>CAVQCN010000001.1:0-1295826 GCA_963711035.1 uncultured Chloroflexia bacterium
TTCGCGATGCTCTTTCCCGATAGGGGCAGCTGCGCTCCTCTACTGGGCGGCTGAACCCCAGGATTCTAACCGCCGATCCTACGAGCCGAAAGATCGACGACGCTCAGCAACCAGGTGCATCTACTGTCAGTTGGGCCGCTCGTTCCTCTCGTGGCGAGGCAGCAAACGCGGGACCTGGGACGTGTTCATCACCTCGCCGACGAGTAAGCCGTTTTGCATCGAGATATTCGAGCAAGAATTGTGCGTAGCGACGGGAGGTGGCAAAGAGGTCTCGCACCTCTGGCAGGCTGATGGTTCCCTTCTCCTGGAGAACTGCAATCACTGCAGCAGACATGGCGTCGAAGGCTTCCCTGACAAAGACCACGCCGCCGCCGACATCCACGACCGCCCCACTTGTAATGAGATACGTCATCAGATCCTTGTCGATCCGATTCTCGGTGGGTGGCGAATAGGGAGACTCTCGGAGGGTGGCAAGATATGCATCCGCCTGCTTTTCCTCCACCGGCGACAGTCTCGGGGTCCAGCCTGGCAGAGAAATCGAGACCTCTGTTTCGGTCAACAGGCCTTCATTGAGGAAAAGAGCGAGTAAATCGTTGAACTCGTTACGATCGTAACCAAGCTGACTGCGAGCCTCTTCACGCGCTATTCCTTGCGCCAGGGGATTCCGCTGCAAGAAGCTGCGGACCGCAGCCTCGAACTTCTCTCGAGCGCGGGAGAGACCCGCCTGCGTGATCAGTTGGCCGGCCTCACCGAGACGCACGACGAGGCCTTCAGCGAGAAGCTCCTCGAGTCCTCTTTGCGCTGACGCATCATCGAGAGGCGTCTGTGCGCAAGCCTCGCCAAGGCTGCAGGGCTCAAGACGCGCAATTTCTGCCAAGAGCACGGAGCCTGGGCGTCCTTCCATCTGCAGTCGCAGCCCCCCGATGACATCCTCGCGACCGCGACCGTGTCGCCGTGCCTGCGTCTCGAGGATGACACCTCCTCCCAGGGTCTGGTTCGCGTCCCGGATAACGAAACGATCCCCCTTAAGCACTGCGACAGGCTCTGAAAGCAAAATCTGTGCCCACGTCGCTTCGCCTGGCGCCAAAGCGTCTCTTTCCAGCAAGCGCAGGCGGCCAGGCACTTCACTGGATAGACAGTGGAACGTGATGTGGAGGTTGTGGCGTATCGGCCGCATCAGATACGAAATCGCCTTGAGGTGCACGTCCACCGCAATCGAAGGCTGAAGGATGCCTGGCAATGCGAGGACCTGGCCGCGTGACAGTTGTGAAGGCTCCAACCCTACGAGATTCACTGCAGTTCTTGTACCCGGCAAGGCACGATCGACCTTAGAACGATGCATCTGCAGACCGCGAATTCGTCCACGGAGAGCGGTCAGATGTCCTCCCACATAACTCGGCAGCACTTCGACCGAGTCACCAACTTGGAGGGCGCCGTCTGTGAGAGTCCCTGTTACAACCGTGCCTGCACCGACGACGGTAAAGGCGCGATCGATAGGCAGACGTGGCCGGCCGAGGTCGCGTTTGAGAGGGGCCTTCGCCAAGGCAGCCTCAATTGCGGCTCGCAGCTCCGGGAGCCCTTCTCCGCTGACGGCGGAGCAAACAACTAGAGGGGAATCCTCGAGAGTGGTTCCTGCGACCGCCTCGAGGATGTCATCCTTAACCAACTCCATCCATTCCGCGTCCACGGTATCGGCCTTGGTGATGACGATGAGCGCCTGATCGATGGCCAGCAGGTCGAGAATGGCCAGGTGCTCCAGAGTCTGGGGCATAACGCCTTCGTCGGCCGCGACCACCAGCAGAGCTAGGTCAATGCCGCTCACACCCGCAAGCATGTTCTTGATGAAACGCTCGTGGCCTGGGACGTCAACGATGCTGGCTTCGGAGCCATCACGAAGCTTCATCCAGGCGAAGCCGAGATCGATCGTCATACCCCGCTCTTTCTCCTCACGGAGACGGTCGGGGTCTATGCCGGTGAGAGCTTCGATCAGCGTGGACTTGCCGTGGTCAACGTGGCCGGCGGTGCCGATGACGTACATGCGAGTTCCCTGGTATGCAGCATTCACCCGAGCGCCGCGACTCGCTCGCGTGGGCGATTATAGACAATGATTAGCCGATCTGTGCTTCACTCAGAACCATGGGCCTCATAACATTGTAGACGGGAGTGGATGGGGCCCGGTGGCCTCCTCAGTCTTCAAAACTGTATGCGGGGCGGTTGCGCTGTCCTGGGAGGGTTCGACTCCCTCGCACTCCCGCCACCCGGTCCAAGTCAGACCCTAAACGTTGACGTGATGTAGTGGTCAGCCCTGATTGCGGCGGTAGCCCCGTCGCCTGCCGCGGTGACAACCTGGCGGGCCGAGTTCTGACGCACATCCCCGGCCGCGAAAATTCCAGGCACCGTGCTCTCCATCCACTCGTTAACTCGGATGTGGCCCGCCTCGTCTATGTCCAGGTCGGCGCGGTCGCGCAGAAAGGAGGTGTTTGGGCTGTGACCTATGAAGATAAACGCTGCTGCAACGGGAAGCTCGGACTCGACGTCTGTCACGGCGTCACGCAGACGCAGCCTCTCGACCATTCCATCGCCTTCGATCGATTCGACAACCGTGTTCCAGCGGAAGTGCATCTTTTCGTTTGCGAAGGCGCGTTCCTGCAGGATTGCGCTGGCTCGCAAGCTCTCTCGGCGGTGGACGAGCGTCACCTTGGATGCATACCGCGTGACGAAAAGGCCCTCATCGAGAGCTGAATCCCCGCCGCCCACGACTGCCACCTCCTGATCAGCAAAAAAGGCAGCATCACAGGTTGCGCAGTAAGAGACACCATAGCCCGTGAGACGCTCCTCACCTTCGACATTCAGTTTCCGGTAGTCAGCTCCAGCCGTGAGGATGAGCGCTTTGGCGACGATTTCGCCTTGAGAGGTGTGGACCTTCTGGTACCTGTCATCCGTCTCGATCCCGGTGACATTGACCTTCAGCATCTCCAAACCGTAGCTCTGTGCCTGCTTTTGCATCACTTCGCCGAGTTCGAGTCCGCTGATTTCAGGGATGCCGGGATAGTTCTCGATAGAGGCAGTAATCGCAACCTGCCCGCCGCTGAACTGCTTCTCGATGAGGAGCGTGCGCCGCTTGGCTCGGGCGGCGTACAGGCCCGCGGCGAGTCCGGCTGGGCCGGCTCCGACGATAGCGATGTCATATTCGTTAGACATGACAACCCCTCTGCTCCTTCACATCGGTGATGAGGGCATGTACGCCTGAGAGCGACGCTAAGACTGGCTTGTTGGACTCGTGGACTATAAGCCGAGGACTTTCTCGTATTCCTCTGGATTGAAGCCCGGCGTTGGAGTGTCGTTGACAACCAGTACGGGCACTGTCATGAGGCGATACTGCTTGACCAGCTCCATGAGGTTCTCTCGATCGCCAACATCCTTCTCGACGTAGCTGACCTTATTCGCTTCGAGAAACCGCTTTGCCTCGACGCACGGGACACAGTCCTGCTGCTTCGTGTAAAGGATCACTTCGCCTGAGCCAAGCATTGTTACTTCCTCTCCGAGTTTCACATGGACTCGCGGACCTTTCGCACCGCCGCGATGATATCCTCGGTCTCGAGGACACCCTCCATGATCGATACCTGTTCGCTGTAGACTTGGGGATCGAATTGATCTTTCATCTCAGGCTCAAGCACATGGTAAACAGGCAAACCCAGCGGAATGCCCGCGAGCGGCCCGACCCAAGATGGATCGCCTTCGGTCACCGTTCGGGCATAGACTTCCGCACTTTCCACGCTCGGGGAACCAAGGACCACGACAAGGTTCTCCGTTCCTTCCGTCTCGGCGACGTTCTTGATACCTTCTTGACCATCCAGGTCAAGTGCTCCGGCCGCCGTTCAAACGAAGCACTGCGTTTCCACCAGTGCTGGCTCGGCGCCAGCGCTGCGGATGCAGGCTTCGATCGCGGGACCGGGTACGCCATCCCTTTCGCCGAGGATGATTATGCGTTTCCCTTGAAGATTCATTCGTATCTCCCGATCGTAGGCACGACTACCCCTTGACTCTACTACAGGAGACCTGCTCGCCGAACAGTATTCCGGACAGGGTCTGTCTGCGAATTGTCCGATTCGGATCACCGCGCCTGCCGGTTATATCAGAACTGAATTACAACAATAACACCTGCTCATAAACCCAGAGCACGCTCGTACTCTTCCCTGTTGAAACCCTCGATCGGTTCGTTGTTCACGACGAGAACAGGGACACGCAGGATCCGATAATCGCGAGCCAGCTGCACGAGGTTTTCACGCTCCGAGACGTCCTTCTCAACGTAAGCGACATGGTTCGCCTGCAGGAAGCGCTTCGCTTCCATGCACGGAGCGCAGTCGAACTCTTTGCTAAACAAGATCACCTGCACGGCCTCATTCGGCTCCATGCTGCGGCCTCCGCGCCGGGAGGGTATGGAGCTGAGGCGCTCCTCCTCCGACCAGTGAAGCAGGCGGCTGAAGGTCGCTCCCGGAGCACCAACGTTGCGCAGAGACGAGAGACTCTGTTTGGCCCGATCGTCCATTGGAACGAATTGGCGCACATGGTAGACCGGAGGCAGAAAGAGCTGGATGCGAAACTCGCGAAAAACGCCGCTCGGCAGGACGATGTCAGCCGGTCCATCTTCCATTACCGAGTCCCCCTCGTTCAGATCCGCTAGCCTCAGCCAGGCTTCCTCGAATCCGGGCGCAACCCTAAGCCGGGATATCATGCGTTCGTACGCGGGTGTGCCGCACAACGAAGCCGTTTCCAGCCAGATGGTCTTTATCCACCACATCGAATGCTCACGAGACTCAGGAGTCCTGTCAGAAGCGAGTATCTGCCACAGCATGTGGTCAACACCGGGCTGACCTGCTGAAGTAGTGTCCGAGGTAGCCAGGATTTGGTTATAGGTACTCAGGGCGCGTACGTAATAGAGACTATCCAAGATGAGCACAGGGAAACCCGTAGCCACGAGGTCGCGAACGCGCGAGAACATGACATGCGCCTCGGGCGCCCTCTCGATGCGCTTGG
The DNA here is from genome assembly GCA_963711035.1 of uncultured Chloroflexia bacterium. Lineage (GTDB taxonomy): Bacteria > Chloroflexota > Dehalococcoidia > DSTF01 > WHTK01 > WHTK01. The sequence continues at coordinate 5,038 of CAVQCN010000001.1, forward strand.
GGCCGAAGGCGCGAAAGAGGAACTCGGCCTGCAAGACGGAGAGGTGCAGACAGGCAGCGAGATTCTCGAGATCTGATTGCGTAGGTTCTGATTGGCCTGTCTCCCACCGGGCTACCGTACGTCCGGAGACGCCAAGCTCAGCCCCCAAGTCCTCGCGCGTCCATCGCTCCTGCTCTGCCTTCGTGAGGCGGTATCTGAAGCGGTGGAGCCACTCGCCGGGGCTTATGGGAAAGGGTGGCAAAGGCTGGACGCCAGGCATAATCGCTACTTCGCCGCGGGATTCGACTCGATGACGAACGACTCGCCATCAGCCATGTGGGTCATCCTACCAAGAAACAAGCTGCCTTTTGCCAAGAACATGGAGCGCTGATACCGGCCTTCCCGCAGGCCTTGCAAGGCGTGGCCCATGAATGGCACAGCCGAGGCAACGTGGCCCTGGGTTGGAGAGAAGCCGGGCATGCCATGCTCACGAGCAAATGCGTCGCGAGCCTCGGTACCGGTGGCGATATCCCCTCGGCGAGCTGCCAATGCGGCAATCAAGCGGTAGTTCGTGCGCGGCACGTCGCCGCTGCCTGCAGTCTCCGTAATTTCCGGGTTGTGGAGCTCCGTTGCGTACTTATCGATGTCGGTATAGCGTAAGCCAAGCTTGTCCAGCGGCTTCTGCACCAGAGCTTCGATGATCTGCTGTTGCACCGATCCTGCGGAGACGGGATGACGGCCGACGCTATCAAGGCGCAGAACCGGACTGACGCCATCATCCGGGCCCAACAAGATGGCAAAACCGACCAGCACATCTTCCATAATTGGAATCTCTTTGGCGAGGTGGCCCCGAAACTTCATGCCCAGCTTGGCGAGCGAACAGCCGCCAACCACGGCAATGTTGGGGAAGACGGTGCTTGAGACGAGGCTCCCGCCGATGACCATGGCATGCACCGGCCCACAACAAAACGCCTTCACGTCTGCGCCGGTGGCATCGAGACAGTCGCTCGCTTCGGCCACGGCCTTGGCGAGATTACCGCCGCCGCGCTGGTAGCGATCACCAATAGCTTCCTCGCCTGAGCCGATAACATACTGCAGGCTCGATGGATCCGTACTGCTCGCAGCCAGGACAGACCGCAGCGCCATCGTCGCCGATGCTTTGACTGCAAGATTCTCGAGCAACACCTCTGGTACCAGGGATGCATCCTCGTTGTAGTCGGTCTGGATCAATCCGATGACCTGGCCGCTGCGCAGCATCAGGGGAATGGCGGTACCCGCTTCACTAGTCAATCGGTCCTCGATCTTGTGAAAAGGCGTGCCCGCTACGCGCTTCAGGTCCTTCTCTTTGACCAGCGGGTTGTTCGTCAGCCGCTCACGAACATCTTTGGCGAAGTCTTCTTCGAGAAGAATCAGGTCGAAGTCGTCCACGGCCTTCAGCAGGCCATAGAACTCTTCCTCCGAGACGAGATCGCCGTGAGGACCGGTTGTTGTGGCGCCCGCCAAGGGGTTCTCGAACCAGGGTGCAGGCAGGCCGGTGAGATCCTCAGGCGCCAGGTTCCCGAGTAACACCTGATGCGGCGCGTAGGAAACAGCGTCCGAGTAGGATCGCAGGCTGCTACGAATCGTCTCCCAGAGGCCAGGATCTCTGGACACCTCACGCGAAGGCTTAGAACCGTATCTGACGAGGCCAGGGGCATGTGCCAGGAAGAAGCGAACGTTACGGACGACCGGACTAATGGGCACGATCTTTTCCCCTCAATGTGCAGCCGCACTTATAGAGGCAATCTACTACAGGATACGCAACCGTTCGGTTCGAATCCTGGACAGACTCTGTCAGCCTGTCGAAAGCCTGCCCACGCGCCAAGGTTGTAGTATTCCCTCGTCGCCAGAGATTTGGATGCAGCGGTGGAGCCAGCCAGTGCACCACCGGCTTTCATGAGGCCGCATGGAACTGACTCTCGCCATTCATCCCGTAGATACGCTGCACTTCGGTTCGGAGACGAGCTTGAAAGGCACCAGCCTTTCTGTCGACCAAGAAGCGCTCCGCGAATATGTGCTTACAGACGATCGCATCGAATCGCTGGATCTTTTCACGGTGGCAGCCGGCGAGGCGTGCCGCTTCGGGCCCGTGTACGACATCGTCGAGCCACGCGCGAAGCAGCCGGGTGATGGCGTCGACTTTCCCGGAATCCTCGACGGCATGGCGCTCGCTGGTAAAGGAACCACCCATGTCCTGCGTGGCTGCGCCGTCACGATACTCGACCCGATAGCAGGCGCACTCGTCAACAAGATGGTCGAGATGTCGGGTGAGGCCGCCAGGATATCGCCATACTCAAAGCTCTGCCACCTCGTCGTAGTGCCTCACCCACGGCCCGGCCAACCACGCCACGTAGTGCACAACGCGATGCGAACCATCGTCTGCAAAGCTGCGACGTATCTGGCCAAGACATCGCTCGATCTGCCGCCCGCCGATACGGAGATGTTCGAGTCTCAAGGCCCGCGCGAAGACAACGGTCTGCCCCGCGTCGTTTACATCGGCCAGATCCACTCACGACAGATGGTCGCCGACGTGGACGAGCAAATCTTCTACGGCACCAACACGACCGGCATGGTGCCCGTTGTCCTCCACCCGAACGAGTGGCTGGATGGCGCGATCGTCCCCGGCTCCTTCAACATGGGCCTTGAGACGTACTTTTATCAGAACCATCCCATCATTTCGCAGCTCTACCGGCGCCATAATGAAGGCAAGATCAACTTCGTAGGGACGATCGCCACCATGGCAGCCTCAGACAACCTAGACCGCGAACGCAATTCCACCATCGCCGCTGAGCTCGCCAAATGGAACCTGGGCGCTGACGGCGCCGTTCTCAGCAAGTGCGGCGGCGGCGCTCCTCACGCTGACATGGCTTTAACCGCGCGCCTATGCGAGCAAATGGGCATCCGCACGGCGGTTCAGGTCAACGACATGTCTTCGGACCGCAGCGCGGAATCAGCGCTGCTGTTCAACTATGAAGAGGTCGACGCAATCGTCTACGTCGGCGGTGGTAACTACATCCACATGCCGGCGGCGCCAGTCGAACAGGCGATCTCGGTAAACGATGCGGGAGAGCAGGCGCTCCAGGCGCTTAAAGAGCTTACCGCAGGCCGCATTTGCGGTATCTCCAGTCAGCAGGGCTTGTCGAGGATTCGGTCTTTCGTACACTGATCGAGAACGGCGGCTACGAAAGGGAAGGACGACATGCGAGTAGTTCACTATCTCAACCAGTTCTTCGGTGGTCTAGGCGGCGAGGAGTTCGCCGGCGTCGAACCGCAGACGCGGGACGCCGCCGTGGGACCTGGTCGCCTGCTCGAACAAACGCTTGGCGGCGACAACACCATCGTCCTCACGATCATCGCAGGCGACAATTACTCGGCCGAGCACGCTGATGACCTGACCGAATTCGTGCTGAATGCTGTGAGAGAAGCCAAAGCTGATGCCTTCGTCGCCGGGCCATGCTTCGAAGCCGGCCGCTACGGCGTCGCCGCCGCCTTGCTTTGTACTGCCGTCCAGAAAGAACTCGGCATCCCGGTTATCACGGCAATGACCGAAGAGAACCCGGGCTACGATCTCTACAAGAGGGACCTTTACGTCGTGGACTCGGGCCGTAACGTCGCCGGCATGAAGGATGTCTTCATCAAGATGGTCTCGCTCCTCATGAAGTTGGCGAACGGTGAGGAGATTAGCGGTCCAACTGAGGAGGGCTACCTCCCCAAGGGCATCCTGGTCGATGCAATCGTCGAAGAGACGGCCGGTGAACGTCTCGTCAACATGCTCCTTGCCAAAGTGACGGGCCAACCTTACGAGTCCGAATTCAAAGCGGCGACGTTCCCGCCGGTGCCGGCACCGCCACCGATTATCGACATCTCCAAGGCCCGCATCGCTATCGTGACCGACGGCGGTGTCGTGCCAAAAGGCAACCCCGACAAGATAGCCCCTTCAGCCGCGACGAACTGGGGCTCCTATGACATTTCCACGAGCAATGATCTTTCGGGCGAGGACTACGAAGTCTCGCACCGCGGATACGACACCCGCTATGTCGAAGAGGACCCGGACCGAATGGTGCCGGTCGATGCCTTGCGAGCTCTCGAGAAGAGCGGCGTCATAGGCGAGCTGCACAAGAAGTTTATTTCCACGTCGGGCCTTTCCAACCCCCTGGCCAACAGCCGCCGCCTAGGGCGAGAAATCGCAGCACAGCTAAAGGAGGACGAGGTTGACGCTGTCATCCTCGTAAGCGCTTGAGGGACCTCCACTCGCAGCGGTGCTGCGATCGCCACCGAGCTGGAAAAGGCCGGTATTCCTGTCGCCCAGATAACGTCCGTAATGCCAGTTGCCAAGATGGTTGGGACGAACCGCATCATTCAGGGGAACGGCATCGTACATCCCTTGGGCAGCGCGGATCTTGACCCGGAAGAGGAGAAGAAGCTCAGAGAGCGCATCCTTCGCCAGGCCTTTGATGCTCTGCAGAAGGACGTGACCTCGTAGCGCCGTCGTGCCATGACCTCTCCAGCGATAACAGCCAGGCTTTCGCCTCTGCCCAATAAGGCGCACCTCATTCAATGGCATGAATGGGGTGCGCCCGCTTTTGACGAAGCGCGCCAGCAGGACAAACCTATCGCGCTCTTCATCACGGCCTTCTGGTGCGGCATCTGTCATCGGCTGGACGAGACGTCGCTTTCGGACGATCAGGTAATCGCATTGCTCAACGCCTTCTTCGTCCCGGTGCGAATCGAAGAGGCGCAGCGACCGGATGTCGACCTGCGTTACAACCAGAACGGCTGGCCGACAATCGTGTTCATCTCTCCCGAAGGCGACGATATCTTCACGACGAACAGCCTTTCGCCCCGGGAGATGATCGATACTCTCGTCAAAGTGATCAGCCACTACCAGCAAGAAAAGGGCGCAATTCGGGAGGCCGCCCAGCAAGCTCTTGACGAAGCTTCACGCCGGGCGGCGGAGGAGCCGGCGCCTTTGAGCATCGAGATTGTCGGAGAGGTCGCGGGTATGCTCGAAGGCCTCTTCGACGCTCAGAATGGTGGATTCGGCGATGGTGACAAGCTCATCCACGCAGACGCCATCGACTTTCTCTTTGACCTATATCAGATGACGGGGGAGCAGGGCTACCTGAACAACGCCCTGCTCACGCTCGACAAGATGCGCGCGAGTCGCATGCTCGACCGTGAGCGCGGCGGCTTCTTCCGCTATTCCTCCAAGCCGGACTGGCAGCAACCCCATCCCGAGAAGCTGCTGAACGATCAGGCTGCTCTGCTCGACAACTACCTGCGCGCCTATCTCCTTACCGACGATCCTTCTTATCGCAAGACTGCTGAACAGCTCATCGAGTATGTCTTTGGCACGCTTGCCGACGCCGAAACCGGCCTCTTCTTTGGCTGCGAAGACCTCGTGCGGCCCATCCCTGCGCACGACCAGCGAGAGCGCCTTTCCTTGATGCCGATGCTCGACCATTGCCTTTACACCGACGCCAACGCCCACTTGGCGAAGGCGCTGCTGCACAGTTGGCTGTTGCTGGGTAACGACGGCTGTCGCACCACTGCCGAGGCGAATATCGAGTGGCTTTGGACGAACATGCATGCCAGGGACGGCATCTTCCATTATTGGAGGAACGGCCGGCCAATTCTCGCCGGACTACTGAATGACAGCGTCGCACTGGCAGACGTTCTCGTGGAGGCGTCTGCACTACTGCAGAAACCAGAGCACCTTGCGCGCGCCCGGGAGCTGGCAACCTCTATCACGACCAACCATCGCAACCCGAAAGGTGGCTTCTACGACATCTGCCAGCCGGGGCCGGCGCGGCTGCAGTTTCTGGTGACATCGCTCACGCAGAACGCTGACGCGGCGCGGTTTCTGATCAAGCTCGCAGACTCAAGTGGTGAGACTGTCTGGCGAAAAGAAGCACGTTTTGCACTCCAAGGCTTCCCCAATCAGCACCGTGTCTATGGTGCCTTTGCCGCGGGTTTTGGCACGGCAGTTGCGCGGCTGCTTTCCCCTTGTCTGCGGGTTGAAATCGAAGGGCGTCCTGGCGACGCCTCGGTGCGGACGCTGCTAAGGTCTGCGCTGATGGCTGCTCAACATCCCGGCGTTTCTGTCACCTTCAAGCCCGAGGAAACGCCGAACATTCGCATGCTCTGAGCATCGCGGCCATCACGCCCCCTGAGGAGCCTACCATTCGTCCAACCAGCTACGCAGGTCATTCAAGGTAAACTCCATGACTTTGTGGCCACATTCGTATTCCAAAAGGCTGGGCTGATACCCCTCGACTTCGAGTCTGTCGCGGCACGAGCGGGCTAGTTCAATCGGTACGATCTTGTCCTCGCGGCCGTGCGACATGAAGATCGATGGCGTTGCTCATGAATCACGAGCGGAAGTGAATGTGAGGCCGCGCAGATCGCCGCGCAGACGATCACGCCCGCGAACACCGCCGAACGCGCGCCATGCTGTACTCGAGCGCCATTGCGGCTCCCTGGGAGAATCCACCGATCACCACCCTCTTTGGATCGACCGGGCGATCTCGCCGCAGCTCATCCAGCATCTCGTCGAGGAGATACGCAACCGGTGGAAGGTCGGCGGCTCTCTAACCCAGGGCCGGATGACGTTCCAGCTGCGGCCGCGAGGTTCGGCCCCGATTTTCAGCTCGCACGGCGCATTGGGAATCGCAAACATGCGGCTTCCGTCATCCAGCATCGGGGCGAGTCGCACGAAGTCATGCATGCTGGCGCCGAAGCCATGCAGCAGGGTTATCAGCTATCGCGGCGCTGAGTCCTCCTCCTCAGGAAGCAGAAGAGTGTACGAGAGGACCCGCTCTTCAATGACCTGCGACCGCATTCGTTGTCCCCCTCCGCAAAGCCGGTTCCAGTTAGAAGCAAGATGTCTCCGCGGAGCAATAACGATCCCGGACAAACCCCGTCCCACCCCGACAGCCGAACGAAAGCCGGACAGAATCTGTCCATCAGGTTCAAAAGGGCACATTCCTCACGAATCTTGCTTGACGTGGTGGTAAACCTGCCTGATGCTCACCACGGCTTGTTCAGCAACGGTTACGGCAGCGGTTTCACCTGAGTACGTTGCTCCGCTCTGGTCTGAGTAGCGGCGGCATCGTACTTTCGCGGCAATCTCCTCTCGCTCCAACCTCCTTTCGTTAGGCGATCTCACGACCTGCTCGCCTCTCACTCTCGGCCAGGAATGCTCCACGTGCTGAGGCATGAGTTCGCGCGCTCTGTGATGCTGACCGAGGAGCTCGCGATGATCCGAGACGGTCTTCTTAGAACGGTCTTCTTAGAGATGTGAGGAATGTCAGATGCCCGATTACATCGATGCCGTCGAACAAGTGATTAACGACGTCGTCGCACCCGCTGCTCAGGAAGTCGACCGCAGCGGCAGCTTTCCTAGCGCCGGCGTTGCGGCCCTGAGTCAAGCTGGCCTGCTTGGCCTGTTGAGTTCTCGTGAAGTGGGCGGCCGTGGGGAAGGCCTCGGCGCCGCTGCTGCAGTGATCGAACGTCTCGCCGCAGCCTGCGGGTCCACGGCGATGGTCACTCTGATGCACTATGCGGCCACCCCAACCGTGGAAACGCATGGTCCAACGGAGATTCGGCAGGCCGTCGCTCGAGGCCAGCACTTGCTGACGCTGGCTTTCTCAGAATCAGGGTCGCGTAGCCAGTTCTGGACGCCGATGAGTACGGCAGTGCGCGTCGACAACGGTGTTCGACTCGATGCCAGGAAAAGCTGGGTGACCTCGGCGGGCCACGCCAACAGCTACGTTTGGTCGAGCCGGCCGCTTGGCGCTGACGGCCTGATGACCCTCTGGCTCGTACCGTCCGATGCAGCCGGGCTCAGCCAATCCGGCAGCTTCGACGGCCTTGGTTTGCGCGGTAACGGCTCGATCCCGGTGGCAGCGGAAAACGTAATCGTACCGGAGACAGCAATGCTCGGTGAGGACGGCAAGGGCCTCGATGCGGCGCTCAGCCTTGTCGTACCGACCTTCCAGGTGCTTAGCGCGGCCTTCGGCCTCGGGCTGATGGAGGCTGTCGTCGCCGAAGTGACGAACCATCTGGGCAGCACCCGCTATGAGCATCTCGATCGCACGCTGGGTCAGGGCGTCGTTCCGCGACTCGATCTCGCCCGCATGCGCGTTGCCGCAGACCGAGAGCGCGCCCTTATCGAGGACACGCTGGCCGCCCTCGATAGCGGGCGCGCGGATGCGATGCTGCGCGTTCTGGAGGTGAAGGCGTCCGCCGCCGAGACATCGCTGCTTGTCACCGATCTTGGCATGAAGGTCTGCGGCGGGTCCGCGTTTCGCAAGGAACTTGGCGTGGAGCGCCGCTTCCGGGATGCCCGCGCCGCCCGCGTCATGGCGCCAACCACGGATGTGCTGCACGATTTCATCGGCCGCAGTCTATTGGGCCTACCCCTGATCGACGAGGCCGTACCGTGACCAGACCCAGTTCGACACTCATCCTGGGTTCCGTCGCATATGATCCGAAGGTCGTCACTATATGGGACGGCTTTCGGCGCTGGTTCCTCGCGAGAGATCTGCCTTTCACTTATGTTCTGTACGCGCATTATGAGCATCAGGTCGAAGACCTCGTGGCAGGTCACATCCACGTTGCATGGAACTCCCCTCTCGCATGGATACGCGCTTCTCGTCTGACGGCTGCGAGGTCGGTTGTGGTTCAGCCGATCGCGATGCGCGACAGCGACCGCGACCTGACGTCCGCAGTGGTCGTGCGCAGCGATTCCGCAATCCACTCGGTCGCAGATCTGCGCGGTCGAGTGATTGGGACCGGCGCCGTCGATTCTCCACAGGCCACGCTCATCCCTTTGGACTACATCAGGCAGGCCGGTCTCGTTCCCGGGAAGGACTTTGCCGTCCGTCGTTTTGACGTGGGCGTAGGCATGCACGGCGACCACGTGGGCGGCGAACGTGAGGCCGCGCGGGCATTGATGCGCGGCGAGCTGGACGCCACCTGCATGCTCGATGCCAACAACGCCGTCTTTGCTCGCGAGGGGACGCTGCCGGCAGGCTCCACTCGCGTGCTAGGACAGACGACACCGTTTGATCACTGCATGATGACAGCGGGACCCGACGCTCCGCGAGATCTCATACGGCGTTTCACGGATCTCCTGTTGTCTATGTCCTACGATGATCCCGAGGTGCGGCCGCTGCTCGATCTCGAAGGCCTGAAGTCGTGGTTGCCGGGCCGGACCGGTGGTTACGGACCGCTTTCGGCGGCGGTGGACGCGCTCGGTTTCCTGGACGAGGAAGGCAACCTTATTGCAGACGACTATCGACCTTGAGGACCTGGGGTTTGCCGATGGCGCCCATATCCTCGTGCGGAGAGCGCTGAAGGCGTTGCAGCCGGGCACCGGTCTGGCAGTGAGCGGGCGCGACCCGAGCCTGCGTCTCGATTTGTCTGCCTGGTGCCGACAGCAAGGCCACCAGATCGAATTTCTCGAGTCGGAGTCGATGGGAAAAGTGGCCGCGGTGATCACGAATGGCGGCGCCGAGAAGGCACGCTGGTCCGGCGCCGAGCGCAGCGGCGGACCAGCGCCCTCCGGGGTGCTGCCTTATGCTTCCGCTACGTGGGGACTTTCGGCCCGAGGCGCGTTGGTCGAACAAGGCGGACCTGATCCCGGTTTTGACCTCGACCAGAAGCCGCGCGTCTGGACCGATTTGGCGCCGCGTCTCTACGCTCAGGCAGCCGCAGGTCAGTGGGACCCGGCGATGGCAGTCGACTGGACCGCGCCGGCGCCCCCCGCTGAAGTCGAGACGGCCGTGGTGCAGGTAATGACGTACCTCGTCGAGAATGAGCAGGCCGCACTGGCGGTGCCGGCGCGCTTCCTCGGCCGCATCCACCCTCACTACCGGGAAGTGGTGCAGTTTCTCGCGATACAGGTGGCGGACGAGGCGCGTCACATGGAGGTCTTCTCGCGCCGAGCCACGCTGAACGGGCAACTCCTCGGCACCTCGACGGTAGGTGGACGAACATCCCTCTCTACCTTGCTAGCGGAGCCGGAGTTTGGCGTCGCCTCTTTTCTGCTTTCGGTCCTGGGAGAAGGTACGTTCCTTAACTTGCTCGCCTTCCTCGAGCAATACGGCCCGGATAGCGTCACCAGCTCCATCACTCGTCTTGCGCGCCAGGATGAGACCAGGCACGTCGCCTTCGCCATGGCTCATCTCGAATACCAGCTCGATCTCGAGCCGGAACTACGAGGGCGCTTGCGCGGATCTGTGGAACGCCGGTACGAAGCGCTGCGGAGCACCTCGGGCCTCAGCGATGATGTATTCGACGCACTGGTGGTGATGGCGGCTGGCTCCTGGCGTCCCGCTGCGATCGCTCGAGGCTACGAGCTCGTTGCCGGCCTCGAACGGGACATGGCAGAGGGACGAGAGCGCCGGCTCCTGCGCCTCGGATTCCCGCCGTCCGAGGCGGCGGCGCTATCGGCGCTCCACACGCGCAATTTTATGTAGAGCGATGTGCGCTACGGTTCTTCGATGAGGACGGGGCCTGCATGTCGCCCGTAGCCGGGCAAGATTGTGCTTTCACCTGCGTTGTTTGCGCCGGCCACCATGATCTTGATGGACTCGGGTGTGCCGGACGCGCCGACGACGTAGTCGTCACCGAGGTCCTGGATCTCCGGCGGCTCGCCGCACTGACGCAACTCCGCTACCGTATTGCCCCAGTGCTCAAAGAGGTACTGACGCACGTCCTCTTTACTCCAGCCTCCGTTGCCGATGTGGCGAGCATGCTCCGGACCGAGGACGACAACGCAGCCAAGATTTCGATGGAAGACGCCGGTCGTCTGCAGAATACGTCCGCCTGCTGAAGCCGACGCGGTCGCGTGACCGAGGTAGGACATGGACCGCGCAATCGTGAAGAGAATCTCCTCCGGCACCTGTGTCGTGCGGTGGTCGATGTGCATCGTGCTGCGCACCTGCTGGATCATGACCGTGCTGGCTTCCCTAGGGAAGCCATACTCCACGTGTTGCGGCTCCCAAGGGCTCTCCTCTTCGTTCTCGCCGATGCAGATCGAGTACTTGCCGGGGGTGCCGTGCGTGCTCTGGTCCAGATCATGCGGCCGGATGTCAAAGACGTTCATGAGGATCATGCGCAGGGCCCGACCTATAGTGGAGTTAGCGCGGTCGCCGGGTCCGAAGATGTTGCCGGTGCAATTGAGGCCGATCTTCTGACGCACCGGCCCATTGATCATGATCGCGTAGGCGCGGCCGGTGGTGCTCTGTGACATCACAGGGCCGATGTCGTTGAAAGCCTGGACGACCGCGACGACGGTCGGGAAGTATTCGGGCTTGCAGCCGGCCATGATTGCATTGATCGCGGCATCGCGGACCGTGCAGTCACGTTTGAGATGGAAGGCGGAACAGAGCACTTCGCTGGGGTCGCGTTTGGTGTATGAGAGAAATTCGTCCACGAATTCCTCCATTGCAGGCACCACCGGCAGACCGTCCGTCCAGCCGTTCTCGAAGCAATGCTCTATGACCTTCCGCGCCTTTCGCAGGTCGTCCGCGGTGATGTCGAGTTCAGTTGCGTTCGTCACGGCCAACCCTCCCCGACGCGTGGTCGCGCCTCTGCCAGTGGTCTTGCCTAATCATTTCGATGGGACGCCGCGAACGTCGGTGATCCCTAGGATCTCGAGGATCTGCGGCAGCGCCTCTTCAGCGCGCTCGCGAATCCCATCCGGGCCTAGACTCCCGATAGGATTCTTCACGGCGACGTACTTGTAATCCGGGAATCCGCGCCTGCGCGCCATTGAACGGCCCGTCACGTGGAAGGAATCAGTAATGATTGCCGCGGACTGCAGCCCAAGTTCCTCGAAGATGGTCCCGTCGGCCACACTGGCCGCACTGCAGGACCCTCAGTCGCCGACACCGGCGATGACGACGTCCGAAGTCTCCAGGATCCTATCGACGACCTCTTTGGGCGCCGGCAGGGAGAAGTTCCCCTTGCGCTCGTGCGTGATCAACTCGATAGAGTAGCGCTCGGCGAGCAGATCTCCGATGGCTAGCAAGATCTTGTCCGCGTTCAGCTTCGAATTGCTGACAAGGCCGAGCCGAATACCATCAAGGCTGGTGAATCGCCGCGGGGCGAGACCCTTCTCGGCGCTCAGTGAGCGCTCGGTTGGTTCTTTCGTAGGATCGATTAGAACCATAGTGACCGTTCCCTCCAATGCAACAAGCCACCGGACGCCGCAATGTTACGGGCCGCGTTTCTGACCGTCATAGTAAGGCCGAAACCCCCGTTTGAGACGCTGATTCCGGACATCCTGCGTCCGCAGCCGCCATGTCTAGCTGGTTGCGGTGGTTGGACTTGCTTTCTCCGCGACCGACCGTGCAACCAGCGCCCCCTGGCGCTGTAGTTCTTTTCTCACCTCATTCACATCCACATCGGCCGGACTCACGCCATGCTTCGCCGCCTGGGCGGCAGCGACACCGGCGCCCTGGCCAAGCACCCAGCACTCGGGGATCTCGCGCAGCGCGGCATGGGACGCAGGATCGCAGGAGAGGTTCCGCCCCGCCGCCAGGAGGCCTTCGAGCTTCTCGGGCACCAGCGCGCCGTAGGGGATTTCGAGCGTCGAGAACTCAGGTGACAAGCCGGGGCAGAGACCGATTGCTTCTTCGGACTCGCCGCCCGCGCGCCATTCGTCCATCGTCACCTTGGTCTTGCCCGCCAGACGCCGGCTGTGACGCGTGCCCACCTGCGAACCAGTGTCCAGCAGCCAGGCTCGCTCGAAGCCGGGCATATTGCCGCGGAACCATCCCAGAACCTGTCGAGCTGAGTCGCGTGACCGAAACTCGACTTCTGTGAGGTCCTCGATGCTCAAGGCCGAGTAGCCCGTGAACTTCGGCGTCACGAACAAGGCAACGGAGTCATAGGGTGTCACGAAGGCGGTGTTGTTCAACCAGCGATCTTCGTGGTTGGCCTGACTCATCAGCGCGCTGTACTTCTCCGGATACATCATGCGGAAGTCCAGGTAGCGCCGCATGTCCACATTGCCAATACGGAAACTCGTATTGAGACGGGCATGGGAACCTACCGCGTCGAAATCGCTGTCATACTGGGCGCCGGCCATCGCGAAAATGTCGCCGTCGCCGGTGCAGTCGACGACAACGTCGGCGAGCAGAGCGAATCGTCCTTGCTTGCTCTCGAAAATCACTCCCTCGACGCGGCCGTCACTCACCACTGGCGCGACGGCCCAGCAGTGAAAGAGAACCTTCACCCCCACTTCGCGGACCACGTCGTTGGAGATGAGCTTGAGCACCTCCGGGTCCACGGTGGGCGAATAGTTGACGATGCCGCGCTGTCCCGAGGTCCGCACTCCCCAGTAACCGGCGAGCTTGCTGTCGCGGGAGCCCCAGTGTTCCTCTGGAGGCCCTATCAGAGCATCGGCGTCCTTACAACGGTCCGTTAGCTCTTTACCAATGCCGGCCACGACGAGGTTGCCGTTCCAGTCCGTCATCCGGTCGATCCAGATGACGAGACCGCCGGTCGAGAGGCCTCCCAGGCACCCGTAGCGTTCCACGAGAGTGACTTCGGCGCCGCCCCGGGCCGCAGCCACGGCGGCGCTGAAACCGGCGGGCCCTCCGCCGACCACAAGGACCTCGCTCACTCCAAAGACGTCGACCTCCCGCGCCGGCTCCAAAATCGACTTTCCTGCACCTGATCGCACGGCAATCCTCGATTCTGAACTGGATTCTTCGAGAGGCAGCTTATGGGTAACTCCCGGTGCCGGGTTCCTCCATCAGGACAAATTCTGTCCGGAATCAGGACTCAAGTCTCGGTTCGCCAGAGTACTGTAGTGGCCAATCGAAGGGAACCCGTCATGCTTGGTTCAGAAGTAGATACGTGCCCAACGCTGACCGGAGTGCACGCATCCGGATTTGATGACCGCGAACGCGCGCAAAACTTGGGAGGGAGTCGAACATGAGCCCTAGCTATTGGGACGGCATCACCGGGGAGCGCATTGGCAGGCGAAGGCTGTTGAAAGCAGGAGCGTCTTTCTCGCTCGGCGCTGCAGCATTGGCGCTGGTTGGTTGCGGTGGCAGCAACAACGGGTCGAGCACTCCAACTGCGGCATCCAATGGCGGCTCACCGGCAGCTGGAAGCTCACCGGCAGCGGCAGCAGGAACACCGAAGCAAGGTGGCGTCGTTCGATATCGCCTGGTAAACGACCCGGCGCATTTTGACATTCACCAGGCGCCTGACGAGTTGGTTAGCAACGTAACGACCTTGATGTACGACCAGCTCCTTCAGTTCGATCCGGTGAAGGACAAAGGGGCAATAGTTCCCGACCTGGCGTCTAGCTATGAGACGCCAGAGCCAACCACCATCGTCTTCACGCTCAGCGACGCGACCTTCCATGACGGTACGCCGTTTACCTCTGCGGACGTCAAAGCGACGATGGACCGCATTAAGAATCCGCCGGAAGGCGTCATCTCCGTGCGCCAGAAGCAGTTCGATATCCTCGATAGTGTCGAGACGCCTGACGATCGGACGGCCACGTTCCATTTGACCCAACCCAGCGCATCGTTCTTCGGCACTCTTGCGCACATGAACCCGGCGATCTACTCAGCGAAGGACATTTCGTCCGGTTTTGACTTCAAGACCAAAGTGAATGGCACCGGCCCGTTCATGCTCGATCAGGTCAATGCGGGCTCGCTCTACCGCGTGAAGCGCAACCCAAATTACTTCGTCAAGGACTTGCCTTACCTGGACGCTTGGGAATTCCACATCATTCCTGAGGCCGTGGCAACATACGCCGCATTCCAAACCAAGAACTTGGACGTGTATGGTCCTGCCACGGCTGACATCGCCTCCATCCAAAAGATGAGCGACGTAACGTTGGAGCAGGCAGCCGGGACTGCCTTCTGGAGGACGGTCATCGCGACTTTCAAAGACCCGTGGAAAGACCAGCGGGTGTGGAAGGCGATCCATATGTCCATCAATAAGGACGACTTCAACCAGGCGGTCTACGAGGGCACCAACCAGACGGGGGCGATGATGCCACCCGGTTCCGAATGGGCGCTCAGCGAAGACGAGCTTCTGCAGGTTCCGGGCTACAAGGGCATCGGCGACGGTAAAGAAAGCAACATGGATACGCGCTGGACCGAGGCACGCAAGCTCATGGACGCTGCCGCCTTCCCGAAGTCGGTGAAAGCGGACCTGTTCGGCAGGTCAGATAGCGACAGCTTCAAGACGTGGGCCGCCGTTTTCGCTGACGGCGTCCGCCACGTCGGCATCGACACAAACCAGAACCTGTTCGAACGGGGTACCTACGACCAGCGGCTTGCGGCGGGCGACTTCGGCGATCTGGCTGCGAACTCGGGAAGCCTCGTCTTCCCTGACCCGACGCCGGTCTTTGCTGACACGTATCTCAAGGGCTCGCCACGCAATTACCAGCAGGTTGACGTTCCCGAGGTGGACGACCTGTTCACAAAGCAGGAGGCCGAGCTAGACCGAAGCAAGCGCTTCGAGTTGCAGAAGCAAATGCAGAAAGCCTATCTCGCCGTCTATCCGGAAACGGCGCCATTTACCGTTGCGAGGTTGGCGTTCTGGAACTACGTGAAGAACATACCGTTCATTTACGGCTCCATCTACCAGGGCAAGAAGCGGCAGTACATTTGGCTGGACACCTAGAGTCCGTCATGAGCAGATCACGGTCCGCGGACAAACTCCCACGCGTCCGCGGACGGTTCAGGGGAGCGGCGCTCCCCATGAAATAGACGAACGGGGCCATCAGTTGCAATGACTCAATACCTGGTCAGGCGTCTGATTGCGATGGTACCGACGGCCATCCTCATCTCACTATTCGTGTTCTTTATCATGCGCATCATGCCTGGTGATGTTGCCCTCCTGACGCTTGCCGGTCCGAATAGCGACCAGACGTTCACCCAGGAGCAGCTGGACCAGGCACGCGAGACCCTGGGCCTGAACAAGCCGCTCCCCGTCCAGTACTTGAACTGGATCGAGGACCTGTTCATTCACAAGGGCGGCGACTCGCTGCGCACGCACAAGCCGGTGTACGACGAGTTACTGCGGCGCATACCGCTGACGTTCCAGCTCGCACTGATGTCCATTGTCTTTGCGCACCTGATCGCTATCCCGGCCGGCGTCTACTCAGCCCTGAAACGCAATACGCCGCTCGATCATGTCGTACGCTTTTTTGCAATCATCGGTCTGGCCACCCCGAGCTTCTGGGTTGGCATCATGCTGATCCTGTTCCTGGTCAAGGTCTTCAACTACTCGGTTCCCTTGGGTTATGTGAATCCCTTCCAGGACCCCTGGAAGAACTTCCAGCAGCAGATCTTTCCCGCGATTGTCCTGGGTTCGGCCCTGTCAGCGTCCATCGCGAGGATGACGAGGGCAACGATGCTCGAAACGCTGAGCGAAGACTACGTGCGCACGGCCTGGTCGAAAGGGCTGCGCCAAAGCCAGGTCATCATTCGTCATGCCCTGAGAAACTCCCTCCTCCCCGTAATGACGATTTCAGCTCTGCAGATAGGAGCCCTAATCGCCGGCACTGTTATTACCGAGGAGGTCTTCTCGCTGCCGGGCATTGGCCGATATCTCGTCGATGCAATATTTGAACGCGACTATACGATTGTCCAGACCATTGTCTTGCTATTTGGACTGGCATACATGTTTGTGAACCTGTTGACAGACCTTGCGTACGCGGTTGTCGACCCGCGTATCCGGTACAGCTGACCAGTGTAGGCGAGGAAGCAGAGGAGCTTTGGTGGCGACAGAAGCTGAGGCGATCCAGTTAACGCTGACTCCTCCAAAGAGCAACCGAATAGCAGCCATTGGCCGGCTTGTGAAGGAGCAGCCAGTAGGAACCATTGGACTGGTGATCTTTGTCGGGCTTGTCGTGGTGGCGACTTTTGCCCCTCTGATTGCAAACCACGATCCGATTGCCAATCACGTTTCGGACCGGCTTACGTCCCCGAATAGCACCTACTACTTCGGCACTGACGAGCTGGGGCGAGACGTCTTCTCTCGCATCGTCTACGGCGCCAGGATTTCGCTGTACGTGGGTATTTTCACGGTAGCGTTCGGTACGAGCATCGGCGCGGTGCTTGGCATTGTCAGCGCCTACTACACAACTCTGGACTTCATTTTGCAGCGGTTCATTGACGCGATGCTCGGGATTCCTCACCTTCTGCTCGCCCTGGCCATCGTTGCTGTAATTGGTCCGAGCGTCACAAACACCATTTTCGCGATTGGCGTTGGTTTCATTCCCGGGAGCGCGCGAATCCTTCGTTCGCAAGCGATAGCTGTACGTCAGCGGCCATTTGTCGAATCGGCACGCTCCATTGGCGCCAGTGACTTTCGGATTCTGGTTCATCACATAGCGCCGAACTGCTTTGCGCCGTTCATCATTGTCGCGAGTAATGGCCTCGCGATTGCCATTCTCGCAGAAGCATCGCTGGCGTTCCTCGGGCTGGGTACACCGCCGCCTCAGGCCTCGTGGGGCAGCATGCTTAGCGGCGGGGTGCAGAACTACATCGTCCAGGCGCCGTGGCTGGGCATCTTCCCTGGCCTCGCGATCACAGTGGTCACGCTGGGCTTCTGCGTTTTTGGAGATTCACTCCGGGACGTGCTCGACCCCAGGCTTCGTGGATCCAGGTAGGTCGGCGACACGTGAGGTGGGTGGACGAGGCCGTCATCGTCAATGAGCGGACCGGATAAAGGATGAACTTCCTCGTTACTCTGGACGGTTCTCATGAGTCGGAAGCGATCCTCCCTCAGGCTACAATGCTGGCTAAGAGCTGCCGGGCCGCCGTCATCCTGTTCATGGTGGTCGAGCCACCTCCCGCGAGTAGCGCTGCCTCCCAGAGTCTCGAAAACATGGCAGTCGAGGAGGCTGGCGCAGCAGCGTCGCAGTTCGGAGGAGAACCCGCAATGCGAAGGCCCATCGCACCCGCAGCCCGGCCTGCGGGAGAGCCGCGGTCAGGCTCTGGCTCGAATCAAGGACGAAGCTGAAGATTACCTCTCAGCCAAAGCCGAAGCGCTCAGGATCGCGGGCATCAAAGTGCGTACGATGGTCAGAATCGGAGAAGACCCGGTGAATGCCATTCTCGACTTTGCCGAACATAGCGGGGTCGACCTCGTGGCAATGGCAACGCACGGCCGCTCGGGTCTGGACAGCCTGGTCCACGGCAGCGTCGCGGGCGCCGTAATCAAAGCCGGTGTCGTGCCAGTCCTCGCTCTCAGGCCGGAACCAGGGGCCTCATAGAAGAGAGTCGCCCGGCTTCGCATCGCCGCGCGAGACTCGTTCATGCTCATCACTGACGCGCAAGTCCACATCTACGAGCCGAGCACTCCTTCGCAGCCATGGCCGAAGGAGGCCGGTCGTATCCTGCCGCCAGCAAAGCACGCCAATCAATTCACGCCGGAGCAAATGCTCGGAGCGATGGAGGCAGTCGGTGTCGACCGCGCAGTCATCGTTCCACCGGTTTGGTCCGGGGATGACAACGCCACCGCCCTGGCCGCCGCCGCGAGATACCACGGCCGCTTCGCCGTGATGGGTCGCTTCAATCCGTACGCCAAGGACGGTCCGGAGCAGCTCGAACACCTTCTGGAGGAACCGAACCTCCTGGGTCTACGAATGAGCGGCCGCTGGTCGACAACCAGTAAAGAAATCCAGGATGCTTTCAAGGACCCGGAAATCGAGTGGTTCTGGCAATCCTGCGAGGACCTTGGTCTACCCCTCATGCTGCTCACCCGTCAGTTCATCTCAGATGTGGTGCCAATTGTTGAACGGCATCCTAGGCTCACCATCATCATCGACCACCTCTCCGCTCAAGGTGGCAAGAGCCTTGCCGAATCCTTCGCGACCATGGACGTCCTCGTGGCCCTGGCACGCCATCCTTGCGTCTACGTCAAGGTTGGCTATGCGCCGAATCGCTCCTTGCAGAAGTTCCCCTTCGAGGACGTGCATCCCTACCTGAGGCGCCTGTATGAAGCGTTTGGTGCGGGACGCCTGCTTTGGGAGGCGGACATCACGCAACTCACCAAGAACACCTATGACGAATGCCTGCGTCTGTGGCAGGACGGGCTCCCCTTCCTTTCCGACGATGAAAAGGAATGGATATTGGGACGCACTGCCGCAGAGGCCCTCAACTGGCCAGAGACAATCCAATCAAAGAATGACTCAGCCAAGGTTGCAGGATGAAGCGACAGACTCTCCGCTCGCTCTCCTTCACGACTGCGTTCTCCCTCGGTGATTTGTACGACCGGCGTGGTGAAAGCTTCTGTTCAGCTGCGCCAGAAGTCGTCCATTACGCGATCCGGGTAACCAAGCATAGGCGAATACGAGCAGGTAGGAGCGGCCGAGAAAACTTAGGCCGCCCCCCGACCCCTCTAATCAGCCCATCTTGACAGGTCCAGGCTAGGCCCGTGAGGAGCGAGCCCGAACATGATGGTAAGCCCCGATCGCGGCGGTGGCGCCGTCGCCGGCTGCCGCCGCCAGCAGGGACACTGAGTGCGCTCGGATGTCGCCGGCGGCGAAGACGCCCGGCACCGAGGTCTGCATCATGATGTCGGTCTCGATGTGGCCACTCGGGTCCAGACGCAGCACGTCCTCAAGAAAGGCCGTGTTGGGCTCCAGACCCACGTAGACGAACACGCCCTGTAGCGGCTCGATGCGCTCGCTCCCGTCAGCGACCCGCAGCCTGACGCCGGTGACCGAGTCTTCACCGCAGATCTCTTCTACCACCGACTCGAGCAAAACCTCGATGTTGGCCGCCGCCTCGACGCGCTCTACGAGGTAACGCTGCGCATCGAGCTCGGCGCCGCGATGGAAGACAAGCACCTTCTCAGTCTGCTCCGCCAGCACCAGCGCCTCATCGAGGGCGGAGTCGCCGCCCCCGATGACCCCGACGGTCTGCCCGGCAAAGAAGGGACCGTCACAGGTGGCGCAATGCGAGACCCCTTTGCCTGTGAAGCGTTCCTCTCCCGGCACGCCGAGGCTGCGCAGTTTCGATCCGGCAGCAATGATCACGCTACTGGCGCGCAGAGTGTCCTCGCTGCAGTGGACGATCGTGGCCCCGTCATCGAGTTCCAGCGACTCGACCGCGTCGAGGACGAACTCAGCGCCGGCGGCCTCCGCCTGATCCTGCAGTAACGGGCCCAGCTCGAAGCCCGGCAAGCCCTCTGAGAAACCAGGCAGGTTGTCGATCTTCTCGGCGTTGATGATCTGGCCGCCGCTGCCCATCTGGTCGACGACGGCGACGTGCAGGCCGTGACGGCCGGCAAACATCGCGGCCGCGAGACCTGCAACGCCGGCACCGACGATGACAACGTCGTACTCGTCCATGATTCCTCCCGAAACCAGCCGGAGCTGATGGCGATTTATTCGTCGATAACTAGCAATTGCCTCTTAAGACGGACAACGGAAAGACCGGCCGTCGTTAAGGCGCGGCGCACAGCCACGCCTGAGACTCTACAAGGCAACCTCCGGATGAGGCCTGAGCATGCCGGACAGACTCTGTCACCCTTAGGGGGCTGCTCCTTCCAGCGCCAGCGCTAACGTTGTAGCCTGGCTCAGGCTCAGACTTGGGCCGCTGTAGCGTGATGTACGCAGAGCGTCGGACGCAGCCTGCGTGTGGCCTCTGTTGCACACACGACGAGGGGGTAGAGACATGACCGTCCCGAGCGAGATTCGGCCGGGCGCCGGAAACCGCGTCACTGTTCACAATCCAGTTGGTTATCCGCCCCGGATTACAAAGAAGACTGGGGCGCCTCGTCCCGAGAGCCTGGACGGTAAGGCCGTCTATCTGGTCGACTGCCGCTTCGATGACTCGATCGAGCTCCTGAAGCAGGTGCGGGCCTGGTTCAACGACCGCATGCCCGGCGTGACGACGCGCCTGGTCTCACTCTCCAGCGTCTACGGCCGTGACGATCCTAAGACATGGGAAGAGATCAAGGCGAATGGCGATGCCGCCATCGTTGGAGTGGGTCATTGAAGCACCTGTGCGCCCGCGGTCGCGAGCCACGCCATTACCCTCGAAACCAAGTACAACATACCGACCGTTGCTCTGCACACCGACAAGTTCGTCAAGGTCGTGCAATCGGTAACGCGCATGGCCGGCCTGCCGACCTCGCCGACCGTGTTCGTGCCGCAGCCTGTCATGGGCAAGTCCGAAGGCGAGCTGCGCGAGTACGTCTTTGGCAATGACCCGTACACCGGCCGTCCGGTCATGCAGGAAGTCATCGAAGGACTGACCACCGGCCTGGCCGATGTCGAGATCGAAGGCGCACCGGCATCGGATCGCTCGACGCCGCGGCTCGTCGACCCCGACACAGAGGAGAACCTGCACCGGCTATTCCTGGAGAACAACTGGACCGACAAACTGCCCATCATCCTTCCGACTGAAGAGCGCGTCGCCGAAATGCTGGCGCACACGAGCCACGCGCCGGACGAGGTGGTCGGTCGAATGCAACCGACCAACAATCGCGGCCTCTGGGAGTACACGGTCGAGAAGGTAGCGGTCAACGCCGTCATGGCCGGCGCGCGGCCGGAGTACTTCCCCGTCATCCTGGCGTTGGCCGCAACCGGTGTCTCCGCCCGCGGCAGCACGTCGAGCTCCGCATCGGCGATGGTCGTCGTGAACGGCCCCGTCCGACACGAGTTGGACATGAACTGGGGTACCGGCGCCATGGGACCCTACAACCACGCCAACGCCACCATCGGCAGAGCCTATGGATTGCTTTCGCAGAACCTGCAGGGCGGGTCCGTGCCGGGTGAGACCTTCATGGGCTCGCAAGGTAACAACTATTGCTACAACAACGTCACCTTCGCCGAAAACGAGGAGCGCAGTCCCTGGCAGCCGCTACACGTGCAGAAGGGCTTCCAGCCAACCGACAGCACTGTCAGCGTCTTCAACGGCTGCCGGTCGACGACGTTCTGCCTGGGCCTGCGCGAGCAGTACTGGCAGGAGCACGTCCGCGACATGCTGCTCGGCACCGACTCGCTGACGCCTCCCACGCTCCTGCTGGACCCAATCACGGCCCGTCAGTTCATCGATCGCGGCGGCTTTGACACGAAGGAGAAGCTCCTGCACTGGGTTTGGGAAACGGCGAAGATGCCGGCCGGGCGCTACTGGGACTTGCAGCTGATCCAGAACTACATCTACCCGCGCGCCACTTTCGGTGAGGAGCCGCTGGCGACCAAGCTCAAGGCCGCGCCCGATGAGCTGATCAACATCTGGCAGGAGAAGGACATCAACGTCGTTGTGGTCGGCGGCGAGACCAACGGGTACTGGCAGATCATGGGAGCCAGCTACCGCAAGACGGTCTCGGTCGATGAGTGGCGTTAGTCCGGGACGCTCTGCACTATGAGAAGAGTAACAAAGGAGGAGGCGCAGGTTTCCTCGAGACGCCTCTAATCCCCGACTCAGCGTCGACGCCAGGCGCCTACAGACGCAAGCGCTGGTTCATCGCCGTCTACACGCTGATCCAGCGTGTACCTCGCCGGTGCCAGAGTGCATGGTGTCGGCGTCGAAAGTGAACAGGCTCTGCAGCCTCGACATTTGTGGCAATCCAGGCGCTTCATGATCTGGCGGTCCAGACGACTTGTCTGACCGACCCCCTCCTTAACCCTTCTCGTGACCCCCTGATTGTTAGCAGCTTGCATGGCAAAATCGCGTTGCTCAGATTCGGTAGCAGCCTGCATCCGACCCGGATAATTGCCAAGGAGGGGGTCGGGAGTTCGAACCTCGTCTCCCGCTCCATCGAACCTTCAGGGGCGCACAATCGATGATTGTGCGCCCCTTAGCAGCCTGCATTCCCGACCCACTAATGATCTCCCTCTCGTTCGCGAGGTAGACGAACTTCTCTTGCGTGAATGGCTCCTTGTCCTCAGGGGCGACGGCTGGAATCTATTAGAAAGAGGTCGTGAATCCCCGGTGCGAAGTCCATCGTGCAACAGCGGAGGAATCGTTTCACGCTCTAAGAAGCAGATTCACCTTGGTCGAGAATCGCACGAGGAGACCATTATTCCGCCGGTCTGAAGTGGTCTGGTCCAGGGACCTCTGGCTCCCCAAGATGGAACAACGCGACCTGCTCGCCGCCACTCTTCTGGCCACTGGACTCTGGCCAGCGCCTTTCCTTCGGATGTCTTCCTAGAACTCGTAATCGTGGGTGTGCTAGTAGTACTCCACCCCAACGAGGTTCTAGTGATTGCCGGCTCCGGTCCCCCTCGGGGTCGCCACGATATACACAGAAGCGGCACCTACCCGGTGAATGCGCCGGCGGTGCCGCTTCTTTGCATCCAGGCACCCCTGCCCTTCGGCGTGGTCGACTCAGCGATCTGAGTCTCCATCAAACCCGGGGCGATTCATCCCAAGTCTATTGACAAGACCTCTTTGTTTATCCAAAATTTCGTGTACGTTAGCGTACAGCGCAACTACTTCGCGAGAGAGTCGCGTATGGCTCCGGTAGAAAATCGACTCTTACGAGCTCTTTCAGAGTCGGAGTACGGAAGGCTCAAGTCAAGCCTGCAAGCCGTTCCTCTGGTGATGAATAATGTCCTGCACGAAGCCGACCAGGTGGCATCCTTCGTGTTCTTTCCCACAAAGGGCGTTGTCTCGATGCTGACAGTCCTCGATTCGGGTGACGCCGTCGAGATCGCTACTATTGGTAATGAAGGCATGGCCGACATATCGGCGTTCTTCGGCCTTCGTACCTCGCCGGCCCGGCTCCTTGTCCAAGTGCCCGGCGAGGCGTTACGAATGAGCCGTGATGCATTCGATCAGCACCTGGCCCGGAGCACCGAGCTCCGCCAGCTGCTGGGCGCGTACTCGATTACCATGTTCATCGAGGTGTCGCAGACAGCCGCCTGCAACCGGCTTCATCCGGTTGAGCAGCGTTGCGCGCGCTGGCTCCTCATGACTCACGACCGCGTCGACGGAGATGCCTTTCCCATTACCCAGGAGTTCCTCTCAGAGATGCTTGGGGTTCGCCGCGCTACTGTGTCCGTAGCAGAGGAGAAGCTTCAGGACGCCGGCCTCATCCGATACTCGCATGGTGGAATGGAGGTTCTGGATCGTCCAGGCCTCGAAGCCGCAGCCTGCGAATGCTATAGGATCATTCGCGACCGATTCGACGCTCTGGCCGGTGGCCCCGGAGCGGAAGAGTTCGGCAGGCGCCTCCTTTCATCGGGACGGTACGCAACAAATGAGGAGCGAGAGACCGGCCGGCAGCACTAGCGTTTACTTTCCCGATTCCCGGGCGCATACTTCAACGAGATGTTGCCAATAACTAGTCAACTACCGTTGTCCAACCGGATTCTCGATTCCTTGCCTGAGATCGAAGTTAGACGCCTGGAAGGCGTGGTTGAGACGGTGCCGCTGGAGTTTCGGCAGGTGCTCCACAACCCAGGTCAGCCTCTGGTACATGTCTATTTCCCACTCAGCGGCATAGTGTCGATGCTCTCGGTCACCGATGAAGATCGAGCAGTCGAGACTGCGCTGGTGGGAAAAGAGGGCATGGTTGGCCTGCCATCGTTCTTCGAGGAGGAGAATTCGGATATGCGGTCCATCGTCCAGGTCGAGGGCCAGGCTCTCAGGCTGACCACCCAGGTATTCCGCGATGCGTCGCAGCAGGGAACGGTGCTTCGCGCCTCCATGAATCGATATGCAAACCTGAGATTTTCGGCGTTAGCGCGTGCCGCGGCCTGCAACGGGCTCCACTCCGTTCTCCAACGTTGTGCTCGATGGCTCCTGATAGCTCGGGAGCGAGTCGGTGCGGACGAGTTTCCCATGACTCACGAATTCCTGGCGTGGATGCTTGCCGTTCGCCGCTCCAGCGTTACGGACGCAGCCCGCAAGCTTCGGCAAAGTGGCTTGATAGCGTATAGTTCCGGCCGCGTTCAAATTCTCGACCTCGAAGGACTCAAGCTGGTGGCTTGTAGCTGCTGGCGCGAGGCTGACACCGAGACACCTCTCTTCAACTGACCGACTTTTCGCCACCATTCTGCCAGCCCCGGCTTTCATGCCCAATTCTCGAAGTTTAAGTCAATTTTAAGACTCCACATGCAATAAGCGGCATGGATTGTACGCTTACGTACAGACGTCCCTGGCTGTTCCAGTGTCTTCTGACATTATCGATATTCCGATTCGCGAGCCCAACAGCGGATCGCTGGATCCTTGAAGTCGAGATTGCTGAGGCCAGTCATTACAATACATGGTGATTTAGGAGCCTACTCTATCGAGAGTAGCGGACTCTTGGATAGCCCATCTGGGCCCTATCTCGTTGCGCTCCTTAAGTCTGCTTCTGCCCTCTACAAAGCACAACACACCGATGACGCCATTTCCGCCTGGTTGGGGAGCTTGTGTACGAGCCTGCGCTGGGCAATCGGCGAGCTGTGGGGCTGGCAAGGAGCAGGCCTGCATTTGCTCTCTCGCTGGCACGATGGCTCGCCGCGGATGGAAGACTTCTTCTCGAAAAGTAGGTCCATGGCTCTGCGACCAGAATACGTCCTTCCCCAAGACGTTATACAAGATAAGAAGCCGGTCTTCGTCAAAGACCTGGGTTCATACTCGATCTTCAAACGAGCGCCCCTAGCAGCACAGTTCGGCCTCAAGTGCGGCCTCGCAATACCGATCGAAGGAGAGCAACCCCTGTCCATGGGTCTTTTCTTGCTGGATCGAACCAATCACACCGACATTGACGCCGTCACAAAGTGCGTCCAGGTGGCCTGCGATGAGCTGACTCTCTACTTGAGCAAGGTGAACTGGAACGTCGAAGCGAAGGATTTGAATCACGAGATGTATCCCGAGGATCCTCCCACGTCTCTCGTCGAGCACGGAATCCTCAACTTCGACCGGCAAATGCTCGACGGGCCAAACGGCGCGATGCAACTGTCGGGCATAGAGTGGCAGGTCTTTTGTTTCCTCTGGCAGCGGCGCGGATTTATCGTGAATCGGGATGAGCTTCTGGAAGAGGTCTGGGACGTAAGTGATAGCCACAGCCTCTCTTCTCTCTACGAAATAATCAGCCGCATGCGACGCCATCTTCGTATGGTTGGCCTCGATAGCTCGATAGTTAGAGTCATCCCCAAGCGCGGATACTCCATGGACCTGAATGCCGGATAAGCCTTGTTCCCAAAAGACCCACTTCAACGCCTTAGCCGAATGATAATCTTTTCGCCTTAAAGACTTTCAAAACACTTCTTTAAGAACGATTTCTGGTAAACCCGCAGCACCCTGCATGCTCAATTACCGACTATTTCACAAGAGGCTGATACACGACGCCCATTATCCTTCGTGATGCGGCGCATTTAATCAGTAGGGAGTTATCAGCTATGGAGAGTTCAGTGCAGAGCCAACGCCGGAGGCCGGCTGATTTGAGCGCTGTCACGGAGAGTGATCGTCCCCTTGCAGTCTTCATGCTCGACCAGGACGGGAAAGTGGTCAACTGGAATGACGCGGCTGTGCGCACAACCGGCCGCTCTGCGGATGAAGTCATGGGGCAGAGCTTCAATCTCTTCTTCCCCGAAGGCCTCGATGTGGTCAGATCTGAACGATTACTGCGCATTGCCGGCGGCGACGGGCAGCAAGAGGAAGAGGGCTGGTGTGTACGAAAGGACGGTTCCAGGTTCTGGGCGGGAGTGATCGTTACTTCTCTCCGCACCGGAGGCGGCGTGTTAACCGGCTTCCTCGCAGTCATCGAAGACCGCCGAGAGAAGCTACAGCTCCATTCCCAAATGAAAGATCTGAAGAAAGCCAACACAGACCTTGTCGATCTGATGCGGCAAGGCGCGCCTACGACAAGGACTGGCACAGACGCGACGCGAAAAAGTGCCGAAGGGACGAACACCAACCCAGACCTGGAGGCTTTCGCCTATACCGTCTCACACGATCTCGGGGAGCCCCTGCGCACGATCAAGTCCTTCAGCCAGTTCCTGCTGGAAGACTCTGCCTCTCTGGATGAGGATGCGAAAGACCACATCAATCGCATAGTCAACGCGTCGAGCCACATGCAGACCATGCTCAAGGAGCTACTGACCTATGCCGGCCTCGGCGCCGCACCGAGCGTCACTACGTCAGAGAACCTCGCCAGCCTGATACAGGACGTCGCCGATACGATGATAGTCACGATCGCGTCGCACCACGCGAAACTCATCGTCAGCCCGAGCCTGCCGGATATCAAGGGCGAACGTACGCGCCTGCAGGAAGTATTTCAGAACCTGATCTCCAACGGCATCAAGTTCAACCGGTCGGCGGAGCCAACCATCTGGATTGGCGTCAAGTCGGTTGATGGCGACAGAACAACCATCTACGTCAGAGACAACGGCATCGGCATCGACAAGGAAGGTCTGCCGCGCCTCTTTGGCATGTTCCAAAGGTTGCAGCCACGCGGCGAGTTCGAGGGGACGGGCGCCGGCCTTGCCATCGTTAAGCGAGCTCTCGAATCGATGGGCGGATCGATTTCCGTCGAGTCTACCCCCGGTGTCGGTACGACGTTCTATCTGACTCTGCCTCTAGCAGAGGAACCAGCCGCGAAGGCCGCGTAGGAGTCGCGACGATGGACCGGCAAGCCAGAGGATTCATGTCCCTGGGGACTCTCCCACTCCCCGCGAAGTGTAGGAAAGTCAGATGAGGCGCAAGGCCCGGGAGGTTGAGATGACATTCACAGCACTAAATCCGAAACTAGCCAAGGTCCTGGTGGTTGAAGACAGCCCTGACGATCAGGCGATTGTCTCGCGAGCACTCAAGACCTTTGGCATCCGGCACAAGAAGATAACCGGTACCGCCTCGGAGGCGCTGGACGAGGCCAGCCGGACCAAGTACGACGTTGCCCTGATCGATTACTACCTTCCCGGCATGAACGGGTTGGACCTCTTCCGGCACCTGACGGAGATCTCGCCAGACACGTCGGTGATCGTCATGAGCGGCGCCCACCAGACTGGCCTGGGCGTCTCTGCGATGAAGCTCGGCGCCTATGACTACATTTCCAAAGATGACTTCTTCACGTCGAAGGTGATCAGCACACTGCAGGCGGCGCTACGAGCCCGCAATTCCGAAGCGGCTGAGAGGATCGCCAAGGCCGGCAGTGTCAACGAAGAGATCGAGACCGAGATGTCGCGAGCCTCGTGGCTAATGAGCGCGCACGGTTATACGTTCCCAAGGAACACCGGCGAATCGTCCTCCGCAATGACGCCAGATCTGACGTCAATGTTCGAGAACTACATCCTGGAGGGTTGCCTGAGGTTCCCCGAGGCAGCGCTGGAGCAGGAAGCCTCTTTGATCCGGGCTTGTGTGATGGGCGGCCTCAGTCCCGGCGACATCCTGAGCCTCTATGTCGCGGTGCTCTTCAATCTGGGAACGAAGCCGGATCGATTAGTCTCAGTGCCGCCGTCGCTGTTCCTCACCAGCCTGCTCATGCGCCTGCTTGAGGAGTATCAGGGAATGCTCAGCGCCAGCAACCTGCAGGCCGGACCTGTGATTCAGGCTGACAACGGCTCTACGGCGCCCAAAGTGGAGACAACGCAGCCGAAGGCCAGCATCGAGCATTCCAACGGCAATCGATCCACCACTAGATCCGCCTCTCAATGATCGCGGGAGCCACAGGGAGGCAGGCTTTGCTTGCCGGCCCATGAGCGTTCGATGGGGGATATGGGACACGGAAATCAGAAGGGCAGCAGAATGAAGATCGCGATTGTGGCACCTTTGGCCGAGGCCGTGCCGCCGCCCTTGTATGGCGGCACTGAGCGTGTCGTTGCTGTGCTCGCCGAGGAGCTCGTGAAGCATGGCCATGACGTCACCCTCTTCGCCGCCGGTGATTCGCAGACCTCGGCCAGACTCGTGGCCTGCACTGACCGGTCGCTGAGATTGAACCCGGATGGACTCTTGCCCTGCGTTTCCACAGTAGCGGAGCTCGCCGAAGTCTACGCCAGGGCCGACGAGTTCGATGTGATCCACAGCCACGTTGACTGGCTCGCTTTCCCGTTTGCCCGCCTCAGCGATGTCCCGACAATCTCGACAATCCATGGACGCCTCGATCTGCCAGTAATCCATAACACGTTTGCGAGATTCCCCGAGCAGCCATTGGTGTCAATCAGTGACGCACAACGGAAATTTGTACCGGAGTGTAACTGGCTCGGAACCGTTCACAACGGCATCGCCCTGGATCATTTCCGCTTTCGTCCGGATCCAGGTCAGTACCTGGTCTTTCTCGGAAGAATAACGCCTGAGAAGCGGCCCGATAGGGCTATCGAGGTCGCCGCGAAAGCCGGGCGGCGTCTGATCATCGCGGCCAAGGTCGATCCCGCGGACCAGGAATACTACGACGAAACAATCGCGCCCCTGATTCGGCGCTCGCCATGGGTCGAATATGTGGGCGAGGTTGGAGAAAAGGAGAAAGCGGACGTTCTCGGCCAGGCTTACGCCTATCTCTTCCCAATCGACTGGCCGGAGCCTTTTGGCCTGACCATGGTGGAGGCGATGGCGACTGGCACGCCGGTAATTGCGTGGCGAGGCGGGTCAGTTGAGGAAGTGGTCAAGGACGGCGTTTCCGGCTTCATATGTGACAGCATCCCAGCAATGGTTGCTGCCGTGGGTCGCGTCTCCGAGCTGAAGCGCGAGGACTGCCTGGCCCAGGCACAACGCTTTTCGCCTGAGGCGATGACGCAGAAGTACGAGCAGATGTACCACACTCTCGTCCATGGACGGCAGCCTTACGAACTTGAGCATGGGGTTGGGCTGTCCGATCTTGAGGTGGCGCCGACTCCACCTAAGAAGCTTCGGCTCCTCGGCCGAAGAGAGCGGGTTGCGTGAGCACGGCGGAAGACCTTGCGGCGCTCTTGGAACACCGATCAGTCTCCGACTGGCAGATCCGTGAAGACGCCTACCAGCCGGCGCTCGAGCACGAGATTGAATCACGGTTCGCCATTGGCAATGGGTTCCTCGGGTTGCGCGGATCCCTAGACCAGCCGACGAGTGTCTCACGCGCTGGCACCTTCATGGCAGGGCTGTTTGACCTTCAAAACGAAGCGCCACAAATCCCGGTGCTCGTTGCAGCGCCGGATTGGCTCCGGGTTTATCTCGAAATCGATCGCGAAGCTGTCTCCCTTGAAAGTGGCAAGACGCTCAAACACACGCGCACTCTCGATCTGCGTTTAGGGGTGATGTTCAGTGACCTCGTGCAGGAGCTGAAACCGGGCCTCGTTGTGAAGCTGCGCGCGCTACGTTTTGCATCGCTAACCAAGCGTTGTCTGATTGGCCAGCTGTTTGAGATCGAGGTAAATCAGGCATCAAGCCTTTCGTATCACACCGCTCCGGACCTTCTCGCGACCCGACTGACTGTCGTCAGTGAAACGCCGAGCCTTCTGATTCTCCGGACGCGGGTACGCGACAACTTTGTTGGCTTGGCCGGGAAGACAGTCTGCATCGATGCGAGTGATTCGCGACGCATCGCCAGTCACCAAATTCAAGAGGATAGGACCTGGCGACAGGACGCTCGAGAGCGGACCTACCTCGCCCGATCCCTCGGCTTTTCGAGGGGAACGACGACTGAGGAAGCGACGCGCAGGCTACACAAGGACATCAGCCGCTCGGAAGGCTTTTGCCGCCTGTACCAGCGAAACGTCACTGCTTGGGCCGAGCGTTGGGCGGCTGGCGGAGTAAGCGTGCGCGGCGACGACGAAGCCCAACAGGCGCTGCGTTTTGCCGTCTATCACCTCACGGCAGTCGCCAATCCAGACGATGAATCCGTCTCTATCGGCGCAAAGGGCCTGACAGGCGAGGGCTACAAAGGCCACGTCTTCTGGGACACAGAAATCTTTCTGCTTCCGTTCTATACGTTCACTTGGCCGGCCGCAGCTCGTGCTTTGCTCATGTACCGCTATCACACGCTGCCGGCGGCAAGGGCCAAGGCCAAGTCGATAGGCTTTCGCGGTGCTCTGTACGCCTGGGAGTCAGCCGATACCGGCGAAGAAACGACGCCGCCGTATGCGCTGGGCTATCAGGGCCAGATCATTCCGATCCGGTCCGGTTTCCTGGAACATCACATTAGTGCGGACATCGCCTTCGCGGTATGGCAGTACTGGCAGACCACTGGCGATACAAAGTTCCTGCTGGAAGCCGGTGCGGAGATTCTCCTGGAGACGAGCCGTTTCTGGGCAAGCCGCGCCCAGCTCGAAGAGGATGGGCTGTATCACATACGGAACGTCATTGGGCCGGACGAGTACCACGAGGATGTCGACGACAACGCGTACACGAATGTTATGGCGCGCTTCAACATCGAACGAGGGCTCGAGACCGCGCGCCTGTTGGAGCGTCGATGGCCCGACAAGTGGCGCTCTCTAGCGACTCGCATAGGCGTAACGGCTAGTGAGAGGTCTGACTGGGAGCAGGTAAGCTCCGAGCTCTTTACCGGCCAGGATGCTAAGACAGGCCTGTTCGAGCAGTTCGCTGGCTTCGCATCGCTTGAGCAAATAGATGTCGAAGATTACGCCGACAGGACGGCTCCGATGGACGTCATTCTGGGGCGAGAACGCACGCAGCAATCCCAGGTGATCAAGCAGGCAGATGTATTGATGTTCCTCACCCTCCTTGGTGACGAATACAGCTCGCAGGTCCGGCAGGCTAACTTCGAATATTACGAGCCACGCTGCGGCCACGGCAGCTCGTTAAGTCCGCCGACGCACGCACTGCTGGCGGCCCAGCTCGAAAACGTTGGGCTGGCGAAAGCCTACTTTAAGCAGACTGCAGCGATTGACCTGGACGACACGATGGGCAACGCGGCCGGCGGAGTGCACATCGCTGCCCTCGGTGGCCTCTGGCAAGCAGCCGTATTCGGATTTGGCGGGCTCCGACCTCACGCCTCGCACATAGAATTCGACCCGCACCTGCCAGACACATGGCAGGGCCTCAGCTACTGTTTCCAGTGGCGCCGGCGCAGGGTCGAGGTGGAGATTAGAAACGCGCCGTTGAGCTTGAAAGTTCGCGTCGTGCATGGCCGGCCCCTGACGCTAAACATCGGGCGGCTGAAGGGACGTGTCCAGCGCGGCGAAACATGGACCGCGAAGAAGCTGCCCGACGAGGAATGGCAGGTGGTATCGCATGCTGGCAACTAATGCCGGGCGCAAGCGAATAGTCGTTCCCTGGGATGGCTCTCCCGAAGCCGCCGCCGCCTTCCCAGTGGCGAGCATCTTGGCACGTCAACTCGGAGTTCACACGGAGCTTCTGCAATTCGCTCCTGAAGCGGCTGCGGCGGACCTCCAATTCACTGTCTCAAGCCTGGGACTCGATGAGCCGAACTGGACGCCGAAACATGTGGTTGGCGAAGCAGTCGCCGGAATCCTCGAAGCCACCAAGGACCCAGACGTTGTGCTGGTCGTCCTAACCACCCACGGATACACGGCTCGGCGCCTGACTCTCAGCAAGGTGACGGAGCGCGTCATCGTCGAGTCGCGAAAGCCGGTACTCATTGTTCGGCCGGAGGCGCCCGCACCACTGGGCGAGTTCAAGCGATTGCTCCTGCCGGTGGACGGTACGCCCGGGACGGCAGCTGGCTTGCGGCCGGCTACGGAGCTCGCAAAGCTCCTTGGCGCCTCCGTCGATATTTTCCACGTCGCGGCGCCTCAAACACGAGCGGCGGAGCGCGGAATGATACGGGCACCGCGTTACGTCGATCAGAAGCAGCACGAGTGGGCAGCCTGGGGCGACGAGACGATCAGTAGGCTCTCCGATTGCTGCGCCGGTTGTCCGCCGGAAGTTCCAGTGCGCGTGTATCTGGACTCGGGTGAAGTCGGCGTCGCGATTCAGCGTTTTCTCCAGGAGCATGAGACGGATGCAATCGTCCTTGTACGCCGCAGTCGCTTGCAGGACGGACAGGCTCTTACCTTGCGAGCAGTCCTCGCGAGCGCAACCTGCCCGGTCCTTATCTGCAGCGCCGGACCTGCTAGCGCCCGCGGTTCATGAGCGAGCAGCTCATCCCGGCAGTGACTCTTTCGAGGAACGAAACGGATGCAGTGCTGTTCGACATGGACGGCGTTGTCACGCGAACTGCCAGCGTTCACGCTGCCGCCTGGAAACGGACCTTCGACGAGTACATCGAGGCACTCTCGAAGCCCGGGCCGTTCCAGCCATTCGATATCGAAGGGGACTACCTTCGATACGTTGATGGCAAGGCACGCTACGACGGCGTTATCAGCTTCCTATCTTCGAGAGGCATCCAATTGCCTTACGGGCAGCCAGATGATCCTCCGCTAGCCGCAACCGTGTGCGGTCTCGGGAACCGCAAGGACCGTTTCTTCCTCGATCTGATCACCCGCGATGGCGTCGAGGTCTTCGAGTCGTCGCTCCGTCTCATCCAGCGATTGAAGCAGGCCGGATTCAGGACCGGGATCTTCTCCGCGAGTCGTAACGCCGAGACCGTTCTTCGTGCTGCAGGAGTGCTGGAGATCTTCGACGCCAGAGTCGACGGGAAGGATGCCGAGAGACTCGATCTGCCGGGCAAGCCAGCACCGGCAATGCTCTTGGAGTTGGCCAGCCGGCTCGGTGCGAAGCCCGGCCGTGCCGTGATTGTCGAAGATGCGATTGCCGGCGTACAGGCCGGGCGTGCCGGCGGTTTCCGTCTGGTTATCGGTGTGAATCGCGGATCGACGGTGGGCATGCTGATCGGGAACGGCGCCAACCTTGAGGTCAGGGATCTTTGCGAGGTGGGTCTTGATATGGAGTGAGGCATCGACAACTAACGGCCGGAAGCTCAGGAGCCCGGGTGCTTCCGGGAGGCGGAGGCCAATCTTTCTGCCACTCGGCCCCTCCATACGGCCTCGTTGCGATGACGGAACCTGTCGAAACTCCGATTAGCCACAAGCAGGGACTGCATCCACTAACGCCATGATG
This sequence comes from uncultured Chloroflexia bacterium, assembly GCA_963711035.1. Lineage (GTDB taxonomy): Bacteria > Chloroflexota > Dehalococcoidia > DSTF01 > WHTK01 > WHTK01. The sequence goes on from CAVQCN010000001.1 coordinate 38,940, forward strand.
GCGCCGGAGACTTTCCATGTACCAGATACTCAGACGACCCAAAGTCAACATCATCCTCTCCCAGAAATACTTTGCCGTGCTGGGCATTGCCGCCGTTGGCGCCATCCTGCTTGGCGTTGCGGTACTCACAGCCGTCAATCTTCGCCAGACTAGCAATCGACTCGACATACTTTCGCGCGATACCGCGGTGGGCGACGCCTACGGCCGTATGCTGACCAGTGTTGCCGAGGCCACCGGCTACTCACAGCAGTTCACCGCGACCGGAGATCCTCAGCAGGCTGCCCTGACACTTCAGGCGATACAGGCTACGTTCCAGGCGGAGTCAGAGATCAAAACCCTGGGCACGGACCAGGACAGGGCACTGATGACGAGCCTGGAGGAGCGCTACGGAGCTCAGATTTCTCAAGCGCAGGAGCTGCTGGCCAATCCGTCGCTTCTTGGAGATCAGGCGATCACCTCCGATCCATTGGCATTCGGTGGGATAGCGTCAAGCATCGCTCCGGTGACGCTGGGAAAGCGCCAGCAAGCCGCATCGGAGCTCAATGCATTGCAAAACGGGTTTGAATCTCGCGCGAGGATGATCTTCGCTACCTTCGCGGTCAGCCTGCCGATGCTTGGTTTGCTCGCCTATTTGATCGTGCGGTACGAACGCAAGGACGCAGTGCACGTCGAAGACTTGAAGAGGATGGGCCAGGCAGCCCTGACAGATTCCGTGACCGGCCTGGGAAACCATCGCGCGTTTCAAGATGACCTCAAGCGAGAACTGGCCCGTGCGTCCAGAGCGGAGCAGCCGCTGAGCGTTGCGATGATGGACATCGATGAGTTCAAGGTAGTCAACGACACCTATGGACACGCCCGCGGCGATCAGGTCCTGGCGGAGCTTGGCAAGCTGATGTCCTACGCCCTCCGGGGAGAGGATCGCAGCTATCGCGTTGGTGGTGATGAATTCGCCCTGATCATGCCCAACACTGACGTGAAGTCCGCTGTTCAATCGCTCGATCGGCTGCGTCAAACCGTATTTGACGCCGTCGAAGGTGTGTCCATCAGTCTCGGGGTGAGCACCAACCTCGCGGATGAACGAAGCGCTACCACCCTGTTAGAGCATGCCGACCAGGCCCTCTATGAAGCAAAGCACCGTGGCAAGAATCAAGTCGTGGCTTACGACACGATCCTCAGTCGAGGTAACGAGGTGACGGCGCCCAAGATGACGTCCATCCTCGATGTGCTGAAGTCTGGCGAAGTCACGATACTATTTCAGCCGATCTTCCGGCCTGTCGGTCGGCGGTTGCTGGGCTTCGAGGCTCTGCTGCGATTGCCGCAAGCGCCGGAGCTATCCGGCCCGGAAGAGGCGTTCGATATTGCCCAGCACATGGGCCGCTCGCGTGACCTCGACTTGCTTTGCGCCGGCCACGCGCTCGACGCTGCTGCCCGTGACCTATCGAGCGGTTTGAAGATCTTCATCAATCTCGACCCCGCAACCCTCCTGCACGTGGACTTTTCGCCCCATGAACTCCTGACGATGGTGACTGACCGGGGCATCGATCCGGCAAATGTCGTGTTTGAGATTACTGAGAAGACGACCGTGCCGCTTGCTCGGCTGGCTCGCCAGATTGCCGGTATACAGAGCTATGGCTTCGCAATGGCGCTCGACGACGTTGGCTCCGGCAACTCCGGGCTGGAAATGATGCGCGTGATGAAGTTCGACTACGTGAAGATCGACCGCTCCGTAATTCTCGACGCGATGAACGGCGGTCCCGGACGGGCCATCATCATGGCGATCGTCGCCTTCGCGAGAGAATCGGGCGCTTTCATGATCGCGGAGGGCATCGAGGACCAGGCAATGCTCGAGAGCATCAAGTTCGATGCGGCGGGTCTCGGCGAATTCTGGGTCCAGGGTGTGCAGGGCTTCATGTTCGGCAAGCCTCGCATCTCGATGACCGATGTCGGGACCAATGTTGGCGAGGACGATGCTGCAGCGGCCTAGGAGGCTTTTCCTCAGAGTAGGACCAGGCTTGACCCCAAGCCATGGCTGATCCCACTGATCCGAAGGACACTGTAGATAGAAGTGCGAAAGTCCCAAAGGGCGGCTCCATTTGCCCAAACCCGACGCCGAAGACCTGGGAAGGCTGTTCGACCTATCGAGTGAGGTGTCATGTGTCTCCGCCGCGGACTGGACCATTTGGCGCGCGGTGAACCGACTGTCATGTTCGAGAACCGCTGCCTGACCGCAACTGGAAGAGCGCGTTGGTTTCAATGGAGCGCGCAATCTGACCAGACTAGCGGCCGGATTTATGCCTCAGGGCGCGACGTGACGGAACAACATGACGACCAAGAAGCTTTGGCACGCTCCGGCACCACACTGAAGGGTGCTCTTGATGAAGTAACCAGGCACTGATCGGCGCAATGATAGGCACGGGGCCGGCGCGTGGCGACCTGAATGCCGGATAATCCTGGCTCACCAAAAGAGCTGCGTCGGCGCTCAAGCAGAGTGATCCACTCTTAACCTTAAAAACTTCTCAAGCGTTTCTTTAAGAACGATTTCTAGTAAATCGCAATATGGTGCGCGCTTATTTGCCGACTATTTCCTAGGAGGGTAGTGTCATACCACATCGCAATTACTCTCCGGCAGCCGTCAACTCTGCCAGACTCACGCGTTGGCCCTGCGTCCAACTCTGTATTAGCTGCCAACTCCCGGTAATTGACGCGCCATATCACGAAGGATAGCGGGCGTCGTAGACCCCCTCAACGCTGCGCTCTCAAGGACGAGACCCCGCGACAGCAAAGATGCGTTCGCTTACTCATGGATGAGGCACCGCGAACTGCCCTCGATATGAAAGGCAACGCGTTCCATGAAGTCCGACCCAACTCCCACTCATTCCCGAGATCCTTCCTCTAAACGGCTGCAACAAAGCGCTCGTTGGGCACCTCTGGTAGGGCTCGTCCTGATCGCCGCGCTGGCAGCCGGCATCTTCGCCGGCGGCGGCGAAGCCGCAACCGCTCCTTCGCTCGGGACAGCTGATAGCTTCGCCGTGCTGGCAGGTTCAACCGTCACCAACACGGGCTCGAGCACGATCGTCGGCGACCTGGGTGTCAGCCCTGGCTCCGCCGTGACGGGCTTCCCGCCTGGCGTCGTGACCGGCGGCACCATCCACGTGAACGATGCCAACGCGATTCAGGCTCAGAACGATGTCACCAGTGCTTACAACGTCCTGGCCGACCTGCCGTGCGATAGCGACCTGACCGATACGGACCTGGGCGGTCTCACGCTTACGCAGGGCGTCTACTGTTTCGACTCATCGAGTCAGTTGACCGGAACGTTGACCCTCGACGCCGAAGGTCAGGCGGACGCGGTGTTCGTATTCCAGATTGGGTCCACGCTTACCACGGCCTCGTCGAGCAGCGTCAGCCTGATCAACAGCGCCGACTCCTGCAACGTCTTCTGGCAGGTCGGCAGCTCGGCGACACTGGGGTCGGGGACAAGCTTCAGCGGCAGCATCCTGGCGCTGACCTCGATCACCCTGAATACCAACGCCAGCATCGCCGGCAGGGCGCTGGCGCGAAACGGCGCCGTGACACTGGACAGCAATACGATCACTGCCTCGGCTTGCGCCCAGGCAGAGACGGAAACGCCGACGCCAACCGAGACCGCGGTCGCCGGGGACACCGAAACACCAACTGTAACCTCCACCGCAACTGAGACGGCTGTACCCGGCTCGGATACGCCGACCACGGTACCTGGGACAGATACGCCGACGCCGGCCAACACGCCGACCCAGGTCGCGAATACGGCAACCCCGATCAGCACAGCAACCCTGGTCGCGAACATGGCGACGCCGATCAGCACAGCGACTGAGGTCGCGAACGCGGCGACGCCGAGTACTACGTCGGTGCCGCAGGTGGACACATCGACATTGACGTCGACGACTCCGACCGGCAACTCGGCGAGCCCGCCGCAGGCACCTATCGAATACTCGACGCCGCTGGTGCCAGCTGCTCCGTCCGGAGGTTCCTTCGTACCGCCGAGCGCGGGTGACGGCGGTCTGGTTCAGCAAACGAGTACGAGCAGTCCCGCCACGAGAACCGTCCTTGGTGGCTTCTTCCTGCTCGCTGTCGTTGGCTTCGTCCTGCTGCGCTCTCGCCGCGGGGTTTCCTAGCGCTGACCTATTGACGAAACGATCTCGTGATGGCTGATGCTCGAAGATCAGGTCGGCAGAAAGAAGGCTCCGAAGTGAACTTTTCTCGCCTCACGGTTCGTTGCGCTCCGATCGGTTTCGCATCAGGATTCTTGGCCGGCCTCCGGCCGGACTTGGGTAGCGACTCCCTCGCCCTCGCCGGCCTGATAGCGCTGGTTTGTGCAAGCCTGCTGATCTTCGAGCTGATGCCGGCGTCCTTCGTCGCAAGTCCAGCGGTCGCTCGCTGGGAGAACAACCACCAACCGTCGGAATTAATCGAGGAGGAGACGATGACCTATATACCGAACCGAAGCTTCCAACCCGACTCTACGAGTTGAACATCGGCCACGCGGAGATTGCGACACGTGAAGTGATCCAGGAGATGCTGACCGAGGCAGCGCATCCGTTCTCTGGCTGGCACCTGTAGGATTACCCGGTTTAGCAACGTATGAACGGGAATGATCTGCGGCGGTTTGTCGATGCCCAGGAACCTGTCTACGAGCGGGTCCTCAGCGGACTGCGGGTCGGCCGCAAGTCCTCACACTCGATATGGTTCATCTTTCCCCAGATCGCCGGACTCGGTTACAGCTCGATGGCCCAGCGCTATGCCATCGGCAATCGGGCTGAGGCCGAAGCGTACGTCAGTCATCCCGTCCTGGGCGCACGTCTGCGTGAATGTGCTGTTCAGGCCCCGTACTTATGTCGAGTAGCGCCCTGCCCGCGTACTCGTCTCGTTGGCAGTAGCAGACGAAGTCCAGCGTAACTCCGGCACAACGTTCCCCAATTCCCCTCGGCATGGCAGCATAGCCACCGCAGATCGGACACCGGAAATCTCGGGATGTCGCTGGAATAGCCCCGAAGGGCGGTCGTTGGAAGTAGTCAACCTGCCGCCCTCCATATTGGAGAGCGGACTGATCAGGCCACTACGCTAAGCGCAAAGCGTAGTAGGCCGGTCTTGCGCCAGGCGACCCCGGTCCCCCTCGGGGGCGCGTGCTGGCGGCCAAGCTCTGCTTGTGCGGTCTGGCTTCCACCCTCGCTCCAACGTAGCTGCTCCTATATGCCCAGCAGAATCGGACTCAGAATCTGGTCGGTGCTTCCTGAAGGGCCTCGTTGGCGCAACGGCCGTAAAGTCTCTGGCCACCCTTGAGCGCTGCTTGCGCCCGCAGCTTAAGCAGCCGAGGCTCGCCAGCCTGGACGCCCGAGTTGCGCCCTCACCAATTCGACTTCTCCCGCCTCACGGTCAGTCCTCGGCCACGCACCTCGAATCCTTCCAGTCCTTGGAGGGCGGCTTCCGCCTCAATCTGATCCTTCATCTCGACAAAGCCGTAGCCGCGAGCATGGCCAGTTGCGGCGTTCTTCTCCACGACGGCACTGAAGACCGAACCGTAGGCACGGAAGGCATTCAGCAAGTCTTCGTCGGTGGTCTGGAAATCCAGGTTGCCAACATACATCTTCAAATCTACTTCTCCTCGCTAGACTCGCCCGCTGGGAAAGCCCCAGTCACGGACGCTCTCGACCCACCCGCGCGACCGCTCCTGGCCTCAACTCGGGCTGGGCCGTAGGCGTGGCGCTCGCATGCCCCTTCTTGTTAGCCTTCTGCTTCCTTGCTTTCGAGTTGTTCTTTGGGCTCTTGTCGCCCATCGGTGACCCGCCTTTCTAGGAAAATGAATTCGACTTCACCATGCCAGCGCCCCCTCAGGCGGCTTGCTTTCGCCAGTAGCCGCCGCGCTTGCTCTGGTAGCGAGCTGGCGCAACCTTGCTGTATCGACCACGATCTCCACGGTATGAGTCGGCTCTCGCAAGAACGTGGGCCGCACGAGTGGCGACGGCACGGCACCTGGCGCACGGTCGGCTCAGATTGCAGACCGCGTCATGAAATGGGCACGTATTCAATTGATCCTTCTTCCTCTCGCGGGGTCGCACGGATGTGAGCCCCAGGTCTACCCGTGTTGAGTTCGAACGTAAATTCGGCAGGAGCCGGGGCACCTGCTCCCGTCGCGCGGGTAGACAGTTCGCCAGATGCTCTGCAGCGGCTTATTGCACCGGAGGCAAAACGCTTCAGCAGGCTGGACGACTGGTTTCGCGCCAGTTGCCGTGCAAACGCGGCCAGGCGTGAAACCCAAGACAGCAAAGTGCAGCCATCACGAGCTTCCGACTTGGGGCTCGACACCGTGGTCAACAGTCACGACATGCTCGGCGTGCGCGCCGTTCACGTTGTCGGCGTGTTCCTCGAATTCGACCACCTGACCCACGTCTAGGGACGAGAACTCGACGGCTTCATCGAGGGAAGCCGTGTTGAAGAAGACCTCTCGATCGCCGCCTTGGGGTTTGATTCGGCCCCATGTCGAACCGTATGACTTCACGAGTTTCGTAACCGAGCCACGTGTCATTTCAAAATCTCTCCTTTTCTCTCGCTCCCGACCCGCGCTTCGGAGCCCACGCAGATGGCGCAAAGCCATGAAGCCGGCGAGTAGGATAAGCACGGCTATTCCAGCCATGAAGAAGTCTGTGCCGGTAGCGACAGCCGCTAGAGGCAGGGGTAGCTGAACGAATGCCAGGCTGCTCATGGTCGCTGTTTCCCTCTCAGGCGGCGATCACGACGCGATCTCGTGACGGAGAAAAACCTTGATGAACAGACATTCAGTTTCACTGGGTCTGTCCGACAAAGTTCAAAACGGACGAAAATCGTGACGGGAACGCCTTCTCTCTGATTCAGAGCTCAACAAGGTGGCCCGAAGGAGACAGAGAAGCGGCTTTAGGGAAAGCTAACGAGTCTGTGGTCTGGGGGTTCTTGGTCTCTTAGTATAGGTGAACGCGGGCCAAGTAGATAGGTGCCTTCAATCCTAGACATAGTCGGCACCACTAGCCAGAGCCATGGCTCTGGCTCTTCAGCACCGCTGTCAGGTTCGCAGCGGCTTATTCCTTGTCGCCCGTGGCTTGTACGTGAGTCCGGCGCCGTTCTTGGTCGGCAGCCATCTCTGCCTCCATCCTTGCTCGAGTGTCTGCTCGCTCGTTCTCAGACTGAGCGGGCTCGAAGCCTCGCAGCGGTTGAACTTCAACCTTTTCTTTGGATTCACCAAAGAGCTTCTTGAAAATAGACATGCTTATTTCGCCTCCATATATGATCAGTATATGGCATTATTGAACTGATGCATGGTCTATTTCGAAAGAATTAGCTACGGACTTACGCAGGGCAGCCGATCGAGATTTGTAGTATAATTGTGTAGCGGATGCTCGCGGTTACTCTACGCGGCCGCTGCAACGCCGTTCTCCCTCCGCCACTTCGGCCAGATACATCGGCCTGGCCTTCACGACGAAATGCCGAAGCCTGTCGAGTAGTCAACGGGCCAAACCAAGGAAGTCTCGCCTCCTCACATCCGATGATCGGCTGGAGTGGCGGCGTTCAGGGCTTCGCAGTTCCATTCGCCGTCGTGCGGGTGGGGAAGAAGTAACGCATGAAGTTATGGCGCAGACCGGGAACTTTTGTCATGTTCATCGACGCTACCAGCGACGAGACCCTTCTCAGGATCGACACAGACCTTGAAGGCGTGACTTCCTTCACCTACCGGCTCTACAACAGCGATGGGACTCTGGCAAGAGACTCCGAAGGGCCCCATGAGTATCCTCTCGGCGCCGAGATCCGAAGCGCAGACGACGAATTGCTGCTTTTCGTGCCCGTCGGCTTGACGGACGACATCCGCTACAGGCTCTACGCGAAAGGCGGCAAACTGATTACCTGCTCGGACGGCAAACGAACTCAAATACTGCTCGGCCTTCGCGTCGAAGGCAACGCTCATCTTCCTGGCCGTCCCCCGGTGCGTCCCACCACTCCCAACAATTCAGCCAACCAGTAACACGGCCGTCGGCGAGGGAGATTCGACATCCCCTCCTCAGACGCGCCGATCCGAAAGTAGGACCTCATGGACCACGGATACGAAACCGAAGCGAATCTTCGCTGCAAGGCGCGAACCAAGAAAGACCGCCAATGCTCACTCCCTGCGCTCAGAGGCATCGACCTCTGCGCCCTTCACGCCGGCCTGGCGAAGGCCAAGAACAAGCCAGGATTCGGAGATCCGCACGCTCTCGAAGCCTACAAGCGCGGAACGGCGCCGAAAACTGCCGCTCGCGCTGGCGCGCGGAGCTAACTCGGGCATCCAAAGAAATCCGGCTTCATCTGCTGACCTCAATCATGATGACTCCGAGCTCAATGCCTTCTGATGCTAGAATCGCGTTGCTCAGGTTCGGTAGCAGCCTGCATCCGACTCGGAGAATTACCAAGGAGGGAGTCGCGAGTTCAACCTCGTCTCCCGCTCCAGACGAAATCAAAGCGCACGGCCGTTGGCCGTGCGCTTTCTATTGGAAGTACAAGCCTCCATCGGCAGACGACTGAGCCCGCAGAGCAAGAGCGAGAGCCCGGTTAGCGGCCGGCCTCGCGCTCACGAGGCGTATTGGCAGGCTTGAGCGCACCGGTCAAGCGCGCAAGGGCGACTATCGGTTTCGCAGTCGAGGATCGAGCCAGTCGCGAAGGGCATCCCCGAAGAGGTTGAAACTGAGGACCGCGACACTGATCGCGCAAATCGGCACGACTGCCGTCCACCAGGCCTTCTGCCAGACAGGCCGCATTTCTTGAAGCATGCGGCCCCAGCTTGGATGGGCGGCGTTCGACACCCCCAGCCCGAGGAAGCTCAACCCTGACTCCAGAAGCACCGCGATACCGATCTGGATGCTGGCCGTAATGATGATCGTGGGTATGACACTCGGGAACACGTGTCGGATCATGATCCGCGGCGGGGTCGCCCCAATCGATACCGCCGCTTCGATGAACGCCTGGCCCCGAACGGCAATCACAGCGGCGCGAACGATTCGCGCCGCTGGCGGCATCATGACAATGCCAATCGCCAACGCCACGCTAAGGAAGGTCGGATGGAAGATCGTCAAGAAAAAGATCGCGAAGATGAGGGCAGGAAAGGCGAGCATCACATCAAGTAAGCGGCTGATGACCATGTCCACTCTGCCGCCGAGATACCCACTCAGGACGCCGAGAACGATGCTGATGACGGTCGTCAGCAGGACAGCAATGAACGAGATGCCAAGCGTGACCTGCGCGCCGTAAAGAATCCTACTGAAGATATCGCGGAACAGGTTGTCTGTGCCGAATGGGAACGCACGACTTGGCGCCTGAAGCAGAGGAAAGTTCGTTGCTTCCGCCGAGTGAGGGGCAATCGTTGGTCCGAAGATCGCCGCCAGGATGAGGAGAATACTGACCAGGGCGGAAAGGAACCCTACCGGATTTCGCAAGACCGCCTTGCCGAACGCCGTGATTCGCTTGGCCAGCGATCGCTTGGCCGAGCCTGCTCCGAACGACTCGAGCGTCACGGCCTCGTTGATCATATGTACTTCACTCTCGGATCGAGCCAGGTGTAGCTCACGTCGATGAGCAAATTGACCAGGATAACGATTATTGCCGTAACGAGGACGATGGCCTGAACCGTGGGATAGTCCTTGGACAGCACCGAATTGATCGTGAGAGTACCCAGACCCGGCAGGCCGAAGACTCGCTCGACAATGACGGTTCCACTGAGCAGGCCACCCAGCTGAACGCCCAGCAGCGTCACCACGGGCAAGATGCCGTTCTTTAGCGCATGCCTGACAATCACCGTTCGCCCGGTCAGGCCCTTGGCTCGCGCCGTTCGGATATAGTCCTGGCGAAGAACGTCAAGGAGCGCCGAGCGGGTGAAGCGGGCTATTCCCGCACTGAGAGCTAATCCGATAGAAATGGCCGGCAGGTAGAGCTGTTCCAAGTTCTTGATCGGGTCAACCCAGAAGTTCGAGTAGCCGAGCGGCGGCCCGTACCCCCACCACTTCGCGGGGAACGTGATGAGCACCGTTGCCACGCCGAAGCTCGGGATCGAGAGCCAGCCAATCATGATGAAGCGTAGGAGGTTGTCCGGCCATCGATTCTGGTAAATGGCCGACGCTGTGCCGGACGGAATGCCGGAAATGATGCCGAAGGCCATGGCAAGCAGCGTGATCTCGAGCGTCACAGGGAGGCGGCGGATGATCTCTCGAGACACCGGCTCATGGGTCGTGATTGAGTTTGAGAAGTTGCCCTGCAGCACGCCTTCGGGGCCGCCCGCGAACCACGAGAGGCCTGACCAGTGCATGTATTGCGTCACCACAGGCTCATCCAGCCCCAACTCATGATTGATGGTGTCGCACTGGGCTTCACCCGGGATATCTTGCGAGCTGAGGAGCAGACGGCAGACATCGCCCGGGATGAGCCGGACGCCGATGAAGACCACAATGCTTACGGCAATAAGCACCGGGAAGGCCAGCAGAACGCGCTTCGTGATATAGGCTGTCATATTTACGAAAAGCTACGTAGTTCGTGGCCGAACACGGAGTTCACGCAGCTTCTTTCGAGCCTCGGAGGGTATCCGAGGCTCGAAAGAAGCTGGGCCCGAGTATACCGCTCCTATGCAAGCCACCACTGTCGCATGTACGAGCACTCGCCGTGGTAGTACCACACGGGTATGACGCAGTTCTGCAGGTTAGGTGTCGTGAAGTAGTTGATGGTGTACGAGACCCACGGAATGCGATACATCTTGTCGGCCATGATCTGCGCCGCTTGCTGCATGGTTGCCTTGCGGTCGTCGAAATTGATCTGACCGAGCTGCTTCTCCATCAAGGCACTCAGATCCGGGTCGTTGATATGTCCAACGTTCGGCGTCGGCGTGGAGGTGATGCCCTCCGGTGGCGACCAGTAGGCCGCGTACCAGGCATTGCCCGGCACCTCGCGCTGCAGCCCGAACTGGAAGCACATGCCGTCGTAGTTGCCAATCGCGAAACTGGTGGAAGCCTTGGTGTTGTTCATCTCGTTGTCACTGACGTTGGCGATGCCAAGCTGCTTCCAGTTCGCTTCCATGAGGGTGATCGGGTCCACGATGCCCGCCCCGGTGTAGGTCGGGTCGTAGTGGCTGTACGTGGTCTCGATCGGATCGGTAATGCCGGCCGCGCTCAGGAGCTGCTTTGCCGCCTGGGGATCGTAGGTAAAGTACTTGGCCGCATCGCCCAATTCGCTGGGCTTCTTGAAGCCCCATTTCGTGCCCATGGTCGTCGCGAAGACCTGGTCCACCTGCCCGGCGCCTTCGAAAACGCCCTGGTTGATCTTGTCGCGGTCCGTGGTCATGCTCAGCGCCTGTCGGACGCGCTCGTCATCGAACGGCTTCTGGTCGACGCGCATGACCGTCGTGCTGGGGGCATACCCGTAAGCCCACAACGTCGCGTCTGGCCGCGCGTCCTTGATCCGGTCGCGGCTCTTTTCATCGAACCAGAAGGTAATGTCCACGTCTTTGTTCGTGAAGTCTGCGATTTGCTTCTCCGGGTCCGTAATCTCTTGCAAGTCAATCTCATCGAGATAGGGAGCGCCGTCGTAGAAGTCAGGATTCTTCTTGACCGTCGTTCGTACGTCGGGAATGCGGTCGCCCCAGACGAACGGACCGCTACCCATCATCTTCTCGGCCGCCTGGGAGGTCTCGTAGAACTCCTTTGCCACGATGAACGCATCGTTAGAGCCGACCACGGAGTGCAGTGTCTCGGCGTAGGGCTGCTTCGTGACGAGCACCACGGTCTGGTCGTCAGGCGCATCCACGTGATCCATGAAGTTCCAGTTGGCCTTGCGGGTCGACTTGTCGCCATTGGCCAGCAGCTCGAAGCTGTATTTCACGTCCTCGGCGACGACCTTGCGCCCGTTGTGGAACTTCGCGTCCTTGAGCTTGAAGACGTACGTAACGTCATCCGAAATCTCAGGCATTGCCTGGGCCAAACCCGGGACGAAGTTGATGTCGATGCCGTTGGATGGAGGCAAGCCAAAGTCCCAATCGAGCAGGCTGCTGTGGACCAGGCTGGCGCAAAACGTGTTGTTTGCGTTTGGTGTCGTGGCGATCAGGCAGTTGGTGAGCGATCCGGCCACCTGGTGGACGACCTTGCCGCCCTGCTTCGGCTGGCCAGTAGCCTGAGCGGCCGGCGACGATCCGGCTGCTGGACTCGATCCGCCGCTGGACGACTTGTTGTCGTTGCTGCTGCCACAGCCAATCAGGCTCAACGCGGCGATACCGCCACCGGCGGCCATGGCGCCCTGCAATGCCTTCCGACGGCTAAAAGCGCGTTTGCTCCAGTAGTTCATCAGGTCAGCCATGACTATCCTCCCAGTGCTGCCCCACGGCCTGTTCTCCCCACCAAGGGGTACAATCCTATTGGCTGGCAGGGTAAGAGGAGATATTAGCCCTGGCAAATTGATCAATTACATAAGGCTATCGCTGGCTGTGATGTAGATCGAGTCCGTTCCAACCTCTTCCGCGGCCCTCTCCGAGCCTCCATTAGATTCGAAATCCGCCTCTCGACCCGCTACCCATGCCCTCCGCGGAACGAGAAGCGCGCACCCAACCGAGTGACAAAGCCACGAGGCATATCGACCGGCATGAATACGGTCGATATGCCTCGCGCCGTGGGAACCCAACGGCCTTGAGCGCTGAAGGGCGTCGCTCGCCCTTCGAACGCTGCGTCAGCGCGGGACGGTGCTCTGAACGCGAGTCTCGACGTACGGCAGGTGTTCCTGCGCGTAGTGGCGCATGAGCAGGTCGTCGCCGAAGTCGTTCTCGGGATCGCGCCAGACGGTGTGGATGTGCGTGCCCTCGTCGGGCATGCCGCCGCCCTTCTGCGCGTTCTCGAACTCGACCAGGAACTCGGGGCCCTGGATCCGGTAGTAGTGGGGCTTGTAGCGCTCCGTTTGCCCCGCCCACGCGAACGTGAAGTTCTCGAGGCCGAGGGCGTTGATCCGCTCCATGTGCTTTGCCGCGGCCTCGTCAGGCAGCCGGTTGACGTACCCCTGAATCAGCGCCTTGAATTTCTCCAGTAGCGGCTCCGACAGCGCCGACCCGGGCACTCCCTTCGCCTCCGACCGGATCCAGCGCAGCATCTCGCGGTCGTGGTCGGAGATGATGTAGTTGTCGAAGCCCAGCTCGTGGTCGGCGGGCCATTCTTCTTGTCCCAGCTTGGGAACGACCCTGGTGACGAAGTCGGGCGGCGCCACGTCGTGGATGACGGCGCGCTGGCGCAGCTCCGGGTCAAGCGAGTACAACAGGTCGAAGCCCCGGTCCTCGTCGTCCTTCATGGGCGCGAAGACGCCGAACTCGTGCGGCTCTGCGCCGAACAGCATCGGTGTGTGTGCCAGGCAGTAACCGTCGATGATCGTGTAGTTGAGCGATACGTGGTGCCCCACCATGCGCCATCCCCACGTCTGCTCCGCGTGAGGATGACCAAAGAAGCTGAAGAGGTACTTGCCGGAGTGGCGCGTCTCTTCAGCGACGATGCCCATTCGCCCCTTGTTCAGTTCTCGCAGCACGTTCTCGAAGCTCATGATCGAGGTCACCTGCGAGTAGCCGGTAAGGCTGAGCCCGCTCGCGATCAGCTCCTGGGCAAGCACCTGCTGGCGGTTGTCCATCTCCCTCAGCGGCAGACCGTTGGGGCGATACTTCGGGATGAAGTCCCAGTCTCGCCGCTCCGACTCGTTCATGAAGTCGAACTGTGCTCGCGCCAACTGGTCAGGCCTGAGATTACTGAGCAGGGCATCGGCCGCCGCGCGCATCCGTCCCGTGACCGGCCGGACGTCGAACCTGGGGTCCAGGGCCGGGGTTGACTGCTGCATGTTTGTCATTTGATACCTCGTCTCAGAAGTTTGTCTTTATGGGGCCGGTGCGATCATTGCCACGCGGAATCAGGCCTGTCAATGAGACCAGGCCGGAATGGAAGATGCCTGTGAGAAGCACAGCGCCGTCAGTTCGGGACGGGAACGCGGGACGCTTGAAAGGCGATCTGCTGCCAGCTGCCGTCGTTGCGGCGCCAGACCTGGATCACTTCTGCTTCGGTGCTGCCGGCCTGATTCGGGGTGCGGTTGAACATCCGGCCGTTGATGACCGCAGTGTCGCCGTAGAGGCGGACGCCGAGGCTGCCTCGCTCCGTCACACGAGGATTGGCTTTGACGTGCTTGAGGTACGCTTCTCGGTCCTGGACGTTGCCGTTCATGTGCGTATGCGTCAGGTCCGGCGCCAGTAGCTTTTCCAATGCAGGCCAGTCCTGCTCCGAGATTGCCCGGCAGCGCTCCGCCTCGAGGCCCAGTATCTGCTGGATTGTTTCCTCGTTCGATGACATAGCGACCTCCCTGAGATAACGCTGCCCGAATGCCCGTGCACCGAGGCGTTCATAGACCGCTGAACGGCGCGGAACTCACCGGGTCATCGAGCCCTGACCCGCTTGACGGCCGCTGAATGCCCGCAAGGATAAGGGCACGTCAAAAGCCCAGAGCAAATCGATTCTAATGATTTGGAACATCACCAAGGCAAATGGCGGGCACTCTTCCCCAGCGATTCTGCCGGATCATGCACAAAAGGGATTCCAACTATTCCCAAAATCTACTAGTGTTCCTGAACTGGTCTCTCTAGATTGCCACAGGCACGGGAGTTCCCTGGGACCTGTCCATTATTTGGGGCCAAATGTGGCGTCTCTCAGTGAGCTTCCCTGCTTCTTCATACATATTCGCCTCTTAACGAGAGGACAATCTTGCATTTGACCAGTTGACTACATAGTAGGCTCTTCTACCCACCCGATAGGCACGCTTCCTGGATAGCTATACGAGACGGAGAGGTGGAATCATGACAACGAAGTTTCGAGCGGATCATGTCGGAAGCCTGCTTCGTCCTGACTATCTCAAGAGAGGTCGCGACGACTACTTCGAGGGCAGGATAACCAGGGACGAGCTCACCGCCCTCGAGGATAAGGCCATCCTCGACACTCTGGACATGGAGCGCCAGAGCGGCATCAGCATCATCTCCGATGGCGAACTCCGCCGCGAGAGCTGGGCTGAGGCATGGAATCGGGTCCTCAAACCATTCCGAGACGAACCGGCGAGCCAAACAGCCGTTAGCAGCACCGCCGGAGTCACCGTCTGGCGCGGCCCGGCCGCGGAACGGGTCGGCACCAGCTGGCGCGCACGGTTCCCGGTCTCCCCGACGATCGTTCGCCGGATCGAGCTCGACAAGGCCGACTACCTCACGCTCCACGAGGCGGACTTCCTCCTCGAGCACGCCGACAGGCCTTTCAAGATCACCTTCCCGGGCGTCGCTCAGGTTATGCCAACTGTCTTCGCCCCTGGCATAACCGACAAGGTCTACGACTCCCGGGACGAGGTCGTCCACGACCTGGTGCAGATCCTCAGGCGCGAGATCAAGGCACTGATCGAGCGTGGCGTGCAGTACATCCAGATGGACTCGCTTCGCTACGTGATTCAGATTGCCGATCCGACTCGCCGACAGGCGATGATCGACGCCGGCATGGACCCAGATCAAGAGCTGGAGCAGACCATCGCGGCCGATAACGCAGTTATCGAGGGCATCGACTTCGGCGATGCGGTATTCGGTTTGCACATGTGCCGCGGCAACAATCGCAGTCGCTGGGCGGCTGAGGGTTCGTATGACGCAGTCGCGGAGAAGGTATTCAGCCAGCTGAACGTCAAGCGTTTCCTGCTCGAGTACGACGACGAGCGAAGTGGAGGCTTCGAGGTTCTCCGTTATATGCCCCGAGACAAGACCGTCGTCCTCGGCATCGTCAGTTCCAAGCTCCCCGAGATCGAGACGGTGGACTTCCTCCGCTCCCGCATCGAAGAAGCTGGCAAGTACTTCCCCATCGAGAACATGGCTCTCAGCCCGCAGTGTGGATTCGCGTCGAGCGTGGAAGGGAACCTGCTCACGGTCGACGAAGAGAAGCGAAAGCTCGAGCGCATCGCCGAGACCGCCCTGAAGGTCTGGGGAAACGTGTGAGGCGGTCGAAAAGCCCAGGGAAGACTCGGCGCCAGCTGCGCAGAAAGGAGTCCCGATCATGACTTCTGCACCCACGCTTCGGTTGAAGACCGCGCTCGGCAGATCGCGAGATCGTCCGCCCGCTGGTCGAGGGTTCGGTCGCCATTCCGGGCGTCGAGCTCGTCCACCAGGACAACGCAGACCAGGTCGACATCTGGCGCCGCATGTCGCGCACGGTCGAGTTCGATGTTTCCCTGATGAGCGTGATTAGCTACCTCTGCGCCATCGAATACAACGTGCCGTTCACCTGTGTGCCGTTCTGCCTGAACGCCGGCTTCCACCACGCCGACTTCCTCTGCAACGTCGACGCCGGGATCAAGGAGCCCAAGGACCTCGAGGGCAAGCGCGTCGGAACGCGAACCTGGACGGTTACCCCCGGCACGTTGGACCGCGGCATCCTGATGGACGAGTACGGCGTGAACTGGCGGTCCGTCACCTGGGTCCTCGCCGAACCGGAACACGTCCCGCAGGTTCAGGACCGCCTGCCTTCGAACGTCCTGCCGGGCCAGGGCGAAGACCTCTTTCCCAGGCTGGTGTCGGGAGACATCCAGGCCGGCATCGCGGGCTCCAACCTGAAGAGGCTGGAGTCGCCGAAGGTTCGGCCGTTGTTTCCTGACCCCGTCGCACTCGACCGCGCCTACTACCAGCGGACGGGGATCCTTCAGCCGTTCGTGATCGTGGCCATCAAGAACTCCGTGCTGGAGGCCAACCCCTGGCTGACCGAGGCGTTCTGCGAGGCGCTGAAGCAGTCCAAAAAGCTCTCGAATGCCGAGGCCGGGCCGGCCCTCAAGGCAGTCATCGGAAACGAAGACCCCTTCCCCTTCGGCCTTTCGGCCAACCGCAAGGGGTTCGAGGAGCAGATTCGATTGGCGCACGAGTTCGAAATCGTGACCAAGGCCATGACGCCGGAGGATATCTTTCCCAACATCGATTGAGAAGTCTGTCGTCGTGTCCGCATCTTGCCGACGTGTCCCAGCGCCGGCAAGATCTCTCCTCCGGGGCCTAACTGGAATTCCAGTTAGGCCCCTATTGATCGAGGCTGCATCTGGCCGTCATTAGCCCGCCTTCAGATGCTATAGACTAATCAAAATCCACCGAGGGCCAGGGAGACGTTGACTCGCTTGAACAGAGAGGAGGGACTCTGAGAGCGGTCTTCAGGTTGGCTGACGACGCCTCGAGACGCAGGCATGAATCTTGCGGAGCTTGATCTGAACCTCCTCGTGGTGCTGGATGCGCTCATCAAGGAGCGAAACGTCACGCGGGCGGCCCGCCGCATCGGCCTGAGCCAGCCCGCCACGAGCAGAGCACTGCACCAACTCAGGACGTACTTTCAGGACGATCTGCTGATCCGGTCCGGCCACGGTTACCGGCTGACCTCTGTAGCCGAGGGCCTCACAGAGCCCATCGATGAGATTCTCGGCCTCGTCGAGAAGACGGTCAGCGGGTATGCAAAGTTCGATCCGTCGACCGCCAAGCGCGTCTTCCGCATCGCCGCCAGCGACGCATCCCTGGTTCTCATCGTCCAGCCGTTCGTCGAGCGCATGGTTCGGGAAGCTCCGAGCATCGGCCTTTCCATCCGGTCGCTCACCGCCCACCAGACGGTCGCGGCGGTGGAAGCAGGCGAAATCGACCTTGGCATCTGGAGAGAAAGCTCCGTTCCGCTCGAACGCGCGCTTCTTTATCGCGATCGCTGGGTTGCCGTCGTGTCGAAGGACTGCAACTTCGTCGGCGACACGCTCACGTTCGAGCAGTACGAATCGATGCCACGTATCGGCCGCGACTGGCAGGCTCAGGACTGGACCGGCCTCGTCCTGGATCGCGTACACGAACCCGATGGAACGTCGTCCCTACGGATTGGCACGGAGACATTCGCTCAGCAGCTCTTCCTGCTTCGCGGAACACCGTTGCTCGCCATGGCGTACGAACGCTACGCCCGATATCTGGCCGACGTTGCTGGCATTCGTATCGTGGAGTTGCCGTTTGGACGCGTCGAGGCCGGCGAGTTTATGTATTGGCATCGCCGGCATACTGGCGATCCCGCTCATTCGTGGCTACGAGCGGCGCTGTCCGAGATAGCCGCTGCCTTACCATCCTGATCATTCACTTTTGACAGGATAGGTATTCACAAACCCCCGTTCCAAAGTCCCATCACCCGGGCCATACTATGGCCCTCACGCTCAGTAATGCCCACTGAGTGTGATTTTATAGATGGGGCTTAGAAGAGGGGACTTCGACCGCATTTCTCGAAAGACAATTGGAGCGATAGAGCAGGTGCAAAGCAACAGGCTCTCTATCACTACTGAAGCATTCTTACAGAACGCTTTGGTGCGTCTTACAGGTCACAGCAGCGACCGGAGGATTCCGTCAGTTCGATGCGCGCTCCCGTGCTTCGAAAAGGAGGTGGAGAGATGACCACGGCCAACGAGAAGAAGATCTACCGCGCCGACCACAGCGGCAGCTTCATCCGCCCTGAACGACTGCGCCAGGCACGCGCCGATCACGCGAACGGCAAGATCGATGAGGCGGCCCTTCGAAAGATCGAGGACGAGGAGATCGTGCGAGTGCTGGACCTGCAGAAGCAGGTCGGCCTCGACGTCTACAGCGACGGCGAGTTCCGCCGCAAGTTCTTCTTCTCCGAGCTCGAAGAGTCGCTCAACGGCATCGCAGACGCCGGCACCGACTTTGAACGCTTCGCCGGCCTGCGCGAGAAGCTGAAAGAGATACCCGAGGACAGGCAAGCGCAGTTCATCCACCCCAACACCTACGTCGTCGACAAGCTCAGCCTCAAGCACCGCATGACCGCGCTTGAGTCCGGCTTCCTCAAGGAGCACTCGCCGGGCCCCTTCAAGATCACCATTCCGAGCCCGATCCGCATCGAGCAGTCGTGGTTCAAGCCGGGCGTATCGGACAAGGTCTACGCGTCGTTCGAGGACATCCAGCGGGACGTCGTCGACATTCTCGCCGCGGAAGTGAAGGCACTGGCCGACGAGGGTGTGCCCTACATCCAGGTGGACGCCCCGGGGTACACGAGGTTCATGGTTCCCGAGCGCCGGGCCCGGATGGCCGACCCCGAGAAGGAATTCACACACACCATGGACATGGAGAACGCGCTCCTTCGCAATGCCAAGGGCCCAGGCGTAACCTCTGCGGTTCACATTTGCCTCGGCACCTACATCCTGGGGCCGGGCGGTCCCTTCGGCATCGAGCCCGTCGAGTACGACCCTGAGTGGACGGGGCGGCTCTTCGAATCGCTGGACGCCGACGTCTTCCAGGTCGAGTACACCGGCCGCGGCGGAGCTCTCGACTCGCTCAAGTACGTGCCGCACGGCAAGACGGTGGTCCTGGGCATCATCAACATCCGCGACCCTCGAATCGAGACGGAGGACGAGCTGATCCGGAAAATCGACGAGGCGGCGAAGTACTTCCCGATCGAGAATCTCGCCCTGGCGCCGAACTGCGGCTTTGCCGGCAACAACGCCGGCGCATTCGTCACGGAAGATCAGGAGCGCGAGAAACTCGAGGTCCTGGTCAACACGGTGCACAAGGTCTGGGGCTAACCAAGAGGCGCCAGACGCACTGAAGTGATCACACAGACTGGAGTCTCCTCCTCCCTGAATATCGAGGAGGAGACTTCACGGAAATCACTCCCGTCACAACGTTCAAGCGGTGACCGGCGCGCATGGGGACAAGGCAGCGCCGAGCGACCTTATTGGAACGACCAAGAGGAGCGATCATCCCGCAGGGTTTTGAGGGCAGAGCTTTGAAACTTGGCGAATTTGATCTAAACCTGCTTTGGGCTCTGTATGCCCTTCTGGAAGAGAAGAGCGTCACCAGAGCCGCGGACCGTGTCGGAGTCGGACAGCCTGCCATGAGCAGCGCGCTGGCCAGATTACGGAAGAACTTCAATGACGAGTTGCTCGTTCGCACCCACAATCAGAATCATCTGACGCCGTTGGCAGAGAGGCTCGCCCCGGAAGTATCGAGCCTCATGCTGGCCATCGACTCCGTGGTCGAGGACCGCATGGACTTCGACCCGTGCACCGATTCGCGGTCCTTCACCATTAGCGCCGACGATTACACCGCGACCGTGCTCGCTCCGATATTGCGTGCCGTCATCAGGCGCGGCCCAAAGCTCTCGATCCATATATCGAGGCCGGTAGGAGACCCGGAGGAGGCGCTGCAGTCAGAAGCGATCGACCTGCTCATTTCCACGCAGGAAATCCCGAATCTGCCCAGCGACGTCCTCTTCACCGATCGAAACGTGGTGGCCGTCTCCGCGGACAATCCGTTCGTTGGAGACGAGTTGACCGAAGATCTCTACTGCTCCATGCCGCAGGTCTTGCCCGGGCAGCCGCTGGCGGAATCGTGCGGCGGACAGGTTGCGCCTCGATTGACCACGTCCTGCTATCTCCTGGTCCCGTTCCTTCTCGCCGGCGGCGAGAGCCTCGCGACCTTCCCCGAGCGCTTGTCGCGGCTGGCAGACTGGCCCTCGATCAGGTTCCTCGAGCCGCCCGTCGAGCTTCCGGACATCACGGTACGGATGTACTGGCACCCGCGCCTGACCAACTATTCGCACAACGTATGGCTGAGGAAACAGCTGAGGAAGTACGCCTCCAGGCTCTGAGCAGCGTTATCGACGCCGCAGCCAGTCTGTCGAGAGGGTTGCCGCTCGAATAGCCTCGACGCCTATACCTTAAAAGAGGCATACGACCCGAAAAGCTCTGATGGAGATATCAGCGCAAAGAAGCGCGCAGGATCGCACCCGCGCGCTTCTTGATGCGGAACGCCCTGGACTTCCGTATTCGGCTACTCGAGGCGCCTGGAATCTAGCTCAAGGCCATAGCTGCTTCGTCGCCAGGGCAGCGCCTTCGACCAGCGACCGCAGCTTCGCCCAGGCGACCTCCGGGTAGGCTCGGTTTCCCGGGCCACAGTCGACGCCTGCCATGACGTTGTCGCGCCCCATGATGTTCGCGTACTGCATGATCCGGTGCGCAACCAGCTCCGGCGGCTCCACCGTCGACGTCTTGTGCGCGATGACGCCGGGAACGTAGACCTTGCCGTCGGGAAGCTTGAGGTCCTGCCACACCTGCCAGTCGAGCTCGTGCCGGACGTCCGCGGCTTCGACCGAGTAGTAGTGCGCGTTGACCATGAGCAGAAGATCGACGACGTCCCGCAGCGGCAGGTCGGTCGTGTGGGGCGTGTGCCAGCTACCCCAACAGGAGTGGTAGCGGACCTTCTCCTCCGGGATTCCCTCGAGCGCCCAGTTCGTCGCCTCGATGCGAAGCCGGGCCTGCTTGCGATACTCTTCGAGGCTAATCGGCGGATCGAACATCGGCCACTTGTCGAGGAGACCCGGATCGTCGATCTGCAGCGTGAAGCCGGCGTCTACGACGGCCCTGTAGTCGTTCTTGAAGAACGCCGCCAAGGCGTAGACGTACTCTTCATCCGTCCTGTAATAGTCGTTCTGGACGAAGTGTCCAAGCCACCCGGGCCCGAGGACGGGAAAGAAGAAGTCCGCCACGTCTGCGCCGGCAGCCCGGATGCCAGCCTTCACCATTGCGATTTCGGCGTTGATCGCATCGGGCGGCAACGGCTCCAGCGGAGCGACGATCGCGGCGCGGGGCGCGCCGGTCGTGAACTGCGATGACGTAAAGGTGACGCCGGGCATCGGCAGCAGGCCCAGTTCGTCGTACACCTTGAAGAACTCGTCGAACTGGCCGGACGTGCGCTCCCACAAGTTCCCGACGAGGGTGGCGTTCTCGCCTTCTCTTACGGGACGCACCTCGATGCCCTTGGCGCGGCTCTCGAAGTAAATCTTGTCGCGCCCCTTCCAGAACTCACCGTCCGACATGACGCTGATGCCGGTATCTCGCTGCTTCTGAATCAATGCGGCGATCTGAGGCGTCGCAAGTTGCGTGAAGCGGGCTTTGTCGCCGCGGGCGCGAGCGTCCATGATCTCGGCCTGGTTGTCGGGATTGGGAAGACGTCCTCCGTGGGTTGTCTTGATCATGCTTGACCTCTCTCTGGCTGCTTACGTTGAGCGGAGCAGAAATCACCTGCCGTCCCCGCCCCTGGAGCCACGCCGCGGGCTACTTATGGTAAGAACGGTCTCATGACGGACCGCCTCTCACAGCGCAAGACACTATAGAACCGCGCTATCCATGTATGGATAGTGGGGTTGCTGAATACTTGTAATCCGGTTCTGTGATAGGCCTCCCGCCGGATAACAACCGTCATCGCCAATCGTCGGCTTAACCACCACATATTTGTGCGGCGCAATAAGCCCTTCTTCAGGCTTCATTCCGCGTGGCGATGTGCACATCAGAGCAATCGATTTGCTGGCGTGACGGGCAGTTCTTACGCTCTTTGGCGAAACTCACGATTAGCACTGGACGTGGCTCGGCCATGAAGCCGAACTAGAAGGTGGTGAACCACATGGAGACGAAGTTCCGCGCAGACCACGTTGGCAGTCTGTTGCGACCTCCGGAGTTGCTTCAGGCACGAACCGATTACCAGGCCGGTCAAATCACGGAAGCGCAGCTGCACGCCGCCGAGGACGCGGCAGTTCTCCGCGCCCTGGACATGCAGAAGCAGACGGGTATCGGCATCTACACCGAAGGCGAGTACCGGCGAGCGAACTGGACAACGGCAGTCCGTGACGCGTTGGACGGGCTGGTCCAGGTCGAGGCGCCGGCACGCTCCATTCTCGGCTCCTGGCAGGGCCCGAGCGGCAATCTTGCCACCTCGAGCATGTACTCACCGACGACGTGGATAGCCGGCGCCAGGCTCAAGAAGAAGACCCGATTCAACGGCCTCGAGTCCGCGTTCCTCAAGGACCACGCGCCCGGGCCGTGGAAGATCACCATGCCCGGTCCGTTCTCGGTAGGCATGAACCTCTACCGTGCGGGAGTCACCGACAAGTTCTACGCGTCGCGTGACGAATTCATCGAAGACATCGCCGGCATGCTTCGAGACGAGATCGAAGCGATCATCGCCGACGGCGCGTCGTACTTCCAGCTCGACTCGCTGCATTACGTGGAGCGCATTGCCTACGAGGCGATCCGCGATCGCATGATCGAGGACGGCGAGGACCCGAACCTCTACCTGGACAAGCTCATCGCCGCTGACAATTCCGTCCTCGCAGCCGCGCAGAACAAGGGCGTGACCATCGGCTTGCACATGTGCCGCGGCAACAACCGCAGCGCCTGGCACGCCGAAGGAAGCTACGAGCCGATCGCGGAGAAGGCATTCAGCCAGCTCAACGTCGATCGCTTCCTGCTGGAGTTCGACACCGAACGAGCCGGAGGATTCGAGCCCCTGCGGTTCATGCCCAGGAACAAAATGGTCGTCCTTGGTCTGATCAGTTCGAAGAACCCGGAGCTCGAGTCGATCGATGACCTGCGGCGGCGTGTCGACGAGGCAACCCGCTACGTGCCGATCGAGAACCTGGCCATTTCGCCGCAGTGTGGCTTCGCCTCCTCGGACCTCGGCAACCTCCTCTCCTGGGACGAGCAGCGCCGCAAGCTCGAACTCGTCGTCGAGGCGTCGCAGAAGATCTGGGGCTAGCAGCGGAAGGACGCCGGACGGCCTTAGAAGCTCTCGCTCACCGACGCCGCGGCCGTTCGTCCGCGGCGTCGGTGCCGTCACTCGGCTGCCGGCGCAACCGCTCTCAACTCGGGGCCGACCCCGGAGCGCTGACCTGATAGCCGCTCCCGCAGTTGCTGCCGTGTCTCGCCGTCACCCGTGACCAGAATGACCACGACGAGAAGGATTGGTACCCCAACTCCTGCCACGAACCGCGCCGGAGAACCACCTGTCGTCCAACGCCAGTAGGCTCCGACCACCTTGATTGAATTGCATTGGAAATCGCGACGTCGAGATTCGAGCAGCCGCTCATTGGTCCTGCCTGTTCGCCGATGCGATGTACGAAGCAGCCTCGAAACCGCTGATGATCTCGAGCAGCGCGTTCGTCTCGGCGAACTGGCGCGCCTGGTTCGCGGCCACTGACAGCTCATCCAGCCGCTTGCGGGCGTTGTCGGTTGCCAGCTTCATCGCGGCGACCCGGGCAAGCTCCTCACTCGTTGAGGAGAGGATGATCGCCTCGTAGAGGTCGATCAGGACGCGTTCTGTGATCAAGTGCGTCACGAGGGCGCTCACATCCTCGGCCGGCTTGATCGCCGCTTGCGGCCGTGGCTGCGACTCGGACCACTCAAACGGGAACAGCTGGGAGCTGACCACCTCGTGCTGGAAGCGGTGCACTGGCGCGTTGTGAATCACCAGGAGCCGGCTGCAGCCACGCTGATCCATGAGGTCGAGTATTTGCAGCACCAACGCTTCGACGTCCGGGTAGCTGGGCGCCGCGAAGGACGGCGTTGGTGACCAGAAAGCTAGATCGAGATGGTGCACCGCGAACAGCCGCTTGCCCTGCGTGCCGAGGCAAACGAGCTCGACCTCTTCGCCGTCCGCCTTGAGCCTCTCGATGAGGTCGACCGTCGACCCGACCAGGCTGCGGTTGAAGTTGCCGCACAGGCCGCGCTCCGAGGTGATGGCAACGAGCATGACGTTGCCACCGGTCACATCGAGGTGGCTGCCTACCACACCTCCCGCCTGCTGGAGCTGCCCATGCAATCGCCGCGAGTAGTCGGCCAGCGGCTGCAGTTGTCGTTCGGCATGCCGGAAGGCGATCTCGGCCACGGAGCGGATTGCCTCGAGGAGCGGCACGACCTGCTCGATCGAGTGCTGACGCGACAGGATCGACTGGTAGTCAGCCGTCATCGCTGGATCGCCTCCTTGGCCTGCTGGATCCAGCGCGACAGGTCGTCTGCCAGCTCAGCCGTGACGCCGTCGGCCGACTCTGCGGTGGCCGCGACCCGCATCGCAAACTCCGGCACGGAGGCGAGCGACGCTTCGAAGTCCGGGATACTCGACGGCTCGACGTCGTCCAGCAGACCGCTCTTCAGAGCCCATATCTCGGCCAGCTCCAGTGGCAGCGATACCGGCTCGCGCTCGCGTTGCCGCAGCACCGCCGCCAGGCGTTCGCCGCGCGCCAGCTGACGCTGCGTCGACTCGTCCAGCAAGGTGCCGAAGCGGGTGAAGGCGCGCACCTCCTCGTATTGCGACTGCTCGACTCGCAGGTTGGCGGCAGCTTCCCTGAGCGGACCGGGCTGAGCGCTGCCGCCGACACGGGATACGGATAGGCCCACGTCTACGGGCGGCAGCTGACCTTGCGCGAAGAGGCTGGCGTCCAGGTATATCTGGCCGTCCGTCATCGAAATCAGGTTGGTCGGAATGAAGCCCGAGAAGTTGCCTCGCTGCGTCTCGATGATAGGCAGCGCCGTCACGGAGCCGCCGCCGTGCTCGGCGCTCAGCTTGAAGGAGCGCTCCATGAGGCGAGCATGCGCATAGAAGATGTCGCCGGGGTACGCCTCGCGCGTCGGGGGGCGACGCAGCAGCAGCGAGATGGCGCGATAGGCGTCCGCGTGCTTCGTCAGGTCGTCGTAGACGATCAGCACTGCCTTGCCCTGGTAGGCAAACCACTCGGCGATGGAGCAACCCGCGTACGGCGCCAGGTACTGCAATGAGACCGGCTCCGAGGCGTCCGCGACGACGATCACACTGTGACCAAGCGAATCGTGCTCTGCCATCTCGTCCAGCAGCCGCCGCACCGAGGAACGCTTGGTGCCGATGCTGACGTAGACGCAGATCACGCCCGTCTGGCGCTGATTGATGAGCGCGTCGATGGCGATGCTGGTCTTGCCGGTCTCGCGGTCGCCCAGGATGAGCTCACGCTGGCCGCGGCCTATCGGGATCGCAGCGTCGATCACTTTGAGGCCCGTAAGCAGCGGCTCGCGCACCGGCTCGCGATCGAGTACTGCCGGCGCCTCCTGCTCCACCTCGCGCCACTCTCTCGTCTCGATCGGTGGACCGTCGTCTCGTGGACGGCCGAGGGGATCGATCACTCGCCCGAGAAGCTCATTGCCGACCGGTGTGGAAGCCAGCTGGCCGACGCGCAGCACGGCGGATCCGGCGTCTATGCCGGTCTCTTTGCCGAACAAGATGCAGCCCACGACCTCGCGATCCAGGTCCAGAACGAGGCCTCGCGTGCCGTTCTCGAAGATGACGATCTCGCCGCTCGCCACCTCGGGCAGGCCGGCCACGCGGACCACACCGTCGCCGAGGCTCAGCACCCGGCCCACGTCGCGTACCGAGGGCGTGATGCTGAGCTCGCCGGCGCGTAGCTCGAGACGCCGCAGGATGTCTTGCAGGCTCTCTTCGATCGACACTAACCGGCCCTTCCTTCGAACGCAGCGCTGCTGAGGCGGGACAGCTCATCTCGGAGGCTCATTTCGATGACGAAGGTGCTGGCCACGATGGTCACGCCGGCGATCAACGCCGGGTCGACCGTCGTTTCCAGGGTCAGCGACTCAGGCTCGACCTCCGCGGTGTGAGCCAGGGCCTGACGCAGCTGATCTTGAATCGCCTCGTCCAGCGGGTAGGCCGTGAGCACCTGCACCGGATGCGGACCGTGGCGCAACGCGAGGCGCAGGCCATCCAGAGCCCCCGCATCGGGCTGCAGGCCTGTCTCCAACAGCTGCTCCACCATCGCTTCGTGCACCTGAGGACCCGCCGTCTTGCGGATCACCTCGGCCGCGACCGCGACCGCCGATTCGGACAGGCGCGCGCCCATCCGGTTCAGCGCTTGAGCCGCCTCTTGCTCCGCCGTCCTGCGCGCCGCCTCGATTATCGATGCTGCCGCTTCCCGCGCGTCCTCCAGAATCTGCTGACGCTGATGCGCCGCGTCGGCGCGCGTGGAGCCGAGCAGCACGGCAGCCTGACGGGAGGCCTCCGCCTTCTGCTGCTGCAGGTGAGCCCGCTCCTCATCGGCCGCCCGAGCGCGCTCGTCGGCGTCCTGCAGACGGGCGGCAATGCGGTCCTCCCGGGACTGCATGACGTTGAGCAGCGGCCGGTAGAGGAACTTCGTCAGGATGGCGAGCAGGATGAGGAAGTTGATGATCTGAAAGACGAAGGTCGGAACGTCGAAGCCCAGCATCTTCTACGGTCTACCTGCGGCTATCCGAGGACTTTGCTCGTAAGCGGGTTGGCAAAGAGCAGGATTAGCGAGACGATCAGGGCGTACAGGGCCAGCGATTCGAGCAGCGCCAGGCTGATGTACAGCGTGGTCGAGACTGAATCGCGGGCGCCGGGCTGTTCCGCCACGGCCGTCATCGCGGCGGCCGTCACGCGCCCCTGGCCCAGCGCCACCAGCGCGGTGCCAAGCGCGATCGACACGGCCGACATGACCGCCGAAGCGGTGAGGAACCAGAAGGCAGGCTTGCCCTGCGCCACCGCGCGAGCAAGGTCGTTTTCCAGCGGATTCGCGAACAGCAGGATCAGCGCCACGATCAGCACGTACAGGGCCAGCGACTCGATCATCGCCAGGCTGACGAACAGGTTGCGGCTGATCGTGCCGGCTTCGTCCGGCTGGCGCGCGATGGCCTCGAGCGCGGCCCTCGCCGCGATCGCCTGGCCGACGGCGGGCATGATCACGCCGAGGCCGATGGCGCCGCCGGCAGCGACGATCACGGCGACGTAAAACCAGGTCTGGGAGATGGACAACGTCTCGATGGTCAGGCGGGACCTCCTTCCGCTCGTACCGCGCCGGCAATATAGACGATGGTCAGAATCGTGAAGATGTACGCCTGCAGCACGCCGATGAAAAGGCCGAACACCTGCAGCAGCGCCGGCAGCACCAGCGGCAGGATGACGAGCAGCACGGCCACGATGATCTGGTGAGACAGCATATTGCCGAAGAGCCGGATGGCCAGCGAGAACGTGCGCGTCAGGTGGCTGAAGACGTTCATCGGCAGCATAAGCACGGTGGGCTCCGAGAACGTCTTCAGGTAGCCCAACAGGCCGAGCTCACGGATGCCGAAGTAGTGCACCGAGAAGAAGACGATCACCGCGAGCGCCGCAGGCGTGCTGATCGTCGCAGTCGGCGCTTCGACGCCCGGCAGCACCGCCATCATGTTGGCAACGAGCACAAAGATTCCCACCGACGCGACCAGCGGCAGATAGCGGCGCGCATCCGGCCCCGTCATCTCGCCGAGAAGATCGTTCAGGCTGCCGGCGCCCCATTCCAGCGCCGCCTGCCAGCGCGAGGGCCGCTCCTGCAGCCGCTGGCCGGCGAAAACGGCCGCAACCGAGAGCACCAGCACCATGCCCCACGTGGCCAGCACGGTCGCCGTGACCTCGACACCGAGAAGCGTGAAGACGACGTCCTTCGTCAAGACGTCAAGCAGAACCACGGTGCGCCTCCCGTAAGGCCCCAAGCATCGTCCTCAGGAGAACGGCGCCGTACAACGCCGCGAATCCAGCAAATGCGCCCAGTACGGGCAGCCAAAGCCCGGCGACGAGGCCCACCACCGCGCTGGCAAGGAACGCCACTCGCAGGGCGATGGTCAGCGCGATGAGCACCGGCAGGTCGGCGCGGCGCTGCACCACAGCCTCCGCTTCACGCCGCAGCAACTGGGTCTGCGCAATGCCAGCCGCAATGCCGAGGACGACGAACAAGAGCGTCACACTCGTCACGTTAATCACGACGAATCACCTTGAGCGCCCGCGATGCGGCGAGATACGCCTCGGTGAGGGCTATGCCGATGCCGGCCGCCAGCAGCAGCACGGTGCCGTAGGGTTCGATATCGAGAGCGCCGTCGGCAACGCGGCCGAGCAGAACGCCCGCGGCTATCGGCAGAGCCATCATCCAGCCGAGGGACGTGAGATAGGCAGCGTTGCGCCAGAACCTGACATCGTGACGGCGGCCGTCAACGGATTCGTCGTCGATTCGGCCGGAGGGTGTCGGCCAGTGTTCGGTAGACACGGTCGAAGTGCTTCTCCGCCTCTTGTTCCAGCGCCCGGATCCGTTGGGACTCGACTCCAAGGCTTTGCTCCAGATCGCGATAGCTCGTGTCGAGTGCGGCGGCACCCGTGAGCAAGGTTACCAAATCGTCTTCGACGCTTAGAGATCCGCCGATCGTGGAAAGCCTGTGCTCGACATCGCCGTCGCGCAGCACGACCTGGCCGCGCATCAGCCGCGCCAGAAACGGCGCGTGGCCCGGCAGCACGCCGATCCATCCGTCCGCCAGCGGCGCAATGACGGCATCGACCGGCTGACGCCACAGCGCGCCGGTTAGCGTCAGCACCTCGACCTGCAGGCGATCAGCCATTCGGGCCGCCTTCCGGCCGCGCCAGACGCTCTGCTTTGGCGATCGCCTCGTCGATCGTGCCGACCATGTAGAACGCTTGCTCGGGCAGGTCATCCAGCTCGCCGGAGAGCAGGCGCTTGAAGCCCTTGATCGTTTCCTCCAGCGGCACGAAGACGCCCTCGATGCCTGAGAACTGGGCCGTGCTGAACAGCGGCTGCGTGAGGAACCGCTGTATGCGCCGCGCTCGTTGCGCTATACGCCGCTCTTGCTCCGATAGCTCCTCGAGCCCGAGGATCGAGATGATGTCGCGCAGCTCCTCGTACTGCGCCAGCACTTCGCGTGTGCCCCGCGCCACGTCGTAGTGCTCTTCGCCGACGTAGAGCGGCGAAAGCAGGCGCGAGAACGAGTTCAAGGGGTCGACGGCCGGGTAGAGCCCCTGGCTCGCCAGCTCCCGCGACAGCACCGCAACCGCGTCGAGGTGGCCGAAGGCAGCTGCCGTGCCCGGATCGGTGATGTCGTCCGCCGGGACGTAGATCGCCTGCACGCTGGTGATAGAGCCGAGGCTCGCGTTGGAGATGCGCTCCTGCAAGGCGCCCATCTCCGAGCCCAGGGTGGGCTGGTAGCCCAACACCGAGGGTACGCGCCCCAGCAAGGCGCTGACCTCCATGCCCGCCTGCACGAAGCGGTAGATGTTGTCGATGAAGAGGAGGACGTTGCGCCGCTCCCGATCGCGAAAGTACTCGGCCACCGTTAGCGCCGTGGCGGCAACGCGCAGACGGGCGCCGGGTGACTCGTTCATCTGCCCGAAAACGAGCACCGAATTCTTGAGGACGTCCTGCTCCTTGAGCTGCAGATAGACCTCGTTCGCCTCGCGGGTGCGTTCGCCAACTCCGGCGAAGATGGCGACGCCACTGTGCTCCTGCACGGTGCGCTGCATGAGCTCCATGACCAGGACCGTCTTGCCAACGCCCGCGCCGCCGAACAACCCGGCCTTGCCCCCGCGCGGCAGGGGGAGCATGAGGTCGAGCGACTTGATACCGGTGACGAAAGGCTCGCTCGGCGTGACGACTTCGGTCAGCGTCAGCAGGTTGCCGTCGATCGGGCGCCGCTCGATGCCCGCGAACTCCTCGCCGCCGTCGATCGCCTGACCGAAGACGTTGAGTACCCGGCCCAGCGTCTCGTCGCCCACCGCTGTCGTCAGCGGACCGCCGCTATCGACGACACGCAGGCCGCGCCGCACGCCATTTGTCTCAGCCAGCGCCAGGCAGCGGACCGTACGGCTATCGAGCTGAGCCTGCACCTCGACCACCAGCGGTTGCTTGTCGCCACGTTCGACGTGCAGCGCCCGGTGAATGACGGGCAGCCCTTCGTCCGCAAACTCCACGTCCACCACGACGCCGTGCACGCCGACGACCCGCCCGCTCTGAGCGAGGCTGCCAATACCCTGAGCGGCACCGGCATCCGGAACAACGTCAATCTCGTCTCGGTAGCTCAAAACAAATTCCCCGACTGGTCTTGATTTGACGACGACGGCGATCCCGATGCAAGGACGAAACGGCCCGATCTTCGCAGTCATCGCAAATTCGCTCCGTCGAGCCACGGTTGAGCTCGCTTCGACGAAGTCGGTTGCCGCGCCGGTGAACGTTGTCATCTATCTCAGGGCCGGACGGCAACCCATGAATTGCCACTCGGCACTGACGTTTTCGGTCTCAAGACTGCAACCTTGTGAAGTGACAGGAGGCCGCGCGATGGCTGAATTGACGATCCTTGTTCCGCTGGACGGCTCGAAGCCGGCGGAGACCGCTCTGTCGTTTCTCAAGGCGCTGCGGCCGGTAGCCGACATGCGGGTGCGCATCCTCTCGGTGGTGGACTCGCCCGAACCGCTGCCGGTGGAGGAAGAGCGGCGCCGGCTGAAGCTCCTCGGCGCCTACCTGGACGGCGTCACCGAGCGAGCTGCGGCCGAGCTCGGCGTCACGGTCGAGCCGGTCGGACGGGTCGGCGTCGCATACGCGGAGATCCTCGATGAAGCCAGCCGCCCCGACGTGAATATGATCGTCATGACCTCGCACGGCAAGACCAGCGTGGAGCCGGAGCACCTCGGCAGCGTCGCGGACAAGGTGGTGCGCGGCGCGATGTGCCCCATCCTGCTGGTCGGGCCGCACGCCGCCGTACCCGACCGCGTCGGCACGATCACCGTCCCCTTGGACGCCTCGATGCTGGCTGCCGAAGCGCTGCCGGTCGCGAAAGCCTTCGTCGAGCGGTTGAACGGTCGGCTGCGGCTGGTTCAGGCGATCCAGCCCCCCGTCTCGCTCGAAAGCGACTCCGGCAGCAGCTTCACGGACGCCATCCTGGACGAGAGCGAGAATATGGCCTCGCTCTACCTCTCGGAAGCAAGGTTGGAGCTCGAGACGCAGCAACCGGTCGAAACCGAGGTGCTGTTCGGCCAGCCGTGGCCGGCGCTTCACGCAGACCTGAAAGAGAACCCTCCCGACCTCGTGATCATGACCTCGCATGGACACACCGGCTTCATGCGCTGGGCCTTGGGCAGCGTCACGGACCGCATGATCCGCGGACCCGTCCCCGTGCTCATCCTGCGTCCCGTGGCAGAGGCGAGCGACTGGCTGAAGCCGCTGAAAGCCACCGCGAGCACGAAAGGAGTCGCGTAATGCCTTCCTCCCGCCCCGTACAGTCCGACGAGCGCGAGGGCGTCTTCGTCCACGCCTTCAAGTGCCGCGTCTGCGGGCTCGAGTTCCAGCTCTACTCCTGGCGCAAGGACCGGCACCGCGTCGGCAACGTCTTCTGCCCCGAATGCGGCGAGCAGACCCCGATGCTGCACTGGCGCACCTGCGTCAACGAGAGCAAGGAAGTCGGCCGCCGCGAGGAGGACTCGGAGATATACAGGCTGACGACGCGCTTCCCCGGCTTCGTCCTCATGGAAGACAGCGCTGTCGGGTGAGGCTTACGAGCGGCGCTCCGCCGCGAAACCGATCAGCCCGGGAAGGGAGGCATCGCCTCGGCGCAGCCCGCATAGTAGACGTCACGGAGGTTGAATCGCTGAGGCCCAGCCGCGCCGGGCGTGACGATGAGGACTTCTCCCTCCACCTGGATGTCCTTCACGTCGGCGAATTCGACTATCTCACCGCTATTGAGAACGACGTCGAAACGTGTCCACGCGCTGCCGGGGCAATGTGCGCAGACTTCCCTGTACGGACAGGTTGGCACCGGCTCGCTGGTAATCTTGGACATCGCGGCGCTCCTTCCGCGTCGTTCTTGAGCATCGCGGCTCTGTACCCATACTAGGCTTATCTGGAGGGGTACGCGAAGGCCATTCGGCCCCGATCAGACGTTGACTGACAACCCCGCGAGGTACTCGTCTACCATGCGCCGGGCGTTGAAGCGCGGCCCGATCGTCTTCAGCGACCGCTTGATCTTGCGCACCCATCCGACGGGCACGCCGCCGGGAACGTCCCTTTTGTAGAAGAGCGGCACGACCTCCGATTCGAGCAGATCAAAGAGCCTCCCGGCATCGTGCGCGTCCTGCTCGGCCGGCCCGACGTCCGCCGGTGTATCGATGGCCCAGCCGTTCTCTCCGTCGTAACCTTCGATCCACCAGCCGTCGAGCACGCTCAGCTGCAGGCCGCCATTCAGGGCCGACTTCATGCCGCTCGTACCGCTGGCCTCTTGCGGCGGCCGTGGCAGGTTCAACCACAGATCGCAGCCCGCGGCGAGCCGCGACTCCATTGCCAGATCGAGATTCTCGAGGAACACCGCGCGGTCGCCTGCACCGGATGACCCGGCAACGCTGAAAATGGTCTGCACGGTCCGTTTGGCTTCTTCGTCCTGCGGGTGTGCTTTGCCGGCGATAAGTGCCTGGATGCCCCCGTCGGCTCGCAGCAACCGGAGTGCCCGGTCCGGCTGCGCCGAAAGCAGGTAGAGCCGCTTGTAGGTGGCGATACGCCGCACGAAGCCGACCGTGAGCGTGGCGTTGTCCCATAGCTCCCGCGCGCGCTCCGCGTACGCCGCCGGCTCGCCTCGTCCCAAGCGGTCCCAGACGCTGCGTCCGCGCACATACTCGACCATCTCCTGGCGCAGCCGGCAGCGCACGGCCCACAGAATCTCGTCCGGAATCGAATCTACCGCCTGCCAGGTGGCGGGGTCCGCCATGTTGTCGCGCCAGCCCCTCGGAAGATAGTTGTCGAGCAGCTCCTGCATCGGCGGGGCCATCCAGCTCATCAGATGGACTCCGTTCGTGACGTAGGAGATAGGCACGTCCTCGACGGGGCGGTCCTTCCACATGCCATGCCACATCTCGCGCGCCACTTCGCCGTGCCTGCGGCTGACGGCGTTGGCGTCGCGGCTGATGCGCAGGGCGAATGGCGTCATGCCAAACGGCTCGGACTGGTCGCCCGGATTGACGCGTCCGAGATCCAGCAGACGGTCCCAATCGACGCCCAGCGTGGCAGGCACGTGGCCGAGCGTCGAGCGCAGGTCTTCCGGCGAGAACGTATCGTTCCCCGCGGCCACGGGCGTGTGCGTGGTGAAGCGGGTCATCTGGCGCGCCAGGGCCAGGGCTTCATCGAACGTCCGGCCGTCTGACATCGCCTCTCGCGTCAATTCGAGGCCGACGAGAGCGGCGTGCCCCTCGTTAAGATGGATGACCGAGGGATGAATGCCAATCGCCCGCAGTGCGCGCACGCCGCCGATGCCCAGGATGGCGTACTGGGCCAGGCGCATCTCCCGGTCTCCGACGTACAGGCGAGACGTAATCCAGCGGTCCGAGGCCGAGTTCTCCTCGCAGTCCGTGTCCAGGAGAAACAGCGGCACGCGCCCCACATTCACCCGCCACAGCTGCACGGCGACTTCATGGCCACGTGCCGGCACTCTCAGCGTCAGCGGAGCGCCGTTCCCGCCGGTGACGCGGACCATCGGCAGCCGCTCCGCGTCCGTCGCCAGCCAGTACTCGTGCTGATAGCCCGACTGATCGAGACGCTGCTGGAACGATCCCTGCGAATACAGCAGGCCGATCCCCACGATGGGCAACGCCTGGTCCGACTCCTGCTTGAGGAAGTCGCCCATGAGGACGCCGAGGCCGCCCGCGTAGATGGGCATCGATGAGTGAACGCCGTACTCGGCGCACATGTGGACGAAGGGAGCGCTCATCGAGCCGAATGACTCTGGGCGTTCCAGATACGCCTTCATCTCAGCGAGAAGGACGTGCAGGTCGGCGAGAAACGCCGCATCTTGCGCCAGCTCGTTCAGCCGGTCGCGGCGCACCTCCTGCAGAAGCCGGACCGGGTTCTCTCCGCAGCGGCTCCAGCGGTCGGGTTGGATACGGCGAAAGAGCTCCGGCCCACCTGGCGCCCAGGACCACCAGTAGTTGTAGGCAAGCTCGGCGAGGCCGGCCAGCTCCAACGGCAGCGTCGAAGCCAGCGCCTCGACCGCTCTCCTGGTGTCATCTCGCCCGTCCAGACTCGCGCCGTCCTGCCGGTTGTCAGTCATGATCAAAAAGCCTCGATGCTACAACCACGAATTCACGTCCGTAACTATCTTCCTCTGCATTCCGCAAGTTTGCGATAGCCCATCTGATCCTGCCTGCCGGGAACAGTGCGATCCATGTGCCATTCGGCGGGACGACCGGCGTCGAATGGGCCCCACTTCGGCGGCGGCGGAGTGAGAACCAGCCGTCTTGCAGGTGGGTTTCGTTGACGCTGTGACTCGCAGCCAGGATGATCCAGCGACAGGTGGTCGCGCAGGCAAAGGTTGGAGGGCACGATGATCTACCAGCACCGGATGGTCCAGGCGTTTCCGGGCAAGCTGCTCGAGCGGAACCGAATCTTCGAGAATGAGTTCTTCAAGGCGCTGGACGAAGCTGGCTCGGTGCTGATCGGCGCCTGGGAGGTCTGGATCGGCAGGGAGCCCGGTCACGCCGTCTATCAGCTGCGTCAGTTCGACAGCCTCGCGGCATGGGCCGAGCACCAGGACCGCGTCAGCCGCAACGACCAGCTCGCCAATCGACGGCAGTCCAACCTCCTGCCGCAGCTCGAGTTCGTCGACACGTCCATCGTGCGCCTGGCGATCCGCTCGCCCCTGCTGCCATCCGAGTGGCCGGCGGTGCAGGACGTCAAAGGCCAGCCGTCCGGCTTCCTGGAGCAGCGCATACTGCGCTTCCATCCCGAAGCCGCCGCCGCGCACCACGACTTCTACTTCAATCAGGTCGTCCCGGCGCTAGCCTCAGAGGACACGAAGCTGCTCGCGTTCTTCGATACGGTCATCGGCCCCGGCACGATGAACGCGGCGTCGCATCGCAGCATCGAGCTGCGCTGGTTCGCCGGCCTCGCCGAGTGGCAGCGCTGGCGCGAGCGACAGGAAAACGACCCGCAGCTTCTTCGCCTCGTGAAGCAGGACTGGCTCTCCCGTGTGGCAAGCGTCGAGACGACGCTGATGCGCCCCCTCGATTACAGCCGCATCCGTTGATAGCTCATCCGGAGTGCGAGACGCTCCGGATGATGATGAGTCCTTCGGCCCTTGTCGTGCGTACGGGCCGCTCTATGCTGTCCAGGAACGGAGGCTGAAAGTGAAAGCACGAGACGTTATGAGCGCCCCGGTCGTCGAAATCGTCGAAACCGCCACAGTGGAACACGCTGCACGAATCATGCTCTCGCACAGAACGGGCATCCTTGTCGTGACGAAGGAAAACGGCGAGATCCGCGGCGCCGTCACGGACCGCGATCTCCTCATGCGGACCGTCGCCTCGGGGCAGGACCCCACAATTGTCACCGTCGGCGAAATCACGGCGGGAACGGATCCAACGGACGTGGCCGTCGGCGAGGACTCGTCCGGTCCGGACACGATGGGAGGACAGCTCGTCATCGTCAAGCCGGACGACGAGTTGGAAGACGTGATCGCGGCGATGCACGAAGGTGGCGTCCATCGAGTGATCGTCTCGGCAGACGGCACGCACGCCCTGGGGTTGGTGTCGTTCGACGAGATCGCGGTCGACGTCAGGCGCTACCTCGACGAGTTTCTCTCCGTCGCCAGCCGCTATCACAGGCCGTAGCCGCAGCGTCCACTTGAGAGCAGCCGGCGCCACGCCTACCATCGTGCCGTGCCGACGAAGCAGAGGCACGGAAGGGGCGAGATTCCATGGGAGCACGCACCGGTGAGCAGTTCCTCGACGGCCTGAGCCGCACCAAGCGCCACCTCTACCTCGAAGGCGAACGCATCGGCGATGTCACGACGCATCCGTCGCTGCGTGGTGCCGCCAGCACGCTGGCCGCGGTCTTCGATCGCCAGCACGCCTACGCCGCCGAGTGCCTGATCCCCGATCCCGAGACGGGCGAGCCGATCAACATCAGCCACATGATCCCGCGCTCCGTCGACGACCTGAAGCGTCGCGTCCAGGGCCTGTCGCGCATCTCCGAGTACACCGTCGGTCTCATGGGCCGCACACCGGACTACATGAACGTCAAGTTCGCCAGCTTCGCCGCGCGCTGGAAGGACTGGCTGGGCGCCGACGGCCAGAACCCGGAAGGGGCGCACAACCTCGTCGCGTTCCAGCAGCGGCTGGCGCGGCAGGACATCTCGCTCACCCACACGATCATCCCGCCCACAATCGACAAGTCGACGGACGCGCAGGTGGCCGGCAACAGGGCCTTGCTGCACAAGGTCGGCGAGACACCGAACGGCATCGTCGTGCGCGGCGCCCGCGTGCTCGCCACCCTGGCGCCGTTCGCCGACGAGATCGCCGTCTACCCCGGCCCGCCGTTGCCAGCCGGCGCCGAGGCTTACGCCCTCGCTTTCTCGATTCCCGTCGACACGCCCGGCCTGATCTTCCTCTGCCGCGATAGCGCCTCGACGCCGGACGCCGAGCCGTTCGACCGACCCATCTCGGCCCGCTTTGACGAGCAGGACGCGTTCGTCATCTTTGACGACGTCGAGATTCCGCGCGAGCAGCTGTTCCTCGACGGCGACATCGAAATCTACAACACCGTCGGGCGCACCGGCTTGCAAAACAACATGACGACGCAGACCACAATCCGCGCGCTGAACAAGCTCGAGTTCGCCTACGGCCTCTGCACCCGCATGGCCGAGGCGATCGGCGACCACAGCGCCGCTACGAACGAGATGCTGGGCGAGCTGCTCGGCTACGTCGAAGTGACACGCAGCGCCGTGCTCCTCTCCGCGGATCACGGCTACCACGTCGGTGACGGCGTCTGGTTCCCGGACGGCCGGCCTCTGCACCCGATGCGAGCGCTGCTCGCCACCTGGTTCCCGCGCGTCAACGAGATCATCATGCTGATCGGCAGCCACAACCTGCTCGCCACGCCGGCCCGTCGCGACTTCGACAACCCGGAGCTGCGACCGCTGATCGATGAGTTTTTGCACGGCGCCGATGGCCTCGACGCGGTCGACCGCGCCGCCCTGTTCCGCCTGGCGTGGGACTTCGTCGGGTCCAGCCTCGGCGCCCGCAACGTGCTGTACGAGCGCTTCTACCTGACGTCCGCGGCGCGCAACCGCATCAACCACCATCTGCGCAACACGGACCGCAGCCGTGCCTACGAGCTGGTCGACGGCATCCTCAACTTCACGACCGACTCGTCCCCGGCGCCGGAGACCGCTCAGCCAAGTTGAGGGAATCGACGCGCCGAATCCGTCAGGGCACGCTCGGCACGGGCTGCGGCATCGACTCGAGCGTGCCGGAGGTGAAG
The DNA here is from genome assembly GCA_963711035.1 of uncultured Chloroflexia bacterium. Classification (GTDB taxonomy): domain Bacteria; phylum Chloroflexota; class Dehalococcoidia; order DSTF01; family WHTK01; genus WHTK01. The sequence continues at coordinate 76,934 of CAVQCN010000001.1, forward strand.
ACGAAGCGGATGCGGCCGCTGAGCGCGTAGGCCACCAGCGTGACGGTCACGAACGCCAACCCGAGGACGAGGAACAGGCCCTGGATGTGCCACACATCCGCCACGTAGCCGTTGATCAGCGCGAACAGCGCCATCAGACCGGCGTTGTTCATCGTGTAGACGCCCATCGCCCGGCCCCGCAGACGGTCCGGCACGCGCTCCAATAGCAGTGCCTCTGACATCGCCATGAACGCTGCCTGACTGCCGCCGGCCAGCGCCAGCCCGATCAGCGCCGCGACCGGACCCGACGCGATTGCAATAACGAGCAGCGAGCCGCCACTCAGCAACGCCGTGACGAGCAGCGCCGCACCGCGCGTGTGCGACTGACGCAACGTCGCCACGGCCAGCGTCGCGAACAGGGCGCCGGCGCCTACGGCCATGACGAGATAGCTGTAGAGGGCCGAGTCGCCGCCCAGCACATCCTTCGCCAGGCTCGGCAGCAGCGAATCGAACGACATCGTCAGGGCGCAATGCGAGGCGACGAGCGCGATCACGAGATTGATTGGCGAGGTACCCGTGATGTAACGAAAGCCTTCCTTGAACTCGGCAGCGATCGTGGTCGTCACGTTCAAGGCCCGCGGACTCGGCGGCCGTGGCAATCGCACCAGGCTGACCGCCGCCAGGGCGTAGAGCATGCCAGTACACACGAACACGCCACCGGCACCCACCGTCGCCAGCAGCGGCGCCGCAACAAGCGGCCCAAAGAGACGCGGGCCTCGCAGGGCCACGTTGCGCAAGGAGACCGCGTTCAGCACGTCCTCCTCCGGCACGAGATTCGGCGTCAGCGCACGAGCGGCCGGCTGACCCAACGAGCGTCCAAAGCCCGCCGTGATCGCCAGCAGCACCACCTCCCAGACGTGAGCCGCGCCTGAGAGCGTAAGAACGGCGAGCAACGCACTCGTCACCATCGGCGAGTACATGCTGAGTAAAAGCAGATTCTTGCGATCGGCGCGGTCCGCCAGGATACCGCCAAACGGCACCATGACGAAGGTGCCGACGAAGCCGGAGAACGTGATCAATGCCACGGCGAGAGCGGAACCGGACAGGTCGAAGACCAGCCAGGCCAGCGCGATCATCATCGCCCACTGCGAGATGCCGGATATGACCATGCCGGTCCAGAGAATCCTGAAGCCGCTGTGTTTCAGTGACCAGAAGATGCTCTTCATGCAGGAACCACGTATCCACTCCCCGAAGCTGGCTAGAGCGCATTCTAGGGCATCGCTCCGCTAGGCGGGACGGCGAGTGGTTGGGCCCCGGTGCCCCTGGGGCTAGCCGACCGTGATCGGCAGCTCCATGCCCAGCTCGTAATGGCCGGGCAGGTGACAGGCGAACTCCAGCGTGCCGGCCGGGTACGCCTTCGCGAAGGTGAAGTCGAGAGTCTGAGTCTGGCCGGGATGGAGGTCATCTTCTTCGACCGTGGCGAGAGCCATCTCGTCCAATTGGGTCATCGGGACCTCGTTGGGAAACATCAGACTCCAGGGCATGCCGCCGCCATCGCAATACATGGCACCGCCGCCCATCATGGAGCCTCTGCCGCTCATCATCGGGCCGATCGAGTAGCCCGGCGCCGGAGTGCGCTCGACAGTGATCGGGGCCATGATCATGAGCTCATGCGTGGCACAGCCCGTATTGGTCACCACGAAGTGATAGGGCACGTCGACCTGGAAGTGGGTCACCGATGACTGAATACCAAAATCGGTCAGGGTGATCGTCACGTCGACTGGGCCGGCGACAAGAGATGGCGACGGAGTCGCTGAAGTCTGAGCAGTCGACGTGACGGTCGTCGAGCCGCCGGAGCTGCAGGCGGTCAGGAGCAGCACCAGCGCAGCGGCAGCGATGACGAGGGGGAAGCGGAGTGAGGAAGTGAGCACGACAAGGGCTCCGATCAATCGAGATCATTTCTAGCATGCCTCCGTACACGACACCTCGTCAGGAGCCGTTGATACCGGCTTGCAAGCGATCAATGCCGCGTCACAACGTCCGTCCGGCAGGTCACAAAGAGTCTCAATGCGCCTTCAGATTCCGACCGATAGTGCTAGCGTGGATCAAGGAGAGGAGGGGGAATGATGACGACGTTGAGCTTGAGTGGATTGGCAAGGTGGCGCGGGAAGGAGCTCCTCTCCGCTGATGGCATGGACCTCGGGCACGTCCGCGAGGTGATCTACGACTACGTCACAGGCGAGCCCGTATGGATCGGCGCCGGCCACCTGCTTCGCACACTGCTGCTGCCGGCGAGCAGTCTCTCGCCCGAAGGCGATCACCTCCGTACGACGTACGCCAGCCACGAGATCGAGGACGAACCGCTGGCCCATTTCGGGGAAGGCTTCGACGACATCTCCGAGGAACGTCACCTCTACGGCCACTTCGGCCTGCCGTTGCAGCGCGAACGAGAGCTGCGTGTCCTGCGCCAGGAGGACGACCTTCCCGGCCTGGAACGCGTCTCCAGCATCGAAGACTAGCTCTCGCATCCACATGCACCGAGGCCAGGCCGTCGGTTCGCCCTCAGCGACGAACATCCGTGAACCACGGCTGCTCGCTTCGACCGCCAAGAGCACTCTCTGACCGACGCCTTGGCCCCATTTCGAAGGGCCGAACGGCCGCGTCGAAACGGTCTGCCTGGCGCTGATCACGAACCTCGCCGCCGCTTACCGTGGAATCAACGGGGTTCATCGCCAGACGTTTTCGAAGACGAACCCACGGCAGAGAACACACTGGAGGTTCGATGAGATGACCACAGCGAACGTAGCAGCGCCCGGCACGACTGAGAAGCAGACCAACAACAAGATATCGATCGTCATGTTCAGCGGCACGGCCGACAAGTTCATCCCGCTCGGCGTGCTGTCGCAGTCAGGCGCGGCAATGGGCATGGACGTGGAGGTATTCGTCACGGGCTTCGCGCTGCTCGGCTTTACGAAGGAGCCCCACGAAGCGCCCTTTCCGGCAGAGTTTGCGCCAATGGCCCCTGCGCTCATGCAAGGCCTCGAGGGGAATAAGGTTGCTCCCTGGGATGTCATGCTGCGGCAGGCCAAAGAGCTCGGCGCCAAAGTGCACGTCTGCTCGATGATGAGCGGCGTCATGGGCCTGAAGCTGGAGGACTACAACGACCTGGTGGACGACATCGTCGGCGCTGCCACATTCCTTGAGACCGCGCGCGGCGGCGAGACCTTCTTCATCTAGGGATTAGCATCCCGGCAATCCGCGCGTTACGTTCCGCAATGGCCGGAATGCATTCGGAGCCGTCCGACAGAACGGCTACTTGAGAAGCACTCCTGGGATCAGAGGTAACTATGACCAATCAGACAACCCACACGATGGTGGATTCGCGCGGCTCCGCCTGCCCGGGGCCGATCACGGACCTGGCGCTCGCCTACCGCCGCTCCAAGGTAGGCGACGTCATCGAGCTCTGGGCCACGGACCCCGGCGTAAAGTCGGACGCGCGCGCCTGGGCCGCCAAGACCGGCAACGAACTCGTATCGATCGAGGACCAGCCCGACAAGATCGTCGTCGTCCTCAACATCGTGAGGCGCTGAGGTGGCAGAGCACGTCCTGATCGTCGGCGGCGGCGATGGCGGCACGATTCTGGCCAACACGCTCGACAAGCGCAAGTTCGACGTCACCGTCCTCAGCGCTTCGGCCCAGCACATGTTCCAACCGGCGCTGCTCTACGTTGCCTTCAAGCACGCCGGCCACAACATTCTGCGCGACGAGAAGAAGCTGCTCGATAGCCGCGTGCGCCTGGTCCGGGATGCGGCCACGCACGTCGACCTGAACGCCCAGGTCGTGACAACTGCCGGCGGCCAGCGCTTCAACTACGACTACGTCGTCCTCGGCACCGGCATCCGCACCGACCCTGGTCAAATCCCGGGCCTGGCCGAGGTCAACGCCGAGTTCGGCGACTATCACTCGAGCATCGCCCAGGCGGAGAAGCTGCGGTCGAAGCTGGACTCGTTCCGCGGCGGCACCATCGCGCTCGGCCAGAGCACGCCGATCATCAAGTGCCCGCCATCGCCGATCGAGGGCATCCTGCTGACGGACGAGCTACTGCGCAAGCGCGGCCTGCGCGACAAAACACGCCTCGTCTTCTTTACCCCATATCCGCGGCCCTATCCCGCCGAGCCGATGAACGAGATTGTCGAGCCCATCATGCAGGAGCGCGGCATCGAAGTCATGACCTTCTTCGACGTCGACAAGATCGACCCGGAGACGCGCACCATCACCTCCATCGAGGGCGACGAAATCCAGTACGACCTGCCGATTATCATCCCGCCCTTCATGGGTGCAGAGCTCAACTACGAGCCGGCAGACGTCGTGGATCAGAGCGGGTTCGTCATCACCGACCGCGAGACCCTGCGGGTCAAGAACACGACGACCGCCTTCGGCATCGGCGACGGCTCGACCACGCCCACGTCGAAGTCCGGCGTTGCGGCACACCTCGAAGCGAAAGTGATCGGCAAGATTCTCAGCGGCGCGTCCGCCCGGTTCGACGGCCGTACGAACTGCCCGCTGGACCTGGCCTTTGGCCGCGGCACCTTCGTCGTCGGGTCGTACGACGCGCCGGTGGTGAAGTCGCCGCCGACGCGGCTGAAGCACCTCATGAAGATGATGTTCGCGCGCATCTACTGGCTCAGCCTACGCGGCTGGCTGGAGCCGATGTTCACGGTGTACTTCAAGCTGACGGAGCCGAAACCGGCGCCCAAGGAACCGGCGGCTTCGGGCAGTGCGCATGAGGCCGGCTAGCGGCTGAGTGCCGCAGCCTCGTTACGAATCGGCGGAGGCGACCAGAACGGGTTTTATGTCGACCACGGGCGTGCCGTCGATCGCCTCCAGCGGCCCGACCCGCAGCCGCCAGCCGTCGATCTCACGGACGGTGACGCGATGCAACCCGAGCGGATTCGGCCGGTCCGGCGAGCGCGTGGCGAAGACGCCGGTCAGCGGCTTGCTCTCGTCCCCGCGCGGGTGCACTTGCAGCACGTCGCGGCGCGACTGGTGGAACCACGTGATCAGGATCAGCTCCTGGCCCGCAACGATGTCCTTGAGACCGTCGGCCACCGCTTCGTCGACCTCGATCCAGGCGTCGGGAGCGCCCTGGTAGCCCTGCATCGGCGCGCTCGACCGATCCGTAAGGACGGACCTCACGACGGCCACCGGGTTCACTTCGTACGAGTCAGGCATCCTGATCCTCCCTCGCCAACCGACGCACCAGAAGCATAACTGGTCAGCCCCTCCCGTCACCTGAGAAGATGGCAGCAATGGTGGTTGACGAAGCCGTCCGCCATGCGAGCGTCGGCCGGCGCCTCCGTGGCGGGCGGACGGATCGAGGCCGAGGGAGGGGACCGTTCTGAGCTGGCCCCGACTCCGCGATTATGTCCTGCGAGACTACCTCCGCAAGTGGGTCGTGCTTGGCTCCCTGATCGGCGTGGCCGCCGGGCTCGGTTCCATCGCTTTCTACTACTCCATTCACGAGGCCGCGCACTTCTTCCTGATCGACCTGGCGGACTACCACCAGCCCTTTGCCGCCGGCGAGGGCGCGACCGTCGTGGGTAAGGTCGGGCGGCCGTGGGCTCTGCCTCTGGTCCTGACGCTGGGCGGGCTCCTGAGCGGCCTCATCGTCTACACGCTGGCGCCGGCAGCAGAAGGACACGGCACGGACGTGGCGATCGGCGCGTTCCACCGCACCGCCGGTCGCATCCGGGCACGCATTCCGCCTGTGAAGCTCATAGCCTCTGCAATCACGATCGGCTCGGGCGGCAGCGCCGGTCGCGAAGGGCCGACGGCCGAGATCGCGGCGGGCTTTGGTTCCTGGCTGGGCGAGGCGCTGCACCTCTCGGACGAAGACCGACGCATCGCAGTCGCCGTCGGTATCGGCGCCGGTATCGGCTCCATCTTCAAGGCCCCGTTCGGAGGCGCCGTCCTCGGGGCCGAGATCCTCTACATTCGCGACTTCGAGCTCGACGCGCTCATACCGGGGTTCATCGCGTCGGTCATCGGATACAGCATCTTCGCATCCTGGGCCGGCTGGCACCCCGTGTTCGGCCTGGGCAGCGATCTCACCTTCAGGCATCCTCACGAGCTCGTCTGGTACTTCGTCCTCGGCCTGCTCTGCGGCCTCGCCGGCATGCTGTACGCGCGGACCTTCTACGCTACGCGCGACCTATTCCGGAGCATCCGTATCCCTAACCACGTGAAGCCGGCCATCGGCGGCCTGGGCGTGGGCGTCGTTGCGTTGTTCTATCCCCAGGTGCTGGGGATGGGGTACGGCTGGCTGCAGATCGCCCTGGACGGCAACGTGAGCGATCTGGCGCTCAAGACGATGCTCATCCTGATCGTCATAAAGATCGTTGCCACGGCCCTGACGGTTGGCTCGGGAGGCAGCGGCGGCGTCTTCGCTCCCGGCCTCTTCATCGGCGGCATGCTGGGCGGCTCGCTGTGGAGCCTGCTTCATGCCCACGTCCCCTGGATGCCGGACACGTCCGCCGCCTTCGTGATCGTCGGCATGATGGCGCTCTTCGGCGGCGTCGCCAAAGCGCCGATCGCCGTCATCCTCATGGTCGCGGAGATGACGAACGAGTTCTCGATGGTCATACCCGCGATGCTCGCGACGACCGTGGCCTACGTCGTGACCGGCGACGTGCGCATCTACGAGAACCAGGTCAACCGGCGCAGCGATTCGCCGGCGCACAGAGGCGAAAACGCCATCTCGCTACTCCAGCTCCTGACCGTCGCAGATGCCATGCGCAAAGGCGTGCAGACGTTCCGCCCGGACATGAGCATCGCCGGACGCGGAGAGGCAACTCGGCCGGTCCGAAGGGCTCGGCTTCCCCGTCGTGGAGGAGGGGACACTCGTCGGGATGTTCACGACGAGGGATGCGCTAACAGCAGAACGTCACGGCCTGCAGACCGTGGGCGAAGCGATGAGCCGCGATCTCAAAGTGGCGCAACCGGCCGAGAACCTCGATGCCGCATTGCGGCGTATGACGGCGGCAGGCATCTCACGGCTGCCGGTGGTGAACCCCGGTCACCCCACCGAACTGCTGGGCGTCGTCAACGTCCGAGACATCGCGACCGCGCTGGAGAGGCACCCTTTGAGGCTTCAGCTCAGGAACGAGCGCAGGGTGGACTCAGGCTGATGGCCTAAGCAGCAAGACCGGCGCAACGCCGGCCTTGACCACGGCTCCTGCTACGCTGCCGTGCACAAGCTCGTTCAGACCGGAGCGGCCATGCGTCGACATGGCGATGACGTCGAACTTGCCCTTCGACGCGTAATCGATGATCGCCTTTACCGGGTCGTCATCGATGAGGACATGCGTCTCGACTTGGACGCCCTGGCCGCTAAGCATCTTCGCGCGGTCGGCGAGATACTCCTCGCTTGTATCGCGGATCCGCTCCAGCCGCTGACCTCCTGTCTCGACGCTATGTGGGACGGCGATCGGCTCGTTGGGCGCCTGCCCGCCGAACTGGCCACCACCCGCCACTTCGACGTCTACCGCCTGCCAGACGTTCGACGCTTCCGTGCTCCTGGTCAACAAGACCGCCTTCGAGGGCTGCGCCACCATCAGTAGCGTCACTACGGCGTTCGATTCCTTCGCCAGGCCCGCGACCTTCGAAAGGATGGCCTCTGACAACGCGGAGCCATCCAGCGTGGCAAGTATGGTTGGCATGATCCTGACCCTCCGTTCCCCGGAAGCGTCTCCACTGCTGCTCATAGGAGACGCGCACTGACATAGTGTAAGGAATGGAGGTGGCCCGCAAGCCTTCACGAGATCACCACTGGCACGGAGCAAGTGGGGCTTCCACGAAAAAGGCACGCAGAGACACCCGGCCAGACCTGTCGCGGCCCGAAATGCCTCTGCGGCCCTGAAGAGCTGAGCCCCGCGGTCGAATGGAGGAGCGGGGCAACTAGACGGCGGCGGCCTCCTTGACTTTGCCGGCCGGCGACAGGGACGCGAAATAATCGGCGGCGGCGAAGCGGTCGATGACGTCCGCGTACTTCTGCTCCATGTCAAACAGGTTGATCCAGTGCGCCGCCTGCGTCCGGTCGAAGCAGCAGTCCTGCACCACGCCCATGTGGTAGCGGTTGGTCGTGCCGTCGACGACGGAGGCCCGCACGCAGCCGCTGGTCGTCTCACCGCAGGCGATGATCGTGTCGAAGCCCTGATACTGCAGGTGGAACTGCAGCGGCGTGCCCCAGAAGGCGCTCGGCGCCGCCTTCTTGATGATCAGCTCGCCCGGCTGCGGCTCGATCTCCTCGACGATCTCGTTCGCCTTGCTGCGCACCTCCCAGGGCAGGCTCTCGATCAGTTGCCGGTTGGTGCCCTGCGCCCACGGGCTCGGGAACCCCTCGAGACCGTGGACGTAGATCACCGGCACGCCGTTGGAGCGCGCCGAGTCCAGCAGCTCGGCCGTCTTGTCGATCGCCTCCCAGCCCTCGAGGCCGCAGGACATGGGCCACGTCTTGATCGATTCGAGAATCGGCTCGCGATCGAGACCCAGGACGCTGTAGTAGTCGTCAATAACGAGCACACAGGGCGACTTGCCGAACCCCCTGGGCTGCTTCTTGCCCCAGATGCCCAGGTGCTCTTTGTCCTGCTCCGTGAGGAATGCATCCCAACCAGGCATGTGAACTACTCCTTCCAAATGACGGGATGGAACGCCCATCCCTCGGTTGTCTCCGCTATCGCCGCGGCCAGCCGGTCTGGTGAGTAGCCGTCCGGCCGGTTTCAGATCCGATGCCCTCCTTGATCACTCCCCGCGCGGTTACGCCGGACGCCAGTCCTCAGACTTCGACTTCGCGCCGGACGCCGTACTTGCCGCGGTGGAAGAGCAGCGGGCTCTCCTCGTTCATCACGTCCGCGCGATCGACTTCTCCCATGAGGATCAGGTGGTCGCCGGCGGGAATCGTCTGCACGACGCGGCACTCAAGGCAGGCCAGGCAGTCCGAGAGCACCGGCGCGCCGAGCACGCCCGGCTCGAAGCCGACGTCATCGAGGTCGTGACCATTCGCCTTCGACGCGAAGTGGCGCGAGAGGTGCTCCTGGCTCTCCGTGAGGATGTTGACGTTGAACACGCCGGACTGCTGCACGACCGGCAAGGCGCGCGACGTGTAGTCGAGACAGACCAGCAGCAACGTCGGCTCTAGCGAGACCGAGGTCAGCGAGTTGATCGTCACGGCGTGATACTCACCGTCCACTCCGGTGGTCAGCACCGAGACACCCGTGGCGAAGGCGCCAATCGCGTGACGGTAGGCATGGGAATCGACAGTCATGGGTTCCTCACTTTCGTGTCATGGCGTTACCGGGGAGACGTCGCGCTCCACCATCTCGAAACTGCGCCAGCGGCCCGCACCCGCCCTGCGAGAGCCGGGCGCGAACACGCACAACGAGCCTGCGAGCAGTGCGAACAAGGCGCCGCCGGCGAAGAACGCGGCGCGTACGCCCACCACGTCGGCGGCGAAGGCGCTGATCGAACCGCCCAGCGGTGTCAGGCCCAGCAGCGCGACTGTGTAGTAGCTCATGATCCGGCCGCGCAGAAAAGCAGGCGTGTGGAGCTGCAGCAACGTGTTCACGGTGGCGCTGAAGACGCCGGCGCAGGCGCCGAGCCCGCACAGGAACAAGAGCGCCGGCAGCAGCGACCAGCTCACGGCAAAGGCCATCAGCAGTGTCGCCACGCCGAGCGCGCTGACGGCGAGAACGAGCTGCTTGCGCGACACGTCACCGGCCGTCGCCAGCAGCAGCCCGCCGATCAGCGTCCCCAGGCCCGGCGCCGCGTAGAGCAGTCCCAGGCCCTGCTCGCTGATATGCAACACGTTCTTGGCAAAGAGCGGCATCAGCACCATGTAGGGGCGCGCGCAGATGCTGAGCAGGCAGATCATCAGCAGCAGACTGAGCAGGACCGGCGTCCGGCGTACGGTCAGGATGCCGTCCTTGAGCTCGCGCGGCAGAGACGTCTCCAGCCGCTGGTGCTTGCTGGTCGAGCGCAGGTTGAAGACCGCCGCCAGAACGGCCACGTACGAGAGGCAGTTCAGCGTGAAGATGCCACCGAAGCCGATGACACTGATCATCAGGCCGGCGATGGCTGGACCGGCCAGCCCCGCGCACTGAAACGTGATCGAGTTGAGCGAGACCGCGCTCATCAGGTCGCGCTGCGGCACGAGGTCCGGCACCAGGGCGTATCGCGTCGGCTGATCGAGGGCGTTGGCGGAGCTGGTGAGAAAGGCCAGCACCAGCACGTGCCAGACCTGCACCAACCCCAGGAACGTCAGCGAGGCGAGCACTCCCGCAACGCAGAGCTGTGCGCTCTGCGTCACCTTCAGCATGCGGATGCGGTCCACGCGGTCGGCGAGCGCGCCGCCCAGCGGCGGCAGGGCGATGTACGGTATCGCCTCCGCCAGGGCGACGGCGCCCAGCCAGCGTGAGCTGTTGGTCAGGGTCACGACCAGCCAGCCCTGCGCCACGAGGTGCATCCATGTCCCGGTATAGGACACCAGCAGCCCGACCCAGAACGTCGCGAAGTCGCGATTGTGCAGCGCCGCCAGCCGGCTGCGTGGTCCGACGGGTGGCGCTGCGACAACGCTCTGGGGGGTGATCGATTCGCTCATCTTCGTTCCCGGCCGCACTGAACCAACCGGCGTCACCAGCCCGGTGAGCCGACCGTCAGAGCGGTGTCCGGATACTTCTCCCTAGCCCGACGAGACCTTCGCCCGGGGCGCGCTCATCGCGGCGAGCGGCGCCGGCACGCTCAGCTCCATGCCGGCGAGCTGCGCCAGGCCCGCCACGAGCAGGTCCAGCTGACTCGCCGGCTCCTCCGCCAGCACGCCGTCCACGAAGTTGGCGTTGGTCAGATAGACACTCGTCGGCAGCGTCCACGCGCCGAACCAGGCAAGAACGTCGCGCAGATGACTGTCGACGCCGAGGAAGTGATGCGGCGTCGCACCCATCGCCACGATCGCGCAGGGCTTGCCCATCAGCGCGTCGACCGGCACGAGATCGAGAAGGTTCTTCAGCGCTCCCGTCATAGAGGCGCGGTACACAGGGCTGGCCAGCAGCACCGCGTCGGCCGCGAGCAGCTTGTCGACCAGCAGCTCCGAGTCGTCGCCGCGTTCGGCCAACGGCCGGGCATCGGCGTACTCGAGCCGGTAGTCGGCGAGATCGATCAACTCCGTGACGTGACCGGCAGCCTCCGCGCGCGTCAGGCATCCCTCTATACCGCGCGAGAGGCGCCCCGGTGGCGTGACGCTTCCGAGAACCGCAACGAGTTTCATTCCTGGCCTCACCTTCGGACAGACATGGTCAGACTGCCGCCGTGACGGGCGCCCAGATCGACTCCACCTCGTCGGCCGTGGACACGATGCCGAAGCGCAGCGTTGTGTTGACCAGCGCCGCGGCATGGTACTCCGGCTGATAATCGCCGCAGCAGTCGTCTACCAGGACGATGTAGTAGTCGAGCATGAAGCCGTCCCGCATCGTCGACTCGACGCAGGTATTGGTGGAGATGCCGGTCATGAGCAGCGTCTTGATGCCGCGCTCGTCGAGCAGCTTCTTGAGGTCCGTGTTGATGAAGGCGCTGTAGCGCGTCTTCTGCACCAGCAGGTCGCCGTCCTGCGGCTGCGCGGCGAAAAACTCAGCGCCCCAGGTGCCTTCCTGGCAGATGGTGCGGTCCGGGTCGGAACCGGACGTGCTGCGCAGCGAGTGCTCCAGCTGCACGTCCGTGCGCGAGCCGGGACGCGTGACGTTCTGGATGAACACCACCAGCGCTCCCGCCTTGCGTGCGTTATCTATGAGGTCCTCGAGGCGGTGGGCCGCCTTTTGCACGGCGTCGAGGCTGCCGCGGCCGGCCGTGTACGGGCTATCCGAATGGCAGAAGTCGTTCTGCACGTCGACGACGATTACCGCCGTGTGCTTGGGGTCGATTTTCTCCGGAAGAGTCGTGAGCATCTGCTTCTCCGTTCCTATCGCTTGAGCGGCAGGCGCTAACCGACCGCCGTAGCCGTCGAGAGCTGGCGGGTGAAGCCTCGCGCCTGCATGACGGGCATGACCTTCTCGCCGATGAACTCGAGATCGTCGATGAAGTCCGGCACCGTCAGGACGATGCCGTCCAGCTCGCCGTTCTCGAAGAGGTCCGTGAAGAGATCGATGATGCCGTCCGCCGAGCCCGCGAGCGGGTAGCCGGACATCATGCCGACCGCTTTGCCCTCGAGCGCCCTTTGCGTGACGGTCGAGGAGGTGCCGGACATGCCGTACGCCGCCGCAACGGTCTGCAGCGCCTCGACATCCGCGGCGCGGTTGTAGCGCTCGACGCGCTCCCGGGCTTCCTCATTCGTGCGGCCGGGGACGACCATGATCAGCGCGATCGTGTTCGTCGTGCGTCCGAGCGAGCGAGCCAGGTCCTTGATGTGCCGCGAGCGCTCCTTCAGACCTTCCTGGTCGTTGGCAGAGATGAGGCAGGCGTCCGCCTCTTCGATCGTGAACTTGCGGCCGAGATCGGAGATGCCGGCGCAGACGAGCTTCGGGCGCGGCTTGCGCAGCGGCTTCGGGTTGGACACGCAATCTTCCACCTGGAAGAACTCACCGTCGAAATTGACGCGATCCTCCGTCCACAGGCGCTTGATTACGGTCAGCCACTCGCGGGCGTAGTCGTAGCGCTTGCTCTCGTCGATCTTGGGCAGGCCCATCTGCGCCACTTCCGGGTGGTACGCCTTGGCCACGATGTTGAGGCCGGCGCGCCCGTTGGCGATCTGGTCGAACGTCGCGATCATCTTGGCGACCGGCACCGGGTGGAAGACCGTCGTGTGCAGCGTGCAGTAGAGGTCGATGCGGCTCGTGACCTCGGCCAGGCCGCAGCACATCGATAGCGAGTCGATGGTGTAGTCCCAGTGGTGCGTGTCGCCGCCATAGCCGCGCCACTTCGCCATCGCGATCGCAAAGTCGAAGCCGCTCTGCTCCGTGATCTGCACGACCTGCCGGTTCAGGGCATAGGACCCGTCCACCTTTGGGCTCTCGTGGGAAATGATCCATCCCCCGTTGGCCATCGGCAGAAACACGCCCATGCCGAAAGGTTCTTGCTGCATCGTCGAAACTCCTCTCCCTGGTCCTGTTAGCTGACGATGGTGGCAGCCGGGATGGCCGCCCAGGCGCGCTCAATGTCCGCGGACGATGCGGTAATGCCGAACCGGTCGGTCACGTTCTCGACCGTCGCCTCGTGCAGGTTGGGCTTGTAGAAACCGCAACAGTCCTCCACCAGGACGGTGTAGAAGTCGAGCATGTAGCCGTCGCGCAGCGTCGATTCGACGCAAACGTTGGTCGAGACGCCGGTCATGAGCAGCGTCTTGATGCCCTTCTCGTGCAGCATGGTCAGCAGCGGCGTGTTGATGAACGCGCTGTACCGCGTCTTGGGGACGATCCAGTCCTTCTCTTCGGGCGAGACCTTGTAGAACTCCCAACCCCAGGTGCCTTCCTGGCAGATGTCGCGCGTCGGATCCGCGCCGGGCGCGTTGCGCAGCGTCTGCTCCAGTTGCACCTCGGTGCGGTACCCGGGACCTCCTGTCGACTGGATGAACACGACCTGTACGCCGGCCTTGCGCGCCTCCTTGATGAAGGCGTCGATGTGTCCGGCGGTTTCCTGGACGCCGGGCAGGTTCTGCCTGCGCGCCGTGTAGGGGCTGTCTTCGTGACAGAAGTCGTTCTGCACGTCCACAACGAGCAGAGCTGCGTGCTTGGGGTCTACCTTTTCTTCGAGCGTCTTCAGCATTGTTCGCCTCCAGGCCTTTTCTCGAATCTTGGCCTCGCGGCGAAACGCCTACATCAGCCCAAACGCACGAATCCTCGACGGCACCGATGGCGATAAAACGCCGCTACCGCACGGGCGAAACGTCTCAGAAACATGTTCTCGGGGTTGCAATCTCGTCACGGACTAGAGGTCTCACCAGACATGGCAAAGAAAGCAGAAATGGCCTCTTTCGAGGCCATTTCTCAATACTGTCAGGAAAGCTAACAAATGTCGGGGGCGTTCAGGCACCCGCGAGCACCGAGTGCTTCTGCGCCGCCTGCCAGGACGGCGCCTCGAAGCAGATGCCCAGGTTCTCGCACAGGCTGTTGCCCTGGTAGTGCTTGCGGAACCGGCCGCGACGCTGCAGCTCCGGCACCAGGAAGTCGATGACGTCGACAAGGGCGCGCGGCGTCGCCATCGGGTGCGCGATCATGAAGCCGCCGCGACAGCCGGTCGCCTCGAAGATCTCCTCCAGCTCGTCCGCAACCTGGGGAGCCGTGCCCGCCAGGATGTGGTCGACACCGGTGGCGGCGCGCCAGCCGACCTCGAAGAACTCGTCGCGGTCCACGACCGCATCGCGGCCGCGCTCCTGCATGAGGCGATGCACGATGCCGAACTGCGACGCGTTCGTCTGCGTGATGCGGTCGGCCAACTCACCGAGCACGAAGCGCTCCGGCAGCGACGAGAAGTCGTAGCCGGCGTTGTGAGAGAGATACGCGCCCGCCGCCTCGCGCGGCAGCGTGTTCGCGACCTGCTGCTTCTTGCGCGCGACCTGGTCTTCGGTCTCGCAGACGATGATCTCGAGGTCCCAGAGCACGCCGACGCTCTCGGGAGAGCGCCCTTCGGCCACCAGCGCCTCGTCCAGCGCCGTACGGCGGCGCACCATACTCTCGATCGTGCCGCCGGCGGCGAAGACGATATCGGCGAAGTGCCCCGAGGCCTGGATGCCTCGAGGCGAGGCGCCGGCCTGCACCAGGACGGGCCGTCCCTGGGGCGACGGCACGCTGTTCAGCGGACCGCGCACGTTGAAAAAGCGGCCCCGGTGATTCAGCCGGTGCACCTTGGACGGATCGGCGAAGACGCCGGTCTCGCGGTCGCGCAGGATCGCATCCGGCTCGACGCTGGCCCACAGCGCCTTGCAAACGTCGACGAACTCCTCCATGCGGTCGTAGCGGGAGTCGTGCTCCATGAGCTCGTCGAAGCCGTAGTTGGCCGCGTCGGCGCGGCGGGTCGAGGCGACGACGTTGAAAGCGATGCGCCCTTTCGTGATGTGGTCGAGCGAGTTGAGCAGGCGCGCCACGTAGAAGGGGTGCATGAAGGTCGAGGAGTACGTGAGGCCGAAGCCGATGTGCTTCGTCATCTGCGACAGGACGGCGATGAACGGACTCATGTCCTGGCGCGGCCACTGCACGCCCCACTTCACCGCCTCGTCCAGCGAACCCTGCCAGGTGTCGGGAATGCCGGTGCCATCGCCCCAGAACAGCATGTCGATGCAGCCGCGTTCGGCCAACATTGCCACTTCCTGGAAGATCTGGATGTCAGGGAAGTCGCGGCCCACCCACGAACCGGGCGCTCGCCAGCGCCCGTCCGTGTGGGTGAACGAAAGGTCCAGGGCAAGATGCATTTCCGCGACCATCGAAGCCTCCCGAATTTCAGTTCGTTACGCGGCAGGAGCCTCTTGGCTTGTCCGACGGCGGTCGGACGGTCCCAACGCAAGTACCCACCGGCCTAAAGCCCTTCGCGCAGTTCGCCGCCATGCCAATGGCCTAGGTCTGGATGACCTGCGACGGGACGAACTCGTTGGTGTAGGAGTCCTTGGGGTCGAACTCGGTGTCGAACAGGCCCAGGTCGGAGATGGCCGAGTAGATCGTCTGCACCTGGTCCGGGTCGATGGCGCCGAAGCCGTGCTCCAGCGTGTAGGGCCGGTTCAGGAACGGCATCATCGCGTTGTAGGAGTAGCGGACGTTGCCGTCCGTCTGCGTCTCGTTGCGCTTCTCGACCTCGGCGAACAGCGGCTCCGGGTCCTCAAGGCATTTCGCGAAGCCGTCCTGGATCGCCTTGACAAAGGCGGGCAAAACGTCGGAGTTCTTTGCGAGGAAGTCTTCCGTCGCGACCAGCATGTTGGTCGGCGAGTCGTAGCCCGCGTCCGAGAGCAGGAAGGAGTCGTACGCAACGCCCTGCTGGTCCATCTCGTAGAGCTCGTTGGTGGCGAAGGCCTGCGTGATCAGGTTCTTGTCCTGGAGCCATGTCGCGATCGAGCCTGTGTACGTCGTCTTGTCCGAGTCCTTGAAACCGTACTTTCCTTTCAAGAACTCCCAGTAGACGGTTCCGTTGGAGACGGCAACCTTGTGGCCTACCATGTCCTCGAAGCCGGTGATGCCGAGCTCCTTGTGGGCGACCAGCGCCTCCGGCAGGCGAGCTTGCGGCGCCATGAACATCTTCACCGGGATGCCCTGGTCGCGGGCGAACAGCAGCTGGTCCAGACTGACCGCGGCAATGTCCAACTGACCGACAGCCACCGAGTTGAGAGGCGTGCTGCCGGGACCGCCGGAGCTGACCTCGACCTTGATGTTTGGCGGCAGCGTGCCATAGACGTCTGCCATGAGGACGAAGGCGCTTTCGACCTGCGTGTACCAGCCGGTCTGGAACGTGAAGGAGACCTCGCGATCGCTGGCGGACGCCGATGGCGTCGTGCCCGAGCTGCTCGTCGTTGCCGTGGGATCACTCTTGCTGCCGCCTCCGCAAGCCGCGAGGATCGGCAGCATCAAGCCCCCTGCCGCGGTCTTGAGAAGTTGTCTCCGAGTGAATAGCTGCCTGAGCACGTCCCTGTCACGCACGGTGAAGCCTCCGTAACTGAATCAAAGCGACCCGTTCGCCGCCTTGTGTCAAAACCATAGCCAAGCCATCGGAGGGCTGATTCGTCACTGCGAGACAACGTTGACGGGGCAATTTCTCCGTTCAGGGCAGGCGGTAAAGAACACCACATCTGTCCTTAACAGGCTCGAAATGAACCCGGTTTCAAGCAGTTGACGCCGTGGCGATGAAGGTCGGGAGCAGGGATTTCGCGTCCGGCTTCAGCAGTCGCAGCGCGTAAAGAGCGAGCTCCATGTTGAACCGGTCGGCGACGCTGTCGAGGTCGCGTCCGGTCAACTCGGCGATGCGGCTGAGACGATGCTTCAGCGTATTCACGTGAATGAACAGCGCCTCAGCCGTGGGTCGCAATTTCTCGCCGCAGGAGTGATAGGCCTCCAGCGTGCGAATGAAGTCGGTGCCGCGCCGCATGTCGTGCTCGATGAGGACGCCCAGGTACTCGTTGACGAACTCGCTGAGCAGGCGGTTGTCTTCCACGCCCACGAGCAGGCGGTACGTGCCGATCTCGGACGCGTCGATCGGCAGGTGCGCGTCCAACCGAGCGCCGAGGTCGGCGGCCAGACGCGCCTGCTTGATGGCGCTGGCGTAGTCGGGCGGACCGGCGGCGGCAGGTCCGATGCCGGCGCTGATCGACGCGCCCGGCACCGTCGAGCGCAGGCTTGTCAGGACCTCGGCGACGAGAGGCAGGGCGCCCCGGCGCTGCTTCGTCACGTCTGCTAGCACCAGGATGCCTTCGGGCCGCACGAACAGTACGCCGTGCGGTGCAGCGCCGAAGGCGCGCTGAATCGTCGACGTGATGGCGCGCAGGACGATGCTGCCGCGCTTCGCCACGAGATCGTTCATGTCCAGCTCGAAAAGCACGGGCACGTAGGTCCGCTCTGGGTCGACGCCCAGCAGCGCGGCGCGGCTGATCGCCTCCCTGGAGCCGGCCAGCGACAGCAGCGAGTCCAGCGCATCGCCGCGCAGGTCGCGTTCGACGTCGAAGCGGATCTTCCACTTGAGCAGCTCCATCGTCGCCGCCTTGGCGACTGCCGGGATGCCCGATGCAGCTTCCGGCGGCCGCGAAGCGAGCAGACGGCCCAGCGTTACGTCGCCCGCCTTCAGCGGCAGGTTCGCGCCGATGAAGTCCGGCATCGTACCGGCGATGTGCGTGCCGACTGCGTCCGTTACGGCGATCTGGGCGTGGCAGAGCTCCGATGCCCGCTCCAGCAGCACATCGAGACCGGACTCGGCGAGGACCATGTCGACCAGCTCGCCGTACGCCGCGTCGGCCGGATGCGCCTCGGGGGCAGCTGCCTGCGGCTTGCTGACGTTGCAGCGCGCCAGGGCGGCCGTTACCTGCGCGGCCAGCGAGCCGATCAAGCGCATCGCCGCCGAGGATAGCGGCAGGCTGCTTCCCTCGCCCAGGCCCAGGTAGAAGGCACCGTAGCTGTGATGCTCGTCGCATAGCGTCATGGCGATGCCGGAGTTGACGTCCGTCTTCGGCTCCGGCTTGTGCGAGCACTGGCCCACGGCTCGTTCGAGCGCGTAGCGGGCTTCCTCGTCCGGCGGGTCACCGAACAGCGTCATCGTCTCGCCGTCCGTCATCAGCGCGACGGTGGAGCTGCGCGCGGGGAACACGGCCTGCAGCTGCTTCGCCAGCTCCTGCGCGATCTCCAACGGATCGCCGTTCGTGGAGAGGAAGCCGTCCATGTGCGCCAGCACGTTGGGGCCTCGCACCCTGGCAGCCAGATCGCGCCGGAACAGCTCATCCAGGCGAGGCGCCAACACCTCCGCCATGTCCGAAAGCTCCTGCACCTCGCGCGGCGTGTACTCCCGCACCTCGGACGACTGCACGTTGAGCACGCCCACCAGCTTCTCGTCCAGCAGCACCGGTACGGCCAGCAGGGAGAGATAGCGGTCCTGGTCGAAGGCCTTGATCGGCAGGAAGTCAGGCTCGCGGCGCGTGTCCGAAGAGCTCACGGGCCGCAGCAGCGCAGCCGCCTGGCCGCTCATGCCATCGCCCTTCTTCAGCGTGACGAAGCCGACGCCGGAGCGCGGCAGGCCGCGCGTCGCCACGAGGAGCAGCTCGTCGGCGCGGAAGTTGTAGGCATAGAGCGTCGCCACTTCGGTGCCCATCGTTCTCGCGACGAGCTCGACCGCGTTCTGCACCAACTCGTCCGAGAGGAGAGGTTGGTCCCAGATGCGGTCCAACAGGCTGCGGAACTGTCGAACCTTGGCATTAGTCATGCTCAAAGGCTAAAGGTCTCAAATGATTGGGGAATTTCGTCCGCCTTACTTGTGCGTTAAGAGTTTGCGACTACGCACTCGGGATACGGGCTGGAACCCGTCGCCGGCTTCCAGCCCGTCCCGGATTAGGAGGACCCTTCAGGTTAGTTCTCTGTGACCACGGCCGACTCGTGCCAGTTGCGCAGCATGTAGTTGCCGGCGTAGCTAACGAGGCCGAAGAAGGCGATGCCGAGGGCCGACGCGCAGAGCCCGGCGGCGAACATCATGTCGATGTGCAGGCGCGCCGCGGAGAACGTGATCAACGCCCCCAGTGACGAGCCTGAGCCACCGGTACCGGCGAAGAACTCACCAACGATGGCGCCGATGACGCTGAGCCCGGCCGACACCTTGAGGCCGCCGAGAACATACGGCATCGCGTAGGGAATGCGCAGCTTGACCAGCTCTTGCAGCTTCGAAGCGTTGTTCAGGCGGAACAGGTTGATCATGTTGTGATCCGCCGACAGCAGGCCGATGGTCGAGTTCGCGATGATCGGGAACACCGTGATGATGAAGGTGATGATGATGATGGCGTTACGGCCGGGACCAGCCCAGATGATGATCAGCGGCGCGATCGCGACGATGGGCGTCGTCTGCAGGACAACCGCGAAGGGGTAGAGGCAGCGCCTGACCACGACGTTCGACGCGAAGACGATCGCGACCACGAAGCCGGCGGCGATCGCCAGTGCGTAGCCCGTCAAAGCGGCAATCGCCGTCTGAATGAATGCGCCCTGAATCGTGCTCGTATCGGTCAGGAAGCGGTTGAACACGGCGGTCGGCTTCGGGACCTCGTACTTCGGGATGTCGTTCAGCGTCACCCAGCCGTACCAGGCCAGGAGGACGAGAGCCAACACCGCGATGGGCGGGATCATCGTCACGACCATACGGCCCATGCTGCTCTTGAAGACTTTCTTCCAGGCGGAGACCGGGAAGCTGCCGGCGCTGACGCCGATTCTCCCGGCGATGGCACTGTTGTTCATCGCGCTCATTCTCCTGCTCTCCTTAGCGCCATACTCACGCGCGAGGCCTGCTCCATGAACGGCACCGTCATGCGCGTGCTTTCCGTACGCGGTCCCTCCAACTCGATCGTGAAGTCCTCGACGACGCGGCCCGGCCGCCGGCTCATCGCCAGCACGCGGGTGCTCAGGAACGTCGCTTCGAAAACGGAGTGAGTAACGAAAATCACGGTGCGCCGGTCGGCCTGCCAGATGCGCAGCAGCTCTTCGTTGAGCCGCTGCCGCGTGATCTCGTCCAGCGCCCCGAACGGCTCGTCCATCAGCAGGAGCCGAGGGTTGAGCGCCAGGGCGCGGGCCAGCGACGCACGCATCTTCATGCCACCCGACAGCTCGCGAGGGTACATGTGCTCGCTGCCGCTCAGTCCCACGAGGGCGATGGCATCCATGGCTGCCTCGCGGCGCTCGGCGGAAGGGACGCCCTGCAGCTCCAACGGCAGTTCCGTGTTACTCAGCACAGACCGCCACGGCAGCAGGGTGGGCTCCTGGAACACGTAGGTCATGGCGCCCTGCTTCTCGCGCGCCTTGGACGGGCGCAGACCATCAACAAGGACGGTGCCGCCGGTGGCGTCGCCGAGGCCGGCGATGATGCGCAGTAGCGTCGACTTGCCGCATCCGGAGGCGCCGACGATCGAGACGAACTCACCGGACATGACGGAAAACGTTGTGTCGGCCAGCGCGACCGTGCCGTTGGCGTACTGCTTGCTGACGGACTCGACTTTCAAGACGGGCGCATCTGCAGGGGGAGTTTCCTCTACCGATCGTTGCGCAAAAGCTAATGACATCTGTTCAGGCCCTTTCGGCGAACACCTCTGGGGTTCTTGATGATCCGAAGGTACCGCTGCCAGCTCCCCGACACATTGTCACCTCGGGCTGATTGCTCCGGCGGCCTGTTGGTCGCGGTTGCGAGCAGCCTGTGACCGGCGTTTCGAGCATGTTGCGGTCTGTTTGCACGCGCATTCCAAACACGAAGCCGTACACGAAGCAGGGAGCCGGGCATGTTCTGCCCGGCTCCCTGGTGCTGGGGATGTCAATCTCAGCTTGCCGGCTTCATGACTTCATCCACGTGCTCGTCGGGCGGTTCCCGCTCAGCTCTCTTTTGCTCTTCTATCGTTCGGGCGTATCTGCGCGGGATGCCAGTCCCCTTAAACCGCGGCCTGGACGCTCTCTTCCTGCTGCAGCAGGGGCATCACGGATTTCTGGAAGTCCTTCAGGCCCTGAATGTAGTCCGGGAAGATCAGCAGGATGCTGTCGACGTCGCCTTCCTCGTTCAGATCCAGAATCGTCTTGGCCACCGTCTCCGGGGAGCCGATTACCGGCCTGCCGGCGAAGCAGATCGACTCCCGGATGTACTTCGTGCGCTCGCGCTTCATCTCCCGCTCGCGGTCCTGACTGCCGAAGTGCCGGCCGATGTTGTCGAGCGCCATCACGTCGGCGCCCTCGAAGTAGTAGTCGAACAGCTCGTCGGCCTCGCGGTCCGTGTCCGCCTGGATGACGGAGAGCGTCGTCGCCGTCTTCACGTTGCGGCCCATCTCGCGCGCCATGCCCTTCATGCGCTTGCTGAGCGCCTTCGTACCGGCGATGTCGCCGCCGCCGAGGAAGCTGTAGTTGCAGTGACGCGCCGTGAACGCGAAGCCCTCGTCGGACGTACCGGCACAGACCAGGAAGGGATGCGGCTTCTGCAGCGGCTTCGGGGCGGAGACGCAGTCCTTCAGCGTGAAGAACTCGCCGTCGAGGTCGACGCGATCCTCGGTCCACAGCCGCTTCACCGCCGTGATCCACTCCTCGGCGTAGCGGTAGCGGCCCATGTTGTAGCCGTCCGGCCACATACCCATCTGCTGATACTCGCCGGGCGAAGCGCCCGTGATCAGGTTGATGCCACAGCGGCCACCACTCACCTCGTCCAGCGTGGCGATCATCTTCGCCGCCACCGCCGGGTGCAGCGACAGCGGGTTCACGGTCGCGATGACCTTCACGCGCTCCGTCGCCACCGCGAGGCCGGACATCAGCATCAACGACTCAAGGGTCTGGTCCCAGAAGCCCGTCGAGCCGCCGAAGCCGCGCCATTTGCACATCGAGAAGACGTAATCGAGGCCGGCCGCCTCGGCGAGCTGACTGATATCGCGGTTGAGCTCAAAGGTCGGGTTGTACTGCGGCGTGCGCTCCGAGATGTAGAAGCCGTTGCGCCCGATAGGCAGGAAGACACCGACCTCGAAATTGCGACTCATTTCGCACCTCCCGCCGCGGCCGTCCAGCTCGCGATCACCGTATCGACGTCCGTGATGCTGTGAGCGCCGATCATCGTCATCGCCGCGTCGTGCAGCTTTGGATTGACGCCGGCAGTCGCCTCGGCCGGAACGATCGAGAAGAAGCCGCGGCAGCTGGCGTCGATCGCCGTCGCCGCAATGCAGCCGTAGGACGCCACGCCGCCCAGAACCACCGTCTCGACGCCGATAGAGTGGAGGTACGTCTCCAGGCCCGTCCGCAGGAAAGCGCTGTAGCGAAACTTGTAGAACCGCGGCTCACCCTTCGGCGCGATCGGCTCCGGGATCTCGTGCGCGTACTCGTCGTGCTCGCGGCCCAACGACTCGCGCGCATTCTCACCAACGATGTCGGCCAGGCGCCGCACCCACGACGGGGAGTCGCCGCCGACGCCGCTGGGCAGCTTGCCGATGGTGACGTAGACGCGCGGGACGTTCAGTTCGCGCGCCGTCGTCAGCAGACGGCTGATCGGCTCGACCACGCCGGCTCCCACCGTGTCGGTGCGGCCGTCCGGGTAGATGAAGCGGTTCTGCACGTCGACCAGCAGCAGGGCGCAGCGCGTCTCCTTGAGGAGCGTGCTCGTGTCCATGAGGGCGTAGTCGACGATGTCCTTGCGCGAAACCGCCTGATAGAGCTTCGTTGGCTGATAGATCGCAGCCATGTCCCTTCCTTTCGCTCGCTAAATCGCGAAGACGAGAGCGCTCCGCGGGAGCGCCGGCCACGAAACGACCGGCCTGCGATCACCGTAGGCTGGAGGAGGCATGCCTCACATCGTCGATGGGGGACCGAAACCCTACGCCAAGGGTTATGCCGGACTGCGCCCCGCCGCGGGCGGTGCGTTTCCGCCATGTTGCTGGAAGATTCCAGGCATGCGTACTAAGGACGGCGCAGATAGCGGTACGCGGCGACCGCGGCCGTGGCCCCATCGCCGGCCGCGGTCGCGAGCTGCGCCACCGAGCCAGCGCGAATATCGCCCGCAGCGAACACGCCGGCCAGAGATGTTTGCATCATGACGTCGGTCTCGATGTGACCGGCGCGGTCCATCTGCAAAACGCCCTGCAAGAAGGCGGTGTTCGGCTCCAGGCCAACGTAGATGAAGACGCCGTTCGCAGCCTGCCGCCGCGCTTCGCCCGTGCCCAGGTCACGCAGCAACAAGGACGAAACCAATTGCTCGCCCTGAATCGCCTCCACCTCCGTGTTCGGCAGCACACTGAGCCGGGGGTGTGCTGCGACGCGGTCGATCAGCGTCTGCTGAGCAGTAAGCTCGGCGCCGCGCTGGACGATCGTGACGCTGGCAACGTGCTCGGCAAGCGTCAGCGCCTCGTCCAGCGCGGAATCGCCGCCGCCCACGACGTACACGTCACGTCCGGCAAAGAAAAGGCCGTCGCAGGACGCGCAATGAGAGACGCCGCGGCCGTCGAACTGGGTTTCTCCGGGAATGCCGAGGCTGCGCGGACTGGAGCCCGCCGCAACGATCACCGCAGGCGCGTGCAGGATTTCTTCCATCGTCTGCACGACATGCGCGGAACTCTCCGTCGTCAGACTCACGGCCGCGCCCAGCGTGACCTCTGCCCCGGCGGCTTCTGCCTGCTCCTGGATCAGCGGCCCCAGGTCGTAGCCGGAGATTCCCTTGGGGAAGCCGGGGAAGTTCTCGATGCGCTCGGCATTAACCACCTGGCCGCCGGCGCCACCCTGTCCGACCACAACGACACGCAGACCGTGCTGTGCTGCTACCATCGCCGCGGTAAGCCCGGCGACGCCTGCGCCGATCACGACGAGGTCGAATTCGCGCATCTTACTCCTTCGGGCGCCATTCTCGCGCTCCGGCGCCGAGCGTACACTACCGTCCGGCTCACGCGTGGTTTTCGAGGTGATGCAACGTGCTTCAGGACACCATCAAGGCGCTGACCTTCGACGTCTTCGGGACGGTGGTCGACTGGCGAGGCGGCATCATGCGTGAAGCCACCTCCATCGGTGCCGCCCGCGGCATCGAGGCCGACTGGGGCGCCTTCGCCGATGCCTGGCGCGGCCTCTACGGCCCGTCCATGCGCGAAGTACGCGAAGGGCGGCGTCCCTGGACGAAACTGGACGACCTGCACCGCGAGAGCCTGCACACGATCTTGCCCAGCT
Source organism: uncultured Chloroflexia bacterium (assembly GCA_963711035.1). Taxonomy (GTDB): domain Bacteria; phylum Chloroflexota; class Dehalococcoidia; order DSTF01; family WHTK01; genus WHTK01. Next base: position 101,275 of record CAVQCN010000001.1, read on the forward strand.
TCGGCCTCGATACGCTGAGCGAGAGGCGAAGTCGAGCAACTCAACCTCGCCTGGCATCGTCTGGACCCGTGGCCGGACTCCGTGCCGGGGCTGACACGCCTCAAGCAGCGCTTCATTCTCGCCACGCTCTCCAACGGCAACGTGGCGCTGATGGTGGACATGGCGAAGCACGGCGGCCTGCCGTGGGACATGGTGCTGGGCGGCGACGTAGTGCGCCACTACAAGCCCGACCCCTACGCCTACAGGAAGAGCGTAGCGTTGCTCGGACTCGAGCCCGGCCAGTGCATGATGGTCGCCGCGCACGAATACGACCTCGAGGCGGCAGCGCGCCAGGGCTTGCATACGGCGTACGTCATGCGCCCCTACGAGTTTCCCGGCTACAGAATCGCCGAGCACGCCTCCGAGCGCTTCGACGTCGTGGTCAACGACTTCGAAGAACTGGCCTCGCGTCTGGGCTGTTAGGCGAGGGAGTGCGAGCGAGCCCGCACATGATGGTAGGCGCCGATCGCAGCGGTCGCGCCATCGCCCGCCGCCGCCGCCAGCAGGGCCACCGAGCGGGCGCGAATGTCACCGGCAGCGAAAATGCCCGGCACTGAAGTCTGCATCATGATGTCGGTCTCGATGTGGCCAGTCGGGTCCAGGCGCAGCACTTCGGCCAGGAACGCCGTACTGGGCTCCAACCCCACATAGATGAAGATGCCCTGCAGCGGCTCGATGCGCGCGTTGCCGTCACCGGTGCCGTGCAACCTGACGCCGGTGACCGAGTCCTCGCCGCAGACCTCGTCTACCACCGTTTCGAGCAGCACCTCGATGTTGGCCGCCGCCTCGACGCGCTCAACCAGATACCGCTGCGCATCGAGCTCGGCACCGCGATGGAAAACGAGCACTTTCTCGGCGTGCTCCGCCAGCACCAGCGCCTCGTCCAGGGCCGAGTCGCCGCCTCCGACGACCCCGACGGTCTGCCCAACGAAAAAAGGACCGTCACAGGTGGCGCAGTGCGAGACACCCTTGCCGGTGAAGCGCTCCTCTCCCGGCACGCCGAGATGGCGAATGGTGGAGCCGGCAGCGATGATCAGGCTGCTGGTGCGCAGGCTGTCCTCGCTGCAGTGGACGATCGTTGTAGCGTCATCGAGCTCCAGTGATTCGACCGCGTCGAGGACGAACTCAGCGCCGGCTGCCTCTGCCTGCTCTTGCAGGAGGGGTCCCAGCTCGAAGCCCGGCAAGCCTTCCGGGAAACCGGGCAGGTTCTCGATCTTCTCAGCGTTGATGATCTGTCCACCGCTGCCCATCTGGTCGACGACAGCGACACGCAGGCCGTGACGGCCGGCGAACATCGCGGCCGTGAGACCGGCTACGCCTGCACCGACGATGACAAGGTCGAACTCGTCCATACTCCCTCCCGTAACCAGCCTGGGCCGGTAACGGTTTACTCGTCGACCACTTATCAATTGTCTGCCTAACAGAGGACAACGGAAAGTCGGGCCGTCGTTGTACGCAGCAAAGCTGCCTATGGCAGAGCCACGCTTGATGACTCTACAATGCGGCCTCCAGACGAGCCCTCAGCATGCCGGACAGACTCTGTCACCCTTAAACCGCTGCGCTTTCCGGCGCCAGCGCTAACGTTGTAGCGTGGCTCAGGCTCAGACTTGAGCCGGGTAGCATGATGTATAAGAGCATCGTGCGCAACGGTGGTCTGGCCTCACTCCGGGGCCGGATGCGGACCGAAAAGTTGGGGGTTCAGACATGACAATCCAGAGCGAGACTCGTCCAGGCACCGGCACCCGCGTCACGGTCCACAATCCGGTTGGCTACCCACCCCGGATCGCCAAGAAGACGGGCGCACCACGACTCGAAAGCCTGGACGGCAAGACCGTCTACCTCGTCGACTGTCGCTTTGACGACTCCATCGAGCTGCTGAAGCAGGTACAGGCCTGGTTCAACGAGCGTATGCCCAGCGTCACGACACGCCTGGTCTCACTCTCCAGCGTCTACGGCCGCGATGATCCCAAGACGTGGGAGGAGATAAAGGCCAACGGTGACGCTGCCATCCTGGGCGTCGGCCATTGCAGCACCTGTGCCCCTGCCGTCGCCACCCACGCCATCACGTTGGACACCAAATACAGTGTGCCAACCGTCGCCCTGCACACCGACAAGTTCGTCAAGGTCGTGCAGTCGGTAACGCGCATGGCCGGCCTGCCGACGTCGCCAACCGTGTTCGTGCCGCAGCCCGTCATGGGCAAGTCCGAAGGCGAGCTGCGTGAGTACGTCTTCGGCAACGACCCTCACACCAACCGTCCGGTCATGCAAGAGGTCATCGAAGGACTGACCACCGGCCTGGCCGACGTCGAGATCGAAGGCGCACCGACATCGGATCGCTCGACGCCGCGGCTGGTGGACCCCGACACAGAGGAGAACCTGCACCAGCTGTTCCTCGATAACAACTGGACAGACAAGCTGCCCATCATCCTGCCGACCGAAGAGCGCGTCGCCAAAATGCTGGCGCACACGAGCCACGCGCCAGACGAAGTGGTCGGCCGAATGCAGCCGACCAACAACCGCGGCCTCTGGGAGTACACGGTCGAGAAGGTCGCGGTCAACGCCGTCATGGCCGGTGCGCGGCCGGAATACTTCCCCGTTATCCTGGCGTTGGCCGCAACCGGTATCTCCGCCCGCGGAAGCACGTCGAGCTCCGCATCGGCCATGGTCGTCGTGAACGGCCCCGTCCGCCAGGAGCTGAACATGAACTGGGGCATCGGCGCTATGGGGCCCTACAACCACGCCAACGCCACGATCGGGCGGGCGTACGGACTGCTTTCGCAGAACCTGCAGGGCGGCTCCGTGCCGGGTGAGACCTTCATGGGCTCCCAGGGCAACAACTATTGCTACAACAACGTCACCTTCGCCGAGAACGAGGAGCGCAGCCCCTGGGAACCGCTGCACGTGCAGAAGGGCTTCAAGCCAACCGACAGCACGGTCAGCGTCTTCAACGGCTGCCGCTCGACGACGTTCTGCCTCGGCCTGCGCGAGCACTACTGGGAAGAGCACGTGCGCGACATGCTGCTCGGCACCGACTCGCTGACGCCTCCCACGCTGCTGCTGGACCCCATTACGGCCCGCCAGTTCATCGATCGCGGCGGCTTCGATACGAAGGAGAAGCTGCTGCACTGGGTTTGGGAAACAGCAAAGATGCCGGCCGGCCGCTACTGGGACCTGCAGCTTATCCAGAACTACATCTACCCGCGCGCCACCTTTGGTGAGGAGCCGCTGGCAACCAAGCTGAAGGCTGCACCTGACGAACTAATCAACATGTGGCAGGAGAAGGACATCAACGTCGTTGTGGTCGGCGGTGAGACGAACGGTTACTGGCACATCATGGGCGCCAGCTACCGCAAGACGATCTCGGTCGATGAGTGGCGTTAAGCCGGGACAATGCCTGCGCAATTGACGTAACGCCCTCGTCGCGAGGTGAGGGCGCTACGTCAATTTGACAGAATCTGTCCGGATTCGCCCTCCGCTGCACTCTCAGTCACCAGCTATAGTGGTTGACGCTAGGTCAGTAGAACTGGCCTATGGTGAGTACGCCTGTTTATCTGTACGCGTGGGGGACGGCGGGCGAAATACAATCACCCGGACCGGAGCGTAGGAATAAGCATGATGACAACGGCCAAGGCCAGGTTGGGCTAGCAGACGATGCCGGCGGTACAGCCCGTCCCACCCTTCCCCCAAACACCGGGAGACTGGATTCACTGGTTCCGTTACCGGCTGATGAAGAACGACCGCGAGCGCTGGTCGAGAGACGATCTCGGCCACGAGCTGGGCGTCTCCGGCCGCACCGTCGGCCGTTGGGAGACGGGCCAGTCTGAGCCCACCGAATCGGACATCGAGAACATCGCGGCAGGCCTACGTCTCTCCGACCTGCAGGCCGAGTTCCTCTACCGCGCCTTCGGCCGTAAGCGCATCGAAAAGGCTCCCGCGCCGCAACTGCTCGTTTCCAAGGCACGCGATCTCATGGCGCCCGGCTACCCCATTCTGATCATGGACAGCCTGTTCTACATCCGGGCCTGGAGCAGCTACAACCAGCTCATCGGCTTCGCCGGTGCGCCGGGCCAACCTGGCGTCAACCATGTCCTGTGGCAGATCCTGGCCGCTGCGACGGGTCCGCAGGCCGACGCCGAGTCGGAACGGCGCCTGCGCTCCTGGATACGTCTCGTCTGGATCGAGACGGCGTCGATGTGCGGCACGCCCGCCTACCAGCACATGCTCTCCCGCCTGCTGGTCGTGCCCGGCTTCCGCGACGCCTGGCTCAAGATGGCCGAGGCCGACAAGTGCGACGCAATCTTCGAGGACGAACCGGCAGAGTTCGAGACACCCTCAGGCCGCTATCGCGAGTTCCATACCCAGATGCTGCTGCCGCCGAACTACCACGTCCGTCAGTTCGTGCCGGTCGACGCTGCCGCCAACCAGAGCATCGCGGCCCTCCGAAAGGTGGCTCAGCCAGAGCCGAAGTTCAGCCGCCTGCTGCACTGGTCGGACGAAGACCGGCTGGCGAACTTCCTCGCCCGGCGCAGCGTCCTGCACGAGCCGCTGATCGGCCGTGAGAGCGATCTGGAAGAACGAGCCGCTATTGTCCTCTTCAGCAAGCAGTTCGACTGCTCCACCTGTAACGAGGCCAAGCGCTTCCTGGACGCCAACCACGTCATATACGTCGAGAAAGATGTCACCGACCAGGACAACCTGCTGCAACTGGTCAACCAGTACCAGTTCATGCGAGTGCCCGTCCTTGTCGTGAAAGACCAGACGATCCTCGGCTTCGACAAAGAGCAGTACGAGCAAGCCCTCGGCCTGTAGTCCCTTTCCACCACATCCCTGAGAACACCCTGGGCGAAGGCGCCGCACGGCCAGTCGGATTCACCCCTAGAGGACGCCCGACACCGGCCTGACCGTCCGGCAGGGGTGACAAATCCTGTCCGGCATCGCCGATTTGACCAACAAATGCATGCATTAGAGTCAACGCCAATCAAGCTCTGGGGCAATCTGCCGAACCACACGTCTCGGCGCGGGAGGAGCCCTGAATCCGAAGCTCAACAACGCTGGAGGAGGAGTCACTGAGATGAGCGGCAGCTATTGGGACAACGTCTTGCGACAGAGGATCACGAGGCGCCGTGCCTTGACCGGAGCGGCCGTGCTCGGCGCCGGTGCCGTCTCCCTCAGCCTGATTGGCTGCGGCGGCGGCAACGACAACAGCAGCAGCTCCAGCGGCAGCAAGGCCTCCGCCAATCAGCCCGTGGACACCACCAACAAGGCGGTCAAGGGCGGCATCATGCAGAGCCAGCTTCCGCAGGAGCCGTCCAATTTCGATCCGCTCGGCGGCACCGTCGAGAACCAGCGCCACGGCATGCACGCCTACAGCCGGCTGCTCAAATTCAAGGTTGGCACCTTCGACAATCCGCCGGACGGCACCCTCGAGGCTGACGCCGCGACCAAGTGGGAGATCGCGGAGCCGACCAAGGTCGTGTTCACGCTGCGTCAGGGCATGAAATTCGATGAGCGGGCACCCACGAACGGCCGCGTGATGACGTCCGACGACGTGAAGTGGAGCTGGGACCGCTTCTCCCAGCTCTCTCCAGCGCGCGGCAACTACCTTGCGGGCCCCGACCTCAACGGCCCGATCGACAGCGTCGAGTTCCCTTCCGACGGCACCGTCGTCTTCCACTTGGCCTATCCCTCCTATCCCATCCTTTCCCAGATCGCCTATCGCCAGGGTCTCTATATCCTGCCCGTCGAAGCAGAGGACAAGTTCGACATCAAGCAGGACATGCGCGGCACCGGCCCATGGATGATGACCAAGTACACGCCCAGCGTCGGCTGGGAGTACCGCCGCAATCCCAACTGGTACAACGCCGACAAGCTGCCCTACCTGGACGGCATCGACTACGCGCTCATCTCGGAGGACGCCCAGGCTGCAGCCCAGCTCAAGGCAAAGCAGATCTGGTGGTACGAGCCCACCGCTGACCTGCTGCCCTCACTCATGTCGGAGAATCCCGACCTCCAGGTCCTGGGACGCAGCCCGCTCACGGGCAACGGCGGCTATACGGTGCTGGCCCTGTCCAAGAAGCCTGACTCGCCGTTCCAGAAGGACGTCCGCATACGGCAGGCGGCCTCCATGCTGATCGACCGCGACGCCTTCATCGACACCTTCTACAACGTCAGCAAGCTCAAGAGTCTGGGTCTAACCGTCGACTCTGCCTGGAACAGCCACGTGCCGACCACCTGGAAGGCAATCTGGCTTGATCCGCAGACCAATGCGCTCGGCGACGGCGCCAAGTACTTCAAGCACGACCCGGACGAAGCCGCGAAGCTCCTCAAGGCCGCCGACGCGTTCGGCATCGAGCAGGAGATTGCCTACCACTCCGACCGCGGCTCCTTCGGCGGACCAACCCACCAGCAGCAGATGGAGGCATTCACCGAAATGCTGCAGGGCGGAGGCCACTTCAAGCTCAAGACCGTCACCGGTCCGTACAAGACCTTCTTCCAGCCCAACTATCTGCGAGCCCACGGCGACTTCGATGGTATCGCTCCGGACCCGTCCGGCTCCTTCCCTGACATCGAGCTTCAGCTCGACAACAACTACCAGCCCGGCGCCAAGAACGACGTGATTGGAGACTGGGACAACGTTCCCGGTCTGCAGGACATCATGGACCGCCTGCGCGGCGAGCTGGACCCGAACAAGCGCTCAGACATCGTCAAGGAGTTTCAGAAGTTCATGGCCGTGCAGATGCCGGCGGTGCCGTACCCGGGCCTAGCCAGCATTTTCGACATGTACTGGCCCTGGGTGGGCAACGCGGGCGTCTACGTCGCGTTCGGCAGCACCGTGCCCGGCGCGGCCGACAGCCCGGCAGAGTCCGACATCTATCTCTGGTACGACCAGTCGAAGGACACTCGGACTACCTAGTTCACTATGCTGAAATACATATCCCAGCGGGTGCTGCTCGCCATTCCGACGGTCGTGCTCATCACGATCCTCACGTTCGTCGGTCTGAGGGTGTTCATCCCCTACGACACGGTGGACATCATCCTGGAGCAGTACGGCGGCGGCGACCCGCAGCTGCAGGCCAACATGCGCCATGAGCTCGGGCTGTCCGGCAGCCTGACACACCAGTACCTGCGCTGGATGGGCGTCGAGTGGTTCTGGGGCGGCGACACGGGCGTGTTGGAGGGCGACCTCGGCAAATCACTGAACAACAACCGGCCGGTCCTCACGGAACTGGAGCACCGCGCACCTGTCAGCTTCGAGCTTGGCCTCTGGGCTCAGCTGTCTTCCATCATGATCGCCGTGCCTCTCGGCGTCTGGGCAGCGGCACGCCAGGACAAACTCCCCGATTACGGTTTACGTTCCTTCGCGATCCTCATGCATTCCGTGCCGAACTTCTGGATCGCCGTCCTCGTCCTCACCTTCGGCTCCATCTGGTTCAGCTATGCTCCGCCGATCAAATTCGAGTACCTCTGGGTGAATCCGATCGCCCATCTCAAGATCATGCTCTTACCAGCTTTGATCATCGGAATCACGCCGAGCGGCGGCCTCTTGCGTCTCGTTCGGACGCAGATGCTGGAGGTATTGCGCCAGGACTACGTGCGCACGGCGCAGGCAAAAGGCCTCGCGAACAGCCGCGTCCTCTACAGCCACGCTTTGCGCAATGCCCTGATTCCCTGTCGTCACGGTGATCGGCGTGAGCCTGCCGAACATCATCGCCGGCACCGTCATCTTCGAGGAGATCTTCGTCATCCCCGGCATGGGCCGGTATCTCATCGACGCGGTGAACAGCCTCGATTACCCCGTGATCCAGGGTCTGAACCTCGTCTTCGCGATGCTGCTGGTGGCATCGGTGATCATCGTCGACATCAGCTACGCGTTCCTCGATCCGCGTATTCGGTACACGTAGGCCTGACATGACGACATCGGTGGCCGGAACCGGAGTTTATGAGGACTGGCGTCCCGTCGAGGAGTCGCTGGCACGGCGGGTCTGGCGATCGATTTCCTCATTCACACGTAAGAAACCGCTGGGGGCCGCGTGCGGCCTCGTCGTCCTATTCTTCGTCGTCATTGGTGACTTCGTGCCGGAGACCGTGAACAAGGCGAGCTCCGTCGCGGGCTTCGGCCATCCCGTTCCCTACCTGGCGGACGTGCTCCAGGAGCACACCACCATCGTCTACCGCTACACGGCAGAGGACCTGCGCCATCGGCTGGCAGGACCGAGCAGCACGCACCTGCTCGGCACGGACCAACTGGGGCGCGACATCTTCAGCCGGCTGCTGTACGGCGCCCGCGTCGCCGTCGTAGTTTCGATCGGCGCCGTGTTTATAAGCGAGACGATGGGTGCCGCAATCGGCATCGCCGTGGGCTACTACGGCGGTTGGCTGGACAAGATCGCGTACCGGCTGGTGGACGTGTTTCAGGCCTTACCGGGCCTCGTCGTGCTGATCACCATCTTCGGCGTCTTCGGCTCCGGGTTGTGGCAGATGGTGTTCGTCATCGGCTTCCTGGGAGGGCCACCATCGTCGCGGATCATCCGCGGCCAGACGCTATCCGTTATGGCAAGTCCATACATCGAAGCCGAACGCGTGCTGGGCGCCTCCGACATGCGCATCATGGTGCACCACATCCTGCCCAACGTGTTCGCACTGGTCATCCTGAGCTCGACGGTGCGCTTCGGCATCCTCGTCCTGGTCGAAGCGAGCCTGAGCTTCCTCGGCTTCGGCATGCCGCCGCCCTTCCCGTCGTGGGGTCAGATGCTGAGCGTCGACGGCCAGGCGTACATGCGCACGCAGCCCGGGCTGGCCATCTACCCCGGCATCGCCATCGCCATGCTCGTCTTCTCCTACAACCTGTGGGGCGATGCCCTTCGCGACGTCCTTGACCCTCGCCTGCGCGGCAGTCGCTGACGATTCGAGCTCCGAACACGACGAAAGCGACCCCATCGCTAGAGCCCCCTGAGACGTGCACCGACGAGCTCCCTCGCGGCAGATACAAGGGCTATCAACCCAGTGGCCGCAACGAGGATTAGGCCCCATTGGATTATTTCAATGCTTTCGTCCGGAAGAACCGAGATAAGGAGCAGTACGGCGCCAGTGATCGTGAGCGCGCCCAGGTTGAGTATGACTAGCCACACGCGAAACTCAGTGGACCTGCTACGCCACGCATCCAGGATTAGCAGGGATACCTCGAGTAGGACCCAGATGCCTAACAGAGGAAGGTTCTCTCGCCAAACATCTGGCGCTTCGCTCAGGACACGCGCAAACGACAGGACGAATAAGGCAGCAAACAGAAGTCGTGCCTGAGACGACGATCGCTTGGCAAGAGCAGCGTCCTTGAGCAAGCCCATAGCGCCAAAGCCTGCCCAGAAGAGGATGGCCATCGTTAGTATCGCTATCGGAATCTCAATCCCTTGCACTACTGATCTAGTAGTCGGTCATTCTTTGACGAGGACAGTTAACGAAGAGGCGCCCCGAGGAGTCGGGGCGCCTCTGACTCAAGAACTGAGCGTCGGGGTCAGGCGCTGGCGCCTACCGAAGCGGGTGCGCTGGCGCCATTCGTGGGCTCGCTGCCGACACGGGGCCAGTAGGCGAAGCCGCAGCCCGTGATCGCGCCGTGCGCCGGGACGTAGTCGACGACCTTGGCGGGGCGGTTCATCGCCGCCTGCACGCCGATCCAGGCGCGCACCTCGCCCGTGCCCGCGTGCATGTTGTCGGCGTCGAAGGTGAACAGGCCTTGCAGCCCTTCGATGTCGTTGCGCTCCAGGCGCTCCATGATCCAGTGGTCCAACGACTTGTCGATCCAGCCCGAGTTGAACTCGCCAGGGAAGTGCGAGAGGCCACCGGAGGCGTAGATGGCGATCTTCTCCGGCCGGTCCTTCAGCATGTCGGCCAGGGCGCGGCCGAGCTCGACGCAGCGCTTGGCGCTCATCAGCGGCGGGTAGAACTCGTTGATCAGCACCGGCACGATCGGAATCTGCAGGTCCGGATCCACCTGCGGCACGACATGCGCGACCATGTGCGAAACACCGCGCGCCGCCTCCTTGCCACGAGGCTCCTGGCGGATGATGTTCGCAGCGTCGAAGCCGCGCTTGATCAGGCCTTTGAGGATGAAGCGCGCCATCTCGCTGTGCACCGGGAAGGTGACCTTCTCCCGCTGCTCGAACGGGACGTCCCAGGCGATGACACGGCCCCAGAGCGGCTCATCGCCGGTGTAGACGGCCAGCGTCGGGTTGATGTCGCCGAACCACTCATCCTGGTCGTCGCCCAGCATGATGAGCACGTCGGGCTTGTACTCCTGGATCTGAGCCCGTAGCGTCGCCATGGCATTGTGGATACGCTCGATGTAGTCCTCGATCACGCCGGGCGTTTCCAACTCCAGGCGCGCATCATAGGGCGCGACATTCTTGTTCTCTGGTCGGAGCATGCGCTGCAGAGCCGCCTGCCACTGCTCCTTGCTGCGCAGCATGCCGGCTGGGTGGGACGAGGCAACGCCTAGTTCGAGCATTTCTTCCTCCTGATGAACGCGTTGGCCGCCAATGGCCACGGAAAGCGCCGCTATTATAACGGGGTCGCCGGCTCTGCACTCGACGAACTCTGTCCGGCCGAAGGTTTGCCGACGTCCGATTCTCGATATATGGTTGAGCGCGACCATCACGGCAGCGACGGTCGGCTACGCGCACCGAGGAGGCACAATGGCAGACAAGTTCGACTTCAGCCCGTTCATCGCGGACCTCGTGCCGGCCGGCGCAGCCACCCGCAACACCAGCCCGGTGAAGTTCGACTTCGGCACCGGCTTCCCGGACCCCGCCTCCTTCCCGCTCGAAGGCCTGCACGAGGCCCTGGGACGCGCGCTGAAAGACAAGGGCCGCGACCTGGTCAAGTATCCGGACGTGCAGGGCCACCCGGAAGCGCGCGACTTCATCGTCCAGAAGCTGGCGCGCGAGCGGGGTATGTCGGTGCGACCGGAAGAGGTGCTGATCACGGGCGGCTCCGGCGCGGCCATCGCCCTCTTCGTCCAGCTGCTGACCAACCCCGGCGACGTCATCCTCACGGAGGACTACACCTACGTCGGCACGCTCACGATCATGCGCAACCTGCACGCCCGCATCGTCGGCGTCGAGACCGACAAGCAGGGCATGCTGCCGGACGCCCTCGAAGAGGCGATCCAGCAGCTGGCGCACTTCGAGATCACGCCGCGCATGGTCTACACGATCCCGACCTTCCAGAACCCGCTCGGGACCGACATGGGCCGCGAGCGCCGCCAGGCGATCCTCGCCGTCGCGCAGAAGTACGGCCTGCCCATCTACGAGGACGACGCCTACGAAGACCTGCGCTGGGCTGGCGAGCGCTCGCCCGCCATCCACTCCTACGACGACACGGGCCGCGTCCTCTACTCCGGCACCTTCTCGAAGATACTGGGGCCCGGCATGCGGCTCGGGTTCCTCGTCGCGCCGGTCGAAGTCATGCCCCAGATCAACGCCATGCACTGGGGCCGGCCCGCCAGCGAGTTCGCGCTGCTCGCCGCTCTCTACTACCTGCGCGATCACCTGGACGACCACGTGGCCGAGATCTCGAGCATCCTCGAGACGCGCTGCAACGCCATGATCGAAGCCATCGGCGAGGACATGGGCGCCAGCGTCACCGTCTCCCATCCGGACGGCGGCCTCTACCTCTGGGTCGAGATGCCAGAGGGCACCGACACGGTGCCGCTGGTGCAGAAGGCGCGCGAGCAGGGCCTCACGTACTTGCCGGGGACCAGCTTCTCGCCCTCCGGCGGTGGGCGCCACTGCCTACGCCTCTGCTTCGGCTACGAGACTCCCGAGCGGATCCGCGAAGGCATCGACGTGCTCACCAACGTGTTCGCCGAGAACGGCCTGCTGCCCCGCCGAACCCCTGCTCTCTGAGATTATCGCGCAGACTCATCGCGCGAGGCGATGGCAAAGCTCAACTCCCTTTTGCAAGAGGCGCTGGCCGCGTCCGTTGCCATCTGCCTGCTGGACGTGGTCGTCGCCGCAATCTACTGGTTGACGACCGACACGTCGCCATGGCCTCTGCTGGTGCTCGTGGAGGCAGCGACCTTCGGTCCTGCCGTCGCGCTGCTGGCGCTCACGTCACCCCGTAGCCGCTCGGAGCGATAGAACCAAGAATGTTACGGACGGTGTAGCCAGGTCGCCGTGCGGTCCCCGACGCCTCACCTTCGTGGTCAGCCTTTCGGGCAGTTCGCCGCCACGCAGTGATCAGTCGTCGCCGCGGTCGTGGTCCGGGTGGTTCGCCTCGCCCTGCTTCCAGTAACCGTGCGTGTAGATGGACTGTGGCTCCAGCCCGCGCTCCTGTAGCAGGTGGCGCCGAATCTCGCGCATACGCGTCGCCTCGCAGGCGACGAAGACGCGTAGATGGCCGCCAGGCAACTCCGCATCGCGCACGGCCGCTGCCAGCAGGCGGCTCGCCGCAACCGGCGCGTGACCGGCGTGCAGCCAGGTCACGTCAAACGAGGCAGCGCTGCTAAGCGGCTGCTCCTCAGCCGCGTCCGGCACCTCGACGTAGAGGACGGCTCGGACGTGCGGCGGCAGCGCGTCGAGGATGGTCTGCACGGCGGGCAAGCCCGCCTGATCCGCGGCCAGCAAGAAACTCTCGGCCTCGGGATCGATCCGGTACGGGCCGGAAGGGCCGGAGATGGTCAGCCAGTCTCCTGCGGCGGCCTTCGACGCCCAACGTGAGCCGGGACCGTCAGAGCCAGCGTGCAGCACGATGTCGATGTCGAGTTCACCGGCCTCGGCCGACCAGCGGCGCGGTGTATAGACGCGGCTGTCGGGCCGCGCGTGGCCCTCGGGCATGACCGGACCGTTCTCCGTCCACTCGGGCAGCACGGGACGCTCGTAGCCTGGCTGCGGGAACCAGAGGCGCACGTGGCCGGCCTGCCCAGCAAGCTCGAAGCCCTGCAGCTCGTCGCCGGCCAGGGTCACGCGGACCATGCCCGGCGTCAGCTTCTGCACCCGAACCACCTGCACGGTCCGCAATACGGGACGGGGACGGACGCGCCGTGGCGCTTGCTCCTGCGTCAAGGAAACGACCTCCTTACCTCTCGTCCTCCAGGGTACCGCAGCCGCGAGGCGTTGCGCCGGGTTCGGAACCAAGCGGCGATTTGCAACGTCGTTGAAAGAAGAGGACGCACCCGCGCTCTCGTGCCGATTGCCTCGACGGCCGATACTAAGGACTGTCTGACGTTGAGGCGGCACTCGACCAACTCCGGAGGCCTCCAGTGATTGCATTCAAGTCATGCCCGCGTTGCCGCGGCGACGTCCTCATCGAGTCTGACGACGAACTCGTCTGCCTGCAATGCGGCCAGGAGTTGCGGCCCCGCGAAGCAGTAATCGTCCTGGCGATGCAGCGACAAGAGGCCTCGAAGAGCGAGCCAACAAAGGCGGCGTCGCGATGACGCGAGTCGCAAGCTTCGTCGCGTCGCTGGTCCTGCTGCTCGCGGTGGCATGCGGCGGCAGCTCGTCCGGCAGCGCCACGTCGACGCCCACTGCCGCGACGGCGACCGGCACGCCGGCGACGCCGACTTCGCCAGCTGCCAGCCCGACCGCGGCAGCCACCGGCACGCCTTCGGCGTCTGCACCCGCGGCGCCGACCGACGTGCAGCTCAGCGGCGCTCTGCCCGACCTCAACACGCCCGTCCCGCCCGGTCAGGGCGAGCTCGGACGCCTCACCGTGAGCTGGACCGACAACTCGCAGAACGAGACCGGCTTCCGCGTCTACCAGGAGTGCGAGGGCACCGTTACACCGCTCCTCGAGGTGCCCGCCGACGAGACCCAGTACGGCCCCTTCCAGACCTGCCGCCCCGGCCGCGTCGGCGTCGCCGCGTACAACGCCGACGGTGTCTCCGAGATCACCTGGGCCGGCCCGGCCCCCGCCGCCACGGCAACACCTTCGGCGTCTGCACCCGCGGCGCCGACCGACGTGCAGCTCAGCGGCGCTCTGCCCGACCTCAACACGCCCGTCCCGCCCGGTCAGGGCGAGCTCGGACGCCTCACCGTGAGCTGGACCGACAACTCGCAGAACGAGACCGGCTTCCGCGTCTACCAGGAGTGCGAGGGCACCGTCACACCACTCCTCGAGGTGCCCGCCGACGAGACCCAGTACGGCCCCTTCCAGACCTGCCGCCCCGGCCGCGTCGGCGTCGCCGCGTACAACGCCGACGGCGTCTCGGAGATCACCTGGGCTAATTAGGGCGTCCCGTCGTCTTTGCCTCTCCTGTTGAGGCGGGCCGCGGTGTAGAGTACTCGCGGCAGCACGACATGACGACCAACCAGGACAACGCACCGCCGATCAGGACAGACGCAGCGCGGCCGCTGGCCGCCTATCGCGTCGTGGAGCTACCAGGCGGCGTGCATATCTCCGCCGGCAAGGCCTTCGCCGACCTCGGCGCCGAGGTGATCAAGATCGAGCCGCCGGGAGGCGATCCCGCGCGCCGGCTGCCGCCGCTGGCCAAATCAGCAGACGGTGAGGAGTGCAGCCTCTACTGGACCGCCTATAGCCTCGGCAAGCGCAGCGTCACCGCCGACCTCGACCGGCCCGAAGGCCGCCAACTCGTGCGCAGGCTGCTCGCTACCGCCGACGTGGCGTTCGAGTCGTACGACCCCGGCGTGCTCGAGAGTCTCGGCCTCGGCTACGCTCGGCTCCGGGCCGACAACCCCGGTCTCGTGCTCGCCTCGATCACCCCGTTCGGCCAGGACGGACCGCTGGCGGACTGGAAGGGCTCCGACCTCGTCGAGTTCGCCATGGGTGGCTACCTCTACATGACGGGCGCCAACCAGGAGACTCCGATCAAGCCCTCGGCGCCCTACCAGAGCTGGCTGTACGGCTCGCTGCACGCCGTCAGCGCCAGCCTGCTCGCCCTGCGACGGCGCAAGCGGACGGGCGAGGGCGCCTACATCGACGAAGCGAGGCGCGACACGGGGCCCTGGATGCTGAGCGGCACCTTCCAGTACTGGGACCTGCTCAGCATCAATCTGCACCGCTACGGCTCGCAGCGCGACGTCGGCGGCGCCGTGCGCCTGCCCAACGTCTACCGCTGCGTTGATGGTTATGTCATCTGGCTGTTCCAGTCCGGGCCGCGCGGCAAGGACACCGGCCGCTTCGTCGAATGGATGCACGAACACGGCATGGCGCCCGACTGGCTGCGGGAGCAGGATTGGGAGGAGTTCGACCTGCTCAATGTCGAGCCGGAGGTGCCGGTGCGGCTGGCGGAGGCGTTCGCCGCCTTCTTCGCCACCAAGCGCAAGGCGGAGCTGCTCGATTGGGCCATCGCCCACGGCATCATGCTGGCCCCTGTGCAATCGCTGCGCGACGTGCTTTCGGATCGGCAGCTAAATGTCCGCCAGGCATGGCGCAGCCTCGATATCGAGACCGGCCGACCGCCCGTCGTCGTGCCGGGCCCGCCGATCCGGCTCGGCGAGGGCGACTGGGAGCCACGGGGCGCGCCGCCCGCCCTCGGCGCGGACAACGCCGCTGTCTACGCGGGGCTCGGCTACTCGCCGGACCAGCTCGCAGCGCTCCAGCAGCGCGGGATCCTCTAGGAGGCTCGCATGACGACTGACTACGGCACCTTTCGCGCCGTCGGCTACCCGCTGCGCCTCTACAGCGGCGCCCACGCCCTCGACAACCTGTCCTCCGAGCTGGACCGCAACCACGCTCGGCGCGCCTTCGTCGTCTGCGGCCGCACCGTCGCCCACCGCACGAACCTGGTGCAACGCATCGAGGCGCTGAGCGGCGAGCGCTTTGCCGGCTGCTTCGACGCCATGGACAAGGATTCCAGTTACGCGGCGGTGAAGGCCGCCACCGACGCGGCGCGCGCGGCCGGCGCCGACCTGCTCATCGCCGTCGGCGGTGGCAGCGTCATCGTCGGCACGCGAGCGGTCGCGATCTTTCTCGCGGAGGCGGGCGATCCCTTCGAGCTCATGACGCAATACCCGGAGGGCAAGCCTGCCTTCAGCCCGCGCCTCAACGCGCCCAAGCCGCCGATCATCAACGTCGTCACGACGCCCACGACGGCGATGACCCGCGCCGGCACCGGCCTCAAAAACGACGACCTCGACCATCGCATGGAGTACTTCGATCCCAAGACGAGGCCAGTCGCGCTGTTCTGGGACTCGGAGGCGCTGCTCACGGCGCCGGTGGAGCTGGTGCGCTCCACCGGCACGACCACGTTCACGGCCGCCCTGCGCGGCGTGGCGGAAACGCCGGTCAATCCCCTCGTAGAAGGCGATCGCCTGCATGCCTTCCGCCTCGCCCGGCGCGCCCTGCCCGACGCGCTGGCGCATCCCGACGACCCGGCGCCGCGCATCGACCTCTGCGCTGCCGCCTTCCTCATCAACCGCGCTGCCGACGACGACGTGGGCCGCCGCACGGACCGCGACCCGCTGAACAGGGACGCGTATGCGCTCGCCACGTCGCTGCACCTGCGTTACGACCACGTGGGCCAGGGCGAGGCGACGGCGGCGCTGCTGCCCGCCTTGATCCGCCGCCTGGAGCCGAGCCTGGCCGGCCTTTCGCGGCGGCTGGCTGAGGCGCTCGACGTCTGGCGCGACGGCATGACGGCCGCAGACGCCAACGCCGGCTCGGCCGGCGCTCTCACGTCTTTCTATCGCTCGATCGGCATGCCGTCGCATCTCGCGGAGTTGCACATCAACCGTGAGGATTTGACCGCCATCGCGTCCAATGCGGTCAAGAACTTCAACGCCAACCCCGGCGAACGCGACACCAACAAGGCAGACGCCCTGCAGAAGCTCCTCGAAGCCGCCTGGTAAAGCGCAAACGGGACGATTGCCGAAGCTGACGGAGCCGAAAGACTCTGCCGCCGCTGGGATGCGCGCCCCTATGCTCAATGCATGAGAACGAGAACCGTCCGGTGGTCTTTCCTTCCGTCCATCATCCTGGCGCTGACCGCGCTCTCGCTCCTGGTTGCGTGCGGCAGCAAGAACAAGAGCTCGAACGCGCCCACGGAGGTGCAGCTGGACCAGAGCGCCGACGGCACGACAGTCGAGATCGCCTCCGGCGGCAAGCTGATCATCGCGTTGCCTAGCAACCCGACCACCGGCTACTCCTGGGCTGTCGTAGACCCAACGGGAGGCTTGACACAGCAGGGCGACCCCGCCTTCGTGCCGGCTGGTTCCACACAACCAGTGGTCGGAGCGGGCGGTACTGAAGTCTTCACGTTCACGGCAGGCGACCAGGGTGAGTACAAGCTCGGCCTCGCCTACGCGCGCTCCTTTGAGCCCACGACGACGCCGGATCAGACGTTCAGCGTCACGGTGACGGTAAAATAGTCACATCGGACGGAGTGAAACAAGGTGACCACCATCGGCGGCGCGGCGAGTGCAAATTGGCGTATGCTGATGGCGCAAGAACTCCCCACCTGACTAGCTGGCTTGCCCGCTCCGAGAAGCTGACACACCCTGGTTATGGCCTGAGGCGTTCTCGTCCGCGCTACCGGAGAGCGCGCTGCTGACAATCGTCAGCAGATTTGCCGCAAACGGCTCGCGGGAGAGCCGGCAACGGTTACCCGGAAGAGAAGAGGAACACAGGTAATGGCAACAGGAACGATCAAGAATCTCGTCAAGGACCGGGGCTTCGGCTTCATCCAGGTCGAAGGTGCGTCTGATGACGTCTTCTTCCACAGCACGTCTGTTGTGGGCAGCAGCTTCGACGACCTCAGCGTTGGTCAGCCGGTCGAGTTCGACATCGAAGCCGATCCGCGTAACCCGCGTCGCAGTCGGGCCGCAAACGTCCGCGTGGGTTCCTAGTGGCAGGCGGCAACAAGAGCCACAGCCCCAAAGTGAAGAAGCGCGTCTCGCAAGAACGCGAGAGCGCCCGGAAGGCGGCAGCGGAAAAGAAGAAGCGCTTCGGCCGCTGGCCTGGCCGTGATGGGGAGCAGTCCCGCTAATCAGACACTCGAACCGGCTCGATCGCGGCCGCACAGCTCCCACCGCGACAGCATGACCAGTCAGAGGCCTGGAGGCGCACTATGGCGACCGATCTCGATCTCAACTTCAACATGGTCACCGAAGTGCTGCTACACGACGGGCTCTGGCATCAGGTCGCGGAAGGATCGTTCGAGGTCGGCCGGCCTCGCTTCTTCAGCCGCGATGCCGGCGAGCGGGACGTCTCCCTGAGTCAGGGCATCTGGTTCAACTTCACCGATCCCGGCAAGCTGACCAGCGTCTCCGGGCCGCTGTCTTCGGTCTACGGCCTCAGGCGCGTGCTCGCCGAGCGCTAGCCATCAAGGGCCCCAGGCCTCGCTAGCCTGACGAGGCTGCGTTCAGCTTGCCGAGGATCGAGCGGTTCGTCTCGATGAAGCTCTCCTCGACGTACTCGATGCCGAGCTCGTCACAGGCCTGCACGACATACGGCTTCAGCAGGCCCAGCTTGTTGCGCGGGCAGGTCGGGAAGAGGTGGTGCTCGACCTGGTGGTTGAGTCCCACCAGCAACACGTCCGTTACCAGCCCGCCGCGCACGTTGCGCGAGGTTGAGACCTGCTGCTCGATGAACGACAGCTCGCTGTCCCGCGCCACGACCTGCATGCCCTTGTGGTTGGGCGCGAAGCAGTTCGCCAGATAAATGCCCGTGGAGACGTGCACCAGCAGGAAGACGAAGACTGCCTTGTCGAGCGGAAAGATGACGAAGGGCGCCACAAAGAAGGCCGCCATAGCGGGCAAGTAGACACAGAAGCGCCAGAAGTTGGCGACTGACGGATTGCGCAGGAAGAAGCTCAGGCTGCCTAACCGGTTCGAGAAGCCGACCAGGCTGCCGAGCGGGTAGTAGTAGAACGCCTGCCAGCGTCCCAGCCGCCGCTGCAGGGAGTCCTTGCTTTGCAGCAGCTCCCGCGTCATGGCGATGAACGGGACCTCGAGGTCCGGATCCATCTCCTCCTGGTTGGGGCGAGCGTGATGAGCGTTGTGGCGCTTCTTCCAGTTCAGGAACACCATGCCGATAGAGGCGCTGCTGACGAAACCGATGATCTCGTTGGCGCGCGTCGAGCGAAAGATAGCGCGATGGCCGCCATCGTGCATGAGGCCGGCCTGCTGCACCGTGAAGAAGCTGAAGCTGAGGCACGCCAGTGTCAGGGCCAGGTACGCCTCGAAGGAAACGATAGCCCACATGCTGAGGCCATAGCCGAGAAACGTAACGAGGATGAGGGGCCAGTAGAAGGCCGGGGAGCGGTTGAGGATTCCCGCTGCTATGACCTGTGCCCTGAGACGTGCATACGCATCGCCGCCGGTGGCGATGTCGATGCCGCATGGCGATGGGCTGATCGTCTCGGGAGCTACGGCGCTGACGCTAACGAGGAACCTCTCTCACAGACCGGCCGGCTGCGGTGACCACATACTGCTCCTCACGGTGGGCGTTCGGCCGGTTACGAACAAGATCAAGCGGGGACCGGTTCCCTCTATGCACCGATCCCCGCCATTTAGATGCAGTCAGCGGCGCCAGGCCGCGGACGCCTTACCAGCGAGAGCGACCGCCGGCGTAGCCGCGGTTGCCGCCAGAGCCGCGCTCTTCGCGCGGCTTGGACTCGTTGACGGTCAACGTGCGGCCCTGCAGCTGCGTGCCATTGAGGCCGCGGATCGCTGCCTCGGCCTCGCCCTTGTCCGTCATCTCGACGAAGCCGAAGCCCCGCGAGCGGCCGGTGTCCCGGTCGATGACGACGCGCGCAGACGTGACCGTGCCGTAGCTGGCAAAGGCCGTGTTGAGCTCGTTGTCTGTCGTGTCAAAGCTCAAGTTTCCAACGTAAATGTTCAAAGGGAGTTCTCTCTCTCACTAGCCTCCGAAGAGGCGCTTTCCGGATACCGATCTCGAATACCTGGGAGCGTAAACGATATCCGGCGGAGAGACGTGGAAGCTGCGTCGGACAATTCGCGTGGCCTTGGTTCCTGTCGGTTCAGCAGTCCCGAGACAACCAGAGGGTCAAAGTCACAGGAATGCAGTGTCAGTATAACCCGCCGGGCGATAGGAATGTTTGGGAACGGTACCTGCCAGCAAAGGGTGCCTACTGCGCCGCCAGCGCCGATGCCATGCCGGCGCAATCGTAGATGGCGTTCTGATACTGGGCCGGCAGGCTCGGGTCGTTCACCTGCGTGCACGCTCGCTCGACGGCGCCCAGCACCGCATTGGCGCCAACATCGCTCGCCCTGACGGTGAACGTCGAGCCGTTGAACCCGGGGATGCCGGTGTTCTGCGGCATGAACGAGCGCTGGATGTTGTTGAGAGCTCCCAGGAAGTTGCCGCCTGAGGCCAGGACGTAGCGCACCTTGCCCGCCGCCACCAGCTGCGAGAACTGCGCCGGCGTGATCGTCGGGTCGTTGCCGGAGAAGCCGCCGAGAGCCAGGACCGGCACGTCGTAATCCGCGATCAGCGTTGAAGCATTCTGGGCGCTAGAGACGACGAGGTCCCAGGTCGCGCCGGGCTGATGGTGTTCCTCCAGCCACGTCGCCAGTTGGCTGACGCCGCGGTCGAAGGACTGCGAGCCGAAGCTGCTGCCGGACGCGCCCTGGCGCGGGCCGGCCTGCGGCAGCGTCGTGTTCAGCGCCGCATGCGCCGCCTCGTAGCCGGACCACACGGTCGGCAGGAACAGCAAGCCCGCGACCACGACCACAAGGCCCGTGACCAGCGGCAGGCGCACCTTGCTAACCAGTGTTATGCCCAGCAGGAACAGGCCTATCACCACGATGGCGCCGGCGTACGGCCGCAGCGAGTAGAAGTGCGTCTCGAAACGCCCGGTGACCACCATCTGGCCCCATAACGTCGCCAACGCCAGGATGACTGCGGCGAAGAACCAGCTCTTGTTGCGCTTCAGCAAGTCGGCCACGCCGACCGTGCTGATTCCGGCGATGGCAGCGATGCCGGGCGCCAACGCCGAGGTGTAGTAGCTGTGGTAGATGCCCTGGGCGAAGGAGAAGACACCGCCAAACAGCACCACCCAGCCCAGAAGCAAGAGCGCGGCGCCGCGGCGCACGGGATCCTCCCGCCAGCGCCACAAACAGATCAGGCCACCGATCAGCGCGAAGGGCAGGAACCACGCGATCTGAGCGCCGTTCGCCGCGTCGAACATGCGCAAGAAATCAGGCGCGCCGGCGATGATGCCGCCGGCCCCGTTGGCGCGGAAGGTTCCGCCAGGACGGCCGCCGTTGCCACCACCGGCCGCGCTCTGGTTCGCCGGAGCCTGGTTACCACCGGGGACGCCGGCGTTACCGCCGCCGCGGAAGCGGTTACCACCGCCGTTCTGGAACCGGTTGGCGGGGCCGAAGCCGTTCTGGTTCGGGCTCGGGAAGAACCCGCCGCGCTGGGCCGGATTGGTGAAGAAGTTGCCGCCGTTCGCGGGCGGTTGCACTGCGGGGAAGCCGCCGCCGCCGAAGAAGCCGCCGCGGCCACCACCGCCACCGCCGAATGTGTTGCCGTCGATGCGGCCGAAGCCGTTATAGCCGAAGACAAGGTTAGTGACCGTGTTGTCGGTGCTGCCGCCGACGTAGGGCCGCTCCGAGGCGGGCAGGGAGTCGACGATCAACCCCCACGAAGCCGAGACGGCGAAGGTGACGACCGCGAGCAACGCCAGCCGCGGCAGCCACTGGCGCAAGACCGTACGCAGCGCCGTCTGCCGCGTGATTGGCAGGCCGACGACGATCGCCAGCGCGAACGCCGGGCCTGGGATCCACGCCGCCAGCATCTTTGTGTTGAAGGCGATACCAACCAGCAGGCCGGCGCTGATCGTCCACGCCCACCAGCGCTTGCTCTCCAGCGACATCAGCACGCAACCCGCGGCGCCGATCAGGGCGAGGATGTAGAAGGGCTCCGGCAGGTTGAGGCGGCTGACGTCGACCGTGATCGGCGTCAGCGCCAGCACGATTGCGGCGATCGTGGCGGCCAACAGGCCGAAGTAGCGCCTGACGATCAGCCACAGCAGCCCGACGCCCGCCGCGCCGGCGATGGCGCTCGGCAGGAGCAAGGCCCAGCTCGAGTAGCCAAAGACGCGCGCCGAAAGGGCATCCACCCAAAGGAAGACGGGCGGCTTGTCCACCGTGATGAAGCCACCAGGATCGAAGGCGCCGAAGAAGAAGTTGTGCCAGCTCTCCGTCATCGAGCGCACGGCGGCAGCGTAGTACGTGTTGCCGTAACCGCTCATCGAGAGGTGCCATGAGTTGACAGCCAGCGCCAGCCCGAAGACACAGATCAGGGGCAACCACCGCGACCAGCCCTGCCTCGAAAGAGCCAGCGAAAGGGTACGGACGGGCCGCGTAACGCTCTCAAGGCCGGAGTTCGGTAAGGTGGTCGCCATTCAGATCTCCCCTAAATGATCGGCTCAGAGGGCTCGATTCGTCACGCCGCCGTCCTGCAAATGCAGCCGCTCGACGTGGCGCGTCTTCTGCGCCTCGTCCCAATTGAAGCGGCGCATGCGCGCCAAGCCCTTGAGGTCGCGCCAGACCGTGGAGCCGATCTTGACCCGGCTGTCCTTGTCCTCAACCCAGCGCACCGGCACGAAAGCGACGTTCCAGTCGCCCTTCGCCGCCAGCAGCAGCAGCTCGGTGTCCCAGAACCAACCCGTGTCCTGGATGAGCGGTGTCAACTTGTGGGCCGCGGCCCGGCTCACAGCCTTGAAGCCGCACTGCGTATCGCGCAGCCGCGTGCCGAACGTCAGGTTGATCAGGGACACAAAGCCGCGCGAGAGCACCTCACGCTTCAAGGACCGTGTCGTGCGAGCGCCGCGCCCCAGCCGCGTACCAGCGGCCACGTCCGCATCACCGGAGGCCACGAGGTCGACGAGACGCGGGAACGCGGCCAGGTCCGTGGACAGATCGATGTCCATGTAGGCGAGCACGTCCGCCTCGCTGGCCAGCCACGTCTGACTCAAGGCGCGGCCCCGTCCCGCCTGGCTGATGTGACGCACCGCCACGTGCGACAACTCATCCTCCAGCCGGCTGGCGATGTCGAAGGTCGAATCCGTCGAGCCGTTGTCGGCGATCGTGATGCGCCACTCGTCCGTGAAAACGGTGCTGAGAAAATCGTGCAGGGCGCGCACGCTCGATTCGAGAACTTTCTCTTCGTTCAGGACCGGCAGAACTATTTCAAGGCTGCTCATTGCTGGCTCCCTTCTGCTTCTAAACTTCGACGGCGGGAACACGGCGCCACACGACCTGGTTGCTCCAGAACCAGTTCCAGGCGAGGCCGAGCGCGATGCCTATCGAGTTCGCGATGAGGTACGAGATGCCCAGCAGGGGCGTCAGCAGGTTCACTGACGCGAGGGCAATCGCCGGGCTGCCAAGCGAGCCGAGGTTCGACTTCGTCAGGCGCCGCACGAAACGCTCGTGCACACGGCCCTTGAAGGTCCAGGCATCGTTGAGAGCGAAGCGCACGAGAATCGAGAGCTCCAGCGCCAGCGCCGATGCTACGAGCAGGCCGGTGTCGAGATGCAATAGGCCTGCAAAGGCAGCCGCGTGCGCCGTGAACAGGCGCGTGTAGAGCAGATAGAGCGCGGCCTCGTTGACGAGGTAGGCAACGCCGCCGACCACGAGAAACCGGGCCAGCACGGACGTCCGCAGCGTCGTCAGCGGATCGGGACGCGGCAACGAGCCGCGCGCCGCATCGTGGTCAAGGAGATCGAGATAGACTGCCATCTTCCGTCCCTTCTTCCACCCATCCACGTCACCATCGGAGACGGCCCCTTGATTAGATTATGGACCATTTGCCGGCTTTGCTTCGCCCGCCGGACGGCTTTTCGCGCTACCCCTGCCGATGTAGCAGCCCTCGCGCCTACTCCCCTGGTTGTATCCACCGCCTCCTGGCATGGCCGTAGAGGGCATCACGTCGAGGAGCGGTTGCCTGCCGAAACAGCCCGCGAGCGTGGAGCGCGTTACGCCCATTGACGTAGCTCACTTGCCTCCCATGGGCTGACTCCGGACCTGAGCTGCGCCTCTAGCCTGAAATGGAGGCACGGACTGATGTTGCAAGACAGCCCACCCAGAACCCCCAATCAGCCCGAGGCTGCCGGCCAGGTTACGGCCGGCAGCCTGCGCCTCGACACCCAGAACTGCGTCGTCTACCGGCGGGGCCTGGTTACGAAGCTGGGACCGCTGGAATGCAAGGCGTTGCAAGCGCTGATCGAAGCCGGCGGCCGGCCTGTGACGATCGAAGACCTGCTCGGCGGCGAGTGGGGCGGTAGCATCGCCGCTCGTGTCTCGCGAGCGCGCAGCGTCGTACGGCGTTTGCGGGGCAAGCTGCAGGATCGCCACGTCATCCAGACGATCGGCAACGAGGGCTATCGGCTCAACGTCTGACGAACCCTCAGCGGACGGAGCGGCTAATCGGCTCCGGCGGTCTTCCATTCCTCCGCCAGGCGCGTTAGCGAGACGTGGTTCAGCGACGAAACGACGCCGTTAGCCGGCGAAAAATCCATGCCCTTCGTCATCTGGTTCGGCACCGCAATGCAGTAGATGCCCGCCGCCCGCGCCGCATCGACGCCGTGACGCGAGTCTTCGAACGCCACTGCTTCGTGCGCCTCGACACCGACGGCTGCGAGCGCCGCCAGATACAACGCCGGAGCCGGCTTGCACTCGATGCCGTCGCCGGCGCATTTCACGGCCTCGAAGCGATGGCGAATCGAGTAGCGCTGCAGGTGGCCGTGCACCCAGTCGCTGTCGGCGCTGGAGGCGATGGCGACGCGTAGGCCCAGCGCCTTCGCTTCGTCCAGCCGCTCCTCGACGCCTTCCAGCAGCGGCGCGACGCTGAGCAACTCCTCATTGCGGGCCCGCCGCCAACGGCGCAGCTCCTCGCGGTCGAGCGGCTTGCCGGTCAGCCCTTCGAGGTGCTCGTGCGGGTCGAAGCCGCCGCGCGTGCCGATGGCATGGATCCACAGTTCCATCGCCAGCGTGTGGCCATGTGACGCGTAGATCTCACACCAGCTCTGGTACTCGGGCGATTCGGTGTCGAGGATGAGGCCGTCGAAGTCGAAAATTACGGCGCGCAGCATACGGTCATTGTAGCGAGGCCTTATGCGCGGCTCTGCCCGGGACCGCAATCCTAGAATCGCGGCCCGCTGCGCAGCTGCTGCGCCCGCTCCACCACGATGTCGTCGCCGATGCCCTCGACCACGCGCAGCAGCATGCGGAACAGGTCGCTGCCGGCGCGGTAGTCGGCGCCGTATGGCCCGACGGTGAGGCGCTGGCCCGTTGCCAGCTCGTACGGCTTGCGCAGGTCCGAGTCCTCCGGTGGGATGACGCCGATGGCCTGGCCGCCCTGGCGCTTGACCATCGAGAAGCACGGGATGTCGCTGGGACCGTCGCCGAGGTAGGCCATGTGGTTGAACGGCACGCGGCGGTTGACCGGCTCGATGGCGTCGTTGACGCGGTACGGCATGCGGTACAGCTCGTCGCTGACGATGCCTTTGTTGATGGCGAAGATGAACTTCGTCTTCTCCGTGAACGTGACGGATGACTTCACCCCGACGGCCACGCCCTCAACGTCGTAGTCGAGGCGGCTGCCGTAGATTTCGTCCGCCATGCCGGCGATGGCGCTGGCTTTGATCAGCTCCTCGATGCCGCTGCTGACGATGTGCCACTCGACGGCGATGCCGGCATCGCGGAAGTCGGCGTGCTGGCGAATCTGATCCCGTATCCGTTGCACGAAGTCCAATACTCCCGGGTAGAACTCGATGGCCTCGCCGACGCGCTGCAGCCGCTCACGGGTCAGCGGCGGCACGCGTCCCTCGCGGCTGGCGGCGACGAGGCGGCTGAGCCACGCCAGCGGCGGGTCCCAGCCGTTCTCCACGTCCCCGTTCACCGTCGCCCAGAAGTCGGCTACGTCGAGGCCGAGGTCTCGGACCAGCATGCTGGCCGTATCCGGGCAGATCGTGCCGTCGCAGTCGGAGATGAGGGCGATGACGTTCTGCGCCATGCCGGTACTCTACTCGACGGCAGGACAGCGTGCAGAGCGTCGTTGCGAGGAGCGGCAGCGACGAAGCAATCTCACAGCGGAACTCTGACGCACCGCAGCCGCCATGCGCTCCTCGGCACGTCCTCTTGCCCGCGCGAGCCTCAAGTACGCTGCGCTGCCTAGCGCCGGGAGATGCTTCGCTGCGCTCAGCATGACAATGCGCCTGAGCCCTCTCGTCCCCTGCGCTAACGACGCTCCGGATGGCGCCGCAGTTGCTCGCGGGCGAAGGCGGCCAGCTCGTCAGGCGGGCCCGGCGACGCCTCGACGCCGGGAGCGACGAAGACGTAGGTAACGCGCTGCACGGCCCGGCCCGTCGCCGCTTCGAGGCCGAGGACGTAGAGGCCGGCCTGCAGACGATAGCTCTCCAGCCGCCGCGCCACGTCTGACTGCGCCACGTCGTCCGTCTTCCAGTCCACGATCTCGAGACCGCCGTCACGCGCCCTCGACCACGAGATCGATGAAGCCCTCCAGCGTCACACCCTCCTCGACCAGCGCGAACGGCACCTCACGCAGCGAGCGTCGCGCCGCACGGGCCCGGTTCGCCGCGTCAGTTTGCAAGGCAGCGCGCAGCAAATCGGCCACGTCTCCTGCCTCGTCCGGGATCGCTTCGGCCACGGACTGCGCCCGCGCCAGCGCATCGATGGTCGCGGCGTCGGCGTCCCAGGGCAGCACCTGCATCGCGGCGTGCACGGCGCGGCCGCGGTGGGTGCCGGCACGGCCGCGCGCCCACGGCTCCGTCTCGTCCTCGCGCTCCTCCTGATCGTCGCCGCTTTCGTGACGGTCGCGCAGCAGCTGGCCCAGGGCGGTGGCGCTGGTGACGATCTCCCGCTTCGCGTCGCGCGCCAGTCGCTGCCGCATCTCGATGAAGCTTTCTTCGTCACCGTCGACGGCGTCGACCTGCAGGGACGCGAACGGCTGCAGCGCTGCGTCTCGCACTTCGGGCAGCGCTGGCAGCTGTGGCGCCACCATCCCGGCGCCGCCGGCGTCCAGCAGACGCTCCGCGGCCGTGCGGTACGACTTCTCCGCGCGGTATAGCGAGACGAGCAGGTGGTCGCGCGCCCGCGTGGCGGCGACGTAGAGGAGGCGGTCACGCTCCGCTTCCTGGTGACGCCGCTCCTGCGCGTCGATATCCGCGATGGGCCCGGCAGTGAAGTTGCGACCGCTGGTGCGCGCGCCGATCGAGACGCCGACCGCATCGGTGCGGCGGTCGACCAGCAACGTGGCGGTCTGGTTGGCCGGCGAGACGCCCAGACCCGCGAGGAAGACGATGGGGAACTCGAGGCCCTTGGCGGCGTGGACGGTGAGTATACGCACGGCGTCCTCGTCGTCGTCCAGACCGGCGCCCTCGTGGTCGAGGATGGCGTCACCGGCGCGGCGCTCCAGCCAGGAGACGAAGGCGCGCAGGCTCTCGGGGCCTTCCGCCTCGAAGATGCGCGCCTGCTCCATGACGAAACGGGCGCGGCGGAAGGCGTTGCGGTCGCCGCTGACGAACAGCCCGGCCTCCACCACACGCCTCTCGGCCACGAACGCCTCGACCAGCCCGGCCAGCGTGCCCGCGTGCCGCTGCGCGTGCAGGTCGTCGCAGATCGCGCAGCGAATCGGCCACACGGCCCGACTTCCGATCCAGATCCGGCCACAGGTAGCTGAAGCTGCCGCCGTCCAGACGGTACTCGGCCAGTTCGACGTCTGAGCAGGCGTAGGCCGGGCTGCGCAGCGCGCCCACCACCGCGACCTCGTCCGTCGGGTCGTCGATGGCGGTGAGGCAGTTGATCAGGTCGCGCACTTCCTGCGTGGCGTAGACCAGGCTGCCGCCCTCGACCCGGAACGGCACGCCGGCGGACGCCAGGGCGCGCTCCAGCGGCTGCAGTAGGGCGCGCGTCGGCACCAGGATGGCGATGTCGCGATACGTTGCGCGGCGCTGGCCTTCTACGCGGTCTTCGACCTGCCAGTCCTGCGACAGCGCCTCGCGACAGTAGGCGGCCAGCTGGCGCGCTTCGAGGAGCCTGACCTGCCGCGCCGGCTGGCCCACCGCCTCGCCGAGGCAGCCGACGCCGGGGCCCTTGAGCGGCGTACGGCGCTCCGAATGGACGGGCTGATAGGCAGGCTGCACCTCCGGCTCGCCGCCGTCGCCGATCAGCCGCTCGAACACCGCGTTGACGAAGTCGAGCACGACGGAGCGTGAGCGATGGTTGAGCGCCAGCCGCGGCGTCCGCCCGCCCGCGTCCTCGATCTGACTGAGCGTCGAGGCGTAGATCGCCATATCGGCGCGGCGGAAGCGGTAGATCGACTGCTTGGGGTCGCCGACCAGGAACAAGCGACCAGGCTCCAGCGCGCCAGTGTCGGGGTCGGTCGCGAAGGCGAGCGCGATCTCGGTCTGCAACGGGTCCGTGTCCTGGAACTCGTCGATGAGCAGCGCGGCGTAGCGGGCCCGCAGGCGGCGTCGCGCGTCGGAGCTATCGCGCAGCACGTCGCGCACGTGCAGGATGAGGTCGTCGAAGACGAGCTCACCGCTGCGGCCGCGCGCCTCGATCTCCTGCATCACGAAACGCACCAGCGACGGTAACAGCCGCGTCAGCGCCTCGTTCCTCAGGGAGGCAAGCGACGCCTGCAAGGCTTCGCAGACCGCCGTCGCCACGTTGCGTGCATTTTCGACCAGGGCCGTGCCGCCCCAGTTGGTCGCCTGTCCGACGCGGCGGATGCGCAGGGCAGGCACGACCGTGGCAATGAGCACGTCGCGCTCGTCGTCCGAGGCCTGCATTAGCTGGAGAAGAACGCTGCAAAGCGGCTTTATCTGCTTCAGCAACAGGTCGCCTTCCGGCACTTTGTCCATTGGCAGGTCGAGCAGCCGCTGCGCCAGCGCTTCGAGGTTGGCGCGTCGGGCGGGTTGGGCGCGCAGCGGCGCCTCGTGCAGGCGCTGCGCCACCGCCGGGTTGAGCCAGAGCTCGTGCGCCAGCTTCTCCAGATCGTAGGTCGTGAGCCCCAGCTCCAGCGCGCGGTTGACGGCGCGACGCTCCGCAGGACGGTCCGCCAGGTCTTCGAGGAAAGCGCTCCACTGCGCCTCGAAGCGCCGCTCGGCTGCGACCTCGTCCTGGATGGCGAAGCTGGGGTCGATGCCCAACTCCGGCGCGAAGGCGTGCAGCACGTCGAGACAGAAGGCGTGGATGGTCGATATCCGGGCGCGGTCCAGGCCGTCGAGCGCATTTTGCAGCAGCAGGGGCGCACCCTCTCCCTGACGCAGGCGATTTTCCAGCTCGGCGCGCACCCGGTCGCGCAGCTCCGCCGCGGCCTTTTCAGTGAACGTGATCGCGACCAGCTGGTCGACGCTGCGTCCCGCCTCGACCAGCGCCACGTAGCGATCGACCAGGGCCCGCGTCTTGCCCGTGCCGGCGCCGGCCTCGACGAAAAGCGTCTCGTCCAGCAGCTCGCGTATGGCGCGACGATTCGCCTCGTCGGCGTCGCGATGGGCCTGCAGCGCCTCGCTCACGTCTGCTCCTCGCCGCGGGCGACCGCGGCGACACGTCGCCACGGCTCCAGCGCCGGGTCATCCTGCTTGTCCTGCTGCTCGTAGAGGCGGCGGCGCGAGCAGATGCGGTCGAAGTCGCAGAAGCGACAATTGTCGAAGCCGCCGTAGAACTCATTCTCCTCACCCGGCACGGCAGGGAAGGCGCCGGCCCGCGCGCCCTCGACGATCGCCTGCACCGTCGCTTCGAAGCGGCGCTGCGATTCGGCGGACCGCGCGTAGGGCAGCTTCTCGAAGCCGCCACGACGACTGATGAACCAGTACAGCGCCTGCACCTCCCGTGCGTCCGCAGCGGCGAGGACGTAGACGGGCAGCTGCAGCTTCGTACCGCCGAGGAAGGGGTCGTCGGGCCCCAGACCCTCGAACTCGCGCGCCGAGCCCGTCTTGTAATCGATTACCCAGGCGCGCTCACCGTCCGGTGTCCGGTCGATGCGGTCGACGAAGCCGCGCAGCATCACGCCGCCCTGCGGCGTCGGCGGTACGGACTGCTCGAAGGCGGCAGGCACGGCGCCAGTCTCTTCGCGGAAGCTGCTGTCCTGCTCCAGGAAAGTCGCCAGGTCGGCCCGCAGCAGGGCGCGGTCATAATCGGCGAAGACATCGAGGCCGGCGCGGCCCATCGCGCGCAGCCGCTCGAACTCCTCCTCGAAGATGGCCAACAGCCGCCTCTGGTCCTCGGGAGCCCAGCGCTCGCCGACGGCGGGACGGCCCCTCTCCCGCTGCTCTGTGAAAAAGCGCTCCAGCGTGCGGTGCACCAGGCTGCCGCGCTCTGCAGCGCCGATCGTCGGGCTGTCCTCCGGCTCCTCGACGCCGCGCAGGCGCAGCACGGAGCCGAGGAAGAAGCGGAAGCCGCAGGAGGCGAACTGCTCCAGCGCCGTCGGCGAAAGACTGGAGGGAGCAAGGTCGTCTCGATGGCCCAACGCCGCTACGTTGCCGTCGAAGGCACTGAAGGCTGCGCCGCGCCGCGCCCGCAGAAGCTCGATCGGGCGAAGCAGAGGCGTCTCGCCGGCCGACCCGTCGCGGCGCGCTCGTACCGCCTGCCGCAGACGACGCTCCCAGACGTCGACGGCGCGACCGGCCAGCAACGACGCGAGCGGCGAGGGCGTGCGCGTCAGCCAACCGCTGGCGGCGCGGCCGCGCAGGTGGCTGGCAGTCTGGATCGAAGAGTCGCGGCGACGGGCGGCCTCGGTCATCAGCGCCGAAGGGTAGTACTCGCGCGTAGCGTTGGCTGCCTGCAGCGGCGCGCTCCAGGTCAGGACGCCACCTCCTGCAGCCGCCAGCAGGCGCGATACGGCGTCGCGCGCGTCCTCGAGGCGCTTCTGCAGGTCCTCGACCTGCGGATGCGTCTCGCGCAGCCTCGACCAGGCGTCGTCCTGCAGCAGCGGCTCAGCCGTGGCGACGGCCGGGAAGGCGCCCTCGTAGGCGCCGCAGATATAGACCCGCCGGAACGCCAGGCCTGCCGCCGAACGATAGTCGGCGACCAGCACGCCGTCGCCCAGCGCACTGGTGCGCTGCGCCGCCAGCCCCAGGTTCGCCTCGAAGGCGGCGGTGAACGACACGAGGTCGAAGTTGCCCTGCACCGCATCGATGGTGCCGAGCTGGTCGATCTCCGCCACGACGGCCTCGTAGCCCTCCGCATCGCTGGTCGAGGAAGGCCTCGACCAGCATGCGAAAGGCTGGGATGAACTCGGTGGCCGGCTGCACGCGCCGAAGCGGCTCCAGCCGCTCGACCAGGCCCTCAATGAAGTCGCGCAGGCTGCGCGCGCCATCCCGATCGCTCTCGGCGCGACGGCGGCGGGCATCGCTGATATCGCTGTCGGGCCGCGTCTCTGCTTCCTTCTCGGCGGCGAAGAGGTTGAGCGCCCGCCGCCAGCGCTCGACGCCATGCGTCGCGCCGGTCTCGCGGGCAATGCGCTGCCACTGGCTCTCGCGCGGCGCGACCGTAGCGTCGCCCTGTGAGGGCACGAAGGGCTGCAGCGGCGCCGGGCCCAGGAAATCAAACAGCGAGCCGCGGGCGTAGTCCTCCAGCGCCACGCGGGCCAATGCCAGCGCGCCACGGCCGGCCGGCAGCTCGCTCAGCGGCGTGCCGGGCATGTTCGCAACCGGCACGCCCGCCGCGGCGAAGGCCTGCAGCAGCAACGCGCGGTAGGAGCGGTCGCCGCCGTAGAAGACGCCGACCTCGTGCAGGCCGACGCCCGCCTCCAGGTCTTCGATCACCCCGCGCGCGACCGCCCGCGCCTCGCTGGCCGGGTCAGGCGCCAGCACGAAGCGCTCGTCGGCAGCGACCGGATCGTCCGTCAGCTCCTCGTAGCGCGGCGCGGCGGCTTGCAACGCGTCGAGAAACGCCACCGCTCCCGCGGACGTGCGGCAGAGCGGCACCACGTAGACGTCACCGAGTTCCGGCAAGAGATGCGCCGGAGCGTCGCGCAGAATCGCGGCCGCCTCCTCCAACAGGTCCTCGGCGTCGTAGAAGTGCTTGGTGCGGGCGCGAAACTCGGTGTAGAGGCGCGCGATCTCGTCCAGCGACCCGCCACGCGCCGCGTCGAGCACCTCGCTGCCGGTACGGAAACCGCCGCGGCGGAGACGGCGGAAGGTCTGGCGCAGGGCGCGCGCGTAACCCGCCAGGTCGGCGACGCCCGCGAGCGGTGCCCGAGACTGCAGCGCCACCTGCGTAGCGACGTAGTCGGCGATGGGCCGCGCTAGAGGCCGCAGATCCCTTCGGGCCAGCTCGGCGCCGGCCAGCAGCTCGGCAATGCGCGCCGGCGTCTCAAACCGCACGCCGGCAAAAGCACCGCGATGCGTCAAGCGCCGTCGCAGCTGCAGCGCCGCCAGCCGTGACGGAACGATGACGGTGACGGCAGCCAGCGGATCAAGCGCCCGCTGAGCACCGATCCGGTCCAGCGCCTCCTCGATGGTCGACATGCCGCGATCATATCGGCTGACCGCCAGGCCGAAAAGGTGTTCTAAATTTGCAGATTCTGCCGATCTTGCCGTGAGATGTTACGCACCTTGCTTCAAGGCGGCGTGTTTGAGCCTATGCTGGTCAGGTCAACGAGCACGGAACGCACGGCAGAGAGAGTTGGAGGAAGCGAATGCTGTTTCACGTTACATGGGAGCAGATCGACACGTCGGAAGAAGGTTTGGAGCGATCTCTGAAGGTCCTCTCGCAATGGAAGCCGG
Source organism: uncultured Chloroflexia bacterium (assembly GCA_963711035.1). GTDB lineage: Bacteria > Chloroflexota > Dehalococcoidia > DSTF01 > WHTK01 > WHTK01. Next base: position 133,985 of record CAVQCN010000001.1, read on the forward strand.
CGGAAGGCGCCGATTTCAAAGCCTTCTACGAATTCACCGATGGTTCCGGTGGCGCCGCCATCATCGAAATTGACAGCGCAGCTACGATGGCACGGCTCACGGGACCATGGCTGCCCTGGCTAAGCTTCACGATCAAGGCGATTCTGCCTAACGACGAGGCCGCGGCCATCGCCGGCGAAGCCATAGCATTCCGCGCGTCAGTTAGGTAGTACCTAGCCTGAGAAACGAACGCGGGCCGTCTGAATCAGACGGCCCGCGTTCGTCACGTCAATTAGGGGCTCAGGACGCCACTTCTTCGGGGACCGGCGTCCCGATCTGCTGCTCCGTGTCGACGCGGATCGTCGGCAGGAGACGCACCAGCCAGGCCGGCGCCCACCAGTTGCGGTTGCCCAGCAGCTCCATCGCCGACGGCACCAGCACCAGTCGCACGACGGTGGCGTCGATGAAGATGGCAGCGGCGAGGCCAAAACCAATCATCTTCAGGCCTCTGTCGTCCTGCAGTACGAAGGCGCCGAACACGCAGACCATGATCGCCGCGGCGGCGGAAATCACGCGGCCGGTCGCAGCAAGGCCGTCCGCGACGGCACTACGATTGTCGCCGGTGCGGTCGTACTCTTCGCGCACCCGCGTGAGCAGGAAGACCTCGTAGTCCATCGACAGGCCGAAGACGATGGCAAACATCATCATCGGCCCCCACGCTTCGATCGGCCCCTCCTTACCGAGGCCGATCAGGCTGGCGCCGACTCCCCACTGGAACACGGCCACCATGACCCCGAACGCGGCCCCGATCGAGAGCAAGTTCATGATCACGGCCTTCAGGGGCACCACAACGCTGTGGAACACGACCAGCAGCAAGAGGAACGAGAGAACCAGCACTGCGCCCATGAACCACGGTAGACGTGAGCCAATGTAGTCGGAAAAGTCGACGATGATGGCCGGTCCTCCCGATGTGTAGACGTGCATGCCGGTTCCGTCTACCACCGAGGGCACCGTCTGATCCCGCAAGCGGTGCACGAGGTCCGTCGTCGCCTTATCCTGCGGCGCCGACGCCGCGAAGGCGTTGATCAGCGCCAGGTTCGCGTTGGGCAGCATGGTCGGCGGCGCGACAGACGCCACGCCCGGCGTCTGGGAGATGGCGTCGGAGAGCTGCTGGATCGCCTGCGGCGGCGCGTTGCCATCCGCCGTGTCCACGACGATGAGGAAGGGCGCGTTGAAGCCGGGGCCAAAGGCTTCCGAGAGCATATCGTAGGCACGACGCGTCGTATCCGTCGTCTTGCGGTTGCCTGCGTCCGAGAAGCCTAGGCGCAGGGAGAAGACGGGGAAGGCGAACAGGACGAGCAGCGCAGCGCTACCGATCAGGGCGGGCCAGGGGTACTTCTGGATCACGCGGCTCCAGCGGTACCAGAACGACGACGCCGTAGCACGCTCGGAGCGGCCGCCGAGGCGCGGCAGACCCAGGCGGTCGATGTTGTGGCCAACGAAGCCGAGCATGGCCGGCAGCAAGGTCAGAGCGGCGAGCATCGTCAGTAGTACCGCCAGAACGGCGCCAACCGCGAGGCTGCGCATGAAGTCCAGGTTCATGAGGAACATGCCCATGAGCGAGATCACAACTGTCATGCCCGCGAAGAGCACCGCGCGGCCAGACGTATCGACGGCAAGGACGTTGGCGTCACGCGGGTGCAACCCGTCGTGCAGGCCCTGCCGGTAACGCGTCACGATCAGCAGCGCATAGTCGATGCCGACGCCAATGCCAATCATGGCCGCAACTTCGGGCGTGAATTCAGGCACGGCGAGCACGCGCGTGACCAGCCCAATGACCGCCGCGCCGCAGCCGATGCCGAACAGCGCTGTGATGATCGGCAGGCCCATCGCCAGGACGGACCCGAAGGCGATGAGCAGGATGAGGACGGCGGCAAGCAGACCGATCGCCTCGCTCGAGGGTGCCGACTGGCTGGCGAAGACGTCGCCGCCCAGCTCCACGGTAAGACCCGGCTGGTCGATCTTCTGCCACATCGCTTTGATCGTGTCAGCCTCTTTGATGTACTGGCTCTGTTCGCGCTTAGCGAAATCGAGCTCAGCGTAAGCGATGGTACCGTCCTTGGAGATCTGGTAGGCATGCCCGTCGTCGTAAGGGCTCACCACCTCGACGCCATCGACGGCCCCAGCTATGTCCGAGAAGAACTGCTGCATCGTCTGCTTGACCTGGGCGTCGTTGACCCCGTTATCGGCCTTGAAAACAACCTGCCCAACGATGCCGCTGCGCGACGATACGCCGCGGTCCTGCAGCAGCTTGATCGCCGTAGCGCTTTCTGAGTCCGGGAGATCGAAGGAGGAGCGGTACTTGCCCGAAAGGGCAGTCGACAGAATCCAAAGGCCGACGAGCAGAAGGACCCAGCCGACCAGTACGAGTCGGCGATGGTCGTAGCAATAGCGGGCGAGGTTTCTCACGAGATGTCCTCCAGTGAACATTCAAGGAGCGCGGTGGCCGGCGTTGATTGATGGGCTGGGAGCTGTGAGATGATCGATCCTTTTGTCCATCGACCCCGTTCAGCCCGTCATGAAATGACGAAACAGGACAGGAGAATGTGACGGGTTGTCGGCTTCAGCCCAGGAACAGAATTGACGGATCTCTTCTCGAGGACTGCCGGCATTGCCGCAAATCTCCTGGTAGCGCTAGGATATGTCTGCACAATGCAATATCTGCGCGATGCAACTATCAGGGTACGAAGCCATGGCAGACACGTCAAGCGATAAGTCCTTCGAAGAGCGGCAACCGCGTCCTATCCTCCGAGAACTAGGACGCGAGATGCGCCTCTACAGTTCCTTCCTCGCCCTGCTCAGCCACGCCGTGGCCGAACACGTCGGCATCCACAACACTGACCTCGAGACGATGGACCTACTCAGCGTCCTCGGTCCCATGACCGCCGGCCAGCTGTCGGAGCAGACCGGCCTGACTAGTGGCGCCACGACCCGCCTGATCGACCGGCTCGAGCACGCCGCCCTCGTGCGGCGTTGCTCCGACCTGGACGACCGCCGCCGCGTGATCATCGAGCCGGTGCCGGAGAACGCGGAACGCATCAGCGCCATGTATCAGCCCCTGGCTCAGGAGATGGGCCGGCTCTGGTCGCAGTTCAGCGACGAGGAGGTCGCGGTTATCCTGCGCTTCCTGCGCGAAAGCAACGCCGTCATCGCCTCGGAAAACGCTCGCCTGCGCGAAGACGGGGATTAGCATCCCGCGCAACCTGCGCGGCGGCGAGTACCAAGGCGAAACCGCTTCGAGAACCGCCCACGCACTGCCTCTCCCGTTGAACCCGTGCTACTCCTCTGCAGGTGTGCGGCGGTGGCGTGCCGGGAACGGCTGATACGCCGAGCGCTCCAACACCGCCTCGTCCAGCTCGATGCCGAGGCCGGGGCGCTGCGGCACCTCGATGCAGCCGTCCTTCAGCTCGAAGGGCTGGTCGACGGCCGTCTTCGCCCACTCGTTCAGGTTGACGAAGTACTCGGTGATGATGAAGTTCGGCATCGTCGCCGCCGCCTGGAGGGTCGCCGCCAGCCCGATCGACGTGCTGTTGTAGTTGTGCGGCGACATCGCCACGAAGTACGCCTCCGCCATCGCCGCGATCTCCTTCAGCTCGAGGATGCCGACGCTGCACACGTCCGGGTTGAGGATGTCGGCGGCCTGCTTCTCCAGCACCGGGCGGAAGTCGAACTTCGTGTACAGCGCCTCGCCGGTGACGACGGGCAGCGAGACATTGCGCCGCACTTCGGCCAGCGCGTCGACGTTGACGGCATTGACCGGCTCCTCGAACCAGTACGGGCGGTACTGCTCGATGCGCCGCGCGATGCGGATGGCGTACATCGGCGCCATGCGACGGTGCATCTCGACCAGGATGTCGATATCAGGCCCGACGGCTTCTCGCACGACACGCACACGCTCGACCGCCTCGTCCTCTTGCTCGCGTGTGATGTGCGTGCGCCACGGCCCCGGGTTCGGATCGAACTTCATAGCCGTGAAGCCGCGCTCCACCATGGCGCGCGCCGACTCGGCCAGCGTCTCGTGGCTCGCGGAGCGAGCCCAGCCGTTGGCGTAGACACGCAGCTTGTCGCGGTAGGCGCCGCCCAGCAGCACGTGCACCGGCTGGCCGGCGCGCTTGCCTGCCAGGTCCCACAGCGCCTGCTCGATGCCCGCGACCGCGGAGTAAAAGTCGAGGGCGCCGCGGCGGGCCGCGAAGTCGTCGTACATGAACTGCGTGAAGCTCTTGATCTGACGCGAGTCCTGGCCGATGACATAGCGCTTCATCTGGTCGATGTGGGCGCCGACCTGCGTGTCGCGGTCCGACTGCGTGTAGCACTCGCCCCAACCGTGCAGGCCCTCGTCCGTCTCGACCCGCACGAAGACCAGGTTCTTGCCCACGCCCGGGTGCACGATCCTGTACCGGACGTCCGTAATGGTGCTCAACGATTCCTCCTCCAGGCGCCCGTCAGCCCAGGACGCAGACAACACTTTGATTTCGATATCGCGACTGCGGCGATTGTACGCGGCCTACTTCGCCAGACGCACGAACGTGCACTCGACCGGCTCGTCGCCCACGACACGCGTCGTGTGCCCTTTACCGATCACGTCCTCGAGCAGCACGACCGCCCCCGCTTCCATACGGCGGCTCTCGCCGTCGCTGACTGCAACGTCGAGCACCCCTGAGTGCTGCAGGAAGAGCTGCCGCACCGGCGTTGGGTGCCAGTCGCCCCACCAGCCAACCGGCAGCGTCGCTAACACCACGGCCGAGGCCGGGTATGTCTGAGACATCAGGAAGGGCGGCGCCGGCGGCGCATAGCCCACTTCCGTCTGGTCGTGGTCCATGTCCGTGAAATGCGATTCGCCCTGCCGGTCAGCGTACAGGTGAACAATTCTCAAGCTCGTTCCTCCCCAGACTCCGCCAGACGCCGCGTCTCAGGCTTCCTCTCGCTCCATCGCCTGCCAGGTCCGGATGAGCAGCGCGTCATGAGCCAAGGCCCAGGGCGGACGCAGGAACCCGAGGGCGCGCACGTCCTCGAACGCGGCGCCAAAGTGCGACGCGCGGTGGAAGCTGCCGCCGCCGATCACGCGACAGATGCGCTGCGTCATCGACTCTGCCAGCTCGGAGATCGCCATCTTGGCCTGCAGGGCGTTGAGCGACGCGTTCGGCTGACGCTCCTCGATAGGGCGCAGCATGCCTTCGTAGGCCTGGGAGATCAGCCACCACTCGTTCTCTATGCGCGCCCACTCGACGCGCTCGTAGGGACGCAGGTCCTGGCGGCGGCGAAAGACCCGCTCCCGCGCCGCCAGGAAGGCGCTCTCCGCCACGCCGACGATGACGGCAGGGAACAACGCCGCGCTGAGCGCGCCGGGCCCGGCTCCGAAGGCGGCGCGCATGTTGGCGGGCCACGCCGAGCGCGTCACAGGGTAGTTCGTGAACTCGAACGCGTGGCTCTGGGTGGCGGCCATTCCGTGGCCGTCCCATTCGGCGACGAGCTTCATACCCGTCGAGCCGTCCCAGGGCGCGCCCCGCACGTCCATGAAGAACCAGTCGGCCATGTCGTCGCCTTCGGGAATCGCCGTCGTCGTCATGAAGGACGTGATGCCCGAGCCGCTGCCGAAGTGCTTCTGGCCGGAGAGCAGCATTCTGCCCCCGCCGTCCGGCTTCGCCACGGCGCGCGTCAGGTCGACGTCGCCGCCGCTGCCGGGCTCCGAGGTGATGGTGCCCCACCAGTTGCCGTCCAGCGCCGTCTGCGCCACGTAGCGGCGCTGCTCCTGCCAGACGGCCGTGTACGGTTCCGGCACTTCCGGCTGCGTCAGCCAGAACGACAGCACCGCCGGGTGCATCGAGCTGACGAGCGCAACACAGGGGTCGCCGGCGGCCAGCGTGCGCAGCAGGTCGCAGATCGGCCGGGTCGACCTTGCGAGGTCGATCCAGAGTCCTCCCATCTCCTCGGGCACGGCGATGAGCAGATAGCCCGCCTCCGCGAGGCGCTGGAAGTCCACCGGATCGAGGTTACGGCGCATCTGACGCCCGGCGCGTTGCGCCGCGAAGTCTTGCGCCACCTGCGCGACGTTCTGCTGGACGGTTGCGAAATCCATGGGATGCTCCTTGAGCTTTGCTCCGGCGATTCTACCCGGACGTGCGGCCGCCCGCGTCGATGACGACGGTCTGGCCGCTGACGAGGTCGGCGCCGCAGATCAGCGAGAGGATGACCTGAGCCACGTCATCCGGCGTCGTGATGCGCTTGAGGACGGTGCCTTCTTCCGTACGACGGCGCACGTTATCGTAGTTCTCGCCCAGGCCCGCCTGCAGCCAGCGCCCCTCGATGAAGCCCGGCGCAACACAGTTCACGCGGACCTCCGGCCCCAGCACCCGCGACAGGTTCTTCGTCAGGCTGATGACGCCAGCCTTCGACGCCGAGTAGGCGATGCTGCTGCCGCCGCCCGTCACGCCCGCGATGGAGGACACGTTGACGATGGCGCCGGCGCCGCGCGCCTTCATGAACGGCGCCACGGCGCGGCTGCAGAAGAAGGGCCCTTTCAGGTTCACAGCCAGCGTGCGGTCCCAGACGTCCTCGCTCAGGCCATCGAGGTCGGCGTGGTTGACGAAGGTGGTCGTGCCGGCGTTGTTGACCAGCACGTCGACGCCGCCCAGCTCGTCCGCGGCACGCTGCACCATGGCGCGCACCGCCGCGTCGTCGGAGACGTCGCACTGCGCCAGCAGCGCCGGCACGCCGCGGGCTTTGACGTCGGCCAGCGTCTGCTGTGCTTCCGCCTCGGAGCGCGTGTAGTTGACCACGACGCCGCAGCCGCGGTCGGCGAGCTGCAGGGCCGTCGCCCGCCCCACGCCGGTCGCCGAGCCCGTGACGATCGCTACCTTGCCGCTGACGTCCATGGCCTGCTCCTCCTGAATGACGCGTCCAACCCAGCAGATGGTAACGGCGTCACCTGTCTCCGTCACGCGGCATCCACGATTCGTAGGGACGAAGCTTCGTCCCTAACCTGACGATGCAACGTCGGACAAACGAAGAGACGGCCGAATCGGCCGCCTCTTCGCAAGGAGAAACGATCTGCTTCAGGGGAGCCAGTAGTCACGCACCAGCTGGCCGTCGAGCACCAGGCCCGAGATCGTCTGGTCCATGAACCAGGTCTGCGGGCCGGCGCAGTAGGACATCACGCCGATGTAGTTGCCGCAGGACTTGTAGCCGATGTGGCCTTCGCTGGCGGGCGCCGAACCGAAGTCGGCGAAGCCGAGCGCGTGACCCAGCTCATGAGCCACCATGTCGCGGTTGCGCCACGCGTCGTTCGAGCCGAGGTTGACGACCGCGAAGTTGTTGCCGGTGAACCTGGCGTTGGGCTCACACTTGGTGTCGACCCACGTTCGAGTGGTGCCATGTGCCGTCAGGAGGATGTCGGCCTCCCACCAGTTGCCGTAGTACACCGTGAAGATCGGGAAGCCGTAGTACTTCTCGTACAGCGCGTTCCAACGGCCGAACGCGGCGATGACGTCGTCGTAGCTGAGACCGGCCGAGGCGAGGTTGGGGTCGACGCTCACGGTGAGCGTGCGCTCCGGCGCTTGCCAACCGCACATCAGGTAATCGGACGCATAGGCCGGCGTTGCCGCCGAGGCGTCATGCGCCGGCGCGCCGATCGCGAACAGCAACATCAGAGCGGTTGCTGCACCGGCAGCCGCAAACGCGAGGCGGCGAACGCGGTGCCAAAGAGGGGAATTCTGGGTAAGTAGCGACGCGGGTGTCCGAGCCATAGGGTGGAACCGTTCTTTCCGTGTTGAGCGGTTTCACCACTAGCCCGTCCGTGGGGACAACTTCAGGGTTTTGGTGACCACGTTGAGCGCATCCTGCGCTCAACCCTGAAGCATGACTTCAACAACAATATTTAGTTAGTGAATGAGCTCCTCTCACTTGTATAAACGTTGGTAGAGGGGTGCCGTTACATGAACCGGTGGCTTTTTCTTCAGGTTTAGATGGCGTTGAGACCGTTGAGGATCGAGAGGACGCCGGCCACCGACACGATGACGAGAGTGATCGTTCGCACGATCTGGTCATGCACGCGGGTCGAGAAAAACGTGCCCACGAAGCCGCCGCCGAGCAAGGCTGGCAAGAGCAGCAGTCCGGAAATGGCGGCGCCTCTCGTCATGATGCCATTGCTCAAGAGCAGGGGGATGGCAAAGAGCTGCAACAGAAGCAGGTACGCGATCATGTTGGCTCGAAACACGAGGCGGGGCAGGTTCTGATTGGCAAAGAACAGGATTACCGGCGGCCCGGCCATGTTGATGCTGCCAGACATCACGCCGCTTAGGAGGCCGACCGGCAGGAAAGCAATCACCTCGCGCTTCACCTGACGGCTGAACCCGGTCATGAAGATGCCGGCAGCGATCACGGTGACGACGCCGATATAGATGCGCAGCGAGTGTACGTCCCAGTGCGCCAGGATCCAGGTGCCGATGGGCACACCCAGGAGGCCCGCAATCATCAGTATCCAGATGCGCCGCAGCTCGACGAGCTTGCGAGCGCCGCCCAGGATCATGAGGTTGAGAATGACGCTGTCGACGAGGACGATGGGCGGCGCCAGCTTAGGAGAAATGAACAGCGTCAACAGCGGGATCGAGACGAGGCCGAAGCCGAAGCCGGTTAGCGACTGCGTGGTGCCAGCCAGGAAGATGACGACCAGAGCGAGGGCGAAGCTCTCCGGGCTCAGCATGAGCGCAGCTTATCCGTCACCATCATCTCGCTCCAGGCCATTGCATGGCGGCAAACTGCGCGCGAGGTTCGCTCTACGACGCCAGGCTTCGGAGACCGGCCGACAGTCGGGGTAGACGGCGATTGGGGACGCCGCCCCCCTGCCAGACGAGCGCCTCACCATGTATTCTTGGCCCATGCCCAAGACTGAATCCTTCGACATCACTACCGGAGTAGATCTGCAGGAAGTCGACAACGCCGTCAACCAGGCGCGCAAGGAGATCGGCAACCGCTTCGACTTCAAGAACGTCGTGGCGGATATCGAGTACGACCGCGCTGCGCCGCGGCTGACGATTCACACCGCCGACGACTTCAAGCTCGAGGCGATGTGGCAGGTGCTGGTCCAGCGCCTCAACTCGCGCCACGTGCCGCTGAAGAACCTCAACCGCGGCAACGTCGAGAAAGCGGGTGGCAACACAGTGCGGCAGGAAGTGCGCATCGTCCAATCAATCGACGGCGATACGGCGCGCAAGATCACTGGCTTCATCAAGAACCAGAAGTACAAGAAGGTGCAGGCTTCGATTCAGGGCGACGAGGTGCGCGTCTCCGCCCCCAGCCGCGATGAGCTGCAAACCGTGATCGGCGACCTCAAGGGCGAAGACTGGGGCATGGAGCTCAAGTTCGGCAACTACCGGTAGAGACGTTCCTTAGCCCAAGAACCGCTCCGGGGACTCGCAAAGCCGGCGCCTGACCGAGCGTTGCTGCAATCGGGCAGAAGGGCAATCACGCAAAGAGAGGCCCTTGCTCGATTGCCCTCCTGCCCGATTGCCAAATAGTTACCGCTGACAAACAGAAAGGGCCGTCCGCGAAGACGGCCCCTTCACTCCTACGGATGTCCCGTCTTACGCAAACACGGGCGCCGGCGTGTTCAGGAAGCGGAACGTGTTGTTCCAGGTGATATCGTCCACAACGTTCTCGGGCAGACCCAGCGAACGCAGAGACTTGTCGGCGGGCTGCTCCGGCGGCTGGTACGGGTAGTCGGTGCCGACCATGACCTGCGTGTGGCCGATCATGTCGACCAGGAACCGAATGGCGCGGCGGTCGAAGAGCAGCGTGTCGTAGAAGAAACGGCGCGCGTACTCGAACGGGCTCACCGGGTCCGACGCGCGCGCCAGGCGCTCGGGTGTCGGCGGCTCGTCGTTCCAGGTGCCGCTCCACTGGTTGTTGTAGCGGCCCAGCAGGAACGGAAAGGTGCCGCCGCCGTGACTGAAGGCGATGCGCAGGTTGGGCACTTTGGCGGCCGTGCCGCCGGCAATGAACGAAGAGATCGTCAGGCAGGTGTCGGTCGGGAAGCCGATCGAGCCGGTGAGCGACGGCGACTGCAAGGCGAAGGCAATGCTCGGCTTCAACGAGTGAACGAAGACGGCGATACCCAGCCGCTCCGCCTCCTGGAAGAAGCCCTGAAACTCGGGCGCGCCGATGTACTTGCCCTGGATGTTCGAGCCGAGCTCGACGCCCTGCAGGCCCAGCTCTTTGACGTTCGATAGCTCCTTCGCCGCCAGATCCGGGTCCTGCAACGGCACCATGCCGAGGCCGAAGAAGTGGCCCGGCGCCGCATCACACATCGACTTGATGTACTCGTTGACATGACGGGCAAAGTCGCGGCCGTCCTCCGGCGTAAACCAGTAGGAGAGCAACTCCGGCATCGGCGAAATCGCCTGTGCCTGGGCGCCGTGCTTCTCCATGTCGGCCAGGCGCTTCTCGACGTCCCAGTTGCTCGCCGTGATGGTGCGGAAGTTCTTGCCGTTGATCATGACGTTGGCACGACCGGGCTCGAAGTGATCCATGAACGGCCAGTCGGCCGCGCTGGCCCGGTTGCCTACCGGAGGGAAGTTCTCCGGGTTGATGTGGGCATGCATATCGATAATCACGTCAACCTCCTCGTTGCTGATGAATGCTCTCGGTTCTGAAAAACAGGGTGGCTCCCCGTATGCAACTCAGCGGTGATCAAGAGTCGGAGCCCTTAGGGCCCGCCCGTCTAGCCGATGCCCGTCGGACGGTCTCAGGACACGTGCGCGTCTACAAAGACCTCCCGCGCGGGTCGCCGCCACGCTCGTGGCTTAGCGCGAACCCCTGAGGCGCGGGTCGAGGATGTCGCGCAACGCGTCGCCCACAAAGTTGAACCCCAGCACCGTCATGCTCAGGGCGACGCCGGGGCCTACCATCAGCCAGGGCGCGCGCACGAAATACGTGCGGTTGCTCGTGCTGAGGTCGACGCCCCAGGACGGCGTGCCAACCGAAACGCCGTACCCCAGGAACGACAACGCGGCCTCGATCAAGATGACGATGCCGATGATCGTCGTGAAGCTGACGATGACGAAGGGCAGGACGTTCGGCAGGATGTGCCGCCACAGAATGCGGTTCGAGCCGGCGCCGATCGACTTGGCAGCGTCCACGTACGCCATGTTCCGCTGGCTGAGCACGGCGGAGCGCACGATGCGCGTGGAGCCGAAGATGAACGCCATAGCCACGGCTATCTCAAGCGTTTTCAGCTGCCACGCTATTTGAACGACGTTATTGCTCACCTCCCCCGGTCTCCCCAGGACGGTGATGACCAGTAGTGCAAGGAACAATCCGGGGAACGAGGCCAGGATCTCCAAAGCTCGCTGCGTGAGGATGTCAACCCAGCCGCCGAAGTAGCCCGTGACGATGCCGAGGATCATGCCTATGCCGACGCCGAGCACCGTGGACGTCAGGCCGACGGCGATCGAGATCTGCGCCCCATAAATGGTGCGTGAGAAGTCATCCTGGCCGAGGTTATTCGTGCCGAGGAGGAAGTGGCTGCTGGGAGACTCCAGGCGCTTACCCACGAAGGCGCGCGGATCGTTCGGCGCGACGAGTGGGGCCGTAATCGCCAGGAACACCATGAACGCGATGATCACGCCGCCGAGCAGGCCCAGAGGCCGGCGCAGCCACGGAGTCATCGCCTTGCGAAATCGCCTGCGGAAGGTCTCCTGGGCCGGAGCAGCGAGAGGTCCGTACGCTTCCAGTTCCTGATTCAACGGAATCTATCTCCCACTCGCAGCCTAATCATAGCGAATGCGCGGGTCGAGCCACGCGTAGGACAGGTCGATGATCAGGCTGATCGACATCAGGATCGTGGCCGTGTACAGGGCGGAAATCATGACGATCGGGTAGTCGTTGAACGAGATCGCGCTGAGCGTCCAGGTGCCGAGGCCAGGCAGGCCCATGATCTGCTCCAGCACGATCGAGCCGCCCAGCAGGTTGCCGAGCTGGAGCCCGGCCAGCGTCAGTACCGGCGGGATCGCGTTGCGGAAGCCGTGCCGGAAGGTCACTGCCCTCTCGGTAAGGCCCTTGGCGCGCGCCGTCCGCATATAGTCCTGACGAAAGACGTCCAGGAACGCGGTGCGGGTGAGGCGCAGCAAGCCCGCCGAAGAGCTGATCGCCAGCAGGGCGGTAGCAGGCAAGAACAACTCCAGGTTGGCCAAGGGTTCCTTGAGAATATGCACGGATGAGAAGGGGGGCGCATACCCCCAGAATCTCGCGGGAATTACTAACAGTAACGTCAACACGAGGAACTGGGGGATCGAGAGGCCGGCGATCGCGATGATGCGCATCGTGTAGTCGGGAACGGAATTCTGTTTGGCCGCCGAGATTATCCCGCCGCTGATGCCGAACAGCGTCGTGATCGTGAAGCTGATGATGACGATCTCCATGGTGATCGGCAGCTTGCGCTTGAAGTCCTGCACCACCGGGACGTTGGATCGCAGCGAGGTGCCGAAGTCGCCGGTCAGGACGCCCCCAGCCCAGTTCAGATAGCGCTCCGGTATCGAGCCGTTGAGGCCGTGCTCGGCGCGGAACTGGTCGACCTGGTCCTGCGTAGCATCGACGCCAAGCTGGGCTGACACGTAATCGCCCGGCAGGATGCCCAGCCACGTGAACACCAGCATCGAGACGACGACAAGATTGATAGCAAGACCGACGAGTCGTTTGATGACGTAACCCGTCATGCGTTACTCCCAGGACTGTCGAAACGAATCGGTCTGCCCCACCGCGCTGCGCGTGTATACACGTCGTGACAGTTAGCGATTAGACAGGTCTATGTAGATCACCCGTGCCTGCCGGAAGCGTAAAGCCGCGCTCTAGAGGTGTCAACAAATTCGATCCGACCTGTCGGCGGCCTCCGACACGAGCTCCGGGGCCCGTCTGCCTCAAGGCTGAGCAACCCGGCGGAGCAACGTCAAGAGTCTACTGAGCCGGTCGTGATCGACCCACCAGCCTCGCGGCTGCGATATGAGAAACCGAGGTGGATTATCCGGCGCCGGATTTTGCTTTACCATGGGCCCTGGCATCAATAGAAGCCGTGAAGGTTTAAGAAAGGAAAGGGCTATGGGAGAAATACTGGGCCTTGGCATGAGCCACTTCCCCGGGATGCGTGCGCCGGGGGGCAACCGCCCCAACCTCCAGAACGTCCTGCAACGTCCTGACATTCCCGAAGAGGCGAAGGACCGGTCCAAGTGGCCGGCTCGCATGATCGAGCAGTTGGCCGACGACGAGGGCTTCGCGCACGCGCAGAAGCACCGCGCCGACTTCGTCGAGAATTGTCGCACCCTCCGCAAGTCGCTCGATGACTTCAATCCTGACTTCGTCCTGATCTGGGGCGACGACCAGTACGAGAACTTCAAAGAGGACATCATCCCCGCCTTCTGCGTCCTGGCCTACGACGACATGGACATCAAGCCCTACCACCCGGAAGTCGACCGCATCAACCCCAATGCGGCACTTTCGGCCTTCGCCATTCGGCCGGACCGCCCCATCCCCCCGAACGCCTGGGGCGAGTCACCCGACACCATCGTCCACGTCAAGGGCAAGCGCAACGGCGCCAAGTTCCTGGCGCGCGGCTTGATCAACGAAGGCATCGACGCGGCTTACGCCTACGAGCCACTGCACTACGACAGCCTGGCCCACGCCTTCCTCAACACGGTCATGTTCCTGGACTGGGACCGCAAGGGCTTCGACTACCCGGTCGTCTCTATGCAGGTCAACTGCTACGGCAGCCGTGTGACCGTGAACCGCGGCGGCCAGTACCCGGTCAACAAGATCGACATGCCTGAGGACGACCTGGACCCGCCCGGCCCATCGCCGAAGCGCTGCATGGAGGTCGGCGCAGCCGTGGCGCGCGTGCTCAAGGCCAGCCCGTGGCGCGTGGCGATCATCGCCTCCTCCAGCTGGTCCCACGCCTTCCTCTCGCCGCGCAACTACTTCGTCTACCCCGAGGTCGAGTCGGACCTCAAGCTCTACGACGCGTTGCTCAAGGGCGACTACGACTACTGGCGCAGCGTCCCCAACCACGATGTGGAGATGCTGGGCCAGCAGGAGGTCCGTAACTGGTGGTGCCTGGCCGGCGCCGTCGAAGAGCTGGGCCACAAGGCGCCCAACTATCACGAGTTTCTCGAGTCCTATCTGATGAACTCGAGCAAGTGCTTCGCCATTTACGAGCCGCGCTGAGCGGATCACCGGAGTCCATGACTTGCGAGAGCCCCTTCAGCTGAAGGGGCTCTCGTCCTATGCCTTTCATCCTGTCCGGGCCAAGTTATGAAATGGCAAGGCACGCTTCGGCGTGTTTATGCGCCAGTCACGCAACCCTCCTATCGTACGAAGACAGTCGCCCTCACCTGGTAGGAGGCGGATCATGCAACGAGAAGAAGAACGGGCCTTGAAACGCAACCACCTGCTGGCCGTGGTAGCGACGCCACAAGCCGCCGAGTCAATCGTCGCCACCCTGCAGCAGCAAAGCAATGAAGCTACGGTCCTCTCGCTCGAATCCTTTTCGGAAGCGGTGGGCGAGCATGCGGGGCCTCTGGGGCATCTCCTGAGGCTCTTCCAGGACCACCTCAGCGAGGAGATGAACATCGTCAGTCAGTATCTGGACGAGACACGCGCTGGCAGAGGCGTCCTCGCCGTCCACCTGGACCAGAGGGACGAGGCGGCCTCCCTGGTACGCGAACTGACCGCGCAGGGCGCTTTCAATGTCCGACTCTTCACCACCCTGAGCGTCATCGATCTGACGCCGGAATCGAATCCCCAGGCCTTTGCCGCAACCGAAGCGATACGGCGGGAGAACCGTAGCGAGTAGACCTCGCCGTCCATCTCACCCTCGTATGGAGCCGCCCGAGACGGGCGTAGACTGATATGCATAGCCCCAGAAGGTATGCGTTTTTGCAAGGTTGCCCGGGCTTAAATGAGACGGAGCCGGCCTTCTGGGCCGGACCTCGAACGACAAAGGAGGCAGCTAGATGGCTGTGGAGCCATTAGTGCTCGCCGTTGACGACGAACCTGGTGTTCTGAGGCTCATCAAGCTCGAACTCTCGCTGCAAGGCTTCCGAGTTGTGACCGCAGACAGCGGCGAAACCGCCATACGTGTGGCCGAGGAGCAGCGGCCCGATCTCATCCTGCTCGACATCACGATGCCCGACATGTCCGGCATCGAGGTCTTGCGCGCGGTGCGCGAGCGCTCCGCCGCACCGATCATCTTCCTCACCGCTCGCGACCGCGACTCCGACAAGGTGCGCGGCCTCGAAGGCGGCGCCGACGACTACGTGGTCAAGCCCTTCAGCGCCGAAGAGCTGGCTGCACGCATCCGCGCTGTGCTGCGTCGCTCGTCCGGCGCCGATGCCGGGCAGCGCATGGTGCAGGCCGGCGACGTCAAGATCGACCTTGAGAAGCGCCTCGTCTGGCGGGAAGAGGAGAACGTGCAGCTCAGCCGCACCGAGTGGCTGCTCCTGCAGCAGCTGGCGGCAAACGCGGGCAAAGTCATGCTTTCGGCGGAGCTTCTGACGAAGGTCTGGGGGCCCGAATATCGCGACGACGTGCAATATCTGCGCGTCTGGGTCTCGCGCCTGCGCCACAAGCTGGACAACGAGTCCGGCTCCAGCATCATCAGGACGTTCCAGGGGATCGGCTACTTGCTCGAGGGCGAACCGGTCTAGATTCATTTGTAACGGCGGTTTTCCTCAATTCGATACAGAAGGGGACCGAATCTGATCTAAAGTTGACGCCGAAAACCATTTGGTGTGCGAGCGGGTTTGGCAATTTCGGAAAAGACGCGCGTCCTGGTCCTCGATGACGATGAGGCTCTCCTGCGATTCCTCAGGCTCCTTTTGGAATCGGAAGGATTTCACGTGGCCACGTCGACGAACGGACTGGACGGCCTCCAGAAGGCCAGCGATCACGACCCCGACGTCATCATTCTCGATCTCGAAATGCCAGTCATGGACGGACGCACCTTCTTTCAGCACCTGCGCGAGCAGGGCGACACGACGCCCGTCATCGTGCTGTCGGCCTACGGCGCCAGAGCGGCACAGCGCGAGCTGCAGGCCGACATAGGCCTCGACAAGCCCTTCGATTCAGAGCAGCTGGTGCAATCCGTCCGGTCGTTGATCGAAATCGGCTAGCCGACCCCAGTCCGCTGCCCCTCGGGAGCGGACTGGGACTCGTCCTCCGGCGGCCGCAACGCAAAACCCACTTCGAGACCGCCGCCCTCGCGTTCAGCTATCCAGATCTGGCCACCCATCGCTTCCACGAGCCGCTTGCAAACGGCGAGGCCGACGCCTTTGCCGGGCGCACCGCGCGGGTTCGCCTTCGAACGATAGAACGATTCGAACACGCGCCCCCTGTCCTCCTGCGGAATGCCGGGACCGCGGTCCATGACCCGGAAGACAAACCCGTCGTCCGCCAGCGTCGCCTCGATGTCGATCGGCTGCTCGGCCGGGGCGTACTTATCCGCGTTCGTCAGCAGGTTGTAGAGGATCTGATCCAGGTACGTAGGCTCCGCCTCCACGACGTCGACCTCGTCGTCAACCCGGACGCGAACCTCCCGGTTCGCACGGCGGCGGCTGAAGGTGGTCAACAGCTTCTGCACCATCGGCTTGACGGCGACGGGCTGCGTAGGCACTTCCGCGCCCAACTCCAGGCGGCCCAGGACGAGCAGGTTCTCGATTAAACGATAGAGACGCTCCGATTCGGATTCGAGGTCCTGGACCAGGTGATCGAGGCTCTCGGCGTCCAGGCTGGACCAGCGCGAGTGCAGCAGCCGGGCGCCGCCGTAGATCGTCGTCACCGGCGTGCGCAGCTCGTGGGAGATGATGCCGAGGAATTCGTCCTTGGCCCGGTTCGCAGACCTGAGGTCTTCGTAGAGCAACGCATTATCCATCGCGTGCGCCGAGCGGGCGCCGAACTCGACGGCGATAGCAAACTCGCGGTGGTCGAACGGCCGCGATGCGCCGCAGCGCATCAGCGAGAGCAGACCGGCGAGCTGACCACGAGACATCAGCGGCACCAGGATCATCGACTTTATCCCGAGAGCCTCCACCAGCTCGCGATGCTCCGGGGCCATGTCAACCGCGGACGACGACCACTGCTCCTGAAAATCGCCGATGAGCATAGGCCGGCCTTTCTCGATCGCCCGAGTGAGCTGTGACTTCGGCGACAGGTCCGGTTGGAACCGCCGGTCGAGTTCGCTGAAAATCTCCGCCATGCGTTCATCGGCGCTTGCGACGTGCAGACGGACGGCCTTGTCCTCTTCCAGCATGTAGACGACGCATGCGTCGGCGAACGTCGGCACCGAAAGGTCGGCGACCTGGATGAGGGTCGAGTCGCGGTCCACCGACTGCGAGAAGATGGCACCGGACGCGCTCAACCACTCGATGGCGCGCCGGTAGAGCACCTGCTCCGTGACGTCCTGGCAGGTGCCGGCCATATGCACGACGCGGCCGGAGGCGTCCTGATAGGTGTGGCCCCGGCCCAGCACCCAGCGCAACGAGCCGTCCGGCAACACGATGCGGTACTCGACCTCCAGAGGCGTGCCGTATTGCGCCGCCGCCTGGATGGCGTGCAGAACGTGGCCGCGGTCTTCAGCGTGAACATCCCGCACGTAGGCGTTGAAGCTACCACCGAAGCTGCCTGGCTCCAGCCCGTGGATCAGCTCGACGCCGTCCCAGACGACGGCTCCCGTGCGCAGGTCATAGTCCCAGGTGCCGATGCGCGCCGCTGCGTGCGACCGGCGCAGGCGCTCCTCGCTGCGCCGCAACGCCTGTGCCGTCTGGTTGCGGCTCATCGCCAGGCCAATCTGGTTGCACAGCCCGAGGAAGCCTTCCTTCTCCTCCAGGCCGATCGGCTTCGTCTCGGTACTGAGTAGCACCATCACGCCCAGCAGGTCGTCGCCGAACGGGATCGGAATGGCAAAGACGGAGCGGATACCGGCCTGACGCGCCTCGGCGACGCGGGCCATGTGTGTGGCTTCGCCGATCTCGCGATGCCAGAGCGCCTCTCGCAAGGAGGCGACATGGCTCTGCAGACTGCCCAGGCCCACGCGTGGTGCCGCCCTGAGGAGAGGTGTCAGCTTCTCCTCACCAGCCGGATTGCAGTAGAGGTTCGTGCGGACGAACGATCCACCGCCGTCGGGCTTCCATATCTCGCCTACGTCCCAGCCAAGCGAGTCGCAGATCGTCCGGAGGATGGCGTCGCCGATGGTCTCCGGATCGTCGGTCTCGACGAGCAATCGCGTGACGGCGTACTGCACAGAGAGGAGGCGAAGGGGGCCGTTGGTTTCGTTCATGGGTCAGAGGGGTTCAGGGGAATCTCAAGACGATTATAAGCCGTGAAACTGCAACACCGTGTTGCAAAAGTATTGCAGCAGGCTGTGTCACTGAGGTCTCTATGGGATTCAGCCATGACACCCGTCTGCAAGAAAAGAGGAAGGGCCATCTGCGACGATGGCCCCTCCTCTACGAAACCTTCCTCAGGCGATCGAGCCTGTAGACGACAGGTCTGGCGTAGCCACAGCTTCTGCAAATCCACCGCTGGTCGAACTGCGTGCCCTCACGCGAAGGACCCTCGAAGTCATCAGATTCACGCACGAGCCGTGTCGAGCAGCTGGGGCAGGTCAAACATCCTGCGTAAGGAAGCATCCAAGGCCCCCTGCAAGGTAGTTCACCTATCTTCCTTCACCGCTAGTTACACCTCACCGCGAGCGGAAGCTTGGCAGCATCCCGAACCAGTAACGGAGCTATCGCAGAGGTTGGCAGAACCCAACCGTGTGCCTCGCCACATCGGAAAAGGGAGACACCGGGCTCATTCGCCCGGCGTCTCCTTTTCGGGACGGTCAGTATCCGGCCTTGGTCAGCATCTCGCGCAGGCGGATCAGCGAATCGATGCGCTCCTGCAGCGTCTCGCCGGTGCCGGAGCCGGCGCCGACGAATCCGGCGCCGAGCTCCTGCCATGCCTGCACCTGCTTGATCACCTCGTCCTCGTTCGTGAGGTCGCCTCGCAGACCACCCTGGATCTGCAGCGTCTTGGGGTCGCGGCCGGCTTCGCGTGCATAGCCATGCATGCGCTCCAGCACCGCCTTGAGTTCGTCGTTGGGCGGGAACTGCGGCAGCCAGCCGTCCGCCAGCTGGGCGACACGCTTAATGGCGCGCTCGACGACCTGGCCGAAGAACGTACCCATCCAGATCGGGATGGGGCGCTGCACCGGCATCGGGTTGATGCCCATGCGGTCGATGTGGTGGTACTTGCCCTCAAACGTCACCAGCTCGTTGGTCCACAGCTGCCGCAGGAGGGCGATCTGCTCCTCGATGCGGCGACCGCGGTTGTGGAAGTCCTCGTTGAGCGCTTCGTACTCCATCCAGTTGCGGCCGAGGCCGACACCGAGGCGCAGACGGCCGTTGGAGAGCAGATCGAGCTCCGCCGCCTGCTTGGCCACCAGCAGCGTCTGGCGCTGCGGCAGGACCAGGATAGTGGTCATCATCTCGAGCGTTGTCGTGATGCCGGCGATCATGCCGAACAGGACGAACGGCTCGTGGTAAGGCAGGTCGTAGGTGTGACGATCGCCGGGTCGCAGTCGGTCCGGGTGGCCACCGGCCACGTGCTCGGCGGACGTGACGTAGCTGAATCCGGCGCCTTCGAGTGCCTGCACGTAATCCTTGATCGAGGCGGCGTCCTTGAACTGGCTCCCCGGAATGGTGGCTCCGATTTTCACGAGATTCTCCCTCAGCTAGACACAGGATCTCCGGACGGTTCTCAGTGCCCCGGATTCTAGCGCAGTCGGGCGTTAAAGCGTCATCAGATCCGCGAAAGCACGGTCGTGACGCCGAAGGAGACAAGCGTCAGCGGCGTAGCGAAGATCAGCGTGGCCCAGATCGCCGTCACCGGCGACGAATCACCGCCACCAATTTGCAGGCTGATCGCGCCGCCGGAATGGAACGAGCAGACGAACTTCCCCTGTCCGGTGGTGAGGAAATCACTGATCGGCAGGGTGCGTACGCTGCCGGACGGGATGAGCTGCGAGCCGATCTGATGCGCCACGAGGTCTTGATTGAAGATGCGCAGGCTGGCGCCGGGGCGGAAGTTCAGCGTGTCGGGGATGACCGGCGGCGCCTTCCCTGCAGCAATGGCTGCGGCAGTGCCGGGCGGTACCTGAATGTCGAAGACCTGAGCCCCGGGAGCGTTGCGCTCCATGACGTACCACCAGCCGAAGCTAACGATCCCAGCAAACGTCAGCGCCATCGTCAGGCAGATCAGCGCGCGACGCCAGGTCGCGGCCGAAACGCGTCGCATCAGCCCATCAGGTACAGGGCCGGATAGAAGAAGACCCAGACCACGTCGACGAAGTGCCAGTACTTGACAGCCGCCTCAAGGCCCCAGTGGCTCTCGGCGGAGAATTGGCCCCGCAGCTGCCGCAGGAGCACGAGAAACAGGATGACGACGCCGCTGAGCACGTGCGACGCGTGCAAACCGGTCATCGAGAAGAAAGCGGTGCCGTACGGCTCGTGCTGCGTGAACTCGGCGCCCGACCATTCGATGACGACGCCGGCGAAGAAGACGATGCCGAGCGCGATCGTCGCCAGAATACAGAGGGCGCTCAGGCCGCGCCGGCCTCTCGCCATGAACGTCTCACCCAGATAGGCGGTAAGGCTGCTCGCCAGCAGGATCGACGTGATCCCAAGACCAAGGTTCTGGTTGAGGCCCTCGGGACGACTGGTCCCGGCCAGGTAGAAGCGCGAGGCCAGTAGAGCGGCGAACAGGAAGCTCTCGGAGATGAAGAACAGCCACAGCCCGACCGTGTTCATCATGAACCGGTTGTGCCTGACGTGAGCGTGCTGCTGTGCGACCGGCGCGGCGACTGCCATTACTCCACTCCCTCGTGGCTTTCCTGCTTAACCCAGGCGCGAACGACGTGCATGAAATACCAGAGAATGAGCACCGCCTTCGCCAGCATGAACAGCACCAGCGGCGCCACGTTGGCGTCGACGTGCTTGGCAACGAAAAACTCGACGCCCGTAAGGATGGCGAGGACGATGAAGACGATCAGGCCGATGCCGACGAGCCCGTGCGCATGCCCTCCCGACTCTTCCACCAGCTCATGCAGCTCAGAGCTCATCGCGACACCTCATCCGAAGCTCCGGCCGGGCTCAGCACCACGTGGGGTTGCGCGCCGGCGACGCCATACTCGTAAGGGCCGGACAGGACGACCGGCGGTGTGAGGAAGTTCTCCACCGGCGGGGGCGAAGACGTACTCCACTCCATCGTGCGCGCCTGCCACGGGTTGGCTGGCGCTGGCTCGCCGGCCACGAGCGACTTGATCATGTTGAAGCTGAAGACCAGGAAGCTTGAGCCCAGCACGAAGGCGCTGACGCTGATGATGACGTTCAGCTCCTGCAGGTTGTCCGTGTAGGTCGCGACACGTCGGTTCATCCCGTCCAGCCCGACCAGGAACATCGGCAGGAAGGTGAGGTTGAAGGCGATGAACATCATCCAGAAGTGCAGCTGGGCCAAGTCCTCGTTATACATCTTCCCCGTGATCTTGGGGAACCAGTAGTAGATACCGGCGAAGAGGGCGAATATCTCGGCGCCGATGATCGTGTAGTGGAAGTGCGCCACCACGAAGTAGGTGTCCGAGAGGCTGATGTCGGTCGGCACGTCGGCCAGGTGGATGCCCGTAATGCCGCCGATCAGGAAGTTGAAGAGCACGGCCAGCGCAAACAGCATCGGCGTGCGCAGCCAGAGACGGCCCATCCAGATCGTGCCCAACCCGGCCAGGAAGATCATGCCGGTCGGTATCGAGATGATCTCCGTCGTGATCAGGAACGGCGCCAGCAGGTTGACGCTCAAACCCGTCACGAACATGTGATGCGCCCACACGAATCCACTGACACCGACGATGCCCAGCAACCCGCCTACCGCCCACTTGTAGGCAAACAACGGTTTGCGTGAGAAGTGCGTCAGCACCTCCAGCGTCAGACCGAAGCCCGGCAACACGAAGACGTAGACGGCGGGGTGTGAGTAGAACCAGAAGATGTGCTGGTACAGGATCGGGTTGCCGCCGTCTGCCGCCTTGAAGAAGGCCGTGTCGGCGATACGGTCCAGGAGCACCATCAGCATCGCGGCGGCAAAGAACTGGGTGAAGGTCAGTGCCAGGAGGCTCACGGCGAACATCGACCAGACGAAGATCGGCAGGCGTCCCCAGGTCATGCCGGGCGCACGCATGAAGATGATTGTCACCAGGAAGTTCAGGCCGCCCAGGATCGACGAGAGGCCAAAGGTGATGATCGCTAGGTTGAAGAATATCTGGCCATGCGCGTTCACCTCGCTCAGCGGCGGATAGGCGGTCCAGCCGGAGTCCCAGCCGCCGAAGGCCTGCGCCGAGAGCAGCAGCACCGCGACGGGCGGCACCAGCCAGTAGGAAAGCGCGTTCAGACGCGGGAAAGCCATGTCGTCGGCGCCGATCATGATCGGCACGAAGTAGTTGCCGAAGCCACCGATCACCGTTGCAACCGCCACGGCGATCATGATGACGCCATGCATGCTCATGATGCGGTTGTACTGATCGTTGGACAGGATCGAGCCGGACGGCTGCAGCAGCTGCAGGCGGATCATCATCGCCAGCAGGCCGGCGAAGAGGAACAGCAGCGTAAAGGTGACGAGGTACTGGACGCCGATCACCTTGTGGTCCGTCGTGAAGGCGAAGTACCGCGCCGCGCCTTCTTCCTCACCCTCCGACGCCTCACCACCAAACCACTCCCTGGCCCAGCGACTCCAGAGGCCGACACCGAGCAGCCAGCCGATCAGCGCCGGGACGTAGCCGATGACGATGTTCATCTCCAGGTCCCAGGCGTCGTAGCCGAGCAATGCTCGTACCACGCTGGCGCCGCCGGCGCCGAGCGCGAAGCCTATCGCGGCGCCTACAAGGCCGTTACGCAGGTTGCGCGTGACGTCCATGAACAGGGTTTTGCGCGGCGCGTAGACAAGTGCCATGGTTCGCTCCTCCGCCTAGTTCCCGGTGGCCACAGCGGCGCTGCTCTGCTTCTGACTGACCCACTGGTCGAAGTCGTCCTGACTCAGGACGCGTACCGGAATGCGCATGCTGGCGTGCCCCAGTCCGCACAGCTCGGCGCATTGCAGCCGGTACAGCGGGTCGGTTGCGTAATCTCCGACTTCGGTTGGCTTGAAGGTGAGCGTGTTCGTCTGGCCCGGCACAGCGTCGATCTTCAGGAGCATCGCTGGGATCCAGAACGAGTGGATTACGTCGCGGCTGGTGATCTTGAACGTGACCGTGCGGTCAACCGGCAGCACCAGCTCCGGCTGAGTCGAGATGTTCTCGTCCGGGTAGCTGACCAGCCAGGTCCACTGCACGCCCTCGACGTCCACCACCAGGTCGCTGCGGTCCGGATTCTTGACCACGTCGTGCAGCGTGGTGAGGCCGGGATAAATGATGATCAGCAGCGTCAGGCCGGCCGTGACGCCGAGCCAGATACGCGGCACGGGCCCGCTGCCGTGGTAGGCAGGGCCGTCTTCCTCAGACAGCGTCATGCTGCCGCGCCGGAAGATGCTGTAGCCGAGCACCGCCAGCACCATCGCCGCCACCGGGACGGCGAGCGCCGTCAGCACCCGGAAGGCGTCGGAGATTTCCTGCCCCTTGTCTGAGGCAACGGTGCGATAGAAGTCGTAGGTCAACGTCAGGTAGAGGCCACCGGCCGTGAGCACGGCCCAGATCGCGAACGTAATCCACGCCGCGCGCGTATCGGAGTCACGGTTGAGCGCCGGCTTCTCTGCCTTCGGTTTGGGCTTGCTCCGCTCCGAAAAGAGCGCAGCCAACGCCGTCAGCAGTGGCAAGCCGATGACCATGGCCGCGGCCATGAGAATGATGTCCAAGCCCCATCACCTCCGCTTAATCGGAGTACGGTACCCGATGCTGCCCCCACGGTTGACAGTAGGCCCAGCCAACATCTCGATCACCTGCTAAATGACTCGGAGATAGAGGCTAACGGTCGGCCCGAAAAGGGACGATCGGCCGCTGACGCAAGCCGGTCTGAGACGAAGGCGCATGGCCAGCGCGAGCCACGGCGCCACCCGTCAGCCTTAGACCTTTTCGGTCCGACCCTGCTCCGCTATTCTGCGCAAGTGCCGATACGAATCTCGCTCTCGGGCCACCATCCTGGAGCATGACCAAATCGATCTTTATGACTGGACGTAAGGCAGAGGTGCAGGAGACGGCAAGTCTCCTGACGGGGAGCGCGAGGGGTGTCCCCTCGTATTTCGCCATATCTCCTCTCCCTGCTTTGCAGGGGGGAAGAGAAGAAAAAATTTGGAGGGGCACCCCCCAAGCCCTCCGCGCCTGGGCTGCGCCCCCGCTACCCTCGCTTCTAGCTGGTTTTCCAACGCGGGAGATTAGCCGTGGTTGCGTCCTGGAGCAATACGCAAGCCGCCGACGAGTTTGCATAATAGAGGCACCCGCCCGAACGACAGCCGTGCAGTCTAGAACAGGGAGCCAGGCCAGCCCTCTGTGATCAAGAAAATCCTCATCGCCAACCGCGGCGAGATCGCCGTGCGCATCGTACGCGCGTGCGCCGAGATGGGCATTCGCTCCGTCGCCATCTACTCGGACGCCGACGCGATGTCACTGCACGTCAAGCGCGCCGACGAGGCGCACAACATCGGCTCGGACCCGCTGGCCGGGTATCTGAACCCCCACACGCTGGTCAACGTCGCCGTCGAAACCGGCTGCGACGCGCTGCATCCCGGCTACGGCTTCCTGTCGGAGAACCCGGAGCTGGCGCGCGTCTGCGCCGAACGCGGCGTCATCTTCATCGGTCCCAGCCCGGACGTCATCCGGCGCATGGGCGACAAGACGGAAGCGCGCCGAACCATGATCGACGCCGGCATCCCCTGCACGCCCGGCAGTGAGGGCAACCTCGCCAGTCTGGACGAAGCGCTGGCCGAGGCGGAGCGCATCGGCTACCCGGTAATGCTCAAGGCGACGTCCGGCGGCGGCGGCCGCGGCATCCGGCGTTGTGATACGCCGGACGAGCTCAGGAACTACTTCCCGCGCGTCATCGCCGAGGCGACGGCAGCCTTCGGCTCGGCCGAGGTCTTCCTCGAGAAGTTCATCGTCAACCCGAAGCACATCGAGGTGCAGATCCTGGCCGACTCCTTCGGCAACACCATCCACCTTACCGAGCGCGACTGCTCGATCCAGCGCCGCAACCAGAAGCTCATCGAGATCGCACCCAGCCCGCAGCTCACTGCGGAGCAGCGCGACTACATTGGTACGCTGGCGGTGCGCGCTGCCATGGCTGTCGACTACGAGAATGCCGGCACAGTCGAGTTCCTCCTCACCCAGGACGGCCACTTCTACTTCATGGAGATGAATACGCGCATCCAGGTAGAGCACACGATCACGGAGCAGATCACCGGCATCGATATCGTGCGGGAGCAGATTCGCATCGCATCGGGCCTGGAGCTGTCGGTGAAGCAGGAAGACGTGCACTCGCGCGGCTTCGCGCTGCAGTTCCGCATCAACGCCGAGGACCCGAAGAACGACTTCCTGCCCAGCTTCGGCAAGATCACGCGCTACTATGCGCCGGGAGGCCCGGGTGTGCGCACCGATACGGCGATCTACACCGGCTACACCATCCCCGGCTACTTCGACTCGATGTGCCTGAAGCTCATCGTCTGGGCGCTCACCTGGGAGGAAGCGCTGAACCGCGGCGTCCGCGCCCTGGACGACATGCGCGTGCAGGGGGTGAAGACGACAGCGCCGTACTACCAGGAGATCCTCAAGAACCCCGACTTCCGAAGCGGCGCATTCGACACCAGCTTCGTCGAGACCCATCCCCAGCTCGTCAACTACTCCGTCAAACGCAAGCCGGAAGAAGTCGCCCTGGCCATCGCGGCCGCGCTGGCGGCGCACGCCGGCCTTTAATCTCAGCAAGGCGAACCCGAGTGCCGAAGCCGATTTACGTTACCGACACGATTCTGCGCGACGCCCACCAGTCGCTCATCGCGACGCGCATGCGCACCGACGACATGCTGCCCATCGCCGGCGAGCTGGACGACATCGGCTACTGGTCCCTGGAGATGTGGGGTGGCGCCACCTTCGACAGCTGCATCCGCTTCCTCAAGGAGGACCCCTGGGAGCGGCTGCGCCAACTGCGCCAGGCCTTGCCCAACACCCGCATGCAGATGCTGATCCGCGGCCAGAACCTCGTCGGCTACCGCCACTACAGCGACGACGTCGTGGAGGCCTTCGTGCGCAAGTCGGCGGAGAACGGCATCGACGTGTTCCGCATCTTCGACGCGATGAACGACCTGCGGAACCTCGAGAAGACGATCGAGTCGGTGAAAGCGGCCGGCAAGCACGCCCAGGGCACCCTCTGCTACACGACGAGCCCGGTGCACAGCATCGAGGGCTTCGTGGCGCAGGCGCGCGAGCTCGCCGACATGGGCTGCGACTCGATCGCGATCAAAGACATGGCAGGCCTACTGACGCCGTACGCGACGGCGGCCCTGGTCAAAGCGCTGCGCCAGGCGGTCAGCCTGCCCCTGTTCCTGCACGCGCACGACAGCGCCGGGCAGGCCAGCATGTGCCAGATGATGGCGATCGAAAACGGCATGGACCACATCGACACCGCCATCTCCGCCCTCGCCTGGGGCGCCAGCCACCCCGGCACCGAATCGATGGTCGCGGCCCTGCGCGGCTCCGAGTACGACACCGGCCTCGACCTGCGCAAGCTGCAGCACATCGGCCTCTACTTCCACGAGGTACGCAAGAAGTACCACCAGTTCGAGAGCGATTTCACCGGCGTCGACACGCGTACGCAGCTCAACCAGATCCCCGGCGGCATGATCTCCAACCTCGTGCATCAGCTGCAGGGTCAGGGCGCCTTGCACCGCATCGACGACGTGTTCGCCGAAATCCCGCTCGTGCGCGCTGACCTCGGCTACCCGCCGCTGGTCACGCCGACCTCGCAGATCGTCGGCACGCAGGCCGTGTTCAACGTCCTGGCGGGCGAGCGCTACAAGACGATCACAAACGAAGTGAAGCTCTACCTGCAGGGCCGCTATGGCCGCGCGCCCGGCCCCGTCAACGAGGAGCTGCGCCAGCGCGCCATCGGCAACGAACGGGAGATCGACGTGCGGCCCGCCGACCTGCTGCGCCCCGAGCTCGAACGCCTGCGAACCGAGATCGGCGACCTGGCGGCGTCGGAGGAGGACGTGCTGACCTTCGCCATGTTCCCCGACGTCGGCCGCGACTACCTCAAGGACCGCGCCGAGGGCACCTTGCAGCCCGAGCCGCTCCTGCCGCCGACCAGCGAGGCGGTGGCCGACACGGAGGGCGTGCCGACCGAGTTCGTCATCGACGTGCACGGCGAGAGCTACCGCATCGACATCACCGGCATCGGCCTCAAGACAGACGGCAAGCGCCGCTTCTACCTGAGCATGGACGGCATGCCGGAAGAGGTCGTCGTGCAGCCGCTGAACCAGTTCATCGCCACGACGCCGAGCGGCCGCCGCGCCGCGACGCAGCCGGGCCATCTGACGACCGCCATGCCCGGTGTCATCGTCGAGATTCTCGTCCACGAGGGGGAGCAGATCAGGCCCGGCCAGCCTGTCCTCATCACCGAGGCGATGAAGATGCAGAGCGAGGTCAAGGCGCCCATCGGCGGACTCGTGACCGGCATCTACGTCTCCAAGGGCGACCGGGTCAATCCGGGCGAGGTGCTGGTCGAGATCGAGCCCGACGGCTCGTCCTAGACAAAGCTATCGAAGGCAGCGATAGCGCCCGACTTGACCATAAGCACCGTATTGGTACACTCGATTTCACCCACCCCACCTCAGCAACACTTCTCCCGAACGCCCCGGCGCCGCATGCGTTGAGCAGCCGCGCCCTGAGCGTCTGGACGAAGTGCGGGAGGTCTGGAGTCATTTCTTGAGCACGAAGGGAGTTAGCGCATGCAGGAAGGTTTGAGTATCTGAGTTGGCTGAGGCCGGAAGCCCGCGGAATTCTCGGTATCGGGCTTGTGGTCGTAGCACTGGTAATCAAAGGAGGACTGGGAGACACACACCCAACACACGATTCGTTCAGCTGGAGGGATTCGGCCGTCGAGAGACAATCCGAACCCGAATCCTACTCGTACGCCAGCATCATCGATTTCATCACGTTCCACGGCCGGTTACTGACGCAAGAAGCCGCCGAGAGAGGCGGACTGCCCACAGTCGAAGCGCTGACCAAAACGCCTCAAACCGGCAATCTGACGGCTCCTCAGAGCGCCACCACGCAAGAGGCCCCCGCACCTTCAGCCACGCCGCCACCACGGAGCGTCGCAACGGTCGGCGACATCGCCGGGTATGCCACGCACTACGGTGAAAGCTACAACGGCAGTCCGTTGGGCTGCGGTTTCGGACCGTACAGCTCCGCCAACCCGACGATTGTCGCGGTGGGCCCGGCCCGCGCCGGCAGCATGCCTTGCGGCACGTCGATACAGGTTTGCGGACCGGCAGGCTGCATCGTGGCCATGCGTCAGGACTCCTGTCCCGGCTGCTCGGCCTACGTCCTCGATCTGTCGGAGGCAGGCAATGCGGCGGTGTGCGGCGCCCCGGCCCACACCTGCGATATCACCTTTCGAGCGCTGAACTAGCGCCCGAAGTCACTGCCCCGTCCAGAGCCGCCCCGATCGTGCCATCCGTCGGGGCGGCTCCTTTTGCGAGCGCTAGGCAGGCCTTGCACTCTAGTGATATTTTATGCATCTGTCACAATCCGTTAATCGTCTGTTTGCAGAATCCTGACCTATTTGACGCATTCTGCTAATAGACCCAGCGGACACAGGAGGCGGAAGATGCCAGGGGATCGACTCAGAGCGATCGGTGGGCGAGAACAGGTACGCGCCACGGCAGACCAGGCGCGAAACGTCAACACTGACACCCGCCGCGTCTTTCGGACCAGAGCGATGGACGACGACCGCGCGCTGCACCGCAGCACCATCCCCGGCCCGGCCGATGACGCCCTGGTGGACGCCGTGCGCTACGAGCTGAGCAGCAACAACGGCATCGGCGTGCTCGACATCGAGGTGATCGCTCGCAACGGCATCGTCGTACTGCGCGGCGTCGTCGGCCACCCGGACGACATCCGAATCGCTGAAGCCATCGCGGCCCGAGTCGACGGCGTCATCGAGGTACGAGAGCACCTGGAGCTCTGGGCCGGCTAGGAGCCTATCGCTCAACGTCGCCCAGCAACGATCGCAGCGTCTGTGCATTGGCGGGCGCGGCGCCCTCCAGATCGTTGTTGAAGTAGACCCAGACGCGCGCCACCTCCTCGCTCAGCTGCTCGATTCGACGGGCCCAGCGCTCGAGCTCGCTGTCGCTGTAACTGCCGGAATACGGACGCTCGCTGCCGTGGAAACGCAGGTAGGCGAAGTTCGCCGTCGTCAGGACGGGGCAGTCCATGCCCTGCATGTCGTGGATGCAGAAACCGATGCCCTGCTCGCGCAGGTCAGCCAGCGCCTCGTCCTTGAACCAGGAGTTGTGCCGAAACTCGATGACGTTCTCGCAATGACGAGGCAGCAACGCCAGAAAGCGCCGCAATCGCTTGGCGTTCTCCTCGTCCCGCTGGAAGTTGGGCGGCGTCTGGTAGAGAACGGGGCCCAGGTGGGCTTTCAGGCGTTCAGCGCCGTCGACGAAACGCTGCACCGGCTTCTCGCAGTCCTCGAAGCGCTTGACGTGGCTGATGTAGCGGCTCGCCTTGACCGCGAAGCGGAAGCCGGGCGGTGCTTTGTCGTGCCAGAGGTCCCAGGTTTTCGCCCTGGGCAGGCGATAGAAGGTGTTGTTGATCTCGACGGTGGAGAATTGCCGCGCGTAGTAGTCGAACCAGTCGTGTTTGGCCAGGTCCGCGGGGTAAAAGACGCCCCGCCAGTGGTCGTACTGCCAGCCGGAGGTGCCGACGAGGTACTCTGTCATGAACATTCGTGCGGGGACCCGTGATGGTCCGCCTGCGCGGTCATCGTAGCTGCTGAACACAAACGGAGGACAGCCCCGCCGCCGTCCTCCGTCTGCCTTTCTGAGCTCGACTGGATGTCCCTCCTCGCGCTCAGTTCGGTATCTTCAGGCTAGGCTCGGTTCCATCACAGCCGTATCTCCGGGCGTGCACCGAGGTCTTGAAAAGCTCTCGCAGCCGCGTCCTCTTGGCGCCTCAGGAAAGGCTGCTGGCCCGCTGCAGGCCACGCAGCAGCAGAGCGCGGTCGCCTAGACGACGGCGCAGCTCGCGCTCCAGCCCCGCGACGGGATAGAGGTTCTGAGGCGCGCGCGGGTCCTTGTACTGCTGGCTGGCGAAGCGCGGCAGCGTAGACGAAACGAAGTCGGCGAACTCGACGGCCTCCGTCGTCCGCAGCGATGAGCTCGCCTCGCAACGCACGACTCCGGCCCAGGGATGGCCCTGTCCGCCCGGCAGCTTCAGGTACCAGGAGAAGCGGCTCCATGGCGTCTCCAGCAGGAAGACCGGCGTCCGCTGGCCCGGCGCCAGCCTGCCGACGACAGCGGCCTGCTCCGGCTCCAGATATTCACGCTGGTGGCTCTTGATGAAGCCGACGGCGCCATGAATTGTCTCGCGCTGGCGCACGTGACCGTCGACGACGACGAGGTCCGTCTCGCCGGCACGATGCGCCAGGTCCACTTCGAGGTCCTCGCGATGCTTTCTTACCTGCAGGTCGAGGTCCCCCGGGCTCGTCCCGGCGACAGCCACGCCACCGTAGACCACCCCCCTGCCGCAGTCGATGTCGCCCAGGCTCGCCGGACCGAAGGCGCCGCGCGCCACGACGACGGACTCGACCCGAGCTTCGGCATCGCAGCGCACTGTACCCGCCGCGTAGGAGACGCACACGCCCATCCTGCTGGAGGCATCGTCCGCGCTCACCCAGACGCGCGCGTCCATCTGCTGCACGCCATCGATGAAGACGACGGTGCCCGCGGCATTGCCGGACGGCGTGATCGGCGCCCAGTCCTCCACCCGTCGCTCGATCGTTATGTCAGATGACGTCGAGGTGTCGGCTTCGGCCTCCGGCTCCGTCTCGATTGGCGAACCGTAGTCGGCCGACCAGGACTCGACGGCGAAGCGCATCAGTGCGCCTCCACTCGCTCGACGCGAGAGCTGCCACGCTCCTTGTGCACGTGATACTGCACCGGAATGCGCTCCGCCAACTCGCGTACGTGGGTGACGATGCCGACCATGCGGCCTCGCGCACCTAGCTCCTCGATGGTCGAGGTGACCGTTTCCAGTGTGTCGGCGTCCAGCGTGCCGAAGCCCTCGTCCAGGAAGAGCGCGTCGAGGCGGGCGGCGCCCTTCGTCGCCAGGCTGGCGATATCGTCGCCGAGGGCGAGGGCCAGCGCCAGCGACGCAAGGAAGGTCTCGCCACCCGACAACGTACGCACGGGGCGCTCCTCGTCGGCGTTGATGTGATCGACGACGACGAAGTCGGTGCCGCCGGCGTTGAGCGCGATCGAGTACTGGTTGTTCGAGAGGTCCTGGAGGCGCTTGCTGGCGCCCGCCACCAGGCGGTTGAGCGCCTCACGCAGGTACCAGCGCTCGAAGCGGTTGGCGCGCAGGTGCTCGGCCAGCGTGCCGGCGACCCGCAGCGTCTCGCTGCACGAGGCCAGCTCCTGCTCGACACCGGCGCGTTCCGCCACTTTCTCGTCGATGTAGCGCAGATCCTGCTCGGCTCGGCCTTTGGCGGCCAGCAGCGCGTCGCGCGGCCGGGCGCCGTTGAGGACGATGCCCGCCTCGGCGCAGGCAGCGGCCTGCTGGCGCAGCGTCTCCTGCTCTTCCTCTCGCGCCGCCTGCTCCTCCGCAACCGCGGTTGACGCGACCGCTTCTTGCTTCGAAGCGGCCTCGACCGCCCACGCCTGCAACGCCAGCCAACTCGCCTCGATGCCCTCCGGCGACTGCGAAGGGGCTCCATCCGCAGCGACCGGATCGCGCGCAGCGTGGAAACGGCTCCAGGCCTTCTGCTCCTCCTCCTGCGCCGCCGTCAGCATCGCTTCGGCCGCCGTAACCTTCTCACGCTGCTCACGCCCCGCCTGCGTGACGGCCTTGATCTCGGCGTCGGCGCGATCGAGCTCGGTGAGCAGAAGTGCGCAGTCCTCCCGCGTCGGCTGACCCGTTATCTGGCCATCGAGCTGCTGTACGCGCTCCCGCAGCTGGTTGAGCACGGCCTCGCGCTTCGTCAGGTCGGTGCGAGCCTCATCATGCGCTGTCGTGAAGGCGCGGACGGCGCGCTTCGCCTTGTCCAGGGCGGCGTCCGCTTCTTTCGTGCCCGCCGGCTCGGCCAGCTTCGGCGCGGCGGTCAGGACCTCGCCGCAGATCGGGCAGACGTCACCCGCCTTGAGGTTGCGCGCGGCGTGATAGGCGGAATCGGCCCGCGCCAGGCGGTCCCGCTCTGCTTCCGCCGTCTCGGCCTGCTCCTGGGCCGCCTTCAGGTCCTCCGCCGCCGTTTCTACCGTGGCTCGGCTCGCCTCCAGCCCCTTCTCGGCCCGCGCGATCTGCTCCTGCAAACGTGCCAGCTCGTCGTGCACCGCGATGACGCCTTCGACGGCCGAGCGTTCGCCCAGCTCCTTGCGCGCCTCCTGCAGCGCCTCGTACTTGTCGCGCAGCGTCTGCATGGCATCACGTTGCTGCGTCAGCCCTTCCAGCGCCTGCTTCACGCGCGCGCCGAGGTCGCCCGTGCCTTCCGGCATCTCGATGGCACGCAGCAGCGTCACGCGCTCGGAGGCGGCCGCAGCAGTCGAGCGCGCTGCATCGGCCCGCTGCCGGACGGTCTGCAGCGTCTCCTCTTCGGCAGCGAAGCGCCGGTCCAGCTTCTCGAGGCCGTGAACCAGCGTTTCGGCAGCCTTGTACGCCGCTTCGGTGGCGTTGCGCAGGTCGTTCTCGAGACGGCTCTGCAGGAACTTGACGCTGGTGTCGGCATTGGCGTGGCGCTCGCGGGCGCGCGTGCCGATGTTGCGGTAGAAGCCGATGTCCAGCAGCCGCACGAGCAGGTCCTGGCGCTCGCTGGCCCTCGCGTGCAGCAGCTCGGAGAACTCCCCTTGCGGCAGGACGACACACTTGGTGAACTGCTCGAAGTTGAGGCCGACGAGCTCGCCGATCTTTTCCGTCAGCTCGTCTGGCGTGCCGGCGACGACCTCCGCCCCATCCAGCAGGCGCGCCTCCGCCGTCGTAGCGCTGCCGCTGGGAGTACGCCGCACGACGCGCACGGCGGCGTACTCGCGGCCGTCGAGCACGAAATCGAGGCGCACGCGCGTCTGGTTCAGGCCCTGGCTGATGGCCGGCGCGACGAGCCTGGGGTTGTCGAAGCGCGAGACGGAGCCGTACAGCGCGAACGCCATCGCGTCGATGATGCTGGACTTGCCGGCGCCCATGGGCCCCGAGAGCACGAACAGGTCGGCACCCTCGAAATCGATAACGGTGCGCTCGCGGAAGGAGGCGAAGCCTTCGATCTCAAGCCGAAGGGGCCGCATTCTCTTCCTCCATCAGCTCGTCGAACAGCTTCAAGACGCCCTCGTCCTTGACGTTGGCCTGCTCGAAGTACGTTGCCAACAGGTCGTGCGGCTGCAGCCCCTCCCGCGTCACCAGGCCCGGCGCGTCGCCGACGGCCGGCTGCTCGACCTTGACCTCGACCGCGTTGGGCAGCAGCTCCCGCACCTCGTCGGCCAGTCCGGCGCGCGCCGCCTCACTGACGACGTAGACGCGCAGGAAGGCGTCGCCCCATTCGCCCGCTTCGGCGCCGGCGCGCAGCTCGGCGAGGTTGCTGGCGCACTGTGACCATGCGGCGCCCGGAGCTGAGCTCAAGCGGCCGAACCGCGCTGACCGGCAGACCGGCCTGTGCCTCGAAGACGAGCACTCCCTTCTTGTCCTGCTCCTCGCCGAAGTCCAGCTGCAGCGGCGAGCCGCAGTACCAGGCGGGATAGGCCAGCCGCATGCTCTGCGCCTTGTGGATGTGCCCGAGCGCGAAGTACTGCGCCCCGACGTCGATGTCCGCGGGCGGCACCCAGTAGTCCTCGACGGTTTCAGAGAGGCGCTCACCGCCGCCCAGCTTGGCGCCCGTGAACACGACGTGGGCCAGCACCAGGTTCACCGTGTGGCGCGCATCGAACTTCGATGCCAGGTCGCGCAGGGCGTACTTCCAGGACGCGGTGTATATGCCCTGGTGCTTGGCCAGCTCCGTCTCCATCAGGTCGGCAGCGTCGACCACGCGGCTGCGGCGCAGCCACGGCATCATCGCAATGCGCGCCACTTCGCCCGACTTCGTCTCGATGTCGACGCAGCCACCGTCGGCGCTCGACACGAGCTTGGCGCGCGCCCGGATGTTGGCTAGGTGCAGCAACGGCGCGATGGCATCGAGGCGGTCGGGATGGTCGTGGTTGCCCGCGATCATCGCGACCTGGGCGCCGCTGCGGGTGAAGTCGAGCAGCGTCTGGTAGACAATCTCCTCGGCGGCGGCGGACGGCGCCGTGTGGTCGAAGATGTCGCCAGCGATGAGCACGAGGTCGATGTCCTCGTCGCGCACTATCTGGCCGATCTCGGCCAGCACGGCGCGATGCTCTTCCTCGCGGCTGCGGCCGCGAACGGTGCGGCCTACGTGCCAGTCGGAGGTGTGCAGCACTCTCACGCCCGCGGCCTCTCGAACGGGTCGCGAATAGCGGTGTCGTCTTCGGCCTTCGCTTCGGAGGCGCGCGTGGCCCAGGCCGGGAAGGGGAACTCGATGACGACCGGCACCGGCAGCTCCGGCTGCGAGACGACCATCGTGCCTGGCTTCAGGATCGTGGCGCGCTGACGCACCGTGTCCGGCAGGAACCGGTACTCGTCCCGCGCCGCCTCGGCGCTGTCGAGACGTCCCACGACACGCAGGGAGGAGTTGGCGACGATGCGCCGCTCTACTTCGCTGGCCGTCTGCTGGGCGCCGATCAGGATGATGCCCAGGGAACGGCCGCGCTCGGCGATGTCGAGCAGGATCTCCTTGATTGGGCTGTTGCCGTCGCGCGGCGCGTACTTGTTGAGCTCGTCCAGCACCACGAAGAGCAGGGGCCGGCCGCTACCGGAGCGCTCCTTGTCCTCGAAAGCACGCCGCAGCACGGCGCCGACCACGAAGCGCTGGGCCCGCTCGTTGAGGTTGTGGATGTCGACAACGGAGAGACGCGACTCGAGACGGATGCGGTGCGACTCCGCATCCGGGATGTCGCCACGGATCATATGCTGCACGTGCGAGAGGCTGCCGTAGAGCCGCCGCACGAAGGCGTTGATCGTCCCCTGGCCGATAGCGGGGCCGGCCCATGCCTGCGCGTCGTTCTCCAGCTGGCTGGCGATGATGTCGACCAGCGACGAGAAGCTGTCGACGTTCACGCTCACGCCCATGAAGTCGAAGCTGGCGGCGCCGTTCGGCAGGGGCTCCGCCTTGCGCAGCTGCGCCATGACGTTGTGAATGACTAGGGGATACTGGGCGCGCTCGTCCTCCGCGTCGGCGAAGAGGAAGGGCAGCAGGTCCTCTTTGCAGAACTCGTAGACCGTCCAGAAGAAGGACGTAACGTTGTCGGAGCGGCTGTTGACGTCCGGCGCGGCAGACGCGACGCCCTTCCGCGGCGGCGCCCAGAACGAGGTGCTGCTGAACGGCCGCGCCGGCAGGTCCAGAGGACGATAGCGCGCCGCCATTTCCGGCGTCAGTTTCTGGTTGGGGTGGTCGAGGAAGAGCAGGTCCTCGCCCTTCACGTTGAAAATCAGGCCGCGCGTGTTGATGCCGTCCCGGCCCAGCACGCCCGACTCGAAGATGCTGTAGAGCAGGAACAGCGCGTAGCTCGACTTGGTGGCCACGCCCGAGACACCGCTGATGT
Source organism: uncultured Chloroflexia bacterium (assembly GCA_963711035.1). Classification (GTDB taxonomy): domain Bacteria; phylum Chloroflexota; class Dehalococcoidia; order DSTF01; family WHTK01; genus WHTK01. The sequence goes on from CAVQCN010000001.1 coordinate 169,928, forward strand.
TGACGTGAGCGCCACGCCGTCCGTCCAGGAACTCGAGGTTGGCGTAGACGGGGTCGTCGCTGCGCGAGAGGCCGATGGGCACGCGCTCCTCCCAGCCTTCAGAGAACAGCGCCATATCGCGCTCGTCGCCGGTGGCGCGGTGGACCTCATCACCCGGCCGCGGCGGCACGAACACCTCTGGCTCGAAGCGCGTCGCCAGGATCTTGGCCGATTCGCTGACCTCGGCGGGCAACACACCGTCCTGGATCAGAAAGACGTCCGTGTCGAAGCGCGCGCCTTCGTGCCGCGTGCGCACCTGCGTCACGACGCCGAACATGCGCACGTCGGTGCCGTTCGGCAGCGTGCGCTTGAGAGCAACGAGGTCGTCGAGCTGCAGGAAGTGCTCCGGCCGCAGCGCCACCCAGAACTCGAGCGGTGTGGCGTCCTCGGTGCCGAGCACGCGTCCGACGGCTTCGTCGGAAATTTCGGGCTTGGGAGTCGAGTCGCGAGAGCCGTTGCGCCCCTGCGTCGGAGGCGCGTCGAAGGGATCAGGCAGACCGGCGGGGTGGTCGTTCATGGCGCTCTCGTGTCCGATCAGGCGCAGCTTAGCACGCCTACCGAGCGATCGTATGCGAACGCACGTGCGACTGTCCAGCGACCTTTCGATCGGCTCCGAACGTTGGCGACCACGATTCTCTAATCGACTCCTCCGGTTAACACGATTACTATGTAACGCGGGCCAAGCGCCGTTCAGAACGCCGAAGTTTGCCCGAAGCTTTACATGACGGATTGCAGATGCATCCCGAAGGTCGCACGGACGCTCACACCCGCCGAGGTACTGCCATGCGTATTCAACGAACCAGCCTTGCCCTGATCGTCGCCGCCATCGGCGTCGCGCTCGTGCTCAGTCTCCCGACAAGGCAGACTCCGGTTGCAGCAGCCGGCCCCTCCGGCACATCGGGCGGGTTCGTCGTAAACCAGCAGATCATTGGCAGCTATATCGTGGTCTACCGTAACAACGTCGATGCACCGAGCTACACCTCGAGTCTTGCAAAGCGATTCGGCTTCACGGCGGGTCACGTTTTCAAGTCGGCCTTGCGCGGCTTTTCCGCCGCCTTGTCCGACCAGGCAGTAAACGAGCTTCGTAGCGATCCGAACGTCGCCTTTGTCGAGCAAGACAGCATCATGCGGGTAACGGATACCCTCCCGACAGGCATCAAACGCATTCAGGCAGACCAGAACACCACCGGCGGCACCATCGGCCTCTCGTCCGGTAAGAACCTGTCGGGCGACAACCTCAACGTCGCCATCATCGACACCGGGGTCACGAACAGCACCGGCGATCTGAACATCCTCGGCGGCTTCGCCCAGTATTACGGGCAGCAGTGCTTTGGCCGGTGGTGTTTTGGGGCACAGTGCGCCGCCAACACCAGCAGCTACGCCGACCAGTACGGCCATGGCACGCACGTAGCCGGAACCATTACTGCCAGGAACAACGGCAGCGGCGTCGTAGGAGTTGCTCCGGGAACCGGCATCTACTCGGTGCGCGTCCTGGGCCCAGATGGGAGCGGCTGTACGTCAGACGTCATCGCAGGCGTCGACTGGGTCACCCAGCATGCTGCCCAGGACCACATCGCAGTCGCGAACATGAGCCTGGGCGGTGGCGATTCTCCCGCTCTGTGCAGCGCGATTAACGACGCGACGAACGCCGGCGTCGTCTTTGCGGTAGCCGCGGGCAACAGCGGTGCGGATGCATCCAACACCTCTCCCGCCAACTGCACCAGCGCGATTACGGTCGCGGCCATCGCCGACTACGACGGTCAGCCGGGACACCTCGCATCGCCGACGTGCGCCAACTACGGCTCCGACGACAGCCTCGCCTCGTTCAGCAACTACGGCTCGGTCGTCGACATCGCGGCGCCCGGCGTCTGCATCCAGTCGACGGTCCCGACGAATTGCGGCACCTCAATCTGCAACAGCAGCGGGTTGAACACGCTGTCCGGCACCAGCATGGCGACGCCCCACGTTGCCGGTGCGGCGCTGCTCGATATCCTGCAGCAAGGGTGGTCTGCCGACTCGTCGCGCACCCAGAACGTGCTGGATGATCTCATATCGACTGGATTCACGCAGAACGGGGCGTGCGGCTACAACATCGAGTCATAGCCTCACCGTGCCGATCGTGAACGTCGGCCCGGCGTGCGGCGAGTGGCGACCAGACACCACCAACCGTGACCGGCCAATCGCCCACTGGCAACAGCGTCTCGGTCGACATCAACGTCTCTGCCACCTTCAGCGAGAACATCCCACCCTACTCGCCGAGCGACTTCACCGTCACGCCCTCTGGTGGCAGCTCCATCGCCGGCGCCCTCTCCTACAACTCCTCCACCCACCTGCTCACCTTCAACCCGAGCAGCAACCTCGCCAACAGCACCACCTACACTGCCGCCCTCTCCTCCAACATCACCGAGGCTGCAGGCAACCACCTCACCGCTACATCCTGGCAATTCACCACCCAGGCCGGCGATACCACACCGCCTACCGTGACCAACGAATCGCCTACTGGCAGCGGTGTCTCCGTCGACGTCAACGTCTCCGCCACCTTCAGCGAGAACATCAGCTACTCCGACAGCGACTTCACCGTCACCCCTCAGGCGGTAGCCCTATCTCGGGCGCCCTCTCCTACAACTCCTCTACCCACGTCCTTACCTTCAACCCCAGCAGCAACCTCACTAACAGCACCACCTACACTGCCGCGCTTTCTGCCAACATCACTGACGGCTCTGGCAATCATCTCGCCGCTACCACCTGGCAGTTCACCACCCAGAGCGGCGTGGTGGCGGCGGTTCTCCGCTTGCGACCATGAGCAGCCCGACACCGGGCTCCACCCTCAGCGGATCGACCGTCACCTTCACCTGGAACCCCGGCACCAGCGCTCTGCAGTACTACCTCTACGTCGGCACTTCCACCGGCAGCAGCAGCATCTACAGCTACTCCGAAGGCACCAGCCTCTCGGACACCGTCTCCAACATCCCCACCAACGGCTCGACGGTCTACGTCCGCCTCTGGACTCGCCTCTCCTCGGGATGGCAGTACAACGACTACACCTACGTCACCGGCAGCGGTGGTGGCGGCGACACCACGCCGCCTACCGTGACCAACGAATCGCCCACCGGCAGCGGCGTCGCCGTCAATGCCAACGTCTCCGCCACCTTCAGCGAGAACATCACCTACTCGGCCAACGACTTCACCGTCACGCCCTCTGGTGGCAGCTCCATCGCCGGGCGCCGTCTCCTACAACTCCTCTACCCACGTGCTCACCTTCAACCCGAGCAGCAACCTCGCCAACAGCACCACCTATACCGCCGCCCTCTCCTCCAACATCACCGACGGCTCAGGCAACCACCTCACCGCTACCTCCTGGCAGTTCACCACCCAGACTGGCGACACCACACCGCCTACCGTGACCAGCGAATCGCCTACCGGCAGCGGCGTCGCCGTCGACGTCAACGTCACCGCCACCTTCAGCGAGAATGTCACCTACTCCAACGGCGACTTCACCGTCACCCCGTCGGGCGGTAGCCCCATCTCGGGCGCCCTCTCCTACAACTCCTCCACCCACGTGCTCACCTTCAACCCGAGCAGCAACCTCGCCAACAGCACCACCTACACTGCCGCGCTTTCTGCCAACATCACTGACGGCTCTGGCAACCACCTCGCCGCTACCACCTGGCAGTTCACCACCCAGAGCGGCGGTGGTGGCGGCGGTTCTCCGCTTGCGACCATGAGCAGCCCCACGCCGGGCTCCACCCTCAGCGGATCGACCGTCACCTTCACCTGGAACCCCGGCACCAGCGCTCTGCAGTACTACCTCTACGTCGGCACTTCCACCGGCAGCAGCAGCATCTACAGCTCCTCCGAAGGCACCAGCCTCTCGGACACCGTCTCCAACATCCCCACCAACGGCTCGACAGTCTACGTCCGCCTCTGGACTCGTCTCTCCTCGGGATGGCAGTACAACGACTACACCTACGTCACCGGTAACGGTGGTGGCGGCGGTGGCGGCGGTTCTCCGCTTGCGATCATGAGCAGCCCGACGCCGGGCTCCACCCTCAGCGGTTCAACCGTCACCTTCACCTGGAACCCCGGCACCAGCGCTCTGCAGTACTACCTCTACGTCGGCACTTCCACCGGCAGCAGCAGCATCTACAGCTCCTCCGAAGGCACCAGCCTCTCGGACACCGTCTCCAACATCCCCACCAACGGCTCGACAGTCTACGTCCGCCTCTGGACTCGTCTTTCCTCGGGATGGCAGTACAACGATTACACGTACACCGCCAGCCATTGAGCATCAGGCAAGGAGCACAACAAGAGAGGGCCGGGCAGCCTGGGCTGCCCGGCCCTTCCATGTACTACCTCTAGCAGGCGTAGCCGAATCGACGCGCCTGCTAGAGCCAGCGCCTAGCGCGACTCGGCCGCCAGGGACTCCTCCGCGACGATAGGGCGGACGTGCTGCGGCGCGGCGCGCTGGTCCCAGGTGCCGTCCTCGAGTAATCGCTCGGCCTCTCCGTGCGCGGCGGCGATGGCGGCGCCCTGCGTGCGCGCCCAGACGGCCAGCCGCGCGACGTCGCCTCCCGATTCGATGAACGACGCCTGCTCGACCGTGTGCTGCTCGTCGCAGTAGGCGCAGGCGATGATCGGCTCGACTCGCTCGAAGCTGCCGTCACGACGAATGGTGACCTGCCATGCGGTCGGCGCCGCCGGGGGCTCATCCAGGACGCGGTATTCGACGCGGAAATCGTAAAGACGACCGCTTTCTGCGCTGGGCAGGATGGCGCGCGCCTTCTGCAGCGACGAGAACACCCCAATCACGCTTTCGCCGGCCTCAGACGACTCGATTACTACGAAGACAAGCTCGCTCATGGCACCATCCTCCCTGGCCTGCTGCTACCATCACGATCGTACACCGGCGGCGTCCAGCATTCTCAAGATGGCGAAGAGACCAAAGGTCCGGCCAAGCAGACCGTTCTGTTACGTCGTGGAGTTAGAGGCAGAAGCGAGCGAGGTCGGTGGCCGCAAGGATGTTCGGCTGCTCTCCCAGCTGCGGCGACCCATCCAGATGACCAAGGATGGTATGCGCGCCGGGGTTGGCCTGGCTCCTCACGTGGTCGACCGCATCGATCCCCAGGTGCACGGGATCGCCGCCACAGTTGCAGTCGAGCACCAGCACGTCGGCCGCTTTCGCCAGGGTCAGCAGGCCCGGGCAGAACTTCGAGTCGCCGGAGTACATGAAGGTGCGCCCGCCGATGCGCGCCGCGTAGCCATAGCACTGCAGCGCAGGCACGTGGTCCACTTCGGCGACGGTGAACTCCACCCCCGGCAGCTGCGCGCCGAAGCCGTCTGAGACCTCGACGTAGCGGCGCTGGTAGCCAAACTCCCGCTCCGGCATTGCGGGGAAGCCCAACTCCATCAGGTGCTCGGTGCGCTCCTCAATACCAGGCGGCCCGACGATGTAGAGGTCCTTGCGGCGCTGCGTGCGCCAGAACTCGAGCAGCAGAAACGGCAGGCCGAAGAAGTGGTCGGCGTGGAAGTGGCTAATGAAGACGGCGTCGATCTCGTTCGGATCGAGTTGCGCCTTGCGCATCTGGGGCATGATCGTCGGGCCAGCGTCGAACAGGTAGCGCTCGTTGACCACGAAGGCGTTGTAAGAGCGGCCTTGCGCCGCGAAGGCATTGCCCGAGCCCAGGAAAAGGACCTCCAGGCCTGCCTTCTTCGCGTTGTCGCTTTCGAACGTCATCGATCCAGTCGCAATCGTCGGCTACGCTTCGCCGGTCCAAGGATAGGAGCATGCCACGGACGCGGCGATGCATCAGTAAAGCGCTTCACATTTCTCCTATACTCATATCGGCGCACCGAGAACGAACATTGACCGAGACCGCATCAGCCAACCAGACCACCGTCCTGCTCCAGGCGCCCTTGCTGCGTCGCCTGCCGAAGGACGACTTGCTCGCGCTCGCCGAAGGCGCCAGCCTGGAGAGCCACGCCGCGCGCACCACGATCTTCCACCAGGGAGACGAGGGGGACGCGCTCTTTGTCATCGTCAGCGGCGCCGTGCGTATCTTGTACGACGCGCCGAGCGGTGAGCAAAAGACGCTGGCCGTGCTGCGCGCCGCAGACTGCTTCGGCGAGCTTGCGGTGCTGGACGGCCAGCCTCGCTCCGCTGCCGCCATCGCTACGGAGGATACCGTGCTGCTGCGCGTCGGACGAGACGACATCCGTGCCTGGCTGGCGGCGCGACCACAGGCCTCGCTGGCGCTGCTCGAAACGCTGAGCCTGCGCCTGCGCCAAACCAACGAAGCGCTCGTCGAGATCGCGTTCTCGAACATCGAACGACGCATCGCGCGCCTGCTGCTGCGGCTCTCGGCCGAGTTGCCGACGTCGAGAGACATCGCCGATCCAGCAACGATCAAGATCACCCAGAATGAGCTCGCCGCACTGCTCTCCGTGACCCGCGAGAGCGTCAACAAGCACCTGAAGCTGCTGGCTCAACGCGGCTGGCTCGAAGTCGGCCGCGGCGTCGTGACGATCCGCGATTTCGCCGGCGCTGGAGCAGTTCGACCGGTCGTAGGTCAATCGCCGCTTGCCGAACGGACGGTCGCGATAGCACGCCAATCTGGTTGCGCAGCGCTCCGCCTTAAGGGCCAAACGGGGATGGCGAAGATAGTGTGAGGTTCACGCTGGAGCCAGTCGTGATCGACTTGGCGATCAAGGCCCGCCAGTATGACCACACCGTGTAATCTGCACGATAGAGGTCGCCAGATGGAAGAGGCCACGAACCCGCCGTAGAGAAGTTATTGCCGGCAACGAAGGTCGCCGCGCCAGTGTCGGTGTGATCAGATCCCGCTGAAATCGACGTCGGAGCAACATAGATTGCCTGGAGCCGGACGATGGGTCATTGATTTTCGTCCCGTTGCTGAGTAGCGAAAGTCTACCGACACGTCAGATCAGCGTGCAGCTCTTGACGTATGTCATATTGCGCCTGCTCCCGTAGCGAATACGTGACGCTGCAGGAACGTCATCATCGTCCGCCGGTAAAATGAGTGTGCTGACTGGCCGCAAGCCGTGAGGTCCGGTAGGCAAATCTGAGCAGCGTAGACGAACCGTTTGTGGCAAGGGTCGGATTATGGCTGGCACTGTGCTGGTCGACGACTTAAGGCCCGTTGAGGTCGAGCCAGCTGACACGCTATCGGGCAGATTACCATCTGCCCATCAAGCTGAGTGCATGTGCTGCTACTCGCCAATGCACTACAGTTGACTGATCGCCAGTTTACCACGTTAATCCCACAGACGCCAGCAATACGTAATCGCCCACGTCGCTGCTCACCGCGGCCGTCACGGTCAGCGGGAGGCATGTGCTCTCAGCCGCATTGTTGGCGTCGTTCGAATCGTACTCAGCGCGCAGATAGTAGGTGCCGGCTGTACTGAATGTCTTCAACTGGGACGCAAACGAGCCATTGGCGACGGAGTCCGAATCGAACTGGCTGCCAACGCTACTACAGGTACTATCGGTGCCGTAGTACATGTAACGAAGCGTACCGGAGCCGTACGCATTCGCAATCGATCCGGTGATCTTTGCGCTGCTGCCGACAGTAATGCTGGTGACGGTACTGCTGCCGTCTGACAGCGACGCAGACACGCTGGGAGACGCCTTGTCGCCGTGCAGGTCGCGATACCGTCGACAGCATCGTAGTTGTCATCGTCCGCACGTATTCGGCGCTAGATGAGAACGACCTACCGTGTCGGTCTCGGTCGCGACTGCCATCTCGAGCGACGTGTGAGCCGTGGCTGACGTCGCTGTGGCCCAGCGTGGACGCCGCCGTCAGACATGAATTCGGTCAGCGGACGAAGTTTACAGTGCCGTCCGAGCCGATCGCGTTCTGGACAGACCCGCCAACGCGCACCGTGTTGCCACGATGATGTTGTCTCTCGACCAGGTAATGTCGCAGATGCGGCGTTGCCTTGTAGGGTCTGACACCGGCTAGATTGCTGTCCGGCGAGGTCCAGCTCGCTCGCACGCCAACGACCTTATAGCAGTACGTTCCGGGACTGACATAGTCCATCGTGAGTCGTCGTGCGGCTATCTGCCTGGAAGCAACGATAGTAGAAGGTGCGTCGGCATGATCGCAATCCGTGTCGAGCGCGATAGATCATTTACTCTCGTCGAGAAATCCCCCGGCTGGAACTGTCCAGGAGACCGTCGCATCCGCTGGTGTATCCGGCGACGTACTGGTAGTGACGCTTCCAGCGTCGGCGCGAGCATGACGCCGCCGTGAACGTGTTACCCAGCGAAACTGCTCTTCGTCGGAGAAATACGCGCCCGACTGCAGCACGCCGCTGCCGCCCATCGCCGCGATGGCGAGGACGCCGAGCGTCATGGCGAGCAGACAGAGGTCGCGCAGTCGTCGCATCTGCTAGGCCTCGACCTTCTCCTTGTGCCTGTGTCGCAGGTCTTTGATGCCGCCCACCAGCTCACGCAGCTCCATGCCCACGATCAGCGCCGCGGGCAGGCCGATGAGCAGGAAGAAGGCGAACTTGTTATGCAGGCTGTTGACCAGGAGGCCGACCTTCGGCACGTGGTAGATGACGCGGCCCACGACCTGGTCCGGCGTCACGATCCACCCATCGGGCGCGTTGTTGGCGTCGCCCTGGGTGCGGTAGGCAATGGTGCCGTCCTCGTAGGCGTTGGCCTGCACGATGCGGTGGGTGACGAGCAGGTCCGGGTTGTCGCTGGAGCGGAAGGTGATCACGTCGCCGGTGTGCAGGAGGGTCCGGCTGCCTACCGGCTCCACCACGATGGCGGAACCGGTAGGCATCGTCGGACTCATGCTTCCGCTGCGCAGGATCCCGTAGCGCCAGCCCGTGAAGCGGGGCGCGAGCAAGACCGCGATCACGGCGAGCACGACGAGACAGAGGACAGCATTGCTGCCCCAGTCGAGCACTCGAACCGCGATCTGGCGCTTGCTCATTGACTAGCCAGCGCTAGCTGCAACCCGAGGGTGCGCCCGCCGTGGTGCCCGCTCCGTGTTGGACCAAGTCAAACGTGAAGTCGACCTGAACACTGTCGCTCTGTGCGTCGTTCATAACGAGATCTGAGTCGAGATCGAGCGTTAGCGTGTAGCTGTCCGCGGTGCTGTTGGTATCGCTCGCCGTGAGCTCAGCAACCTCGTGACAGGACGCCAGGCTCGTCAACGGCTGATTCAATGCGGCTGCACACGGTGAAGTCGAGACCAGACGTGACCGTGTCAGTACAGGTGGAGACCGTCAGCTCCCCTCCCAACTCCCCGTCGCCTACGCCCGGATTGGCACAGCTTGCATCCGGTGTAGCCTCGGGCTCGTTACACCCGTGTCTCATTCTCATTGTTGACAGCGATGGTGAGGTAGAGGTCTCCTGGGAGGCTGCCCGAGTTCGTGACCGTAAGTTCGCAGTGGTTGCCACCGCCGCTTGCGTCGTTGGTTACTCCAGACCCCTGTCCCGCCGTCGGCGTGTCGAACGTAACGTCGTTCGGGGTAGCCAGCACATCCGGCGCGAGGTTGCCGATGTCGCAATGAGCAATGCGCACTGTTGTCCGGGCGTCAGGTCCAGCGTGCCGGCCGTGAAGGTGTTGCCATGTAGAAGTCTCCGTGTCGCTGAAGTAGGCGCCGCTGCCGAGCGAGAAGAGCCCCGCCACTACGCCAATGATCAGCAAGGGAAATAAGATCCTGCGCATTCCTTGCGTCTCCTAGGTTGTTAATTCGTGTTGTGAACGACGAAGTTGCCTGTCTAACGCTTCGCTATCGCATCACCCCCTTTACGTACCCGGCGTCTTCGCCGTGAACGTGAACGTGCCGTCTACCGTCTTGCCCTGGTACTGGTTGCCCGCGTCCCAGGGCAGAAGAATCTCCATGCACAGCACCTGGCTCTGGCCGGCAGCCAGGACCAGGTCGCCGGTCGCCTCCAACACGGACGGATCGCCCACCTTGTTGCCGTCGGTAAAGCTGCCGTCGTAGACGACGCCCGTCGTAGCCAGCAAATCGTGGCCGGCCACGGGCGCGCCGGGGAAACTGCAGGTGGTGCCGGAGCGCTGGAAGATGCGGAAGTGCAGCTCCTGGCCGAAGGCGCTATCGCCGTCCGTGGTCAGCGCCACCGAGTAGCGGAAGTCGCTGCCGCCCGTGTTGGACACGAGCACGCCGCCGGTGGCGTAGGAGCCGGGCGCCAGAACGCCGTCGAAGGTCAGGATGGGCGGGCCGGGCGGGTTGGTGCCGGGGGTCGGCGTGACGCTGCCTTCGGCGGTGGCGGTCTCCGTAACCAGTGCCTCCGTCGTGGCGATTGGGAGGGGCGTGTCCGAGGCGTTGGGGACCGCGGTGGGTGTCTCCGGCCCCGGCGATCCCGGTGGGACCGGCGAGCCGTTGTCCCCGTTGTCCGAAGGCAGCGATCGCCTTGCGCGCTGAGGACCTCCGTGAGAAGCGGCGTTTGGCGTTCGACGCCGGCGAAGTTGCGCGGCGTCGGCGAAGATGCGGCACTGCCCTCGGTCGGGTTGACCGTCACGTCCACGTTGCTCGTCGCGATCGAGGTCAGCTTGCCTTCCTTTGGCTGGGCACGCGTCGCGCAGTAGGCGCTGATCAGCAGCGCGAGCAACGCCAGGCTTATCAGGCTGGCGAGGATGCGCTGCCGGCGCCGATCCTGCTGCTCTCGCTGGATCACCGGCGGCTCCTCAGTCTCAGCGACGCACCCACGGAAAGCAGCACGAAGGCGGCAAAGCTCAGCAGCAACAGCCCCGGACCGACGTCGAAGCCCTGCTTGATCGGCTTGATGTCGATCGAGGGGTAGCCGATTGGCGTCGCCGTGGGCGTAGGCGTCATAGTCTCGGTTGCGGTCGCCGTTGCGGTAGGCGTCACCGTGGCCGTCGGCGTGGCAGTCTGGGTGGGCAAAGGCGTGCTCGTGGGCAGCGGCGTGGCGGTGGGTTTCGGCGTGGCCTGCGCGGCGAGCACGTCAGAGGTGCACGGGCTCTGCAGCCCCACACCGAGGGACAGGTCGGGCTGACACGTGGACTGGAAGGGGCCTGTCATGGCGCCGCTGGCAAGGTTGCCGTCCGCGTCGTTCTGCACGGTCAGCGCGTAGTAGGTGAGGTCGCCGGGGTTGAGCTGGCCGTTGGCGACGTAACCGAAGACGCTGTTAGCGCCGGCATAGCCGACGGCCTGAACCGAGAAGCTGCCGCTGTCGCCGTACGGGATGACGTAGGCGACGTAGTCGCCCGCAGCCGGCGACAGCAACCGCACCTCCTGGGGTGATGTTTGCGGTCCGCTGGCAAGCGATAGCGGGATCAGCGACACGCTGCGACTGGCAGAAGAGGCGCCGGACGCCAGGCCGGTCTGCTCGTGGTAGATCAGCAGCGAGCCTGCGCCCGTCAGTCTGAAATCGATCTCGTTCGGCAAGACGGCCTGCTGCACGTTGAGCGAGGTGTCGTTCTTGCCGACGCTCACCATCTGGCCGGCATCGATCGTGGCGCTCCCCGCCGTGTCGGAGCTGAAGTCAGCGCTGCCGTCCAGGACCACGACGTCGACAACGTCCTGACCGTTCGCATCCTGGCCAACGCCAACGCGCAGCAGGGCGCCATCGCGGACGGAGATGACACCGTTCGGTGTTTCGATCTGGTGCTCGCCGCCACCGCCGGCGATGGATGAGAACTGGCTCCAGGAAGTACCAAAGCTCTGACTGAACCGGTTCACGAGTCCACCGCTGCGAGTCGGCGGCAGAATCGTTATCTGACTATTGGGATCGAGGATGAGATTGCTGTTGTCGAGGAACGTGACTTCGCCACGGCCGGAGTCGGCCGTACGGACCTTGTCGCCGGTGACGAGCAGCTGATCTTGCTGCGCCTGGTTGAAGGTCGTCGAACCGACCGGCCCCACCTCGACCAACGTCTTTACGGTCGAGAGAACAGCGCCTGTGGTCGGCAGCGGCGCATTGGCGAAAAAGACCAGACGCAAGCCGAGGAAAAACGGCACGACGATGAGGCCGGCGATGATGGCCCCGAACAGGTGCCCAGGCGAGAAGACGCGCGCCAATACATTCATCAGGTGGCTGGCGCTTCTTCTACGACCTGGCCGCTCCCAGCCACACGGTCCACTGTCAGGACACGATAGGCTTCGACGGGCTGGCTGCGGCCTTTCAGCGTCTGCGGCCCCAGGCTCGTGACTTCGAGCGCGTCACCGGCCAGCTCGAGAGTGCGCTCGCCGATCCAGACCTCGCCGCCGCCCGCCGCGCCGCAGAGACGCGAGGCCACGTTCACGGCGTCACCCATCACGGTGTACTCGAGACGGCCCGCCGAGCCGACGTTGCCGGCAACGACGTCGCCGCTGTTGATGCCAAAACCGAAGCGCGCACTCGGCTCCTGCTCCAGCCAGAGACCGCGCCGTTCCATCTCATCCAGGGCGTCGAGGGCGGCCCGACAGGCCTTCAGGGCGTGGTCCGGCGTGCTTCGCGGTGCGTTCCAGATCGCCATCACCATGTCGCCGCCGAACTTGTTGACGATGCCTTCCTGCCGGACGATGCTCTCGATCATCGCGTCGAAGGCCCGGTTGAGGAACTGGACCACCTCATCCGGCGGCAGGCGCTCGGAGATGCCGGTGAAGCCGCGGAGGTCGGCGAAGAGGACGGTGACCTCTCGCAGGGTGCCGCCCAGCTCGAGTTCGCCGCGGTCGGCCGAATCGACCAGCTCCTGCACGATCTCAGGCGACGCCAGCTTGCCGAACAGGTCGCCCAGGTCACGCCGGTCAGCCCTCTCCATGGTCACTCGGTGCGCCAGGCCGGCCAGGAAGACGGATGACAGCACCACGGCCGGATACACCAGGTTCATGATCAGCTTCTGATCGCTGTTGAACAGCGCGATGGCCATCAGGTAAGTGACCAGCGCCACCAGGACGAGCAAAAGCAGGGTCAGCCGTACATTCAAACGAGGGATGGCGAACATCATTACGGCGGCCAGCGGCAGCAGGCTCAGCACGATCTGGAAACGGTTCGCCTCCCGGATAAAGACGCCGTCCTGCAGGCTCTGTAGCACGTTGCCCAGTACGACCACGGACTCAGCCTGCGACTCCGTTGGGATCGGGATCTGGCCAGAGCTGCCCGTGGCCGTGAGGCCAATGAGCACCGTCTTGCCGCGCACCGCTTCGGGCGGGAAATTGCCCGAGATGATGTCGCCGTAGGAAATGCGGTTGAACGTCTCCAGACGCGACGAGAAGTCGGGCCGGAAGGCGCCGCTGCTGTCGACGGGCACCGACTGGCTCAGGATCTGCACCTTGCCGTCGTGTGCGGTGAGATCGGGCACGGCGCGCTGCGTCTGCGCGAATAGGGCGGCGACCGCCAGCGCCGGGTACGACTGCCCATCGGCGCCGTCGACCTTGACGGGCACGCGGCGCAGCACGCCATCCGTGTCCTGAGGATAGTTCACGTGGCCGATCTGCGCCGCCGCGCTCTTCAAGGGTTCTGGCGGCTGCAAGAAGGTCTGGAAGGTGTACTTCTCCGCGTCGCTCTGGCCCAGAGCCTGAACGCCCGCCGCAGGTAGTACGACATTACCCGCGTCCTTGAACGCCGTAGCCAGCTGCTCGTCGTCCGCGGACGGGTCGACGAATAGCAGGTCGAAGACGATGACGCGAGCTCCCGCCGCCTTCAGGTGCTCGACCGCGTCGGCGTGCAGCGTGCGAGACCAGCTGGCAAGACCTCCGTACGTCGCGAGCGTCTGGTCGTCGATCTGGGCGATGACGATGTTGTCGGGAGCGTTGCCGCGCTGGTACAGCGTGTCGGAGAGGCTCCACTGCAGCTGCTGGAAGGGCTGGAAGATAACCAGACCGCCACCAATGACCAGCGCCGTCGCGAAGACCAGCAGCGTGCTGGCCCGAACGCGGCCCTGGCGGTTGCTACCACCCCTGAGGAACTGTCGCAGAAATGCCACTGTGATCCCTACAGTGCCCCGCCCACCCTGGCGCTTTCCAACTTAGCCCCTCAACCAGCGCGCCTGCGCCGCTCGAGGCCCTCGAGCCCGTGGGCACCTCGCCGCCGAGCGAGATACCCGAATCTTCAGCATCTACTGATCCTCGCCGCAAGGTCAAACATACGTTACGTCGAGAAGACGCCGGAGGATGAATAATTAATCACCTCTTCATCTGCGTCAAGCGCGCGCGAACACCGGCTCTTCTTGAAACGCAAAGTCAGGTAGCGAGAGCCGATATCTCACGGTTCGCCTGCCGCAGACGCGACGCCAGGTCCCGCGCCATCGTCTCGAACAGCTTGCCGCGAATGTCGAGCCCGTCCTCGTTCTCGAGAATGCTGTCCGGGTTGAACGTGTAGCAGACCAGCGCGGTCTCGCTGTCGATATCCGCCGTACGCGGCTGGCGGCCGAGCAGGGCGAGCTCGCCGAACGTCGTTCCGGAGCCAAGCGTTGCCACGCGGTGGCGGCCGCCGTTGTCGAGCCGAACGCTCACTCCGGCGACGCCGCTCGTGATCATGAAGACGTCACCGGAGTCGTCGCCCTGCGAGACGATGCGCTCGCCAGGACCGTAGACACGACGCTGCGTGAGCCGGCCGAACGCCTCCAACTCCTGCGGCGTCAGCGCGGCGATGAACGGATGATGCGAGAGCGGCAGCTCCTCCTGGGCGCCGAATGTGTTCTCGCGGGCGAGGATCTGGTCCTCGCAGTGCTCCAGGGCGAGGTCGGTAGTTTGGAAGAAGATGTCGCGGCTGTCGGGGTAGAGCTCGCGCTCCAGAGCCTGGCGCCATTGATGGCCGGCCGGGAGCTCGCTAAACAACACCTCGCCTCCGTCGGCCACAGCCTCCCGGCTGAAATGCGCGAAGAGGCGCGGCACCGCCGGGTCCATGGCATCGACGCGCTTGAAATCGAAGACGATCGTCCTGTCCTCGCCACCGAGCGCCGCCGCCTCGTGGAAGATGACCTCCGCGTTGCTGAAGACGACGGGGCCCTGCAGCTGCACCAGCTTCACGTCGTCGCCGTGCTTGCGTATGAGCTCCACCTCTTCGACGCGTCGCTGGCGCTTTGATGAGAGCTCACCCAGCGAATGGACGGCACGGATCACGGAGGATGGGCTGATCGGCGGGCGCAGCAGGTGCAGGCCAAGGTCGCGCGACAGCGTCTCGCAGACGGCCACGCCGCGCACGCTGTTGCCGAAGCGGTCCAACCGAGGCGAGAAGACGCTGATGCCGAGCTGGCCCGGCAGCACGGCGATGACGCCGCCGCCAACGCCGCTCTTGGCAGGCAGGCCGACGCGGTAGACCCAGGAGCCCGCCGCGTCGTACATGCCGCAGGTGCTCATCACACTCAGCACGCGTTCGACGTTGGCGCTCGAAACCGCTATGTCCCCCGTGATCGGGTTGCAGCCGTTGTTGGCCAGCGTCGCCGCCATCACGGCCAGGTCGTCGCCGGTGACCAGCAGCGAGCACTGGGTGAAGTAGAGGTCGAGGACGTCATCGACGTTCTCGGTGAGGATACCGGCGTTGCGCAGCATGTGGCCGATGGCCCGGTTGCGGTGTCCCGTCTCCTTCTCCGACTCGAAGACCTTGTGGTCAATGGACACCTCGTGGCCAACGTAGTGCGCGAACATCGTTAGCATGCGGATCAGCCGCTCGTGCTGATTCGGACCCTGGATCAGCGACGTGGACGTGATGGCGCCGGCGTTGATCAGCGGGTTGCGCGGCCGGCCGGTGCCCGGCTCCAGGCTGATGGCGTTGAACGCCTCGCCGCTGGGCTCGACGTCGACCTTCTCCAGCACGCGGTCTACGCCCAGGTCATCGAGGGCAAGACCGTAGACGAAGGGCTTGGAGATGGACTGGATCGTGAACGGGACGGCAGAGTCGCCGACGTGATAGAGGTGGCCGTTGGTCGTGACCAGCGAGATCGAGAAGTGCTCCGGCTTGGCCTTGGCCAACTCCGGGATGTAGCTGGCGACCTCACCTTCCTCGAGACCGACGGTCTCGTCGTAGACGTCACGCAAAACCTTCTCGAGAGGGCTCTCGAACATGGCGCCAAGAATACGGCCGCGATGTTTCACGCGGGTTTCAATCAGATTTCTATCGGCTAAGTAGGGAATATTTTTTCAGAAGAGCCGTAGCGAGGCGTCTAGCTCAACGCCGAGAGCCGGTCGTTCATGGCCGAGAGGCGGTCGGCGATGAGGCGCATGAAGGCGCGCGCCAGGAACGGGTTCATGCTCAGGACGCGGTCGAAGCGCGCCCGGTCGACGGCGACGACGGTGGTCTCCTCCCGCGCGACGGCGCTGGCGCTACGCACCAGGCGTCCGGTCAGCGCCATCTCACCAAAGGCGCCGCCAGGCTCCACCGAGTCGAGGAGAAGCTCGCCCTTCAGCAGATCGACCGCCGCCCGTGCGCACGACGTAGAGACATTCGCCGGTGTCGCCCTCGCGGAAGATATCGGCGCCAGCAGGATACGTCTCGTAGTCGTCGCTGTTGCGAGTGAATATCGCGAAGACGCCATCCTCTGCCATTACGGATCCTCCGGTGGGTTGGTGCTCGAACACGGCATTGTAGGAGCCACCCCATTAACGGGACGTTAACGCCGGTAAAGGGCAGGTTAAGGCAAGCCTCTGGAGGCACCCAGGCGGCCAGGTATCAGACGCTATTCCGCTTACGGCGCGACCGTGAATCGGCTGCTGTCGCTGCGGCCGAAGACATCCGGGAAGAACGTCTCCTCGACGTGCACCGGCGCGACGAAGAAGTCGCCCGGCGTTGTAGCTCGCGCGTAGTAAATGAACTGGTACACGCCTTTCGAAAGCCTGGTCGCGCTCACCGTGAGGCGGTCGTCGCGGATGTCGGTCTGCTGCCAGGGCGAGTAGTACCAGGCAAACCAGGGCGCCACGTAGTCGAGGTTGGCGGGCCGGTTGGCGTCCTGCCTTTCCTGCTGCAGCTGTTGCACGAGCGCCGGGTCCGTCGTCTGCAAGTTCGGGTCGATGGCCTCGAGCCCGGCAGGCAGGTTGTCGTCCAGCACCACGTAGTTGTGCTCCGCATCCGAGACGACCGTGACGGTGACGCGCACGATATCGCCCAGCTTGGCGCTCGTGATCGGCTGGTCCGGGTTATCCAGGGCCGTGTACTCGTGCGAGATGGCGAAGCCGCGGTTCAGCGCATCGACGGTCTGTGCAGGCGTCGTGTAGCGCAGGTTCATCGTGTAGTACATGCGGCCGCGCTTGGCGTAGTCGCGCGCCAGGTCGAGGATGCTCACGGCGCCCTTCTTGAGCTGCGCCAGCGGGATCGTCGTCTGATCGACCTGCAGCTCGTCCTCGGAGCTGAGCAGGCCGGCCAGGATGCTACTGCCCGCGAGGTCGACGTTGTAGTGGAACTCGGTGCCGAGCTCACCTGTCGACTGCGCGAACGCCGCCAGTGAGGCGACCGCCTGCGCCCGCTCGATCTGAGTGCGACACACGTTCGTACCCAGAGCCACGACCAGCCAGCGCGCCGTCTCCTCGATCAGCGGGTGGTTCGGGTCGATGCGGGATAGCGCCGTGAGCACCAGCGCCGTGGTGCGCGGACCGGTCTGGGCCAGCAGGTTCTTGTCAGCGTCCTCCCAGTGGTTGCCGTTGGCGCTGGGTTCGACGTTGGCAGCGAGGTCGTCCAGGAGGAGGCGCACAGTCGGGTCGTCCGGGCCCACGTCGCCGCTGGCGAACCCCAGCAGCAGATAAGCACGGCCCCAGTTCGTCAGGTTGGCGCGGTCCTGCTCGACCACCGATCGCATCGTCGACAGCGCCGTCGTGTTGGCGCCCGCAGAGGCGATCGAGTAGAGCAGGTAGGCCTTCTCGTTCGGATCGGCCGGGCGTTCAACGTCGCGGAACTGGTTGATGTCGCTGTAGATGTAGCGGGTCGCCGCGTTGATCACGTTGAGGTCTATCTTGTGGCCGGCGTCTTGCCAGGCGCCCAGAGCCTGCAGCACCCAGCCGGTGACCATGGGGTCGCTATTCGGACAGCGTGAGCACCAGGCCCAACCGCCGTCGCCGTGTTGCTGCGCGATCAGCTTGGCAACATCGCCCTGCAGCTCGGAGTCGCTGAAGGGCAGGTCGCTCTTGGAGCCGCCCGTCTGCTGCACGGCCAGCGTGGCGATGATGCGCGCCGCGATGTCGTCGTTCGACTCCCAATCCGTCGGCTTGAAGTCGTTCAGGTCGTCTGCCAGCGATCCGGTCAGCGTGGCCTGGACCGAGACAGACAGCGAACCGCCCTCGTCCATAGCAAAGGGCGGGATGTAGACCGCCTCCTGCGACGCCGTGTTCGTGACGACGCCGCCGGTGGCCGTCGTCTCCGGCGTCGTGTCCAGGTAGATAGGCAGCGTCTGCTTCACCGCGTCCGAATTGCCGCCGCCGGAAGCGCTGAACGTAAGGCTGGCCTCGCCCTCGTCCGTCACGGAGGCGGGCCAGGAGACCACAGCGGTGCCGCGCGCCTTCACCGGCACCGTCTGCTCCAGCGGCCCCGTCACGTCGATGCCCGAAGCCTCCAGCGAGACGTCGACGTTCGCGTCGGCATCCGTGGCGTTGGTGATCAAGAGACGCAGCGTCGGTTGGTCGCCGACGCGCAGGAAGCGCGGCAGCGCCGGCCGCAGCAGCAGCGGCTGCGTCGAGAGCAGGTCGTTGCTGCCCTGGCCGACGAGGATGTTGCCGCTGATGGCGCGCACCTGCATGCGCCAGGTCGTCAGGTTGTCGGGCAGCTTGACGTCCACGGTCGCCTTGCCGTCGCCGTCCGTCACGATGTCGCCGTCCCAGAACGCGGTGTTGCGGAAGTCCTGGCGCAGACGGTCTTCGGCGCCACCGCCGCCCTTGCCGCCGGCCGTCGCTTCAGAGATCACGTCGTTGGCGCGATCGACCGAGACGGCGAGCGACGACGCGGTCAGCACGCCAAGGCCGCGCTCGTACCAGAACGCCGTGAGGCCCGTAATCGATCGCTCGGCTGCCAGCGAGAGTACTGCCTCGTCGACCACCGCAGCGGACAGCTCGGAGCGCACGCCGTTGCCGTTCGCGTCGGTGACCTGAACGTCGTAGCGCACCGTGTCGCCGGGCTGCGCCTGCTCGCGGTCGGGCGTGACCTGCACGTTGAGCTGGCGTGAGTCGGTCGAGACGTGCAGCTGCACGTAGCCGACCTTGTAGCGCGCCACCGGGTCGTCCTGCGTGGGCGGCCGGTAGAGCACAACGCTGACGAAGACATCGGGCACGCTGCCATCGTCGATGGGGATGCTGAGTTGCTCGCTGTTCGTCGGGAACTGCTGCACCGAGTGCGAAATGATCTTGCCGCGCTCCACCGTAACGAGGCCGGTGGCACCCTCGAAGGGCGCCGGCACCAGCACCTGGGCCGTGTCGCCCACGGTGTACTCGTCCTTGTCGGAGATGAGCTGCAGCGAGTCGTCGTTGGTGACCTGCCAGCTGGCGAAGCCGCTGCCGGCAACCCAGAGATACGTCGCGGAGCGCGAGACGCGTCCCTGGTCGTCCGTCACCGCCGCCACGATGCGCAAGGTGCCGGCCTTGTCCGGCGTGTAGGTCACGGATGCTTCGCCCTTGTCGTCGGTCGTCGCGTGCAGCGTGGTCAGCAGCGTGTCCTTCGGCTCGCTGTCGTAGCGGCGGGCGCCGTCTGCGGTCTGCACCTTCGTCGTCACCCAGGTGCGGTCGTAGACGTTGACGTCAATGTCGGTGTGGGGCTGCGGGTTGCCGTCGAGGTCCAGCGCTACGAGGTCGATCTCGGCGTCCTGGCCGGCCGTCGCCACGTACTCGGCAGGCCGCACGCCGGCAACCAGCGACGCAGGGTGCACCGCCACCGTCGTCGAGCCCGCAATCGCCTGGCCGCTCTGGTCCAGGACGCTGGCGCTGATCTGGAAGCGCTGCGCCCCTTCGTCGCCTGTCAGGTTCGCCGGCTGGTGCAGGATCGCGATGCCGGAGTTATCCGTCTCGCCGGTGGAGGTGTTGCGCAGCGGCTGCTCAAAGATGTTGGAGCGGTAGTAGTCGTAGTCGCTGAACGAGTAGCGGTCGTAGCCGTCGAAGAAGGGCGTGTACGGCGCGCTGGTCACGCTCCAATCGACCTCGGCGCCGGCCACGCCACCGCCGAAGAAGTACGACGCGTCCGCCGTCGCGTCGATCGTATCGCCGTTGACGTAGTCCTGCCGCGGTGTCGTTACGTCAACCTGGAACTCCGGCGTGCGGAACTCGGCGACCTGGAAGCTGACCTGCGCGATGACCAGGCTGACGTCAGGCTGCGGCGTCCACATGATCGAGAGGTTGTAGTTGCCGGTAGCGGCGTCGTCGGGCAGCTGGAAGCTGTCCGAGAGCGCGCCGAACTCATCCAGCACCACGTCGCTGGTCTGCAGCTGGCGGCCCTGCGGGTCCGTGATGACGAGAGTCGCGTCCTGCAGGTCGGTGGGGATGGAGTACGCCGCGTCGTCGTCGGCGCGCACAACGGCCTTGTAGAAGACCTGCTCGCCTGCGCGGTAGATGGGCCGGTCCGTGTAGACGTTGCCGACGTACTTCCTCGGGTAGCCCTCGTAAGGGATGCCCAGCTGATAGGGGTTGGCGCCCTGCTGCCACTGCGTGGTGGTTACGGCGTAGCGGTCGCCACCCTGGCTGCGCACGACGTACTGCGGGTTCTTGAAGGGGTTTGTCTGATCGCTCGGTATGGCGAACGAGGCGAGACCGTCGCTGTCGGTCATGGCCGTCGCCGTCGGCAGCGACGGCGTGCCGCTCACCTGCAGGTTGAGGCCGGAGACCGGCTGACCGGTGTCGAGGTCGAGGGCCCAGACGAGGAGCTGATTGAAGGAGATCTTCGTGATCAGCGCCGTATCGACGACGCTGAACGCCATCTCGGAGCGGAAGAACGCCGCCGAGGGCGGTCCTCCCGGCGGCCCGGCGGCGGCGCTAGCCGGCATTGCGGCGACGTAGTAGTTCCCCTTGGGCAGCGGCCCACCGTCCCGCGACAGCGAGGTCGACTTGAGCTGCACCTCGTTGGCCGCGCCGGAGACATCTTCGGTCCAGCTGTACAGGGCCGGCTGCGACGGCTCGAACGAGTTGTCGAGGTAGCCCTGCGTCTGGATGCCCTTGATCTCCGCGTCGGTCAGGGGATAGAGCGCGAACGTGGCCTCATCCATGTTGATCGAGTGGAAGTAGAGGATTGGCTCGGTCGAGGCGGAGTAGGTCGCAACGCTGTTCGGGATCGCGAAGTCGAGCTGCGAGGGACGCTCGCCGGTCGTGAACGAGAGCGTGTATGGCGGCAGAGGCTGGCCGTAGCGGTCCGTGATGCCCGCCGCCAGCGCCACCGTGTAGCTGCTGGATGGGTCCAGCTGCGTGCCGAGCGAGAGGTGCAGGCCGGACGGGTCGATAAAGAGGTCCGTATCGTCCACGGCCGCGCCGTTGATCGAGACGCGGCCCGAGAACGAGCCCTCGTCCATCGGGTTGCTGAACACGAACGAGGCGCCGAATCGCTGGGCGCCCGCCGTTCCATTGGTTGGGTCCGTCGACGTCACCGCCGGCGGGCCCACCGTCTCGAACTGCGATTGCCAGTCGCTGCTGGTGCTGCCGCCGTTGGCGCCCAGCAGGCCCGTGGGCAGCAGGAGGCTGTACCTGGTCATCGGCTCGTAGTCGCCCACAGGCGTGAAGCTGACCACGCTGTCGTTCTCCGACCAGGTAAAGAGACCTTGCAGCGCCTTGCCGTCCGATCCCTTCAGCTGCAAGCCAACCTGCACCGAGGTGCGGTCCATCGGCTGATTGAAACGCACGACGATGGGCTGGTTCGGTCCGACGAATTGGGTGTTCTGGCCGGGCGTAACGCTTTCGACCGCCGGGCCGTAGGAGTCGAAGGTCCAGACGTAGTCCGAGCTGAGCACGCCATCCGGCTGCTCCGAGAGGTGGGACAGGACGCGCGCCTGGTAGTGGGTGCTGGGCTGGATGGCGTCCGGGTCCGGCACGAAGCGATAGAGGGACGTGTTCAGCCACTCGCCGGTGCCCGGCAGAGGCGGGTCGAAGACGACGACCGGCTGGTCGCTCTGGGTGCTGAGGAAGGTAAGCGGCGCCACGGACCGGCTGAACTGCACGAGCACCTGCACGTCCGGTGGCACGTCGACGTCGTTCTGCGCCGGGATCACGCTGTCGACGGTGAGCTTGCCCTCCGTCTCGAAGCTCACCGATACGTCGCGATTGAGGCCGGCCTCCGGGCGAGCCGGGACGTCGACGGTGTATTGCTGGCCGCGCAGCAGACCGGGGTAGGCGGGCTGGAACAGCACAGTACGGTCGCTCTGCCATACGTAGCTGCCATCCACGGCAGGGCTCACCTGCATCAGCGCGGCGCCATCATGCTCGTCCGGCGGGCTGGCGAACGTCACCTTGATCGGTCCCAGCGGGTTGGCGCCTTCGCCCGCCGGCGTCACCGTGAACACGCGCGGCTCCGCCTGGCTGGATGGACCGAAGGAGAAGTGCTGCTCGTGATGCAGCGCCACGAACAGCCCGAACAGCGCTACCAGCAGCACGGTGGTGAGCCAGCTCAGCGTCAGGCGGGGATTGGCAAGGAGGGTGCGCTTCACGGTTTCACCTCGAACCGGGAACTGGCCTGCACGGCGGTGCCATCGTCCAGCCGCGCCGTCACCTGCAGCGTGTGGTCGCCGGGCGCCAGGGCCCAGACGGCCGTTGGGTCGTCCGGCGTGGCCGTCGCCACCGTGGCGCCGTCGATGTCAAACTCGATGCTGCGCGCGCCGGCCGGCGGCGACGCCTTGAGCAACACCTGCTGCGCCTGCAGCTCCGGCGCCAGGAACAGCACGGCGCCGTTGGCCGGCTGGACAACGAAGGCCTGGGACTGCTGACCATCTTCGAACAGGGGCAGCCCGGCCGCGATGGCCCAGCCGCGCGCCTCGGCAGGCGGGTTGATGCGCAGCGTGCCGGACGCGTCGCGCTGGTAGTAGTCCTCGACTTGGGTCGGGACCGTGCCGGGCAGGAACCACTCGTTCGTGACGACGGCGCAGTCGGGACCGGGTATCAGGCCCGTCGGCGAGCAGACGGAGGCACGCACCAGGTCCGAAGGCGGATTCGGCCACGTCGGCGTCACGTCGCGCATGGCCGCCTCCATGACGGCGTGCCAGATCGGTCCGGCGCCGTCCAGGCCGGAGACGTTCTGCATCGACTCGTTGTCCGTGTTGCCGGCCCAGACGCCGACGACGCGCTCCGGCGTGAACCCGAGGGTCCAGTTGTCGCGAAACTCCGTCGTCGTGCCCGTCTTGACGCCGGTGCGGAAGGGCAGAGTCAGCGTCGGCGTGTCACCGAAGCCGAGCTCACGCGCCGCCGGGTCCGAGATGATGTCGCCGATGACGTACGAGACATCCGCGTCGAGCACGCGGGACGGCGTCTCCTCCTGGTGTTGATAGAGGACGCGGCCAGCGGAATCGCGAATGCTCTCGATGGCGTAAGGCTGCACCTGCATGCCGCCGTTGGACAGCGCGGCGTAGGCGTTGGTCAGGTCGAGCAGCCGCACCTCGCCGCCGCCGAGGGTCAACGAGAGCCCGTACAGCTCCGCCTCGCCTAGCGTGTTGAGACCGACACGGTGCAGCGTGTCGAGAAACGGCTTCATGCCGACCTGGCTCAGCGTGCGCACTGCCGGCACGTTCAACGACGACGCCAGCGCCTCGCGCAGCGACACGGGGCCGTGGAAGGTACGATCGTAGTCCAGCGGCTCGTAGGTGCCGCCCTCCGTTACAAAGCTGGTCGGCACGTCGAGCAGCGGCGTCGCGGCCGTGAAGCCCTGCGCCAGTGCCGTCGCGTAGAGAAACGGCTTCAGCGCCGAGCCCGGTTGGCGCGGCTGCAGCGCCATGTTGATCTGGCTGCCACCGCCAGCGTCGCCGTACTGGTAATCGACGCCGCCCACCATGGTGAGGATGCGACCCGTCTTCGGCTCCAGGACGACGACCGCCGCGTTACCGACGTTTTTGTCCTCGAGTTGCGACAGGCGATAACGCACCGTCTGCTCCGCCTGCTGCTGCAGGCCCAAGTCCAGCGTCGTTTCGATCACGAGGCCGTCTTTACCCGCGAGCTGCGGGAAGCGGCTTTGCATCTCGGCCATGACGTAGTCGACGAAGTGCGGCGCGGACACCGGCGCCTGTTCCGGCAGCAGCTGCAGCGGCTCCGCCAGTGCGGCGCCGGCGCTCACGGGATCGACGCCGCCGGCGTCGAGGAGCCTATCGAGCACATACTTCTGGCGCGCCTGCATGGCCGTCGAATCCGGCTCGGCGCCGTAGACGGCGGGCAGCTGCGGCAGGCCGGCCAGGAATGACGCCTGCGCCAGGTCGAGATTCGCGGCACTGGTGCCGAAGTAAATGCGGGCGGCGGCCTCGATGCCGTAGGCGCCGCGGCCGTAGTAAACGTTGTTCAGATAGAGGTCCAGGATCTCGTCCTTCGAGTAGTGCGCCTCGAGCTGCAGGGCAATCAGCGCCTCCCGCGCCTTACGCTCCAGCAGCGGCTCGTCACCGTCGAGGTAGACGCGGCGGGCGAGTTGCTGGCTCAGGGTCGATGCGCCGGAGCGGTGAAACGGCAGCGTGATCAGGGCGCGGCCGACCGCGATCGGGTCGATGCCGGGATGGCTGCGGAAGCGCTGGTCTTCGGCCGCGATCGTGGCGTCGATAGCGACCGGCGCCACGTCATCAAGCGCCACCGGGATGCGCAGCCCTTTGCTCGTGTCGCGCTGCAGCACGTTGCCGTAGGCGTCGATGACCACGGTGCCCGGCGCATCGATACGCGCGTACGGCGACTCGAGCGGCGCCAGCCACGCGTAGGCCGCCAGCACGACAAGGGGGAGAACGAGATGCGCGGCGGTCTGCGTAATGGGACGCAGCAGCCGCCGGGAGCGTAGCAGCCGCCATCGCCGAAACGCCAGCCAGACGGACGCTTCGCCGAGAAGGATCAGGCTGAGAACGAGCCAGACCGCCGTCATTGGGACTACCCTGGACGATGAATCCCCCGGGGACGTGGCGCCCCGGAATGCCCCCCTCGCATCGTCCCGGCCGCCCCGATGTCGTCGGAGCGCTCGGGGCAACGCCCACTCGGGCAGCGTAGCTCCTCATGCTGGCGTCGCCTAGGAGTCAAACGGCCCACATTCTTTGCAAATTGTCGCGGGCCGCGACCAACGTCATTACGAGCCGCCCCGATGAATCGCCGGAGCGAGATTGTCGCAAATCGCTCATCGCTAAGGGGAATCGAGCAGGGAACCTGTCATGCTGAGCGCCAGCGAAGCATCTCCCGGGAACGAATGCCGCGTAGGAGAAGAGCGTCCGCGCGGCGGATGCTACGCGCCGTCTACCCAGTACGCACTCCTCCAGACCTGGCTGAAACGCACTCCTCGAGACAACTCGGAGTCTTGACCGTGCGGACCCCGTTCAACGTTGCGACATCGGGTTACCGGGAGATGCTTCGCTGGCGCTCAGCATGACAGGGAGCAGGCGCCTCGGCGCGTCGAGGCGTGAGGAGATGCCGAGTAACCCGAACAGAGAACCCTCAGCTCTGCGTTAGCTCGCGGGCGCGGGCGAATATCGCGTCGAACATCGGCTCCGTGAGGCGGCCGGTGAAGGTGTTTTGCTGGCTCGGGTGGTAGGAGCAGACGATCGTGCGGCCGTCCGGCAGCGCGATCTCGGCGCCGTGGCCGAAAGCTGGACGGGGCCGCAGGCGCAGCAGCCCGGCCAACGCCGCGTAGGCAAAGGAGCCGAGACAGACGAAGGCGCGCAGCTCCGTCAGCAGCTCGATCTCGCGCTGCAGGTACGGCAGGCAGTTGTCGCGCTCCTGCGGCGTCGGCTTGTTGTCCGGCGGAGCGCAGCGAACCGCCGCCGCCACATAGGCGCCGTACAGCTCCAGACCGTCATCGCGGCTTGCGCTGGTGGGTTGATTGGCGAATCCGGCCTTGTGCATAGCGCGAAACAGCCAATCGCCGGAGCGATCGCCGGTGAAGATGCGGCCGGTACGATTGCCACCGTGCGCGGCCGGCGCCAGCCCGACGACCAGCAGACGCGCTTGAGAATCGCCGTAGCCAGGAATCGGACGGCCCCAGTAGTCCCAATCGCGGAAGGAAGCGCGCTTCTCGGTCGCCATGCGCTCCCGCCACTCGACCAGGCGCGGACAGGCGCGGCAATCGACCACCTCGGCGGTGACGCGGGCCAGCGAATCGGAAGGCACCCGGTCAGCTTACAGGAGCCCGGTCACCCGGACACTGAAAAAGGGCCGATTGTCCCATAGCCGGGCGGCGGCATCTGCTATATGCTCCATAACAACTGTTATGTACCTGAGCCTGACTGGACCCGGCAGCGGTCCCCTGGCCGGCAAAGAGACACGGGAGGATTTGTCCAATGCGCACAGGAGCTGAGTATCGCGAGAGTCTGCGGGATGGCCGCAAAGTCTGGATCGCCGGCGAGGGCCGCATCGAAGACGTCACAACCCATCCCCTGACCAAGGGCACGGTCGAGGAGTACGCGGCATGGTACGACCGCCACTTCGACCCGGAATGGCAGGACGTCCTGCTGGCGCCGCCAGACGATAAGGGCAACCGCATGGCCTATCACTACATGCTGCCCATGAGCTCGAATGACCTGGTCAACATGGGCAAGGCGTTCGAGGCGGTCGAGTTCCTCTCCGCCGGCAACATCACCCACGACGCCGCCTATGGGAACCTGATCAGCATGAGCATCGTCGACGCGACGCAGCGCATGAAAGTCTCCCAGAAGCAGGTCGACGACATCTTTGCCTACCGCCGCCTGATCCAGGAGGAAGGCCGTTTCATGACCTACTCCGCCGGTGGCCCGACCATCGGTACCCGCATGGATCCGGATCCGGAGAAGCGCCACGCTCTGCGCATCGTGAAGGAGCGCGACGACGGGCTCGTCGTCTCGGGCAAGGTCGGCATGCATACCAGCCCGCCCTTCGCCGACGACATCTACATCGGCGGCCTCTCGGACCTCATGGTCAACGGCTACAATGCGGGCCTGATCATCCCGGCCAACGCGCCCGGAACGACAATCTTCTGTCGCAAGATAGCGGCACGGCACTCCAACCCCTTCGTCGCGCCCCACAGCCACCGTTTCGACGAGCTGGACGGCCAGCTCTGGCTGGACGAGGTCTTCGTCCCCTGGGAGCGGATCTTCCTTATCGAACAGAAGAAGGAGGAGGGCACGGCGCCTGACTTCTTGCAGCCTGACGCTACCACCTGGCTGCTCTGGCACCAGCTCTACTGCTGGTACACGAAGGGTGAATACACGCTCGGCGTCGCCCTCGCCTGCGCCGACGCCATGGGCCTGAAGCAGCACGCCGCCACCCTCGAATACATCAATGACATGGTGGTCGACCTGCAGACCGTTCGCAGCTGCCTGACGGCGGCTGAGCGCGACCCGGTCACGTCCGTCGCCGGCTACACCGCCCCCAATTACCAGCACGTCGCCGCGGGCAGCATCAAGATGCTGCAGTGCCGTCAGCGTCTGACCGAGATCATGCGCATCCTGCCCGGCTCTTCCCTGGTGGTCGCCCCAACCGACACCGACCTGGCAGCGCCGGAGATGCGGGACGGCCTTGAGGAATCATTCGGCGGCGGTGGTTACACGGCTCTGCAGCGTTCCGCCCTGCTCAACCTGGCCTGGGACCACATCGCTTCTGGCCTGGACGGTCGCGAATCGGCCTTCGAACTCCACTGCAACGGCGGCATACCCGCCTGGCGCATGCAGGCTCGTGCCCGCTTCAAGGACTACAACCGCCTCGCCAACGGTGTGCTCAAGGACATCAGCATCGACATGCCGGAGATCGACGTTTCAGGCGTCGCGGTGTTCTCGCGAACCCGCCGGCGTGAGCCGGTCGTCACCGCGCAGGAGACGCAAAAGACCGAGTTCGCATCGCGGTTCGGAGGCGCCTAGGTCCAGCTGAACACGAGCACCTTCTCACGCGAGCGAACCATCGAGGAGGAGTTAGTAGCCGAAGACGGCCAACTTCTCCTCGATGGTTCGCTGCATTGCCTCGACCGCCGCGTCGAAAAGGCGCGTCACGTCGTAGCCGTCGACACCGCGCTGAAGCGACTCGCTCAGCGAACCGAACAGCGCGATGCGGATCTCCGTGTTGACGTTGATCTTGCGCACGCCGAACTCGATGCAGCGTCGCAGGTCGTCGTCGCTGATACCGGAAGCACCGTGCAGCACCAGCGGCACCGGCACGCGCTGCGCCAGCGCCGCCAGCCGGTCGAAGTCGAGGCGCGGCTCGCCGCTGTACACGCCATGCGCGTTGCCGATCGCGATCGCCAGGCTGTCCACGCCCGTCTCGGCGACGAAGCGCTCGGCTTCGTCCGGGTCGGTCATGGGGATGTCGCCGTGCTGGTCGCCACTGCGGTCCTCGTTGCCGAAGACGCCGCCCAGCTCCGCCTCCATCGTCACGCCCTGCGCCGCCTCGACCGCCGAGCGCGTCAACGCCACGTTTTCGGCGAAGGGCAGGCGCGAGCCGTCGACCATGATCGAAGTGAAGCCGGCGTCGATACAGCGGCTGATCGTGGCGACGTCCGGGCTGTGGTCGAGGTGCACCGCGACGGGCACGCGGGCCGCTTGCGCCGCCGCGAGCATGGCGCTCATCAAGGGCGCGAAGCCAGCGCGGTCGAGAGGCTGACGGCCGGCCGCCAGGAAGACCGGCGCCCGTCGCGCTTCGGCGGCGCGCAGAATGGCGCGCGTGATCTCGAGGTTGTAGGTGTTGAAAGAGCCTACGGCGCGCCGGCCGGCGACCGCGTCCTGCAACAGCTCCCGACCGGCGACCAGCATCGAAACGCCCTTCCAGCCCCGTCCCAACGAGTCGGGGCGGATTTTACAGCTCCCTAACCATACCGCACGGCGGCAGACGTAGATTCTCGACAAGCGGCCGCGGGGCTTCGTAAAGGCCGACCCTGAAGAGTCATAATCGTTGGAGAAGGAGCCCGCCATGCCATCGCAAGACCTTGAGCTGCAGCGACGCCGTTCGGTGGCCGAAGAGGCCGCCCTGGCTGCTGCCGCCGTGCACACGCGCTACCGCCCCACTGCCGTCGAATACGAGACGAAGAACGGCAACCCGCGCGACCTCGTGAGCATCGTCGACACGGAGGCGCAGATCGCCGCCAAGTCCGTCATCGAGGCCGCGTTCCCCGGCGAGCCGATCATCGGCGAAGAGGACGGCACGACGCGCCAGCAGCAGGCCGAGGTGCTGGCCGATCACGGCTGGCTCATCGACCCGCTGGACGGCACCTTCAACTACCTGCACGGCTTCCCCGACTTCAGCTCCACCATCGCGTTCGTCGAGGCGGGCCAGCCGATCGCCGCTGCCACCTACGCCCCGATCATCGGGGAGCTGTTCACGGCGGCGCGCGGCCTCGGCGCCAGCCTCAACGGCGAGCCGATCAGTGTGTCTCCGCGACATGGCCTCGACAGGGCGCTGGTCAACATCTGGCTGGGCAACCAGGACGACGAGGACGCCGCCGCTCGCACCCAGCGCGTGCGCCGCCACGCCTTCTCACAGCGCACCTTCGGCGGTACCGCCATCGTGCTGGCCTACGTCGCCTGCGGCCGCTTCGACGTCTTCTATCTGGCGGAGCATCCGCGGGTTGGTCCCTGGGACCTGGCGGCCGGCGCCCTGCTGGTGCAGGAAGCAGGCGGCATCGTCGAACGAGCGGACGGCAGTCCCTTCGTCCTACCATCGAGCAACATGGCCGCGGCGGCCGACCCGGCAACGCTTGCCGAGCTGCGCGCCGTCCTCTCGGACTGACCAATTGCCGATCGGCACTGGAGACGATACGGCTTCTGCATTAGTATTCGTGGCTAATAGGGAGATCAGAGCAGAGAGCACCCTATGAACTCGTAGTGATACCACGAGTTCGAAGAGCTGGATTCAGGGAGGGAGCAAAGTGGCTGGTCAGGCAACCGACGAGCGGACTGACGCACCGAAGAAAGACACCCGCAGCCTCCGATTGAAGATCCGTGATTTCAGCATCGACACGGGCGCAGCGGCGATCCGGCGGCTGGAGAGCATCATCGCCCGGGGCTCCGTGGTCGGTGACAAGCCGGTCTTTGCCAACGAGCAGTTCCCCTGGGCCAAAGACATCGAAGCCCACTGGCAGGACATCCGCGCCGAGCTCGATGCGGTCCTCGCGGACGTCGATAAAGTGCCGCCCTTTCAGGAGCTATCGCGCGACCAGCGCCGCCTGACCGACGACGAAGGCTGGCGCACCTACTTCTTCTACGCGTTCGGCTTCGAGGCCGAGAACCACACGCAGCGTTGCCCGGAGACGAACCGCTGGCTGAAGACGATCCCCGGCATGACGACGGCGTTCTACTCGATCTTCGCGCCGGGCAAGCACCTGCCGCGCCACCGCGGCACCTTCAAGGGTATCCTGCGCTACCACCTGGGCCTGCGCGTGCCGGAGCCGCGCGAGATGTGCGGCATCAAGGTTGACGCGGAGATCTGCCACTGGGACGAAGGCAAGAGCCTGATCTTCGACGACACCTTCTATCACGAGGCGTGGAACGACACGGACGAGACGCGCGTCGTCCTCTTCGTCGACTTCACGCGGCCGCTGCGCTTCCCGGCCAGCCTGCTGAACTGGCTGGTCCTGGGCGCGATCAAGCACTCGCCCTTCGTCAAAGACGCGGTTAGCAACTACAAGGCCTGGGAAGAGAAGCTCGACCAGACCGCCTGACCTGCCTGCCGGCTCACCCCCGCAGCGAGAGTCTTGGGACGGACAAACACACGAAAGGCAGGGGCAGCTGGGGCGCAGCCCACGCGGGGGAGTCTGAGGGGAGATCCCTTGCGCTCCCTGTCAGCTTCTGTACCTCCCCGCAGGTGCGCTCGAAAGAACCCTTTGGAATGACCAAGACCAACGGGATTGGATGACCGGTTGTTTAGGCAGGCCCATGGTCGCCGGCCGCAAGCGACTCGGCGCGCTCCTTGATGCCGAGCAGCATCTTGCGCTCCATGATCAGCGAGCCCGGCTCCATGAAGGCGACCATGCCGAGCCAGGCCAGAGGCCCTTCGACCGAGATCCGGTTACGAGAGATGAGCCGCGTGCGGTTCTCGCCTTCCGGCTGCAGGACGAACGCCCAGCTGGAGCCGGCGGGTTCCCATTGCAGCACCAGGGCTTGCTCCGGCTCGACCTGCACGACCGTCAGGCCGGTGCCCTTGTCGTCCAGCCGCAAGAATTCGCCGGCGCCGAGGTGCTGAAACTCCGGCAGAATGCGGTTCGAGTTCTCGATATCGATGCCGAGCAGGCGCTCGATCCAGTCGTAGGTGTAGGCGCCGGCGCGCGGACGCGGCCCCATCTGCAGCAGCCAGGGCCAGATCGCAGCTGGCGCCGTCTCGATCGTGACTGCGCGCGTCGTCTGCAAACCGGCGTCGGGCACCAGCTCGTCGCCGGGCAGGGCGCCACCCACCTCGTCTTCGGTTGCCCCCCAGTTCTGAACGCACCGCCTGCCGAAACGGACGTAGGCAGCCGCCACCGCGACAACCAGCAGCGGTGCGAGCTTGCGAACTTTCATGGCTCGAGTATGCGTGCCCGCCAATACGTGAGTCAGGGGCCGAGCGTCCGTCCCGCGGTGGACAAACGGCCCGTCATTACGGGTGAACCTCGACACGGGTGCCTGGCTCGGCGAAGAGCCAGAAGTACTGCGCTGCGTGCAGTTCCATGCCAACGCAGCCGTGGCTGGTGGCCTGGTGGCCGAAGACGGACGAAGGGCGCCAGTAGTTGACGTGCAGCGCGTCGCCCTTCTGGTCGAAGTACTGCGTGAACAGCACGCGCTCGACGTCGTACTGCGCCTGGTTCGGGTCGTAGCCCGCCTGCGACGCCGTCATGCGCTCGACCGCAATGCGGCCATCCGGCTCGACGGCGAAGGAACCCTGCGGCGTCTCGAAGGGCGGCGCGCCGCTGCTGATGGGCGCCGTGAACACGGCCTGGTCGCCTTCCATCGCCCGCGCCGTTTGCGTCGTCAGGTTCACGTCGATCCACTTCTCCTCGCCATTGGGCGACGGCGCCAGGGGTGAAGTTTCGCCCTCCGGCAGGATGAAGACGAAAGCACCGTACACGTAGCTGCCATCCGTGAGCTGGTACCACTGCGTGGCCCAGTCGGGCGGCGCGGAGCTGAGCCAGGTCTGGCTGCCAACCACCCAGTCCTCGCCCTGCACCGTCGCGGCGATTTCGAGAGGCTGCAGGTCGCCCCGGACGCCGGCCTGGTCGGCCTGCGAGCTCGGCTGCGTGCGGGTGCGCACGACGCCGCCCACCACGATGGCCTGGCCCGGATTCACCTCCGGGATGGGCGTCGGCGTAGGCGTCGGGGCCGGCGTTGCCGTCGGCTCGGGGGTGGCCGTCGCGGTTGCCGTGGGCGTGATGGTCGGCGTCGATTCGGGCGAGGAAACGACACCACATGCCAGGGAAAGGAGCCCAACTACGGCGGAGATGAGTAGCGTCGCTCGCATAGTGGTGTACCTGTTACGAGTCTATACGACCGGGAGGAGGCGCAGCGGCAGCGCGATGATTCTGCAACCGGACGAGCCGTAACGGCGAGACTACGAACCGAGCTCGGGGCTCGTCTCGATCGTCTGCGGTTCCACTCGCAGACGGTGCGCGATAACCACGTCCGTCGTCGAGTGCAGCAGGATCGAGAGGGCAACGACCAGGGCTGTCAGGTGAAAGAGCAGGTTGGCGTCGCGCGTGTTCTCGACGACCACCAGCAACCCGAACACCACCGAGGCAAACCCCTTCGGACCGAACCAGGCTGCTGCGGCCCACTCCTTGAGCGGCAGCCGGCCGCCGATCAGAGAGAGCCCTAGCGCCGCCGGGCGCACGAGTGCCAGCGTCAGAAAGGCGAACAGGTAACCGGTCAGCGATATCTCGGCCAGGAAGTGGATCGAGATCAGGGCGCCGAACAGCAGGATGGCCGCCAGCTTCAACAGCTCAGTCACGGACTCGCCCAGCTCACGGAAGTGTTCGCTTACTCGCGGCCCCAGGTTGGCCAGCACCATGCCCGCCGTGAAGGCGCCCAGGAAGATGTTCGTGCCGGTTAGCGACGTTATGGAAAGGACGAGCAGCCCAATCGACATCGCCAGCAGCGGTTCATAGAGCGGCGCAGACCCGAAGTAGCGCCTGCCTTCCAGCCGGACCGCCACGATGGGCACGACGATGCCGATGACGATGCCGAACACGAGCTGCCCGGCGATATTGAAGCCGTGTAGCGGCTTGTCGCCGACAACCGTGAGCAACACGAGCACGAACGGCAGCGCGAGCCCGTCGTTGAGGCCGCTTTCGATATTGAGCAGGCGTCGCAGCCTGAAAGGAACGTCGACGCGGCCGATGATGGCAGCGGCCAACACCGGATCGGTGGGGCTGAGAATCGCCCCCAGGAGCAGCGCTTCGTCCCAGGGCAAGCCGACGACGAAATACGCCAGCGCGCCGGTGAAGAGCAGCGTCAGCGGCATGCCGAGCAGCAGGGCCCGGAAGGGCAACCGCCAGTTGCTTCGGACGTCGTCGAAGTCCACGCGCATGCCGTCCGTGAAGAGCACGCTGAACAGCGCCAACTCCGCCAGCAGCTTCACCTCGGGATCGCTGGGCTGCAGCTTCACGAAGTCGAAGACGCCGCCCACCACGAAGCCGGACAGCAGGAAGAGCACGGCCGTCGAGAGGATGCTGCGCCGCGCCACCTCGGAGAGCAGCACGGCTGCCAGCAGCGTCGCCGAATACAGCAGCAGAGTGTTCATGTGGACTCTTCTCTCGTCGTGTCAGAGCCGCTCTCATCGCACGCTACCACGGAAGCCGTTGGGCAGGATGGGGATGGTACGCTGAGGACACGTTTTCGGGAGGCTCATGGACGAACGCGCAACTCTGGCGGTCATCGGCGGCTCCGGCTTCTACACGATGGACGGGCTCGAGCGCCTCGAAGTCGAGACGCCCTTCGGCATGCCCTCGGACGCTATCTACGTCGGCGAGATGGCGGGCACGCGCGTCGCCTTTCTCAGCCGCCACGGCCTCGGCCACCGCCTCTCGCCCACCGAGGTGCCCTACCGGGCCAACATCTGGGCGCTGGCCTCACTGGGCGTGCGCATGCTCGTCTCGGTCAGCGCAGTCGGCAGCCTGAAGAACGAGATCGAGCCGCTGCACTTCGTCCTGCCCGACCAGCTCATCGACCGCACCTCCGGTAAGCGCGAGCCGACCTTCTACGGCAACGGCATCGTTGGTCACATCCCCTTCGACGAGCCCTTCTGCCCGACGCTCTCCGAGGCCATGCAGCGCGCGGCCCGCAACGCCGGCGGCCACGTGCACCGAGGCGGCACCCTGATCACGATCGAAGGGCCTGCCTTCTCGACGCGCGCCGAATCGTTCCTCTACCAGAGCTGGAACGCCTCGATCATCGGCATGACGGCGCTGCCCGAAGCGAAGCTGGCCCGCGAGGCCGGCATCTGCTACGCCTGTCTTGCCTGCGTCACCGACTACGACACCTGGCACCCGGAGCACGCCTCCGTCTCGGTCGAGCTGGTGGTGCGCAACCTGATCCGCAACGTGGAGACGGCGCGCAACGCGGTGCGCAACCTGCTGGACGGCCTACCAGACTGGCGGAGCTGCACCTGCTGCGCCACCGCCGCTCAGGCCGTGATCACAGACCTCGACAAGGCGCCGGACGAAACCAAACGCATGCTCAGTCCGATTCTGCAGCGCTTCGGCCTGCAGCAGTAGCCGTCGGCCGGCTGTGCCCGGCGATGCTCGCGCCAGGCGCGGAAGATGGCGCGGTTCATGCGATAGGCGGCCAGCGCCGTCCCCTTCAGCGTGCCGCTCACCTTCGAGACGCCGACGCGGCGTCGGTAGCCCGTCTTCACCTCGCGCATCGGCACGCGACGCAGCGCCGCCTTGGTCAGGAACTCGGCGGTCCAGCCGTGCTCCATGTCGGCCAGCGACAACGAGTGCAGCACGGGCGCCTTGATCGCCTTGAACGAAGGCAGGTCGTGCAACGCGTAGCCGCCGCTCAGGACGCGGATCGTCCAGCGCCATCAGCCAGTTGCCGGCCTGCTGGTGCCACAGGATCGAGCCCGGCTCCACGGCGCCGGCGCGACGGCCGAGGACGAGGTCGACATCATCGCTCCGCATCACTTCGAGCAGCACCGGGATCATGTCGGGCGGGTCGCTGCCGTCGCCGTCCAGGAAGACGAGCACGTCCACACCCTCCGCAGCCCGAACGCCCGCCATGCAGGCGGCGCCGTAGCCCGGGTGTGGCTCGAAAACGACGCGCGCCCCGGCCGCGGACGCCACGGAGCTCGTCGCGTCGGTGCTGCTGTTGTCGACGACGATCACCTGGTCGACCCAGGGCAGCGCGCCGCGCACCACGTCGCCGATCACCGCTTCCTCGTTCAGCGCGGGGATAATCGCCACTACCGTCATGTCTTCAGCCTCCAGACCTGCACACCCTCGCGGTCGAAAATCTTCTCGTAGCCATCGGAGGGCAGCTCCGCCAGCTTGTCCGCGTAGCCAGCGTCGCGCACCTGGTCCGTAATCGGCAGGCCGCTATCGACGATCACGTATTGCGAACCGCCCCAGCCGGGGAACTCGAACACATTTCGGCGCTCCGAGAGGTGGGGCAGGATTGTCGTCTGGGCATCTACCGATGCATCGGGCGGGATCAGCGCAATCGCGTCGTTCAGCGCCGCCGCATGCGCCGGTGAGAGCGCCTCCGACTGCACGGGCGGCCACCAGCGGCTCTCGCTGCGGGCGCTGAGCAGGGCCGAGACCAGCAGGAGCGCAGCCCCGGCCGTCATGAGGTAGGGCTGACGCCATCGGATGCGGCTGAGGCGCTCGAAGCCGAGCAGCGTCGCCAGCCAGACCATCGCCAGGAACGGCACCGAGTAATGCAGGCTCAGCTCGGCCTGCTGCTGGTGCGCGGCGAGGCCGTTGAGGAACAGGACGGGCAGCGCCGTCAGCAGCGCGATCGGGCTGAGCAAGGCCAGCCAGCCGGTCGAGGTCAGAATGTCGAGCGTCGTGGGTAGCGTGAAGTGGCGCATGTGGTCGAAGCCACGCTGCACCACGTCCGGAACGAAGCTCAGGAGACCGGCGCCGTCGTAGAGGTAGCCGTACCGCTCCGTCAGGTCGCTGGGACCGCCGCGGATGTGCGGCATGATCACGAACACCACCGCCACGATCCACGCGACGGCGATGGCGCCGAGGTAAACGCCCTCGCGTCGATGACCCCGCCACGCCAGCAGCACCGCGAAAGCGAGCACGATCAGCGCCTGGTCCTCCTTGAACAGCAGCAGCGGCAGGACGGCCAGCATCGCCGCGCGCGGCTTCGACCCTGCCAGGAAATATGCCGCCAGGAAGACGAAGAAGAAGATGCCGAGCTCCGGATGGAAGCCAGCTCGCAACGCCTCGTGCAGCTGCGGGCTGAGCAGAAACGCGGCGCCGCAGGCGAGGCCAACCGCGCTGCTGCGGGTCAGGCGCGACGCGGCGAAGAACAGCGGCACGGCCGCGAGCGCCGCGAACGCGGACTGCAGCACGAGCAGCGTCTCCACGTTACCGCCGAGGCGATAGACGCCGGCGAAGAACAGCAGGATCGGGTCGAAATGCTGACCCAAGAAGTTATAGAAGACGAAGCTCGTCTCGAAGAGATGGCCACGCGACGTGTTCCAGATGATCTGGTCGAAGAAGCCGAGGTCGTACGCGTTGCTCTGGAAGGCGTGGTGCCGGGCCAGCGACAGGTCTGCGAAGTACGCGAAGCTGCCGCCGGCCAGGCATAGCAGGCTGAGAAACGATGCGAGGACGAGCCGCGATTGGTCGCCGGTTAGAGACTCCAGCTCGAGCCGCAGCCGAGCGCAGGCCAGAGGCGGGCGATCGCCAAGCATTCGCTTCCGCCAGTCCTGGTACCGCGGACCGTTCCATATCTCCTCCAGGGTCTCATCGAAGACGTTGCCCAGCGTGATCTCCTCATAGGGCGCCGTCGTGAACGGGGCGATGCAGCAGGGCAGCGCGTTGCCGTTGGCCGTGATGTACATCAGCGACCACGGCCGGCGGCAGTGCTGATAGGGCACGTCCGGCTCGTCATCGCTCATGAAGACGCTGACCTCGTTGACCTCGCCGGAGCCCTTGAGCCGCACGCCCAGTTCCTTCGCCAGCCTCTCAGCCTCGGCGACGGCGCTGCGCTCCTGGTCCGTCGAGCGGTGGAAGAGGGCTTCGTCCTCGACGGCATGGCCGCGGCCGGAGAAAACGAGGCGCTGCAGGTAGACCTCGCCGATGCCCATGTCGGCGGCGCGGCGCACCAGCTTCGGCAGCTCCTGCACGTTCGTCTTCATGCCCGTGATCCAGAGCGAGACGACCGGCGTCGTGGCGCCGAGGCGGCGCTTCGTCGTCTCGAACGTCTTCAGGTTCTCGAAGATGCGATCCAGGCCGTCGACGCCGCGGATCGCCGCGTACGTCTCCGGCTCCGCGGAGTCGACGGAGACGCGCAGCTCGTCCAGACCGGAGCCGATCAGCGGCTCGACCAGCCGGCCTCGCAGCAGCAGCCCGTTCGTGTTGAACAGCACGTGGGCGCCGCGGCGCTTGAGCAGCTCGATGATCTGCACCAGCGACTTGTTGAGCAGCGGCTCGCCGATGCCGTGCAGCACGACGCGCCGCAGGTCCGGCAGCTGGTCGACGATGAGCTGTACCTGGTGCAGCGTCAGGTCGCCCGACTCCTCCGGCATGCCGAAGTACTGCGGGCAGGTCGTGCAGGCCAGGTTGCAGCGGTTCGTCGTCTCCAGATAGAGCTCGGTCGGGAGCTTGGCGACGTAAGCGCTTCGCTGAGCCGGTTTTTCGTCGACAGTTGTCATGGTTCACACACCCTTCAGGCGAACACTTCGACCAGGAACGCCAGGATGAACAGGAAGACGGCGATGCCGCCGACGACGGTCAGCAACCCCATCCCGATGCCCAGCAACGCACTCCGCGACGGGCTGGCAGTTCGCTGCTCCAGCCCGTCCAGTTGAGTCTCGATAAGCGCGCCGACGCGGTCGAGCGGGTTCATCGACCGCCTCCGGTCAGGCGCAAGACGACGCGAGCGGCCAGCCAGCCGAGCGCGGCAAACGCACCCGCCACCGGCAGAGCCCAGAGCCACACCGCGACCAGCACCTTGGCACTCGTCGCCTCCGGGCTCAGCAGCCACACGGACAGCCCGATCAACACGACCAGCGCTACGATTAGCCCACCGATCAGCCCCATCGCCTCGACTCTCGCCCGCGTACTCATGTCAGCTTGAAGTCCGGGTCGAAACGCTCTTTCTCATCCCGCACCGTGATGCGATCGAGCTGCTTGACCATGTTCTGTCCGGGATAGCCGGGCACGATGAGCCGCACCGGGTAGCCGTGGTTCGTCGAAAGCGGCGCGCCGTTCACGTGCGTCGCCAGCAGCGCCTTGTCGCCCATCAGCGGGTCGATGTGCCACGTAAAGCCGTAATCGGAAAGGCTGTGGAAGGCGACGGACTTCGCGGCCGGGTCGGCGCCGGCCATCGCAAGCACGTCGCGCACGCGCGGGCCGGCCCAGTGCGGCTCCTGCGTCCAGCCGCTGACGCAGCTAATGCGGATGTCCGTGTCGACGCTCGGCAGCGCCAGCAGCTGGTCGTAGGTGAGACTCGTCTCCTGATTCACGGCGCCGTCGATCTGCAGACGCCAGCTGTTGATGTCGATGTCGTCGCGTTTGCGGAACAGCGTCTCGACGGGGAAGTCACCGGGTCCGCCCTTCTCCT
Organism: uncultured Chloroflexia bacterium; assembly: GCA_963711035.1. GTDB lineage: Bacteria > Chloroflexota > Dehalococcoidia > DSTF01 > WHTK01 > WHTK01. Next base: position 208,687 of record CAVQCN010000001.1, read on the forward strand.
CCTGCGGAATCGTGCCGATGAAGAGGCCCTTCTCCCGGGCGCTACGCAGCGGCGTGTTCTGGAAGCCGATCGCCAGCCCGACACCGCCGGCCAGCACCGTCGCCAGGAATGCGCGGCGCGTCAACGGCGCAACCACCTGCTCGGACGGCGCAGCGACGGCGAGCTCGCGGCGGCGCTGGCGCAGCGTCGAAATGACCTCGAGCAGGTGGTTCCCGAGATGCACCGCGATCAGCGGCACGGCCAGGATCGAGGCCCAGAGGTGCACCTGCACCGGCTTGAACTCCGCCGGCGGGATGTTGGTCACCGTGTAGTAGTAGTGGAACAGCATGTAGAGGCCGCTGAAGTAAAGGATGAAGAAGTCGAGCGCCAGCAGCGGCGAGAAGACGCGTGGGATAAGGCCGGGCGGGCCGCGGCGCTTGAAGCGCGGCACGTGCAGGTAGTAGCCGGCGAAGCGGATGCCCGTCGAGCCGTACTTGGCCAGCAGGAACGGTATCGAGGCGAGGCCAGCGTAGAAGTGCAGCGCCCGCGTCGCCGTGAAATAGGGGCCGATGTCGTAGTTGAAGGTGTAGAGATAGAAGAGGCCGCCGGAGATGAACATCAGCGAGAGCAGGAAGATCAGCGCCACGCCCAACTGCATCGTGATCAGCGTGTTCTCGTGCCTCATTGCGCCGCCCCGTCGAAGCCATGCACCAGCGATGCGGTGACAGGGCTAAACTCGAGGTCGCGGTTCGCCACCGCCAGATCGGCGGCCGTGTCCACGTCGTACCAGGTGGGCAGGAAGAAGACGCGCAGGTTCTGCTCGCGGCAGCGGGCCAGCGTCTGCTCCAGAACCTGGCTCGTGCTCCAGGTGATGTCCTTGAAAATGGCGGGCTGCGGCTGCCGCAGGCCGAGCGCGTAGTAGCCGCCGTCGCGGGCCGGCCCCAGGACGACGTCGTGCGTCGTCAGCGCCCGCGAGGCCATCGCTAGCAGGTGCCCCGGCAGCGTCGGGCTGTCGGAGCCGACGAGCACCGGATTGCGCGCGCCGCGCCGGAACGCCTCGTCGAAGGCGCTGCTCAGGCGCTCACCCAGGTCGAAGCCGCTCTGCGGGTAGACGTCCGGAGTGCCGAACAGCCGCTCGGCGTCGATGTCGGCGTCGCCTGCCTCGAAGCTGACGAAGAGGCGCGCCGTCTCGCGCTGCGTCATGTTCACGGTGTCCTGCAGGAACGCCCCGGCCAACCGCGCGCCGGTCTCGACGCCGATCTCGGCGGCGAGGCGCGACTTGCCGTGGCCGGGTCGCGGCAGCTTGGAGAAGAGGATGCAGTGCACGTCCTCCTGCAGCGCGTCCGTAGTCGGCAGCTCCTGGATCTGCTGCGACAGCGACTGCAGCGCGCCGGCGAACACCGCCTCGTCCATGCCCAACCCGATGCGAATGTGCCCCGGCATGTCGAAGGCGGCGCCGTCAAGGAGGAAGATGCCTTGCGCCGCCAGCCGGGCGTAGAAGTCGGAACCGGGAGGCGTGGCGCGGAAACGCAGCGTGGCGGTGTAGCCGGCCTGCGGCGCCGTCCAGTCGAGCCAGTCACGGTGCCGCTCCACGAACGCCGCGAGGCGCGAAAGGTTGGCGCGCGCCAGGGTCAGGCGCGGCTCCAGCAGCTCATGCCAGCGCCGTACCGCCTGCAGCGCAATCGGCGCCGAGAGGACGGAAACAGACCCGGTGACGAACTCGACCGCATCGCGGCAGCGCGCCATCAGGTCGCGGTCACGGCTGACCAGCCAGCCGATGCGCAGGCCCCCCAGCCCGAGCGGCTTCGAGAGGTCGCCGATGGCGACGGCGTCCTCGGAGAGGTCGACAGCGGACGGCAAGCTCTGACCCGCGACGAGGCTGATTGGGCGGTAGACCTCGTCCACCACCAGGCGGCCTCGCGCGCGCTCCAGGCCTCGGACCAGCGATCCCGTGGGGCCGTGAGGCGAGTTGAGCAACGCAACGTCGGGGCGCCCGTCCGACGACAGAGCGTCGAGGTCGAAGTCATGGTTGGCGCCGGCCGTCAAGGCGACGGGCACGCCTCCCGCCTCGACGCCGCACTGGCGCATCGCCAGGTAGGACGGCTCCTGGACCAGAAACGGCCGGGCGGGCGCAATCAGGGAGCGGGTCGCCACTCGGATCGCCTCCATGGCGCCGGCTGTGATCAGGACGTTCTCGGCGGAGAGGCCGTAGAGCCCGCCGACAGCCTCTCGCAGCTCCGCGCTGCCGCCCGACGGCCCGTAGCCGAGCGAAACGCCGGCCAGCAGCTCCTGCCAGTCGGGGCAGATTTCCTCGAGACGGGTTGGGGGGCCGGAGCTGGCCGAAAGGTCGACCATGTCCGCCGTCAGGGGACGATAAGCTTGCTCCAGAGGGAAGGTTGCCGGTCTCGTTTCGCTCAAGATTCGTACCTTGAGCCGATACTAGCGGCCACTTCTTTCCGAATTCTTACGCCAATAGGATTTCGTGTAGCGAATATAGATTGATGCAGACAAGCCTGTGCACCAGGCAGAATGGCCCGATCACGGCGACGGCGCGGGCTGCCACCAGTCAAACAGCAGGTCCCAGCCGATGTGGCCGTAGTACTCGAGCAGAGGGAACGCCGCCGAGCTCGGAGGGATGGGCGTGACATGTCCGCGACTACTTCCTATGAGGAGCCACTCCGCCGGACGAGGTCGATCGAGCCATCGAGCGAAGCGCCGGTGCCTTCACTGCGTCGAGGCGCGCGAAGAGGATGCGGTCGACCGTCCGCAGACCAGAGCGGCCGACTCGTCGGCGGTAGTATCGTCGGGCGTGAGGCTGGCGAAGACCAGTGCCGTCGAGGCCATGAGCCAGATGCGCCTTTGGCTCATCGCGTTCGCGAAGCCTTTGCGGCCAGGTTTCGTCCGACTGAAGGGCGCAATGTCGGGCGCAGAGGCGATAGGCGACTCAGAGACGCCGTCGGGCGAGAGCGCCGGCGAAAGCGCCGCGTGCGCGCCGCATCGTCAGCATCGGCAGGAGCGCCGACCCGGGTCGAGGACGCCGATCGGCCTTTGCCGGCGTCGAGGTCTCGCGGCCGCCGCCGGCGGTCACGAAGTAGCTGCTGGCGTCCGACCTCGCCGACCGGTAAAGTCCCCGAACGGCAGCAGAGCGACTGGCGTGCCGAGGCCGGCGCTTCGCCGGCGGCAGGCTTGACGGCCCATAGCTGGCCAGCCGTCCGCAAAAAAGGAGGCGAGTTATATGGGAGCGAGGTAGAAGACAAGTACTCGGCTGCCGTCGCCCGACCACGCGAACGCGTTGACCGCGCCGCCTCCCGCCGCGTACACGTCATTGGTGAAGAGCTCTCTGCTCTGCCCGCTTTGATGTGACGTCCAGACACCCGGAGGTTGGACTGTCGCCGAGAATGGCGTCTGAGCTACGAGTCATGCGCGCCGTCAACGGGCATACGCCATTGCGGGCCGGTCAGCGGCTCCTAGACCGCCCCGCTCCGGCGTGCCATTCAGCGGCGAGTTGATGCTGGACTTGTGTAGCCGTCCGCGCTCTCGATGCCGGAGCCCCGTTCCGGGCTGCACGTAAGCCAGTTGATCGGCAGACCGAGGACCACAGGGCGCACCCCATTGGCGAGGAAGCCGCCGGCCTGCGCTCGACCGGTCGTCGCTGCCACCGACCGGAGGACACATGCTTCGTACTTCTCGGCCGAGACCTAACGCAGCGCAGTCGGCCACTCGCCGTCGGCGACCAGTACTGAGCAGTAGCCTCCGACATGTGTCAGCTGCCGCGGACGTGCCGTCGGGCAGTTCACGCCACCCAGATGTCCCGTTACTGGACGTACGCGACCTTGCCCAAGGAGCCGTTATCAGTTGAAACGCTAGGCAGCGTCTGTCCGCGGCCGCGCATCGAAAGCACGCCGACCGCCACCAGCCCCAGCGCGACGGCCGTTGCCGCGAAGATCGCCACGGCCACGCCTTTGCCTGCAACGCCCACCGGCAGCTTTCGCAGCAGCGCCGCCACTCCGAATCGCCACCTGCCGGCCGGCGGCTCGGATGGCTGCCACGCGGCGGCTTCTTGTCGTGATGAAACGCCGAGCTTCGAGAGGATCTCGGAGACGTGGTAGCGGGCGCCGCTCTCGCTGATTCCCAGCCGCGTCGCGATTGCTTCGTTCGTCAGCCCTTCGCGCAGCAGCTGCAGGACCTGCTCCTCACGGGGCGTCAGGATGTCGGGATGCTTCGGGCGGCCGCGTCTCATAGCAGAAGCGAAGGTAGCACCGGACGCGACGAATTACCCTAGCGGAACGCATATTCGGGAGACGCTACGGCACCGGAGAATGGTCGTCGCGCATCAGCAAGAACGGGACGAGCGGCCCGCCGCTGCCGGGGCTGGCCTGAATGGCGAGAGTATAGCTTTCCGGGCGCCAGGTCGAAGTTCGCCAGCGGCTGCCATAGGCCCGGTCTGACTTGCCAAATGAGGTCTGGTAGACCACCGTGCCGTTCGCATCGAGGACTTGCAGCGAGCCCGATGGCGTCGGGATTGACGAAGGCTCCGCCAAATACGTGATACCGGTAGATCCGCGCCTCCGTGTTTACGTCGAACTTGCTCCTCACCGAGTCGGGCAGGCCTGAGATGGCTCGCCGCGACCAGGTTGCCGTTGAGCGTCGTACTGGCGCTGCTCGCTGCCATCGCCAGACCACTTCGCGGCCCTGTCGGAAGACCAGCGACGCGTCCTTGCGCACGACCTGGATCGTGTCGAAGCCGACGTCGCTCAAGAAGAAGCTGCTCGATGGTGGATCCGGAAACAGCACGTGCTCCTGACTCTGCGGACGGTCATCCACGACGAGTACGAGATTCGTCCCGTCGCGATACATGGCAGCCAGCGAGTAATCGATGAGGTAGAAACCCTGGTAGTCGAAGAAGCCCCTCTTGTCGTCCGGAGCCACCGTCCCGGCCGGACGAAGAACGTCCGGGTTGCACGCTGGGTTGCTCACACTGTCCTTCCAGAAGCCTCCGAACGCGTTGATCTCAGCGTTGGCGCTTATGGCGTTGGGCGCCTGTACACAGAAGACGTTGGCCAGGTAGAAGAAGTACTCGAAGGGCCAGGGATCCGTGCCGTCGCCGAAGCGCGCGTTCGTGAAGATGTCGTGCATCTCCGTCGGAGTGGGACGCTGCCAGCCGTCGAGCTCGCTGCAAACCTTGTACGTCACCGGCTGGCCGCTCTTGATGATCGACCGCGGGTCCGGCCAGACCACCGCGCCTGTACCCGCTTCGCCGTCGCTCGACGGCTGCGACGCGATCGATGGTTCGCTGTTTCCTGTGCGCGCGCTCATACTGTGGAGGCCGACAGCGAGCAGCGCGACGCCCGCCAGCACGCCGACGATGATCGCGCCAGCGAGGCCTCGGCCGAGACGGTGCGGATCCAGCCAGCGCCACGCCGATGCAAAGGACCCGGAGCGCCACCGGCCAGCCGGCGACTGGGGAGGCTGCCAGGCCGCCGCCTCCTGCCGCGTCGCGACGCCGAGCTTCGAGAGAATCTCTGAAACGTGATAGCGAGCGCCAGCCAGGCTGATGTCCAGGCGGTCGGCGATCTGCTGGTTCGTCAGGCCCTCGCGCAGAAGGGCCAGCACCTCTTGCTCACGGGGCGTGAGCAGATCGGGGTGAGGCGGGCGGCCGCGTCGCATGACGCGACCTTAGCACCGCAACGGCGCGAATTACCCTAGACGGCGCCGCTCAGCTTCTGCCCCACTGGGTCTTGGAATCGAGGCGGGCCAGTTCCGGGCTGTTGGCGAAGGAGCGGCGCTGGCCGCACAGGCGGCACTCGCCGAGGCTGGTCGGCCCGTTGGCCGGTTCAATCAGCCAGTAGTGCTGGCAGATAGAAGTCCGTTGTCGCGTAGAAGTCATCTGATATCTCCACAAAGGTGGCGGGGCCGGCCGAATAGCCGAAGTCTCACTTCGATATGAGCCTACGGGCCGGCGCGTTGCGTTCGTATGAAACGAACGGCGCAAACCTCGCGGCGGCCTTGCAATGTGTCAGCGGGAGTCGCGCGAGAACCTTCTACTCAAACATGCCGGTGGCGGCGTAGGCCGCGATCTGATCGTCGTCGAGTCCCAGGATCTCGTGGCAGATGTCCAGCGTGTGTTCGCCCAGCAGTGGCCCGCCGCGCGCCGGCCCGGCCTGCATGTCCAAGATGCGGAACGACTGGCCCGCGACGTGATGCGGCCCGATTTCCGCGTGGTCGACTTCGTGGAAGAAGCCACGATGCTGCAGTTGCGGGTCCTCCGCCAGGTCCTGTGACTTGGCCACGACGCCGGCGCTGACGCCCGCGTCCTGCAGCCGCCGCGCCAGCCCGAACGCATCCAATGCCGCCGTCCAGGCGCCGATCATCGCATCGAGGGCCGCTTCGTTCGCCTTGCGTCTTTCCAGCCCGGTGAAGCGCGCGTCGGCCGCCGCCTCGGGGTGCCCCAGGACGTCGCACACCGCGGCGAACTCCGCGTCGGTAGTCACGCTGATCGCGATCCAGCGGTCGTCGCCCTGACAGCGGTAGGCGTTGTTGGGCGCGGCGTAGTCTTCCTGGTTGCCTCGGCGGCCCGCCAGGTGGTCGTTGATCTGCAGGTCGAGCAGCAGCGGCGCCAGGAAGTGCAGCGACGATTCCAGCTGCGCGTGGTCGATGTACTGGCCGCGTCCGGTCTGGTCCCGCACCTCCAGTGCGACGAGGATGGCGTTGAAGAGGTACGGCCACGAGAGGAAGTCGGTATACGCCGAGTAGGGACCGAGCGGGTCCTCGCCCTCGAAGCCGGTGAGGTCGTACCAGCCGCTCATGCCACCCGCCAGGTGCCCGAAGCCGCGCAGCTTGGCGAACGGCCCCGTCTGTCCTTGGAGGCAGTGGCTGGCCATGATGACGCGCGGGTTCATCTCGCGGACCTGTTCCCAGCCGAAGCCCCAACGCTCGATGACGCCGGGCACGAACGCCTCGACCAGCACGTCCGACGCCTGGATGAGGCGGCGCAGCACCTCGGCGGCCTGCGGTATCTGCATGTTGAGCGACATCGAGATCTTGCCGGCGTTGAAGTTCGAGTAGTAGCCGGAGCGGTTGATGCCCTTGACGCCGCCGGCGAAGGGCGTGCTCCAGCGGCTACCGTCCGGCCGCACCGACGATTCCACCTTGATCACCTGCGCGCCGAAGTCGGCCATGTGGCGCAGTGCCGACGGACCCGCGATCGTGCTCGTCAGGTCGAGCACGCGGACGCCGGCCAGCGGTAAGCTCGGGTCGATGACAGGCAGCGGCACTCTATGACAACTCCTTGGCACGAGGGCTTGCGCAGATACGCCGCCTATCTTACAACCGGGCAGAGGCCACTCGTGCCAACGAATTATTCATGGCAGGATTTGTTGCGATAATTGTGGCGAAAACCTTCACGTTAGGGTCAGGGTCTGTTACCCTATCGGACTATGAAGCAGATACTGCGCCTCAATAGCTACTTCCGGCCCTACAAGGCCCAACTCGCGCTGGCGATTCTCTGTGTCTTCGGGGCCGGCGGTTTCGGCATGGCCTGGCCGGTGATGGTCAAGTTCGCCATCCGGTTCGGCCTCGACCCCCAGAAGAACGCCGCGGGCGACACCATCATCCACGGCAACCAGGGAGCGCTGCTGCTCGCCTGTCTGGCAGTGATTCTGTTCGCCGTAGGCCGCGGCCTCTCCGCTTTTGGCCAGCAGTATCTGGCGCAGAAGATCGGCCAGGATGCCTCGTACGACATCCGCAACGACGTCTACAACAACCTGCAGTCGTTGAGCTACGCGTATCACGACAAGGTGCAGACCGGCCAGGTGATGTCGCGCATCACGCAGGACGTCGAGAGCATCCGCATGTTCCTCGGCATGGGCATCCTGCGGCTGCTTTACATCGCCGTCATGGTTGGCGTCGGAGCAGTTGGCATGTTCTGGATCGACTGGAAGCTGGCGCTAGTCAGTCTGATCACGCTCCCAATCATGGCCTGGCGTTCGTTCGTCCTGGCGCGCACCGTCCGGCCCATCTGGCTGCAGGTGCAGAACAACATCGGCGAGCTGACCCGTATTTCGGAAGAAGCGCTGAGCGGCATCCGCGTCGTGAAGGCGTTCAGCCGCGAAGACCTCGAGAGCGAGCGTTTCAGGCAGGCATCGACAGTATCGGCCAACCTCAGTTACTCCGCTGCCAAAGTGCAGGCCATCAACCAGCCGATGCTCATCGGCCTCGGCGCTCTTCAGATAGCGATTAGCATGAGCTTCGGCGCTTGGCAGATCACCAGGGGCAACCTTAGTGGCGGTGATCTCATCACCTTCGCCCTGTGGCTGAACCTGTTGCAGCAGCCGGTGCGTCAGGTCGGTTTCTCGCTGAACTGGCTGATGCGGACGATCTCCTCGTCCGAGCGCATCTTCGAGCTGCTGGACGCCCAGTCGAGTGTCACCGAGAAGCCCGACGCGACCGAACTGGCCGACGTCAAAGGCAACGTCCGCTTCGACCACGTGAGCTTTGGCTACGACAAGCTAAGCGACGTCCTCACCGACATCGACATCGACGCCCAGCCCGGCGAGGTCATCGCCCTTCTCGGTCCGCCGGGGAGCGGCAAGTCGACCGTGGTCAATCTGCTGCCGCGCTTCTACGACGTGACTGAAGGCAGCATCACGGTGGACGGACAGGACGTGCGCGACGTGACTTTGGCATCGCTGCGCAAGTCGATCGGCATCGTGCAGCAGGACGTGTTCCTCTTCATCGGTACCATCCGCGAGAACATCGCCTTCGGACGGCCCGACGCGTCCATCGAAGAGGTGATCGCGGCGGCAAAGATCGCCCGCATCCACGACTTCATCATCAGTCTGCCGCAGGGCTACGACGAATGGGTGGGCGAGCGCGGCGTCACGCTCTCGGGCGGACAGAAGCAGCGCATCGCCATCGCGCGTACCCTGCTGCTCGACCCGAAGATCATCATCCTCGACGACTCCACGGCGAGCGTCGACATGCACACCGAGTACCTGATCCAGCAGGCGCTGTCCGAGCTAATGGTAGGTCGCACCACGTTCGTGATCGCGCAGCGGCTGCGCACCATCATGCGCGCCGACCAGATCATCGTGCTCGACCACGGCCGCATTGTGGAGCGCGGCAAGCACGCCGAGCTCATCGAGAACGAAGGCGGCCTCTACCGGCGCATCTACGACCTGGAGCTGAAAGACCAGGAAGAGGCGCTGGGCCAGAGCGTGCCACAGTCCGAAGGGAGCCAGGCATGACCGCCCCGGCAATGTACGGGCTGCTCACGCAAGCCGACATGAAACTGAACAACAAGGGGACGATCCGATGATCTGGGGCGGAGGCATGGGGTTCGGTATGGGCGGCGGCGGGATGCACCGCCGTACTACCGACGGCTGGGACGAAGAATATCTGGGCAAGGTCTACGACGCCGAGGTCGTGCGGCGCATGCTCCCGTACATGGGAGAGTGGAAGCTTCACGCTCTCGGCTCCCTGATCCTGCTTATCATCCAGGCGGTCAGCCAGTTCATTCAGCCGCTGCTGATCGGCTTCATCACCGAGGCAGCAATCAAGGGCGACACACACCGCGTCACGATTTTCGCGATCCTCATGGTCGGCTTCGCGATTTCGTTCTGGCTGTCGCAGATGACACAGCAGCTTCTCACCGCCTGGATGGGAACTCGTATCCTGCGCAAGCTGCAGTCCGGCATGTACGACCACGTCCAGGAGCTCTCGCTGAGCTTCTTCGATGAGATGGAGGTCGGGCGCATCATCAGCCGCCTGACCAGCGACGTTCAAGTAGTGCAGGACCTGCTCACGACCGGCACGCTGAACTCAATGGCCAACGTCTTGGGTATCAGCATCATCGTTGGCATCCTGCTCTACCTCGACTGGCAACTTGCTCTCGTCACCCTCGCGGTGCTGCCGCCGCTAGTCCTGATCATGATCTACTGGGCCAAGATCGCGCGCGCCGCCTTCATGCAGACCCGTATGACGATCAGTGCGCTCTACGGCAACCTGGCGGAGAGCATCTCCGGCGTCCGCGCCACGCAGTCGATGTCGCGCGAGCAGGAGAACAGCCGTCGCTTCGACCGACTCAACGACCAGAACCGCAACTCCAACAACTGGGCAGCCCTGGTCGCTGCCACGGTTATGCCCATCATCGAGCTCTCCGTTGCCATCGGCGTCTCCGCTGTCCTTATCGTCGGTGGTATCCGCGCCATCCACTCCGACAATGTCGACGTGGCGGCCCTCATCGGTACGCTGGCCGCGTTCATCGTCTATGTAGCGCGCTTCTTCGACCCGATCCGCGAGCTGATCATGCAGTACACGCAGTTCCAGCGCGCCATGGCCGGCGGCGAGCGCATCTTCGAGGTGCTGGACACGAAGGCCCGCATCGTCGACAAGCCCGACGCCATCGAGCTGCAAAGCGTCGAGGGGCGGGTCGACTTCGAGCACGTCTACTTCCACTACATCGAAGGCGTGCCGATCTTGCAGGACGTCGACTTGCACGTCGAGCCGGGCGAGACGATCGCCTTCGTCGGTCCCACCGGCGCCGGCAAGACGACGATCACCTCGCTGGTGAGCCGCGGCTACGAGGTCACGTCCGGCGCCATCAAGATCGACGGCCACGACATCCGCGACATCAAGCGGCGCTCGCTCACGCGCCACATGGGCGTTGTGCTGCAGCAGCCGTACCTCTTCACCGGCACCGTACGCGAGAACATCGCCTACGGCCGGCCGGACGCGACGGACGAGCAGATCCAGGAAGCAGCCACCGCCGTGGGCGCCAACGACTTCATCATGCGACTCGAGCACGGTTACGACACCGTGCTGCAGCAGCGCGGTCAGAACCTGTCGCTAGGCCAGCGCCAGCTGATCAGCTTTGCACGGGCTATCGTCGCCCAGCCACGCATCCTCGTCCTGGACGAGGCGACCGCCTATGTCGACACGCAGACCGAGGTGATCATCCAGCGCGCCCTGCGCGAGCTGCTGAAGAACCGCACGTCCTTCGTCATCGCCCACCGCCTCTCGACGATCCGCGAAGCGAACCGCATCGTCGTGCTGAACCAGGGCAAGATCGAGGAGATCGGCAACCACAACGAGCTGCTGGCCAAGAACGGCATGTACGCCAACCTCTACCGCATGACCTACGAGCACGAACAGGCTCAACGCGAAGCGGAGATAGCCGGCGAGGACGTGGCAACGGCCCGCAGGCGTCAGGCCGAGGAGTTAGGGACCACCGGAGCCGGCGGCGCCTAGGGGATTAGCATCCCGGGCAAAGCCGCGCGTTAGGGTTTGCGCCAGACTACGCGTCACTGGTAACCGCCCGATGGAGGGCTACTCCGCGCGGGGCCCAGTCCCTTAACGGCGGCGCAAGCGTTCCATCTCCCGTGCGATCTGCGCCTCGGTAGGCTCGCCGCGGTACACGTCCACCCCATGGAAGAACAGGCCGATTCCCCAGCCCACGAGGGGGAAGATGGGCCAGAAGAAGCCCGCGCCCGTTGTAGCCCAAACGGCTATCAGGAGTGCGTTCACCGCGACGAATACGAGCGCATGTGTGCCGAATTCACGCTTTTTCTTGATCCGAAGCAGCGCCCTTTGCCGTAGCTCCTGTTCGTCCTCTTGCATTTCACCTCTCGACTTTGCAATCACCGTTCGTCGCATTGTCGTGACTCCAGCTTGCCAACGTGCCTGGAGCGCGCGAAGGGCCGCAGGGGTTGATTGCCAGCCGCAAACGGCCCGTTTGGGGAGGAATAAGGAAGGGACCCCGAATGAGGTCCCTTCCTTGAGCTATTGCATCCGCCGATTGCGCCGGAGAGGCGCCGGGCGGTCTCTGACCCGGCCCCGCCCGAACACAAAGATCCGCGCGGCCACGCCGGGATGCCAATCCCCTAGCGGGTCGCGAGGTACGTGTTGTGGCCCTTCATCGGCACGAGGCGGTTCATCAGCGTGCCAACGCCCTCAAGCTCGATCTCGACGACATCGCCCGGCACGAACTCCTTGCGTCGGCCCGGCAGGGTCTGCGGCGCCACGGTGCCCGTGTAGATGACGTCTCCGGGCATCAGCGTCATGTAGGCGCTGATGTAGTTCACCAGCTGAGCCGGCTTGTGAACCAGCTGCGCCGTGCTGCCCTGGGCGTTGATCTCGCCGTTGAGACGGATCTGCAGCCGCAGGTCGCTGGTGTCGAGGCCGGTCACGATCGTGTGATAGAGACCGGCCCAGCTGTCGGTCGCCTTCGACAGCAGCGGCGACTCGCCGCCGCGACCCATCCGGTGACCGATCCAGGTGTTCTCGCTGTAGTCGTTGCCGACCGTGACACCGAAGATGTGGCTCGGCGCGTCTTCCAGCGAGATGTGGCGGCCCTTCTTGCCGATGACCAGCACGAGCTCGCCTTCCTCGTTGAAGTTGACGGCGTTCGGTGGCACTTCGACCTCGCCGCCGTGGGGGTTGAGGGACGTCGGAGCCTTGCAGAACCAGCGGCCGTGCGGCACCTGGCGGGTCACGCCGGGAACCGTGGTGTTACCGGCGATGCCCAGGACCTTCTGCACCTTGCGCGGGTCCAGCGGCAGTCCCAGGGTCACGTCCAGCCGGTTGAACGACTGGCCGGTGCGCTGCGGGTTCTCGAAGAGGTCGCCGCGCAGCTCGTGAATAGTCTCGCCTTCGAGGATGCCGAAGCGGGGCTCGCCGCCCGAGCGCGGCGTGAAGCGGACGTATCGCGTGATGTTGCCGTTGTTCGTCACCTGACACTCCTGTTCGTTGTCGTATCTACGCTGCGGAACTGACGGTTAGCGCCGGGCGGCGGCCAGGTTCGCCTCGGCCATCTTCTGCCACCAGCGGTCGATGCCATTCTCCGGCATGTTGATCACGGGGTTGCTGACCGAACCCACGCCTTCCAGCGTTACTTCGACGGTGTCGCCCGCCTTGAGACCTGCCATGCCGGCGGTCGGGATCGGTCCGTCCGTGAAGATCATGTCGCCGGGCAGCAGCGTGCAGTAGTGGCTGTAGTAGTGGATGAGCTTCGCGACGGAGGTCACCATCTCGCTGGTGTTGCCCGAAGCGGCCACCTGGCCGTTGACCTTGGTCTCGATGTTCAGGTTGTTGAAGTTGAGACCGCTAACGATCTCATAGCCGATGGGGCCATAGCCGTCAGGAGCTTTGGCGAAGATGCGGTCCGGGGTGTTGATACCGCCGCCGCGGTCCATCCAGCCGGCCACCGTGACGTCGTTGCCGACAGCCACGCCCAGGACGTACTGCTCGGCGTCCGCGATCTCGACGTTGCGAGCTTCCTTGCCGATCACGACGACCATGCAGCCGTGGTGCTGGATGCTCTCACCTTCGGGCAGGATCTCGATCGGGGTGCCGGAGGTGCTGAGCGATGTCTGCATCTTCGGCGAGAGGAAGGGATGGGGTACGAAGAGCCCTCCGGGCACCCCGGGACCGGCCATCTGCGTCCCGGGCGGTGCGTAGTTGTCGACCACGCCTGTGACCTTGCTGATCGTGTCCGGGTCGATGGGCAGCAGCAGCGTGACGCTGCCGCGCTGCGCCGTCTGGCCCGTCGGCTGACCGCCATCGTAAGGCGCAGCCGAAAGCTGCCGGATCGTCTCGCCTTCGAGGATGCCGTAAGAGGTCTGCCCGCCGCTCTGATAGCGGACGTAGCGCGTGATATTCTGGGCCGTCATCCCATCTCCTCCTTCACTGGTTCGAAGCGAAATTTGTATCTAGCCGTTCTGCCACGCGAATGTTACACCAGGCTCGGGTAACCGCAAGCCAAACGCCTTGGTCCCCTGAACTCGCCTGCAGGTGTCTTGCCAGAGCCGCAACCGCGCTCGATCATCTAGACACGCAGGCACGATCGTTCGCGGGAGGTACCAGTGAGCACGACGCGTCATCCAATCCACGCACATCTCGAATTGCATGCTCATCTCGCCAGCCCCTTCGGCTCCGACGCCTTCGGACGGGTGGCAGAGCGGCTGGCTCGCTTCTTCGGCACGCCGGTCTACCTCGTCGGTCAGACCTGCCTCGTCCTCCTCTGGATCGCGGTCAACGCCGTAGCGGCCGCCCTGCGCTGGGACCCCTATCCCTTCATCCTGCTCAACCTGGCGTTCAGCACACAGGCAGCCTACGCGGCGCCGCTCATTCTGCTGGCCCAGACACGCCAGGCAGAGCGCGACAAGGCCTGGTCCGCCGCCGACGTCGAACACCGCGAGCAGCTGCAGGCAGAGATCCTCACCCTGCTGCGCCAGAACACCCAGATCACGGAGAATGTCGCGGCCCTGACGCGAGAAGTCGAACGCCTCACGCAGGAGATCCACCGCGCGACGGTGCCTCAGAGCGGCGCAACGTAATTCCTGGGTTGTACACGCGACGATCGGCGTACACCCTGGGGTGTACCAGCCATTTCGCCTCGCGGGGTGACTCAACCCTCACGTAAGCTGCTTATCCTCCGAGTAGCCACACCACGCCGCCGCTCTGACCGCAGGTTCGTTCGGGGGGCACTTGGCACAATCGTCCGCATCCAATCCGCGCAGGTCGCTGCAGCTGAACAGCACAGCGGCAGGCCTGGGACTGTCCACTCCTCAGCTCATCCTTCTGGCGCTCACCCTTCTCGGCGGCGCTATCGTCGGTTATGTCATCTATGCGCGCGCCACCGGGCTCAACGCGCCGCCCAACATCACCACATCGACCTACATCCCCGCCTTCCGCAGCAACCTGACCACGTCGATTTCGACGACGGGTACGATCGAATCTACCCAGCAGGCAGACCTCACCTTCCACTCCAGCGGCCAGGTCACGGAGATCGACGTGAAGGTCGGCGACGTGGTCAAAGCCGGGCAAGTCCTTGCCAAGCAGGACGACACCGCCCTGCAGTCGGCGCTGCGCTCGGCGCAGGCAGGCCTTACGTCGGCGCAGGCCAAGCTCGACGCCGCCGTCCATCCCACTGACGCCGACGTCGCGACCGCCCAGGCCTCGGTAGCGACCGCCCAGAGCAAGCTCGCCACGGACCAGAAGTCGCTCAGCGACCTGCAGGCGGGGCCGGCCGCGTCCGACGTCGTCACGGCGCAGCAGGGCGTCCTTTCGGCAGAGAACTCGCTGCAGAGCGCCGAGGACGCCTACCAGAACGCCCAGGTCGCCGTCGCGAACGACACGAACACGCTACAGCAGGCACAGGACACCATGAGCGGCAAGTGGAGTGATCTGCAGCAGGCCCAGAGCGACCTTGGTTCAGCACAGACGGCATGCGGTGACGCCCCATCGACCCCGGTCCTGCCATCCCTGGGCGCAGAGGCGAGTTCGGCGCCGTTCGTCCCAGTCAGCGTGGACTGCAACAAGAACAGCGACGCGCTAACAAAATATAACGCCGCATCCAAGGCCTACGACTCCGCCGCTTCCGCCTACAACTCGTCAATCTCAGGGGTCACGTCAGCCCAAACTGCCTTGAGCAAAGACAACCAATCCCTGGCGGAAGGCAACATGGAGCGCTCGATTCAGAACGCGCAGCTCAGCCTGCAGGCTGCCCAGCAGAAGCTGCAGGACACCATGGCCGGCCCCACCGACCTCGACGTCCAGCAGGCCCAGGCGGGGGTGCAGAGCGACCAGGCCAGCGTCGCCTCGGCGCAGGCCAAGCTCGACCAGCTGCTCAACCCGCCCGAGGACCAGCTCGTCGACCTGCAAAACTCGGTAGCGCAGGCGCAGGACAGCGTCACGACAGCGCAGCAGAACCTGGACAACTCGACGATCGTGGCGCCGTTCGACGGCACCATCTCTGCCCTCGGCGCAGCCGTCGGCGACAACGCGACGGCCTCGACCGCGGTCGTGTCGATCGTGAACCCGGACCTTATCCAGATCGCAGCAAGCGTCGATCAGACGGACGTACCTAACGTCAAGGTGGGTCAAACGGCCGTCGTAACCTTCGACGCTTTGCCGAACGACACCTATGAGGCGACCGTGAGCAGCATCGGCCTGACGCCGACCGTTTCCTCCGGCGTCGTCACCTACGCGGTGTTGTTCTCGATCGACACGTCAGCCCTGCCGGCGGGTTCGCCGATACCGTCTCCCGGCATGACGGCAACGCTAGACGTGACGACGAACGAGATCACGGACGCGCTGGTGGTGCCGACCCGCTCGGTATCCGGCACCGGGAACTTCAGCTCGGTGCGCGTCAAGACGGACACCGGCAACGAGGTACGCGCCGTCACGACCGGTATCAGCAACGGCACGCTGACCCAGATCCTCAGCGGCCTCAACGAGGGCGACGAGGTCGTCTACACGACGACGTCTTCCGCATCCAGCAGCAGCTCGACGACAACCACGCAGCAGACCGGTACTCAACGATTCACCGGCGGTGGCGGCGCCGGCGGTGGCTTCTTCATTCCGGGTGGAGGCGGTGGAGCTGGTGGCGGCCGCTAGCGATCGACATGATCGAGCTCAAGAGCATCGTCAAGCGATATCAGATGGGCGAGTACCTGGTCATGGCGCTGGATAACGTCTCGCTCGAAGTAGACGAAGGCGAATTCGTCGCCATCACCGGCACGTCTGGCTCCGGCAAGTCGACCATGATGAACATCATCGGCTGCCTGGACACGCCCACCTCTGGCTCCTACCTGCTGGACGGCAACGACGTCAGCGCCCTGAGCGAAGACCAGCTGGCCTACGTACGCAACCGCGCCATCGGCTTCGTCTTCCAGAACTACAACCTGCTGCCGCGCATCTCGGCTCTGCGCCAGGTGGAGCTGCCCCTCGTCTACCGCGGCGTCAAGAACCGCACCGAGCTGGCGCTCGACGCCCTCGACCAGGTCGGCCTCGGCGATCGCTACCTGCACAAGCCGACGGAGCTGTCCGGCGGCCAGCAGCAGCGCGTCGCCATCGCCCGCGCCCTGGTCACTGACCCACTGATCCTGCTGGCCGACGAGCCGACCGGGAACCTCGACAGCCGCAGCAGCCTCGAGATCATCGGCATCTTTCAACGACTGAACCGGGAGCGGGGCATCACTGTCGTCTACGTGACGCACGAGCCGGAAATTGCCGAGCACGCGGGCCGCGTCATCCAGATGCGCGACGGCCACATCATCGGCGACGTGTCGAATCCGGAGCCACTGCAGGCCGAAGAGGCGCTCGATGGGCTGCAGCCGCTGAACCCTGCTCCGGAGCTAATCTCGGTAGAGGAAGACGGCTGATGGGCATCGGCGATGCTGTCCAGCTGGCCTTCGAAGCGCTTGGCGCCAACAAGCTGCGCACCGGATTGACGATGCTGGGCATCATCATCGGCGTCGGGGCCGTCATCGCCCTGATGGCGGTAGGCCAGGGCTCGCAGAAGGCGGTGACCGACAGCATCGCCGGCCTCGGTTCCAACCTGCTGTTCGTACGTCCCGGCGAATCGACCTCGAGCGGCGGCGTACGCGGCGGCGCCGGCTCGGCCGCGACGCTGACCCAGGACGACGCCGACGCGATCTCGCAGAGTGTTGCCAACATCGTCGCAGTGGCGCCCCAGAGCAACGCCGGCGCGCAGGTCATCGCGGGCACCAACAATACATTCACGAGGATCACCGGAACAACCGCCGCCTATCAGGACGTCACTGGCCTCGTGGTAACGGACGGCCGCTTCATCACCAGTGACGACGTTACGCGCACTGCGACCGATGTCGTGCTGGGAGCGTCGGTGGCACAGACGTTATTTCCGAATGGCGACGAACCTGTGGGCCAGCGTATCCGCTTCAACGCGGGGCGAGTCAATGTAAATGCCACTGTGGTCGGCGTCCTCAAGGCACAAGGCGGCAACGTCGCGTCCAGCTACGACGACCAGATATTTGTCCCCATCACGACCGTGCAGAAGGAGCTTTCGTTCCGGCGTAGCGGGACCAGCGCGGTGGTCGACCAGATCACGGTCAAGGTCGCCAGCGGCAAGCTCAACACTGCCAAGCAGGACATCACCAACCTGCTCGAGAGTCGTCACCAGGTTGCGACGCCCGACTTCACGGTGGAGAGCCAGCAGGACCTGGCGGCCAGCGCTCAGGCCGCGAGCCAGACGATGACCGTGCTGCTCGGCAGCATCGCCGGCATCTCCCTGGTCGTGGGCGGCATCGGCATCATGAACATCATGCTGGTCTCCGTCAGCGAGCGGACGCGAGAGATCGGCATTCGCAAGGCGGTTGGTGCGCGCCAGGGCGACATCATGCTGCAGTTCCTCACCGAAGCGCTGACCGTCACCCTGCTCGGCGGCCTGATCGGTATCCTCGCGGGCCTCGGAGCTGCCCACGCCATGGACGGCAGGAACATCGCCGGCCTCGGCAACAACGTGCAGACCGTCGTGTCCTGGCCCTCGGTCGGCATCGCGTTCATCGTCTCGGTCGCCATCGGCCTGTTCTTCGGCATCTACCCGGCTCAGCGAGCGGCGCGGCTGCGGCCGATCGACGCGCTCAGATACGAATAAGGGGACCTGACATGCAGCTCACGTACCGATTGATGCTCCTCAGCCTGCTGATCATGGGCGCCGCCGTGGGGCTGGCCTTCGGCATCGGCGTCGCCTACGGGCGCGGCAACCCCAAGGTGGTCGACACCGGCCTCTCGGCGCAGGAGATCCAGTCCCTCGTCTCGAGCGGCGGCGCGCGACTCGGTCGCACCGGTGCCGCTGCTTCGACGACGCCAGGGGCAAGCGGCGCCATTGGCGGTAGTGGCTTCGCCGGCCGCGGCGGCAACGGCGTTACCGGACAGATCAGCGCCATCAACGGCAACGAGCTGACGATCACCGGCTTCCAGGGCGACGTCAAAGTCACGTTGGGCTCCGATGCCACAATCTCCACGCTGCAGACGGGCAGCGCCTCCGACCTCAAGGTCGGCGAGGAGGTCAGCGTCGCCGGCGAGACGCAGTCCGACGGCAGCGTCAACGCAACGTCCGTCACGGAGCTGCCCGCTTCGGTTGGCGCCGGCCGCGGCGGATTCACCGGCGGCGGTGGCCGCGGCGGTGCAGCAGCAACCGCCACTCCGGCTCCGTAGGTCGCCCATTACCTCAGGGCTTCCCACCTCCCGTACACTGGTCGCGTCTTGCCCAGCCATCGCCCCGTCACGAGTCGAAAGGACTGAGAGATGCCGACTTTCCAGCACGACGACGCCATCATCTACTACGAGGTCCACGGCCAAGGGTTCCCGATCCTCTGCTTCGCGCCAGCCGGCCTGATGTCCGTGGCCGACGTCTGGAACCGGCCCATGGCGCCGGTCAACCCGGTCCAGCTGTTCGGCGGCGACTTCCAGGTCATCGTCATGGACCAGCGCAACGCCGGCGGCCAGTCGCGCGCGCCGATCAAGGCGACGGACGGCTGGCCAAGCTACGCATCGGACCACATCGCGCTGCTCGACCATCTCGGGGTGGAGCGCTGCCATCTCTTTGGCCAGTGCATCGGCGGGCCGTTTATCTTCAGCATGCTCATGGCGCAGCCGGACCGCATCGCCGCGGCCGTCATCGCCCAGACCATCGGCCGCGTCGGCGACGCACCGACGGGCATGTCGGCGAACTTCCAATCGTGGGCCGACTCGCTGAAGGACCACCCGGAGGCGACGCCCGACGTGCTCGATGCCTTCAACAGCAACCTCTACGACGCTGGCTTCGTCTATAGCGTCGACCGCGACTTCGTGAAGAGCTGCCAGACGCCATGCCTCGTGCTCGCTGGCAACGACGCCGTACACCCGTATGCCGTCTCGGAGGAGGTGGCACAGCTGCTGCCGCACGCCGAGTTCATCGCCGAGTGGAAGGAAGGCGCCGCGCTGGAGCAGGCCCGCACGCGCATGCGGCAGTTCCTGGCGGACCACACACCCGTGCGCGCGTAGACGCCGGGAAGTCTGCGCCTCGACAACACCGTCTCGTTCGATGAATTGCCCTCACTTCGAGGCGCGCCTTGGCAATCGGGCACGATTACCTTGCCTGATTGCTCGGGGTACAGTGAAGGCATGCCCGAGGTCGATGCCGAAGTCGTCGCCGTTGCCGAACGCCTCGCGGAGGAGGAGCTGTTTCCGCGCGCACTGGAGACGGACGTGGCTGATCTCATGCCGCGCACGAACCTCGACCGGCTGGCCGAAGCCGGCTTCTACGGCCTGTTCGGCCCAAAGGATGCAGGCGGCCTCGACGCCGACCCGCAGACCGCCGCCTACGCCAGTGAGCTGCTGGCCAGCGGCTGCCTGACGACGACCTTCGTCTACGCGCAGCACCACCGCTCCGTCCAGGCGATGCGCAGCACGCAGAACCAGGCTCTGCGCGACGAATGGCTGGTGCCGCTATGCCGTGGCGAGAAGCGCTCCGGCGTCGTCTTCGCCGGGCTGCGGCCGGGCGCATCGCAGCTCGCGGCGCGGCGAGTCGAGGGCGGCTGGCTATTGAACGGCAGCGTGCCGTGGGTGACCGGATTCGGCCGCATCGACGTGCTGCTGGCTATCGCGCGCACGGAAGATGGGAAGGTGCTGCGCGCCCTGATCGACGCCGCGCCGGACGAGCACCTCGTCCTGAAACCGCTGCGCCTGATCGCGGCCTCGTCCAGCGGCACCGCCGCCGTGACCTTCCGGGAGCTCTTCGTGCCCTCGGAGCGCGTCACGTCGATCGAGGAGTACATGGAGCCGCCCGCGAACGACGGCGGCGGCCGTGGTAACGGCTCGCTGGCCCTCGGCGTTGCGAGGCGCTGCATCGCCCTCATCGGCCAGACGCCGCTGGCTCGCGAGCTTGACGAGCGCCGCCGTCAGCTGGACGAGGCCAGCGACCACACGATGGCGGAAGCGCGCGCCGCGGCGTCCGAGCTGGCCATGCGCGCCGCCGCGAGCCTCGTCGTCACGAAGGGCGGCGGCTCCCTGCTACTCGACCAGCACATGCAACGGCTGGCCCGCGAGGCCGTCTTCACCCTCGTCTTCGGAACGCGCCCGGCGATCCGCTCTCACCTACTCGATCAGCTTCGCGCCGAATAGCAAGAGACACGGCTCCTGATGAGCCGTGTCTCTTGCCGTTCGAGACTACGCGGGCGTCAGACGCTCTCACCCGGCTGCGTGTGCGGCAGCCACGTAGCCGGGATCGTGCCCATGCGGCCGGCGTTGAAGTCGGCGACGGCCTGCAGCAGCTCCTCACGCGTGTTCATGACGAAGGGGCCGTAGTGCGCGATCGGCTCGTTGATCGGCTGACCGCCCAGCAGCAGCACGTCGAGGCCGGCAGGGGCCATCGTCGGCTGCCGCTCGGCCGCACTCAGCTCCAGCGCGTCGCCCGGGCCGAAGAGGGCCATCTGCCCCTCCTCGAACGGCCGCCGCTCTGGACCGGCGTAGCCCTGGCCCGAGAGCACGTAGGCCAGCGCGTTGAAGTCGCGCGGCCAGGCCAGGCCCAGGCGCGACCCGGGCGCGATCGTCACGTGCAGGTAGGTGATCGGCGTGTAGGTGACGCCGGCGCCTTTGTGGCCGTCGACCTCGCCCGCGATGATGCGGATCAGCGACGCACCGTCCGCGCTGGAAAGCAGCTTCACCTCCGACGCCTCGATGCTCTGGTAGCGCGCCGGCACCATCTTCATAGCCGCGGGCAGGTTGACCCACAGCTGAGTGCCGTGGAACATGCCGCCGTGCGTGACGAGCTGCTCCGGCGGCTGCTCGATGTGCTGAATGCCACCGCCGGCCGTCATCCACTGCGTAGCGCCATTGGTGATCAGGCCGCCGCCGCCGGTCGTGTCCTGGTGCTCGAAGGCGCCGTCGATGATGTAGGTCACAGTCTCGAAGCCACGGTGCGGGTGCCAGGACGTGCCCTTCGCCTCACCGGGCGCGTACTCCACCGAGCCCAGGTGATCGAGCAGCACGAAAGGATCCGCCTGCGAGAGCTCCGGGTTCGGGAAGGGGCGCCGGACGATGAAGCCGTCGCCCTCGCTGTACCGCGGCGCTTTGACGATCTTCGCCACGGGGCGCCACAGCGTCTCCTTCTGCGGCAGCTCCCTCACTCGGGGCAAGGTCAGGGTGTCTGCGCTGACTGCTGGCATTTCTGGTTCCTCTTTTCTCTGCTACGAGCCTACCTCAGGCTCCAGCTCATCGACGAGCGGCGACATCGACCGCGATGTCACTTACCTTCGATAAGTAACTATAGGCGCATTAGCTTACCCTTGTCAAGTCCCTTACTTTGCGTAAGAATGGACTCGCGATGAGCGATCAGGCCCATGACGACGTCTTCTGCCCCGTCTACCAGCGCGCGATCGAGCTGATCGGCGGGCGCTGGACGGGCGCCATCGTCCGCGCCATGCTCGGCGGCGTCTGCCGCTTCAGCGACCTCGCGGCGGCCATCCCCGGCCTCAGCGACCGCATGCTGGCGGAGCGCCTGCGCGAGCTCGAGGCGGAGGGCATCGTCACCCGAGTCGTGCTGCCCGAAATGCCGGTGCGTGTCGAGTACCGCCTCACAGACAAGGGCCGCGCCCTCTCGGACGTGATCGATGCGCTGGTTGCGTGGCTCGACGACTGGTCAGAGGCCGCTCCCGCACCGGTTCGCCGCGCCACTGGGACATAAGAGGCGCCGGCTCGATACAATCGAAGCGTCTTGTTCCTCGCCTCTGCTCCCCAACCGACCATCCGCGGTCTCTTCGCCATCGTCGCCTTGCTGACGCTCTGCTTCGCCGCCGCCTGCACGTCATCGAAGCCTGCCGCGACGCCCGTGGCCACCGAGACGGCGGTGCCGCCCAGCCCGACGCCATCGCCGACTCCCATCCCGGTGCCGCCGCCGGCGCCCATCGATTGGCAGCCCTGCAAGGACAGCAGTCTGCAGTGCGCCACGCTGCAGGCGCCGCTCAACTATGCCGACCCGCTGGGCGAGCAGGTGGAGTTGGCGTTGATCCGCCAGCCGGCGCGCGACCCAGCGCATCGCATCGGTGTCCTGATCGTCAACTACGGCGGTCCCGGCAACACCGGCATCGACCGCCTGCGCGACCGCGCTGCGGGCTATCCCGCCGCCATCCAGAACGACTTCGACCTCATCTCCTTCGACCCGCGCGGGGTCAAGTACAGCACGCCGGAGCTGCTCTGCCAGGACGACTCCGCTCCTCCGGTGCCGCAGGTGCAACCCTGGCCCGTCACCGACCAGGACTGGCAGGACGTCGAAACCGCAGCCAAGAACGGTCTAGCCACGACCTGCGAGACGAGCGGTGGCGACATCCTGCCCTACCTCGGCACCGAAAACGTGGTGCGCGACCTCGACCGTCTGCGCCAGGCCCTGGGCGAGGACAAGATCAGCTTCTGGGGCGAGTCCTACGGCACCGTCATCGGCCAGATCTACGCCGACGAGTATCCGCAGCACATCCGTAGCATGGTGCTGGACGGCGTCGTGGACCCCAACCTGTCGGGCGAGGACTGGGCCAAGGACCAGGCGCTCGGTTTCGAGGGCGCGCTGCAGCGCTTCTTCGCCTACTGCCGCAGCATCTCCTGCATCACCAGCGGCATCGATCCCGCCACGGCCCTCGATGACCTGATCGCGCAGGCGAAGGAGCATCCCATCGAGTCCGGCGCGAGCCACGACGCCACGACGATCGACATCTACCAGGCGATGCTGCAGGCGATGTACAGCAGCGGCGCCTGGCCCAACTTCGCCAAGTTCATCAACGAAGGCCTCTCCGGCAACGGCAACGAGATCGTCGGTCTCGCGGACGCCTACGCGCAGCCGCAGGCCAACGGAACGTACGACAACTGGAGCGAGGTCAACGCAGCCGTGAACTGCGTCGACCGCGACTTCCCGCGCGACCCCAACGCGGTGAAGGACATCGGCATGCGTCTGGCGGCGGTCGCGCCTCACTTCGGCGCGCCGATCATCCAGGGGTACGGCGCCTGCACCTTCTGGCCGGTGCCTGCGCAGCCGCTGCACGCCGGCCCCGCAGCGACGGCGCCGCCGATCCTGCTCGTCGCCAGCACCGGGGACCCCTTCGCCCCGTACAAAGAGGCAGTAACCGTCGCCAAGCGCATGGACTCAGCTGTGCTCCTCACCTATGACGGCGAATCGCATCCTTCGTACCTTCACGGCGTCAGCTGCGTCGACGACATCGTCAACGCCTACCTGATCGACGGCACGATGCCCGCCCCGAACACGGTCTGCGGCTCTGCCGGCATCACGCCGGTGCCGCCCGTCCCCTGAGGGAACGACGTGAGCGGCCAGCCACGGTGCATCGGCCGGTCGCCAGACCCATTGCGCTCTTCAAAGAAGTCCTCGCGCGGTTCGCCGCCACGCGGTGGCTAGTAGTGGACGAGGACCGGCATGCCGATCTCGGCGAAGGTGTAAATCGTCGAGGAATCGCCGGTGCGGATGCAGCCGTTGCTGACCCGGCCCGTCGAGGCGTCCGTCACCGCGCCGGTCGAATCCTGTAAGAACGAGTGGAAGCCGTTGTCCTTGTTGGGGTCGAAGGCGACCCAGTCGCTGATGTACGCCTTGTAGGGCGCGTCGTACTGCAGGCCGGGGATCTTGTTGTAGACATGGTAGAGCCCGGTCTGGGTCGACTCGTAGGCGCCGGTGTCTACCTGGGCGCCGACGGCCACAGGACCGATCGTCTGCAGCACCTGCGTGCCGTTCATGAGGTGCACCGCGAAGTTCGTCACGTCCACATCGATCCAGTGACCCGTCGTCGGCGCCTGCGTCGGCGTCGAGCCGTCGGGAGTAGGAACCGCCGTCGCGGCGCTGGCAGGCGGATCGGCAGGCTTCACCCCACCTGTGGCCGTTTGGCCGGAGGCCTGAGAGCCGGGCGTTGCGACACCGGTCGGTGCGACGGTTTCGATGAGGACGCCGGCAGGAAGCGATCCACCGGAGCCGGTGCTGCCGCAGGCCGCAAGAAACAGCAGCACGACGATGATGGCGAGGAAACGAACGCGAGTCATCCCTTGGACGATACCAAGCGGGCGAGGCGCCGACAACCGTAACCGGTCGCCGAACGGTTCTGCCCAACCGTAACGGAGACGCAATGAGGGCAACCAATCCCTTTTCACGTCGCATGAGCTATAATTCGCCTGTCGAAACTTCTCAAAAGGCTCCACGGGTTCTCTTTCATACTCGCCCCGCCTCCTGATTCGCTCCATGAAGGAGACAGCGATGACCACCACCGGACCCGACGCCAACGCTTCCGATACCATCGTTCTTATCCACGGACTCTGGATGACGCCGCTCTGCTGGGAGCACTGGATCGAGCGCTACTCGGCACGTGGATACAAGGTGCTGGCGCCGGCCTGGCCCGGCATGGACGACGACATCGATCAGCTGCGGAGCAACCCGGCACCTATCGCCGCGCTATCGGCGAAGCGCATCGTGGAGCACTACGAAAGCATCATCCGCGGCCTCGAAAAGCCGCCCATCGTCATGGGCCACTCCTTCGGCGGCGCCTTCACGCAGGTCATGCTGAGCCGCGGCCTCGGTGCCGCCGGCGTCGCCATCGACTCGGCGCCGGTACGCGGCGTACTCAAGCTGCCGATCTCTACCGTGCGCACTGCATGGCCAATGCTCCGCAACCCTCTCATGCGCCACAAGGCGGTCAGCCTGACGCCGGCCCAGTTCCACTACGCCTTCACCAACACGTTGACGGAGGCCGAGTCCCTCGAGGTTTACCAGCGCTACCACGTGCCCGGCTCCCGTGACGTCCTGGTCGAGGGCGCCAACGCCAACCTCAACCCGAACACAACCTTCAAGGTCGACTTCCACAAGGCGGATCGGGCGCCGCTGCTTCTCGTCGCGGGCGGCAAAGACCACGTCGTGCCCGCCTCGATCACGCGAGAGACGCACGGACGCTACAAGTCCAGCGCCATTGCCGACTACCGGGAGTTCCCGGAACGCTCGCACTACACTCTCGGCCAGGCCGGCTGGGAGGAAGTAGCCGACTTCGCGCTCGACTGGGCGGCCAGCCACGCCTCGACCCCGGCGGCAGGCGTATCCTGAACCCATAGCGACAACGCTTCGACGAGGAAGACAATGGACGACAGCGAAGTTCTCAAACAGATTCAGTCCCTGGTCGACGAAGAGAACGACCTGCGCGCGAAGGCTGCGACGGGCGGCGCCGGTGCCCACGTCCATGAGCGGCTGCAGTCGCTGGAAGTGAGCCTGGACCAGTGCTGGGACCTGTTGCGGCAGCGTCGCGGCCTGCGCCACGCCGGCGCCGATCCCGATGGGGCCCACGTTCGCGACGAGTCGACGGTCGAGCGCTTCCAGCAGTAGACGCCGTCACGGCCGAAGGCGTGAGATGATGACGGCCTCATGCTGTCGGTAGTCGAAGCCGTGGTTGGCGC
This sequence comes from uncultured Chloroflexia bacterium, assembly GCA_963711035.1. Lineage (GTDB taxonomy): Bacteria > Chloroflexota > Dehalococcoidia > DSTF01 > WHTK01 > WHTK01. Next base: position 234,892 of record CAVQCN010000001.1, read on the forward strand.
CGTCATCGTCATCCTGACCTTGAGCGACGCGTTCGAGACGATCGTCCTGCCTCGTACGCAGCAACGGCGCTATCGTCTGACGCGGCTCATTTACCGCGGCTCCTGGTGGCTCTGGGCCAGCCTGTCCGAGATGCGGATCAGCCGCAGCCGACGCGAGGCGCTTCTCTTTTTCTACGGACCGACGCTCATCATCCTGCTCATCGTCATGTGGGCCATCGCCCTCATCGCCGGCTTCGGACTCATCCTGCACGCGGTGAACAACCCACAGGCGCACGGCGAGAGTCTGGGCACGTCTCTCTACCTGAGCGGTTCGACGTTCTTCACCCTCGGTCTCGGCGACGTCGTGCCGCACACGTCGGCCGCACGCGTCTTCGCCATCATCGAGGCAGGCACGGGCTTCGGCTTCCTGGCCATGGTGATCAGCTACCTGCCGATCTTCTACCAGGCCTTCTCACGCCGCGAGGTGGCGATCTCCTCCCTGGACGCGCACGCCGGCTCGCCGGCTACGGCCATCGAGCTGATCCGCCGCAACGACGACCGCGTGGCGGAAGACGTGCTGCGCGAGTGGGAGAACTGGGCCGGACAGTTGCTCGAAAGCCATCTCTCTTACCCAATCCTCGCGCTGTTTCGCTCCCAGCACGAGCACCAGTCCTGGCTCGGCGCGCTGACGGTGATCCTCGACACCTGCGCGCTTTCGATGACGGGGTTGCGCGATATGTCGGATCACCAGGCGCGCTTCACCTTCGCCATCGCCCGCCATGCGCTGATTGACCTGGCACAGGTCTTCTTCGCCGACCCGCGCGAGCCTGACCCACCGCGCCTGTCTGGCAGACGGCTTCGAAGAGCTCGCGCGCCGGCTGCAGTCCTACGGCTTCCCGTTCTCCGACCCGGCAACTGCCGCGGCCAATCTCGAGGCGCTGCGGCAGCAGTACGAGCCCATCGCCTTCTCCCTGTCGCGCCGCTTGCTACTCGACCTGCCGCCCTGGATCCCCGCCCCGGACGCGCGGGACGACTCGGAGACCACACCCTGGGGCACGATGCACACCTGAGGACTGGCCTCCCGTGCGGACCGCGGCCTGGCGGACGAATCGCGCCTGGCCCTGACATGCGCTCACTACTGAGAATGGACGCATCTCACGCGTAGTCCCAAGGCCTCCCGGGTGATAGCATCGCGCGCAGACGAATCGACTCTTATGAAAGGTCGCCAAGGCGACTGACACAGCAGTAACTGGGAGAGGCATATGCGAAGAAGCACCGATCAGATTTTGACGAGCCAGGCAGGCAGCCTGCCGCGCCCCGCAGACCTCATCGAGATGAACGCGAAGCGCTTCGAGGGCGGTAGCGACGTCACTGACGCGCAGATCGCGGCCCGCACCCGTGAAGCGGTCGCGGAAGTCGTCAAGCACCAGGTCGACCTCGGCATCACGGTCCCCGGCGACGGCGAGCTGGGCAAGGCAACGCGCCGCTCAGTCGACTACGGCGCGTGGTGGAGCTACTCCTACGCCCGCCTCGGCGGCCTCAAGTCCTACGACGGCCCCGAGATGGCTCCGAAGGCGTCGGAGCGCGGCGGCCTGCAGCTCAACACCTTCCAGAACCGCCGCGACCGCTCCACCTTCCGCGAAGCCTACATGGACCCCGACTCCGGCATCTTCACCGGCCGCCCCGGCCAGCTGACCGCCCGTCCGATCTGCGTCGAGCCCATCACCTACACCGGCCAGGCGCTGATCAAGCAGGACATCGACAACTTCAAGGCCGCACTGGCCGCCAGCGGCGTCGAGGAAGGCTTCATGACCTCAGTTGCGCCCGGCAGTGCCGCCCGTATCGGCAACGAGTACTACAAGAACGACGAGGAGTTCGTCTTCGCCTGCGCCGACGCCATGCGCGAGGAGTACAAGGCGATCGTCGACGCCGGCCTCATCCTGCAGTTGGACGACCCGTCCATCGCTGAGAACTGGGACCAGATCAACCCGGCGCCCACCATCGAGCAGTACCGGAAGTTCACCATGATCCGCGTCGAGGCCCTCAACCACGCCATCAGGGACCTGCCGGCGGACCGCATCCGCTTCCACCTCTGCTGGGGCAGCTGGCACGGCCCCCACACCACCGACATCGAGATGAAGGACATCGTCGACGTCATGCTGGCGATCAAGACGCAGGCCTACAGCTTCGAGGCCGGCAACGTGCGGCACGAGCACGAGTGGCGCGTCTGGGAGGACGTCAAGCTGCCCGAGGGCAAGATCCTCCTGCCCGGCGTCGTCAGTCACGCGACCAACGTGGTCGAGCATCCCGAGCTCGTGGCGGACCGCATCGAGCGCTTTGCCAACATCGTCGGCCGCGAGAACGTCATCGCCTGCACGGACTGCGGCCTCGGCGGGCGCGTGCACCAGCAGATCGCCTGGGCCAAGCTCGGCTCGCTGGCGCAGGGCGCGGCCATCGCCACCAAGCGTCTCTGGCGCTAGAGCCTTGCTGACATCGAGCGCGCCGGCGAGGAAGCGCAGAAGCTGACGGGGAGTGCGAGGGGTGTCCCCTCGCTCCTCCTCTCATCTCGCGCGGAGCAGCGCACCAGCGATGCGAAGCTCCACGCCCCAGAGCAGGACCCGCCAAACGCCGGCGAGCAGCGCAATCGGGAGGGGAAACCAGACATGCGCAGGAGTACGGACCAGATTCTCACCAGCCAGGCCGGCAGCCTGCCGCGCCCGGCCGACCTCATCGAAATGAACGCCAGGCGCTTCGAAGGCGGCGATGTCACCGATGCGCAGATCGCGGCCCGCACCCGCTCCGCCGTCGAAGAGGTGGTGCGGCATCAGGTGGAGCTCGGCATCACGGTCCCCGGCGACGGCGAGCTGGGCAAAGCCATGCGCCAGGCGGTCGATTACGGCGCCTGGTCCACGTACGCGCACAGCCGTCTCGGCGGCCTGCAGATGACAGGCGGCGAGACGATGCGCCCCAAGCCGTCCGAGCAGAGCGGCCTGCAGCTCGGCACTCGCACCGACCGGCGCGACCGCATCATCTTCAGCGAGGCTTACAACGACCCCGAGTCCGGCATCTTCAACATCTCTCGAGTCACTCGCCCCGTCTGCGTCGGCCCGATCACGTACATCGGCCAGGACGCCATCAAACGGGACGTCGAGAACTTCCGGGCCGCGCTGGACGCGGCCGGCGTGCAGGAGGGCTTCATGACCTCGCTGGCGCCCGGCAGCGCCGCCCGTATCGGCAACGAGTACTACAAGACGGATGAAGAGTTCGTCTTCGCCTGCGCCGACGCCATGCGCGAGGAGTACAAGGCCATCGTCGACGCCGGCTTCGTGCTGCAGATCGACGACCCGTCCATCGCCGAGAACTGGGACATGTTCAACCCGGCCCCGACCGTCGAGCAGTACCAGAAGTTCTCCATGATCCGGGCGGAGGCGATCAACCACGCGATCAAAGGCCTGCCGGAGGACCGCATTCGCTTCCACCTCTGCTGGGGCAGCTGGCACGGCCCCCACACCACCGACATCGAGATGAAGGACATCGTCGGCGTCATGCTGGCGATCAACGCGCAGGCGTACTCGTTCGAGGCCGGCAACGTGCGCCACGAGCACGAATGGCGCGTCTGGGATGACGTCAAGCTGCCCGAGGGCAAGATCCTGATCCCGGGTGTCGTCAGCCACGCGACCAATGTGGTCGAGCACCCGGAGCTCGTCGCGGACCGCATCGAGCGCTTCGCCAGCCGCGTCGGCCGAGAGAACGTCATCGCCGCCACGGACTGCGGCCTCGGCGGCCGCATCCACCCCCAGCTCGCCTGGGCAAAGCTCGGCGCGCTGGCCCAGGGCGCAGCCATCGCCACCAAGCGTCTCTGGCGCTGAGGGCGGCTCCGAATGTCATTCTGAGCCTGTTGGCTCAGAATCTCCCTCGGCACCAGGCCTCGAGCTCAGCAAGCACGAGCATAAAGCCAACTTTCAAAGAGGCGCTGCAACTCTCGCAGCGCCTCTTTGATCGATAGCCCAGATTCAGCTCTGTTTCGCGCCCTCGGCCTGCTGAGCGCGCTTCGCCAGCGCTTCTTGAATCGTGCGCGGCAGTCCGGGGCGGCAGCCGCACTGCTGCTGATGCTCCAGGTGCCACTCGATGCGCTGGTCCAGTGTTGGGTTCTTCGGCATGGGGTGCGCCTTGTGCCATTCGGCGTTGATCGGCATCGCTTCACTCCTTCCGATGAGCTACTCGTAGCGCAGGGCCTGCGCCGGGTACACGCGCGACGCCTGTCGCGCCGGCAGATACGCCGTCAGCAGCGCCGCGCCGAGCACCAATGCGTAGATGATCGCCAGGTTGAGCCACGGCACCGCGAACCGCAGGCCCTCCCAGCTCGCCTGCCGTTGCGAGTCGTCGATGATGTTGTACGAGAGGATCAGCCCCAGGATCGTCCCCACGACCAGGCCGGCAACGGCGACCATCGACGACTCGATCAGGAAGCTGAGCTGCACGCGCCCCTGCTCGAAGCCGATGGCCCGCATCACGCCGATCTCCTGGCGCCGCTCGACCACAGTGCGAGCGCTGATCACTGCCAGGGCGGCGACGCCGACCACGAGTCCGAGGCCGATGAAGCCCTGCAGCAGATAGTTGAAGGTGCGATTCACCGAGACGATGTCGGCGAGGTCGTCCTTGACCTCAGTCGCCTGCATGCCGTTGCCGAGGAAGGAGGACTCCAGCGCCTCCGCCAGCCGATCGGTGTCGGCCGGGTTCTTCACCTGGATCAGATGGGCGATAGGCGTCGCGCGGTCCGGGAAGGCCTGCTCGACGAAGCGTTGCGACGTCGTGATGCCGATCATGTAGTCCGGGATGACGTCCGGCAGGATGCCGATGATCGTCAGGTGGTGCATCTCGCCCGTCAGCGGGTCCTTCACGTCGATCGGGATCGGGTTGAAGGTACCGTCCTCGACGAAGAAGCCCTGCAGATGAAAGTCCGGTCCCGCCGGGGCGATGTTGAACTGCTGCCGGCGCGGCGCAGGCAGACCGTCAACCACCGCCAGGCTCGGGTCGTTCTTCACCGCCTCCCAGACGGCCTGCGGCGAGTCGTACCCCTTGGCGATCGCGGCCATGCCATACGTGGTGTAATCGAAGAACGAATCGCTGAGGCCGCGCAGCGGGTAGTTGCCAAAATCGAGATTGGTATCAGACTGCTTGACGTCGACGGGCACCAGGCTCTGGGCCGAGATCACGCCGAAGTCGTCGCGGTTCAGGTCGGGATTGGCCTCGATCGCCTGCCCCAGGTCAGGGATCGGGTTGACCTGGACGGTGCTGGCGCGGATGTCGTAGCCGCCGCCGAACTGCTGCACGTTGTTGAACGCGTCCGTGAACGCCGTCGTCACGGTGCCGCCGATTACCAGCGTGAACACGACCAGCGTGAACATGGCCAGCGTCATGCCGGTACGGAACCGGTTGGTCAGGGGATACGTGAGCGCCGTCTTGAGCGTGGCGGTCCACGCCGGCAGGCGCTTCACCGTCAAGAGCACCCCCTGCACCACGAGGTCGGAGTTGTAGATCACCAGCCACGTGACGCCGATGACGGTCACCAAACCGCCGATGATCCAGATGTTGAAGTCCATGGCCAGGTTGCCGGTCACGGATTCGACCCAGCGCCAGGGGAGCATCCAGATCAGGACCAGCAGGGTGCCGGCGAAGCTGAAGGCAGGCCGGTCCGGCAGGCCGGCCCAGCGAGCCAGCGGCACCAGGGCCAGGATCAGGAGCGAGATGCCCAGGTACAGCGGCGCCGCCTGCGCGGAGGAATCGCCCAGGTACACGAGCAGCGCACCCAGCGCGATCGCGATGCCACCCCAGACGAGCGAGGCCCGGCCGCGCGTGTTAATCGAAGGCTCTGGCAGGTTCCGGATCGCGGCGACGATGTTGAGCACGCTGACGCGCCAGGCCGATATCGTCACGACGATGAAGGTCAGGACGACTCCCATCGCGTAGGCCGTGATCATGCTGCGCGGGCTCACCGTGAAGCTCACGTCGACGCCAACGTCCGTAAGCAGCTTGTCCAGCCCCAGGATCATGAGGCGAGCCACGCCCACGCCGGCCAATGTGCCGACGGCTGCGGCGGCCATGTCGTAGATCAACCCCTCGAACATGAACATCTCGACCAGGTGGATTCGCTCCGTGCCCACGGCGCGGGCGATGCCCATCTCCGGCTTGCGCTCGCCCGCCAGCATGACGAAGAGCAGGAAGATCATCAGGACGCCGGCCGCAATCGAGAAGCTGCCGAAGGTGATGAAGAAGTTGGTGAAGAGGGCGCCGGCATCGTCAGCGCTCTTCAGGTCCTCGCGCTTGGTCGGCTCAACGGCCAGACCGAGGCGATCGAGGGTAGGCTGGATGGCGCTGATCACCTGGTCCGTGTACTTGACGCCGCCAGCCGCGCCGCCTTTGTTCGAGATGATGATGTGCTGCAGCATGCCCTGCTGGCCGAACAGGTCCTGCGCGGCGCTGAGCGGCATCATCAGGCCGTCATCCGCCGTTCCCATCGGGAAGTCGACGATGTCCTTCACCGTGACGACCTTCTGCGACGCCGTCGAATACAGCGCGATCTGGTCGCCGGGCGAGGCCTTCAGGTCGTCCGCCGTCTTCTGGTTGATGAACACCTCGCCGGGCGCGAGCGACGCGAGATCGAGCGCCTGGCCCTGCTTGTTGTGGATCGTGCCGAAGCCGTCCATGTAGTTCGGGTCGATGCCAAGCACCGAAACCCGTGGCTCCGTCTGGCGGGATGTCAGGTTCTGCGTACCGACCTCTTCGATGATCGCCGGAGCAACGCCGTCCACCAGCGGCGACTGCATAGCCGTCTGGCGCACCTGGTCGAAGTTGGACTGATCGAAGTACTTCAGCGCGACCTGCTCGCCGGTAACCTCCACGTCGCTCTCGACGGTGGAGGAAACGACCTCATCGACGTTGCCCAGGGAATGCAGCACGGAGCCGCGCGCCGACAGGCCAATCGTGTCGCCCGTCGCCAGCGCGGAGGTGATGATCGTCGTCGCCAGTGTCAGACCGAGGATGATGAGCAGCGAACGGCCCCAGCGCCGCGGGATGTTGCGTGCCGAGAGGCGCAGCAGCACGGGCTGACGCAGCGCCAGGAACAGCGACCACGCCACCACGATGATGAGGCCCACGACGAACACCCACATGACAGTGTTCATGGGCAGGCCGAAAAGCTCGGTCATCTCAGCCCTTCGTACTCTCCGAAGCCAGCGGTGCGAAGGCCTGGCTTAGCTCCTGGAAGATGACGTCATAGTGCTCGCGGCCGGGCGGCTGTCGCAGGAACATCGTGAACTCCGCGACCTGCTCGTCGTAGAAGCCGCTGGCCACGCCGGCATCCGCCGCTTCGGCCGTCGCCCAGAACGTCAGCAGCAGGCCCTTGCCCTCCGGCGACGCGAGGATGACCTCGCCTTCGCAGCCGAGATGCTCACGCAGGCGAGGCAGGATGCGCTCCCGGAACAGGTCCAGCGCGTCCGAGATGCTGATTCGCAGCGTGTCGATTTCGAACATGGTGACGCGTGCTTGCATGGCGCCTCCTCAGGACGGGATGACTTCGTCCACGATCTGACCGTCCATCATGCGGACGATGCGATGACCGCGGCGCCCGATGCTGATGTCGTGGGTGACGAGGGCGAAGGTCACGCCGCGCTCCTGGTTGAGGCGGCACATGAGATTGATGATCTCCTCGGCATTGGTGCTGTCGAGGTCGCCGGTGGGCTCGTCCGCCCAGACGATGGCCGGGTCGTTGACGAGGGCGCGGGCAATCGTGACGCGCTGACGCTCGCCACCAGAGAGCTCGCCGGGGCGGTTGTTGGCCCGCTTGCGCAGCCCGACCATGTCGAGCGCGTCGAGCGCGCGCCGGCGCGCCTCGCTCGTCGGCACGCCGGTGAGCAGCAGCGGCATCTCGATGTTCTCAGCGGCGCTCAGCACGGCCAGCAGGTTGTAGAACTGGAATACGAAGCCCATGCGCCGGGCCCGGTAACGCGTACGCTCTCGATCAGACATCGAACTCAGCGATACGCCCTCGATGAACACATCGCCGCCCGATATCGAGTCGAGCCCGGAAAGGCAGTTGAGGAGCGTGGTCTTGCCACAACCGGAGGGCCCCATGATGGTCACGATCTCGCCGCGCGCGATCGAGAGGCTGACGCCGCGCAAGGCTTCCACCTTGACGCGGCCCGCGTCGTAGACCTTGGCCACATTTACGGCGTGGACCATGAGGTCCGAGGCGGCTGGATCGGTCGGTCGAGTCTCCGGAGGGCCGATGGTCTCCGTCGTCATCTTGCACCTCATATCCGGCATCGCCGAACCGTCCTGTCCGTCCTCGATCTGCCGGTGCTTCGGGTGCAGTCTGCGGGAGTGCAACCGACTTCATCAGTGCCGAAAGCACGAGAATTTGGCCTGCCGAATGGCAGGCCATCGAGCGCCAAACCACGCGGCGCCCAGGATGCCGGCGTCTGCTACATTGGCGCCGATGCCTGACACAACGCCGCATTGTCCCGGCCCCTGCCGCCCCCTGGTCCTGGCATCGACTTCGCCGCGACGCCGCGACCTGCTGCGCGGCCTCGGCCTGCGCTTCGAACTCGATGCCGCCGAGATCGACGAGACGCTGCCGCCCGGCGCCAACATCGACGAGGCCGTCGTCGACCTGGCGCTGCAGAAGGCGCGCCAGGTCGCGCCGCGCCATCCCGAGTCGCTGATCGTCACCGCCGACACGCTGGTAGAGCTGGAGGGACGCATCTTCAGCAAGCCCGCCGGCGCGGACGAGGCGCGGACCATGCTGCGCGAGATGAGCGCGCGCTGCCATCGCGTGGCCAGCGGTCTCGTCCTGCTCGATGCCGCTTCGGGACGCGCATCGACACGGCTGGTCGAGACGATGGTCACCTTTCGCGAGATGACGGGAGCGGAGATAGACGCCTACGTTGCGACGGGCGAGCCGTTCGACAAGGCCGGCGCCTACGGCATCCAGGGCCTCGGCGCCGTCTTCGTGCAGCGCATTGAAGGCGACTACTACAACGTTGCCGGCCTGCCCATCGAAGCGCTGAACCAGCTGCTGACCGAGGCCGGCTGCTGCATCATCTGCCGCCACCTGCTGGACCGGGCCTGAGCCGGTGGACTACGACGTCGTAGTCGTGGGGGGCGGCGCGGCTGGGCTCATGTGCGCCATGCAGGCCGGCCAGCGCGGTCGCTCCGTCCTCGTCATCGAGAGCAACGCGACGATGGGCCGCAAGATCCTCATTTCCGGCGGCGGTCGCTGCAACTTCACCAACCTCTATGCCGCGCCGGAGCACTACATCTCGCGCAACCCGCACTTCAGCAAGTCGGCCATGGCGCGCTACACGCCGGCAGACTTCATCGAACTGGTGGAGCGCCATGCCATCGCCTATCACGAGAAGAAGCTGGGGCAGCTCTTCTGCGACGGCAGCGCCCGCCAGGTCCTCGATATGCTGCTGGACGAATGCAACGCGGCCGGCGTCCAGCGCCTGCACACACACGTAACCTCCGTGGCCAAAAACGAGAGCTTTGACATCGAGACCGACGCCGGCGCCGTTGAGGCGTCATCGCTCGTCGTTGCCACGGGCGGCCTTTCGATCCCGAAGATGGGCGCAACCGACTTCGGCTACCGCATCGCGAAACAATTCGGCCTCGCCATCGTCGAGCCGAAGCCGGGTCTCGTGCCGCTCACTTTCGCCGGCGCCGACCGTGCGTTCTGCGCCGATCTGAGCGGCGTCTCGGTCGACGTGGTCGTGAACTGCGGCGGCGAATCGTTCCGCGAGAACCTGCTCTTCACGCACGACGGCCTCAGCGGCCCGGCGATCCTGCAGATCTCCAGCTACTGGTCGCCCGGCGGGACGATCAGCATCGACCTTCTGCCGGACTGCTCGGCGCTGGAGCTGCTCACCGAAGCGCAGGCAGACGAGCGAGAACTCGTCACGCTGCTGAGCGAGCGCCTGCCGCGGCGCTTCGCCCAGGCCTGGTGCCGCCGCTACGCTTCCAGCCGACCGCTGCGCAGCTACTCGCCGCGTGAGCTGGAGGACGTAGCCCGCTTGCTGCACGCGTGGCGGTTGACGCCGGCCGGCACGCGCGGCTTCGACAAGGCGGAGGTCACGGTCGGCGGCATCGACACGGACGAGTTATCGTCGCGAACCATGGAGGCTCGACGCGTGCCCGGCCTCTACTTCATCGGCGAGGTGGTGGATGTCACCGGCTGGCTGGGCGGCTACAACTTCCAGTGGGCCTGGGCTTCCGGCTTCGCAGCAGGACAGAGCGTTTAAGATCGGCGCAAACACAGAGGAGGAACCGGAGATGCAGATCGACCTGGGCCTGGACCCGTCACGCCTTCCCTACGAAGAGCAGCGCAGCCTGCACGAAGCCGCCGCTCGCCTCGGCTACGAACGCATCTGGACGCACGGCGGTGGCGATCCGTTCCTGCTCTGCATGAATCGCTGGCAGGACAGCCTGGCGGCGCGTCCGGGTGGCATCGGTACCGCCATCGGCGTCGCGCCGGTGCCGATGCGCAGCCCTTACGCCTTCGCCGTCAGCACCGCGGCAGCAGCGGGTATGACCGGCGGGCGCTTCGTCCTCGGCCTGGGCTCCGGCAGCATCTATTCCGCTGCTTATCGCCACACCTGGGGCATCCAGGAGCGCTCGGCTCTGACCCTCGTACGTAACTACCTGACGACGGTGCGCGCGTTTCTGGCCGGCGAGACGGTCGACTTCGAAAGCGCCGACTTCACCTACCGCGGTGCGCGCCTGGCCGGCGAGCCGCAGCCAGCGCCGATCTACCTCGGCGCGCTCGGCGCGGAAATGGCGCGCCTCGGCGGCGAGCTGTCGGACGGCCTCGTGCTGAGCTGGTTCACGTCCGGCCAGGTCGACTGGGTCCGCGAGCGCGTCCGCGAGGGCACGGCCCGCTCCGGCCGCGATCCTGGCGGCGTGAAGATCGCCACCAACGTGCGCGTCTGCATCGACGACAACGTCGGTGCGGCGCGACAGGCGCTGGCGCGCGCCATGATCACCTACGTCTCGGCACCTGCCGGCGTGGCGACGCCGATGGTCTATCGCCCTCACCTCGAGCGCATGGGCTTCGGGCCGGAGCTGGCGAACATCGACGCCATGGTCGAAAAAGGCGCCGATAGGGAGCAGATCATCGCCGACTTCCCGGAGCGTCTGCTGCAGGAGCTCGGCTACTATGGGCCCGCCGCCGGCGCCGCCGCGGCCGTCAAGCGCATCGCCGGCAACGCCGACGCCGCCATCGTCCGGGTCGTGCCGTCGCGCGCGGACGCACAGGCAGCGCTGGCCGTGATGCAGGCGTGCGAGCCGGCAAAGATCGGCTAACGGCCGAGCGACCCAGCCAGGACGAGCCGTTTGGGCCTGTAGACGTAATCCGCAGTCTGAGTAGAATCTGCTCACTAAATAGCGCAGTCCGCGGCGACAGAGCGAGAAGCAGAGGTGATAGATGCTGAAGATCCTGGCCACTCTTGACGAGTCCTCGTTGTCGGAGCAAGTCTTGCCGCTCCTCGAAAAGCTGACCAGCGAAGCGCCCGCCGAAGTCGTCTTGCTGACCGTCGTCGATCAGCCGCACGCGACCGTGGCCGAACATCCCCCGGCCGACTCCCCCCACCCCAGCGCCGGCACGATCGACGCGCCCGCTGTCACGCCGACGCATCTGATGCCGATGCCGCCACATCGCATGGCCGAGAGCATGGACCAGGCCGTCGAGCGCGCCCTCGACGAGGGCAAGGACCGCCTCGAGAACTTCGCCGCCCCGCTACGCGCACGCGGCGTCCGCGTCGAGACGGCGGTGAACGTGAACCCGGACGCCTCAGCCGCGATCAGCGATTACGCCCAGAGGCACGCCGTCGACATGATCGTCATGGCCACGCACGGCCGCAGCGGCCTCAGCGCGCTGATCCAAGGCAGCGTTGCGGCTCGCGTACTCTCCTCCGGCGTGGCGCCCGTCCTGCTGGTCAAGCCCAAGAGCTAGGCCATTGCACGGCGGCGAACTGCGCGGGGTGTTTCTACCCGACGAAGCGCGGCAAGAACCGCCCCGACAACCCGTCAGCTCCCGTCTAGCGATTGACGAGGCTGCAGCCCTGGCACTCTAGGGACGGGCATCACGGGTCGAGTACTATGGGAAGACGATTCGTTTTCTCCTGGAGACGCATCCTCCGTGAATGACCTGACGCTGGGCGCCATCTACCTCGGCGAGTCGCGCAGCCGCTTCCGCGTCTGGGCGCCTGCCGCCGCGCAGGTCGAAGTCCACCTGACGGCCCCGGAGGAGCGCATCGTCCCGCTTGCCGCCGGCGAAAACGGCTACTGGCAGGCCGACGTCGACGGCGTCGAGCCGGGCGCGACGTACGTCATCCGACTCGACCAGCAGCGCGAGTTTCCCGACCCGGCCTCGCGGTATCAACCGCAGGGTGTGCACGGCCCGTCCGCCGTTGTGGACAGCGCCTTCCACTGGACGGACGACAGTTGGCAGGCGCCACCGATCAACGAGTACGTCATCTACGAGCTGCACGTCGGCACGTTCACGCCTGAGGGAACGTTCGACGCCATCATCCCGCGCCTGCCGTACCTTAAGAAGCTCGGCGTCACGGTGATCGAGCTCCTGCCCGTCTCGCAGTTCCCCGGCAGCCGCAACTGGGGCTACGACGGCGTCCTGCCCTTCGCCGCACAGGACAGCTACGGCGGCCCAGACGGCCTGCGGCGCCTGGTCAACGCCTGTCACAACGAGGGCCTGGCCGTCGTCCTCGACGTCGTCTACAACCACCTGGGGCCGGAGGGAAACTACCTGCGTGAGTTCGGCCCCTACTTCACGACCCGCTACCACACGCCCTGGGGCGACGCCCTGAACTACGACGGCCCGGGCAGCAACGAGGTGCGGCGCTTCTTCATCGAGAGCGCGCTGTACTGGGCCCGCGACTGCCACGTCGACGGCTTCCGCCTGGACGCGGTTCACGCCATCGTCGACCCGACGGCGTATCCCTTCCTCGAAGAGATTACGGACGCGCTGCACGCCGAAGCGGCGGCGACGGGACGTCGTATCCAGGTCATCGCCGAGAGCAGCCTCAACGACCCGCGTTTGGTGCGCGCCAAGGAGCACGGCGGCTTCGCCATGGACGGCTTCTGGAACGACGACTTCCATCACGCCGTCCACACCGTCCTCACGGGCGAAAAGACAGGCTACTACGCCGACTTCGGCGCCGTCGACCACCTTGAGAAAGCGTTTCGTGAAGGCCTCGTCTATACGGGCGAGCACTCCCACTTTCGCGGCCGGCGCCACGGCCGCCCCGCCGAGTACGTCCCGGCTCACCGCTTCGTCGTTTCGGTGCAGAACCACGACCAGGTGGGCAACCGCATGCTCGGCGAGCGCCTCAGCCAGATCGTGCCGTTCGAGGCGCTGAAGCTGGCCGCCGGGCTGGTTGTCCTCTCGCCGTTCGTGCCGCTGCTCTTCATGGGCGAAGAGTACGCGGAGACGGCGCCGTTTCAGTACTTCGTCAGCCACACGGACGCGGGCCTCATCGAGGCGGTGCGCAAGGGCCGCCGCGCCGAGTTCGCTTCCTTCGCCTGGCAGGGCGAATCGCCGGACCCGCAGGCCGAGGCCACCTTCCAGGCTTCGAAGATCGACATCGAGCGCGCGAACGAGGGACACCACCGCGCCCTGTTCCGTCATTACCGCCGCTTGATTCGCCTGCGCAAGCGCAGCGCTGCCCTGTCCGAGTTGCGCTTCGAGAGTCAGGAGGTCGAGCGGCCGTCCCGAAACGTCATCGTCTGCCGCCGCCACGATGGCGATACGGAGGCAGCTGTCTTCTTCAACTTCGGCGCCGAAGTGGAGGACGTGGCCTTCGCGCCCGGCCTCGACAAGTGGCGCCGCCGCATCGACTCGGCAGACGAACGCTCGCTGGGGCCGGGCAGCCTGGTGCCGGAGGTCGTGACCCAGAAGACGACGCGTGTGCGTATGCAACCGCTCTCGGTCGTCGTCCTGGAGCGCGAGTCCCGTTCCTGATTGCTACCAGGTCACGAGCATTGGCCGCTGCCGCTTCTCTCGTATGATGGCGGAGGATGAGCACCGAATGGCTGGCCACCTACCGCCTGCAGCTGCGCAGCGAGTTCGGCTTCGCTGAGGCGGCCGCCGCTGCCGAGTACCTGGCCCGGCTCGGCATCTCGCACCTCTACCTCTCGCCCGTTGTCCAGGCAGTCGCAGGCAGCACGCACGGCTACGACGTCGTCGACCCGACGCGCATCAGCCGCGACCTGGGCGGCGAACCGGCTTACATGGAGCTGTGCAACGTCGTCGAGCGCATGGGCCTGGGCCAGCTCATCGACATCGTGCCCAACCACATGTCGATCGCCAGCGCCGACAACCCGTGGTGGTGGGACGTGCTGGAAAACGGCATCTCCAGCCGCTACCTGCCCTACTTCGACCTGGGCTGGAGCTGGGGATTCGAGCGCATCGTCCTGCCGGTGCTCGGCGATCGCTACGGCAACGAGCTGGATGCGGGCACCATCCGCGTCGAAAAAGGCGACTCCGGGTTCGTCGTCAACTACAGTGGCCTCTTCTTCCCTGTGTCGCCGCGTTCCTACGGCCGTCTTATCGCCGATGCGGCCGCATGGATCGGCAACGGCGAGCTGCGCTTCCTGGGCGAGAGCTTCCGCGATCTGCCCGACTACTACGGCCGTGATTCCGCGGACCGCAAGCACGCGCTCTGGAGCCTCTTCAACCGCGTCTACGGCGAGGATGAGGAGGCTGTCTACGCTATCGGCTCCGTCATGGAGCAGGTCAACCGCGACCGCGAGCGCCTGCACGAGCTACTCGAAGAGCAGAACTACCGTCTCGCATTCTGGCAGACGGCCGACGAATCGCTCTCCTACCGCCGCTTCTTCGACATCAACACCCTGATCGGCGTGCGCATCGAGGACGAGCAGGTGCTGCAGGAACGGCACCAGCTGGTGCTGGGCCTCGTCAACCGCGGGCACATCGACGGCCTGCGCATCGACCACATCGACGGCCTGCGCGACCCAAAGAGCTACCTGGACCGCCTGCGAGCGCGCGTTCCTCACAACGCCCGCCTTTTCGTCGAGAAGATCCTGGCGCACGGCGAAGCGCTGCCGCGCGACTGGCCCGTCGAGGGCACCACCGGCTACGACTTCCTCAACGTAGTCAACGGCCTCTTCGTCGACCACGGCGCCGCAACTGCCATGACCCACCTCTACGGCGAGCTCACCGGCGAGCACGCCAGCTTCGACGAGGTGGTACAGGAAAAGAAGCGTCTCGTGCTCGATGACCTCTTCGCCAGCGACCTGGCCGACCTAGGCACGTTGCTGCGTCAGATCAGCGAAGACGGTATCGACAGCCGCGACTGGCGCCGCCGCGACCTCGAGGAGGTGCTGCGCGAGCTCATCGTGGCGCTGCCCGTCTACCGCACCTACGTCCGGCCCGGCAGCGGCGAAATCGACCCATCGGACGCGCAGATCATCCGCAACGCCATCGAGAAGGCGCAAGCGCGCCTGCCGTTGGTCGAGGAGCCGATCTTCGAGTTCCTGCGCCGCCTCCTATTCCAGGAAACCGGCGGCGAGCTCGAGAGCGAGTTCATCGTGCGCTTCCAGCAGCTGAGCAGCCCGGTCATGGCCAAGGGCGCCGAGGACACCGCCTTCTACTGCTACAACCGCCTCATCTCGCTGAACGAGGTCGGAGGCCACCCGGGCCACTTCGGCGCCTCGCTGAGCGACTTCCACGCCTCTTGCAGCGACATCGCGGGCACCTGGCCCAACACGATGCTCGCCACCGCCACCCACGACACGAAGCGCGGCGAGGACGCCCGCCTGCGCATCGATGCGCTCTCGGAAATGCCGGAGGCCTGGGGCGAGAAGGTGGCGCGCTGGTTCGAGAGCAACCAGCGTCATCACGCCGAGGGCTGGCCGGACCGCAACACGGAGTACTTCATCTACCAGACGCTGATCGGCGCCTGGCCGCTCGATCTCGACCGGGCGGTCGAGTTCATGGTCAAGGCGATGCGCGAAGCAAAGATGTTCACGAACTGGCGCCAGCCGGACGAGACCTATGAAGCCGCCGTGCTGCAGTTCGTCGAGGCCCTCCTTAAGGACGGGGCGTTCTGCAGTGAGATGGAGACTTGCGTCGCCGACATCGACAGGACCGCGCGCTTATCGTCGCTGTCGCAGACGCTGATCAAGCTGACAGCGCCGGGCGTGCCGGACGTCTACCAGGGCTGCGAGCTCTGGGACCACAGCCTCGTCGACCCGGACAACCGCCGGCCCGTCGACTACGAGCTGCGGCGGCGGCTCCTGGAGCGCGCCGAGCAGTCAGACGCCACAACCGTAATGGCAGAGATGGCTTCGGGCCTGCCGAAGCTGTGGCTGCTGCAGCGCACCCTGCAGGTGCGGAAGGAGCACGGCGGCGCCTTCGCGGGCGCCTACGAACCACTCTATGCAAACGGCGCCAGGAGCGACCATCTCGTTGCCTTCGCGCGTGGCGGCGAGGTGATCACGCTCGCGGCGCGTCTGCTGCGCGGCATCGAGGACGGCTGGCAGGACACGACGATCACGCTGCCGCCCGGCGAATGGCGTGACGTCCTCACGGACGCGATCCACAACGGCGAGACACCCCATCCGGTCGGCAGCGTTCTGGCGCTGCTGCCGGTTGCATTACTGGTGCACAGCCACGGTGAATATGCTGAAGCGAACGAGTAACAAAGAGCAGGGGCCGCGGGGGCGCAGCCCATGCGCAGGGGGTTGGGGACACCCCTCACACTCCCCGTCAGCTTCTGCACTTCCCGACAGGTGCGCTCGACCAACCGCAAGAGATTACTGTGGCCACGTACTAGTCAGGAGCTAATGCATGGAACACCCCGCCCTGAGAGAGGTGGCGACCTATCCCGGCAATCCGTATCCCCTCGGCGCCACCTGGGACGGCAGCGGCGTCAACTTCGCCATCTTCAGCGAGAACGCCGAGGCCGTAGACCTCTGCCTGTTCGACGAGCCGTACGGTGCGCCCGAGGTCGCCCGCGTGCGCCTGCAGGAGCAGACGGACAACGTCTGGCACGTCTATTTGCCGGAGGCGCGTCCCGGGCAGATATACGGCTACCGCGTCTACGGTCCCTTCGACCCGGAGAACGGCCACCGCTTCAACCACCACAAGCTGCTGCTCGACCCGTACGCGAAATCGACGACCGGGCCGCTTGTATGGTCGAACGCCATGTTCGCCTATCCGGTCCGCTCACGGAGCGAGAGCCGGGACCTCGAGTTCGACGAGAGCGACAGCGCCGCGGGCATGACCAAGGCCGTCGTCATCGAGCCCGCCTTCTCCTGGGGCGAGGACCGGCCCCTGCGTACGCCCTGGCACGACACGCTGATCTACGAAGCGCACGTCAAGGGACTCAGCGTGCTCAACCCGGACCTGCCGCCCGCCGCCCGCGGCACCTTCGCGGGGCTGGCGGACAACCATGTCATCCGCTACCTGCAGGACCTGAGCATCACCGCGATCGAGCTGATGCCGGTGCACCAGTACGTCAACGACCGCCACCTCATGGACAAGGGGCTGACCAACTACTGGGGCTACAACACCATAGGCTTCTTCGCGCCGGACCCGCGCTACGGCGCCGTCCGCGCGCCCGGTGGCCGCGTCAACGAGTTCAAGACGATGGTGAAATCGCTGCACCAGGCCGGCATCGAGGTCATCCTCGACGTCGTCTACAACCACACGGCGGAAGGCAACCGCTACGGCCCAACGCTCTCGTTCCGGGGCATCGACAACCGCGCCTACTACCGCCTCGTGCCCGGCAGCGAGCAGTACTACATGGACTACACGGGCACCGGCAACACGCTGAATCCGCTGCACCCCCGCGCCATCCAGCTGATCATGGACTCGCTGCGCTACTGGGTGATGGAGATGCACGTCGACGGCTTTCGCTTCGACCTCGCCGCCGCGTTGGCCCGCGGCCTGCACGAGGCCGACCGCCTCTCCGCCTTCTTCGAGATCATCCACCAGGACCCGGTGCTCTCACAGGTCAAGCTGATCGCGGAGCCGTGGGACGTCGGCACCGGCGGCTACCAGGTCGGCAACTTTCCTGTGCTGTGGACGGAGTGGAACGGCCGCTACCGCGACACGATCCGTCGCTTCTGGCGCAACGACCCGGAGCAAGTCGGCGAGCTGGCCTACCGCATCACGGGCAGCAGCGATCTCTACGCGCACAACGGCCGCCGCCCCTACGCCAGCATCAACTTCGTCACGGCGCATGACGGCTTCACCCTGCGCGACCTCGTTTCCTACAACGAGAAGCACAACGAGGCCAACGGCGAAGGCAACAACGACGGCAACAACGACAACATCAGCTGGAACTGCGGCGTCGAAGGGGAGACGACCGACGTCAAGGTCAACGAGCTGCGCGCCCGCCAGATGCGCAACCTGATGACGACGCTGCTCGTCTCACAGGGCGTGCCCATGATCCTGCACGGCGACGAATATGGCCGGAGCCAGAGAGGCAACAACAACGCCTACTGCCAGGACAACGAGATCTCGTGGATGGCATGGGACCTCACCCAGCCGCAGAAGGAGATGCTGGAGTGGACGCGGCGTGTGACCCGCCTACGCAGCCAGCATCCCGTCTTCCGGCGGCGCGGCTACTTTCAAGGCCGCTCGATCCGCGGCGCCGACTCCAAGGACATCCTCTGGCTGCAGGCCGACGGCACCGAGATGACGGACGAGAACTGGCAGGCCGACAACCGGGTCCTCGCCTGCCGCATCGCCGGCACTGCGTCAGACCTGATGGACGAGTATGGCAACCTGCTCGAGGACGAGACGATGCTCATCATGCTCAACTCCGGCGACAAAGCCGTCGAGTTTCACCTGCCGGCCGAATCGGCCCGCCGGCCACGCTGGCGCGTCCTGCTCGACACGGATCAGCCCCGCCTCAGCGGCGAGCGGGTCACGCACGGCACGTACGTCGTCGCCGGACGATCGCTCGTCGTCCTCTCGCATCACTAGGCCTGTTCGCTACCCGATCGGCCGTTTGGCGCGACGGGTCCAGTTCGGCGTCGAGGCGCTGCTGCCTGGGATGTTCTGCGGCTCCGTCTCCTGCCAGAAGTCCTCGACGTTGATCAGGACGTAGCGCGCCCGGCTGGACGAGAGGTACTCGAGCGCCGCGCGGTAGAGCTCGTCCGGCGTCGGCTCAGCCTCCGTCAGCAGTCCCTCCTGTCGCAGCGTGTGAATCAGCGCTTTGCGCTGACCAGCGCGCTCGTCCACCTCGCGCTCGGCAACGTCTTGGGCCGTGACGCCGAGGTCCCGCCGGATCTGGATGTCGCGACCCTCCAGGAAGCCTGCGAAGGGCGGCATGTCGTGGGTGTTGAGGCTGGCGAAGGAGCGCGGACGGGGTTGGCGCGGCGGCCGGCCTGGCGAAGACGGCAGCTCATATTGCATGACATAGGACGTGTAGATGCGGTGCCTGTCCAGCGCCATGTTGACGTACTCCGGCACCGTGCCCAGGTTCTCGCCCATGATCGTCGCCTTGTGGCGGTGCGACTCCAGGTTGAGGATGGCGTAGAGCTCCTCGGCGCGGTAGTGCACGTAAACGCCCTCGGTCGCGGGCAGCTCCGACGGGATCCAGAAGAGGCGGTGCAGGCCCATGACGTGGTCGATGCGCAGCACGTTGGCGAAGCGCAGGTGGTGGCGGATCACGGCGCGGAACAGCTCGTAGCCGTTCTCACGGATGGCGCGCGGATGCTGCGGCGCGAACCCCCAGTTCTGCCCGCCCGTAAACAACGAATCGGGCGGCGCCCCGCACGCGACGCCGGCAGCGAAGGTGTCTCGATAGCGCCAGCTGTCGTAGCCGTCCGGATGGCAGCCCAGCGGCAGGTCGAGGTAGATCTGGCCGTCGCGCTCATGGTTCTGGCGCGCCAACTCGTCCAGCTGCTGCTCCGCCAGGTACTGCGAATAGACGTAGAAGCGGTAGGCGTCGCCGTCGAGGCCCTCGCCGTCGGCGTCGCCGGGCTGCAGGGCGTCGACCGGCCACTGGCTCCACGGCTGTGCCCGCATCTCGCGCTCGACGCGGAAGCGGGCGTACGCGGCGGCGTCCGGCAGCGCCTGCACGAAGCGTTGCAGCGGCCCGGCTTCGTCTCCTGCGAAGGCATGGCGCGCCAGGGCGGTGAGCACCTCGCGCTTGAGGCGCATCTGGCGCCGGTAGTCGACGAAGGCGAGGTCGCGCAGCTCCGCCACCTCGCTCTGAAACTGCGGCGAGGCCACCATCGCCTGTGCCTCGTCGCATTCCGCGAAGGCCGGCGCCCTGCGCGGGTCGACGAAGAACTCGTTCCAGAAGAGGCGCGAGACGGGGCTGTACGGGCTCGGGTCGTACGGCTCGCCGAGGTACGTGGGCAGGAGCGGCAGCGTTGCGACCAGGCCACCGCCCGAGTCGAGCACCCAGTCGTTGAAGGCGGCGAGGTCGGTGAAGTCGCCCGCGCCCCAACTCGACTGCGAATGCAAGGCGTAGAGCGGCAGGAAGGCGCCCCAGCGCTTGCCGTCCTCCTTGTCATAGGCGCGGCGCGGCGCGGCGATTATCGTGACCTCGCGGTGACAGCCGGGACCCGTGATGTGCAGCTTGTGGTAGCCCAGCGGCAGGCGGCCCTCGATGCTATAGGCGCGCGCCACGTGCGGCACGCCGTAGAGATCGTGCTCGTGCGTGATGGGCAGGTCTTCGAGGCTATGGCTCCACTCGCGCGTCCCGCCGTCCTCGTGCTCGAGGTGAAAGGTCACGCCGCCGCGCGCCGACGCCGGCATGCGGAGGTCGCAGCGGCCGAAGAGCCCGTTCCAGGCGACGACCACGGGCTCGCAGTTCCAGTGCCAGTGCCTTGTACGCAGCTCACGCACCGCGTGGCGCTCGCCGTTGCGTCCGTCGAAGACGCCGGGATGCAGCGCTTCGAGCACGGCGCGCAGGGCGTCAGAGGTGGCCTCCTGCAGGCGGCCCTTGTCGTCGTAATACGAGGTCAGGACGCCGCTGAGGCGGGCAAGACGTCGCAAGGTGGCGAAGCGCCGTTCTTCCGCTCGCGTCATGAGCCGCACCCGATTCCTGTGCTAGTCAACCTTCCTTAATAGCACTATCGTCTATCCGCGAGGCTTCTACCAGACGCGGATTAGCAATTCTTGCCGCCGGTTCGACCCAGCGCGTCCTGGCGGCGAACTGTGATAACCTCGCGCCCGTAATCGTCGCCGGCGGGCGGAGGCTGGGCTCCACCGTTCGCGCAGGATCGCGAGTCGAAGGAGGGACAGACTTGATCATCGATGCGCACGCTCACACCACCACCGCGCCACCGGAATTGTTTGCCTACGCTGCCAATCTGCTGAACACGCGCGGCATGCAGGGCCGTGGCGCCGTCGGCATCAACGAGGAGCGCCTGGAGCAGTCCTGCCAGACGGCCATGACTGGCATGGACAACGTCGGCACCGACATCCGCTTCACCTCGCCGCGACCCTACCTGATGCACTCGGAGAAACCGACCCGTGTCGTCCACTGGTGGGTCGAAACCGTGAACGACCACATCGCCGCTGCCGTGAAGATGCATCCGGACCGCTTTCAGGGCATCTGCGCCCTGCCTCAGGCCGCCGGCGAGCCCGTGACGTCTTGGCTCGACGAGCTGGATCGCTGCGTCAACGAGCTGGGCTTCATCGGCTGCACGGTGAACCCCGACCCCGGCGAGGGCGACAACCAGACGCCTCCCATGGGCGACGAGTACTGGTACCCGCTGTATGAGAAGCTGGTCGCAATGGACCTGCCAGCGCTGGTTCACTCCACGAGCTGCCGCGCCCACCAGCGAGAGAGCTACCTAGAGCACTTCATGACGGAAGAGACGATCGCGACGCTGTCGCTGTGCCGGTCGCGTGTCTTCCAGGACTTCCCCACGCTGAAGCTGATCATCTCGCACGGCGGCGGCTCCGTGCCGTACCAGATCGGCCGCTGGCGCTCCGTACGCGTCGGCCAGAGGCGCAACAACCGCGAGCTGGAGACCTTCGACGAGAGCATGCACAAGCTCTGGTTCGACACCTGCCTCTACACGCAGAACGCGATCGATTTGCTGCTCAAGGAAGTCGGCGTGGAGCACTGCATGTTCGGCACCGAGAAGCCCGGCGTCGGCAATCAAGCCGACCCGGACACGGGCGAGTTCTTCGACGACGTCAAGCCGAAGATCGAGCGCATCGAGTGGCTCACCCAGCAGCAGCGTGACATGCTCTTCGAGCAGAACGCCCGAAAGGTGTACACGCGCTGGAAGCCCGCGGCGTAGGCCGCGACAAACCTGCCGTTTGGCACACGAACGCCGGCCTTTTGGCCGGCGTTTTGCTTCGCCTACCCCGCGTACAGTGCGGAGGTGAGCGATGGCTTTTCTGCTAAGCAGCGCGAAATGCTAATTTAATGCACTCCGTTTCAGGAGACTATTGATGCGGCAGGCATGCGCGATTTACGATCGTACGAGACTCAAACGCGGGGGCTCACCAATGAACGAGAATCACGCATCAGCCGAAGAACCGCCCGGACGCTGCACCAGTTGCGGCCTGCCCGTCCGCTACTTCGAGCCCGCCTCTTCCGGCGACGCTACGCCCGTATGCCCCTTCTGCCACAGCATCGGCATGCTCAGCATCGAGCGCCAGGACGCTCTCGATGCCGTGGATCAGCTCCTCGGCAGCATCCAACCCCGTCTACCCTGACCCGCCACCGCTAGACGAACCGCATCCTCCCAGCTTCCGCGGCCCCGGACGGTTGGGTGATCCCACAACTGCCGCCGATCGTTTAGAGAGCGAAAGGTGGTTAAAATCCTAACGCCGCCTGCGGTAGACTTGTTGTCGGCGGCTAATGACGCTCTTGCTACCGCGCGCGAGAATGAATAAGGATCGCACGATAGCAATCTTTCGATTCATGGGGCGCACGTTTTGACACTCGCACATCATCCGCGGACCTGGGATCAGGAGCGCGCTCTCGAGATCATTCGGGAGTTGCAGGACCTGCCCGGCGCACTGCTGCCGATCCTGCACGCGCTACACGGGGAGTTCGGCTACGTCAGCAGCGACGTCTACACCGAGCTTGCCGAGGCGCTGAACCTGTCGCGCGCCGAGGTCGTCGGCGTCGTCAGCTTCTATCACGACTTCCGCGACTCGCCGCCCGGCCGCCACAAGCTGCAGATCTGCCGCG
The DNA here is from genome assembly GCA_963711035.1 of uncultured Chloroflexia bacterium. GTDB lineage: Bacteria > Chloroflexota > Dehalococcoidia > DSTF01 > WHTK01 > WHTK01. The sequence goes on from CAVQCN010000001.1 coordinate 258,084, forward strand.
CCGAGGCCTGCCAGTCGATGGGCTGCAATGCCCTCATCGACCACATCACCGGCCAGCTCGGCGTCGAGTTGGGCGAGACGACGGCCGACCACGCCATCACCGTCGAGGCGGTCTACTGCCTCGGCAACTGCTCGCTGTCGCCGGCCGTGATGCTGGACGGACGCCTCTACGGCCAGGTCAGCAAGTCGCGCGCCGACAGCATCATCAAGGGCGCGAGGGAGCAGGCATGACGACGCGTGTCTTCGTTCCCATTGACGCTGCCGCCCTCTCCGTCGACGCCGAAGAGGTCGCGGAGGCAATCGAGCGCGAGGCCACAGCCCGCAACCTCGAAATCGCCATCGTCCGCAACGGTAGCCGCGGCCTGATGTGGCTGGAACCACTGGTCGAGGTCGAGCTGGACGACGGCCTGCGCATTGCTTACGGCCCCGTGCAGCCACAGGACGTGCCCAGCCTGTTCGAAGCAGGCTTCCTCCAGGGCGGCGACCACGACCTGGGTCACGGCCCCACCGATGACATCCCTTACCTCAAGAACCAGGAACGCCTCACCTTCGCCCGCTGCGGCGTCATCGACCCACTGTCCCTGGCCTCGTACGTCGCGATGGGCGGTTACGAAGGCCTGCGGCGCGCCCTGACGATGACGCCGGCCGACGTGGTCGAAGAAGTCGTCAGTTCCGGCCTGCGCGGCCGCGGCGGCGCAGGCTTCCCCACCGGCATCAAGTGGCGCACCGTGCTCAACGCGCCCGCCGACCAGAAGTACATCGTCTGCAACGCCGACGAAGGCGACAGCGGCACCTACGCCGACCGCATGCTCATGGAGGGCGACCCCTTCTCTCTCATCGAGGGCATGACCATCGCCGGCATCGCCGTCGGCGCCACGCAGGGCTACATCTACCTGCGCTCCGAGTACCCGCACGCCTTCCACACCATGAAGCGCGCCATCGAGATCGCCTACGAGGACGGCTACCTCGGCACAGACCTGCTCGACAGCGGCAAGCGCTTCGACCTCGAAGTCCGCCTCGGCGCCGGCGCCTACATCTGCGGCGAGGAGACCTCTTTGCTCGAGAGCCTGGAGGGTAAGCGCGGCATCATCCGCTACAAGCCGCCACTGCCGGCCATCGAAGGCCTCTTCGGCAAGCCCACCGTGGTCAACAACGTCATCTCACTGGCCACCGTGCCCGTCATCTTCGAAAAGGGCGCCGAGTTCTACAACGGCTACGGCACGGGGCGCTCGCGCGGCACGCTGCCAATTCAGCTGGCGGGCAACGTCAAGCACGGCGGCCTGATCGAGAAGGCGTTCGGTCTGACGCTGCGCCAGCTGATCTACGACTACGGCGAGGGCACCGCCACAGGGCGGCCCTTCCGCGCCGTGCAGGTCGGCGGCCCGCTGGGCGCCTACTTCCCCGAGTCGCTGCTCGATACGCCGCTGGACTACGAGGCGTTCGCGGCGCTCAAGGGCCTCGTTGGGCACGGCGGAGTCGTCGTCTTCGACGACACTGTCGACCTGGCGAAGCAGGCGCGGTTCGCGATGGAGTTCTGCGCAATTGAGAGCTGCGGCAAGTGCACGCCGTGCCGCATCGGCTCCACCCGCGGCGTCGAGGTCATCGACAAGGTCATCAACAACCAGGACCGCATGGAGAACCTGGAGCTGCTGGACGACCTCTGCAACCTGATGCTGGACGCGTCGCTGTGCGCCCTGGGCGGCCTCACGCCCTACCCGGTGCTCAGCGCCATGCAGCACTTCCCCGAAGACTTCACCAGGCCGGCTCCAACACCGGCAGGCGCACACAGCTAACACCTGGAGGCAACGCCATGACGTTGATCAGAGAAACCGACTACGGCACCCCGGCCCGCCACTCCGAGACGACGGTGACGCTGGAGATCGACGGCAAGCCGGTCACCGTACCGGCCGGAACCTCGATCATGCGCGCCTCGATGGAGCTCGGCGTTCAGGTGCCAAAGCTCTGCTCGACGGACTCGCTCGAGCCGTTCGGCTCCTGTCGCCTCTGTCTGGTCGAGATCGAAGGACGGCGCGGCACGCCCGCTTCCTGCACCACGCCCGTCGAGGAAGGCATGAAGGTCTCGACCCAGACCGACAAGCTGGAGAAGATGCGCCGCGGCGTCATGGAGCTGTACATCTCCGACCACCCGCTCGACTGCCTCACCTGTCCGGCCAACGGCGACTGCGAGCTGCAGGACATGGCCGGCGCCGTCGGCCTGCGCGAAGTGCGCTACGGCTACGAGGGCGCCAACCACCTGCACGAGGAGAAGGACGAGTCCAACCCGTACTTCACCTTCGACCCGTCCAAGTGCATCGTCTGCTCTCGCTGCGTGCGCGCCTGCGAGGAGACGCAGGGCACCTTCGCTCTGACGGTTAGCGGCCGCGGCTTCGCCTCCAAGATCGCGCCGGCCGACCTCCTGTTCATCGACTCCGAGTGCGTCTCTTGCGGCGCCTGCGTCCAGGCCTGCCCCACCGCCACGCTGACCGAGAAATCGATCATCGACCACGGCCAGCCTGAGCACAGCGTGGTCACGACCTGCGCCTACTGCGGCGTCGGCTGCAGCTTCAAGGCGGAGATGCGCGGCAACGAAGTGATCAACATGGAGCCCTACAAGGACGGCAAAGCCAACCACGGCCACTCCTGCGTCAAGGGACGCTTCGCCTGGGGCTACACGACCCACAAGGACCGCATCCTCAACCCGATGATCCGCGAGAAGATCACGGACCCGTGGCAGGAGGTGACCTGGGAAGAGGCGATTACCCATGTCGCCAGCGAGTTCAAGCGCATCCAGGCCCAGTACGGCCCGGACGCGGTTGGCGGCATCACGTCGTCGCGCTGCACCAACGAGGAGACCTTCCTGGTGCAGAAGTTGGTGCGCGCCGCCTTCGGCAACAACAACGTCGACACCTGCGCCCGCGTCTGCCACTCGCCCACCGGCTACGGCCTCAAGACGACGCTCGGCACCTCGGCCGGCACCAACGACTTCGACTCGGTCGACCAGGCCGACGTCATGATGGTCATCGGCTCCAACCCGACCGACGCGCACCCGGTGTTCGCTTCACACATGAAGAAGCGCCTGCGCGCCGGCGCCAAGCTGATCGTCGTCGACCCGCGCCGCATCGGCCTCGTCAAGGGCCCGCACGTGGAGGCCGACTACCACCTGCCGCTGCTGCCCGGCACCAACGTGGCCGTGATCAACGCCCTGGCGCACGTCGTCGTCACCGAGGGCCTGGTCGACGAGGCCTACGTGGCCGAACGCTGCGAGCCGGAGGCCTTCGAGCGCTGGCGTCAGTTCGTCGCCGAGGAGCGCAACTCCCCCGAGGCGCTGGAATCGATCACCGGCGTGCCCGCGGCCGACATCCGCGGCGCCGCGCGCCTCTACGCCACCGGCGGCAACGCGGCCATCTACTACGGCCTCGGCGTCACGGAGCACAGCCAGGGCTCGACGATGGTCATGGGCATGGCCAACCTGGCGATGGCCACCGGTAACCTGGGCAAGCCCGGTACCGGCGTCAACCCGATGCGCGGCCAGAACAACGTTCAGGGCTCCTGCGACATGGGCTCCTTCCCGCACGAGTTCGTCGGCTACCGCCACGTCTCGGACGACAGCGTGCGCGCCGTCTTCGAAGAGGCCTGGCACGTCGGCCTGCAGGGCGAGCCCGGCCTGCGCATCCCGAACATGTTCGACGCCGCCATCGACGGCACCTTCAAGGGCCTCTATATCCAGGGCGAGGACGTGGTCCAGTCCGACCCCAACACGAAGCACGTCGCCCACGGCCTGGGCTCGATGGAGTGCGTGGTCATCCAGGACCTCTTCCTCAACGAGACCGCCAGCTACGCCCACGTCTTCCTGCCCGGCTCCACCTTCCTGGAGAAGGACGGCACCTTCACCAACGCCGAGCGACGCATCAGCCGCGTGCGCAAGGTGGTGCCGCCGAAGAACGGCCTGGCCGACTGGGAGATCACGATGGCGATCTCCGACGCCATGGGCTACAAGATGGACTACACGCACCCGTCCGAGATCATGGACGAGATCGCGCACCTGACCCCGACCTTCAGCGGCGTCACCTACGACAAGATCGACCGCCTCGGCAGCATCCAGTGGCCGTGCAACGACAACGCGCCGGAAGGCACGCCGGTCATGCACGTCAGCGGCTTCGTCCGCGGCAAGGGCCTGTTCATGATCACCGAGTTCGTCCCGACCGACGAGCGCACCAACGACCGCTTCCCCCTGCTGCTCACCACGGGCCGCATCCTCTCGCAGTACAACGTCGGCGCTCAGACACGCCGCACGCCGAACGTCATCTGGTTCGACGAGGACGTGCTGGAGATTCACCCCTGGGATGCGGAGCAGCGCGGCATCGTCGAAGGCGACCTGGTCGCCATCACGAGCCGCGCCGGCGAGACGACCCTGCACGCGACCATCTCGGAGCGCATGCAGCCGGGCGTCGTCTACACGACGTTCCACTTCCCGGGCACGGCCGCCAACGTGGTCACGACCGAGTTCGCCGACTGGGCGACGGACTGCCCGGAGTACAAGGTAACGGCGGTGCAGATACGCAAGACCAGCCACCGCTCGGAGTGGCAGGAGTCGTACGACTCGCAGCGCGAGTCGACGACCCGCATGGAGGAAAAGGGTACGGCCAAGGTCTAACGCCAATCCGGTCGCGCCTTCGCACGACCGGACGCAGATCTGCTGTCATTCTGAGCACAGCGAAGAATCTGGCGAATCTCACCGGCGGACCGTCCTTCCGACGGAACGTCGTGGAACAAGGGCTAGATTCTTCGCCTGACGGCTCAGAATGACATCTCGAGGGAAGACGGCCACGCTGGCCACCGCCCAGCGCGTTAGCTCGACAGGAGAACAAGGCTCGATGGACCCTGACGTTATGGTGCACAAGGCGAACCAGATAGCCCTGTTCTTCTCCGCCTACCCGCACGACGAGGCGCTGGCCGGCACCGTCGACCACTTCAAGAAGTTCTGGGTGCCGCGTATGCGCAAGCAGATCATCGACTACGTGGCGGCGGGCGGCGCCGGCCTCAGCGATCTCGCCACCGAGGCCGTCAAGCAGCTCGAGGAGCCCGTCCTCCGCTAGCCACTAGCGTGGCGGCGTCCCGCGCGGGCGCTGCACGTCCGACGACCCGCGGCGGCGTACCGCCCGACAGCCGTCTACGACGCTGAGGCTCGAAGCAGGGGCCGGTTAGTATCAGAACGCGTCGGTCTCGACGCGGTCAGCCGACCGTCTCGGGGTGTTCTGTCTCCGTCTCGTCGTCGGCACCAGCGTCTTCGGCCCGCCTGGAGCGGCGCAACTTGAGGCGCAGCGACGGGCGGCGCAGGTGCGGCGGCCGCAGGCGGCCCAGGTGGCGCCGGCGCACCGTCTGGCTGAGACGCTGCTGCAGCGGCCCCATCGAGCGCAGGCGCATCTCCGGGCGCGGCGCCGGCCAGACGCCGGACTCGTCGCGCTCGTACCTCATGACGACGACGTCGCGCCCGTGGTTGGTCGGTTCGGCGTCGGCATCAGGCGTCTTGTAGTCGCGCAGGACGATGGTCGGCCGGGCGCCGCCGCGGGCGTGGAACCGCATCGCCGCCGAGTACGTGGCCGGGTCGCCCGGGTGGACGTCGTCCGTCTCCACGCCGTCGACAGGCGTCGTGGTCAACGCGTACTTGACCTTGCGGTCGAGCATGTTGAGCACGGCATTGCGCAGCAATGAGCCGATACCGGCGCCGCGCTCGATCCGTCCCAGAGTCGTGATCTGCAGCAGCACCGCCGTGTCGCCGCCCTTGCGGCGGGAGCGCCTCCAGGAATCGCGACTCGTCAGGTCGGCGAATGTGGGGTAGGCCTCGACCAGCGTCTGCGGATCGCCGTGGAAGCGACCCAGCATCGTCTGAACGATGCCACGCGGCACCAGATCGTCGCCTTCGCGCTTGACGACGACGAAGATCGTGCCGCCGGCCTTCGCCGCCATCTCCTCGACGCTCTCGAAGCCCAGAAAGGCGAACGGACCCCATTCGGCGCGCAGCCCGCTCTCGATGGCGGCGAGGCAATCCTTCTCGCCACGCAGATCGGAGAGATGGACGACGCGCATCTCCGACTCGGCCAGGTCGGCGCGCTGCACGCGGCGGTGGTCGAGCTCCCAGGCGGAGGCAGCGGCGATGGCGGACGCGGCGGCGATGACGCCACTACGCAGACTGACGACCTTCGTGACGTTTGGCTTGAGATGAAGCTTCATCGGTACCTCATTCGCGACCCGGACAGCGAATAACAGGTCAATTACAGGATACCGCCCATGACGAACCACTGCCTACGCGAAGCCTGACAGGTTTATGACACTTCTATATTCGGACGTTATGTCATCGAGTTGCGTGAGCAACCCTTGCAGGTCTGAAGACAGCTACGGATGATCGGCCGGTTCGCCACCACGCAGTGGTCTGGTCATTGCGACACCGGGCGCGTAGTCTTGTCCCGCCAGACTGGTTCAGCAGGAGAACAAGCGATGCAGCTGCGGCCCCTCGGTAGCACCGGGCTCTCGGTTTCGGAACTTGGATTCGGCTGCGGCTCCGTCGGCGGCCTCATGGTGCGCGGCCGGCCGGAGGAGCAGCGCACCGTCGTTGCCCGCGCCCTGGAAGCCGGCATTACCTACTTCGACACGGCGCAGATGTACGGCAACGGCACCTCGGAGGAGAACCTCGGTCGCACGCTGACCGAGCTCGGCGCCTGGGACCGCGTCGTCATCGGCACCAAGCTGATCGTGCCGTCGGGCGAGATGAACGACGCGCGCAACAGCGTCGCGCGTTCGCTGCAGGTCAGCCTCAAGCGCCTGCAACGCGACTCGATCGACCTCATCCAACTGCACGGCCGCGTCCTCAGCAAGGCAGGCGGCGACGGCCCCAGCGTCGCCGAGGTTCGGGACATCATCGCCGACGCTCTGCACGCGGCGGTTGCGTCCGGCCACGTGCGTCACGTCGGCTTCACCGGCCTCGGAGACAGCACCGCGGTGATCGACACGGTCCGCTCCGGCAAGTTCGAGACGGTGCAGGCCTACTTCAACGCGCTCAATCCCAGCGCCGGCTACTCGGGCGTCAACGGCGGCGCGCAGGACTTCGGCGGCTTGATCGACGTCGCCGCCGCTGCCGGCGTCGGCGTGATCAACATCCGCGTGCTGGCGGCCGGCGCCGTCTCGGGCAGCTCCAGCCGTGCCCCGAACGCAGTGGACCGCATCGAAGTGCCGATGACGCAGGGCGGCGAGTTCGGCGCCGACCTGGGACGAGCGCAGTCTTTGGCGCCGCTGGCCCACGAGCTCGGCATCGAGACGACGACCGAGCTGAGCTTCCGCTTTGCGTTGGCCAAGCCCGGCATTTCGACCGTGCTGATCGGCTTCTCGGACGTGCAGCAGCTGGACGAGGCGCTAGCCTGGGTGGAGAAGGGACCGCTGCCGCCAGCGGCAGTCGAGCGCGTGCTGGCCATCGCAGGAGGCAAGCGAGCAGGAGGGAGCAAATGAACGTCGGATTCATCGGACTGGGACGCATGGGCCAGCACATGGCCGCACACCTGGCGGAGGCGGGCCATCGCGTCCAGGCCTACGACATCCGCCCCGGCGCCGCGCTGGCCCTGAAGGAGACGACCACCATCGAGCCCGTCGCCACAGTGGCAGACGCGGCTCGCGGCGCCGAAGCCGTGTTCACCTCGCTGCCTGGGCCGCCTGAGGTCGAGGCGGTCGTGGAAGGCGCGGGTGGCCTGCGCCAGTCGATGCAGCCGGGCGCCGTCTACGTCGACCTCTCGACCAACTCGCCGACGCTGGTGCGTCGGCTGTCCGCCTCGCTGGCCGAGCGCGGCATCGAGATGCTGGATGCGCCGGTCAGCGGCGGCGTCGAGGGCGCCGAGGCGGGCACGCTGTCCGTCATCGTCGGCGGGCCGCGCGCCACCTTCGACCGCATGGAGCCGGCCCTCAAGGCGATCGGCACGAAGGTCTTCTACTGCGGCGACAGCGGCGCCGGCTGCGTCGTCAAGCTGTGCAACAACATCCTCGGCGCCACCTACGGCATCATCCTCAGCGAGGCGCTGACCCTCGGCGTGAAGGCCGGCGTCGATTTGCGCACGCTCTCCGACGTGATCGGCGTCAGCACGGGCGCCAACGCACGGCTCCTCGGCCACCTGCAGCGCTACCTGTTCAAGCGCAACTTCGAGCCCGGCTTCTCGACGGCGCTCTCGATCAAGGACACGCGCCTCGCGCTCGAGCTGGCGCAGGAGTACGAGGTGCCGATGCAGCTCGCCACGCAGGTCGAGCACGAGACTGTCGCGGCCCTGGAGCGCGGCTGGGCCGACCTCGACTTCGACGCCGTGATGCGCCTGCAGGAAGAGCGCGCCGGCGTCATCCTCGAGGCTCCATAACGGCCAAGAAGCAGCGACTTGCGATTCCGCCCGTTACATCGAGCGCACCGGCGAGGAAGGTCAGAAGCTGACGGGGGTTTGGGGGTGTCCCCCAAACCCCTCTCCCATAAACCTCAGCGGAGCAGCCCGCGAGGGATGCGCAGCGACGACTTCACGAAGAGAGAAAGGACTTAGCCAGTGGCTACCATCGAAACCGTCATGCAGGGCTTCTCGCTCGGCACCAGCCAGGGCGGCGTCGCCTTCTGCGGCGTCACGCTGGTCCAGGGCTCGAAGCGCATCCTGGTCGACGTCGCCCATCCGGGCCGGCGCCAGCTGCTCATGCAGAGCCTGAAGGAGCGCAACCTTACGCCGGACGACATCGACTACGTCCTGCTCACCCACGCCCACTGGGACCACATGCTCAACATCGACCTCTTCCCCAACGCCAAAATCCTGATCAGCCCCGAGGAGCGCGAGTACATCAAGGCGCCCGCCGACTTCGACTGGGCGACGATGCGCTACGCCTCCAGCGTCCTGGAAGCGCTACCGCTGCAGGAAGTGCGCGACGGCGAAGAGATCGACGACGGCATCAGCGTCGTCTCGACGCCCGGTCACAGCAAGGGCAGCATGGCGCTGCTGGTGCACGGCGCCAACGAGACGTCCTGCGTCAGCGGCGACGCGCTGCCCAACACGCTGTCGCTGAGCTCAGGCCTGCCGCGCATCGTCTTCTGGGACCTCGAAGACGCCAAGGCGAGTATCGCGAAGCTGCTGGGTGCCGCGCAGGTCTTCTACCCCGGCCACGACCGCGCCTTCCGCGTGCTGGATGGCGGCCGCTACCAGTACCTGCAGCCGACCAGCATCCAGGTCGTCGGCTGGCCGGAGACGGACGACACCGAGTCGGGCCCCACGATCAGCTACGGCCACGGCCCGGCCACCAGCGCCAACATCGTGGCGCCGCAGCGCACGCACTGACGGTCTGCCGGAGGGAGGATGTCATGCGCATTCACAATCTTTGGGTAGACGAGGACGGCCAGTCGCATTTTCGCGATATCGAGATCGAGTGGGTCGAGGAGCGCAACTTCAGCAAGCTCTCGAAGCGCTTGCCCGCCAGCGGGATCATCTTTCGTGAGACCGCCGGCGATTACGACCTCGATTGGCACCCGGCACCGCGACGCCAGTACATCATCAACCTGGACGCCGGCGTCCGTATCACGGCCAGCGACGGCGAGGCACGCGACATTCAGGCCGGCGAGGTCGTCCTGGTCGAGGACGTGCTCGGCAAAGGCCACCTCTCGCAGTCGCTCGGCGGCCAGATGCGCCACTCGATCTTTGTCGCCATCGATTAGCGGGCGTCTTCGGCTACGGGCTGGGTAGTTCCTAACGCGCCGTGGCGGCCCACGGACCGTCAACCGCGTACGCTTCGTCCATGCCCGGCCAGGGCGGCATCGTGATCGCGATGGCGGCGAGCGGCTCTTCGCCCATCGAGCGGAACTGGAAGGCGGTGCCGGCCGGGATGCTGATACAGACGCCCGCCTCGACCGGCGTAACTGATTCCGTCTCATCCTGACGGCGCCACATCTCGCCGCGGCCGCCGAGGAAGTACCACAGCTCCTCCACCGTGCGATGCGCCACGGCCACCGACGTCAGCCCCGGCGCCAGCGAGAAGTGCGCCATGCTTCCACCCGCCAGCTGCAGCAACACGCGCACGTCGGAGCCGTCGGGGGCCTGCACCAGGGGTGCATGGCTTAGGCTCAGGGTTTCAAACGCCGTCATTCGCAGCTACCTCGAATAGTCGAGAATCGATTGGGCAAGAGGGCAATCGAGCAATCTGGCAAGGCGTTTGTGCTGCACTATTGCCCGAAACCGCCTCAGCGGTTGAGCTCGTAGCGTGGCGGCTCCAGCCACTCGAGGGCAGGGCCTGCCTCCTGGCGGCCGAGGGCGCGGCGCTTGGCCTGCTTCTCGTACTCGGCAGCCTGAAGAATGACCTCCTGGCGCTCGTGCTCCTCCTGCTTTTCTCGCGCCGCGTCTTCGGCGGAGCGGGTGCGCGGTACGCCGGCGTAGACCTTGACGGCGCCCTCTTTCTCCAGCTTGCGCAGGTGCGTCTGGACGACGCGGTCGGCGGCGCGCCACAGGCGGCGGTCGACGTCCTGGTAGAGGCGCTCGACCATGTCCCAGCTGGTGAACTCGGGGCCTTCCGCCAGGATGTCGAGGATCTCCTGCTCGCGCACGGTGCGACGGCGGATGTAGTCGTCGATCGTCTCGATCGGGTTGTAGATCAACGGGCCGTGGCCGGGGCACATCACCTTCAGGTTGGGCAGCGAGCGCAGGCGGTCGAGCGTCGCCATGTATTCGTGGAGGTCGTTGATCGTGGTGGTCGAGGCGCCCAGGATCGTGTCGCCGGTAAAGAGGACGCCCTCTTCCTCGAGGTAGTAGCAGACCGAGTCGGTGCTGTGGCCCGGCGTATGCATGACCTGGAGCCGTACGTCGCCGGCGACGAGGATCTCGTCGCCTTCTTCGATGAACTGCACGCCCTGCTCCGGCAGGCGGTCGCCCAGCAGGTCGGCGCTGCCGCCCAGGGCATGGATCGTCGCGCCGAACTCGTCCTGCAGCCAGCGCAGGTTGGCGCTGTGGTCGGCGTGGTGATGGGTGACGGCGCTGAGCATGATCTCGCTCTTCTCGACCGCCGCCAAATAGCCGCGCAGCATCCAGCGATAGCGCTCGAAGTCTTCACCCGAGTCGATGGTCAGCGACTGGTCCTGCCCGACGAGGTAGATCGTCGTGTACTGCGGGTGCATCGGGTTATCGTCTGGCACCTGAACGGCGCGGACATTGGGGGTTACCTGCATCGAGAATCCGTCCTGAGCCTGCATAACGCGCGGCGCCGGTTAGGCGGCCACGCATCGAATGACGTCGTCGTAGTGCGAGTATAACCGGCCGCAGCCTTCCTACGCCAAAACAGTCGTTATGCGAACAGCTTCCGCCAGAATCTGTGCGCGTAGCCCGTAGCTACAGCTACAATTCGTTGATTTCCCTAACACCCAACGCGGGTAGAATCTGGCCATGCGAAAGCTCTTTCTCGCTCTCGTAGCGGCGCTGGCCGTCGTCTGCGCGCTCGTGGCAGTCGCCGGCCACTTGCAGACGACACCGGTCTCGGCCCAGGAGCCCTGGGTGGTGCGCTCCTTCGACGCGACCTACGCCATCCAACCCGACAGCAGCGTCCAGGTCACGGAAGACATCCTCGTCGACTTCCAGGGGCTGGAGAAGCACGGCATCTACCGCTACATCCCCGTTGAGTACACGTACGAGCCGCCCCAGCCGCTCGACGCGACCTACCACCGCGTCATCTCCATCGACGTAAATCAGCGTCGACGACGGCTCTGGTACCCGATCCCGTATTCGAGCTCACGCGACGGCGCCAACCTCGTGCTCAAGATCGGCGACCCCAACCACACGATCAGCGGCCAGCAGCGCTATCGCATCGTTTACACGGTGACGGGCGCCATGAACGCCTTCGACGACCACGACGAGTTCTTCTGGAACGTCACCGGCAACGACTGGCCCGTAAACATCCTCAGCGCGTCCGCCACGGTCACGGCGCCTGCAATCAAGGACATCGTCTGCTTCCAGGGCCTCTCTGGCTCGCAGACGCCCTGCACCAGCCAGATGACCGGCAACGCCACGGCGCAATTCGAGAGCGGCCAACTGACCCTTGGCGCCGGTCTGACCTTCGACGTCGCTACTCCGCCCGGCGCCGTCACCGTGCCGCCTCCGATGCTGGTGCGCCAGAAGACTGCCTGGGAGACGATCCGCGACTTCATGGGCTTCACGCTGCTGCCGATCGTCGGCGCGATCCTGCTGGGCATCGCCGGCATTGCCGCCGTCGTGAGGCTGTGGTGGCTGAACGGCCGCGACCGCTGGTTTGGCGACGTGCACTACCTGACCGGCGACAACCGGTCGCGCCGCAAGCCCCTGTTCTCGCGCGACACGGTCGTCGTCGAGTACACGCCGCCGGAGATCGGCAACGACAAGCGCCGTCTGCGGCCCGCCGAGATCGGCCTGCTGCTGGACGAGCGCGCCGACACCCTGGACGTCAGCGCCACCATCATCGACCTGGCGGTGCGCGGCTACCTGCGCATCAAAGAGGAACCAAAGACCTGGATGTTCGGCAAGTCGGACTATGAGCTGACCCGCCTCAAAGAAGCCGATGACGAGCTTCTACCCTACGAGGCGACGCTGCTCACGGCGCTCTTCGAGGACGGCGCCACCGTGAGCATGAGCAGCCTGCGCAACAAGTTCTACGAGGACCTCAGCAAGGTGAAGACCGCGCTCTACACGCAGGGCGTCAAGGCCGACAAGTTCTTCCCAGGCAGCCCGGAGAAGACCCGCGCAAGGTATCTGGCGGGCGGTTTCCTCGTCTTCGGCATCGGCGTCGTTGCCGTCTTCGCGCTCGGCACGCTGGGCGTTGGCGTGTTCGGTATCCCGATCGCCCTGAGCGGCCTCATCCTGGCGGCGATGAGCTCTGCGATGGCACGCCGCAGCGCCGTGGGCCGGGAGTATTATCGCCGCGCCCTCGGCTTCCGCGAGTTCATGGTCACGGCCGAGACCGATCACCAGCGCTTCAACGAGGAAGAGAACATCTTCGACAAGTACCTGCCCTACGCCATCGTCTACGACTGCGTCGACAAGTGGGCCAAGGCCTTCGAGGGGTTGGAGCAGGAGACGGCCGACCGCGGCTGGTACGTTGGGGCGTACGCCTTTGCGCCGATCGCCTTCGCCAGCAACCTGAACAGCTTCTCGTCCTCGCTCTCGGGCGCCATCGCCTCGACGCCGGCCAGCTCGGGCAGCAGCGGCTTCGGCGGGGGCGGCTTCTCCGGCGGCGGTTTCGGCGGCGGAGGTGGCGGCAGCTGGTAGAGCGGCCTTGACCAGAGGGCGCGGCTGATCCCAGTCTAGGGCTATGGCGTTTCTCCGGCCGCGCACGGACGTGCCGCTGCCCGGCAACCTCTGGCCCGACGAGGTGATCGTCGATGCCTGCCGCGCCGACCTCACGCTCGATAACCAGGGGCCGCCGGACGCCGGCTTTGCCTACCTGACCCAGTACCGGCTGCTCTGGCTGCCGCTGGACTCAGGCGGCGCCCCTCACCTGGAGGCGCCGGGCGCCGTGATGCTCTCCGAGATCGCCGACGTGCGCAAGAAGCAGACATTGGGCTGTGCCAACGGCCTCGTGATCGCGACGCCCAACCACGTCTACGACCTCGACATGCCCTTCTTCCTCTGGTGGCATACGGGCCGCGTCGATGGCTGGTACCGCGCCATCCGCGGTCAGCTCAACGTCTCCGACTTCATCGCCAGTTTCGAGCAGCAGCCGGAGGAGGAAGACACGCTGCCGATCTTCGGCTCGATGCGGGTGCTGCTCGTCATTGGCGGAGCGCTAGTGCTGGCGCAGGTCATCGGCATCATCACGAGCATGTCGCTGCTGCCGCCTGTCGACACGGTGCTGCTGCTGATCGCCCTCGGCGCCATCGGCCTGGCGTTGTACCTCTACCGCCAGACCGACAAGGGCGGCTGACCTCGCGTTTGACTTTGCCCGCCGATCGGCATACAAGGTCTGGCAGAATCGCTAACTCGAGGTGCACCATGCTCAGCGCTGAAGACAACGACCTCCTCTGTCGCGTCGGCCCCGGCACGCCGATGGGCGATCTCATGCGCCTGTACTGGATCCCGGTGCTTCTCTCCGAGGAGCTGCCCAAGCCCGACTCGTCGCCCATGCGCGTGCGGCTGCTCGGCGAGAACCTGATCGCCTTTCGCACGACATCGGGCAAGGTTGGCATCATCGCGGACTCGTGCCCGCACCGCGGCGCCTCACTGTTCTTCGGCCGCAACGAGGAAGAAGGGCTGCGCTGCGTCTACCACGGCTGGAAGTTCGACGTGCACGGCGCCTGCGTGGACATGCCCGGCGAGCCGCCCGAGAACGGCTTCCGGGAGCGCGTGCAGGCGCACACCTACCCCTGCGTCGAGCGCAACGGCGTCATCTGGACCTACATGGGGGCCAGCCAGACGCCGCCGCCTCTGCCCGACCTCGAGGCCAACATGATCGAGGGCGAGGGCCATCAGAACCGCAAGATCATGCGGGAGTGCAACTGGGTGCAGGCGCTGGAAGGCGACATCGACACCAGCCACTTCGGCTTCCTGCACCGCAACTTCGACACCAACCCGCAGCCCGGCACCTTCGAGCACTACATGGAGAGCGACCGCGCCCCGCGCTACGAGGTGGCCGACACGGAGTTCGGCGTGACCTACGGCGCCTACCGGCCGGCCGAAGAGGACAGCTACTACTGGCGCATCGCCCACTTCCTCTTCCCGTTCTACACGATGATCCCCACCGGCCGCCTCGGCGTGCAGATCATCGCCCGCGCCTGGGTGCCGCTGGACGACGAGCACACGATGTTCTGGAACTTCTCGCCGCCGAAATCGTACTTCACGGGACCGCTCGACCTGGAGACGCGCCGCCAGATCGAGCGCAGCTCTACTTCGGTCCAGATGGAGTACCTGCCGGACAGCGAAGACTGGCTGGGCCGCTTCCGCCTCGCTGCCAACGCCGGCAACGACTACGAAATCGACCGCGAGCTGCAGCGCACCCACAGCTACACGGGCATCGAGAAGGGCGCGGCGTTCCTACAGGACCAGGCTGTGACCGAGAGCATGGGCCCGATCTTCGACCGCACCCAGGAGCAACTCGGCGTGGCCGACATGATGGTGATCCGCACGCGCCTGCGTCTGATTAACGCGGCAAAGGCGCTGCAAGAGCACCGCGTCCAGCCGCCCGGCATCGAGAACCCGGCGATCTACCGCATCCGCTCCGGCGGCATCGTCTTGCCGCGCGAGGCCGACTGGCTGGAATCGACCGCCGAGCAGCGCCACGCCTTCGTGGACAAGAGCATGCTGGCGCCGCCGCCCGCCATCGAGACGGCCGGCGGCGCGTAGGCGCTAGTACCGGTAGATCGCGGCCAGCGGCGACTGCGTTGGCATCTGGTCCTGCGGCAGGACGTGCAGTCTGCCGTTGCCGGCCAGCGCCCGAGCCGCGGCGAAGTCGACGAGGTCGTAATCGCCGGCCTGCTGCTGGTCGTGGCGGCTCACAGTCTGGCCATCGTCCGACACGGAGCCCCAGACTTCGCCCGCGTCGGCGACGAGCAGCGTATCGACGCGGCCGTTGGAGGCCTCACGCACGACCTCCTCGATGGCGTCCGAGGCCAGGCCGGTGCCTGCTTGCTGGCGATAGCGCGCGACGGCCTCCTCATTCTCCTGCTGCACGATGGGCTCGACGATGCTCCAGGCCTTCTCGCGCAGCTCTTGTGGCCGCAGCAGCTCCGGATTGCCGGCGATGCCCTGCTTGGCGATGTGGCCGTAGCGACTCACGCTGCGGTAGATCGGCATCTCGTGCTCCACGGTAGCGAGGATGAGCGGTGCCCGCTGCTCCTTCAGTACCTCGAACAGCGCTCCGTCCACGGCGCGGAAGTAGTCGCTGAGCTGATTTTCTTGCTCGGCCGCCTTGTCGCCCGCGAGGTGGAATACGGCCTCGTTACCGCCGCCCCTGCCCGTCGTGTGGAACTGGCTCTGATTCTCGAAGTCCTCCGTCCACAGCACCGCCGCCATGTTCGCCGGCATGCCCTTGACGTGAACTTCGGTCTCGCCGAAGCGCGTGCAGCGAATGACACGTACGTCGTTCATGCTCAGCGCCAGCACGTAGAAGAAGGCATTCTCCGTGAAGAGCGGAAGCAGCGGCCGCACGTGGAAGCGGTCCGAGACGACCGCCAGCTGCGGGAACGCCAGCGGCAGGCGGCGAACAACCTGGCGGTCCGGCGTCAGGTACAGCGCCAGGCCCGCGTCCTGCTGCTGCCAGAAGTCGAAGTCGCCTTCCAGGCGCCGGGGCAGCTCCAGCAGGTCGCGCGCCAGCGTGGGGCGCATGCCGGCGGCGATGAGCTGCTCCTCCGCCATCGTGGCGAGGTTCTTGAGGCGGATCGGGTTCTCGCGCGTGCTGGGGCCGGCCTTCTCGGTCGGCAGGTAAATCGATACGTGATACTCACCCCGCTCCTGGATCAGGTCCAGGAGGGCGTCGCGGGAAAGGAGCTGATCCTCGATGTTGGGAAGCGTCTTTTCACTCATAACGAGACCATTCTGAGGTCGGTCTGCATTGCGGATCGCCTGCCGAATGGTCCCTTTCCACAAAGCAGGTGTCACATTCTGGTGCCCTAGCGCAGTGAATGCGCTGAGTTCGGCGAAGTCACATGAAGCAGGGTAGCGGGGGCGGAGCCCATGCGGGGGGAGTCTGAGGGGTCTCCGCTCAGGTCCTTCCTCTCTCACCCCTGCAAAGCAGGGAGGAGAGAGGGAAAGAAAGAGGTTTGCGAGGGGACACCCCTCCCGCTCCCCGTCAGCTTCTGCACTTCCTCTCAGGTGAGCTCGATGGGCTCCGCGAAATCAGTGACAGTGCACTGGGCTGGCGTCCGCACCGCACTGTGATCGATCATCGTCCAATGCGAATCCTGCAGGGCAAACGCGTCGTCGAAGCGCCGCCGGACTGGCGCGAGGCGCTGCCGCACGGACGCGTCGTCGTCGACATCGGCGCTGGCGACGGCCGGTGGGTCTACGACTGCGCCCGCGCCGAGCCGGACGCCGCGTTCATCGCCGTGGACCCGGACGCCGACACGCTGGCGGAGTATGCGTTCCGCGCCGGCCGCAAGCCGGCCCGCGGCGGCGCTGCCAACGCCCTCTTCGTCGTCGCCGCGGTCGAGGACCTACCGCCCGACCTGCACGGCATCGCCAACCTCGTGCGCGTCAACTTCCCGTGGGGCAGCCTGCTGCGCGGCCTCGTCTTGCCGCAGCGCCACGTGCTCGAGGCGCTGGCATCGCTGGCGGCGCCGGGCGACCGCTTCGAGATCGTCTTCTCCTACGACCCGGTACACGACCTCGCCGGCCTTGGCGGCCAGACGCTACCGCCCCTCACCGATGCCTACATCGACGAGACAATGGCGCCACCCTACGCCGAGGCCGGCCTGCGCATCGAAACGCGACGCCAGATTACGACGGAAGAAGCGCTTGCCATCGCCTCGACCTGGGGACGGCGCCTGCTGCACGGCCGCAACCGCGACGTGTTCTGGCTGGAAGGCTCCTTCACCGGAGCCTGAAACAGCCGGATGGGCTAATCTGGGCGCGAAGCACATCACTCTGGATCGGAGCTCCCAATGCTGATTGCGCGCACTCTGCTTTTCGTCCCGGCCAACCGGGAACGCATGATCGAGCACGCCGTGAGCGCGCCCGCCGACGTCATCACCCTCGACCTGGAAGACTCGGTGCCGCCATCGGAGAAAGGGAACGCGCGCCAGGGCGTCGGCGACGCGATCCGGCGCCTCAAGGCCGCGGGCAAGACGGTGCACGTGCGCGTCAACGCCGCAGAGACCGGCCTGCTGCAGGACGACCTCGACGCGGCTATCGTGCCCGGCCTCGACGGCCTGGCGCTGCCCAAGGCCGACGCTGCAGCCAAAGTGCGCGAGGTCGACGTGATGCTGCGCCAGCGCGAACTGCGGGCCGAGATCCGCGCAGGCACGGTGCTGCTCTTCCCCCAGATCGAGAGCGCCCTGGCCCTGCTGCGCTGCGAGGAGGTCGCCACCGCGTCGACCCGCATCGCCGGGCTGTCGATGGGCGCGGAGGACTACGTGCGCGACCTGGGCGTGCCGCGCACCCGCGACGGCAACGAGATCGAATACGCCCGCCGCGTCCTGGTGCACTGCTGCATCGCTCACGGCCTGCTGCCGCTCGACGCTGTCTTCCCCGACATCAACGACGGCGCGGGTCTGATCAGCGAGGCCGCCTACGGCCGCTCGATCGGCATGAAGGGCAAATACGTCATCCACCCCAACCAGATCGAAGCCGTGAACCAGGTCTACACGCCGACCAACGACGAGGTCTCGGCGGCGCGCCAGATGCTGGCGGCCTACTCGGACGCCGAAGCGCGCGGCGAAGGCTCAGTCCAGTTCGAGGGCAAGATGATCGACGCGCCGGTCGCGCAGCGGGCGCGAGACCTCATCGCCTACGCCGAAGCCATCGGCGTCCGCTGAGGTCATTGCATAGCAGCAAACCGCGATGAGCTCGAAGACCACCGACCGTCCCTTTAACTGCCGACAGACGGCTGGCGAGAGCTAGTTCCCGAACAGCGTTGCCAACCAGGCGTAGCGCGCCGGCGACTTCGCTTGCAGGCCCTGCGGGTCGCCGAAGTACCACGCGAAGCTGTTGGCGAAATCCTCAAGCGGGTCGTTGTGAGAGAGGTTGTCCCAGATCGCCGGGCCGTCGTACGCGTAAGCGACGCTCGACTGGTCTGCAATCGACGCCAGCTGCGAGGCCGGTGTCAGCACGCGCCAGCCCGCCGCCGCCATGAAGCTCTGCATCTCGGGGTCAAGGAGCACGGAGGCGTAGTTGCCGGCCGGCGCGTGGCGCAGGTTATAGGCGTGGCCCAGCTCGTGCAGGACGGTGAGCACGCCCTGGTCCGGGTAGAGCACGACCGAATTGTGGCCGTCATTCGTCTCGTAGAAGTTGGCCGGGCCGCCGTACGGCTGGTACCCGATTGGCGTGCGCCCGTCCGTATCGACGATGATCTGCACCGGTCCCAGGTCCGGGTTCCCCAGCTCCGCCTGCACCGACGCCGGCAGCACGGCGAGCGCCTGGTCCACGGCCGCTGCGCTTGCCGCGTCCCAGCTCTCGCGGCCGACGAGCTCGATCTGGCGGTCGGATTCGGCGGTCGGGACCGCCGCCGGAGGTGGAACAACGGGCGTATCGAGAGGAGCGGACGGCGCCGCAACGGCGCTGTCGGGCAGCGTGATCGGTGCGAGCGGCCGGACGAGCGTCGTGCTCGACGTCTCGCTGACGAAGGCGGTGTCGCTCTTTGTGGCGAGCGCACCGAAGCCGCTTGAGACGGCCGCGACGAGCAGCACAGTAACGAGCGCGAGCAGCAACAGCTTTGTTCGAGCGGGTGAGAGTAGACGAGTGAGCATCGGGCGTCCTTGCCGTCTCCGACTGTCGGAGACTAAACCGCGTCCTGCGGATCAGGCCTTCGATGAAGCCTTCATCTAAGAAAACGCGGCGCCGAGGCGCCCGTATCAGCAGACCTTCAGCCGGAACGTTTTCTCCGCGAAGAGGCCCTCCGGATTTTCGGAGGGCCTGCTCCCGCCTGCCAAGCCTCGCTTACCTTTTGTCTATCAGAGTAAGGAACTCGGAGCGCGTGCGAGCGTCCGTCTTGAAACGGCCCAGCATGCAGCTCGTGACCGCGCGGCTGTTCTGCTTCTCGACGCCGCGCATCATCATGCACAGGTGCTGGGCCTCGATGACGACGCCGACGCCCTTCGGGTCCAGGATGTCGTTGATCGCGTTGGCGATCTCCGTCGTAAGACGCTCCTGCACCTGCAGCCGGCGCGCGTAGAGGTCCGTAAGGCGGCCGAGCTTGCTCAGCCCCACGATCTTGTCTCGCGGCAGATAGGCGATGTGACAGCGGCCGAAGAACGGCAGCATGTGGTGCTCGCAGAGGCTGTAAACCTCCAGGTCGCGCACCACCACCATCTCGTCGTACTCGGCGTCGAACACCGCGTTGCCGACGACCTCGCGCGGGTCGACGTGATAGCCGTACGTGAGGAACGAGAGGCTGCGCGCCACTCGCTCCGGCGTCGCCTGCAGGCCATCGCGCTCCGGGTCTTCGCCCAGGTTGACGAGCATGGACCGCACCAGAGCCACGAGCTCCGGCGAGGCCGGTTCAGATGCCAGTTGTTCGTCGAGTTCTGCTTCTACTTCCACGGTGTCATTCTAGCCGTAATGGCACCCTCAATGCCGCATGCAAGCGAGTGATAAACGTCGCAGCCTTGATTCGATGTGGTTCGAAGAGGCCTTTGCTCGTGAACGGCCGCATTCTATACTGAGACGGCACAGTAGAAAATACCGCACTAGGACAGGAGCGCTCCCCATGGCCGAACTATCCCGAGGCGCCCAGCGCCTGCTGGAAGGCAAGAACTTCGCCCACATCGTCACGCTGATGGAGGACGGCTCGCCGCAGGTTTCCCCTGTCTGGGTCGACCACGACGGCACGCACGTGCTGTTCAACACGGCGGAGGGACGCCAGAAGCCGCGCAACATCGCCCGCGACCCGCGCGTCGCGCTGTCCGTGCTCGACAGCGAGAACCCCTACCGCTACCTGGAAGTGCGCGGCCGCGTCGTCGAGGTCACGAGCGAGGGCGGCTGGGAGCACATCTGCAAGCTGTCGGAGAAGTACACCGGCAACCCGGAGTTCGGGGGCAGCCGCGAGGAGACGCGCATCATCGTCAAGATCCTACCGGAGCACGTCGTCGCCAGCGGCCTGGAGGACTAGCGTCCCGCGCATAGCCGCGCGCTGCGGCATCGACAGACGGAGCCTGATCAGGACCGGCCGACGTGCCCCTGACATCACAGGGCTACCCAATAACGGGATGGTAGTATTGGGGACGAAGCGGCCAAGGTGTTGTGGTGGCACGCGTCCCTCCCAAGGATGAGGCGGGGGTTCAATTCCCCCTGGCCGCTCCAGTGAGCAACGAGCCCCTCGAATCGACGATTCGAGGGGCTTCTTCGTATGAACGAGTAGCCAGCGACAGGCTACTCCTCGTCTGATTGGTTGCGGCCTCGCGGCGTTGCGCTTTTCAACGTCTCGCGTGTGGGTCCTCGGGGTGGGGTGTCGCCCGGCACCAGCGAGATCAGCGTCTGACCAGGCCTCGGCATCACGCTTACGTCGCTGCTGACCACGTGCAGGCTCCCGTCCGCGTATTCGAGGAAGAGCGGCAACGCCCTGTTCCCGGCAAGCTCCTGCAGGTCGTCGAAGGTGAACCGGTCGCTCAGGAGCGTGGCTCTGACGGTCGCCCCCGCATCGATCATGCGGACCAGCCTTCCCAGCGTGACGTGGGAGGCAAACAGGCGCCGTCCCTGCAGGTCGATAGCGTTTGCCGGCTGCTCACCGTCAACCGCATCCGCTTCGAGCTGATAGCAGTTGGCACGACCGAAGATGTGGCGCAGGTTCAGGACCGCCAGCGAGTTCAGCTCATCGTTGCCCGTCATGGCCAGGAGCCGGCCGATGCCGCCGACGTCGAGAGCGTCCGCCGTCTCCCGGGCCAGGATGTTGCCGTGATAGGTCTCCAGGCCCATGAGCCTCGCCTCGAGCAGGCGGTTCAGGTTCGAGTCCACTATGACAACTCGATGACCGCGGCGCGTCAGCGCTTCCGCCGCCGCCAGCGCGAATCGGTGCGCCCCCACCATCAGTAGCCCCTGTGGATTGCTCTGCGAGAGGCCCAGGGCGCGCGCTAGAGGCACAGCGCTGAGTCCGTACACGGTCACCGTGCCGATGATCACGGCGAAGGTCAGCGGTGCCAGGACCGAAGCCTCCTGCACGCCGGCCTCGGTGAGGCGCAGCGCGAACAGGGACGCAACCGCGGCTGCCACGATGCCGCGCGGCGCCACTCCCGCAACGAAGACGCGCTCTCGCACGTCCAGGCCGGACCGCACCGTCGAGACGAGCACTGCAAGCGGCCGCACGACCAGGATCAGCACGACGAGAAACGCCAGCGTCTCCAGGTTGAGCACCCCTTTCAGCTCCTCCAGCGACAGTCGCGAAGCAAGCAGGACGAAGAGGATGCCGATGAGCATGGCCCCCAAACTCTCCTGCAGTTCGGTGATGTGACGCACGGGGACGTACGACTGGTTGCCGACGGCGACGCCCATCACCGTCACGGCCAGCAGCCCGGCTTCGTCTGCAATCGTGTTGCTCACGGCAAACGCCGCGATGAGGAACAGCAGGGTAACCGGGTTGTGAAGATGATCCGGTATCAGGTAACGCTGCAGCGCCAGCGTCAGGAGAGCCGCCGCGAGCAGGCCGATGCCCAGGCCGGCGCCGAAGGTCAGCAGCAGATCGGTCAGGAAAGGCTGGAAGCTGTTGGCCAGCTCCCGTGAGAGCACGGCGTCGAAGATGAGCACTCCCACGATGGCGCCGATCGGGTCGATGAGAATGCCCTCCCATCGTAGGGTCGGGCCGACGTGTCCCGAAGGGCGCACGTGTTTGAGGAGCGGTCCCACGACGGTAGGCCCCGTCACGACCAGCACCGCGCCCAATAGAAGCGATAACTCCAGGTTGAGGCCCAGGATCAGGTAGGCTGCCGCGCTGGCTCCGGCCAGGGTGACGACGGCGCCCAGGGTCACTAGCCGCTGCACCACGCTCCCGATGTTCGACAGGTCGGAGAGGCGCAGGCTGAGGCCCCCCTCGAACAGAATCACGCCGACGGAGAGTGAGACGACGGGAAATAGCAGGTCCCCGAGCAGATGATCGGGGTCCAGCCAGCCAAAGACGGGACCGGCAAGCAGGCCGAGCAGAAGCAGCAGCAGGATCGAGGGCAGGCGCAGCCACCACGCCACCCACTGCGCGCTGACGCCCAGGATGAAGATGCCGGTGAGCTCGATGAGCTGATGCTCTTGCAAGCGATACCTCAGCGTCAGTGTATGAAAAGAGGTTCGTCGATCCTACGCTGAGGCCGCCTCAGGCTTCTGAAAGACCTGTCTATGAATACAAGTTCGCTTGACGCACATACCGCTCCTGTCGGAATGATCGGATATCGACAGCGACCCGCGCGGTGCGGATAGGAGCAGAGGGATCTGCTCAGCGCGCGAGAGAACGATTTGCAGGGTTTGTCCGCCTCTTCCCGACTGCAACGCGGCTTCCTGGCACTGGTGGCAGCGTTCGTCGTCATCATGGTTGGCGGCGTGCTCGTAAGCTGCGGCGGCAGCTCCAGCGACACGTCCTCGAACAACCCTTCGACGGCCGGGACCTCTAATTCGAGCTCGTCCGGCGAGTCGAAGACCTCCGTCGCCACCCCTACGCCCACGTCCGAGGCAGACAGCATCGCCTTCGAGAATCTGACGCCGATTCCGCCGCCAACCGCCGAGCCGGGCTCGGCGGATGAGCTGCTCGGCGGGACGCCGAATTACGAAGCAGCCGCTGCTCTGAGCCAGTCGCTGGAGGCGATCGGCGTTCCCGCCGACGCCATGACCGTCTACGTGCTGCCTATCTCAGGCACTGACGGGAGCCTGCTCGTGCTGGACTTGGACTCGGACAATGAAGCCGCCGCGAACATGTCAGACCAGGTGGGCCAAAACCTGCTTCCCACCCTCGCCACCGATCCGGAAATCGAGAAGGCGAACATCACGCGTATTTCCATGAACATTCATAGCACCGACGAGCAAGGCCCGCTCACACTTGTCGTGACGCTTCCCATGGACACGCTCGTCGGCTACGTGAACGGTACTGTCACGGACGATCAGATGGCACTGGCAGTGAAGTACGCGGTGCAACGATGATGCAGCGGTTCCTCCCCAGCTTCGCAACCCTACGCTTGTTGGCAATTCTCGCTCTGCTCCTGTTCGGCGGCTTCGTGCTGGCCGGCTGCGACGCGATAGGCGACACGGCAACCTTGGGTGAGGACTTCGGCCTCCCGCCGCTCGGCCCCGATGGGGTATTCGATGACGTGACGGAGGACGCCGCTTCGCGCAGCCCCCAGGCAATCGATAAGCTCAAACAGGCTGACACGACGATGGAGGACGCAATTGCGAGCCTCGACTCAACAACCGCCGAGAATGCAATCAAGCTCAGACCTAAGGACCCGTACCTCCGCTACGAAAAGGCGGCGCTACTTATGGCATCGAGCTGTGTGTACTGTGCGGAGACCGGGCAGGCATTAGAGAAAGCGTCAGGCGCCTTGATCGCCGCCCATCCCGGGGCAAGCCAGGAAGACCTCCAGGCCGCTCACAACCAGATGCTGCGAGAGGCGATCGTCGCCGTCACGACGGGTGCCCCATTGGATGGACAACAAAGTCGCGATCTTCACGAGCAGTGGTGCGATACCTACCTCGTGGAGGGAAAGCTACCGGTGGACGTCCCAGCCGAGCCGACCAATCCGCCCCAGCCCTGCTTTCCGTAGGCTTAGCCTGTCCTCACGCCCCGGCGCGCCGCTACTCCCCTACCTCGACGTTGGCGAGCTTCTCGAGCGCCTTGACCAGCGCCTGTGTGCCCTCATCGCGCAGACCTTCGGCTTCGACCGAGGCGAAGAGCTGGTGCACCAGCGACGTGCCCGGCAGCGACGCGTGCGCCTCGCGTGCCACTTCGAGGGCGAGGCGCAGGTCCTTCTGCTGATGCCACACCTTGAAGCCGGGGCGGAAGTCGCGGTCGATCATCTTCGGCGCCAGATTCAGCAGCTGCCACGATGACGCCGCGCCGCCGGAGACGGCCTGCACCATCGTCGCTGGCGCCACGCCGGCCTTCTTGGCCATGACCAGCGCCTCGCACACGGCCATGTTGGTCACGGAGACGAGCACCTGGTTGCAGAGCTTTACCGTCTGGCCCGCACCGCTGGGGCCGCAGTAGGTAATCGACTTCCCCATCGCCTCGAAGAGCGGCTTGCAGTGCTCGAACACCTCTGCCTTACCGCCCACCATGATCGACAGCGTCGCGTTGATGGCGCCGCCCTCGCCGCCGCTCACCGGCGCGTCCAGCATCTCGATACCGCCCGCCGCGTAGCGTTCCGCTATGGCGCGCGTGACGCCGGGCGACATCGTCGTCATGTCTACGTGGATCAGACCGGGCGCGGCACCAGACGCAATGCCCTGCGGCCCCATCGCCACCTGCTCGACGTCCGGCGAGTCGCCGACGATCGTGAACACGACCTCGCTGTGACTGGCGACGTCGGCGGGCGAGACGCCGGCCTGGGCGCCCGCCGCCACAAGCGCATCGATGCCTGGTCGGCTGCGGTTCCAGACGGTCAGCTCGTGGCCCGCCTCCAGCAGATGCTTCGCCATGGGCTGCCCCATGATGCCGAGTCCAATGAATCCCAATCGCATGTCAAACTCCTCGTTCGCGCTGGTTGCCGGGCCGTCTTCAACTGCCGATGATAGTAGCCACATCGCGACGCATCTACCGAGAACGGAGCTGGCATGAAGCTTGGCATCATGATCGAAGGGCAGGAAGGCATCGGTTGGCCGGAGTGGAAGGCCATCGTCCAGAACACGGAGGATATGGGCTTCGAATCCCTGTGGCGCTCCGACCACTTCTTCTCCTTCGGCCCCAACAAGAGCCTGGACTGCATAGAGACATTCACGTCGCTGACCTACGCGGCCAGCCACAGCAGCCGTATCCGCTTCGGCACGCTCGTTGCGGCCATGACCTTCCGCGAGCCCGCCATGGTGGCGCGCATGGCCTCGGCTATCGATCAGCTCTCGAGCGGGCGCCTGATCCTGGGCATCGGCGCCGGCTGGAACCAGACCGAACACGACGCCTTTGGCATCGAGCTGCCGTCGGTGCGCGAACGGCTCAACCGCCTCGAGGAGTCGGCGCAGGTGATCCGGGCGCTGACCAGCGGGCCGGAGCCTGCCTCGTTCGATGGCAAGCACCTGCACCTCGAGAACGCCTACGCCAACCCGAAGCCGGCTCAGACGCCGTTGCCCCTGCTGGTCGGAGGCGGCGGCGAGAAGCGCACGCTGGCGATCGTGGCGCGCTACGCCGACGAGTGGAACATGGGCGGCACGCCGATCCCGCAGTACCGCGAGAAGCTGGCAGCGCTGGAGGCGCACTGCGAGCGCGAGAGGCGCGACCCGGCCACGATCGCCCGGTCGCTAATGTGCGCCTACGTCACGGCCCCCACCGAGGCGGCGGTCAAGCAGCGCTACGACGCTCTGATCGACCGCCTGCCCGAGTTCATGCGACCGCGCGGCACCGGCCTGGCGGGCCTGCCCTGGCTCATCGGCACGCCGTCGCAGATCGTAGAGCAAATCCAGGAACTCGAGGCGGAGGGCGTCAGCCGCATCATGCTGCAGCACCGCGAGCCGCCGGACTTCGCGGACATGGAGCTCGTCTCGAAAGAGATCCTGCCGAAGGTATAGGGCAGCACACAGGCGATCGCAGCGCCTCAAGGAGACGGGATGTTGTTCGGGACGGAGCTAAAGCTGCGTCCCTACGCTCCTGCCGAGACGGGCCCGGCAGCTGTCATTCTGAGCGCAGCGAAGAATCTCCCCTCGGCGAACGAGCCGTCAACCGAAGACGGCACGAACCGTCAGCTGACGGTCCGTAGCCTCTGCACATTGCACTCTGAACGTTGTACTGGACCTAGTACCACTTCCACAGCCAGTAGCGCTCGAACGCCGCCTTGGTCCAGTGCCAGACGATGCTGGGCTGCTTCAGCGATACCTGCCGTTGCGCTGCCATGAAGTTGCCGTCGACCATGCCCGCGGCGCCGGCGCCGACTTCGAGGAAGCAGCGGCCGCGGCCGTCGAACGGGTCCGGCGTCGGGCCTCCGAGGATCTTGTAGGCGATATGCCGCGCGGCGACCAGGCCCTCGCGCTCGGCGAAGACGCCCGCCTTGGGCAGCTGCAGGCCGTCCGGCAAACGGATGTAAGTCACGTCGCCGATGGCGAAGACGTTCTCGTAACTCGTCTCCATGGTCAGGGGGTCGATGGGCACCCAGCCCGTCTCGTCCGTGAGGCCGCGCACGACGGCAGGCGCGCGGTGCTCCGGCACCGTGATCAGCAGCTGAAACGGCGTCGACGAGCCGTCGGCGTACTGCGCCTCGTGGCGGTGCGTGTCGACGGAGACAAGCTGCTTGTGTGTCTGCAGCTCAATGCCTTTGTGCGCCAGCAGGTCGGCCACCATCTCGCTGTTGGCAGGACCCGTGATGCCCAGCGGCGCCGCTTCCGGCGTGTGAATCTCGATATCGATCTTCTGACGCATGCGGCGAGAGTGGAAATAGTGCTCCAGCAGCATCGCCGCCTCGTAGGGCGCCGGCGGGCACTTGAACGGCAGGCCCGCGACGCTGATCAGCACTTTGCCACCGGAGAAGTAGCGCAGACCGGCAGCCAGGCGCTCGGCGCCTTCCAGCGTGTAGAAGCTCTGCGCCACTTCGGCCAGGCCCGGCTTCGTATCCAGCGCCGTCTCCGCGCCGAGGGCGACGACGAGGTAGTCGTAGCGAAACTCACGGCTGTCGGCCCAGACGTGACGGTTGGCGAGGTCGATCTCGCGCACGTCGGCGTTGACGAACTCGACGCCGTGGCGCGCCAGCCGGGCGCGCTGACGGCTGATCGATTCGGGCCGCCGGTCGCCCGTCATCACCCAGAGGTAGCTGGGCGGGAAGGAGGCGACCGACTCGCGGTCGATGGCCACGACACGAAAGGTCGAAGGCAGGAGGCGTCGCGCCTCGCGGGCCGCGGCCACGCCGCCGATACCGCAGCCAAGGATCAGGACGGTTGGATCAGGCAATGAACGTCAGGGCTCCCTGAGCTGAGTCTACCAGACTGCTACGCATAATCTCGTCACGTGCCACTCCGAGTGCTATAAAGAAAGGGAACGTTCCCTCGCTATAGAGAATCGAGACTCCGATGCCGAAAGTCCTGCCCGAATACCTCGAGTTGCGCCGACGCCAGATTATCGACGCCGCGGCTGCCTGCTTTACCCGCACAGGCTTCCATCAGACCACGATGCAGGACATCTGCGACGAGGCCGATCTGAGCCCCGGCGCCGTCTATCGCTACTTCCCCAGCAAGGAAGCGATCATCCAGGCGATGTGCACACGGGGGCACGAGGAGGACGTCACCTCGATCCGCGATGCGATGGAGAACAAGAGCACCTTCGAGACCCTCGACAACCTGATTGGGCTCTACTTCAGCGCCGCAAGCAACCACGAACTCTGCGTGCTCAACATCGAGCTGCTTTCCCAGGCGCGGCTTGACCCGTACGTCCGAGAATCGATCCGCGAGGGCACCAACGCCATCGGCCAGGCGCTGCGCGAGATCATCGAGCGCGCCCAGGCGGCCGGCGAGATCAATCCCGCGCTCGACCCCGACGCCGTCGCGCGGGTCATGATGGCGATCTACCAGGGCCTGGTACACCAGCAGGTGCTCGACCCCGACGCGCCGATCGAGCCGTTCGGCGACGTACTCAGGGCGCTCTTCGGCGGCGACTTCTGGCGCGGCGCCTCAGGTGCGACCGCCACCTCCGGTCAGGCCGCCCTACGACATTAACGAGCAGAAAAAGTTCGCCGGATCCGGTTGACAGTCAAAGGATGCTCCCCTATAAAGAGGGAGCGTTCGCTTTTCTTGAGTTTCACTACTCGGGACGAAGTTGGCGCCAGCAAGCACGAGTGGGAGGGTCAGCATGGCGTTCGGCTTCTCTACCAAAGCAATAGCAAAGGCAAGCGCGCGACACCCCTGGCGGGTCGTTATCGCCTGGATCGTCCTCATCGTCGTCTCGGTGGGCCTTATCAGCACCTTCCTCTCGAGCGCGACGACGACCACCGCCGACACCGCGGCGCATCCGGACTCGAAAGTCGGCAAGACGCTCCTCGAGCAGCGCCTGCGTGGCCCTTCCAAGGCGGAGGAGACCATCGTCCTGCGCTCGGAGAACATGACGGTCGACGATCCCGCGTACAAGACGACGGTCGAAGGCATCCTCTCCCAGGTCAACGCTCTCGGGCCGGATATCATCGAGAGCGGCACCGACTACTACCAGTCCCAGAACGAAGCGCTCGTCTCTCAGGACCGCCACGCAACGATCATCCCCATCACGATGACCGGCAGCATCGATGACGCCACGAAGAACATCGAGCAGGTCGTCGAAATCGTCGATGCAGCCAACGGCCAGAACGGTTTCCAGGTTTACGTTTCCGGCATCGCCAGCATCGGCAACGACTTCAACCATGCCGCCGAGAATGACATCGCCCGCGGTGAATCGATCGGCGGCATCATCGCCCTGATCATCCTGCTGCTCGTCCTCGGCGCTGTCGTCGCCGCCGTCATTCCGATCGTGATCGCTGCGATGTCGATCATGGTCGCTCTGGCGATTACCGCAGTCATCGGCCAGGCCACGCACTTCTCCTTCTTCGTCACCAACATGATCACGATGATGGGCCTGGCCGTCGGCATCGACTACTGCCTGTTCGTCATCTCCCGCTTCCGCGAGGAACGCGCCCGCGGCCGCGAGGTGGTCGACGCGGTCGACATGGCATCGAACACGGCAGGGCGCGCGGTGCTGTTCAGCGGCCTGACCGTGATCATCGCCCTGCTGGGCATGCTCATCGTGCCGTCCACCATCTACCGAAGTGTGGCGTCGGGCGCCATCTTCGTCGTGGCGGCCGCCATCCTCGCCTCGCTGACACTGCTGCCGGCTGTCCTGTCGCTGCTGGGCGACAACATCAACCGCCTCGGCCTGCCCTTCGTCTCGAAAGCGCAGCACGCCTTCGACGAGCAGCGACCCGGCGGCTTCTGGGACCGCGTTGCCAGTCTGACCATGCGCCACCCGCTGATCAGCATCGTCGCGGTTACCGTCGTGCTGATCGCCGCCGCCGTGCCATACAAGGACATCAACGCGGGCTCCGCCGGCGTCACGACGCTGCCCAACAGCTTCGACTCGAAGAAGGGCTTCGAGCTCCTGGCGCAAGACTTCTCCGGCGGCGCCGTCTCGCCCGCCGAGGTCGTGATCGACGGCAACGTCAACTCGCCCGACGTGCAGGCCGCTGTCCAGAAGCTCTCTCAGTCCGCCGAGGCCGACCCCGTCTTCGGGCCGTCCACCTACACGCAGAACGAGAACGGCGACTTGGGCCTGCTCTCGATCCAGGTGGCCATCGACCCCTACACGTCAGAAGCAGACAAGGGTGTCGAACGGCTGCGGTCTGACCTCATCCCCGCCGCCTTCGCCGGCGTGAACGACACGCACGTCTACGTCACCGGCCTCACCGCCACAAACGTCGACTCGCTCGACATCACGTCGCATTACACGCCGATCGTGCTGGCTTTCGTCCTTGGCCTCAGCTTCCTGCTGCTGACAATGGTGTTCCGCTCTATCGTCGTGCCGGCCAAGGCGATCGTCATGAACCTGCTCTCGGTGGGCGCCGCCTACGGCCTCATCGTGCTGGTGACGCAGAAGGGCTTCCTGCACAACCTGTTCGGCTTCCAGCAGGTCGATACCGTCGAGTTCTGGCTGCCGCTCTTCCTGTTCTCGGTCCTGTTCGGCCTCTCGATGGACTACCACGTCTTCCTGCTGAGCCGCATCCGTGAGCGCTACGACCAGACGAACGACAACCGCGACGCCGTTGCCTTCGGCGTGCGGTCGACGGGCCGTCTGATCACGGGCGCCGCCCTGATCATGGTCGCGGTGTTCGGCGGCTTCGCCATGGGCGAGCTCGTCATGCTGCAGCAGCTCGGCTTCGGCCTCGGCGTCTCCGTCCTGATCGACGCCACGATCATTCGCTCGATCCTGGTGCCGGCCTCGATGCGCATGCTGGGCCGCTGGAACTGGTACCTGCCCTCCGCGCTGGGCTGGCTACCCCACCTCGGTATCGAGGAAAGCTCACCAGAGGTCAGCCGCTAAGGATTGCATCCCGCGCTGAGCCGCGCGCACTGCGTCAAACGTGGCCGGCGTTGCAAGACCGCCGACTGCGGTCTGCAATCACAATCTGCCGGCCAGTATAATATCCAATTGAAATAATTGGATATTATACTGGTCTATGTAAGACTAATTGGCTCTTGACACATCTCTGCGTGCGCCTTACAACTGACTCGTCTTCGAAGAATGCGGCCAATCCTTCAGCTTAGTTCCGGCTGGCTCGCAACGAGTGGAAGACATGTCGAGTCCCCCGCCAGCCTCCGGCCTGACTGAACAAACGTAACCGACGGAGTGATATGACTATCGGGCCTTGAATCCAACCCCACTAGCAACCAAAGAGTGCGTTCTCTTCCCTCCAATCGAGGAGAAGTCAAACGAGCAGGAGGCGAGTCTCTTGAGCAGGATGCCAAGACGAAGGTTGTTGCGTGGCGGGCTTTGGCTGGGTCTCGCAATCGCAGTCGTTGCTATCGGGATTTCACTTGAGCAAGGGGCGACATCGGCGGCGGGTCCAGATGATGCCGTGAGTGCAAATGTCGGCGACTTTGCCATAGTCGGTAATGCCGTGGTCATTCACAATGGTGCGGCAGTCTCGGCAACAGATGCAGGCCAGGCGAGGGTAGGCAGCAACGGCACGCTGAGCCTAGGTACCAACGCTAACGTTGGCGATGGTTCGGAGGGCGGCAATGTCCAGTCCATTGCTGACCTCACGATGGGGAACGGCAGCCGTATCCACGGCAATTCCGGCAACGCCTCCACAAATGGCAACCTCAGCGTCGGAACCAACGCCAGAATCGACGGAGACGCCAGCGCTGGCGGTGACGCAACACTTGGTAACGGCGCCAAGGTTATTGGGACGCTGGCAGTTGGCGGAACGGCCACCTACGGCACCAACGCCAGCACCGCAAGCGAGTCCAGCAGCCCCATTGCTGTTCCCGTCATTGACATCCCTTCCACTTGTGCAGCGGAGACGACGGGTACGGCCGGAAGTCCGCCTAACCTGACGACCGCGACAAACGCCACCACAACCGTGAGTCCTGGCGACTACGATACCTACGAATTCCGTAACGGGAACAAGGTGACCTTCGAGTCCGGCGAGTACTACTTCAACTCGCTGAGTTTCGGAACGAACAGCAAAATTACGGTTGTTGCCCCGGTCACCATCAACATTGGCGACGCTGGGCAACTGCACTTCGGTAACGGTTCGGATATGACCGTGGCCGGGACAGGCCACGCAACCGACGTCGTCTACAAGCTCGGATCGTCGGTCGCAGTATCGGTCGGCACCAACGGACATATCGCCGGAACTCTCTGCGGAGCCGAGGCCGACGTAACTCTGAACAACGGCGCTCACATCGAGGGCGCGATTTACGCCGACAACATAGAGATCGGCACCAATGGCAAGGTATTTTCCAGCCCAGCGAACTTGAGCATGGTCATGCTCACTCTGGTCGATGAGACGGGCAGTCCGCTTGCGAACTACCCGGCTGACTATCCTGGCGAAACTCGCAACTTGAAGGACAAGTACCGCTGTGGTGGCAGTTGGGGTCCCACGACTTCATTCCAGACCGATGCCGGTGGCCATTTCTTCGTCAGCATCGGCTGTGACAACTGGGACCACAAGGTCACCGTCACGCTTGACCAGACGACACGAGAGCAGGATGTAACGGTCAACCCAATCTTCCAGGCTGCCAAGGTCAATGCCAACCTGGAAACCTGTGATGGCCCTATCACGGACGTGCCAGGCGGCGCAGTGGACCAGGGTGGCGGTTACTGGTACCACCACGGCAACACCGGCCTTTCGGGAACGGTGAGCTTCTACACCTTCCCCGGCAATATCAAGCTCAGAATGGGCTACAACCACAACACAGAAACCCTTTTCCCGACCATCTCTGCCGGCGTCAACGAAGTTGACTTCCAAACGACGGCGGTGACCCTCGACTACCCTGGCGACATCAAGTCCAACAAGGGCGGGTCATGGTGGATGTTCAGCAAGCCCTCCATGGACCTGCTACCGGGCGATTACAACTTCTGGTTCAAGACCGGCAGCAGCTGGTCTGGCCCAGTCTCGATTAACGTGAGCGGTTGCGACTTGAGTCAGGCCTTCGCCCTACTCAAGGTTCTCGACGAAAACGGCCACGGCGTGGCTGGCGGCAAGGCGACGCCGGCTTACGGCGGCAGCTGGGGAGCCACGCTTCCCGGCGAGACAGACGCCAACGGTAACCTGTTTGCCGAGATCCCGCCCGGGTACACCAAAATCAGGATGACGGTGAACCAGGGGTCGGTGGAGCAGACGACGGCAGAGCTGGCAACGTCCAACTACACCTGGACGACGCAAGTCCTGCGCATCTGGCTCGAGGACCACACCGGCACGCCGATTACGGATGGCGCCGCTACTCTCGACCAGGGTGGCGGCTACTGGTACGGATGGGGCAACTTGAACAGCTCTGGATACCGGGACATTCAGCTGTTCCCCGGTTCGTACAAATTCAAGGTGACCTATAACTACACGTCGGACACGCAGTATCCGGTCGTGGGCACCGGCGCTGGTTACGACGACTTCCACTTCCGGACAGGCCAGGTGTTTGGCGCCTGCATAACGCAGTACAGTGCGAGTGGATGGCAGACGTTCACGGACGGCATAGAGCTAATGCCCGGCACGTATACCTTCAGGTCCCCGTCACAGTCCGGCACAATAACCGCGGGCGGCATCACAAACCTGCTCTGCCCGAGCTAGATCTTCTCGGAGACCCGAGCAGAAGGAGGCGGTTTCACCCAGGTTAGGGGAAACCGCCTCCTTCGTTTGATACTTGATCGGTCGTCTGAACAGGTACAACGACTCCCGGAGCGTTCTAGGACCAGAGGCGCTGAGACGCCAGCTTCGCGCCTTCCGACAGCATCCTGAACTTCTCCCAGACGATGCTGGGATGGACGCGGACCGTCTGGGCGCCCTGGGCAAAGCCGCAATCGACGCCAGCGATCACGTTCTCACGCCCTACGATGTTTGCGTAGCGCATGATGCGCTCTGCCACCAACTCCGGGTGCTCGACGTGGTTCGTCGTGTGGGCGATCACGCCGGGGATGATGATCTTGCCATCCGGAAACTTGATGCGCTCCCAGACGTGATATTCGTGCTCGTGACGCGGATTCGCGGCTTCGAGCGAGAAGGCGCCGGCGTTGACCTGCAGAATGACCTCGGCGATCTCCTCGAGCGGCGCATCGGTGGAATGCGGCCCGTGCCAGCTACCCCAGCACAT
Organism: uncultured Chloroflexia bacterium; assembly: GCA_963711035.1. GTDB lineage: Bacteria > Chloroflexota > Dehalococcoidia > DSTF01 > WHTK01 > WHTK01. The sequence goes on from CAVQCN010000001.1 coordinate 292,171, forward strand.
GTGATAGCGGATGCGATCTTCCGGCAGCCCCTTCAACGCGTAGTTGAGTGCGTCAATACGGACCTGGGCGAACTTGCGATACTCGTCGGCCGTGGGCGCTGGGTTCATGGAGTCGTATTCCGTGACGATTCGCGGGTCGTCGATCTGCAGGATGAAGCCTGCGTCGACGATCATCTTGTACTCGGTCTTCATCGCCTCGGCTATGGCGAAGACATACTCCTCCGAGGTCTTGTAGTACTCGTTGTCGCGCTGCAGCTCGATCGTGCCAGGGCCGACCGCCGGCATGAACGCCTCTTCGTAGCTCAGACCCTGCAGCGCCGCCTTCAGATTGTCGATGTCGGCCTGCACGAAGGCCTCGCCCCTGTACGTCACCGGGCCCGTGCAGACGAGATGGGTGCCATCTCCCGTGCCACGCCCGCCGCCCGTATTGCCAGAGGCCAGTGGCCGGTCGATTTCGGCGTAGGCGTCGCGGAAGCGGGCACGGTCGCGGCCACGCTGCATACGGCCGGGGCCGGGCTTGCTCTCCCAGCCGGTGAGGCGGTCGCTGACGTATCCGGAGAAGCTCGACTTCGAGAACTCGCCGTCGTTGACCACGTCGATGCCGCATTCGACCTGCTGCCTCACGGCCTCAGCGACCGTCTGCTTCAGGATTGCCGATTGCGCTGTGGTGAAGGGAGTGCCGGGCGTCCGGCCGCGCATGAACTCCAGGACGCTCTCCGGCCGGACGAGGCTGCCGACGTGGGTGGTAAGGATACGACTGGTGCTCCGTTTCACGGTTCCTCTCCTGACACTGAGATGTGTCCGTACCAAATTGGCACGGGCTCGAAGACGACCATAGGCCCTGCTAGGAGCGAAGGTGACGATACGGTACCCGACGCCAGATCGATCGTAAAGGCGGCGTCCTGCTGGCAATTGGCAGAACGCCGCCTTCGCAAATCGGGGCCGACTATGACTCGAGCCAGGCCGTGTAGCGCGGCAACCAGGTCCAGACGTCAGACGGGTCGTTCTCCCAGCCCTGCACTTGCTTGTCGAGCACCTGCTCGACCTGCAGGCTCGCAACCAGGTAGTAGCCGGTGTACTTCTGCAGGCACAGCATCTCGGCCTGCTTGACCAGGTCGACGTTGGTCTGGAAGTCGGTTGCCTGCTCCGACTTCAAGACCAGGGCGTCGACATCCGGGTCGTCCAGGCCTGTCTGACCGAAACGGCTGCCGGAATTGGTTGTCTGCTGACGCATGATGGTCTGCGGGCTGTCATAGGTTGGCGAGCCACCCGAAAATAGCTGCCATTTACCCTGCGGCGTGATCTGGAAGCCCACCGAAGCCGGAATGCCATTGATTGTCGTATCGAGCCCGGCCGCCTTGAGCTGTGTCTGCAAAATCTGGCAGCTTTGAGCGCCGGTGTCATTGGGGGCGTAGTAAATGATCTCGTACTGCTGACCGGTAACCCCGGCAGCCTCGAACAGCTGCTTCGCTGCCTGGACATCTTCCTTGAAAAAGTCTCCCGTGTCCTTTGGGTCCAGCAGCCACGGCTTCAGGCCATCGACGAGGAACCCTGATGGGATCGTACCCTTGCCGTTCCACAGCAAGTCGATGAACTGCTGGCGCACCTGCGCACGGTAGAAGGCTTGTCGCGAGCGAATGTCGCGCTTGAGCGGGTCGTAGTCCATCGAACCGCCGATGTTGTTGGTAAACGGCCCGAGGTATGAGTACTTCTGAGTGTAGACCTTGTCGCCGAGCTGGCTGAGGACGTCGTCCACTGTCGGGTCGGAAGCCCCCGGCTGGTAAACCTGGAGCTGGCCGGCGAGGAACGCGGTCTGATAGGACACGTTATCGCTGAATAGAACGACGGAACGGTTGTCGATATAGGTTTTGTCGGCCGCGCGAAACCCTTCGTAACGCTTGTAATCCGCCCTCACGTTGATATCGTTTGTGACCTCCTGATAAGGTCCGCTGCCGATCGAAACGCTCTTGTCCAGGTTGTCGAGGATTTCGTTGGGAATGATCGACCAGTTGGCCGAGTCTCCCAACTGAGTAGCCGTGAAAAGGTATGCGTTCGGCGCCTTGAGATGGATCGTGAGCGTGGTGTCATCCGGCGCTTCGATGGAGTCCATCGAGGCCGTCTGGAAGCTGCGGTTTGCATTGGCCGTGGCCTTCACGTATTCCTGAACCGCCACGATGTCCGAGGTCTTAACGGCGCGCCCACTGACCGGGGCGACATCCTGATACTTCAAGCCCGATTGCATCGTGAAGACCACCGTCAAAGGGTCCGGCGTCTCCACCTTTGACGCCGCTTCCAGCACGTATGGCGCCTTGTCACCGACGCGCGTCGAAATCAGGTGGTCGTAGACGTTCTGACCGGCGAGAAAATGCCCGGCGCGGTTGTTCGTGATGGGGTTGGCGTTGGATTCGCCGGTGCCGAGGGTGCCCATCGTTAACGTGCCGCCCTTCTTGGGCGTGCCTGCGGCAGGCGAAGCGGCCGCCTGCGTGGCGCCCGGCGAACCTGACGCGGCGGGTGTGCTCGTGGCAGAGCCGCCGCTGTTACTGCTGCAGCCGATAAGGGCCAGGGCTGCCCCACCCGCTGAAAGTGCTACTCCCGACTTGAGCAGATGGCGTCGCGCAATCCGCGCGGACGCCACGCGATCCCAGTAGCCAGCCATTTCAAACCTCCCTTTGACACTGACGGCGAGGCGACCCGCGGCACTCCAGAAGAGGGCATAGCGAGTTTCTGATACAAGTCATTAGAAATGTGTATTGGTGACATCAGGATTTCATCAGGATTCAAGACGCTCGGCTCGACGGCTCCTCCCGACATCGGCGCGACACCTACTAGATCGTGGACGATCCAGAAGTCGGCGCCACGGGCTCCTCTTGCGATTCGTAGCCCTGACTTCCGTTGTGGCCGCGTTTCGTCCAAGCTAGGCTGCAAGACAAAAGGAGACGGGCCATGGTCCACGAGCACGACTTTCACGACCACCACCATCACGACGACGAGGACGAAGAAGACGACCACGATATCGGCCCGCGCCACTTCTTCGGCGTGCTGCCCGTCTTTCTGGTCGATGACATCATCCAGACCGTTGAGTTCTACCGCGACGTCATGGGCTTCGAGGTCGACTTCCTGTACGGAACGCCGCCCGTCTACGCCAGCGTCTCCCGCGACGACGCAATCCTCAACTTCAACCTCTCGGACCCGCCGGGCCGCCGCAACAGCGTCGCCAACGCCGGCGTCGGCAATGGCGTCGATGCCTACGTCGTGGTCAGCGACGTCGATGACCTCTACGAGGAGCTGAAGGAGCACGGCGCCAAGATCGTCGCCGATCTCGCCTCGCACGAGTACGGCATGCGCGAGTTCCAGATCGAGGACTGCAACCAGTACCGCATCGCCCTCGCTGAAGAGACGGACGACGTTTAGGGGATTGCACCGCGCAAGCCGCGCGAGGGGTCAACGTGCGCCACAACCGGGTTTTGAACCGCCCACGGCCGCCATTTGACGACCCCGCTAGGCTGGACGCGTGACACAAGAACCGCTGACCGGACGCCACTGCGCCGCCTGCACGCCGGGCACGCCGGTACTCAGCGGCGAGGCCGTACAGACGTACCTCCTACAGGTGCCGGAATGGGAACTGTCCGAGGACGGCACGTCAATCCGGCGAAGCCTGCGCCTGGCCGACTTCCCCGCCGCCATCGACTTCGTGAACCGGGTTGCTGCGCTGGCCCAAGAGGAGGACCACCACCCCGACATCCGCATCTACGGCTATCGCAGCGTGGAGCTGCAGCTGTCCACGCACGCCATCGGGGGCCTCTCGGACAACGACTTCATCCTCGCGGCCCGCATCGACCAGCTGCTCTAGCCGACGAGCTCGTAGAAGAGCTCCTCGAGCCGCGCCACGTTGTCATCGAGGCTGCCGGCTGCCGCCACGCGAGCCCGGTTGACCGAGACGGCGCGGCTGCGCAGATCGGCGTCTGTCAGCGCCGTGAGCAGCGCCTGCTCCAGCGCCGCCGTGTCGCCGGGGCGCACGCGCAGGCCGTTGACGCCTTCCTCGATCAAGTCCTGGCTCGGCAGATCGCTGACGATCGGCAGGCAGCCCGCCGCCATCGCCTCCATCGTGCTGGCGGACATCGAATCGCTGGACGGAATCGAGACGTAGACGTGCGCCTGCAACAAGGCTCGCCGCAGCTCGTCCGGCCCGAGGCGGCCGGCGAAGCGCGTTGCGTCCTCGATGCCGAGGTCGCGTGCCAGCAACACGAGGCGCTCTCGCTGGCTGCCGTCGTGAGCGACCACGAGGCGCACGCCTGGCAACTGCTTGCGCACGGCGGCAAAGGCGCGCAGGACGGCATCGACGTTGTAGAGCGGCTCGAGGGCCCGGTCGCTTACCACGGTGAGCGCTTCGCCCGCGCGAGGCTCACGATTGACGGAGACGGGCTCCGGCTCAAGGAATCGCTCATCGACGGCGCCGATGCGCACGATCTCAATCTTGTCGGGCGGCACGCCGAGAGCTTGCAGGCGGTCAGCCATCGCGGGCTCGTTCGCGGTCACCAGGTCGCATGTCGTCAGCGCCCATTTGGCGGCCAGCCAGCCCTGTGGCCGGTTCGGCTCGCGGTACAGGTCGGAGCCCCAACCGCTCACGACGTAGGGATGGAAGCCGGCCAGCGCCCCGTAAAAGCCGTGCTCGACGACGTAGTGGGCGTGCAACACGTCCGGCGCAACCTCTCGCAGGATGTTGCGCAGGCCGGCGCGCAAGTAGCGCACCGCATGGCCGTAGCGCAGCAGCGACGCCGGCAGGCGCCGCAGGACATCGGAAGCCATGCCCCCGGCCGAGCCCGCGCCTGCCTCGGCCGGGGCCTCTTTCAGGACATGCAGCGTGATACCCGGCAGCTCCGCTTCGGGAGGATAGAAGGAGATCGCGTGCACGTCATGGCCGCGAGCTGCCAGGGTACTTGTCCAACGCCGCGCGTGCGGCCCATCGAAGTCGGCCAGCACGGCGATACGCAGGGGACGTTGCGATCCCGTCACTGACCTCCCGCCAGGCGCCCCGCCATGCCGCGCGCCGCCTCGATTGCGACCGGCAGGTCGGCAGGTCGCGGCACCAGCACGCCGGCGATCGAGGCTCCGGAGATGTTGTGATAGGCGCGCGCAGTGAGCAGCAGGCTAACGATGTAGGCCACGCTGGCGGCCACCGCGGCACCGGAGACGCCGAAGGATGGGATCAGCAGCACGTCCGCCACCAGCGTCACGACGAGCGTGACCAGCGCGATCCAGGCGTTCACCATCGGTTTCCCGCGACTGAAGACATAGGCAGAGAGTATCTTGCTGCCGGCCAGCGCGATCGTGCCCGGCAGCAGCCAGATAAAGGGTAGCACTGCCCCGGAGAAGTCGGAACCGAACACCCCCGGTATGACGACGGGCGAGACGGCAGCGGCCGCCAGGCAGGCGAGCGCCGTGATCAGCAGGGTGTTGCGACAGACGAGCGGCGTCATCTGCGCTGCGTAGTCCTCGTCGCGGGAGGTGAGGTTGGTGAGCAGCACAAGCGCCGCGGAGTTGGCGATGAACCACAGCCCCTCGCTGAGCGAGACGCCGGTCGCATAGAGGCCGACGCCCTCGGCGTTGACGAAGAGCAGCACGAGGTACGAGTCGAGGCGGTAGTTGAGCAGCTGGATCAGGTTGCTCAGCTGGCCCTGCACGCCGAAGCGCAGCGCGGGCCCCAGCACGGCCGGCCCTGCGAAGGCGCGCGGCCAGGCACCGGCGCCGACGAGCACGTAGCCCAGCGCCATCGGCGGCAGGAACGCCAGGCTCCAGGCGTAAACGGCCCGCGAGATCGTCAAGCCCCAGATGAGCTGCACGCCTCCCAGCGCGACGAGCGTCGTCAGCGGCAGCGACACCTCCAGCACGTTCATGCGGCCGAAACGCCCTTCGGCCCGCAGCGCCGCCTCCAACACGCGGAACTGGATCACGGCCGGCACCGCCACCAGGGCCAGCCAGTAGGGCACGTGTTCCGAAGCGATGTCGTTCCGGAACAGGAGGTACGTAATCAGCACGCCGGCGCCGGTCAGCGCCAACGCCAGCAGCGTGACGCTAAGCCCGGCTTCGAGCGCCTGCCGGGACGTGAAGTCGCGCCGCGCGACGTAATAGACGATCGACGTCGCCAGCCCGAGGCTGAAGAAGGCGAAACCGAGATTGACCGCAGCCTGGTACAGCGCCGTGACGCCGCGTCCCTCGGTGCCCAGCTCTCGCGAGACGAGCACGACGACGAGGAAGCCCAGCCCGTAGCCGACGACGGTGCTCAGGAAGACGAAATTGACGTTGAGCAGGAACCCGCCGGAACCCTGGTCGGGAGCGGCCTCAGGGTTGGACATCGATCGCCTCGCCGGCCTTGTGACCGGCCACGAGCGCCTCCAGAGCGTCGACTTCCGCGTCGATGCGCTCCTCCCAGCTCCAGAAGTTCGCCTCAGCGCAGGCGCGCGCTGCGTTACCGAGCCGCATGCGCCGCGTCGGGTCGGACGCAAGCGCCACGAGCGCGTCCGCGATCGCCTCAGGCTCGCCGGACGGCAGCAGCACGCCGGTGACGTCATCCTCGATCAGCTCTCGCGTGTCGCCCTCGTCCAACGTGAGGATGCAGCAGCCGGCGCGCATCGCCTCCAGCAGCGGGTTGCCGACGTTCGAGAGCTCGTTCACGCATACGAACACGTCCGCGGCCCACAGATAGCGCTGCACCTGCTCCTGCGGCACCGCGCCGACGAAGCGCACGTAGTCTTGCAACCCCAGGACGCGAGTCTGCTGCTCCAGGTTGGCGCGCTCCTCTCCGTCGCCGACGACGAGCAGGCGGGCTGACAGGCCGCGCGTTCGCAGTACCGCCAGCGCATCGATGGCGCGGTCGACGCGCTTCCAACGCGCAAGACGCACCGCCGTCACCAGGACGAAGTCGTTGTCGCTTAGACCCAGATCGCTGCGCGTCACCACCGCCTCATGCGCCGAGGGCGCCCGCACCTGGTCGAGGTCGAGGCCGTTGCGCCAGAAGCGCACCTTGCCCTCGGAGCCCGGATTGAGGCGTTGCAAGACGTCATCGCCCTGGGTACCGTCGTTTGTCATTATGTAAATATCGGCCGGCGTGCGCAGCGCGGCGACTTCCTCGTAGCGGCGCGCCAGGCTGGCAGGCTTGTCGAGATACGGATGCATGATCGTGCCCTGGAAGCGCGCGACGAGCGGCAGGCCGAACTTACGCAGCCTGCCCGCAGCCAACACGCCGTGCACCTCGTAGCCGTAGAGCAGGTCGTAGCCGCCGCGGCGCAGCAGCCGCTCCCCTTCCCGCGAGGCAAGGAGCGGGAATAGCGTCGCGTACCGCATCTTCTGGTCCGTTTTCAACGCCAGGCCCGCCCAGCGCAGCCGCGACTCCGCGATCGATGGCAAATGGAAGAGGTCGTAGCGCACGCCGTCGATGGGCGGTGGGGCCAGCTCAGGCTCGCCGTGATGGTGATTGGCGCCGATCGTCGACGAGACGAAATCAACCTCGTGACCACGCCGCGTCAGGCCCCGCAGCGTCTTGTACAGCGAGGGCGCCCCTCCTTGCCCGGAGAGGGCCCAGACCTCGAGCGCGCTGATCATCAGGATTCGCATTGTGGCTCAATGATGACGCTATCGCCGGCGCCAATAGCCGGACTTATAGACGGCTGTTGGTTATCCATTGTCGGGCCGAATTTGAATCTGAAAGAGCCATTTCGCGCAGCAATTCGACTTGATACAACGGATAAGGAATTCGTATGATACATCGCTGATACGTTACGGGGTGTAGCTCAGCCAGGCTAGAGCGCACGGTTCGGGACCGTGAGGTCGGCAGTTCAAATCTGCCCACCCCGACCAGCCATCTCCAAACCCTATGACGCTACCGCGTCTATCCTGTCCCGGACCACGCGAGGTGTCCAGTGATGAACCCCGAGAACCCAGCAGAAGAGGCGGCCCGCCTGAAGCGGCAGGGCTCCGAGCAGGCTATCCAGTTGGCACTGGAGAGCAAGTGGGAAGAAGCCGTCACCCTCAACCGCACGATCCTCAATACCCACCCGACCGACGTCGACACATGGAATCGCCTCGGCAAGGCGCTGCTCGAAGTCGGCCGTTTCCGCGAAGCATTCGAGGCATATGGTCGCTCTATCGAGCTCGATCCTGTCAACCAGATCGCCCGCCGCAACCTCGACCGGCTCGAAGGATTGCAGGAGGTCGAACAGCCCCGCCGAGGCGAGGGGGGCGCCAAGGTGTCACAGGACATCTTCATCGAGGAAGTCGGCAAGTCGGGCGTCACCTACCTGCGCGGCCTCTCCCGCGACTTGATCGCCGGCCTCAACGCCGGTGACGAGGTGTACCTCAAGCCGAATCGCAACCTGATCACGATCGAAAACGCCGCAGGCGACGCCCTCGGCGCTGTCGAGCCCAAGATGGGCCTGCGTCTTCTGCGCATGATCGAGGGCGGCAACCGCTACGCAGCCGCCGTCAAGAGCGTCAACGACGCGGACGCCGAGGTGATCATCAAGGAGATCTACCGCGATCCCAGTCAGACCCGGCTCTCCTTCCCTGCCACGACCAGCGAAGGCGTGCGTCCCTACATCAAGGAGTCGCTGCTACGCCTCGGTGAGGACGACGATGATGAGGTCGTCGACGACGACGGCGAGAACGAGGACTGGGAGGGCGAGCAGGAGCCATCCGAGAACAGCAACTTCGGTAACCTGCAAAACGTCATCGAACACGACGTCGATGACGAAGACGAGGACTGAGCCCGCGTGGCGGCAAGCCCGGCAGTCGGCGTCGTCAGCTGGCACTCGGAACCCGGCAAGCAGGTCAACGAGTACCACAACCGGGTCAGCGAAGCCGGCCTGGAGCCGGTCGCAATGTTCGAGACCGGCCAGACGCTCGAGGGCTGTGCCGGCCTCGTGCTCACTGGCGGCGTCGACATTGAGCCGTCCCTCTACGGCGAGCCGATGCACCCGCGCACCAAGGACTGCGACCCAGAACGCGACGCCTTCGAGTCGGCGTTGCTACGGGAGGCGCTGGAGCGAGACCTGCCCGTATTGGCCATCTGCCGTGGCCACCAGCTGCTCAACGTTGTGCTCGGCGGCAGCCTGCTGCAGCACATCGAGGACTGGTCGCATGCTGCGCAGCAGGACGAGGCGCGCACCTCCGCCGAGCACGAGGTCAGCGTCTGCGGCGCGTTGTGCGACCTCTACGGCACCGAACGGCTCCTGGTCAACTCGCGCCACCACCAGGCCGTCACGCCCGAACGCCTGGCGCCCGGCCTGGAGACCCTGGCGATGAGCGCCGACGGCTACGTCGAAGGCGCCCGCCTGCCGCAGCAGCGCTGGGTGTTCGGTGTGCAGTGGCATCCAGAACGCCTGGAGCCACAGATCGGGGGCTTCGCCCCGCAGAGCGCGCTGCTCTTCCACGCCTTCGCCGACGCCATCCGCGCCTGAGACCAAACCTCCGACCTTTGCCCACTCTCGCAAGTGCTCAGTCGCCATGTACTTGTCTGCACATTCACATATAAGCGCACGCTGACTGCATCGACAAGGCGAATGTCCTGCCGACATAGATTGTGCACTACCGTTAAAGATCGCCCACGATCTTTGGACAATCAGTGGTCTCGCGCTAGGCGCAGGATACGAAACAACGCGACGTAGCACCGCAGCAAATTGGGGCTTGAAAAATGCCCTCTCTTACCGTATTAGTTAGGCGAACAATTGCGGAAACACATATAACACAGGCATGGCAGTGGATTACGCAGCGTCACGATGACCTAGAGGCAGCAGAAATGGCAGCCGCAAATCGAGAGGTACCAGACCATTCGCCATTACTCGGCAGGCTCACGGATCGGTTTCGCGCCCTGCGTCACGAAAGGAGCGCCTACCGCTCCGTTGAAGATGTCGTCTACCGCATCGACAAAGTCACCATCGACGCGGCCTGTCATGGCCTGCGCAGCCCCAGCATCGAAGTACGGCTGACGCGCATCGAGTGGGACGTGCTGTTGCAGCTGGTGCAGTCACCCGGCCACGTCCTCACGCACGAACAGCTCATCGCCAGCGTCTGGGGCGAGTCCTACACCGACCAGCACCGTCTATTGCACGACACGATCAGCCGCCTGCGGCGCCGCTTCCACGAAGCCGGTCTGCAAACGAACCCCATCGAGACGATTCACGGCGTCGGTTACCGGCTGAATTAGGCGCCGATCCCTGTTTTCGCCCCTGTTTTCGCGCCCTCCCGACGCGCATGGAAACGCATCTGTCGACGTAGTGCTCCGCAAATGGTAACATTGACCTAACAATTGTCCCTGCGCCGGCATTTGTCGGGGCCCAGACGAGAGCACTCCATGACAACACTTTCCTTTGACGCTGGCAGCATTCGCCCGATTCGTATCGAAGAGGAGATGCGCGCCTCCTACGTCGACTACGCGATGAGCGTCAACGTCTCGCGCGCCATCCCGGACGTGCGCGACGGCCTCAAGCCCGTCCAGCGCCGCATCCTCTACGGCATGGACCAGCTCAACCTCACTGCCGGCAACCCGTACAAGAAGAGCGCTGGCATCGTCGGCGAGGTGATGAAGGAGTTCCACCCGCACGGCGACACGCCGATTTACGACGCCCTCGTGCGTATGGCCCAGGACTTCGCCATGCGCTACCCGCTGGTGCAGGGCCAGGGCAACTTTGGCAGCGTCGACAACGACCCGCCGGCCGCCATGCGCTACACCGAGGCGCGCCTCACCGGTATCGCCAGCGAGCTGCTCGCCGACATCGAGAAGAACACTGTCGACTTCCAGCCCAACTTCGACGACAGCACGCAGGAGCCCGTAGTCCTGCCGTCGCGCGTGCCGAACCTGCTGATCAACGGCGCGTCCGGCATCGGCGTCAGCCTTGCGACCAACATCCCGCCTCACAACCTGGTCGAGATCTGCGACGCTATCGAGGCTCTCATCGACCGGCCCGAGATCACGACGGACGAGCTCACCGAGATCGTCAAGGGCCCCGACTTCCCTACCGGCGGCATCATCTTCGGCCGTCAGGCGATCAAGCAGGCCTACAGTGACGGCCGCGGCCGCGTCGTCATACGGGCCCGCTGCCACGTCGAAGAGTCGCGCACCGGCCGTGCTCAGATCATCGTCACGGAGCTGCCGTATCAGGTGAACAAGGCAGCGCTCGTCGCCCGTATCGCCGAATTGGTCAAGACGCGCAAGATCGACGGCATCAGCGACCTGCGCGACGAATCGGACCGCCACGGTATGCGCGTCGTCATCGAGTTGAGCCGCGGCGGCCAGGCGCGCCAGGTGCTGAACGCGCTCTACAAGCACACGAGCATGCAGACCGCCTTCGCCGTCAACCTGCTGGCGCTGGTCGATCGCGAGCCGCGCACCATCCGTCTCAAGACCGCTATCGAGCACTTCGTCGACTTCCGGCGCGAAGTGATCCGGCGCCGCACTGAGTTCGACCTCGAGAAGGCTCGCGACCGCGCCCACATCCTCGAGGGCCTGCTCAAGGCGCTCGACCAGCTCGACCTCGTCATTCAGACGATCCGCGGCTCGGCCTCTGCCGAGGCGGCCCGCACCGCCCTTCAGACCGCTCCCTTCGATCTGACGGAGCGCCAGGCGCAGGCCGTGCTCGACATGCAACTGCGCCGTCTGGCGGCACTGGAGAGCCAGCGCATCCAGGAGGAGTACGCCGAGCTGCTGCAGCAGATCAACTACCTGGAGGACCTGCTCGCCAACCCGCGCAAGATCGACTTCCTGATCAAGGAAGAGTCGGTCGATATCAAACAGAAGTACGGCGACGAGCGACGCACCCAGATCGTGGAGCAAGAGGTCGAGGACTTCAGCGAGGAAGACCTCATCCCCCACCAGGAGGTCGTCATCACCCTAACGCAGCGCGGCTACATCAAGCGCCTGCCGCTGGAGACGTACCGCCTGCAGCGACGCGGCGGCCGCGGCATCACCGGCATGGCCGTGCGCGAGGCCGATGCCATCCGCCGCATGCTGGTCAGCGACACCCACGAGAGCGCCCTCTTCTTCACCGACCGCGGCCGCGTCTTCCAGCTCCGCACGCACGAGATTCCCGACTCGAGCCGCACAGCCCGCGGCACGCCGGTCGTCAACCTGGTCGAGATCGACCCGAGCGGTGAGTTCATCACAGCCGTCGTCTCGACGCCGAACTACGATATGGACTACATGGTGCTGGCCACGCGCCGCGGCGAGATCAAGAAGACACCGCTGCACGACTTCGAGTCCGTGCGCCGCTCCGGCCTCATCGCCATGGACCTCGAGCCCGGCGACGAGCTCGTCTTCGCACGCCTGGCCGGCGAGAACGACGAGGTCGTCCTCGTTTCGCGTCAGGGCAAGGCAATCCGTTTCGGTGTCGCCGATCTGCGCTCCGCGTCACGGTCCAGCGGCGGCGTGCGCGGCATGCGCTTGGCCAGCAATGACGACGAAGTCGTCGCGATGGAGATCGTTAGCCCGGAGGCGATGCTGCTCACGATCTCCGATACCGGTCTCGGCAAGCGCACGTCGTTCGATGACTACCCGCGGCACTCGCGCGGCGGTCAGGGCGTCCTCACCCACAACGTGACCGACCGCACGGGCGCTATCGCCGACGCCCGCGCCGTCACCGAGGGCGAAGAGCTGATCATCGTGTCGCAGAGCGGCATCATCATGCGCACGACGGTGGAGAGCATCGCCCGTGCAGGCCGATCGACACAGGGCGTTCACGTCATGAACATCGGTCCCGGCGACCGCGTCGCCTGCATCGCAGCGATCGACCTGAGCAAGGTGCCGGAAGCGACGGCGTCAGATGTCGACGATGGCACGTCCCCGGATGACGGCAGCTCCAACGGCAACGGGAGCAACGGCAACGGCCGCCGTACCCGCCGGCGCCGCTAACACTCGTTTGACACTGCTTCGACGCCATTCCTAGAATCAAAGGCCGCAAGGCCAAGGAGTAGACATGCGCAAAGACATGATGGACATCCTCGCCTGCCCGGTCTGTAAAGGCCCGCTGACCCTGACGGTTACGCGCGAGGAAGGCAGCGAGATCATCGAGGGCTCCCTGCACTGCGCCAAGTGCAACGAGACATACCCCATTCAGGACACCATCCCCAACCTGTTGCCGCCCGAGCTGCGCAAGGCTATGGAGACCGGGCAGGTCTCGTGAACCGCGCCCAGACTACCGGCATCATCCTCATGATCGGAGCAGCGCTGCAGATGCTGCTCTTCCTGATCGGCGCCACGAAGCGCAGCTACCTGGCCCTCGCCCTGCCGGTCACCGCCGCGATGACCGCGCTGACGGCCCTCACCTTCTGGGTCGGCTGGACGATGCTCACCATCGAGGCGGACGACGAGGACCTCGAGCCGCCGGCAGCACCCTGAATAGCCACGAGTCGAGAACAGAAGCCGCCTGAACAGGCGGCTTCTGTCATTCACCTCGTCCTGCCAACCCGGCTCCGCGATGCGCACAAGCCCGTCTTCGCCGACGCGGTCGAGCAGCACCGCCAGCGTCTCGCCCATCGCCGGATGCGCCAGCGATGGGTCGATGTCGAGAAGGGGTCGCAGCACAAAGGCGCGCTCGGCGAGACGCGGATGCGGGATTTGCAACGTTTCGCCGTCGTACACGACGTCGTCGTAGAGCGCGATGTCGAGGTCGATGGGCCGCGGCCCCCAGCGGCCGGTGTCCTGCCGCCCCATCGTCGCCTCGATGCCCTTGAGGTACGTGAGCAACGCCTCGGGCGCCAGTTCCGTCGTCGCGCGGCAGGCAGCGTTGAGGTAGCTGGGTGGTGGCGCCGGCGGCTGCGGCGGCGATTCGTACAAGGCGGAGACGGCCTCGACCTGCACGTCGGGCGGCAGCAGACGCAGCGCCTGCGCCAGGTTGGCACGCCGGTCACCTAGGTTCGCGCCGAGAGCAATATACACGAGCGCCATTCAGAAACCTGGCGAATTCTCCTACAGCTGTTGGACGGTCATCGCGAGGGGTCCAGCGGCGAACAGGACCTTCGCGCGGTATGCCGTCATGCCAATGACCGGACGACGGCGTCGGCCATTCGACAGACCTGCGTCATCTCCGCCACGTCGTGCACACGGACGATGTCGGCGCCGTTGGCGATGGCGAGCGCCACCGTCGCTGCCGTGCCCCAGATACGTTCGCTCTCTGCCCGGTCCAGCACTGCGCCGATCGTCGACTTGCGGGAGGTGCCGATCAGCAGTGGCAGGCCCAGAGCGCGCAACTCGCCCAGGCGTCGTAGCATCTCCAGCTGCTGGTCGACTGTCCAGCCGAAGCCGAAGCCGGGGTCGGCGATGAGCCGGTCGCGCGCCAGCCCGGCCGACTCCGCGATCTCGATGCTGGCCCGCAGACCGGCGCTGACGTCGCCGATCACGTCGTGGAACTCGCGGCCGCGCTGGTTGTGCATGACGACGGCCGGTACGCTGCGTTGCGCCGCCAGCGTTGCCACCGCCGCATCGTGGCGGAAGCCCCAGATGTCGTTGATAAGCGTTGCGCCGGCGTCCAGCGCCGCCTCCACGACAGGCGCGCGGTAGGCGTCGACGCTCACCGGCAGGTCGACGGCGGCGGCGACGGCCCGCACCATCGGCACGACGCGGCGCAGCTCCTCCTCGATGCTCAGCTCATCGAAGTTGGGACGCGTCGACTGGCCGCCCACGTCGATAATGTCTGCCCCTTCGGCGACGAAGCGTTGCGCCTGCGCCACGGCGGCCGCGACGTCGCTCAGCCCATCGCCTGAGAACGACTCCGGCGACACGTTGACGATGCCCATGACGTAGGTACGGCTGCCCCACTCGAAGCGCCGGCCGCCGATCGTCATGGCGGGAAGCGAGTTCAGGGTCATGCCGCCAGAGTACAGAGTGCAAAGTACGGAGCGCAAAGTGCAGGCGAATGAGGCACAGGCTCCGACTCCGGCAACAGCATCTAACATCAACGCGTGGCACTGTCCACTTTGTACTAAGCTGACGCCATGGTCTTCGACCGCATGTCAAACGACCCGCCCTTCGCCGGCATCCCGACGTTTCTCAAGCTGCCGCTGGTCTCGACCGCCGCGGAGCTGGCGGCCGAGAGGCCGGATGCGGTCATCGTCGGCGCGCCCTTCGACATGGGGACGACGAACCGGCCGGGCGCCCGCTTCGGCCCGCGCGCCATTCGCGCCGCCTCCAACCTGGGTCGGGCCATACACCACCTGGAGCTGGACGTGGAGCCGCTGCGCACGCTGCGCGTCTTCGACTACGGCGATGCGTCGATCGTGCCGATGCACATCGAGCGCAGCCACGAGGCGATTCGAGAGAAGGTCAGCGAGGTCGCGCGGCTGGGCGCCATCCCCATCGTGCTGGGCGGCGATCACTCGATCACCTATCCGTCCGCCACGGCCGTCGCCGACGCCATCGGGCGCGGCAAGGTCGGCATCGTCCACTTCGACGCGCACGCCGACACGGCGCCGGACAGTTGGGGCGTCCTGCTGGCCCACGGCACGCCGATGCGCCGCCTGATCGAGAGCGGTGCCATCCCCGGCTCCAGCTTCGTGCAGGTCGGCCTGCGGGGCTACTGGCCGCCGCCGGAGGTCTTCGATTGGATGCGTCAGCAAGGCATGCGCTGGCACCTCATGGCGGAGATCGAAGAGCGCGGCTTCGACGTCGTGCTGGAGCAGGCGATCGCCGAGGCGCTGGACGGCCCAGAGGCCATCTACCTCTCGGTCGACGTGGACGTGCTGGACCCGGCGTTTGCGCCCGGTACCGGCACGCCGGAGCCGGGCGGCCTCACCGCCCGCGAACTGCTGCGCGCCGTACGCCACGTCGCCGGGGGGACGAACCTCGTCGGCATGGACGTGGTGGAGGTGGCGCCTGCGTACGACGGACCGGGGGCCATCACGGCCGAAGTGGCGCACCGCGTCGTACTTGAGGCGCTGAGCGCGCTGGCGCACAAACGCGCGCAGCTGTAACCAAACAGCAATCTGCTATGGTCTCTTGACAATTTCCCAGCGGAACCGCATATTCCCGTCGGGCAGAAACCTGCAGGCAATTACACCTACGAGGAGGCAGTTGCTATGACGGTTGCGGACGAGGCTCAGCCAGCTTATCCGGTCAGCTTTAACGTCGAGCGGCAGGACGCGCAGTCACGCGTGCTCAACTTCCCCCTCTTCGGGGTGATCATCAAGGGCATCCTGCTCATCCCCCACCTGATCATCCTCTACTTCCTGGGTATCGTCGCGAACATCCTCTTCTTCATCGCGACGTTCGCCATTCTGTTCACGGGCCGCTACCCGGTAGGCATGTTCAACTTCGTCGTCGGCGTGCTGCGCTGGAACATCGCGGCCTACGCCTACCTGGGCCACCTCACGGACCGCTATCCCGGCTTCTCCATGTCCGCCGACGCCCAGCCGGCAATCCAGTTCGACGTGGCTCACCCGGCGACGTCCAACCGCATCCTCAACTTCCCGTTGTTTGGCCTCTACATCAAGATCTTCCTGCTCATCCCTCACGCGATCATTCTCGCGTTCCTCTACCTCGCGGCCCTCATCGTGACGGTTATCGCCACCTTCGCGATCCTGTTCACCGGCTCGTACCCGGCGGGCATGCATCGATTCGTGACCGGCGTCGGGCGCTGGGCGATCCGGCTGTACGCGTACGAGTACGCCCTCACGGACCGGTACCCGCCGTTCGGCATGAACTGATCGATGGCCATCTCGGACGCCCCCGCCGCCTATCCGATCCGCATGACACTGGTGCGGCCAGAGCGACAGCGGCGCCTGACGAACTTCCCATTGCTGATCGGCACCGCGATCCGCCTCATCCTGGCGACGCCGAGCTATGTCATGCTGGAGCTGATTGCTTCGGCGGCGTTCGTGGCCTACTTCTTCGCGACATTTGTCATCACGTTCCGCGGCCGTTACCCGCGAGGCCTCTTCAAGCTGCTGGTCGGCACGCAGCGCTGGCAGGTCAACTTGCTGGCCTACGTTATGCACCTGTTCGACCCGTACCCGCCCATGGACCTCGACCAGCGGCCGGACCGCGAGCTTCAGTTCCAGGTCGACTATCCGACGAAGCCGTCACGATGGCTCAACGCGCCGTTCCTGGGCATCTTCATCAAGATGTTCCTGACGATCCCTCATCTCCTGATCATCTCGGCGCTGTACTTCCTGACCAGCGTCGTCGTCTTCATCGCCGAGTTTGCGATCCTGTTCACGGGCCGCTTCCCGCCGGGCCTGTACGACCTCGTGGCCGGCTATCTGCGCTGGAGCCAGCGTGTCTACGGCTACTTGCTCGGCTTCACGGACCGCTACCCGCCCTTCAGCTTCGAGTAGCTCCTGGCGTGACGGCGTGCTGCGCGAGAAGGGGCTGTGCACGATGCAGACCTCGATGTGACCGCCCGAGAGCCGTCTTCGACAGACAGCCGTCAAGGCAGAGCAACGAGTCCAGGTGCTAAGCTGGATTCATGTTCATGGGTTCGAAAGGCTTGCGGCTCAGCTTTCTGGGAGCCGTGCTGTTCTTTGTCAGCCTGGCCTCCTTGCTGGTCCTGCCGGCGATCATCGGTATCACCGGCATCGTGGCTGGCGGCATGGCCGTGTGGGGCGGCTTCATCTGGACGCTGTTCCACTACTACGGTCCGTCCGCGCCGCCCTCCTGA
The DNA here is from genome assembly GCA_963711035.1 of uncultured Chloroflexia bacterium. Classification (GTDB taxonomy): domain Bacteria; phylum Chloroflexota; class Dehalococcoidia; order DSTF01; family WHTK01; genus WHTK01. The sequence goes on from CAVQCN010000001.1 coordinate 309,810, forward strand.
TCGAAGGCCCCCTCGTCTCGGAAACAGCCGCTACTCGAGGCCGTGGTTGGTCTTCGTGAGGGATCGTCTGTCTAACGACACGACGCGCAGCTTGCCGCCACGCTAGTGGCTAGTGGGCCCAGTTGTAGGCCTCGACCAGCTGGTTCGTTGCGTCGAGCAGGGAGTCGTGCTTGTTCGCCAGGTCGCTGCGCTGCGCGATGAGGCTGTTGTACTGGTCGACGAGCAGGTTGTACTGCGGCGCGATCTCGTTGTACTGCCGCCGCACGTCCTCGTATTGCGCCGCCTGGTCCGGCGCCAGGTCCGCCTCGCTGGACGTGCCGAGAATCGTCTCCATCTGCGCTTTCAGCGCGTCGAGCTGATTCTCCATCGTGGTCAGCTCGCCATCGAGGGCGGTAATGTCCTTGTCGAGATCGGCGATCTGGCTCGAGTAGTCGTCCAGCAGCTTCGTGTTGTTGTCGATGCTCTTCTGAATCGGCGCGCGCTCGGCGGCGATGCGGGCGTCATCCTGGGCGTGGAAGTTGTTCTGCGCCGTCTGGATCGCCTTCTGCTGGTCGTTCCACAGCGAGTCCACGTTGGTTTGCAGATCGTCGCAGGTGTCGGCCGGGGCCAGGTCCTCCATCTTCTGACGGATGGTCTCCGCGCCCGCCAGGTTGATATCGACGTGCTGCTGCTCGTGGTTGGAGACCGCGATGACGAAGTTATTCCAGTTCGCCGACAGGTTCGGCGAGAGCTCTTCCACGTTCTCGTGCTGCGGCAGGGTGACGACGATGTCGAGAACGATAGTCATCGACTGAATGACGCAGGAATCGCCCTGAACTTCCGGCTGCCAGCGATAGCTCCAGGTAGCGGAGGTGAGGCCGCTGCCCTTGACGCCGTTGTCATCGCGCGGCCCGTTCTGGTCGATCGAGGCGAAGATATCGGCCGTGGTCGTGCCGGCTACGGTGTAGTACTGATGGCTGACGCTGGACTGCACGTCCACCCGCCCGTCCGGCACGGGCGTGGCGCCGCCACCAGGCGGCCTGCTCTGATTGACGATAGCCGATGCAGTGGGCAGCGGCGTGCGGGCCACGAGCGGCGTGCACTCGTACCGGCTGCGCTGTTCGCGCTGCACGCAAGCAGGAACGGCAGGCAGATCAGGACGAGGGCTGATCTGAGACGGGCGAAAGCGATACTCACGGCTCTTTCTACGTTAGCTCCACGGCCGCTGGCGTCGTCATGGCCGCTGCGCCGTTCGCACGCCGCTCGCGGGGTAGACTGACTCAGGGATAAGACGCTCGCGGGACGGCGAAGGTTCCCGAGCGGTTACGGTTATTTAGCATAACGTCCGTCAAGCGCCTTTTGGCACGGCCGAACGGCTCTCGCGTGAGTCTTTCCACACTGTGCAAAGCATGACGAGCCCCAGAACGTGGTCTAATAGACGACGCGATGTCTTCTCGCTTCAGCCGCCGCCAGATCCTGTTCGGCGGCGCCCGCCTGGGCTTATCGCTCCTTGCCTTTGAAGCCGGCGTCAAAGGCCTCGATCTCCTCGACCAGCACGACACCTGGGCAGAGGCCAGCGTTAGCAACGCCGAGTTCCTGGCGCAGCACGCCGACCGCCTGTCGCGGCTGGAGCTGGGCGGCTCCTTCGCCCCGGAGCAGTGGTCAACGAGCGACCGCGGTCAACGCGCCGCCCTTGACGGCCTCAACATCGCCATCGAGGAGCTCAACCTGCGCAAGCTGCGCCTCGGCTTCCGCTGGAACGCCGTACAGCATCGCGACGGTGACATCGACCTCGACCGATACAGCCCGTTTCTGGAGCGCTGCCTCTACGACACCGAGATCTGTCTCAACGTGGGGCCGGTGCGCGTGTTCCGCTGGCCGGAGGAGCACGTACCGTGGCACGTCCTGCACCACGTCGAGCTGCCGCCCAACGGCGCCAGCACTGACGCCCGACTCGCCGCTGGCAGGCGCCGCATTCTCCTACCTCGAGAAGATGCTCGGACACGCTCACCAGCCGCTACGGCAACGACCTGGACGGCCGTGCGCATGCTGCAGGTGGAAAACGAGCCGTTCTATCCGCTCGGGGACCACGCCTGGGGGTTTACGCCCGACTACCTTGAGACGGCAGCCCATATCGCCGACGACGCCCTGCCCGGCCGCACCCTGCTCGTCACCTCGGCCGGACGGCTCAACCTCGACTCCGTGCGCGACGTGCTCGACGACTTACAGGCGCCGCCGCAGAAACGGTTCGCAGGACGTCTGGCCAGTGGCTTCGACTTCCACTACCGCACGCCGCTGCGCGACTCGATCCCAGTGGTGCGCTACTTCGACCAGATTAGCTTCGGCCGGCCCCTGTCGCCGACGACGGACGACAACCTTACAGACTCGCGCAACCTCGGCTACTCCATCGAGGTCACGGAAGGACAGATGGAGCCGTACGAGCAGTTCACGCAGCCGGGCAACTCGGTGCGCGACCTGCGCTACATGCTGCTGCGCTGCATGGACCACGTGCTGGACCCGGACCGCCCGAGCCTGCTGCGCATCTGGGGCGTCGAGGGCCTGGTGCAGAAGATGCAGCGCGGCCGCCTCACGGACGAGCACCGCCAGATCATCGAGCTCATCCAGGCGATCAACGACCGCAGCGAGCCCCAGGTCGAGGCTCAGCCTCGGTGACGTTGCGGATTCTGTCGCGATCCGGCTAGAGTGAGACGCGTTCGTTAGCTAGACATGAGGATGCGCCGAATGGAAACGGTCGATTTCATCAAGAACAGCCTGGCATTTGCCCACCGCGCGCTCGCCGATGCCCGCAACGGCACACCGGAGCAGCTCCACTTCGTGCCGGCAGGCGGCAGCCACTCGATCGCGTGGTGCCTCTGGCACACGACGCGGATCGAGGACATCATCATCAACGGCCGCGCCCGGCACGTGCCCGAGGTCTGGAACGAGGATTGGGCGAGTCGGGTCGGCCTCCCGTTCGAGGGAACTGGGAACGGCATGTCGGACGAGGATGCCCAGGGAATCCGGATCAAGGACATGGACGCCTTCCGCGAGTATCAGGAGACAGTCTGGAAGCAGACCGACGACTACCTGAACTCGATCTCGGACGAGGACCTCCAGCAGGACGTTCCGCGGCGAGACGGCGGCACCGAAACGGTTGGCGAGGCGATCCAGCTGCACATGATCGGCCACTTCAACGGCCACCGCGGCGAGATCAACATGCTGCGCGGCATGCAGGGCATGCCCACCGTGCTCGTGCGCGAGGGCACGCACTAGCCACAGCCGACACCGCAACTCGTCGACTACGCGGGCGGCGGCCCCACGATCTCGATGCCGTATCGGGATGCGATCGCCGCCAGCGCGGCCACGTCCATAGGTGCTCCCGACTCCTGAGAAGCCGGCTCGCCAGCTTCCCGCACGAAATCTGCGAAGCGAGACGGTGCGGTCAGCGTCAGGAGCCGCGCGCCATCAGCACCGACACGGAAGGAATGCGGCACGGCTTTCGGCAGGAAGACCCAGGCCCCCGCCGCGGCCGTAAACCTGCGCTCGCCGCAGAAGAACTCGGCCTCGCCTTCGAGCACGTACCACGCTTCATCTTCGTCCTGGTGGACGTGAAGCGGGGCGGCGTAATCGGGCGGCGCCGTTTGATCGATCAATGCAAAGCGACCTTCCGTCTGGTCGCCCGAAGCCTTCAGGGTCATCAGCGCTCCGGCAAATCGCAGCGCTTCCCCGTCGCCGTCATCGAGCACGTAGGCGCGATCACTCTTGGACAACTCCTGCCTCCTTCGATATCTCATCCGCCGTATGCGGGTAGTTGGGCGTGAATCAACTGACGGACTTCGTCCGTCGCCTCGGTTTCGCTGAAGCCGGCGGCTATCAACGCCTTCCACACCGGGAAATCGAGCAGAGCAGCGATTCTCTGGCTGACGCGAGGAGGGATTGCAAGGCCATTCGAGGGCCGCTTCGACCAGGAGACGCAGGCTGCTCGTCTGAATGCGGGCCAGTTCGGCGAGCACCGCGTAGGTCCGGTCCTCCCCGCGGGCGGCGTTCAGCCAGTCTCCGTCGCGCTGGTAACACTCACACGTACCGCTGATCAGCAGGTCCAGCCGCTCGGTCGGCGTATCCAGGCCTCTGAACAGCAGAAGCGCGTCCTCGCGCGTGATCTCCTTCAGCACGACCACCGAGCGCGCACACGCCGGCAGCAGCTCCGCGAGCGAGGGGAAGTGGCGATAGACCGTGGCTGTCGAGGTCGAGGCCTCCGCCGCGATCTCCTCGTAGCTCGTCCCGGAGATGCCCTGCCGCGCATGCAGCTCGCGGGCGGCGTGAACGATACGCTCCGCGGTGTCGTTGGCGGCGGCCGCCCGCGCGCCCATCCGGTATCGTCTCGGCATTTACTTTCGCTCGATATTTTAGTGCGATAAATTACTGCACCAAATTATACGAGCCACCTCGGAGCAGTCAAGACGGGCTTTCTTCGTCTCAGTGGAGTGAGCCACTCAGCTCGGCTGTCGGTTTACCTTGCTAGCTCTGCCTACTCGTAGCGCAGGGCGTCGCCGGGCCGCAGGTGGGTCGCGCGCCGCACCGGGGCGATCACGACCAGCCATGCGAGCGCGAGCGTCGCGATCAGCGCCATCGGCGGGTTCCACGCTGGATACGAATACGGTATCGATCCGAACTTGAACAGCTCCGAAACCACGCGGACGAGGATCCAGCCGATCAGCCAGCCAGCCGGCACCGCCAGCGCCCAGCCGAGCAACGCCACCGTCAGCGCCTCCGTCTGAAAGATGCGCGTGATGTCCCGCCCTCGCGCACCGATGCAGCGCAGGATACCGATCTCGCGCGTCCGCTCCAGGACGTTCATCGTCATCATGTTGACCAGCCCGATGAGGCCGATAGCGACGATCGGCACGCCCATGACCGCCAGCACGCTCACGAGCACGCGGTTGGACGCGAGGTTCGCATCCTTCTCGACGTAGTGAATCACCGTGTGTGCCGGGTAGCCAGCAGCGCCGAGAGAGTCCTCGACATTCGCCGCCAGACGGTCTATGGCCGCGTGATCCTGGCTGGCCGAAACCACCCAGAAGGCATTCGTATCGCTGCGGCCCAGGATCGCTTGCAACGTCTGCAGCGGCATGTAGACCGCGGTGCCGTTATCGATCAAATTCGCGTCGATGCCGATGACCTGCAGGTCGGCCGGTCCGGCTGCAGTGGAGGCGGTTATCGTGTCGCCGACTTTGATGCCCGCCATCGCAGCTAGCGCCGTCCCCAACACGGCGACACGAGCGTTGGCGTCGCCGCCCTCGAACCAGCGGCCCGAGACGATATTCGGGTCGTACAGCTCCGTGTCGACCGGCAGGCCCATGCCTGGATATTCCGTGCCTTTGACGTCGATGCCGTTGTACAACACCTGTTGTGCTGTCTTGACCCCCTCGGTCCCCTCGACCACGGAGGCAGCGCCAGCATCGAACGCGGTGTTGGAGCGCTGGCTGACGATCACGTTCCAATGCAACGTATCCCAGGTGTCGGCGGTGACGTTCGCTATGGTGACGCCAAGCGCCAGGAAGCCGAGCGCGACGCCCGCCGCAAGCCCGACCTGTACGACAGTGCCAATCGTGCGCGTTTTGCGTCGCGAGATGTTTCGCAAGCCAACCTGCGCCGTGCGCGGCAGCGGGGCGCGCCGCAGAAGCCTATCGATCCATGATCCCTGCGAGGCCGTGATCTCGCCCTGCAGTCCCTGCCGCACCGGCATGCGCGCGGCCTGCAGCAGCGCCGGAATCGCGGCCAGGCTGGTACCGACCAGCCCGATCACGAGACTGAGGATGATCACGGGCAGCGAGTATCCCCAGTGGGTCTGCACGCCGAGAAACTGCTTGCCCACGAAGCCTGCGAGCAGGTTGCTGAACGGGATGCCGAGCAGGATACCCAGCGCGGTGCCTATCCCTGCGAGGATCCAAACCGTTCTCAGGAACGACATCACCACTTGTCGGCGGCGTCCGCCAATCGCCTTCATGATGGCGATTTCGCCGCGCTGCTCCGCCACCATCGTCGTCATTGTGTTCGAGACGAGTGCGATCGCCGAAAGCAATGCCAGGATGCCGCCGACGTAGAACAGCGTCGCGAAGTTCTGCGAAACGTCCTGACCGGGCCACGTGCCGGCTTTGCGCACCTCCGGCAAATCCGTGAACACCGCATCGGGCCGGTTGGTCGTGAACCAGCTCTGCAACTCGCCGACCACGGCCGAAGCTTGCGTCGGGTCCTTGACGAGCAAGTCGAGCCGGTTCACGCCGCTCGCCCCCGAGATCTGGTCAACCAGCGCTTGCGGCACGTACAACACGGCCCGTTCGTCGGTGGCGACCTGCGTGTAATTGAGCGTGTCTCCCGCGCCCGAGATCGTCACCGGGTGCAATTGACCCTGGTTGTCCTCGACCTGGACGACGGCACCGGCACCGCCGCTGAAACGCCCGCTGCGCGCATTCTCTGTGTCGCTCAGCGCCTCAGTTGCCTCTGGGAAGGACCCCGACCTGAGCTGCACCACATCTACGTGCTGGGCGCTGAAGTCGTCGACGCCGACGAGGAGCGCGTCGACTCGTCTGTCGCCGACGTGAAAGCGCGTGACGTAGACGGTGCGCGTGTCCAGTGCGGCGACTCCCGGCAGCGCCTTTAGTTGCCCGATCTCCTCGGGGGAGAGCGCGATGTCCTGGCTGTAGATCTGGACATCGTGCAGCCGGTCGTCGACCACGCGACGGTCCATCGCCTGGTTGAGCAGGGACATGAGCGCGAACAGGGAAAGGCCGGCGACGGCAACCGCTATCGTCGCGATCGTGAAGAGCGAACGGGCCCAGCGTCTGCGAACGTCCTGCCACGACTTCCGCCCGATGACGCTCAAAGCTCAGCCATCGCTTTCGATGAGGCCGTCACGAATCGCTATCGTCCGTTTGGCCCGGGAGGCGAGGTTGGCGTCGTGCGTTACGTACACGACGGTCATGCCAGATTCGTTCAGCCTCGCCAGCAGGTCGAGCATACGGGCTGCGGTTTCCGTGTCCAGATTGCCCGTCGGCTCGTCGCCGACCAGGAGGACTGGATCGCAAGCCAGCGCGCGTGCGATGGCCACGCGCTGCTGCTCGCCTCCGGAGAGCTCGCTCGGCAGATGGTCAAGCTTGTCGCCCAGACCGACCATTTCGAGGTTTCCCGTTGCGCGCTCGATGCGTTCCTTGCCGCGCCAGAGGCGCGCGAAGTCCATCGGCAGGACGGCGTTCTCGAGCGCGGTCAGCGTCGGGAGCAGCTGGAAGAACTGAAACACGATCCCGACCCGCCGCCCGCGCCAGGTAGCGAGTTGCTCCTCGCCCATCCGATCGATGCGTTGACCGTCGACCACGACTTCGCCGGCCGTTGGACGGTCGATGCCGGTCAGGAGATTGAGGATCGTGGACTTGCCGCTGCCGGACGGCCCGACAATCGACACCATCTCTCCCTGCCGTACGGAGAGGTCGACGCCGCGTATGGCCGGGTACTCCAGCCTGCCCGTGCGATACGTCTTGTGCACTCCCGAGAGCGCGATGAGCGGACCGGCAGACGTGGTTTGCTCTTCGACATTCATACGGTCGTAAGTCTTAGGCTTGCGCCGGACGAATGCCACATCCGAATGGCCTAACTTCGCATGGGCCTGTGGCTACGTCTGCGGATTGCTGTGAGGGAACGTCTAACCTCCGACGACTGCGTATACTGAGCCGCGGCATAGACGCTGAGGGAGGAGCAACGATGGCGACGTACGTGCTGGTGCATGGCGCCTGGGGCGGCAGTTACGGCTTCAAAGACGTGGCGGGCAGGCTGCGGGCCAAAGGCCACGTCGTCTACACACCGAGCCTCACCGGCATCGGCGAGCGGTCACACCTGAGCAACCCGGACATCGACCTGAGCCTGCACATCAAGGACGTCGAAAACGTCCTCTGGTACGAGGACCTCAGCGACATCGTGCTGCTCGGCTTCAGCTACGGCGGCATGGTCGTCACCGGCCTGGTCGACCGCTGCGCCGAGCGCGTCTCGCATCTCGTCTACCTGGACGCCTTTGTACCGCAGGACGGCCAGTCGGCGAACGACATGACGGGCCGCCCGCTGGAAGGCGACGACTGGCGCATCCCGCCCCGGCCGAGACCACTGGACGACAAGGAGCTGCAGGCGTGGATGGACGCTCGCCGCGTGCCGCAGCCACGCAAGACGCTCGAGGAGAAGGTGCGCCTCTCGAAGCCGCTTGAAGAGCACGACTTCAGCCTCACCTACATCAAGGCAACCGCCGACCCGCCGCCGGGCCCGTTCTGGACGATCGCCGACCGCGTGCGCAACGACCCGCGCTGGCGCTATCGAGAGGTGGAGACGGGACACATGGTGCCGACGACGATGCCCGCCGCGCTCACGAGATTGCTCCTGGAGCTGGGCCATTAGCATGGCGCCGAACCGCGCGAGACGTCTCGGGAAACTCGGATCGAGTCAAGAAACCGACCAGCGAACCGTCGAAGTGACAGGCTAGCTGCAGCAGCGGACTTCGGGACTCCTGTGCAGTTGCTGGCTCGTCGGCGGTGATATAAGACCCTCCGACGGTCGCAACCTGGCGCGCAGTTCGCGCGGGATGCTAATCCCAGCGGCGCGGCGGTCGCGTGTAGCCGGGGCGGCGGAAGCGCAGGTCGGTGATGTCGTCCATGGCGCGGCGGCGGCTGAGCCACATGAGCGCGCCCAGCACGACACCAACGTCCAGGCCGAAGAACAGCAGCACGACGGCAACGTCGAGGCCCATCAAGCGATCCTTAGCTCTGAGCTGGGGTGGAACATACCGATCCGCCTCCCTGCCGATCGAGAGATCTCTACCAGCACAAACGCGCTCGCGGGCCCGGCGTTTCACCGTTTGACAAAGGCGCGGCGCCTCCCAATGATCGGGAAACACCTCCCCGGCTACACGCAGACAGGAGCAGCAATGAAACTCGGCGTCGTCTTCCCCCAGACCGAGATCGGCAGCGACCCCGTCGTCGTGCGCGATTACGCCCAGGCCGTCGAAGGCATGGGCTTCGACCATCTCCTCGCCTTCGAACACGTGCTCGGCGCCCACCCGGAGCGTCCGGAGGGCTGGAACGCGCGCGCCTACGACTACACTAGCCTCTTCCACGAGCCGATGGTGCTCTACGGCTACCTGGCCGGCCTCACTCAACGCATCGAGCTGGTCACCAACGTGCTCATCCTGCCGCAGCGCCAGACGGCGCTCGTCGCCAAGCAGGCCGCGGAGGTCGACGTGCTGAGTGGCGGCCGCCTGCGCCTCGGCGTCGGCCTGGGCTGGAACTACGTCGAGTACGAAGCCCTGGGCGAGGAGTTCACCACCCGCGGCCGTCGCGTCGCCGAGCAGATCGAACTGATGCGAGCGCTGTGGACCAACGAGATCGTCGACTTCGAAGGGCGCTGGCACCGCGTCAACCGGGCCGGCATCAAGCCCCTGCCCGTGCAGCGTCCCATCCCCGTCTGGATGGGCGGCGGCGCCGAGCCCGTGCTCAAGCGCATCGCCCGCTACGCCGACGGCTGGTTCCCGCAGTTCCCGCTGGACGAAAACGCCGCGGGCGTCATCGAACATCTACACGACCTCATTCGCGAGGCCGGCCGCAACGTCGATGACGTCGGTATCGAGGGGCGCGTCGATTTCGGCCGCGCCGGCGAAGAAGGCGTCGCGCCGACGCTGCAGACATGGCAGCGCCTGGGCGCCAGCCACGTCGGCCTGAACACGATGCGAGCTGATCTCGAGAACCCGGGCGAGCACCTCGACGCCGTGCGGCGCTTCAAGGAAATCGCCGACGATCTCGGCGTCCGCTAGCCTGCCGCCGTATGATGGATCGATAAGGGGTGACTTATGGGTAGAGAACAACTGGAAGCGCTGGCCCGCATCATCGGCGACCAGCTCGGGCAGGGCCCCGGCAACGCCGTCATCGGCTCCTGGACGATCCGCTACGACGGTGAGCGCCAGGTGCTCTACTTCGACAAGTGCGAGGACGGCTTCTACTGCGGCGAACGGCCTGCCGTCATCGACCTCCAGGGCAACGTCGTCGATCCCGGCGGCCCCATCTTCGAAGAGGCCTGATCGCGATGCAGCCCCAGCGGCTCGCCGAAGCGCTACGCCCGCTGGCGGGCACATCCCGCCTGTTGGTCTACGACGTGCCGGAAGAGGATGCGCCCCGCCGCGCCGCCCAGACGACGCCGTTCGTACACGGTGGCAAGTCCTGGTGGCGCTTCATCGAGCGGCGCCGTGAGCTGGACACCGGCCAGGCCCTGAACCTGCTCGTCTCCCTGCGCGGTCTCGGCGTCGAGGAACGGCTGCTGACCGTGAACTGGGGCACTGCCTTCGCCAACGCCTTCCTGCTGGTCGAACCGTTCGACCCCTGGCTTGACCTGACTACGGAAGAGGGCATCGACGACTTCAGCCGACGCGCCAACGCCACCGGCGCGGACGGCATCGTGCGGCGCGCCTACGCCGACTGGGTGTACTGGACCCGCGACGACGCCGGCCAGATCGAGAGCCACAGCGCCAGCCTCGACGTCAGCGACACACGGGCGACGATCTGGGACGCGCTCAACGAGCGCCTGCCGCGCACCTTCTCCGCCGCCGACTTCCTCTCCTGGCTGACGCTGCTCAACCTGCGCGAGACGGAGCTGTTCAGCGGCGGACGCGAGGTCTATCGCGCCGTCATTCCCTTCCTCACCCGCCTCGGCCTGCCGGTGCTCTACGACGCCCACATGGTGCTGCAGGCGATGCGCCAGCTGATCAACGCCGGCCTCGCCTCCGCGCATACAGACGACGGCACCTACTACAACGGCCCGTCCGCCCCTCTCCCCGCCGACCTCCCAGACGAGCGGTTGGCGATGATGACGCTGCGGTAGCCATTAGCCTACGCGCTGATTACAGATAGGCTGATACTTGATAATGAGCTGGCGTTCCCAGCTCACTTGGTCAAAAGTCATTTCATCTATCCAATGAGTTGGTCCGCTCCGTTGAATACACGGGATGTCGCCGTTGAGGTGATCCAGCAAGCGGGACCGTATGTCCCCTCTGCCGATATAGATCCAACTGTTCGAGTTGTAGATACCCTATACACCGAACTGGTTTGGATTCAGCGACTCAACTTGTGTCCGTGTGAAAGGCCTTGGCGTGTTGGAATTGAAAGGCATTCGTCCGCTCCTATCGCTAGCGAGGCTCAAGGTCGACCAATGGTAGCACTGGCCCATCGCGAACGCTTGACTTGAGAGACTCTGTCCAGTCAAATGCCTTTGTCAATGAGAGAGCAGGGCGGACAGTACGAGTTTGCCATCGACAGCGCCATCGAATCCGGTGAGCTCACAGTCACGGAGTCGATTACTTGGCGAATAGCTGAAGGTCACGTCAAGGCATCGGTGAAGGTAGGGCATCCGACGGAAGCCGACTTCACGCTAGAACTTCTGCAAAGTCGTCTACCAGAACGTTTCACGATTCAGCTCTCGTATCGAAGAAGGCCGGCTCGACGCTACTGCTCCGCTACTCCTCATACACAAGCGGCGGACTGCGAGGAGATGCCAAAAGTTAGGCTCAAGAGCCACCACAAACACCGCTGGTCCGATCAACAGGGGACGACTGCGCGTACGTACCCACAGACATGACGCAAGGTACACGTGATCGAGGACTCACTTCTACGCATTCTGCGCTGAGTGCGGTGTTACGTTCCTAGGCGCATGGCATGATCCGCCAATACAACGTGCCTTCGAGGTCCTACGATGACAGTGGACCGGCTGTGTGAAGAAATGATTCAACAACTTGGCGGATTCATCGTCCGGCGCGATGGACTGTGACCCGAGTTCCGCTGGCTACCAAGTGATAACTGACGCCATTTCTATACCCTGATCGGGACAACATTGAGGTGTTCGTTCGTGAGCTCGATGATGGCCGCGTGCTCATTTCTGATCTTGGCCAGACGATGATGAAGCTGTCCTCCTACGGCTATCATCCCTGGCTCTAACACACCGCGTAGACGAGCCATGATCTTCCAAATCGTGAGTTCAATGAATGTGCAGTACGAGACGCCGGGCGAAATTGTCGTTGTTACGAACGCAATCGAAGCGGGCTCCCGAATGTGGGAAGTCATCATGACTATGCAACGCCTCTCAGATCTCGTCTACACCGTTCCGGGCTACACGAAAGCGACCTTTGCCGATGAGTTTGAAGGTTTCGCAGCTCAACTACCGAATGTCCGGTACGAAAGAAATGTACCCATCACGTTGCCTGAGCATTCCTTCACTGCAGACTTCGTGCTTGATCGAACGAAGGTGGTTCAACTCGTTTCGGCGGGTTCACCTGGCTATGCGCAAGAGCGCGTGAACCGTGTCTACACTAATTTCACGGAAATGAATCGTGCCCGGGATGACCGTCAGAAGTTTGCCGTGATCGATGATCGTGAGCCAGTCATTGACTCTGGACTCAGAGCGCTACTCAGTCACCAAGCCGATCGGGTCCTAACTTGGACGCGAAAGTCTGAACTAGAGCGAGTACTTGTGGCTATCGCATAAGCTAACTTCGAGAGCATGACTCTAGTTAGCCTCCGTCCGCCTTACGCCTCTCCCTCTGCCGGGACGTGGGTGCGGCCGCGCAGAAGCTGCGCCACGAGGCCGGCGCGCGGTGAGAGCAGCACGGCGACGACGAACATCGCCGTCGCGGTGAGGACGATGGTGCCGCCCGCCGCCAGGTCGGAGTGCCACGAGATGTAGAGGCCGCCGACGCCCGCCAGCGCGCCCAGCAGCGGGCTCAGGATCATCATGCGCCCCATGTCGTCGACCAGCAGTCGCGCCGTGGCGGCCGGCGTCACGAACATGGCCAGCACCAGCACGTTGCCCACCGCTCGCAGCGAGATGACGATCGTCATCGTCACGAGCAGCAGCAGCAGCGTCTCGATCCAGAACACCGGCAGGCCCATCGAGAGCGCCATCTCGGGGTCGAACGAGATCAGGAGGAACACGCGGCGCAGCACGAAGGCGCTGACGAAGGCCAGCCCGCCGACGATGACGCTGAGCCAGATGTCGGTTACGGTCACCGCCAGCACGTCGCCGAACAGGAACGACGTCAGGTCGCGCGTGTACCCGGTACGCGTGCTGATCAGCACGACGCCCAGGGCGAAGGCGCCTGCGAAGACGACGCCGATCGCCGTGTCCTCCTCGATGCGTCGCGTCAGCGAAAGGGAGCTGATCGCCAGCGCCGTGAAGATGCCGAAGGCAGCGGCGCCGATGAACAGGTTGATGTCGACCAGGAAGGCGATCACGAGGCCGGGAAACACGGCGTGGCTCAGCGCGTCGCCGACGAAGGCCATGCCCCGTATGACCACGAACGTGCCCAGGTAACCAGCCACGAGGCCCATGATCGTCACCTCGATCAGCGCGTAGCGCATGAACGTGAAGTTGAGCGGGTCCAGCAGCCAGTGCAGCATCAGTCTCGCCTCGTCTCGTCGGGATGAAGCATTGTCTCGACGACGTGATCCACGTGCTCATGCCCGCGCTCGTCGCCGTGCATGATGTGCAGGTGCAGGCCGTACGCGTCGCGCAGCACCTCGGGGGTCAGCACGTCGGCGGTCGGACCGAAAGCGACGAGGCGCCGGTTCAGGACGCAGAGGTAGTTGCAGTGCGACGCGGCCTGATCGAGGTCATGCGTCGCCATGATCACGGTGCGTCCCTCCTCACGGAACGAGGCGAGGATCTGCAGGAAGAGCTCCTGGGTCCGAGGGTCGACGCCGTTCATCGGCTCGTCCAGCAGGACGATGCGGCCGTCCTGAGCCAGCATGCGCGCGAACAGCACGCGCTGCTGCTGGCCGAACGACATCTCGCCGATGGTCGAGTGGCGCCGCTCCGCCAGGCCGACGCGCTCCAGCGCCGCCGCCGCGATCTCCCTGTCCTGCTTTGAAGGCGCCCGCAGCCAGCCGGTGCGGCGCAGGCGGCCCATGAGCACGACCTCGGACGCGCGTAGCGGCAGGTTGAGCTCGATCTCGCGCCGCTGCGGCAGGTAGGCAAAGAGGTCCCGCGCGGCCGAGGGCGGCCCGCCAGCCACCTCGATGCTGCCGCTGGCCAACGGCAGGATGCCAAGCAGGGCGCGCAGCAGCGTGCTCTTTCCGGAGCCGTTGGGCCCGATCAGGCCCACGGTCGGTCCCGCCGGCAGGTCGAAGCTCACGTCCTCCAGCGCCAGGCGGTCGCCGAGGACGACGCTGACGTTGCGCAGGCGCAGCAGAGGCGTTGCGGTGTCAGTCGATGGCGCAGCGGCAGATGGGCTCACCGTCATAATCGATACTTTATCTCAAAATGGCAGCGGGGAGAACCTGTACGGCAGCGCGGCGACTTATAATCGACTTCACGATGATGAACTCGGCCCGATACGTGCGCGGCATGCCCAACCAGGGCTGGCTGCCAGACCGTCCCGACGTCCTCGAGATCCTGGCCACGGCCGAGGCGGTTGACGCCGCCGTCCTCGCCGCCGGCTCCAACTACGTCTACCTGCTCACGCTGCGCCACCCGGATGCCGGCGACGGCTACGCCATCTACAAGCCCCGCCGCGGCGAGGCGCCGCTCTCCGACTTCCCGGACGGCACGCTTTACAAGCGCGAGGTCGCTGCCTACCTGATCAGCGAGGCGCTGGGTTGGGACCTGATCCCGCCCACCATCGTCCGCGAAGAGGGCCTCGGGGGCGGCGTCGGCGCGCTGCAGCTCTTCATCGAGCACGACCCGTCGCAGCACTACTTCACGATCAAGGACGAGCGCCCCAACGAAATGCGCCGTGTCGCCGCCTTCGACTGGCTGACCAACAACGCGGACCGCAAGGGCGGCCACTGCCTGATCGACAAGAACGGACGCCTCTGGTGCATCGACCAGGGCCTTACTTTCCATACGGAGGACAAGCTGCGCACCGTGATCTGGGACTTCCAGGGCGAGACAGTACCGGACGAGCTGGCTCAGGATGTCCTGCGCTTCTGCCAGCGGCTCGAGACGGACCTATCGCTACGCGAGCAGCTGCTCCAGCTCATCGCGCCGTCGGAGCTGGCGCGGCTGTCGCAGCGGGCCCAGGTCATCGCCAGCGGAGGCGTCTTCCCGCCGCCGCCACCATGGCGCCCGTACCCGTGGCCCATGATCTAGCCACTGGCATGGCGCCATACTGCGCGAGAGGTCTTTCCTAGGCGATCTGCTTAGGCGCACCGACCGACAGCTGTGCGCTAGACCGACGACCTCTAAGACCTGCGGCTATCAACCTGACGGCTTTATCGACCGAGCGTCGGCCGGTGCCAGACGCCTGCCGTTAACTATTCCCCTGGGCGGCGCCGCGGCAGGACGCGAATCCCTAGCCCCAGACGCGTCGCAGAGCTTCGCGGCGCACGTCCTCGCGGACGCCGGCGATGCGGAAGCCCATATCGCGTACTTGCTGCACGGCCTCGACGACTTCCGTCGCCTTCGCGCCCTTGAGCACCGCGTCGAACTCCTTCGAGACGTCGACCGCGATCTCGATCGACTCCTCGGCGACCTTGCGGCCGGCCGGCGTCAAACCAACCCAGACGACGCGGCGGTCCTGACGGTCGCGGCTGCGCGTGATCAGGTCGCGGTCCTCCAGGCGGTTGAGCAGGCCGCTGACGCTGTGCGTCTCCTGCAGCAGAAGCGCGGCCAGCATGGAGGGCGTAAGGCTCTCCTTGGCGTAGTAGACGAGAGCAAGGATCCGCTGCTGGGCGACGCTGAGTCTGAGATGGCTCAGGCGCTTCTCGAGGCCCCGCTGCGCGACATTCGCCGCGTCGATCAGGGTCATCAGGGGCAACGTTTCGGTGCGCACGGTATCTTTGTCGGGCAAACCCTCTCCTCCGATTCGGGCCCGAAGCCGGTCTTCCCCAGTCTGACCGGCGGGGCGATTCAGGTGCAATCGATGATAGCCCTTGGCTAATCTATGCACAACCTGATGATTATCAATGTGCACATTCCCACTGTGAATCGCGACACACACAGATCCGAAGAGACCCGATCAGGTGGGCGCCGACGGACAATCTGACGTCTGCGCGGTCATCCTCTCTGCCTATCTCTTTCTGGTATACTCCGTAGCGGCGCGGAGTTCCCGCCTCCCAAACACGCAGGAAGGAGCACCCCGACGATAGTCGGGTTTATTTATGCCCGCAACGGTTGTTATCGGTGGTCAGTGGGGTGATGAAGGCAAGGGCCGGGTCGTAGATCTGCTGGCCCGCGACGCCAGTGTCATCGCCCGTTATTCGGCCGGAAACAACGCCGGCCATACCATCATCAACCACCTCGGGCTCTTTGCTCTGCACGTGGTCCCGGCGGGCATCTTCTACCCGGACAAGACCTGCATCGTCGGCAACGGCGTGGCGGTCGATCCGCAGGTGCTGCTGGAGGAGATCGACACGTTGGAAGCGCGCGGCGTCAGCACTGAACGCCTCCTTATCAGCAATCGCGCCCACGTCATCATGCCCTACCACCCGATCATCGACCGGCTGGACGAGAAGCTACGAGGCAACGCCGCCGTTGGCACCACGGGCCGAGGCGTTGGTCCGGCGTTCGTCGACAAGGTGGGGCGCATCGGCATCCGTATGGGCGACCTCGTCGACCCGGAGAGCTTCCGCCAGCGCCTCCAGTTCGTCCTGCCCTACAAGAACGCGATCCTCACCCGCCTCTACGAAACCGACCCCCTCGATTTCGATGAGGTCTACTCGACGTACTGCGAATACGCCGAGCGCCTGGCGCCGCGTGTGCACGACACCGCCCTCGCCGCCCGCGAGGCGATCGAGCGCGGCGAGAACATCCTTCTCGAAGGGGCGCAGGGCGCGCTGCTCGACCTCGACTCTGGCACGTACGACTACGTGACCTCCTCGGTGCCGTCGTCCACCTCGGCCGGCGCCGCCATCGGCATCGGCATCGGCCCCAACGACATCACGAAGATCGTGGGCGTCTACAAGGCGTACATGACGCGCGTCGGCAACGGCCCCATGCCCACCGAGCTCGTGGAAGACGAGGCCGGCCACATCCTGCGCATGCAGGGTCCCCGCCCTGAGGTCGGCACGACGACGGGCCGGCCGCGCCGCACGGGCTGGTTCGATGCCGTAGTGTCGCGCTACTCCGCGTCGCTGAACAGCGTCACGGCCGTCGCGCTCACACGCCTCGACGTCCTGGACCCGTTCCCTTCGATCCAGGTCTGCACCGGCTACAAATTGGACGGCAAGGAAGTGACCACGCCACCCGCCAGCATCACCGACTTCATGAACGCGGTGCCGCAGTACGAAGAGCTGCCCGGCTGGCAGGCCGACAGCACGAAGGCGCGCCGCTTTGAGGACCTGCCGCCCAACGCGCAACGCTACGTGCGCCGCATCCGCGAGCTCATCGGCAAACCGATCGAGATCGTCTCGGTCGGTCCGGAGCGCGAGCAGGTAATCATCGTCGACAAACCGCTCTAGGCCATTGGCATGGTGGCAATGCCGCGCGAGACGTTCAACCACGACGTTCGGTTCAGTGCCACTGACCGACGTGCAGCTAGCACCGTTGAATCGGCGTTTGCAATAGACCACATCATGGCCGTCGGGCAGAATGATTGCGATGCTCCAGCAAGACGTTCCGGATTACTTGACGCCGGGCCTCAACCTTGTGATCGTCGGCATAAACCCGGGCCTGAGATCCGGCGCCTCTGGCCACCACTACGCCTATCCCGGCAACCACTTTTGGAAGCTGATGTACGAGTCGGGCCTGCTGCCGGAGCCGCTCACCTTCGCCGAGGACCATCGCGTGCTCGAGTTCGGCATCGGCCTGACGAACCTGGTCGACCGCACGACGCGTGAGGCGAGCGAGCTGTCGCGCGAGGAGCAGGCCGCCGGCGCCGAGAACCTCAAGGCCAAGCTGCGCCGCTACCGGCCGCGGGTCGTCTGCTTCAACGGCATGGGCATCTACACCGCCTTTGCCGGCGTGAAGAAGGTCTCGCCGGGCCTGCAGCCCGAGCGCCTGGACGACATGCGACTCTTCGTCGTGCCGTCCTCCAGCGGACGCACCGCCGCCTACCTGCGTGACGTCAAGCTGCAGCGCTACCGCGAGCTCAAGGCGCTGGTCGACCAGCTCTCGGCGCGCCCGGCCGAGGTGCAGGCATGAGCAACGGGCAAGAGCAACCCGAGCGACAACCACGCAGCGGCAGCCGCATCTTCTCGCAGCGCCTGGAGGACTTCCTGGAGCGCCTGCGCGAGGGCGAGTCGCCCAATGCCGGCTCGTTCTGCTCGTACTGCTATAACCCCTTGCCGGCCAACTACACGCGCTGCGACCACTGCGGCCAGGACCTGGCCGAGCGCCCGCCAATCACCTCCCTGCCTGACCCCGTCCTGCGCATGTACGGCCGCAAGATCAAGAGCGAGAGCGTCATCGTCAACACGTTCGCGTTCGTCGGCCTGGGGCTCGGCCTGGCGATCTTCCTGGGCATGGTGGCGATCAACGTCTACTACATGGACAAGGCGCTGTGGTTCTTCATCCTCGCCACCGTCGTCTTCCTCGTCGGCAGCCGCATCCTGGCCGGCATCATCGGCGGCATCATCGGCGACGAGATCGGCTACCGCGTGGCACAACGCCACCTGGCAGAAGACTGGGCCGCCTTCGTCACGGACCGCGAATCGCACCGCGGTCGCGACGCCACCTCGTCGCCGGGCTAGTCCTTCGAAACGTCTCCGCCGAGAACCAGATTCCTCGCTCCGCTCGGAATGACAACACGAAAGAGGGCGTCGTGACGACGCCCTCGCGTTGTCTCTGCGCTCTGTACTCTGCGGTTTGCCCTAGACGCTGACGGGCAGGTCGACCGGGTAACGGCTGACGACGGCCATGAGCCTGGCCGACGCGGCCTCGTCGAGGTCGTACAGGGGCAGGCGCAAGCCGCCGACGTCGAAGCCCGACTTGTTCATGGCGTGCTTGACGGGAATCGGGTTCGGCCCGACGGTCATCAGCGCCGACATCAGGGGCAGGAAGCGCCGGTGCGCCGCCGCAGCCTCCTGCGTTTTGCCTGCAACGTAGGCATCGATGATGGCGCGCATCTGGCGTCCCATGATGTTCGAGCAGGTGCAGACGACGCCGTACGCGCCGACCGACATGAAGGGCAGCGTCATGCCGTCATCGCCGCTCCAGACGTGGAACCCAGGCCCGGCGTTCTCGACGATCTGAGCCACGGCATCGCAGCTGCCGCTCGCCTCCTTGACCCCGACCACGTTCGGGATCTGCGCGGCGCGCACGATCGTCTCCGGCTCCATGTTGCGCCCGGTGCGGCTGGGGATGTTGTAGAGGATGCAGGGGATGTCGATAGCCGCCGCGATAGCCTCGAAGTGGCGGTAAAGGCCTTCCTGCGTCGGGCGGTTGTAGTAGGGGACGGTGAGCAGCACGCCATCGGCGCCGGCTTCCTGCGCCTCGCGCGACAGCGACGCGCTCTCGCGCGTGTTGTAGCTGCCGGTGCCGGCGATGACGTGGCCGTCCTTGCCGACGGCTTCGCGGACGGCGCGGAACAGGTTCAGCTTCTCGTCGTGCGTAAGCGTCGGCGCTTCACCGGTGGTGCCGCAGACGACGACGCCGTCGCTGCCGGTCTCGAGGAGCGCGCGCGCCAGGCGCTGCGCCTGCTTGTAATCGACCTCGCCATCCTTATCGAACGGCGTCACCATCGCCGTGATCAAACGCCCGAATGCCGGCGTTGCGCTGGAACCGTTCTGCGTTCCGGTCATGACCATCCTCCTGGGAGTTGGTGGCGAGTCGAAGCGCCCCGATGACGTCAGGGCAGATTCGCGTGCGTGAGCAGTATAAGGCCGGCGGCAAGAACCAGGACGCGAAATTTTCCCGGGTCCGCCCTGCTATGACGGTTATTGGCCGGTCTCCCCGCTCGATCCTCTTATTGATTTCCTCTCGCGCGGTTCGCGCCATGCAATGGCTAGATCAGGCCGCGGTCGATCATCTCCTCGGCGATCTGCAACGCGTTGAGCGCCGCGCCCTTGCGCAGGTTGTCGCCGACCACCCAGTAGGCCAGGCCGTTGGGGTGCGAGATGTCGCGGCGGATGCGGCCAACGTAGACCGGGTCCTCGCCGGCAGCCTCCCACGGGTTAGGGTAGACGCTCTTTGAGGGGTCGTCCTGCACGACGACGCCGGACGCCTTGGCCAGCACTTCGCGCGCCGCCTCGGGCGACATCGGCTCGGACAGCTCAACGTACACGGCAGTGCTGTGCGAGACGAAGACGGGCACGCGCACGCAGGTGGAGGTGATGGCGATGTCGGGCGCGTGCATGATCTTGCGCGTCTCGTTGACCATCTTCCACTCTTCGCTGGTGTAGCCCTCGTCCTTCCAGGAGCCGATCTCCGGGATCAGGTTGAAGGCGATCTGGTGCGGATAGATGTTGTGCTCCGCTTCCTGCTTCTCCAGGACCTGACGCGTCGAGCGCTCCAGCTCTCCCACCGCCTCGCGGCCGGTGCCGGACACCGACTGGTAGGTCGCGGCGATGACGCGCTTGACAGGGTTCACCTGGTGCAGCGGCCACAGCGTCATGACCATCGGCGTGGTCGAGCAGTTGGGGATCGCCAGGATGCCCTTGTGCTTTGTCACGTCGTCCGGGTTGACCTCCGGGATGACGAGCGGCACTTCGGGGTCCATGCGCCAGACGCCGGAGTCATCGATGGCGACCGCACCGGCCTTGGCGGCGATCGGCGCATAGTCCCGTGAGATCTCGTCGGTCGCCGAGATGAAGGCGATGTCACAGCCCTCGAAGACCTTCTCGCTCAGGGTCTCGACTTCGAGCTCCTGCTCGCCGAAGGGAATGCGCTTGCCGGCGGAACGTTCGGAGGCAATGAGCTTGAGCGAGCGCAGCGGGAACGAGCGCTTAGCGAGAATGCGCAGGAACTCTTGACCCACGATCCCAGTCGCGCCGACCACGGCCACGTTGTAGCTTTTCGCCATTACCCACCTTCCGTGCAATAGATCTGTATTCGGGGAGAGACTTCACAATAATAGAGGCTGGTCTGGAGCAGGGCAAACGCCGCCGGCATCGAGGGCTGGTTCGACTGGCGTTATCCGGGCAGAATCACTAGAATCGGACAAAATCTTCGAGCACAAACGGGGTAGCAATGGCAGCAAACGTAGGCAAACGCTACGTCGCGCACTCGGGCGCTGAAGTGATCGTCACCAAGGGCGGTCCCGGCGAGCTGAGCGACGGCGAGACACCCCTCTTCGCGAAGGAAGAGGCGCCGCAGGACCTGAACGACCCCACGGGACGCGCCGAGCCGCAGATCCTGCTGGGCAAGCGCTACAAGTCGCCCGACGGCGAGGTCGAGCTCCTGGTCATCAAGCCGGGCGTCTGCAATCTGCGCTATAACGGGGCGGCCATGGAAGTGCTGCAGCCGAAGATCCTGCCCTCGGCCGACTGACGTCCTGACTGCGATAGCGAAGCGCGAGGCCGGAGTCTATTTCGACTCCGGCCCGTCCACGTTAATCACGGCCGGCGATATGGTGACGTCATGAGCGACGACCTCCCCCAGAACATCTACGACGACCCTGCGTTCTTCGCCGGCTACTCGCAAATGGCGCGCTTCCAGTCGGCCTGGGGTACGCCGATGGAGCACAGCGTCTTCGAGCGGATGATGGGAGATGTCGCCGGGCGGCGCGTGCTGGACCTCGGCTGCGGCGGCGGTCAACTCGCCTTCCACCTGGCGGAGCGCGGCGCTGCTTCCGTCTTCGCCATCGACGCGTCGGAGCGCATGCTGGAGGTGGCGAGCACGAAGTGGTCCCATCCCAACGTGACGTACCGCCAGCAGACGATGGAGGAAGCGTCCTTCCCCGGCGACGCCTTCGACCTCGTAGTCAGCTCTCTCGCCTTTCACTACGTGCGCGACTACACCGAACTGCTAGGTCGCCTGAGCGACTGGCTGAGGCCGGGAGGGCTGCTCGTCTTCTCCACCGAGCACCCTATCTACGCGGCGCGCAGCACGGAAGAGGGCTGGGTAATCGACTCTGACGGAACGTCGCGGGGCTGGGCTATCGATGACTACGCCGACGAGGGGGTCCGCGAGCGCAACTGGTTCGTGCCCGGCGTGCGCCGCTACCACCGCACCTTTTCGACCATCCTCAACGGCCTGATCGGCGCCGGCCTGACCATCGAGTGCGTCGCCGAGTCGTGGCCGGACGAAGCCTGGCTGCGCGGACGCCCCCAGGACGCGGAAGAGCGCCGCCGTCCTATGTTCTTGCTAGTCCAAGCGCGCAAGGCTGGGCCAACGGACTAACGCGCCGCGCTATAGTGCCGGAGGAGGCTCGCATGCTCATCACGGATGCGCAGATCCACGTCTGGGAAATCGACCGGCCGGACCGGCCCTGGCCCGGCGGCCGCAACCAGCCCCAGCTGCCCAACGGCTTCAGCGCGGAGCAGGCATTGGCGGCGATGGACGAGGCAGGCGTGGACCGCGCCGTGATCGTGCCGCCGACCTGGGTGGGCGAGAACAACCTCACCGGGCTTGAAGTGGCGATGCAGTACCCGCAGCGTTTCGCCGTCATGGGCCGCTTCGACCCGACGTGGCCGGACGCGGAGACGCGACTGCAGACGTGGCTGGACCAGCCAGGCATGCTGGGCATCCGCATGACGTACCGCATCAAGCCATATTCGGACTGGCTGGACGACGGCAGCCTCGAGTGGTTCTGGAGCGCTTGCGAGCGCTATGACATCCCGGTGATGAACCTCGTCTCCGGCATCGTCGAGAAGCTGGCGCCCGTAGCCAACTCCCATCCCGACCTGCGTCTGATCGTCGACCACTTTGGCGTGCCGCTGGAGGAGAAGGGAGCCGGCGCCTTCGCCGGTCTCGAGAAGCTCCTGGCGCTGGCAATCTACCCCAATGTCTACGTCAAGGTGAGCTCTGCGCCCAACTTCTCCAACCAGCCCTATCCCTTCGCCGACATCGCGCCGTACATCCGCCGTATCTACGACGCGTTCGGCGCGCAGCGGCTCATGTGGGGCGCCGACCT
Organism: uncultured Chloroflexia bacterium; assembly: GCA_963711035.1. Taxonomy (GTDB): domain Bacteria; phylum Chloroflexota; class Dehalococcoidia; order DSTF01; family WHTK01; genus WHTK01. The sequence continues at coordinate 332,812 of CAVQCN010000001.1, forward strand.
GACGCGCCTGGCGAGCACCTACCGCGAGTGCCTCGACCACTTCCGCCAGGACCTCGATTTCCTTTCGGAGACAGACAGAGAGTGGATTCTCGGCAAGACGACGGCTGAGGTACTCGACTGGCCTGAGGAGTCCTGAGCTACAGCGCCTTCGCTCCGCAGTTCGAGACGCTGGCGCCCTGTAGCTCGGCTCACGACGGCCACAGATCAATCGCCCAGCACGACACACGCCAGCCTGCACTCGCAGCGTGGTACCGAGAGAGATTCTTCGCCTGGCGTCTCAGAATGACAGGGTGAAATGCGCCACGCAGTGGCTAGCTCTCGGCGGCCTGCTTGCGCATCTCTACGACGTAGCTGTCCAGCGTGTCCAGGTACTCGCGCTGGTATTCGGCGAACTCGGTGCGCATGCAGTTGTTGAGGTCGCGCTGCAGGGCCATGCGACGTTCGTAGGCGGGATCGGAGGGGAAGTCGGCCAGCTCGCCGATCTGCGCCACGAAGTAGGCGCGGTACGTGATCGTGCCCGGCGCCTGGTTCTTCGAATGGATCGTGGCGCGGCACTTGAAGTGACCCAGATGCCAGGCCTCTGCCTTCAAGCCGCCGATTTGCTCCAGCAGGATGCGGTTGATCGCGCCGCCCAGCGATTCGCCGGGCTGGAGGTCGCCGGACGGTACGGTGAGGCGGCCGTTATGCCACGTCATCACAGGTTTCTCGCCACGATAGGCGACGATCAGCAGGTTTGTGACGACGGCGTCCGGTGGCAGCTCGACGGTCTCGAACGTCGCCAGTACCTCATCCGGTAGGCGACGCTCCGTGTACGCCTCTCGCCCGAAGGTTTCCGGCGAAGGTACGGACCGCCTCGAGGCCCCGAAAGGATTCCAGTTCACGGTGGCTACCCCCCTGTACCGCTTATATAGCGGGGCAGGCACGTGCTGCGCAAGTCGCCTGGGTGTCTACGGCAGGTAATTCAGCGGATTAACGATCTTGCCGTTGAGGTGAATCTCGAAGTGCAGGTGAGGGCCGGTCGAGTAACCCGTCGTGCCGCTCAGGCCAAGCTGCTGACCCTGGGCGACCGATTCGCCGACCGAGACATCAATCTCGGACAGGTGGGCGTACAGCGTCTCAAAGCCGTTGCCGTGGGTGACGATGACGTAGTAGCCGTAGGAACAGCATGGGTCGCCGCCGGTGAACTTCACGGTACCGCTCATCGCCGCGTCAATCGGGATGCCGACGCCGTTGGGTCCGAGGCCGATGTCGATGCCCAACGGGTGCGACGGGCCGAAGTAGCTTGTAATGGGACCGGTGACGGGCCAGATGAACTGGCTGGACGATTGCGCCGCCGGCGCCGGTGCACTGCTGCCACCGGTACTGCCCGAGTCGCCGCCACTGTCGCCAGCCGAGCCGCTGGCGTCGGCCGAGCCGCTGTCCGTCGACTGGGTCGGCGGGGGCGCGACTTGCTGTGGGTCGGGGATCAGCAGGACCTGGCCGGTGCCGAGCGCGTCCGCGTTGGCCAGGCCGTTGGTGCTGACAATCGCGTCCGTGGTAACGCCGAACCGCGCGGCCAGGTCGCTCACCGTCTCGCCGAGCAGCACCGTGTGGACGATGCCGGGAACCGACGGTATGCGGAGCTTCTGGCCGGGCTGGATGAAGTCGTTCTCACTGACGATGTCCGGTGCGTTACTGCTGACCAGCAGTTGGGAACCGGGCAGCTCACCGCCGTCCAGTCCGAGCTTGGTCGCGATGCCGCTGAGCGTGTCGCCTTCCTGCACCGTGTAGACGCAGTAGGCGTAGCTATCGCCGAGCTCACAGCCGGGCTTGTCGTTGCTCACCGGCGTCTCCGTGGCCCCGGGCACTCGAAGCGACTTCGTGAGGACGTTATCGGTCGAGTCACCGGCCTGCGGCGTCGCGTCGGGAGAGGCAATATCGGTGAGCCCGGCGAGGAGCGTCTGCGTCTCGCCGCCGCCGTTAACTTCGTCTGGCTGGCTGAGTGCCGCAGTATCAGTCGAATCGGCCGAGGGGATATTGGCCTCGGCGTGAGAGGACAGGCTTGTCTGCTGCTTCAGGTTCGCGGAGGCCAGCGACGCCTGCTGGACGGTGCTGCTCTGCGTCGTCGTGGCGTATTCCAGCGCGGACGACGAACCACCGCCTACAAGGGCGGCATAGAGGGCGGCACCGATGGCGATGGCAACGATAGCAGCGTGTGTAGGGCGCTTGCTAAGGAAGCTTCTCTGGCGGTAGCCGGCGGGGCGAGAAGGCTTTCCTGGTCGGCGGGGATTGGGTCCCCGGCTCCCTTGTGTGTTGATACCAGGCCTCCTGGAAGGCTAAAAAACCTCGCACAGCCTACTAGCTAAATTGCGCAAGGGGAACCCCTACACGACATAAATTTGTGAAATTTAGCATTTTCGTAGCTCCATCCTGCCTTCCAGTCGACTCGCAACCCGCCTTCGACTAGCATTGCGAGCAGCCACGAAACGCACCCGGACGGAGGTTGCTTTGAGCCAACCGATGACCTTCGCGACGTTCCATCTCTTCTCCCAACCGCCCTGGAAGACCGATGCAGAGGTGATCCACGACGAGATCGAGCAGGCGTGCCTGCTGGAGGAACTGGGCTTCGACGAAGCCTGGATCGGCGAGCACAACGCCCGCGTCTACGGCATCGTCGGCTCGCTGCAGGTCGTCGCCGCCGCGATCGCGTCCCGCACGCGGCGCATCCGCATCGGCTCTGCCGTGACGCGCGTGCCGCTGCACCACCCGCTGCACACCGCCGAGGACTTGGCGCTGGTCGACGTGATGAGCAACGGCCGTCTCGACTGGGGCATCGGCAAAGGCTACGACCACCTCGAGTTCAACTCGTACGACGTCGACTTCGAGGAGCGCGAAGAGCGCTGGGAGGAAGGCATCGACATCGTCCTGCGCGCCTGGCGGGACGGCCGCATCACGCACGAGGGCAAGCACTGGACCATCCCGGAGACGGAGCTCTTTCCCAAGCCCGTGCAGCGGCCTCATCCGCCCGCCTATCTGATGGTGTCGCGCTCCGACAGCTCCGTCGTCTACGCGGCCGAGCACCTCTTCCCCATGATCCTGGGCCAGGGGCCGGATTGGGACGACGCCAGGCACAAGGTGCAGCTCTACCGCCGCACCGCGCTGGAGGCGGGCTATGCTCCCGAGGACGTAGACGCGACCCTGAGCCGCGTGGCGCAGATGCGCCAGATGCACGTCGCCGAGACGCAGGCGAAGGCGGAGCGAGAGTACGAGCGCGGCCTCATGTGGTACTTCGACGTGCGCCGCAACCGCGAGATGTACGGCTTCGGCGGCGACCCCCAGCCGTACGAGTACTACCTGCAGCATCGCTCCGTCATGCTCGGCGAGCCGGAGAAGGTGGCGGACGAAATCGCTGCCTACCGCGAGTACACGGGCATCAACAACATGATCACCTGGTTCAACTGCGGCGGTCAGCCCCACGAGCAGGTCGTTAACTCCATGCGCCTCTTCGCCGACAAGGTGATGCCGCGCTTCAAGTAGCGTTTGGTCCGCGTCCCACAGTCGTTCTGCCCGCGCGAAGGTGGGTGCGGTGAACGCACAAATCCAGACCAGCCATCGCACGAACTTCCGGGAAGTGCCGTCCCGACGCCTGCGACCTACTATGATGACCACACCCCGCGGAGAACGAACCCTAGCAGGAGTTTGGGAGCGAACATGACCACGCAGAACGTGACTCGCTACGTCCGCTACACGGCGAACGGCCAGACGTCGTACGGCGTCCTCGAAGGCGACACCATCCACCAGCTGGCGGGCGATTTCTACGGCTCGCAGCGCACCGGCCAGACGGTGCCCCTCTCCGCAGCGAAGCTTGAGCTACCGGTCGACCCCGACACGATCCAGAAGGTCATCGGCCTCAACCAGCAGTGGACAGCGCCTCGCGGCCGCCAGAAGCATCCGCGCCTCTGGGCCGCCTTCCAGAAGGCCCTGACCGCCACGAGCACCAACGTCGAGCTGCCGCCCGAGACGAAGAATGCCGAGTACGGCGCCTCCATGGTCGTCGTCATCGGCCGGCAGGTGCCGCGCTACACCTCGGAACAGGACGCGGCGAACTACGTCCTCGGCGTCGCCGTCGGCAACGACGTCAACGACCCGTATTGGTTCGGCGAGTCGGACCACCCGAACGAGCCGACGCGGCTCATCGCCAAGACGGTCGAGACCTGGAAGCCGCTCGGCGAGCAGATCGTGGCCGGCCTCGACTACAACAACCTGCGACTCAAGGGGCGTCTCAACGGCCAACAGACGTTCGATGTCAGCACCAGTGAGATGAACAACAGCGTCGCCTGGACCATCGCCTATCTCAGCGAATACCTGACGCTGAACCCGGGCGACCTGATCTACATGGGCAGCCCCATGAGCGGCGACGCGGTGAAGATCAAACCGGGTGACCTCGTCGAGGCGGAGCTGGACGGCGTCGGCGTCGTGCGCAACAACGTCGTCGCCATGCAAGCGATCCCGCTGTACCGGCCGACCGCCCCCGACCTGGAGCGCACGAAGATCACGCCCGGCACCGTCACGCGCTACGTGCGCTACACGGACGCCACCGGCACCTTCTACGGCATCCGCGAGGGCGACACGATCCGCCAGCTGCAGGGCGATATCTTCCAGGGCGCCACGCCGACCGGCAAGACGGTCAACGTTGCCGACGTGAAGCTGGGCGTGCCGCTGGACGCGACCAAGGTGCACAAGGTCTACGGCATCGCCGGCGCTTACAACAACCCGGCAACGGAGCCGCGCATCGTGCCGAACCCGCACGTCTTCATCAAGGCGATAACGGCTCTCAGCGCCAACGGCGACGAGATCGACCTGCCGCCACACGCGACGAACTTCAACTTCGAGGGCGAGCTGGTGCTCATCATCGGCAAGGAAGGCCGTCACATCCCGAAGGACCAGGCGCTGGACTACATCTTCGGCGTTACCGTCGGCAACGACTGGAGCGAAAACACCTGGTATCCGGAGCGCAACAAGACGGAGGAGCCCTCCCGCTACCTCTGCAAGGCCACGGACACCTGGGCGTCGCTGTACACCGACATCGTGGCGGGCCTCGACTATAGCGACCTCGAGTTCCAACTGGGTATGAACGGTGAGCAGATATCGCTGGGCCGTACCGTGAACATGAGCACCAAAGTGCCGCAGCTGATCCACTACCTCAGCCACTACTTCACGCTGCAGCCCGGCGACGTGATCTACACCGGCACGATGAACCCGCCGAACTTCCCTGGCGTGCGTCGCCAGATGCAGGACGGCGATGTCATCGACGTGGAGATCGAGCAGATCGGCCGTCTGACGAACAAGGTCGTCATGATGAAGCGCAAGGGCGTCTCCTATGAGCTGCCCGACCCCGCGGCCGTCGCTGCCATGCAGTAAGGGCGGTTCGCGAACCGCCCAACTCCGTCATCAGTCGCACGAGTCAGGGAGCCCTCAGCATCGGGGGCTCCCTGATTTTTCCCTTCCGGGCCGTCCTGCACTGTTCGATTGCTGCATGCCGGCCGATAAGACAAACAGACCGTGTTATCGCGCTGAAATAGCTAATCGAGGAGCAAAGGCCCTGATGGAGCAGGAAAGTTACATAGGCTCGGACCTGTCTACCGCACCGGAGAACCCAGAGGACAAGGACAACTTCTCCGCCGTCGCCGACCGCCTGGCGGACAACATCGCCGTCGCGGCCCTGCGCATGGCCGACGCCGGACAGGACTTCGCGAAGTTGATCAAGGCGTTCACCGAGGCGGGCAAGGAGCTGGAATCGGCTCTCGCCATCCAGCGCGAGCTCGGCGCTGCTTCCATGAAGGCCGTTCAGGAGGCGCGCGAAGCTGCCTCGACTTCCGCCACCGCCGCGTCAGAAGCCGAGCAGGCCAAGTCTGCCGCCGAGGACGTGCTCGCCCGCACCGAGACCGAGTTCGGCCACATCTCCGCCCTGGCCAACGACCTGCGCCAGCGCATCGCCGCTCTCTCCGTCCTGGCCGGCCCGATGCCCGAGATTCCCAGCGCCACTGAGTCTGCCGACCCGCCGTCCGACGAATGGACGGCGGCGGCCGAGGACGAAAGTCCAGTCGAAGACTCGGTCCAAGCTGAACCAGGGGACGAACTGTCATCTGGCAGCAACAGGGACATCGAGGCTGCTTGAATCCGGGCTCGTTCTGAAGGATCAGTGAGCAAGCCATGATCATCGGCAAAGCCTTTCGCCTCGTAACGTCCTGGCTCGGCGACGAGCCGGAGCCCATCGCCGCCGACACGCCTGAAGAGGCTCCTCCAGCGCCGCCGGTCAGCGCGCGGGAGCTCGAGTCGCTCAACGACGCCATCTACGCCCTTTCACGGGATCTGGCGGACACGCTGGAGCTGATCCGACAGCTGAGGCAGGAGATCTCCTTCGAGTCCGAAGCAGCCTCCCATCGTCTCGCGGCCTGATCGCGCCGCGACGCTCTGGACGTTGACGCGACACGCATAGCGGCGCATGATCGCGTCGCTATGAATGGAACGAACGAGCGCGTCCTCTCCATCGCCCATCTCACACTGGCTGACTGCACGCCGCCGGAGCAGGTCTCGGCCGCGGCCGAGGCTGGCTTTCGCTGGATCAGCCTGAACCGCGGCGGCGGCAGCCGCCCCAGCCTGGTCGAAGACAAGGCCCTGCAGCAGGAAACGCTGCAGCGGCTGGCCGACACCGGCCTGCGCGTCAACGACCTGGAGGGCATCAGCCTCACCCGAGAGACGGACTTCGGCGAGTTGGACGCCCTCTTCGATCTCTCGGCGCTCCTCGGCGCCAGCGGCTTCACCGTGATCGGCCGCGACGACGACCAGGCCTTCCTCATCGACGGCTTTGCGCGCATCTGCCAGAAGGCGGAGCCGTACGGCGTGCAGCCCAACCTCGAGTTCTTCCGCTTCAGCTCCGTCAAGGACCTGGCCCAGGCTTTGGCCGTCGTGCGTGGCGCCAACCAGCCTAACGGCGGCGTCCTCATCGATACGCTGCACATCGGCCGCTCCCACGTCTCGATCGACGAGGTCAAGGCGGTCGAGCCCGAACTCGTGCACTACATCCAGTTCTGCGACTGCGTCGTGGAGCAGGAGCCGTCCGACGTCGACGGCCTGCGCGACGAGGCGATCAACGACCGCCTGCTGCCCGGCGACGGCACGCTGCCGCTGGTCGATATCCTGCACGCCCTCCCGGCCAACGCCGGCGTCTCCATCGAAGCGCCCAACCGCGCCGAGATGAAGCTGCCGCCCGCGCAGCGCGCCAAGCGCGCCTACGACGCGGCGATGCGGGTACTGCAAGCCGCTGCCCTCTGAGCACGGCGTTTCTCTCCACAACCTGATCCCGGCGCAGCATTGACACCACCGTGCGTTCGGCATAAATCTCTCCCCACATCGAGATACAGCCACTCGCGCGGGCGAGTGCATATGTGCAGTGGAGGGGAATCGTGAAACGCAGCATGGACCGCATCCTGACCAGCCACGCCGGCAGCCTGCCGCGCCCGGACGATCTGCGTGAGATGTGGCAGCGCCACGCGCCGGCGTCCGAGCTGGAGCCGAGGCTCAAGGCGGCGGTGCAGGAAGTCGTCAAGCACCAGGTCGATTGCGGCATCGACATCGTCAACGACGGCGAATACGGCAAGCCCATGACGGATGAGGTCGACTACGGCGCCTGGGCCGGCTACATCTACGAGCGCGTCAGCGGCTACGTGGAGCGCGAAGCGCCGCAGGACTTCAGCGTCGCCCGCAGCGCTCTGGCCGTCGGCAGCAAGGACCGCATCGACTTCGCCGAGTTCTACGCCTCGCCCGAGATGCAGATGCGCGCCTCTCGATCCATGTTCCGCATCAACACCGGCCCTATCGAGTACACCGGCCAGGCCCTGCTACAGCGCGAGATCGACAACTTGAAGGCCGCCCTCGGCAGCAAGCCCCTGGACGAGGCCTTCCTCACCGCCATTGTCACGGGCGTGCAGTTCCTGCCTAGCGAGTACTACGCCAACGCCGATGAGCAGGCCGCCGCCATCGCCGGCGCCCTGCACCAGGAGTACAAGCAGATCACGGACGCCGGTCTCAACGTGCAGATCGACGATCCGATCATCGTCAACGTCTACGAGTGGCAGTACTCCGTGAACGCCGACATGGCCGGCTTCCGCAAATGGGCCGATCACCACGTCGAGATCGTCAACGAGGCGCTGAAGGGCATCCCGGAGGACAAGGTCCGCTACCACCTCTGCTGGGGCAGCTGGAAGGGCCCGCACAGCACCGATCTGCCCCTGAAGGACGTCATCGACCAGGTGCTGAAGGTGAACGCCAGCCAGTACTCCGTCGAGGCATCCAACCCACAGCACGAGCACGAGTGGAAGGTGTGGAAGGACGTCAAGCTGCCGGAAGGCAAGTCGGTCATGCCCGGCGTCGTGACCCACAAGATCAACGTCATCGAGCACCCCGAGGTCGTCGCCGACCGCATCATTCGTTACGCGGAGGCCGTCGGCAAGGAGAACGTCGTGGCCGGCACCGACTGCGGCATGGGAGGTCGCATCCACCCGCAGCTCGCCTGGGCCAAGCTCAAGGCCCTCGGCGACGGCGCCGCACTGGCCTCGAAGCAGCTCTGGAGCCGTTAGCGCGGCGGCGAACCGCGCGACGGGTTCCGGACACAGGAAGGTTCGGTATTGACCGCCCTACGACAGCAGAAGGAAGAACGAGAGGTACTGAGGAGCTTCACTCCTCGGTACCTCTTCATTTTCGTCCGTGAGGCCGGCTCGCCAATCAGTGAGTTCGCGATATAGTGGAGGTGCTATGCCAATCTACGAATACACCTGCAACGCCTGCCACGCCCCGCTGAGCGTCTTCGTGCGCTCCATCAGCTCCGAGGTCCACCCTAAGTGCGAAAAGTGCGGCAGCACGGACCTGACGCGCGCCATCTCTGGCTTCGCCGTCTTGGGCTCCAGCAGCTCGGACTCCAGCTTCGGCGGTGACGCCGACATGGCCGCCATGATGGAACAAATGGGCGGTATGGGTGGCATGGGAGGAATGGGTGGTATGGGCGGTATGGGCGGTCTCGGCGGCATGGACGACTTCGGCGCCGACTTCTAGCCACTGCGTGGCGGCAGGCTGCGCGAGGAGTCTCAGACGACGATCCGTCTGGAGAAAACCGCCCACGAGCCGTCCATGAATCGCGAGATCGAGGTCTCTGCCACCTGAGATGAGCTCATGACGAACCGAAACCATGACGAGGTCGGCCGCGCTTTCGGGTCCGATCTGCCCTGGGACGAAGCGCGGGGCCACATCTTCCGAGCCGTCTCGCTCCGGCCGTTCGCGGTCATCGACGGCGACACGGTACGCGCCATAAGCCCCTCGATGCCCTACGGCGTGCTCCGCGTGGAGTGCCCCGCACTGGGCAACGACCTCCTCATACCGCTGACCCACAAAGACGAGTTCTACACCTTCGCCGTGCTACTCAACGAAGAAGGCGGCGTGCCGAAGTCGGAGGAGGTTATCGTCAGCTTCCTTCCCTCCAAAGGCCTTATGAAGGCGTTCAGCGCCGCCATACCGCGCATCCGCGCCAGCGTCGTCCCAGCAGGACAGCTCGAAAAGCTCTACCGCGCCGGCGAGCCAACCCTCACCGAGGAGCAGTTGCGCCTGCTCTTCACGTCTGCGCCCCGCTGCTGGAACTGCAACGCGAAGGTATCGAGCTACATGCTGCGCTGCCGCAAGTGCCACGTCGCCGTACTGCAGCACTACGGCCCGGACGCCTTCCGCCAGCTACGGCGCGCGAACCAGGCGAGATAGCGCACCGTAGCCCTCAAGTCCGGCCGCGGGATCGTCTCGGCGACGACATCCCCCACTACTCTGTGTGAGACTCTCCCTGCACGCCGTAAAGAGCGGCGGTCGTTTCGTGACTAGACGACGGGAGGAACGAATGCCGGGAGAAGAGAACAACGAGTCCAACAGAGGCTCCAGCCATCCGCAAGAGACATACTTCCAGAGCATCGGCGACCTGTTTCGCATCCGCGAGGATCTGACCGTCCTGCACAAGGCCGCCTACATTGCGACGGTATTCCTGGGCCTGAACCTGGCCTGGTTCGGAGTCTGGACCGCGGTCGAGTCGATCTGGCCGCTCAACGTTCCCCTCGTAGCCATCGTCCTGGGCGTTGCGCTGCTGTATCTGACCGGGAAGATCAATGACCTGACCTGACGAGCAGGGACCCAACAACCCTCGCTCGTAACGAGGGCAATTCGTATCCTCTAGCCATGCGCTACCTCGCTCGATTCTTGCTTGTCTTCATCTGCATGCCTCTGCTTCTGGTAGGCCTCGGCTGCAGCAGTTCGAACAAGACAGACTCGTCGGCTTCCCCCACTATCGCCAATGCCAGTTCATCGCCGACACCTGCTAGCACCCCAACTGCGGTGCCCTTCGACGACGCGGTGGCAACGACGACCCCCGACGGACTCAAGTACATCGATACCGCGGTCGGGACGGGCGACCCGCCACGAGAAGACCAGACGGTGGTCGTGAACTACACCGGCCGGCTCGCAAGCAACGGCAAGGTCTTCGATTCGACGACCGGCCGGGGCCCCAGGACGTTCCAGCTCTCGCGCGTCATCACGGGCTTCGCCGAGGGGATCCTCACCATGCAGCCAGGGGGCACGCGCACGGTCTACATTCCGGCCGCGTTGGCCTACGGCGCCAACCCGCCCGCCGGCTCCGGCATCCCAGCCAATGCCGACCTCATCTTCGACATCGAACTCGTCTCGGTGCAGTAGCTACTCAGATCTCGCGCCTCTGATGACGGACCGAACTTGCGACCATCGGGAGATTCGTCGATTCGAAGCTCTGACGATGTTCTACTGAGCCGGGATACCCTGCGCCGATTCCAAAGGTCGGTTCGTGCCTGTCGGCGGACCGTAGGGCTTTACCTTGCCCGTCGCCAGGTCGAACTGGTAACGCCACTGCTTGTACAGGTCGTTGCCGTAGACATGAATTGCCAGCGTTTTGTCACCCGGGATGCTGACTTCATGGATGTCGTTCGGCGGTAGGTCCAGCGCCGTCGTCTGGCCGGTGCTCACGTGCGTCGGCTCGACCTCCTCCAGCTCCGCCACCCATGGTTTCGAGCCGTCGTCCCGGCGGCCGAAGTTCCGGTTGCGCTCGGTCCCGCGAATGATGCCTTCCAGCGCCCAGCCGTTGTGATTGTGGACCGGCGTGACGGCTCCGGGGTACCAGATCACCGCGATGATGCTCAGGTCGTCCGCGCGGTAGATTGGGAAGCCCTTCTCGGGGTCGGGATTGCCTTCCGACTGCACGTCTGCCAGGCAATCCTGCCGGGCGATCACGCGCGCCAGCGGCTCCGTTATCGCCTCCAACGTCCGCTTCTCGTCCCATCGTTTCGCGATGATGTCGCGCGCGTCCTCGACGAACTGCTGGACGGTGTAGACCGCTGCCATAGGTTGCCTCCCGTGACTCTTGTCTATCAGGTTCGAAGTTGGTCGGGGTGCCCAGATTCGAACTGGGGGCCTCTTGGTCCCAAACCAAGCGCTCTGACCTGACTGAGCTACACCCCGTAGGCGTCTCTCAGTCTACAACGACGCGCCCTTCACGGACGCGGGCACTCGCCGCAGTCCCAGCTCTCGCCGTGGCTGAAGCCGCAGGCGTCGCACTCCCAGGCCGTCGACGGCGCCGCCCACGACTGCGTCGAGGGGTCCCAGCGGCGGTGACTGTGCTCGTGGCGCACCGCTTCGTGGCAGCGCGGGCACATGCCTCGCAGCAGCGTCGCCAGCTGGCGCTCGCGCATGTGACCGGAGAGCACGACCGCGACGCCGGAGAAGCCGATCGCCAGGCCCAGCATGCCCGCCGCCGGGTGCGAGACGAAGTGCGTACCGATGGCCGCGCCCGCCAGGCCCCAGATCAGCGCCGCCGCCAGCGAAACGACCAGGTCGACGCCGCGAAAGAGGCTCGTCATGACGGCTGGCGGTCGCGGCGTCCGGCGCCGCGCAGCTCGGCGATGTCGGCGACACCGTGCTCGGCGCAGTAGGCTTCGATGCCCTCCAGCACCTCGATCGGCGCCATCGGGTTGGCGAACGTTGCAGTGCCGACCTGCACCGCGCTGGCGCCGGCCAGGATGAACTCGAGCGCGTCACGCGCGGACGCAATGCCGCCGCAGCCGATGATCGGCACGTCGACAGCGCCCGCAACCTGGTAGACCTGCCGCAGCGCCACCGGCTTCAGCGCCGGGCCGGAGAGGCCGGCAAACGTCGCGGCGATCACCGGCACGCGGTGGTCGAGGTCCATGTTCATCGCCTGCAGCGTATTACCGACGCACAGCGCATCGGCGCCGGCGTCGACGACGGCCTCGGCAACGACACGCGGGTCGGCTACGTTCGGCGTTAGCTTGACGATGACGGGTAGTGTCGTGTTGCGCACGACGCCGCGGGTGACGGCGGCAGCGGTACCGGCGTCCTGGCCGAACTCCATGCCGCCGCGCTGTGCGTTCGGACTGCTGATGTTCAGCTCGAGGCCGGTGATCCCGGTGGCGCCTTCCAGGGCCGCCGCGCAGTCGGCGTACTCCTCCACGGTCGAGCCAAGGATGCTGGCCACGACAGGCACGCGCCAGGTCGCGTAGACGGGATCGAGGTCGCGCAGCAGGGCCTGCACGCCGATGTTCTGCAGACCGATCGAGTTGAGCATGCCCGCCGGTGTCTCGGCGATGCGGGTGGGCAGGTTGCCGCGTCGCGGCGCCAGCGTCGTCGTTTTGGTGACGATGCCGCCGAGACGCTGGATGTCGAAGACCTTGGCGTACTCGGTGCCGTAGCCAAACGTGCCGGACGCGACCATCACCGGGTTCGGCAGCACCAGGCTGCGCTTGGCTCCCGGCGCAAGGTCGACGGCCAGCGAGGTCGAGACGGTCATCGCGCCATTATAGGCCGCGTTGCGTTTCGGTCCCGTGACCGGTCGAACAGCATGTCACTCTGAACGAAGTGAAGAGTCTGGCACCCGGCTGACCAGTGGCCAGCTAGTCAGTAGCCGCCACTCTTGCTGCGCATCGCCGTAGCGCTGCTCCGCCCCCCAGTTTGGTAGTGAACTGGGAGGACACCTCTCAGACCCACCGCGCATGGCCCTTCGGCTCAGCTCAGGATGCAGCTTCGCCCCCGCTACCCCTTCCGGCCCCTTGTCCGTATGAGACGCGAGAGAGACGCACCGAGGCTCAGAAAGAAGAGGGCCCCCAGTGGAAGGGGGCCCTCTCCGGATCGACGTGGTGTTCGCGTCTAGTCTTCGCTGGGCCCCGAGTTGGCTTCGACAACGGGACGGTTGGTGCCGCCGCCCATGCGGCTGATGCTGCGCATGGGATCGCCTTCCCAGAGGGTGTCGGCTGCCGAGTTACGGAACTCGCGAACCTCGTCGCAGATCTTGCAGCGGCCAAGGCTCGTGGCGCCGTGAGGGCTCTCGATCACCCAGTGGTGGCGGCAGGTAGGCTGTTCCTCGACCTGCTCCTGGACTGACTCGATAACTGACGTTTGCATGTTTGTTGGACCTCCTGGATCCTCACCCACCCTATGAGTAACTTCGTCCTTTGCCGGGCGGCTCTGGATCATTGCGCGCCACCGCGCAACCTGAAATTATCAGCACCCGTCGCGCGGGTCAAGGTTTTTACGTAAAATACCTTAGAAGTATTATTAAACAAGTGTTAAGCGTTCCCTGGATCCGTTATGGCTTCTATAATTGAATTTGTTAGGGCCCTGCCCTAGATATGCAGACGACAAAACAGCAGCTACTCGTCCTCCTCAAGCGGGCCGGCAGCATCACCGTCGAACAGGCGGCCGGGGCGCTTGCAGTCGCGTCGATGACGGCGCGGCAGCATCTCGTCGGCCTGGAGCGGGACGGACTCATCGTCTCCCGCAAAGCGCGCCGCGCTACCGGCCGTCCGCATTACCTCTACTCTCTGACGCCGAAGGGCGAGGAAATGTTCCCGCGCCGCTACGACTTGCTCGCCCAGGTGCTGCTGGACGAGGTCGGTGAGCTGCAGGCGTCGGACGTCGAGGGGCTGAGCGCGGAGGAGAAACGCTCGCTGCTGATCCGTCGCACGGCGGACCGGCTGGCGGACCGCTATCGCTTCCAGGTCGAGGGACGGCAGCTGGAAGAGCGCGTAAGCACCGTGACGGATATTCTTCACCTGATCGGTGGCTTCGCGGAATGGTACCGTACGGATGCGGGCTTCGAGATTCGCGACTACAACTGCGTTTTCGCCAAGCTCAACGGCGGCATCGAGGCGAGTGGCTGTGAATGGCACGTCCGTCTGCTTACACAACTGCTGAAGTGGCCGGTGCGTCACGAGGTCTTCGTCAGCGGTAACCTCGAGTGCTGCCGCTACGTCATCGACCCGGAGGCGGCGGCCACAACCGGAGAAGGGACCCCTCTATATGCCTGAAGCCGTAAGCGAAAGCGCCGTCATGAACGCGCTCAGCCAGGTCGAAGACCCGGAACTGCACCGGGACGTCGTGTCGTTGAACATGGTGCGCGACCTGAAGATCGATGGCTCTACTGTCTCGATGACACTGATGCTCACCACGCCCGCCTGTCCGCTCACCGGACCCTTCAAGCAGGCGGTCGAAGACGCATTGCTCGCCCTCCCCGGCGTCGAGACGGCCGACGTCGCGCTGGATGCAGAAGTGCGCTCGCACAAGGGCCCGGAGGACCGCCGCCCGGTAGAAGGTGTCAAGAACATCATCGCGGTCGCGTCGAACAAGGGCGGCGTCGGCAAGTCCACCGTATCGACCAACCTGGCAGTCGCACTGGCGCTGCACGGCGCCAAGGTTGGCCTGCTGGACGCCGACATCACCGGGCCCAACATCCCCACCATGATGGGATTCGAGGCGGGGTTCATCACCAAGGAGCAGGGCGGCCTCAGCCCACACGAGCGGCACGGCGTCCGCGTCTGCTCCATCGGCTTCGCGCTGCCCAAGGGCACCCCCGTCGTCTGGCGCGGGCCCATGATAGGCACCGCGGTGCGGGACTTCCTGCACAACATCGACTGGGGCGAGCTCGATTACCTGATCGTCGACCTGCCGCCGGGCACGTCGGACGCGTCGATGAGCATGATCCAGGAGGCGCCGATCGCCGGCGCCGTCGTGGTCAGCACACCGCAGACAATCGCCTTGGAAGACGCGACCAAGGCCGTGGCCATGTTCGACCGTATGCAGGTGCCGGTCTTTGGCATCATCGAGAACATGAGCTACTTCGTGGCGCCGGATACCGGCAACCGGTACGAGATATTCGGACACGGCGGCGCCCGCACGGCCGCTGAGGAGCTTGGCCTGGAGTTCCTCGGCGAAATCCCCCTTGACCAGGCTACGCGCGAGGCGAGCGACGCCGGCGCACCGATAATGACCGTAGCGCCCGACTCGAGCGCCGGCCAGGCGTTCCGCAAGATCGCCGAACAAGTCGCAGCCCGTTGCAGCGTCCAGAATTTCATTGAGGAGACTACGTAACTGTCTGAGTGGCTATCTTTCCTGAACCGATCCAGAACAGCATCCGACGCGGCGAACCAGCCGCAGGAAGGACCAGAATCCGAAGCACAACCGAGACCAAGACGCGGGGGACGCCCCCGGCGTACCACCGCGAGCGAAACCGCAGCGCCTGAAGCAACCACCGAAGCGCCGCCCGCCGAATCCACCGATGAAGCTCCGCCGGCTCGCGGCCGCCGCACCCGCGCCACCACGACAACGCCTCGCAC
Organism: uncultured Chloroflexia bacterium; assembly: GCA_963711035.1. GTDB lineage: Bacteria > Chloroflexota > Dehalococcoidia > DSTF01 > WHTK01 > WHTK01. The sequence goes on from CAVQCN010000001.1 coordinate 348,534, forward strand.
CCGTCGCACCCGCGCGGTAGAGGCTGAGCCCGAAGCCGTGACCGAGGCGCCGCCTGAGCCCGTCGCAGAGACCTCTGCCCCCGCGGCAGAGGCCGAGAGCGTGGAGCCAGCCCACCGTACCCGCACTCGCGGAGGGCGCGGCCGCGGCGGACGCGGCACCGTTGGCACGACGAGTGAAGTCGAGCCCGCCGCCGAGCCCTTCATTCCTGAGCCGGAAGCCGGCACCGAACCGGAGCACGTCGAAGAAGGGGCGGCGGAGGCGCCATCGCGCTCACGCTCACGGCGGCGCGGCGGACGTGGCCGGGGCGGCAGCGAAGGCCGCAGCGAGCCCCGGGAGCGTGAACCGGCTGCCGAGCAGCCTCGCAGCCGTGAACCGAGTCGTGATCGTGACGGAGCCCGGTCGGGCCGCTCGTCAGGCTCCATCGAATCACTCATCGCGCGTCAGAACGTGCTGTTCGAGGAGTTCACGCACCAGCAGACCCAGGCGCTGCGCGAGATCCAGCGCGCCGCCGGCAACGCCACGCGAGGCGGCGGCGCGGCAGCGGGCGCAGCCACCGCCATCGGCCTGCCCAAGGTCGCGATCTTCCTCGACGTGCCGAACCTGATCTACGCGGCGGAGCAGGTGGGCGTCCGCGTCCACTTCGGCAAGCTGCTCGACTTCCTCACGGAGGGACGGCAGCTGGTGCGCGCCACCGCCTACGCCCCGATCACCGATGACCCCATGACGCGTTTCGAGAGCCAGCGCTTCGTGCAACCCGTCCTCGGCAACGGTTACAAGATCGTCACCAAGCCATGGAAGCGCTTTGCGGACGGCGGCATGAAGGCCAACTTCGACATCGAACTGGCCGTCGACATCCTCACAATGTCGGACCGCCTCGACGTGGTCGTCTTGCTTTCCGGCGACGGTGACTTCCGCCGCGTCTGCGAGCTGGTCGAGAGCAAGGGCGTGCGCGTAGAGGTCGTGGCCTTCGCGGCCAGCACGGCGATGGAGCTGCGCATGGTCGCGGACAACTACATCGACCTCGGCTCAATCCTGCACCTCGTCGGGGCATAATCAGGCTTCGTACAACCAATGAGAGGGGCCGTTCCAAGGGAATGGCCCCTCTCTTTGCCCTCACGCTGGCCCTCTCCCAGCGGGCGAGGGGAATTGCGCTTCGCACGAATCAGATTTATTCACGACCAGCTCGGCGCATTCCGCTGGCATGGACGACCCACGTATCCACCGAGGTTGGCAGCGTCAGATGAGATGAAGCCCCCTCTCCCTCAGGGAGAGGGTTGGGGTGAGGGGTTATCATCCCTCCGATGTCTATCCAACGAGCCCGCGACCTCCGGAGCCGCCAAACAGCCGCCGAAGCCTTGCTCTGGCACCACCTGAGAGCCAATCAAATCGGCGCCAAATTCCGGCGTCAGCATCCCTTCGGCCCGTACGTGCTCGATTTCTTCTGCCATGACTCACGACTTGTGGTTGAGCTTGACGGAGGCCACCACTCGGAGGCCAGTCAAGCAAAACACGACGATAAGAGAACACGCTACCTTGAGGAGCCGGACTGCAGGTACTGCGATTTGCCGACACAGAGGTCCTCACGGAGACCGATGCCGTCCTCGAGGCGATCTGGCAGGCCACGAGGGGCTACGACCCCTCACCCTAGCCCTCTCCCCAGAGGGAGAGGGGACACCACCGTCCCCTGGTTTCCTTGTTCCCGGTTCCTTGTTCCTGATGCGCTATAGCTCGCCGCGGTTGGCGCGCGCGACGAAGGCCTCCAGGCTCAGGATGCAGAGCGTGTCTTCGTGGCGCAGGAAGGGAAGCAGGCTCTCGATGAAGAAGTCGCGCAGGGTCCAGCTGGGGCCGCCGAGCACGAGGTAGGCGCGGCTGTAGCGCTCAGGCTCGCCCTGCACCGCGTCGATCAGGCACAGCGCCTCGTACGGCACCTTCTGCTCCGCCGTGCCGGACGTCTGCTGCCACTTCAACGAGACGAGGTACCCCTCGCCCGAGGCGTTGTAGGCCACGAGGTCGACGATATGCTTGCCGCCGCCCAGACGCTCGCCGATGTCGACCTGACGGAAGTATTCGTAGCCGCCCCGCTCCAGCGCCGGCAGCACCATCGCCTCCATGACGGACCCGGTACGCGTATCGCGGCGACTGACCATCAGCCGATACCTCGCGTCGCGATCACCTCGGTCGCCTTGGTGCGATCACCGTTGCAGCTGATCATGCGCGGCGCCTGCTCAAAGCGCAGCTTGAAGCCGAGCGCCCGGTACAGCTTGACGATGCGCTCGGTTGCCTGGTTCGAGAGCACGACCGGCCCTGGATGCTCGGCCAGCCATTCTGCCAGCCGCACCTGCTCATCCCAGCCGAACGCCTCCTTGCTGTATTGCGTGAACTCGACGTCGTACGGCGGGTCGGCGTAGATGAAGTCGTCCGGCTCCAACGCGATCGAGGCGAAGTCGCCGGTCGTGAACTGCCACTGCGCCAGCCGCGGCGGGTACTCGCTGAAGTCGCGCTGGTAATGGATCGAATTGTGGCGGCCGAAGGGGACGTTGAAACCGCCGCTGCGATTGAAGCGGCAGAGGCCGTTGTAGCAGGTACGGTTCAGGTAGTAGAAAAGCTCCGCCGCCTCCCGCGAGCCCGCTTTGCCCTCACGGATCAACTGGTTGAAGCGCTCCCGATGGCGGTAGTAGAGGCCAGCGTCGTTCTCCATCTGCAGATCGATCTGCAACCCGGTCCGCAGCCAGCGGAAGAAGTTGACGTTGTGGGGATTGAGATCGTTGAGCAGCGCCAGCCGCGGCTGCAGCCCCAGTGCCACGGCCAGCCCGCCGCACAACGGCTCCACCAGGCGCCGCTCACCGAGGCGGTCCCAGATCGGCCGCAGGTATGGCACCAGCCAGCGCTTGCCGCCGGCCCACTTCAGGGGCGGACGCAGCGGCGCGAGCTCTTCAGCCTCGGCCGTCGGTGCAACTTGAGAACGCATGGTCGTCAATGGAGAAAAGGGTAAGACGAATCAACCGTTTTGGCAAACGAGGCGCTTTCGTCCGTAGGGACGTAGCTTCAGCTTCGTCCCGAACCACGCTACGTCCAGGAGACGAGGGGCCGTCTCCATGCAGACTCGAAGATATGAACTGCCATGGCGATCCGCTCCCCCACCCCAGATTGCCGCGCCTCGCTGCCGCGATGGCTCGCAATGACAAACGGCGCGTCTACGTAGCAGACGACAGCATTCCATCGGTTCGGAGAAGGTGGCAGACGGTGAGCGGCAGCCTAGTCGCCCCGCGTTAGGCGGGCCAGATTTCGCGCAGCTCGAAGCGGGGGCCCTCTTTGCAGACGAGGCGGGGATGGCCGCGACGGTCGATGACGGCGCAGCCGTAGCAGATGCCGGTGCCGCAGGCCATCGGCGACTCGAGCAGCGCCTGCACCGGCTTGCGACGCCGGGCCCGCTGTGAGCCCTCGTGACGGGTAAGCAGCTCCGCCAGCGCAACGAACATGGGGTTGGGACCGCAGGTGTAAACCTGGTCCGCCCAGCCGAAGTAGTCGAGGAAGACGTCCGTCACTCGCCCCTGCCGTCCCAACGAGCCGTCCTCCGTCGCGACGACGACCTCCGCCTCCGCCGGCACGAGGTCGGCCGGGAAGACGCCGTGCTCGTCGCGGGCGCCATCGATCAGGACGACGCTACGGCCCTTGGCAATGGCCTCGTCGGCCAGCCATAGCATCGGCGCGACGCCAATGCCGCCGGCGACGAGCAGCAGGTTCTGGCCGGCGTTGCGCAGCGAGTAGCCGCGGCCCAGCGGGCCCCAGGCGAACACCTCGTCACCGGGCTCACGTCGCGCCAGCCACTTCGTACCGCGGCCGACGACGTCGTAGAGGATGGAGAACTCGGTGCCGTTCGCGCCTTTGCGAAGGCGGTGGTAGCTCATGGCGCGCGGCAGCAGCGGATCGTCGGCCAGGGAAGCGCCCGTCATCGGCGCGTCCGCATCGGGAACGCGGTCGGCGCAGCGCAGCATGAGGAACTGCCCCGGCTCGGCGCCCTGTAGCAGCTCCGGCCCGTCGAACCAGGTGATGTAGGTGTCGCCATAGAGGCGCGTGTTCTCTATGACGCGGATGAAGCCGGTCCTCATGCCTGTTACCCCTGCGACCGGTACTCGTGAATCGGCAAGACGCTGAAGGCTTGCGAGCCCGCCAGGAGCGTCTCGGCGGCAGCGCGGGCGGTGTCTATCGACGTGAAGCAAGGCACGCGGCGCTCGGCGGCGGCGCGACGGATCTGGAAGCCGTCCTGCAGCGTCGACGAGCGACCGCCTTCCGGCGTGTTGATCACGCAGTTCACCAGCCCGTCGTTGATCACGTCGAGGACGTTGGGATGACTCTCGTCCAGACGCTTGGCCACCTGCTCGACCGGGATGCCCAGGGCACGAATCTCCGCCGCGGTGCCCTCCGTGGCGTAGAGGCGATAGCCAGCCTGGTGCAGGTGCCGGATCACGGGGATCGCGTCCGGCTTGGTGCGGTCGGAGAGCGACAGCAGGGCCCCGCCCTGGGGCGGCAGCGCCAGCTCGGCGGCCATCACGGCCTTGGCCAGCGCCGCTGCGAACGTCTTGTCGATGCCCATTACCTCGCCGGTCGACTTCATCTCGGGCCCCAGGTAGGTGTCAACGCCGATGAGCTTCGCCATCGAGAACACCGGCGCCTTGATCGCGACGAGCGGCTGGCGCGGCCAGAGACCGCTGGGATAGCCCTGCTCGCGCAGCGTTTTGCCCAACGAGCAGTTCACGGCGAGGCGCACCATCGGCACGCCGGTGACTTTGGAGAGGAACGGCACCGTGCGGCTGGCGCGCGGGTTGACCTCGATGACGTAGACGCGCGACTCGTCGCCGTCGCCGGCGATGACGTACTGGATGTTCACCAGCCCCCGCGCCTGCATCGCAACGCCGATACGCTGCGTGTACTCGATCAGCGTATCGACCTCGTGCTGCGAGAGGTTGACACCGGGATAGACGGCCATCGAGTCGCCAGAGTGGACGCCGGCGCGCTCGATGTGCTCCATGATGCCGGGGATGAGGACCTCCTCACCGTCGCAGATCGCGTCGACCTCTACCTCTTTGCCCTCCATGTACTTGTCGATGAGCACGGGCTTGCCCTCGGCCAGCTCCAGCGCGGGCGCCATGTAGCGGATGAGCTCGCTGGCGTTCTGCACGATCTCCATCGCGCGGCCGCCGAGCACGTAGCTGGGCCGCACGAGCACCGGATAGCCGATCTGCTGCGCCGTCGCCAGCGCCTCTTCGATCGTGCGGATGCCGGCGCCGGGTGGCTGCGGGATGCCGAGGTCGCTGAGGAAGTTCTCGAAGCGGCGGCGGTCCTCCGCCAGGTCGATCGTCTCGTAGCTGGAGCCGACGATTTCGCGCGCCGTGCGGTATAGCGGCTCCGCCAGGTTGATGGCGGTCTGGCCGCCGAACTGCACGATCGTGCCGGGCGCCTCGCCGTCCTCAGTCTCCTCGTTGTGCAGGATCTCGCGCAGCGACTCCTCGTCCAGCGGCTCGAAGTAGAGACGGTCCGACGTGTCGAAGTCGGTCGAGACAGTCTCCGGGTTGGAGTTGGCGATGAGCGCCTTGTAGCCGGCCTGCTGCAGCGCCCAGGCGGCGTGCACGGAGGCGTAGTCGAACTCGATGCCCTGGCCGATGCGGATGGGCCCGGAGCCGACGACGAGCACTTTGCGGTCCGGCAATGGCGGCGCCTCGTTCTCCTGCTCGTAGGTGCTGTAGTAATACGGCGTCGCCGCATCAAACTCCGCCGCGCAGGTATCGACCATCTTGTAAACGGGGCGGATGTCCCAGTCCTTGCGCAGGTTGCGCACCTGCTCCGGCAGCAGGTCGGCCAACGTACCGATCTGCACGTCCGAGAAGCCGAGGCGCTTGGCCTCCCACAACAGGTCACGCGTCACCGGCTCGGCGAGCAGGCGTTTTTCCATACGGATGATGTTCTGCATTCGTTCCAGGAACCACGGGTCGATGCCACTGCGCCTCGCGACGTCCATGGTGCCTGCGCCGCGGCGCAGCGCGGCCATCACGGTCCACAGGCGCTCGTCCGTTGCGTCCAGCGGCCGCTCTGCTGCATCGCCACTCCAGCCCGAGTCCTCCCACAGCAAGCTGCGTCCGCCCACTTCGAGGCTACGCACCGCCTTCTGCAGAGCCGCCTCGAAGCCGCGATCGATGGCCATGACTTCGCCCGTCGCCTTCATTTGCGTGCCGATCTGGCGGTCGCCGAAGGGAAACTTGTCGAAGGGCCAGCGCGGGATCTTCACCACGCAGTAGTCGAGGGCGGGCTCGAAGGCGGCCGTCGTGCGGCGCGTGACGGCGTTGGGAATCTCGTCCAGCGTCTTACCGGTCGCGATCTTGGCGGCGACTCGGGCGATCGGGTAGCCCGTCGCCTTCGAAGCCAGCGCCGAGCTACGCGACACGCGGGGATTGACCTCGATGACGAAGTAGGGCGGCAGGTCGAAGCGCTCTTGCATCTTCGCCTCTTCGCCGTCGGGCCAGGCCCAGGGCACGACGTCCGGGCGCGGCGCCAGGCCGAACTGGATGTTGCAGCCGCCCTCGATGCCCAGGGCGCGGATGATCTTCAGCGAGGCGGAGCGCAGCATCTGGTACTCGCGGTCCGTCAACGTCTGGCTCGGCGCCACGACGATGCTGTCGCCGGTGTGGACGCCCATCGGATCCAGGTTCTCCATGTTGCAGACGGTGATGCAGTTGTCGGCGGCGTCGCGCATCACCTCGTACTCGATCTCCTTCCAGCCGAGCAGACTGCGCTCGACCAGCACCTGGCTGATCGGGCTCGCCGCCAGGCCGCCGGAAACGATGCGCTCGTACTGCTCGACCGTGTGCGCGATGCCGCCGCCGGTGCCACCCAGCGTGTAGGCGGGCCGGATGACCAGCGGCAAGCCGATGCGCTCCATCGCCTCTCTTGCCTCGTCGAGGTTGGTGACGGTCTGCGACTCGGTGACCGGCTCGCCGATCTGCGCCAGCAGGGCTTTGAACAGCTCCCGGTCCTCTGCCTTGCGAATCGTCTCGAGAGGCGTGCCGAGCAGCCGCACGTTGTGGCGTTCCAGCACGCCGGCATCGGCCAGCGCCACGGCGAGGTTGAGGCCCGTCTGGCCACCCAACGTCGGAAGCAGTCCGTCTGGCTTCTCGCGGGCGATGACGCGCTCGACGACTTCGACGGTCAGCGGCTCGATGTAGACCACGTCCGCCGTGTCCTCGTCGGTCATGATCGTGGCCGGGTTCGAGTTGATGAGGACGGTGGTCACGCCCTCCTCACGCAGCGCCCGGCAGGCCTGCGAGCCGGAGTAATCGAACTCAGCCGCCTGGCCGATGACAATCGGCCCGCTGCCGAGGATGAGGACCTTCGAGGGCTTGGGAGTACGTTCCAACCTTGCTCCTAATTCAACTAAACAACGTGCAGACTCAGACCCGGCACTCGCTCGAAGTCCGAGTCAGAGGTGTAGACTTCCAAATCGTTTTCAATTGCCACCGTCGCGATCACGAGGTCTGATAGCGCAGTCTCCATCCCACTCCGCCTCAGGTCGAAGGCAAGCTTGGCAGCCTTCTCCCAGACGCTTCGGTCAGCAGGAAAGAAGTGCAGCGCTTCCAGTGTCTCCTGCCATTCCGTGAAATCAGATTCCGACCGGGCGCCTTGCAAGATCTCGGCCACTACCACCTCCGTCGTCGCAACCTCGTCCCGGTCGATGAGAGCGCGTAGCTCCGTCCGCTCGCTGGCGCCATCGCTTCGAGACGCCCTCACCCAGATCGAGGTGTCGACCAGGATCACCGCGCGTTCTCTCTCGCTTCTCTCAGTTCCAGTTCCTCGATCTCGCTCCAGTTGTCTTCCAGCTCGAGCTTGCCGAGCATATCCCGCAAGCGAGCGAGCTTGCGCAGCCTGAAATAGTCGGCCAGGGCGCTATTGACCGCTTTGCTGGGACTCTTCTCCCCAGTCACTTTCTCCGCTTCCTCTACCAGCTTCTCGTCGACGTCCAGCGTCGTACGCATTGCGCATCTTCTCCATCATCAATCTTGATGCTCAATTATAGCATCAAGATTGATGCACACGGGCCCCCATCATCTCCACGAAGCGCTCGAAGATGTACATGTTGTCCTGCGGCCCCGGCGCTGCCTCCGAGTGGTACTGGATCGTCAGCAGCGGGTGTTCGAGGCCCCAGAGACCTTCGACGGTGCCGTCGTTGAGGTGGACGTGGCTCACCTCGACGCTGCCGGGCAGCCCTTCGCCGTCGACCGCGTAGCCGTGGTTCTGCGACGTTATGTGAACTTGGCCCGTCGCTACGTCCTTCACGGGGTGGTTGGCGCCGCGATGGCCGAACTTCAGCTTGTACGTTTTCGCGCCCAGCGCCACACCGGCCACCTGGTGGCCCAGACAGATGCCAAGCAACGGCACGCGGCCGATAAGCCCCTTCACGGTAAGCGCCGCGTAGTCGAGCAGCGCCGGATCGCCAGGCCCAGGCGAGAGCACGACGCCGTCCGGCTTCAGGTCCAGGATCAGGTCCGCAGTCGTCTTGGCGGGCACCGCCGTGACGTCGCAGCCAAAGCGGCGCAGCGAGCGCATGATGTTGTACTTCACACCCAGGTCGACGACGACGATGCGATGGGCGGGTGCCTCCATTGGCGCCGGTGAGTAGACACCCGGCAGCGGCCAGTGAAAGCGCTCCGCAGTAGTGACGCTGGGCACGAGGTCGACGGCGCCATAGCGTGTCGTCTCCTGCAGGCGCACCAGCGCTGCCTGCGGATCGTCCTGCACCAGCGCGCCCATCATCACCCCGGCGACGCGCAGGCGCCGCGTCAGCGCGCGCGTATCGACCCCGGCGATGCCGGGCACGCCGCGCTGCTGCAGGTAGTCGTCCAGCGTGGCGGTGAGCAGCTGATGACTGGGCGCCTCGCAGTATTCGCGCACGATGAAGGCGTTGACCTGCACCCGAGACGACTCATCGTCGCGAGCGTTGGTGCCGTAATTACCCTGGATCGGATACGTCATCGTGAGCATCTGGCCGGCGTAAGACGGATCGGTCAGCGCCTCCTGGTACCCGGTCATCGACGTGTTGAACACGACCTCGCCGGTCGCCGGCACGCGGGCGCCGAACGCCCTGCCTTCGTAGATCGTGCCGTCTTCCAGAACGAGGTACGCCTTATCGGGCAATCTTGGCCTCCGTCTCCCTCTGTACCTTGCGAGCCCACGCCACCGCCTTGCGCAGCGTCGGACCCTTGTCCCCCGTCAATCTCGTGGCCATCGCGTCGAGGCGTGGCAGCCAGGTTGCGTCTTTCCGCGCCGCCAGCAGCAGCGTGACGATGGCGAGACGCCGCTGCCAGGGGTTGTCGCTGCTCGCCAGCCGCTCGATGGCGTCGATGCGCTCCGGCTGCGCCAGCAGCAACGGCGCCGTAATGACGTCGGCGAAGTGGTCGACATGCTCCCAGTTCTCGAGGCCCTGCGACCAGCGTTCGACCGTCGGCCAGTCCAGCAGCTGCGACGCCGCTTTCGAGCGATGCACGAGTACGAGACCGACGATCATCTCCTCGCGCCAGCCGCTGTTCCACAGCACGTCGGCCAGGGCGATGACGTCCTCGGCGGGCGCATCTCTGTTGGCGCGGCGCCAGGCGGCGGCGATGCGGCGGATCTCCGGCACGCGCACCGCATACGCCTGCAAGGCCGACGGCACCGTGCGCCGCATGCCCGGCTCGTACGACGGGTCGACGCTCTGCTCCAGGCGCGCCCGGATCCAGGACGCCTCCGCGTCCACGTCCATCGTCTGTAGCGCCATCACGACGGCGAGCCCTCGTGCTGGAAGACGACCGCGCCGCCAAAGACGGTAGCGATGACCTGGCCTCGCAGCGCCTGGCCGCCTAACGGCGTGTTCTTGCCCTTCGACGCGAAGCTCTCCGGCTGCACTGTCCATTCTCGTTGCGGGTCGATAACCGCAACGTCGGCCGGCGCGCCTACAGTCAGCGTGCCGATGCCGGGCACGACGCGGTCGAGGTTCAGGGCGCGCACCGGACCGCTGGTCAGTGTCTCGATCAGGCGCTCGAAGCTCAGCCCGCCGCTATCGACGGCCCGCAGGCCGAGGCCGAGCGCCGTCTCCAGCATCGTGATGCCAAAAGCGGCCTCGTCGAACTCACAGAGCTTCTCCTGGACCGCGTGCGGCGCGTGGTCTGTGGCCACCGCGTCGATCGTGCCGTCCGCCAGCCCGGCGATGCAGGCGGCAATGTCCTCGTCGGAGCGCAGCGGCGGATACATCTTGGCGTTGCTGTCGTAGGCCAGCGTCTTGGCGTTGGGACCGTGCATGACCAGCTCGTGGCTCAGCGACAGGTGGTGCGGCGTGACCTCGGACGTGACGCGCACGCCTTCTGCCTTTGCGCTGCGAACGAGCGCGACGCCACCGGCCGTGCTGATGTGGGCGATGTGCACGTGCGCGCCGGTCTGCCTCGCCAGCGCCAGGTCGCGCGCGATCATGCTCTCCTCCGACGCCGCGGGAATGCCCTTGAGGCCGAGGCGCGTCGAGACCCAGCCCTCGTGCATGACGCCGCCGCTCAGCTCCGGGTCCTCGCAGTGGTCGATGACCGGCAGGCCCAGCGCATTGGCGTACTCCAGGGCGCGGCGCATGATCGACGCGTCGCCCACCGGAGAGCCGTCGTCGCTGAAGCCGATACAGCCGGCATCGGCCAGCTCACCCATCTCCGCAAGCGCCTTGCCTGCACGGCCCTTGGTCACGCAGCCGATGGGCAGGACGCGCACGAGGCCGTCCTCAGCGGCGCGCTGCAGCACGTAGTCGACGGCGCCCTTGTTGTCGAGGGCCGGCTCCGTATTCGGCATACAGCAGACCGTCGTGTAGCCGCCCCGCGCAGCCGCCCGCGTTCCCGTCTCAATCGTCTCCTTGTACTCGAGGCCAGGCTCGCGCAGGTGCGTGTGCAGGTCGACGAAACCGGGCGTCACGACGCACCCTGCGGCATCGAGCACACGCGTGCCACCCGCATCGAGCTCCGCGCCAACCGCCGCAATGTGTCCGTCTTCAATCAACACGTCGCCGCGCGCCAGGTCGACGCCGTTCGCCGGGTCGAGGACGCGGCCCCCGCGGATCAGCAATCGTTCAGGCACGGGACACCTGCCTTTCGAGAGGGGAGACGAGCCGTCGGTCTATAGAGCTGTCATTCCGAGCGCTAACGCGCGGAATGACAGCGCTTGCTGCCCATCCCTCAGGGCTGCTTCGCCCCCACCCATTCGGGAAAGAAGAGAACTGGGAGGGCGCCTCCCAGACCCACCGCGCATGGGCTGCGCCCCCGCTACCCCTGCTCTCACGAGTCGGGGCGCGCCAGGCTGGAACGCTGGTCGCCGTAACGACGCTCGCGGATGCATCTCAATCCCCATGTTCCGGGTTTCCGGTTCCATGTTCCCTGCGGGCATCATCGGCTGCCTCGCATGAGGTAGAGCAGCGCCATGCGCACCGCGACGCCGTTTGTGACCTGCTCCTCGACCAGGGAGCTGACGCCGTGGGCCACCGCGGCCGAGATTTCGACACCCTCGTTCATCGGTCCGGGATGCAGCACCGGCGCGCCGGGGCGGGCGCGGGCCATACGCTGGTCGTTGATCTGGTAGAGGCGCGAGTACTCGCGCAGGCTGGGGATGAGGCCGCCATCCATGCGCTCCTTCTGCAGCCGCAGCGTCATCACCGCATCGGCGCCGGTCAGGGCGCGGTCCAGGTCCGTCTCGACGCAGACGCGCGGCAGGGCGTTCGGGTTGTCTGAATCCAGCTCGGCCGGCAGCAACGTGGCCGGGCCGCACAAGACGACTTCGGCGCCCATCCTGGTCAGGCCCCAGACGTCGGAGCGCGCCACGCGACTGTGGCTCACGTCGCCCACGATGACGATGCGCTTGCCAGCCAGCGAGCCGAGGCGGTTACGCAAGGTGTAGAGGTCGAGCAGGCCCTGGCTGGGATGCGCGTGCCAGCCGTCGCCGGCGTTGATCACCTGCGCATCGCCCCGGGCCGCAGCCAGGTATGGCGCGCCCGACATGGCGTGGCGCATGACGAGGATGTGAGCGCCGATGGCCCGCAGCGTGCGCACTGTATCGATCAGCGACTCGCCCTTCTCGACGCTGGATCCGGACGCCGTGACGTTGATCACATCGGCGCCGAGCACCTTGCCGGCCAGCTCGAAGGAGGAGCGGGTGCGCGTCGAAGCCTCGTAGAACAGCGTCACGATGGTCGTGCCACGCAGCGCAGGCGCCCGTGGCACGTCGCGCGCCAGGATCTCCTTCATGGCGCCGGTCACTTCCAGCACCTGCTCGATCTCGTCGACGCTGAAATCGTCCAGGTCGAGGACGTGGCGCCGCGTCCAGCCGCGCGCAGCGGGACCGGGCTCCTGCGGCGCCTCAGGACGGGTGATGACCTCTGGCTCGGTGACGCGGGGGCGGGTCATGGCTTACTCCTCCTCCGGCAGGACGGCGACCTCGTCGCGGCCGTCCGTCTCGACCAGGCGGACGCGAACGTCGTCCGTCCGGGCTGTCGGGATGTTCTTGCCCACATAGTCGGCGCGGATCGGCAGCTCTCGGTGGCCGCGGTCGACCAGCACGGCGTAGCGAATACGCTGCGGCCGGCCGAGGTCGATGAGCGCGTCGAGCGCGGCGCGCGCGCTGCGGCCCGTGAAGAGCACGTCGTCGACCAGGATGACGCGCTTGCCGGTGATGTTGGGCATCTCGCTGGGCGCGATCTGCACGGTCGCGCCGCGCATGCTCAAGTCGTCGCGATAGAGGCCGATGTCCAGCGTACCGACCTCGACGGCCTGCCCTTCGATCTGCTCGATCGAGGCGGCGAGGCGGCGGGCGATGGGCACGCCGCGGGTGCGCAGGCCGATGAGGACGAGGTCTGCGGTGCCGCGGTTGGCCTCGACGATCTCATGCGCCACGCGCACGACGGCGCGGCGGATGTCCTCGGCGGTCATGAGGACGCGCTCAGGCATAAAAAACGGGCCCTCCGTCTGACTGACGTTGGCCCGAGTTCAGGTTAGGGTGAGGCGTGCGTGCGCGCGTATGCACTTCGTTCATCCTTTCCGGCCTCACGGGACCGGGCTTAAAGGTCAGGTCTCTGCTAGTATACGGGCGCCCCGGCCGCTGCGAAAGGGGCCTGGCTGCCTCCGATCCCGCAAATCAGCAATGTTCCCATCGACATGTCCGTAGACATCATCGTTCAGCTGGCCGGCGCCATCGCCATCTTGATCGGCTTCGCTCTCGTGCAGTTCAAGGTCACCGGATCGACGGCTTACATCTACCTGGTGCTCAACCTCGTGGGCTCGCTGCTGCTGCTCGCCACCGCCATCGCGAACTCGCAGTGGGGCTTCGTGCTGATGGAGAGCTGCTGGGCATTGATCTCAACCTGGAGCATCGTGGAGCGCATGCGGGGCGCCTCGGAAGGCTGATCTCCTCGGGTGCGTCAAAGCCTCGAACGCGCTAGAGTTTGGTCATTCAACGACCACTTTCGGAGGAGCTCAGAACGTTATGCCGGTCGACATCAGCGACATCCGCGCCATCGTCGATAACCAGGAGCAGTGGCGCGGATCGCAGACGATCAACCTGATCGCCAGCGAGAACGCGCAGAGCGCGGCCGTGCGCGAGATCCAGAACTCCGATTTCATGGCGCGCTACGCAGAAGGCCATCCCAACCACGACGGTCAGATCAACCGCTACTACCAGGGCACGAAGTACATCGACCAGATCGAGACCATGGCGCAGCAGGAGCTGCTGGAGCTGACCCACGCCCGCCAGGCCGACGTGCGGCCGATCAGCGGCAACAACGCCAACACCGCCATCGCGCTCGCCTACCTGCGCGGCGGCGACCCCGTCATCGTCAACTCGACGGCTGCGGGCGGCCACATCAGCCACAACACCGTGGGCGTCTTCGGCCGGCGCATCCAGAACCGGGGCATGTCGCTCAGCCTGGAGGCGGAGCGTCACATCCCGCTGCACTTCTTCCCGCTGACCGAGGACAACTACCACCTTGACGTGCGGAAGAGCATCGACCTGATCGAGCAGGTCTCGCCGCGTGCCATCGTCCTGGGCAAGAGCATGTTCCTCTTCCCGGAGCCGGTCGCCGAGCTGGCGGCGGTCTGTAAGCCGAAGGGCATCCCGATCCTGTACGACGCGGCGCACGTCTTCGGCCTGCTGGTCGGCGGGCAGTTCCAGGACCCGTGGCGCGAAGGTGCGACCTGGGTCACGGCCAGCACCCACAAGACCTTCCCCGGCCCACAGCGCGGCGTTATCGTCTCCGACCTCGACGAGGAGGACGCGACGCGCTACTGGCCTGCCGCCGACCGCGGCGTCTTCCCCGGCTCCTCCAGCAACCACCACCTGCACACGTTGCCCGCGCTGATCGTCGCGATCCGCGAGATGCGCGTACACGCCACTGCCTACGCTGGGCAGATCGTCAAGAACGCGCAGGCGCTGGGCAAGGCGCTGGACGAGGAAGGCGTCCACGTCGAAGCGCGCGAGTTCGGCTACACGAAGAGCCACCAGATCGCCGTCAACGTCGCCGAGCACGGCGGCGGCGTGCAGGCGGCGCTGCGACTGGAGACGAACGACGTCATCGTCAACTACAACATGCTGCCGTGGGACACGGACCCGCGTAATCCCTCCGGCCTGCGCATCGGCGTGCCGGAGATGACCCGTTTCGGCATGAAAGAGGCCGACATGCAGCGCCTTGCCGAGCTCATGGCCGCCGCTATCCGCGGCAAGGACGTGAAGGCGGACGTCAACGCCCTGCGCGCCCGCTTCCTCGAGATGCACTACGTGTAGGCGAGCCAGGCCACAGGCACACCCCCGTGCCGAGCCGTTACCCTGAAGACATGACGGCAGACACGACCCTCGCAAACGTCGTCCTCAGGAAGAAGCTGGCTCGTTCGATTCGACAGGGCCATCCCTGGATCTACCGTGACGCCCTCGTCCACCGAGACGACTTGCCGGACGGCGCCCTCGTTCAGGTCGAGACGCGGGACGGACGGCCGTTGGCGCGCGGCTTCTGGGACGCCCACTCCACGATCGCGGTTCGCGTGCTCGAGTCGGGCGGTCCCGGTCATCGTTTCGAGGACGCCAGCTCCCTGATCGACAGGCGACTGCGCGAGGCGCTCGAGCGCCGCCTGGCGCGGCTCGACCTCTCGCAGACCAACGCCTTCCGCTGGGTGCACGGCGAAGCCGACCTGCTGCCCGGCGTCCATGTCGACATCTACGGCGACACGGTCAGTGTGCGCTTCGACAACGCCGGCGCACGCGCCTTCTACGAGCCCTTCGAGCCACGATTACGCGAGGCAGCAGCGTCACGTCTCTCGGTCCGATCGATTCGTGACCGGGAGCAGCGCGATACGAATCAGGCGACGGACGAGGTCGAAGTGATGGAGGGCGGCCTGCGCTTCGCCGTTGACCTCGCGCACGGCCAGAAGGGCGGTCTCTTCCTCGACCAGCGAGAGAACCGGATGCGCGTAGCGGAACTGGCGAGGGACAAATCGCTGCTCAACCTGTTCGGGTACACGGGTGGCTTCTCCGTGCATGCGGCGGCGGCCGGCGCGCGGTCCACCGACACCGTCGACATTGCCGCGCCTGCAATCGAGGCCGCGCGACGCAACTTCGAACTGAACGGCCTGCCCCTCGACCGCAGCGGCTTCCACGCCCTGGATGCCTTCGCCTTTCTCACGGCCGCCATCGAGCGCGGCGAGCGCTGGGACATCGTCGTTTCGGATCCGCCCAGCTTTGCGCCGCGCAAAGACGCGGTGCCCGCCGCCCGCAGGGCCTACCAGCGGCTACACCGGCTTGCCGCATCAGTAACGAGCCCCGGCGGGCTGCTCTGCGCCGCCTCCTGCTCCAGTCACTTCGGCCGCGAGGAGTTCCTGCGCAGCGTCGAAGATGGCGTGCGCCAGGCAGGACGCCGCTGGCAGCTCGAAGCCATCCACGGCGCCGCTTTCGACCACCCGGTCTTGGCAGCGCTTCCGGAGGGCGATTACCTGAAGTTCGCGATCGGGCGAATATCGTAGGACGGACTCACATCGTTCGTCATGGCGAGCGCAGCGAAGCAATCCTGGACGAATCGTCAGTTGACCCGAGTACGTCCAGGGTTGCTTCGTCGCGCTGCTCTTCGCAATGACGGGCGCGGTGCCAACAAGAAAGAAGCGCCCTCGTTTTTCCGAGGGCGCTTCTCGCAGCTGAGCTGAAGGCTTGTCCGCTCGCAGCTCCTACTGCGTGCGCAGGAGAGGCATTTCGCCGGCGGCGCATTCGCCTTCGCCGCGGACGACCTCGAACATGTCGGTGTGGCCCCAGTCCATGTACAGGTTCGCGTCCTCGGCCAGCGAGCCGACCCACTTGAACTCCTCGAGCGGCTCCTCGAAGCGCTTCGGGCCGACGCGGTTCACATAGGCGACGAACGGCTCGTCCGCGCTGGTGCGCTCCGCCTGGTAGACCTCGAAGATGCGGTCGATGGCCAGGTGCGCCTTCTTGGCGGCGACACGCGTGACGCGCGTGGCGTACTTGCTGACGCCCTGGTAGCCCTCGCCGCCGACGAACACGTCGTAGCACGGCACCTCGAGCTTGCCGACCTTGTAGGACGAGCCCTGCAGGCCGATGCCGGCCATGTGGTGTTGGCCGCAGCCGTTGGGACAGCCGCTGATCTTGACGCTGACCTTCTGGACCTCGGGGTCCTGGTAGTCGAACTTGATCAGCTCCTCGCGCAGGCCGTAGCCGGCCTGGTTCGAGGACGTGATCGCGAGCTTGCAGCTGTCGGCGCCGGGGCAGGCGACGACGTCGGCGACGAGGTCCGCCTCGGCATCACCGAAGCCGGTCTCGTACAGCTCGCGGTGCAGCATCTTCAGCGACTCGGGGCGCACCCAGCGCAGAATGAGGTTCTGGTTCGGGTTGGTGCGGGCGTAGCCGCCGGAGTACTTGCGCATGATGCGGGCCAGATCGCGGAACTGGTTCGTGTTGATGTTTCCCATCGGCATGGTCAGCACGGCGGAGTAGAAGCCGTCCTGCTTCTGGGCGTGCACGTTGGTCCAGCGCCAGCGCTCGAAGCCGGGGGCGGCGGGCTGGCCGTCGTCCGGCACCGGGGCGCTGGGCTCCTCGGGCACGAGAGCGCTGAGCGCGGCCACGTCGATCGGCTCCTTGGCCCAGTCCTTGCCCAGCTCCTCGACGACCTTGTCGCGGAAGGCGTCCGCTCCGATTTTATTGAGCAGGAACTTGATGCGCGCCTTGTTGAGGTTCTTGCGCAACAGGCCCGGCAAGTCGCCCTCGCGGTCGAAGACGCGGATGATCGCCTCGGCGACACGGATGTACTCACCGTCATCGACGCGAGCAAACTCCCAGATCACGTCGGCGATGCGCGGCATGGTCGACGTGCCGCCGCCGACGCGCATCTCGAAGCCCAGCACCTCGTTGCCATCGGCGTCGACGCGCTTGCGGGCGACGAAGCCGAGGTCGTGGTAGTTGGAGCCGGCGCAGTCGTTCGAGCAGTTCGAGAACGAGGTCTTGAACTTGCGCGGCATCCGCTGGCAGATCGGGTTGCGCAGCATGTGGCGCGCGTAGGCGGTCAGATACGGCGTCGTGTCGAAGACCTCATCGGGCGAGATGCCGGCGTAGGGGCAACCGGTGATGTTGCGCACCGTGTGGGCGCAGGCCTCACGCGTCGTCAGGCCGACCGCGCCGATCATGCGCATCACTTCGGCCGCGTCGTCCAGGTTGACGAAGTGGAACTGGATGTTCTCGCGCGTGGTGATGTGGCCGCGGTGCAGGCCGGAGAACTTCTCCGAGACGTCGGCGAGCGCATCCATCTGGTCGGCGGTGATGGCGCCGCCGGGCAGCTTGATGCGCATCATCTGGTTGTCTTCCTGGCGCTGGCCGTAGACGCCACGCGACAGGCGGTAGAGCTGGAACTCGGTCTGGTCCTCGTCGCCGATGCGGAACTTCTTGGCGCGCTCCTCGAACTCGTCGATCTCCTCGTAGCTGACCGGGAGGATGTAACCGGGCTTCATCTCGGGGATCTTGGGATTAGTCGTAACCATGGAGCTGCCCCTTTTGGATCAAAGTGGAGTAAGTTGACCAATGATGTTGACAACTTAGTTAGCGAAGCTCGCATTGTCAAATCTGCGAGGCTCTTGCGCCACCCAGTCAGCGACGGTGAAGCCGAAGCCAGGAGTTCTCCCTCAGGTAGAGCCGTCGTAGGATGGCCTGCATGACCGAGCCGGGCGACGAGCAGCCGTTTCGCATCCTCTCGCTCACCTACAGTGTCTACTTCCCAACCCTGCTCTTCTCGATCGGCCAAGGGGCGATGCTGCCCATCGTTCCCCTCTTCGCCAAGGACCTTGGCGCATCGGTGGCCGTTGCCGGACTGATCGTGGCAATGCGCGGCATCGGCACCATGATCATGGACCTGCCCGGCGGCTTCGTCGTTTCGCGCTTTGGTGACAAGGCGGCGATGGTAGCGGGCACGGCGATGATAGCCGTGGTCGCCCTCGGCGCCGCATTCAGCCCATCGCCCCTGATCCTCGGTCTGCTCATGCTAATCATGGGCGGTGGCTGGGCCTTCTGGCAGTTAGCCCGCCTCGCCTACGTGACCGAGATGACGCCGACAGCGCAACGCGGCCGCGTGATCTCGCTGCTGGGCGGCACGAACCGCTTCGGCAACTTCATCGGGCCGATCCTGGGCGGCGTTCTCGGCAGCGTCTTCGGGCTTGAGTCGGCGTTCTACCTGCAGGCCGTGCTCTGCATCATCGCCTCGTTGGCCATGTTCTTCGTCGTGGAAGAAGTCGCCACTCCTCGACTATCCGCCGCGGGCCACGGCATGCGCGGCGCGCTGTGGTCGACCCTGATCGAGCATCGCTCCGTCTACCTGCGAGCCAGCATCCCGATAATCGCGCTGTCTCTCCTGCGCCAGGGACGGCAGATCTTCCTGCCCCTGTGGGGCGATCATCTCGACCTCGACGTCGCCACGATCGGCGTGATCTTCGGCTTCTCCTTCTTCATCGATACGGCCTTCTTCTACCCCACTGGCATCGTGATGGATAAATTCGGTCGCAAGTGGGCCGGCGTGCCCAGCCTGCTCTTCCTGGCGCTCGGCCTCATCCTGCTGCCGCTCAGCTCGGAGCTGTATAGCTTCATCGCTGTTGCCGCGCTGACAGGCGTCGGCAACGGCCTCGGCTCCGGCATCGTCATGACGCTGGGCGCCGATTACTCGCCGGAAGTAGGCCGCGGCGAGTTCCTCGGCGTCTGGAGACTGATCGGAGATGCCGGCACCGGCTTCGGGCCGGTCGCTATCAGCGGCGTGATCGGCCTGATCAGCCTGGGGGCAGCCTCGGTGTTCAGCGGAGGGATCGGCTTACTCGGCGCGGCCGTGATGGTGCTGGCACTGCCCGAGACGCTTAAGCGGGGCCGAAGAACGGCGAAGGCTGAATCGGCTCCGGCCGAAACCCCTGGCGACAGCAATCCCAAACCCGGTTAGCACCCGCAAGAGAGAAGGCCCCTCCGGATCCAGGGGCCTCCTCTCTCGCGGGCGTCAATCACGGCGTCGCCTCTACGGCAGGCGGTTAAACCAGAGCAGGCCCAGCCCGCCGGCCACTATCGAAATCAGCAGCGCCCCGGCGGTGAAGGCGAAGGTGACCTCCGTCTTCTTGTTCTCGAAGGAGCGCTCCCGGTCCAGTTCGTCGTAGATCTGGTGCAGGTCCTTGGCGTCCTGCGCGTTGAAGTAGCGCGCGTTCGTCGTCTCGGCGATCGAGCGCAGTACGCCTTCGTCCAGGCGCGTAAAGACGCTCTGGCCCTGGATGCGCAGGTTCGCGCCGGCCGCGGTACCGATGCCGATGGTGTAGATCTTGATGCCGTTCGCCGCAGCCTCCTGGGCGAACTCTTCCGGCGGCGGCCCGATCTTGCTCTCCCCGTCCGAAATCAACACGATGCTGGCCGGCGGCGGATTGTTCGCCGAGCCGACAGTCGGCGTGGCGGCAGCGCCGTTCGCCGCCTTCGCACCGTTGTCGGGCGCGGCCTCACCCAGGTCTTCGTAGATGGCATCCAGCGCCACCTGCAGGCCGCCGCCCATGTTCGTGCTGCGCTGCGTCTGCAGGCGGGAGATCGCGGCGAGCACCACGCTGCGGTCCGTGGTCGGCGGCGCGACGAGAGCGCCGTAGTCGCTGAAGGAGACCACGCCGATCTTGACGCCGTCCGGCTGGCGCTCGACGAAGTCGTGCATCGCCGCCTTCGTCGCCTCGAGGCGGTTCGGGCTGACATCCTCCGCCTGCATCGAGCCAGAGACGTCGACCGTGAGAATGATGGTGCCGCTGTTCTGCAGCACCGGGATCGTCGTCACAGGCCGGGCCAGGGCGATGATCATGGCGGTGAGGGCGCAGAGATACAGCGCCGCCGGGATGTGGCGCTTGATACCGGGGCCGGGTCCCACCGCCTGCGCGATCAGGGAGACGCTGGCGTAGCGCATGGCGTAGCGCTGGCGCCGCTTCTGCATCCAGACGTAAAGCCCGATCAACGCCGGAATGAGCAGCAGGAGAATCAGCGCCGCCGGCCACTGGAAACTCACAGCGAGCCTCCCGCAGCCTGGCGGCCGGCAGGCCTGCGACGCATGTCCCGCCGCAGATGCGCGAAGCGGCTGAGCTCCTGCACCATGTCTCCGTCCGTCGTGAGGCGCAGCAGGTCGATGCCGTTGCGCGCGAAGGTGCGCTCCAGCTGCTCGCGACGCTGCTGCACCAGGACCTGGAAACGCTCCTGGAAACCGCGGTCGTGCGTATCGACGTAGACCTGCTGCCCTGACTCCGCATCCTCGAGGATGAGCGGGCCGATATCCGGAATCTCCTCCTCGCGCGGGTCGGAGAGCCAGACGGCCAGCACCTCGTGGCGGCGAGCGAGGCGCGCCAGCGGCTGCTCCCAGCCGGGCGCGGCGAAGAAGTCAGAGACGATGAACAGCATCGAGCGGCGCTTCAGCGTCCCGGCAGCGCGGTCCAGCGCGCGTGCCAGGTCCGTCGAGCCCGACTCGCCCGGCTGGTTACGCAGCAGCTCGTGCAGGAGACGCAACGTCTGTAGCTGACCGCCGCGCGGCGGCACCATCTCGTCGACGGCGCCGGAGAACATCAGGCTGCCGACGCGGTTGCCATGCCGCGTCAGAAGGCGCGCCATGACGCCAGCGAAGTCGATCAAGAGGTCGCGCTTGCTCGTGTTGACGGTGCCGAAGCTGACGGACGGCGACAGGTCCAGCACCAGCCAAGCCGTAATCTCGCGGTCCTCGATGTACTGACGCACGTAGGGCGTGTCCATGCGTGCCGTCACGTTCCAGTCGATGTAGCGAATGTCGTCTTCCGCCTGATACTCGCGCAGCTCAGCCAGGTCGTAGCCGTGACCGGTGAACAGGGAACGGTAATCGCCCTGCAGGATGCCGTCGAGGCGGCGGACGACGTACCAGTCGAGGCGCTTGAGCAGCGCTTCGGCGTCCTGGTCGATCCGCACCTGCTGCCGAACGGCGCCCGGGGCTTCGAGGACTGCTGCCGTCATCCCGTGGTCACCTGCTCCGCGGTCGCCCAGCGCTGCGGGTCGTCGGACAGGGGGCGCACCGGCTTCGGCACGACCTCGACCACGCGGTCGATGACGTTGTCCGGCGTAACATGGTCGGCGAGCGCCTCGTACGAGAGGACGAGGCGGTGGCGCAGCACGTCGGGCGCCAGCTCCATGATGTCCGGCGGGATGACGTAGTCGCGGCCGCGGGTGAGGGCAAGGGCGCGGGCGCCGAGCACGAGGTTGATCGAGGCGCGCGGGCTGGCGCCGAACGAGATGTACGACTCGATGTCGCGCAGACCGTACTCGGCCGGACGGCGGGTGGCGCCGACCAGACGCACCGCATACTCCATCAGCTCCGGATCGACGTACACGGCGTCTGCTTGCTGCTGCATCTTTTGCAGATCCTCGGTGGAGATGATCTGGCGCGGCGCCGGCACCGAGCTCGTCATGCGTTGCACAATCACCATCTCCTCGCGGTCGCTGGGATAGCCAACCAGCACTTTGAGCATGAAGCGGTCTACCTGCGCCTCCGGCAGCGCGTAGGTGCCCTCGGTTTCGATTGGGTTCTGGGTTGCGAGCACCAGGAAGGGCTCCGGCACCTTGTGCGTCTCGCGACCGATGGTCACCTGGTGCTCCTGCATGACCTCGAGCAGCGCCGACTGCACCTTGGCCGGCGCGCGGTTGATCTCGTCCGCCAGCAGCAGGTTGGTGAAGACGGGGCCCAGCGACGTCGAGAAGTCGCCGGCCTTCTGGTTGTAGATGCGCGTGCCGATCAGGTCGGCGGGCACGAGGTCGGGCGTGAACTGAATGCGGTTGAACTCGCCGCCGACGACCTCGGCGACGGTGCGAATTGCCATCGTCTTGGCGAGACCGGGCACGCCCTCGACCAGGATGTGTCCGCGGGAGAGCAGCGCGACGAGGATACGCTCGATGAGCTGCTCCTGGCCGACGATCACCTTTTTGATCTCGAAGATCATCTGCTCCAGCGGCGTGCCGGTTTCGGGGTTCTCGGTCTGCGTTACCATTCCTGTCTCCTGAGTGTGCAATGTGTCGTGGTTAGCCCACCGGCGCCACGAGGCCTGAAGCCTGCTCGATCGGCACCGCAAAGCTGATGCCGGCGAACGACGGCGTGATGTTCGGGTCCGGGCTGAGAATGCCCGTGACGATGCCGACCACGTGGCCGTTCATGTCGACCAGCGGCCCACCCGAGTTGCCGGGGTTGATGGCCGCATCAAACTGGATCATGTCGTTCAGCTCCTGCCCCGTCTCAGCCACGTAGAAGCTGCGTCCCAGAGCGCTGACGATGCCAGAGCTGGCGCTGAACGCGAGGCCAAACGGCGCCCCAATCGCCATCACTTCATCGCCGGCATGAACGCCGCCTGCCAGCGTCGCAGCGTCGACTCCCTTTGGTAGCGCGTTCACGGAGATGATCGCCAGGTCGCGCTCGGGCTGTTTTTGGGTCACGGTGCCCGTCGCAGTGGAGCCGTCGTAGAACTGCACGGTGACGGTATCGAACCCATTAACCACGTGGTACGCCGTGAGGATGCTGCCGTTGAGATCGACGACGACTCCGGAGCCCACGCTGGAGCCCTGGGCCGGATCGGGAGAACCCGCCGAAACGACGACCACCGACGGCAGCAACTGCGCGTAAATCTGCGGCTCGATGGGCGGCGTCGGCGTCGAGGCCTTGATCTGCTCGCCGGCGAGCGCGCGTATCTCCGAGTCGTTGTACTTGCCGGCGGGCGGATCGAGCTGCAGATAGACAACCATGAGCAGGACGCCAACAGCGGCTCCAGCCAGAATCGTAAGGAGCGTGCGAAAAGCAGCCAGGTAGCCCTTCAGTCGGCTCATGCGAACTGCAACCCTCTCGCGTTCTCCTTATGGTACCTGAGCCGGACGCGAGCCTGCCGCTCCAGTGAGTTAAATAAGCGTTGATGAATTCCTAAACTGCGTCCACGAGCCGCGCCTGGTGGCGCCTCTCCGCCTCACACCAGGGGCACGGGCGGTCCTTCAGAAGGCCCGCGAGGCGACACTCATCGTCGATCTGATGGCGCGGCGTGCGCAGCGGTTGGCGACCGTCACGCTGGGTGAGCAGCTGGATGAGCTCGGGGTCGCTGACGTTCAGGGCCGCTGCCTCCTGCAATCGAGTACGACCCTACAGTACCGGAATCGACTCCGATGCGTCTTTGCAGCCACGTTCGCAGCCTGCCGGCTTACTCAACCCCACGACGGCGGTCCGCCGAATGCTCCGTCCCGCAGGACAAGTCTCCGCGCGGTTCGCCGCCATGCCAATGGCTAAAGAGGCCGGATCTGCTCGTTGACGTCGCCCACGGCGTAGATGCCGCACAGGCGGCAGAGGTACACCTGCGTATCCTCCGACGCGAGGTCCTCGGTCAGCTCCACGCCCACCGCTTCGACCCAGTCGTGGTCGCAGTTGCGGACCGGCGCGTAGCTGAGGTCATCGAGGACGCAATCGCAAGCCCAGTAGGCGCCACACTTGGGGCACAGTCGTCCTTCGTCCATACGCCGATCATACCGACGGCGTCCAGACCGCTCGCTCTTCTCCAATCCTTCCGTAAGATGGTGCGGGGGAAGGAACAGCGATGCCCGACGCGACGATCAATGGCTGGGCGCACCACTGGGAAGACGCCGGCTCCGGCGAGCCCCTCGTCCTCATACACGAGGCGCTGCAGTCCAGCCGCGTTTTCGCACCGCAGATCGAGGAGCTCTCGAAGACGTTTCGCGTCATCGCGCCGGACATGCGCGGCATGGGGCAGAGCGCCCGCGTCGACCGCATCGAGCCGCCGTCCGGCTGGGTCGATGACCTCGAGGCGTTGCTCGACCGGCTCGGCATAGAGAACGTCCACCTCTACGGCTCGAGCATCGGCGCGCGTGTCGCCCTGCGCTTCGCCATCGACCGGCCGCAGCGGGTGCGGACTCTGATCCTCAACAACCCGATCGTCGCCATCGAGCCGGACAGCAACGAGGCGCTAAACACGCGCATGAGCGACCCGGACGCCCTGCCGCCGCGCATCCAGCAGCTGCACGAATCGATGCACGGCGACGACTGGCCCAACGTGGTGCGCAACTTCTTCGCCATCCGCAACGACGCGGCGCTGCAGAACCACCTCGACCTGCGTGAGGCCGCCAAGAATGTCACGATCCCGACCCTGCTGACGCGCGGCGACAACCGCACGGACACGGTGCACCCGCTGCCGCACGTCTTCGAGCTCTTCTACAGCATCCAGACGTCGCGCATGTGGGTGAAGCCCTCCGGCGGCTGCTTCGCCACGCCCGAAGGCTACGACGTCGTCCGGCGATTCATTGCAGACGCAACGAAGGCAGCGGCCAGGTGAGTCCACTCCGGCGGCCCTGAACGGCGCGCATCAGGCCCGGGCTAGCGCTCTTCCCGCCTTGCGCTCCAGGAGAAGGAAAATAGCGAGCGCCCCGATCGCGGCCGCCGCCAGTACCACGAGAAAGACCGGCTCCGCAGCGCCCGCATCGAAGTCTCCGTCATTCGCCAATGCGGCGCAGAACAAGAGCGCAAACCAGAAGGACGCCTCGGGAAAGTAGAAGCGATAGGCCGCGTAGCGACGCTCGAACGTCGCGCACAGGCCACCCGCGCCGAGAAACAGCAGCCAAGCGCCCACCACCTTCGCCATGAGCGGCGCAAGCGGCCACGGCCAGAGGTCCAGCGCCCGGTCGACGCCGAGGATCAGAGCCAGGCTGTAGACGGTGATCAGAGCGCCGGCCGTGCCGAGCAGAAGCCGGAGCCGCGCGGACAGGAGCATCTCGCCGGGCTGTACGCCGGGGTCTCGCGACCGATTGAGCAGAAGCATGAGGGGCAGCGAGATCGGGAGGTAGACGTAGATCGCGAGCCAGACGTAGTAGCTCACGCGGCCGACGAAGAAGCGATCATGATGGATCAGGGTTGCAGCGAGGATGACGATGGCGAAGGCCAGCGTGCTCGTCACGGGCACGATCGCTTCCGTCCAGCGTCCCCGAACGAGCATCGTCACGATTGCAACCGCACCAAAGGTGAACGCGGCGCCGACCCAGACAGCGCTCAGGTCGGGATGGATGGGCCAGGACCAGTAGTCCTCGGTCGAGCCGGGAAAGAGGACGAGCACGGGGCCGAAGATGGCGGTGAGAAACGCGAGCGGCAGATAGGAAACGCGTGTTAACGGGTGGAGCGAGTTGTCCGGCCGATTGTCCAACGTATTCTCCAATCCGGAGCGATCGGCACTGGTTGGTTCGTAATAGTACGCCGAATCACCTTCGTTCCGTTCTGACAGAAAACGGGCCGTCCTCGCGAGGACGACCCGTCTGAACTGCGCTGCGAAGAGCTACGCCGTCGCGGCGGCTGGACGCAAGTCGGGGCGCAGGTCCTGCCAGGGCATCGGCTCCGGGTCGGCGACGAAGGTGTTCTTCAGCACGCCGACGCCTTCGACCACGACCTCGACGACGTCGCCGGGCTTCAGCGCCTTGGGCTGGCCGGAGGTGCCGGTGAAGATGACGTCGCCCGGCTCCAGCGTGCAGACGCGGCTCACGAACGCAATCGTCTCGGCGACGCTGTTGATCATCTCGCTCGTGTTGCAGCGCTGTACCTCTTCGCCGTTGAGGAGGGTCGAGAGGTTGGTGTTCACCGGGTCGACGTCGGTCTCGATCCAGGGGCCCATCGGGCCGAACTTGTCGCAGCCCTTGCCGCGGAACCACTGCTGGTCGCCGCGCTGCCAGTCGCGGGCGCTGACGTCGTTGCCGCACGTGTATCCGAAGACGTAGCTCAGTGCGTCCTCTGTCGAGACGCGGCGGCAGGTCTTGCCGATGACCGCCACCATCTCGCCCTCGTAGTCGACACGCTCGCAGCCGGCGGGCATCGGGATGTCCTCGTCCGGGTCGGCGTAGGTGTTGGCCGGCTTGACGAAAAGCTCGGGACGCGGCGAGACGGGCCGCCCGCCGATGTGACTCGGGTAGTTGAGCGCCACGGCGAGGATGAGGCGCGGCACGACCGGCGAGAGCAGCTTGACGCTGCTCAACGCTACCGGCGAGCCGTTGGGCTTGAGGTCGCCGAACAAGTCGCCGTCCACGGGCTGGACCGATTCGCCTTCGACGATTCCGTAACTGGTGCGTCCGCCTGCCTGAAAGCGCGCGATGCGCATTGCACATGTCCTTTCTCCGGGCCGCGCCCGGCTTGCTGATTTCGATGCGAGCACGATAATACGCGCGGCCTGTAGGGAGGGCAAACACTCGTCAAGGCCCGCTCGGGTAGCCACGGCGCGGCGGAATGGTCTATGCGAACGGCCCGTCGTGCATGCCATGCCGTGGGATGCAATCCCCCTATTGGGCCGTGAAGGTTACCGTCTTGTCGTTGACTTGCACCGTGTACTGCTGGCCCGACGCGTAGTCGGAGCCGAGCGGGATGTTCAGGTCGTAGTCACCGTAGATCATCGTGCAGGCCACCTGGCCTGTCGGCATCGTGTCGTACACCTTCACGGTGATCGTCGTGCCGGAGCGGCTCGCCTCCCAACCACCCTGTTGCGCGCAGCCGTTGGGCAGGCCAGCGGTCACGTGCAGCATGTACTGAGGCGGGAACGACTCCAGGGTCTGCACCTCGGCCCCGTCGATCGGCGCATCGATGCGCTTGCGGTCCGGGGACACGGGCGGCAGGTCGGACGCAGGCAACGTCGACGTGCCCGTCTGCGGCGGCGTCGCAGTCGATGCGCCGTTGTCCGGCGGCAGCGTCGGTTGCGGCGGGCTACTCACCGGTGAGTCGGCGGGAGGCGTAGAAGTCGGGGCGGGCGGTTGTGTAGCAGTTGGAGCCGGCGACGTGGGCGTTGCGGCAGGCGTGCTCGTGGTCGTCGCGCTTGCGGTTGCCGTTGCAGTTGCAGGGCTATCGCCACTACACGCTGTGAGCGCGAGGACTATGCCGATGGCTAGCAGGACCAACGCTGCGCCGAGAATCGCGGATCGATGGCTGCTTCGCATCATCATCGTCAAGTCTCCGTGTCCATAGCGGTCGATACTGGTCAGACGCTAATGGGAGCCGTCTGGTTCCATAATCGACTACGGCAAGAGAGTTTGCCAGCGACTAGTAAAGACTCTCAAGGGCAGGGAGGACGTAGTGTGCCAGATCTGTCTCGTCCGGGTAGCCCATCTCGGCCTCGTAAGCAATACCATCCTTTTCCCAGGCCGCGCAGGCGCGATAGAAACCCTTGCTGTAGGGATCATTGCCGGTCCGTATGTCGAGGTACATTCCCATGACATGCGCAGCGTTTTTTCTCGTTGTGCTGTAGGAGCACCCAGGCAGAAGCCTCGCTCTTTCGACCGGCGCCTCGGACACGATGAAAGCCCACCGCCCAAAGCTGCTACGCGCGAATTTGAAGGCGCCATCGACGCCGCTGAAGGCACCGGGCTCGAAATGATCGAGCGAGTTCGAGCGAACGACGGTCACGTGGTCCAAGCCTGTCCAGTCGTTGGTAACGTGAGGCTTGGGCAGGTGAACACAGAGAAACGCTTCGGCTTCAGCCAGGTTCTCGAAAATCTCATGGCGAGGCATCTCCGCACCGTTGTCCGGCGACACCTCGTTGCGCGCCGCTTCGCCTGTGACGCACGGCACCATCGCCGACGCGCCATCACCCGACCCGCTTTCGGCCGTCAGCGCGACTGCGACAGCGACGAGCAAGGACAGAAGAGTCGTCAGGGAAACAATCGCCGCTTCACGCATAGACCTAACGATACGTCAGGTCACGTGCGTCTGCAGCCTGAGACATGGTCGCGTTACAGCGACTGCTTGACCTTGTCTGCCAGCGAGCGCGTGAACCCCACCGTGGCGGCGATGTCCTCGACCGGCGCCTCGCGAATGGCGCGCAGCGAGCCGAACTTGCGCAGCAGCGCCCGCTTGCGCTTGGGCCCGATGCCGGGCACCGAGTCGAGCGCCGACTCCATGCCCGTCTTGCTGCGTACCTTGCGGTGGTAGGTGATGGCGAAGCGGTGCGCCTCGTCGCGGATGCGCTGCACGAGGTAGAGGGCCTGCGAGGTGCGCGGCAGGACGATGGGCTCGGCCAGGTCCTGCACGAACAGCTCCTCGTTCTGCTTGGCGAGGCCGGCCAGCGGCACGTCCTTCAAGCCCAGGTTGCGCATCACGTCCAGCGACGCCGAGAGTTGCCCCTTGCCCCCGTCCACGATCAGCAGGTCCGGCAGCGCTCCCCAGCCCAGGACGCTGTCGTCGTCGTCCTCAGCCGCCGCCCCCTCGCCCTCCGGGAGAGGGTTGGGGTGAGGGCGTCCATTCGACCGTAGGGACGAAGCTTCGGCTCCGTCCGCACCACGCCCCGTCGCCGCCAACAGTTCACCCTCGTTCTCCTGCCCGAGTGCCAGATTGCCCGGCTGCCCGCTGTTTTCCCAGCGCTTGAAGCGCCGGCCCAGGATCTCGGCCATCGAGGCGAAGTCGTTGGCGCCGACGACGGTCTTGATGCGGAAGCGGCGATACTCCTGCGGCCGCGGCTGGCCGTCGATGAAGACGACCATGCTGGCGACCGGGCTGGTGCCCTGGATGTTCGAGTTGTCGTAGCACTCGATGCGGCGCGGGTACGTCGGCAGGTCGAGCTCGTCCTGCAGCTGGGCGAGCGCCTGGTCGCGCTTCGTCGTGTCCGCCAGCCAGCGCACGCGCAGCATGTCCAGCGACTCGCGAGCGTTCTCCGACGCCAGGTCGACCATGCGGCGCCGCGTGCCGCGCTGCGCCACCGCGATGTTGACCTTGGAGCCGCGCTTCTCGCTCAGCCACTCGGCCATCAGCGTCGCTTCCGGCACCGCAAACGGCACCACCACCGTCTTCGGGACGTACACCGCCGATTCGTAGAACTGCTTGAGGAAGCTGCCCAGGATGTCGCCGTCCGATTCGTCGCGCACGCCGTCGAGAGTGAAGAAGTCGCGGCCCACCATCTGGGTGCCTCGGATGAAGAACACCTGGACGCAGGCCTCGTCGCCGGCGCGGTCCTCGGAGGACGGGTCGCGCGCCAGGCCGAAGATGTCCTCGTCCGTCGGGCGGATGCGCTCGACGAGCTGCTGCTCGGCCACGTTCTCGACAGCGCGGATCTGGTCTCGGAACAGGGCGGCGCGCTCGAACTGCAGCTCCTCGGACGCCGACTCCATCTGGCCCTTGAGCGACTTCACGACCTCGCTCGTCTTGCCCTCGAGGAAGAGCAGCGTCTGGCGAATGACCTCGTCGTACTCCTCGCGTGTGCAGTAGGCGGTGCAGGGCGCGATGCAACGGTGGATGAAGTAGTCGAGACAGGGGCGCGGGTCCGTGCCGGTGATCGTCTTGGTGCAGGAGCGCCACGGGAACAGCTTCTTGACCACGCCCAGCGTGCGCCGCACGGACGACGCCGAGGCGTACGGCCCGAAGTAGCGCGCGCCGTCATTGCCCACCCGCCGCGCGATCTCGACGCGGGGCCAGTCGTTCTGCACGTCGACGCGCAGATAGGGGTAGTGCTTGTCGTCCTTGAGGCGGACGTTGAAGAAAGGCTGGTGGCGCTTGACCAGCGTCGCCTCCAGGTGCATCGCTTCGGCGTTGGTCTGCGTGACGATGTACTCGAAGTCGTCGATCTGCTCGACGAGGGCGCGCGTCTTCAGCTCCAGCGAGTGCGGCGCGCCGAAGTAGTTGCGCACCCGGTTACGCAGGCTGGCGGCCTTGCCGACGTAGATCACGTCGCCCTTGGCGTTGCGCATGATGTAGACGCCGGGGCGCGCCGGCAGCGCCGCCAGGCGAGAGGCGAAGCGGGCCCGTTTCGAGGTGTCGTTGCGGGAGGCGGGCATTACCTCCCTATTTTAGCGAGCCGAAGGCAGTACAGAGTGCGGAGGACAGGGTACAGGCCAATAGTCAACGGACATACGTCTTGCATCAGTGCATCAGATCATCACGATGCAAGCGTGCTAGACTAACGCATATGAGGACGACTATTGACCTCCCCGAGGAGCTACACCGTCAGGCCCAGGCGCTGGCGCGTGACCGGTCATGGACGCTGAGCCAGGCGGTGGCCTGGCTCATACGCAGGGGCCTGGGCGAGGGCCTGCCATCGCCGGAAATAAGCCAGGACGAGCTTACCGGCCTTCTGACGATGAGGATCGGCAGACTTATCACTTCGGACGAAGTTGAGCGCTTCCTCGAAGAGGAAGAGTGACTATCCTTCTCGACGCCAACATTCTCATCGCGCTCGCTTTTCCTGAGCATCAGCATGCATCCAGAGCCCGTCCGTGGTTCGCAGCTCTGAATGATTCATTTGCCACCTGTCCCATCACGCAAGGAAGCCTCATGCGCTTTCTTCTCAGACAAGGCAGCGATGTGGCTACCGCCAAGGCAGTTCTAGCCAGCTTTACGCGTCTTCCGAACCATGCCTTTTGGCCCGACAGCGTCGGCTACGATGAGGTTCTTATGGCAGGGGTAGTTGGTCATCGCCAAGTGACAGATGCCTACCTGGCCCAGCTTGCCCGATTGCACGGAGGACGTCTCGCCACGTTCGATGCGGGTCTGGCCGCGCTGCACAACGACCTGTCGGAGCTTATCCGTTAGCCTACGACGAGGCAGTCGAAGTCGTGCTGCCCCACCTCCTCCTGCCCTCTGCACTCTGCCTCTAGCGCTCTGTACTATTCCCCTCGTGAACCGCGTCAAGCTCGCCCTCTACGCCGAGGAGATGATTCGCCTCGCCGACACCGGCTCGCTGGCGGAGCCGCTGACCGGCTGCGACGACGACTTCAGCATCGCCGACGCCTACGGCATCGCCGCCGAGGTGCTGGCGCGCCGCGAGCGCTCCGGTTGGAGACGCATCGGCCGCAAGATCGGCTTCACGAACCGCACGATCTGGGAGCAGTACAACGTCTACCAGCCCGTCTTCGGCTACATGTACGACCGCACCGTCATCGATGCGGGGCCGGACGCAGCCGAAGCGTCGCTGTCGCTCGACGGCCTGACGCAGCCGCTGATCGAACCCGAGATCGTCTTCAAGCTGCGCGCCTCACCTGCCACGCGCGACCCGGAGTCGGTGCTGGACGCCATCGAGTGGGTCGGGCACGGCTTCGAGATCGTGCAGTGCCACTTCCCGGACTGGCGCTTTCAGGCCGCAGACACGATCGCGGACGGCGGGCTGCACGGCCGCTACGTGCTGGGGCCGCGCTTCGACGTCCCGCGCGGCAGCGAGGCCGATCTCGCGGAGGCGCTGGCGAGCTTCCGGGTTGGCCTGCTCCGTGACGGTGAACTGGCAGCGGAGGGCGGCGGCGACCTCGTGCTCGGCAGCCCGTTGCTGGCGCTCGGTCACCTCGTCGAGCTGCTCGCGGGCCTGCCCGGTCATCCGTCGCTCGAAGCCGGCGAAATCGTCACGACGGGCACGCTCACGGCGGCGCTGCCCGTTGCGACCGGCCAGACCTGGTCGACGCGCTTCGAAGGCCTCGATATGCCGGGCTTCAGCCTGAAGCTGGTCTAACCGAGCTCGGCCGCGATCGCCTTGCGTGCGTCCGTGATGCGCTGCAAGGCCTGCGCTGGGGTCAGGTTGCCCCCGAAGCCCGCGTTGATCACGAGATGGTCGGCGCCCATCGATTGCAGCTGGCGGGCGCGCTCTACCCAGTCTTTGGCCTCGCCGTCGCCCGCGTTGACGCGCATGTCGAGGCCGAAGCTGGACGGGTCGCGCCCTTCTTCTTTGAGGATCGCCTGCAGGCGGTTCGTGGCGTCGACCGGGTCCACCGACGGGACGAGCAGCGGCATCCAACCGTCGGCGTATTTGGCGTAGCGGCGCAGCAGGCGGTCTTCCGCTCCGCCTCCCATCCACAGCGGGATCGGCTTCGGCGGCAGCGGGTTGATGCATATCTGGTCCAGGTCGTGCCAGCGGCCCTTGTACGTGACCATTGGCTGTGTCCACAGCGCCTTCATCACCTCGATCTGCTCCTCGAGGCGACGGCCACGGTTGTGGAAGTTCGCGCCCAGCACCGCGTACTCGTGCTCGTTCCAGCCGATCCCGACGACGACGCGCAGGCGGCCGTTGCTCAGGATCGAGACCTCGGCGGCCTGCTTGGCGGCGAGCACGGTGGGACGCTGCGGCAGCAGCAGCACGCTTGGCACCAGCTCCAGCGTCTGGGTGACGCCCGCGACGTAGGCCATGAGCGTGAACAGCTCGTGCGTCGCTGTCTCGCTCGTGTAGTTGAAGGCGGGACCGGCCTCACCGAAACGGCTGCGATGCACGCCCGCGATGTGGTCGATGACGATCATGTAGTCGAAGCCGGCCCCTTCCAGGGCCTGCGCGTAATCGCGCACCGCCGCCGGGTCCGTGCCGATCGAGTGCGGGAAGTTGGCTCCGTAACGCATCGTTGTCATCCCTCCGAGCTGAACAAGGCTACTCCGCCTGAAACATGACAGATGTTACGGCGGAGAGGACGGGGCGTACAGGGGCGGTCGGGGCGCTCAGCTCAGGCCGGGCGGTCTTAGCGGCGCCGGGCGAACTTCTGCAGGCGCTGACCTTCCAGCACCTCGGCGACGTAGATGCTCCCCTCCGAGTCGCACCAGATGCCATGCGGGCCCCAGAACTTGCCCGGGTCGTGGCTGCGCTCCGTGCCGTAGCGGCCTACGAGGTTGCCTTGCAGGTCGACGATGCTGAACTGGTCCTCGAGCTCCGAGACGTAGAGCAGCTCTTCCTTCGGCTCGACGTAGAGCTTGGTGGGCCGCTCGAAGCGGGGCCAGGTCGCCTGGTGCTTGCCCTCGTAGTCGAACACCTGGATGCGGTTGTTCTCGCGGTCGGCGACGTACACGCGGCCTTTGTGGGCCCAGATGCCGTGGACGGTGTGGAAGTAGCCCGGCTTGTCGGTCGTGTCGCGCAACTCACGGGCGTTGCCGGGCTGACCGAAGGAGAGGAGCAGCTGCCCGGACGGCGAGAACTTGTGCACCCGGCAGTTGCGGTAGCCATCCGATATCCAGATGTTGCCGCTCTCGTCGGCGCAAACGTCGGTCGGGTTGTAGAAGCCGTCCGCGCCGTGAGCAACGCCGTTGTCCATCGGGAACCCGCCGCCGGAGACGTCCTTACCGCCGTTGCGGTAGTGCGCCAGCCACTGCGGGCCGGGCGGGTCGCGCGTCTCCTTGGTATAGCCCGTATCGGCGTGCTGATCGCGCGTACCGAGGCTGAGACGGTGCTTGCCGTGGCGGTCGAACTTGAAGACGAGCTGCGGCTGCCGGTCGACGCAGTAAGTCGTGTCGTCCGGCATGATGCAGATACCGTGCGCGTCCATGAATATCTGCTCGCCCCAGTGGTCGAGCATCTTGCCGTTCTTGTCGAACACGCGGTACGGGTGCTCGTCCCGCGTGAAGACGTGGACGTTGTCCTCGGAGTCGGTCGCGACGGCGCCCACCTGGCCCCATTGCCAGCCGTCCGGAATCTCACCCCAGCCCTCCACCAGCTCATACTGACGGTCACCGGCATCGATCAGCATCGTAGGCTCTCTTTCCTTTGATGAAGGCAGGCAGCCGCGCCCGCGCGGAGCTCTTCCCGCGATTGCCTGCGATTCTACCTTCGGCCGTCAATCAGGCGAGCCGTCTTTCTCGTCAGACTTCGTCAGCAATGCAGCTCTTGCTCTGGACGTGGCCGTAGTGGCCCACCTTCAGGTCGGGCCCAGGGTTGCAAGGGGCGGAGCCCATGCGACAATCCCAGAAGAAAAACAGAAACTGAGGGGAGACCCCTCAGACTCCCCCCGCATGGGCTGCGCCCCCGCGACCCCCGCTTTTCTCTTGGGTACACGGGCCGAGGCAGTGATGCCCGCTCGCCTTGCCCGGCGCGCGCGCGCCCTCGTATAGTGCTAAAGCGTGCTGGAGTAGCTCAGAGGCCTAGAGCGACCGGCTCATAATCGGTAGGTCGTGGGTTCGACTCCCACCTCCAGCACCATCTTTTTCACCTCTCCAGCCGGTACGTACTCAACCACCACGTGTTGCCGAAAGCGTCGCGCACGCCGGCGCTGCGCTCCTGATACGGTTTGTCCTCCGGCGCCACGACCGACGTCGCGCCCGCTGCCATCGCTGCCGCGTAAACAGCGTCGACGTCACTCACGTAGATAAGGACGGAAGCCGGCGTCGCGTGCTCGTACGGCGGATCCTTCGCCTCGATCACGAGCACGGAGTCGTCGATCTGCACCTCGACGTGGGCGGCGGCAGTGCGGTCTTCGTAGACGTGCCGTTCCAGCACCTGCGCACCGAACGCTCCGGTCACGAGATCGACGACAGCGGACGTGCCGTAGAGATAGGGACGCACGGCACCGAAGCCGTTGCGAATGTATCCTCGCTGCGCCATTTCGCACCTCCTTGACGCTTCATATAGTAGGACGCAGCGTTTTCAGGCTCGCCGCGGATGGCTATACTTTGCCCCGCTTGCAGGGCACGCAACGAGGAGGAGGCAGCGCATGGCAGCCTGGCGCGAGAGCATCGAAATCCCGCCCGTCAACCACGGCAACACGCCGATACCGATGGCCTGTCGCATCGGCGGCTACCTGTTCACGTCCGGCATCTTCGGCCGCGACCCTACGACCGCCGAGATGCCAGAATCGGCTGAGGAGCAGTGCGCCAACACGCTTCGTAACCTGGCCAACGTGCTGAAGAAGGCGGGCGCCGAACCGGCCGACGTCTCCCGCGTCTCCGTGTTTCTCAAGGACAACTCGACGCGGCCGTTGTTCAACGCGCCTTGGCTGGAGATGTTCCCGGAGACGGAGGACCGCCCCGCTCGCCACGCCCACATCGCCCCCGGCCTGGCAGGAGCCGTGCAGATTCAGGCCGTCGCCGTCATCAAGTCGCAGCAGAAGGAGACACCGAACATGCCAGCCTGGCGCCAGAGCATCGACATTCCCCCGGTCATGCACCAGAACCCGATCCCGATGGCCTCGCGCATCGGCAACATGCTGTTCTCGTCGGCCATCTCCGGCCGCGATCCGGCCACAGGCCAGACGCCGGCCACGATCGACGAGCAGTGCGCCAACGCCTTCAAGAACCTGTCGAACGTTCTGGCAAAGAGCGGCGCCAAGCCCGGCGACGTCGGCCTGATGACGGTGTTCATCAAGGACCCGGCCACCCGCCCCGTCTTCAACAAGTACTGGCTGGAGATGTTCCCCGACGAGCACAGCCGCCCCGCGCGCCACACCCACGTTGGCGACGACGGCCCCGAGGTCTCCATCGAGGTGGTTTGCGTCATCGAGGGCTGATCAGAGGACGATGTCTGCAGGATGAATCCTGCAGCTTGGTCGACGCCGCGTGCTTCATAGCTGAGAGATTCATCCTTCAGTCACCCTGCCTCCACCGTGACGGTCCGACATCGGCGGACGGGACGCTAGCTCGTCCTTCGAGAGCCTCAGGACGAGCGGACGACAAGCCGCTCATGGTGGGCCGAAGTGTCGGCCGACCGTCGGCCAGGCTCTCGAACCATGAGTCAACGATCTGAACTCAGGCCAACGGTGCGTCCGCCGAGGGAGATTCTTCGCCGGCGCTCAGAATGACAGCGCTGGCGCCGTCTCCGAGCTCGATGGCGACGTCATGGACGACCGGTGCGTCACTGACGGCTCTGCAGGTCGAAGTAGCGCATCTGCTTGCGCGCCTCGTCCAGGCGCATGCCGTCTCGAATGGCCTTGCGGATGCGCTCCTCCGCCTCCTCGATCTCCTTGGCGACGGCCAGGATCTCATCCTCGCGAGGTCGCGGGATGCGTACGAGGCCGTCGGCGTCGCCGAGCAGCAGGTCGCCCGGCTCGACGCGGATGTCTCCCAGCGAACACGGCACGTTGTAGCCGTCGGCCTGCACGCGGTCCTTGCCGGTGCGCATGTAGCTGCCGCGGCTGAAGATCGGGTAGCTCAGCTCCAGGCTGCGCGGCGTGTCGCGGCAGACGCCGTGGATCACGGTGCCGCCCAGGTTGCGGCGGTCAGCCATGATCGTGAGGATGTCGCCCCAGACGGTGCCGTCGAGACGGCCGCCGTTGTCCAGCACCACGACCTCGCCCTCCGGCACGTCATCGATGTAGTCGCCGACCGAGGCGCCCTTGGTGTCGGTCGGGACGGTACGCACCGTGAAGGCGCGGCCGCAGATGGCGAAGTTACGGTCCAGCGGCTTGATGCCAAAGACCTGCCCATTGATCCCGAGGCGGTCCAGCGCGTCGCTGACCGTGCTGGTGCCGAGCTTGCGATACTCTGCGATATTCGGTTCCAAGGCGTCGTCCCTCCTGCTTCCTACTGCTGCAGCATCGTCTCGTAGTCTCGGCCCATGACCTCGACCACGGAGTCACCGGCCAGAACCGCTTCCTTCATCTTCGCCTCGCGCGCCGCGATCGATTCGGCGGCGGCGATCACCGCATCGGCGTGCACGGCCGCGAGCAGGCAGACACCGCTGCCGTCGGCCAGCACCAGGTCGCCCGGCTCGACCCTGAGTCCGCCAAAGCGGACCGGCTCGTTGAACGAGGCCTCGATCAGACGTCCGCGGGCGGTGCGAGGCACGGCGGCGCGGGCGAAGACGGGGAACTCGAGCTCGCGCGCCTCGTCGACGTCGCGTACGGCGCCGTCGCAGACCACGCCGGCGACGCCGCGCGTCTTCGCAGCCGCCGACAGGATGCCGCCCCAACCGGCCGCGTCCAGGCGCGGGTTCTCGATGACGATGA
Organism: uncultured Chloroflexia bacterium; assembly: GCA_963711035.1. Classification (GTDB taxonomy): domain Bacteria; phylum Chloroflexota; class Dehalococcoidia; order DSTF01; family WHTK01; genus WHTK01. The sequence continues at coordinate 385,738 of CAVQCN010000001.1, forward strand.
CGTCGCCGGGCGACGCCGCTTCGATGGCGGCGGTGCCGAGGTGCCGCGGTGAGGTCTCGCCCGCCGACGGTTGCTTCAACCTGACCGTAACGGCCCGGCCGGCGATCTTTGCAGGCGGCGCCGTCGGACCCACGCCGAGGACGACCCCCTCGAGGCCGAGACGGTCCAACGCATCGGAGACGGCGCAGCTATCCAACTTCGCGAGGCGGTCCACCAACGGGTCCATGAGCTTCTCCTCCTCGATGCGCTGATCCTACGAGGCGGCGGCGAGGCGGGCAATCGATTACTCGGAGTTGCCGTCCCGCAGCCACGCCACGTAGTCCGCGACTGCCTTCGCCAGTGGCCACTGCGGTGCGTAGCCGACGTCCTCGTGGATGCGCGACAGGTCCATGTACGCGTCGTCGCGTCTGTTGCGGCTGTGGCCTGGCTCGAAGTCGACCCCAAAGCCCGGTACGACGGCGGCGATGGCCTCAGCCAGCTCGCGATTGCTGGCCGGGCGGCCGGCGCCGAGGTTGTAGACGCGGTGGTTCAAGGTCGGCGCCGTCTGCAGCAGCGCGATGCCCTCGGCGCAGTCCTTGACGTAGCAGAGGTCGGAAGCGTCATCGGCGTGCTCGCCGCGCAGCAGCGGCGGCTGGCTGTTGACGGCGGCGTGCACAAGACGGCTGGGCAGGTTGGCCATCGTGTGGTACAGCGGCCCGTAGATGCCCGCGATGCGCAGCATGACCACCTCGATGCCGGTGCGGCTGCCGTAGAAGTCGCCCAGCGACTCGATGGCGCGCTTGAACGCCTCCGTGGCGTTGCCCCCGGACGTGCGCAGCGGCATATCCTCGCGAAACGGCCCGCGAGCCGCTCCGCCGTAGATGGCCACAGAGCTGGCGATGCTAACTCGTGTCACACCCCACTCGCGTGCATTCTCCAATATCGTTAGGAGACCTAACATATTGACGCGGAGCTCTTCACCTGGCTCCAGCGCACCCAGACCCGGCACCGCCAGGTGCACGATTCCCTCGATGTCGTGTTTGCGCCCGATCGCGGCCAACGACGCCGCGTCCGTTACGTCGAGCTGCTCGACGAAGGCGCGCTTACCGAGCTCGTCGCGGATGAAGGCAGGCTCGCGCGCCACGCGGTACTGCGTCAGGACGACGTCCTGACCCATGTCGAGGAGGCGCCGCGCCGTGTGCAGGCCGATGAACCCCAGGCCGCCCGTGATCAGGATCATGTTCCCCTCCGTCGCCTATCGACGCCGATTAGACGTCGTGTGCCCAGATTGCTCTCCGTGCCCGTTCACCGGACGACATCTCGACGGCAATTCTACTCACGAGCACCAGCCACCCCGTCAGCCATTGACTCGTGCGCACGCGATGAGATCGAGGCATAATGTGTGCCGATTCGCAGAGAGAACAAGGAGCGTAGCCATGGCTCAGCTAGTCGGCGTCTTCAACACCTCGCACAGCCCCTTCTGCTACATGCCTCCGGAGCGCTGGGGAGAGGTTCGCGCCTCCCGCGCCCTGCGCGAAGACGTCCCCGTGGACGACGATGCTTCGAACGCGGCCAAGGCCGAGCGCGTCAAGAACGGCTTCGCCACGCTGCGCCGCAAGCTGGACGAGGCGGGCCCGGACGTGATCATCGTCTTCGGCGACGACCAGCTCGAGTGCTTCAACTTCAACAACTTCCCCTCCTTTGCCGTGTACGTCGGCGAAGAGTTCGAGGGCAACACCACCGGCAACGACGCGCGCATCGCCAGCGACATCCCGCCGCGTATGAAGATGAAGGGCCACCCGCAGCTCGGCGTGCACCTTCTCACCGGCATGATGAGGCACGGCTTCGACCCCGCGTTCTGCATGGACATGCCCAACCCGGAGCGCGGCCTCGGCCACGCCTTCATGCGCCCGGCCGAGTCGCTCACCGACTTCAACACGCCCATCCTGCCGGTGCTACTCAACTGCTACTACGCGCCGCAGCCCCCGGCTGCCCGCTGCTACCAGTTGGGCAAGGCAGTGCGCGAGATCATCGAGGACTACCCGGACGACCTGCGCGTCGCCGTTGTGGGCTCCGGCGGCCTCTGGCACACGCCCGGCGCCAGGGACGCCTACCTGGACGAGGACTTCGACCGCGAGATGATGCGCCTCCTCGAGGCCGGCGACGTGCGCGGCATGGCGGAGCACTTCGACGCCTACCACATCCCGGCTGGAGACAGCAGCCAGGACATCAGCGAGCGCGGCCGCAGCGCCACCGGCATGCCCGGCTTCGGCGGACCGCAGGGCGGTACGCGCGAGACGTGCAACTGGATCACTGCCTCGGCGGTGGCGGACGGCCGCAAGCACACCATCGTTGACTACATCCCGCTCTACGCATCGCCCATCGGCGCCGGCTTCGCCTACTGCGACACGCCGTAGGGCCTGGCGCCCGCAATCGGGCAAGATGGCAATCGGGCAAAGCCTGCGCGTTAGCCGCGGTGTCATTGCAAGCAGCTCAAAGCCTGCACGGGAGGCCGCGAGGAATGAAGATGCCCACTAGGGTAGCGGGGGCGAAGCTGCATCCGAGCTGAGTCGAAGGGCCATGCGCGGTGGGTTTGGGAGGTGCCTCCCAAACCCTCTCCTCTTGAGGGCAGGGGCGGAGCAGCCTGCAAGGATGCGCAGCAAGGGTGGCCACCGTGGCAATGATGGCAAGTGGTCAGCCGAGGGCCAGCCTCTTCACTGTGTTCGGAGTGACATTTCGAGCGGCAGCGAGGCGCGGCAATCTGGGGCGGGGTGACGGTTCGACCTCACCCCGGCTGCCGCCTTCCCCTCTCCGTTCGACGGAGAGGGGACCGAGGGGTGAGGTGAGCCAGTAGCCGGGCTCGCCGGGCGCGTGCTAGATTGGCTGCACGCCTCAGTAGCTCAGTTGGATAGAGCGGCGGCGTCCTAAGCCGCGCGTCGGGGGTTCGAGTCCCTCCTGGGGCGCCACTATCCCCTTCCAACGTCTGCACCATATCCACCGCTGTCGCTGGCCCCGAAGAGGAGTATCTTCAGGTTGATCGCCGACGCGAAGAATCTCCGCCTCAGCGTTGACACATTACAATTTTAGCCCATGCTAACTCTCACAGCGAGAGGGACAAGGAGTATCCCGATGTACGTCGCCATGAACCGATTCAAGGTCATCCCCGGCAAGGAGGACGCCTTCGTGGACAGTTGGCGCCAGCGCGAGAGCCAACTGCAGAAGTTCGAGGGCTTTCGCTCCTTCGCTCTGCTGCGCAACGACCTGCCTAGCGACGACGGCCTGCTCGACTACATCTCGCAGACCATCTGGGACCAGCGCACCGACTTCGAGAACTGGCACAACTCTCCGGAATTCCACCAGGCGCACGCGCAGGGCGGCTCCGTCGAGGGCATCCTCGCCGGTCCGCCGCAGGTAGGGCTCTACAACGCGGTAATCGAAGAAGCCAACACCCGGGTAACGTCCTGACCGGTTACCCTTCCCGCTTCTAACGCGTCGGCGGACCTTGCCCGGCCTCCTCTTCTTCCGACAAGGCCTGCCGAGCGCGGCTTTCGAGCGCAAAGTACAGAGTGCAAAGCGCAGAAGCTGCGAGCCGTCCGATGATCCAGGGCGCTCTATCCCTGCAGTTTGAATTTCGCGCTCTCTACTGCTAGTGGTGGTACTCGGTGCGGTCGGTCACGCCGGCGGCGGCGAAGGCATCGCGGCGCTCGCGGCACTTGTTGCAGGCGTTGCAGTGCACCAGTCGCCCTTCGACCAATCGCGGCGCGACGCAGGTTAGCGTCAGCTCCAGCGGCAGGTCCGGGAACGCGGCGATGATCTCTTCTTTGTGGCGCCGGCGGTACGGTGCCAGGATGTGCAGCTCGTGCGAGAGGCTGGCGCTGAGCAGGCGCGCGTAGTCGTCGAAAAAGGCAGGAGAGGCGTCCGGGAACGGGTTGCCGTCCAGCGAGCCGATGGCGACGGCGTGCACATCATTGAGAGCGCACCAGACGCCGGTCAGGCCGAGCAGCAGGACGTTGCGCCCCGGCAGGTAAACGGTCTCGTCCGGCTCGTCGGTTTCGGGCACGCCTTCGCCGGTCGTGCTCCAGTGATCGCCGTAGAGGCCTCCCAACGGCAGCTGCAGCCTCGTCAGCGGCGCGACGTTGGCGCTGCCCAGCGCGGCGATGAAGGCTTCGAGGGCGCGCTTCTCCAGCCCCTCCCAGGCGAGGCCGGCTTCAATGTAGACGGGGAAGATGTGGTTCTCGCGCGCCAGGTCGGCCAGCAGGACGGAGCTATCCAGGCCGCCCGAGGCGAGGACGGCTACTCGCTCCAAGCCTCGCCTCGATAGGACGCGCGGCTGGTCGAGGTCTCCCACAGGCGCACTTCGCTGATCTGCAGGCCGCGCTCGCGCGCCGCCAGCCAGATCAGGCGGGCGATGTTCTCGGCGGTGGGGTTTTCGTCCATCAGGAAGAGCGGCTCGCCGGCCTGCTCCAGCAGCGGCACCAGCGGGTCGCGTCGCGAGAGCAGCATCTTGTGGTCCAGCGTCTCGTTGATCCAGGTTTTCACGATGTCGTTGACGTCACCGAAGTCGATGACCATGCCGAGGCGGTCCAGCGATTCGGCCGCGACGTCTACCTCCACCATCCCGTTGTGGCCGTGCAGGTGGCGGCACTTGCCGTTGTGCTCCAGCAAGCGATGCCCGTAGGAAAACTCGATTGTCTTGGTTACCTGAAAGCGCTGCACAGGACCCCTCCTGTCTAGTTCGAGCGCGCGTCCCGGGGCCTCGAGCCCGACAGATGCCGGCCCGAGTCGACGCGTATGTTCTCGCCCGTTACCGTCTCCGTTCGCAGCAGCGTGACGATCAGCTCTGCGATGTCCTCCGCCGACGACTCGCGGTGCAGCGGCGTTATCGATAGCACCTTCTCCCACCGGTCCGCAGGCAGGCCGGGCGGAATTGCCGTCGGGCCCGGTGACATGGCGTTGACGAGGATGCCGGAGGGCGCCAGCTCTACGGCAAAGGCGCGGGTCATGTAATCGATGGCCGCCTTGCCTGTGAGGTACGGCAGGAAACCGGCATACGGCGTCTGGCCCGCCGCCCAGTCGCCAAAGAAGACAAGGTGACCGCGCGTAGGGCCCAGGTTCTCCTGCATGACACGCGACGCGTGCAGCGCCAGCAGGTACGTCCCCTTGGCCGCCGACATTCCGTGCTCCCAGGCTGCGGCGTCCAGCGTCTCCAACGGCGTCTCCGGGTAGTCCGACGCCAGGTTGATGCAGAACGAGAGGTTGCCCATATCTTGCTTCGCCTGCTCGACCGCGCGCTGCACCTCGGCCTCGACGGTGAGGTCTGCGGAGATCAACGATCACGCCCTCGCCGATCTCGTCCCGCAGCCGCTCGGCCTCGTCGCGGCTGTGACGGTAGAGGACGGCGAGGCGTACGCCTTCGCGGGCCAGTCGCTTCGCCACCACGGCGCCGACTCGCCGCGTGCCGGCGATGATAGCGCCGCGACCGTTCAGCTCCAGCATGACCCGGCCGTCTCCAATCGCATCGCTTCAGTATAGGGGGATCGGCATCCCATGCGGTTCCGCGCGGAGGCGACATACAAGATGGCAGGTTCCTCTGAGCCGCCTTACTTTCTGTCGGCCAAACCGAAAGGCTGCTAGGCTGGCCTCAGCGAAGGAGCCTGCGTGTGACAGACGACGGCACAACCTGGTACGAGGAGTTCTACGGCCAGGACTATCTCGACATCTACGATACCCACTTCGGCGCCGAGCAGTCGGCGCACGAAGCGCGGTTCGTGGCGGAAGCGGTCGGTCTGAAGGCCGGCGACCGCGTGCTCGACCTCTGCTGCGGCCGGGGACGGCACGCCGTCGTGCTGGCCGGGATGAGCTTCGAGGTCACCGGCCTCGACCTCAGCGCCGAGTACCTCACCCTCGCCCGTCAGGCCGCCAACGCCGCCGGTGTCGACGTCGAGCTGCTGCAGGCCGACATGCGCGACATCCCGGCCGTCCGTCCCTTCGACGCCATCGTCAACCTGTTCAGCTCGTTCGGCTACCTCGAATCGGAGGCGGAAGACGCCCGCGTCCTGCGGGCCGCGTATGCGGGGCTGAGGCCGGGCGGCCGGTTGCTACTGGACCTGCTCAACCGCGAGTGGGTGCTGCTGAACTACGTCCAGGACGAAGAGCAGCGCGCCGCGGACGGAACCGTCTTTCTCGAGCACCGCGACTTCGATCTGCGTACGGGCCGCAACCACGTCACGTTCACGGCGGTCGCGCCGGACGGCACGCGGCGAGCGCTACGCGGCCACCACATCCGCCTCTACACGCTGACTGAGCTGATCGCGATGCTCGACAACGCCGGCCTCGAGTTCGAGACGGCCTACGGCGGCTTCGACGGCGAACCGTACGCGATGAACACGCGTCGCATGATCGTCGTCGCGCGCCGGGGATAGCAGCGGCTCAAGTGCCCGTTGCTATCTGGCGACTATCTATAAGATGAACCCTCGTCAAAAGGCGTTTCGCGCCGCGATCGTCATGCTGCTCGCCCTCGATATCCTGGTGAGCGCAGTCTGGGCCTTCATGCCCCGCGACGATCTGCGCGACTTCGGCTCCTTCGTCGCGTCCGGCGCTGCGGCCAATCGCGGCGACGACCCGTTCGGCGTCTACCCGCAGACCTTCGTGGTCCAGCTCAACGACCACGAGGTGCCGGCGCCGAACCTCAACCCACCGATCGCCGTCTATCCCTTCCGGTTGCTGGCTCACGTCGACGGCGGGAAGGCAATGGCGGCGATGCGGATCGGCTCTCTGCTGCTCTTCGGCGCCATGGCTGCCTACTTCATGCGTCGCAACACATCCCTGAGGACGCCGCTCGCTGCCCTCTGGCTGTTCTCGCTCGCAGGCATGTGGCACACGGTGGAGCTCGGCCAGATCTATATGCTTCTCGTGGCCGCGAGCACCGCCGCGTTCTTCCTCAGCCCTCGCCAACCGCTCCTCGCCGGCCTGCTCATCGGCATCGTGGTCGCGGTCAAGCCGACCTTCGCCGTCTGGCCCGCCCTCTTGTTCCTGGCCGGCTATCGAAGGACGAGCCTGACGTCGCTTGGCACGGCCGCCGCCCTGAGCCTTGTACCGCTGGCCATCGATGGACCGACGATCTACCGACAGTGGTTCGACGCGTCGCGCGCGTTCAGCGGCATGACCCTGCCCGGCAACGGCTCGCTGCTGGCCATCGCCGACCGCGCTGGCGTCGAGCCTGCCGGCATCGCCGCGTCAGCCGTCCTGCTCGCGGCGCTGGCGGTCTGGGCCTTCCGGGTCCGGCCCGATGTGCGTCAGGCGTCGATGGCAGGCATCCTCGGTGCGCTGGCGCTGGGGCCGATCACCTGGGCGGGTTACGCGCTGTTCGCGTTGCCGTTCCTGGTCACGCGGCCGTGGGGCGGGTGGGAGAAGCTCTTCGCAACCATGCTCACGGTACCGTTCTGGCTCGTCTTCCCCATCGCCGCCGCGACGCCCCTGCTGAGCTTCCTGGTCGGCCCGCTCTACGGCTGGGCGATCCTGGGCATGCTCGCCGTCAACTGCCTTGCGACCCGGACCATCGCGCCGCCGATCAGCCACCGACATCGAGTCGACGACCGAGCCCACCTTCCTCGCCGCAGCCTGAACGACGGCTCCTTGACGCTGCTCTCGCGGCGTTCCTACACTGAGTATCCCCAACGGGCGGTTAGCTCAGCTGGCAGAGCGCTTCCTTCACACGGAAGAGGTCACAGGTTCAAGTCCTGTACCGCCCACCACCCGTCACCACCACCTGTCACCGCCTCACACCACTCGACCTGCATCCGCACCACGCACAGTCCTGAACTCGCGACGCCGTTCTGCCGATAACTGATCTGCATGCAGACTTCGATCGCGCCGGCGCCTGAATCAGACACGGCCAGGGCACTCGGACTGCGCGTGGGGCTCGCCGCCAGGAGCGGCAGCATCCTCGTGGCGTCGCTGTTCGTCCCCTGGCTCGTCTTCCTTCTTCTCCTCGACTCGTCGACGTCGGACTTCGCCCAGATCCGCGCCTTGCAGTTCCTCTACGGCGCAATGATCGCGAGCTACTGCATCTTCCTGCTGATACGGCGGCGATTGCCGGGCCGCACTCCCGTCGACCTCGTAGCCGGCGCGCTTGTCCTCACCTACGCCGCATCGATCCTGCTGTCGCCGTACCGCGCCATCTCCTTCGACGCGACGCTCTTCCTCGTGACCGCCGTAGTCGTCTTCTACGCCCTGCGCGATATGGAAGCGATTTCCGTCGACCTCATCATCCGCGCCTTTCTCACGGGCATGATCGTGCTTTCCCTTTTCGTGTTGTTGCGCGTTATCGACGTCTACGCCGCTTATGGCCACCTGCTCGATGCCGTGGTTGGCCACGCCAGCCTCGGCGACGTGCTGTCGACGAGCGTTCCGCGAACCGGCGGGCAGCATCATCCCAACGTGACGGCGATGCTGATCAATCTGGCGCTGCCGTTCGCGGCCGCCCTGATCCTACGGCCCCGCCACGGCGCCGATCGGCTGCTGGGCGGCATGGCGGTGCTCGTCTGCCTGCCCGCGCTCTTCTTCACGCTCTCGCGGGGCGGCTGGATGGGCCTCGTCGCCGGCGGGGCCGTCTTCGCGGCTCTCCTTTTCCTGCGCCCCATCGACATCAGCTGGGTCAGCCGTGCCCTCGAGCGCGCCCGACGCCACAAGCTCGCAGCGACCGTCGGCGGCTCCGTCGTCGCGCTGGGCGTCATCGTTGTAGCGATACAAATCTGGGCCCGCCGCGAGCAGTTGCTCTTTCGCCACACCCTCTCCCTGCGTGAGGAGATGGTGGACATCGGGCTGAAGATCTTCAGCGCGCACCCCATCCTGGGCGCCGGCCCGCACTCCTTCGGTCTGCTGTACGAGAGCTTCGGCGGCCAGCACGCCACGGACGCCGTCCATCCGCACAACGCCTATGTGCTAACGCTGATCGACGTCGGCATCGTCGGCGCGGCGCTCTACGCCATCGGTCTCGCCATCGTGGCATACGTGCTGATCCAGGGCTTGCGCGCCGTCGATCAATCGAGACGGCTGCAGATCATCGCCTGCGCCGCGGCGCTCACGACGTTCCTCGTCCACGGCCTGGTCGATTCGCCCTTCATCTGGCAGTCGATGCTGCTCGCCATCGCCGTCGTTATGGCCATCGCCTTCCGGCTCTCGCCGGCCCGCATCGAGATTCCCCGGGCAGCCTCGCTCGCCGCTCGCCTGCTGGTACTCGCTCTCGTGCCCCTGCTTTTCGCCGGCTGGGCCCTGAGGGACAACGCAAACGCCAGCTACGACCAGAGCCTGCGCTCGTTGCATGAGGCCCGCTTCGCCGACGCGGCGACTGAAGCCGTGGCCGCAGCGGACCTCCAGCCCGGCTCGGCCGCGTATCAAATCAACGCCGGCATCACGACTGCCCTGCAGCAGCTCGAGACGCAACCGGAGACGCCCGACTTCACGAGCGCGATTCAGCATCTGGAGCGGGCCATCCAGGACGACCCGCACGGCGCTATCGCCTACGCGAACCTGGCCGTGCTGCAAAGCCGCCAGGGTGACACCGCCGCCGCCGTCGAGGCCGCTCGCGCCGCGCTGGCGCGCGCCGGCAACGATTCGACGATTGCAACGCTGGCGGGCACCATCTTCGAGACGGCCGGCCTGGACGACGAAGCGGTGGCCGCCTATTCGATCGCGCTCGACCAGGACGCGAATCTGGCGGAGGCGCCCTACTGGGCGGCCAGCCCGCAACGACTCGCGATTCGCGACCGCGCGATCGCCGAGACCAACCTGACGCCGTGCCAGATCGGCCGCGCCGCCGCTCTCTACGGACCGGTCGAAGGCAGCTTCGACGGTCTGATCCAGGGTTGCAGCGCCCTGGCTGTCGCAGAGCCGCACAACGTCGACGACCAGGTCTCGCTGGCCCTGCTCCTCAACGCGGCCGGCCGGCACGACGAAGCGGTCGCGGCCCTGGATGCGGCGCGACGTCTGGCATCGGACAATCCGGCCGTCCACCTGGCGCGCGGGGTCATCCTGAGTGGCACGCTCGACGTGACGACCCAGCGGGACGAGCTGCTGCAGGCAGGCCACGATGGACGCTTGCTGCTGGCGCAAACGTACACCTCCGCGGGCGAAGCGCTGCCGCAGCCGTTGGCCGACCTCCTGTCCAGCACGATCAAGGAACCGCTGGAATCACCGCTCGGGAACCTTGTAAAGCTAAGGTTCACGCTGGGCGGCCGCTACTTCGACCAGGACTTGCTGCGCGGGGCGCCGGAGGTGCAACTCCTGCCCGGCCAGTGGCAGGAGCTGGTCTCACCGTTCACGAGCGGCATCAGGCAGGTCCTCACGGTAACCGGGGGCTGATCCAAACACGCCTGAGGATGTAGACTAGAAAAACCGCGCCGAAGTGGCGGAACGGCAGACGCGCTACGTTCAGGGCGTAGTGAGCATTCGCTCGTGTGGGTTCAAATCCCACCTTCGGCACCATTAATGCGCTGGTAGCTCAGCGGATAGAGCGCAGCCCTGCGGAGGCTGAGGCCGTGGGTTCGAGTCCCACTCAGCGCGCCATACGTGAAAAGGGACCGCCCCGAGAAGTCGGGGCGGTCCTTTAGTTCCGAACCGTGAGGCGGGACGCTAGTCCTCTAGCAGGACCAGCCCGTCTCCAGCACCCAGTAGGCGCCGTACGTGGAGCCAGCCTCGTAGTAGTAGCCGAGACCCGCGTCCGTGGCGCGCGGCTCCAGCAGGATGGCGCGGTGCTGCGAGCTGTTCATCCAGGCGGTTACCGCACCCTGGGGACTCCCCTGGCCGGCGGAGAGGGCTTCACCCCAACAGGCGCCCGAATAACCCGACGCCGCGATGCGCGACTGGCTGGTGGAGCCGTCCGGCGCCGTGTGACCGAAGAAGTTGTTCACCGCCATGTACTGCGCATAGCCCTGCGCCGAGCTCATTAGCGAGGCGTTGGCGTTGAGCGGCGCAAGGCCGGCCTGCACGCGCTGGTCGTTGATCAGGCTGAGGGCCTCTTGCGCGGTGCTGGCATTCGCCGCGGCAAGCGCCGCTGGATCAGGCGTCGGCGTGTCGGTTGGCGTAACCGTCGCGGTTGGTGAAGGCGACTCAGTTGCCGTCTCGGAAGCATCAGCGCTGGAGACATCGGCAGCGGGCGAAGGCGTCGCAGTTGCGTCAGCAAAGGCCGCCTCTGCATCGAGCTCAGACGTCGGCGTCGCGGTGACGGTGGGCGCGGGCGAGGCCACCAGCTCGACGGTGGAGACAGGCGTCGTATTCGATGCGCTGCTCGCACGCAGCTGAGTAATCGACGCATCGGACGAGCGGCTTACCTCGGCCGCGCTCAGCGACGATGAGATCGAGACGCCACTTCCGGACTGGTTACTCTGGGCGGTGGCCGTAATCTCGGCCGCCGAGATTGGCACACAACCCACCACGAGCAACGCCGGTAGCAGCCACAGCGGCCAGCGGATTTTCAATACAACACTCTCGTCCTGGACGTCGCGGGGAGACGCTGCCCGACATAAGGCACCAAAGCAATGTAGATTCGCTGCATCGCCCGCGTCAAGTTTGCGGTCCGGGCGGTCGGGCCGTACTCAGACCTTGAGCGCCAGTATCTCGCGGCTGAGGTTGCTTCCCTGCACGTGAATCCGCACGTCCATGACGCGCACTTTCGTCGTGCGACCGCCGCCCGTATCGATCACGACCTCGTCTCCCTTCTCGAAGCGGTAGTCCGTATCGAGGCTGGTAAGCAACTCTGCCTTGCGTGGCGAAAACGGGTCGGACTCATAGAACTCGGTCTTCATACCTGTTTTCCTTCGTTGGCGCCGAGGAGGCGCTGTCGCCGGCGGCAACGCGCCTCTTTCGTCGCCAACTAGTTAACGACATCGCGAAGCCAATGGCTACTCGTATCGCAGCGCCTCGGCAATCGGGATACTGGCAGCCTGCCGCGACGGGATCAGCGTCATCAGCAACGCGAACCCGAAGGCCAGGGCGCTGATCACCGCCACCTCCGTCCACGGCACCGCGAAGGAGCTGACTCCCTGGTTCGCGAATGACTGCGTGATCAGCTGTCGCGCCAGGATCAGCGCGAAGACGACGCCGCTCAGTACGCCCATGAAGGCTATGAACGCCGACTCCAGCAGGAAGGTAAGGCCCACCATGTTGCGCGTATAGCCAAGCGCCCGCAGCATGCCGATCTGCTGGCGTCGCTCCACCACGGTACGGAAGGCGATGACGCCGACCGCCGCCACGCCAACGAACAGGCCCAACCCCATGAAGCCCTGCATCAGGTAGAAGAAGCTCGTGAAGGTCGAGTTCTGCTGGTCGAGCTGATAGCGCAGCGAGTCTGCCTGTGCGCCCGTGGTCAGCAAGGCGGACTCGATCTCGCGCGCCACCTCGCGGTTGTCGGCGCCGGGGACGGTCTGTACGTAGAAACGGCGCCCCTCCGGCGTACCGAACACGCTGTTGAAAGTCGATTGCGCCAGGTGCACGCCGAGGTACGGCGTGCTGGCGCCCATCTCGATGACGCCGATAACGGTGACGTCTGCCGAATGGCCGCTCTGCGCGTCGATGACGGTGAGCGGCAACGGGTCGAATGTCTTGGCATCGGCGGCGATGTTCTCGATGGCAGGCTGCGATCCGAAGCCGTTCCCGGACAGTGTGTTCGCATCGACGACGGCCAGCGATGGGTCCTTGGCCATGGCTGCCCAGACGGCGGCATCGCTGTCGTAGCCGCGCGCTCGAGCCTGCAGGCTGATGTCGGACTTCTGCAGGAAGGTCTGGTCGTCGCCGCGGATCGGTGTAGTTGGCCAGCTTGTCCGGCCGGTCGGGCGAGCAAATGCCATCACCGGTCGGCTCGCAGACACGCCCGCGGTCACTGCCGGCCAACGATACCGCTGCAACCGTGGTGATCTGCGAGACTGCGGGCGAATCAGCCTGCTGCAACGACGCCTGCAAGTTATCGATCGGGTTGTTGGGGTTCTCGTCGACGACGACGTCGAAGCCGCCCAAAGCCCGGTCGCTGAGCAGCAGACGGCTGAAGTTGTAGTTCATCGAGGACATGACAACGAGGGCAAACACGACCAGGCAGAACATCGCCATCGTCATGCCCGTGCGGGTGCGGTTGGCCAGCGGATAAGCAATCGCCATCTTGATGGAGGGAAGCAGCGCTCCCAGACCCTGCCCAAGCCGGTTCAACGGCCCCAGGATGAGGTCGGCGTTGTACACAACGACGAAGGTCGCTGCCAGCGTCACCATCAGGCCGCTGAGGAAGAACAGCTCGATGCCGCCGTTGAGCTCGCCGAAGATGCGGTTGATGAGGCCGACGCTGAAGTCGATCTCCCAGATGTAGATGAGCAGTACGCCCAGGATGGTGTAGACCACGCGCTCGTTGGCGCCGAAGGACCGGATGATCAGCGCGATGCCGAGCGGCAGCACCGAGAGACCGAACAGCACCAGGAAGGCGCTGTGCTGGCCCGCGCCGGCGATAAGGGACGGGATGCTGACGAGCACGAGCAGCGGCCCTAGCTGCAGCGTCATGAAAACGCCGATCAGCAGACTGACCGGCAGGAACAGGATCGATACCGCGCCGATACCGAAGCGAAACAGCCCAGGCATCGCAGACTGCGACACCGCATAGCTGATCAGAACGCCGACGATCATCAGCCCGCCGATGATGCTCAGAGGCGGTGCCACGGCCGTACCGACGCCGATGATGATGAGCGCCAGCAAGGTCACGCCACGGCGTCGCCAACCGCCCCTGTTGGTCGGCTTGAAGAAGAGGCCGAGGAGCGTGGGCCAGAAGCCACCGCCCCAGTGAGGCTTCGGCGCCGGCGGCTCGGGGATATCGCGGATGGCGCGCACGATGTTGATCTGGCTGATGCGCCATGACGAAACCGTGACAGTAAGGAACGTCAGCACGACGCCCAGAGAGTAAGAGATGATCACGCTGCGCGCCGTGACGTGGGCAGAGATGTTCAGGTCGAAGGTCGAGAAGATGCTCGCCATGATCCGGCTGATGATGAAGGCTACGAATACGCCCAGCGCTGTGCCCACCGCTGCGGCGGCGAGATTGTAGCCCATACCTTCTGCCAGGAAGGTCTGCACGATATCGAGGCGCTTGGTACCGACCGCGCGAGCCATGCCCATCTCGGACTTCCGCTCGGCCGCCAGCATCACGAAGATCATGAAGATCAGCAGCACGCCGGCGCCGATCGAGAAGAGACCAAACACGAGAAAGATGGTCGTGAAGATGCTGGCGCCCAGCTCGGCAATGTCGACGCCGGTCGCCTTGACCGTGGTCACTCCCAGGTGCGGCTCACCCGCCGCCACCTGAGGCTGCGTCTGGGTCAATGCGGCATTGATCACGTCTTCGACGGCGGAGGCGTTCGTGTAGCCGCCCCGCGCGTCGCCCTGGTTGGAGACGATGATCTGGTTGAGCTGCCCCGGAACGCCGAAGATGTCCTGCACGGCCGCGAGCGGCATGACACCGCCGTCGAGGCTCGTCGAGACACCGCTGGCGCCACCAAGGCGGTTGTTGTCGACGATCGCCTTGACGGTGAGTTGATGCGCCTCCTGGCCGGCGAAGATCGAGATCGTCTGGCCCGCTTTCACGTCGAGCTCGTCCGCTGCGCTCTTGTCGATGTAGATCTCGTTCGGGCCGAGATCGCCGATGTTCAGGTGCCGGCCGCTGCTGGCGTCACGAATGTCGGGCAGCGAGTCGGCGGCCTGCGGGTCCACCCCGAGCAGGTGGAAGAGGGGCGAGCTCAGGCGCTGGTCCAGGTTCACCGCCGCCGCCACGTCGCCGTACACAGGCACGACGGCATCGACGAGCGGGCTCTGCTGGATCTGCGTCACCAGCGATTGGGCAGAATCCTGTGTGAAGGTCGCATCGCGCTGGACGACACCGCTTTCGTCGCCGCCCGCGTTCGAGCTCTTATCCGAGACCTGGACCTGGATCGTCTCGTCAACCGAGCCGAGACGAGAGTAGACCTCGCTCGTGATGCTGCGATTGACCGTGTCGCCGGTCGTGAACGCGGCGGAGATGATCAGGGTGCTGAGCATGAGACCCAGCACGATGAGCGTCGTCTGGGCGCGGCGGCGCGGGATGTTGCGCAGCCCCATCTTGAACATGATCGGGTTGCGCCATGCCACGTAGACGACGCTGATCAACGAGAGGGCGAGCAGGATGAGCAGCGCCACCATGATCGTGTTCATGGGGACGCCGAACAGGCTATTCATGGCAGCGGCTCAGCGGGCGGTGGCCGACGAAGCGGTGCGGCCGCGCTCTGTCTGGACTTCGTCGACGATTTCGCCGTCCAGCATGTTGATGATGCGGTTCGTCCGTTCGGCGACGCGGATGTCGTGCGTAACGATGACGAAGGTCTGGTTGTTGCGCTGATTGAGGTCGACGACCAGGTCCATGATCTCGTCCGCATTCTTCGAGTCGAGGTCGCCGGTCGGCTCGTCCGCCCACACGATGGCTGGTTCGTTGACCAGGGCGCGCGCGATGGTTACGCGCTGACGCTGGCCGCCGGAAAGCTGCGCCGGACGGTGGTTGGCCCAGTCGCCGAGGTGCACGAGGGAAAGCGCCTGTATCGCCCGCTCGCGGGCCTCCCTGGCGCGAATGCCGCTTACCAGCAGCGGCATCTCCACATTTTCGACGGCGCTGAGGACGGGCAGCAGGTTATAGAACTGAAAGACGAAACCCATGCTGCGCGCCCGGTAGGCGCTCTTGTCGTTGTCGGAAAGCTCGCTGATATCGACGCCGCCGACCTTCACGTAGCCGGAGTCGATCTCGTCGAGGCCGCTGATGCAGTTGAGCAAGGTCGTCTTGCCGCATCCGGACGGACCCATGATGGCGACCATGTCGCCCTTCGGCACGACGAAGCTGACGCCGCGCAGCGCCTGCACGACGACGTTATCGGTGTGATACGTCTTGACGACGCGATTGGCTTCTACCGCGTGTTCGGGTTCGGAGGAGTCAGACGAATTCAAGGTACCCTCCCGGGGAGGAAATTTCGAAAAACGGTGCGCTCAGCGAAAAGTGAACTGTCATTCGATTTTATGGTACTGCCACGC
The DNA here is from genome assembly GCA_963711035.1 of uncultured Chloroflexia bacterium. Lineage (GTDB taxonomy): Bacteria > Chloroflexota > Dehalococcoidia > DSTF01 > WHTK01 > WHTK01. The sequence goes on from CAVQCN010000001.1 coordinate 401,797, forward strand.
ATGAGCTCAAATCGTGCAACGGCTCTTACCACTGTACCGGGTACGATGAATGCTGCAACCAACCTGCCGATGACTAGCCATGGAGGACTCAGGTGCAACAGCAACAACCCTTTCTCAGCGACATCCAGGAGCTGCGGCGGCGTGCCCGCCAGGACATGGAACAGGGCGCCATCACCTCGAGCTACGGCCTTAGCCTCGATGAAGCGCACAGAGTCCTGAACTCGGTCCTGGCGTCGGAACTCGTCTGCGTGCTGCGATACAAGCGCCACTACTACATGGCTCAGGGACTGCAGGCCGACCCTATCGCCCAGGAGTTCCTGCAACACGCCAACGATGAGCAGCTGCACGCCGACCAGGTAGCCCTGCGCATCACCCAGCTCGGCGGCGCGCCCGACTTCAACCCGGAAGGCCTTCTCACCCGAGGCGTCGCCGAGTATCAGGAAGGCAACACGCTGGTCGAGATGATCCAGGAAGACCTCGTCGCCGAGCGCGTCGTCATCCAGTGGTACGGCGAGATCGTCCGCTGGTTCGGCGAGAAGGACTCGACCTCCCGCCGCCTCATGGAAGACCTGCTGGCCAAGGAAGAAGAGCACGCCGACGATCTCGCAGACCTTCTGACCGACATGAGTTAACAGGCCTCTCGGCGCAAGCGAAGTCGATGAGCCGGCCTTCAGGACGACCTTCCGTCCACCGCGAACGGCACCGGTACTCGCTTCGTCTCGAACCACCAACCTCCTGTTATCTGAACCGCCCGGCGAAGAATCTCTCCTCGGAGCGCGCTGGGGGATGAGATTACGGGGCGTGGCAGCGCCGAAGGCCAGATTCCTCACTCCGTTCGGAATAACAATGGCCAGCGTCGGCTCCTACTTGCGCAGGGCGTCGCGCAGCCGTTCGTAGTCCGCCTCGTTGAGCTCGCCGCGGGCGAGACGCAGCTTCAGCACGTCCTCCGGTTCGCTCCGATCGTAGCGGCCAAAGCGGTCGTAGCGCCGCCAGCGCCAGAAGCCGCCGAAGAAGCAGCCAAACCAGAATAAGGCGAAGAAGATCAGCAATGGTACCCAGAAGAAGAACGGCCAGAAGCCGTGATGGGCGTAAAGCAACACCATGCTGTCGCCTCCTTTCTTTCGTACATACTGTCCGACTAATTACTGCTTTGTCAAGCCGCCCTGCTAGAATCGCTGCGTTATGGCGCCCCGGACCTATCAGCTTGGCCAGCGCGTCGCCGCCATCGAACGAACCCGTGAACGGATCATCGAGGCTGCGCGCGATCTGCTCGACGCCGACGGCGAGTTCACCGGCTTCAGCGTCGAGGCCGTGGCGAGGCGTGCCAGCGTCGCCCGCATGACGGTCTACTACCAGTTCTCATCCCGCGCCGGCCTGCTCGAGGCGGTTTACGACGATCTCGCCCGTCGCGGCCTGGTCGACCAATTACCCGGCGCCTTCCAGGTGCGAGACCCAGTCGCCGCCCTCTGCCGCGCCGTCGAGGCGTTCGTCCACTTCTGGGCGTCGGACCGCCGCATCATCCGGCGCCTGCGCGCGCTTACCAGCGTGGATGCCGAGATCGATGCCGGCATCCGTCAGCGCGACCAGTGGCGACGCGGCGTCCATCGCCGGCTCGTATCGCGTCTGGTCGCTCCAGCCGTGCAGGAGCAGGCAGCGGAGGTCATGGCCGCAATCACCAGCTTCGAGACCTACGATCAGCTGGCGGACGATCGTAGCGAGGAGCAGGTTGCCTCTCTCATCCAGACGCTGGCTCTGCGCTACATCGAGAAAGAACCGCCTCTCACGGTGAGTGAGAGCTGATGCCACCCCTCTCCGATGAGCTGCGTGTGCTTGCCGACGACATCTGGACGGCGCAGCATGAGCACCCGTTCGTGCTCGGCATCGGCGACGGCAGCGTCGACCGCGAGCAGTTCCAGTTCTGGGTGAAGCAGGACTACCTCTTCCTTATCGAGTACGCGCGCCTGTTCGCCATCGCGACAGCGCGCGCGCCCAGCCTGGAGCTGATGCGCCGCTTTGCCGACCTGACCCAGAACACGCTCTCGACCGAGATGGAGTTGCATCGCGCCTACGCTGCCGACTTCGGCATCAGCGCGGAGGAGCTCGAAGCCGGCGTCAAGGCGCCGACGACGCAGGCCTACACCGACTTCCTGCTGCGCACCGCCTCGATCGGCGATTTCACTTCGCTGGTGGCGGCGCTGCTGCCCTGCATGTGGGGCTTCTGCGAGATCGGCCTGGCGCTGCGGGAGCGCGGCCTGCCGGACGATCCGCTCTGCGTGCGCTGGATCGAGATGTACTCGTCTCCCGAGTTCGTGGAGCTCACGCAGTGGTGCCGCGACGTGCTGGACGGCCTGACAGACGAACTGACGGTGGACGAGCGAGAGCCGCTGGGCGAGGTATTTCTCACGAGCAGCCGTTACGAGCTGCGTTTCTGGCAGATGGCGTCTACGCTGGAGGCCTGGGAGCTCTAAGCTACTCGTCGTCCTTGGACGACTGCCGCAGGAAGTCTTCGATGTCCTTGACGATCATTTCGGTCGCCGGCAGGTCGACGGGCGGCTCGTTGCCGCGCTGCTCCTCATCGACGCGTTCTTCCAGCGTCCGAACGTAGTCGGAGACCTCGCTGTTCTTGGCCGTGGCCTCGTTGAGCTGCGCATCGAAGGCGGCCGAAGCGCGGACCATGCGTCCCAGCGGCACCTCGACCTCGAGCATCGAGGTCAGCGAGCGCAGGAGAGCTAGCGTCGCGGGCGGGTTCGGCGCGGCGGAGACGTAATGGGGCACGTTCGCCCAGATCGTCGCAGCGGGAATGTCGAGCTCGCGTAGGGTGGCGTTGAGAACGCCGTTGATGCCGGTCGGCCCCTCGTAGCGGCCGCCGCGCGTGGTGAGGCCGGCGCGCTTGCCCATCGCTTCGTCGGGAGCAGTGCCGCTGACGCGCAGCGGACGGGTGTGAGGATACTCGACGAACATGGCGCCCAGGCTGATCACCATTTTGATATTGAAGGTCTGAATGACCTCCAGCAACGTCTGCACGTAGCTTTTCCAGCGCAGGTGCGGCTCGATACCGTTGAGGATGACAAGGTCTCGCTCATCGGTGTGATGGATGTGGAAGCTGTTCTCCGGCCAGTCGATCTGACGGTGGTCGCCGACGTAGCGCACGGTGGGACGCAGCTGGGTGAAGTCGAAGAACTCTTCCGCCTCTATCTCGGCCAGGCGATCCGCGTGCCAACGGTCGATGAGGTACTGGGCGGCGGAGGTTGCGGCACCGCCGGCGTCAGACCAACCCGCGAACGCCGCAATAAGGATCGGCTCTCGCAGTTCCGGTGTCTGAAGGACGCGAAGCGGGGTCATCTGGGTGGCCTCCAATCCAGGGGCGTCCGGCCACGTGTAATGTGGCAATTCTAGCACGTAGGACGGGGCGCAACAGAGCCAACGCGAGCCGGGGAAAGGGTGGTGCCGAGGGCCGGACTTGAACCGGCGACCCCAGCTTTTTCAGAGCTGTGCTCTACCGACTGAGCTACCTCGGCGTGGGGACAGAGGCCACTATAGTGAGCGCCTCGCGAGCAAGTCAAATGAAGCCGCGGAGGGCCGGCAGACGGCGTCTCGGGAAGCCTCTCATCTGAATCTTGTGACGCTTGACACTAAATATGGCCACTCCTATGCTGCGAAGGCCGAAGAGAGGGAGGGGATCCGTATGAATCAGCCCCCAGAGGGCAGCCGCGCGCCGTCCAAATCGACGATCATTGCGGTCATTCTGATCCTCACGCTGGCGGTCGTAACCATCGTCGGCGCGCTCACGGTCTTCAAGGTCCCTACTCCGGCAACAACCCAGGCAGACAAGACGCAGAAGCTCTGGTACGCAACCCTTACCATCTCCCTCATCGTGTTCTTCCTGGTCACCTCGGGCATCATCTGGGCCATCTTCCGCTACCGCCGCGTCGACGACCGGATCCCGGAGCAGATCCACGGCAGTAACGTCCTGGAGCTCACCTGGACGATCATCCCGATCATCATCCTGGTAGGCCTTTTCGTCCCTTCCTTCCTTCTCATGCGGGAACTGAAGACGCAGCCGAGTAGCGACGAAGTCGCGCTGACAGTCAACGTCATCGGCCACCAGTGGTGGTGGGAGTTCGACTACCCCGACCAGAACATCAAGGTCCAGGCCACGCCGCCCGACTACAACAATCTGGAGCCGCCGCACCTCGTGGTCCCGGCTGGCAAGACGATTCTGCTCACGATCCGCTCGACGGACGTGGTCCACAGCTTCTACGCCATCAACACGCTGTACAAGATTCAGGCCATTCCCGGCAACGTGAACGAGATGCACATGAACGTGAAGGAGCCGGGCCTCTACCCCGGTCAGTGCTATCAGTTCTGCGGCCTGCACCACTCAGACATGCGGTTCGTACTGGACGCTCGCAGCCAGGAAGACTTCGACGCCTGGGTGCAGGAACAGCAACAGCAACAACAGCAGGGCTCCAGCACCAGCAGCTCCAGCGTCAGCCTGGTTGCTGACAAAGGAAGCGGCGAGTAAACCGATATGACGACCCAGACCGCAACGGCAGAACGACCCCACACTGAGCACGCCGAGCACCAGGAAGGCGGACTCAGCCGTGGCATGCTCGGCATGGTGCTCTTCATCGCCTCCGAGATCATGCTCTTTGGCGGGCTCTTCGCCGGCTACTTCTTCGTGCGCAACCAGGCCGCCGTCTGGCCGCCCGCCGGCGTGCACGAGCTCGAGCCCGGTCTCGGCGCCGTCCTCACGGCCATCCTGGTGCTGAGCGGTATCGTTGCCCACTTCGGCATCGTCGGCGCCAAGAACAACAACAACTCTCTGTTCCTGCTCTGCATGGCCGGGGCGATCATCCTGGGCATCATCTTCATCGGCGGTCAGGCATACGAGTGGCTGAACCTGATGAACGACGGCCTCAACGCCAAGACTACCGTCTACGGCAGCACGTTCTTCGTCCTCACCGGCTTCCACGGCGCCCACGTCATCGCCGGACTGGCGATGCTCATCGTTGTCTTCGTACGCGCCTATTGGCGCGACTTCACGCCATCTCGACATGTTTTCGCCGACGCGAGCGTCCTGTACTGGCACTTCGTCGACATCGTTTGGCTCTTCCTTTACGTCATCCTGTACGGCTTGGTGTAATAGAGGAGCGGGTTTCACTGATCAAGTGGCTCAGACAAACTCTCGGAGAGTGATCCCATGGCAACCGAGGCAATAGCAAGACCGGTACCCGGCTACCGCGAACACACAGGGATTCTAGCCTGGCTCCTGACGACCGACCACAAGAAGATCGGCATCATGTATCTGGGCTTCACCGTCGCGTTCTTCGTGGTGGGCGGCATACTGGCGCTTCTGGTACGGTCGCAGCTGGCCTGGTCGAACAACTCGGTTCTCACGCAGAACCAGTACAACCAGGTCTTCACGATGCACGCCTCGACGATGCTGTTCCTCTTCGTCATCCCCGTCGGGGCAGGCTTCGGCAACTTCCTGGTGCCGCTGATGATCGGCGCCAAGGACATGGCCTACCCGCGCATCAACGCACTCTCCCTCTGGCTCATCCCCCTCGCCGCCTTCTTCATGTTCAGCTCCTTCTTCGTCGCGGGAGGTAGCGCCCAGGCCGGCTGGACCGAGTACCCGCCTCTCACCGAAAAGACCTTCCTACCCGGCTCGGGCACCGACCTCTGGATCCTCGGTGTGCAGCTCCTCGGCATCGCGTCCGTCGGCGGCGCCATCAACTTCCTCGTCACTGTGATCACGATGCGAGCGCCCGGCATGTCGCTGCTGCGCATGCCCATCTTCGTCTGGATGACGATCGTCACCTCGATCCTGATCCTTTTCGCCACGCCGGTCCTGGCGGGCGTGTTGACGATGCTGTTCGCGGACCGCTACCTCGGCGCCACGTTCTTCGACCCACGCGGCGGCGGTAACCCGCTGCTCTACCAGCAGCTGTTCTGGTTCTACTCACACCCGGCGGTCTACATCATGATCCTGCCTGCCATGGGCATCGTCTCCGAGATCCTGCCGGTGTTCTCGCGCAAGCCGCTCTTCGGCTACAAGGCGCTGATTTACGCCGGCGCGGCCATCGGCATCCTCGGCTTCACGGTGTGGATGCACCACATGTTCGCTACCGGCCTCAGCCAGCCGCTAACGGTCTGGACGATGTTCGCGACGATGATGATCGCGATTCCGTCCGGCGTGAAGATGTTCAACTGGCTCGGCACCATGTGGGGCGGCAGCATCAGCCTGCGCCCGCCGATGATGTTCGCCATCGGCTTCCTGTTCATGTTCCTGATCGGCGGCGTCGACGGCGTCTTCAACGCAGTCGTGCCGGTGGACTACGTCCTCAACGACACGTACTGGGTCGTCGCGCACATCCACTATGTGCTGTTCGGCGGTTCCGTCTTCGCTGTCTTCGCCGGCCTCTACTACTGGTTCCCGAAGATGACGGGCAAGTTCCTGGACGAAACCCTGGGCCACATCCACTTCTGGCTCATGTTCATCGGGATGAACCTGGCGTTCATGCCAATGCACATCCTCGGCCTCAAGGGCATGCCGCGACGCATCGCGGACTACCAGAGCGGCCAGGGCTGGGACATCTGGAACCTGATCTCCACGATCGGTGCCTTCATGATCGCTCTGTCGATCTGCTTCTTCATCGTCAACGTCGCCAAGACGCTGCTCACGGCGCCGAAGACGGCCGGCGACGACCCATGGGAGGGCAACACGCTGGAGTGGATGACCTCATCGCCGCCGCCGGAGCACAACTTCGACGAGCTGCCCGAAATCCACAGCGAACGGCCCGCCTGGGACGCGCGCATCGTGCGCCGCACCAGCGTCGCCACAACCGCCGGAAGCGTCACGGCAGCTCACTAGGAGGGCAAAGGGAACCGTTTTGAAGAGCTGGCAAATCTTCGTAGCTGCACTGATTCCACTCGCCCTCGTATTCATGGGCGTCATTGGCGGCTCTTTCTACGGTACCGGCGCCCAACGCGAAGTGTTCCCGACCCCGGCGCCGACGCCCACGGCCGGTGCGCAGCCAACCGCAGCGCCCGGCACGTCCGTCGTCGACCTGACGGCGAAAAACGTGGCCTTCGACAAGAGCACGATTACGGTTGCGGCTGGGCAGCCGGTGCAGATCAAGTTCGACAACCAGGACGCCGGCGTCCTGCACAACTTCTCGGTCTACACCAACAAGAGCGCCAGCCAGAAGATCTTCCAGGGCGACATCACGACGGGCCCGGAGCAAACGACCTACGAGTTCACGGCGCCGATTCCCGGCACGTACTTCTTCCGCTGCGACGTCCACCCGGACCAGATGTACGGAACCTTCACCGTCCAGTAATGAGCCCCACACCAAGACATCGAGAGGCCGTCCAAAGTCAGGGCGGCCTCTCCGTTTACTGCGGCTCCGTATCTTCGAGCGCCGTCAGGCGCGCCTCGATGACGCCGCGGGGCAGGTAACGCAGCAGCACAACCAACGCCAGGCCCAGCAGAACGACGTCGTCCAGTTGACCGAGCACCGGGATGAAATCGGGTATCAGGTCGAACGGCAGCAGCAGATAGACCAGCATCGCGACGGGCAGCAGACGCAGCGCCAGCGGTACGGCGGGATCGGACGCGAGGCCCCGCGCCAGGGCCAGCTTGCGTCGCAGCGGCAGCCCACCGATGCGTCGCAGGAGAGCACGCTCCTCGGTCCCCACCAGGCGTGCCGCCAGCAGCGCGCCGAGGACAAATAGCACCAGCAGGACGGTAGCGGCGATGAGGACGACAGCAACAGTACTCACGAGATGGGGATGCGCTACGACGCCAGCAGCGGCGCCAGCGCATCACGTAACTCCTGCAGCGTCGTCGGACCTTCGAAACGGGCGCTGATGACGCCGTCGGCATCGATGACGAAGAACCAGGGCTCGGTCGGCAGGTTCCACTGTGACGCGGCGCCGGAGAGGTCTTCGCTTGGGTCGCCGGGGTGCTCGAAGAACTCGACCTCGATGAACTGGGCCCGGTCGCCGTACTGCGCCTGCAACTTCTGCAGGATGGCGTACTCGGGACCGGAGTAGGTGCTCGTGTCGTAGCCCGGCGAGGCGAAGAGCACCACCGTTGGCTTGCCGGCCGCGACGGCGTCCGCGATCGTCTCCTGGTGCAACGACGCATCCGGCTCTGCCGCGCTGTCAATGGTCGACAGGTCGGTCACATCCGCAGCGGTGAGGTTCTCGCTGGCAGGAGCCGGCTGGCCTGGGGCCGGAATCGTCCCCGTCTGCGTGACCGTGAAGCGCGCCAGGAGCGTCTGGTCGATGCCGGGCTTGTCGTCCGTGTCGAGGCCGATCTCGACGCCCCATTCGCCGGCGCTGTCGAAGTTCACCATTGCGGTGTAAACGCCTGCATCGGGGCCGGCGTTGATGTGGATGTGACGCGTACCGTCCGCGTGCATGTGGATCACCTGCTCCGGGACGCCAGCGTCGAGAGCCGGGATGCGCAACGTCGCATCGGACTCCGACTCGAGTGTCTCCTGGCCGTTCGTCAGGTTGTAGAAGGAGAGATGCACCTTCGGGCCGATGGTCAGACCTTTCGAGCTGTCGATCAGAGCCAGCGTGAAGCGATTCTCACCCACGATGAGCTCCGAGTTGACGATCAGCGGTTGCAGACCCTGATTCTGGCTAACGACGACCACGGCATCAAACTTCGGCTTGCCGTTCGACTCGTCTCCGGAGCTGCCGGAGGAACAGGCGGCGAGGAGCAGAAGCGAGAAAGACACGAGGATGAGGAGTCGCGGAGAGGGTTTCACGACGTCGAGATCGTAGCAAGGCGCCGGTTCGGCGGGCAAACAGGCCAAATGCCTAGCGCAGCCGTGGGAATTGTGCGCGTAGCGCCGCCATTCGCCATAATAGAAGTGATTCCTGGGGGGTGAGATGATGTTGTCGGTGGAATGGCCAGGGCGCTGCGGCCAATGCGGTAAGCCTATCGAAGACTGGAGCGGAGCCGGATTCGACAGCCGGCACTGGGTCCACAAGACGTGTTACGCGACTACGAAGCCGCGCGGCGAGGACACTGACCTGCAATCGCCGCTGGCGCGGAGCTCGCAGCTCGAGGCGCCCATGCTGCTCTCGCTGCTGTTCTTCCACTTCGGCCTCGCCACCGCCGTCATCGGCTGGATCATGTTGACGCAGGACTACCAGACGTCTTCGGACTGGATCGGGGTCGTCCTCCTCGTGGTCGGCGCCATCACGCCGCTGCTTGGCATCCTGGGTGTGGCGTTCAACGTGCTGAGCCGCCGTCGCATAGAGACGGTGCGTCAGGCGCTCGAACTGCAGGGCGGCTGGAAGCCGACCCGGTAACCTCATGATCCCCACCGTCTTGCTGCACAGCGGCCACGTCGTCTCCTGGAGCGCCTGGGTCATCGACCCGGAGGTCATCTCCGGCACCTTCATCGCCTGCAGCTTCTATCTGTACTTCACGCTGCGCCAGCCCGGTGGCTTCAACTGGCTACGCGCCGCGTCTTTCTACACAGGCGTTGCCGTCATCTTCCTGGCGCTCGTCTCGCCGCTGGACGTCGCGGCCGACCGCCTGCTGTCGCTGCACATGCTGCAGCACGTCATCCTGGCGACCATCGGCCCTCCGCTCGTGCTGCTCGGCCTGCCGCCGGGTATGACGGACCCGCTGTTCAGCTTCCGCTTCACCGGGACGCTGCTACGCAATATCACAAACCCTGTCCTGACGGCGCCGCTCTTCATCGTCAACATGTGGATCTGGCACGTGCCGCAGCTCTACGAGGCCGCGCTCAACAACCTGCAGGTGCACGCCATGATGCACACTGCTTTCCTGGCGACGGGCCTGCTGTTCTGGTGGCCCGTCATCCAGCCCTCGCCATCGATCTCCCGCGTCAGCGACAGTGCCCGCCTGCTCTATCTCTTCGTCAGCGGCTTCCCGATGGCGCTCCTGGCGCTCTTCTTCATCGCCAGCAACAAGGTGATCTACTCCTTCTACGCCCAGGCTGTGCCCTTGTGGGGCATCTCGACCATCGCAGACCAGCAGGTCGCCGGACTGGTGATGGGCGTTTTCGGCGAAGCGGCCGGCTTCATCGCCATCACGATCCTGTTCCGGCGTTTCCTGGACCGCGAAGAGCTCGCTGCAGACGCCGCCCAGGCGGCAAACCGCGCCGTCACAACGGCGCCCGACCTGTCATCGTAACCAATCACACACCCGATGGCCGTTTGACAGAGGTGCGCCAGACTCTATGATTGGGGCCAAGGCATTTGACGATGGCCAACCCCGCTGACCGCCCAACCGCTGCCATCCTCACGCTGGGATGCAAGCTCAACATCGCCGACTCCGAGGCGATGGCGCGACGTCTTCGTGACGCCGGCTGGCAGATCACCGACCGCGCAGAAGGCGCCGACGCCGTCATCGTCAACAGCTGCTCCGTCACTCACGTTGCCGACCAGAAGTCGCGTCACCTGGTGCACAGAGCACGCCGCCTCTCGCCCGATGCCGACGTCATCCTCACGGGCTGCATGGTGGAGACGGCCAAACCGGAGACGATCGAGGCGCTCGACGCCAGCGGCGTCTATCGCCAGGTCGACCAGATGGCGCTGGCCGACCAGCTGATCGAGCTTCGGCCTGTGCAGGCGCCCGACCCGACGGCGCAGCCCACCCTGAAGACGCGCGCCTTCATCGCCGCTCAGGAGGGCTGCAACGACGTCTGCGCCTTCTGCATCATCCCCCGCACCCGCGGCCGCGAGCGCAGCAAGCCGGTCGAAGAGGTCGTCGAGCGCGCGCAGCAGCTCGAGGCGGAGGGCGCCCGCGAGCTGGTCATCACAGGCACGCAGCTGGGCGCCTACGGCCGTGACCTGGGCAACGTCAAACCGTACGACCTGCTCTCCGCCCTGCTACGCTCAACCTCCATACCGCGCATCCGCATGTCGTCGCTGCAGCCGCAGGACATCACGCCGCAGGTCGTCGAGCTGTGGCAGGACCGGCGTCTCTGCCGCCACTTCCATCTCGCCCTGCAGGCCGGCAGCCAGGGCGTGCTGCAGCGCATGCGGCGCCGCTACACCGCGGACGAGTATCGCGCCGCGGTTCACCACCTGCGCGCCGGCATCCCCGACGTGGCGATCACGACGGATGTCATCGTCGGCTTCCCGGGCGAGACGGACCAGGAGTTCGACGAAAGCTATGAGTTCTGCCGCGAGATGAACTTCGCCGCCATCCATGTCTTCCCGTACTCGAACCGCACGGGCACGCTGGCCGCCCGGCTGCCCGGCCATCTACCGGACCCCGTCAAGAAGGAACGCGTCCACCGTCTCATCGACCTGGCGGGCGATATGTCGCGCGCCTTCCGCGGCAGCTTCCTGGGACGCACCGAAGGCGTGCTCTGGGAGATGCAGCGCGACGACGGCACCTGGGAGGGCCTGACCGACACCTACGTCCGCGTCCACACGCGGTCCGACGACGACCTCTACAATCGCATCACGCCCACGATCATGACCGGCCTGCGCGACGACGGCCTCTGGGGCGAAGCAACGCCATGAACGTCTTCAACCGCATCTTCCTCGTCCTGCTGCTGCTCGCGCTGGCGGTCGGCGCCGTGGCGATCATCGTCCTGGCCTGGTCGGCGCCCAACGACTCGATCGCCAACCTGCGCGACGCCGTCGACTGGCTGCAGCGCAACAACAAGGACTTCGAGAAGTCGCTGCTCACCATCGGCTGCATCGTCGTCGTCCTCGTCTGCCTGATCCTCATCGGCCTCGAGTTGGTGCCGGGCTACGGCCCCGACGTGAAGGTGACGGATCTGGAGATCGGAGACGCCGTGCTGTCCACCGCCGCCATCGGCCAGCGAGTCGAGGAAGGCGTGCGCGAGGTGCCACACGTCTCCGACGTCAAGGCGCAGGTGAAGGCACGACGCAAAGGCGTCGACCTCTTCCTCGACCTCCACGTCGACCCGGACGCCAACCTGGCCGAGGTCACGAATGCCTCCTGCGAAGCGGCGCGCGCCATGCTCAACGAGCGCGTCCATGTGGCGCTGGCCCATCCGCCAAAGGCGCGCCTGCACTATCGCGAGCTGCGCCTGAGCCGTAGCGGCGGCATGCAACAGCAACCAGCCGCCCCTGAAACGCCGTCAGAAGAAGAACCGCGGGCTGCCGGCGAGGAAGCACCGCCAGCTACTACGGAGCCTACAACGCCCGAAGCGTCAGCCACTGACGAGACGACAACACCACCAGCAGAGGACACGGAGACGAAGAGCGAATGACCCTGCACCGCCTGCCCGGAACGGAGACCGAGAGCCTCCCTTTGCTGATCGAGAGCATCCTGTTCGTTGCGCAGCAGGCCACAGACGTGCAGACGCTCGCGCTGGCGGTGCGGCGCACGCGCGGCGAGGTGACGAGGGCTCTAGACGAGCTGGACGAGCGCTACGCCGACGGTGGCATCCGCCTGCAGCGCGACGGCGACCTGGTGCAGCTGGTGTCGGCGCCGGAAGCCGGCCCTTATGTCGAGCGCTTCCTGGGCCTCGAGAGCCATCAGCGTCTCTCCGGCGCCGCGCTGGAGTCGCTTGCCATCATCGCCTACAAGCAGCCCATGACTCGCGCCGGCGTCGAAGCGGTGCGTGGTGTCAATTCGGACGCCGCCATCGCATCGCTGCTGGGCCGCGGCCTGGTCGAGGAGATCGGCCGCGCGCCGGGGCCGGGCCGTCCCGCTCTGTTCGGCACGACGTTCAAGTTCCTGGAGCACTTCGGCCTCAGCGACCCGTCCGAGCTGCCGCCGCTGGCCAACATGACCGTGAGCGAAGACGGGCAGATCAAGCTCTCGCTGGCCGACCTGCCAGACGACGAAGACGATCTCGACGAGGACGAGCCCGCGGCCGAATGAGCGTCGCGCTCTGCCACCTGACGCTGCGCCTCCCCGAAAACGGTTCGCTCAAGGGCAAACGGCAGGTCGTCAAGTCAATCCAGCAGCGCCTGCACAACCGCTTCAACGTCTCCGTCGCGGAAGTGGAGCACAACGACCTCTGGCAGCTTGCCGGCATCGACATCTGCGCCGTGGCCAACGACGCCGTCCACGCCAGCGAGGTCATCGCCAAGGCCGTCGCTTACATCGAGGACCTGCGCCTCGACACCGAGATTATCGAGCAGGCAGACGAAATTATCGACTAGAGGTCGCTTAACAGTTTCTTAGCCACCGGTCGTTTCCGACGCGCTACGCTGGAAGCCAGTTTCGTAGGTTGGAGGTACGGCAAATGCTGGCACGCTTGCCGGTCCTGCTCATCGCGCTCGTCATCCTTGGCTTCGGCTTCGGCATCGTCGAGCGGTTGTGGCCCTCGCTGCGCGGCCAGAAGCGCCTGCGTCCCGGCATGTTCACCGACATCGCCTACTTCGTCTTCTCCGGCACGCTGGGACGGCTCCTCACCGGTATCTTCGCGTTCATCGTCATCGTCTTGGCTGCGCGCATCCTCGGCGTTGGGCTGACCGGCGAGCAGCTGCGCGGCCTGGCGCCACGCGAGACCTCGGTGGGCCACTGGCCCATCGGCCTGCAGCTCATCGCCTTCATCGTGCTGGCGGACTTCCTCTCGTACTGGCAGCACCGCGCCTTCCACACCTTCAGCCGGTTGTGGCGCTTCCACGCCGTCCACCACTCGTCCACGACGCTGGACTGGCTCTCGGCGGCGCGCGTGCACCCGTTGAACGATGCGCTGGCAACGGCGGCCGTGGCGACGCCGCTGCTCCTGCTCGGCTTCAGCGCCAGGACGCTCGGCGCCTACCTGCCGCTGCTCACGCTGTACGCGATTGCGCTGCACGCCAACGTGAGCTGGAGCTACGGGCCGCTGCGCTACGTCATCGCCAGTCCGGCCTTCCACCGCTGGCACCACTCCAACGCGCCCGAGGCCATCGACAAGAACTTCGCGGGCCTGATGCCGTTGTGGGACGTGATCTTCGGGACGCTGTATCTGCCGAAGGACCTGCGCGCGACGAGCTTCGGCGTCAACGGCGAGCCGGTGCCGGGCAGCTTCCTGCCGCAGATGCTCTACCCGTTCCGCGCCCGCAGTGAGCCGGCCGAAGCCGCCAACGCCGCCTGATCGCGCTAGAATCCGCGACGGCCGAGCAGACGCCGGACCGTACCACGGGCAGCAGCCGCGCTCGCGAACAGGGCGTTGCCGCTGACCACGGCCTCCTCGTAGCGCAGGTACTCAGGATGGAACGAATCCTTGAAACGCACCACGCCCTCGGCCGGGCCGCTGGGATTGAAGTCGTACCATCTGAAGCCGCGGTCGCAGGCGTCGCGGATCGCTTCGGCGTGGACCAGGTTGGCGGGACGCTGCTCGAAGAACCGCTCGACGAAGGCGCCATGCCAGTAGACGGCATGCCGGTTGTGATAGAAGTTCAGAGCGCCGCCGGCGACCTCATCGCCGGCCTTGACCAGCCACAGCCGGCATGCCTCGCCCGCGGCCTCTCGTAGCGCAATGAAGAACTCGAACGGATATCGGATCATCGTGGCGTCGCCCCAGCGCCGCATCGAGTCCTCGTAGGCAGCGTAGTAGGCCTCGTAATCCGCCAGCGTTTCGGCCGGCGTGACCGTCAGCCCGGCGCGCCGTGCCTTGTTGACATTGCTCTTGTTACCGCGGCTGAAGCGCTGAAAGACGGCGTTGAACCCGTCGCGCAGGTCGATCGCCTGCGTGAAGACGTCCTCCGCATGCAGCTGCGGCGGCATGCGCCATTCGCCGTACGGGTTGCCGCGCACCGCGAGCTTCGCCGTACGCGGCCCGCGCAGACTCAGCAAGATCGCATCGACGTGCTCCTGCGAGAGTGGCGTCTCGGCAATCGGCCCGCCGAAGACGCCAAGGCTGAGGGAGTCGTACGAGCGCAGCAGTCCGCCCAGCCAGCGGCGCTCCACGAGCGGCAGCACGGCTACCGTGCCGTCCGAGAAGCGATATTCACGCGTGGCGATGTGCAGAGACGGAAACGTCCCCGTCAGCGCTTCGGACCAGGCGCGCGTATGAAAGAAGGTCGCTCGGGGTGAGTTGGCGCAGATCCGGTCCCAGACGCCGTCCGAGGCTCTCACCACTTCGGCCAGGCGGACCGGCGCCGATGCTACGGCTGTTTCTCTTACGAACTCCGTCATACAAATCCCATAGACACAAACGCTTCGGCGCGGCGTTCCGTATCACCGGCGATCTATGGCAGTGGACGGAGAACGGTTCAGTCGCCGGGGTCGATGGTGCGGTCGAGGTGGAGCCAGATGGCGCGCGACAGGCGCAGGAAAAGCGGCACGCTGAGCAGCGTCTGCGCCAATGCGAACGTCAGCACGGCCCACAGCGGCCACTCGACGACCACGGCCAGCGCCATCGCGACAGGCAGGATCGTAAAGACGCCGAGGCCGTAGCTGACGTACATGGCGCCGAGGAAGTAGCCTGGGCCGCGCTCGTACAGCAGATTGCAGACGGGGCAGCGTTCGTGCATCAGGAACAGGCCAGCGAGGCCGGGGCGGAAGATGGCACCTCGGCCGCAGCGCGGGCAGCGGCCGAAGACGATACCGGAGAGCTTCAAACCGGGCGCATCAGGAGAGTGACGAGCCCTCGTTTCGGTAGTTCGTGCCGGCAGCCGCGAACGAAGCAGCGCGTTCCTGCGTGGCGGTCACCATGTCGGACGGGATCGGCTGGACGCCGCCCACGCCGTGAGCGCGCAGCACGATTTCCGCGGACTCCTCGACCACCATGTTGGCGCGCACAGCGGCCGTGACCGAATCGCCGAACGCGAGCACGCCGTGGTTGGCGAGCAGGACGGCGCGAATCTTGTCGTAGGTACGCAGCACACCGGCGATGTTCTCGACGGACTGCTGGGAACCCCGCGGGCCGTACGGCGCCAGAGGCACGCCTTCCGACATACCGGCACGGATCAGCGCCTCGTACGCGGCGGGGATGGCCTGACCGGCGACCGCGAAGCCGGTCGCGAACGGCGAGTGCGTGTGAATGACGCTCGTGAAGCCGGGACGCGTGCGGTAGACGACGGCGTGCATCTGCACGATCTCAGCGCCGACCGGCTCAACGGTGCCGTCCAGCAACCTGCCATCGTAGCCGAACAGGGCGATGTTCTTGCGCTTGAGGCGCCCCAGGGTGCCACCGGCGGTGAGAAGGAAAGCATCCATATCGGGCGCCTTGACGCTGATGTTGCCGTGCAGGCTCTTGGTCATGATGCCGGACTCGACCACCTGCTCTGCCGCTTCGAGGATCTCCTCGATCTGCTTGCTGTATCCCCCCGCCTTGGACATTACGGCCTCCTTCAGGATGAGCCTGCTAGACTCGATGCTGACTTCGAGATCGTCTTTCAGAGGAAGTATGAGTACGTACCTCGGACGCGGTCAAGCTGACGAGAGGCGCCGCATTCTGCGCCGCTTCGTCGCGCCGTTGCTATTATGCCTGCTGCTCGCGGGCTGCGGCGGCACCGGCAAGGACGCTACGCCGACGCCCGCATCGACAGCCACGCCGGCCGGCCCCACCCTCACGCTGCTCGACTCGTCGGGCAATCCGCACGTCCTGAGCATCGAGATCGCGGAGACAGAAGCGCAGCGCAATGTCGGCCTCTCCAACCGCCAGAGCCTGGCCCCGGACGGCGGCATGCTCTTCATCTTCGACCCCACGAAGCTCGGGCTTGGCTTCTGGATGAAGGACACATACATCCCTCTCTCAGTCGCCTTCATCGACCGCTGCGGCGCCATCATGAATATCCAGGACATGCAGCCGCTGTCGCTCGACCTGCACAACGCCGCCGGAGAGTACGCCTTCGGCCTCGAGGTCAACCAGGGCTGGTTCGCCAATAACGACATCCATGTCGGCGATACGATGCAAGTTCCAGCGCAGTACCAGTACCCGGGCTGCTTCTAGAGGATGATCAGCTCCGGATCCAGACCGCCGAAGCGCAGGTCGAGCCAGAGCTGATCGGGGCTCTCCGGCGCGACGCTGATCACGACGTCCGGGCGGTACTCGCGCAGGAAGGCAGGCGCCACCACTTCGTTGCCGTGCCCCGCCAGGAACCGTCCTTGCCGCCCCGAATCGCCGTCGACGACGAAGAGGTCGTGGCTCTCGCGTCCCGCGGCGCTGAGCAACGAGGCCGTGGGCGCGCCGGAACCCCAGAGAACCGCCCGCTGACCGGCGCTGCGCACGCGATGCAGCGTCTTGTTCCAGGCATGGAGCCGTGTGGCGCTATTGTCGCGGAAGTACGCGATGAGACTCTTGAGATGGTCGACGTCCTGCTCGCCGTCCCAGAAGGGACCGTCCTGCGCCACACCGGCCACCGCATCGATGCGCAGCGATCCGGCCTCGGCGTTGCGATGCAGGTCGAGGACCTGGAATTGGCGGCTGCGGAAGAGGCGTGCCAGTGAGCCGAGGCTGAAGTAGGAGCAGCGGTCGTAGCGCGCCTCCCAGAACGCGAGCCCGCGCAGGATGCGCTCCACGTCGCCGACCTCGAAGAACAGTACCGGTGCACGCTGCTGATTGATCGAGCGCCGCAGCAGCTGGATCAAATCGCCGACGCGCTGGGTGCGGTCCAGGCTGAAGCGTCCGGAAACGAACTCGGCCCGCTCCGCAACAGGTGCCGCCGAATCGCCGGCTTGGATGCCGACACCGCGGTTGGCGCCGAGCCGGCAGAGCTCGGCCAGGAAGGACGCGTCGCCGCCGATATCGAGCACGTCCTTGCCGTGCAGGTCGTAGCGTTCCACCAGCTGCTCCGCCAGCAGCCGGATCGACTCGTCGTCAGTCGTCGTGCCACTGTGCGGGTTCTGCGGCGCCTCATCCAGCCGCCGCGGATCGAACAGCACGTTCTGCACGAAGCCGCAGGCAGGACAGAAGGCGAGACGGATGTGGCCGGTGGGGAAGTCGAATGCCTCCTGGCGCGTGGCGAGCAGCGCCGTGCCAAGCGGCACGCAGCGTTGCTCGTGGAAGGCGATCAGCCCCCTCGCTCCACAGCTGAAGCACCTGGTCGCCGCGCGCACGGGCTCCTCTTTCTACACGATGGCTGGCTCGGGCAGCGGCACGATGAACCGCCCGCCCATGCGCCGGTACGTCTCCTGCTGGTCGAGGATCTCGTCGCGTGCGTCCCAGGCCAGCAGCAGAGCGTAGTCGGGCCGGTTGCTCACCAGGCGTTCAGCGGGCAGGATGGCGAGCTGCACGCCCGGGATGAAACGGCCCTGCTTGTGCACGTTGCTGTCGACGACGTAATCGAGGAAGCTGCCGCCGATGCCGCAGTAGTTGAGCAGCGTCGTATTGTTGGCCGTGGCGCCGTAACCTACGATGTGCGAACCAGCAGCCTTCAGCTCTCCCAGCAGCGACAGCAGGCGCAGCTTCACGGCCTCGGCACAGCGCGTCAGGTCCGCGTAGAAGACGCCGCGGTGCATGCCCAGGGCCTCTTCCTCCGCTAGCAGCGACTTGACCGTGTCACTCTCGCCCGGCTGCGCCCCCACGTAGCAGCGGAGCGTGCCTTCGCCCTCGTGCCGCCGCTCCACGTGCTGTACACAGAGGCCCTCGCTCTGCAGCAAGGCGGCCAGCGACGTCAGGGAGAAGTAGCAGAGGTGCTCGTGGTGCACCGCGTCGAACTGCGCGGCGTCCACTAGATCGCGCACGTACGGCACCTCGATGAAGGCCAGGCCGTCTTCCTTGAGGAGCAGCTGCACACCGGCGAGGAAACCGTGCAGATCGGCGACGCGGTTCAGCACGTGACTGCCGACGATCAGGTCCGCCTGCCGGCCTTCCCCGCGCAGGTGCACGGCCAGCGACCTCGTGAATGCGCTCGGCAACGTCGGAATCCCGCAGCGCCGCGCCACCTGGGCCGGGCCTGACGCGGGGTCGATACCGAGGACCGGCACGCGACGGTCCTGGAAGTGGCGCAGAAGGTAGCCATCGTTGCTGCCGATCTCGACGACGAAGCTGTCGCCGTTCAGCTGACGCTCGCGGATCAGGGTGACGGCCAGTGAACGGGCCCGCTCCACCGCCCCGGCCAAAGACGAAGAGAACGTCCGATAGCCCTCGTCGTACAGCACCGAGGACGGCACCGTCTGCATCGCCT
The DNA here is from genome assembly GCA_963711035.1 of uncultured Chloroflexia bacterium. Lineage (GTDB taxonomy): Bacteria > Chloroflexota > Dehalococcoidia > DSTF01 > WHTK01 > WHTK01. The sequence goes on from CAVQCN010000001.1 coordinate 420,844, forward strand.
GCACGAGGCTGCAGCGGCGACACAGCACCAGGTCCAGCGGGTAGCTTGCCTCGGCGTCTTCCAGCTGGGCAGGCGACACCAGCATGCTCGCCAGCGGTAGCCTGCCGAGCGAGAAGATCGGCTCGAGGTCAGACGACTCGCAGGACCGGCAGGTGGACCTGACGAGGAAGACCCTAGGCTCCATGCGCAGTCAGGAAGCGACTGCGGCGGCGCAGGTTCTGGTCGAGTTCGCCGGATTCCATCAGGGCGCGGACTTGCTTGAGCCGCTGGTAGGAGGGTCCGGCGAAGGCGTCTTCCTGCAGGCCGTAGCGCTGGAAGGCGGCGTAAATCTCTTCCACGCCCTTGCGCACTGTCCACTGCGGTTGGAAGGCCGGCAGCACGCGCGCGATCTTGTCGCAGCTGACGCGGTAGTTGCGGACGTCGGCGCTGGCATTGTCGCTGTAAGTGACACGCGAGCCGGGCACTACCTCGTGAACGATCTCGGCCACGTCCCGGATGAGGTAGTTCTCCGCCGTGGCGCCAATGTTGAAAGCCTGGTCGTGGACCAGCGTGCGCGGCGCTTCCATGATCACCAGGAAGGCACGCGAGATGTCTTCGATGTGTACCAGCGGCCGCCAGGAGCTGCCGTCGCTCTTGAGCAGCGCCTCTCCCGTGAGGAAGGCGGCGCCGGTCAGGTTGTTGACCACGAGGTCGCCGCGCAGGCGAGGCGAGAGGCCGTAGGCGGTCGAGTTGCGCAGGTAGGTCGGGCTGAAGCCGGCGTCTGCCAGACGCGTGACATCCTCTTCGACCTTGATCTTAGACCAGCCGTACGCCGTCACCGGGTTGAAGCCGGCCTCTTCTGTGAGGTAGTCGTCGCCGGAAGCGCCGTACAGGCTGCAGGACGACGAGAACAGAAAGCGCGAGACGCCCGCCGCCTTCGCCAACCGGGCGATGCGCACCGAGGCGCGGTAATTGATCTCGTACGTCAGCTCCGGGTCCAGGTCGCCCAGCGGGTCGTTGGACAGCGCGGCGAGGTGAATGACCGCGTCGAAGCCCTGCAAATCGCTCTCCTGGACGTCGCGCACGTCCTTGTGGATGGAGGGCACGGGCGCAATCGGCGCGCCGGTACCGCAGCCCTCAAACAGGTCGTTGTCGAGACCGACGACGTCGTGGCCGGCGCGCTGCAGAAACGGCACCAGCACGGTACCGATGTATCCGTTGTGTCCCGTAACCAGAACTCTCATCGTTGCTACCTCCAGGTCTTCCAGGGCGGGCTGCCGGACTGCCAGAGCTCGTCCAGCAGCTGCTTGTCCCGCAACGTTTCCAATGCTTGCCAGAAGGACGCGTGCTTGTAAGCCATGAGTTGACCTTCTCGCGCCAGGTGGTCCAGCGGCTCGGCCTCCCAGGAGGTCGAGTCGCAGTCGATATAGCTCAGTGCTTCGGGCTCGAGGATGAAGAATGAGCTGGTGATCCAGCCGTCGGAGAACTGGGGCTTCTCGGCGAACCGGACGATGCGGTCGCCATCGAGATCGAGCATGCCGAAGCGTGGCTGCGGCCGCACCGCTGCAACCGTTGCCAGGCGGCCGTGCGAGCGGTGAAACTGCAACGCCTCGCCCATGTCGATGTCTGAGACGCTGTTGTCGCCGGCCAGAATGAACGTCCCGTCGCCTATCGCCGCCGCCAGGCGCCGCAGCCGTCCGCCCGAGGCGATATCGGAGCCCGTATCGACCAGCTCGAGGCTCACGGCGCCGGCGAGGACAGCGTCGTCGTGCAGATAGCCGACGACCTCGGCGGGCCGGTCGCCCAGCGCGACGACGAAGTCGTGAACGCCCTGTTCAGAAGCGCCCTTGAGGATGTGCCACAGCACCGGCCGCCCGCCGACCTCGACCATGACGCCGGGCCGTGGACGGGCGCCGCCCGCCAGGCGGCTACATTCGGCCGCCATCACCACGAGCTTCACGCCGTCCAGGGCCGCCGCCTTGCGAATACGTGACGCGACAGCCGCATGACTACGGTCCATCACTTCACCTCCGGACGGACACGTGAGGTCATCAGCATCAGCTGGCAGAAGTGCAACCCGGCCGCGACGTACCGCCGGAAGAGACGGCGTGGCTCCGAGGCCAGCCGGAACATCCACTCGACGCCATGCCGTTGGGCCCAAGCCGGCGCCCGCCTGACACGGCCCGACTGGAAGTCGAAGGCTGCACCGACGGCAAGCAGAACGGAGGCGTTGAGCCGCGGCCGAAAGTCCGCCAGCCAGTTGTCCTGCTTCGGCGAACCGAGGCCGACCCAGACGTAGTCGGCGCCGCTCTCGTTGATGATCTGAGCCACCTCGTCCTCTTCCTCGGAACGCAGCGGCCGGAACGGCGGCGAGAAGTATCCGGCGACGTTGAGGTTGGGATACGTCTCCTTGAGGCGCAGCACCATGGCTCGAACGCCTTCGGGCGTACCACCGTAAAAGAAGTGACTCGTGCCTGCTTCACGGGAGCGGTCGAGCAAGGCCGGCATCACGTCCGGCCCGCAGAAGCGCTCAACCGTCCTGCCCTGGCGCCGGCCCAACCAGACGATGGGCATGCCGTCCGGCGCGATGACGTCGGCCTCGTTGAGGCGCTGGCGGAGCGCAGCGTCCTTTGCCGCCTCGACCAGGGTATGCATCGCTGCAAAGTGGACGCGCAGCTTCGCGCCTCGCTGCGGCGCCCCCAGCAGCAGGTCGAGCGTTTCGTCGAAGCGCACTTCGCTCACGGCAACGCCGGCCACCAAGTATCGGTCGGGAACGCTGACGAGGCTGGGAAGTTCGAGAACCGACGAGCGCAAATTGCCGCCCGCCGCCATCGGTGAAATGTTCACGGGTCGCTGGAATCCTTCCTGCGAGAGGGGCTACTGATCCTTCGTTTTAGATAACGTTGCTCAACGTTGTTCGTTTCAGAGCGGCGCGCTCGTACGCAGAGGTGAGCAGCTCGTAGGCGCGGTCGGCGCTGTACTTCTCCTCGTACTCCCGGCGTGCGGCGCAGGCGCATGTCCGGCCGGGAGTCCGCGCCGAACAGTGAGAGCTTTGCAGTCACCTCGGCAACGTCGCCTGGGCTGAAGAGGAAGCCGCTGCAGCCATCGACGACGAGCTCCGGCAGCGCTCCCACGCTCGACGCCACGACCGGCACTCCGCGGGCGTAGGCTTCCAGGACCGTCATGCCGAAGGTCTCGTGCCCGAGGGACGGTACGACGACGACGCGCGCTCCCAGCATTTCTGCGAGAACGTCGTCGTGCGGCAGGAACCCGAGCCAGGTGATACGCGGATCGGTCGCGACGGCTTCCCGCACGAGGTCGGCAAGGGCGCCGTCACCGGCGATGCGCAGCGGCGGCAGGCCGTCCGGCGTCGAGCGGTAGGCCTGCAGCAGCGTGCCGATGCCTTTCGATTCGTTGAGGCGGCCGGCGAACAACGCGTAGCCACCGGCACCATCGCCGGCTCCGGGGTCGGAGGCGAGGAAGTGCGGCTTCACGATGATCTGCTGGTCCCTCAGCCCGCCGTGCATGACCTTCGACTTGAGGAACTGGCTCGGCGTCAGGTAGAGATCGACGTCCTTCTGCCAGGTACCGCGCAGTCGGTGCAGCGTCTGCATTGCTACGACGGTCGCCGTCTGCTGCCGCGAGCCGCGATAGCACCCATGCAGCACGCCACGCCAGCCGATGGAGCTGTCGATGCAGGCCTCACATGCCTGTCCGTCTCGATAGAGCAGACCGTTCGGACAGACCATGCGGAAGTTGTGCAGCGACTGGACCACGGCAGCACCGGCCGCCTTCGCCACGCTGTAGGCCGCGGGTGAGACCAGTGGCAGCGTGTTGTGGAAGTGCACGACGTCGGGCTGAAATCCGTCGATAGCCAATCGCAGCCGCTTTTGGGCGCGTCGGGACCAGACCGTCTCGACCGCGAGACGCGCGTCAGCCAGCAGCGAGCGTTCGGCAGGCAGATCATGGTTGTCGAAGACGAGATGCTCAACGCGATGGCCGCGCTGCTCGAGCAGCTCGCTCTCGGCCTCAAAGACCGCATCCTCGCCTCCGCGCACCTGATAGCGGTTATGAACGAACAGAACGGAGAGCGTGCTCCGCTCCCGAACACGCATCGTCAGGCCAGCCCCCGCGTGTTCTGTGGGAGGGCGCCGGAGTGCGTCGAGCGCAAGGAGCCGAGGCGTCGCCGGAGGCGCGGCAGGGCATGGGAGGGGCGCAGCGTCATGCCGAGCGCCAGTTGAAGGCCTGCCGTAAGGCGCTGACCGGCCGCCAGGTGCTGCCGCCCGGAGCGAAACAGCCAGTCGGCGAGAAGCAGACGTTCGTGCGAAAGCTTTGTCCACGGCGCGGCGCTGCGCCTGTCAGCCTGGAACTCATCCCAGGTCGGCTCCCGCCCGCCGGAGCGCCGGGCCAGCATGCCCGCCCGGACCCACTCCTTCCTGAGGAAGGACTGGCGTAGATGATTCGTCAAGTAGGAGCCTGGGTGGAGACGGTACTCCATCAAATACTCGGGGAGCACGAGAACGGGACCGCGCTCGCTTAGACGATTCCACAGGTCGATGTCCTCGGCCAGCTCGTATTCAGCTCGATAGCCGCCCGCCTTCAGCGCGCCGTCCCGGTTGATCAGTGCTCCTGGATGGAGGATGCCGATAAGCTCGTTTTGCGCCATGTAGGACCGGTAGGCCTCGCGCGATGTCAGGTCGTGGTCGGCGATGCCGATGCGCTTGCCGTCCACGTTGATGTAATAGGCAAAGCAGCTCAGGGCCATCACGTCCGGATTGGCCCGCACGAAGGCCACCTGCCGCTCCAGGCGCTGCGGCATCGCGCGGTCGTCGCCATCGATGCGCGCCACCCAAGCCGCCCGGCAGCTCTCGAGGCCGCGGTTGAGAGACGTCGTCACACCGAGATCGGCGTCGTTCCGCAGCACGCGAATGCGTGGATCGACCGCGGCGCGCTCCTCCACGTACTCGGGACTGCCATCTGCGCTGACGTTGTCAACGATGATCGCCTCCCAGTCCGTGAAGGTCTGAGCAACGATGCTGTCGATCGTCTCCCGGAGGTAGGGCATGCCGTTGCGGATAGGTAGGAGAAACGAGACCGCTGGAGCCCGCTCTGACACCTCAGGAATCCTTTCCAAATGCTGTAGCCACGCCTCGAGCTCCTCGTGAGACTCGTCGGCGAACGCTCCCGAGTTAGCCGTTGACAACCAGGCTCAGCCGGCGACGAGTCGCAGGCATGGCATGCTGTCGCACCACGTCGACAATCTCGTCCTGGTCATCCTCCGTAATGGCAGGATGCAGCGGCAGGGTCAGCATCTCCTCGTAGAGGCGCTCGGCCACCGGCAGGTGCTCGCGGCCGCCCCCGTACCGGGAGAGCAAATGGTTTGGCTTGTAATGGATGCCGGTTTCGATGCCGCGCGAGGCCAGGTCCGCGCGCAAGGCGTCCCGGCTACCGTTCGTGACGTAGATCGGGAAGATGTGAGGCACGATGTCGCCGTATTCGACGTCGAGCAAGCGTACGTTCGGCAGCCCGCCGAGCAGATCCTGGTACCGTCGCCCCAGATATATCCGGCGCGGGCGCATGTCGCGAGAAAAGCGCCGCAGCTGGACCCGGCCAAGCGCGGCAAAGAGATCACTCATGTGGTAACGCCAGCCTTGCTCTTCGACGTCGAACTCCCAGCTGCGCTGACGCTTGTAGCGTTTGTCGCTGTCCTTGAGGACGTCAAGCAGTCGGAGGTCACGAACCCGCGAGGCAATCTTCGGATCGGCGGTGACCACGGCGCCGCCTTCACCAGAGGTGATGTTCTTGGTGCCCTGGAAACTGAAGCAGACGATATCGCCCGTGCCGCCGATCAGCTTGCCATTGTAGACGCAGCCGAAGGCATGCGCGGCGTCCTCGATGACGCGCAGGTTGTGCTTTCTCGCGAGCTCCCAGAGGGCCTTCAGCTCGCCGGTACCGCTGGCATAGTGGACCGGGATGATCGCTTTCGTCCGGGGCGTAATCCGCCGCTCCGCGTCCACCAGATCGAGCCAGCTCGTGTTGGGGTTCACTTCGCACGGGATTGGCGTGGCGCCGGTGGCGCTCACGGCCTGAAACGTCGCGACGTAGGTTATCGTCGGGACCAGGACTTCGTCTCCCGGCCCGACGCCACACGCCGAGAGGGCGAGATGCAGAGCAGACGTCCCGGCGCTGCAGCAGACGGCTTCGACGTTGCCGCCGACGAACTCCGCGATCTCACGTTCGAAGGCCTGCACCTCTGTACTCATGCCGAAGAAGCCACTGTCCAGGACCAGGCGGGCAACCGCCTCGGCTTCTTCTTCGCCTACAAATGACTTCGAAAGACGTATTCTGACTTCCGCCACAATCAACCCCCGTTTGTCTCGTTACCCTTTGCGACTGCGCCACGGGTGCTTCTATCTGGTAGAACGCCGCGACCGCGAATTCGTTCCAGCCCCGGACGCCCACAATCCCAGCCCGGGAACCCTGGCAGCGGCTGGGAGGGACTAAATCACAGGCGTCGAGACTTCCAGTTCGTGCGCCGCCGCCTCGCGGTCTGCCGTTGCTGTACCGCGTCTTTGCTCGATGTCCCTGGCCAGCGCCAGCCCCATGCCCAGCATGAGAAAGAGCGGCACGGTCCCGTACGGGAACGCGAGCAGCGGCTGCGTGGCCGAGATGATGAGGTAGATAACGGAGCTACCCAGGACCCAGAGGAGAAAACTCTTCTCCGCAGGCCTGACGAGTTCACGTTTGGCCACTTTCCAGATCGGCAGGATCAGGGAAGCGATGAATGCCAGCCACGCAATGAATGCCAGGAGGCCAAGTCGCACGAAAATCTCCAACCAGTCGTTGTGAGGCTTGCGCACGAGCTCGGCAGTGTACTGGAAGCCGCCCACAAGGTCGGGGCCCAAACCGACGCCGAACAGAAGATGATCGGGCGAGCTGGTCACCCGCTGCAGGTTCGAGTCAAGCCACGTGACGCGCTGGTCGTACGAACCGCTACCGGCGCCCTTGTGACCCAGCAGTGTACCCAGTTGCTCGGTGACAAAGCTAAAGGAAACGCGTCCTTCACGACCCTGGAGACCGAGCGGCGCAATGAGCATGAGGAGCGCGAACCCGACCACCATCGTACTGATCGCTCGAGACGTGAGCCGGAGTCGCACCTTCCCCGCTATGAGGTAGACGAGAAATACGGCGAACGGTATCGCGAGATAGAGCCCGCGCAGCTGCAAGAAGAAGGCGCAGGCAAGACAAATGGAACCCAGAATGTACGACTTTGGCGGCGCCGCGATCAGCAGGTAGAACAGAAACGCGGCGCCTATCGCCGGACCGGAACCGTCGTACTGGCCGAGCAGCGCCACCGGCTGCTGCAGGCCAACCACGGGTCCTGCCGCGGCCAACTGGGGAGCCCACGGATAGAGCGCGCAGTAGGCGACGACGATCAGGAAAGTCACTTTCCACAAGCTAATTGCCCAGTCGAGGCCGTACCGGTTGAAGGCCCAGAAACCAACCAGCAAGGTAAAAGCCTCGGGATACGTCGTGAAGTCCCGGATCGCCAGATTGCCATAGTGCGGAAAGTCAACGATGAGACGAAGGAGGGCTATACCCGCAACGATGCAAAGAAGCGCGACACTGACGCCAATTGGGCGCAGTCCACTCGGCCGCAGGACGACGAACCCCACGAGCGGCACGAGCATGAGGTCGGAAAGAGGCAGAGGTAAACCCCCGACGCGGAGGCCAACGTTGGCGAAGCCGTATGTCAGGACGATGTTACCGATGAGAAGCGCGGCCACTCCGTCCCTGACCATACCCTCGCCGCGCAGAGCCACGTAGAGGATCAGCATCAACCCGAGGCCGAGTATGGGCTGGTACACCGCGACGAGGCCGAGGAGCGCAAATCCGACGAGCACCAAGACGGCACGAGCGGCCTGGGTTCCCGACCGATCGCTGGTCATCATTGCCGAGATGGTTGTCACGCGTTCATCCTTCTCTATCCCCGTCGAACCTACAAACGTTTCGTTGCAGTACGTCGTTACATTGGTCCCACGCAGGCAACGCGGTGTGGCACAACGCCACTCCGAATTGATCGTGGTGAAACTGACCGAACGAGCTCTCTCAGTCGGCACCCGCAGCGAGGGCGGGCAAAGACGCCCGGCCGAGGTCATCGTGGCGAGAGGCAGTTACTCCGAGCGTCATCCAGGGCGCGTGGCTTGACTGCCACATTGACTCCAGCAAGTCGCGTTCGATGACCGTGTCCATGCACTGCCAGAAGCCGTCGTGGCGATACGCCATGAGCTGGCCGTCACGCGCCAGTGCCGTGAGCGCCACGCTTTCCAGCGAGTCGCTGTCGGCGCTCAGATACTCGAAGACACCCGGCTCGAAGACGAAGAAGCCCCCGTTGATCCAGCCTTCGCCACAGCGGTTGCGATCCAGGCCGCACGCCGTCTTCCCTTCGATCGTGACGCGGGTGGAGCGCTCCGGCGGGTGAACCGCCGTCAGCGTCGCCAGGCGGCCATGCGAGCGGTGGAACGCCAGCAGCGCGCTTAGGTCGACATCGGAGAGGCCGTCGCCGTAGGTGAGCATGAAGGTGCCCCCGCTCAGCTCCGGCGCCAGGCGTCGCAGGCGGCCGCCGGTCATCGTCTTGTCGCCCGTGCCAACCAGCTCGATGTTCCAATCCGGAGCAAAGGTCGGTTGCAGATCGACCTTGCGCGCAGCAACGGAAAGGCGCCTCTTGCGGCCGGGCGGCGAGAAGTAGTCTCTGATCACCTCGCCCTTGTAGCCAAGGGCGACGACGAAGTCGCGGAAGCCCTGACCCGCATACAGTCGCATGATGTGATGCAGGATGGGCTGACCGCCGATCTCGACCATCGGCTTCGGCCTGGCCGTGGTCTCTTCCATGAGCCGGGTGCCGAGGCCCCCTGCCAACAGGGCAACCTTCATGATTCACCTCCCGCATTCGCCAAGACGATGACGGCTTCAGTCCTGAAGGTTTCTCGCGTCTCCTCGGCTTCGTCTGGCTCACGTCGCGTCAGGAAACCGCCCAGCACGACGAGCCTGCTGACTTCTGCCACGAACAGTCCCACGAACGCGCCGCCCACACCGAACTGCCAGGTGAGCCAGACACCCACTGTGAGCGTCACCACGATGGCGGCGATGCGAGCCGCCGCGAGGGCACGGCCGCGCCTCAGGACGAGCACAGCGACGGACTGAATACTGGTCACGTACGTTGTCAGGTAGCCCAACGCCAGCAACCAGATCAGCGAGGCGTTCAGGCCATGCCTGGATCCGTACAGGAGATTCAGAATCCACGGGCCCAGCGCACTGACGGCAAACACGTAGCACGCGAAGAGCAGCCCGATGACGATGGAAACAGGCACGAGAAAGCGAGCCAACCCTTTGCTGCCGCCGTTGGCGTAGGCACGCGCGGATGGCGGCATCACCAACGATGGCAGCGAGTTGAAGAGAACATTGGTCGGAGCCACGACGTTCTGCAGCGCTCGGTATGCGCCTGCCGCAGCGGGACCGGCCGCAAGGGCTGCAAGTATCGGGAAGCTGTCGCTGGAAAGCCAGCGTCCCAGGCTGTCGCTCAGAATCCATCTTCCAACGTACCAGCTCTGCTGCAGATTAGTCAGGTGCTCAGTGGCTGGCCGGATGCGGCGGTACCAGAGCGCATACACCACCGCCAGAGCCGACGTCCCGCCTACGGCCAGCAGGGCGGTCATCGCCGTGAGCCAGCCAGTGAGCCAGAGAAGCAGCAGCAAGACGATCTGACCGCCGTAGCTGATCAGGTCGTAGGCCAGGGCATCCTGACTACGACCTGCCGTGTAGCGTTCGCGACGCAGGAACTCTTGCATCTGGTAGGCGAAGCTCGCAAAGCCGACACCGGCCAGGAGTGCCGTCGCGCCGGAGCCGATGAGCAGGAGCCCAAGAGCGCCGTGCAGGATGAGCAACGTAATGCCGCCGGCCAGAAGGATCTGATTGGTCATGGCGCTCGCGGTATAGCGCTCATAGTCCTCGCCTTCGAGACTTGCGGCCAGCAGGTTATGGGGTTGCGTGACCAGAGAAATCTGGATGTTGGCGCCGAAGATCAGCGCGCCGTAGACGAGTACGAATTCGCCGAACCGATCCGGTGCCAGCACGCGAGCGAGGAGCACCATGAGCAGGAAGTTGGCAAAGGACACCAGCCCCTGGTCCGCAAAGCTCCACAGTCCCTGGTTGAAGAATCCGGGTGTCGCAAGGCCCCGCAAGCGGGTGACGGCGGCCGACGCGAGCTGCTTCACGCCGGCCTTGCCACCGACAGGCTTGCCAACCCCCGTTGTCCTTTGCCTAGCAGCTCGGCCGCGACCTCCGCTCCCAACTCCTGCTCCAGGTCGGCCTCAAGCATGAGTCGTACCAGGCCGGCGAACGTCGTTCGGGGCCGCCAGCCCAACATTGCAGCAGCTTTGGACGGGTCTCCGCGCAGGTGGTCTACTTCAGCCGGCCGGACGTAGCGCGCGTCGAAGCGCACGTAGTCCTGCCAGTCGAGACCAACGCAGGCGAAGGCTTCTTCGACGAACTCCCGCACGCTGTGGCTCTCGCCGGTCGCAATGACAAAATCGTCCGGCTGCGATTGCTGCAGCATGAGCCACATCGCCTCGACGTACTCGGGCGCATAGCCCCAGTCGCGCAACGCGTCCAGGTTGCCGAGATAAAGGTAGCGCTCCTTGCCCGCCAAAATGCGGGCGATGCTGCGCGTCACCTTGCGCGTGACGAAGGTTTCGCCCCGCCGCGGCGATTCGTGGTTGAAGAGGATGCCGTTGCTCGCGAAGATGCCGTAACTCTCGCGGTAGTTCACCGCCATGTGGTACGCGAAGACCTTGGCCACGGCATACGGGCTGCGCGGCTGAAACGGCGTCGACTCGCTCTGGGTCGGCGGTGCGCTGCCGAACATCTCGCTGCTCGATGCCTGGTAGAAGCGTGTCTTGGTGCCGGAGTCGCGGATCGCTTCCAGCAGACGCAGGGCGCCCAGGGCCGTAACGTCAGCCGTGTACTCCGGGATGTCGAAGCTGGTCCGCACGTGCGATTGCGCCGCCAGATGGTAGACCTCGTGCGGCTGGATCTCGGAGATGAGCCGCGTGAGGTTGGAGCCGTCGGCGATGTCGCCGTAGTGCAGCTTCAGCTTGGCCTGTGGCTCGTGTGGGTCCTCGTAGAGATGGTCGATGCGACCGGTATTGAACGTGCTCGCCCGGCGCACGATGCCATGAACTTCATACCCGCGCTGCAGGAGAAACTCCGCCAGGTAAGAGCCGTCCTGACCCGTAATACCGGTGATGAGGGCTCGTCTACATGCCGACCGGTTGCCGTTTCGCGACATAGTACTCCCCCTCACCGGCGCCCCTATCTGGGCGCCGGCGGCTTCTCGATCGTTTGAAGACAGCTTTGGTTAGCGGTGCGAGCGGTTGAAGCTGTACTTGAACCAGAGCGCGCCGCAGATCGTGCCGAGGGCGATGAGGGCAATCAACTCGGTGGCCAGCACCGTCGTGCTGTTGCCGTCGTGCTGTGCGGCCGCGAGGCCAGCGTCACCGGTGTTCGGCGGCGTCACAACGACGGCTCCCGCAACCTGCGACACGGCACTGCACTCCAGACCGTCGTAGGTCGCGCCGACCGAGACGTTGCCGGCGTTGCTGCCCGCGTTGAGGACCACCATCGCAACGCCGTTCGCGTCGGTCGTGGCCGTATCCGAGGAAAGCGAGCCCGAGCCGCTGATGATACTGAAGCTGATCGTCTCACCCACGACCGGATTGCCTGAGAAATCGCGCAGAGTCGCTGAGACCTTACTCTGGTCGTTCACCGATACGTTGACCTGAGCGGTGCACTGCAGGCTGCCTTGCGGGCTCGGGTACTGAGCCGAAGCCGTGCCAGCCAAAACGAGAGCCGTGAAGATGGCCGCGACGGCGGCGATGACCTTCCGTGTCATGATTGCTGTCTCCTTACAGTCTTCTAGTCATTCGAACGCACCTGGAGGCACGCCGTTACAGGTCGTCTTCCTTCTGACCTCTATCTCCCGGTCGTAGTGATCGGATCAGGCCCATGGTGTCGTCCAGGTGCGACAGCAGGTCAGAGACCGCGTTGTTGAGCGGCACGGCGTGAGCCGCCGCGACGGGCTCCGCCTCATGGACGTTGCCGTTGCCGTTACCTACATGCTCGTCGACGCTGCTGGCAGCCGGGCTCTGCGCGTCCGGCGTGGAGCCGCTGTTGTCCAACGGACCCACTTCGGGAACCTCAGAGGCAGGGCTGCCGCTGCCGTGGCGCGAGATGTACTCGGGTAGCTCCGCGGCTGCCGGTAGCTGAGCCTCCGCCGCTACCTCTACCTTCTGGTCCTGGTCGTCACGATAGTAGTAGTAGTTGGCGCTGCGCACCTTGGCGCGGTTGATGACGACGCCGAGGAGCTTCGCATTGGCCTGGTGCAGAGCACGCGCCGTTTCGCGTAGAGCGTCTTTGCGGGTTTTGCCCGCCTCGGCGATCACTATGGTGGCGTCGGCATTCGCCGCGAGGATGATCGCGTCCGTGACGGCCAACACGGGCGGCGTATCGAAGATCACGTAGTCGGCCATGCCACGCAGCTTCTCGAGCAGCCGGGTCATACGCGTCGACGTCAGCAGTTCGGACGGGTTGGGCGGCAGGACGCCGGCCGGCAGCAAACGCAGGTTGTTCCAGCGAGTAGACGTCAGAGCCAGCAACGGATCCTGCACGTCGTTGTAGAGGAGACCGGTGAGGCCGAAGGACGTGGGTCCCTTGAAGGTCCTTCGCAGTGAGGACCGGCGCAGGTCCGCGTCCACGAGAATGACACGGTCTCCGGCCTGCGCCAGAACCGCTGCGAGGTTCGAAGCGGTAGTGGACTTGCCTTCGCCAGGATTCGCGCTCGTCACGACGATGGTCTTGAGACGGGCACCGAGATCCGTGAAGTGAATGTTGGTGCGCAGCTGACGGTATGCTTCCGCATGCCGGCTCTGGAGCTCCGAGGCCTCGATCTGGGCCTGGCTGCCGCGGAATTTGCCGATGACACCGAGCGTTGGAGCTGAGGCAACGCCCTCCACGTCATCGGTCGTCTTCACGGTGTCATCGAGGTAGTCAAACAGCAGACCGAGCCCGGCTGCGGCCATGACGCCGAGCACGAACGCGAAGGCAACGTTCAGGCTCAGCTTGGGGCTGATGGCAGCTGCCGGTACCTGCGCCTCCTTGGCGACGGAAACCGTACCCGGCGCCGAGAGCTGAGTCGCATTGTTGTCGGCGAAGGCCTCCGCCGTGGTGTTGGCCAGCTGAGCTGCCATGGCCGGGTCCGTATCTTCGGCCGACACTTCGAGCAGCTGCGTGTTGGCGATGGGCGAGACGCTGATCTTGGCGTCCAATTCGCTGCGGCTGATGGTCAGATTCAGGCGGCTGATCACGCTATCGAGCACGGCCGGGCTTTGGACAAGCTTGGCGTACGTGTTGGTCAGACTCTGCGACGTCAGGACGTCCTCGTAGCTCAGCGTCCCGGGCGTCGCGGTGCGATCGACAAGGACGGTGCTCGTGGCCTGATAGACGGGCGTCATCTGATTGGTGATCAGAAACGCTGCAGTAGCCGCGACCAGGGGCCCAAGCAGCAGCAACCACCAACGACGCCTCAAGAAATCGAGATAGAACTTCAGCTCCAAAAGTGACCTTCCCTGCGATGGGCTATCGCTTCTTCAACCAGCGGCAAAGACAGCGACGCGGGCGCTCTTGCGCCTCACCAGAGTTGTTACGTAAGTAAGAACGCCGGTTTGGGCCGAACGTTTCTCGACTTCCCGGCAGGGAGGCTGCTCAGTCGTGGAGCCGGGGGAAGGGTTAGCGCTGCAGGCGGCGGGCTTTCTCGTCCGCGATTATCTGGACGATACGGCGGGCGGTTTCCTCGAGCTTCCCTGTCTCGTTGACGACGACGTAGTCGAAGCTCTTCGCCGCCTCCATCTCGTCGGCCGCGATCTCGCTGCGCAGTCGGATCTGCTCCTCGCTGTCGGCGGCGCGGTCTTGCAAACGGCGGCGCGCCTCTTCCAACGACGGCGGCGCGATGAAAATGAGAAGCGCATCCGGGAAGAGACGCTTGATCGTCGCGGCGCCCTGCACGTCGAGGCGTGCGATGACGTTCTCGCCCCGCTGCAGCGGCTCGACGAACTGCGAACGCAACGGGCCGTAGCGGCGGCCATAAACGGCGGCGTGCTCGATCAGTTCGTCGTCGCGCAGCATGCGGTCGAACTCGGCATCATCGACGAAGATGTAGTCGACGCCGTCGACCTCGCCGGGGCGCATCGGCCGCGTCGTCGTCGTCACGACGAAGTGCGCTGGCAGCCGCCACTGCATGAGCAGATCGCGCACGGCGTCCTTGCCGGCGCCGGATGGGGCAGACAGCACGACCAGGATGGGCGGACCGGGCGGTATCTGAGGCAAGTCGTTCGGCGCCAAGTCGTCAGTTCGCCAGCAGGTCATCGCCCGCCAGGACGCGGCCGGTGGAGACGTCCAGGATCGAGGCGCCGATGCCATCCGGCGAAGGTGCGGCCAGCTTCGCGTAGAAGTTCGGGAAGGTCTTCTTGACACACTCCGGCTGCCGGATGCGCATGCCCGGCACCCGCAGACCGAGCGTGGAGAAACACATCGCCACGCGGTGGTCGTCGTAGGTTTCGATCTCGGCGCCGTGCAGCTCGGAGGGAAACACCTCGAGCGTATCGCCGGTCTCCACCACTTTGGCACCGCACTTCGTCAGTTCCGTGCGCAGCGCCCTGACCCGCTCGCACTCCTGCAGGCGCAGGCGGCCCAGGTCGGTGAAGCGTGACGGACGCGGCAGCAGCGGTGCGATCGTAATCGCGGTCATGATCGCGTCACCGAGGTCTCGCAGGCGCGAGACGTCATCGTAAGCCTCGTCGCGGTCCGGGCCAAAGCGCCGCAGGAATTCGATGAAGCGGCCGTCGATCTGCCAGTCGGTCTCGGGCCAAGCAACGACGTCGAGTCCCGGGCCGGCCAGCAGCGCGCCCGCAGCGAGGAAGTAGCTGGCGCTGGAGCAGTCGGGCTCGATCTGGTACTCGCCGCCGTGCTGCGGGAAGGCTTCCAGCAACCGCTGCGTCATCATCACGTACGCCGACTCGTCCGCGTCCTCTCCCGTCACGTCGACCTGCCAGCCGCCGCGCCGCGAGGAGAGGAGCAGCGCCGAAGCGAACTGCGAGCTCTCGTCGATACTCACGCTGCAGCCGGCGTGGCGGGCACCGCTGGCGCCGGAGATGACGACAGGCAGATGACCGCTCGTCGACTCGACGCGGTAGCCCAACTGACCGAGCGCCTCGAACAGGGCTCGCTGAGGACGCTCGTGCATACGCGGCGTGCCGTAGACGCGGTAGACGCCGTCACCGAGGCAGAGCATCGCCATAAGGAACCGCGCTGCCGTGCCGGCGTTGCCGACGTATACCTCCAGCGGCTCGCTCACAGTGCCGGCGTACGGGATGCGCCCGCCAAGGCCCGCGACGCTGATCGAGCAGTTGCCAGCCTCGGCCGGATCCGGCTCAACCGTGACATCGAAGCCGAGCCGGCGCAGAGCGTCGACCATGATCTCCGTATCGTCGCTCCAGAGGGCGCCGCGCAACGTCGTCGTCCCGTCCGCCAGCGCCGCGAGGATGAGGGCACGGTTCGTGATGCTCTTGGAGCCGGGTATGGTCACCCGCACCGGCGCAGGAGCGGCCGGTGGGACGATCTCGATCAGGTCCGGCAGCGACATCGTTCCCGGTCTAGTCGTCGGGACGGCGGCGCAGCCGGTCTTCCCGCTCCCGGGCGCGCATCCGCTCCTCGAAGGAATCGGATATCTCCTTGGAGCGCTGCGCCCAGAGAGCGCCGCCCATCATGTTCATAAACGCTTCGGACGCCGACGGCACGGCAACCATGGAGGTCCCCTCGTCGCGCCGCGGCGGGCTGGTGACGAACGTATCGCGCTCCAGCTGGACCTCGGCAAAGCGGCGGAACAACCCTTCGCGGTCGTCGTTCTCGATCAGGTCTGCCAGCTTGCGCAGTTCGGCGATGTAGCGCTCCAGCCAGTGCAGGATGTTTTCGCTGTTGGTGAGGCAGATGTCGTGCGACATCTCCGGCTCACCCGAGGCCAGGCGCGTCAGGTCGTAGAACGCGGGGCCCGCCATACCAGCCAGCTCCGGCCAGGCAGCGCTCCCCTTGGCCAGCGTGAACAGCCCGATCGAGGCCATCAGCGGGATGTGGCTGATAGCGGCAGCGTAGGCATCGTGCTCCTGCGCGTCGAGAAAGAACGGCCTGGCGCCAACCGACTGCGCCATGCCGACGATCGCGTTCACCGCCGCTTCGCTCGAGGACAGACCAGGCACGATGCAGTAGGGCCGGTCGACAAACAGAGTGGCCTCGGCAGCGGTGGGGCCGGACTTCTCCTTCCCCGCCATGGGGTGGCCGCCCACGAAGTTTACGCTCCCCGGCAGCAGCTCCTCCGCCCAGTGCAAGACCTCCGTCTTCGTGCTCGCCACGTCGGTGACGACAGCGCCGGGCATCAAAACGGGAGCGATGGCCTCGAAGATGCGGCGGATCGAAATGATCGGCGTGGCGACGACGACGACGCTGGCATCGCGCACGGCCGCCTCCAGAGTGTACTCGACTCTATCGACAGCGCCGGCGCGCTTGGCGCGGTTGGCAACGTCCGGATCGCGGTCGGTGCCGACAATCTCGAAGTTCACCTTGGCGTTCTGCTTCAGCGCCAGGCCAAGGGAGCCGCCGATCAGCCCCAGACCAATGATTGTCAGCTTGCTCATGCGTTCCACCCACCCTCGCCTCGCGCCCTCATCGACGGAGGCGATTCTCCTAATGAATACGAAGTTGAGTCTACCTTACCAAGCAAGGCCATTGGCATGGCGGCAAACCGCGCCAGAGTGTTTTTGTCACGGCAAGCACGAGGAAGACCAGCCTGCAATCTGTCGCTTGAGCCGTCGCTGGGGTTGGTCTGATTCCCCGCCATCAATGGCTAGCTGGCGTCGTCGGCGGACATGAGCAGGGCGAGGTTCGCCTGCTCGTGCGGCTCGACCTCGCCCGCTATGTAGCGCACCGTCGCTTCGCTGGCACCGGCGGCTTCAGCGATGCGCGCACCGATGCGGGCGTGATGCAGCAGACGGTGCGCAGCGCTGCGCCAGCCTCCCGCCTGCACAGAAGCAACGCGGTGCAGTATCGACGGCGAGACGACGTGCCCAACGCGCAGCCAGACGGGCACTTCGCCTTTGCCACAGTCGTGCAGCAGCGCCGCCGCCAGCAGATCGCCGTCCTCGACACCCTGGTCGCGGAGACGAAGCACGACTTCGAGCGAGTGACGCTGGTCGCGCAACTCCATCGAGAAGAAGACGCGGCTGAGGGCCGGGCTGAGCAGCTCGTGCACCTGGCTCAGGTGACTGTGCTCGATGTGCGGTCGCAGGGCGTAGTACACCTGCCGCGAGCGATAGAGCGGCCTAACCAATGGCCCGCCCACTCGTACCGCTAATCACCTCGGTGAGCGCGTTGATCAGCGGCGACATCACTTCGTGCAGCAGGCTCACGGAGCCCGGCGCCACGAACGGCATGACGATCAGGAGCAGCAGGATGCCGGGACCGTAGGGCTCCAGCTTCGCCACGCTGCGCGAGAGGTCGCGCGGCAGCAGGCCAACGGCGACGGAGAAACCATCGAGAGGCGCCAGAGGCAGCAGATTGAACACGGCCAGCACCACGTTGAAGATGATGATCGAGCTGAGGTAGAGGCCAACGTACTCCTGCAGTCCCCAGCCGCTGACACTGGACGGCACAAGAAAAGGGCTACGCCAGTCCACCAGGCCAAGGTGGATCGGGATAGATGCAATTACCGCCAGCAGCAGGTTGGACGCGGGCCCAGCGGCGGCGACCATCGCGCGGCCAGCCTCGGGCCCGTTGCGCAGGCGAGCGGGATTGACCGGCACCGGCTTACCCCAGCCGAAGCCGCCGATCAGCAGAAAGACGGTGCCGGTGGGGTCCAGGTGGCGGCGCGGGTTCAGCGAGACGCGACCCATCATGCGCGCTGTGCGGTCGCCGAGCTGGTCGGCGGTGAACGCGTGGCTGAACTCGTGAAAGGCGATACCGGCCACGAGCGCGGTAACGACGGCGCCGAAGAACGTGATGAAGAGGACCAGGCTCTTGCTGATAAGCTCCGAGTACGTGAAGAGCAAACGTTACCTCTCGCTGGATTCGATTCTAGCACGCGGTCTGTTCACTCTTCGGCGCGGCCGACCGTTCCAACGCGCCAGAAGACTGACACGGGTTATTAGCGTATGCTAAGGCGCATGCGTGGCGATTGACCCTAGATAGCCCGCCCTCTATATTTGTGCCAAATATCGCAAAGTTTGGTGTACGTTGCCTATCGATATCCCTGCCGTTGTTATCGACCGTTTGCCGGTGTACGCGAGGGCCCTGAACGGGCTCGAGGCCGAAGGCCGCGACGTGGTTAGCTCGCAAGAACTCGGCACCATCCTCGGTGTAACACCGGCTCAAATCCGCAAAGACCTCAGCTACTTCGGGCGCTTCGGCAAGCAAGGGCGCGGCTACAACGTGCAGCGTCTGGCACTAGAGCTGCGCCAGATCCTCGGTCTCGACCGCCAGTGGTCGATGATCCTGATCGGCGTCGGCCACCTGGGACGCGCCATCCTCACCTATGGCGGCTTCCAACCCCAGGGCTTCATCATTCTCGACGCCTTCGACTCGGATCCCACGGTCGTCGGCACGCAGATCGGCAGCGTCGCGGTGCACCCCGTCTCGGAGCTGCGCGACTACCTCTCGCACAACCAGATCGATATCGGCATCGTGGCGGTGCCGGCCCAAGCAGCCGAACCAATCATCAACGAGCTGATCGCCGGCGGGGTGCGCTCCATCCTCAACTATGCGGCGTCCAGCATCCCGGTGCCGGAACGCGTTCAGGTACGCAACATCGACCCGGTGCTGGCCCTGCAGAGCATGACCTTCTACCTCAAGAACGGCCAGCCAACGCGCTGACGAGCTTCAAGCTTTGAAGGCAGGATACGTCTCTGCTGCCGCGCTGCAATCAGCCTCCGGAAATGGGTCACGGCGCGTGCTCGTCCCCTCTCCCTCAGGGAGTGGGCCAGGGGTGAGGGGTTACGTGCGGTCCGTCAGCCCGCAGCCTCAGCCTGCGGACGCACTACGTACCGAACCTGACCGACCAAGACGAACCGTTTCCCACCATCCCCCAGATTGCCGCGCCCCCCGGATCCATCGGGTGGCTCGCAATGACAGCGCATCTGGCCGTCGGGCCCACGACACAAGACGGCAACAGGAGGCTGGATTGTCTTCGCTCATCCTGGGCCGAAGGTCGGCCGGCACGTCGGCCAGGCTCTCGAAGGCTGAGCCTTGGCTGCGACGTTAGAACGGCTCGCGCGCCCGGTCAGTCCCCGGAGCGGCGCCGGGAGCGTTCGAACTCGATGCGGCCGAGCTGCTCGAAGGCGTCTTCCATCGCCCGGCGCTTCGCGTTCTCTGTGACGTGTGTGTATATCTGGGTCGTGTTCGGGCTCTCGTGGCCCAGGAGCTCCTGCACGACGCGCAGGTCGGCGCCGCCGTCGAGCAGGTGCGTGGCGAAGCTGTGTCGCAGCAAGTGAGGGTGCACCTCCTCCGGCAGCGCCGCCTTCAGCGCGTATTTGCGCACCAGCGTCTGCACCGAACGCACCGTCAGCCGGCCGCCGGAGCGGTTGAGGAACAATGCGTCGTTCTTGCCCGACGCCAGCTCCGGGCGCGCCGTCTTCAGGTAGCGCTCCAGCGCCACTGTCGCAGGCTCGCCGAAGACGCCGACGCGCTCCTTGCTGCCCTTGCCCTTCACGCGCACCGTCGCCTGGCGCAGGTCGACGTCCCGCACGTCGAGGCCGGCGACTTCGCTGACGCGCAGGCCGGCCGCATAGAGCAGCTCCATGAGCGCCCGATCGCGCAGGCCGGCTGGCTGCGTCTCGTCCGCGGCGGCGATCAGCCTATCGATGTCACCGGAGCTGAGCACGTGCGGCAGACGGCGCGGCGTTTTGGGACCCTGCACGCCGTAGAAGGGGTCGTTCTCCAGCTCACCCTCGATGCGCAGCCAGCGGTAGAAGGAGCGGATAGTGCTCACCTTGCGCCGCACACTGGCCGGCGCGATCCCGGATGCCTGCTGCACTGCGAGGTAGCGCCGTAGATCGCTGCGACCGGCCGACAGCAGGTCGATCTCCCAGCCGGCCAGCGCCAGCAGGAAGTCCTCCAGGTCGGTGCGGTAGTTGCGCAGCGTGTAAGACGAGAGGTTACGCGCGGCGCCGCGCTGCGTCAGGTAGCGTTCGAGCAGCGCCACAGCCCGGGGCGCGATGACCGGCTCGTCGATTGGCCTGCTGCTTCCGGCGCTGGTCTTGCGGGGGGCGCCGGCCGTCGGGCTCACATCAGACCTCTAACCCACTCCCGCCGGGGCTGCTGGCGCCGAGCCGCGCTCTTTCGCCTGCGACGCCGGGCCCTTCCACTCGCAATTCGTGCAGTGGGCGCGGCGGCCGCGTTCGGCGACGATCATGCCGCCGCACTCGGGGCAGACCTGCGGCAGCGGCCTCTGCCAGCTGGTGAAGTCGCAATTCGGGTAGTTGGAGCAGCCGTAGAAGCGCCGGCCGCGCCGCGTCGTACGCTCGACGATCTCGCCGCCGTCCTTGGGACACGGCACGCCCGTCTTCTGCAGCAATGGCTTCGTGCCTTTGCACTCCGGGTACTTCGTGCAGGCCAGGAAGGCGCCAAAGCGACCCCGCTTCGCCACCATGGGGGCGCCGCAGACGTCACACTTCTCATCCGTAACCTGGGGCTCATCGTCCGAGTCCGGGCGCGTATAGCGGCACTCGGGGAAGCCGCTGCAAGCGAAGAAGGGACCGAAGCGCCCAAAGCGACGGATCAAGGGCCGCTCGCACTCCGGGCAGAGCTCGCCGGTCTCCTGGATGGCGGCAGGCGCGTCGGCGGCGCTCAGCAGCGCTTCGCTCAGCGGGTTGTAAAACTCGCGAACGACGGGCTGCCAGGGCCGCTGGCCGTCCGCGATCTGGTCCAGGTCCTCCTCCATCTCCGCGGTGAAGCCGAGGTCGACCACGTTGGGGAACTGGTCGATGAGAAAGTCGTTGACCACGAAGCCCAGCTCCGTCGGCTTCAGGGCGCGCTGCTCGCGCTCCACGTAGCCGCGGTCCTGGATCGTCGACATGATCGGGGCGTAGGTGCTGGGCCGGCCGATGCCGTTCTCCTCCAGCGCCTTGACCAGCGTCGCCTCCGTGTAACGCGGCGGCGGCTCCGTGAAGTGCTGCTCAGGGCGCAGGCCACGCAGATCCAGCTGGTCGCCCGCCGCCAGGTCAGGCAGCGGCACGGCCGATATCCGGTCCTCTTCGCTCTCCGGGCCGTCCTTCGCCTCCTCGTAGAGCTGGCGGTAGCCCGGGAAGCGCACGGCGCTGGCCGTCGCGCGCAGCTGGTAGACCTCGCCCTGTGGCGCGGCAGCGTCGACGTCGACCGAGACGCTGTCGAGGACTGCGTCGGCCATCTGGCAGGCGACGGCGCGCTGCCAGACGAGGGTGTAGAGACGGCGCAGGTCGGGCGCCAGGCCGCGCAGCTCGGACGAGCCAGGGTCGCGCGCCACGGACGTGGGACGGATCGCCTCATGCGCCTCCTGCGCGCCCTTTCGCGAGCGGTAGACGCGCGGCGCGGACGGCACGAAGTCGCCGCCGAAGCGCTGGCCGATGTAAGCGCGTATCTCCTGCACTGCCACCTCGGCCAGGTTCGTCGAGTCGGTTCGCATATAGGTAATGAGGCCCACGCGACCGGAGCCGCGGATGTCGATGCCCTCGTAGAGCTGCTGGGCGAGCGCCATCGTGCGGCGGGCGGTGAAGCCGAAGCGCCGCGAGGCCTCCTGCTGCAGGGTGCTGGTCGTGAACGGCGGCGCCGGCCGGCGGTGCTGGTCGCGGCGATTTACCGACTTCACGTTGAACGTCGAAGCGCGAAGCTGCTGCACGATGCGCTCCGACTCCTCGGCGCTGCCGACCTCGAAGCCGCGCTTGCCTGCCAGGCCGCGCAATCGGGCGGCGAAGAGGGCCGATTCGGCCAGGCCGGCCTTCGCCAGGTCTGCGTCTATCGTCCAGTACTCCTTGGCGACGAAGTCGAGTATCTCGCGCTCCCGCTCGACCACCATGCGCACCGCCACGGACTGCACCCGACCGGCAGAGAGGCCGCGGCGCACCTTCTTCCACAGCAGCGGGCTAATCTTGTAGCCGACCAGCCGGTCCAGCACGCGGCGCGCCTGCTGCGCATTGACCAGCGCGTAGTCGATGTCGCGCGGGTGGGCGAAGGCCTCGTGGATGGCGCCGGGCGTCAGCTCATGGAAGACCACGCGCTGCAGCGGCCGGCCCGCCAGATCGGCAGCCTCGACCAGGTGCCATGAGATCGCCTCGCCCTCGCGGTCGGGGTCTGTCGCCAGGAAGATCGTCGTTGCGCCTTTGGCTGCTTCCTTGATCTTCTGCACGACCTCCCGCTTCTCGCGCGGAATGATGTAATGCGGTTCGAAGTCGTTGTCGACGTCGACGCCGAGCTTGGAGCGCGGCAGGTCACGGATGTGTCCGACCGAGGCCGTGATCTCGTAGTTCGGGCCGAGAATGCCCGCCAGCGTGCGCGCCTTGGCCGGCGACTCCACGATCACCAGATCGTGATCGCCGCGCCGCGAGCGGCTACGCGTGCCGTTGCCTGACGCAGCGGCGGTGCCCTTGGCCTTCGCGGTAGTTCGGCGCTTCGTGGCCGGCTTGGTCGGGGTTGCGTCCGTCTTCTTGGTTGGCATGCGGTTGATTCAGTTCCTATCCGAGATTGTGTAAGGAGCGGCAGCGACCTCGCGAGCTTTGATGAAGCTCATGGCACCTACCTGACGCACCATACCTTTGAGCTCCAGAAGTGCCAGCCCGCCGGACACTGTCGCAATCGGCAGTCCGGAGGCCCGCTGGACTTCATCGATATGTATCGGCTGATTCGAGAGGACTTTCAGCAGAGCTGCTTCCGTGGCGTCGGCGGGATTCACCTGCCGAGGCTCAACTTGATGGAAGACCATCGTGAGGTTGAGCTCCTCCAGTATATCCTCGGTGCGAGTAACGAGCTTTGCTTCACCCTCCTGGATGAGCTTGTTGGAACCTCTATACGTAGGAGCATAGATGCTTCCCGGCACGGCGAACACCTCTCGATTCTGATCGATGGCGATGCGCGCCGTGATCAGGGCGCCGCTGTCCTCCGCTCCTTCTACTACTAACACACCCAAACTTACTCCACTCAGGATACGGTTCCGGCGCGGGAAATACTCACTGCGCGGCTGCGTGCCCAGCGGGTAGTCAGAAATCAGGGCCCCGCGCTCGGCGATCTCCAGCGCCAGACGAGAGTGCTCCGGCGGGTAGACGATGTCGAGGCCGCAGGCCAGCACCGCGATCGTGCGTCCCCCCGCGCTGAGCGCCGCACGGTGAGCGATGCCGTCGATGCCGCGCGCCAGTCCACTGACGACCGTGATCTGATGACCCGCCAGGTCCGTCGCAAAATGCTCCGCCGCCTGGCGGCCGTACGGCGTAGCCCGCCGCGTGCCTACCACTGCCACGGCCCACTCGTCCTCCGGCAGCAGGTCGCCACGCACGTAGAGCACCGGCGGCCGGTCATCGATCTGCTTGAGGCGCTCCGGGTACGCATTGTCGCGCCATGTGTACGCCTTGACGCCGGCCCGGCGCAGCTTCTCCATCTCGCCCTCCGGCGAGATCGCTGCCCGTTCCTGGACGATGCTCGTCACCGTCGCGCGGTCGAGGCCGGCTTCCTGCAGCTCGATCGGCCCGGCGCGCCACGCCTCAGCCAGCGATCCAAAGCGCGCCTCCAGGAGCGAAGCGCGCACGCTGCCGATGCGGTGGATGCGAGAAAAGGCGACCCAGTAAGGCAGGTCGTCTTGGAGTTGAGTCATCGGGCAGGAATCTTACGGGCCGGAAGTATGCTGGGGCAAGTGCCATGCATTACGAACCGTGTTAAAGAATGACACACTCTGGAGGAACGCAGGTCACCCGAACCAGGGCATCTGGGCTACACTCGAGATCGAACGAAACGAGTTCTTATACATAGTTGGGAGCGTATCAATGCTCGACCAGCCCTCCGACCAGGACCGCGCTCAGTGCTCATCGGCCAGCATGGCCAAGATGCAGCGCTACGCCGAGAAGTTCGCCGAGAAGAGCGGGACCTATCTGCATCCCCACCCCGAGATCACCGAATTCCTCGTCATCGGCCTCGCCAAGCACCTCGATGACCTGGGCCGACCGCTGTGCCCCTGTAACTTCTACGAGGACAAAGTCGAGGAAGCGAAGTCCAGCACCTGGATCTGTGCCTGCGACGAGATGCAGCGCTACAAGTACTGCCACTGCCTCCTCTTCGTGAACGAGGACGGGCTGCCGATCACGGAGTACCTGCCCGAAGACCACGAGGGCCGCGAGATCTACGGCGTCATCAAGGACCCGCATCCGGACAAGGGACGCGCCCTGGGCCGCCTCGAAGAGAAGCGCGGCGAAAGCCTGAAAAAGAGCTGACTCCCCCAAGGCCGGCGCTCGCAAGCCTAACAGGGCTGGCTCAGAGCCTACGGTCGACGCGCTTGTTGCAAACTCGTCGGACGGTCACATAACACGTGCCGCCTGCCGCACACCTGGCGCGCGGTTTGCGCGGGATGCCAATCCCCCTAGCGGCCGTACTCGTGATGGCCGCCGTTGTGGCCGTTCCCGTTGCCCTCTCCGCCGTTCTCGTACGCCTCCTGCGGCTTCTCAACCACCGTCACGCGCACGCGGCGCACGCGATGGCCGTCGACCGAGAGGACCTGCAGCTTGACGCCCTCAGTCTCCGCCTCGTCGCCGGCCGCGGGCATGCGGCCCAGGAGGTGGAAGACACAGCCGCCAACCGTGTCGAACTCCTCACCCTCGATGGAGACGTGGAAGAGGTCGTTCAGGTCGTCGATGCTGACACGGCCGTCGAAGATCGCCTCGCGGTCTGAGATCTGCACGATCTGCTGCTCCACGCGGTCGTATTCGTCCTCGATCTCACCGACGATCTCCTCGAGCAGGTCCTCGATCGTCACGAGGCCCGCGGTGCCACCGTATTCGTCGACCACGATGGCCATGTGCGTGCGCTGCTTGCGCATCTCGGTCAGCAGATCGTCCAGGCGCTTCGACTCCGGTACGAAGAAGGCCGGGCGGGCGATGTCGCGGAGATTCTCTGGCAGCTTATCCTCCGCCATGAAGCGGAAAAGGTCCTTCACGTAAACGATGCCGACGATCGTGTCGACGTTCTTCTCGTAGAGCGGGATGCGGCTGAGGCCGCGCTCGATGTGCAGCCGGATCGCCTCCTGCGGCGTCGCCTCCGTATCCACCGCGACGATGTCGATGCGCGGGGTCATGATCTCGCGCACCGTCTTCTCGTCCAGGCCGAAGACGCCGCGGATCATCTGGCGCTCGTCTTCTTCCATGGCGCCTTCGTTCTCTTCCAGCTCCAGCAGGCGCAGCATCTCCTCTTCGTTGGCGGCGGGGCGGCGCGTCATGGCGCGGACCGGCAGGTCGAGCACCCGCGCGACACCGCCGAACAGCATCTTGAAGCCGCCCATGAACGGCGCCAGGCGCAGGCCCCAGTTCTCCGGGTTGCGTGCCACCAGCGCCCTCGGTATCGCCTCCAGCAGCGCGATCAGTGCGATAGCCGCGATAACAACGGCGATGATCAGCTGCCAGCTGTGGCCGTGCTCGCGTGTGAACAGGCTGACGGCCAGCGCGGCTGCCGCCACGATCGCGAGGTTGCGGGCGACGGCCAGCGCGCGCAGCAGCGAGTCGCGCTCGCGCATGTAGTCTTGCAGGATGGCAGCTCGCGCCACGCCCTGGCCTGCCATCAGCCGCACTCGGGCGCGGCTGATTGAGATCAGGCCGGCCTCGGCGGCGGCCACGAAGACGACGAGGACGAGGCAGACGCTCAGCAGAGCGATCTGCGCCCAGCTAAAAACGTCCATACGACCTTTCGTCCAGGAAGCGGGCACCGTCCGGCAGGTCCTTGCTGACCCGCAGGTTGGCCCCAACCATGGCATCCGCGCCGATCTTGACGCCCGGCATCGTACTCGTGTTGACCCCGACGTGCGTGCCGGCGCCCAGCATGAGGCCCAGCTTCATGCGGCCGCTATCGATGCGCTGGCCGTTGATGCGAGACGGGACCGTGCGGCCGTCGATGCGGAAGTTTGCCGTCGTAGCGCCGAAGCCCATCGCCGAATCGTGATCGAAGACGCTGTCGCCAACGTAGTTGTGATGCAGCTCGACCCCGCTACCGAGGTAGCTGCGCGCGATCTCGCTGCCGAAACCGACAACGCAGTTCGGCCCGATGATCGAGGCACGCACGAGGGCGTTATGGCCGATGATGCTGCCGTGGCCGACCAGTGCTGGCCCGACAACGTAGGCGCCGGGGAAAATGCGCACGTCGCGGCCGATGAATACACCGTCTTCACGCTGCTCGTATTCCGGGCCGGGCGACTCGGCGCCGCTGGTCCAGCGTTCGAGCAGCATGTCCATGACGTCGAGCACGTGCCAGGGGTACTTCAGCGCCTGCCAGCGCCCCTCGTAGACCACGGCGCGAAACTCCGACGCCGCCATCAATCGACTCAAAGCGCGCTCGTAAATCTCATCGGCACCGGGAAACGGAAACGGGATCCAGCCGGCTGGTCGTTCTCGCAAAGCCGCTATCGCGGCGTCGGTTTCAGCCTCAATGGCCCCGACAAGGTCGCGCCAGGAGGTGAAGCCGTGCGCGA
Source organism: uncultured Chloroflexia bacterium (assembly GCA_963711035.1). GTDB lineage: Bacteria > Chloroflexota > Dehalococcoidia > DSTF01 > WHTK01 > WHTK01. The sequence goes on from CAVQCN010000001.1 coordinate 447,665, forward strand.
CCAGGTTGACCAGGTCACTTGGCTCCGTGCCCGGCTCAGGTTTCTCGACCACGGAGGTGACGCGGGAGCCTTCGAGCGTCAGGTATCCCCCGGGGAAATAGCTGCCCACACGTTGCGCCGCAACATAGCCCGCTGCGATGCCTGAATCGAGAGCGTCCAGGACGGCGCCGTGCAGCACCGGGCTGACGACGTCGTGGGCCTGGGTCACGTAGAGCGAATCGGCGCCTAGCGCCTGCAACGCCTCGCGGGCACAGAGGACGGCGTCGCCCATACCGCGCGGCTCCGGCTGCACGGCGACACGCCCCTCGCCGCCGACCGACGCGAGAAGCGTCTCTATGGCAGCGGCGTTATCGGGCCGCGTGACGACGACGAAGCGGGTGCAGTCGAGGGCGCGCAGCTGGCGCAGGTGACGTTCCAGCAGCGATTGGGAGCCGAACTCGAGCAGGAGCTTGTCGCGCAGGGGCCAGAGCCGGTTGGAGGCGCCGCCGGCGAGAACGAGGACCGCAGGCCTGCTCATCGCAGGACCCGCCTGTGTCTATGGTCGCTTAGGGGACTATCTGGAGGTTCGTCGAGGGGCATGGGTCAGGGAGCGGCAGATTTACCCGGCGGGCAACGCACGACGCCTCGTGTATCTGTCGCCCTGCTCCTGTTCTCTATCCTTTCCTCGAAGGCGCAAACATAACGTCTTACTTTAATCTTATCGGCAGGATCGCGACACCTGTCAAGGGAGATTCAGAACACTCGTTGTCTCGCAGCAAAGACGGCTACTATTTCGATCCACACATCGCTGCCGCGTACGACGCCGAATGCGCTCGCCACGCCGTCACCCGGGACGACGTCCCGTTCTACGTGAACCTGGCCCGCACCGCAGACGACGATGGTCAGACCGTACTCGAGCTCGGCTGCGGCACCGGTCGCGTCACGCTGCCGATCGCGGCGGCAGGCGTCTCGATCACCGGTATCGACAGCTCGCCTGCCATGCTCGACGTCGCCCGCGCCCGTTCGGGCGGCGCCGACAACCCGCGCTGGCGCCAGGACGACATGGCGTCGTTCCAGCTAGAGCAGCGCTTCGGGCTGGTCATCATCCCGTTCCGCTCCTTCCAGCACCTGCTCAGCACGGCCGAGCAGCGCGCCTGTTTGCGCCGCATCCACGATCACCTGCTACCAGGCGGCCGCCTGGCGCTGAACCTCGTCAACCCGGCGCCGCTCTTCCCAGGTGCGTGGCCCGACCGCGCGTCTCGGACGCGGACGCCATCGTCTCGCGCGCGACGCGTGGTCTACCGTTACGCTACGTCTTCGCCAAAGAGATGGAGGCGTTGCTGATCGAGGCCGGTTTCACGGTCGAGGGAGTGTACGGTTGGTTCGACGGCGGGCCGCTCACGGAAACGAGCACGGAAATGATATGGCTGGCCCGGCGAGATTTTGCAAAACCTTAATAGACAAGCCTGATTTTCGCATCAACAAGAATAGGCTCTTCCAAGCCTTCACAATCATTGACAGCCTCGTAACACGTCGGTAATGTGTTCTTGCTTTCACAATCACAAGCCCCGACCAACCGGAAAGACTTTTCGTAAGGAGCATCTGAGAAGAAATGCAAGCAGCCTTGCCGCGCGTCTGCCCCCGCTGTAGCGGGTCGATGATCATCGAACGTGACTGGTACGGATCGTACAGCACGTGCATCTGCTGCGGACACGTGCACGAGGCCGTCTCCTCTCCTGCCATCGACCTGATGCTGGAGGAAGAGGAGGGCTCCGGCCGCCAGCGCCGGCGCCAGCCTTCGCACGGTAAGCTCCGCCTCTAAACCCCAGGCCCCGTCTCCGACTCCACGAGGGACGACCCCAACTCGGGGCGTCCCTCCTTTTGTGTCCGGGACCTACACCCGTCAATCACGGCAAAACGTCGTCATTCTGAGCGCAGCGAAGAATCTCCTCCGGACAAGCCTCGGTCCGGGCAAGGACGGCCCGCCACGCCCGAGATTGCTTCGTTGCTGCGCTCCTCGCAATGGCACGCACGCCGTGCTGTCATTCCGGGCAACAGCGAGGAATCTGGCCCTGTCTGACCAGCCCTCGTCTTCTACCCAATCCGAAAGCGCACAAAGAGGCCCGGGCGCAATGCCCGGGCCTCTTTCCTGTTGGCTGCTGCCGGCCCTTAGTTGTTGCTACCGGCGCCGATCTTGATCTGCTTCGGTCGCAGCGCCTCTGCCTTCGGCAGGCGCAGGCGCAGGACGCCGTTCTCGAAGGTCGCCTCGGCCTTGTCGGCGTCGACGCCCACCGGGAGACTGAAGGAGCGGTGGAAGGTGCCGTAGCGGATTTCGCGACGGTGGTACTCGCGCTTCTTGTCTTCGGTCTCCTCGCGGTGCTCGCCCTTGATAGTCAGGACGTCGTCGACGACGGTGATCTCGACTTCCTCCGGCTTGAGGCCGGGTAGCGACGCCTTCACCTCGATGTCGTCATCAGTCTGCGAGATCTCAACCGGAAACCGGCCGTCGTGCTCGGTCGTGGCCGGAACCAGGCGCCGGGGGCGCGTGAATCCCTCGTCAAACAGGCGGTCCATGGTGGTCCGCAGATCGGTAAACGGGTCCCATCGAACTACGTTGGTCATTGCTCCATCTTCTCCTTCGACATGTCGTTTTGTGTCTGGCCAGCTGTCCTAGACGTGCTGGTCTTGTCACTGGCCATACTAAGTGAGGCACCACACAATGTCAAGTACTCTGATAGTATTCTTATCAAGTTTCATGCGCTGATATTTGACGTGCGTACCCTTCCCTGCTAGACTGAACCTGTCTTCGAGCGTTCGGAGCAAGACCCTTATGGCGAAAGACTTCTACGAAATCCTGGGCGTCAGCCGCACGGCGAGCGAGAAAGACATCCGCGCCGCCTACCGCAAGCTGGCCCGCAAACTCCATCCCGACGTCAATCCCGGCGATGCCGCCGCCGAGGCGCGCTTCAAGGAGATCAACGCCGCCAACGACGTGCTCTCTGACCCCGAGAAGCGCAAGAAGTACGACAAGTACGGCGACAACTGGGAGCACGCCGACGAGATCGAGCGCGCCCAGCGCGCCCGCGGTCGTGGCGGCAGCTTCCGCTTTAGCGGCGGACCCAACGTCGAGTTCGGCGCTGGCGGCGACTTCAGCGATATCTTTGGCGGCATGTTCAGCGGCGGTGGCGGCCGCGTCCGTCATCGCCCGCCGATGCCGACCGAGCAGCCCGTTGAGGTCAGCCTGGAGGAGGCCTTCGGCGGCACGTCTCGCATGCTTCTGATCGACGGCGACCACGGCGAGTCGCACCGCATCGAGGTGCGCATCCCGCCCGGCGTCGACACCGGCTCGCGCGTCCGCGTCGCCGGCGAAGGACAGGCCGGCTTCGACGGCCGTCGCGGCGACCTCTACCTCCTGGTAACGATCCGTCCCAACCCGCGCTTCGAGCGCAAGGGCGACGACCTGCACACGGACGTCGAGGTGCCGCTGACTACCGCCGTCCTCGGCGGAGAGGTCGAGGTGCCGACCATCGACCGCAAGGTGGCGCTGAAGCTGCCGCCTCAGACGCAGAACGGCCGCGTCTTCAAGCTGACGGGCCTGGGCATGTCCCGCCTCAGCGCCCCGATGAGCCGCGGCGACCTCTATGCGCGGGTCAAGGTGAAGTTGCCCGAAAAGCTGGGCGACAAGGAGAAGCAGCTCTTCGAAGAGCTGAAGGCAGCAGGATATTGACCAACAACCTCGAAACAGAAGCGATGGACGCCTACTCGGCCGCCGTTTCCGGCGCCGCCGAGCGGGTCGGCCCCGCCGTGATCAAAGTGGAAGTCGCCGGCGCGCCGCGGCCGCAGAACCGCGGCGGCGGACGGAGCCGGAGGCCCCGTCCCGATGACGGGCAAAGGCCCGGCGCCTCTGGCTCCGGCGTGATCTTCGATTCGCACGGCCGCGCCGTGACTAATGCGCATGTCGTGCAGGCTGCCCCGCAGCCAGACGCCATCTCCGTCGTGCTCAGCGACGGCCGGCGCTTCCCTGCCCTGGTCGAGTTCGCCGACCCGGCGGTCGATATCGCCGTGCTGCGCATCGTAGCGCCGGGATCGCTGCCGGTGGCGCAGCTCGTCTCGGAGCCGGTCAAGGTCGGCCAGCTCGTCGTCGCCATCGGCAATCCCTTCGGGCTGAGCTGGACCGTCACGGCCGGCGTCGTCAGCGCCGTCGGCCGCACCCTGCCGGCGGGCGGCGGCCACGAGCTCGCCAACCTGATCCAGACCGACACGCCGATTAATCCCGGCAACTCGGGTGGGGCGCTGGTGGACGCCCGCGGCCGCGTCATCGGCATCACGACCGCGATCCTGCCCTACGCGCAGGGCGTCGGCTTCGTTGTGCCGGTCGAGACCGTGTTCGGCGCCATCGCCCGCGACAAGGAACGGCGCGCCGCTTCGCCGCCGCCCCGCTTCGGCGTCAGCGGCATGGCGGCGCCGGTCGACGACGCCGTGGCGAAGCGCCTGGGGCTGACCGAGGCCCGCGGAGTGCTCGTGGTCGAGGTGCAGAGCGGCTCGCCCGCCGAGCGCGCCAGCCTGCGCCCGCTGGACGTCATCGTGCGGCTGGGCGAGGCGCCGGTCGCCAGCGTGGAGCAGATGAAGCACCGCCTCGACCTCGCGTCCGAGGGCGAGAGCGTCGAGGTGTCGTTCCTGCGCGGCGGCAACCCGCGCAAGACGCACGTGGTCCTGGGCTGAACGGGGACCACCTGGAGGACGAAGAAGAGCGAACCGGCCCTGTGAACGGGGCCGGATGAAGGGATAAGAAGGAAGAGACCGGTTTGCGCGCACGCCGCGCGGCCGGCCGGGATGTGACGACATGAACGAGAACGGCGAATACACGGACGACCACGAAGAGCCCGCCTTCATCATCAGCGTGGCGGCTCGCATGCTGGGCGTGCACGCGCAGACCCTGCGCTACTACGAGCGCGCCGGCGTCGTGGCGCCCTCGCGCTCGCAGGGTCGCATCCGTCTCTACTCCCGCGCCGACCTCGACCGCGTGCGCCAGATCCAGCGCCTCATCGAGCAGCTGGGCGTCAATCTCGCCGGCGCCGAGATCATCATCAACATGAGCGGCCGCCTGCGCGCTCTCGAAGAGGAGAACGAGGCCCTGCGCCGCGAGGTACAGCGCTTCCGCGACACCCGCCTGCCGGCCGTGCGAGAGGACGGGCAGCAATGACCCGCATCGGAGCGCTCGCCTCGCGACCGTCTATTCGGGCTTGTGAACCCATGTACCCAGAGAAAGAGCAGGGGTCGCGGGGGCGAAGCCCATGCGGGGGGAGTCTGAGGGGTCTCCCCTCAGCATTCCTTCTTCTGAGCGAAGCAGCGCAGAGCGATGCGAAGCCCGCCGACTACTTTCACGAGGACGTTCCTCGATGGAACGCAACGAACCTTTGATGCCGCTGTCAGGGACCGCGGCGTAGCGTAATAACAACAACAGGTGATGCAATCATGATGAGACAAGACCGATTCACGGAGCAGGCCCAGGAGGTGCTGCAGGCCAGCCAGGAGATGGTGCGACAGCACCGTCACCCGCAGTGGGACGTCGAGCACGTCCTGCTGGCCATGCTCAACCACCCGGAGTCCTTCGCCAAGCGCATCCTGGAGCGCCTCAACGTGCCCGTCGACACGCTGCGTGACCAGGTAGCGCAGTACCTCGGCAGGGCACCCAAGCTGGGCTACGACGTCGTGCAGATCTACACGACGCCGCGCGTGGTGCGCATGCTCGAGACCGCCAACTCCGAGGCCGAGCGCCTCAAGGACGAGTTCGTCGGCGTCGAGCACCTGCTGATCGCCATCGCCGACGAGCGCGAGGGCGAATCGGCGCGCCTCATGCGCCAATTCAACGTCGACAAGGAGCGCCTCTACCGCGCCCTGCAGGAGGTGCGCGGCAGCGCCCGCGTGGACTCGCCGCGCGCCGAGAGCCACTACCAGGCGCTGGAGAAGTACTCCGTCGACCTGACGGAGGCGGCGCGCCAGGGCAAGCTGGACCCGGTCATCGGCCGCGAGGCGGAAGTGCAGCGCGTCATGCAGATCCTGAACCGCCGCACCAAGAACAACCCGGTGATCATCGGTGAAGCCGGCGTCGGCAAGACCGCTATCGTCGAGGGTCTGGCCCAGAAGATCGTGGCCGGCGACGTGCCGGAGAACCTGCGCGACAAGCGCCTCCTGGCGCTGGACATGGGCGCGCTGGTGGCCGGCTCCAAGTTCCGCGGCGAGTTCGAGGAGCGCCTGCAGGCGATCATGACCGAGATCCGTCAGTCGGAAGGGGAGATCATCCTCTTCATCGACGAGGTGCACCAGGTCGTGGGCGCCGGCGCTGCCGAAGGCGCCATCGACGCCTCCAACATGATGAAGCCGGCCCTGGCCCGCGGCGAGTTGCACGTCATCGGCGCCACCACGCTGGACGAGTACCGCCAGTACATCGAGCGCGACACCGCCCTCGAGCGACGCTTCGCCCCGGTCTACGTGGACGAGCCGACCGTCGAGGAGACGATCGAGATCCTCAAGGGCCTGGCGCCGCGCTACGAAGCGCACCACAAGGTGAAGATCACGCCGGAGGCTCTCGAAGCCGCCGCGCGTCTCTCCAGCCGCTACATCACGGAGCGCTTCCTGCCCGACAAGGCCATCGACCTGATCGACGAGGCTTCGTCCAAGCACGTCATCGACCAGCAGTCGATGACGCCGGAACTGCGCCAGATCAAGGACCAGCTCGAGGAGATCGAGCGCCAGGTCGAGGCCGCGGCCGGCCGCCAGGACTACGAGGCGGCAGCGCAGCTACGCACCGAGGTCCTGCGCCTCAAGGCCGAATACGACTCGAGGAAGTCGGACTGGGAAGGCAACGACCACCACGACATGACCGTCACGGCCGACGACATCGCCGCGCTGGTCGGCGCGATCACCGGCATCCCCGTGTCGCGAATGATGGAGGGCGAGACCGAGAAGCTGCTGCACATGGAGGAGAGCCTGCACGAGCGCATCGTTGGCCAGGACCAGGCCATCGTGTCTTTGTCCGACGCAATCCGCCGCGCCCGCGCCGGCCTCAAGGACCCGAAGCGGCCCATCGGCAGCTTCATCTTCCTGGGCCCCACCGGCGTCGGCAAGACGGAGCTGGCCAAGGCTCTCGCCGGTTACCTGTTCGACGACGAGGACGCCATGGTCCGCATCGACATGAGCGAGTTCGGCGAGCGGCACACGGTCTCGCGTCTGATCGGCGCGCCTCCCGGCTACGTCGGCTACGACGAGGCCGGCGGCCTCACGGAGCAGATCCGGCGCCGTCCCTACGCCGTCGTTCTGTTCGACGAGATCGAGAAGGCGCACCCGGAGGTGCTCAACGTGCTGCTGCAGATCATGGAGGACGGCCGCCTGACCGACGGTCACGGCCGCACCGTGGACTTCCGCAACACCGTGATCATCATGACCAGCAACCTGGGCACCGCCATCGACACGCGGGCGCAGTTCGGCTTCGGGCCGGAGCGCACGACCTCGGACGCGGAGCGGCAGCAGCTGCACCGCAACGTGGAGCGCGCCCTGCAGGGCTTCTTCCGCCCCGAGTTCATCAACCGGGTCGACGACATCATCGTCTTCGAGCCGCTGACCGAGAAGGAGCTGCGGCCCATCGTCGACATCATGCTGCGCGAGGTCGAGGAGCGGCTGCGCGACCGCCAGGTCACGATCGAGCTCACCGACACGGCGAAGGAAGAGCTGGTCCGCGAAGGCTACGACCGCGTCTACGGCGCCCGTCCGCTGCGGCGCACCGTCGAGCGGCGGGTCGAGAACCCGCTCTCGAAGCGCATCCTCAGCGGCGAGTTCGGCGAAGGCGATCACGTCGTCGTCGACTACCTCGACGGCGAGTACAGCTTCCGCAAGGCAGCTGCCCGTGAGCCCGTCGCCGCCACGACGGAGTAACCGTAGGGGCGACGCTCGCCGTCGCCCGCCGACGCAACGCACCGTAATCGAAGGGGCCGTCTCATCCGAGACGGCCCCTTCCGTTTGCCTGGGACGGGTTGATGGCGGACGGGAGCGTCGTAGCCCCTCACTCTGGCCCTCTCCCCCAGGGAGAGGGGACACGTGGTCAGCCCTTGAAATGCTTGCGGCCGAAGCCGCGAGCCCAGCCTCCTCTCCTTCTGGGAGAGGATTGAGGCGAGGGGTTACCCCGCCCCGTTTTCCCTTACGGCCCGAACAGCCACCCGCCGCCCGAGAAGCCCGCCTCGTTCGTGGGGCAGAGCAGCTGCGTGGATTCCTGACGATGCACCGCGTAGTGCAGATGCGGCGCTTCGCTATAACCCGTATCGCCGCTCAGGCCGATGATATCGCCCGCCTCCACCCGCCATCGCGCCACCTCGGTGAACGTCTGGTAGTCGCGCATAGCGGCGAACTGCGAGGCAAAGTCGGTACCAGGTCCGTAGCCGGCGAGAAAGGCCGTCACGGGCAGCGACCTGAGGGTTTCGACCCCGAGATGGGCGTACTCGGTTACGAAGGCGTCGTTCTCGACAACGACGAAGATGCCTTTGCCGCCACCCGGTCCCGGAAAGGGCGAGAGCGGCGCGCGGGCGCGGTCGGGGTCGCCGATATACGGTTCGCGGTCGACGCCATAGTAGTCGAAGGCATTCGACGTAGTGACGACGTAGAGATGGGCTATGCCCGGCATCGTGGCGAGCACGGGCGTGCCGGGCGGGATGTACCAGTCGACGGCGGGCTGGCCCTCGTACTCGACGTGGGTGCGGCAGTCCCAGCCGGAGCGATTGGCGACCGCCGCGTCGTCCGACACCTGATCGTCCCGGCTGTAGGCAAGCGCCTGAGGCCCGCCGCCCCATTGCAGCGTCCGGTCAGGCGACTGACCGACCACGACGCCCAGACGGGTCGTGGGGTCGATTGGGAAGCCATGCGGTTCGAGTGTCTCTGGCTGAGGCGTAGGCGTGGAGGTAGCAGGCGGAAGCAAGGTGGCAGTGGGCGCGGGCAGCCGCGTCGGCGTCCCAGGTGCCAGAGTGAGCGACGGCGACGCGGTCGGCGTGGCTTCTGGGCCTCCTCCGCAGGCAAGGGCGGCCAGCGCGACGCACGACAGGACGGCGGCAACGATGCGATTCACGATACGCAGCATATCGCCGCGCTAGGCAAGCAGGGCTACGCGCTGACAAAATGCGGTATGAGCTCCTCCCCTAGCACGTCTTTCTGGCAAGGACGAGCCGTGCGCCTGGCCGCGGTGCTGGTCGCCGTCACGCTGCTTTACAACGTCTTCGAGGGCGCCGTTGCCGTCGCGTCCGGCCTGCACGCCCACAGCCTGACCCTCGTCGCGTTCGGCGCGGATAGCTACGTCGAGGTGCTGGCGGCGGCAGCTGTGCTCTGGCGCCTCTCGTTCCGGGACGAGGAGGAGGGCGAGGCTGCCGAGGCGAAAGCGATGCGCCTGATCGGCGTCACGTTCCTGGTCCTGGCCGCCGCCATCGCCTTCGAGGCCGTCTCGGGCCTGGCGAGCGGTCACGCCGCCGAGCAGTCCGTCGTCGGTATCGCCCTGCTCTGCCTCTCGCTGGTCCTCATGCCGGCGCTCTCGCTGACCAAGCTGTGGCTGGCGGCGCGCACAAACCTGCCCGTCCTCGCCGCCGAGGCCAAGGAGACGGTCGCGTGCTCCTGGCTCTCGATCACCAGCCTCGCAGGCCTCGTCGCCATCGCCCTGGTCGGCTGGTGGTGGCTCGATTCCGCGGCGGCGCTGCTCATGCTGCCGTGGCTCGTCAAGGAAGGCCTCGAAGGCCTGCGCGGCGACGCCTGCTTCGAGGGCGCCACCGTCTGCTTCTGCCCGCACTGCTTCTTCGGCCTGCGCGCCTGTCACGCCAGCTGCTGTGTACCGGCATGAACGCGGTCGGCCAGGAAAGAGAACCGGCGTTAGACTGACGGTATGGACCTGCTCTCCCTCGTCGGCCACACACCACTCATCGAGCTGAAGGACTGCTCACCGAAGCCGGGCGTGCGGCTCTTCGCCAAGCTGGAGGGCCAGAACCCGACCGGCTCGATCAAGGACCGCATCGTCGCCTTCATGCTGGAGCGCGCGAGGGCAGACGGACGCCTCAAGCCCGGCCAGGAGCTGGTCGAGGCAACGACCGGTAACACGGGCATCTCGCTGGCCATGGCGGGCGGCCGCCTGGGCCACCCGGTGCGCGCCGTGGTGCCCGAGAGCGTCTTCCCCGACCTCGTGCGGGCGCTGCAGGCCTGGGGCGCCCAGGTCGAGTGGGTACCGCCCGACCTCGGCATCAAGAGCGCCATCGACGTGGCGCGTGACATCGCCGCCCGCGACGACGCCTTTCTGCTCAACCAGTTCGCCTCGCCCGACAACCCCACCTGCCACTACGAGACGACCGGCATCGAAATCATCGAGGCGTGTCCGGACATCGACGTGTTCATCGCGGGCCTCGGCACCGGCGGCACGATCATGGGCGTCGGCCGGCGGCTCAAGGAGTACAAGCCCGACGTGACGCTGATCGCGGCCGAGCCGCACCCCGGCAACCACCTGCAGGGCCTGCGCAGCCTGGACGACGGCTACGTGCCGCCCATCCTCGACGTCACCCGCCTCGACGCCAAGATCCTGGTGCGCACGTCCAGCGCCTTCCGCGCCGCCCGCGAGCTGCTGGCCCGCGAGGGCGTGCTGGCCGGCCTCAGCTCCGGCGCCGTGCTGCACGCCGGCCTGCGCTGGGCGCAGCGCATGGAGCGCGGCAACATCGTCATGATCTTCGCGGACTCGGGCTGGAAGTACCTCGGCTCGCCCGCCTTCCGTATCGAGGAGCCCCTGCCGGAGGACGAGGAGTCGCTGGACGACATCCTCTGGTGGTAGACGAGGCGCTGTCATTCTGAGCCGACCCCACGTGCCGTCATTCTGAGCCGCGGGCGAAGAATCTCCCGCGGCAGACAGAGCAGCGTCTGAGCGCGTGCCCCGTGGACGCTGACCCGAGATTGCTTCGCCGTGCCGGCCGACAGTAGACCGTCGCCACGTCCGCTCCGCATCGCCAGCGCTGCTTCGCCCCCATCCCCAAGGGGTAGAACTGAGGGACACCCCTCAGACTCCCCGCGCATGGGGCTTCGCCCCCGCTACCCCCTGCCTCGAAGTTGAAGGCTGATCGCTGATAGATCGATATGCGTGGCTGACAGCTCAACGCTCGCAGCTTGCTATGCTTGATCTACGTCTGGCTCGGAGCCCGGCCGGTTCGTCGCCGATGTGGAGGTCGAACATGGCTACACAATGGGAATACCGGGTCGTTTACGTAGACCCTCGCGGACGCATCTCCAGCGAGGGAGTCGAGTTCGTTCGGCAGAGCGGTGAGAACCGCACGGCTTTCATGCGCCGCTACCTGGACACGCTGGGCAGCGAGGGCTGGGAGCTGGTGGGGATTCACCCACTGATTCGAAGCGAATCTAGCTACACGATCCTGAAGCGGGAAAAGGCGGAAGCCGCGGCCTGATCGGGAGCGTGGTTGGCTAACTGCCCTACTCGAGGGCATTGATCACCGGATAGCTGGCGATTGACGGCCGGCTCCGGCCAGGCGTCGTTGACGGGAACGGGACCCTGGAACACGAGTTGCACGGCCTAAGGACGCCCGTCAGCCGAGGACGAGATTCCTCACTCCGTTCGGAATGACATTAGGGATGCGGTTCCAAGCTGAGGGATTCATCCCTCAGTGCCCGTACCTACCCACCGAGCACCTTCGCGACCGTCGCCAGGTCCTTGTCGCCGCGGCCCGAGAGGCAGACGAGGACGATGTCGTCTTTGCTCAGACGCGGCGCCAACTTCTCGACGTAGGCAACGGCGTGTGACGACTCCAGCGCCGGGATGATGCCCTCGGTCGCGCTGAGCATCTGGAAGGCGGCCAGCGCCTCTTCGTCCGTGATCGACTCGTAGACGGCGCGCTCGCTCTGCTTGAGGAAGGAGTGCTCCGGCCCGACGCCGGGGTAATCGAGGCCGGCCGAGACGCTGTGCGCCTCGAGGATCTGACCGTTGTCGTCCTGCAGCAGGTAGGAGTAGGAGCCGTGCAGCACGCCGGGACGGCCGGCGCTGAGGCTGGCGGCGTGCTTGCCGGTCTCGATGCCGCCGCCCGCCGCCTCGACGCCGATGAGGCGCACCGACGGCTCGTCGATGAACTCGTTGAACAGGCCGATGGCGTTGCTGCCGCCACCGACGCAGGCCACCGCGTAGTCGGGCAGACGCCCCTCGCGCTCCAGCAACTGCGCCTTCGACTCGCGTCCGATGACGGACTGGAAGTCGCGCACCATCGCCGGAAAGGGATGAGGACCGACGGCGCTGCCGATCAGGTAGTGCGTCGTCTCGACGTTCGTCACCCAGTCGCGCATCGCCTCGTTGATGGCGTCCTTCAGCGTGCGGCTGCCGCTGGAGACGGGCCGCACCTCTGCGCCAAGCAGGCGCATGCGCAGCACGTTGGGCGCCTGGCGCTCCATGTCGATCTCGCCCATGTAGACGACGCATTCGAGGCCGAGCTTGGCGCAGATCGTCGCCGTCGCGACGCCGTGCTGGCCGGCGCCGGTCTCGGCGATGATGCGCCGCTTGCCGAGGCGCTTCGTGAGCACGCCCTGCCCGAGGGCGTTGTTGATCTTGTGGGCGCCGGTGTGGGCCAGGTCCTCGCGCTTGAGGTAGACCCTGGCGCCGCCCAGCTTCTCCGTCAGGTTCTCGGCGAAGTAAAGGGGCGTCGGCCGGCCGGCGAAGTCGCGCAGCAGGCCGTCGAGCTCATCCGCGAAAGACGGATCCGCCTTTGCGGCCTCGTACGCGGCGTCGAGGTCTTCGAGTGCCGTCATGATCGTCTCGGGCGCATACTGCCCGCCGAAGTCGCCGAAACGCCCGTGCTCGTCAGGCAAGTTCATGCGTCAGCTCCCGCGTTCTCAGTCCGGACACGTAAGGACGCAGCTTCAGCTCCGTCCTTACGACGCCCCGTAAAGTAGAGACCTCCCGACAGCGCATAGTCACTCGTGTCAGCCACAAGGCCAGCAGTCACGGGGTTACCGAAAATGTACTCGCCCACCGTGACGATATCTTCGTCATCTCGCAGGACCCGATCATAGAAGCTCTGCTGCCACAAAGAGTAGCCATAGGCGCGCTTGTATCGATAGCCAGTCAGCTGCTTGAAGCGCTGAACAAACTGCAGCAGGCGTGCCTCATCATTCTTGCCCTGGACCAGAATGTGCACATGGTCCGGCATGAAGCAGTAGGCGAGCAGGTGAAAGGCGAGAGCATTGGCAGCATGCTCCAGTTGCTCCATCGCTTCCTCGCTGAAGGAAGATTCGATCTCGAACACAGGTCCACGGGCCGTTCTGACCACGACGTGGTAGGCGTGCTGACCTTCGTAGGCAAAGTCTGGGAGACGAGGGCGTCTTCGGCCTAAGGGACGTCCCTCGGACGGAGCTAAAGCTTCGTCCCTACGTTGCTTCGGCGATTGCCGCGTGGCCCTGGCGTTCGTCATCCGGTTGCTCTCACGGCTTCGATGAACGCGCGGATCTTTTCCGGGTCCTTGACGCCGTCCGTCTCGACGCCGCTCGATACGTCGACGCACCAGGGGCGCACCTGACGAATCGCTGCAGCGACGTTCTCGACCGTCAGGCCGCCGGCCAGCCAGACGGGCATCTGGGCCGCGACCTGCGCCGCCAGCGCCCAGTCGAACGCCACGCCGGTGCCGCCGAGCGTGCCTTTGCCGCCGCGGTCCAGCATGACGGCCATGGCGCTGCCGGTCTGCATCCGAGCCGTTACTGCCGCCGCGTCGTCGCCGTCCTCGACGTGCACGACCTTGACCACCTGACGGTTGACCACCAGACACTGGCCCCAGGGCTCGCCGCCCGAAAGCTGGATCAGGTCGAGGCCGACATCATCGGCGATATCGTTTATCTCATCCGCCTCGGCGTTGGCGAAGACGCCGACCGTCAGCGGCCGCTTGCGCTCCAGCAGGCGCTCCACGGCCGAGATGCCATGTTCGAACCAGGAACGCAGATCGGTCGCCTCGGTGCGGAACAGCGCCGGCGGGTCGCTCATCTCCATCTCAGCGAGCGGCGTGCCGAGAGCGTGCACGATGTCGTAGGCATCGTCGATCTCGACGCGGCGGCGGCTGTCGGCGAACATCAGGCCGACGAAGTCGGCGCCGGCCTCGGCCGCGACCTTGGCCTGTTCGACCGTACGACAACCGCATATCTTGACCCGCGTCACAGGCGCAACTCCGCCATCTTGAGCGCCACGTCCGGCGCTGTCATGAACGCTTCGCCAACCAGGATGGCGCGCACGCCGGCACGCTGCAGGCGCTCGACGTCCGCACGCGTGTGCACGCCGCTTTCACCGACCACGACCGCGTCGGGCGGCAGCAGCGGCCGGATGCGCTCCGTCACGCCCAGGTCGACCTCGAACGTGTGCAGGTTGCGGTTGTTGACACCGAACAGCGTGGCGCCGGCCGCGACGGCACGTTCCGCCTCTTCCTCGTTGTGCACCTCGACCAGCGCGCCCAGGCCCAGCTCACGCGCTTCGGCGATGAGGTCGCGCAACAGCTCGACCTCCAGCAGCGCCACGATGAGCAGGACGTTGTCGGCGCCGTAGGCGCGCGCCTGAACGAGCTCGTACGGCTCGATGAGGAAGTCTTTGCGCAGAATCGAGGGGCGTTCGCCGGGCAGCAGGTCGGTGAGCAGCAGCCGCACGTCGCGCATCCACTCCAGGCTGCCGAGGAAGTAGTTCTCCTCCGTGAGCACCGAGATGCCGGCAGCGCCGCCGGCAGCGTAGGCGCGCGCCACAGCCCGGTAGTCGAGGTCGGGCGCCAGCAGCCCTTTGCTCGGCGACGCCTTCTTGATCTCGGCGATGATCTGCACCGCCGCGTGGGCAGGAGCATGACCCCGCGGCGCAGTGATCGCCTGGCCCAGCGTCCACGGCAGGTCGAAGGCCTCGAAACGGGTGCGCAGCTCTGCCTCCGGTTCCTCCTGCTTGCGCCGCTCGACGCCGTCCCGCCGGTCCGCAACGATCTTGTCGAGGACGCTGCCCGTGCCAGTAACGCCTCGCAGCGTCATGACGCGAAGCTCCGCGACGTGGTGACGTAGTCGTCGAATACCTGCGTCGCGGCGCCGGAGTCGATCGACTCGGCTGCCATCGCGGCGCCCTCCTTGAGGTCGGTGACCCTGTCGACGGCCAGCAGCGCCAGCGCCGCGTTGAGAACGACGACGTCGCGGTGCGGACTCGGCTCGCCGGCGAAGACCTCGCGCATCTTCGTAGCGTTTTCTTCCGCCGTGCCGCTGCGCAGCTCTTCGAGGTCAACCAGGTGCAGTCCGGCGTCCTCGGGCGTGATCACGTAGGTCAGAACCTGGCCGTTGCGCACCTCATAGACGGTGGTCGGCCCGCTGAGCGACACCTCGTCGAGGCCGTCCTCGCCGTGCACGACCATGGCGCAGCTGGTGCCGAGGCGGTTGAGCACCGCCGCCAGCTTCGGCGCCGCGACCGGGTTACCGACGCCGAGCAGCTGGTGCTGCGCGCCGGCCGGGTTCGTAATGGGCGCCACGATGTTGAAGATGGTGCGAATGCCGATCTCGCGGCGCGTGGGGCCGACGAAGCGCATCGCCGGGTGGAAGCTGGGCGCGAACATGAACCCGAAGCCGGTCTTCTCGATGCAGGCCTGGGTCTGCTCCGGGTCGAGGTCGATCTTGGCGCCGAGTGCTTCCAGCACGTCGGCGCTGCCGCTGATCGAGGTGGCGCCGCGGTTGCCGTGCTTGGCGATGCGCACACCGGCGCCGGCGCAGACGAAGGCAGCAGCGGTCGAAATGTTGAACGGATCAAAGGCGCCGCCGCCCGTGCTGCACGTGTCCAGCAGCGGACCGTCGATGTGGACATGCAGCGACTTGGCGCGCATGACGGTCGCCATGCCGGCGATCTCGTCCTCGCACTCGCCCTTCATGTGCAGCGCGGTGAGGAGCGCGGCGGCCTGGGAGGGTGTCGCCTCGCCGTCCATCATCTCCTCGACGGCGCCGGCCATCTCCTCGTCGGAGAGGTCTTGTCCGGCGGAGGCCTTGACGATTGCTTCTCTGATCATCGTGAACCTGCTCCGATTGGTTGCTTCATCTTAAGGAAGTTGGCCAGGAGCTGCTTGCCCGGCTTCGTCATGATCGACTCGGGGTGGAATTGGATACCCTCGATCGTCAGCTGCTTGTGGCGCACGCCCATGATCACGCCCGACTCGGAGCGCGCCGTCACCTCGAGCACGCCCGGCAGCGTCTCCGGCACGATGGCCAGCGAGTGATAGCGCACCGCCTCGAACGGGTTGGGCAGGCCCTCGAAGACGCCGCGGCCGTCGTGCGTGATCGACGACATCTTGCCGTGCTTGATCTCACCGGCGCCGGACACGACGCCGCCGAAGGCCTGGCCGATGCACTGGTGGCCCAGACAGACGCCGAGGATCGGCAGACGGCCCGCAAAGTGACGGATCGTGTCGACGCTGATGCCCGCGTCGTCCGGCGTGCCGGGGCCGGGCGAGATGACGATCTGCTCGGGCGCCATCGTCTCGATGTCCTCCACGCCGATCTTGTCGTTGCGGACGACCTCGACCGCCGCACCCAGCTCGCAGAGGTACTGATAGAGGTTGTAGGTAAAGCTGTCGTAGTTGTCGATCAGCAAGAGCATGCTCGGTCTCCTTTTTCCGCCCTCACGATGCCTGGTCCTGCCAGTGCCGTTTGCCGCCCAGCAGCTCGACCAGCGCCTGCGGCACGCCCTCCAGCGTCTGCGCCATAGCGGGCGTCACCCAGCGCGCTTCCTCGTACGGGCCGCTCTCACGAAACCGCAAGCGTCCCTCGAAGACGGGGCGAAAGACGTTAACCGCGTACTCGAAATCGCCCTCGGTGAGGAAGAAGGTATCGACGAAGTCCTCGCTGGTCACCCGCACACCGAGGTCTTCGGCCGCGACGTGCGCGACGAGCTCAGACGCGGACTCGGTCTCACGCATTCGCTCGCCCGGCAGCGTCCACCATCCTGAGAGGACGCCGTGCACCGGCTTGCGGCGCATCAGCAGCGCGGCGCCTTCCTGCTCGAACAGTAGCCAGACGAGGATTTGCTGCTCAGCCATGTGCATGCCTGGCCGAGTTGTCATTCTGAACGCAGTGAAGAATCTGGTGAACCACGATAACGCCTTCGCCGAGGCTAGACCCTTCGCTCCGCTCAGGGTGACAACGTAGCGATCCTCCCCGCGTCACCCACAAGCTGCGGCATTCATGCCGTAGTGTCTTCACCACACTCATCAGTACCCCAGGCTCCCGCGCGGCCGGCCCGCGGCCTGCGCCTCCGCCTGCTCGATGGCGCGGATCAGGGCGCGGGCTTTGTTCTCCGTCTCGGCGTACTCGGCGGCCGGGTCGGAGTCGTAGACGATGCCGCCGCCGGCCTGCACGTGCGCCACGCCGTCCTTCATGACGATCGTGCGAATGGTGATGGCAGTGTCGATGTTGCCGGAGAAGTCGAAGTAGCCCACGGCGCCGGCGTACGGGCCGCGGCGGTCCTTCTCCAGCTCGGCGATGATCTCCATGGCGCGGATCTTGGGCGCGCCGGAGACGGTACCGGCCGGGAAGCAGGCCCGCAGCGCGTCGTACGGCGTCAGCCCCTCGCGCAGCCTTCCGGTGACGTGCGACACGAGATGCATGACGTGGGAGTAGCGCTCCACCTCCATGATCTGGGTCGGCACGACGGAGCCGGGCTCGCTGACACGGCCGACGTCGTTGCGCCCCAGGTCGAGCAGCATGACGTGCTCGGCGCGCTCCTTCTCGTCGTGCACGAGGTCGTCTTCCAGCGCCGCGTCCTCGGCCGCATCGGCGCCACGACGCCGCGTCCCGGCAATGGGGTGGTAGTCGATCTTGCCCTCGTCGACGCGCACCAGCATCTCCGGTGAGGTGCCGACGATCTGCGCCTCGCCGAGGTCGAGGTAGTACATGTACGGCGACGGGTTGATCGTGCGCAGGGCGCGGTAGACGTCGAAGGCCGGCGCGCTGGTCGGACGCTGGAAGCGCTGCGACAGCACCACCTGGATGATGTCGCCGGCGACGATGTACTCCTTCGCCTTGATCACGGCGCCGCGGTGGTCCTCCGGCGTCATGTTGGAGCCGACCGTCGCACCGTCGACAACGACGCCGCCTTCGCCCATCGCCGAATAGGGGATGTGCGCCAGCGGCCGCTCCAGCCGGCTAACCAGCTCCTGGATCCGGAAGGCGGCCTGGCGGTAAGCGGCCTCGATGTCGCCGTCCAGCCGGAAGTGGCTGACGACCTTGATCTTGTGCTGCAGGTGGTCGAAGACGAGCAGTGTGTCGGTGAACAGGAAGACGGCCTCGGGCAGGCTCAGCACGTCGTTCTCCGCCTGCGGCACGCGCGGCTCGAAGTAGCGCATCGTCTCGTAGCCCAGGTAGCCGACGGCGCCGCCGGTGAAGCGCGGCAGGCCCGGCACCGTGACGGGCCGGAAGCGCGCCAGTTCCTCCTCGACCGCCAGCAGCGGGTCGACGAAGTTGCCCTCCTCTTTGACGCCGCTGCGCAGCGTCCGGTACGGCTCCGTGCCGATGAAGCTGTAGCGCGCCAGCCGCTCGCCGCCCTCCACGCTCTCGAGCAGGAAAGAGTACTGGCCGCGCGCCACCTTGAGGTACGCCGAGACCGGCGTCTCGAGGTCGGCGGGCACCTCGCAGTACAGGGGGCAGAAGTTGCCCTGAGAACCCAGCGCCTGGGCCTCTTCCAGAGTCGGATACAGAATCATCGAGTAGGCCTCCGGCGAATGGCGAACCTCACCCCTCAACCCTCTCTCCGAAATCGAAGAGGGGGAGACGACCATTGGATTTGAATGATGAAGGGAGACCGAGGCACGCCACCAAGCAGCCCGAGGTGCGGTGCCCTTCTCCGTACACGGAGAGGGGATGGCGGTAGCCAGGGGTGAGGTCGTCATTCCTACTCGCTCCTCAGGTAGTTGATCTGCATCGCGTCCTTCACCAGCGCCATCGTCTCCTGGGCGATGACACGGCCTTCGCGACAGCCTTTCTCCAGCGCCTCGCGCACCTCGTCCGGACGCGCCTCGTAGTAGGCGCGGCGCTCCCGGATCGGCTCCAGGAAGGCGTTGATGGCGCGCGCCAGCTTCTGCTTGACCTCGACGTCGCCAACCTTACCGGTGACGTAGCGCGCCTTGAGGTCGTCGACCTCCGCAGTGTCCGGGTTGAAGGCATCGTGGTACATGAAGACGGGATTGCCCTCGACGTGTCCGGGATCGGTGGCACGCAGGCGGGTCGGGTCCGTGTACATGCGCCGCACTTTCTCGTTGACCACGTCCTCCGAGTCCTTGAGGTCGATCGTGTTGCCGAGCGACTTGCTCATCTTCGACTGGCCGTCGACGCCGACGAGCCGCGCCACGCGTCCGACGAGTCCTTCAGGTTCCGGGAAAACCTCTTTGAACTGGCGGTTGAAACGCCGCGCCAGCTCGCGGGTCATCTCGATGTGCGGCAGCTGATCTTCGCCGACCGGCACGAGATGGGCGCGCGGCAACAGGATGTTCGAGGCCTGCATCACCGGGTAGGTGAAGAAGGCGACGGGCACGCTTCTGCGGCCGAAGTCGTCCATCTCCGCCTTTAGCGTCGGGTTGCGCTGCAGCATGCCCAGAGGCAGGAACCAGCTCAGCCACAGCGTGAGCTCGGCGTTCTCCGGCACCTGGCTCTCGATGACGAAGTGGCACTCCTGCGGGTCGAGGCCCACGGCGAGCCAGTCGAGCGCCACTTCCCACACCGAGTTGCGCACTCGGTCGAAATCGTCCGCGTAGTCGGAGACCTGGTAGTCGGCGATGAGGAAGTAGCAGTCGTACTGCTTCTGCAGCCGCAGCCAGTTCTCGAGCGCGCCGGCGTAGTGGCCCAGATGCAGCGAGCCGGTGGGCCGGACGCCCGTCAGAATGCGCTTACGCTCGTCGGTCATGAAAGAACCCTTTCAGTGCAGAGAGAGCCGTGACGGTCTGCAGTCACGGTGCTCGGCGCGGCATATAAGCCGTCATTCTGAACGCAGTGAAGAATCTGACTCTTGGCTGACCAGACGACGGCGTGGTAGTCGAACGCCACGCTTGCTTCGCATTGCTCCGCCCTGCTTCGCCCCCGCCCCACGAGAAAAGGAGGCTGGGAGGACACCTCCCAGGCCCACCGCGCATGGGGCTTCGCCCCCGCTACCCCGGCTATCAGCTTCTGCTGGGTAGACGGACCAGTCGATGAGAACCGGACTCTCCGCACTCTGCGTTCTGTACTCTGCACTCGCTACACCTTCGGGATCGACGCCATGGCCTCGCGGACCTTCTCCTCCGGGTAGGCGTAGTCGACGAGGTTGCCTGAGAGGTACTGCTCGTAGGCAGCGAGGTCGAAGTGGCCGTGGCCGCTCAGGTTGAAGAGGATGACGCGCTGCTCGCCGGCTTCGTCGGCCGCCTGCGCCTCCTCGATCGCCGCCAGGATGGCGTGCGAACTCTCCGGCGCCGGGATGATCCCTTCCGTGCGGGCGAACTGCACCGCCGCCGCGAAGACGCCGGTCTGCGGGAACGCCTTGGCGTCGATGTGACCCTGCGAGTGCAGCTCGCAGATCAGCGGGGCCATGCCGTGGTAGCGCAGGCCGCCGGCGTGGATGCCGGGCGGCATGAACGTGTGACCGAGCGTGTACATCTTCACGAGCGGTGTCATGCCGGCCGTGTCGCCGAAGTCGTAGACGTACTCCCCCTTGGTCAGCGTGGGGCAGGCCTCCGGCTCCGCGGCGACAAAGCGCGTCTGCTTGCCCTCGGTGAGGCGTTCGCGCATGAACGGGAAGGCGAGGCCTGCGAAGTTGGAGCCGCCGCCGACGCAGCCGACGACGACGTCGGGGTATTCGCCCGCCAGCGCCATCTGCTTCAGCGCTTCCTCGCCGATCACGGTCTGGTGCATGAGCACGTGGTTCAGCACGCTGCCCAGCGAGTACTTCGTGTCCTCCCGCGTCGCGGCGTCCTCGACCGCCTCGCTGATCGCGAGGCCGAGGCTGCCGGGCGAGGTCTCGTCCTCCGCCAGGGCGGCACGGCCGGCGTTGGTGTCCGGGCTGGGGCTGGGCACGACCTGACCGCCCCACGTCTCCATCATGAGACGGCGGTAGGGCTTCTGGTCGTAGCTCACCCGTACCATGTAGACCTTGAGCTCGATATCGAACATCTGGCAGGCGAGGGCCAGGGCGCTGCCCCACTGTCCCGCACCCGTCTCCGTCGCGAGGCGCTTGGTGCCGTCGAGCTTGTTGTAGTAAGCCTGCGGCACGGCCGTGTTCGGCTTGTGCGAGCCGGCCGGCGAGACGCCCTCGTACTTGTAGTAGATGTGCGACCTGGTGCCCAGCGCCTGCTCGAGACGATGCGCCCGGTAGAGCGGCGAGGGCCGCCACAGGCGGTAGACGTCGCGCACGGGTTCCGGGATCTCGATGAAGCGCTCCTGGCTCACCTCTTGTCCGATCAGCGACATCGGGAACAGCGGCGCCAAATCTTCCGGCCCGATCGGCTGATGCGTACCGGGATGCAGCGGCGGCAGCACCGTCCCGCCGGCAGCGATCAGGTCCGGCGTGATGTTGTACCAGTGCGTCGGCATCTCTCGCTCCGACAAGACGTATTTCGTGTCTACCATGGCCGCCCTCCTCTCGCGTTGAGCAAACAAAAAGCCTTCACCCAAAAGGGGCGAAGGCTCGCGGTACCACCCTAGTTCGTCTCCCGCTCACACAGGAAACCTCGACAAGCACGGCCTCGACGTGATCGAGGCGATGCCCTGGGCTCTGATAACGGTGCCCTTCCGGCGTCTCCTAATCGCGGAGCTTTCGGGACGCGGCTCCCAGGTCCATTCCTTCGCGGCTCTGGCGCCGGGCTTTCACCTGTCCCCGGCTCTCTGGGCCGAAGCCCTGCGAAGTACTAGTCCTGATCGTTGCCTTATGTTCGGTTGTCTGGAGTGTATTCGCGGCGCTTCCGGCCTGTCAAGAAACGAAAACACCCCGGCGCCGACCGGGGTGTTTTCACTTGGTGGGACCGAAGGGTGGGCCTGGCCGCGCCCGACACGCTTCCTGCTGTCAGGCGCGGCTCATCGACAAGCGGACTAGAGTCGATGCGCACAAGGAGAATGCATGTATTCAGACCCTTTGCTTAGGCATCGTTGCATGAGCACGAAGCCTATTCGCAAGGACTAACGCCTCGCCGGGCCCGAATCATACGGGCAGCAGGAAAAATTTCTCGAAATCAGGAGTTAGTTGGAGACGTGGGCGCTATCGGAGCCCGTAGCGCCGTCGAGGTGGAGAGTCGAGGCCTCGGCCTGGCTCTGGCTGAAGCTGTTTCGCACATCGTTGAAAGCCTGCGTGACGGGACCGGGCACGCTGCCTGTCGCGACCTGCGTGCTCAGCACGCCACCGAGCAGGAGGCCCAACGTGACGGCAGCGCCGGCGACGCGAGGCAGCATGCCGTGCGCCCGCTGGCGCTGGCTGCGCTCGTCGCGCACGAAGGACATCAACGTGTCCTTGGTACGCGCTTCAGGCTCGTCCTCGGGCTGGATCAGCGGCCGGTTCGAGAGCCAGGTCAAATCGTCCAGGTACGTGTAAATCTCGCGATGAACCTCGGGGTCCTTGCGGAACAGAAAACGGATATCGCCGCCTTGCTCTTCAAGGCGGCTCACCAGCAGCAACGCGTCCTGTAAACGACTGTCGTTCACGCCGCTGTCACCGCCTCCAGAGCCAGGCCTCGCGGGGCGAGGATGCGGCGCAACGCGCCGATCGCCCGCACCTGCAGAGCGAAGACAGCCGTCTCGTTCTTGCCGAGGAGCTGAGCTGCGGATTTGGCGGGGAGAGCCATGAAGAAGCGCAGGATCAGTACTTCCTGCTGGTCGAGCGTGAGGTGGGAGATCGCCTCGAGGAGCTCCATCGTCTCCAGAGAAGCGTCCGCGCCCGGTGCGTAGCCGTCCTCGCCGTTGGCGAGGTTGGCGACGCGCTCTTTACGCACCTTGCGCCGCATGTCATCGGCGATCAGGTTGCGGGCGATGCGGTACAGCCAGGCCAGGATGGGCCGGCCGCGATAGGAGAAGCTGTCGATACTGCGCAGCGCCTCGAGGAAGACCTGAGAGGCGAGATCCTCTGCTTCCTCACGGCTACGCAGACGTGCGAAGGCGTAGCGATAGAGACTGGGGTAGTGCAGGTCGTAGAGTTGCGACCAGGCTTCCTCGTCACGCGCCTTGGCCCGGCGTACGAGATCCTCTTCGTAGACGTCCGTTGTCAGCTTCGACCCCCAGACTCTGGGACGTTGCGATTCGTCCACCTAAAGCATCGGCAGGAAAAACCCTGATCTTTGGCCGCGGCGGAATCACTTTCATCAATTCTGCCCGTCGGTGATAATCAGCCCTGCTATGCATTACGCCCTTGTCATTTTCCCAACCGAGTACACGCTGCAGCCGGCCGAGGTGGCCGCGTTGGCCGAAGATCGCGGCTTTGAGTCGCTCTGGTTCCCGGAGCACACCCATATCCCGGTCAGCCGCCGCACGCCCTGGCCCGGCGGGCCGGAGCTACCGCGCGAGTACCTGCACACATACGATCCGATCGTCGCCCTCACGGCTGCTGCCGCAGCGACGCACCGCATCGGCCTAGGCACCGGCATCGCCCTGATCGCGCAACGCGATCCGATCACGCTGGCCAAGGAGACGGCTTCGCTGGACCGGATATCGGGCGGGCGGTTCATGCTCGGCATCGGCGGCGGCTGGAACGCCGAGGAGGCTGAGGATCACGGCATTCGCTTCAGCCAGCGCTTCGGCGTTCTGCGTGAACGTGTGCTGGCGATTCGAGAGCTCTGGACCCAGGACGAAGCGGAGTTTCACGGCCGTTACGTCAACTTTGACAAGACATGGTCCTACCCGAAGCCGGTGCGACAGCCCCACCCACCCATCTTCATGGGCGGCGACGGCCCGACCACCTTCGACCGCGTGGTCGAGTTCTGCGATGGCTGGTACCCAATCGCGCGCGGCGGCAAGGCGCCGCCGGGGCTGGCTGAAAAGATCCCGGAGCTCAAGCATCGCGCCGAGGCAGCGGGCCGCGACCCGGCCTCGATTAGCGTCTCCGTCTTTTCAGCGCCGCCCAACCGCGAGGTGCTGGACGAGCTCGAAGCCGTGGGCGTCGACCGCGCTATCCTCATGCTCCCGGCGACGGACCCGCCGACGGTGCGCAGCGTCCTGGATGATTACGCCAGGCTAATTCGCTAATTCGGCCGCATTTGACGCCTCACATTAGCGTCGGCATCATAGTTTGGCTCGGCCTTCACGCAGGGCCGGCAGTGCACGAGCGCTCTCGGAGGAGCCAATGACGCTGGCGGAATACCACTACGTAGGCAGGATCGAAGACTTTCCGGCCGGCGAGATGAAGGTGCACAAGATCGAGGGCTACGGCGAAGTCGTCCTCACCAGCGTTGACGGCACGATCTACGCCTTCAGCAACTTCTGCACTCACGCCTTCCAGCCGCTCGCCTACGGCTTCATGCAGGGCTGCCAGGCCGTCTGCATCTACCACTGGGCCGTCTTCGACGTCCGCGACGGCTCTATCGTCGGCGGGCCGGCATATGAGCCGCTGCCCGTCTTCGAGGTGAAAATCGAGGGCGACGAGGTGCACGTCGGCCTGCCGCCGGCCGAAAATCAGTAGAGCCGTCTCAATCGCCGCAACCCCTACGCCGCTCGGCGATAGGTTCCCCCACAAAATTACTGGGAAACCCGGTCTAATATTTTCCATTTGCGCCGATAAATGCCTTGAGGAGCCATACATGCGCGACCCTTTGCCGCGCGTGTCATCCGACCAGGAGGCATAGGGATATGGAACGAACACGAGACGAGAGCAGGCTGAAGAGCCAATGGCTCCTCGTAATCGGCGCTGCTCTCATCGCGCTGGCCATGGTGGCCTGCGGCGGCAGTAACGACGCCAGCAACAGCAACACGCCTACGGCCAGCACACCCCAGGGCTCGGCACAGCCGTCCGACATGGCGCCGGCCGATCAGCAGGTGCTGCACCTGCGGATCAGCCAGGAACCGGCTACGCTGGACCCTCAGCTGTCCAGCCTCCAGGTCGAGTCCACGATCAACAAGCAGCTCTTCACCGGCCTCTTTACCTACGACGACAAGCTTAACGTCGTGCCGGCGCTGGCCAAGGAAATGCCCACCGTGGAGAACGGCGGCATCTCGGCCGACGGCACGACCTACACGATCAAGCTGGCCGACAACGCCGAGTGGAGCGACGGTAAGCCTCTGACCGCCGCCGACTTCGTGTACAGCATGAAGCGCGCCCTGGACCCGACCCTGGGCTCGCCGTACGTCACCTTCTTCTACAGCATCGACGGCGCCCAGGCCTACAACACGGCCATGGGCACGAAAGACAACCCCAAGACGCCCAGCGCTGACGAGCTCAGCCAACTGCGCGACGCCGTAGGCGTCAGCGCGCCGGACGACCACACCATCGTCTACCACCTGGTTCAGCCCACGCCCAGCTTCCTCAACTACCTGGCCTTGTGGACCGCGTACCCTGTCCGCCAGGACGTCATCGAGCAGTGGGGCGCGCAGTGGACCGAGCCCGAGCACAACGTCGGCGACGGTCCCTTTGTCCTGGCCGAATGGGACCACAACCAGAAGCTCGTCCTCAAGCCGAACCCGAACTTCATCGGCGAGAAGCCGCTGCTCTCCAGCATCGAGGTCAACATCATCGCTGACGACGCGACCGCCTACGCCGCCTATATGGCCGGTGAGCTCGACGAGACCAGCGTGCCGATCTCTGCTCTGCACGACGTGCAGTCGGCCAGCTCCCCGTACCACGACCAGCTGATCGAGGTCCCGGGCCTCAACACCTTCGGCCTGTTCATGAACAACGCCATGCCTCCGTTCGACAACATCGACGTGCGCAAGGCCTTCGCAATGGCGATCGACCGTGACGCGCTGGTCGAGGGCGTGCTGCAAGGCGCCGGCCTCGCCACCACGACCTGGATCGCCCCCGGCGAGCCCGGCTACGACGTGAACTCGGGCACCGACCTGGCTTTCGACGCCAGCGCGGCGCAGGCTGAGCTCGCCAAGGCCGGCTACCCGGACGGCGCGGGCCTGCCCGAAGTCACCTTCCTGGCTGTCGACCAGCCGATGGCTCGCGTGCTCGGTCAGTTCGTCGAAGACCAGCTCAAGCAGAACCTGAACGTCAACGTGAAGACGGAGTACCTCGACGGACCGACCTATGGCGGCCGCTTCACGAGCAACCAGGCCCAGGCCACGGTTATCCAGTGGAACGCCGACTGGCCCTACCCGGACAACTGGCTGCCGAGCCTGTTCAGCAGCAACAGCCCGAACAACCACATCGGCTACGACAACTCGTCCTTCGACGACCTCGTGCTGAAAGCGGGTGCGGAGACGGACAATACCACTCGCCTGGACCTCTACGATCAGGCCCAGACGCAGCTGCTGCAGGATGCCGCCATCTCACCGTTGTTCAACCTCGCGCAGCCCGTTCTCGTAAAGCCGTGGGTCAAGGGCCTGACGCCAACCGGTCTCGACGGCGAGATCAAGGGCGACTACAGCCTCTTCAAGACCTACATCGCCAGTCACTAACCAATCAGGAAGAGGGCCGGTCATCCGTGCCGGCCCTCTTCCCACTTATCCCTCATGGCCGCATACATCCTGAGACGACTGCTCTGGCTTGTGCCGGTGCTGCTGTTCATCTCCCTGGTCACCTTCGCACTGATGCACTCGGTCGAAGGCGGGCCGTGGGACAGCAACCAGAAGCTGCCGCCCAGCGTCGTGGCCACGCTCAACCGCAAATACGGCCTCGACAAGCCGGTCTGGGAGCAGTACGTCGACTTTGTGGGTAACGCGTTACACGGCGACCTCGGCGTCTCCTACCAGCGCCAGGACAAGCCCGTCACCCAGATCATCCTCTCCGGCTTCAAGGTCAGCGCCACGCTGGGGCTCATGGCCCTCGGGCTGGCGCTGAGCGTCGGCATCGTCCTCGGCGTCGTCTCAGCGCTGAACCGCAACCGCCTGCCGGACTACGCCAGCGTCCTGTTCGCGTCGCTGGGCTCGGCCGTGCCCGCCTTCGTGCTCGGCATCCTGCTGATCTACCTGTTCGGCGTGAAGCTGCACTGGCTCTCGACGTTCGGCTGGAACACCCACCGGGGCCTGATAGACGGCTGGCTGCCGCCGCTCAAGCAGGTCGTCCTGCCCGTCGTGACGCTGGCGGCGCTGCCGGCGGCATACCTGGCCCGCATCACGCGTGCGTCGTTGCTGGACGTGCTCCGCCAGGACTACATTCGCACCGCACGCGCCAAAGGGCTGCAAGGCTACGTCGTGCTGGAGCGCCACGCCCTACGCAACGCCATGATCCCGATCCTGACGATCATCGGGCCGATGACGGCCGGACTGATCACCGGCTCCTTCATCGTCGAGCACCTGTTCGCGGTGCCCGGCATCGGCCAGCTGTTCGTTCAGAGCGTGAGCGCGCGCGACTACGGCATGATCATGGGCACGACGCTGTTCTACGCCGCCGTCATCATGCTCTCGAACCTGGCCGTCGATATCTGCTACGCCTTCTTCGACCCACGGATCCGGTACAAGTGAACTCGCACGCCAGCGCGCCGCAGGCAAGGATCGGCCCGGCGCAGCCGTTCGCCGAACGACGCCGCGGCGGCGGCCTCTGGGGTCTCGCATTCCGCCGCCTGCGACGCAACCGCCTGGCGCTGGCCGGACTCGGCCTCATCGCGGTCTTCGCTATGGCCGGGCTGCTGGCACCGCTCATCGCGCCCTTCGACCCGGCGAGACAGAACTTGCACGAGACCTTCGCCCATCCCAGCCTGCACCACCTGATGGGGACCGATAACCTAGGGCGCGACTGGTTCAGCCGCCTCCTTTACGGCGCCCGCCTTTCACTCTCGGTTGGGGTGCTGGCGCAGCTCGTCATCGTCGGCATCGGCATCCCGATCGGCCTGGTGGCGGGCTATCGCGGCGGCCTCACCGACAGCCTGCTCATGCGTCTCACGGACCTCGTCTACGCCTTCCCCGACCTGCTGCTGATCATCCTGCTGCGCAGCGTCATGGGCGGCAGCCTGGTGACGTTGTTCCTGATCATCGGCATCGTCAGCTGGGTCGACCTGGCGCGGCTCGTACGCGGTCAGGTGCTCTCGCTGAAGGAGCGCGAGTACGTCGCCGCGGCCCGGTCACTCGGTGCACGTGATTACGAGATTATGGTGCGCCACTTGCTGCCCAACCTGCTGGGGCCTGTAACCGTGATCGTCGCCTTCGGCGTACCGCGCGCCATCTTCGTCGAGGCCACGCTGAGCTTCATCGGCATCGGCGCCAGCGCCGGCACGCCCAGCTGGGGCACGATGGTGCAAGAAGGCTACAGCGCCATCTTCTCCTTCCCGTTCCTCGTGATCTTCCCGTCACTGGCCATCGCGCTGGTCATGCTCGCCTTCACGTTCCTGGGCGACGGCCTGCGCGACGCCCTCGACCCGACGGCCGAGACCTACTCGCCGCAGATGTCGAGCGAGCCCGAGCTGCGTCGCCCGGTGCCAACATCACGCGAAGACGAAGCCGAACGCGAGCGCGCGGCGTAGGCCATTGCATGGCGGCGAACCGCGCGAAAGGTCAGCCGTCCTGCAACATGCATCCAAGACCAGCCACGAACCGTTTATGAATCCGGCACCAAACGAAGCCTGCATGTTTATGCCTCAGGGTCTAAAGTGGATCGCAGACACCCGCAAACGATTCAAGCGACCAACGGAGGCGTGCCATGAAAATCGGCCTGGTAGGACTCGGACGCATGGGAAACGGCATCGCCGAACGGCTACGCGGCGACGGCCACACCGTCGTCGGCTACGACCTCAACCCGACGCTGCGTCAGGCCGAGTCCATCCCCGAGATGGTCAATGCCCTCGACACGACGCCGAAGGTCGTCTGGCTCATGGTGCCGGCCGGCAATCCGACGCAGATGGCCATCGACCAGCTCTGCGAGCTCCTCTCCGGCGGCGACATCGTCATCGACGGCGGTAACAGCCACTACAAGGACAGCCTGCGCCGCGCCGAGCAGCTCGCCAAGCGCGGCATCGACATGCTCGACTGCGGCACCTCCGGCGGCGTCTGGGGGCTGAAGGAAGGCTTCTGCCTCATGGTCGGCGGCCAACGCACCGCCTTCGACACCACGGAGCCCATCTTCGAGACGCTGGCGCCGAAGGAGGGCTACGCCTACCTCGGTCCGTCCGGCGCGGGCCACTTCGCCAAGATGGTGCACAACGGCATCGAGTACGGCATGCTGCAGTCCTACGCCGAGGGGTTCCAGCTCATGCAGGCGTCGCAATTCGACTTCTTCATGCCGCGCGTCGCGTCACTGTGGAACCACGGCAGCGTCATCCGCTCCTGGCTGCTCGAGCTGGCCGAAAACGCCCTGCAGGACGACCCGTGGCTGGAGCGCCTGCGCGGCTACGTCGACGACTCCGGCGAAGGCCGCTGGACCGTCGAGGAGGCCGTCGACCGCGCCGTGCCGCTGCCGGCGATCAGCGCCGCCCTCTACGCCCGCTTCGCCTCGCGCGAGGACGATTCGGCCGCCATGCGCTTCATCGCCGCCCTGCGCAACGAGTTCGGCGGTCACGCCGTCAAGGAGCGCGATTCGCACGATCAGGCCAGCCATTAGCAGGGCGTCGAATCGCGCGACGGCCTCACGAGGATAGGCATTCCCCGTATCGAGACTGGGGTTCCGGCGGCCGATAACTAGAGCGTGGCTCAATCTGCCCGCTCGCACCGCACCTCACCCGCCGGCGCTCGTCTGACGGCCGGCTCCGCTGCCGCTGGGCCGATCAGCAATCTGCTGCGCGAGGCTGCCAGCGAGCGCCTGGCGCCCGTCACGATCCTGGCGGTGGCCATCACCGTCGGCGCCATGATCCGCATGACGGCGCTGAGCCTGGGCCATGGCTTCCCGCTCAACGACGGCGGCATGTTCTACGCCATGATCGGCGACGTCAAAGGCGGCCTCACCTGGCCGACCTACACGTCGTACAACGGCGGTAGCATCCCATTCGCCTACCCGCCGCTACCGTTCTTTACCGCCGCCGGCCTGGCGCACCTCGGCAGCTGGAGCGCGCTTGATATGCTGCGCTACCTGCCGCTGCTGTTCAGCCTGCTCACGATCCCTGCCGTCTACCTGCTGGCGCGCGCCATGCTGCCCAACCGCACGATGGCGTCGTTCGCGGCGTTGATCTTCGCCGCGATCCCGCGCGCCTTCGACAACGAGATCCTGGGCGGCGGATTGACCCGTTCGCCCGGCTTCTTCTTCGCTGTACTGGCGTTGTGGCAGGCCTACCTGCTGTTCGAGGACCGTCGTCGTATCCACCTCGTCGCGACGGCGGCGCTGGCCTCGCTGGCCATCCTCTGCCACATGGAGATGGGCTGGTTCACCGGGTTCAGCGCCGCGCTCTTCTTCCTGGCCGGACGACGCCAGCGCCAGGACCTCGTCAACCTGCTGGCGCTGGGCGTCATGGTCGTGCTGCTCACGAGCCCCTGGTGGCTGACGGTCTACCTGCGACTCGGCACGGCGCCCTTCGTCTCGGCCGCCCAGGCCGGCGACCACTCGCTGGTCACCGTCCTGCGGCTCTTCGGCCTGCATTTCAGCAATGACGTCCTCTTCCCCGTCGCAACGGCGCTGGGGCTGCTCGGCCTCGCGGCGTGTCTGCGAGACCGGCGCTATCTGCTGCCCGTCTGGCTGGTGGCGATCTTCCTCCTCGACCCGCGCAAGTCGACCACGACTTCCACCCTGCCGATCGCGCTCATGGCGGCATACGGCCTCGCCGAGGTCGTATGGCCGCTGCTGCAGTCGGCGGCGCACGGCCGCGCCTCGTGGTGGCCTCAGGTGGCGGTGGGTTTCTTGCTCATCGTCTACGCGCCGGCGGCGGCCGTGCTCTCTGCCTCCGGACCCGTCTCTTCCTTGCACGCCCTCTCGAGCGGCGACCGCGAGGCGATGGCCTGGGTTGCGGACAACACGCCGGCGGACGCGGGTTTCATCGTCATGCCGTCCAGCCAGCGCTGGGCCGACGACGCGACGAGCGAGTGGTTCCCCGCCCTGAGCAAGCGGATCAGCCTGACGACGGTGCAAGGCTACGAGTGGATGGGCAAGGGCGCTTACCAAGAACGGCAGACCGCCTTCGACGAGCTGCGCGACTGCACCGGTGCCGACGCGGCCTGCCTCGACGCCTGGGCGACGGAGCACGGCTACAGCTTCGACTACGCGTACGTCAGCAAGGGCAAGACACCGGTCCAGAACCTCGGCCTCGGCGAACGCCCCGGCTGCTGCGCGCCGCTCATCGCCGCGCTACAGACCGACCCGGCGTATCAGCTCGTCTACGAAAACGACGATGCCGCCGTTTTCCAGAAGCTCCGATAGCTAGACGAAGCTCCTCGCCGCCAGCCGAGATACGTCCTCCATCGACGCCACGTCCCGGCACGTCTGCAGCAGCTCGCGTGCTCGCGCCTCCGGCAGCACCTCCAGCCCCTGCGCCATGAACTTGGCGTCGAGCTCCGGGTCTGACAGAGGCCGCGCCAGGCTGCCGCGGCCGTGCTCGACAGTGCGCTCCAGGCGCCGGCCGTCCCGCAGGGCGATAGCCACTCGCGCCGCGTCACGGTCCAGCGCCTCGGACGGCATCGCCTTCACTCGATCGCGCACGGCGATGACGTCAGGGTCTCGCACGCACTCGTCGCCGCCTTCCGCCAGGCCGGCGGCGCCGCGCACCAACGAGGCTGCGACCCAGTGCTGCATACTGACTCGCGCCATCTCGCCGTCGGCAGGAGCCGGGCGGTCGCACAAGGTCAGGCAGAGCGGGTTCACGGTCACATCGACGGCTTCGATCGACGCTGGATCGGGCTTCTGCTGCGCCACGATCTCGAGCGCGGCATCGATGGCCGGATGGATGACGATGCCGCAGGGATAGGGCTTGTAAGTGTTGGTCAGCATCTCCCACTGCTCGCCGAGGCCGTCGACGGCCGCAGGAACGTTCGCGTGCTCTGCGAAGACGTCAAAGAAGCCGTTGGGGCCTTCGAGGATGCGCGGCGAGCAGGTAAAGCCTTTCTCGGCGAGCAGCGCCGCCTGCAGGCCGCTGCGCGCCGCGTGCGCGGGCACGAAGCTGGAAGACATGGTCGCGTGCGTCTGGCGGAAGCCGGCCGCCTGCGCCGCCGCGATACCCAGGGCACAGACGGTACGCTCTTGATCGAGGCCGAGCACGTTTGCCACTGCCAGCGCCGCCGCGATGCCGCCCGTCACGCCGGTGAGGTACCAGCCAACGTTGCCTTGCGCCGGCGGCACGACCAGGGCGTTGCCCAGGCGGCATTCGACTTCGATGCCGAGAGCGAGGGCAGCCAGGAAATCTGACCCCTCGACCGGCTGGCGCTCCGCAACGGCGAGAAGCGCGGCCGCGACGGGGCCGGTCGGATGAGTGACGGTCGCCAGGTGGGTGTCGTCAAAGGCATGAGCGCTCGAAGCGAGGCAATTGAGAAAGGCGGCGTTCACCGGATCCACCAGCCTGCCACGACCGATGACCGTGGCCGATGGCGGACCGCTGAACTCACGCGCCACCTCCAGCGCGATGCGGCTGGACGCTGCAGTGCAGCCGCCCAGGGCGCAGCCAACCCAGTTGACCAGGGATCGGACGCTTTCGTGCTGCACCGTCTCCGGCAGGTCGCGCCAGGAGACGATACGCGCAAACTCGGCGATACGCTGGGTGACCGCGGTATCTCTTGCAGCATTCGTCATGGGTCTCTCCTCCCGCTGAGCCGGCTCATGCTAGGACGGTCTCGGCCCCGGCACAAGAAGGCCTGCGCTTGACGGTCCCGGCCGCCGGGCCGATGCTGGCGCACGAGACGGCGAGAGCAGGAGCGAGACGATGCCCGTAGCCCACCTACCCGGCAACCTGGATATGCACTACTACGACGATGACCTCGTCGATCCCTGGAAGCAGCACGAGACGATCATCATGCACCACGGCCAGGGCAAGAGCGGCCTGCTGCTCTACGGCTGGGTGCATCCCCTGGTGCGCGACTACCGCGTCATCCGCGTCGACGCGCGCGGCTTCGGCGAGTCGTCCGTGCCGGAGCCGGGCTACCCGTGGTCGCTGGACGGCTTTACGGACGACCTGCGCAACCTCATGGACCACCTCGGCATCGAGAAGGCGCACCTGATCGGCGAGACGATCGGCGGCACCGTCGCCATGCACTTCGCCTACCGCTTCCCGGAGCGCTTGCACACGCTGACGACCTGCACGTCACCGTTCAACTTCGTCGGCGCGCAGCACTATCTCGACTACTACGAGATCGTCAAGGAGCGCGGCGTCGAGGCCTGGGCGCGGCACAACGGCAACGTGCGCCTGGACGAGGCCACCGCCGACCCCGAGCACCGCGAGTGGTATCTGACGCAGATGGGGCGTACGGCGCCACACGTCGTCATGGAGACACTCGCCTACCTCTCGACGGTCAACCTGACCGACGAGGTGACGCAGATCCAGACGCCGTCGCTCTCCATCACCGGCGAGTTGAGCGGCTGGTACGCGGAGCGTGCCGAGAAGCTGGCGGCGATGATGCCGAACTGCCGCTACGCCGCCATCCCCGGCGTTGGCGGCTTTGCGCAGCACGCGGCGCCGGAGGAATGCGCGGCGGCCTGGCGCCGATTCGCCGACGACGTCAAGGCGGGCCGGCCGATCGCGACGGCGCCTTAGATGATCTGAGCGCTGCCCTTATTCAGCACGAGCCGATAGGCGCCCCGCAGGCCACGGGCCTTCAGCGCCTCGGCCGCAGTTTCGAGGTCGATGTCCAGAAGCAGGGTGAGCTGGCTGTAAGGCCGCAGCGACTGGTACTCGTAAGCGGTCTCGCGGGACAAGAAGCTGGCGCGCGACCGCACCGCCAGGTCGAACGCCTCGGGCCGGGACAGCTCTTCGTCAATCACGCGGGAATCGTATCACCACCGGCGTCAAACGGAAGCGTCTGCCAATAGGGCTCGTCGTAGTGCTCGACCGTCACCGTCAAGCCCAGCCTGTCGCCGAATGCCAACGCGGGCAGCAGGTGGTTCAGTACCTGCTCCGCCGTCATGCGAAACACGCGGCCTCGCGAGCTCACCTTCAGCCAGCCGGCCTTGTCGCGGTAATAGCGTTCCGTGGTCCTCTTACCCCGGAACACGACGCAGTAGCTGTCGTTCGTCATCTTCATAGCGCGACGATGGATGTGGGATGCAATCCCTCAACCGCCCGCGAGCTTGACCTGAAACCCGAGGCCACGCAGGCGCTCGGCGACGCGCTCGCGGTGGTCGCCCTGGATCTCGATGGCCTCGTCGCGGACGGTGCCGCCGGCGCCACACAGGCGCTTCAGCTCGACCGCGCGTGCTTCCAGCTCGGCGCTCGGCAAGCCGCGGACCAGCGTGACGGTCTTGCCGCCGCGCTTGCCGCGCTCGCGGAAGATGCGCACGACGCCGTCGTTGGGCAGAGACGGCGCCTGCTTCGCCACCGGACGGCTTGGACGCCTCGCCGCCGCGCCGCGCTCGACGACGCGACCCGAATCGGTCGAGAAGACGATACGGCGGTCGTTCACGCGTCCTTCTTACTGATACCGGTGACCATCGTCAGCAGGCTTTCGACCGTCACCTCGTCGCCGTCTGCAGGAGACGCGTAGACCATGTCGTGGGCAAGGCGGACCTCGCTGATCGTGTCCGGCGCATCGAGGTACGAGAGGAAAATCTGGTAGTAGCGCACGCCGTGCAGGTCGTACGGGTTCACCTTGCGGATGATCGCGTCTCGGCCCATGAGATCAGGCCTGGTGGCTGGGCGGCAGCGGCCCAAGGTCCGGCACGCGCTTGTCCTCCCAGGCAGCCTGGTCGGCGAGCGCGGCGACGAGGCTCATGAGGTAGGCATCGGTGAAGCCGGCGGCGTTCATCTGGATATAGGAGGGGCGCAGCCAGTCGCAGAACCAGCCCCACAGCACGACGCCGCTGTCCTCGACGATCATCGAGAGGGTGCGGTGCGGCGCCGGGTCGACCCAGCTCAGCTGGAACTCGCTGCCGCCTGAGGACAGGCTCTCGCTGCCCCAGCGCATCGCCCCGGACGATTGCAGGCAAATCTCCAGCAGCTGGCCGGCGAGCGTCTCCTTGAGCTGGGCCGCGGCAGCCTTGCCATGCACCTCGCCGGCGCCGGACTGCTGCTCGTGTTGATGCCGTTCCTGGTCGCGGGCGGCTTCCTCTCGCGCCTGCGCGACGAGTCTCTTGATTGCTTCGGGGTCGTTCACCAGGGGCTCCTCGTACGTGGTGTTGTCAGGTCCGTTCCCCGAATTTTACACGACGGCAGTCTGGGGACCGTTCCACGTAGAATACTCCGCTCAGTGGCCCGCACCCTGAACCGGCTTCACCGTTGGTCCCTCGAGATACCAGCCGAAGGACGGGTCGAACTGCAGCGTCCCGGTCGCGTCCACAGCCTGGCCGACCAGCGATTGCCACGGGTCGATGTGCTTCAGGCCTACCCGGTCATCCGATTCGTCCTGGACGACACCGTAGACGGTGCCGTCCGGATCCTTTAGCTGCACGAGCGTGCCCTCAACCTCGATGCGCTGGCCGCGCCAGCTGTCAGGGCTCTTGATCAACGAGGGCAGCGGCACCTGCTCGGGAGCTGCGGCGGAACCGCAGGCGCTGACGAACGCACCACACAGCAGGCCCGCCACCAGGAGAACGGCGAAGACCAGGATGCCTGGGCGTTGCGAGAGGATACGCATGAGCAGTCCTGAAGGCGCACCGGGAGGGCGTGCGTCTCGATCACCATAGCTCGCGAGTCCAAATCGGGCCAGAGAGCGTGCCATTAGAACGGCCAACATGAGAGCATTGCACCATGTCGAACCTTGAGGACATCAACGTCGAGCTGCGCTTGGTGCTGCAGCTATGCACGCTCGCTGCACTTGCCTATCTCGGCGTGTGGATCGGCAACGATATCGTCACGTCAGTCGTCCTTGCCATCGTGCTGCCTCTGGCCGCGGGACTGATCTGGGCACGCTTCGTGGCGCTCAACGGCGCTTGGCGGCTGCCCGACCCCGCAAGGCTGGCCGTCGAGACCGTCTACTTCGCAGCGGGCATTGCGGCGCTGCTCGTCGCGGGATTCGTGATACCCGCCGTATTCCTCCTGATTGCCGAGGCGGCGCACTACGTCGTGAGCTTCCGGTACCAGCTGCGCTAGCCTGGCGCAATCGCTGTCAGCCTGGCGCAGGACGACGCCGCTCCCTATACTCGGGCGATGCCTGCGCCCCGATTCGGCCTCAACCGCTTCGACAGCCGCTCCGTGGCAGACTTCGCCGCCGACGTCCGGCGCGCCGAGGCCTTGGGCTGGGACGCTGCCCTTGAGCCTGACTCGCAGCTGCGCCGTCGCGATACCTACGTGCTGCTCGCCGCCGCGGCAGCCGCAACGGAGCGCATCATCCTCGGGCCGCTGATTGCCAATCCCGTCAACCGCCACCCCAGCGTCACCGCCTCATCGATTGCGACGATCGACGAGCTGGCGCCGGGACGCACGCTGCTCGGCCTCGGCATCGGCGATACCGCCGTACGGCTGGCAGGCCTGCGACCGGCGCGCCTCTCGGAGCTGGAGGCGGCCACGCGCATGATCAAGGCGCTGCTGGCCGGCGAGTCGCTAGAAGTGGGTGCCCTCCGGCCTGCGTATTTGCCGCACCACCGGCCCGTGCCCGTCTGGATCGCTGCCGGCGGCCCGCGGACGCTGCAGATGGCCGGCGCCGTTGCCGACGGCGTCTTCATCCGTCCCGGTACCGCGCCGG
This sequence comes from uncultured Chloroflexia bacterium, assembly GCA_963711035.1. Lineage (GTDB taxonomy): Bacteria > Chloroflexota > Dehalococcoidia > DSTF01 > WHTK01 > WHTK01. The sequence goes on from CAVQCN010000001.1 coordinate 484,469, forward strand.
CGATCATCGAGGCGTGCGTGGCGGAGATCAGGGCCGGTGCGACCGCCGCGGGACGCGATCCGGCCTCCCTGCGGCTGGGTGCCGTCTTCCACACGGTCCTGGTAGACGACCCGGAGCAGGCGCTGACGATGGCGAAGTCGATCGCGGCCGGCTACTACGAGTACACGCCCGGGCTGTTCGACGTCGCCGGCATCGAGTGGCGCGGACCGAGCCCGGAAGCGATCAAGCGCGACCAGGGCGTCTGGCCCGACTTCCACCACGACCGCAACCTGCTGGCCAGCGGCAAGGCGGTGGCTTTCCTGCCGCGCGAGGCCGCCGACGCCTTCAGCCTCTGGGGTGGGCCCGACCAGATCGTTGGCCAGCTCATCGATCTGCTGGGCGCGGCGCCGGTGCAGTTCGACTACGTGGTGCTGCAGCCCATCCCGGACCCGACCTGGCCCGATGCGGGCGACGCCGGCTACACAGCCCGCATGGCGCGAGAGGTCCTGCCGCGGGTCCGAGCCGCGTTGGCGTAAGAGCTCACCTTTCGCGCGAGATGAACGGAAGAAGAGTCTGAGGGGAGACCCCTCAGACTTCCCCCGCATGGGCTACGCCCCCGCTACCCTGCTTTTCATGCGTTCAACATAGCCTCTGAGACAAATGTCCAGGGACCAGGAGAAGTTGCTTGACAAGCAACCTCCAACCGAGTCTGATCGCGGGCAGCGCAGCACCTGAGAAGAGACGGGAGGGGAACCATGACCAGCTCAAGGACACCGCTGAAACTGACGATTGCCCTGGCCGAGACGCCGTACTTTGCTTCGTTGCGAGACGGCACCTTGAAGCCCGACGGTATCGAGCTCGAGTTCGCCGACATCAGCCAAGGGGGCATCGTCGGCGCCTACCGGCGCATGGCGCGCGACCTGGAGTTCGACGTCTGCCAGTTCTCCTTCGTCAGCTACGTCATCTCTCGCCCCTACAACGCTCCGTATACAGCCATCCCGGTCATCCCGACCCGGGCAGTGCATCACGGCGCGGCGTACTACAACACCAACGTGGCGCCCACGCCGAACGACATCGCAGGCAAGAAGTTTGCCATGGTGTCGTATACGGTCACGCCCGGCACATGGGTGCGCGGCTTCCTCTCCGACGACTTCGGCGCGCGACCCGAGCTCATGCACTACGTGATCAACCGCGAAGAGCACATCGCCGAGTATCAGCTGCCCGCGAACGTCGAGATGCGGCGCGGCGCCGACCTGCGCCAGCCGTTCATCGAGGGTGAGTTCGCCGCCGCGCATGGCCCGGCGATCAGCGCACAGCAGAAGTTCGACGTCGACTACATCAAGCCTGTCTACGCCGACGTAGCGCAGGCATCGCGCGACTTCTACAAGCGGACCGGCACCGTCCCTTTCAACGACTTCATCGTGATCCAGAACACGGTGCTGGCCGCCAACGCCTGGGTGGGCCCGGCGCTCTTCGAGGCCTTCAAGGAAGCGAAGGAGAAGTACCTGCGCGAGAACCCCGGCGCGAAGATCGGCGGCGCCGGCCTGCACGACGGCGACCCGCTGCCCTACGGCGTCGAGGCCAACCGCGTGGCCATCGATACGCTAATGCGCTACTCGATCGAGGCGGGCATGATCCGGGAGGCACCAGACCTCTACGGGCTGTTCACAGAGAACACACGCAACCTGAGCTAGGGGATTCCCATCCCGCGTGGAGGCCGGATCGACAGAAGAAGCGTGTTGGGGACCGTCCGGCGCTCGGCCGATTAGACCGACAGGCTACTCGCTACTGGCGTTCGTCCAGCTCTTTGAGGAGCGGATCCTCGTCGAAGTAGTACTGCGGCAGGCGATGGGAGACCACCATGCGGATCTCGCCGACCCGGACGTTGTCGGGCGAGTAGGCGACGATGCGCACGCGGGAGACGTCGCCGCTGGGCGCCGTGCGAAACACCTCGTACCAGCCGGCGGTGTGGGTGGGAATCGCCGAGATGCCCTTGTCCAGCAACGAGACCTTGATCTTGCGTACGGCGTCCGGCCACTCGGTCGCGCCGTCTTTGCCGTCGACGACCGGCGTCAGCTCGAGAATGGTGTCGTGGTTGAACAAGGTGAGGACCTCGGCCAAGCTGAAGCGTTCGCTGCCGGTACCAGGCACCGTCTGCCGCTCGTAGCGCCGTCCTCGCAAGGCCAGCCTGTCTAACAGGTTCATCGTCACACACCCCCTCTCTGTGCTCCGACCCCTGGGCGGGAAATCGAAAGGCGGCCCTCAATGGGGCCGCCCTATCATAACCGCTCAGCCGCCGCGGCGTTACTTGAACGTGTCGGTGATGTAGTGGTCGGCGCGGATCGCCGCCGTGGCACCGTCCCCGGCCGCGCTGATCACCTGCCGCGCCGAGTTCGCCCGGACGTCGCCGGCCGCGAAGATGCCGGGCACGTTCGTCTCCATCCACTCGTTGACCAGGATGTGGCGCCCCGCGTCCATCTCGACCAGGTTGTCGAGGAAGCTGGTGTTCGGGCTGTGGCCGATGAAGATGAACACGGCTCCTACCGGCAAGTACGACTCCGCGCCCGTCTGCACGTTGCGCAGGCGCAGCTTCTCGACCGCCGTCTCGCCCTCAATCTCGTCCACGACGGTGTTCCAGACGAAGTCCATCTTCGGGTTGGCGAAGGCGCGCTCCTTCAGCGTCGCGCCGGCCCGAAGCTCGTCGCGCCGGTGAATCACCGACACCTTGGAGGCGTAGCGCGTTACGAACAGGCCTTCGTCCAGCGCCGAGTCGCCGCCTCCGACGACGGCGACCTCCTCGTCCTTGAAGAATGCGGCGTCGCAGGTGGCGCAGTAGGAGACGCCGTAGCCGGTGAGGCGCTCCTCACCGGGCACCGAGAGCTTGTTGTAGTCGGCGCCCGCCGTAATGATCACGGCCTTTGCCAGGTGCTCTCCGTCGGCAGTGCGGATCAGGTGTTTGCCTTCCCGCGGCTCGATGGCGGTGACGGTCGCGTAGGTCGTCTCCATGCCGTTCTTCTCGGCCTGCTGCTGCATCGCCTGACCCAGGTCGAAGCCGTTGATCTGGGGGATGCCGGGGTAGTTTTCGATCTCCGCCGTCAGCGCGATCTGGCCGCCCGTCACGTTCTTCTCGATCAGCAACGTGCGCCGTCGCGCCCGCGCCGCGTACAGTCCGGCGGCCAGCCCGGCAGGACCGGCGCCGATGATGATGATGTCGTACTCTTCAGCCAAGACTCGAACCTCTGGCAGGAATAGGCAGGGCTTCTCCTAGGAGAAGCCCTGCGCGTTGCTAAACCCGGGCGGACGGCTTAGGTGAGAGCGTCGTCCAGCCGCTTCTTCAGGTCGCCCTTGGGGCGGAAGCCGATGATCTGGCCTACGGGCTCGCCGCCCTTGAAGACCAGCAGCGTCGGGATGCTGCGGATGCCGTACTTCGCGGCCGTGCGCGGGTTGTCATCCGTGTTCAGCTTGCGGAACTCGACCTTGCCGTCGTACTCATCCGCCAGCTCCTCGACGATCGGCGCCACCATGCGACAGGGACCACACCACGGAGCCCAAAAGTCCACCAGAACAGGCTTCTCGGCGGACAGGACTTCGTTGTCCCAACTGGTGTCGTTCACGTCTGCAGGCTTCGCCATCGTTATCCTCCTAATGTGCGCGGCTTTGACTTGGCCGCTCCTAACCGTGTACACTCTACTATACCCCATAGGGGTATGTCAAACACAGGGTCCGGGGAGAATTTCGGAGAGAAATGGACGAAGAGAGCCGAAGCGTCACCACGCGTCTGCGCCGCATCGAGGGACAGGTTCAGGGCCTGCAGCGAATGCTGGAGAGCGGGCGCGAGTGCGAGGAGATCCTGACGCAGATCATGGCGGTGCGCAGCAGCCTGGACCAGGTCGGCCTGTTGCTGATGGAGCGTCATATCAACAACTGCATCCTGGGCGGCATCTCCGCCGACGAGGACGTCTCTAGGGAGCTCGCCGACGCGTTGAAGTCCTGGGCCCGTTTCGGTCTGATCCCGGGCGCCCGCGCCGACCTGACGGAGAACTCCTAGCTCCGCCTGTCGCACCCTTACGGCCCGCACCGTCCTTGCTGAAACCGCCGCGCCCTCCAGACGGCCTCGCCGGCCCTGAAGGACGGCTTCTGCCGGCCGACGGTCCGCGGTCGTAGCCGGAGCGCGGCGCCGACGAACGCCCGCGCGCCGAAGACGAGCCTCCTTCGCCTGACGACTCCCCGCCACTGCGCGGCCTTGCCCCACCGCGAGGATAGCTGCCGCCTCTCGGCGAGAACCGTCCTTCGCCCTGCTGCTCGTCGCGCGCGGCCGAGCGCGCGCCGGCGCGGGGATAGCTGCCGCTCGCAGGCCGGCCTCGCGCCGGTCCCGACGGGCGCGAGGGCGGGTCGTCGCGGCGGGGCGGCCGTGTGTCCCGCGATGTCCGGGGCGGCCCGTCGAAGCGTCGCCGAGCCGGGCGGCCTTCACTCGCCTGCTCGCGGCGCGGCGTTGGTGGCTCGTACGGCTCGCGGTCGTCCGGCATCGGCTCCGCCGGCGGCGCCCAGCGCATGCGCGGCATACGCACCTCGGAGGCGCGCGCCGGCTTCGGCGCCAGCATCGCCAGCACGGTGAGACGCCCCGGACCGGGGTTCTGCATATGGTGCTCGACGCCCGGCGGCACCATGACGAGGTCGTTTTCTTCCAGGTCCTGCGCCTGGGTCCCGGCGCGCAGATGCGCCCTACCTTCGACCACGAGATAGAAGGCGTCCGAGAGGTCATGGCTGTGGCGGCTCTCCTGCTGATCCGGCTCCAGGCAGAGAACCTCGCAGAACATGCGCGGGCGGTCGAAAAGGTTTACGCGAATCGGCTTCTCGCGCAGAAAATGACGCACCTTGCCGAGGTTCACGACTTCCATGGGGAAAATCCTATCTGCCCGGGACGGGCGATGGGGCGGGTTCGTTGGCGAACGAGGCGCGCATCGTGTCGATCAGGCCGCTCTCGGCGGCGATTTTGGCCACGCGCAGTGCGTTCTTGATCGCGACCGCATCGGAGCGGCCGTGGGCGATGACGACGACACCGTTGACGCCGAGCAGGTTCGCGCCGCCGTACTCTTCGTACTGCAGACGCTTCATGGCGCGCTTGAGGGCTGGCTTCAACAGCAGGGCCGCGGCGATGTAGAGCGGGCTGCTTTTGATCACGCCGCGCACCGTGTCCAGGATGTAGTCCGCAATGCCCTCGCCTACTTTGAGCGCCACATTGCCGGTGAAGCCGTCCGTGACGACGACGTCGGCGACGCCCTTGTGCACCTCGACGCCCTCGATGTTGCCGATGAAGTTGAGGCCGGACTCGCTGAGGCGCTCGTAGGCGCCCAGCATCAGGTCGTTACCCTTGCTCGCCTCCTCGCCCACGTTGATCAGTCCGACGCGCGGGTTGGGCACGCCGAGCACCTTGTCGACATAGACGGAGCCCATCTGGCCGAACTGCAGCAGATAATTCGGCCGGCAGTCGACGTTGGCACCGGCGTCGATGAGCAGCACCTTGCCCTCGTTGTACGGCAGCACGAGGCCCAGCGCCGGACGCTCGATGCCGCGGATGCGCCCCAGGACCAGCGTGGCAGACGCCATGACTGCGCCCGTGTTACCCGCCGAAACGACCGCCTGCGCCTGACCGTCCTTGACCAGTCCGGTCGCAACGTTGATAGAGGCATCGCGGCGCTGGCGCACCGCCATGACGATCTTGTCCTCTTCCATGGCGATAGCCTCGCCTGCTGGGACGACGCTGACGCCGGGAACCTGAGGATGCTTCTTGAGCTCGGCCTCTATCAGGTCGGACGGGCCGACGAGGGCGATCTCAACGCCGTACTCTCTGGCCGCATCCAGCGCGCCCTTCACCGGTTCGGCAGGCGCGCGGTCGCCCCCCATGGCGTCGAGAGCAATCTTCAACGGGGTTCCTCCGGTCGAGCAACGAAGACCAGGTTATCGCCCTGACCGACAGGGGAGAGGTCATAGTCGCCATAAGTGTGTGTAACACGCAGGTTCGCCTGCTGCAAGAGCAACTCGATTTCAGACTGCGTCGAGTAGCGAAGCTCGGCCAGGAAGACGCCTCGCTGCACGTGGCCGTCTTTGACCCGGTCGTAGATGTAGGTCATGGTTCGGACCATGCGCTCGGGGTCGGCGTGCGCCGCAACGAACTTCATCACCATGCCGCCTTCGCCGTCGGGCCGTGTCCAGTCGAGCAGCAGCGGCGCAGGCACGCCCGCCTCCTCCCACGAGACCGTGGCCGGCGAGCGGATACTAAAGGCGAGAATGCCCCCTTCCGCCAGATGCTGCGCGGCGCGGCGCACGCAGGCCAGCTGATCCGCGGTCGTCAGCAGATGCTGAAACGTGTCTGCGGCGATGAAGACGAGGCCGAACTTGCGCTTCAAGTCGAACTCGCGCATGTCGCCGTTGAGGAGGGTCAACTTGCCGTCCGGCGCTTCCTCCCTTGCCCGGCGTCGCGCGACGTCAAGCATCGGCTCGGACGTGTCCATGCCGACGACCTCGTAACCGCGCGCGGCGAGCGGGATCGCGACGCGGCCGGTGCCGACGCCGAGCTCCAGCAGCGGGCCCTCGACGGCCTCGGCCAGGTTGGTGTAGAACTCCACGTCATCATCGAAGTCCGCGTAGGAGAAATCGTAGAGATCGGCGATGTGGGCGTACGGGTCATCCAGCATCGGCTGCTCCCAAGGCTGGTGCGAGATATGGTGACTTCAATCTTCGGACTGGCTTTCGGTTACGTCCAGTGCAAATCGAGGCATGACAAAAAGGGAGAGGGCTTTGGCCCTCTCCCTTTTCAGGTTTATCGGTGCTGTCCTACTCAGGCAGCGTTGCGTCCAGGATGACGCGAGGCGAGATTGGCAGCGCGTCGAAGCGCTTGCCGACCGCGTTCTGCACCGCAGTCTGCACCGCAGCCAGCGGCGGGACGATCGGAACCTCACCGACGCCGCGGACGCCGTAGGGGTGACCGGGATTCGGCACCTCGACCAGGATCACGTCGATAAGCGGCACGTCGAGCGCCGTCGGCATGCGGTAGTCGAGGTAGCTGGCGTTCGCCATGCGGCCGTCGGGAGCGTGGTAGTACTCCTCGCTGATCGCCATGCCGATGCCCTGCGCCACCGCGCCCTGGATCTGGCCTTCGACGTAGCTCGGGTGGATGGCCGTGCCCACGTCCTGAACGGCCGTGTAGCGCAGGACCGTCACTTTGCCCGTCTCCGGGTCGACCTCGACGTCCACGATGTGGCCGCCGAACGCCGGTCCCGGCGCCGTGGGAACGACGTTGGTACCGGTGTCGATGGTGCCGCCAGTGCGCGGCAGCATGCCGGCGATCTGCTTGAACGTGAAGCTGCGGTCCTTGCCCTCCGCGTCCTTGGGGCCGCGGAGGACACCATCGTCACCGTAGGTCACGTCGCTGGCTTCGCACTCCCAGATCTTGGCAGCGCGCTCGACCAGCTTCTGGCGGATGTCCATGCCGAGGTTGTACGCGGCCATGCCGCCGGCGAAGGCGGTGCGGCTGCCGCCGGTGTTGCCAGTGAAGCCAACGCCGTCGGTGTCGAAGATCTTGGGCTGGACCTGCTCGTAATCGATGCCCAGCGTCTCGGCCAGCTGCATCGCGATCGAAGCACGCGTGCCGCCGATGTCGACGGAGCCGAGCACCAGGCTGACGGTACCGTCAGCGTTGACGCTGCCACTGGAGCTGGTCTCGCCACCGGCGTTGCCCCAGAAGCCCATCGAGACGCCGCGGCCGCGGTAGGGGCCGGTCAGCTCGGAGCGGTAGTGGGCGGAGTCACGCATAGCCTGCATGGTCTCGACGTTGCCGATGCGGCGGAACTTCTGGCCGTTCGAGCGAACGGTGCCCTCCTTGGACGCGTTCTTCAGGCGCAGCTCCATTGGGTCCATGCCGAGCTCGTCGGCGAGCTCGTTGAGCAGCGTCTCGGAGCCGAACATGCCGGCCGGCGTGCCGGGCGCCCGGTACGCCGAGGTCTTCGACATGTTGACCAGGACATCGTAGCCGTCGATCTTCACATTCGGGATGTCGTAAGGAGTGAAGACGCCGTTCATGGCGCCGCCGATCGGCGAGCCAGGGTAGGCGCCGGCCTCGAGAGCGAGCATCGCCTCGGCGGCGACCAGCGTGCCGTCCTTCTTGGCGCCGATGCGGATCTTGGAGTACGAAGCGGAGGTCGGGCCGGTGGCCTCGAAGACCTCTTCGCGCGACATGGTCATCTTGACCGGGCGGTTGGCCTTCTTGGCCAGCAGCGCCGCGACCGGCTCCAGGTAGATGGTCAGCTTGGAGCCGAAGCCGCCGCCGATCTCCACCGGCATGACCGTGATCTTGGACACCGGCATGGCCAGGCACTCGGCGGTCGCCTGGCGAACACCGAACAGGCCCTGGGTGCTGGCCCAGATGGTCAGGTGGCCTTCCTCGTTCCAGGCAGCGGTCGCGTTCTGCGGCTCGATGTAGCCCTGGTGGTAGCGCGAGCTCGTAAACTCACGCTCCAGGACGACGTCGGCCTCCTTGAAGCCGGCCTCGACATCGCCCTTGGCGAAGCGACGGTGCGAAGCGATGTTGGTCGGCTTCTCGGGCGCCGGCTCGGCCAGCGGAGCGAAATCACGCATGCGCAGCTCGGGGTGGATGATCGGCGCCGAGTCGGCCATGGCCTCGCGCACGTCGATGACGTGGGGCAGGACCTCGTACTCGACATCGATCAGGTTGAGCGCGTCTTCAGCCGTATGGGCGTCAATCGCGGCAACGGCCGCGACCGGGTGGCCACGGAACAGCGCCTTCTCGCTCGCCATGATGCGGTCGACCAGCGTCGCAATCGGCGTGCCGGGACCCTCTTCGACGTCGACGATGCCGCCGGAGATCTCCGGGAAGTCGGCGCGCGTGACGACGGCTTTGACGCCGGGCAAAGCCAGCGCCTTGGAGGCGTCGATCTTCTTGATGATGGCGTGGTGGTGCGGGCTGCGCTTCACGCGTCCGTAAAGCATGCCGGTGAGACGCACGTCTGCGCCGTACTGGGCCCGGCCCGTGACCTTGTCGGCGCCGTCCGGCCGGACCGGACGCGTGCCAACAACCTTGTACTCTTTCTTCGCGTCGGTAGCTACCATAAGAAATCCTCTCAACACGTGTTGCTGGGCAGGGAAATACACCCAAAAGTGACGGGTCTCACTATACCATCCGCGTCTGCCCGCCGAAAACGCGCGCCCGTAGGAGAAAAACTCCAGCGCTTGAATGTAGCCCGCGCGTGGCCATAATCGACCAGACAGCAACGGTCACGTCTTCCCGTTTGGATCCGTCAAAACGTTGACGAGCTCACAAGCCTCACACGACCAGAAGGAGGGTTTCATGACTCAAGCGCCGCCTCCCGGACCACCGCCGGCCACACCCGTCCAGCTCACCGACGCCATCAAGGGCATGATCAACGGGGCATTCGACAACCGCACACCGGTTCTCGTGTGCTACGTGGACGCCGAAGGCCAACCCAGCCTTTCGTTGCGCGGCTCGACCCAGGCGATCAGCGACACGCAGCTTGCCGTCTGGGCGCGCAACCCTGAAAGCGGCCTGGCCCACGAAATTCAGTCCCGGCCGCGCGTCACGCTCTGGTACCGCGACCCGGAGACACGCACGATGCTGCAGTTCCGCGGCCGCGCCCACGTTGAGACCGACCCCGCGGCAGCCAACCGCGTCTACGACAACTCGCCGGAGCCGGAGCGCAACTTCGACCCGGAGCGCAAGGGTACAGCCGTGATCATCGACCTCGACCGCGTGGACGGGCGCACGCCGGACGGTCCCGTCCGCATGGAGCGGGGCGCCTGAGCCCAGGCGCTCGGAGAAGACGAGAAGGCCTCGCGACGTGCGAGGCCTTCTTCTTAGGTTGAAGTGCTGGAGCCGGCGGGGGGATTCGAACCCTCGGCCTGCCGATTACGAATCGGCTGCTCTACCACTGAGCTACGCCGCGCGATGGCGGCGCCGTACGACCGGCCGATCAACCCAACTCGCCCCGGCTGGGCGCCCCGGCTCAGCAGGAAGTCGTAGGCCCCGAGCACGTCATACCGCTCCTCCTGCCCGGCGGTAACGCGGTTCCCGTCCGAAAGCCCCTGCGCGCGCAGGTCAAAGAGCAGCACGTTGTAACCGTCATCCTTCACCAGTCTCGAAGCGAGATCGAGCGCATGATTGCCGGTCCGCTGGTCGCCGATGCCGTGGACGAAGATGAGATACGGCGCCTGCGGCGAGCCTGGTAGCAGCCAACCCCGCAAGGTAAGGCTCCCGCCTCGCGGCGTGAACGAGACGTCCTCGTACTGCAGGTTGAAATCGGCTCGGCTGAGCCTCAAGGGGATGGCGCTCAGGGCGAGCGGCAAGGTAGGCCATCGTCGAGAGCGATCGAGCAGATAGACCGCTAGCACCAGCCCGAGCGCCAGCGGGATGAGCACTTTGGCTCGCAGCAATCGGCTCATCGCCGGCCACCCGCCAACAGTCCCGAGCACGACTGCGTCATGGTCTGGCCGTCCTCACCAGGCCGGATTCACGTCGTAACCAGGGTCATTCGTGAGGCGGGTCTGGTTACTACCATCCGCGTTCATCACGTATATCTCTTCGTTCCCGTCACGCTCCGAATCGAAGACGATCATGCTGCCATCCGGAGACCAGTTCGGACTGATATCTCGCCCCGGCGAAACGGTCAGTTGGGTCTGGCCGCTGCCGTCGGCGTTCATGGTGAATATCTCACCGTCTAGCCCGTAGACGATACGCGAGCCGTCAGGCGACCAGTCGGGAGAAGCTCCTGAAGCGAGCCTGGTCACGCCACTACCGTCCGCTGCCATGACAAAGACGCCGCCGCCCTGCCGGGACGACGCGAAGATCAGACGGGACCCGTCCGGTGACCAGCTTGGATGCTCGTCGTCGGCGGGATCGTTGGTGATGTTGCGATAGGTGCCGGTCTGCAGATCGAGGACGTAAATCTCCCGGTTCACCTGGTTCGCCGGAACCTCACCAAAATTGTAGGCTTCGAAGGCTATCTCGCTGCCGGAGGGCGACCAGGATAGAGCAGACAGCCCCTTGAGTTGCCCTCGATCGAGGACGAGATGCGACCCATGCCCGTCGGCGCCCACGACATAGATACCGCCCTGATCCCCGGGTGAAGACACGTAGGCAACCATCGTGTAGTCCGCAGACCACGCGGGCATATCCTTCCGGGGTCTCTGACTCGGCGAGAGACCGGAGGGCGGCTGCATGAGCCTGCGAACCTCAGAGCCATCGCCGTTCATCAGGTACAGATCGAAGGCGCCGTCCCGGTCCGACTGGAACACGATGCTCCCCCGTCCATTCGGAACAGGCGTTTGCGTAGGCGTCGGCGTCAAGGTAGGGACGGCGGCCGGCGTGTTCAACTCGGCTGCGGGCGTTGTGCTCGATGGCACCTGTGTCAGCGTTGGCACAACCGAAGACCTCGAAGAGCACGCCATCACCAGGACAACAACGAAACCGAAGGTTACGACACGAAGAACTTGTGCAACTGTCTTCACCGCGAAGCTGCCTCCGCACAGACGATAGGGGGTCACATGGGACCCGGCACAGGGCTACCTGTCCCGCATCTGACCTGCCGGAACGACAAATCTCAGATGCCGCAACGAGTGGTGAGGCGCGCTGTCGGTGTTCGCCTGCCCGTGAGGTGGAGGAGACGACCGAAGATGAGACCGCGGGCAAGCGATGGTCGCGACGTAGCGCCGAGGCTGCGCGCAACGGGCGCCAATTTGGGCGAAGGAATCAGGACGACAGCCTCGCGAGAGCCGCGCTAGAGTGGTCACGTGATGACCGCGACGGGTATCGACACGACCGCAACCCGCGACAGGCTGACGCCGGACGAGATGCTGGCACGCTTCATGGCGCGCGATGCTTCGTACGACGGGCGCTTCTTCGCCGGCGTGCTTACGACCGGCATCTACTGCCTGGCATCGTGCCCTGCCCGGCGTCCGCTGCCGCGCAACGTCCGCTTCTTCGACAAGGTCGAGGCGGCGCGGGAGGCCGGCCTCAGGCCCTGCAAGCGCTGCTACCCGGACGACTTCGCGCACGGCATCGACCCCGTGGTGGAGCAGATCGAGGCGCTGGCAGCAGAGGTGCGCGAGACGCCGTCGCGCTTTCCGGACGTGGCGTCGTTGGTGCAACGCTCCGGATACGGCGCGACGCGGCTCTTCGAGCTGTTCCGGCTGCGCTTCGGCACCACACCGGCCGCATTTCTGCAGGAAGCGCGAGTCGACGCCGCGAAACGGCTGCTGGCGGAGGACAACGCGCCGGTGTGCGAGGTCGCGTACGCATCCGGTTTTCGCACGCTTTCGACGTTTCACGAGAGCTTCAAGCGCGGCTGCGGCCTGACTCCGGCGGCCTATCGCGCCCAGATCAAGAGGAACGAGAGATGACGCTGCAACTCGAGAAGCACACGAAGACGCAGAGCGCCGCGATCGCGTACTGCGAGACGTTCGAGACGCCGCTGGGCGCATTCAGCCTCGCGGTCGACGAAAGAGGGGCAGTACTGGCAGCAGTGTTCGGCGATACGGAGCGCACTGGCGATATCGGGCGCAAAGCCGTCGTCGATGCGCAGCAGACGCGTGAGGCGCGCCGACAGGTCGAGGCATACTTCGCGGGCGAGCGCTGCTCCTTCAGCCTGCCGCTGGCCCCGGCCGCGACGGCGTTTCAGCAATGCTATCGAGAGGCAATGGCGCGACTCGGCTTTGGCGAGACGACGACCTACGGGCGCCTGGCGCGTACGCTCGGGACCTCGGCGCGTGCGGCCGGCCGGGCTAACGCCACCAACCCGATCTGCTTGTTCGTGCCGTGTCATCGAGTCATCGGCACCGATGGATCGCTGACCGGCTATGCCTTCGGTCTCGACGTGAAGCAGTGGCTGCTCGACCACGAGTCGGCCATCCGATGTGAATGAAGGACGATCATCGGCCGAGACCGGAGTCCGCGCTATAGTGGTCGCCGTGAGCGTCCGCGAATGGCTCGAACGGCATCTGGCCGGCACGAAGATCATCCCCAGCGACCCCATCAGCTACGTCCCCATCGGCGTCGTCCGTAACCACGTGCGCGAGCCGCGCCCCGACGGCTGGCAGGACGTGCGCTCGGACCTCATCCTGCGCGACGACCTGCTCGACGCGCTGGACTCGCTCGAGGGCTTCTCGCATGTCATCGTCGTCTTTCACATGGACCAGGTGCCAGCCGAAGCGGCGCGCAATCGCGTGCCCGTCGCCGGTGTCGACCACGGTGTGCTGGCCACGCGCAGCCAGCAGCGCCCCAACCCCATCGGCGTCGCCGTCGTGCCGCTGGTGCGGCGCCGCGACAACGTCCTGCGCGTCACCGGCCTGGACGCGACGGACGGCACGCCCGTCCTCGACGTCAAACCGTACCTGCCGCCCTACGACGCGGTGCCGGAGGCGACGATGCCCGGCTGGGCGACCGGTCAACCGGAGTAGCGCTCCGTGACCGCCACCCTGCCGACGGAGCAGCTCACCGCTGAGGTGCATCGCCGCCTGCTGGCGCATTACGACGTCGATATCTGGCACTGGCGCGACGACACGCCGCCCCTCGATATCTGCCTCGGCGCCATCCTCGTGCAGCACACGGCGTGGACCAACGTCGAACGCGCCCTCGTGCAGCTCGATGGCCTCTCGATTGCCGACATCGCTGCTCTGCCGGACGACGAGCTGGCGGCGCGCATCCGGCCGGCCGGTACGCCGCTGCCCAAGACGCGGCGACTCAAGGCCTTCGCCGCCCTCGTGCTGGACCACGGCGGCTTCGACGCGCTGTTCGCGCTGCCGGAGACGGAGCTGCGGACGAAGCTGCTTGCCACCTACGGCATCGGCCCGGAGACGGCGGACGCAATCCTGCTCTACGCGGCGCGCAAGGCGGTCGTCGTCCACGACGCCTACACGGCGCGCCTCTATCGCCGAATCGGGGCCGGGCCGCAACGTGACAGCTACGCCGCCTGGCGCGAGTGGCTCGACGTGGCCCTGCCGGACGACGGCGCCTACCGCCGCACCGACCACGCCGCCATCGTTCTGCACTGCAAGACGACGTGCCGATCGCGGCCTCGCTGCGAGATCTGCCCGCTGCTCGACCTCTGCGACTTCGGCCGAACACGACCCACCCGTTAGAATTGGAACCGGACGGCAGGCAGCCGTTCGAGAACAGGAACTATACGAAGGAGGCACGCTCCTGGATATCGCTCTGATCGGCCTGGCAACGTCCGGCAAGACCACTCTGCTGCGAGCGCTCGCGGCGGGGCATCTGCCGCAGCACGGCTCGCCCAACGAGCCCGCCATGGCGGTGGTCAAAGTGCCGGACGAGCGGCTCGACCGCCTCGCGACGATGGTCGAGGCGAAGAAGACGACGTACCTGGAGCAGCGCATCCTCGACTTCCCGTCCTTCAGCGTCGGACGCAAGGGACCGCCTGCTCAGCTGCTCGGTGCGCTGTCCACCGCCGACCTGATGGTGCACGTCGTGCGCGCCTTCGAGGACGCCGCGATGCCGCACCCGCTGGAGTCGGTCGACCCGCTGCGCGACATCACCGCGCTCGACGCGGAGCTCGCCTTCGCCGACCTCGCCGTCATCGACCGACGCGTCGAACGCCTCACGGCGGAGACGCGATCGCTGGCCGCGGCCAACCGTGCGCCGCAGGAACGGGAGCTGGCGCTGCTGGCGCGCCTCAAGGAAGGCCTCGAAGCGGAGCAGCCGGTGCGCGCTATGGGCCTGACGCCGGAGGAGAAGGTGCAGCTCGGCGGCTTCAACCTGCTCACGGCCAAGCCCATGCTGATCGTGCTCAACATCAGCGAATCGGAGGTCGGCAAGGCAGACGAGATCGAGGCCTCGGTCCGGGCACAGTACGCAGGCCCCAACGCCTCGGTCATCGCGCTGGCGATCAAGGCCGAAGCCGACGTGGCGGAGCTGCCGGACGAAGACGCAGCCGAATTCCGCCGCGAGCTGGAGCTACCAGAGATGCCGGCGGCAGAGCGCATGCTGCAGGAGGCCGTATCGCTCCTGGGCCTCATTACCTTCTACACGGCCGGGCCGCAGGACACACACGCCTGGTCGATCCCGGCGGGCACGCAGGCAGTCAAAGCGGCCGGCCGCATCCACTCCGACATCGAGCGCGGCTTCATCCGCGCCGAGGTCATCGGCTGGCAGGAACTGCTCGACGCCGGCTCGCACGCCGAGGCCAAACGCCGCGGCGTCCTGCGCGTCGAGGGCAAGACCTACGAGATGCAGGACGGCGACGTGATCAACGTCCTCTTCAACGTGTAGCCGTCGCCCTGGCGGCGAGGCGGACTCGCTACATCGACTGCATACCTTTCGCCAGGTCCTCGGCGTTCATCGCCGGCGTCAACTCGATAGTCGCGCCCAATTCGATGAGCAGCGGCTCACAGATCGCGGGGACCTGCGACTGGTCCGTCAGATCGAAAACGACGTAGCCACAGCGCTGACCGTCCTTGAAGGAGAAATAGGCGGCCTCAGGGTGGACTTTCTCCATGAGTGCCTGGATCGTCTTGGGCAACTGTCCCGACTGCACCGCTGCAGCACCCTTTGCGTTGTCGACCTGAACCGTCATCAACATTCTCATTACTGAACGCCTCTTCTAGATATTCTGCTCACCTGAACGGCCTCAGTGTAGCCGGGCCCATCGAAGAGCGGTAGAGAATTTCCCAGAGTACTGAGCACTCTTACGAAAATATGAGAACCCAGGTCAGGGCAGCGGTCCTCCTCCGCTCAGCGACGATCGCGTAGTACGCTGCGCCCATGAACCACATCGAGACCGAGTTCGTCCGCAAGCACCCCGGCTCCGAACGGCTGGCCCGCGAGGCGCGCACCTACTTCCCCAGCGGCGTCACCCACGACAGCCGCTTCCTGCGCCCCTTCCCGCTCTACGTCGACCGTGCCGAGGGCAGCCGCAAGTGGGACGTGGACGGCAACGAGCTCATCGACTTCGTCATGGGCCACGGCGCGCTACTCCTCGGCCACGGCCACCCGGCGGTGGTCGAGGCGGCGCAGCGCCAGATGACGCGCGGCACCCACTACGGCGCCTCGCACGCGCTCGAGATCGAGTGGGCGAAGTGGGTGACGGAGCTCGTGCCCTCGGTCGACAAGGTGCGCTTCCACAGCTCCGGCACGGAAGCGACGATGATGGCGATCCGCCTGGCGCGCGGCTTCACCGGACGCAGCCACCTGATCAAGTTCGAGAATCACTTCCACGGCTGGCACGATGTCGTCTCCGGCGCCAACCTGCCCGACCAGGAGACGCCGTTCGCCTTTGGCGTGGCGCGTGAGCTGATGGAGACACTACACGTGCTGCCCGCCGGCAACGTCGACGCCGTAGCCCGCACGATCCGCGAGGACCCCGAGATCGCCGCCGTGATCATCGAGCCGACCGGCGCCCATTACGGTGAGGAGCCCATCCTGCCCTCGTTTCTGCACGAGCTGCGCGAGGTCACGGCCGAAAGCGGCGTCGTCCTCATTTTTGACGAGGTCGTCACCGGCTTCCGCGTCTCTGACGGTGGCGTGCAGAAGCGCTACGACGTCCTGCCCGACCTGACGACGATGGCGAAGATCGTCGCGGGCGGCCTGCCCGGCGGCGCCGTGGGCGGCAACGCCTCGATCATGTCGGTGCTGGACCTGCGCGACGAAGAGCGCGTCACCGACGGCCGCATCTACCACCCCGGCACCTTCAACGCGAACCCGTTGTCGGCTGCTGCCGCGACCGCCGCACTGCCACTCGTGAAAGCCGGCGCGCCCGCGGCTGCCGAGGCGCTGGCCGCGCCCCTCGTGCGAGGCATCAACCGCGCTCTGGACGACGCGAAAGTGCCCGGCTCCGCCTGGTGCCACGCCTCGATCGTCCACTTCACGCTGGGCCAACCCTGCCACCGCCCGGACGGCATCGAATGGGACACGACGGAGCAGCCGCCCTTGCCCGACCCGGCGCTACTCGCCAACCTGACGCAGGCCATGATCAACCGCGGCGTGCACCTCATGGGCGCCGGCAACGCCGCCTTCGTCTCCAGCGTCCACACGCCGCAGGAAATCGATAGCGCCGTCGAGGCGTTCGCGGGCGTGCTGAGGGACCTGAAGGCAGACGGGCTCGTATAACAGAGATGAGCCGTTTAGGGACGGGCTAAAGCCTCGTCCCTAGGTTTCTCTGGGTGATCACGGTATCTGGTTAGACGATGGCTGCCCTTCGAGAGCCTCAGGGTGAGCGGTTAAGCCAGCTTCTTTGTCCTCGCGCATACGTCGCAAGGCTCTTCGAGGACGGAACGTCGTAGCCCCTCTCCGAAATCGGAGAGGGGTGGCGACAGCCGGGGTGAGGTCACAGCAACGACGGCTGCGGCGTCAGGCAGTCGGGATCGTCATTCTTGACGGAGTTGACTCGCGGCGAAACGGGCGTCGCCATCAGCAGCTCCTCAGGCGCGGGCACCAGCAGCGATTGCAGCTTCTCCATATCGGTCTCGTCCCGGTAGAGCCATTCGTCGACGGCGTCATCAGGCAGGATGACGGGCATGCGGTCGTGCACCTCGGCGGCGAGGCGGTTGGCGTCGGTCGTGATGATCGTGAAGGTACGCTGCCAGACGTTGGGCTCCGGCCGCCACGACTCGTAGAGGCCGGCGAAGAGCAGCAGGCGGCCGTCGGAACGGTGGTACCAGATGGGACGGCGGTTCTCCTTGGCGCCGGTCCACTCGAAGTACCCGTCGGCGGGCACGACGCAGCGCCGCGTGGCGAATGCGTCGCGGAAGGCAGGCGATGTCTTCAGCGACTCGGAGCGAGCGTTGATCTGGGCGGCGGCGCGCTTGGCGTCCTTGGCCCAGGTGTTGACCAGCCCCCATTTCGCCGGCAGCACCTCGCGGTCCTCGTAGTGCAGGCGCATGATCCAGTGCGGGTCGGTGGGCGCGATGTTGAAGCGCGGTTTGTAGACGTCGGCGGGCAGCTGCTCTACGGGCACGCCCAGCTCATCGGCCAGGCGCTGGCTGTCCCGGTAGGTCAGGGTGAAACGGCCGCACATGGGTCGAGTGTAGCGCAGCGATGGTCCCGAGCATGAAGAAGCGCCGGCCCCCAACGAACCGGCGCTCCGACAAACCACCGGCGTACTGGCGGGTAATTGCCGGTGTCTGTGCTCCCCCATAGTCGACGCTCGGCGCGAGGCCGCAAATCGGGGAATACCCTGATTTCTCGATGTGCAGGGGTTGCCGAGCGGCACGAAATCGTCCATATATAGGGGAACGCCGCCAAGAGCTGCCTCGCTTATGGACGAATTGGAATCCAGGGTCGCTGCCCTCCGAGGCAGCATTGCTTCCGGGCTGCAGGCGCTGCCGCGCAGTACCCTCGAGCGCGAAGCGGACGACCTCATCGACCTCTTCTACGACGACATCGGCACGATCAAGCAGATATCGCTGCGCAGCCTCTTCGACCTCTTCCTGATCAAGGTGTTGTATCTCGGCCGCGGCGTACGCGACATGAGCATGCTCGACTACCTCTCGGACATGCTCACGCGCTTCCTGCTGGCGCGAGAGCTGATGCGCTTCAACGTGCGCTACGACTTCCTGTATTCGTTACTGGAGGAGATCAACGACCGGCAGCGCTTTCAGAACCTGTTCGAGGCCTGCCGTCAGTTGGGCGACAACGCCCTCTTCGTGACAGGCATCTTCCCGGAGCCGCGACCTGGACGGCGACGCCGCGGCTGGCATCGACCGCGCTTCGACCGAACGCATTTTATGGAACTGGGGCGCAGGTACTACCGCCTGGCGGCGGAAGAGGAGCTTGCCGAGGTCGTGGGCCAGCGGGCCGTGCTGCAGAACCTGGCCGATCACTTCTCGTTCTACATGGAAGCGCTGACGGAGCTGAGCCAGCGCTACGTCCTGGGCTTCGATATGGATGTCATCGCCAACAAGATGCTGGATGCCTTCAATCGCTACCGGCAGACAGGGGATCCCGCGGACATGGAGACAGCGCGCAAGTACGCCGCGCTGCTCAAGATCGAGCGGGACTTCCCGGCGCGACGCTATCCGCGTGCCGTGCCGCTGCTGGACGCCCCGCCCGATCTCTAGACTCAGGCCACCTTCGCCACCTGGCGCTCGTTGATCGAGGTCAGGGCGACGGCGAGCTCGGCATTCGATATTTTCAGCGAGCTGCCGCGGCTGGCATCGTCGAGCTCGGCCGGCTCGATGACACGGCTGGGCGCGCGACGGCCGCACTGCAGGCAGGCAAGGTCTTCATCCTCGTCCAGCATGAGGTCACCGCCGCAACGTGGGCAGGCCTTGAGGTAAAAGTGACCGTTGATAGACTTCATTCGATATTCCCTTGTCCCAAAGCGGTATTGCGTTATCAGCGAAGTCAAGGTACCGCTCCAAGCGAACGTAGGCAGGAGCATAGCGGCCCTGTCTTGCGGCGCCATCCGTACCAACCCCTAAGGGAGTTTCCGCACGCCGGAAGGGCCGATCGGCACTGCGGCGAAGAGCCCTTGTGCACTCGCTCAGCCATGCCGGGTCCCAGACAATAGTTCATCGGAAACTGGGGTCATGGATTCGACGGAACTAGCACAACAACAGCAGGACAGACAAACCCTCGAGCGGCTGAGCTGGCTGGCCATCGTTATGCCGGCTTTGTTCTTGCTTGCCTTGCTCGCGCTCGTGGACGTCGTCGTCATGGAAGTGCTGCCGCGGCCATGGGCCCTGGTCTTCGCCTTCGTGGCCGGCGCCGCCGGTATCGTCATCTTCTCCCGGGCCATGTTCTCGGCGATCGAGAAGCTGCAGAGCCGCCTGCATGAGCAAAACCGCGACCTGGAGCGGCACACGCGGCAACTGCTTGCCCTGTGGGAGGCTGGTGATCAAATCGCGGCGCAGAACGACCTCGCTTCCGTTCTGCAAAACGTCGTCGACTCCAGCCGGGAGCTGGTAAACGCGCGCTACGGCGCCATCGCCGTTCTGGATGACGGCGCGATTAAACACTTCGTGACCTCGGGCATGACCGAGGAGGAACGTGAGGCGATCGGCAACCCGCCGGAGGGCAAAGGCCTGATCGGTCACCTGTTGGAGATGGCCAGACCTTATCGCACCGCCGACATGGCCTCGGACCCACACGCGGTTGGCTTCCCGCCCCGCCATCCTGAGATGCACAGCCTCCTCGGCGTGCCCGTCATCCACGCAGACGAATCGATCGGCAACATCTACCTCACCGAGAAGACAGCCGGCGAATTCACTGCCGAGGATGAAGAGATCGTGAGCCGCTTCGCCGTGCAGGCCGCCATCGCCATTGAAAAGGCGCGCCTCAACAGCCAGATCGAGGAAGTCGCGGTACTGGAGGATCGCGAGCGCATCGCCATGGAGCTGCACGACGGCACCATCCAGGCGCTCTACGGCGTCGGCCTGCGCATCGAGGACTGCCTGGAGCGGCTCGAAGCGGAACCGCAGGCGGTGCGCGAGGACCTGGACACCTCGATCGAGAGCCTGAACACGATCATCCGTGACATCCGCCGCTACATCTTTGACCTGCGTCCCGGCGACTTCAGCCGCCAGGGATTGCAGCAGGCCCTGCGAGAACTGCTGCAAGACCTCAGCATCAACACGCTGATGACGACCGAACTGAAAGTTGTGGAAGCCGCCGACGGACTCGACCCAACCGCCCTGCTCTCCGAACAACAGTCGCAGGACGTCTACGAAATGGCCCAGGAGGCGATGAACAACATCCGCCAGCACTCGCGGGCCCACAACGTCTACGCCGAGATCGGCATCCAGGATGGCAGCTTCTGGCTGCGCATCGTCGACGACGGCATCGGCCTCGCGAACAAGGGAGACGGCATCGGAGACGGCATCGCCGGTGGCATCACCCGGATGACCGAACGCGCCCATGAACTTCAGGGCAAGCTTATACTTGCGGCCGGGGACGAAGGCGGCACATCATTAACCGTGCAGATCCCGGTAGCCTCGGAGAAAGAACATGTCTAACGAGAAGCTGAGAGTCATGATCGTCGACGACCACGAAGTCGTCCGCGAAGGCATCCGTTCGCTCCTCAACCGCCGTCCCAACCTCACGGTTGTAGCCGAGGCGGGCAACGTCGCGCAGTCTATCGAGATGGCGCTGGCCGAGAAGCCGAACGTCGTCGTCATGGACGTACGCCTGCCGGACGGCAGCGGCGTAGAAGCCTGCCGCGAGATCCGCGAGAAGCTGCCCGAGACGCGCATGATCATGCTTACTTCCTATGCGGACGATGAAGCCGTCATGGCCTCCATCATGGCCGGCGCCTCCGCCTACCTGCTCAAGCAGACGCGCGGCCAGCAGCTCGCCGAAGCGGTCGAAGCCGTCGCCAAGGGCGAATCACTGCTCGATCCGCAGGTTACACGCCGCATCCTGGACCAGATGCGCGACATGGCGAACGGCGGTGGTCCGCAGGACAAGCAGAACCAGCTCACCGAGAACGAGAACAAGATCCTCAAGCTGATCGCCGAGGGCAAGACGAACCGTGAGATCGCTGCTGAGATCTATCTGAGCGACAAGACGGTGAAAAACTACGTCTCTAGCATCCTCAGCAAGTTGAACCTGCGCCGCCGCTCGGAGGCGGCTGCGTACATCGCCCGGCGCTCCAGCGGCAGCTTCCGCGAGTAGGGACTACCCCCGCCAGACCGACCGGCCCCGGCCTTTTCAGGCGCCCGGCTGCGGCATGCTGACGTGAATCGAAGTGCCAGCGCCCGGCGCGCTTTCGACTCGTAGGTCGCCGCCTGCAGTGCGCGCCCGCGTCGCCATGTTGCGCATGCCGCGGTGCTTCGCGGAAATCTCCACGCTCGTATCAAACCCCCGGCCGTCGTCCCGCACCTCCAGCGCCACGGACGTATCCGCCTTGCGCAGGATGATCTCGACGTGCTCGGCGTGAGCGTGTTTCTGGATGTTACTCAGCGCCTCGTGCGCGATGTGGTAGAGCGTCATGGCGCGCTCGTCATCGAGCTCCGGTAGCGCTCCTTCGATCTCAGCCGTCGTTGCGATCTGTGAGTTCTCGCCGAACTCCCGCGCCAGGTCTTGCAAGGCACGTGAGAGGCTGCCGGAAAGCTCGCGTGGACGCAGATCGAAGATGTAGCTGCGGATGTTGCGGATGACGTTGTGCAGCTCGTCGATCGCGCGCTCGATGCCGTGACGCGCATCTGAGGGGCTGTCGTCCAAGTCCTCCAGCGCCAGCTCTAACCCAAGGCCGACAGCGTAGACCTCCTGCATGATCCCGTCGTGCAGGTCCATGCCGATGCGCTGACGCTCGCGTTCCGTTTCCAGCTCGATGGAGAGGAGATTGCGCTCCTCCTCCAGCTCCCGGCGGTCGGTGATATCGCGAATTGCCGCCATGACGAACTCACCGGAGGCAGTCGCTATTGGGCTGAGGCTGATCTCGACGGGAAATTCGCTGCCGTCTTTGCGCCGTGCCAGGAGGGATAAGCCCAGGCCCATGGGACGCATCGTGGGGTTCCTGTGATAACCCTCGCGATGACCAAGGTGCACGTCGCGGAAGCGTTCTGGCACCAGCACTTCAACGGTGCCGCCGATGAGCTCCTCGGGCTCGTATCCAAACATGGCCCGCACCTGGTGGTTGGCCATGCGGATCACGCCGGAGGAATCGACCACGAGAACGCCGCTGGGGGCGTTTTGCATGAGCAGTCGCGGGTCGACTGGCCAGTCGCTATCGGTCTGCGGATCGGAGGAAGATGACGACTGCATGTTCAAGAATGTGTGCTGACAAACGCGATCCACTCGCAAGGCAGATCAGTCGGTACGCATTTTACCGCTACGCCCTCGTAATCTGGCAATTTTGCCAGAGGGAATTGCATTCCCCTGACGATTCTTACCTCGATCACTGGTGAAGCACGCATTCACGGCTGATCGGCCCCCGGCAATACGGCTTGGCGGCCCTTCGCGAAGGTTGACGAAGTTGATGAAATAGAGACAGGCGTAAATATGCCGACAATCGAGTGCCTGATCTGGAGGTCAGAATGAAGTTAACCCTACTCATGGGAGGCGCAATCTCCTGGATTGCCGTAGCCGCCATTGCCATCGGCATGGCGGAATGGGGAGAGCCCCTGTGGGGCTTTTTCCCGATTCTCGGCGCGGTAATCGTCGCCTGGGCGGTCGGTGAGTACATCACCGACCACTATATCTCCGACAGAGGAGGCAACCGATGATCGGGCGGCTGTTCCGCTTCGAGCAACTCGAGGACCCACACTGGACCCGATTCCTCTTCGGAAACGTCATGCTGGCGCCGATCTGGACGCTCATTCGCCTCTACGTCGGCTGGCAATGGCTGCAGGCCGGTTGGGGAAAGCTGACCGAGGACGGCTGGATTAACCACGGCGGCTCTTCGCTGCAGGGCTTCTGGCAGCGGGCGGTAGCCGTGCCCGACACGGGAAAGCCGGCGATCACCTACGACTGGTACCGTAACTTCATCCAATACATGCTCGACCACCACTGGTACCACTGGTTCGCCTGGGTCATTGCCGGCGGCGAAACGCTAGTCGGTATCGCGCTCATCGTCGGCTGCTTCACGGCAGTCGCAGCGCTGTTCGGCGCGACGCTCAACTTCAACTTCCTCCTGGCTGGTTCGGCGAGCACCAACCCCGTGCTCTTCCTGCTGGCCGTCCTGATGATCATGGGCTGGAAGGTTGCCGGCTACATTGGCGTCGACCGCTGGCTGCTGCCGGCTCTAGGCACGCCGTGGAGCCCGGGGCATCTCTTCCGGGAGCCCGGCTCGGACGGGCCGCCGCGTCAACCAATCACGAGCTGACGCTTCGACCGAGTCACCTCAGCGCCCCGAAAACATCGGGGCGCTGTATTTTGCTCCGTGCTATGACAAATGGCTATCAAGTCTCTTGACAGGCTCAGCCGGAAGAATACAATGGAGCCAATGAGATTCCCTCGAGGGAGGACAACCGAAATGACCACCAAGACCCGCAAGCTCCTTCTGCATGGCTGCGCACGCTGCCACGGTGATCTGTTGCGCGACGCCCAGGACGACGAGTTCGTCTGCATCCAGTGCGGCCGCCGCGCCGACCCGGCCGTCGTCGCCCAGATCGTCACGGAGACGACGCCGAAGGTACCCGTCGCCGCCTGATCAGGTATCGGGAGAAACGAAGAGCGCCCCGAGATGTCGGGGCGCTCTTCGTTTCTCTTGTCTCTTGGCGCCTGCACCGCTTCGCCCGGGATGTCAGTCCCCCGCATGGCCACGAAAGTAGATGCTGAGGTCGATCTCACCGGGCGAGAGACCGAGCTGCGTGAGGCGCACCGCGGCCTCGGCGCGGAATTGCGTGCCGTGGTTCACGAGGTGCGCGAACTGATGGCCCAGCGGTTGGCTATGCCTCGTACCATCACTCAGCACGTAGGCGCGCGGTGCATTCACCTTCTCGTCCGTCAGACGATCGAGCATCGTCTTACGCACCTGTTCCAGCTGCGACCAGCGCTCGCGCAGCTCCGGCAGCGTCTTCAGCTGTGCTCGCGTGATCTCCAGCGTGCCGCGGGCGTTCGGCAGGTCGCGATAGGGCGGCTCGCTGTCCCAGCGCACCTGCCAGGCGATCTCCGAGAGCAAGACGTGCGCCAGCGTGTTGTGGAGGCTCTCGAAGCTCAGACCCGGCTGCGACGCGTGGTAGTCGGCATCGCCGGCCTGCGCGGCGCGGTCGAGGATGATCGGCGTTGGCCCAGTCGTTGTAGCCGAAGAGGTGTCGAAAGTACTGCGCGTCCACGTCATGTTCTCCTCGCTGCGAGCGCCTCTCTAGGGCAGCATTTTCGTCCGCCGATGGCCCTCCCGGCAAAGCCGCCGTCGACTCCGCGGCCCGATAACGCGTGTTGCCATAGAGAATCAACTGCCTTACCATTTGGCCCGCTTGCCCTTAGAAGAAAGCGAGAGATGGATAGGATGGAATCAACCAGCGAGAGCACTCTGGTAAGCCTAACTATCAACGGACAGAAGTACGAGCAGACGGTGCCGAACCGGCGTCTCCTGGTCGACTTCCTGCGCTACGACCTGGGACTGACCGGCACGAAAGAAGCCTGCAGCGTCGGCGTTTGCGGCGCCTGCACCGTCCTCCTCAACGGCCGCATGGTCGCCTCCTGCCTCACCCTGGCCGTCCAGGCCAACGGCGCCGAGGTCACCACCGTCGAAGGCATCGCCCAGGGCGACCACCTGCACCCCGTCCAGGAAGCCTTCATCAACTACGGCGGCTTCCAGTGCGGCGCCTGCACCCCGGGCCAGATCGTCGCCGCCAAGTCGCTGCTCGACAACAACCCCAACCCCACGGTGGACGAGATCAAGGACTGGATGATGGGCAACCTGTGCCGCTGCACCGGCTACTACCAGATCATCGAGTCGATCCAGGCCGCCGCCACCGGAAAGCAGGCCGGCTAGCCATGCGCGACTTCTACTTCCACGCCCCCACCTCGATGGACGAAGCCCTCGGCCTGCTCGAGGAGCACCAGGAAGACGGACGCCCCTTCGCCGGCGGCACCGCCCTCGTCGTGCTCATGAAGCAGTCGCTGCTGGGCGCCGACCACCTCATCAGCCTCGACAAAGTCCCCGGCCTCACCGGCATCCGCTCCGAAGCGGACGGCATCCACATCGGCGCCTTGACCCATCACCGCGACGTCGAGACCTCGCCCGTGATCCGCGAGGCGGCGCCGCTGCTGGCCGACGTCTACAGCCGCGTCGCCACGGTGCGCATTCGCAACGCCGCCACCATCGGCGGCGGCCTGGCCCACGCCGACCCGTCGCAGGACCCGCCGGCCGCCTACATGACCCTGGGCGCCTCGGCCAAGCTGGTCTCCAAGGCCGGCGAGCGCCTGGTGCCGATTACGGACCTCTTCACCGACTACTACGAGACGGTGATCGAGCCCGGTGAGCTGCTCACGGAGGTCATCGTGCCGCCGCAGAACGGCGCCGCCAAGGCCACCTACATCAAGTACCTGCCGCGCACCGAGGACGACTACGCCACGGTCGCCGTGGCCGCCATCGCCCAGAACGACAACGGCACCGCCCGCAACGTCAAGGTCGCCCTCATCGCCGCCGGCCCCACGCCGGTGCACGCCACGGCCGTGGAAGCGGCCATCGAGGGCAAAGCGGTCACCGCGGACGCCATCCGCAGCGCCGCCGAGGCGGTGGCGGACCAGGTCGACCCCATGGACGACTTCCGCGGCTCGCCGTCCTACAAGCGCGACATGGCCGTCGTCTTCACGCGCCGCGCCCTCGAGCGCGTCCTGGGCGTCTAGGCCATTGCATGGCGGCGAACTGCGCGAGCACCATTCCAAGCGAGGGAGCGCGTTGGGAGACCGCCCAACAACTGTCGATTAAGGCCAGCGGGGGTAGCGGGGGCGCAGCCCCTGCGCGGGGAGCACGAGGGGTGTCCCCTCGTGAACACTATCTACCCTTTCATTAGCGGAGCAGCGCGAAGCGATGCGCAGCGGGGAGTCTAGCGAATGAAGTTCGAGCACAAGATCACGGTGGAGGCGACGCCCGAGAAGGTCGGCGCCTTCCTGGACGACATCGAGAAGGCGGCCGCCTGCGTGCCCGGTCTCGAGGAGATCAAGCCCCTGGACGACGACTGGTACGAAGGCCGCGTCGGCATCCGCATCGGGCCGTTCGGCATGCACTTCAACGGCAAGGCGCGCATGGAGAAGCCGACGCCGGGCCTGTGGCGCATGCACGGCGAGGGCCACGACCGCCGCGTCGGCTCCGGCGTCAAGGCGGCGGTGGACACGACGATGAACGAGCTCAAGCCGGGCACGACGGAGCTCAACATCAACGCCGACGTGAACTTCTCGGGCCGCCTGGCGGAGCTGGGCCAGCCCCTGATCAAGCGCAAGGCGGACTCGATGGTGCAGGACTTCGCCAAGAACCTGCGCAAGGCCCTCGAAGAGGAGAAGTAACCGCCCCCTCTTCCAGGCAGCCGAGAGCTGAGGAGGCCCACCGATGTATCGGAGGGCCTCTTCTCTTTGCGTGAGGAGTACAGAGGGCAGAGCATAGGCGCTCCCCGCCTCGTCGTGGCGATGACGCCGCGCGCGTCGTACGCTGCGCGCTCGCCATGACGATTCGGCCCGGCAACACCGTTGCGGGTCTCTGCCCTCTGCCTACAGCGCAGACGCCTCCGGGATGATCTGCTCGCCGAAGCGCTGGATCTGCTCCGCCGCCATCGACGGCTGAAAACGCACGTTGAAGGTATCGACGCCGGCCTGGCGGTAGACGCGCACCTGCGCCAGGATCTCGGACGCGGTGCCGATCAGACCGCCGCTGCTCGGTGTGCCGCCCGGCACCTGGCTCGCCTTCTTGCGAAACTCCTCGGCGTCCTTCTCGTTCTCCGCGACGTAGGCGGGGCCGTTGATCACGCGGCGGATCTGCTTCGGATCGCGGCCCGCTTCCAGCGCCGCGGCATCGACCGCCTTGTTCAACTCTCGCATCGACGCAGCATCGGTCCAGCCCTGGTTCTTCATGAAGCCGTCCGCCAGCTGCCCGGCGAGGCGCAACGAGCGCGGCTGCAAAGCGCCCACCCAGATCGGGATCGGCTGCTGCACCGGCTTCGGACCGCCCGCGGCATCGACGACGCGCGCGGTGCGGCCTTCGTAGCTGAACTTCTCGTTCGCCCAGAGGCCGCGCAGGATGGCAATGTAGTCACGCAGGTTGCGCAGCCGGTCGCCGGGGCCGGCAAGCGGCACGCCGATCGAGTCGTACAGCGGCCGGTTCGCCTCGCCACCGGCGCCGAGACAGAGGTCGAGGCGGCCGTTCGAGATGATGTCGAGCGTCGCCGCCTCCTTGGCGAGCACGCCCGCGAAGCGATACGGGATGTTCAGCGTCGTGTGAAAGACGCGGATGTGTTCGGTACGCGCCACAACGGCGGCCGACAAGGTCCAGCCGTCGAGGATCGGGTCGTGCGGCCGGTCGGAGAACGAGAGGCCGCTGAAACCTGCCGCCTCGGCCGCCTGCGCCAGGCCCAGGACCTCTTCAAAGGTGCTGCCCGGCGCCGATGTCGCAAAGGTAAGGGGCAAGCGCCCCGGTTCTGATGTCATTCTCCCCTTCTTCTAGCTCAGGCGGACGACATTCCCGCCACCAACTCTCTCCGCCCGCCAATTATGGCCCGCCGGTCAAGCTTCGCCCCATTCGTTGCCCGACCCAGCTGCCCGGCGTAGGATCCGGGCAGCACGGCGCGACACAGAGGAGGAAGCATGGGAGCGACGCACGACCTGGCGCAGTTTATGGCGGAAACACGGCCGGCCGATATACCGGACGCGATCCTGCACGAGGCCAAACGAGACGTGATCAACATCCTGGGCGTGGCGCTGTACTCGTCCCAGGACCCGTCGCTGCACCACCTGCTGGACCTGTTCGCGGCCGAGGGCAGCAACCCGCGCGCCTCCGTCTGGGGCGCCGGCGTCAGGACGTCGCTGCAGAACGCCGCGCTGGCCAACGGCTACACCTCGCACCTCGAAGACTACGACGACACCCACTTCCCCACCGTCCTCCACCCCACCGCGCCGACCGTGCCCGCCGCCTTCGCGATCGCCGAGGAAAGCGGCGCCAGCGGCCGTGACTTCCTCGCAGCCGTTGCGCTGGGCATCGAAGCCGCCTGCCGCCTCTCGCTGGCCGTGCACCCCTGGCACTACGACGCCGGCTGGCACATCACCGGCACCTTCGGCGTCTTTGGCTCCGCCGTCGCTGCCGGACGCCTGCTCGGCCTCGACACGGACCGCATGGTGACGGCTTTTGGCATCGCCGGAACGCAGGCGGCGGGCGTGCGCGAGACCTTCGGCTCGATGAGCAAGCCCTTCCACGCCGGGCGCGCCGCCATGGCCGGCGTCACGGCCGGATTGCTGGCGAAGAGCGGCTTCACGTCGACGACGACGATCCTTGAAGGGCGGCGCGGCATCGTTGCCGTGGCTTCGAGCGATAGCGATCTCTCGCGCGCCACGAGCGGCCTCGGCTCCCGCTGGGAGATGACCAACAACGGACTCAAACCCTACTCCTGTGGCGTCGTCGCCCACCCGATCATCGACGCCTGCGTGGAGTTGCGCGGAGAAGGCCTGGACGTGAGCCAGATCAGCGCCATCGACGTCGACTGCCACCCGCTGGTACCGGAGCTGATCAACCGCCCGGAGCCGAAGGTCGGTCTCGAAGGCAAGTTCAGCATCCAGCATTGCGTCGCCGCCGGCCTGATCGAGGGCGCCGCGCACCCCGCGCAGTACTCCGACGCCACCGTCGCCGACCCGCGCTTCGCCGCCCTCCGCGCCAGGGTCGCGCTGCACGTGCAGGACGGCTTCGAGGAAGAAGAGGGGCGCGTCCGCCTGACGATGGCCGACGGCTCGACCCGCGAATACCACGTCGAGCACTGCACCGGCTCACCGAAGAACCCGATGTCCGACGCCCGCCTTGCGGACAAGTTCCTCGCCCTGACGACGCCGTCGCTCGGCGCCGACCGCGCCCGGTCCATTCTCGACCAGCTCTGGCACCTGAACGAAGCGCCAAACCTTCCCGGCCTCGGGCTTTGACGAGCGCACGAGCACTGAGCGCCCTCTCTCCCTGAGAGCGAGGGGAACAGCACCGTAGGGACGCAGCTTCAGCTCCGTCCCGATCCATGGCCCGTTAGGCGGAGACGCTACGACGCAAACGTCATCAGCCCGGACGAACACTCCCCCGCCCCAGATTGCCGCGCCTCGCTGCCGCGATGGCTCGCACTGACAAGTTCCTCGCCTCACAGAAGCCCAAACGTGAACCGCCGCCACAGGTCGTTGGCGATAGCCCATGCATCGGCCTCAATCCCGTAGGCCGCGAAGTGGCGGCAGACGTTCTCGACATCGCGGGTGAGAAGCTCGCGGGCGCTCGAGTTGAAGCGCGGGTCGGTGGCCTGCGGGAAGTCGATGACGCGCACCTCGCCCTGCCAGTAGAGGACGTTGTGCGGCGACAGGTCCCCGTGCACGCGGTTGCACGCCAGCCACAGCTCGATGTTGTCGAGCAGCACCTGGTACAGGCGCCGTGCCTCGTCGGCTTCGAGCTCAACCCGGTTGAGTTGCGGCGCCGGGCCGTCCTCGTCGCCGAAGTACTGCATGAGGATGACATCGCCCGCGGCAGTGAGCGGCCGCGGCACGTCGGCGCCGGCGTCGTAGAGCCGCTGCAGCGTCTCGAACTCGTGGTTGTGCCATGTCGCGGCCTGCATCTGGCGCCCGAAGCCGCTCTTCTTCGCCATCGCTCGAACGATACGTGGCGGCAGCCCCATCTCGCGGGCACGCGCCTGCTGGTAGACAGCATCGTTCTTGAATCGATACTGCCTGCCGCGATAGATCTTCGCGGCAACGAGCTCGCCGCCCGCGGCTGGCCCGCCGCGGCAGCAGTAGACGGACGCCTCCTTGCCCGTCTTGATCAGTCCGAGCACTTCGTCGATGAAGCCCTCGTCCATGAATTGCTCGAACTGGGGAAAATGGTCTCTACCCTGAGACCTGCGCATTGGTTGGCTCCTTGTCGGAAACGCCGCGACTCGGTGCGGCGGACAAACGAAAAGGCCGCCCGAAAGGCGGCCTCAGGAGCCATGGACGATGCGTCAGGCTGCTAGCAGGTCCCTTTCAAGGGCGCGATGACCCGGCTAACAACAACGACAGTCATGGAGCGCTCCTTCCTGTGAACCTTGCTCAACTGAATACCAGTTCATCATACACGAAGAGCGCCTCGGGCGTGACGGCCAATACTCCGCACGAAGCCCTGATGACCCTCACCTGACGCTCTCCCAGAGGGCCAGTGAAACAGGAGCTTTGCCCGATTGCCCGCGAAGAGCTTAGGTCTTGGCGCGGCCGAACGCCTCGTACTGGCCAGCGCCGGCGTCGTGCTCGCGCCAGGCGGCCTCGGAGAGGAGCTGCACGCCGGAGGTGACGAGGGAGCTACCGCCCAGCACGACCGGGATCGGCGCTTCGGCCGCGGCGGCCGTGAACTCGCGCAGCCACGGGTCGCCGATGCCCTCGGCGGTCATGGCG
The DNA here is from genome assembly GCA_963711035.1 of uncultured Chloroflexia bacterium. Taxonomy (GTDB): domain Bacteria; phylum Chloroflexota; class Dehalococcoidia; order DSTF01; family WHTK01; genus WHTK01. The sequence goes on from CAVQCN010000001.1 coordinate 515,463, forward strand.
TCGGAGAGGAAGCGGTCCTCTCGCGACGGCTGGATGCCGAGGTGGGCTAGCAACGGCCGCGTGTCGATGAAGGCGCCGTGCACCATCTGCGCCAGCTCTTCGAAGAAGCGCTGCGGCCCGACGACCTGCAGGTGAAACGCAAGCAACGACCGCGCCTCGCCGGTGACGTCGCGACCGGCGGCGAGCATGCCGCGTTCCTCCGAGTACATGCGCACGCGGCAGGCCGTCTCCGCCTCGAGGTACTGCCAGACGGTCGAGCCCACCCGGCCGGCGACCAGCACCTCCGCCTTGCGGTCCGTGAACAGTCGCGACGCCTGCGCGAGGCGGCTGATGTCGAGCGGCGCCGTTTTCAGATACGCCGTCAGGTGCGGCCCGGCGCCGCCCGCGTAGGCCAGCACCGCGAGATCGCCGGTGGAGTCGAGGTCGAACTGGTTGGCCATCGTGCGCGGCAGGGCGTTGTTGAGGAAACCGTGCTCGAAGCTCAGCAGGCGCGGCAGGATGCGGTCGTTGTTGGGCAGCTCGATCTCGGCGCTGATGCTGCCCGGCCAGAAACCCAGCAGGTCGGCGGAGAAGAAGTTGTTGGCGATGACGACCGGCTGCTCGGCCGACCTCAGCCCCTGCGCCACCGCGGCCAGCTCGTCGCCCTTGAGCAGCGGCAGGCCGCAGCCAACATAGACCGGCCGCGCCAGATCGTAGCGGGCGATGATCTGCGAGAGGCGCCGGCCGAAGTGAAACGCCTCGCCGGCCTCGTCGACATCCAGCACGACGCCGGGGGGCAAACGTCCCTCGAACACAGCCGCCGAAGGCGCATCTGCTACGACGACGGCGAAGTCGAAGGCGCCGGTCGCCAGCGCCTCGTCGAGCAGGTCGAGGGCGGAAGCGCGTAAGGCGCCGGCCAGCACCTCCTCGATGGCGCTACCGCCCATGCCGCCGCAGAACAGGACGAGGGCCGGCGATTCACGCATCAGTCTTCTCGCGCCAGGGTCGCCGCTCCAACCGCCGCCGCACCCGCATCAAGCAGGACGCGCGCGCAGGCGTCGAGCGTGGCGCCGGTCGTCGTCACGTCGTCGATCAGCAGGAGCGAGAGGCCGCGCACTGCGACGTCCCGGCGCAGCGCGAACGCGCCTTCAACGTTCTTGCGGCGTTGCTCGGCGCTGGCGCTCTGGGCCTGCGGTTGTGCGTTGCCTTGCCTCGACAGCGCGTCGATCAGCGGCAGACCGAGACGTGCGCCCACCTGTCGCGCCAGCAGGGCCGCCTGGTTGTAACCGCGACGGCGCTGGCGCTCGCCCCGCAGCGGCACGGCCACCAGCCCGTCTGCCTCGACGCCACCATGATCTTCGACCAGGTGCGCCAGGCAATCGCCCAGCGGCTCGGCGAGGCAGGTCTGGCCCTGAAACTTGAAGGCGTGCACGAGGCGTCGCACGTCGCCTTCGTAGCGGAAGACGGAACGCAGCGCCGCGAAGCTGGGTTCCCGCTCGGAGCAACTGCGACAGACCTCACCCCAGAGTGGAGCCCAGCAGCGGTTGCAGCGGTCGCCGTCCGCGGCCGGCAGCGCATCGGTGCAGGCGCGACAGAGGAAGAGGCCGCCCGCGCCGCACAGCACGCAGCGCGGCGGGTAGACGAGATCGAGGACGAAACGGCCGGCGTGGGCCAGCATCTGTGCGGTCATCGGCTGTGCCCGCGAGTATAGCAGCCGGGGCGGAAATGCCCGTGCTAGAATCGAAATGTGAAGGTATCACTCCGATTATTCGCCAGTCTGCACGACCTCGTCGGCCAGCGCGAGCTCGACCTGGAGCTCGCCGACGGCGCCACCGTTTCCGACCTCAAGACGCGCCTGGCGGCCGATTACCCGTCGATCCGCAAGGTGATCGACAACGTCGTCTTCGCCGTCGACGACGACTACGTTGCGTTCGGCGAGCGGTTGCACGAGGGCGCCGCGGTGGCCGCGATCCCGCCCGTGAGCGGCGGTGCACTGGTCGAATCGGACGACCACCTCTTCCGCGTCACGACGGAGTATCTGCCAGCCAACGAGCTCGTTGACCTTGTCAGCCGTCCCGACGCAGGCGCCGTGAACCTGTTCTACGGCGTCGTCCGCAACCACAACGACGGTAAGGCGGTCGACCACCTCGAATATGAGGCGCACGAGACGATGGCGCTGCGCCAGCTGGGCGAGGTCGCGGAGGAGACGAAGCGCGCCTTCCCCGACATCAGCGTCGTCGGCGCCTGGCACCGCACCGGCCGGCTCGAGATCGGCGAGGTCAGCCTGCTGGTCGCCGTGTCTGCCGCGCACCGCAAGGAGTGCATCGAGGCGTGCCACTGGGCCGTCGACCGCATCAAGCAGGTCGTGCCGGTTTGGAAGAAGGAGTACGGCCCGGACGGCTCCTCCTGGGTCGAAGGCCACGCCGTCGAGCCGCCGGAGCTGGCCTCGCAGTAGAGGGACATCCTTCTATCCCATTCTGCACTGACCTTAACGTCTCTAACGTTGCGGCGTTGGCTCATGGTTCGAGTCCCTCGCCATGAGCGGCGGGAACTCTGCTCATCCAGAGGCTGTCGAAGGATGAGCCAGCGCCCCGACCTCAAGAGAAACTCCGACCTGCCATATGGGGGCCCGAAACGCAAAACGACCAGCCCGTCCCCACAGGCTGGTCGTTTTCGTATCCGGGAGCGACTTAGTTAGGCGCGGACGGGGGCCTCGGCGCGCTGCGACGAGAAGCAGTCGGCGCAGTAGACCGGCCGGTCGAGACGTGGGACGAAGGGAACGGTGGCTTCCTTGCCACAGGACGCACAGACGATGGTCGCGGACTCGCGGCCGCTGCCACCGACACTGGTTCGCTCGCGCCGCCGGTTGGCGCGGCAGGTCGGGCAGCGCTGCGGCTCGTTCATCAGGCCCTTCTCGAGGTAGAAGCCCTGTTCGCCAGCCGTGAAGATGAAGCTGGTGGCGCAGTCCCTGCAAGTGAGAGTCTTGTCCTGGAAATCCATGTTGCCCCTCTCCCTGAGCTCCCCGATTACCGGGGCATCCGCGCTCTGCGGACGATAATGCGAAGCAAACTTCGCAAGGGCGGGGCGAAATCTGGCGCGGAGTCTATGTAACTCCTCACCAAAAGTCAATATTGAGCTAAGCTGGCGCGGATTTCGCTTTGTTTACTTATCGCGAGCGCTTTTGCCGCGTCCCGTAGCCCGAAGCCTTCTGCGTTCGCCGCGGCCCCAGTGCCGCCGGCCGGTCTCGCAGGTCGACGCGATAGGCGGGCGCCGTTATCGGAGCTTCTGTACAGATCGACGGGTCGTTGAGACGAGAGGCGATGCGCTCTTCCAGGCGCTGCAGCGAGTCCATGCTGGCGGTGAATACCGTCGGCAGGCGCGCCGCGTAGCGATGGTTGATGAGCTGGAAGAGGCGATCGCGCACCCACGGCACGTCTGACTGCGTGCCGAGATCGTCAAGGATGAGCACCGGTGCGTTGCGCAGCTGGTTGAAGCCGTCGAGGAAGCTGGGGCCGCTGTCGCGATCCATGAGGTGACGGAGGTAGTCGAGCAGGTCGGCGACGACGAAGAACACGGGCCGTTCGCCACGCGCCCGGCAGCGGTTGGCAACCGCCGCCGCAAGGTGCGTCTTGCCGCAGCCATTGGGGCCAAAGATCAGCAGCCAATTCTCGGGCGCATCGGCGAACTCCATAGCGGCGCGATAGGCGCTTTCCAGGCTCCAGCGCTCTTCCTGGCGCAGGTGCGGCACGTTGATGTCGAAGTTCTCGAAGGTCATCTCGCGCACGCGGCCCAGGTCGAGCGCGTCGGGCAGGTTGACGTCTATGGCACGCGCCGCCGCCTCGACGTAGTAGACGCGGGCGATGGCCGGGTCGGTGAGGCGCATGCGCAGCCGTTCGTCCAGCCGGTCGACGCTGAGGTTCGTCGTCACGATGGTCGGCAGCTGGGCGTTGTAGCGATGGTTGAGGATCTGGAACAGCTTCTCTTGCGCCCAGGACGTCGCGTTCTGCGTGCCGAGGTCGTCCAGGATCAGCACCGGGGCGCTACGCACCTGCTCGAACAGCAGGTCGTAGCCCATCTCGCTGTTCGGGTTGTAGGAGGCGCGCAGGTGGTCGAGCAGATCGGGCACGACGACGAACAAGGCCGGCTCGCCGCGCTCGATGCAGCGGTTGGCAATCGCGGCTGCGACGTGCGTCTTGCCGGCGCCGGACGGGCCGTGGATCAGCATCCAGCCCTCCGGCTCCTCGGAGAAGGCCCTGGCGTCCGCCACGAGGTTCTTGAACAGCTCCCGGTCGCGCGGGTTGGTGCTGCGGCCGTGCGCGAGGAGATTGGCGAACGTGAGGCGGGTAAGCGGCCCCAGCGAGCTATAGCGCTGCAGCCGGTCCAAGCGTTCGTCGCCCGATTCGGCCTGCAGGCAAGAGCACGGCACCGCCTTGCCGAAGTTGGGGTCGTCCAACGGCAGGTCGCGGCGCAGGAAGCCGGCACCGTGGCACAGCGGGCAGACGTCGGTTTCTGGCGTTTCGCCAGCGTCGTCAGTCGCCGCCGAGCTGTCGATAGCGTTGGAGGATCTGGGATCGGGCTGAGGTAGCCCCGTCAGTATCTCGTCCAGCCGTCTCACGCTTGCGTCCTTCCGTTGCCCAGCGCTGCAGGATCGCCGCCGCATAGCGCCAGGAGCGCTTGTTCAGCGACGCCGCCTCGCGCAGCGCCTCTTCCAGCCATTCGTACGGATAAAGCTCCTCCGCTTCCTTCAGCTGCTCCGCCACCAGCGGGGTCAGCGGTCCGATGTTCTGCTCGTACAGGTTGAATACGTTCTCGCGCCGTGAAGCCGCAGCACCGCCCTCCGGCGGCAGCGCCCTTCCCAGCGGGATGCGGCCGTCGCGAATCAGGTCGAAGGCGCGGCGGTTGGCCTGTGAATTCGTAACGTAGAGCGTCTCGCGCCCGCCTTCCTGCTCGAGCTCCAGGCTGATCAGGCTGCCACGCTCGACGGCCAGCGCCAGACCGCGCTCCAGCAGCGCCAGCGGCTCCGGCGCACCGCCGTCACCCAACGACGCCACCAACGGCGCTTCGGCGTGCAGCTCCCGCGCCGTCACGAAGCGCGGGTAGCCGCGATGGCGCGTCAGAATGTAGAAGACGTACAGGGTCACCTTGAGCTCGGCCGCGTCTTCGATCTGCGGCAGCAGCTCGGTGAAGAAGAGGTTGGGGATCACGGTGGCCTGCGCGCCGGAGGGAAAGCCCGCGAACGTGGTCGACGCCGTCGTCTGCTGCTCGCTCATCGCTGCCTCACAGCGACGGCTCCCCGGCCGGCACGCTGAAGTCCTCGAACTTCGAGATGTTGTTGCGGAAGCGCACCTCCACGACGCCGGTCGGCCCGTTGCGGTGCTTGGCAATGATGATCTGCGCCAGGCCGTCCGGGTAGGGCTCGCGGATGCGGTCTGGGTGCAGCGCCTCCCAGTCCTCGCGCTTCACGTACATGTCTTCGCGATAGATGAACAGCACGACGTCGGCGTCCTGCTCGATCGACCCGCTCTCGCGCAGGTCGCTGAGCATCGGTATGTGCGGCTGACGTTGCTCCGGCGCGCGCGATAACTGCGAGCCGGCCACGATCGGCACCTCCAGCTCGCGCGCCAGCTCCTTCAGCGAGCGCGTGATGTAACTGATCTCCTGCACCCGGTTGTCGTTGCGATTGCCGTGCACCAGCTGCAGATAGTCGATCAGCACGAGGTCGAGGCGGTCGTTGTTCTCGCGCTTGAGGCGGATGAGCTTGGCGCGCAGCTCCGGGATCTGCAGCGCGGCGCTGTCGTCGATGTAGATGTCAGCGCCGGAAAGGATGCCGTGCGCATGCATGATGCGGCTCTCCTCCGCCTCGTTGTGCATACCAAGGCGCAAGCGGGCCGAATCGACACGCGACTCCGACGCCAGCAGGCGCTGGGCCAGCTGCTCGCCCGCCATCTCCAGCGAGAAAATGGCGACCTTCGCGTTCTGCCCTACGGCAGCATTGCGGCCGAAGTTCAGCATCAGGCTCGTCTTGCCGACGCCGGTGCGGGCGGCAACGATGACCAGGTCGGTCGGGTTGAGACCACCCAGCATCATGTCCAAGTCGCTGAGGCCGGTGCGGACGTGGCCGCCATACGGCACGGCCGTGGCCGCATCTGCCGGCTCGAGGAACGGCTCCAGGAAGTCGCGGATGTGGACGAAGTCGCGGCTGCGGTCGCCGGCGCGCAGGCTGTAGATCAGCGATTCGGCCTTCGCCATCGCCAGGTCGAGGTCGGGGCCGGCCTCGTAGCCGAGCTGCACGATGTTCGTCGCGACGCCGATCATGCGGCGGTAGGTGGCGTCGCGCTTGACGATCTGGGCGAAGTGCTCGACGCCGATCGGCGTCGGCAGGTTGAGGACGAGCTCGCTGAGAAAAGTAAGGCCACCGGCGTCCTCGAGATGGCCCTGGCGGTCGAGCTCGTGTGCCACGGTGACCTGGTTGATCGACTGGTGCCGCTGCCAGAGGGCGAGGCAGGCGTCGTAGGTCCAGGCGTTGATCTCGCGGAAGAAGTCGCTGGGCTGCAGGAAGGGGCCAATCTTGTCCATCGCCTCGCCGTCCACCATCACGGAGGCGATGACCGACTCTTCGGCCTGAATGTCATGCGGAGGTAGCTGTTCGAACATGGCGGCGGGGAGCCTCTGTCCTTAGATGCATCGCGCTTCGCGGGGACTCGAGTTTCCGTTTACCTCCCTTGCGTCATGACGACCAACCTCAGCCGGTCACGAACTACCCTCGTATCAGGCACCGCGCTCTTCGCGGCGCGTCAACAGCTCCTCTGCAGAGCGACCCAGGAGGAGACGTCCCAGCGTACGGTGGCCGAGCTGGCCGGAGTGCCGGCGCCAGGTCTCGCGGATTTCGTCCGCGGTCTTCGCCTGCTTCAACTCCTGCTCAGCTGCCTTGATGCTGGTCTCGTACTCCTCGGTGGTCACGCTACTCCTCGGCTTCGACCTCGACCGTCACCTGGGCCCGCACGTTGCGGGTCAGGTTGACGTCCACGGCGTAGCTGCCGACGTCCTTGATCGGCGCGTCGAGCAGCACCTGCCGGTGCTCCACGGCGCCACCGCGGGCGCTGATCGCTTCGGCGATGTCGGAAGACGTGATCGAGCCAAAGAGGCGGCCTTGCTCGCCCACCTTCGCCTTGAGGACGATGGGCGAGGCGCTGATCGTGCCGGCCACTCCGCGGGCGGCTTCGTCCAGCTTCTCCTGCTCGCGGGCCAGCGCCTTCGCGCGCGCCTCGGCCTGCTGCATCATCGACGTGGTCGCTGCGGCGGCCAGCTTGCGCGGCAGCAAGAAGTTGCGGGCGTACCCGTCCGCCACGTTCTTGATCTCCCCCGCCTGGGCAACGCCATCAACGTTGTCGAGGAACACTACTCGCATTGCTTGATCTCCTTAATAAATCCGACCTCTGATGCCTGGCCTGAGTTCGGCCACACTCAGGCGACGGGGCAGGCATCAGAGGTCAGGCCCGAATTCTGTCCTGCCGGCCAATGGGTATCAAGACCTTTATGTCTTTACAACCCGTTAAAGTTACTCACATACCAAAGCGTCACGTTCAACCAGAATATAGAACACCTGTACCATGTTATATGTCAAGTCGTGATGATTGGCACAATCTATCGTCCGCCTCTCATCCTTCGACCAGAGCCCCACTGAGACCGTTTTCATAGCTGCGACGCAGATCCGCGATCGACATATCGATGAACGCGTCGAGGCGCAGGCGCTCGCCCCCTGTACGCCCCAGACGCATTGCCGGCAGATCGATGCGCTGGATCATCGCCTCGATATCGGCGACATGCACCTCGTCCACCGAGACGACGACGCGCGAGGAAGCCTCACCGAACAGCGCCGCGTCGATGCGGCCCTGCAACGCGATGCCGTTCAGCTCGAAGCCGATGCCGTTCTCGATGCAGGCCTCGGCCAGCGTCACGGCGAGGCCGCCGTGCGAGCAGTCGTGCGCCGAACGCAGCAGGCCCTGCTCGGCGGCCTCGACCAGCAACCGCTGCACCCGCGCCTCCAGCGCCAGGTCGATGCGCGGCGAGCCGGCCACGAGGCCGTGGAACTGGCGCAGGTACTCGCTGCCGGCCAGCTCTGAGGCATCGCCGGTCAGCACGCGGCCGGGCGCTTCTTCGACACCGATCAGGTAGACGACGTCGCCGCCCGCCTGAAACGCCATCGGCACCGTCTTGCTCACGTCTTCGAGAATGCCTAGCGCTCCGATAACCGGCGTCGGGTAGATGGCGGCGCCGTTCGACTCGTTGTAGAGGGAGACGTTGCCGGAAACGACGGGCACGCCCAGCGTCTCACAAGCCGCCGCCATACCCCGCACCGACTCCTCGAGCTGGAAGTAGACGTCCAGACGCTCCGGGTTGCCGTAGTTGAGGCAGTCTGTTACGGCCACCGGGCGCGCGCCGGTGCAGGCCACGTTGCGGCAAGCCTCGGCGACGGCCATGGCGCCGCCGGCGAACGGATCAAGATAGGTCTTTACGCCGTTGCCATCCGTTGCGACCGCGATGCCGCGCGGCGCGGCGGGCTTGATGCGCAACACGGCGGCGGCGGCTCCGGGGCCGGTTACCGTGTTCGTGAGCACCTGGTGGTCGTACTGGCGCCACACCCACCGCTTCGAAGCGATCTCAGGCGAGGCGAGCAACTGCAGCAAAGCCGCGTTAGCGTCGGCCGGGCCTTCCTCCCACGAGACGATGTCGGGCAGCCAGGCGAGGTCGTACGTCTGCAGCTCGTCCAGGCCGCGCGGTTTGACGCCCTCTCGCCGGTACTCGGGCGGCTCCGTGAACAGCTCGGCCGGCACGCTGACGACGGGCCTGCCGTCGTCCAGGATGCGCACGACGCCATCGTCCGTCACCTTGCCGATGACGTCGCAATGGATCTCCCACTTCTCGAAGTGTCGCAGCACGTCAGCCTCGTGCTCCTTGCGAGCGACGACCAGCATGCGCTCCTGCGACTCGCTGAGCATGACGTCGTAGGCGGTCATGTGCTCCTCGCGCCGCGGCACGCGCGCCACGTCGATCTCGACGCCGGCGTGACCGCGGGCAGCGCACTCGACCAGCGAGCTGGTGAGCCCGGCGGCGCCCAGATCCTGTAGGCCGACAATCCAGTCGGCGTGCTGCTCGGCCAGCTCGACGCAGGCCTCCATCAGCAGCTTCTCGAGGAACGGGTTGCCGACCTGCACCGTGGGCCGCAGCTCCTCCGAGCCCTCCTCGAAGGTGCGCGATGCCAGCACGTTGGCCCCGCCGATGCCGTCGCGGCCCGTATCGGCGCCGACCAGGATGATCGGGTTGCCGGCGCCGGTCGCGATGGCGCTGAGCAGCTCATCGGCCCGCGCAATGCCGACACACATGGCGTTGACCAGCGGGTTGCCATCGTACGTATCGGCGAACGAGACCTCGCCGCCTACCGTGGGCACGCCGAGGCAGTTGCCGTAGCCGCCGATGCCGGCCACGACGCCACGGAACAGGCCCCGGTTATGCGCGGCGCGCTCCGTGTCTCCGCCGCGCGGCTCGCGCAGCGGGCCGAAGCGCAGCGAGTCGAGAATCGCGATCGGGCGCGCGCCCATGGCGAAGATGTCGCGCACGATGCCGCCGACGCCCGTCGCGGCGCCCTGATACGGCTCGATCGCCGAGGGGTGGTTGTGCGATTCGATCTTGAAGACGGCGCAGTAGCCGCCGCCTATGTCGACGGCGCCGGCGTTCTCGCCGCCTCGAGTCGTCAGAACCTGCGGACCGGTACTGGGAAAGAGACGCAGGAGCGGCTTGCTGTTTTTGTAGCCGCAGTGCTCCGACCACATGGCGCCGAACATGCCCAGCTCAACGTCGTTCGGCTCGCGGTCGAGCAGGTCGACGATCTGTTCGTACTCGGGCACGGACAGGGCAATGACAGCCAGGGTTTCGGCGTCTCGGGGCACGTCCTCATCTTACGGGGCGGGCCCGAGGCGGTCTACTTGTCCTCGCCCCCTGCTTCGGCAGAACCGCGACGCATCCTATACTGCACAGCGTATCTAGACGGAGGCCACCATGGCTGAACTGAACGACGCGGCGCGCGCGATCATCGAAGCGCCCAATCTCGCCGACCTGGTTACGCTGATGCCGGATGGCTCGCCCCAGATCACACCGCTCTGGGTCGACCACGACGGCACCAACGTCATCGTCAACACGGCGCAGGGCCGCCAGAAGATCCTGAACATGCAGCGGGATCCGCGCGTTGCACTGTGCATCATCAACCAGGAGAACACGCAGAACTACGTGCAGATACGCGGCAAGGTCATCGAGATCATCGAGGGCGAGGCCGCCTGGGAGCACTTCAAGACGATGATCGTGAAGTATCGGCCCGGCATGGACGTCACGCAGCGGCCGCCGGACCTCAGCCGCGTGCTGATTCGCATCCAGCCGCTGCACGTGCAGATCTACGGCTGATCAGAGCAAAGGAGAGCCTCGTGCCCGAAGCCTCGATTTCGCCCCAGCGCTATGGCCAGGGCAGGACCTTCGACGAATACCTGCAGTACATCGCCTCGCCCGAGAACCTGGCGCGCGAGAGCAACGGTGGCGTGGAGCGCGTCGACATGAGCGGCCGACTGCGCGAATGGCACCAGGCGGTGCGCCTCAGCCAGGCACAGGCCGAGGCAATCCGAGACCTGGCGTCGCAGCCCGGCGGACCGGCCAAGCTGCTGGTCATAGCCGAGGAGTGGTCCTCCGACTGCCGTCGCGACGTGCCGATGCTGGCACAGCTCGCCGAAGCGGGAGGCATGGAGATGCGCATCTTCAACCGCGACGGCGACCGGTTCAGCGGCAGCCCGGAGCCGGACCCGGCCGAGTCGCCCAACGCCGACCTGATGGCGCAGTTCCTCAACCGCAAGCCGGGCGGTCCGTTTCAGTCGGTCCCGATCGCCGTCTTCTATAACAGCAACTTCGAGTATCTCTACCACTACACCGAGTACCCCGCGATCTACCAGAAGGACCGTGTCCAGGGGTTCTACCGCGAGCCGAAGCCCGGTGAGACGCCAGAAGCGACGGCACAGCGCTGGCCGGTTGAGTTCGGCGTCTTTCAGCAGACGCCTTACTTCCGTGTCATCGCCTGCGCCGGCATCGACGAGATCATCGCCGCCCTGCACCGGTTGATGCTGCTCGGCTCCGTCTAGGCCAATAGCATGGCGGCGGAACCGCGCGAGAAGCTTATCAATCGGGGCATCCAGGAGAGACCGGCCGCCAACCGCCGACCAGGCAGACGCGCTCCGCTAGGCGGTGCGCAGCAGGCGGGGCCCGTCGTCGGCGATGCGCCTGTCGCCGACCATTGCGCCTTCCGCCAGCAGGCGGTTAACGCGCCCGGCGCGCTGAGGCTCGCCCAGCAGGAAGCCCTGGCCGTAGTCGCATCCCGCCGCGATCACGCGATCGATCTGCTCTTTCGTCTCTATGCCCTCGGCGATCACGCGCATGTCGAGCGCATGACCGAGGTCGACCATCGCTTTGATGATCGCGAAGGTGCGGGCATCGTCGGAGCCCTGCACGAACGACAGGTCCAGCTTCAGCGTCTCGACCTGGAAGCGCCGCAGGTAGCTGAGCGATGAGTAACCGACGCCGAAATCGTCGATGGCAACGTTGACGCCGAGGTTGCGCAGGTAGTCGAGGTTCTTCATGGTTGCTTCCTCGTCCTGCATCATCGCGGTTTCGGTGATTTCCAGATGAATGCGGCCCTGCTTGATGCCAGTCGTGCGCAACACCTCCGTCAGTTCGGGCAGGAAGGCAAAGCTGCGGAACTGCAGCGCGGAGAGGTTGATGTTCATGTCGAAGTTCGCGCCGTAGAGGTCGTGCCACTCGCGCGCCTGGCGACAGGCCTCCGCCAGGATCCAGCGGCCCAGCAGACGAATAAGCCCGCTCTCTTCCGCCATTGGCACGAAGTCGACCGGCTTCAGCAACCCGTGCCGCGGGTGTAGCCAACGCACCAGCGCCTCAAAGCCCTCGATGTGGTTGGTCTTGAGGTCGATGATGGGCTGATAGAAGAGCATGAGCTGGTCGGTGCCGAGGGCGTTGCGCAGCTCAGCCTCCATCGAGAGGCGCCCGGCGGATGGCACAGGCACGCTGGCTTGGAACATCGCGTACTGGCCGCGACCCGCTTCCTTGGCCTGGTACAGGGCAATGTCGGCGCGGCTGAGAAGCTCGCTGGCGGTTAGACGCGGCTGTTCCGAGACGGCAATACCGATGCTGGCGCTGGGCCAGACCTGCTGTCCTTCCAGGTTCATGGGCTCATTAACATCGTCGAGGATACGGTTCGCGAGCAGCGACAGCTCCTGAGGGTTCGCGTACTCTTCCACGACGATACTGAACTCGTCGCCGCCCAGGCGAGCGATCCAGGCACCGGGAGGCGTTACCCGAAGCAGCCGTCCGCTGATCTCGATCAGATAAGAATCCCCGGCCGGGTGACCCATCGTGTCGTTGATCAGCTTGAAGCGATCCAGGTCAATGAGCAGGACCGCGCAGTCTTTCTTCTGCGCCACGACCTCTGCCAGCCGTTCACTGAAGCGGCGCCGGTTGGCGAGGCCGGTGAGCTCATCACGATAGGCGAGCTCGGCAACGTTCAGAAGCCGGCGACCCGAGAGCATCTTCTCCAGCTGACGTGCCAGCAGCGGCCCGCCGAAAAGCATGGCGACGACGACGATGACCGTCGGCTGCGACTGGCTGGCAAGGAGGAATGCAGCGTACGACGGACCGCCCAGATAAAGGATGAGGATCAAGCAGCCCCAGACCCAGGACGATGTCACGTCGGGCACCGAAATGGCATGCTTGCGACCAGCGTTCATCCTGGCCGACTTCACGCGGCGTCCGGCTCTTCGGTATCCAGGATGGGCGGTAGAAGCGTCAGGTGGGCTCGACGTCTGAGAGGCGTCGGTGCCTGGCTCTCCAACGGCTGATGAGGTGTCTGTCGTTGGTTGGCAGTAGCTTTGTCCGCTTGTGACTGCATAGATCGGCCCCCCGCTGGCCTTGCTTTCCCCTGTCGGCTGGAAAACAAGAAGGCCTGGTCTCGCAATCGAGCCCAGGCCGGTCGGTTTCACCACTCGGCTCCCCGACGCCCACTAGGTGACCAGATCAGGCGACGGATCGATGCCCCCGGCAGCTTATGGTCCGTCCCTGGCGTTTGGGGCAGGTATTCCGTACCTGCTTACAAAGCTAAACGCGCCACTATCTCGTGTGTTACAGCGGTTTGCGAAATATGAGCGTTTTTCCTTCTCCTTCGCCACGAACACCGACCAATGGCCGTTCCCTTCGCCACCTCGAAACCGTGGGCTATAATCGCGCACGAACTTGGAGAACGCAGACATCGCCGGGGGAGAACTTGCCTTGAAGACGAGCACGAGCCGCATCCTCACCACCCACGTCGGCAGCCTGGCACGGCCCCACAACCTGCTGGACCAGATGAAGGCGAAGTCGAGCGGCGGCTCAGTCGATCCGGCTGCCTATGCTGCCACCCTGAAGGGCGCGGTCGCGGAGATGGTGCACAAGCAGGCAGAGTGCGGCATCGACATCGTCAGCGACGGCGAGATGTCGAAGCCGAACTTTGTCAACTACGCCCGCGACCGCATGAAGGGCTTCGAGATCACGACTCCGCCGCCGGGGCCGTCGCGGCCGCGCGGCAGCCGTCCCGAGCGCGAGATGTTCCCCGAGTACCACGAGATGTACGACCGCCAGCGCGCCGAGCGGGGCTACGCGGTGCCGTTTCCGGAGCCACCTCTCGCTTGCACCGGCCCCATCGAGTACGTGCCGAATGCGGTGCAGACGGACATCGCCAACCTGAAGGCGGCACTGCAGGGCGTGCAGGTCGAAGAGGTCTTCATGCCCGCCGCGACGCCGCGCAACAACATCCACAACCAGTTCTACAGCACTGAGGCCGACTTCCAGCACGCTTACGCCGATGCCTTGCACCAGGAGTACAAAGCGATCATCGACGCCGGCTTCATCTGCCAGGTCGACGACTCCGCTTTCGCCTCCCAGTACGGTGAAGACCCCGATGTCCCGCTGGCGGACCGGCGCAAGGTGGCCGACGATGCCGTCGATCTGATCAACTACGCCATCGGTGACCTGCCGGCGGACCGGCTGCGGTTCCACACCTGCTACGGCACCAACATTGCGCCCCGCATCTTCGAAGCGCCGCTCAAAGACATCATCGACCTGCTGCTGCGCATCAACGTCGGCGCCTACTCCTTCGAGGCGTCGAACCCGCGCCACGCCCACGACTGGCACCTCTGGGAAAACTTCAAGCTGCCCGAGGGCAAGGTGCTCATCCCGGGCTTCATCACTCACAGCAGCACGCTGGTCGAGCACCCGGAGTGGATCGCCGACAACATCGTCAACTACGCCAACCTGATTGGCCCCGAGAACCTGATCGCCGGCGCCGACTGCGGCTTCTCCTCCCTGGCGATGTACCACCCGGAGATCATGGCAGACGTCGTCTGGGCGAAGTTCCGCGCCCTGACGGAAGGTGCCGAGATCGCCTCGAGGCGCATCTGGCGCAAGTGAGCCTCGGGGCGTCGGTCTTCACGCAGCGCTGCGACCGGTCAATACGGGGCTTCTTGGTTGACCGCCCCGTCCGCACGAGTTCCCGGGCATGCTAATGCCTGCGCTTGACAGCTTCGTCTGGCTGTCTATGATTGGCCGTCAGCGGGAGGGCTGCCCCATTTCTCTGAATCACGCATTCGCCCAGTTCGGGGTCGCTGCGCCTACCCGCCGCTATGCAGGAGGAGGGCTTGCATCGTGACATCGACTCGGACGAACGAGAGTTTCCCGGTACCGGACGACCTCGACGGCTTTTGGCTGTGGGACAAGATCCATGCCCCGCGCCCTGTGACGCCGCTCTCCGTCGACATGGTCCTCGAATCGATCGGACGCGCCTTCTCCGTAGGCCTCGAGGAGGTCGCCTGTCCGGCGGCAATGGCCGTGCGGTCGATCAACGGCTACCCGTACGCGCACTTCTACCCCCTCGACCTCGGCAACGAGACGATCGAGCAGCGCGTCGAGCGCTACGGCAAGCTCCTCGATGACATGGTGCCGCGCGTCGGCCCCCTGTGGAACGACGAGTGGTTGCCTGCCATCATCGCCCAGGTGCGTGCTGAGCGCGACCGCGACCTCAAGTCACTGAGCGACGAAGACCTGTGGAAGGCCGTCCAGGAGCACCTCGACCACGTCGAGTACCGCTGGATGATCCACGGCCGCATCAACCTCGTCCTCATCGCGGCGAGCTGGTTCGCCGACTTCTACCGCGAGAACTTCCACCCCGAGGACCCCACCGAGCCTTACGCTCTCCTGCAGGGCGTGCCGACGCAGTCGGTTGCTGCCGGACGCGGCCTCTGGCGCCTGAGCCGCATCGTTCGCGCCAACGCGGCCCTCATGAAGCTCTTCGACGAGACGGACGCCCGCTCCCTCGAAGGCGAGCTGGCGAAGTCTGCCGACGGCCGCGCCTTCCTGGGCGAGCTGCAGGACTACCTGCACGAGTACGGCTGGCGCAGCGACCAGGTCTACGACATCGCCGACCCGACCTGGATCGAAGACCGCTCCATCCCGCTCAACACGCTGCAGGGCTACATCCACCTCGGTGACGAGGCCGACCCCGACCTCGCGCTCGAGGGAGCGATCAAGCGCAAGGAGGAACTCCTCGCACAGCGGCGGACCGAGCTCGCCGGCGACCCGGAAAAGCTGGCGCGGTTCAACCATCTGCACGAGGCGGCCCGCTGGAACCTGACCCTGACCGAGGACCACAACTTCTGGATCGACCAGATGGGCATCACGCTGCTGCGCCGGCCCGCCCTCGAGCTCGGCCGGCGCATGGTCGAGCGCGGCACACTCGCCGACGCCAACGACATCTTCTACCTCTACCTGGACGACATCCGCGAGGGCATGGCCGGCACCGACCAGAAAGCGAAGGCCGCCAAGCAGAAGCAGGACTGGGAGCACTGGTCGCAGATGCTGCCACCGCTCGGTATCGGCGAGCAGCCGGCGCCCACCGGCAATCCGTTCGAGGAAGCGCTGCTGTTCAAGATGTTCGGCTTCGGCCTGGTGGAGCCGGAGCGGGAGCAGGACATCATCACCGGCATCCCGGCCTCCGCCGGCTCCGTTCAGGGCACGGCCAAGGTCTGCAAGACGCTGGCCGAGGCGAGCAAGCTGCAGAAGGGCGACATCATGTTCTGCGAGATGACGCTGCCGCCCTGGACGCCGCTCTTCTCCACCGTCGGCGCCGTCGTCGCGGACACGGGCGGCGTGCTCAGCCACTGTGCCATCGTCGCACGCGAGTACCGCTTGCCGGCGGTCGTCGGCACCGTGGTCGGGACGAAGACGGTGCAGGACGGCTGGACCGTTACGGTCGACGGCTCAAAGGGCATCGTCCGCATCGACAAGCGCTAAGGGCACCTCAGCGCAGAGCGCAAAGTACATCGTGCAGAGAGACGCCCCGCTATCTCCGCACTACTGCGGCAGCACCGTCACCTTGATCGCCTGCGACGACTTGTCGAAGGCGCTGTGGAAGGCTTCATCGATCTGCGCCAGCGGGTAGACATGAGTCTGCAGCACCTTCAGCGCGTCGCGGTAGCGCGGCAGCAGGTCGACGGCTGACTTGAAGACGGGGCCGTGCTCGCTCATGCCGTAGAACTTGGAGCCGACGATACGCAGCTCCTTCATGAGCACCATGCGCGCGTCGATGGCCGGCTCGCCCACGAAGACGCCGACGACCACGATGCGCCCACCGGGCCGGCAGCAGCGGATCGCCTGCCCCAGCGTGCCGGCCGAACCGCCGACCGTCTCGATCACGACGTCCGGTTCGTAGGAGCTCGCGAAGTTCTCGACCTCCGCTTCGGCGATAGGCTCGAGGCCGAGCCGGCGCGCTGCCTCCGCCTGGTGAGGATGGCGACAGCTGATCGCGACGTGCGCGCACTGATCGCGCGCCAGCAGCCCTGCGATCAGGCCGATGGCGCCGCCACCCAGGATGAGCACGCGGCTATCGAACTCGAGCTGAGCCTGGCGTACGCTGCGCACGCAGACGGCGAACGGCTCGATCATCGAAGCTTCGCGTTCCGTCAGCGACGGGTCTACTGGGTGCAGGCTCCTGGCCGGAACGTCGATGAAATCGGCCAGGCCGCCCGGCAGCTGGGCGCCGATCAGCTTGATCTCGCGGCAGTGCTCGATCTTGGCGGCGCGGCAGTAGTCGCAGTTACCGCAGTAGAGCGCCGGCTCGAGCGCGTAGAGGGCGTCCGGCAACGAGACGTCCGACGTAGCCATGATCGTGCCGACCAGCTCGTGACCGGGCACCGACCCGCCGGCGCGGAAATGCTGGATGTCGCGCATACGGTGCAGGTCGGAGCCGCAGATGCCGCAGGCCGCCACCTGCAGCCGCACCCAGCCGGGCTGCGGCGCCGGCGGATCGACGTCACGCAAGGCGATCGTTCCCGTTTCCGTCCAGTAGCTCTGGCGCATCGTTTGCCCTCCTCGTTGTACGGCTGCGGCGCCGGGTTCAGATAAGCGTCGTGATCGGCCGCGCCTGCAGCAGGTAGATCGTGCCGCCGCTCAGGCCAAACTCGACGTCCTGCGGCTCGCCGTAGTGCGTTTCGACGCCGGCCGCCAGCCGTCCCACCTCGCAGGCCTCTTCGTCCGATAGCGACGGCGTCTCGGCCTGCTCCTGCGAAAGCGACTGCTCAATCGTGCCGCCGCCGCCGGGGTGCGGGTAGATCGCCATCTCCTGACGATAGATGTCTTTCTGCACCACCCGGAAGGTCTTCTTGTCGATCACGAAGAAGTCAGGCGTCACGCGCCCCGAAACCACGGCCTCACCCAGCCCCCAGGCCGAGTTGATGACCACCTGGTCAAGCGAGCCGGTGACGGGATGAGCCGTGAAGGCGATACCCGACGTCTCGGACGAGATCATGCTCATCACGACGACGGCCATCGCCTCGTCGGTTACGCCCTTGTGGGCCCGATAGCCAACCGCCCGGTCTGCCCAGAGCGAGACGTAGCACTTCCTGATCGACTCGAGCACCTCATCGATGCCAACGACGTTCAGGTAGGTCTCGTAGAGGCCGGCAAAGGACGTGGCAGAGCCATCCTCGGAAATCGCCGAGGAGCGCACCGCGCTGCCCAGTAACGAGACATCCAGCGAGCCGTACGCCTGCGTCACGTCATCGATCAGTTCCTGAGGCAACGGCGTTGCTGCCACGAGGTCGGAGATGCGCCGCGAGGCGTCGCTCAGACCCTCCGGCGTCGATAAATCGGTCGCGCCGAGAATAGCCGTAATCTCGTTCTCCAGCCCCGAGACGTCGGCGAAATGCCGGTAGCCGTCCGCCACGACGCAGAAGCCGGGCGGAACGGAGAAACCCGCCGCGTTGAGCGCCGACAACGATGCGCCCTTGCCGCCAACCACCTCTCGCGGCAACACTCCACGATCTAGCCATTGGACATACGTCATCGAGTAACCTCCCCTAAACGCGAGACGAGTATTCCGTTCCGACGTGTCGATTGCAATAGCGCCATGCGTGACCTCGATAGCGAGCGGTGCTGCGTCAGCCAGTCGGTTGCCGGCCGGCCGCCGCGCGGTTCGCTGCCATGCCGATGGCCTGGAGCCAGGTTTTGCAAGCCGTTAACATGACTTGGCGGAACCTGCGCTAGATTGAGCAGCAGCCTTGATCCCAAGGGGTGACCTGACGTGAACAGCTTCGAACCGCCTACTGCTGAGCGCCTCCGAGAACTGGCAGAAGCCGAAGAGCCCCGGGCCGGCAGCGCTGCTGGTCAAGGCCTCGGCGGTATGCTGCGGCCCGGCGACAAAGACGTCACCGAGCTGATCCTCATCCGCCACGCCCAGATGCCGGCCACGACCGACCCGCGCACCGACGAGCCCCTGACCGAGGTGGGCCTGGAGCAGTCGGACGTCCTGGGCCGCTTTCTGGCGATGAAGCCAATGCACGCGATCTATTCCAGCCCGACCCTGCGCACGCGCCAGACCGCGGAGGGCATCGCCCGCCACACGGGCCTCGACATCGTGGACATCGACGACCTGCGCGAGATGGAGCTCTACGTGCCGGAAGGCGTCTCCTGGGAGGACTTCCGCAACGACCCGAAATACAAGCAGCTGGCGGAGCGCTTCCTGCAAGACATGAGCTGGGATGTCTACGGCGATCTGCGCGAAAGCAGCGAGGCGCTGCGCGGCCGCATGGTGCACGTCGTCGATGAGATCGTGCAGAAGCACCCGGGCGAGCGCGTCGCCATCGTCACCCACGGGCCGTGCATCAACGCCTACGTCGCGGCCATCACACATTCGCCGTACGACATCATCTCGTCCTACGGACTCACCGGCTTCACCGTCGTCCTGGCCGCCACCGACCGGCGCCGCATCCAGACGGTGAACTGCCGGGCCCACTTCGGCGTCGTCTAACCACCCAAAGCCCAAGGATCCGGGAGCGCGACCGCAGTGCGTGGTCGCTGCACTTGCCATGCAGACGGCGCAGCCTTGACTGATCTAAAGTGCGCGCAGAAGTAGAACCGCGGCGGGGCGTCAGTGGTTCAAACGCTGGAGGAGATTGTGATGTCGGATGTCATCGTCGAAACGACCCACGGCAAAGTGCGAGGCAGCGTCGAGGACGGACTCAACGTCTTTCGCGGCGTACCCTACGGCGCGCCCACCGGTGGCGGGCGGCGCTGGCAGGCTCCGGCTCCGCCGGAGCCGTGGGCCGGCGTCCGCGATGCGCTGCACTTCGGCAATGTCAGCCCGCAAGCGAGGGCCAGTCACAGCGTGCTGGGCGAGATCTTTCCGACCAACATCGGCGAGCAGTCAGAGGACTGCCTGAACCTGAACGTCTGGACGCAAGGGATCGGCGACGGCGGCCGACGGCCCGTCATGGTGTACCTGCATGGCGGCGGTTTCCACTACGGTTCCAGCGTCATGCACCCGGGGCAGGAGGGAGACCGCCTGGCCCGCCGAGGCGACGTCGTTTCGATCAGCGTCAACCACCGTCTCGGCGCCCTGGGCTACCTCTATCTCGCGTCGTTCGACGACCGCTACGCAGACTCCGGCAACGCCGGCATGCTCGACCTCGTCCTGGCCCTGCGATGGGTACGCGACAACGCGGAGGCGTTCGGCGGCGACCCGAACAACGTGACGATCTTCGGCCAGTCCGGTGGCGGCGCCAAGGTCTCGACGCTGATAGCAATGCCGGAGGCGGAAGGCCTCTTCCATCGCGCCATCATCATGAGCGGCGCGCGACTGCGCAGCGTCTCGGCGGAGGAGGCGACGGCCAACGCCCGCCGCCTGCTGGAGCAGATCGGCATCGATCCCAACCAGCCGCGCAACCTGCAGAACCTCAGCTCGGAGCAGCTCAGCGCGCTCGTGGCCGCGTGTGCCAAGCCCGGCGAGTCCGGTGCCGGCGGCGGTGGGCTGGCGCCAGTGATCGACGGCAAGCACCTCGTGCACAGCCCGTTCTATCCGGACGCCACGACCAGTTCGATGAACGTGCCGATTATGGTCGGCTCGACGAAGGACGAGCTCACCTACACGCTGCTGGCTCAACCGGACTTCGCGAGCCTGGACGACGAGGGTCTGCGCCACAAGCTGCAGAAGCAGCTGACATCTCGTCCCGACCGGTTCCGCAACGTGACCCCCGACCAGGTCGACGGCCTGATCGACGTCTACCGCCGCCAGAATCCCGGCGCTTCGCCGTCCGACCTCATGGTCGCGGTGGCCAGTGACACGACGCGCCTGGCAGGCATCCGCGCCGCCGAACGGCGAGGCGTCCAGTCCGGCGCCGCTCCCGTCTACATGTATCTGTTCACGTGGCGCAGCCCCGCTTTCGACGGCGCCCTCGGCTCGACGCACACGCTGGACATCCCCTTCGTCTTCGACCAGGTAGCCACCTACCCCGACTACGTCGGCGACCAGCCCGGGCGCGACGAGCTGGCCGCGAACATGAGCGACGCGTGGATCAGCTTCGCTCGCACCGGCTCGCCCAACCACGCCGGATTGCCGAACTGGCCCGCGTACAACACGGAGCAGCGTCCGACGATGATCTTCGACGCGCAGTGTCGCGTCGAAAACGATCCCTACGGCGTGCAGCGCGAAGCCTGGAGCAGCCTGATCTAGCGTTCGGCGAGCCAAATGAAAGGAGGCTCCGGTTGTATTCCGGAGCCTCCTTCGCGTTTGAGCTGTGCTCGGTGTTACTTAGTGACTTTGGTGAGCCGCAGGTACGGCTTCACCTGGCGGTAACCCTGCGGGAAGAGCTTGTCCGCTTCCTCATTGGAAACGGCCGGCAGGATGACGACGTCGTCGCCCTCCTTCCAGTTCGCCGGCGTCGCAACCTTCGAGTTGTCGGTGAGCTGCAGCGAGTCGATCACTCGCAGGATCTCGTCGAAGTTGCGGCCCGTCGAAGCCGGGTAGGTCAGGGTCAGACGGATAACGCCCTTCGGGTCGATGACGAAGACGGAGCGCACCGTGCCGGTCGCCCCCGCGTCGGCCGGCAGCATGTCGTAGAGCTGGGCGACCTTGCGGTCGGCGTCGGCCAGCAGCGGGAAGTTGAGGGCAGCGCCTTGCGTCTCCTGGATGTCGCCAGCCCAGCTCTTGTGCGAGTCGACCGGGTCAACGCTGAGACCGACGACCTTGACGTTGCGCTTGTCGAACTCGGGCTTGAGCTTCGCGACCATGCCGAGCTCGGTCGTGCACACGGGAGTGAAATCGGCCGGGTGCGAGAAGAGGATGACCCACTTGTCACCCTGCCACTCGCTGAGGTGGATGGGCCCATCCGTGGATTCCTGGGTGAAGTCGGGTGCCTTGTCGCCGAGTCTGAGAGTCATGTTTGCGTTCCCTTTCTGTGTGAACCGTCTCTGCTGCCTGTTAGACGTCTATCGTGAGGATGTGTGCTGGCTGTTGTCGAATACGGCCTCGACCTTTCGCATACTACACAGCCCTCCGTCTGACCGACGAGGTAAGGACAGCGAATACGCGCCTGCGGCTTGGCGGCATCTCGAGCGATCTGTGGTGATATGTGAAAGCGGGGCTGCCTCGACCATCCCGTCGATTGCTGCCATCGTCCGGCCCCAAAGTTGACCTTGTTGACGGACTTTATAACTATACGCCAGGAACCGATAGGTGTCCAGCCTCGCAGACGAGGAAGAAACCGCCGGTCCGGCGTTACGCCAAGGCGCCAACCGCGCCGCCGATACGAACCGGCAGCGTGCAGAATACGGAAGACTTAGGAGAGGTTTGGCAGGAGTGGAGGGACTCGAACCCCCGACCGGCGGTTTTGGAGGTCGATTCCCCGCTCACTTCTGCTCACAACAAGTCGCATCCTTCCCTTTCCTCCATCGTGAATCGGAACCGTGACGCTGCAGAGCGCGGTGCAAGTTCTGCGTGGAGTAAATGAGCCGGCCCAGGTTCACCTGGGGCCGGCTTTTCTTATGCCCGGAAACGTGGGCGGACGGAGATGAACAGCGGTGGTTAAGGATGAACAGATAGCAGCGCTTAAGGTCGTCGAAGTGCCAATCGACGACCTGCGGCCAGACCCTGCCAACCCACGGCGCATCTCGGATGCCCAGCTCGAAGCCCTGACCCGGAGCCTGAGGGAGTACGGATTCGTCCAGCCGGTCCTTGCACGCCGCGAGGACAAGTCGGTGATCGGCGGCCATCAGCGCCTCACTGCCGCCCGGCGTCTGGGTTACAAGACGGTGCCGGTCATTTTCCTCGACCTGACGGTAGAGCAGGCGCGGGTGCTTAACCTCGGTCTCAACAAGATCAGCGGCGACTGGGACGAGGATCTCCTCGCACGCATGCTCGCTGACCTGAAGCCGGTGGCAGACCTCGACCTCGCGTTGACTGGCTTCAGCGAAGAGGAGCTAACCACGACTGTGAGGATTGCGGCTACCGCAAACCCGTGACCCTGGCGAGCCAAGGTATTGCCACTTCGACGCGTGCCCGCTCTGCGGCGGCAGGGTTGCGCAGGGTATCTAAGGCGACTGCGACGCCGGCGGATTGAAGTTCGCGTGCGAGAGCAACTTCCACTTGCCGCCACTCCAGACAAATGTCGCGAGACGTGGGGTTGGCTCGGTACTCAAAGCTTCGCCGTTCACGACCTCGTTCACGGCGAATAGCCATCGCACGACAAGAGCGTCGCCGTCCTGGCGCGCTGTCACCTGGCTCACCGTGTATTCCCCAAGCTGGGGCAAGTTCTTCAGGTACTCGTCCTTGGCATAGAAGCTCCCGTCAGCGCCCTGCCTCAGGAATGCATCGGACAAAAACCCTTCGAGTCCTCGCACGTCCTGATGGGCGAGAAGCGACATGTACGTATTGACGAGCTCCTCGCCTGTTGTGGACGGGTCGGTGAGGGTAGGCGCTTTGTTCCCACTGCTGGAGCTGCAGGCCAAGCCAAACAGCAAAGAACCCAGCACGAAGGCAGAGAGCACGATGGTGCCGCGAGCGCCAGTTCCCCGTTTCTTCGCTACTCCTGAACTGCTCCCATAGCCAACCTGCGCCTTCAGGCCGCGCCGTTTCATGAGCACCTCCCGCTCCTTCTCAGTTCACTCTATGGGACACCTTGACACGGCTGAGAGAGGCGACTGTACACGAATCACGAGGCCCATTTGGCCCTTTCAACCTACCACCGACTACTCAGTCGGAGGAGCGCCTTGAAGGCACAGCGCCCAAACGGTGAGCTGAATGGCTGAGTACCATGTGAAGTTGGACTCTTCCAGATGACCGGGTCCCGCGCGCGCTCACTTCAGCCAGACACGATGACCGAATCGTGTGCATCGCTGACGAACTCTCCCCTCGAAAGTCGGCCAGAGTTGGGGAAGGCGTGTCCTCCGCCGTTCCATAGTGATCCTGAACTCCGCTCTTCCTCTGCCTTAGGCGGGGATGGCCTCAGATCGGGACAGTCAGTTGTGAAACTGACACCATCACAAACGATTGGTGGGGCAATACCAACCTCAGGAGAAACCTGATGACTCACTCAGCCTTGATTGTCGCTCTGGCCGTAATCGTGGCTGCGGTCAGCCTGGCTGCAAGGCCAAGGTGGCCGATCCAAGAGGGACTGCAGAGGCCGTTGCTATAATCGATTGCTATGCCCCTCCCCGAAGGCGTTGTCACCTTTCTGTTTACTGACATCGAGGGTTCGACCCGCCTCTGGGAGAGAGACTCGGAGCAAATGCGCGCTGTGCTGCGACGCCACGACGAGTTGCTGCGAAGTGCCATCGAAGCCCATGGAGGCGTGGTCGTCAAGCAGCGCGGTGAGGGTGATTCCTTCTTCGCCGTCTTTAGCCATCCGAATGACGCCGTAGCTGCCGCCTGCCGCATTCAGACCGCCCTCGCCGGCGAAGCTTGGCCGACCAAGATGCCGATTCGCGTCCGCGCCGCGCTGCACACAGCCGCTGTAGAGCTGCGCGACGGCGACTACTATGGCCCGCCCGTCAACCGCTGTGCACGCATCCGGGCGTTGGGCCATGGCGGACAGACGTTGCTTTCACAGGCCACCTACGATCTCGTGCGCGAAGCACTGCCTCCAGATACGAGAGCCGCCGACCTCGGGGAGCATCGCATGCGGGATCTCGCCCGGCCGGAACACCTCTACCAAATCGTGCCGACGGCGCTGCCTGCGGACTTCCCGCCGCTCAAGTCTCTCGATCGACTGGCGAATAACCTGCCGTTCCAGGTCACGTCATTCGTGGGCCGCGAGCAGGAGCTCGCCCAAGCGACCGACCTCCTGGCGAGTGAGCGCCTCCTAACCTTTGTTGGGCCTGGCGGCACCGGCAAGACGCGCCTCGCCCTTCAGGTCGCCGCTGAGTCGCTCGAATCCTTCCCGGATGGTGTCTGGCTCGTCGAGTTGGCGCCGCTTATTGACCCGGAGACGGTCGCGCCGGCCGTCGCAGCCGCGATCGGCATCCAACAAGATGGGGCCAGGCCAATCCTCGAAACGCTCATTGACGCCCTGCGCGACCAGAAGATGCTGATAATCCTCGACAACTGCGAGCACCTCCTGGAGGCAGCTGCCGCTGTCGCCGGCACCATCCTGCGTAGCGTGCCTGGCGGCAGGCTCATCGCCACCAGCCGCGAGCTGCTGGGGATCGCCGGCGAACGGACCATGCGCATTCAACCGCTCGGCGTCCCGCCACCACAGAAGCCTGCTGGCGCCCAAGACCTCGCGGCTTACGACTCGGTGCGCCTCTTCGTCGACCGTGCCACCGCGGTCGCGCCAGACTTCGACCTGAACGAAACGCGTGCCGCCGCCGTCGCCAGCATCTGCCGCCGGCTCGACGGCATCCCGCTGGCGATCGAGCTGGCGGCCGCGCGGGTGCGCCACTTGCCGGCCGAGCAGATCGAGGCGCGCCTTGACGACCAGTTCCGGCTGCTCACCGGAGGCAGCCGCTCGGCAATGCCCCGCCAACAGACCCTGCTCGCCGCAATCGACTGGAGTTACGAACTGCTCACCGACGCCGAGCGGTTGCTACTGAACCGCTTCTCGGTCTTCGCCGCGGGCTGCTCCTTGGAAGCAGCGGAGTCAATCTGTAGCGGCGACGGTATCGAGAACTACGACGTAATCGACCTGTTAGGGCGTCTCGCCGACCGCTCGCTGCTCACAGTGACTGACGCTCATGGCGAAGCGCGCTTCTCACTCCTGGAGACGATCCGCCGGTACGCCAACCAGAAGCTCAGGGAGTCGGGAGAGCTCGCGGCAGTGAGCGAGCGCCACCTCGCCTGGTACCTGGCGTTCGCGCAGGAAACGCAGCCAAGGCTGACGAGCTCGGAGCGAGCCATCGGTCCTTGCCCGGCTGCTGGAGGAACATGACAACCTGCGGGCTGCCCTTGCCTGGAGTCAGACGCGGGAGGACCCCGAGGCCGGCCTGGCTCTGGTCGGGTCGCTCTGGTGGTTCTGGAATTTTCACCAAAATTGGTTAGAGGGCCAAGAGTGGGCTGAAGCCGCCCTGGCAAAGCCCATACATGAGCCGGACACAATGGCGCGTGCTAGCGCTCTAGCCTCCGCTGGTGGTCTCGCTTTTCTACTCGGTGATGGTCCGAACGCGACCCGCCGCCTGGAGGAGAGCCTGGAGATCCGCGATCGCCGTCACGAAACGAAGGGGTCAGCGTTTTGTTATCAGATTCTCGGCATGGTCGCCGTCGATCGCGGCGATTTTGGTGAAGCTCAGCGGCTCTGCCGAAAGGCTCTCGATCTCTGCCGCCAGGACGGGAGCCCCTGGGAACTTGCTTTCATGCTGTTTTCGCTCGGCGACGCCTCGCTGCATGGAGACCGGACGGCAGCGCGCGCGCTCTACGAGGAGAGTCTCTCCATCTGGCGCGAAGTCGGTGATAACTGGGCTGTGGCCCTCCCTCTGACCAGCCTGGCAAACATCTACGTCAGAGACCGAGAACTCGAGACCGCCGAGGCTGCCCTCAAGGAGACTCTTTCGATGCGTCGGGACAGCGGCTATAAGCAGATGGTGTCGATAACGCTCAGCCAACTTGCGGAGGTAATGCGCTTCAAGGGTGATTTCGCCGCCGCCCTCCCGCTTCTCGAAGAAGCGAAGGCGTTGGCGCATGACGTTGGTAGAGATCGTGAAGTCGCGCGCGCCATCTTCAACCAGGGAGCCATCGCTCTCGAGCTGGCGGACCTGACCTCGGCGGCCTCCAGCTTTCACGAGAGCCTGACGACCCAGTGTGCCTTGGATGACCGATTTGGCCTCGCTGGGAGCCTATCTGGGTTGGCACAAGTCGCCGGTGCGAGAGGAGCGTTCAAGGCTGCCGTCCGGCTAATCGCTGGAGCTAAAGCAATCCTGGAAGAAATGCGAGCCTCACTGTGGCCGCAGGATGAAGACGCCGTCGACAGACTTTGTGTACTCGCTAAGGCGAAGCTGGATCCGCGGGTTTTCGAGACCGCTTGGATCGAAGGTGCTCGATGCAGTACCAATGAGTTGTGTGAACTCGGCGGCGCCGTCGCGGCGGACGCCATGCACTAATGTTTCCAGGCGGCCTCTTCGAGGCAGGGCGAGGCGACGCCTTTCGAGCCAATTGCCTCACCGCCTCTCACGACTTGTGGCATGAAGCCCCTACAGCCACAAGGGACACACTGCTGACCTGATCCAGAGAGCAGCTGGGGCCCGCAGCCACTTTTCGCGAGCGAGTTCAAAGAGGGCTTCCGGTTCGTGGCCAGGACCTCGCCTGCCAACCTGATGGTCGAGCTTGTCGCGTCGCACCGCTCTCCTGCTCGATCTCGAGGGCCGCGCGGAGGCTCTACTGCTCCAGCTTCCTGGTCAACCAGCTCCAACACGGGGTCGAATAGCGTGGAATCCCTTCAGCAAACGAGCCAGACCCTGTCCCCTCTTACGACGGAACTGGCCGAGGGAGACGACGCAAGGTCTCTAAGGACGGACACGATTGCTGAATCGTGCACCATCTTCGCACGCTGAGGAAAAACCAGTGACGCCTAGAAATGTCCCGTCTGATATGAAGCGGCGCCACGAAATTCGCGGCGCCGCTTTCAATTGCCTCGGTCTGTTAGCTCAGCTGACCGACGATGCCACCGACGCCACCACCAGGGGCGTGCTCGACTTCCCACTCGGTCACTTTCCCATTACGCACCGTGATAGCGACCCGCTCGGCTGGCAGGTGTAGTTGCCGACCACTGGCCGGGAGGCTCGGACCGTTGGGAATGTTCATCGTGCCCGTGTGAGTGCCCGTCACCTCGACGATGGCATACACCATGTTGTTGGCCTCGCGCGTGTCATGCAGGTTGTGGTTGAAGTCGGGCGCTGCTGCCCGAATGGTCGTCCAGAGGCCAATCGCTTCCTGCTTGCCGAGGGGCTGGGGTGCTACGCCGACGAACTTGAAGTCATCGGCCAGGTAGGTAGCCGCCTTGCTGAGGTCTCCGCCGCAGATCTCCGCGTCCAGTGCCTTCACAACATCGAGAGCGTTCATGGTGTTCAGGGTCATGGTAATTCCGCCTTTCTTGCTTCGGTGCTCGCTGTCGAAGGTGCATTCCTTCACCACGTGGAGAGTACGAGACCTGCCCGGGTTCAACGTCCGGGAGACCCGCCATTCTTGGCGAGCCTGTGATGGCGGGAATCACGTAGAACCTTTGGCTAGGTGGTTATTTGAGCAGTCTGTGGCGCAGGGCATACGCGGTGGCATCTGCCTTGCCGCGGGCGTCGATCTTGGCATAGATGTTCGTGATGTGCCGCTCGACGGTGCGCAAACTGAGGTAGAGGCGGTCGGCGACTTCCTTGTTGCCCGCGCCGCCAGCCAGCAGCCGCAGCACGTCGATCTCGCGGGCCGTCAGACCGTCGATAGTGGACAGACGAGAAGTCTCAGACTCATCGGTTGGCATGAGAGTCGAAACACGCTTCTCCGCGGCTTCGAGACCGAGCGAGTGGTAGGCTGCACTCGCCTCCGCGAGCTCCTCAAAAGCCTCGTGGCGTCTTCCGCCGCCCAACAGCACCTCGCCCAACCGTTCTTGGGCACGAGCGGCCAGAAGTGGGGCATCGATAGCGCGGTTCCGTTGGGCTGCGCGTCGATAATGGGCTTCGGCGCGGGGATCGCGCATGGTGGCGCTTGCATTGCCCAGCGCCATCTCGACGGAGCCGTACGATACGGTGTTGCTGTTGACGACGAACTGATCGCCATAGGGCAGGAGCAGCTCGTACAGCATCCGCGCCCACTGAGCGTTGCCCAGACGTCGCACCGCCTCGGAGAGCAGGTACATCAATGGGAGCCACATCCAGTCGCGCGGCAACGACGCGAATTCGTCTGTGGCAAGGCCGCCAACCAACGTACTGGCTCTGTCCATCTGGCCAATCCGCGTCGAAAGATAGGCGAGCATGGATCGGCGCACTGGCGACTGAAGCCAGGGCAGTGGATCCAGAACCAGCGTCTCGATGATCGCTGCGTCCTCGCCGGTTTCGGAAAGCAGATCGATGAGCGCGGCAACCCGATGAATCTCGACGTCCAGATAGCCTGCGCGCACTCCCAGACGATATGCTTCGTCCGTTAGCTCTCGCGCTCTGGCGAGTTCGCCGCGCAGCGCAGCCATCATGCTCTCCATGCGAGTGTGCTCAGCAAGGCGTAACGGGCTGCGGAGCTCCGCGGCCAATGCGCCAAAGCGCTGCAGGGAACGACGGGCGTCGTGGATCTGGCCACCCTCGACGAGACAGCCTATCTCCCAGTAGAGTCCACCCAGCTCCCGTTCGCGTTCCCCGGCTGCGAGAGCGAGGTTGATTATGGAGCGGCTGATGGCAAGCCGGCCTGCCGGGTCGTCTGGCCCCCAGCTCACCAAGCGACGTGCTCCCAGTGCCGCAGCTTCCGCCACGCTATCCCCGACTTGTCGGGCGAGGGCGAGGCTCTCAATGCTGAGGCTATCGGCAGAGGGTGCGTCCCCGGCGAAGAAGCGCGCCTGCGACAGCGCAGACAAGAGCTTGGAGCGTTGCGATAACTGGCTATTGCCAACCGCGGCAATGGCACGCGTCAGCAGCGTCGCTGAATGCGCGTCTGGCGAAGAACGCGGCCTGCCGGTCGGCAGGTAGGCGCGCTCGTAGCCCAGCGCCGCTTCCGCTTCGAGACGCGAGTTCTCCAGCATCTCCGCCTTGTTGAAACAGTCGAGGAAGGCATTCAGGGCGGCATCGGCGTCACCGGCGAGGCGCCGCGCTTCCGCTAGCGATAGCTCCAGCTCGATCTGGCGTTCTGGCGTTGCATCGTTCTCATCGAGCAAGCTCAGGGCCCGCTCGAACTGGCTGGCGGCGTCTTCATACGCCAGAAGACGTAGTGACCGCGCGGCTGCGGTGGCGAAGAGCTCACCGGCACGACGGTGCGATTCCCGGCTGCCTTCCGCTTCAAGATGAACGGCTATTGCGGCTGCAGCGGCCTCGATACCCTGCTCTGCCTCCAGCAGGTTGGCGGCACGCAGGTGCAGTTCGGCGCGGCGAGATGACGGGATGGAGCCGTATACCGCATCGCGGAAGAGGGCGTGGCGGAACCAGACTTGTGCCGGATTGTCCACCTGCAGTATTCCTGCCGACCTGAGATCGTCGACCGCCGTGTCGACCTCCTCCCGTGAGGTACGAAGCACTTCTGCGAGGTGCGGAAAGCGGCTGTTCTCGTTTAACACCGCGACCGCTTCCGCGACATCTCGCGTCCGCAATGCCCGCCCCGCCAGCCGGTAGATGACAAGATCCGCCACGGCCTCGGGCACCATGCCCGGCCCAAGGTAGGACGATGCCGCGTCGCGGATCAGTTCCTCCAGGAAGAAGGGGTTGCCTTCGGCCCGCTCCACCAGTAGATCGATGGCCTCGTTGGACAGTGAGGCCCCCGAGGCCAAGACGAGTTGTCGTGCATCTTTCGGCGTGAGCGGCCGCAATGTGACCCGCTCGCCCAGGTATTCGCGACGCACGGCTTCCGCAAGCATATGGAGGCCTGCAGGCGCAGACGTCTCCTCCGGCCGCCGTGTTATCAGGAGGAGCACCGGCAGGGTGCGGACTTGGCGCGCGACGTGGGTTAGAAGACGCAATGTGGACTCATCGGCCCAGTGCGCGTCCTCGATGACGAGAAGACAAGGCCGCGAGGTCTTGGCGGTGCACTCCAGCGCCGAAACCACCGCGTCAAACTGCTTTTCACGCCCGACGTCATCATCGCCGACCGACAGGCTCTCAAGCGCATTGAGCAGTGCTGTGGTCGCCTGCTCCGAGCTTGACCGCATCAGGTCCGTAAGCATCCCACGCACTGGTGCAAAGGGTTGCGAGCCGCTGCCTTCGTAGACCAGGCCGAAAGCGACGAGAGCGCCCGTTGGGAGTCGAGTGGCCATTTCGCGCACGAGTCGGGACTTGCCGATGCCTGCGGGGCCGGTGATAAGCGCCGTTCTGCCCTTGCCGCCGAGGGCGTCCTGCCAGAGCGATTCGAGCAGATCCAGCTCCGCCGAGCGGCCTACGAGAAGCGCACCTCCGGCTTCGTGGACTGACTCTAGCATCGTTTGATCCCGCCCTCAGGACCGACAGTATGGCGTCATTCTATAACGCTCCAGAATGGAGCGTTATACAACGTGCTCCTCGTCGTTCGCCACCCAGGTGACCTTGTTGAGGTCGACGCCGTGTTCCATCTTCATGATGCCGCGCGCCCAGACGATCGGCGTGACCGTGTGGCTGCGCGAACCGACTCGCTTGCCCTCGAGGTCCTTCGGCGTCTTCACGCCGGTGGTCTCGTTGTAGACCATGTTCTGGTGCTGGCCGTGGCCGAGGACCATGGCCGGCAGGGCTGTAAACGGCTTGCCCTACTCGCGCGCTACGAAGTACGCGGAGATCGCCATCTCTGCGAAGTCGTAGTCCAGCGTGCGGCACATCTTGCGGAACGCGGCTGTGAGTGGCCGCACGTCCTGCAAGTCGAAGCTGATGCCGTCGACTCTGATGGCGCCACTCTTGATTGAGTCATAGACGGATTGCCCTCCCACAGCCGTCTTGAGCGTGAGAGTCGTCGCTGGTGCAGTCATCTCGTTTCTCCGTTGAGCTCTCTCGAATCGCTAGTTTTCGGCCGTCAGGAATTGCAGAACCTTTTCGTTGTGCACGTCGGCGTTTTCGAACTGGGCCCACTGGCCCGTGTTGAAGAAGCTGGCAGTAGAACCAGGCCTCGGGCACCTCCGGTTCCATGATTTGAGGCATTCCAGCGTGAGCCTGCTCCTGGCCGCCGGCGCCAGGGTGGACGACGTCCGCGCCCGAGTGGGTCACAGCTCCATCACGACGACCGTGAACACCTACGGCCACCGAATTGCAGGGAGCGGATCTCTCGCCGACAGGATGAACCAGATACTCAACCAAACGAGCGCAGAATCGGACGAATGGTTAGCAAATGGTTAGCACGACACAGGATCGGCTGAGACTGACAGGCTGAAACCAGTTAGAATTAGGTAGAATTTAGAATGGAATTGATAAGAAAGGTTTGGCAGGAGTGGAGGGACTCGAACCCCCGACCGGCGGTTTTGGAGAACCATCGAAGCGGGGCCGAGCCATGCTGAACCGGGCGATCCGGGGCGTCTCAGATTCGGCATTTGACCATCGCAACCGATGACACCCGGTCCGGCACGGCCCCGCCTCGTTAAATGATTGCCACATGATTGCCACGTTCATACCCGAGACGCCAGGAGACTTGATAAGAAGAACGCGATGCTGAATACCAAACCCACGAGAAGGAGCCGCCAATTCTGGTTGTTTTGGTAGCGCGTCTCTCCTTGCCCTATCAAGAAGCTCGCCAAGGGGAACAAGTCCTCTAGCCAGCTACGACCGAGTGCCAAGAGACCTCCTACGATAGACGACCCTACGAGGACACCCAGTCCCACGTACGTGTAGTACGGAGGATTGCCCCAGAATAGGACTCCTGCCATGGATGCCAACCCCGCGAACCACATGACTCCAACAAAGGAATAGATGATTGGTTCTGCGGAGTAGGAAATTGCATTCGCAACGATTGCATACCAGACCTGCATAGATTCGAGGCGGTCGGCGATGCGATTTGAAAGCCTCTCAACAGCTTCCTCGCTGCCGGCCAGTTCTACAACGACATTGCATTCGTCCAAGGAATCTCGCCGCGAACTGAGCTGGATCGATCCCTTCTTCCCAAAGTCACTCTTCGATCTGGCCTGAATCGATAGAGACGTTATCTGTCGGCTAGACGTGTTTTCGTAAGCTAATAAGGCGTTGAGAGACGGGAAAGATCGTTGCGCCCCATCACTGCACTGGGCGCGATAGCTCACAGGACCAACGTTGTCTGACAACAGGTCTTCCAGTTTCGCCAGTTCAACGTGACCAAGCTGAAATACCCTGCGCAGCTTATAGGTGTGTCTTACTAACGGCTCATCCGTCACATGCGAAATGATAGGAGATCAATACCCCGTCGGGCCATGACGGCCTGCTAATAAGTGAAGCTTCCAAGGCACCTTTATCTTGTGGGTGCTACCCCTTGACTTGGGGACAAGTGCATAGACCTCTTCGCAATTGAGATCTTATAATGAAGGGTGCACCGCTGTACGTGTGGACGGACAGGGTGTCCTAGAAGGGTAGGTTGAGTTTCAGTGGCTAGAAACGAACGGCACGTTGTGCCCAACCGTGATGGCGGCTGGGACGTCAAGGCACCGAACGCAGATCGAGCGAGCGCACACCTTGACACTCAGGCTGACGCCATTGACCGTGCCCGGCAGATCGTCGGGAACACGGGCGGCGGTGAGGTCGTGATCCACGGAACAGACGGACGCATCCGCGACTCCGACACGGTTCCACCGGGGAACGACCCGTTCCCCCCTCGGGACACGCGCTAGCGTAGGGAGACCCCGGCAACGTTTGAGAAGGCCGCGCCGGGGTCACTCCCGCAGTTCTAACGTGAATGGCTCATCAGAAGACGCGAACCGGCTCGGCTACCACCCAAACCGCCTCTTGAGGCGCGCCGACTTCCGCATAATTCTCGAAAAAGACGCGGCGTAATTCCTGGACGATTGCGTCTATAGCATTATCGTCGTAGTCCATAATAGGGATGTCGGTGAACGCAATCGCGATTACATCGTCGACGATCTGACTCTCTTGGTCATACCAATAGCCGATGAAGGGTGAATCAGTGAAGCGACAAAACGTTGCGCCACCGAAACGATCGGTCACCCAATCTCTGACAACCGATGCTGCTGCTTGCTGGGGAACGTCGTTGACGGGCAAATGGATGGAAAGCCTTGTATGGGTAGCCTCTGCCATCTAGGCGGTTTTTCTAGTTCCCAACCATCCGCGCCGTTTCGCCTGCTCACGAGGGGATGATTCACTTAGCGACGTGATCTCAATCACCTGGTATTTGAAGGAAGCAAGGAGCGCCTGGACTCGCTCAGTATGAGCGAAGCGGTCTGGCAGCACGAGGACCCTACCCGAGACAATTTCGTACTCGAAGGGAGCATCCGTCCCCTCGGTGAGTACTTCTGTAGCCTTGATCAACTCGCCCTTGGACTCGAAAGCATAGCCATGGCGATGTGTCTTGTTCCTCATTTGGAGTGATCCTCGAATCCATTCTTGTTCAACTCCAATTTCGGCCACCCAAAGCCGCCGCTGAATAGCTATCGAAAGCATCAAATGTCGACGCCCTCGACCTATCGCGGCGAGCACGAACTCATAAGGTCTTTGGTGGCTTCGGTGGGTTTCGCGTCACTGACGCGATCTTTTGCGCCCAACTGGGAAGTGCGCAAGGCAGTATAGGCAGAGCTCAGAATCGAAGTCAACGGACCTTTGTCGAATCGAAAGCTCCACGACAGCGCGGACGCCCGCAATTTTGGGTATCCGGATGCGACCAGAACCAGACGCCACGCCTAGAGCGGTCCTGTTCACAGTGCGCGACCCGGTTGCGCTTCCGAGCGATGGCGTCGAAGCGACGCGACCACCAACTCTGATCGTCTTGAAGCGTTCGCCCCGTTGAAAGGAAAAGACGCTCGCCTTCACTTAAGAGGTCGTATGCGGTCAGTTCGGGGTAGTGCTTCGGTCGGGGACGGGCCGGCTTCGTCTTCTGCGGCATGTCATCGGCGGTGCCGACGATGAATGTCTTGCCTTCGATTTCAATTGTTCGTTTCATCTATTGGTACTCCTTGCTTGCAGCATCGGCGCGAGCTGTCGCTGCCAGTTCTTCCAGCCGCTGGATCAACATTGCTCTAGGAATCCGCCAGACCTGGGGCGACAACTTCACGACGGGAATCTTGTCGGCCTTGATCAGGTTGTAGACGGTGTGGCGGTTGACGCCGAGCAAATCGGCAGCCTCTTTGACCGTGAGCAAAGGTCGAACGGTCGTCTCGTTCACGATCTCGCCAAAACCTCGTTGGCGAAGTCGAGCAACGCTTCTCGTTCCGTCGCGGTCCGTTCCCGTCCAACCGTCTCGACCGTGACGAGCTGATCGACAACCTGACGCGCGGGGCGCCCGGCCATGCTCGGGATGAGCGTCAACGTCGCCGTTAGGCTCCGGAGCCCCTTCGTGTACTTGGCGTGACCGTTCGATCTCGCGAGCTGTAGAAGGTCCACACAGACACTCCGTGAGCCGCTCTCGTCCAAATCTGAGCCTTGGGCGCCCTGGGGGTGAGGGGTTGGTATGGCAGTTTTCATCATCACAGCGACTCGATCTCGATGCCGCGAATCAGGCAAGCACTCGCTAGCAGTAGGGCGCCTTCCCGAGTCGTTTCCCGTGCCTGTATGCCGGCTTCGTCGAGCGGCTTTTCAGCGTCTTCGCGTTGGGCACGCTCAACGATCCGCTTGAACCGTCGTGCCTGTTCGATCTCGTCTTCCGTTACTGGCGGAAGGTTCATAGGTCAGCATCCTTTCTAGTTGGCGCACGACACGATGTCGGCGTATCGCGCCCGGTGATGACGGCGACGGTCCTGACCAACCGAGCCGAACCAGCTTGCGCTTGCGAAGGAGTCGCCGGTCTGTTCTTGTGTCAGCATTCATCGTCTCGACTTTCGTTCTGAAATGGTGGGAGCCGGCAAGCGGGGCGTCTACCGCCGAGCTTCCGCCCCGTTGCCGAAATGCTCCCCGGCCGGGGACGCAAATCCGACCGTTCTTGGATTGGCGGGGACGGAGCGCTATCGCCAAACGCCCCGCCCCCGGGGATCGCCGCCGCCGGAGTGAAAACGGCGACTTGAAAACTACTTCCCGAAGATTCGCGACAAGAGGCCGCGTTTCCTCGGTGCCTGTTCGCCGTCCGTCGAAGCGTCTGCCGGGACCGGAAGCGATGACGCATCGACAACGCGAATCGCTTTCAGGCCAGGGTCAAACGATTCGTCAAGGATCGTCAGAATCCCTTCAAGCGCCCAGGCAGCGCGAACAATCGGCGCCGGATCGTTTTCCGGAGCCATTTAGACGACGCCGAACCGGAAGGCGTCTTTGTTGGAAACGCCAACGTCGAACCGAGCCCTAAGCCAGATGCCGATCTCGTCGGTATCGGCGTAGCGGTCTTCACTTATCTGCAATGTCAGATCGCGGCGGACTGCCAGGATCATCTGGCTCCAATCGCCGATCGCGTAAACGATGTTGCCGTCGGTGCCGTCGTCCGGCATGAACTCCGAGATCGCCGTCTGCACGTTCAGGATGCGGTCAGCAGCGCCGCCGAATCCCCCATCGGACGACCACATAAACCGCCCGTTAGCATCGACGAGCTTCCTCGTCTTCTTCTCGGATTGGGAATTGAAGACGTAACGGCAGTTTGGCGCCTGGCGGTACTGGCCCGGTAGGGCGTAGTACAAATCGAGGACCTTCGGAGCGGTGCCTTCGGCGGAAGTCGTATTCGAGATCGTGTTTGACGTGGAACCTTCAACGTCCACGGTTCCGATCTCGTCTTCCGTTTGCGAACCGTCCGTCGCCGTCGGCATGTTCGTCAAGCCGAGACAGTTCGCAGCGATGCCGTCGCCGGCGATCATCTGCGATTCCAGCGAAAGCGCGTAGTTACGGGCGCCGTCCGTCGCGAGGAAATTCTCCAAGGTCGCGGCGTCTTCGAAAATGTCCCTGCCGAGCCGGACGCCGCCTCGGTACTTGCGACCCTGTAGCGTGAACTGACCGAATGTCGGTTCGTTGATGCCGTCGGTTGAGCCGGGTACTTCCGCGACCATCGATCCGACGAACGCATCGGTATAGATCGATGGTGACGAACCGTGCGCTTGTGCGCGTGGGCGGACGAATGGCCAGCCGGTAACATCGACGCGAGTTGCCAGACCGACGATTTCGCTGAAGGCTGGCAGCCGGGTGATAATCGCATCGCGGAAGTCGCCGGGCAGCAAGTCGCCGCCGGCAGTTCCGGAACCGCCGTAGAGCGTTTGATGCTCCAAGCGTGCCTCATGTAGCTCGGGTGGGTCGTACCGGCCCCGACTCGCGAGACGCTCCATGAACGCTGTTTTGTAGCTCTCGGAGTAGATAGCAGGATCGTTGTGAATGGCGGTGTCGCGCCCGTTGCGGTTGAGCAACGGATTACGCGGCGTGTTCATGTCCAACGAAGCCTCTTCGACTTCGTGCCGAAGCGATGCGGTTTCGCGCATGCCGAGTTCCTCTTCGGCTTCCTCAAGAAGCTTCAGCGCCTTCGTTCTGTCGCCGTTTTGTAAAGCGGCTCTGGCTTGCGACCGAAGAAACATCAGTCGCTCCGGATTGTACTTTCGTGCAGTAGTCAATTTCTTGTTTCCTTCTTGTAATCGTTGAATGTAGGGCCAACCGCATTTCGTAGCTTGTCGCCCGCGCTCGCGCTAAAGACTCGATCAAAGTCGGCGTGGCGTAAAGGGCAAAGACGAAGCGCTTGAAACGGATCGGCGCCCGTTGTGCCGGACCTGATCGCGGCCCAGGGCACGTTTCTAGATTCAGGCATAGTGAGGCGCTTTGGGAAGAGCTTTCCCCTGACAATTGCCTGATGATTTAAAATGGTTAGCGAAAAGTTAGGAAGGGCTGGCGGCGTCGAAGAAGCTCTCAAACGGCCGGGGGTGACTTGACTAGACGAAGCGCCCTTTCTGCCCCGTGTCCGCCATCGTCGCCGACCCCATTTAAATGGGATCGAAAACGGCACGAACCAGGCCACGAAAATTGGGGACCCCTCGATGGACCAGACAGTACGAAATCCGTTCACGATCAGAAACGGGGTATACCCCGGTAAGCGGTTTACAAGACCGCACGTCATAGGACGATTTTGAATCTAGATCGCGACGGATTTAATTCGGTGGCAATACGATACGCAATAACCGTATCGTGGAATGTTTAAGTCTGAACGTTATAGCGTGCCTCTTATTTGCGCTATACGTAGCGAATTTCGAGCCACAAATAAGCGATTTTTCGCCTAATTACGGGACGAATAACGGGAGTTGAGCATGACAAGACATGAGCTGCAAGCGACGAAGGAGCGTGCGGCGATTGTCGAAGTCACGCGCAAGCTCCGTTGATTCGGCCGTAGATTAGGCGATCTAGGAACCGGGCCGCCCTGGGGAGCGCCCTGTGTCAGTTCGATCCCCCGGCAGCCTTGAAGTAGCCCCGTCAGAGTACGGGCTCACGATGTAATGAGGGAATCTAGTCGCGCCGCCGCGTCGTGCATGAGTTGAATGACCGGACAATAACCGAAGCCCCTGGCCTCGTATGTCTGTGACTCGAATTCAAGGGCTCTAAGAGCATCTAGGCGAGTCGTTTCCTTTCCGTAGTCGCGGCGAAGCACGGCCAAGACATTCTCAGCGTCTATCGCAACGCCCTCGCGAGTTTCTTGGCATCGAACGGACAAGATGTCCAGAAGCTGAGCATAGGGGCGTAGGGATTCGACGGACGGCTCTTGCCCAGTATCCGCCGTGTAGAGCAGTTCCTCTGGGCGACGCCCTATGGGTGTGGGAGTCGAAGAATCGGGCGAAGGCAATTCTGGCAGGACCAACGTGCCGGTCGGTCGGAACGCAGACAGGTCGTGAGTTGGCGTCGGCGCTGGGAGTGCCGACTGGCAGCCAATCACGGCTCCTGCAATCAGACCAATCCAAATGTTTCGCAGAATCAACGTTCTTCTCTTGACGAATAATCGGCAAAGACTCGCGTGAGATAAAGTCGAGAGAAAGGTCTCGTGTCGTCTCGTTGCGGACCGAACCGTCATGAGGAGCGCCCTGTGGGCACCGACGACGGGGACGAAGAACCAAGAACCTGGAAGGTTCATTCGAGGCGAACCGTTCCGCCCTCGCGTGATGGTGCGTTGCGCGCCCTGTGTGCCAGGACCGATCCGATGAGGTCCCGGCCATGACACCTAGGGCGCTCCCCGAATCCCATCCTGCCAAAACCAATCGAACCGAAACGTAAACGTTTAACGTATACGTACACTATAGGGAAGCTTTCATGACACCTTTTCGGTCCTACGGAGACAGCGCCGCGTCCAGACCGGCGATCGCTTGCGCTTCCAGTCCTAGGGCCGGAATCACGTGCGAATAGGTGTCGAGCGTGATCGTTATGCGTGAGTGGCCAAGCAACGATGAAACGATCTTCGGATGAACGTTCTGACTCAATAAGAACGTCGCGAAGCCATGACGGAGATCGTGGAAGCGGACCTTAACGCCTGCGTTCCTGCAAATCGTCGTCCAGGATCGTCGTAGGTTGCTGTCGTCGATCGGCGTACCGATTGCCGACGTGAAGACGAGGCCGCTATCTGTCCATGCTGGACCGAGTAGTAGACGTTGTTCGTTCTGTCGCTTGCGGTGCTGACGTAGAAGATCGACCGTTGCCGGTGTGAGCGGAATACGTCGATGACCGCTCTTCGTCTTCGACTTGCGGACGGAAAGCGCCGCGCCGTCTAAGTCAACGTCTTCCCATCGCAGCGATAGCAGCTCGCCTTGACGGGCGCCCGTGTATGCAGCTACGGCGACGAGGGCAGCTAGGGGCGTAGAGGCTGCCGCCTCGATGATCCTGCGGGTCTGCTCGGGCGTCGGCGGATGCGGTTCATACGTAGCAGCACGGGGCGCCAACTTCTTAGATGCCGGATTCTCGGGGATCAGGTGGAACGTCTCGACCGCATCGGTCAGCGCCATTCTCAACACTCGATGAACATTAAGGGCCGTCTTCGCGCTCAGGCCGCGCTCGCGCATCTTCACGTAGACGCCCTGTACCTGCATCGGAGTTAGCTTCTGTAGCGGTGTGTCGCCGACCTCACGGCTTACATGGGCGATCAGGGACTCATACCGCGTCTTCGTTGAGGGCGCTACCTGAACGCCTTCGAGCCAGTGATCGAGGTAGGAGCGAACCGTTTCCTTCGCTGGCGTGAGGGAAGCGCCACCCTCCTTCGCCCGCTTGGTGACTAGCTCCGCCTCAAGTGTCTTCGCGTCGTCGCGGGTACGTGCGGATCGCTTGCGCTGACGACGGTTGCCGTTGGCGTCTACGTAATTGATTACGGCGTAGTAGCCAACGATCTTGCCCTGGTTGTTCTTGCGAGGGAAGACAGCCATCTAACGCCCCGCTTCCTGTAGCTCGCGCCAAGCATGTTCCAGCTCTTCTCGCGTCCAGTGACGGAGATCGCAAGCCGGCGTGAGCATTGCCAGACGGCCCTTCCAGTTGACGATGAGGTGAATCAGGATTGCTTTCGACATTCTGCCGTTCCTTGTCTGCTAGTGGGGAACGGCATTGGTAAGATGCTTCATGCCGCGCCCCTGGTCCGATCAGGTGGCGTTGGAAGGGACTCGGTTGACGCGCCAACGTCGCCGGGTCCCGTTTTCTTGTTTGCTTACTCGATAATTCGCCCTCGCTTTGATTCCGCCAGTCGCGAACGATCGTCGTCCCGTGGCGGTGTCTACTTATTAGTATCGGCTACGTTCCATAATACTTGATTGCCATCTGATTGCCAAACCGGGCGTCAACCAAAAGAAAAGCGCCCCGGAGGGCGCCATTTGAATCTAGATTTGGCAGGAGTGGAGGGACTCGAACCCCCGACCGGCGGTTTTGGAGACCGCTGCTCTACCAGCTGAGCTACACTCCTGCGCGAGGCCGCCCCGACAAGTCGGGGCGGACGAGTGGGAGATTTTGGTGGAGATAGGGGGATTCGAACCCCCGACCTCTGCGATGCGAACGCAGCGCTCTCCCAATTGAGCTATATCCCCACCGCGAGAGCGATTATACCAGACGTGCCCAGCACGGCGACCCTGGCCTTGGACGGCCTATCGGTCCTGACGCAGATCAATGATTAGAGATGGGGTCTCCCAGAAATACCCCGACACTTCCGCCTCTAACGCTGCCGCCGGCTCATCCGTTTCCTAGATTGAGACGAGAGGTGGGCTCAGCCCGTTCGCAAGCGTCGTTGGCTCCGGCGCAGAAGTAGTTGGGTGTACGAAAATGAGGACATAGAAGTGTGTGTCACGCTGGCCAGATGCAGCGCTGTCCGTCGCTTGGGTTGCCTCCGCGGTTGGCGGTACTGCGGCGTCTAGAGGCCCTGCACAGCCGAGGTTGAGCGGCAGAGCCATGGAGAAATAGGAGCAGCCACAGCATGGACCTTCTACTCCGCAGTGTCTCTTGCATGTCCATCAAGTTGGCCTCGCGTCGACAAAGTCTCCCCTTCCAGAGCGACGCACTTGGCCCGTCATGCGTCGCTCTGGGGGGTCGGGCCTGGCAGCTCGCGGGGAACTAGGTCATTCGCTTTTGCCACAGCAGTGCCAGTAGGCCTAGTACGGCTGTGGCAAGCGCCGCCAGGCTCGCGGAACTGGTGGTGGTTTGATGAACGAGACCTCCATCTCCAGTCGAAGGAGGCGTGACCGCTGGTGGCGTTGACGCAATCGGGCTCAATTTGGAGAGGCCGTCTATCTTCCAGACCTCGCCTGTAAGCGTGACAACGTACGCTGTGTCGCCGACGACCTCAAGAGAGGTTGGTTCGTCGATAGCATCAACGAGCACCGCGAATGTGCCGTCCTTGTTCACGCGAAGCAGCGAACCCGAGTCCGGCTGCGCCGGCGATCCTGCAGGTGCGTCCGGCACGCCAGGTCCTTGCGAAAGAGCATAGACACTGCCGCCGACGCCTTTTTCGACATCAACGACCAGACTGGCGCCGCTCGCAACGTCCGCGGCTGCAGGCTGGTCAGCCCTGAACCATACGACTTTGCCTCCCGCGGGGAGGTGCGGCACTGGTCCGGCTTCTGCCATGTAGACGGTGGTGCCTGAAACCGAGAGGCCCGTGGGAACGATGTTGTCGAACGCAATCAATTCCGAGATTTGGCCATCGAGCTTGACCTGCAGCACGCGGTTGTGGTGTCCGTCGGTTACCAGGAACCCGTCGCGGTAGGGCTCGAAGGCATACTGCACTCCCGTCGGGACGAAGAACGACGGGATCGGCGGGTTATCCATCGCAAACTTGCCGATGTCCGCGATGACGGTGAAATTGTCGGGACCATCCACGCGATAGATGCCGTCAACGTCGCTGCCGCCTACGTCCGCGCTGACGAGGGTGACCAACGCGTACGCGGTTCGACCGTAGAATTCAACGTCCATGACCCCGCCGATTCCGACGGATGGGAGCATCTTGGGCAGCCCGCTGGCGAAGGCCGTAACGGCCCCAGTCTGAGGATCGACGCGCGAAATCCTGCCCGCTGCGCCTTCGGCCACGTACAGCGCACCATCTGGGCCGATCGTGCTGCCGATCGTGTTTTCGAGGCCGGACGCAAGCAGTGTCGCAACCGGCGGGTTGGGCTCCGCAAAGCTGGCATGAGATCCGCTCAAGACCGTAAGGGCGCAAAGTAGCAACAGACCTGCGAATGTTCTCAGCATGTAAGCCTCCTTGAGTGTTCGATCTCGGGATTGCCTGCAGGAGCCATCCCGGCTGAGCTGGTTCGAGCTGCCGCGAGCAGCGCCGGCAGACCCGCCGGGGAACCTCGGATGGCTCTCCGGCGAGCTCAGCCGGCGAGGGGAGATTACGAAGCCACTTCGGGCCTGACTTCCGTGAAACCCCCACAGGAGGCACGTAATTCCGGCCGCCTCAGGCCACCCATCCTGGCGGAAACCACGTAGTCGAAGGGGATTAATCGATCCGGTGTCGGAGGCTGTAGGCTGTGGCCTCGGCCTTGCTATGGGCGTTGATCTTGGCGTAGAGGTTGGTGATGTGCCTCTCAACGGTCCGCACGCTCAGCACGAGCTCGTCGGCGATCCTTTGGTTACTCATACCAGCTGCAATAAGGTGCAACACCTCGGCCTCTCGCGGAGTCAGTTTCGCGAGGGGCGGTGCGGTGCGGGTGGATGACCTTGGGTGCGCTGGAAGTTCGGATAAAAACTCCTCAATCGCTCGTATCCCCGTCACAGCGTCTCCGGGAACCATCTCGCCCTCGATGAACGCAAATTTCGCTCCCGGTATCTTGGCAGCGACCCTCATCGACTCAGAAGGCGGCAGGAGCACGTAGCCGGAGGGGTGAAGTACCAGGGTCGGCAATCGGAGGGTTGGCAGAAGGCCGGCCACTGTCGAGGAAAAGAAGGCGCGGGCCCGGACGGCCAGATCTTCGCGGGACGTAGCGTTCTGGTTACGACTAACAGCCTCCCGTAGCTGATCAGACGTTGAGTCATGGGGAATCTGGCTCCGCAGGAAGGCTTCCCAGTTCTGATCCGGTAGGACGCCGTAGACGCTGGACGGCCAGGCGCCGTTGTCTTCGGCGCAGGCGATGAGGATCAGGGCCAGGACACGCTCGGGGTGAGCCGCCGCGTAACGGATCGCCATGTGGCAGCCAAACCACCTCGCGAGCAGCACGAACCGCTCCGAGCCGAAATGATCGGCAACGGCTTCCAGGTCGCGGCCGAGGCTTTCGATGGTTTGCCCTTCGCCGAGGTCTCTGGTCGACATGCCCTGCCCGCGACCATCGAATCGGAGTTGCCGGAACCGTGCGGCTAGGCCTTGAGCCCATGTTCCGTGCATGCCGGTTGCATACCAATAGTCCCGAAGGTGACTGAACTGACCGGGCACAAAGATGAGCGGCAGGCCCTCGCCCGAAACGGAGTAGGCGATGTCGTAGCCATCTGTCGTTCTCACATATGCGACCGGGGGAGCATCCATCGTGAGCGGGATTATAGCCGCTCTCCACCGAGTGAAGATTCAGGTAATACCAGACGTGTCCAGCGTGACGATCTCGCCTCGATGTCGGCTAACGCAGCGCCCGATGAAACTCGAGGCCGGGGAGCATCTCTACCGTGACGACGCCGCCATCGACGTCGATCTGCTTGACGACGTCGTCGATCGCAGGCAGCAGCAGCTCGCCGCGTTCACCGCGCACAACGTACACGTCGTTCGAGCCGGTCGAGATGATGTCCTCGACTCGGCCCAGTTCTTCGCCGTCGAGGGTGACGACGCGCAGACCCACGATGTCGTGCTGGTAGAAGACGTCCGGCTCGTTTAGCGCATGCAGGCTCGGCACCAGCAGCTCGTGACCTCGCAGCGCCTCTGCGGCATTGCGGTCGTCGACGCTCTGCAGCTTAAGCACGACGAGGCGGCCTTGCCAGCGGCTGCTCTGCACACGACGCGGCGTGCCGTCGAGCCAGAGCTGGGCGCCGGTGCGAAAACGGTCCGGGAAGTCAGTGAGAGGCTCGACGCGTAGCTCGCCACGGATGCCGTGCGCCGCGACGATGCGTCCAACGGGGACGGCAGTCGAAGGATCGAACTCGGGTTCGGCTTCGGTCAATCGCCGATGTCGAGGACGGCGCGGGTGTCTTCTCGCGCCGCGGCGACCTTCAGCAGGGCACGCATGGCTTCGGCGACGCGGCCGCCGCGGCCGATGACCTTGCCCATGTCGGCGTCGGCCACGTCGAGGTGGATGACGTGACGCTGGCCGTCCCACTCCTCAGTGGTCACGACCTCGTCGGGGCTTTCCACCAGCTCACGCGCGATGTAATCGACGAGCTCTTTCATATCGTTCCTTATTTGAGGTCAGTTCGGTTAGTTTGCCGCTGCCTTCTCACGCGAGATGCCCTGCGCCGCGAGCAGCTTCTGCACGCGTTCGGTGGGCTGGGCGCCCTTCGA
Organism: uncultured Chloroflexia bacterium; assembly: GCA_963711035.1. Taxonomy (GTDB): domain Bacteria; phylum Chloroflexota; class Dehalococcoidia; order DSTF01; family WHTK01; genus WHTK01. Next base: position 559,927 of record CAVQCN010000001.1, read on the forward strand.
GAGCCAGTCGCGCACCTTGTCGGCGTCGACCACGAAGGTGGTGGGCTCGGTGCGCGGGTTGTAGTGGCCAACGATCTCGACGTAGGAGCCATCGCGCGGCTTGCGGGCGTCCGCCACGACGACGCGGTACGCGGGCTGCTTCTTCTTGCCGACGCGCGCCAGTCTAATCTTGAGCAAGTGTCTTTCTCCCTCCATGACCTCGGCTAGCGCATCCCCAGGAACCGGGATGCTTTGCCGGAGGCCATCATCTGCATTACCTTGCGGGCTTCCTTCCACTGCTTCAGCAGTTGGTTGACGTCTTGCGGCGTCGTGCCGCTGCCCGTAGCTATCCGCTTGCGGCGGCTGCCGTTGATCATATCCGGATGGCGCCGTTCCTGCGGCGTCATCGAATACACGATCGCCTCCGCGTGCTTGAAGAACGTATCGTCAATCTCGGTTGCCTGCAACTGGCGCTTGATGCCGCCCATGCCCGGGATCATGCCAATCAGGTCACCCAGCGGCCCCATCGTCTTGACGCGCTGCAGCTGCTGCACGAAGTCGTTGAGGTCCATCTGGTTCGACTTCATCTTCTTGCCGAGGACTTCGACTTCTTCCTGGCCGATTGATTGCTGCGCCCGTTCGATAAGGGTCAGCACGTCGCCCATGCCGAGGATGCGAGAGGCGAAGCGGTCTGGGAAGAAGGGCTCCAGGGCGTCGGCGCGTTCGCCGGTGCCGACGAACTTGATCGGCAGGCCGGTCATGGCGCGGATCGAGAGCGCCGCACCGCCGCGGGCGTCGCCGTCCAGCTTGGTGAGCACGAAGCCACCGATGGGGATGGCTTCGGTGAACTCCTCTGCGACGTGCACCGCCTCCTGGCCGGTCATGGCATCGACGACCAGCAGCGTCTCGTCCGGCACGAAGTTCGCCTCGAGCTCCTTGATCTCGTCCACGACGTCCTCGTCGACCTGCACGTAGCCGGCCGAGTCGACGATCAGGGCGGTTGCGCCGCTGCTTTGCGCCTCGGCCAGCGACTCGCGCGCCAGGCGTTGCAGATCGGAGGGATCGCCGGAGAAGACAGGGACGTTGTACTGCCGCCCCAGGCTCTCGAGCTGCTCAACCGCCGCGCGGCGGTAAGGGTCAGCGGAGACGAGCAGCGGCTTGCCGCCGCTCTTGCGCAGGTGCAGCGCCAGTTTGGCCGCAAACGACGTCTTGCCGGCGCCCTTGAGGCCGACGAGCAGGATGACGGTCGGTGGCTGCGGCGCCGTGATGAGCTCCGCCTGCGTGCCGCCCAGCATGCTCGTCATCTCTTCATTGACGATGGAGATGACCTGCTGCGGCCCGGTGAGCGATTGCAGCACTTCGGTACCGCTGGCGCGCTCGCGGACGCTGTTAACGAACTCCCGCACGACACGGAAGTTGACATCGGCTTCCAGGAGGGCGACGCGTACTTCGCGCAGGGCCTCGTCGAGGTCCTTTTCCGTAACGGTGCCGTGACTGGAGAGGCGGCCGAATACGCGCTGGAGTTTGTCGCTGAGCGCGTCGAACATCGTATCGATTCTAGAGTCAGGGCTCGTAAGGGGTCAACAAAGTCGGGTAAAGCACTGCTAACGGAGGCGTTCGGAGCCGACATTAGATCGGTACCGGTCGAACGACTATCATGGTCTGCAGTTCATGGATGATGAAAACGCCACAGATAACGGTCACCAGGAGCAGACGAGCGAACCCCGCGTAATCCACGTCCGCCGTGGACCCGACGCCGAAGAAGCTCCCCCTACAGAGCCGGAGCTCAACGAGACCGTCCAGGGCAGTAAGCCCGGTTCGCGCTTCGTTCGCATCACCCGCCGGCCCAAGCTGCGCCGCGTCGGTGAAGGTGAGTACGAAGCTACTCGCACTGCCCTCGAGCCGACCACCACCTTCGGCCACATAACCACCGGCTTGCGCCACTTCCTGGTGGGGCAGCCGATCGCCAGCTCGCAGCTCAGCCACCAGCGCATCAGTAAGATCAAAGCGCTGGCCATCTTCTCCTCCGACAACCTCTCGTCCTCTGCCTACGCGACAGAAGAGATCCTGCTCATACTCGTGCTGGCCGGCGCCGGCGCCCTCAAGGACGCCCTGCCCATCGCGCTCGCCATCGCCTGCCTGGCCGCGATTGTTGCCACGTCCTACCAGCAAACGATCCGCGCCTACCCGAACGGCGGCGGCGCCTATGTCGTCGCCAAGGAGAACCTGGGCGTCATCCCCAGCATCGTCGCAGGCTCGGCCCTGTTCGTGGACTACGTCCTTACGGTTGCTGTGTCGACTGCGGCCGGCGTCGCGGCCGTGACGTCGGCCATGCCGAGCCTGCTTAGCGTCAGGGTCGAGATGGCCGTGGCCTTCGTGGCGTTACTCACGCTGGGCAACCTGCGCGGCATCCGCGAGTCGGGCACCATCTTCGCTATCCCGACCTACTTCTTTATCTTCACGTTCGGCGGCATGCTCATCACCGGCCTCGTGCGGGTAGTGTTACTCGGTCAACACCTGGGGCCGCCTGCAGACACCGGCACCATCGGCGTCGTCCACACGCTGACGCCATTCCTCCTGCTACGTGCCTTCTCCTCCGGTGCAGCAGCGCTGACCGGCATCGAGGCGATCGCAAACGGAGTGCCGTACTTCAAGCCTCCAGAGTCGCGCAACGCCTCAGTCACGCTGATCTGGATGGCCGCCATCCTGGCAGGCTTCTTCCTGGGCACCACCTTCCTCGCCCACCAGTTCGGCATCATCCCGTCCGAGACGAAGACCGTCGTCGCCCAGATCGCCGAAACCACGTTCGGTAAGAACAACATCCTCTTCTACATGGTGCAGGTCTCCACAGCACTGATCCTGATCCTGGCCGCCAACACGAGCTTCGCGGGACTGCCGACCGCCGCCTCCGTCATGGCAAGCGATGGCGTCATGCCGAAGCAATTCGCCTTCCGCGGTGACCGCTTGGCCTTTTCGAACGGCATCCTCGTGGTGGGTGTTCTCTCGGCCATCTTGCTCGTCCTTTTCGGCGCCGAGACGAACCGGCTGATCCCGCTGTATGCCATCGGTGTGTTTGTCGCCTTCACGTTGTCGCAGCTGGGCATGATCGTGCACTGGCGCCGCGAGCGCACGCCGGGCTGGCGCAGCGCCACTGCCGTGAACACGGTGGGCTGCATCGCCACGGGCGCCGTGGCCATCATCATCACCATGACGAAATTCCAAGAGGGCGCCTGGCTCTCGCTCCTGACGATGGCTGTTCTGTTCGCGCTGCTCTGGCTTATCCGCGCTCACTACGCCGACGCCGAGGGACAGCTGCACGCAGGCATGGAAACTGATAGCGGCGTGGCGGCCCAGTTCTACGTCGCGTCGGCCGGGCGCCCGCAAACTATCATCGTGCCCGTCGAGCACATCGACCGCTCGGTACTGCGCACGATCTCCTATGCGCGCAGCCTGCATCACAACGTCGTCGCCGTGCACATCACGGACGAGCGCGAGCGGGCGGAGGCTCTGCGGCGCCAGTGGGACGCAACCATCCCCGACATCCCGCTCGTGGTGGTGGAATCTCCGTACCGCTCGCTGGTCGAGCCGATGATGGCCTACATCGACGGTCTGGACCGCACACAGCCGAACCAGATGGTGACGGTAGTTCTGCCGGAGTTCGTACCGAAGCACTTCTGGCAGCGTTTCCTGCACAACCAGCTGCCCATCCGGCTGAAGAAGGCGCTGCTGGCCCGGCCCAACACGGTCATCATCGACGTGCCGTACCACTTCAGCTGAGCGGCGATGCTAGTATGTCGGCGTGGATGCAGTCCTAGAGCGCAAGCGTCAGGCCCTGCTCGACCGCCTGCGCGAGCTTGGCTCGGTGGTCGTGGCCTTCTCAGGCGGCGTCGATAGCACGTTCGTCGCCGCCAGCGCGTTTGACGCGCTGGGTTCTCGGTCGCTGGCCGTCACCGGCGTATCGCCCTCGATCCCGGCGTCGGAGCTGGCGGAAGCGCAGTCGCTGGCCACGACAGATCGGCATCGCGCACCGCTTGATCGAGACGCACGAGATGGACCGGGCCGGCTACGTGGAGAACTCGCCCGAGCGCTGCTTCTTCTGCAAAGACGAGCTCTACACTCTGCTGGGCGAGATGACCAAGATCGACGGTTACGACCACGTCGTCGACGGCTGCAACATGGACGACATCGGCGACTATCGGCCCGGCCGCCGCGCCGCCGCTGAGCACGCCGTGCTCAGCCCGCTGATCGACGCCGGGCTGACGAAGAACGACATCCGCCAGCTCTCTCGCGAACGCGGCCTGCCGACTTGGGACAAACCGGCCATGGCCTGCCTTTCGTCTCGCATTCCCTACGGCTCGCCGGTGACGATCGAGGCGCTGGACCAAATCGAGTCGGCAGAAGCATTCTTACGGTCGCTGGGTCTGCGCCAGCTACGCGTGCGGCATCACGGCCAGGTCGCGCGCATCGAGCTGGACGAGGCGGGCATGGCCGTGCTGATGCGGGCCGGCCGGCGGCAGGCGGTCGTCGAGCGATTCAAGCAGCTCGGCTTCGCCTACGTGACGCTGGACCTGGCAGGCTTTCGGTCCGGGAGCATGAACGAGGTCCTCAAGCAGCAGACCAACAGCTAGCGGCTCGGCGATGCCGGGGTGGCGAAATTGGCATACGCAGCGGACTTAAAATCCGCCGTCCGCAAGGACTTGAGGGTTCGAGCCCCTCTCCCGGCACCAAAACCCTAATTCTGAATCTACGCGAGACGCTCTGACTGCCAGGCGATGACCGGGCGGCATCGGTTTTGACCTTCGCGGGTGGTGGATTGGTAATCCTTGCCCGGGAGGCGGCGAAGAATCCTCCAGACAAGCCTTGCCCTGCAAGCCATGAAGCCAGAAGGAGGCGAAAGCAATCATGGTGCGCAAGAAGGGCTGGTCGGAAATGGACAAGAGCAGGATTGCGACGCTGCCCAACGGCATTGTCGGCAGCTACACCTATGACAACGCCGACCGGCTGACAGACATCAGTTACGACGACGGTCTGACGAATGTTACGTCAGTGAGCTACACGCTGGACGACGTCGGCAACCGGACGGAGCGTACCGATGACAACGGTACGCAGAGCTACACCTACGACGACCTCTACCGCCTCACCGGCGTGACCTACCCGGACGACAGCACAGTGGCTTACACCTACGACTCGGTGGGCAACCGCCTCACGCTGGAGGACTCGTCTGGCACGACAGACTACGCCTACGATGCGGCCGACCGCCTCACCGGCGTGACGCCTCCGGGCGAGTCGGAGACTTCGTACGATTGGAGCGATAACGGCAACCTGACGGACCGCGGCTCGGACAGTCTCAGCTGGGACGCCGAGAACCGCCTCACGTCTGCCACCGTGGACAGCGCCACGACCGGCTTCGCCTACAACGGCGACGGACTGCGCGACTCGCTGACCTACGACAGCAACACGACGACCTTCACCTGGGACGTGAACGCCTCGGTGCCGCAGGTGCTGGACGACGGCAATTTCCGCTACGTCTACGGCCTGGGGCTCATCTCAGAGGTGGACAACAGTGACAACACCTATTACTACCTCTCGGACGGTCTCGGTTCGACGGCGGCGCTGACGGACGACTCAGGCGCCCTCGAGAACACCTACGAGTACGACGCCTTTGGTGCCATCCGCGATTCGTCTGGCTCGCAGGACAATGGATTCACGTTCACGGGCGAGCAAACGGACGCGAGCACCGGCCTCGAGTACCTGCGGGCACGCTACTACGACCCGCAGACGGGACGGTTCATGAGTCGCGACCCGTTGGCGGCGATACCGTTCTGGCCGGAGCATGCGTACACGTACGTTGGTTCGAATCCAGCGAATCTCGTTGATCCCTATGGTCTCTGTTTACTCTGTCAAAGCGGGCTGCGACGGTTGGCCAAGGAGGCTGGCCATGCCTTCCAAAATGCTGGACCAGCCTTCCAAGCTGCTGCGAATCTAGGTCTCGACTGCGTCATCTCTGGGCAAGAGGGATGCGCGTTGAGGATAACGAACCTTGGAATCACTTCATTCGGGAAAGCCGCCGGACTAACCAACCTCGGATATGTGGATTTGAACCTCTCTGGCTGTTTTGGTCTCTGCCTAACAGGGGGTCTGCAGGCGAGCTTTGGGCAAGGAGGGCACTTCTATGGTGGAGGAGGTATAGGCACCCCTCAAGGGGGGCTTTCTCTCACGGCGGGACCGGGGCAATCCATCACGCAAGGTGCGGCTTGTGGTCTTCAATATTCGGCTGGATACCTCCTTGGTATTACTTCGCAATCTGGCGTTGGGGGCTTGCAAAACGGGATGAATTCAGGCACCCCGTTTTGGGAAGCGGGTGTAAGTGCGGGCGTTTCGCCATCACCGTTCAACGTTGCAGCAACTTGCTACTATTTGTTCTGAAATGCTTTTCTTCTTGGGCGGTGGTGTTGTATTGGCTCTCGTTGGCGGAGGCCTATTGGTTCTGTCCTTTCTCTATCCGGACAGACTAAATGCTCAGGTAATCTCTGTTGTCTTTAAAGACGAGCGTATGGACGATGAGTTTGGCCAGATGATAAGGAATCGCATGCGATGGGTTCTCAGGATTGTCCCGCTTGGCATGATAATTGTTGGAGTTGGTTGGATTGCTTTATCAGTCAGCTAGAGCGACAACGGCAACTTGACAGACCGCGGCTCGGACAGTCTCAGCTGGGACGCGGAGAACCGCCTCACGTCGGCCACGGTGGACAGCGCCACGACCGACTTCGCCTACAACGGCGACGGCCTGCGCGACTCCCTGACCTACGACAGCAACACGACGACGTTTACCTGGGACGTGAACGCCTCGGTGCCGCAGGTCCTGGACGACGGCGACTTCCGCTACGTCTACGGTCTGGGCCGCATCGCCGAAGTGGATGGCAGCGACAACGCCTACTACTACCTGCCGGACGGCCTCGGCTCGACCATGGCGCTGACGGACGCTGCGGGCGCAGTCGAGAACACCTACGAATACGATCCGTTCGGTGCGATTGAGCGCATCGTCAGGCTCGCAGGACAACGCGTTTACGTTCACGGGCGAGCAGACGGACGCGAGTACGAGCCTCGAGTACCTGCGGGCCGGTACTACGACCCGCAGACGGGAGGGTTTGTGAGCCGAGACCCCTTGACCGCGATACCGTTTTGGCCGGAGCATCCGTATGCGTATGTGGGTTCCAGTCCTCAGAACTTCATGGATCCATACGGACTTCTTAGCCTCAACGACATCTCCGCCGCTCTTCGTTCTCTAAGACGGAGCGCAAGACACCTCGCAAAAGAAGGGGGGTTCGCTCTCAACAACTTCGGAGAAGCTGCGGTAAGCAGTGGCTCTTGGTGTATTGGTGATTCTACCTGCCGAAGTGTAGCCCTGACGGCGGCGATTCTTGGTGGCACAGTCGTGAGCGGCGGTGTCATTGATGCCGCTTTGGCAGGTGAAGTTGTTCTTGGCGGCTGGGAGGCAGTGCAGCTTACTGCAGGCGTAACCGCGGTTGGAACTGGAGTCACACTCGACCTCGTTAATGCGACGAATTCTTGTAGCAAGGCAGCGGGAACCTATGCCAAGATTGGCTCCTGTGCTGCGATTCCAGCCAGCGCTCTAAGTGGCACCTCGTCGCTTTCAGAGAGGATCGGTGTTCGCGTCCTTCCGCTCTTCGCGCAGAAAATCCTGATATTTGTTGATGATTTTGGTGGTGCCATCGGGCAGCTTCTTAACCATGCTTGGGGGAAATAATGCTTCGGGTATTAGGTCCTACTGGAATCATTCTGGAAATCCTCAGCGTGGCTTGCATGATAGGGGCGATTGCCATCGGCGAATCAAACTTAGCCATTTTTTTCGCAGTGGCAGCACTACTCGGAGTTCCGTTAGCCTGTCTCCGAGCAACCGTGACGAATGACTTCGCATTGAGAGCTAAGGCGAGACGAGAGAGTGCACTGAAAAGGTACAAAGAAGGTAAAGACCAGTAGGATTTGTGTCTTTAACGCATCTGAGTGGGATAACGCCGCGCGGGCGAGGCCTGACCTGGCAGAGCAGAAGACCTGATACGTATTACCAAACTCGGACAGTCCTAAGTCGGGCGCCTCGTTTCTGTTCAGAATCGAATTTCAAATCTCGCCACAGTCCCCCATCCGGAAGCCTTGCGTGCATTCCAAGACCTTCTAGAATCCCCTGTATGACATGCTTGTAAGGCTAGGTGGAGGACTGATTCGCTCAAACTCACAATGAGCTGCCTCGATAGATTCACACAGACAAGAGCGTAAGCGACACGTAGGCGCCGGCCTTAAAATCCGCCGTCCGCAAGGACTTGAGGGTTCGAGCCCCTCTCCCGGCACCATACAATTCGCATACGACATCTACCTAAAGCTGGCATCGCCTTTTGTTCGCATCCGCAGTTGTTCCAGCGATTTTGACAGCAACCGCTACGGATGCTTACAAACATCTACGGACGAAGAAGGTCGTCGAGGGACACCCGCAGCCTGTCTTTGCATGGTCGGCGAAACGTGATTGTAGAGGTCGAGGGTAACGGCAATCGTCGAGTGGCCAAGCATCTCCGACACCACCTTGGGGTGAGTGCCCGGGGCCATCAACAACGTCGCCGCGGTGTGGCGTAGGTCGTGGAACCGAATCCTCGGTAAGCCGACGCGCTCGAGCAATGGGCAGAAGCAATGCCGCAGCAGGTGCGACGCCTCGACGAAGCCGCCGGTCGTGTTGGCAAAGACGAGCCTCTGATCATTCCACCCAACAGCCTCTCTGCGGTCTGGTTCACTCGGTGAGTCTTCAGGGCTTCAACAGCCAGACTGCCCAGCTCGATTCGCCGTCGTGATCGTCTCATCTTCGGGTCGGTGACCTGGAAGCCGTCCCTGGTGCGCTGGACGACCGTTACAGGTGGATGACGCCGTTGCCGAGGTCGAGGTCGGCCAATTGGAGCGCCGGCAACTCGCCCTGGCGCATGCCAGTCGTGAGCGCCAGGACGAAGAGCGCTTCGTACCGCTCACCTCTCACGGCCTCCAAGAACCGCCGAGCCTGCTCCGAATTCAGTGTCTTCATCTCCAGGCGCCGCGGCTTTGGCCGGATGGCGGCATCCAGGACGTTCCGCCCTACCAGATCCCAGAGCACCGCCTGCTTGAACGTCTTGTGCAACACCGCATGCAGCTGAAGAATCGTCCCTTCTGACGAACCCGATTCCGACATCTGGGCGTACAGCCTCTGGATCTGCTGCGGAGTGTCTTCTCGAGGCGCAGGCTGCAACGCCGGCTTGGCGTGGCCCCGCACCAGCTGCTCGTAACGACTCCAGGTCCGCGGCTTGAGGGAGGCCTTCACGCTGGCGAGCCAGTCGTCGATGAAATCGGAGAACTTCTTGCGCTCGAATTTTGGCGGCAAGCCTGCCTGCTGGTTCTTGCGGCTAGCGTCCATCTTGGCCTTGGCCTCGGTATGTGTCTTCCCAAGAAAGAACTGGCGGCGACCAGAGACCACGATGTAGGCCTCCCAACGGCCGTCTTTTCGCGGGTAGATGGAGCCTTCGCCGTTAGCTCTCCGCCTGGCCGAATTTTTCCTTTCTGCGTAGGGCATACGCACGCTGGGCATCCCCACCACGATGGGCGTTCTCGTGTTCAAGGATTTCACGTACTCAGTTCCAGTCGATATCGGGACGCGCACTGTAAGAACCATAAGACACAACTGGAGAAACCAAGGCTCCGTCTCCGTGAGCGTGTCCAGGCGCGGATCATTGAGTCATTCAGTTAATCAGATTCCTGAGCAACGTCTCGAAAATGGTTCGCTGGTCAAGACCGCCATGTCTCAGACGGAGATAGAACAAATACTAGGCGCATTGCAGGCTGGCAACTTCTCGCCCAATGTTCGAAGGCCTGGGCCTTACAGCTTGAGGTAACAGTGTGCTTAGACTTTTGGATGACACGACGACCTCATCGTTGTACCTGGCTCACAGTCACCTCACCCCTGGCGCGTTTGACATGTCACCAGATAGTGCCCGAAATTGCCGACTATAAGACAAATGTCTGTTCCTGTGTGTCGGTCACGATCGGAAGGAGAAAGATGAAGCGACACTTGCCATGGTCGATCGGTCTGCTTGCTGCGTTCACCTTGGTGGTTTCCGGAGTTGGTGGTGGCGTTCGAGATGCGCGCGCTTCAAACGTCGAAACATGTACGGTCCCCTTGACGGATGTGCTGTCGCACGTGCCATCTCCGCTGAACTCCACCGACTACGGCTTGCCAGCCGTTCAAAGAGGCAACCTTCCAGCTGTCCAATTGCCGCCGCGCATGCGCTTCTTTCCGCCGGATCCTTGCCAACCTGCGTGATCGCGGCGGTAGCGCTCCAGAGGGCGAGCGTCAGGCCCTGAGCCAATTGGGATAAGTCTGAAGGTGCAGCCACGGGATGGCAGGCAATTGCGCCTCTGCAAAGACACTCCTCGCGGAATTGCGGTGCACAGGGACAACTGGGCTTATGCATTACTCCAGTGGTCGAGCTCGTGAGGTAGAACTGGTCTGCCCTCGCCAACATTCGCTTCGCCCAGAGGGTGACGTACACGAGGCTCACGAGAGCCGGCACTTCGATGAGAGGACCGACCACCCCGGCAAGGGCCTGGCCCGATTCGACACCAAACGTCGCGATGGCGACAGCAATGGCTAGCTCGAAGTTGTTGCCGGCCGCCGTGAACGCCAGAGTCGCCGTCCTCGCATAGCCCAGACCTTGTGCCCGGCCCCAGGCAAACGACGCGCTCCACATAAGAGCAAAGTAGACCAGGAGCGGTATCGCGATGCGCGCCGTCCAGCGGTTCCGCGTTGATCTTGTCGCGGCTCCAAGTTCAGCCAGCACGACTACATAAGGCGCCAAAGGGTCGAACGTTGTCGATGCCAGCCGGTCATAATAAGATGTTTTGGGTCGGGTTCAGTAGGGCGGCACAGACGACGCCGACAAAGCACCTTTATTGCCCTGATTACAAGACATTAGGAGACCGATGAGGTTCGGAGGAAAGACAGTGAGCTTCTTTTGGAAATCAACGCTCGGCTTGTTCTTGCTGTTCGTGCTCATCCTTGCCTTCAACTGGATCTATGATCCGACTAGCGAACACCTGACCGTCATTGGGTCGTACCTCGCCGCAGCGCTCAGCGGCTGGCTCTTCGCCTGGTTCGTCAGTTCCCGAAACTCGAATCAAAGAGGGAAGCCCATGCGCTAGAGCAGACCAACGATCTTTCATCACCGCTTCCTGATCTTAATGCGAGATGTTCGGCCAGCTCGTCACATCCATGACGGCGTCAACCCGAATTAGGTAGCCCGAAAGGCCAGAACTAGTCGGCTCCACAGTCGTTTTGGGGCGCCTGACCGCCTATCGTGTGAGGCAATTACGCGAAGGAGGCCGGCCCTTGACGAACGAAGACCAATCAGAGGCAACGTCAGGCTCGGAAGATGAGGAGCGCCCGGGAGGCCGTGCCCGGCCAGAGCTTTCACCCCGCGAGGCAGAGGTGCTACGACTGCTCGGGCAGGGTCTAAGCAACCGGGAGATCGCCGAGCGCCTATATCTCTCGCGGCGCACCGTCGAGTTCCACGTCAGCCGGGTCCTGAGCAAGCTAGACGCCCGCAACCGCACCGAGGCCGCCTTCATGGCCTCGTCGCTCGATCTCTCCCCCGCTAGCGTGGCGGATGAGCGCACGCCCGAAGAAGAGCCGGTGCCCGGTGAGTTCGACGATGTGGAGGCGCAGGTGGCACCGCCACCGGTTTCGCCGAGCCTGCCATCTGCGCCGGCCTCTGCGAGGCATTCGCACTTCTGGCCGGCGGCGCTCGTCGCCGTCGTCGTTGCGGCTGTGGCCATCATGCCACTTCTGAACATCAACCACGCTCACCACGTCGACTTGGCCGGGGCGGCTCCTCTAGTCCCTGCCCCGCCTCTCGGCGCGCCGGTATTGACATCGGCGGGCACGGTGATGATTGCGGGTGATAAGGAAAGAAACGTCTACAGGATCCCGGAGGACTGTGAGGAACTCCTTGGCTTGGGCGTATATCCGGAAGGCGTCTGGTTGGAAGGCGGTCTGACACGAATCGGCCTGACGGTGTCCGACTTGTGTGGCTAGCTGTTGTTCCCATGAACGTTGTTTACAGGCGTGAAGCCGGCGGGTCTTCCGGGAGAACCTGAAGCTTGGCGAAGGCGGCAAGGAAGGGCACGACAACGACATCGTGTGAATAGTCTAAAGCCTGGTCCAGCGTTGTTCTCGGCGAGGTAGTACGTCTGTGGGCCTCTCCCAACTCTTTTCAGCCCTTTCACGCAAAGCGGTTGGCACCGTCGAGAATATATAGACGGATCAGTTGGGAGGAAGCATTGATATTCGGAGCCCACGTAATTCTCTATAGCCGAAACGAAGCCGCGGACCGCGCCTTCTTTCGAGACATTCTCGGGTTCCCGGTGGTGGACGCTGGTCACGGCTGGCTGATCTTCGCGCTGCCTCCCTCCGAAGCAGCGATCCATCCCGCCGAGGAAACCTCGACCGATCTCTACCTCATGTGCGACGACATTGCCGCCGAGATGCAATCGCTCCAAGCCAAGGGCGTCAAATGCTCGGCCGTAGAAGAAGCACGCTGGGGTTCAACAACCAGGATCGTGCTCCCCGGTGGAGGAGAAGTTGGGCTATATCAACCGAGGCATGCTTCGCCACTGATTCCTCCAATCAAATGACACCGGGGGAGCGATCCTCTGCGAGTGTTCCGGGCCAGGGCAAATCCAGTCCGTCTTCGGCTGTTCAGTAGATCAAGTGGCGCGGAGAGATCGGCGTGCGAGTGACACGATGGCCAGATCGTGTCGCCCTACGCCGCCTTTCGATCGTCATTGGGCTCCACCGGCGCTCCGACCAGGACGATGTTGTTTTTGCCTCGACGCTTGGCCTCATACAGGGCTGCGTCAGCACTGTCGACGAGCACACTCGCTTCTCCTTGAACCGGTCTAGCGGAGCAGATGCCAACGCTGATAGACACGCCCTCGAGTTCGCCGCCAATCTTCACTCTGAGCCGCTCGAGAGTTCGCCTTGCGGAAGTGGCCGGCGTATCAGGCAGAATCAAGGCGAACTCATCGCCGCCCACCCGATACGCATGCTCGGCGCCTTCATGAGAGTGCAGCAGTATCTGCCCGAGAGCCGTTAGAAGAGTGTCGCCCGAGGCGTGTCCCCGGCTGTCGTTGATCTCCTTGAAGTCATCCAGGTCCATCATGACTACACTTAGTTCAGACCCGTCCAGGGCTGCTCGCGCCACTTCGCGTCGCAGGTCCTCTTGAAACGCCCTGTGGTTGCCAAGCGAGGTCAAGCTGTCGGTCAACGCAACCAGTTCTAGGCGTCTGCGCTCAACCATGTTTAACGCGTCCTTGCGCTCGTAGTGGTATATGACGAACAGGAGCAAGACAAGAATCGGCAGGCCGAGGCCAATTGCAGCCAGTACTCGGTCTGAGCTTCGGTGAAAGCCGGTCTGCAACCGTGCTAGTCCTGAAGAAGCATTTATCCTGCTCTGTTCCGTAGGGCCCGCCAGCAACTCCGTGATCCGATCGAGCACCGACGGATCCGCGGGAATGACAAACGTCGACGACGGAGGGAGAGTGCCATTGAGCATCTGCACGCCGAGGGACAGCCGCTGACCATACTTTGCGTCGAGCTCAGCCATAAGACCACGGTCCGAGTCGGTTCCAAGCGTCTTGATCTGTGATTCGGCACTGAAAATCTCTTCGATCGCGGCCAAGAGCGGCGCCTTCTCCGCAGGGTCCCGTGTATCGCTGAATCTCTGGTAGTGGCTCTCCGTCTTCGCCACCGCCAAACTGAGGTCTGTATAGGCGTTACCGAGAGCTGTCTGCCGGGAAACCGTCTCCATGCGGTTCCTTGTATTCACCAGGTTGGTCACGGTGAGCAACGCGATAGCGGTCAAGACCCCGCCGGCCAGGAAAATTGCGAGAAGGGCGAGATTTCGCGCCGGGACGCGTGGTCTGTCCAAATGGCTGAAAACCCTCAAGGCGCGATTCCACAGCGTGGGAGCCTGCGGGAACTCCCTTGATCGTTCACCATACTGGATTATCGACTTCGTTCTCAGGCAAGCTGACCCCTCGGCACCTCACACTGAACCCAATACCAAGTGCCTGTGCCGAGCGAACGCAGAAGCAGCCAACATGACACCATGACTCCATCGTGTCACGGCCTTCTACTAAAGCGCGACGCAGCGGCTACACAGATTGTCCTCATTTGCGCCAAAGCGCCCGATGACAAACGCGGCCCTCCGATCGACATATCCCCTTCTCACCCCTAGTCCCGGACTGAACCGTAGCAGACTAGATTTGGTCAAGGTCGGCAAGCGCCCGGTGGTGAGTCAGTTTGATTGGTCAGACCGAGTCCGTGCTCATAAGGTAGTACCAGTAGCCAAGCAATAGGCTGAAAAGCCAGACCATGTGTCCATCGCTAAGCCACTCTGCGTAGCTGGCGTAAAGAAGTCCTGATTTCTTGTCTCTCCTCATAATGTCCCTTGGCTTGAGATAGCGCAGGGCGCCTCTAGATTTCGCGTCGTTCCAATCGCCTCAGACTAAACCACAAGCCCATGGCGGCAACGACTGTCGCCACGGACGCGGGGCGCAGAAGCGCAACGACGCTGCTTCCCTTCACCAGCGCGGCCGGCGCATTACCGAGGCTCGTAGGTAGCCAGGCACTCACCGCAGGTATTGCCGTGAGGATGTCGGGCACTGTTAGAAGAGCGAGGGCGATGAGAACGCCGCCGATGGTGCTGCGAGACCAGGCTACGGCCAAAGCGGCTAGGGCGATAACGTAGACGTAGAACAGCATCCCATAGGCCAAGCCAGCAAGTAGGCGCAGAACGGGCAAACCGCCGAGGAGGAGCGCCGTCTCGTACCAGGCAAGCAGGGCGCCGAGCAAGAAAGTCAGCGCAACTCCGATCGCATAGATGGAGTAGCGAAGCAAGAGGAGGCGCCTTACGGAAACGCGCGTGCGCAGAAATATGGCAACATCAGCCTCAGCGTCAAAATTGAGGGCGCCGATAGCTACGACGACAGCGAGCAGCACTCCTAGCTGCGTCGCGTTCCCGAGGTACTGGACAATGCCATCGACCGGCTGCGCCGGCGGCACGGTTATTTGAATTCCGTTGCCGTTGCCGAGATGGGAGATGATTGCTTCCTGGTAGCGGGCCATCAGCGGTCCCATGATGCCGAAAAGCAGAAAAACAGCTAGAAGTCCCGGTCCGCGCCAAGTGCGGACCAGGCGCAGCAGCTCCAGCTTCAACAGACTCATTTCGTGAGCTCCAGGAAGACCTGCTCAAGGGATGCTTCCTCCGGCAATAGGCTCACGACGCTCGCGCCTTCTCGTGCGAGAACCCGAACCAGGCCCTGTTCAGCAGCAGCCAGGTCGGTCACAGAGACGTTCATCTCATTCTTTGAGAGTTCGACTATATTGCTCACCCAGGGCTGTTTGCCGAGGGCCGCTGCTACGTGAGCACCATCACCGCGCAGGCGCAGTCGATAGCCAGGAGTCCCTTCACCGACCAGCAGGCTGTGCAACGGTCCTTCATAAAGCAAGCGGCCTGCTCGCAGGATGCCGATCGTGTCGCAGATTTCCTGGACGTCCGACAGGATATGACTGGAGAAAATCACCGTGCGGCGACCACGTTGGCTCGCAATTAGGTCGAGGATTTCGCGACGGCCAAGTGGGTCGAGGGCGGAACAGGGCTCATCGAGCAGCACGATGGCGGGGTCGCCGATTAACGTGGAGGCGATGCCGAGACGCTGGAACATACCTCGTGAGAAGCCGCCGATGCGGCGGTCCGCAGACTCGGCGAGGCCGGCCTCGTTCAGCGTCACACGCACGCGCTCGACGGGTATTCGCGGGTCTACCAGCACCCGCGCCAGATCAACGACCTCAAAGGCCGTCAGCCACGGTTCGAAGTTTGGTGTGTCGGGCAACAAGGCAAGCCGCTGACGCGGCGCTTCCATTCGGAAGGTGCCGCCCGTGGGCAGGCGAAGCCCGACGAGGATGGACAAGAGCGTTGTCTTTCCAGAGCCGTTGGGACCGACCAGGCCGTAAACGCTTCCTTGCCGGACGCAGAGGTCAATTCCATCCAGGGCAACGTTGCCGCCGTAAACCTTCCGTAGCCCGGAAGTCTCGACAGCGAACGTTGGGGTCACGACTGCTTCCTGCCGGCGAAGAGGTACAGGATGCCACCGAAGGGTATCGATGCGAGGATGAGAATGACCCAGGCCCAACGTGGCAGCAGTAACGCCTGTGAACGAGAAAGGTCGTAGAGGCAATAAGCAACAAACGTCAGGCACAGCAAGACCGCGGGAATCAAGGCAAGGACGAGCGTTGACATGCCTTTCGAGACCTCCTCTGGATGGAACCTGACTGTTCACATCTCTGTGAACGTTAGCAGACCTGGTAACAATCTGCTAGTCTCAACGCATGGCGAGCGCGGATCTCCTGCTTCATCCTGTACGGCTCCGGATCGTCAAAGCCTTTCTCGGCGACCGTGCGCTGACGACAGCACAGCTTTCATCTGAACTAGATGACGTGCCGGCAGGGAGTCTTTATCGGCATGTCGCCTTGTTGGTGAAGGCGGGTGTTCTACAAGTTGTCGCCGAGCGGCCTGTCCGCGGTGCGATAGAGCGGACGTATACTCTTCGCTCGCCGGCTGCCCAGATGGGACCAGACGAGGTGGCGGCCATGACGAAGGATGAGCACGCCCACGCCTTCATGCTCTATGTAGCGGGATTGTTGTCTGACTTCGATCGCTACCTGGCGTCCGGAAAGCCGGACCCGCTGCGCGACGGCGTCGGCTACAGGGTGGCAGCGATGTGGCTTACGGACGCTGAACTGTCCGATCTGTCTCGAGACCTTGCGGCAGTTTTTTTGCCACGGCTCGCTAACGCTCCAGCCAGGGGCCGTCGGCGTCGCATCCTCTACAGCATTTTGGTTCCTTCACCCGAGTCTGAGCCTGCGACAAAGACAAATCGCACATCAAGGAAGTCGCGGACGCCAGTGCCGTGACGTACACGATGAGTTGATCGTGACTGCACGCCGCATTCTTCACTCAGTTAGCTGAAAGGGCACCTCGACCAGGACGGTATCGGGGCGAGAAACGAGGGCCTTGCGCAGAGGGATCGAGAGCTGGTTGTGCAGGTACTTCTCCCACGGCCAGCGCGTCACCAGCTCGGGCAGAACGACCGTGACAAGCCGACCGGGCTGCGTGTGCCCGAGAGCCTCGATGTAGGCGACGATGGGCTGCACCAGCGACCGATAGGGCGAATCGACGACGACCAGCGGCACGTCCGGCACGAACTGGTCCCAGCGCTCGCGCAGATCATGGGCCTCGACATGATCTAGGGCGACGTGCACAGCAATGGTGTTTGGCGAGATGGCGCGCGCATAGGCGACGCTGCGCAGTACTGCCAGGTTGATGGCATCGACCGGCACAATCACGGTCTGCACCTGCGTACCTTCCGTTGCGGTGAAGAACTGGTGGGGAACCAGCGCCGGGTTCTCGAGACCCTCGCCGAGCTGTCGCTCCGCCTTGACGTAGTGCGCGTGCACGCGCCAGAGGACAGCGACCAGGATGAGCATCGCCGACATCGAGATCCAGGCGCCGTGGCTGAACTTGGTGGCCCCAACGATGATCGCCACGATCAGCGTGACGAAGCCGCCGAAGCCGTTGATCATCATCGAGCGCCGATATCCGGGTTCCTTGCTGCGCGTCCAGTGCACGACCATGCCGAACTGCGACAGGGTGAACGCCGTGAAGACGCCAAACGCATAGAGCGGGATGATGCGCGTCGTCTCTGCCTGGAACAGCACCAGGATGGCAGACGACGCCAGGCCGAGCAGGAGAATGCCGTTGGAAAATGCCAGCCTCTCACCCCGGAAGAGGAACTGCTTCGGCATCTTGCCGTCGCGCGCCATGACGGATGAAAGGACGGGCAGGTCTGCGAACGCCGTGTTGGCGGCGAGGATCAAGATCAGCATCGTGCTGCCTTGAATCAGGTAGAAGACAACGTTCTGACCGAAGACGGCACGCGCGATCTGAGCATCGACGGTCTGGGTTTCTGACGGCACGATGTGGAAGTGGTAGGCGAGGAACGTGGTACCTGCGAAGAAGGCGGCCAGGATCGTCACCATCCACGCCTGCACGGTAATCGCGTTGCGCCATTCCGGCGGCTTGAAGTTCGGCACGCCGTTGGCCACCGCCTCGATGCCGGTCAGGGCGACGGCTCCCGACGAGAAGGCGCGCAGCAGCAAAAACGCGGAGAGAGCTGTGCCGCCTTGAGCCAGAGCGTCCTGTGGCGGGGGCGCGGAGAGGTGGGCGCCAAGGGCCACCCTGGCGATACCGAGAATCAGCATGAAAGCAAAGCTCAGCACGAAGAAGTAGGTCGGGATGGCAAAGATCGTCGCGGACTCGCGGATGCCGCGCAGGTTGCCGACCGTGATCAACGCCACGCAGAGCAGCGACAACTCGACCCGCATCTGGTGCAGCGCCGGCGCCGCCGAGGTGATCGCTGCGACGCCGGCCGCAATCGAGACAGCAACGGTCATCACGTAGTCCACCAGCAAGGCTGAACCGCCAATCAACCCGGGGAAGAAGCCCAGGTTGTCGGTCGCGACGATGTAGGCGCCGCCGCCGTTCGGGTAGGCGCGAATCGTCTGGCGATACGAGGTGACGACGATCACCACGAGAGCTACGAGGGCTGCCGTGATCGGTAGCGAGTAGCGCAGCGCCTGCGTGCCGGCTACGACGAGGATGATCAGGATCTCTTCCGTGGCATAAGCCGAAGACGAAAGATTGTCCGAGGCGTACACCGCCAGGGCTTTGAGCTTCGTCAGACGCTGATGGGGTAGCGCTTCCGTCGCAAGGGGCTTGCCGACGACCAGCGCGCGTACGCGGGCCCAGAGCCGGCCGAGCCTGGTCTCGGGGCGCAAGGCCGCCGGCGTCGCCTCGAACTCGCTGTCGCCGACCCGACGCAGCTTCTGCTGCTCGCCGCGGCGGCGCCTGACATAGCGGGAGCCGGGCTTGCTGCCACGGACCCGCTCGTGCAGCTCGACATCCGGTGCTGCCGCCGTCGCCTCGCGTTGCACACGGACAAAGGCCGGTTCCTGATCGGCCGGCTGTTGAACCGGTTCGTCAGTCAAGGTGACCTCGTTCCCTGGCCGGCGCAGGGGAGATCTCGCCGGAAGGCGCGCCAAGCGAGGCAGCGTGCGACATCGCGACGAGCCGCGCCAGCACGATCAGGGGCTCTTCGTCGTCCGCCGCAATGGGCAGCCTCAGCTGCGTCAGCATCCGAGTGAGCACGGCGGCTCCAGCCGGCAGCAAGAGCAGCGCACGAGGCGTCGCTTCGTACAACTCGAGGCAGGCATCGAGTGCCTCCGTGCCCTTCAGCAGCACAACCAGCCATGTCCCCTGCGACGCAAGCGCCCTGGCGCGGCCGAGCACGTCTTCGTGTTCGGCGATCGTCACGGCAAATGCACGACCGTGAAATGCCTGGGCGAACGGCACCAGCGGAGCCAACTCCGGACCGAGAAGAACAACTTCCTGTCTCACCTACCTCAGGATAGGAAGCGCCCACCGCTCATCTGTAAGCGAGACGTAAGGAAAGCGCCGGAAGCCGTAGGAAGGTCGTAAGGACGGCTCTACCAGCCGATCAGCTCACCTCGGGCAGGAAGCGATAGCCGATGCGCGGCTCGGTGCGGATGAAACGCGGCTTGTCAGGAGCATCGCCGAGCTTGGCGCGCAGCTGATTCATGCAGCTGCGTAGCACGGTCGTGTCGCCGTCATAGGAGGAGCCCCACACCTGGCGCAGAATCATCGGGTGCGTGAGCACTTTGCCGGCGTGCGTGGCCATGTACTTGAGCAAGGCGTACTCGGTTGGGGTCAAGTGCAACTCGTGGCCGTTCAGCAGGACAAGGCGGCGCTCCAGATCGATGCTCAGTCCCTCAGCCTCAATCACCGCCTGGCCGGCGCGCAGCGATGTGCCATGGCGCAGCGCGACCCGGATACGGGCCGACAGCTCGTTCATGCTGAAAGGCTTCGTCAGGTAATCGTCGGCGCCCTGGTCGAGGGCCCGGACCTTCGTGCGCTCGTCTCCGAGAGCCGAGAGCACAACGATTGGCGTCTCGTGGTCGCGCCTGATGGTTTCGCAGACTTCGACGCCGCTCATATCGGGCAGCATCAGGTCGAGAAGTACAACATCCGGCTTGAAAGCATCGAACTCGCGCAGAGCATCGGAACCCGTCTCCGCTTCTCGCACCTTGTACTGCGACTCCTCGAGGTAGCGCCGCAAGGCGAAGCGCAGCTGCGGTTCGTCCTCGACGACGAGGATACGGGCTGCGCTGTTCATGCCGTGACCACGTCTGCGCCTGAAGCCGCCGGCAGCGTGATCGTGAAGCGCGTACCTGCTGAGGAGCTCTCCACCTGCACGGTCCCGCCGCACAGCTCCACGAAGCCCTTGACGATGGTCAGGCCGATGCCGCTGCCCTTCACCCGTCGACTCTGTTCCTGCGCCCGGTAGAAGCGCTGGAAGACGAAGGGCAGGTCCTCCGATGCGATGCCAGGGCCCTCGTCTTCCACAGAAATGACAACAGAACCGCCGCGGCGCTCTGCATCCAGATGGATGGCGGCGCCGGGCTTGGAGTACTTGGCCGCGTTCTCAATCAGGTTGACGATGGCCTGGCCGATCAGCGCCTCGTCTGCCAGCAGCCAGACCGCATCGGCTGCATCGATTGTTACTTCTCGACCTGCCGTTTCCAGCCGTGTCGTTTCACGTGCCTCTTCCAGCAGGTTGCGCGCCAGCAGCGGTGATTGCTCCGGAGTGAGGTCGCCAGACTCGATGCGGTTGAGGTCAAGGATGTCGCTGATCACCCGGTTGAGACGGTCGGCCTGCGAGTCGATCACGCGCAGGAAGCTGGCAACGTCCTCCTCCGACCAGACCACTCCTTGGTCGAGGAGGCTGGAGACCGCTGCCTTAATGCCAGCCAGCGGCGTCTTAAGGTCGTGCGAGATCGAGGCCATGAGGGCGGTCTTCATCTCATCGGCTTCACGCAGGGCACTGGCATGCGCCGCTTCTCTCGCCAGATCGAAGCGCTGCAGGGTCGTGGCAGCTTCGCCCGCTACGGCGTTGAGCAACGCTTCCGGTGACTCGCGAAAGGCGCTCTCACCCAAGGGACCGTCAAGACGCAACACACCGAGCACTCGATTACCCAGACGCAACGGCACGAACACGATGGCATGCTGACGCGCGAACGCGGCCCCACGGCCAGCAGGAACCACAATGCGCCTCGCTCGCTCGCTGCCAAGCCTCGTAAGCCCCAGGCCCTGCAAGCGTCCTTCGGCCGCTGCGCGGTCGGCGATGACACTCTCCTCCTGTGTCGGCGCCCGGTTCACGCTGTCTTTGCCTGCCGCTGCCAGCACGTGCCAGCCGCCATCGCCGCGCATGAGGATGGCGGCGCCGCTCGCTACGAAAAGACTCGTTACTTCCCGGCAGAGCGCCTCCAGAGCAGCCTCCGGTTGCGTCTGACGGCTCATAGCGTGCGCGAGGCCGAGGGCTGCTTCGGCCTCGGCCTCACGACGCAGGGCATCGCGGGCTGAGCGGCGCGCCACGGAAAGCAGGCCCCCGCCGATCACAGAGACGGCAAGAAAGACGAACAGGGCGAGCACGTTGCGCGGCGCCTGCACCGTGAAGGTGTGCAACGGCTCGATGAAGAAGTAGTTGAAGGCGAGGTTGGTCAGCACCGCCGCGAACAGGCCAACCTCGCGGCCCCAGATCGAGGCGACAATCAGCGTGAAGAGCAGAAAGATGAAGCCAACGTTGAGCAGCTGCAGGTCGTTGCGCAACGGTGTCAACGCGGTCACCAGCAGTGCCGCTGCTGCCGTCGTCAGCAACAGGCGAGCTGCGTAGCTCCGAATGCCCGCAGAAGCCTTCATGTATCTAGTCTACTTCCGCCGGAATCGACCTTGTTAGACCCACACGATGACGGCTTAGTGTGCCGTTGCCGAGCACTCGGTCTGGGTTGATTCAGTGAAGTAGACTCCTCGCCGAAGACATTAACGCTGGGAGGGTCTGCTGCCATGCCCCAAGCTGAGATAGGGAGTCACGACCTTGCTCGCCGGCTCATTGAGTTCGGGAAAACCAGGCCGGCTGAAAGCCTGTTCCCCACCCTTGTCGTGGGTCGACGATAGCGGACGGCTATGGCCTATCGTCTACGCACTTAAAATCCGCTGTTCGCAGGACTTGAGGGTTCGAGCCCCTCTCCCGGCACCGAAAACCCTGATTCTGAATCTAGGCGAGACGCTCTGACTGCCAGGCGATGACCGGGTGGCATCGGTTTGGTGCTTCGCGGGTGGTGGATTGGTAATCCTTGCCCGGGAGGCTCGGAGACAGTCAGGCGCCGACCTCAGACGACGTCAACTGTGTAGTTCTTGGCCTCCCATCGTCCTGCGTCGGGCGAATAGAAGGTGAAGACCACAGTTGAACCAATCGGCAGACGCGTCGTTGGCAGATCGACGCGGTGCAGGCCGAGTCCCGAGTCGGTTGTCTGTTGGTCGACTACTGTCGTCCAGTTGTCGCTGCTCCAGCGCACCACGGCCGGCGTCAGAGTTTCGATGCGAAGGACCTGACCCAGCGCCATTGTCCGGCACTTCTGATTGAACCGCCACGGTGTGAAGCGCGAAGGCGTTGACCTCGTCACGTAGCGCTCGTACGTCTGAGGCGGAAGGTCAAAGATGTGACCTTCGTCTAGAGAACGCAGCAGCTTTACGTACTCGGCGTGAGCCCAGACGAGCGGCATCGCAGAGCCGGAAGGGTGGCCGTTGAAGAGCTCAAGCTCCGGCAGGTCCGCGGCGTCCCAAACTTGCTCCGGAAGCAGCCCTCCTGGACTCGTCTGAGCCGCCATCACCCGCAGAAGACTGCGAGCCTGATCGACGTTGCCAGCCGCCAGCTCATAGTGACCGCGCTCGCCGGCGAGCAGGGGCCAGCCGCGGCCAATGCCAGTCCCATCGAACGGCGAGCCATCCTCGTGTTCGCCGTAGCCGTCCTCATCGTAGCGATGCCAAACCGGGCCCGTCGCCGTCTGCGTCTTGAGCAGGGCGTCGATCACCTGAACCGTGTTCACGATGCGCGGGTCGTTGGCGGAGCGCATACCGAAGCGGACCAGGCTCAGAGCGTCGGGGCTGACCACCGCGCTGCACGGCAACTCGCTCTGGTTGAGAGGCCGGTTCTTGATGGGCACGAAGCCATCTTTCGGCGACGCCGCCTCGGCAGTGTCCGGCGGAGATATGCGGACGTAGTAGCCATCGACGCCAATGCGGCGCGAGAGTTCAGTGTCCTGAACGTAGGTCCATCGTTCGATCAGGGCGTTCCAGGCGTCCGCCGTCTCGCGCAGGTACCCGGCCGCGCCTGATTCTCCAGCCTCGTCCGCGAAGTCGGCGGCAGCGAGCAGGCCCGCGATTTCGACGGCCAGCGTGAAGGGCGAATAGCCGCCATCCTCCTCCCATCGGTCCTGCTGAGTGACTGGGCCGTTGCAGACAATGAAGGAGGCCGCCTTACGAATCGAAGGCCAGACATCAAGTCCTTCCAGGTGGCCTCTTCGCCGCAGGGCGTCGGCGAGCAGGATGGGGAAAGCGGTTTCGTCCATCTGAATGCCGCTCCAGTATTGCTCGCCCGTGAACCACATGTTCTGCGGCCAGTGACCATCCCACTCCTGCGTCGCCATGAGGAAAGTCAGTGATTGGCGAGC
This sequence comes from uncultured Chloroflexia bacterium, assembly GCA_963711035.1. Lineage (GTDB taxonomy): Bacteria > Chloroflexota > Dehalococcoidia > DSTF01 > WHTK01 > WHTK01. The sequence goes on from CAVQCN010000001.1 coordinate 583,700, forward strand.
CGACGCAGCGTCGCCCGCGGCCAGTAGACCGCTGGCGCTCTCACATAAGTCGCGCGGCCAGATGAGGTGGTAGCCTCCGAGATCGTCATCGCCCTTCGCGGCGCCCCATGGTATCGAAAGGCTCGCGCTCATGCCCCCCGTAACGCTCTTGGACGCATGCACGCGAAGCACGGCTGTGCTCACCCGAAACAGATCGTCCGGTGTCGAATTGGCCGGCGGCTTGAACGTGGCTTGAACTCGCTGCCAGCCCTCGACGTACTCCTGCTCCACAGCATCGAACCGCCGCAGGAGAGAAGACCGAGCCTGCAAAGCAGCCTCTTGATCGCTGCTACCGAAACCAAGAGCCACGACAAACTCGCCGCCGGCCTGCAAATCGATCTCGGCGGTCAGCGCGACGTTGCCGTTCAGCGCTCGGGGATAGGTCTGCGTCAGGCGAAAGTTGCTGTGAAGGTCCTGCCAGCCGTCGCTGTACCCCACGTAACCGCAGGAGCGCTGCCGAAAAGGCCGAGTGCAGCCCACGGCCAGGCAGATGTCTTCCCGACGCGCGAACAGCATCGGTTCGCCCTTGTAGTCGCCGACCCATGCATCGTTGCCGGCACCACGATTGACGATGTGCGGGGCAAGCAGCACGAACAGCGAATAGTCCGATGTGTTGCCGACGAGCGCCTTGAAGCGAAGCCTCTGAAGGAGCACGTCGTGCTGAGGGTCCGTCAGCACCGTCTTCTCCAGCACGTAGCGCCCGGAACGGCAGGTGCTCTCGATGCGAAAGCCCGGAACGCCGGGCGCCAACATCTCGATGGTCGTGTCGGTATCGCGCTTTTCCTCCGAGAAGAAGTTGCGCCGATCGGTCACGATCACGCCGAAGTCACGCGTATTCGCCTTGTCAAAGCTGGGGTAATAGACCTCGTTCACGATGCCATGGGACATCGCAAACCAGACGCGGCTGAGGCCTTCCGCCGCGGTGCCCACGCCGCTTTTGGCGCTACTGGTCCAGCGCGCTTCCAGTCCCGGCCAACCTGGTGGTATTGTTTCGTTCACCCTTCGGCTCTCGTTTCGAGTATTTCAGCTCGGATTATCTCCATCGACGCTCGACAGGACGCGATGACTCAATCGTGTCCGCCATGACCAGACGCGTGACAGCCTTGCCAAGTCATCCCTGGGTCAGGCTCACCAAACCCACTGTCTATTGCCGTTTCTCGCAGAGCTACCCCCGCGGACAGAGCCTCGCGGTAGCGAAGAAGCCAATCCGCGAACTTCGGAGGCAGGAGGAACTTCAGGAGTACGTCGTCCGGACCGGCGGCCAGTGACACCATGCGCTCGTGATATTGGATCAGATCAGCTATCTCCCTCAGCAGCGACACAGAACTGGTTGCTTCACAGGGACGGCCCAAGAGGGTGTCCGGCATTACAGTTTGGCCGAGTTGCTTCACCTCTGAGTAGGTTTCCATCATTACCGAAACTCCTTCCCACCAATTGGCTTGGTCTTCGCTTAACTGCACGTCCAGAGTTTCTCGCGAGCCGAATCTGCTCGCATCAGGCTTTGGGCGGAACGTTGATGAGAAGAAGGATTGTGTTCGACTCCGTCTTTGGACGGACCAGACTGCTTACCCGTCCTATGTTCGGTTGGACGGTTCAGTAACTACCCTGGACGCCCACCCCGTGCTTAAACCGACGAGGAGTTCGCAACACCCTTCCCTGCTAGACAAGCAGTGGCACGCGTCACGATGAGCCCATTGTGACGCTGATTCCCGACGCTATTTCTGGGCATTTCCCTCCTAGCGAGACAATCGACCGCCGATCCACCAGCCCGCAAGTGCTCCAGCCACCGTCACCAAGATGATCGAACTGAACAGAAGTCCTTGGAGTTCCCTTAGCCAATCCGTCCTTGCCTCTAACACTGGATTCAACCAGCCATAGACCAAGTAGGCCGTTACGAATGCGACGCTTCCAAAGAAGACGCTCAGGATCGCTCTGGAGCGCCGACCTCCTTTGTTTCGATTGGACATTTGGTGCGAGCAACTCTTGTCTTCTCTGTTCAATTCCTCACGCATGTCCAGGCCACTATGAGTTGATCGTATTGCGAGAGCGCGATCACCGAAACTGACCTAGACCGGTGGACTAGCGGAATGATGTTGGAGCACCTCAGACATCCTGACGCCGCAGCAGCAACTACCACAGCAATCGAGACTCTCCTCGTGGACTGGCCCAGGACCCAAATCTGAGGGCGTGGCGGCAACGGAAGGCGGGTCGGCAATCTGAGGGCGTTCGACCGTGTTGACAAAGAGAAAGGGCCGGCTCCCTCTGGTGCCGGCCCTTTCTTGCGATTGGTTTAGTGCGGCTGCTAGGCCGCTATGCGACCGGCTACCAGCGGTTGCCACCGCCACTGTAACTACGACTGCCGCCTGAGCTGCGCTCCTCGCGAGGCTTCGCCTCGTTCACGGTCAGCATGCGTCCCTGGAGCTGGCTGCCGTTGAGGCCCGCAATTGCCGCCTGTGAATCAGCCGGGTTCGCCATCTCGACGAAGCCGAAACCGCGGGCACGACCGGTGTCGCGGTCGGTAACGATTCGAGCCGTTGAGACGGTTCCGTAGGCAGCAAATGCCGCCTGCAGATCGCTTTCGCTGGTGTCGAAGCTCAGGTTTCCAACGTAAATGTTCAAGTCTTCTCTCCTAGCCCCAATGGGGCGCTTTCAGGTACCGAAGTCGGAGACCAGGGGCGTCAACGAGGTCCCGGGGAGAGACGTAATACGACTGAGTCCGGAGGAATTCGCGTGGCTTAGGTTCTTATCGGTTGGCTGTTCTTGGACTGACACGAGGGCTGGCGCCCAAGAAGTACATTCTTGTACTTCTCCAGTGTACCACTTAGAGAAGATCTGGTCCGGGCAGGGGCGCCTTTCTCCTCCATGGAGCTACTGCTCCGGCCTGCGAGTTGCCTTTCGGAGGATACGAGAATGCGGGGCGTCAGCATGATCGACACACAGTGCCGTTTCATCTTGCGTGCGACTTCCCAGAGCATCTCAACAGTCGTGTGTTTCGCCGCGTCGAGCAGGCGGGTGATCTGCGGCTGGACTCACTCGTGAGTCACCATGGCGGGCTCCCCAAAGAAGGGGAGTAGAGCACCTACATGAAATGCCGTTCAGATAATGCTATGACGGCGTAGTGGCCTCTACAGGCTGCACGAGCCTCATCGTGGGGTGACTAGGCCGCCTTTCTGTGAAGCGTAATCAACGACGTCTCCTTGCCAAGACAACTCCACTAGATGCGGTTGTGCTCGCGGGTACAAGTCGGAGACTTCAATTGCCACTTGTCGCGAGATCAAATGTAACTGTGCCTGCCGCGCTATATGCCCGCAGCGCGCTCAGTTTTTCTGCCTACGGCCGATTCGCCGGACGGACGATCTTGACCAGCGTGCCCCCACCGGACTCGCTCTCGATTTCGACCCGGGCGCCGATGCTGCCGGCTCGCTCGGTCATGGACACGAGGCCCATGTGTCCGGGGAAGCTCTGGCTCGTGTCGAAGCCCCGGCCGTTGTCGCGAATCTCCAGGCGTACGGAATCGGCGTCGGATGCCAGCATGACGTCGGCTCGTGTTGCATGAGCGTGCTTCACGATGTTGTGCAGGGCTTCCTGCGCGACGCGGTAGAAGACTTCCTTCTCGGCCAGGCTGAGCGAGGGCTCTTCGCTGAGATCGAGGGCAACGTCCAGGCCGTAGCGCGCCCGTATGGCCGCGGTCTGCTTCTGCAGGGCCGCGACCAGGCCCTCCGTCTCCAGTGACTCGGGCCGTAGCTCGAAGATGAGGGCGCGCATCTCGGCAAGGCCCGCCTCCGCCAGCGAGAGCACGTAGTCGACCGGCTCGGTCGCCCGCTCTGGAGTCGTATCGAGGAGGGTTCGCGCGGTGCGGGCGCCAAGGGCGATGCCGTACAGCGCCTGTGATACCGAGTCGTGCAACTCACGAGCGAGCCGCTGCCGTTCTTCGAGAGCCGCGAGCTGCTGAGCCCGCTCATAGAGGCGCGCGTTCTCGATGGCGATGGCGGCCTGGGCGGCGATAGCGGAGACGAGCTGGACGTGTTGCTCGCCGTAGAAGCCGGGCTCGCCGTGGTTGAGGGCCAGCATCCCGAGGACCTGGTCGTTCAGGATGAGGGGCACGATCAGCAGTGCGTGAACGCCTCCGGCTGCTCGGGCCAGGCCCGGCCCCAGCGCCTTTCGCAGGTCCGTCGTCGTCTCGTCCTCGACGTGCAGGTCAGCGATGACGACGGTCTGCCCGCGTGACAGGTGTCGCCAGACTGAACCGATGTCCGCGATTAGGTACTCGTGGCCGGGCGGTGGTGGCGACACGCCAGGCTCGGTGACGCGTGAAGCCAGCAACCGCAGGGTGCCGCCTTCGAGGAGATAGAGAGATGCGCGGTCGTACTTCGCCAGTGTTTCGACCTGCTCGATGATCAGCTCGAGGAGCGGCTGCAGCTCCAGCGTGGACGCGACGTTGCGCGACACCTCCAGCATCGCCGTCAGCTGACGGGTGCGCTCGGCCACCTGGCGTTCCAGCTCCTGGCGCGCGTTAACGCGGTCCGTGATGTCGCGAGCGACGACCACGGCTTCGTGTTCCGACATGGGTGAGACCGCTGCCGAGAACCATCTCGTCTCGTGGTCCAGGAGAAGCGGGTACTCGATGGTCATCGTGTCTTGAATGCGAAGTGCCTCGCGTAGCGTTTCGAGGAATGCGCCGGCTTGCTCCGCGGGCATGACTTCCCGCATGTACTTGCCGGGGAGGTCCTGTGGTGGGAGCAGGCCTGGGGCCGCGTTGGTCGAGGGTACTCTGATGTAGCGTCCCGCGTCGTCGACCACCAGCACCGCGTCCGTCATGGCGGCGAAGAGCGCGGCGAGCTGGCTCTCTGCCGCCTCCCGGTCGCGTACCTCCCGCTGGACGTTCGCGGTCATCTGGTTGAAGGAGCGTCCCAGCGCCGCCAGCTCGTCGTCGCCGCGCAGGCTCAGATGCGTCTCGAAGTCGCCCTGGGCGACGGCGCGGGTGCCGGCCGCGAGCGCCTCGATGGGCCGGATGAGGACGCGGCGGTTGAGATAGGTGGCCCCGACGAGGGCGAGGCCGAACAACGCGGTCATGGAGCCCAAGACGACGATCATCGTCCGGTTCGCCTGGTCGTCTATCCCAGAGGTGATGGCGGCGGCCTGGGCCGTGACCTCATCCACCGGCGCGGCGACACCGATGCTGCCGCCCAGTGTCTGCATCGGGATATAGGCGATGAAGAAGTCCTTGCCCCCGAGGTTTACGTCCTCGACGGTGGCCAGATCATCGTTGGAGTCCGCTTTCATAGCGTCCATGACGCCGGCCAGCGCGGGATTCCGCTGCGACTCGATCTCGCCCGTCAGCAGATCGTATGCGCTGGTGTGGAGGATGTCGCCGTTCCTGTCGACGTAGAAGGCGAAGCCGCTCTCGGTCGGCTTGATCTCGTTGAGCTGGTCGACGAGCTTGTCGATGGAGAGGTCGACCTCGAAGATGCCGCGAAAGACATCGCCCTGGTAGATCGGCGTCTGGGCTGTGATCACGAGACCCTGGCCAAGGTGGTCATCGTAGGGTGTCGTCCAGTCAGTCTTGTGCTCCGGATTGGCCTCCGGCCCGAACTTTCCCGGCAGGTAGGTGGTGTCGAATTCGGCGGGTACGGCGTCCTGGATGCCGATGGGCGGGTAGTAGCGCCCCACGCCGTTGACGCCGACGAAGGTGATCGCGGTCGGGTGATACGCCTCTTCGATCAGCTCACCCGGAGTGTTCTCGACCAGGGCTGCGTAGACGGCATCGAGCGACGCGGAGTAGATGATGTCGTCCTGGATGGGCCCGGTGAGCTGCGCCACGTGGTTGGGGACCACGACGTCGGAGACGCGGTTCGGGTCCGGGTCGTACCAGACGTCGTCCTGCGTCTGCACGAGGCGCGACAGGTCGTACTGCGGCTGCACCCCGGTCTGCGTGAAGTCCTGCATGTAACGGGCGGCCCGCTGACCGATGTCGGCGGCGGACTCGAACCGCAGGTCGCCGGACTCCCGCACGCCGGCGACGAGCGCCTTCAAAGCGAGCTTGCCCTGCTCCTCCAGCGCGACCCGGCTGCGGGCGCTGGCGTTATCGCGCGTGCGGTTGAAGCCGGCGAAGATGAAGGCGGCCGTCGCGGCGCCCAGCACGAGGAAGAAGACCAGCAGCGCCAGATTGAGCTTGAGGCCCAGGCTGTTGAGTCGGAGGCGCATGGCTAGCTCGACGTGCCGAGCTCGGCGAGGCCGTTCTGGGCGGCATAGAGCGCTGCCTGTGTCCGGCTCTGCACGCCGAGCTTCTGCAGGATGTTGCTGACGTGTGTCTTCACCGTCTTCTCACCGATGACGAGCTCACGCGCGATCTCCTTGTTCGCCAGGCCCTGCGCGATCAGCCTGAGCACGTCGGTCTCGCGCTCGGTCAGGCCTTCCGCCGGCGCCGCCTCCGGCGTACGCACCTCGCGCATGAGGCGGGCGGCTGCCTGCGGCGAGAGCTGCACCTGGCCCTCCGCCGCGGCCTTGATGGCACGGCGCAGCTCGTCCGACTGCGTGTCTTTGAGCAGGTAGCCGATGGCGCCCGCTTTTACGGCGCCGATCACGGCCTCGTCTTCGAGCACGCTGGTGAGGGCGATGACCTCGGTGTCGGGCAGGTCGCGCCGGATGGCCGACGTGGCCGCGATGCCGTCCATCACGGGCATGAGCATGTCCATGAGGACGACGTCCGGCTTCAGCTCGGCCGCCAACCTGACGGCTTCGGCGCCGTTCTCCGCTTCGCCCACGATCTCCAGGTCGGGGTCCAGCCCCAGGAACATTCGCAGGCCCTGACGCACCACGCTGTGGTCATCCACGACCAGAATTCGAATCGCCATGGGAACACCTTGCTCCTTCCGGCGCCGTCGCGCCTCCTGCTTTAGTCGGAGATGGTCCTGGGCCTTGGCCCGATTCGGGGAATCCGAAAGCGCAAACAATCTACCAGAATCGTCGATCACTCATCCTCCGCCTGTCCTCGCCGTCTCCGCCAGAAGACCGACACCGGCCGTCGTCCTCAGGTCGGCCTCTTAGATCGGCCCGCCGGTCGATCCGGCGCCGGGTGCTCTGGCTCGAAACTGCCGGTGTGAAAGCGATACGCGTCCTCCTCGTTGATGACCAGCCCACCATTCGCCGCGGCCTGGCGATGCGGCTCCAGCTGGAGCCCGACATCACCGTCGTCGGCGAAGCAAAGGACGGGGTTGCAGCAGTACGCGCGACGCGGGAGCTGCACCCCGACGTGCTGGTCATGGACTACGAGATGCCGGAGATGAACGGCATCGAGGCGGCGCGCGAGCTGACCACGGCGGGCAGCGGCGCACAGGTCGTCATGCTCAGCATCCACGACGGCCCGGCCGTGCGGCGAGAAGCCGAGAACGCCGGCGTCCGGGCCTTCGTGGCCAAGCACGAGCCCAGCGAGATGTTGCTGGCTGCCATCCGCGAAGCGGCGCTATCGCGAGGAGAGGAGGCGCCGCCGTGAAGTCATGACGCAAGGCAAGGAACCTCTCTCAGGCAAATCGATTGAGCAAGGAGAAACGAAATTGCAAATCGCATGGGCTGACCCCAGCACCAAGATTCAAGCGGACATCGGCGACTTTTCGACCGGCACCGCCGTCGAGGTCGAAGACCTGGTCAAGACCTACTCGAGCGGCGACGTGCAAGTGCGGGCGCTGCGAGGCGTCTCGCTTGAAGTACGGCGCGGCGAGATGGTCGCGATCATGGGCGCTTCCGGCTCCGGCAAGACGACGTTGCTCAACTGCATCAGTGGCCTCGACAGCTTCGATAGCGGACTGGTCCGCATCGGCGGCGTCGATCTTGCCTCGCTGTCGGACAAGCAAAAGACGTCTTACCGGGCCCACAACATGGGCTTCATCTTCCAGACCTACAACCTGCTGCCCGTCCTCACGGCGGTCGAAAACGTCGAGCTGCCGCTCGTCGTCTCCGGCGCCAACGCGCAGCGGGCCCGCAAGCTGGCGCTGCAGGCGCTGGAGCGAGTTGGTCTCGCCGACCGCGCGAACAACCGGCCGTCGCAGCTCTCGGGTGGCCAGCGGCAGCGCGTCACGATCGCCCGAGCGCTCGTCAACGATCCGGAGATCGTCTGGGCCGACGAGCCCACTGGCGCCCTGGACTCCCGTACTGCCGGCGAAATTATGGCCCTCATGGAGGAAATGAACCGTGAGCACGGCCAGACCTTCGTCATCGTCACGCACGACCCCGGCGTCGGCCGGCGTTGTCACAGGCTCGTCACCATGAGCGACGGCCTGATCTCGGATGAGGAGCGCAACTGATGGAAGAGCTGTTTGGCATCTCGATGAACGTCATCATGTACGTGCTGCTGGCCCTGTTCGCGGTGAGCGTCGCCAGCGTCGTACTCGTCTTCCTGCGCGCAGGCCACATGTTTCGCATGGGCCTGCGCAACATCCCCCGCCGCGGCATGCAGTCCGGTCTCGTCGTCGTCGGCCTCATGCTGGCGACCTTGATCACGACGGCCGCGTTCACGACCGGCGATACGGTCGATTACTCGATCGCCCGCACCGGCTACGAGCACCTGCAGGGCATCGACCTGGTAGTGAACCTGCTGGGCAACAACGACCTCGACGCCACGAAGGCGGACGTCTACGCCAACGACGGCGTCACTACGGTCCTCGACCAGCAGTTCGCCGGCGACCCCGACATAGAAGCGTTCGCCCCGTATCTTCTCGAGCAGGTCGGAGCCGTCGACCAGAACAGCCTACAGTCGGAGCCGTCGATCAGCCTCGTCGGCATCGACCCGCAGCACCAGGAGCGCGCCGGCGGCCTGCGACTGGTCGGCGGCGGCAAGGCCGATCTGGCGTCGCTGGGCCCGAACGATATCTTCCTGAGCAAGCGCGCATCGGAGAAGCTGGACGCGAAGGTCGGCGACACGATCACCGTGTTCGTCGGCGGTAACGGCCAGCCGGTCACCGTGAAGGCCATCGTCGAGGACGAGCTGGCCACGAGCGGCAACCAGGCGTTCGACCAGCAGGGCTCTGGCGGTGGCGCCATGCTGCTCTCCAGCGTGCAGGCGCTGACCGGGCATGAGGGCCAGGTCAACGCCATCGGCGTCGACCTCTACGGCAGCGTCGAGAACAGCTACACGCGCTCCGACGCGGCGATCGGCCGGCTGGAACCCTTCCTGCAGAGCGCGGCCGGCAAGCAGGCCCTGGGCATCGACACGCCGGTCACCGTCGACCCGATCAAGGCCGACACCATCGACCAGGCCGAGCAGACCGGTAATCTCTTCACCACGTTCTTCATCGTCCTCGGCCTCTTCTCGGTCGCGGCGGGCATCATGCTCATCTTCATGATCTTCGTGATGCTGGCGGCGGAGCGAAAGCCGGAAATGGGCATGGCCCGTGCGGTCGGCGCCCAGCGCAGCAGCCTGGTCCAGGCGTTCCTCTCCGAGGGCATGGCCTACACCATCGTCGCCGGCGGCGTCGGCGCGCTGGTCGGCGTCGCTGCCGCTGTCGGGCTCGTCGCCGGCTTTCTGCGCATCGCGGGCGGCTACGACTTCATCGAGCCCCACATCACGCTGCGGTCGCTCGTGATCAGCTACTGCCTCGGCGTCGTGATCACGTTCCTGACGGTCGTCTTCTCGTCGCTGCAGGTGAGCTCCGTCAACATCGTCTCCGCCATCCGCGGCACGGACGACGACACGCCCCGCGCGGCGCGCCGCAAGGTGTCGTGGCGCTGGATGCTGGCCGGCGTGCCGGCGATGGTCGTGCCGCCGCTGGGCATCTGGTTCTTCTTCAACAAGGGCCTGGGCATTGCCTGGACCTGGATCATCGCGCCGATCGGCTTCCTGCTCGGCGTCCTCGCCATGGTCTCTGCCGACTCGGCGGACGCGCAGGCGCTGTTCGCCTTCGGCGCTTCCGTCCTGCCTCTGTGCGTCGCCATGGTCGCGTCGCGGCTGCGGGCGCCGGCGCGCCTGACGTGGACGCTGGTCGGCGTCTACCTGGCATTGTTCTGGCTGGCGCCGGTGGACTACGCCAAGCTGATCTTCGGCCACTCCCTGTCTGCGGACATCGAGATGTTCGTGCTGTCAGGCGTGATGGTCGTGATCGCGTTCACGCTGATCATCGCCTACAACGCCCGCCTGCTGACGGTAATCATTCAGCGCGGCGTGGCGCCTCGCTACACCGCCACGACCATCCTGGCACTGCTGACGGTCGCCTCCTTTGCCGGCGCCTACGCGATGGGCAACCGCTGGGACGGCACCGGCGAGCTGCTCTACCTCTTCGGCGGCGTCCTGGCCATCGGCGTGGCCGTGGCGTTCGCGGCGGTGCGCTTCCCGAGCATGGCGCCGGCCCTGAAGATGGGCGTCGCGTACCCGCTGGCCAACCGCTTCCGCACCGGCATGGCGATTGCCATGTTCTCGCTGATCATCTTCTCGCTCTCGACGTTCGGCGCCATCAACGCCAGCTTCGTGGCTCTCCTGACGGCGGACGGCGGCGACGGCGGCTGGGACGTCATCGCGACGGCGAACCGCAACACGACCTCGACAGACCTGGTCGGTGCCCTGCAAACCATCAACGCGCCGGTGGCGAACGAGATTGACTCGGTCGGCCGCGTGACGACCTTCACCGGCCATTCCCAGGCGCGGGTGGTCGGCGGCGACTACAAGCCGTTCCCGGTGCTCGCGGCCGACGACACGTTCTTCTCGATGCCGAACTCGACCCTCCGGGCGTGGGCGAAGGGCTACGCCGACGATCGCGCAGTGTTCGATGCGGTGGCCTCCGACCCGACGCTCGCGCTCGTCGACCCGAGCGTCCTGCCGGACGGCTTCAACGACTACGACTTCCACGTCAACGACCTTACAGTAAAGGACGACCGCTTCGAGCCGTTCCAGCTCCAGGTCCTGGACACCGTGACGGGCCGCGAGAAGACGGTCACGGTCGTCGGCGAACTGGCGATTCAGGTGCCGCCGCAGTACACGGCCGGCGTCTACGTCAACGAAGCGTCGTACCGCGACGTCTTCGGCGAGCCGGACTACCTGCGCAGCTTCGTGAAGCTGGATGGCGGCGTCAAAGCGTCGACCGCGGCGCGCGACATTGAGGCTGCACTGGTTATGCAGGGCGTCCAGGCCGAGTCGACCCGTACTCTTCTGAACGATGCGGTGCGCGAGAACAACACGTTCATCCGCATGTTCCAGGGCTTCATGGCGCTGGGTCTGTTCACGGGCGTGGCGGCGCTTGGCGTCATCGCCTTCCGCTCCGTGACGGAGCGCCGCCAGCAGATCGGCATGCTGCGAGCCATCGGTTACCAGGCGAGCAGCATCTCCCTCGTCTTCGTGCTGGAGTCGGGCTTCATCGCGCTGATGGGCATCCTCTCCGGCGTCGTCGGTGGCATGATCATCGCGCATAACCTGTTCACGAGCGGCCAGCTCGCCGGCGAAGGCAGCATCCAGTTCACGATTCCGTGGGTTGAGCTGCTGATCATCGTCGGCGTCGCCTTCGTCGTCTCGATGTTCATGACCTGGTGGCCCAGCCGCCAGGCCGCCATGGTCCCGGTGGCCGACGCCTTGCGCTACGAATAGCCGGGCGCACCGGATCACAACTACGGCGAGGAGCACGAGCGGTGCTCCTCGCCGTACTGTTTGTTGATCGGCCCGGTCATTTGGGAGACTGACGAACAGCCGTATCGATACGGCGCGCCCAACTTTCTCAGGTCTGCGTCGACTATGACGAGTCGCTCTGGCCAGATACACGACTTGGACACGGCATCACGAGCGGGACCTTCTACACCAACCTGCGCCGTTATCTGAAGATTGCGGGGCTGCCATCGGGAGGCGTCCACATCTTCAGACATTCGGCCGCGAAGCTTCGGCGAGACGCGGGGGAGACGATGGAAGACGTCTCGCGCTTCCTGGACCGCAGCAAACTGGCCACGACGACGACTTATCTGCGCCGACTCGAGGCCCAGGCAGATCGAAGTTGAGAGAAGGTCGCGGTGGCAATAGGATGCGCCTCAGCCGCCGGTCAAAGGTCTCAGCCGATAACACCCGGAGGGTGCTTGGAACAAGTGTTAGAATGACGCCGCTATGGAATCGCTGACGAAGCAAGGCAACTTCGAGCCGGACTACACTGGGGAGGACGAGCCTCAGACAGTCTATTTCGAGTTCACTCCCGAATTTAAGATCCTTGCCGGGGCCATGCTGGTGCCTGCAGTTGCTGCGCTTGTGATTTACTTTCTTGTCGCCCACGCTGCCGGCGAAGTCCACGCTGCGAACTCAGTGGTCTCCTTCGTCTGTCGTTGGCACTGATCAGGCAGCCAGACTCGGACGTGTGAACCAGGAGCCGGCATCCTCGAAGGCTCCTCCCCTTTAAGCCGGTGTCGCTGGCTGCCGAGCCGCCCTCTTGGCTTGCAACGCCTCTGCGACTTCCATCAGACTCCGGTGCTCAAAATGTCCAGGGCGTGTTTCTCGAAGCCCGAGAAGGAGCCAGACACATGGTGCAATGAAGACCAAGGTAATCCCGACGAGGGATTCCGGGACCTAGATAATTGAGCAGGATCCCGCCAAGTAGCGGAGCGCTGACAGACGCCGCAGCGCTGAAGCTCGAATTCGTACCCATTGCGCGCCCTCTGACTTCGGCCGGCGCGGCGTCGGCGACCATCGCCGCTGTCGAAACGTTGCCGCAGCACCATCCGACCCCGATAGCGAACAACCCCAGGATGATCAACGAGTAGACAGTCGTAAGAGCGACGAGGACGGTTCCTAGTGTCGAGAGCCCGACGCCGACAAATAGCAGAGGCTTTCGTCCGAGCTTGTCGGCAAGCGTCCCCATCGGGAACGAGAGCGCATACATCCCGACGACGTGGATCGAGACGGTCAGCGAAATCGCACCCAAGCCCAGGCCCGCGTTTTGCATCGTGATGGGAGCTAGCGACATCATCATCGACATGTTTCCGAAGAGGACAAACATGCAGACAAAGGCAACCAGATGGGGATACGTGCGCAGAAGGGCGTCCGGCCCGATGGAAGCCATGAGCTTGCTTTGTGAGTGCGAAGCTGTAGGTGTCCTTTGCCTGTAGCCAGGGTAGAAATCTCCAAGCGATGCCGCTATCTCCCGCGGGTCCGGGCGAATCAGGGTGATCAATGCGAGGCTCGGAATCAGGACAACGGGCACAAGGAACCAGCTCAGCGCTAGTTGGTTCGCGTGAAGGCTATCGGACCAGCGTCCGGCGGCATGGATGAGGACCGGTCCTCCGAATGCGCCGATGACTGAACCCGTCAGCACCATACCCAATCCGCGAGCCCGAAGCTCCGGGGGATAAAGGTCTGCGGCCGAGAGGCGCCGCTGTTGCTGGCTCGTTCCGTTCCCTATCCCGAACAGCAGCAGGGCGGCGATGAACACGGGGAAGGAGTTCGCTAGCATGGAGAGCCCCAGCCCCACAGCGCCGAGGATACTGAGGATCAATCCGAGGACAAGGATAGGTTTGCGGCCGCGCGAATCTGCTACTCGGCCTGACGGATAAGAGGCCATCACCCGTGTAAGACCAAGGATGCTGCTGCTCAAGCCGGCGAACAGAGGCGACCCCATGAGGCGCAAGACCATCAGCGCACCGAGGGTGGGGACCATTTGCTGGCCGGTTCCGATGAAGGCTTCGGCTGCTGTGAGTAAGTACGTGTTGCGCCGTATTAGGGCCGGAACGGGCAGTCGAACCGGGACGGAAGCTGCGGCCGCCGTTGAACCTCCGAGTGGTTCATCTGAGGAGCCTACGTCATCGGGGCTCGCTGTTTCCGCCATCCTTTGACGTTCCTCGCCTTCATTATCCCCAGCGTTCGCAGATCTGAGATTTGATATTAGAGGAGATGAGTAGGAGTTAACAGCCTAACGGTTGTGTTCGCCGCGCAAGATGGATGGCGCCTCAATGCGGGATAGCTCGGTCACCTGCTCCTGAAATGGTGATGTAGCTCGATGTGCGCGGCACTTACCACGCTCCTTCGATCCGTCCCGTTGCACCGTTCTGGCCGAGATCCCATCGCCCAAACCAGACTGAGGTATCCAGCTCCAGGGACTGATCCTATGGCTACGTCGTGAACAGGAGCCGACGTAGGGTCTCTTCGTCTACCCTGCGGCCGCAGAAACGCTCGAAGGCATCGACGCCCTGGGAGATGAAGAGCTCGTAGCCGCTCATCACTCGCAGGCCGGCCGCGCCGGCCGCGCGAAGGAACCGCGTGTCGCTGGGAGTGTAGACCGCATCGAAGGCCCAGGCCCCGGCCTTGTCCCGGAGAAGCTCGTCCGGAACCGCCGTGCCTTCGTGCCCCACCATCCCGAGAGGCGTGCAGTTAGCGAAGCCGTCTGCACCTGCAGCGGCCAGGTAGACATCGTTAGTCGCCGTTACACGCAGCCCTGGCCGCACGGTGGCCAGGGCTGCGGCGAGCGACTCGGCCTTCGCCAGGTCCCGTTCGACGATGCGTAACTCGTCGACGCCAAGCTCGAGGAGGCCGAAGGCCACCGCTTTGCCGACACCGCCGGCGCCAACCAGGCAAGTCACCCCAGGCACCGTCCCTAGCACGCGACGGTGGGCCCTGACGAAGCCGCTGTAGTCCGTGTTGTAGCCTTGCGGTCCGTCCGGCTCGAAGATCACGGTGTTGATGGCGCCCATCGTACGGACGAGCGGCTGGCCAATCGAGGCCCGCAGGACTGCGTCTTCTTTATACGGATATGTGATGTTCAGCCCGCGATACCCCTGACGGGCGCATGCGTCGAACAGCTCAGCGAAATCCTGTCCGCGTTCCCTCGGAACCAACAGCTCATAGGTGACTTCTAGACCGCACAGCTGTCCAGCCAAACGGTGAAGTTGCGGTGCTCTGGAGGTGGCGATGTTATCGCCGATCAGTCCGAGCCTGATGCGGTCCACGGGCTCGCTCCCAGCAATTAGGTGCGGCGCCTTGTCTCAGTCTGGCGCCTAAACCGGCTGCTTTCCCCTGGCCCTCTCCTCGACCTCGTTGAGGCGAGGCAGGATCAGCTCCGCCACCTTTTCCTGCTGAGCTTCGTCGTTGAAGCTCAGGCGTAGGTAGTTCAGACCCCATGACTGCATTTCCACCAGGGCACCGATGCATTCGTCCGCGGATCCGGCAGTCTCGCGTGCCAGGAACGCCTCGAAGCTGGGTGGCAGGTTGCTCTGGTTACGAGAGGCGGAGCTCGCCGCCGCAACCGCACGATCATACTCGGCGCGGGCTGCTTCGACGCCCTCCTCGTGCGTGGCCCCGACGAACATTCGCGCACCCTTGATCAGCAGGATCGGCCGGCTCGGCCAGTCCGGCGCCGATGTGACGGTGGCGATCTTATCCTGCTTGGTAGCGGCAGTGGTCATCCACCCGTCGGCGAACTCCTTCACGGTTTCGATAGAGGCTTCGGAGTCGCCACCCCACCAGATCGGAATCGTCCGTCCACCATACGGCGCTGGGTTGAAAGGAAGCTCTTTGACGCGCACGTACTGGCCCTCGAAGGTCGTCTTCTCGGGCGCAGGGCGGCTCCAGAGTTGCTTCCAGAGCTGGATCACCTCACGCGCGTAGAGAACACGGTCGCCATGGCCAGCCTCCAGCGGTATGGAATACGCCTCGCATTCTTCCTGGTACCAGCCTGACCCGACACACGGGATGACACGACCATGGCTGATGTGGTCGAGGGTGGTCAGCATCTTGGCCTGCACCGCCGGGAAGCGGAAGCTTAGGTTCAGGGTTGCCCAGGTGAGGTAGACGCGACTGGTGATTGCCGCAATCGCTGACATCAGCGTGAAGCTCTCGAACGGATAATTCGGGGCGTGATCTGGCTCCATCGTGATGCGACGCGTCTCGCCTTTCATCTCCGGCGTCTGAGGCGCAAGAACGTAGCGCCAGTCCATGAGATGATCCCACAGCCAGACCGAGTCATAGCCCTGCTGATCTGCTCGTCGCGCTTCGTCCAGCGTGTAGTCGGTGCCACGATCGGTGTGAAGTTGAATGCCGATTTTCATCACAACACCCTCAGGGCTGGATTCGCCAGCTTCAAGACGAACCGGCTGTCAGCCCATCATCGGCAGGATTCTGGCACGTTTGGCCGTCGTGGAGAACCAGGTTGGGAGAACTCGACTCGGGTTGGCAGCAGATTCGGTGTCCACGCTATGGCCAGTTAGTCTCGAGGGATCTGCCTTAGACTAAGCTTCCGAGGCGGTAGATGAATCGAGATGGATGAGCGAGCGCCCAAGCCCATAGCCTGGCTCCGTTTCGGAATCGATGGACCCGACGGGATATTCCTGTCTGACAGGGCCCGCTGGAGTGCGACTCATCGCGACCACGCATGGAAAAACAGGGGTGTCATCGTTGGCTTAGATGACTGGACTGAACGTTATATGGTTGCGGCTTTTCCTTGGGAAACTACCGAATTGAGACCATGTGAAATTTGCGGGGAACCGGATGCACTGATAGTCGGAGGCGGCGTCGGCAACATCCTCTACGTTGGTGCCGACCTGACCGAAGCAGAACGCGTCTTTGACGAAGCTTTCCATTAGCCAACGATAGAACGCGATGCCGCAATAGCTCCAATCCTCCGGCGCAAGCCGGCTTGTGACCACGAAGGGGCTCTGGAGTCCTAATTTGAACAAGGCGAGACTGATGTCGCGTCTCGCCTTGTATAGAAAGGGCTGGACCGCCTACTGGGGAAACGGTTCAGCGACAGTTACCCTATCAGTCGATTCTTTCGATTGAATTAGAAACGCCAGCTCATCGGCTGGATTGCTGCAGGTTTTCGAGACTCTTGCCGTCACTGGACCCAGTTCCCGACGCTGAAGAACCACACGATGAGCCCATCGTGGGAGGCCAGTGTTCCCGTGCATCCTTGTTGGCGGTAAGTCAGTTGTTGGCGGCCGTGGTGGTGAGGGTGGCCCCGCACTCATTGCAGAACCGGGAGCCCTCGGGCACGACTGCGTGGCACTTTGGGCATTGCGGACTGGAAGCAGTGAGATTCGCCGAACCGCACTCACGGCAGAACCGCGACCCTGGCTGGTTCACGGACCCGCACTGGGCACATTTCATTCCCTGCATAGCCGGGGCCAGCGTGGTTGGGGGCACCGAAACCGGCACAGGGGCAGACGCGTCATCTTCTTTGATCGCGCTCCGAAACTCCTTCACACCCTTGCCTAATGAACCGCCGAGGTCGGCGAGCTTCGAACCACCGAAGACCAAGACCAGAATGAGAAAGATGATGATGAGTTCGGGTGGTCCCAGATCAGGCATGACAAGCCTCCAGACGAGAGCAAGCGATTTTAGAGCTCCACAGCCCTCTAGTTGGAGCGTACAACTCATTTCTCCGCGGGATGCACCTTCAACCCTGAATGGGAAGAATCCGGACATTTTCCTGATATGCAAGCCAGCGAGATCGAGCATCGTCTCTCTTCGCCAAGCGGCGAAGGCATCGATGCCAGAACGCCGTGTCAACCGAGCTGCTTCTCCCACCTCTCAAGGACGAATCGCGCCGAGTGATAGCAGTTTTGACAGCAACGCTGGCGGACGTGTGGCACAAACAATAAGAGGCGACCTTGCAGTGGAATACGACCTGGATGGGTACCTGTCGCGGCTGGACGCGTCTCTG
This sequence comes from uncultured Chloroflexia bacterium, assembly GCA_963711035.1. Taxonomy (GTDB): domain Bacteria; phylum Chloroflexota; class Dehalococcoidia; order DSTF01; family WHTK01; genus WHTK01. The sequence goes on from CAVQCN010000001.1 coordinate 601,345, forward strand.
GATACGGGAGCCGCATCGGTCGCAAGCACCCTGGTTTCCGAAGAACAGGGATCGTCGGCATCGGTACGGATCCCAACGAGTGGTGGACCGCAGCCCTAAACGCTAACGTGAGGAGGACGGTCACCGTCTTCTGGCCCGATCAACTCGAACCGTGTCCGGCGCACCAGGGCTGCGATGTTGAGAAGGGCACCGCCCAGCACCACGTAAACCTGATTCACCTGAGTTTGGCAACTGACTCATGAGATCCCGGTCTGATCAAACGTCTTGGTCGAATTGAAACCCAGGTCGCGGCTCGCTTCGGCACCGACTACTCCGGCTGCTACGAGACCTACTTCACCCAAGCTCGGCCGGGAGAAGACTACGAGGGTCCTCTCAGCCGCTGCTCGGAACACGGCCCCGGTTGCCTGGTTGAGGTCATACCGGTGCGATCGATGCAGCTACGGCGGGTGATCATCCATTCAGGCGCGATGCGCGAACTCGGCTGAACCGCGCGGCCCGGCAAGAAGATTTCCGCCAAGACAGGGTGACACGATGACGGAGTCGCGTGGGCTAACCGACCTTCGCAGTGGTCTTGCTCGTCAAATATCTGGCCAGGTCGGCTCCGGGCAGCAGGCCAGATACTCGCCAATGCGTCGCACCGCAACCGCAAGTCGCGCATACTAGAAGTGCTGACTAGCCTCTGACTGCACATCTCAGGCCCCAGCGGAAAGTGGGAGTTCCAAGTTGTCCAAAAGAAGCCCGCTCCTAATCTTGCTCGCGGGAGTGGTGATCGTGGGGATAGCCTTCTTCGTAATCCGGCCGTTCTTTTCGTCCACCAGTAGCCAAGACATTAGTACCGTCATCAAGGATGCCAAGGCAGGCAACGTAAAGAGAATCGAAGTAAATGGAGATAGCCTTGACGTCACCCTGAACGACGGTCAGGTATACAGTTCTCAGAAGGAGCCAAAAACCAGCGTTCTGAAGTTGCTCGAGCAAAACGGCGTGGACGTAACGACTATTCCCATCGAGATCCATCAAGGTGGCACGAACTGGTTGGTCCTCGGTGTGGAGTTCTTGCCGATCCTCGTCTTCGGCGGACTGCTCTTCTTCATGATGCGAGGGTCGCAGGGCCAGCACACCCAACTGATGGGCTTCGGCAAGAGCCGCGCCCGCCTGTCGGCACCCAACAGGCCGTCCGTAGCCTTTGTCGATGTCGCTGGCGTGGACGAGGCCAAGGCCGAGCTACAGGAGGTCGTCGAGTTCCTGAAGTATCCGGAGAAATTTGTCGCCCTCGGCGCTCGGATCCCGCGAGGGGTCCTGCTCATCGGACCGCCTGGCACTGGCAAGACTCTCATTGCCCGAGCCGTAGCAGGAGAAGCAGGCGTGCCCTTCTTCTCGGTCTCAGGCTCGGAGTTTGTAGAGATGTTTGTGGGCGTCGGCGCCTCTCGTGTGCGTGACCTGTTCGACCAGGCGAAGCGCAATTCGCCCTGTATCGTCTTCGTGGACGAGATTGACGCGGTCGGCCGCCGGCGTGGAGCCGGCATTGGCGGCGGCAACGACGAGCGCGAGCAGACCTTGAATCAGATCCTCGTCGAGATGGACGGCTTCGATTCCCACACGAACATCATTGTGATCGCGGCGACAAACCGTCCAGACGTCCTCGACCCGGCCTTGCTACGAGCCGGCCGGTTCGACCGCCAGGTCCTGATCGATGCGCCGGACGTAAAGGGTCGCATCGCGATTCTTGATGTACACGCCAAAGGCATGCCACTGGACAAAGGTGTTTCGTTTGAATCTATCGCGAAGCGGACACCCGGGTTCTCCGGCGCGGACCTCGCCAATCTGATTAATGAAGCGGCGATCCTCTCGGCTCGTGAAGGCAAGAAACTCATTTCGATGCCTGCGCTGGAGGAGTCTATCGATCGGGTTATGCTCGGCCCCGAGCGCAAGAGCCACGTCCGAAGCGCGCGAGAGAACCGGATGATTGCCTACCACGAGTCAGGTCATGCACTCGTTGCCCACGAGCTCGAAAACTTCGATCCGCTTTTCAAAGTCACCATCGTGTCGCGTGGAATGGCCGGCGGCTACACCCTGGCTCTGCCTGAGGAGGAGCGCCACCTCTTTACACGGTCTTACCTTGAGAAACAGTTGACGATGATGCTGGGCGGTCACGTCGCAGAGGAACTGGTCTTCGGTGAGGTTTCGACCGGCGCAAGTGATGACATCGGCAAAGTCACCCAAACGGCTCGTTCGATGGTCACCCGCTATGGAATGAGCGCAGAACTCGGCCCCCAGAGTTTCGGGACCAAGGCAGAGCTGCCTTTCGCTGGCCGGCAGGCCTCGGAGCAACGCAATTACTCCGAGAAAGTCGCTGCGCAGATCGACGACGATGTAAATCGAATTATTGACAGAGCGCATGAGCGGGCCCGCCGAATTCTTAGTGAGAACAGATCAAAGCTCGACCAATTGGCTCGGAAGCTTATGGAGATCGAGACCCTGGAGGGCGACGCACTGAACGCTCTGATGATGGCACCGATCTAAACCTCCTGATGGCAGCCCTCCATTGCAAGCTGACCCGATGAGGTCCTGGCCAGATGGACGATCGTCCACCCATCGATCGTGGATAGAAGATGATATGGACGACATCTCTTCACCGCTTACGTCGAAAAGTGAGCGGGCGCTTCCACGCCGCCGCAATGCCGTCGCTCCTGAAGATACGTAGCCCTCTGATCGCACGATGGCCACATCGTCTGGCCTTCCATGCAGGCTGTCCCGGATCCGAGTCCTTCTTTGAGGCGCAGAACGTACGAGTTAGGTTGAATCTGGAGAGGGAGACTCGTAAGTTCTCGCAGCGGTGCCTCGCAAGAGGCCCTTGAAGACGAGAACATGAAGCGGGTAAAGAGCGAACCAGTATGCGAGGCCTGCCAGGCCTCTTGGATCGAAGATCGCTGTCTGCCGCAGGATCGAGTTACTCTCATCTACCGGCTCGATCTCGAACTGCAGCCAGGCCCTCCCGGGTAGCTTCATTTCGGCGGCAAGCCGGACGAGCCTATCTTCCACGACCGCCTCCACGCGCCAGAAATCTACGGTATCGCCGACCGCCAGATGTGCTGGATCACGACGGCCTCTCCGCATGCCGGCCCCACCCACCGCGAGATCAAGAAAGCCTCGCAGTCGCCAGAGCCACGTCCAGGAGTACCATCCGTTTTCGCCGCCGATACTCGAAACTGCCTCGAAGACCGCGGTCGCCGGCCGGGCGATTTTCGCAACTCTCGAGTCGATGAGGCGTGAGCCGAAGGCATCGCCACCCCAGCCGCTGGTCTCTCCGACCGAGGCCAGCGCGTCCGACCAGCGGGTCTCGGCGAAGTCACGATCCTCGTTTCTGATGGCACGCTCGACCGCTACGCGCACTCCCATGGGACGCACGCCGAACAATTCTTCAGCACGGGTGTCGCCGACAATCGTTTCGTGCGGCAGGCTTTCGATTAGCTGGCGGCCGATGCGCGCATAGATCGGCGTCACGAGCCCCAGCCAGAGGCTGGACAGCCGGGGCGTCAGCACCGGTACCGGGATCATGAAACGTTTGAGACCCCGCTGCCGCGCGTATTCCAACATCAGGTCCTGATAGGTCACGAGATCGGAGCCGCCGATCTCGAAAACCTCGGAGCCGGACAGCGGAACGTCGATCGCCTTGCGCAGATAGGAGATGACGTCTTCGATGGCGATAGGTTGGGTTCGAATCCGTACCCAACGTGGCGTGACCATCACGGGCAGGCGATCCACAAGCGAGCGGACCATGTCGAACGACAGGCTGCCGGAGCCCACGATGACCGAAGCGCGGAACTCGATCGTTGGTACACCGGACTCACGCAGGATGCGGCCTACCTCCTGTCGGCTGGCCAAGTGCGGTGAGAGGTCATCGCCGGAGCCCAACCCGCCGAGGTAAGTAATCCTGCCAACGCCGGCGGCTTTGGCTGCAGCGGCAAAGTTCGATGCAGCATCGCGATCACGGCGAACGAAATCGGCGCTACCGCCCATCGAGTGCACCAGGTAGTAGGCATGTGTTACTCCACGCATCGCAGTAACGAGGTCGGCAGGGCTCATAACGTCGCCCTTGACGACCTCAGTGGAAGGCTCGATGACGGCGTGAAGACGTTTCGGGTCACGCACCAGGCAACGAACACGAACGCCGTCGGCTTGCAAGGCCTGGAGAAGCCGCCCGCCGACGTAGCCCGTTGCACCGGTGAGCAAGACGAGAGGCCGCTCCGATGGAGGCTGCATCAGCTTCGAAGCGTCGGGAAGAACACCTGCCATGCCAGTGCCGACTTCGCCGTGAGGCTGAGGAGGATGTACACGGACTCGCCGAACAGGTAGTTGCGCCAGGGGCCGATGCGCTTGTACTGCAACCACATGTTCACGGCAAAGACGTTGAAGAAGGCGAACAGCGAGAAGAAGATGCCGTAGACGAAAGCCGGCGGGTTAGCGGATGAACCTGGAGTGGCAAAATAGATGCCGATCGTGATCCATGGAACTGCGCCCGCGATGCACCCAAGCCAGAAGGGCAGCAGCTTGCCAGAGCCCGGCCGGGCGTAATGCTCCTGGACGAGACCGAAAAAGATCATTGAGGCGTTGACACCGAACAGAGCGATCAGCGCGGCGATGTCACCTATGCCGGTGAGCATGGCGATCAGCACGATCATCAGGGAAGCGCTCAGGGAATATTCGATCCAGCGGGCATCGTTGCGCTGACGCTGGAGGTTCCTCGTGTACCAGTCGAACACGCCCGGAAGCACGAGGGTGAAATGAGCTGCCGCGGAAAGGAATACGAAGGCCGCAACTGCTGGACCTATCGGCAGGTCAAACAGGTGGTGCAGCGCTGGCGGCTCGCTGCCCGGCGGCCCCTGCATGAACGTCGCATGAACGGGGAGCGAGAAGCTGTTAGAGAGAACGAGGATCAACGCACCCTGCAGCGCGTGCAGGAGGCCCATCGTCAAGTTATAGAGCCGGAGCCTGCTAAAGGTAGCCAGTTCCGCTGCGCTGACAGAGATTTCGTGCTCCTGCCCCATGACTTGATCCTCGTTGACGCCTGATAGGCTGACCAATGCCGAAGCGCGGACCGATGTGTACACGATACTCGCAATTGTCGAGGTCTCGCCGAAGTCCTTGCCGAAGATGGCGGCCACCAGATGCTCGCCAGGGAGCACACAGATACAGTCCGCCCCGAGCGGACGGCAGGATACCTAGTCCATTGTTTATCAGTCGGCCAGTCCTTCAGACAGTCATGCAATCGACACGATGGCCAGCTTGTGGAGGCGAGTAACCCGTGCCCAAAATGCCGCTCAGCGACCCGGACCTGACCCGGCGCCCCTCTTCTCGTTCCTGGAGCACTTGTCTGCGATGATGACTGGCAGACGCATCAGCATCGTCTGAATGCACTTGGACACACGGCATTCCAGGGAGAGGCATGAAATTCCGACTTTCTGACGAACTTCTTGGACTCTTTCCTAATCTGTGCGTTATCGCCGTCGTCGCTGAAGACGTGGCCTCCGGGAACATTGATGCGATTCAGAAACTGCTTGCGGAGGCGGTCGGTGAAGCTCGCACGCGCTTCTCGGAGAGCGACCCCAAGGCAATACCTGGAGTTCGCATTTGGCGAGAGGCTTTCCTCAAGGCCGGAATCAATCCGAACCGGTTCCCTCCCTCAATTGAAGCGCTGGTAACTCGCATCCTTCGAGGCGCGGAGCTCAGGCCAATCAATGGAGCCGTCGATTTGGCAAACGCAATATCAATCAAGCATGTGATGCCCATCGGCGCGCACGACCTTGACTCGGTGGTCGGCGACTTGTTCGTGGGTTTTACCGTCGGCAGTGAAACGTTCAAACCCCTGGGTGGTGACGAAGAGCAGGTTGGCCCTCACGAGGTCGCGTACCTAGACAAAGCCGGAGTGAGGACTCGACGATGGGTCTGGCGTCAGAGCGACTACGCGAAGGTAACGGAAGACTCCAGGCGAGTGTTCTTCCCCATCGACGCATTCGAGGGCGAAACGAGAAGGCAGGCACAGGAGGCTGCAGCAGAACTGCAGGCGGCGGCCACCAGACTGCTCAATGCTCGCTGCCATGTCCGCATCGTGGATGGAAGCACACCAGAGGTCGACTTGTAGACTGCTTTCCTCGCCTAAGGTTCAGTTCGGCAAGGACCTCATACGATGACTCACTAGCGTCGGGCAGAGTTCCAGCCCACTACTCGCCAAATTGATGGCACTCCGCCCGAGGAATATCCTTGGCTTCACGAATGACAACCTGTTCGCTTCACAAGGTGCTGCATTAGAAGGTTCGTCCCATGCTGACGTACATTTTGCTCATGACACTTACACCCGAGGGCCAAAAACAAGCCCTAACCACTTCCGACCATATCCTGGCGGTCGAAAGCGAAATCGAGATCGACGGCGTTGAGACCCTCGGCGTCTATGCAGTGCTTGGGGAGTACGACTTTGTCACCCTCGTCGAGGCGGAGAGCAATGAGGCCGTAGCTCGCTTTTCAATCGAACTTGGCGTTAAAGCTGGCGTCCACGTCACCACCCTTCCAGCCGTTCCAATTGCTCGTATGGAGTCCTCGCCTGGCCCATCCTCCAAGGAAACCGCGGAAATCGCTTCGAAACCGCCCTCGGCTTAAGTGTCGGATCCGAGCTGACCGGAACTCTACGCATCGGGTAGACCGGGGGGCCACGGACCTACAGTGGCAACGCCGCGCGAAATGCCTCCTTCCGCTGGCAGGACAACATCCCGGGCGGGCGACACTATGAGCCCATCGTGAAGGTGACCGTGCTCGCTGGAGACGTCGCTTAAGAAGCCGTCAAGACTCACAGTCACTGCCAGGGCGAGGCCAGGTATCACCGATAGCGAGCGCCGCGTAACAGCCCTTTGATACCTCGACTCGCACAATTACGAACGCAACACCGGTTGCTGTCGTGCCATTCCCCGTCACCTCACCGTGCGCAGGCAGATTCGAGCATTCGCCCTCAGCTATCAGTTGCTGGCGGCCTTCCCCATCCTGTCCGACACACTCCGGAGGCACCACGAGGCCGACGTGAGCCTCATACGTGTCGGCTCGCAGTTGAATGCCGAGAATATTCAGCCCACCGCGTTGCCGTAACTCGAATATCAGTCCAGCCGAACTGTCGACGACAGGCTCAGGTATCTGCTGAATAGAGCTGGCGGTGGACGTCGTGGTCTTTGAAGTAGCAAATGCTCCGGCACCCGCGGCGAGAAGAACAGCCGCCAAAACCAGACCGACCATCAGCCCCAGAGTTGCGTCACGGCTCATAGAGTTTGCCTTCCGCAAATCAACGCCGAACGTGCTCTGGGGGTCTCCGGCCATTGCGGCCGTTGGCTCTCGCCAACGGCCCGGCGATGCTCCGGTCTCCTGGCCAGCTCGCCCCAACGCCTATCCGTTGGTCTCCCACTCAAGGGCCGCTGCTGCAGGGTCGGTGCCGAGTAGAAGCCTAGCGAGAAGAAGAGGAGGATCTCCTCGGCTTCGCGACGTCGATCAGAAGCTGCTCAATGAAGGCCTCGGCGTCAGCTCGTTTACCGAGCAACGTCTGGCGGTCAAGGCTGACCTCGCGAAGCTTGCCATCCGGTAGCTTCAAGGTCAGGCGTCTTCCACCGTCCGGTAACAGTCGCTCCCCGACAACTTCGATCTGCCGAGCGTTCAACCAGTCTGCCAATAGCTTCATGGGCCTAAGAGTACACCCACCCAGCCGAAGCGGGGCCGAACGCTCCGTCCGCGAAGTTCAGCCACTTCGATGCCACTATGAGATGTTCGTGTCTCCTTGCGAAGGGCACCGGGCGGTTCAACAGCGTCACTATGGGAGGTCGAACACCTGCAAGTCTTCGCCCACAGTTACGGGGCCCCCGAAGTCTTGCGAGGCGTCTCTCTTCAAATCCTCCGGCCCGCCACCACGCATGACAAGGTGGCTCAGGACCAGGTGTTTGGTTCCCACTTCCCGGGCGATCTTGCCCACTTCGTCGGACGGCGTGTGATAGGTATTCACTGCCTTTCGTCGCAGGGCCATCCACTCTTCCGTGCCTGCGGGCAGTCCCGCGTCCTTCTGGATCACCTCATGCACGAGGATTTCTGCCCCTTGCGAGTGGTGGATCAGGTTTTCGCTACGACGCGTATCACCGGAGATGACCATCGAGCCGCCGGGACCGTCCACGCGGTAGCCGAAGGCCTGATCGACCTGTACATGATCGACACGGAAGGCGCTCAGCTGCCAGTCGGATCCGGCGTCTTTCCAGGCTTCCTCTACCTCTTCGACCTTCGGAATCAACCACTCTTTGTGCAGCCCTTCACCTTCCGGCGTACGCGTGCGCACGGCGATGTCGTATGCGAAGGCGTCAAGCAGCGTTTCGACGAAGCGCATCGTGCCAGGCGGTCCGGCAATCTCTGGAGGCACGTCCCACCAGCGCCCCACCCAGCCGGCCCACAGCAGGTCGGCGAGACCGGTGATGTGGTCCGAGTGCAGGTGGGTGATGGCCAGCCGCCGAATTGGATGGCGAGCGTAGCCGGCTTCAACGAGGCGATGGGCGACGCCAGCACCGCAATCGATAAGCACAAGCTCGCCTCCGGACTCAATCACCTGACTAGGCCCGCGTCGCTGCGGATTGGCTCCCGGCGATCCGGTCCCGAGCAGAGTAAGCTTCATGGTTCCTCCCTGTTTGCTTCTGACGTAGTAACGACGCCTCTTATCTGTTCCCGCGGAGACGAGGATCGAGGATGTCGCGGAGGGCATCACCGAGGAAATTGAATCCGAGGACTGTGAGGCTTAGCGCGACCGCAGGACCCGCCATTAGCAAAGGAGAACTCAAAAAGAATTCTCGGTTGCGATTTGACAGATCAGCTCCCCAGGAGGCCGTGCCGGGTTCCACACCAAAGCCCAAGAAGGACAGCGCGGCTTCGATAATAATGACGATGCCAACGATGGTGGAGAAGGTAATGATGATGTAATGAAACACGTTAGGAAGGACGTGGTGGAACAGGATTCGCGGCGTTCCTGCTCCAATGGAGGCCGCGGCCTCAATATAGGGCATGTTCCGCTGCCGGATAACGGCAGACCTGATGATGCGCATATTGCCGAAGACGAACGAAATGGCGATGGCGATCTCCAGCGAGCGCAACTGCCATGTCAGGAGTAACAGGTTCGATCCGGACTCATGCGGCCGGCCGACAGCTGCGATGACCATCACGGCCAGGATCAGGCCAGGAAAGGAAGCGACAACCTCGAGCAGGCGCTGGATGACGAGATCAAGCCAGCCCCCCACGTAACCTGAAATGACACCCATGGTTGACCCCATGAAGACAGCAAGGAAGGTCGCAGTCATGCCGACCGCAATGGAAACCTGCGCGCCAATTATCGTCCTCGAAAGGACGTCCTCTCCCAGGTTGTTTGTGCCCAGAAGAAACTGTGAGCTCGGCGATTCCAGTGGCCTCCCGACGAAATCCTTCGGATCGTAGGGCGCAACCATCGGCGCGACGATTGCGACGGTCACGACGAAGATGACGATTAGGCCACCAACTACGCCCAAAGGCTGCCGGCGCCAGGGAGAAAGCGCACGGAAAACGGAGTTCTCTCTATGCGAATGAGCCGCAAGCACATCCAAGGCATTGACAGCCTCTTGCTGTTGAGTCATCGAATGGCCCTAGCTATACCTGACTCGCGGATCGAACACTGCGTAGAGGATGTCCACCAGCAGGCTGATGACCATCAGAAGAGTCGCGGCATAAAGTGCCACCGCCATGATGATTGGATAGTCGTTCACGCTGACTGCCTGCAACGCCCAAGCGCCAAGGCCGGGTATCCCCATGACCGATTCGAGAATCACGGAACCATTGAGCTGATTCCCGAGCTGCAGACCAACGAGCGTCAGCACGGGCGGCAATGCGTTCCGGAAACCGTGGCGGTAAGTCACCATCCTCTCGTTCAGACCCTTCGACCTAGCGGTGCGCATGTAATCCTGTCGCAACTCCTCGAGGAAGGCCGTACGAGTCAAACGCATCAGGCTCGCGGAGCCACTCACCGCAACGAGGAGCGAAGCAGGGACAAACAACCTGAGGTTATCCAGCGGCCGATGCAAGAGGTCGACCGCGCCGAACGGCGGCGCGTAGTTAAACCAGCGAGCTGGCAAGATCAGCAGGAGCGTGAGCAAGAGGAAATTTGGGATCGAAAGTCCGAAAATAACGAACAGCCTCAGCGAATAATCCGACCACGTATTCTGCTTCGTCGCTGAGATGATGCCCCCGACGATCCCGAGAACTGCAGTCGCGCTGAAGCTCAGCGCAACGATCTCGAGCGTCCGCGGCAGACGGTGGATGAACTCGTGCGCCACGGGGAAATTCGAACGCAGCGATTTTCCCATGTCACCGTGCAGTACACCGCCCCCCCACCGGAGGTACTGCGTCGTAACCGAGTCGTTCAGTCCGTGCTCTTCCCTGAATTGCGCGAATTGCTCCGGAGATGCCTCGGTTCCGAGGACGGCCGCTGAGGGGTCACCTGGCACCAGCCGAAGCAGGAAGAAGATGAACATGGACACGAGTACCAGGTTGATTCCCATGCCAATAACACGCTTGAGAATGTAATCAGTCATTACGTTGTCTCATGGGCGACAGGCCAAACGAAGCCTTGATGCGTGGTCAAGAGCTCTGTTCGTTGCTCAGATTCAGGGACATGGGCCAGGACAAGCAGTGCTCTTGCCCTGGCCGCCGCAATTGAGGCTATGCGTCGGCCAGCCACATATTCGTCCAATACATCGGAGCGTAGGCAGGATTGATCTCGAAGTCTCGGACTCGGCTGTTCATCAACTGGAAGACGGTCGGCGTCAGGAGATTGTACAGGCCGGAGTACTTTTTCAGGAGCTCCAACTGAACCTGCTTCACGAGCTGAACGTTCTGGTCGTGATCAGTGGCTTGTTCTGACTTCTCGATCAGCGCGTCGACGTCGGGATCCTTCAGGCCGCTCCCTGCCGCCGCAACTCCAGGCTTGGAATGGTGCAGACGCAGGGTGTGAGCGGGGGTATCGAACGCTGGGAACCCCGTCACGGTGACATCGAAATTGCCCACCTGGAGCTTCTTGGGCAGCCACTCGTCGAAGGGGTAAGTGGCGACTCGCGTCTTGATATTGGCATCCTTCAGCTGCCGCTGCATCACCTGGGCGCCTTGATTCGATGTGGCGTTATCGGCGCTGACCATGATTTCGAACTCGTGGTCATACGGGAACTGTGCTGCGTCCAACAGCTGCTTTGCCTGAGCGATGTCAAACTTGACGAATTCCGCCGTGTCAGACGCGTCGAGCTGATACTCCGTGAAACCCGCTGCCAGAGGACCGGGAGGAATGACCCCCTTTCCTTGGAAGACTAGGTCAAGGTACTGCTGGCGGTTCGTTGCCCTGTAGAACGCCTCCCGCACGCGCTGATCTTTCAACCAGGGTTGGTCTTTCGTCTTGTCGAGCATCTGAAGTCCCCAGGCCCAGTCCGCGAGGGAGGGCCAGGAGTCCTGCTTTACCTTGTCACCCAACTCAGAGGTCAGACGATCGATGGTCCCAGAAGGTACATTGAACCAGAAGTCGACCTGTCCACTGCGAAGAGCGGCTTCCTGCGCGACCGGATCTGACAACACGTACCAATGACGCTCGTCTACGTAGGGCAGTCCCTTGTCGGCGTCGCGGTACTTATCGAAGCGTTTGTACACGTACTCCGAATCCATCGTGAAGTTATCGAGTTGATACGGCCCGCTCCCTACCGGCGGAGTCGTGTCGATGTTGTCCAGTATTTCCTGCGGGATGATCGACTGAGAGGGGGGGTTGGACAGATTAGAAGAGCTGAAGACGTACGCATTTGGCGACTTGAGCGTGAAGACGACTGTCAGGTCATCAGGAGCCTCGACCTTGTCCATCAGGCTCTTTTGAAACGTGTTATTCGCCGCTGATGTCAGATCACGGGTGAAGTTCTGCATCGCGACGATGTCAGACGCCTTCACGGCTCTTCCGTTTGCCGGGTCCTTGTCTTGATACACGAGTCCCGACCGCAAGGTGATGACCACCCTGGTCGCTTCGGGCTGCTCGACTTTCTCCGCGGCCTCGAGGACGTAGACTCGGCCGTCGACACGATTGGAAATCGGACGATCATAGACGTTGATGCCGGAAAGCCAGGTGCCCTCCGCCCAGTTGCCCGGCGTATTGAAGTTCTCGGTCGTCTGGGGAAGGAAGAAGCCAGCCGTGCCACCAGCTTTGGGCTTCTCGCTGCTCGAGCCGGGAGTCGAGCCTGTTGACGGTGAACCGGCGGCGCTGGTCCCTGAACTATTGCTGGTACTTCCGTTGCTACTGCAGCCTACCAAGGCCGCGGTAGCGATGCCGAGGGACAAGGCTCCACCAGACCTCAATATTCGGCGCCTGCTGAGCCTTCGATCAGTGATGCGCTGCCAGTAGCCAGCCATGCTTCTTCCCTCCTCCAACTTGACGGCTTACTAGTCGCCGGTGAATGTGTTTGGTAAAGAATCCGGGGCGGGAGGTAAGCAGACAATGTTCAAAATTATCGAACTGAGTCCCTAAAGTTCGACAATTTGTCTAGGAGGCCGTTCTTGGGAGCAGGATTAGCGCGAATCGCCGCACTAAACGGCGGCGGGCAATTTGTTTGCGATGTTCGGGACGCTTCCGGCGCGCTGCAGTAGCGCGAGCTTAAGACCCAGATGCAGCGCCAAGCGGTCCTCTCCGCTATCCAGGTCCTTGCCGGTAAGTTCTTCGATCTTGTTTAGGCGGTGCTGAAGTGTTGCTCTATGGATGAAGAGCAGACGAGATGTCTTGAGGCCATTGCATCCTGAATCTAGATAGGTGATCAACGTCTCCGCCAACGCGGGATGATTCTCAATCAAGGCCTGAAGTTTCGCGAAAATCGCGTTTGCGAGCAGTTGCTGGGGTGGGAAATGCACCAGCAGACCGTAGATTCCGAGGTCGTTCCAATCCGAAACCGGCCCAAATGAGGGCATTGCGTTGGCCGCTTGCAATGCTTCACGTGCATGTCTCCAGGAGATGTGAGCAGTGGTCGAGATCTGGTTGGATGTCACCGATGCCCACTAGCGCTCCGGTAGATGACGAATGCAGTTCACAACAGAAAGCTTCGATCAACGCTCTGACGTCCTGGTAACGGAGCGTCGGTTCATGCACGTTGATGAGCAGAACGCAATGGTCTCGCCTCGGCAGCATCATGATCCGGCCGACACCAACGTTCGTTCGAAGCGACTCCATGGCCGTCTCAAGACCGGCGTGCGTTGTTTCGTTGCCAGATGCCCCTTTGTTGCAGGACACCGCGATGGAAATCACCGGCTCCCTGGTGGGGAATAGGCCCATTTCTTCAATGTCCTGTGCAGCCTGAGCTCGGACCTCTTCGTCATCACTGAGAAGGTCCTTCAGAAGCTCCCTTTCGCGACTCCGTTCCAAGTCCCAAAGCAGCAGCTCGCGGTGAATGATCAAGGCAGCCACTTCAGCGGTTGCCCGAATCACGGCAAAATCTGCCTCACCGAGTCGCATGTCGGGATCAAAGGCAAAGAGGTGCCCCACCACGTCTCCCTGCAAACGGATCGGAGCGTACACTCGTGATCCGACTCCAATTTCGACATTCGGGGGGATACGAACCGGGTACTCCTCTAATCGGCCTTCACAGACCCACGACCTGACATACGCTCGCACTTTAGGGTCAGGGCCACGACGCGGCGACAGCATTCGCGTAATCCGTGCCTGATCGAGTTGCCCGTGGATCGAACTGTGGAACATGGTTCCCAGGGGCTTATCGTCAAGTGAGACCGCGCACCGCAACTTGTGACTGAGCGAATCAAGTAGACTTTGGAGAGTCTGCATCGCTGCCTCCACGAGTCCCGAGAATCCCGCGTCTGATTGGCTTATTTTATGCGTCGATATGCCTCGGCCCCACAACGTCAACTTATTTCGTGAACTACCTTACGTATTTGGCAAACGGGGGGCGCTCAGATCGCGCCAGGGCTGGCATGTCCGACCGCCACGGTTGGCCCGGTGCACAGGCCGATCTCCGCAAGCACCCGGTTGGCTATCGCAACGTTGTACTTCAGCTCTTCGTAAGCCGTCCCTGCTTCCTTGTATCCCCATGGCTCGAAAATGGGGCCGTCGCAGGTTAGCCCGGGCAGACCAACGTCTCGTAGGAGGAATCGCCTAGCGACTGACGAGAGGAGGGGCACCTTCTCGCGGCGTGAACTGCGCCGTCGTTATGATGCAAGCCACCAGGCAGTAGAAACCGACGAGTGTCGTCAACTCGAGGAGTCCCTTTTCGCCGAAGCGCTGCTTTGCCGACTCAAAGGTCGCGTCGTCGAGGTAGCGATCTTCAACCAGCTGGCGAGTCAAACGGATGATCAGCGCGTCGTCCGCTTCGAGGGCGTCCACTGCCGCACCGGTGTTGACGACGTTCACAATCGCCTCCGAGACACCCTCCTGGATGGCAGCCGGAACGTGGGCAGCCCAGATATAGGCGTTGTTCAAGCCGCGCGCCGCCACGATCGTGGCGAGCTCGGTCTGCGCTCGGGTCAGAGCTGTCTCGAAACGGACGTAAGTGCCTAGATGCGAAACGCGCTCCGCGAGGTCGGGTGCGTACGGCAGGAGCTGAGCTGTCGGCCCGGAAAGGCGGCCGCGATCGGCGATGATGCGGTCGTATGACTCGCGGGCTCCCATGGGTAATTCATCTCGTACGGTCGTTGATTTCATCCGGGCCATGCGTTCTGCCTCCTTCTCCTCGACGATATCCATCCGGTGAGATGCACTGCGACCCGTCGGGAAGCCGCGCTTCCGCACGGCGAAGCCTACAATACGCCAGATGTGCTTGCGTGAGGAGGAACGATGCCGCAACTCGTCTTTATCCACGGACCCGGTGCAGGCGGCTGCGGCGAGGGCTTCGCGTATCAGCTGCGTCACTTTAGCGGCAGCCTGGCGCCGACCTTGCCCGGTCATCTTGAAGGCGAGCCCTGCGCGGACGTCGAGCGCTACACGGAGTGGCTCCGTGGCTGGCTCTGGGCGCAGGGCCACAAGCGTGACCTCGTGCTCGTGGGCTTCACGCTGGGCGGCTGTATTGGCCTGCAGTACGCCCTCGACTATCCGGACGAGGTCGCCGCGATCGCTCTGATGACGGTGGCGATGCGCCCAAAGCAGCGGCCTCCCGGAACGTATGACATGCGACTCAAAGCTGCCGAGGATCCGGTCGTCTACCAGGAATGGCTCGACTTCCAGATGCACGCCATGCAGTTCGTCGACTCTGAACTGCGCGAGCGGTTGATGGCCTGTCACCGTCAGGTCGGGCCGATCTCGCAATACCGCGACCTGATCACGATCGACAAGTTCGACGTACGTGAACGTATTGCCGAGCTCAAGCCGCCGCTTCTGCTGATCCGCGGCATCGACGATCCCACCAACCCGCCGGAATACGAGGCGGAGATTCACGCGGCGGTGCCGGGCTCTCGCTATCTGCGCCTGTCGAACGCCGGTCATTTTCCGATGGCCGAGCAGCCGGCCGCGGTCAATCAAGCCATCGAGGAGCTAATTGCGGGGCTTAACCCTCGATGACCTCACCGATCGCACGCACGTCGCGTAGTGTCTCGATGGATTGAATCGTCTCGTAAAGGCGCTCGACGCGCTCCTGGGTCAGGACGCGACCCGCACAGTTAACGAACTTGGCGCGAATCGCCGCTGCCGATAGCGGGTTCGCAGAGGTACGTCCCAGCGCCTCATCGACCCTGTGCGTGAAGCTGCGCCCGTCTTTCAGCATCACGCGCACCTCGGCTCCGAAGTGGTTCTCGGCAGGGAACTGCTCCGTCGTGTACGGTGCGGCCGAGATGCGGGGCATTAGCTGCCTGACCGCAGGCTCGCGGTACGCTCCCTCTTCGAAGTTCTCGATGACGACGCGGCGGTCGACGAGGGCGCGCGCGACACAGTACTGGACGCTGAAAGCAGCGTCTTCGGGGCTCTGCGGGTCTGGGCGGTTCGTGTGCTGCAGGCGGCGTGCGTGCGTCCATGATTGGACGCTCTCGACGTCGGACGGCTCCAGGTCGTGTTCGACGGCGAGCGCAAGAGCGGCGTCGATCGCGGGGTGCGTGCTGCCGCAGCACGGGTACTGCTTGAGCGCGATGCCGGGCCTGACGATATCGAGCGGATTGGCCCAGCTAGCCAGGATCCGGTCCGCATCGTAGTTGCCGGGGCCGTTGTATACCTCAAAGTAGCCCTGGGGATGCTCGAAGGCGTCGTGGCTGCCGGTGAAGCCATTACTGGCGAGCAACGCGGCGAGCAGACCGCTGCGGGTGCAGTTGCCGACGTGCAGCGGCTTGACCATGCTGCCGAAATTCGCCTTGATGCCGGCCGCCATCGACGCAGCGATTGCGAGCGCTGTCGCTGTGTCCTCGGTGCTGAGGTTAAGGAGACGCGCGCAGGCGGCTGCCGCGCCGAAGACGCCGATGGTCGAGGTAGGGTGCCAGCCGTGCGTGTACTGGTAGAAGTTGACGCCCATCGATATCTTGCATTCGGTCTCGTAGCCGGCAACGTACGCGGTGATCAGGTCCTTGCCGCTGATGCTCAGGTCATCGGCGAGTGCGAGCAGGGCCGGCAGAATCGGCACGGACGGATGACCACCAAGCGTGTCGCTGGCATCGTCGAAGTCGAGCGCGTGGGCGGTCGTGCCGTTGAGCAGAGCGGCATCGAGAACTGTCGTGCGCCGGGCGCCGCCATAGACCAGGCTCGGACCGGGTGTTGGCGGAAGCGTCTCGCGCAGGATCGTCGATGCCGGGTCTGTGCTGCCGGCAAGGGTCACGCCGATGGTGTCCAGGAGCCCGGCCTTCGCCCAGTAGACGGCCTCAGGCGGCAGCTCTTCGAATGTCAGGGCGCCAATACGTTCGGCCAGTGCGTCGGCGAGAGCCACGGCGATCCTCCTATCAATCTACGGCGCTTTGCGGCCCTCGGTCGCGGCGTGCTCGCCGGCGATCTTGCCGAGCACTGTGCCGCGCATGAGGCCGGCGCCGGCAGGGTAGTTGTTGTAGAAGAAGCCACCCGTGATTTCGCCGACGGCGTAGAGGTTCGGGATGGCCCGATCGCGGCCGTCCAGTACCTGCGCCTGCTGGTTGATATGCAGGCCCCCGAAGGTGAACGTGATGCCACAGGCGACCGGATAGCACTTGTACGGCGGCACATCGATTCGGCGGGCCCAGTTGGTCTTGGGAGGCTGGATGCCCGCGGTCCGCTTGCCGTCCTTCTTCTGACGCACGAATTCCGTGTCATCGACGGCAGCGTTGAACTGATCGACCGTGGCGCACAGCGTCTCGGCATCCATGTCGAGCTGGTGCGCGAGGTCCTCGATCGTGTTGGCGACAACGGGAGTGCCGGTGCTGTAGCGAGGCTCCAGCATTCCTTCGCTCTGCGAATCGAATATCTGGTACGCGATGGCACCCGGCCGGCCGAGAATGGCGCGCCCGTACTTGGCGTACGTGTAGGTCGCGAAGTCCTCGCCTTCGTCCACGAAGCGGACGCCATCGCGGTCCACCATGATGCCGAACGGATAGGAGAGCCGGTTGGTCTTGTCCCACACCGCGAAGTTGCCGAAGGGGCCCGCGTTCGCGTCGATCGGGGTCGCGTGACAGCCGCTCCACTGTCCATACGCCTTGGCGCCGTTCTGCATGGCGACGCGAAGCCCGTCACCGGTATTGAAGCGTGTACCGCGTACCCGGCAGGCGTCCCACAACGGACCGAGATAGCGGACGCGCATCTCCGGGCTTGCCTGGAAGCCACCGCACGCCAGGATGACACTACCGGCGCGAATCGTGCGCACCTGGTCGTCGTCGCCGCGGACGCGCACACCCTCCACGGCGCCCGACTCCGAGAGAGCAAGGTCTAGCAGCATCGTGTCGTAGGAGATCGGTAGCTCGCGGCGATCCGCGATCTCGAACAACGTCTTGCTCAGGTTCGGCCCTTCACCATGCGCCCGCATCAAGCGGCCCACCGGCACGATACCGGCCTGACGCATTGCTTCGCGCTCATGCACCGCGTCATGCCCCTCGGCGTGTCGCAGGCGGTCGAGGTCGAACTGCACGCCTTGCTCGCGCAGCCACTTGATGGTCGGCGTCGATTGACGCAGCAGCAGCTCAATCAGCTCGGGGTCACTTTGACCTTCCGTTACCCGCATCAGGTCGTTCCAGTACTCGTCGCGGGTGTAGTGGCCCACATCCAGGTCGTCGAGACCGGACCCACGCGCTTCGGGCACGATGTCGGCGACATCGTCGATGCCTTCGTAGACGGTGCGGAACACGCCACCCGTGAAGCGCGTGTTGCCGCCGCGCAGCTCCCGCGACGCCTTCTCGAGGATCAGGACGCTGGCGTCCTGGGCCTGGGCCGCGAGCGCGGCCGAGATTGCCGCATTGCCCGCACCCACCACAATGACATCGTATGAATCTGTTGGCGCCATAGATACTCCTGCTTCGTTGGCCCGGCGTGGCGGGGCCATTCTACGTCCTGCCGTGTACCGGAATCGACAGCCGACGATGCTAGAATCGCCCCGTCCCTTCGATTGAACGGAGGCTATCACGCCGTGAACGAAACGCAGTCGCTGGCACGCTGGGTCGCAGAGACGGCTTACGAGGACCTGCCCTCCGAAGTCGTCGAGGCGGTGCGTATCTTTATCATCGATGACCTTGCGAGCGGATTCGCGGGAGCCAAGCAGCCCTGGACTGACATGGTTGGCGCGATGGAGCGAGAAAGCAGTGTAGGCAACTGTTCCCTCTTCGGCCGTGACTGGACGACGTCCGCCAGCGCCGCTGCCTTGATCAACGGCGTCGCCATCGGCGGATTCGAGACCGACCACCCCTACACGCAGGGCAGCTGTCACCCCGGCGGCGCCGTCTTTCCGGCGGTGCTCGCCGCTGCCGAATCGTCGCGGATCGATGGCCGCCAGTTCATTGCGGCTATAGCAACCGGCTACGAGGTTCTCTGTCGCATCGGGCTGGCTGCGACACGGGCCGTCGAGGACGAGCGCGGCTACCACGGGCCCGCGACGAACGCTGCGCTTGGAGCCGCGTTCGGCGCAGGAAAAGCGCTCGGCCTGCCCGCGGAGACGCTGACGCAGGCAGCCGGCATCGCCGGGTCACACGGCGGTGGTCTCCTCGAGTTCTTCCGCGAGGGCGCGATGACGAAGCGCCTGCATCTCGGCCGCGGAGCGCAGATGGGTCTCGAAAGCGCCCAGCTGGCGCAACGCGGTTTCACGGGGCCATCGACGGTGCTCGAAGGCGACCATGGATTCCTGCGCGTGTACTCGCCCGCGCCAAAGCCGGAGCTGCTCCTGCAAGACCTTGGCGATGACTACCGGCTGCTAGGGATGACGCTGAAGGCCTACCCCTGCCACATGAGCTTCCAGGCCGTCGTTGACGCAATCCAACGCTTCAAAGAGACGCAACCAATCGATCCCGCGCTGGTCGACGCCGTCTCGATAACCAGCGCTAGCCGCATGGCGGAATCGCGCTTCCAGGACCATGCACCGACTAGCCTCATGGGAGCTCAATACAGCCTTCCCTGGTCGACGGCGCACGCGCTCTGCCGAGACGCTATGGACCCGGCATCCTGGAACGAGGCTACATTGGCTGACGCGCAAATCCGCGCTATCGCCGCGGGAGTCGACGTGCGCGAGACATCCCCGTCGACAGCAGGAGCCGCGGCCGAAATCGAGCTGACGATGGCAGGCCAGCGCCATCTGATCGTGGCGACCGATTGGAAGGGTGCGCCAACCAGGCCATACAGTTTCGACGGCATCGCCGAAAAGCTAGCTCGTTACGCGAAAGGCTCCGTCTCCGAAACACAGGTCGAAGAACTGGTCGACCTTGTGGGTCAGCTCGAATCGGAACCTGACATTTCGTTGGTTGGCCGGCTGATTCGTAGCCGGTGATGTGGCTCCCATCCTCAAACGGCACTGGAGACCGCCGGTCCGAGGGCTTCTGCCTGCACGATGTGTAAATCGTAATGGCCGCCTGCCAACGCCAGATTCGGAAGCGCCGAGCGACTCGAAGCCCGAGGCGTACGGGCGTGGCCTCTCCGGTAAGGAACCGTCTTCGATCACTATCGGCGCAAGGCTTGCCTGCGTCAGTTCCTTCTACCGCTCCCTCATAAGAATGAAGGTGCTCGCCTCCAATCCCTGTGAGGCGCTCGAGCGGCCCCGCGTCGTGCCCGGTTCGCCGCGCGGCCTCAATAGCGAGCCGATCCAGCGGCTGCTCAGCGCCATCCCGAAGACACCGGATGGGCTGCGTGCCGGGCCATCATCCTCACGCTAGTGTTATCACAAGGATCCGGACGTTAGACGCGAGGTTCCTCGGGCAACGGGCTCCTAGTCGATGATCGATGAATAGACTGCCTGGCGTAGCTCCCGGCGAATCGGGTAGGACGACGAAGGCTTGAGCTGCGTAAGGAAGACCATGATCAGCCCATCCTCACCGGGCGACACGAAGAACGCCGTCGATGCTGCGCCGCCCCAGTAGTACTCGCCCGGCGTACCGATGATCTGTGCAACCGTGGGATCAAGCAGCACGGCGAACCCCAGGCCGAAGCCGATGCCGGTTCGCGCCGACTCGCTTGGCCCGCCGCCGTTCATCGCCGCCAGGTCTTTGCCGTCCGGCAAATGGTTCATGGTCATGAGGCGCAGCGTCCGAGGACCGATGATGCGCTGGCCATCCAGCTCGCCGTTGTTTGCCAGCATCTTGCAGAAACGCATGTAGTCCGCTGCCGTGGACATGAGGCCGCCCGAGCCCGAGAAATACGTTGCCGGCTGCAGCAGACCGCTCGTGACCGGAGCATCGCTTAGCACGTAGTTGGGCTGGTTCGGTTCGAGGCTGTACTCAGCCGTAAATCGATCGAGCTTCTCACTCGGGACCCAGAAGTCGGTGTCGACCATGTCGAGCGGATTGAGAATGCGCTCTTTGACGAAGCGGTCAAACGGTTGGCCGCTCAGCACCTCGCACAGGTAGCCGACAACGTCGGTGGAGATGCCGTAGTTCCACTCCGAGCCGGGATCGCAGTGCAGCGGCATCCTGCCGACCTTCGCGATCATGTCGGCCAGGGTTCCGCCTGCTCCTGCTGCTCGCAACGCGCGCAGTCCGGCCCGCTGATAGAGCTGCCCGACCGGCAATTCGACGCCGTAGTTCTGCAGTAGCCCAGAGGTGTGCATCAGGACATCGCGAACTGTCATCTCCCGCACTGGCGGGCGAGTCTGGTACGAATCCGCTGCACCGCTGTCGAAGACCTGCAGGTCCGCGAACTCCGGAACGTATTTCGACACAGGATCGTCGAGTTGGAACATCGCCTCTTCGTATAGCGTCATCAGGGCAACGCTGGCGATCGGCTTGGTCATCGAGTACATGCGGAAGATGGCGTCTGGACGCATTTCCTTGTTGGCCTCGTCGTCCATGCGGCCATAGGTCTCGAAGTGCACCACGGCACCGCGTCTGGCTACCATGGTGATAGCCCCAGCGATACGTCTCTGATCGACGTAGCGATCAACGAGGCGGGAGACATTCGCCAACCCCTGCGATGAAAGACCCACGTCCTCGGGAGAAGCTTCGACGAGATCGAGGTGGCTCAACATCTTGCGGTTCTCCTTCCACACACCTTGACGCACCCAGTTTACTCGCCGGGCGAACGTCCTTCACGAGCCGCAGAGCAATCGAGCCAAGCTGACAGCGAAATCGAGGCGGAGGCCCTTGAACTTGACGACGAGATGAGCCGGCTGATCGGCGCCACGTTAATAATGATGTCGACTGACACGATGGCTGAATCGGAGGTCACCGAGGAGAAGTGCATCTGACCTATTCTTATGGCGACGGACATGACCCGCGTCGCACCGGGTGAGCGAGCCTTTAGCTACTCCACGAGGGACTGATGACCACGTTGGCGAAGTCCTCTTTGAACCAGTCGCGCAAAGACTTCTCGCCCACCTGACCGACGTATTCAATCAATACGCCCCCGGTCGGGTTGACGAATGTCACCATTCCAAACTGCTCGAAGTCCTCCGGAGTGACATTCGCTGCAGGAATAAATACTGCCGTAGCTTTCCCTTCGGCATCAGCCGTTAGGGATACCAATTCCGCACCCGTATCAATGGCTGTTCTAACTGAAGATGGCATATCGGGAGTCCAAAACCCGATGTGATTGACACCTTCGCCATGTTGTTCGAAGAACTGGTGAATATGGGAGTCACCTGGCCCAGTTACCTGGAAAAGCTCGAAGGTTTGGCCACCACCCCTGCCGTACGCCATCTCAAGACCGTTAAATCGACCCATCCGCCGGTGCCAGCGTCC
Source organism: uncultured Chloroflexia bacterium (assembly GCA_963711035.1). Taxonomy (GTDB): domain Bacteria; phylum Chloroflexota; class Dehalococcoidia; order DSTF01; family WHTK01; genus WHTK01. Next base: position 623,704 of record CAVQCN010000001.1, read on the forward strand.
GACACCCAGCATGGCGGCATATTGCCGCATGGTCTCGTCCAGATCTCGCACGACAATGCCGAGATGAAAAGCTTGAAGTTCGGGAATGGACACTGCTCCCTCCAATCGGTTTTCCGGGCAGGTTATGGGAGCCCTAATCTTAGTCCGGCTGTCTAGCGCCATCCACACGATGAGCGCCTCGTGTGGCATGATGGCCGGCCTCATCGACGGCGACGCCCGCTGCGGCGAACGTCGCCGGCTTGACCCAGGCTCAGTCCTAGACGAGACCGGTGCCAGACCAGCGGGCGCCGGGCGGCGCCAGGCCGAGCAGCACGGTGCTGGCGTGCCGTGCCACCTGGTCGTTGATCACGACGTGCTGGGTGGCGGCATGCATGTCGCGGACAGCGCGCTGGAGGGGGCTGGTGCGGAGGGAGTCGCCGCCGCCGGCGCGGTAGGCGAAGTTGATTACCTCGCTGCCGACCTCGTGGACGTGGCGCGTGACGAGCGAGAGCAGCGCCCACTGCCGGAGTGCGAGCGGGTCGCCCGCCTGCAGAGTGTCCCAGGTGCTGCTCCAGGTCTCCATCACGTAGGCGCGGGCGGCGCCGAGCTGCGCCTCGGCGAGGGCGTGGCGCTCCTGGAAGCTCGGCTCCTCGGCGAGGATTGTGCCGGTGCGCAGCCTTTTCGTCGGCGCCAGCGCGGCAATCTCGTCGAGCGCGTGGCGGGCGGTACCGAGGACGAAGGAGGTGTGGCAGAGCTGCGCGAGGCCGGAGATGCCGAGGCGGTAGAGGACGCCGCCCCGCCGTGGCTCCTTCACGTCGAAGCGGTGGGTGAACTCCTGGGGGACAAAGGTGTCCTCGATCTTGTAGTCGAAGCTGCCGGTCGCGCGCAGACCGAGCACGTCCCAGTTGCCGGCGACCTCGACATTGCTCATCGGCACGATCGAGATCAGCGACAGTGGCTGGCCGTCCGGGTCGCGGCGGGGCTCGCCGTTCTCGATCGCCGTGAAGCCGCTGTGCGCCCAGGAGGCGTGCGCGATAGCCGAGCCATAGCTCCAGTGGCCACTCAGCCGGTAGCCGCCCGGCTCGACGACGCCGCGGCCGCGCGGCGCGCCCTGGCCGGCGATCACCGGGTCGTCACCGCCGCCGAAGATCTGGGCGACGGCGCTGTCAGCGAGGTACGCCGCCGCAGAGCCGATCGCGACGTCGGCCGCCATCAGGCTCCAGCCGGCGGCCCCGTCACCCCGGCTGACTGCCTCGAGCACACGGATCGAGGTCAGCGGGTCCGCCTCGGCGCCACCGAGTGGACGCGGCAGCCACATCCGGAACAGCCCGGCCTCGCGCATCGCCGCGACGGTACGGTCGGTGAGATAGCTCTGCGCCTCTGCCTCTGCCGCGTCCTCGGAAGCGATCGCGGCGACCTTCGCCGCAGCCGCCACGAGGTTGGTGGCAGCCCCGTCGGCGGCTGGCCCTACGGTGCGTGGCTCGTTCATCGATGGCCCCTCCCCGTCCCAGGCGTCATTAGACGCGCGCTACTCGTATCTTACGCGATGCTTCGCGAAGGTCTGGGCCAAGGACGCAAGGGAACGAAGAGGTGTTGCGCGCCAGCCGGTGACGCCGACCTTAAGCGTGCTGGCGCCCTGCTGAGCAAACCAGGTGACGCCCTCCCGGACGAGTCGTAGACCAGACAGTAGGAGCCGGCGCTGGCGGGCGTCTTGACCTGAGCAGAGAGGTTAGTGACCGATGCGCCGTTGGCGACGTCGCCGGGGAGGGCGGTGCGCTGACCGTCCCAGACGGCGGCGGTGGAGCCGGGGCAGGCGCCGTTGAGCCAGTGGCAGGCGAGGTGGACGAGATTACCGCAGCCGCCGGGCCGGGTGAGGGAAACCAGTGTTGGTGAAGTCGAGGTAATCCCAGGCCGACACGATGAACTCACCGTGATTCACACGAGCCCTTTGTTGTGATCGCTCTCCTCCTGTGCTATTCCTAGCGTCTGTTTGCGGGTGAACAGCAGACTTGTCACCCCTAGGTCGCAAGATGGCGAACGAGGAGGAGTTCCATGGCTGAAGGCTTCCAGCCAATGCCACAGGAAGACGCCGATGACTACGTGAGACGTGGTCTGGACCATCTCTGGATCCACAACACGAACTACCAGGACTTGGCCAAGCCCGGCGGAATGCTCGTACTCGCGGAGGGGTCAGGCATCCGGCTGACCGACGTGAACGGCAAGAGCTATATCGACGGGATGTCGGGGCTTTGGGTCGTCAACGTTGGTCACGGACGTAAGGAGTTGGCGAAGGTCGCGGCAGAGCAGATGTCTCATCTGGCCTACGTCAACACCTTTGCGTACACGACTCCGCCTGCCATCGATCTCGCCACGAAGCTAGCCGAGATAACGCCCGAAGGCATCGACCGTTTCTTCTTCGTCAACTCCGGCTCCGAAGCCGTGGAGACCGCGATCAAGATGGCGCAGCAGTGGCACTTCATCAACGGCGACAAGAAACGGACGAAGATCATTGCCCGTCGCGGCTCTTACCATGGTCAAACCCAGATGGCCATGAGCGTAAACGGTTCCGCAGGCGCCAACCGGGTGCCGTTCGAGCCGCTGTCACCGAATGCTCGCTTCATCCCAGGAATCAACTGCTACCACTGCCCGTACGAGAAGACCTATCCCGAGTGCAACGTCTTCTGCGCCCGAACCTACGAAGACCTCATCAATTTCGAGAAGCCGGAGACAATCGCTGCCATCATCGCGGAGCCAATCTCGACGGCCCACGGCACATTCGTCCCTTACCCCGAGTATTGGCAGACCCTGCGAAGAATCTGCGACAAGTACGGCATCTTGCTGATCGTGGATGAGGTGATCAACGGCTTCGGCCGCACCGGCAAGTGGTTCGGCATCGATCACTTCAACGTGACGCCGGACATCATGACGACCGCCAAGGGCCTATCTTCGGGATATGCTCCCATCGCCTGCACCATGACGACTCGGAAGATTGCTGACGCCTTTGCCAGTGACAAAGCCAACACCTTCTCCCACGGCATAACCTTCGGCACCCATCCGGTCTCCTGTGCTGTTGCACTTCGCAACATCCAGATTATCGAAGAAGAGGGTCTCGTCGATAATTCGGCTCGTGTCGGTACCTACCTTCTGGACCAGTTGAAGAGTCTGCAGACCCATCATGAAGTCATCGGTGATGTCCGCGGCATCGGACTTATGGTCCAGATCGAACTCGTCAAGGATAGGGAGAAGCAAACGCCTTTCGACACGGCGGATGATCTCCGCACAAAGATTGGCGACGGTCTCAAGGACCGGGGGCTGCTGTGTCGCGCCAGCGGCCAGATCAACATCGCACCCCCACTGGTCGCGAACCGAGAAGACATTGATGAAATCGTCGACATCGTGGATGCGACGCTTACGGATTTCGAAGCAAACTTGTCGCTGGCTGACCCCTGATTTCTCAGGATCGCGCCAGGCAGCGTGTGACAATCTACATCGATTTTCGGATGCGTCCGCTTCACCTATAGCGCGACCGGGAGCGGCGCCATCAGGCATGGCCAGGAGAGCGACCGGATGCTGTCCGCCGCATGTCCTGCTCTTGAGAGGCGTTCCGCCTGACGATTCGTCGCGTTCCTCCGGTGTAAGCTGCGCCTCGTGGGAACACTCGGCGTCGACGTGGGCGGCACGTTCACCGACTTCTACTACGTGCACGACGGAGTGCGAGAGCTCCGCAAGACTCCCTCCACGCCCGCGAATCCGTCGGACGCTATCCACGCGACCCTCGCCGCATCGGGCTGGCAGCCCGACGAGGTCGTGCACGGCTCGACCGTAGCGACCAATACGGTTCTCGAGCGAAAAGGAGCCCGACTGGCCCTCATCACTACGAAGGGGTTTCGCGACCTCATGGAAATCGGCCGCCAGGCGCGACCGAACATCTACGAGCTCGAGCCGCAGCGCCAACCGCCCCTTATCGAGCGCTCCCTGGTCTTCGAGGCTCTCGAACGCGTCGACGTCCACGGCGACGTCCTGACTCCCCTCGAGGACGGGGAAATCGAGCGCCTGATCGCAGAGGTCGACAAAGCCCGGCCCGATTCGGTCGCGGTCTGCTTCCTGTTTTCCTTCGTCTACCCGGAGCATGAGCGGCGCCTAGGAGCAGCCCTGCGCAGGGCCGGCTACAATGTCTCGCTCTCGCACGAAGTGCTGCCCGAGCCGCGCGAGTTCGAGCGCGCCAGCACGACGACGCTGAACGCGTACGTCGCGCCGAGGATGAGCGCTTACGTGACGGACCTCGACACCCGTCTAAAGGCGACGGGCGACACAGCACTCTCCATCGTCCAGTCGAGCGGCGGCACGCTGGCGCCGCAGCAGGCCTCGGAGCGAGCCGCCAGCACGCTCCTCTCCGGCCCGGCAGCTGGAGTCGCCGGAGCCTTCCATCAGGCCGTGCAGGCAGGCTTCGACCACATCATCACGCTCGACATCGGCGGCACCTCCACGGACGTCTCCCTCTGCCCCGGCCGCATTCCGTTCACGACGGAGTGGACAATCTCGGACCTGCCAATGCGGCTTCCGGCCGTCGAGGTGCTCACGGTGGGCGCCGGCGGTGGCTCCATCGCGTGGGTGGACGAGGGAGGGGCGTTGCACGTGGGCCCGCAATCGGCGGGCTCGTCTCCGGGACCGGCGGCATACGGTGCCGGCGGCCCACCGACGGTGACGGACGCACATCTGGTCCTGAACCGGCTTCGCAAGGACTCGCTCCTGGGCGGCGAGTTTCCCGTCGACGTCGCCGCGGCCGAACGAGCGCTGGCCAACCTCAAGAATCGGCTCGCCGGCCGGAGCAGCAGCGGGCATCCTCGCCGTGGCCAACACGCTCGTGGCCAACGCGCTGCGCGTCGTCTCGGTCGAGCGCGGCTACGACCCGTCGGACTTCACCCTGGTTGCTTTCGGCGGCGCCGGCCCCCTGCACGCCTGCGACGTCGCAGAAAGCATGCGCATCTCTCGCATCCTGGTGCCGCCGTTTCCCGGCGTCAATTCGGCCGTGGGCATGACGCTGGCCGAACCGATGCGGGACTACTCCCGCGCGCTGCCCGTTCGCACCCGTCCGATGGGCTCGCCCGCAGCGCGTGAAGTCACGGAGTCCGCGATACGGGAAGCCGTGGACGCGCTGTCCGTCGAGGCCCGGCACGAGCTCGGCGAGGCCGCGCTCCTGGAACCATCTGTCGACATGCGCTACGAGGGCCAGGGCTACGAACTCAACGTCCCTTTCACCGGCGACCTCGTGAGCTCCTTCCACGCCGCCCACGAGCGCAGATTCGGCCAGGCGAACAGGACACGCCCGGTCGAAGCCGTGACCGTGCGCGTTCGCGCCCGTCTGAAGCGTGACTATCCTCGGGAGCCCCTTCAGGCGCAGGCAGACACGAGCCCGGACGCGGCCCGGACGGGTTCGCGGAAGCTCCTGCTGGACGGAGAGCGGGAGGCGCCGGTCTACGACCGCGCCAGGCTGCAGGCCGGCAACCGAATCCAGGGACCCGCGATCATCGCGCAGTTCGACAGCACAACGCTGCTGCAGGACGGCTGGCAATGCGAGGTCGATTCCTTCGGCAATCTCGTGTTGAGCAGGAGCTGAGCGTGCCGAGCGAGCCGATCAACCTGGCCATCTTCAACTCGCTGTTCGCCTCGCTGGCCGAGGAGATGGGCGCGACGCTGGTGCGCTCCAGCCTCTCGCCGAACATCCGGGAGCGCCGCGACCTCTCCTGCGCCGTCTTCGATGCTGCGGGAGAGATGGTTGCACAAGCGGCTCACATGCCCGTCCACCTCGGATCGATGCCGGCTTCTGTCGCTGCGGTCCAGGGACTGGCGCCGTTCGCGCCGGGAGACATCGCCATCCTCAACGACCCGTATCTCGGTGGCTCGCATCTGCCGGACGTGACGATGGTGTCGCCCGTGTTCGGCTCCGGCCGTCGACGGCGCCTGCTCGGCTTCGTCGCCTCACGCGCCCACCAATCCGACATCGGCGGCATCTCGCCCGGCTCCATGCCCGTGGCGAGCGAGCTGGTGCAGGAAGGCCTCATCATTCCACCGGTCCGTCTCTACACCAGGGGCCGGCTCAACGAAGACGTCCTCGCCCTGATCCTGCGCAACGTCCGCACCCCGGAAGAGCGTCGCGGCGACTTCGAGGCGCAGGTCGCGGCGCAGCGTACGGGTGAGCGCCGGCTGATGGAGCTCGCAGAGCACTACGGCGAGGCCGCCATCCGCCGCCGCATGCGAGAACTGCTCGACTACGCCGAACGGCTAATGCGCGCCTCGATCGAGAGGATCCCCGACGGCACCTATGAGTTCGAGGACTGGATGGACGGAGACGGCTTCTCCGAAGATCCCATACCGATCCGCGTGAAGCTGACGTCGCAGGGCGGCGGCCTCGAGGCCGACTTCAGCGGCTCTTCGCCTGAACGAGCGGGCTCCGTCAATGCGGTACCTGCCGTCACGCGCTCCGCCGTCTACTACACGGCGATCTGCCTGCTGGGCGCCGGCGCGCCGATTAACGCCGGCTGCTTCCGGCCCATCGCGGTTCAGCTGCCCGACCGCAGCATCGTGTCGCCCAGCCCCGGCAAGGCGGTGTCGGCAGGCAACGTCGAGACGTCGCAACGCATCGTCGACGCTGTCTTTGGCGCGCTGGCAAAGGCACTGCCAGAGGTCATCCCGGCTGCCAGCAGCGGCACGATGAACAACATCACCGTGGGCGGCTACGACTCGTTCCGAGAACGGCCCTTCACGTACTACGAAACGCTCGCCGGTGGCGCGGGAGGCGGCCCGCACCGCGCCGGGCTGAGCGCCGTCCACACGCACATGACGAACACCCTCAACACGCCGATCGAGAGCATCGAGGCCGCCTACCCGTTGCGCATCACCGAGTACGCCATCCGTGACAGCACGGGCGGCCGCGGCCTGCACGAAGGCGGCGACGGGCTGAGACGTATCTACGAATTCCTGGTGCCGGCCAGCGTCACGTTGATGACCGAACGCCGCTCCTTCCAGCCGTGGGGCCAGGCGGGCGGCAAGCCGGGCGCCGCGGGCGCCAACTCTTACACCAGTGCCGACGGAAAGATGACGCCCCTTCCAGCCAAGATCAGCCTGTCGGTGAACCCGGGTGACCGCATCTCCATCGAGACGCCAGGAGGCGGAGGCTGGGGCTCACGTGAGCCTCACCCGCGCTAGTCCGGCTGCTCACTCGGACGGCGCTGGGTGAGGGACGATACGAACTCTCTGATCGAGCCTTCAAACAGTTCCGGGTGCTCCATTGGGCCCGAATGCGTGGATCGCGGCTGAGTCTTCACGCTCACGTCGAGGAACAAGCCCCTCAACGCTCCAACCGGATCCTCACCCGGAGTGATCCGTCCTCCGTCTTCGCCGTACACGGCAAGCACAGGAACCGGGCATGCGCGCACCTCGTGCCACGCCGTCAGGTCGAACATCGCCCGGTACATCTCGGCCTCGACCGTGGTCGGACTGGCGAGACCGATACCGCCATCGAGCAACTCGACGGAACAATGTTCGACGTACGCCCGCAGATACTCGTCCTGCCAGTCCTTGAAGGCGCCGCGGCCTTTGAAGTGGTCATACATTGCCTCGCCGTCAGGGAACGTGTCCCGACGTCTCAGGGCTCTGGCAGAAAGAGCCGCGACACGCTCCTCCGGACTCTCACTGTGCCACAGGTGGAGCGGCACGTTGGGTTCGTAGGCTACGACGCCACGCACCCGTTCCGGCCGTGCCGCAGCCGCAAGCAGCGATGCACCGCCTCCGCGAGAGTGGGCAACCACAAGCAGATCCCGCAGATCGAGAGCGTCGATAAGCCCGACGAGGTCATCGCGCAGCGCAGCCCAGCCGTAGGAGTCTCCTCGATCGGAGAGTCCGTGACCACGCAGGTCAACCGCGATAACCGAGTAGTCCGGAGCCAGGCGCTCGGCAAGCGGAGCGTAGACGCCGCCGCAATGCGTGTTGCCGTGAACGATGAGTACAGGAGAGCCTATGGACTCCCACTGCAGATAGTGGAGACGAATTTCGTTGGCCTGGACAAAGTGACTCGTGAAGCTCATTGGGCAGATAGTACGACCAGCGAGCGTCTCCGAAACAGCTCTACCATGAGCAATGGAAGAGCTCAGGCACCATCTGGACCGTCAACGATCTCATCGGGACGACTCGGGGCGGCGCGCGATCCAGACCATCTCGCTGCTCGACGGGGTGAGCGGCTGGTTATCGAACCCGCCTCGGGCAGCCTCAATCTCGAAGCCGCCGCGCGTAAGCAAGGCCTCCATCTCATCCCGGGTCACGGACCGGACGCGCAGCGTTCGGTAGATGGTCGATACCTTCGGCGCGCCGGCTCTGGGCGCCGAGGCCGGCGCCAGCACGTTGAGTGCGAAGCGTCCGCCTGGCAGCAGGTGGTCATAGACACAGCGCAAACACGCGAGCTGGCCCGCTTCCGTCAAGAGGTGAAGGAAAGACCGGAACGGGATGATCACCAGCCCGAAGCGCTGGTCGAGAGAGAAGCTCGCCATGTCGGCGGTGATCCAGCGGACGCGAACGCCGGCGGCGGCCGCCTTGCGCCGTGCCACGTCCAGCATTGGCGGCGCGTCGTCCAGGCCCACCACATCGATGCCGGCCTGCGCGATGGGAATGGTCACGCGACCAGTACCACAGCCGAGCTCCAGGACTGACTGGTCCTTTTCCGCGGTCTCACGCGCGAGTCGCAGATAGAACGGGACGTCACCCATGGCGTCAGCGGCTCGGCCCAGATCGTAGTCATAGGCCTCGGCGTTGCTTCGCTTCAGGTAGAAGTCGTCAGGCATGAGATTGGTCCAGACGCTACCTCCCGGTCAGGCCGGACAACCACGGCCTCGCCGGGCCGATTCTTCAACGGATGCCTGAGTCAAGGGTCATTTCAACCTGGACCAGCTCGCTTGGAGTCACGGTGACTTGCCGCTGAATTGGTACTGGAAGCGGACCTGTCGTCACGGTAACGAGATTGTATTCTCCTGGCGGCAGGAGAATCGTGAATCGGCCCTGATCGTCGGTTGGAGAACGCGCAACCTCGACGCCGGCCCGGGTTTGCGCGACCACGATGCCCTGCCACGGCTGGTCCGGGCAGGGCGAATCGACACGCTGAACCGGGCAGGTCGGGCCGATCAGGACAGTACCTTCCACCCCAGTGACGTTATCCGGAGTGGGCGAGACGGGCGCTGGCGTGGACGTAGGGGAAGCGGTGGGCGTCGCAGTCGCGTCGAAGCGCGTGGTCGATGTCGCTTGAGGCGACGACTCAGGCGGCGTGCTCCTCGGAGTCGACGTCGTGGGCGTCGGCTCGACGCGACCACCGCCACATCCGGTCAGTATCAAGACAAAGGCCACCACCAAGAGACTGCGCATCGTTACTCGTACCAGACGTCTTTTCCCGATGAACGGTTCCCACATTAAAAGGCGGTCCTGCAGCGCGTCGGCCGGTCAGCGGCCGTGAAACTCGGGCGGGCGCTTCTCCATGAAGGCGGTGGCGGCCTCTCGGAAGTCGTCTGTGAGGTGGAGCTTCAACGGCCCGCTGTAGAGCTGCGCGGCGCGGCCCATCTCCTGCTTGTACCACCGGATCGTGCGCACGACGGAGCGTACGGCAAGCGGCGGGTTCTGCATGATCTCGCCGGCCAGCGCCTCCGCCGCACTGACGAGCTCGTCCGGCGGCACGACGCGGTTGATCAGGCCGTGCTCCATCGCTTCTTCAGCGGTGAACTCTCGCGCCGTCAGGGCAATCTCGTTGGCCCAGCGCGTGCCGGCATAGAACCACGCCGAGGCCCACAGGTTGGCGCCCGAGAGGCCGCGGCGAATCTCCGTGAGCTGGATCTTGGTCCCTTCCGCCGCCACGATGACGTCGCACTGGTTGGCGACGAGCGCCCAGCCCGCGCCGTAGGCATAGCCGTGGATCGCCGCAATGACGGGCTTCCAGTTCACGGTCGACGAGAGGCCAGCGCCCTGCGCGTTGCGGCCGGAGGGGCCGCCCAGCCGCTCGAGCTCCTCACGCGGCCGCAGCTGGCGCTGGCGCACGTCGGCGCCGGAGCAGAAGGCGCGGCCGTTGCCCTTGAGGATGGCGACGTGCGCCTCCGGGTCGGCGTCGAACTCGAACCAGGCGTCGTTGAGCTCCTCCGCCATCTTGTCGTTATAGGCATTGAGGATGTGCGGTCGATTGAGCGTGACGTAGACAATCCTGTCCTTCTTCTCATACTCGATGAACTCATAGCCCGGCACCAGTTCTCTCCTCTCGCACCAGCTTCGGTGGCCTGGCTGGCACTCTCATGCGGGCGCCTCGGAGCGGCGCACACGTAGTTTCCGTCGGGAACCGCGTCGAGGCAAAGGCGTACTCGTCCACGGGGGGGCTGGAGGCGAGTAGACTTGACGGCGGCCCAACCGGTGCCTAGCATGCCGAACCGAACCGAGGCCTCGCGCCGCCTCGGCCGCCGACGAGGCGCGGGCGAACGCCCAAGATCGGAGACCAGCCTTGCCTTATGAGACCATCCTGTACGAGAAGCGCGACCGCATTGGCATCGTCACGCTGAACAAGCCCGAGTACCTCAACGGCATCGCACCGGGCATGGGGCAGGAGATCACGGACGTCTTCCACGAGATGGGCCGCGACGACGACGTCCTCGTTACCGTCTTCACCGGTGCCGGCCGCGCCTTCTCTTCCGGCGCCTTCGTGCGCGATCCCAATACGCACAACCTGACCGACGCCGGCCAGGCGGTCGGCATCGGGCGCGGAGGCACGGGCGGCTGGGGCGCCGAGGCGATGGACGAGTACAGGAAGCCGCTCATCGCAGCCGTTAACGGCGCCGCGTACGGCGCCGGCTTCAACATGGCGCTGCTGGCTGACATCATCATCGCCTCGACCGCCGCCAAGTTCTGCTTCCCCATGAGCAACCTCGGCATCATGCCCGCCGTGAGCGGCGGCCCGCGCCTTACGCTGCGCGTGGGCCTCTCCAAGGCACTCGAGATGGCGATCATGGCCCATCCCATCGACGGCGAGGAGGCCTATCGCATCGGCCTCGTCAACAAGGTCGTGGCGCCGGAAGAGCTCATGGACGAGGCCATGAAGTGGGCCTACGAGGTCACGAAGCTGGCGCCGATGTCGACCCGCCTGGCGAAGGAAGACATCCGCGAGAGCTGGCTGCACCACATCAACCCGTACGCGAACGCCCTGCGCTTCCGGCTCACGATGCTGTCCGAGGACCGCGAGGAGGGGCATCGCGCCTGGCGCGAGAAGCGGCCCCCGGTCTTCAAAGGCCGCTAGGGGATTGGCATCCCGCGCAGTGCCGCGCGAAGGACAGGTATCCAGCGCTGCGTGGAGATTGAACCGGCCATCGTGGTGCAGCAGACCGGCGGTCTCCTAGAGCGGGCTAACGAGAAACGAGGCTAGATTGGACTTTCGATTCGCGCCTGAGGACGAAGCCTTTCGCGAGGAGGTGCGCGCCTTCATCAGGAAGGAGCTGCCGGAAGGCTGGGACGACGTCGAGGACGTGCGCGAGTCGGCCGAGCTCTACGAAGCGCAGGAAGCGTTCAAGAAGAAGCTCGCGGCCAAGGGCTGGTTCGCGATGGCCTGGCCGAAGGAGTACGGCGGCCAGTCCGCGTCGATCTTCCAGCAGATGATCTTCTCGGAGGTCACCGCGTATTTCGGAGCGCCGGCCGGCGGTCAGGGCGTCGCCTGGGTCGGGCCCGCCATCCTGCTCTACGGCTCCGAGGAGCAAAAGCAGTACTACCTGCCCAAGATCACCAGCGCCGAGATCGACTTCTGCACGCTGTACACGGAGCCGGACGCCGGCTCCGACCTCGCCTCGCTGCAGGCGAGTGCAGTGCGCGACGGCGACGACTACGTGATCAACGGCCATAAGGTGTTCAACGGCAATGCCGACCTGGCCGACTACGGCTGGCTCGCCGCCCGCACCGATCCGGAGGCGCCAAAACACCGCGGCATCTCCCTGTTCATCGTCGACATGAAGACGCCCGGCATCACGGTCAGCCCCATGCGCACGATGGCCGACACCGACTTCCTGCAGGAGGTCAGGTTCGAGAACGCCCGCATTCCCGCCGCCAACCTGGTCGGCGAGGAAAACCGGGGCTGGTACCAGATGGCGGTCTCGCTCGACTTCGAGCGCTCCGGCGCCGGCCGCGTCAGCCGCGCCCAGCGCGTACTCGAGGAGATGGTCGAGTACGCGAAGACGACGTTGCGGGACGGCAAGCCACTCTCGAAAGACCCCGCCGTGCGCTCGAAGCTTGCGCAGCTCGCGATCGAGATCGAAGTGGCGCGCTATCTCTCGTACCGTGTGGCCTCACTCCAGGGCCAGGGCAAGTCGTTCAACTACGAAGCGTCGATCGCCAAGGTCTACGGCACCGAGCTGTCGCTGCGCGTGCAGGACGTCGCGTTGGAGCTGATGGGGCTCTACGGCCAGCTGCGCAAAGGCGCGCCGCATGCGCCGTTCAACGGCCGCTACGCCTTCGAGTCGCTGAACGCGTGGGGCAACATGTTCGGCGCCGGCACCTCCGAGATCCAGCGCACGATCATCGCGACCCGCGGCCTGGGCCTGCCGCGCGACTAGGGAGGAAGCAGTCATGCCCGAAGGAGCATTGGACGGCCTGCGGGTGCTGGAGCTGAACCGCTTCGCTGCGGCGCCATACTGTGGCAAGTTCCTCGCCAGTTGCGGTGCAGAGGTGATCAAAGTCGAGCCGCCCGACGGCGACCCGATTCGCAGGCAGGGCCCCTTCAAGGACGACGTCCCCAACCCCGAGACCGGCGCGACGTTCCTCTTCCTCAACACGGGCAAGAAGAGCGTTACGCTCGACCCTACTGCGCCGACGGGCAGAGACATCCTCGTCGATCTGCTGTCGAAGGCGGACGTGCTGCTGACGGACTGGGAGCCCGCCCTGCTGGACCGCTACGGCCTCGACTACGCAACGCTGGAGCAGATCAACCCGCGCCTGATCCTGACCTCGATCTCGTTTTTCGGTCAGACCGGACCCTACCGCGACTTCGTCGCCAACGAGCTCGTGGGGCAGGCGTTGGGCGGCTACCTTTACATCACGGGGCACCCCGGCCAGCCGCCGGTGAAGATCTGCGGCAACGTCGGCCAATACCAGGGCGGCCTGCACGGCGCCGTCGGTACGATGACAGCCATCCTGCAGCGCGATATCGACGACCGCGGCCAGCTCGTCGACGTCTCGATCACGGAGGCGCTGGCCTTCGAGACGACGTCGGTGACGCGCTGGCTGAATACCGGCAACGTCATGCCTCGTGACGGCAACCGGCTGGCGCGCGGCAACGCGACGGGCCTGTACCCGGCGACTGTGCTGCCCTGCAAGGACGGCTGGGTCCACGTCCACGAGGGCCACGGCCGCTCCGACATGCTGGCGCTGCTCATGGAAGAGCCGCGCATCGTCGCGCCGGAAGTGATGGCGGAGCCGTACGGTCACGCCGACCTGATCGACGAGCTCTGCGCGCCCTGGCTGAGCCAGCACGACAAGTTCGAGGTCGTCGAGCGGGCGCAGGAGCTGCGACTGCCCTTCGCCGAAGTGCTGGACATCCCGGAGGTAATGCAAGACGAGCAACACGCAGCGCGCGGCTACATCGCCGAGGTCGATCATCCCGTCGCAGGCCTCCATCGCCAGCCCGGTTTCCTCTTTCAGGCCAGCGAGACGCCGTGGCAGACGTCCCGGGCGCCGTTGCTCGGCGAGCACAACGCCTCCATCTACGCAGACCTGCTCGGCTACGACGCCGATGACCTACGCGTGCTGCGTGAACGGAACGTCATCTAGGTCAGGGGAGAGGATATGACGCTACCGTTGGAAGGCATCCGGGTTTGCGACCTGACCATCGTCTTCGCTGGACCGATCTGCACCTCGATCATGGCCGACCTCGGCGCCGAAGTGATCAAGATCGAGAACATCAACGCGCGCGGCGCCTCGGCGTCCGGCGTGAGCGGCGCGGCGCGGTCGGGGCTAGCGCGGCCATACAACCGCGTGCCGAACTTCCACGAACTCAATCGCGGCAAGAAGGGCATCACTCTGAACCTGATGCGTCCCGAAGCCAAAGAGGCCTTCCTGCGTCTCGTCCGCGTCAGCGACGTTGTGATCGAGAACTTCAGCGCCCGCGTCATGCGCAATTTCGGCCTCGACTACGAAGCGCTGCGCCAGGAGAAACCGGACCTGATCATGCTCTCGATGCCGGCCATGGGCAGTACCGGCCCTATGGCCAACCGCACCGCCTTCGGCCCCGGCATCGACGCGCTGAGCGGCATGAACCACCTGACCGGCTTCCCGGAGGGCGCGCCCACCAAGCCGGGCCACGTCCTCGGCGACTTCAACGCCGGCATGTCGGCGGCCTACGCGGTGATGATGGCGCTGCACGCGCGCCGGCGCACCGGCAAGGGCCAGCACATCGAGATATCGATGCGCGAGGGGCAGACGTTCCTGATCGGCGAGTATCTGCTGCAGGCCTCGATGAACCACAGCTCTCCGATGCGCCAGGGCAACCGCGATTCTTCGATGGCGCCGCACGGCGTCTACCCCTGCCGCGGTGAGGAGCGCTGGCTCGCTCTCGGCGTCGGCAGCGACGAGGAGTGGCAACGCCTGCGGGCCGTGATGGGCGACCCGGAATGGGCACGAGACGCGCGCTTCGACACGGTGCTCGGCCGGCACGCCCACCAGGACGAGCTCGACGGGCACATCTCGCGATGGACCAGCGAGCGCGACGCGTTCGAGCTGATGCGCGAGCTGCAGGCGGCGGGCGTGACGGCAGGCGCCGTCGAAGACGGCCGCACCATCGCGGAAGACGAGCACTTCCGCAGCCGCGACTTCATCCGTCAGGTGCAGACACCCGAAGGAGATCGCCCTGCACCTGACACGGCCCGGTTTCACGCTGAGCCGCTGCCCCGTCGAGCTGAAGCCTGCGCCCAACTTCGGCGCCGACAACGACGACGTGCTCGGCAACCTGCTGGGCTTCAGCACGGAGGAGATACGCCACATGGAAGAAGTGCAGGCGATCAGCCGCGAGCCGGTGGCACAGGAGCATTGAGATGGACCTGAGCTACAGCGAAGAGCAGCAAGCGCTGAAGGACGCCGCGCGCGACTTCCTCAGCCGCGAGTGCCCCAACGAGCTCGTCCGCCGCATCGAGGACGAAGGCTCTGCGCACTCCCGAGAGTTGTGGCGGAAGATGGCGGCGCAGGGCTGGACCGCGCTCGCCGTGCCGAAGCAGTACGGTGGTCGCGGAGGCGGCTTCCTCGACATCTGCGCGGTGCAGGAAGAGCTCGGCCGCGCCCTGACGCCCGGCCCCTTTGCCGACGTCGTCCTGTCCGAGTACCTGTTGCTCGACCTCGCGACACCGGAGCAGCAGGCGCGGCTTCTGCCCGGCCTCGCCGACGGCAGCCGCATCTGCACCGTCGCGTACACCGAGGCTGACGCCGGCTACGCGCCCTCCAGTATTCGCTGCAGCGCGACGCCGAAGGGCGACGCCTGGTCCCTGAACGGCACGAAACTGTTCGTCACCCGATGCGCACGTTGCGGACCTGCTGCTGGTCGTGGCGCGCCCGTCGAGCGGCGACGAAGGCCTGAGCGTCTTTGCGATCGAGGGGACGGCGCCGGGCGTGATCGTCAACCGCCTGCCGACGATGGCAGACGACGGCCAGTGCGAGGTCATCCTCGAGAACGTCACCGTGCCGGCGGCGAACGTCATCGGCCCGGTGAACGGCGCCGCAACGGCGCTGCAACGGCATCTGGAGCGCGCTGCCGTGCTCACCTGTCTGGCCGCGGTGGGCGGCTCCGATCGCGTCCTGGAGCTCACGACCGAGTACGCGAAGGACCGCGTGCAGTTCGGCAAGCCAATCGGCACCTTCCAGGCCATCTCGCACAAATGCGCCGACATGGCGATCGATCTGGACGGCATGCGTTTCGTCGTCTACCACGCTGCCTGGCTACTGAGTGAAGGCCAACCGGCGGCGTTCGAGGTCTCGGCGGCGAAGGCGTGGACGGCGGACGCCTACCAGCGCATCACAGCGTCCGGCCACCAGGTCATGGGCGGCATCGGCTTCACCAAGGCCAACGACATGCAGATGTACTACCGCCGATCGAAGGCTGCGGCGCAGACCCTCGGCAACGCCGACCTCCACCGAGAGCTGGTTGCGCGGTCCCTGGACCTGTAGAAACGCGACCGCTGCCGGTTGGCACGAAACTCGATGCTGCAGCGTCAGATACAACTTCAGGATCGACCGGACACAACTCGATGACGAAAATCGTCGTAGGCATCCGCCTGCCGTCCGTCGCCTCGGTAGAGCTGAACCAGCTGCGCGCCTTCGTCCAGCGAATCGAAGCGTCGCCAGTCGAGTCGCTGTGGGCCGGCGACCACATCTTCCACACGACGCAGGTGCTGAGTCCGCTCAACCTGCTTGGCTGGATAGGTGGCTTCACCTCGCGGCTCCGGCTGGGCACGTCCGTCATCAACGCCGCGTACCTCCACCCCGTCCTCCTGGCCAAGGAAGCGGCAACCGTGGACTACCTCTCCGGCGGACGTCTCTCGCTGGGTGTTTCCATCGGTGGAAGTGATGCCGAGTACACCAGCCTTGGCATCCGGCAATCCGAGCGCGTCGGCCGGCTTGCCGAGAGCATCGCGCTGATGCGGCGCCTCTGGTCCGAAGATGGCGTTGAACACGCCGGCCGATACTTCCGGGTGACCCAGGCGAACCTTCGTCCGAAGCCGGTCCAGACCGGGGGAATACCGGTTCTTCTCGCCGCGCGAAGCGAAACGATGTTGAGACGCATCCCCACGCTCGCGGACGGCTGGATCGCCAGCAGCCACTACTCGACAGCCGATTTCGCACGCGGCATCCATTTCTTACGCGATTGCGCCGCACGGTCGGGGCGAGATCCTGAGACGATTTCGATTGCCAAAGTCCATGACGTGAGCGTTCACCGCGATCACGATGACGCCCGCCGTCGCGCGGAAGAGCATTGGCGGCGCTACTACGGCACCGAGCACGACATCGACGCTTCGACTACGTATGGCACGCCGGCGGAATGCGTGGCTCAGCTTTCGAGTCTCAAGGAACTTGGCTCATCCCGGATACGATTGATCCTCGAGCCGACGAGCTATGACCTGGAAGAACTGGGCATGCTGCTCGAGGTAAGCAGCGAGCTCAACGAGGCTCCGTAACCTGCCCGCGTTGGCGTCGACTATTCGCCGTCGGTACGATTGCGCTCTTCCCGCCGAACCCGTTCTTGCTCTTGTCTGGCCTGCTCGTGCGCGATCTCACCAGAATCAGTGCGGCGCCGATTGTCGAGGTCGGCAAGAATATCGTTCCGGCCGTAGAGGATCGCCGTATCCCCCGCCTGGATTCTCGTTTCCCCGTGGGGCGCCCCCACGTATTGCCCATTGGGCCGCTGCACGCCGAGGACGATGACGCCTTCCGATCTCAGGCCCATCTCGGCAAGCGTCTTCTCGGCGAGCCAGTCTTCGGGCTTCACCGCCAGTTCAACCACGCCGTAGTCTCCTGACAGATGGAGGATATGCGCGTAGTCGCGAGCATCAACGGACGCAAAGGTCTTGAGCCCCCAGGCGATGGCGCCGGACAGGCTCCGGTCGACAACCCTGTTCCAGCTCACGAACCACAGAATGATGAAACCGACCGAGAGGACGGCAACACGGAACAGCCATTGGTCCGCGTCACCGGACTGGGCAAACGTGATCACAAGCGTAGCGACGACCGTGACGATGCCGGCATTGCCCATCAACATCAGGAGCATGATGATGCGCCGCCGGACGGGATGATTGAGGACCATCTCCGACTCTGACGTCGTGAAGCCCGCGCCGGTGAAGGCCGACCGCGCCTGAAAGCGCGCCACTTCGCGCGACAGCCCCGTAAGCATGAGGGCCAGCGCTCCTACACGAGTGACCAGAAGAGCGATGGCCACGGCAGCCAGGACAGCTACCACCGAGATCATCGGACGACGTACTCCTGCCTTCTTCGACGAGCGGTCACGGACGGCTGACAAGCCGATCTGCGACCGGCAAGAACCGCAAGTACACTAACACTCCCCGCGGCTGCGGCGTCTTCGTAGCCTTATCGTCAATGTGCGGCCACGTCGTGATAACTGTGCGGCGACGTGGTTAACTGGATCTAGTCAAGACGTGAGAACAACAGACGGACGCGCAGACCTCGGCGACGATGCGTGCAGATCTCCCCGCAATCTCTCCGCAGCAGATCAGCCCTGGTACCGCCATCTTTCCATCGAGGCTGGAGCGACCTCGGCGCAGGCGCTCTCCACGCTCTTCTCTCGATTCCTTGACGCACGAGGAACCACGACCTGGTTAGCGATTGTGACCGCCATGGAGCTCGTCCTCGCTCGCGGATCCCACCGGCTGAACACGGCGCTGCTCCTGTCCTCGAGTACGAACCTCCACAACCTTCGGACGGATCCGATCAACGTTCTCGCGACCAGTGCCTTCTTCGTCGCGTCATTCCGGGACTACGTCGAGTTCGCCCTAGCCTGCCTTGTGATTCTGGCGCCACTCGAGAACACCATCGGTTTCGGACGCTGGCTGATCGGCTTGCTGGTCGGTCATGTCGGCGCCACACTGCTGGTTGCGATAGCGCTGTCAGCATCAATCCTTGACGCTGGCGAGAGGCCCACGCGAGTCATAGACGTCGGCGTGAGCTACGGCCTCGCTACTCTCGCAGCCATCTACGTCTACGCACTGCACGGTTGGCAACGGTGGTGCCTCGCCGGACTGCTGACGGCGCTCGTCGGCGCCGGCATGGTTACGTCCGGCCAGTTCAGTGACTGGGGTCACCTGGCTGCTTGCCTTCTCGGCTTCGCCATCGGGCCGATACTCGTCCGTCCGAGACCCGCATTTTCCTGCCAGGACAGCGTGGCCAAATGAAGGAGTACGGGCCTGCACTCGCTGTGAGACTACTACACATCTTTTTCACATCTTTGCGTGCCTATACTCGTTGGAGAACTATGCTCAGGACGACGGCAGGAACGAGGCAATAGCAAACGGAAACCTCATCCCTTCGAGAAATACACCACCGGCAGACGCCACCGAGTCACCCAGGGCGCATTCCCGTGCCGAACCTGACCCATCTGCTTTGGCTCGCCCTCATCGCGCTCCTCGGCGCGGGAACGTTGACGCACCTGAGCGAGCTGCAGTCCATCGTCGCCCAGCTCAGACAGGCTCGTCCCGAGTACATCGCAGCGGCGGCCGTCGTCCAAGCAGTCTTCGTCCTCAACCTGGCGAGGTTCTTCGTGACGTCTTTCCGGGCAACGGGACTGAAAGCCCACACGCCGCGGTTCGTGCTGCTGACTTCGGCTTCGTACCTGATCAATCTCGTCTCCAAGACCAGTGGACTGGGTGGCCTCGCCATCTATGTCAGGGAAGCGGAGCGTAACCGCGACCCGATAGGCAGAGTCAGCGCCGCGTACTTGCTGACGTACATCTTTGGCTACGCGGTCTTTTACCTGGCGCTGTTGATGGCCCTGATCGCCATCTACCTGAGAGGCTCTCTGACTGCAGCCGAATCGACTGCCGCCGCCGTCATTCTCACCCTCGGACTGGGCATCGGCATCGTCCTGATTGCAGCGCTGCGCAGTGCGCCGACGTTCGAACGCCTGCTCCTCATCCTCGCGCGCAGTCTGAACCGGCTGGCCAGCGTGATACGCCGGCCAGCGATCATTAGCGAGGCGACGATCAAACGCGAAGCGGGCGAAGTCTATGCGGCCGTGCGTGCGATGAAAAGCCGTCCTCTAAGCTTCGTCCCTCCCCTTCTGCACGCGCTGGGCGTGGAAATACTGAGCGCCCTGTTGCTCTTCCTCGTCGCCCAGTCCCTGCACGCCAATATCAACCTGGAGATCGCCCTGATCGGCTACGTGCTGTCGCTGCTCTTTTCGATGATCGCGATTACGCCGGCTGGACTCGGTCTCGTCGAGGCATCGCTGAGCGTGCTGTTGATTTCGTTCGGCGTGCCGGAGGCGAACGCGATCGCCGTTGCGGTGACGTTCCGCCTCTTCGACTTCTGGCTGCCGGTCCTGTTGGGGATCGTGAGCCTGGTGGTCCTCAAGCGGCAGTCTCGGGAGGTCCTGGTCCATGCAGAGTAATCGCTTCGAGCGGCGTCTCATCACGCTCGGCGCATTCAGCCTGGGCATCTACAACCTGCTGTTCTCAGCCTTCCCGAGGCTCATGCATCAGCGAATCGAAATCGATGGATTGGTGCCTGGGAACGCAATCGACGGCAGCCGATTCGTCCTCGTCCTCATCGGCCTGACGCTGGTGATCAGCAGCAGAGCCCTTTGGCACGGCAAGCGATCCGCCTGGTGGATAGCGGTGACCTGCGCCGCCGCGTCGGTCCTTGCCCACCCTTTGAAGAACGTCGACCTCTGGGGCGCGGCTGGAAGCCTCGTACTGCTGGGAGCGCTGCTCGGCGCACGGCCTCAGTTTCCCGCCCGTAATGACCCGCCCTCCGCCACGAAGGGCCTGGTCCTGACTGGTGTAGGCCTCCTGTCCGTCCTCGTGTACGCAGCGGTGGGCCTGTACTTTCTCGACCACTCCTTCCGTCAGCCGGTCGGCTTCGTCGACTCGATGGAAGACGCACTGAGGCTGCTGTTCATCATCCCCACGGCCAACGCTGAGCCGATTACCCGCCACGGCCGCTGGTTCCTGACGTCCGTGCGAGTAGCGTCCCTCTTCGTCACGGCGCTCGGCGTTTCGATGGTGCTCCAGCCGGTCGTCTATCGAAAGCGAACGACACGCCTCGAGCGAATTCGCATAGGCAACCTCCTCGAACGTTTCGCAGACTCAACGCTCGCGTACTTCGCCCTGCAGCCGGACAAGTCCTACTTCTTCTCCAGCAGCGGCAACGCGGCCCTGGCCTTCAAGATCGTTGGTAACACGGCGATCGTCATGGGCGACCCGATTGGCGACGAGGCGGAGTTCGAGGGCTTGATCCGCGAGTTTCAGCAGCAGTGTGAGCTGGACGTCCGTGCCTTCGCCTTCCACCAGGCCCGCCCAGAGTACCTGCACTACTACGAGGCATGCGGTCTGAAGGCGCTGAAGATCGGCGAAGAGGGATACGTCAATGTCCGGGACTTCTCGCTCTCCGGCCAGAGCATGAAGCACCTGCGAGCGACGATGAATCGCTTCGAGCGCGAAGGATACACCGCCGAGCTCCTCAGGCCACCGCACGATGGCACGACCATGGACGCCCTGCAACAGCTGTCTGACGCCTGGCTCGCTCAGGACGGACACCGCGAGCGAACCTTCGTCGTCGGCTACTTCGATGCAGACGTCCTCGCCAAAGAAGAGGTCATGGTGGTTCGCAATCCTGCCGGTGAAATCGTGGCCTTCGCGAACATCCTGCCCTCGTATCGATCTCGCGATGGCAATTTCGATCTGCTGCGCCACGGGCCGGAGCCCAAGGACGTGAGCGATTTCCTGCACGTGGCCCTGATCAGGCGCTTCGGCGAACTCGGCTACGAGCGCATGACGCTCGGTCTCGCTCCTCTCAGCGGCATCGAGAACGAACGATCCCTGGCCCCGGCACAGGCGTTCATGCAGCTCCTCTACCGCTACGGCAGCACCGTATTCCGCTTCCGGGGCCTGCGCGAGTTCAAGGCGAAGTTCGCCACCGAATGGGAGTCCCGCTTTCTCATCTACACGCGAGAGACCGAGCTCACGGGAATCGCGGTGGCGCTGGGCAGGGCAGGCGAACTGCATTCGCGAGGCAGACACCGAATCGAGTCAGGGGACGGAGCGAGCGGTGGCAGAACGGAAGGGCCGCAAGAGACGAGACAACCGGACGGGCCGCAGATTCTCCGGTCGCCGTCCCCAGAGCAGGAGTCCCGCCAGGGCGCCTAATACCGTTGCGTACGAATGGGCAAAGGACGTATCCAGGGCCTGATAGGTGAAGGAGTGGAGCACCACGCCCAGGATGATCCCGCCGGCCAGCACGTTCCAGCGGCCGGGCAGCAGACAGGCCGCTGCCGCGCCGCAGGCAAGGGAAGCCGCCGAAGCGCCGCAGCTGGGCGAGTGCAGCAAGCCTGTCGCCGTCGAGGACCCCAGGCCGGACAGCCCCCAGATCGTCAGCACCGTCAACGGCGACGAAATCCAGTCCGACACGAAGAACGTCAACAGCGCTGCCAACGTGCCCGCGCGATACTCGAGAAAGCCGACGAACACCACCAGCAGTATCGGCTGGTGCCACTTGATGCCCGGGCTGGTCTGAATCAACGTGTTCGGCACCTGCCGCCAGTAGCGTGCGGCCTTCAAAGCATCGAGGTCCCAACCCACGTAGGACTGAAGAGATGCATGGTCGGAGCGCAGTACCGTGCCGGTGAGGATGCCCACGGCAACGAACACAACGAACAGGGCCGTGGTGAAAGGAAAGAGACGGAGAAACGCGACGGCCCGCCTCATGTCATCAGATCCCTGACGGCCTCAGAGATGCACTACGACGAAGCGACCGACGAGGCCACCGCAGATACCACAACCGATACCAAAGGCAAGCAGAACCAACAACCCCAGCGCGGTAAAACGCCAGTTGGAACCGGACCACGCCGAATTCATGCCGTCGAGCACGCTGATCGTGCCGCTCCCGGTGCGCACCGCCATATGCAGACGGATCAGCCAGTGTTCAGCCATCGCTTCGCTCTCTGGTAGCCACACGCCTTCTAGACACAGGCTCTTCCATCAAGTCTATCGCGACGACAGGGGATTGCATGCTTCGCGAGCGCAAACGTTCTGAGCCGCTCTCTCCTTACGGGATCGAATTCCCACTTGCCTGCCTGAGGCTTAGTATTGCCTGGCGAGAAGGTTGATAGAGAAAGGACCTCCCTGATGCAATTCGGCGTTCCACTTCCGACGAGCGATTTGACCGATCCCGACATGGTTCGCGACTTCGTCCAGGCCGTCGAAGGTGCCGGCTACAACTACGTCATCTCCGGCGAGCACGTTCTCGGCGTTTCCAAAGAACGCCTGGCGCCCGGCGAATCGCTGCAGGGCACGTCCGACCAGCTCTGGCGCGAGCCCTTCGTGCTGTTCAGCTACATCGCTGCGGTCACGCAGAACCTGGGCCTGACGACCGGCATCCTGGTCCTGCCACAGCGTCAGACCGCCGTCGTTGCCAAGCAGGCCGCCGAGCTGGACATCCTCAGCAAGGGGCGTCTGCGACTCGGCGTCGGCCTGGGACGCAACGTGTATGAGTACGAAGCACTGAACGAGGACTTCCACACCCGCGGCCGTCGCATGGCGGAGCAAGTACAGGTCTTGCGCCAGCTCTGGAGCCAGGAGATCGTGACCTACGACGGCCGGTGGAACCACCTGGACCGCATGGGCCTCAACCCGTTGCCGGTACAGCGGCCCATCCCGATCTGGTTCGGCACCTTCGTCCAGCAGATCGTGGAAAACGCGATCAGGCGCCTGGGCCGCCTGGCGGACGGCTGGTTGATCGGCTTCCCGCTGAACGACGAACTCAAGGCCGCGGTGGCACGCGTGCGCGAGTACGCCAAGGAAGCAGGCCGCGACCCGGCGAGCATCGGCATCGACGGCACGTTGCGCGTCGGCCCGGACGCCACGCCTGACGACATGGTCAAGCAGGTCCAGGAGTGGCAGGACCTCGGCGCTAGCTACCTGCGGGTGGCGCGGGCCGGCCAGTTCACCCTGCAGCAGCGCATCGACGATCTCGTGAAGGTGCGGGAGACGCTGAAGGCTGCTGGGCTGTAGTACTGATGCGTAAAGGCACCTCGGCTGAGGCGCATCTCAGCCGAGGTGCTTCTTGAAGAAGGCAACGATGCGTTCGCGGGCGTCTCGCGCGGACGCTTCGTGATATTTCCCTTCGCCTGAAAGCCAGGCAAGCAGACGAAAGACAATGGGCACTTCGGCGTCAGGGTGGTCATTGAGGAATGCATGGCCGGCGTCGGGATACACCTTGACGTCATGCTCCACGCCGTTCGCGGTCAACACCTCTTCGAGCCTGGCAGGCGCCCTTTTCAACGTGCGGTCCTTGGCGCCGTAGCTTGCGACGATCGGGCAAGCCTCAGCCAGATACGAGCGGGGGCTCTTCGGCAGGTCGCCGTAGTTCGCGCTGGCAGCGGAGAAACCGTGGCCCGGCGCCAGGAGCAACGCGAAACCGCCACCGAAACAAAAGCCGATAACGCCGGCTTTGCCGGCGCAGTCACTGCGCCCCTGAAGCCAGGAATGCACCGCTTCGACATCGTCGAAGGCCTGTCCCTTCCGTGCCAACATTTCACGGGTCGCCGCAAATAGGCAGCGGATACGGCCGCCTCGAAAGAAGAAATCGGGAGCGACGGCGAGGTAGCCTTCGGAGGCTAGCCAGTCTGCCTGGCGGCGAAGGTCGCTCGTCATACCCAACGCATCGTGGATGACAATCACGCCCGGCCAGGGACCCTCACCGACCGGAGTCGCGAGGTAAGCCGGCATGTCGCCGCGATTCGTTGCAATTGTCAGGTTAGTTATGCAGAAGCCCATGATAGGTCCCTCTGCCGAGTTCAGCTTCAGGAGAAGGAGTCCAGGATGAATAAGTCACTCCACCTTCTGTCTACGCCGTGCCCTCATCTCAAGCACTGACTGCTGCGTACCGAAAATACCTTTATACACCTGCGTTTCGCGAGAAGGAGCCGCGAGCTGTCACGACCTCTGAGAATCGCCGCATTCTTCATCACTGCTGTAGCGGCTGCGACATTGATCGCTTGTGGAACAAGCAAACCGTCCACTCAGCCATCCACCCAGGCGTCCACCGTCGCGAGCTGCCCCACCGTGGTCAGCGGCCGGGCGCACCTCGAGCCGGATGACGGCGTCTACTACGGCGTGAACCTCGATTGGGACGCCGAAAGCGCTGCAGCCTATGCATCGAATCTGGGCCATGACCCCGCCGTGTACGTCGCCTTTGCCTCGTTCCCCATGAGCCCTTCGGATGCGTCCTACATGGATGGAATCGTGGCCCAGGTACGGGCCCAGCATTCCATGCTCATGCTCACGCTCGAGCCAAACGGCGGGCTACAGACGGTGACACCCGCATCGGCAGCCGATCTGGCGTCGCAGCTTGCTGGCTATAACGCGCAGGGCGTGCCCGTCTTCCTCCGCTTCGCGCACGAGATGAACGGCTCATGGTATGCGTGGTCTCAACAGCCGGCCGAGTACGTCGCCGCGTTCAGGCAGATCGCATCAGCGGTACACGAGGCCGCGCCGATGACGGCCATGGTCTGGGCGCCGAACTACGGCGGAGGCTACCCGTTCACGGGCGGCCAGTACGCCCCGGCAAGCGGGACACGACGACTTCCGACAGCTCGATACCAACGGCGACGGGGCTCTCACGATGGAGGACGACCCCTACGCGCCCTATTATCCCGGCGACGACGCCGTGGACTGGGTGGGTATGTCGCTCTACCACTGGGGCAGCGCCTACCCCTGGGGTGAGAACGAGCTGCCCGAGGCCGGGAAGTTCGTGGCTCAGCTCACCGGTCAGTACGACGGCCTCAACGGTGACGAACGAGCAGTGCCGGACTTTTACGCAACGTATGCCGACGGCCACGACAAGCCCTTGGCCATCACCGAGACAGCGGCGTTTTATGCTCCTGACGCCGGAGGTGAGGCGGAGGAAGCTATCAAGAGCTCATGGTGGCAGCAAGTGTTCTCGCCTGAACTGCACACGTCGTTCCCACGCCTTGAGATGATCAACTGGTTCGAATGGTCGAAGTTTGAAACGGAGGTCAACGCTCAGGTCGACTGGACGGTCACTCAAGACGCAGCGTTGCTTACCGAATTCAAGAGTGCAATGCCCTCGTACCTTCGCTTCGCGTCGCCACAGCCGATTTGCAGTCCATGAACCAGAACCCCGCCAGCCAGCATTCCCAATTGCGGGTCATCGGCGATGGTGCGACGGCCAGTGCTTCGGCCCCTCCCGCTCCGACGTACAAGCACTCCGAGACGTACGTCAGATTGGTTGCGTCCTTCGCGGGCGATGGTGGGGCTGGCGTACCTCGTCTGGCGTGTCGGCTGGACCCTGAACCAAAACGCGCTCTGGCTGGCGCTTCCACTGCTGCTCGCCGAAGTGCACGGGTACGTCACCTACCTTGGCTACACCTTCATGACTTGGGACTGCTCCCCGCCCAGGAGGCGCGACCCGTTGGCCCACGCCACGGTCGATTTCTACATCCCCACGTACAACGAGCCTTTTTCTGTCCTGGCGCCGACAATTGCCGGCGCCATGGCGGTGGAGTATCCGCATACGGTATACGTGCTGGACGACAGCCGGCGCCGGTGGGTAAGGCAGCTGTGCAGGCGGCTCGGCGCGGAATACGTCACGCGCCCGGACAACCGTCACGCAAAAGCCGGCAATCTCAACCACGCCCTCTCGATCACGACCGGGGAGTTCGTCGCGGTCATCGACGCGGACTTCGTCCCGTGCAAGACATTCATCAGTGACATGCTGGGCTACTTCACGGACCCCGAAGTTGCGTTCGTTCAGGGTCCACAGGAGTTCTACAATCGCGACAGCTTCCAGCATCTGCCGGGCGATGCGGAGGCATGGCACGAGCAGGCCACGTTCTTCCGGGCGATCCAGGTCGGCAAGAACCGCTGGAACTCCGCCTTCTGGTGCGGCTGTCCTTCCTTGTTGCGACGCGCCGCTCTGGAGTCGGTTGGCGGCGTTCAGAGCGACACCGTCACCGAGGACCTTCACACATCGTTGAAACTGCATTCTCTGGGATGGAAGAGCATCTACCACCCGGGAATTGTCGCCCTTGGAATCGCACCCAACGATTACCATGGATTCATCCTGCAGCGACTGCGCTGGGCCGCCGGCACGATGCAGGTCATACGCCGAGAATGGCGGATACGTGGCCTGACGATGGCGCAGCGCATCAGCTATCTGAGCAGCATCGGGACCTACTTCGATGCGCTCCGGAAAGCCACCTTCCTTGCAATCGTGCCGCTTGTGATTTTGACGGACCAGTTGCCGCTCGCCACGTCGCTACTCGTCTTCCTTACGTTCTGGACGTTCCAGTTCCTGCTGAATGGCTACGCAAACAACCTGCTCGCGCGAGGCAATAACCGCTACCTGATGACGGAATTCTTCGACCTCATGAAGATGTTTGCCTTCATTCACGCCACTGTCACGCTCATTACCGGCCGTCAGGTCCGCTTCCAGGTCACGCCGAAGGGCGGCTCGGCTGACCGGCGCCTTCAGGGTCTACTCGCGCCTTACGTAGCACTGATCCTCGTCTACGCCCTGAGCGTCGTCGTCGGCCTGGCACGTGTGACCGGCCTGCTACCCACGTACATCCTTGCAGCTCAGGTGGCGGCGATGCTCTGGGCGTTCGGCATCCTGTGTGTCCTGATCGCAGTCGTCGTCTACGGCTACCGGAAGGTGAGCCAGCGATCGGCGGACCGCGTACGTGTGAACCTGGAAGCTCGCTATCGAGAGGCGTACCAGCGCATCGAGCAGCCCGCCACGATCGAGAACTTGACCACGTCCGGATGCGCTATTCGGACCGCGGAGGCGCCATCGATAGCCCGCAGCATGGCTGTACGCATTCTGGAGCCGCCACTCGCGTTCCGCGCCAGAGTCCGCACCGTCCGCACCCAGCCAGACGGCTTTGTCTCCGGACTTTCGATTCAGGCGTCTCCGTCGACTGCCGTCGAGCTAGCGCTGATCCTCGCCGACAGCATCCTTTCCCAGGCGCCGGGGCGCGGCGCGGAAGTCGGCGAACCGCCAGAGGTGGAATCGATCGCAGCATGACGTCCCTCGCGAACATCTTGACGCGCTGCAGACCGGCGGCAGAGATGAAGGCTCACACCGCGAAGCTGACCATCTTCATCGTCGTCGCCGCGCTGCTCGTCGCAGGCTGCGGAGGCAGCCATGCGTCCTCAACCAGCGCCGGCCAGCAGGTCGCGCCTACCGCCACGGCGGACTCGACGACCACATCGAACCCGCCCACGTCGACCGCCTCGGACGCAAGCTCGGCATCGATACCGGACGGCTGGAAGCCGTTCGAGGAAGGCGCGTATAGCGGAGCCGTGCCTCAGACCTGGGACATCGCCGTCCTGGACGGGGCGATGCTCATCGACGCCTCCAACCCCTTCGTACAGCAGCTGCCTCAAGAGACGCAGCAGGCGCTGCAGGGTCTGTTTGCGACCGGCCGATTCCATAGCGTAGTCTTCGCCTTCATCGACCGCGATCCGGGGTTCGCAACCAACATCAACATGCTGGGGTGCTTCAACGCCCTGGAGGTCGCCCCGGAGAACAAGGAAGTCGCGACGATGGCGGAACTGGGCTTCAACGCCGAGAAGAAGGGGCAGGTTGTGTTTGCAGGCCGGCTATGGAATCTCACGAAGGTCTACTTCACATCGCTCAACGACTCGTACGAAGTCATGCCTCACCTGGGTTCTTGCTACCTCACTATCACGCTCTCGACGAAGCCGGGAGACGAAACTTCGCTGCCCGACTTCGAGACGTTCCTCAAGCTCCTCGAAGTAGACGTATCGCAGTTGTCAGACTGACTCCACGCGGTCCCCTGTCATCATCCGGTGCACCGAGCAGCCACGGATGCGTAGCGCCAACGTCGGCGAAGGCCGTTGCCCTTCCCGATGAGGCCGGTGTAATCTTGCGCCGCCGACTGAGCAATCGAGGCCGGACAGGAGCGCCCCGCCAGCCACCCGCGACCAGCTTCCCCTGCAATCACCAGAGAGGTCTGGATGGCACACGGACCAAAGGCTGCGATTTCGCCTGTGCACGTCAGGTCGATCGTGGGCGCCCTGTGCATGGTCGCCATCACGCTCGTCATCGGCGCCTGCGGTGGTGGCGACTCGCAGCCGGAAACCCCTGAAGCTGCGATCCCGTTAGTGCAGGACGTCGCACCGGAGCTGTCCGTCCTGGGTGACCTGGCCCAGGTCACGGACCCACCCGTCACGGCCACGATCGGCTCGGATGGCGGACAGCTCTCCCTGGCCGATGGCGCAGTCGTGACCGTGCCCGAAGGATCGTTCTCCGAGCCCACGTCGCTCACGGTCTCCACCGTGGGCATCGCACTTGAGTACTTCGCCTCGTCCAATATTGGACCAGCGCGAACCTACGTGATCGATGCTGACCGGGACATCCCTGATCTCCCGACACCTGTCGTCCTGGAGATTCCTTACCCCACTGAAGTCGTCGCTGTCCTGCAGTACCAGGACGGCGACTGGGTACCTCTGGATTTGCCACCGGGCAACACTGCGCGAGTCGAAATCAGTCACTTCTCCAAGAACCTCATTACCGTCGTTCCCGCAGGTATCGAGTACCTCAGAGAGAAGGGGTGGATCGGCGGGTCACATACGATGTTCGAGCAGGCCGCGGCGGACAAGCTCGCTGCCACCGAAAAGGCCCACCGCGAACGCGTGGCAACAAGCGACCAGTGGACGCAGGACTTCTACGGCCTCGACAAAGACGGACAGTATGTACCGCCAACCCAGACGCAAGACGAGATGTGCGGAGAGTTCGGGACCGTCCTCGGCACCTACACGGATCCCAAGAACTACGAGCTGCCGCCCGACTACACCTACTACGACCTGGCGCGTTTCCTGTTCGATGCGGAGGCGCCTTCCCTGGTCCCGAACTGGACCGAATTCGACGAAATGACGAAGAAATCGCAGGACGAAATCAACCAGCAGGTACTCGCAAGCACGACACCGGTCTCCCCCGCCCAGGTGCTCCAGATCGCCATCAAGGCGAACGGGGATAACGTCCCGCTAGGAGTGCTGGCCGCTCACAACTACCTGAAGAACCTTGCCTATCTTGGCCGCGATTACGGCGATCCCGATGGACGGGACACGAACGTGCCGCGTCAGTACGGGGAGCCCGCTTCCCATCTCGAGGCCTGGCGGGACCAGAGCCCCACGAACTCGGCCGGTCGACTGGACAAGCTTGGGCCGCTGTACCACATCTTTGCGGCGGCGACTATCGGAGTTTGGGGGCCTACCACATACACGGCGGACGGTGCGGCAGCATTCGAGTCGCTGATGCGTTCGGGCCTCAACAAGCTACCCTTCCTGCGCTCCCCGGACGTGCCTGACAGGGAAAAAGGACTGGCCGACGAATGCGGTGCTGACGTAGCCGACCTTGTAGCATCGGCACGCAGCGGAGGCTCCGGTTCTTCGACCGATCTGCCATGGGTCTTCCAGGGCACGGGGAACATGACCATTTCCGTCGAAGGCAGCACCAACCCCATCACTGGCACCGTCGTGGAAGGGCAGACCTGCAGTGGAACGATTCCGGTCACACTGCACTTCCTCGACGACGGTAGCTTCTTCATCACCCTCGGCCAAACCGTGGGCCTGAGCTTGAGGCTAAACCGTCCCTACGGCTACGACTGCGCGGATGGGTTCCAGAAGGGTGGTCTTCTACGAGGCACGTGGGACCAGAACGCGGGCACGTTCAACTTCAACGAAGGCAATTTCGAAGGATGGAGCGGGAGGGTCACGCCGGAAGAGGTCAGGCTCGATCAAACCGTTCCAGCCGACGGCGCGCTCACCGGCCAAACCCTCGAGTATCACTGGGACCTCACGCTCTGCACGTCCGGGTGTCCACCCGTCCCCAACCCATGAGCGCGTAACGTCGGCTGCAACCGACAACCTCCGTTGCGATCTACGTAGTCTCTTCACGAGACGAGAGAGCCCTGCACTCTCTCGAAGCCATGCACTCTGCCACCTACGTTGTTGCGAAACCATCGCTATAAGTTGCATTGCTAACGTGACGCTAAATTAGTATATAAATATTACGTAATTGCGCGCCGGATTCTTGCCTCTCAGGCACCAATTGTTAGAATTGAATGTAGCACATGAACCTGCAGAGCATCGCTACTCGTAAATATGAAACTATCTGACGGCAATTCTATTGCAGGTTTATGAGCGAAATTACGATTGCTAGCGTGAAGAAAAACAATCGACGTCTGGGGGTGGAGGAGTGGTCAAAGAGCTAGCAGAACCTTTCCTGATTCAGCCGCATCCGTTGGCATCCATCGAGGAGTACGAGCAGATCGGGGGCGGAGAAGCGCTGCGTCAGGCAGCGCAGATGCCACCGGAGGCCGTAATCCAGGAGTTGCGTCGCGCCCGGCTGCGTGGCCGCGGCGGCGCCGGCTTCCTCACTGCGACGAAATGGAGTAGCGCCCTGAGTTCAGAGACAGGGCAGCGCTTCATCGTCGCAAACGGCGCTGAAGGAGAGCCCGGGACCTTCAAGGACCGGCAGTTGATGCGCATGAATCCCTACAGCGTGATCGAGGGCATCCTGGTCGCCGAAGAAGTCGTTGGGGCGGAAGCTGCCTACATCGGCATCAAGGAGCGCTTCGGTCGGGAAATCGACTGCATGCAGCGCGCCATCGACGAGTTCGCCCGCGAGACGCCTCTCGCAGAGACGATCACCATCGTGCCCGGCCCTGACGAATACCTCTTCGGCGAGGAGTCTGCCCTGCTCGAGGTGATCGACGGCGGCCTGCCGATGCCCCACGTCTTCCCTCCCTATATCCACGGCCTCTTCGCCGGACCGTACGGCGGACCGATTTACAATCCCACGATCGTCAACAACGTCGAGACATACGGGCACGTGCCGGGCATCATCGCAAACGGATCCGAGTGGTTCCGTTCGGTCGGCGCGCAGGACACGCCCGGCACGACCATCCTGACGCTCTCCGGTGACGTCGAGCATCCAGCCGTACGAGAGGTCCCCACGGGGCTCACGATTCGAGAGGCCATCGACTCGATCGGAGGTGGCGTACGAGAGGGCCGCGCGGTCAAGGCGGTGTTCAGCGGCCTCGCCAATGTGGTGATCCGGCCGGACCAACTCAATACGGCTCTGACCTTCGACGAGATGCGTAACGCCGGCCTGTCCCTCGGTTCTTCCGGACTGATTGTCTACGACGAGACGCGGTGCATGGCGGCCGTCGCGTACCAGTACTCGCGCTTCCTGCACATCGAGTCCTGCGGCCAATGCACCTCCTGCAAGCTCGGCTCTCGCACTATCACGGACGACCTCGAACGACTTGCTGGAGGGCGTAGGCACGGGCCAGGATCTGCAGGAGATCGCCATGGCCACCGAGTGGGTGGAGAACCGCCATCGCTGCTTCCTGCCGACCTCCGAGTCCCTGGTGATCAGCAGCATTCTCGATGCGTTTCCGGAGGACTTTCACCGTCATCTGCGTGGAGGCGAATGCGACCTCGACCACAACATCGTCCTGCCGAAGATGATCGACTACCGAGAGGGCGAGGGCTTTGTCTACGACAGGCACTACGAGATGAAGCGCCCCGACTGGTCCTATGAGCCCGAGCCGTGGGAATGAGCAGCGCGCCGAGGCGCCAAGAGAGACGCTGAGCTCCGAAGCTCGATGAGGCGATAGTCAGCCCGCCCAACGATCGTCCACAGAAGCGCGACTCACCGCATCGGGCCAGCGCCGGCTCAGCGGCCCTGATCAGAGCCTGCATGCGCGTCTCCACGCCTCCGAGATTTTCGAACTGCAAAGGAGGCACGCAATGAAAGAACGATTGAGTTGGTGGCCCGGGATATTTGGGCTCGCCCTGGCCATGATCCTCGTTACCGTCATACAACCGGTCACGAGTTCGTTGGCCTACGCCGGCATCATCCTGGTCGTAATTGCGGTGCTTGGCTGGGCCCTCGAAGCACGTGAGATCGCCGGCCCGCCGTCGACCCAAGCCCAGGACAACGAGATAGAGCAGGCCGGACCCAGCTTCTGGCCGGTGGTGCTGGCCATAGGCTTCGTCGGCATCGCTGCCGGGCTCGTGTACCGGTGGGAGTACGGCGCCTTGATCGTCGCGGTGCCGCTTGCCGTCGGAGCCGGCCTGAGCTGGCTCGCGAGGCTTCGCCGTGAGCTGGCCGTGGAACGTGAGAAGGCGGCGGTCGACGTCCTCATCGAGCCGAATGGCCGAGCCCTCTATCCGGTCTCCAACCAAGTCCTCCGGCAACGTTCGGAATCAGGCGTGGCGATCGCGAAGGAGCACATCGAAAACCACCAGATTTCGCGTCGCGGCTTGCTGCGTGTCACGTTCTGGACCGGCCTTGTCGCGGGACTGGCGGCGTTCGGCGGTACGCTGGTCGACTTCGTCTATCCGCGCGGCGTGACAGGCTTCGGCGCTGTCATCTCGGCTGGGCCAGTTTCCAATTTCCCGCCCGGCAGCAAGACCCAGATCGTTTCCGGCCATTTCTGGCTGGTCAACCTGACCGACGCAGAGGCCAAGCGCAGCGACCCGGAGACCGGGAAGGCCGGCTTCCTGGCGCTCTGGTGGCGATGTCCACACCTCGGCTGTACCGTGCCCTGGCGGCCAGACTTCACGTTCAACGGCCGCTCCGGCTGGTTCCGCTGTCCGTGTCACGGCTCCACCTACGACGACGCGGGCAAGCGAGTCTACGGACCGGCGCCGCACGGCATGGACCCCATGACGGTCACGATCGAAGCCGGCCAGATCTCGGTCGACACGGGCAGCATCGGAAAAGGCAGTCCCCGAAACGCGAGCATGACGGTCCAGGCCTAGGGATTGCATCCCAGGGCGATGCCACGACCTGGTTCGGAGCCATACGGTGACCTGTAACTACACTGACGGGCCGGTAATCAGAACTCAGTAATAGCGAATCTCGACCTCGTTCTCGTCCGGGTCGAGGAAGTAGATCGACGTGGCCTGGCCGTGCGCGCCCCACCTCGAGACGGGCTCCTGCGTGACGACCACGCCCGCGGCTCTGAGCTCCTGCGCGAGGGCGCCCAGGTCGGTCGGCTCGCAGACCAGGCAGAAGTGATTCAGGTTCCTCGCCGCCTTGTCAGCGGTCGGCGCCGTTTCCATCAGATCGATCAGCGTATCGGCGTTGATCCTCACGGACGGGAACCCGACCTTGCCCTCGCGGAACGCGTCGATGCGTTCGCCTTTGAGTCCCAGCGTGCCGGTGTAGAAAGCCAGTGAGCGCTCGATATCGCTCACGTTGAGGACGATGTGGTCCATCTCGAGGATGCGAACGTTGTTCATGGCGACTCCTCGGCCCACGCTTGCGTCGTCGCTACGCGAGCCCCAGCAGCTTTGCTGCCGTGCCTCCGAGAATCGCAGCGCGTTCGTCGTCATTCAAGCCCGGCGTGTTAAGAATGTGATCCACCGCCGTCGACGTCCACGGGAACGGGTAGTCGGTGCCCAGGACAATCCGGTCGGAACTGGTCTCGGCGACGAGATGGCGCAAACCCTCCGGCGTAAAGACAAGAGAGTCGTAGTACAGCTGCTTCAGGTACTCGGTCGGCCGTTTCTTGAGGGGCGTGAAGCGCTCCGGAAACGTGACGCCGCCGGCATCGGACCTGGCCGCATACGAGGGCAGGTAGCCGCCGCCATGCGCGGCCAGGATCTTCACGCCGGGGAACCGGTCCAGCGTGCCCTCGAAGATCAGATGCGAGAGGGCAATCGTCGTCTCCAGCGGGTTGCCGATGACGTTGTCGAGCAGGCCGTTGCCCTGCAGGCGGCTCGACAGCTCTGCAGTGCCCTGCGGGTGGATGAAAATGACGACGCCGAGCTCCTCCGCCTTGGCCCAGAACGGATGAAATTTTGGATCGGCGAGCTCCTGGCCAGCGACGCTGCCGCCGATCAATGCGCCACGCAGATGGAATTTCCTGACCCCGTCCTCGAGCTGCTGCGCCGCCATCTCCGGATGCTGCAACGCCACGGACGCGAAGCCGACGAAACGCTCCGACTCGGTCGCACAGAACTCGGCCAGCTTCTCGTTCTGCAGGCGAATCACCTCGGCGGCAACGTCAGGCTCCGCCCGATACCAGAACGGGTTGATGCTCAGCGCCTCGACGTCGATGCCCTGACGGTCCATGGCGGCGAGCCGCTCTCGCACGTTCGAGAGGAGCAGCGCCGGCATACGAGTCTCGACGC
This sequence comes from uncultured Chloroflexia bacterium, assembly GCA_963711035.1. GTDB lineage: Bacteria > Chloroflexota > Dehalococcoidia > DSTF01 > WHTK01 > WHTK01. Next base: position 658,647 of record CAVQCN010000001.1, read on the forward strand.
CCATCAACGCGTTCGCCTCGGGAACCGCGCAGTGCGCGTGCAGGTCTATCACCTTCACGCGCCGCCCGTTGACCGTCACTTCCCGGCGCTCGCTGCTCGTTGTCGCGGCACTTTCAGGAGCGTTCGTCATGTGCACGCCTCCAGACTTCATCGTGTTTGCCAGACGGACGAGATACTAACCCAATGCAGAGTACAGAGTGCAGAGGCCGCACCCGACTTGGGCCATCGAACAACCGTCTCTCTGAAATCTGCGCTGTGCACTTTGCACTCTCTTGACGTGCTGCCTGAAGCGGATCAGACTGCCGCCAACCGCAGCGTAAGCGCAGTCGAGGACTGGAGGAGCGCATGTTCGTGAGGCTGTCATTGAGCAAGCCGAGGCCGGAGGTGCGAGAGGAGGCCCTCACCATTGAGGACCACCTGCTGTCCCACTTCATGGAGCTGGCCGGCTTCATCACCGGCTACAAGCTGGAAGGCGCCGAGTACGTCGGCCGCGTGACCGTATGGGAGCATCAGGCGGCCGCTGACGAAGCCGCCAGCGACTCACACACGATGGCGTCCCGCTCTCGTCTCATCGAGCTCCAGCTCCAGACCGAGCAAGACACGCTCGAGCTGTCCTTCGAGGGCTCGCTGCCGTCGGCGTCTCGTTGAGCTGAGCCGGGAACGAGCACTGCCTGCCGGCCTCAGGGTACGGAGACGGGCGCGTGCGCCTTGAGGAAGGCCCGGATGCGGGCCACCGCGGCAGGAATCAGCTCCTTGGGCTCCTTCCACGGATACATCGAGACCTCGGCGTTGGGCGCCAGCTTGAAGATGTCCATCGAAATCTGGAACGGATGCGCCGCCACGTCATCCGGCAGGACCAGCATCGGCGTCGGGCAGGTGCGCACGAAGTCGCGCGTCACGCTGAAGACAAAGTCGGGCTGCACGCGGTAGAGGTCGTGCAGATGAGCCTGCACCATCTCCATCGTTACGCCGGGCCGGCGAGCGCAGAGCGGCGGGCCCCAGCCGCTCATGTTGTTGTTCCAGAAGACGTCCGGCATCTCCGGCCGAAAGCCGCTCGGCTGGGCCAGCACCGCCGCGACGACGCGCTCTTGCGCCATCTCGAGGAGCTTGAGGATGAGAGGCCCGCCGATACAGAAGCCCATGACGAGGAACTTGTCGGCGCCCAGGTGATCCATGAGACCGAGGAAGTCCTCGATGTAGCCCTGCCAGGCGTTCTCGACCTGCACCGGCCCAGACGACTGCCCCGGGTTAGCGTTGCGCAGGTCCGCGGCGATGCAGCGGTACTCGTCCTTGAACTCCTCCATCGCATTGAAGGGTGCGCCCTCGCTCGTCCAGAACGAGATGGCGGAGTTGAGGCCGCCGCCTGCTATGAGCAGCATCGGGAAGCCCGAGCCTGCCTCCTCGTAGTGGATCCGGACGTTGTTTCTCTCGTAGAACGGCATCTCAACCCTCCCTCACTCAGGACGCGCGCAGCACGCGCGGCGATACTCTAGCACTCCGGGCGAGACGTTTAGGCGGGGATGACGGGCAGGACGATGTGCGACGGCCGGGCGCGGTCATGGTAGATGGTGTTCGCGGCGATAACCATGCGCCGGTGCCGGTTCAGCGGATCGCCGGTGTTCGGGTTCACGTCGAAGCGGGGGAAGTTGCTGCTCGAGACGTCGAGGCGGATGCGATGGCCCCGCTTGAAGACGTTCGAGGTCGGGTAGAGCTTGATCGTGAACTCGTAGACGGTGCCGGGCGCCATGAGCTGCTCGGCGGTCAGCGAGTCGCGGAAGCGCGCCCGGACGATGCCGTCCTCCAGGTTGAGGTCGAAGCCGCCGGGATAGTCCCCGCTGGCGGGATAGACGTCGATCAGCTTCGCAGTGAAGTCAGTGTCGACGGCTGAGGACGAGGCCCAGAGCTTGACCTCGATTTCTCCCGTCACCTCCAGGTCGGCGGTGAGTGGCTCGGTCTGGAAGACGAGGACGTCCCGCCGGGCGGATAGCGGTATCGGCTCCTGCCCGTTCCAGATATGCTCGCCGCCGCGCTGGTCCCAGGCTCCCTGGATCAGGATGCCCTGCGCCGACGAAACGTTGCCGCCGACCGAAGGAACCGGGTCGTGCGGGTCGAAATCGTACGTCGTGGACGCGTGCTCCTCAGCCGGGGCGTCGGTTGAGAGAAGGCCGTCGGCGTGCAGGTAGTAGTTGGTGTAGCGCGTGCGGGCCAGGGGCCACTCCTGCTCCTCGCGCCAGGAGCCGCCGTGGTTCAGCAGACCGTCCGCTGTCTTGTGGCCGTCGCCGGTGCCCATGACGAAAATGCGCACCGGCGTCCGGAACGGCGCTTCCCGGCCGAACGGCCCTTCGATGCCCTTGAGCCAGCGGTCGAACCACTGGCGCCGCCACGCAATCGGGTCGGCGATGGCAGCCTGCTCGCCGAACTCGACCTGGCCGTGGGCATGGTTGCCCTGCTGGCCGTGCACCCACGGCCCCATGATCAAATACACGGGACCGTTGATCGTCTTCGAGAGTGCCGCGTAGTTCGCGGTCGTGCTGGCGCCCCAGGAGTCGTACCAGCCGCCGACGAGGTACACGGGGATGTCTTTGTAGCGCTGCGGTTCATCGATGATGGAGTTCTGGCTCCAGAACACGTCGTTGGCGCCGTGCTCCATCGCTTCCACCAGCCAGCGTTCGTACTCAGGCGCGTGCTTCAGCGGCGTGGTGCCGGGACGTAGTGGCAGGTTCAGGATGTAGTGGCGCCGGTCGCGGCTCATCTCCGACAGCGCCTCCCGCGAGGCGCCCGGCCAGGCCTGCCAGCTCTCGTCGTTGCCTCCGGTGAAGACCCAGTTCCAGAAGCGCAGCTCGAAGGCGCCCGCGTAGCGCATGCCGTGGTACCCCTGGTTCGAGACGGCGTCTACCGGGATGACGGTAGCCAGCTCCGGCGCCCGCTCCATCGCGACGGCGTGCTGCGTGCCGCCGGGATACGAGGTGCCGAACATGCCGACGCGGCCGTTCGACCAGGGCTGGGCGCCGATCCAGGCGCACGTATCGACGCCGTCGCGGGCGTCGTCCGCCGTGAGGAAGCTCCATACGCCCTCCGACTTGTAGCGACCGCGCGTGTCCTGCATGACGACGGCGTAGCCGTGCGACGTGAAGTGACGGGTCATCTGCAAAACGCCGGCTGCTCCCGCGCCGAGGCCCTGCTTGTCGTACGGCGTGCGGGAGAGCAGGGCAGGCAGTGGCTCGTTGCCGGGGCCGGCGGGCAGGTAGACGTCCGTGGCGAGACGCACGCCATCGCGCATCGGCACCATCACATCGCGGAGGACGGATGGCGTTTCAGAGTCTCGTGCAGTCAATTCACTCAAAGTGCTGCCATCATCCCGGTGCCCCGAAGCAACGTCAATGCCGAGAGGCGAGAAGCTTGACTCGCTCCCCTACACTTGCGCTGACACGCTACGGGATCGTTCAGGCCAACGAGCGGGCACTCGTTCCAGATCGAGAGGTAGGCGATGCACCTCGGGCTGCTCATGGAGTGCGACTATCGCGGCGACGCCACCCAGCAGGCGGCGCTGGAGGAGACCTATCAGCTGGCGGACATGGCCGAGAACGGCGGCCTCGACGAGCTGTGGATTGCCGAACGGCACTTCGCGTCGCCGGAGCGCGCCGCCACCGGAGCGAGCGGCGGCCTGCCGTCCTTCGCCTCGGCGCCGCTAATCCTGGCGACGGCCTTGGCGTCACGCACGTCGCGCATCCGCATCGGCATGGCTGTCAGCCTGCTGCCGCTCGTCCACCCCGTCCGGCTGGCAGAGGAAGCAGCAACCCTCGATCAGATCAGCCACGGTCGCCTCGACTTCGGTGTCGGCCGCAGCGGCTTCCTCACCGCGTACCAGGGCTACGGCATCTCCTACGACGAGAGCCGCGAGCGCTTCGAGGAGAGCCTCGCCATCTTACGCGCCGCCTGGACGCAGGACAGCTTCTCCTTCGCTGGCCGGTACTACAACATGGAGGATGTCAGCGTCTTCCCTCGGCCACTGCAGTCGCCCCATCCGCCGATCCGCATCGCCGCGACGACGGCAGACACGTTCCCGGCTGTCGGCCGGCGCGGCTTCCCGATCTTCGCCGGCCTGCGCTCTTCCGACGTACCGGGAGTGGCAGCCCAGCTCGCATCGTATCGAGAGGCCTGGCGCGAGGCCGGCAACCCCGGCACGCCCGACGCCCTGATACGCATGCCTGTCTACGTGGCCGAAACCGCCGAGGCGGCCTACGAGGAGCCCCGCGCGAGCACCCTCGCGTCGTACCAGCGCCTGTCCGAGGGCTACCGACGGTCGCTGGACAGCTCTCCCTCGGAGGAACGAGCAGCACGTGCCGAGCGTCTGTCCGGCCTCGACTACGATGCCGTCCTTCAGAACCGCGTAGCCTACGGCACGCCGGACGAGGTCGTCCGGCGCCTGCGTGACGTGCGGGACCAGCTCGGTGCCAGCGGCTTCATCCTCGAACCGAACGTCGGCGGTCGCATCCCGCGCGAGAACGTGGCGCGCTCCGTCCGCCTCTTCTGCGAGCAGGTGGCGCCTCAGCTCAGCCTGTAGAGCTGTCTCTAGAGAAGAAGGGCGGCCAATCGGCCGCCCTTCTTCTCTTCACTATCGAGACGTATTAGCGTCGCTGCGTGGCCAGGCGAGCGCCCTCGGCCAGCGCCTCCAGCTTGGCCCAGACGATTTCCTGGCTTTGCCGCTGGATGGCGGAGTTTTGCGCAAAGCCGCAGTCGCTGCTCGCGATCACGTTCGCGGGTCCCACGAGGTCGCCGTAGCGCTTGATGCGCTGCGCGATCAGCTCCGGGTGCTCGACGTGTGAGATCGCGTGGCTGACCATGCCGGGCAGCAGAATCTTGCCCTCGGGCAGCTTCGTGTCCTGCCAAACCGTCCACTCCCACTCGTGCCGCGGGTTCGCCGCTTCGATCGAGTAGGCCTGGCAGTTGATCTTGAGAATCAGGTCGACGATGTCCGCCAGCGGCACATCAGTGGTGTGCGGACCGGGCCATGACGCCCCAGCAGAGGTGGTAGCGCACCTGCTCCGGCGGAATGCCTTCGAGCGCGTGGTTCAGGGCGCGCAGATTCATGTCCACCCAGCTGCGGTAATCGATACCGGCGTCGCGGATTGGGTCGTAAAGGTTGGCGAGGATGGCGTCGTCGGCCTGCAGGATAAGGCCGGCGTCGGCGATGATCTTGTACTCCTCGTGCATGGCGTCCGCGACGGCGAAGAGGAACTCCTCGTCGCTCTTGTAGTACTCGTTGCGGTAGTTCACGGAGATGCTGCACGGCGCCACGACGGGCAGGAAGCCTTCGACGACGTTGACCTGAGCCAGAGCCGCCTTGAGATTGTCGACATCGCGCTGCATCTGGCGGCGGCCTTCGTCCGTGTAGCTGACGGGGCCGACGCAGACGGACTGGCGCATGCGGCCGGCACCGCCGCCGGGCAGCGTCTGGTCGTAGAACTCCTTGAACCGGCCCTCGGCGTCCCAGCCGCGGATGCCGACCTTCGCGGGCGGCGCCGGCTGCATCTCGAAGCCGGTGAGGCGCGTCGTGATGTACAGCCAGCCGGGCTTGCCGAACTCGCCGTCGCTGATCACGTCGACGCCGCACTCGGCCTGCTTCTTCACCACCTCGAGGACGTCCGCCTTGAGGTCGGCCTCGTACTGCGCCGTGTCGTACGGCTCGCCCGCGGCGATCTTCTGGTTGTACTCCTGGATGCGCTGCGGACGGATCATGCTGCCGACATGGGTCGTCAGGTACCGCTCGGCACTGTTCTTCACGATGGGACTCCTTGCTTCGGCCCCGACGAGAGGACCGGCTAGACAACTTCGGCTCTGCTCGGGATGCAATCCCTAGGAGGTGGCTGGAGGACTGACGCCTTCCATCTCGAGAACCTGGTGCGCGGTGAGCACCTGCCCCGTGTACTTCATGCCCGTGTGGCTGAGCACCGCGATCGCCGTCGCAGGCACGTCGACGGACTCGGCGCGCGAGAGGTCCATCCACGCCATTGGGCTCAGCGTGGCGCGCTCGGTGGCGATGAAGCCGGGATCGAGGGCGATGATCGACACGTTCAGCGGGTGCAGCTCGCTGGCCACGCCGGTGGCGAAGCGGTTCAGCGCTGCCTTGGTGATGCCGTACACGGGCCCATTGGCAATGGCGACCCTGGCGATCGACGCCTCGGTCGGCGGGGCCGGGTTGTGCGCCGCGCCGGACGAGATGTTGATGATGATGCCGCCGCCGGTCGCTGCCATCTTCGGCGCAACGAGGTACGAGATCAGGTACGGTGCGTAGACGTTCGTGAAGAAGGAGCGCTGCAGGAAGGCCGGATCGCCTTGCAGGAAGTTGCCTCCCTCGCGGCCCAGCGTCGCCGCGTTGTTCACGACGATGTCGATGCGGCCCATCTCGGCCATTACGCGGTCGATGGCGGCGCGGATCTCGTCCTCGCTAGAGACGTCGAGGCGAATGGCCAGCGCCTTGCGCCCCAGCGCTACGATCGCGGCAGCCGTCTCGCCGATGGAGCCGGGCAGCAGCGCGGTGCCGGCCTCGCTGCGGGCGCACACGACCACGTCCGCGCCGTCCTTCGCCAGGGCCAAAGCCGCGGCCTTGCCGATTCCCCGCGAGCTGCCCGTAACGATTGCGACTTTGCCTTCCAACGGTAATGCCATGTTCCTATTCCTCTCAGCTCAGCGCTAATCTAGCCGCCGGCGCCTCCGCGATTCTATGCCACGCATGTCGTAGGCGCAGGCTGCCTCAATCCAATGCTGGACCGTCGGCCGGTCACCCAGCCAGTTCAGCGGCGGCACCAGCGACCGCGCGGTTCGCCGCCATGCCAATGGCCTAGCGGCGCTGCGTGGCGAGGCGAGCGCCTTCCGACAGCGCCTCCAGCTTCGCCCAGACGATCTCGTTGTTCTGCCGCGCGATGCCGGCGCCCTGGGCAAAACCGCAGTCGCTGCTGGCGATCACGTTCTCCGGGCCGACCACGTCCGCGAACTGCTTGATGCGCTGGGCCACCAGCTCCGGGTGCTCGATGTGCGAGATCGCATGCGAGATCACGCCGGGCAGGAGCAGCTTGCCGTCGGGCAGCTTGGTGTCCTGCCACACGACCCACTCCCACTCGTGGCGCGGATTGGCCGCCTCGATCGAGTAGGCCTGGCAGTTGATCTTCAGGATCAGATCGACGATGTCCGCCAGCGGCACATCGGTGGTGTGCGGGCCGGGCCACGAGCCCCAGCAAAGGTGGTAGCGTACCTGCTCCGGTGGGATGCCTTCCAGCGCGCGGTTCAGGGCGCGCAGGTTCATGTCCACCCAGGAGCGGTAATCGATGCCCGCATCCACGATCGGGTCGTACAGGTTCGTGAGGATGGCGTCGTCAGCCTGCACGATGAGGCCGGCGTCCGCGATGATCTTGTACTCCTCGTGCAGCGCGTCGGCGACCGCGAAGAGGAACTCCTCATCGTCCTTGTAGTACTCGTTCTTGTAGTTCACCGAGATGCTGCACGGCGCTACGACCGGCAGGAAGCCCTCGGTCACGTTGACCTGGGCCAACGCCGCCTTGAGGTTGTCGACGTCACGTTGCATCTGGCGACGACCCTCGTCGGTGTATGTGATCGGGCCGACGCAGGTCGCCTGGCGCATGAACGCGGCGCCGCGGGGCAGCGTCTGGTCGTAGAACTCCTTGAAGCGGCGCTCGCGGTCCCAGCCGATGAAGCCGACGCGCTGCGGCACGCCTTCGCGCATCTCGAAACCGGTGAGGCGCTCCGTCAGGTAGAGCCAGCTCGACTTGCCGAACTCGCCGTCGCTGACGACGTCGACGCCGCACTCGGCCTGCTTCTTCACGACTTCGAGGACGTCCGCCTTGAGGGCGGCCTCGTACTGGGCGACGTCATAGGGCTCGCCGGCCGCGATCTTGCTGTTGTAATCGATAATCCGCTGGGGACGGATCATGCTGCCGACGTGGGTCGTCAGATACCGCTCGGCGCTGTTCTTCATCGCTGACTCCTCGCTTGGCCCGCAACAGGACCGGCTACATAAACATGGAAATGCGTCTGCCCCTCGACCAACCAATCGCACGTGGATTGATCGAGAGCGCTGTAAAGTCGGGGCGGCCTGACGATACCCAGCCCGTCTGGCCCAGTCAAGGCGCTACGTCGATGCCTGGCGCAGGCCCTCCAGCACGCGCTCCGGCGTGATCGGTAGCGTGCGAATGCGCACGCCGGTCGCGTCGTAGACGGCGTTGGCAATCGTCGCTGCCGGCAGCGCAAGGGGCGGCTCGCCGATGGCCTTGGCGCCGTATGGCCCCACCGGGTCAAAGACGTCGGCGAGGACGATCTCGAAGGAGCGTGGGATGTCGCGGATCGTCGGCAGCTTGAACGTATCGAGGTTCGCTACCGACGGGTTCCCGCTCGACGGGTCCACGTCGATCTGCTCCGACAGCGCATAGCCCAACCCTTGCAGCACGCCACCGTAGATCTGGCCCTTCACGCCCATCAGGTTCACCGGCCGGCCGCAGTCGTGCGCGGCGACGTACTTGAGCACCGCCACCTCGCCCGTCTCCGGGTCGACCTCCACCTCGGCGAAGTGCGCGGCGAACGAGTTAACGATGCTGGAATCGCTGCCGGCGCGCGTGCTGGCCTCACCAATGACGTGTGGCGGCTGCGCCCGCGAGACCACCTCGGCAAACGTCAGGCGCCGCTCCGGGATGCCCCGTACGAAGATCACGCCGTCCTCGACCGCGAGCTCGTCCGGCGCCGACTCCAGCAGCCGGGAAGCCGCCTCGAGCAGCTGCCTTCGCGCGTCCAGTGCCGCTGCCCGCACGGCAATGCCCGACGAGAACGTCGTGGTAGAACCGGCCGTCGGATGAGCGAAGGGCGTCGCGTCCGAGTCGGCGAAGTAGCCCGTGATGCGGCCGAGCGGCAGACCCAGCGTCTCGGCGGCGATAACGCTGAGGACGGTGTTCGAGCCCTGGCCGACGTCCAGCGTCCCCATAATCAGCTCGGCCGTGCCGTCCGCGTTGACCCGCACGATCGAGGACGAAGGCATCTGGCCCGTCTGGTAGATCGACGCCGCCATGCCGAGGCCGCGCAACACCTCGCGGCCATCGTCCAGCCGCACGCGCTGGCGGCGCGGACCGGCCGGCCTCGGCGTCCACCCGGCTGCCGCAGCTCCCTTGTTCAAACACTGATCGAGGCCGATGCTCGAGAACGGGATGCCGCCCTCGATGGGCTGCGGCGGCACCAGGCGCTCGCCGGGCCGCCAGGGCGTGCCTTCCTGGCCTTCCTGCGGCACCTGGTTCTTCTGGCGAAACTCCAGCGGGTCCATACCCAGCAACTCGGCCACTTTGTCGACGTGCGATTCCAGCGCGAAGTGGCCCTGCGGCGCGCCCAACGCCCGGTAGGAGCCGGCCACCGGCATGTTCGTGTACGCCACGCGGCCTTCGTAGCGCACGTTGGCGCAGCGATAGAGATACGTGATCGCGTGGCCGGCGCGGCGCACGACGTTGACGCCGGGGACGTACGGCCCCGTGTTCATCAAGCACTGGGCGTCGATGGCGGTAATCGAGCCGTCGCGGCGCACGCCCATCTTGATGTGCGTGATCGAGGGATGACGCCAGCGGCCGGACCGCAGCTCCTCACTGAAAGAGTAGACGACCTTCACGGGACGGTCCGCTTTGCGGGCGAGCAGCGCGGCCAGGTATTGCAGCCGGCTCTCGTCCTTGTTGCCGAAGCTGCCGCCCACCATCGGCGCGACGATGCGGATCGTATTCAGCGGCAGGCCCAGCACGGTAGCGAGTCGCTGGCGGTCGCCGTGCGTGTTGCGGCCCGACTTCCAGATGGTGAGCTGGCCGCCCTCCCAGTAGGCGATACAGCCGCGTGGCTCCAGCGGCAGCGCGGACGTCGGTCCGGTCGAGTAGGTCTCTTCGACGACGAGGTCGGCCTGGCGCATGCCCTCATTCACGTCGCCTCGTTCAAGGAGGATAGGACGGCCGGTGGCCAAATTGCCGCTGGCGCGCACCGTTGGCGCGTCTGCTCGCAGCGCGGCCTCCGGGTCGAAGACGGCGGGCAACTCTCCGTAGCGCACCCGGATCAGCTCGAGGGCGGCCTCGGCGACCTCGGGCGAGTCGGCGGCAACCGCCGCGACCTCGTCGCCGACGTGACGCACGCGGTTCTCCAGGACGTAGACGGGCGATTCGGTCGCCGGTTCGATTGCCAGCCCCGTCGCGGGCGCGTCACGATACGTGATTACCGCCCGCACGCCGGGCAACTCCTCGGCCGCCGACGTGTCCAGCTCGACGATGTCGGCGTGCGCCACCGGGCTGCGCAGGATCTTCCCCCACAGCATGCCTGGCTGCGTGAGGTCGGCGATAAACCGCCCGTCGCCGTTCACCTTGGCGATGCCATCGATATTGGCGTGGTTGCGGCCGATGAGCGAGTCCGGCGCGCCCGCGGTCTCACTCATCGCGGGCACCAATCGTTGCTACAAAACATCTCGGCCGGATCGTACACCTGATCGCGGCGGCGAGAGCGGAGGAGACGGTTCGCTTGGCGATTACTGCGGCCAGCCGTTTCGCGACCGTGACCGGTTGTCTAATTGCTCGTGAAGATTGCATTTCCTCCGCATAACGCTGCGGTGACAACGCCAACCGCACAAGTCGTGTGCTGCGTCGACCCCAACCAATTCACTCACCCTTCCACCCTACCGATAATGAATCAGAGAGCCGTAAACCGCGGCATATTGCGCAATGACAAACAACTCGCCGGCGTATCGCTGGACCAGAGACTTCGGATTCGCCGTCCTGCTCATCGAGCCGGGAGACTGCATCCGTCAGTACACGCAATCGAACCTGGCCGAACCGTGGCCCGATCTACCGACCGACAAGATTGCGGGGGCCTGGTTTGACTATCCGCAGCTGATCGCCGCGCTCAGGACGGCCCAATCGTCCCGGCCCACGAATAGCGTGATGGTCCGGTTCAACCGCTACATGACCTGGACGTTCTCCTTCTCGCCCCTCACTCTGGGTGAAGAGCAACTCGTCGTCTGCTTCGCCAGACCGATCGGCCGGCGCATCCGTCAGACCATGGACGAGCCCCTGGCGAGGATCGGCGGCGGCTCGCGACGCGATGAGCGCCTCGACAGCCTCAAGCGAAATGCCGTCGAGATGATGGCGAACGCCCTGGACGCAGACGCGGTAGCCATCTTCAGCGCCGCGGCGGACGGACATAGGCTGCGGCTCGACGCGGTCTGGCCGCCCACGTTGTCCTCGCAAGAAGTAGAGCACTCGGCGGAAATCGAAGCGCTGGACCTCGCTCAGGCCGTGAATTTCCCGACACTTAGCTACGCCCGACCTGTCCTGATCGCCGGACTGCCGGACCGGATCCAGAGCGCGTCGTGCGTGCCCCTCATTGCCGACAGCGAGGTAGCGGGCATCATCGCCGCGTACTCCGGGCAGGAGTGGCTCCTGGCGGACGAGGAGACTGCGTTCCTTGGCATCGTTGCCCAAATGATCGGCGACAGGATCGCGAAGGAACGAGCGACGAGCGCGCAGACCCGCCTCACTAAGATCCTGGACACCACGACGGACCTCGTCATGCTGGCGGAACCCAACGGGCGCCGCATTTATATGAACCCTGCGGTGAAGCAGTTGCTCGGCATCTCCTCGGATGCAGACATCGAGGGAACCCGGCTCGGCGAGAACCGGCCTGCATGGGCTCGGAAGCACTTCCAGAACGTGGCGCTGGCCACGGCTATCGAGGAAGGCACTTGGGTCGGTGAATCTGCCCTCCTGGCGGCCGACGGACGCGAGATTCCCGTCTCCCAGGTGATCATTGCCCACCGCGGCAGCGACGGCTCTATCGAGTACATCTCCTCGATCTCGCGCGACATCAGCGATATCAAGAGCCACGAAGCCCAGCTTCAGGAAGCCGCCGACAGCGATCCGCTCACCGGCCTGGCCAACCGAAGACGCTTCGTCGAGGCGATCGAAGAAGCCATCCAGGAAGACGGTCCCCAGGCCCTGTTCTTCATCGACCTGGACGACTTCAAGGCGATCAACGACAGCCTCGGGCACGCGGCCGGGGACCGCTTTCTGCGCGCCTTCGCGGATACGCTGGCCAATACCTTCAACGATCGTGCAGTCGTTGCCCGGCCCGGCGGCGATGAGTTCGCCCTTCTGCTACCGCTGAGCGAGTCCGAAACGAGCGAAGCTGCCGAGAAGCTCCTCCAGACCATCCGTACCCTGCGCGTCCAGATCGACGGCGTCGCCGTCAGCACTACGGCAAGCATCGGAGTTGCGCAGGAAAGCCACGCCGAGAACGCGGATGAGCTGTTGCTGCACGCCGACGTGGCCATGTACGAAGCGAAGGATGCCGGGGGCAACGGCTGGGTCCTCTACCAGCCCGGTCTCGGTGGCAGGCAGCCGCGCGCAACCCCGTTGCAGTGGCGCCAGCGCATTCCCGAAGCGCTGGCCGCCGGCAACTTCGTGCTCCACGCGCAGCCCATCGTGCGTCTGGCAACGAACGAGGTCTGCGGCTACGAACTGCTGCTCCGCCTCAAGGACCGCCGGGGCCGGATTACACACCCGGCGACGTTCCTGCAAGCTGCGGAAGCGTCCGGCCTCATCCAGAACATCGACCGATGGGTGGCTCGTGAAGCCCTCCGCATCGCCGCCACGATCCAGGACACGCATCCTGACATCGAGCTGTCAGTCAACATGTCGGCGCGTGCGTTCGGCGACCGCACACTCCTGGCCGAAATCGCCACGGAGAGCAAGCGGCTGCATGTAAACACAGAAATGCTCTGGTTCGAAGTGACGGAGACGGCCGCCGTGGCGAACGTCGTCCAGGCCCAGAGCTTCCTCGCCGATCTCAGCAGCCTCGGGTTTCGCATTGCCCTCGACGATTTCGGCGGCGGGTCTTCCAGCTTCGCGCAACTCCGCAACCTGTCTGTAGACCGCATAAAGATAGACGGCGCCTTCATACAATCGCTGCCCGAGAGCCTGACCGACCAGCAGTTCGTCAAGGCTATCGCCCGGGTGGCGAACGACCTCGGCATCCAGACGGTAGCTGAATTCGTCAGCGACGCCGAGACGACCGCCATTCTCACGAAGCTCGGCGTCACGATGGGTCAGGGCTACTACTTGGGCCGGCCGAGACCGTTCGACTCAGTCGTAAGGCCCCAGCAGCTGGCCGCGTAGTCCCTATCCCGACCCCTGCCCGCCGCCCGCGACGGTCGAACATGGAGAACTCCCGCTTCAGTGAGCGGCGGATCCTGACTTTGCCGTTGACGGCCGGCTCGAACTATAATGACTTGCCTTGTAGGGCACATAGACAGCGTCTAGATCTTGGTTCATTTATCCAATGTTTGACCCAGGACGACGCGCGACAATGGGCACTCATTAAGGGGGGAATGCTTCAGACCACCTAGTGGAGCAGGTGGAATGGGAGTGACGTACTGGGACCCATCACAATTGCGGCGTTCGATTCTGAGCGTCGCGCCTCTTCGAACAGCAACCAGGTCATCGGAACGAAAGGGACCGTTTGCCGGCCCCAGGGTTTCCCGTTTCGATGGCTTCCTCAAGCGGACGTAGGCACACGTCCGCATCGGTGCTGTCGACAGTCTCGTCACCGCCGTTAGACCCACTCCACGCCAGAGCGAGAACAGTCGCGCCGGACGCTGAAACTCGTCCGGCGAACGTCGGATTTGGTGCCTCATTGCAGGCCCAAGGCAATCTCAGTTTTAGGAGGATGCACTGTGGAGCAAAACTACTGGAATAGGATTACGCAGCAGCGAATGGATCGTCGCCGTCTGCTCAAGTCCGGCGCCGCCCTCTCGGTTGGCGGAGCGACGCTGGCGTTGGTTGGCTGCAGCAGCAACAGCAACGGCGGCGGCGGCTCGTCCGCGTCTCCGACCTCCGGCCTCGCGTCGCCGCCCGCGGCCGGACCGACTGCGGTCGGCACGCCAAAGTCGGGTGGCCGCCTCGTCCGCGCCCGGGCGAGCGGACCTGACAGCTTCGACCCGTACGCCGTCTGGCTCGAGGGTCACATCTACTCCAGCCTGCACGTCTACGACCACCCGATCTCCACGCGCCTTGCCAAGGAGTACTCGCCCTTCAAGCTCGAGGCGGCCGACAAGATGGAGCTCGTTGACCCGACGACGGTAAGGCTCACCCTGAAGCCAGACCTGGTGTACGACAACCAGGCGCCGGTCAACGGCCGCGCCGTCAAGGCGTCGGACATCGTCAACGCGCAGAACTTCGTCAAGAACAACCCGGCAGCCACGAACAGCTTCCAGGTCGTCTACATGGACAGCATCGAGGCCCCGGACGACCAGACTGTCATCTGGCACCTGACGCAGCCCAACGCATACCTCTTTAGTGGCACCCAGATGGGCGAGCAGAGCGCTCAGATGATGGTCCCGCCCGAGATCCTGGAGATGGACCTCGCGTCCACCAAGCCGGTGGGCAGCGGTCCGTATCGCCTCAAGGAATTCACGACAAGCGCCGACTACGTCTGGGAGAAGAACCCGACCTCCCGCTTTGTGAAGGACGGCCTGCCGTACACGCAGGAGCGCGAGTACATCACCATTGCCGACCCGTCTGCGGTCGAGGCTTCCTTCAGCAGCGGCCAGCTGCACGCCGTCGAGCAGACGACGCCGGACCAGCGCGACCGCCTGAAGAAGAGCCTCGGCGACAAGATGTACGTCATCACCTACCTGGCGTTGAACCCGTTCACGTTCAATATCATGGGCAAGAAGTCGCTCAACCCGCTGAAGGCGGACGACCGCGTGCGACAGGCAGCATACAAGGCGCTCAACCGGCAGCAGTTCCTCGATCTGCTGTACAAGGGTGAGGGCGTGATACCTCCGGGCATCCTGCAGCCACCACAGGCGGACTACCAGATCGACTGGAATGACAAGACGCCGAACGGCATGACGGTCACCGAGATCTGGTCGCAGGACATCCAGCAGGCAAAGCAGCTCATCTCCGCTGCCGGCGTCGGCGACCAGGAATGGGAGATCAACCCGTTCGTGAGTTCGACGGGCCTGAACGAGCAGTCGGCCCAGATCCTGCAGACGCAGCTGGGCCAGGCAGGCCTGAAGCTGAAGATCGTGCCGCTGCCGGGCGCCCAGGGCCTACCCAAGGCGCACGACGGCAAGATGTTCATGTTCACCGGCGGCCACCCGGCCTACGACAGCCCGCAGACGCCGATGCGCCAGCAGGCGACGGACTCGCACAACGAGTTCGGCTGGACGGGCCTGGAAGACCCGGACGTCGATGCTCTGGTCGAGAAGTCGGAGGTCGCAACGGACCGCGACCAGAACATCGCCCTGGTGAAGCAGCTGCAGCTACTCTGTCTGAGCAAGTGGGGCGGCTACTTCCAGCTGCTAACCCACAACACGGACTTGCTGCTCCGCTCTGAGGTCCAGGACTGGGAGTACGACGCGGCCGAGACCGTGACCTACCTGGCGAAGACCTGGCTCAACGCCTAGTTCGTCTTCTGCACCGTTAGTTCCACGAGAGGCGCGGTCGGCAAATGCCGACCGCGCCTCTATTCACACCAATCGCCTCGTAAGATTCGAGCCCTCAAGTACAATTCGACCGGAGATCCGCGATCCGTTTGAGTGAGGGAGAGACAACCATGCCGTTGCAGTCAGAAGACCTGATCAAGTTCCTGCGCAACCTGCGAGCCGTGCGCGAGTACACGCCCCAGCCGGTTTCCGAGGACGTGATCCGCGACATTCTGGAAGTCGGACGCTGGTCCGGCAGCGCGAGCAACTGGCAGCCTTCCGAGATCGTGGTCGTGCGCGACGCGGCCATCCGGCAACAGATCGCCGAGAACGGCGCGCGTCCGGCGGCCGGAGCCGCCGCCGTCCTGCTCGTAGTGACACCTGACGACCCGGAGAAGCACGACCTCGAGGTGTTCGACAACGGCCGCCTGATCGAACGGCTGCTGCTGGCCGCGAAGGCGCACGGTCTCGGCGCCAACATCGCCACCTTGAAAGGCGAAGGACCCGACATCATCAAGCAGTCGCTGGGCATCCCGGCAGACCGCCGCGTCTGGAGCGTCGTAACCATCGGCCACATCGACGTCGAGGCGCGCCGGGCGCGGCCGAAGAGCCCGATGGCGGGACGCAAGGAGAGCGGCAACTTCATCCACTGGGAGCGCTACTAGGGGCCCACCTGATGAAACAATGCGTCATTCCGAGCCCCGCGAGGAATGACAGGCAGCGGCGCCGACTAGACCGTCACAGACGTTGGTGGGCGACTGCCGAAATCGGCCCGTGAGATTTGTCAGCCCGACCCGTCAAGCCGCGTTGGCGTCAGGAGTACACTGGCGCCCATGGCGAGACGGGGCTACCTCCCCCTACGGGGCGTGCGTGTCATCTCCTTCGAGACGGCGTACTCGCTGCCGGCCGGCACGCGGACGCTCTCGGAGCTCGGCGCCGAGGTCGTGCGCGCGACGGCGCCGGGACGCGTCGTCAGCAACTACACGACCATCGTCGACGGCAACGCGCTGGGTAAATCTTGTCTCGGCATCGACCTGAAGAACCCGGAGGGCCTGGCGCTGGCCAAGCGCCTGATCCTGCAAGCCGATGTCGTCAGCAACAACTTCCGGCCCTCCGTCATGCCCGGCTTCGGCCTCGGCCCGGTCGACCTGCACCGCGAGAAGCCCGAGCTCATCGTGCTGCAGCTGTCCGGCTTCGGCTCGCCGGGGCCGTGGGAGGACTACCCGGCGTACGGTCCCAGCACCGAGGCTGCGGGCGGCCTGAACGCCCTCGTCGGCCGTGAGTCGGACCCGCCGATCCGCGTCGGCAGCGGCGTCTACTCCGATCAGCTTGCCGGACGCTACGCCGCCCTGGCCGTGATGGCGGCGCTGGACAAGCGGCGCCGCACCGGCGAAGGCAGTTTTATCGATCTCTCGATGACGGAGGGGATCAGCCACCTCATCGGCAACCTGCTGCTCAGCGCTGCACTGCGAGGCCGCCGGCCGGAGCGCCGCGGCAACCGCGACGCCGTCTTCGCGCCGCAGGGCGTCTACCCAGCAAAAGGCGACGACGAGTGGATCGCGATCAGCATCAAGAGCGACGACTGCTGGCGCTCGCTCATCGCCCTCGTCGACGACGAACAGCTTCGGGCGCCGGAGTTCGCCGCGGCGGCCAATCGTCGCGACCGTCACGACGAGATTGACGCAATCCTGCGCAAATGGACGGCTGGCTTCGGCAAGAACGAGCTGGCGGAGCGGCTCCAGGCCCGTGGCATTGCGGCGGGACCGGTGAACAAGGTGAGCGACTTCCACTTCGACCCGCAGCTGACCGAACGCGGCTTCTTCCAGATGGTCGAGCATCAGCGGCCTATCGTCGGCTACTCGTCCCATCCGCACCCGACGACCCCGTTCGCCGTCGAGGGCCGGTCACGAGCCCGGCTCACCGACATCCGCGACCTGGGTCAGGACAACGTCTCTATCGTCAAGCGCTGGCTCGGCATCGGCCCCGCCGAAGCGCGACGGCTGCACGAAGTCGGCGCCCTGCGCGCCGAGCCCATTCAGGTGGACGAGGCGCCACCGACGCCCGGCCTGCCTCGCGACGAAGACTTCGCCGAACGGCTCGGCCTGTGGCGCGAGGAGACGAAGACGTCATGAGGGTACTCGAGATCGCGGGCGGGCCGGCGGCGGGCTTCGCGGGCCTCGTGCTGGCGGAGCTCGGCGCCGAGGTGATCAAGATCGAGCCGCCCGCCGGCGGCAGCTTCAGCCAGGACCCGGCCTCGGCGCTGGACGACGACACGATCGCCTTCCTCGACCGCCGCAAGCAGAGCGTGACGCTCGATCTGAACACCACGGCCGGGGCCGACCTCTTCGTCAAGCTCGTCGAGGCGTCGGACGGCATCATCGAAGACCTGGGCCCGGGCGAGCTGGCGCGCCACCGCCTCTCATACCGCCGCCTGCACCACGCCAACCCGGACGTCGTGGCCGTCAGCATCTCGCCCTTCGGCGCGACTGGCCCGCACGCCGGTTGGGAAGCCTCCGAGCTCGTCGTGCAGGCAATGGGAGGCACCGTACAGAACACCGGCTTCGAGGGCGAGGCGCCCCTCATGGTCGCGGGCTACGCGGCAGGCTTCATCGCCGGCCTCAATGCAGCGACTGCGCTCTATGCCGGCGTACTCGGCGTTGCCAACGGCATCGAGAGCGGGGTGCACATCGACGTCTCTGCTCAGGAGTGCTTCTTCCAGCACCAGGCACGCCACGTCGGCCAATACGCTTACAACGGCAGCGGCACGCGGCGGGAGCAGTCCGCGATGGGCCGCCAGGGCTTCCCCCACACCGTCATGGCAGCGGACGGCTGGCTCTACATGCTGGCGCTGCTGGCCGAATGGGAGGAGGTCGCCTTCTTCCTCGGCCTCGAATCGTTCATCACCCACGAATGGAGCGACCCCGACGCGCGCGCCGAGCGCTGGCCCGAGATCGAACCGCATTTCAAGGCAGCGCTCGCCTCTCGCGACCGGCACGACTGGTTTGCCGACGCCTCGGAGCACGGCTACACCTTCGCGCCAATCTACGACCCGGCCGAAGCCATGGCCGGGCCTCATTCGGCCGCGCGCGGCTTCTTCAAGACGGCAACGATCGACGGGCGGGAGGTTCCCAGCGCCGGCCTGCCGTTCCCGTGGCCGGAGCCGGAGGGCTCGCAGAACCGGCCGCCACGCCGCGGCGAGCACACCGACTCCGTGCTGGCCGGACTCCTCGACATGGACAACGCGGCGCTCGGCGCGCTGCACGAGAAGGGCGTAGTGTAGCGACGGCAGGCCAGATCTGCCGCCAATGAGGAGGGAGTACATGGAAAGCGAGACGAAATCGACCTATCAGGGACGGTGGCGGCAGCTGGTGAACCTCTCCGCCAACCGCAAGGGCTCGATCCACGACGACGAGCAGGCCAAGAAGATGGGCTTCCGCAGCGGCTTCGTGCCCGGCAGCACCGTCGCAACCGCTGCGATGCCAGCGCTCGTGGAGCTGCTTGGCAAGCAGTGGATGGAAGGCGGCTGGTACACCTTCAACTTCGTCTCTCCCGTCTACGTCGACGAGGAAGTGCGCGAAGAAGCCGAAGTCGAAGGCGACGAGACCCTGCTCAAGGTCATCGCGCGCGACAACCGCGTCTGCTGCGTCGGCCGCGCCGGCCTCGGCTTCAAGCTGGCCTGGGACCCCGAGCGCGACGGCAAGCGCGGCGCCGAGGGCGTCTTCCCCAAGATCGACATGGGCCGCCACGTCGGCTCCACAGAGTTCACCGTCTCGGCAGACGAGATCCAACCGATGCTCGGTTCCGCCGGCGACGAGACACCGTGGTACCGCGACTCGTCCCCCTGGGGTGGCGGCGTCGTCCCGCCGGAGTGGCTGCACCGGGTGGCCCGGCTGATCACCGTGGACGAGAACGATGAGTTGAGGCTGCCGTTCGAGGGCATCCGCCCGCCCAGCATGTGGGCCGAGCACGCCCTCTCGCAGTCGCAGCCACTGCTCCTCGACAAGACGTACACGATGAGCGAGAAGGTCGTCGACAAGGGCGTCTCCGGCCGCACGCTGTTCATCACCTACGAGTTCGAGGTATCCGATGGCGGCAAGCAGCTCGCCGTTGGCCGCCACAAGGTGAAGTGGTTCGCGTCTGAGTAGACGCTGGTTTGAGGGCAGGAGGTGGTGACGATGGCAAGAATCGCACCCGTCACCGATCGCAACGAGGTACCGGAAGGCTACCATCCAACCTTCGACAGGATGGCTGGAACTTTCCCGTCAGGCTCGCTACCGTTCTATCTCCTGCGTAGTCCGGAAGCGGCCGGCCATCTGCTGGCCCTTACGGACTCCATCCGTCTGCGCTCGAACATCCCGGCCAAGCAGCGAATCATTGTGACACTCGCCACTGCACGTCATTTCGACTGCGCATACGAGTGGCCGGCCTTCGTGCGGCTCGCGGCCGGAGCCGGCATCGACACGAAGACCGTCGACGCTATCGGCCACGGTCGAGCGCTGGACGGCCTGGACGCGGAGGATACGCTTCTCATTCGTTTCAGCCGCGAGCTCCTGCGGGATCACCGCGTCTCAGACGAAACATTCTCGGCGGCGAAGGAACGCTACGGGGAGCAGGGCGTACTTGAGCTATCGATCCAGATCGGTCTCTACGCACTTGTGGCCTGCACGGCCAATGTCATCGAACTGGAGCCGCCCAGCGGGGCTTCGCCGCTACCTTGAGGACACCTCAGCCAAGCCAGCGCATGACGGGCAGCGAGGCCGCCATGTTGTCCGCCAGCTTGCGGTCCCATTGCTCCGTCCAGCCCGCAGGCAGGCTTCTGCGCACCTCGGACCAGATCATCGGCCGGCCGAAGCGCAGGTTGCGCGCCTCGACGACGGCGGCAAGAAACGCGGTCGCGTCGCCGAGGTCGTGTGTGTCGATGACCTGGCAGTCCAGCCAGCCGAGACCATCGGGGAAGACGGGATTGCCGAGCCCCGTCACCTCATAGTGCTGGCCGGCCAATTTGTCGACGTCGCGCCCAGAGCGAAAGCCAAGGGCCGGCAGCAGGTCGAGCTGCTCCTCACCCAGCACCGTCAGGCTGAAGCTGCCTTTCGCCTTGACCAGGTCGTGCGTGTAGTTCGACTTGTAGAGCACGCTGAGCAGCCGCGGCCGCTCCGGGATGATCGACGCGCCGAAGGTGGAGAGCGATATCTGGGCGTTGAGGCGGTCTGCCGCGCTGCAGCCAACCGCCACGAGAGGCGTCCAGAAGAAGCTGAGGAGGCTGTTCCCGGCGGCCGGTTGCCTGCTATTGTCTTGCTCCAACGCTGCCTCCCGTCGGGTGTCAATTCTACCGAAGCGCAGCCCGCCCCTGCGACCTGAAATCGAGGAGAGAAACGATGGCAGAGGATCTGAGAGGCCAGGTGGCGATCGTCACAGGCGGCGGTCGCGGCATCGGCAAGGCGATTACGCTGGGGCTGGCAGACGCCGGCGTCTCGGTCGCGATCACGGGCCGCTCGTCCGGTCCCCTCGATGAGACGGTGGCGGAGATCGAGCAGCGCGGCGTCAAGGGCCTCGCCTTCGCCGCCGACGTAACGGACGCGGAAGCGATGAAGCGCCTCGTCGCCGAGACGGAGGCGCGGCTGGGCCCTGTCGACATCTTCGTCAGCAACGCCGCCATCGAGGGCACCTTCGGCCCCATGTGGAACGTCTCGAACGACGATTGGAAGCAGACGCTGATGACCAACGTCATGGGCGCCTTCAACTGCGCCCAGGCGGTGCTGCCCGGCATGACGGCGCGGCGCCGCGGACGCATCGTCAACGTCGGCAGCCGTGGCGGCCTCTACGCCACGCCTTACGACACCGGCTACTCGACCACGAAGGCGGCGCTCGTCCGCCTCACGGAGGGCATCGCGATCGAGACGGAGGAGTACGGCGTCTCGATCTGGGTGATCCATCCCGGCGTCGTGCACACGGGCATGTCTGACACGGTGCTGAACAGCCCGGAGGGCCGCAAGTGGCTGCCACGCTACCAGGACGCCCTCGACACCCGCTCCACGCCGATCGAGTGGGCGTCCGAGCTGGTCAACTTCCTGGCGTCGGGAGAGGCGGACGGGCTGTCCGGCTGCTTCATCAGCGTCAACGACGACTACCGCGACATGGCGAAGCGCGCCCAGGAGATCAAGGACGGCGACATGTACACGCTGCGCCTCAAGACGCATCCGACGCAGCGCCCGCCTCGATCGTTTCAGTAATCCCAGGACGGGGCGACAGAAGCGCCCGGCGAGGCGTACTCTCACGTACGATGCTCTCGATGAGCACTGGCACGCCGGTCGCGCCGGCGTTTTGACACAAGGAGAACTGCAAATGCGAGCCGTGACCTTCAGCCGGTTTGGTGGCCCCGAGGTACTGGAAGTAGCCGACCTGCCCGAGCGCGAGCCCGGTCCCGGCCAGGTGCGCATCCACGTCGCCGCCGCGACCGTCAACCCTACCGACCTCGGCTTCCGCGCCGGCGGGCAGTCGGCCGCGCTGGGCGACCTCAAGCCGCCCTACATCCCGGGCATGGAGCTCGCCGGCGTCGTGGACGCTGCCGGTGCGGGAAGCGGCTGGCAGGCCGGCGACCGCGTCCTCGCTATCGTCATCCCGCGCCGGCCCGAAGGCGGCGCCATGGCGGAATCGGTCGTCGTGCCGTCCGACTCGGTCGTCCGTGTCCCAGAGGGGTCGACGATGGAAGAAGCGGCCACGCTGCCCATGAACGGCCTCACGGTGCGCAAGGCGCTGGACATGCTCGACCTGAAGCAGGGCCAGACGCTGGCTGTCACGGGTGCGGCGGGCGCGGTCGGCGGCTACGCCGTCGAGCTCGGCGTGGCGGACGGGCTGCGCGTCATTGCCATCGCGTCGCCCGGCGACGAGGCGATGCTCAAGCAGATGGGCGCTGAAGCCTTCGTGCCGCGCGGCGACGACGCGGCGCAGCGCATCCGCGCGCTCTTCCCGGCCGGCGTCGACGGCGTCATCGACGCTGCGCTACTCGGCAGGGCCATCTTGCCGGCGATCCGCGACGGCGGCGGCATGGCGGTCGTGCGCGGCTGGCAAGGCGACTCCGAGCGCGGCATCACGATCCACCAGGTGCGCGTCGGCGAATACGCCCAGAACCAGGCGGCGCTGCAGAAGCTGGCCGACCAGGTCGCCGCGAAGAAGCTGACCCTGCGCGTGGCCGAGACGTTCCCGCCGGAGCGCACGGCGGAGGCACACGAGAAGCTGGCGGCGGGCGGCGTCCGCGGACGCCTCGTCATCGTCTTCTAGCCACTAGCATGGCGGCGTTGCCGCGCCGAGCGTTTTCTGCAAACGCTTCGTTGTCGGCAACCGCCCGGAGCGGCGCAGGCTTCAGGCCGCCGACGGGTCCTTACGGGCCTTAAGGGGCGTCGGTCTCGCGAGGTAGTCTCGTTATGACGAGTAAGCCCACCGCTTCGGGCAGGAAGTAGAGCAGACGGCGCACGAGGGTCGGGCGGCGGCTCTTACGCCAGCGGTAACGTCGCAGCGGGATGAGCCACGGCACCCGACCGCCGAGGTACAGGTCGCAAAGCAGGTGACCGGAATAGCCCAGCGCGAAGCTGAGGCCTTTACGCGGATTGCTCAGGCATGCGACGGCGGTGCTGCAGACGACCAGCGCGGGCAAGCCGTGCGCCAGCCAGCGCCCCGCCGGAAACAACCGCAGAAGCCGCCCCGACTTGTCGACGACGTCCGGTACCAGGTTGCCCGCGATGGCGGCCGTCCGGTCCGCGCCGGTTGCGTCCGCGAGCACGATTGTCGTGGCGATGTGACCGAAGAAGAGCATGCGAGGTGTTCGGCCGCTTACTCGAAGGACCGGCCGAAGGTCTCGCTGTGTACGACCTCGCTGAACGGCTTGCGCTTCTTGCGCCCCTTGCCGAGCTGCTGCTCCGGGTAGCCGAAGGAGAGGATGCCGAGCACCTCGTAGTCTGCCGGAATCTTGAGCAGTTGCTTGACGCCCTCCATGCCGCCGAAGCCGACCCAGTTGGAGCCGATGCCTGCGTCCCACGCCGTCAGCATCATCGACTGTGCCGCGCGACTCAGGTCGGAGACGCCGAAGCGGCTTGGCTCGTTCGCCAGGACGACGGCGAGCGCGCATTGCGCCACGTACGGCCCGCTGGGTGAAAGCGAGCCCAGCTTCGCCAGCATGCCCTTGTCCTGAACGGCGATGAAGTGCCAGGGCTGGTCGTTACGGGAGCTCGCGGTGAGGTGCGCGGACTCGAGGATGCGGCGCACGACATCCGGCGGGATGGGGCCTTCCTGGTAACGACGAACCGCCAGCAGGGTCCGCACTGCTTCGAATACGTCCAATGAGACTTCCCTCTAGGCCAAGAGGCGATAATTAGACGCGCGCGGCGCCGGACGCCGCTCCGATGGCGCCGAGCAGCGCCTCGAAGTCCTTGCCAAAGGCGGCAAGGCCTTCTTCCAGCAGCTCGTCCGTTACCTGCTTGAGGTCGATGCCGGCCGCGGTGGCCTGCGTGAGCACGTCCTCGGCTTCCGCCATGCCCTCGTCGATTGCCGGTCGCACGCGGCCGTGGTCGAGGAAGGCTTCGAGCGTCGGCTCCGGCAGCGTGTTCACCGTGTCGCGCGCTACGAGCTCCTCGACGTAGAGCACGTCGCTGTAGGCCGGGTTTTTCGTGCTGGTCGAAGCCCACAGCGGCCGCTGCACTGCCGCGCCCGCGGCAGCGAGGCGCTGCCAGCGCGGGCCAGAGAAGTGTTCCTTGAAGCGCGCGTAGGCCCTGCGAGCGTTGGCGACGGCGATGCGGCCTCGCAGCGGCGAACCGGCCGGCAGGCGCTCGTCCACCTTCGTGTCCATGCGCGAGACGAAGAACGAGGCGACGCTGCTGACGCGGCTCACGTCCTGCCCCGCGTCGAGACGGCGTTCGAGGCCGCGCTGGTACGCCTCAGCAAACTGCTCGTAGGTCGATACGTCGAAGAGCAACGTGATGTTGACGTTGAGCCCGTCCGAGATGAGCTGCTCAACGGCCTCGACACCTGATCGCACCCCGGGGATCTTGATCATGAGGTTGGGGCGCCCGACCACCTCCGCCATGTGGTGCGCCTCGGCGACCATCGTGGCGGCGTCGGCCGGCTGCGCCTCGAAGGAGACGAAGCCATCGTGGCCCTTCGCATCGTCGTAGACCGGACGCAGCGTGTCAGTCGCCATGCGGATGTCCTCGCCGCCGACCTGCAGGAAGACGTCGTAGGGGCTGACGCCGTTGCCGCCCCAGCGCTTCAACGACTCGTCGTAGTCGCGCGAGCCCTCGATGGCCTTACGAAAAATTGTGGGGTTGGAGGTCACGCCTCGCACCCACTTCTTCTCGACCATCTCGGCCAAGCGGCCCGAGGTGAGCAGGTCGCGGCTGATGTAGTCCAGCCAGACGCTCTGTCCTTGCGCCCGCAGAGCATCGATTGAGTTGGCCATGTCTTAGCTCCTTGTCTGCTCCACGACGCGCATCGCCGTTGCGGCGACGTTCTCCGCCGTGAAGCCGAACTCTCGTAGCACGGTCTCGCCCGGCGCCGAGGCGCCGAAGTGGTCGAGGCCAATGATAGCGCCCGCATCGCCCACGTAGCGCCGCCAGCCGAAGCTCGCCGCCGCTTCGATCGAAACGCGGGCGCGCACGTCCGGCAGCAGCACCGCGTCGCGATACTCGGTAGGCTGCTCCTCGAAGACTTCCCAGCTCGGCAGGCTGACGACCCGCGCCTGCACGCCCCGGCCTGCCAACTGCTCGCGCGCCGCCATCGCCACGGACACCTCGGAGCCGGTAGCGATGAGGATCACGTCCGGCTTGCCAGAGGGCGCCTCGGCGAGAACGTAGCCGCCCCGCGGCACGCCCTGGCCCATGCGTTCCGTTTCGCCCAGGACGGGCAGGTTCTGGCGCGTCAGCACGAGGGCAATGGGGCCATCGCGATTCAAGGCGAGGCGCCAGCAGATCACGGTCTCGTTGGCATCGGCGGGGCGCAGTACGGTCAGGTTCGGCATCGCCCTCAGCGAGGCGATCTGCTCGACTGGCTGGTGCGTGGGGCCGTCCTGGCCGAGGGCGATGCTGTCGTGCGTGTAGATGAAGATGCTGTGTGCCCGCATCAGGGCGGCGATGCGGATGGATGGCCGCATGTAGTCCGAGAAGACGAGGAAGGTCGCCCCGTAGGGGATGACGCCGCCGTGGCGCGCCATGCCGTTGACGATGGCACCCATGGCGTGCTCGCGGACGCCGAAATGCATGTTGTGGCCATACCACTCGTCGAACTCGAAGTCGCCGTAGCCCTTGAGGTAGGTGCTGGTCGAAGGCGCCAGGTCAGCGGAGCCACCGATCAGCGTCGGCAGCTTGGCGGCGAGCGCATTGAGCACCTTGCCCGACGCCGAGCGCGTCGACGTCGATTCGCCCGCCTCGAAGTGCGGCAGGTCGGCGTCCCAGCCGGCCGGCAACTCACCCGCCATCACCGTACGCCAGGTCTCCGCGTCGTCAGGATAGCGCCGCCCGTACTCCTCGAAGCGCGCGTTCCACTCGTCCTCCCACTCACGGCCACGCTGTAGGGCTTTGCGAAACTCCGCCAGCGCCTCGTCCGGCACGTAGAAGTCGGGCTCGATGGGCCAGCCCAGCGCCTCTTTCGTAGCTCGCACCTCTTCCTCGCCCAGCGGGCTGCCGTGCGCCGAGGCACTGCCGTGCTTGTGCGGGCTGCCGTAGGCGATCTCGGTCGAGACGATAATCAGCGAAGGGCGGTCCATTTCGGCGCGAGCGGCGTTGATGCAGGCCTCGATCCCGTCCACGTCGTTGCCGTCGGCGCGCTGCACCTGCCAGCCGTACGCCTGGAAACGCTGCGCGACCTGCTCACGGAAGGCGATGTCGGTATCGCCCTCGATGCTGATGTTGTTGTCGTCGTAGAGGTAGACGAGCTTGCCCAAGCCCAGCGTGCCGGCCAGCGACGCCGCCTCGGAGGAGATGCCCTCCATCATGTCGCCGTCGCTGACGATAGCGTAGGTCCAGTGGTCGACGAGCGTAATGTCGGGCTTGTTGAAGTGATCGGCGAGAAAACGCTCCGCGATCGCCATGCCGACGCCCATCGCGAAGCCCTGGCCCAGCGGTCCCGTTGTCACCTCGACGCCGGGCGTCCGGCCGTACTCCGGGTGACCCGGCGTGCGGCTGTCCCATTGGCGGAACGACTTGAGGTCGTCCAGCGAGAGGTCGTAGCCCGTCAGGTACAGCAGGCTGTAGAGCAGCATCGACGCGTGGCCCGCCGAAAGGACGAAGCGGTCGCGGTCCTGCCACTTCGGGTTGGCCGGATTGTGGTGCAGGAAACGCGTCCACAGCGTGTACGCCATCGGCGCCGCGTCCATCGGCATCCCGGGATGGCCCGAGTCAGCCTTCTGCACCGCGTCTATAGCCAGGGTGCGAATCGTATTGATACAGCGCTGCAGCAGCGCCGCGTCCGTACGAGGAGATGTTGTCATCGATATCCTCCCCTACGATCGATTCTAGACGCAGCGTCCAGCCGAAAGGTTGTCTAACCGTAAAAGGCGGCCGACGGCCGTTGCGATGGCGTACCAGCAGCTACGGCGTCGCCGAAGGGGCCGTAGTTGCGGAGGGCAGGCGAACGATCTGGGCGTGGACGACGCCCTCCGCGAGCTTCTTCTTCTTGCCGCTCTGAACGTTGATCTGCCAGAGGCCGGTGCCGCCCATCGAGTAGATCCACTGACCGTCGCTGGACCAGGCGAAGGAGGGCTGGTCCTCTGTCAGCGTGGTCAGCTTGTGCAGGTTGCTGCCGTCGCGGTTGACGATCCAGGGGTCTTCGGGCAGGCCGTCGGTCAGGACCAGCGCAGGGTCCTGCGGGTGCCGCGTCGTCGCCATTCCCACCGCCTTGTAGCCGGGCCCACCGGCCGCGATCGAGGTCGTCTTGGGCTGGGCGGCGCCGAACACGATCTGCGAGCCGTCCGGCGAGAAGGCAAGGTAACCGAAGTAGGACATGCTGTCGGTAGAAGTGACGATCTTCTTGGCGACGCCCGTCGTCGTGTCTGCCAGCCAGATTGCCTGTTCGCCGCTCGTGGGGTCCTGGGTCACGTAGGCGAGGGTCGTGCCGTCCTGAGAGATCGTTGGGCTGACGGCGTTGTCGGCCACGGTCGTCTCCTCGCCCGTGGCGATAGTTATCTTCGCGATGTGGGCGAACTGAGCGTCCGGCGTCTGCACCTGTACGATCATCGACTTGCCGTCGGGTAGCCACGTGGGCCAGCGCAGGAACTCGGAAAGCACCTTGTGCTCGATGAGCGGCTGCGCGTTGCTGCCATCGAGATTCGCCGTGTAGATGTCGGTGCCGTAGTCCTTCGTCGTCGTCGTGATCGTCGGCGCGCGCACGAAGCCGATCTGCGTCTCGTCCAGCGAGATCGTCGGGTCGATGATCGAGGCGTCCTTGAGGGCGAGGAAGGCGGTCTGTTTGTTATCCGCGACGTCGAAGCGCTGCAGGTTGCCGCTCAGGTCGGTGATGAGGAACGAGTCCGGCGGCGCCGCGCTACTGCTGCCGCCACCTCCCGCCGCCGCAGGCCTGCACGACGAACAGCAGCCCGATAAGAACCGCGAAGGCCGCCCGGTAGACGATGCCGCGATGCAGCGTTCTCTTCATCTCCACCAGTGTCCAACTGACGCGCCCTAAGGGAAAGAGCACTCCGGCTCCTCAGACTACGAGAACCCGCCTTGAGCAGGCTGTGGTTCGACGAGCTCGCCACGAGGCAAGATTCTTTCGGGCACGGGAAACTCAACTCGTGAGATGAGGTCGCACTCCAAGTGTTCGTGTCATTCTGGAGCAGGCGACACCGACAGGGTCGTCGGGAGGATACGCAATGCCGAAAGCAATTAAGGGAAATGCAGGGCGCACGCCGCCCGAGCCATCCACGAATCACTCCGACATCGACGAGTGGTTCCGGCGCCAGATGCCGCACCTGCAACCCATCGTCCAGCGGTTGGACGAGTCGATCCGAAAAACGATCCCGGGCCTTTACTACGCCGTCAAGTGGAAGAGGCCTTACTACGGACTACCAGAGCTTGGCTGGATCATCGAGCTGGCCGCATACGACGTTTCGGTGAATGTCGTCTTCCTCGGCGGTGCAGACTTTGACTCTCCGCCACCACTCGGAACCGCCGACCGGAGCCGGTACATCAAGGTGACCACCGAGGAGGAGACGCAGCAACCGGAGCTGCGTACGTGGATCGAGGAGGCAAGCCGCACGCCGGGTTGGCGGTGAAAAACATCGTGCCGAATGACGACTCCGGTGCGACTTCGAACCGTATGCCAGGCAGACGATGGACCGCTATGACGATCTGGGCAAGACATACCCAGGCCGTTCGTCCTGAGCCTGTCGAAAGACTCGTCTCTACCGCATGACCACGGCGGCCAGGAAGGACTTGTCGATGGCAACGTCCACGATCGCGGGCTTGCCGGAGTCGAGAGCGCGGTGCAGGGCGCCTTCGAGCTGCGCGGCCTCGGTGACGCGCTCGCCGTGGCCGCCCATGGCGCGCGCCACGGCGCCGAAGTCCACCGTACCGTAGTCGACGGCAAAAAGACGGCCGCCGTAGAGCTCGTTCTGGAAGGCGCGCTCGTTGCCCAGACCGTCATCGTTGAAGACGACCGCCACGACGGGAATGTTCTCGCGCACCGCCGTCTCCATCTCGCCGATGTTGCACATCATGCCCATGTCGCCGACCGTCACCATGACGGGCCGGTCCGGCCGCGCCAGCTTCGCGCCGAGCGCGATCGGGAAGGAGCCGCCGACGGACGCCCAGTCGTCGATCATGAGAAAGGTGCCGGGCTCGTAGGTGTCGTACATGGGGCGCAGGTGCTTGCCGGCGTTGCCGGCGTCAACCACCATCATGCCGTTGGGTGGCAGCACGTTGCGCATCGCCTTCGCCACGAAAGCGCCGCGGATCGGGGCGGTGGCCTGGGCCGGGGCGTTGCGCTCCGTTTCCCACGTGCTGCGTGCGCCGGCCACGTCCAGCCACTCCCACGTCTGCCCCGATTCGCGCACGCGCCGCGTCAGCCCGGCGATGAAGCTGCCGGTCGAGCCAGTGACCGCCTGCGCGACGGGATAAACGACGCCCACGTCGGTCGCGACCGGGCTGTGATGGATGATCTTCGCGTCGCGGCGGAGGACGCCATAGCCGAACATCGTCGAGTAGTAGTCGATGTGGGCGCCGACGGCGACGATGACGTCCGCCTCGCGGGCGGCTCGGTTGGCGCTCTCCCAGCCGTTACGGCCGATGATGCCCAGCGCCTTCGAGTGCGTCGTGGGAAAGGCGTCCGGCGAGAGCTGCAGACACGCGACAGGGATGCCGCCGCGGTCCGCCAGCTCGGCCAGCGCCGCGGTCTGCGACTCGCGCAGCACGCCGCCGCCCGCCACGATCAGCGGTCGTCTCGCCTGCGATAGTACTGCCATCGCCTCGTCGAGGGCGGTTTCGGAGCAGTCGGCCGGCGTCAGCGCGCGATAAGTGGACGGCTCCAGCGGCTCCGGCTCCGTCTCTTCCAGGAAGACGTCGCGCGAGGCCTCGATGTGTACCGGCCCCTGCGGCTCCGCCAGCGCGATGCGGAACGCGCGCCGGGCCGACTCCTGCATCTTCTTCCCGGAACCGACGGAGGTCGCCCACTTCGTGATCGGTGTAGCGAGGGCAACCTGGTCGATGTCCTGGCTGGCGTCGCGGTCGCGCAGGCGCTCCTCCTGCTGGCCGCAGATGCTGATAAGCGGCACGAAGCCCTTGTAGGCGGCAGCGATGCCCGTCGCAAGGTTCGTGATACCGGGCCCTTCCGTCGCGGTGACCACGCTCGGGCGATTAGCGGCGCGGGCGAAGCCGTACGCCATGAAGGCGGAGCCCTGCTCGTGGCGTGTGAGGACGAAGCGGATCTCCGGCGTGTCGCGCAGGGCGTCGAGGAAGGGCAGGTTCTGCGTGCCCGGGATGCCGAAGACGTGATCGATGCCTTCGCGCAGCAGGCAATCGACCAGCGCTCGGGCAGCCGTGGTCTTCGATCCAGAGGCGTCCGTGGTCATCGTTTCCTCCTGGGCTCAGTGTCAGTCGTCGATGCGATAGACGTGAGCGGCGGTGTCGTGGAACATGGCGGCGCGCTCCGACGGCGAGTAGCCCGCCGAGAAGCGCTTGAAGGCGTTGTACAGCACGTTGTACGAGTACGACACCTTGTCCACCGGGAAGTTGCTCTCGAACATGCAGCGGGACGGCCCGAATTGCTCGATGCAGTAGGTGAAAAACGGCGCGATCGACTGCGCCAGCTCCTCCGAGCCCACCGGCCGCGTGCGCAGGTGCCAGTCGAAGCCGGTACGCGGCATGCCTAGGCCGCCCAGCTTCACGACGATGTTGGGGCATTGCGCCGCTTCGGCGACGCCCTTTCGCCACGTGTCGAGCACCTCGTCGCTTCGGCCGATGTATGGGCCATCGCGCACGATACCGCCGACGTGGTTCATGACGACCTGCAGGTCCGGCACGGCGCGCGCAAAGGCGGCGAGCTCCGTGATCTGGTGGAAGAAGAGCCAGCAATCGTACGTCAGGCCGCGCTTGGCCAGGATGCGGCCGCCCTCGGCGAAGGCGTCCGTGACGAGCTGGCCCTGCACCGGATGCGCCGCCACGTTCTCGACCTGCGGGTGCGGGTCCCAGGTGACGGAGTGACGGATGCCGCGGAAGCGGTTTGGGCTCGCCGCCTGCAGCGCGTCGAGCACGGGCTCAACCTTGGCACCGAGGTTCAGGTTGGCGTGGCCGACGATTGCCGATGCGGCGCGCGCCGAGCCGTAGATGCCGCTGGCGCTGGCCGCCGCCAGGCCCTGCACGAACTCGACCTCACCGACCGGCCGCATCTCCTGCGGGGCGCCGGCGCGGTACATGGCGCGCGCCTCGATGAAGACGGTGGAACGGACGTTGTGGCCGCCCTGGATGTCGGCGTTGAGCTCAGGCAGAAGGTAGCGCTGGTAGGGGATGCGCTCCGACCGCAGGTCCCAGAAGTGATGGTGGGGATCGCAGATCGGCAGCTCGGGTTCCAGCGCCTCCTCCGGCGCCAGGGCAAGCCAATCGTTTCCTCCGAACGGCATCAGAGCACCTCACAGATACGTCGCTGAACGGGCCGGATTGCAAACGCTCCGAGTGTAACGCCGGCCGCTCGCGTGTCAACGCCGATGCGACCCGACGTGTCACTCCGAACACAGCCGAGGAGTCGCCGCTCAACCAACCACGCAAGCAACCTGCGTTCTTGCTTCATCCGAGCGGCAACCCCCACCCCACCCTGGCGAACCGTGAAGGCGTCACAACTCGAGTAGATGTGGACTCGCAATCCGTTCACCAGACGCTGGGATTGAAGCATGGGCTCCGCCCCTTGCAACCCTGCGCCCGACCTAAAGGTGGGCCACTACAGCGACTTCAGGCAACGCCGCGTCTAGCCGCCCGCCTGCCGCAGGGCGTCCGCCAGGCCCTGCAGGTCGTAGAGCGTGCCGCCTGCCGAGGAGCCGCCGTACTGCGAGCTGTCGACCACCTTGCCGACCTGCTCGATGGCCTGAATCGTCGCCGTGTTGCCGCCGCCGTTGCCACCGGGACCACCTCGGCCACCGATGGCTCCACCGCCACCCGCGCCGCTGAGCATCACGAAGCGCAGCTTGCCCTGCTCGACCAGCTCCGCCAGCTGCTCGACGCTGAGCGCCGGGTCGCTGCCGTTGAAGCCGCCCATCGCCATCACGGGCTCGCCGGTGGCGATGATGGTGGACGAAGCCTGCATCGAGCTCTCGACGGCCACGAGGTAGGTCGCGTCGCCACGGTTTGCCTCGAGGTACGCGAGCAGGTCCTGGTCGACGGAGCCGCGACCACCGCCCGGGCCGCCACGAATGCCACCCTGCGCACCGTCCTGCGGCGCCCGGCCGTCGAAGCCGGCCGGCGGAGGGCTCGCGAACTGACCCTGTCGGCCGCCATCTGCTCTGCCGAACGGCGCAGCGTTCTGGAAGTCCGGCCGCGCGGCCTGGCCGTTGCCCGGCCGACCGAATCCATCGCTCGCGCCGGCCACGTTGGCGCTCGGCAGGGTGCCGTTGCCCGCTTGGCCCGTCACGGTCGCCGACCACACGGCGGCCGGCAGCAGCAAGGCGCCGACGCCGATGGCCAGCGCCGCGACCGTGGCTCGCGTAGCTGGCTCGCGCCGCACGGCGTTGACTAGCAGCACGACGGCCGCCAGAAAGACCGGAATCGCCATGGAGGGCACGAGCCAGCTCTTGAAGTCCGGCGTGTAGCCGAGGATTTTGAGCTCGAGCAGCCCCGTGGCAATCAGCGCCACCGGTCCAAAGAACGCCAGCCAGCTACGCTGCGAAAAGCCTCGCGCGAAGGTCACGACACCGATACCGGCCAGCGCGGCCATCGGCGGGCCGAGGAACGACAGGTAGTAGTCGTGGAAGATGCCCTGCGCGAAGCTAAACACCGCGCCGGCGGTGAGCAACCAGCCGCCCCACAGCAGCACGCTGCCCAGTGCCGCGTTGCCGCGCAGCCGCCGTCCCGCGGCGAACGCCGCTGCGATACCGCCGATCAGCGCCAGCGGCGTCAACCACATCGCCTGGCTCGCGAGCGTGCTGCCGAAGAGCCGGAAGAGCCCTGGCACACCGCTGGCAGGTCCGGCTTCGCCGTCGATACGGCCCAGGCCGTTGTAGTCGATCAGCAGGTTCAGCATCGAGTTCGTCGAGCTGCCACCCGCGTACGGCCGCGACGCAGCAGGCGTCAGGTCGAAGGCCACGACCCAGGCGCTGGAAACAACCGCCAGGAGCACGGTCGCGGCGACCAGGTGCGCGATGCGGGTGCGCAGCGACAGTGGCGCAGTCGCCAGGTAGGCGAACCACAGCGCCGGCAGCGCGACGTAGGCGGCGAGGAACTTGGTGTTGAAGGCGATGCCCATGAACAACGCCGACGCCAGCAGCCAGCGCAGGTTGCCCTTCTCCAGGGCGCGCACCATCGCGTAAGCGCTCAGCGTGACGAAGAAGATGAGCCAGGCGTCGAGGTTGTTGCTGCGGTCGACGGCGACGGAGATCGGCGTCAGCGCGAGCGCGAACGCTCCGACGACGCCTGCCGTGCGGCCGAAGACGCGGCTCACGGCCAGGTAGACGAGCAGCACGGAGCCCATGCCGGCCAGCGCCTCGGGAAGGAGTAGCGTCATGCCGGAGTAGCCGAAGACGCGAGCGAAGGCCGCCTGAATCCACAATGCAACCGGC
Source organism: uncultured Chloroflexia bacterium (assembly GCA_963711035.1). Taxonomy (GTDB): domain Bacteria; phylum Chloroflexota; class Dehalococcoidia; order DSTF01; family WHTK01; genus WHTK01. Next base: position 692,393 of record CAVQCN010000001.1, read on the forward strand.
GGCTTGTCGACGGTGATGAAGCCGGCCGGGTCGAACGAGTTGTAGAAGAAGTTGTGCCAGCTCTGGGTCATGCTGCGCACGGCCGCGGCGTAGTAGGTGTTGCCGTAGCCGTTCTGCGAGAGCTGCCAGATGTTCAGATACGCGGCCGTAACCAGCACGCCAAGCAGCGCGAACGGCTGCCAGCCCGCCCGGTCGACTAGCTGACGCAGCCGCTCGACGGGCGCCGCGTTCAGCGTCTCGTCCAGGCCGCGCGGGCCCATCGTCCCTTCGTTTGCTCCGGATGCTCGTGATGTCATGGTCGGTCAGCCTTTCCGTCGCTCAGTGCGTCGAAATCAGGCTATCGGTCCACCCGTTCGGCATCGTCCCACTTGCAGGGTCACTTTCGCGTCATGCCGTGGCGGTAGGCAGCTTCGGCACAGGCAATCGACTACATCCCGGGGAGTACGCCAACGGCGCCATCGCAGCGCCCGTCTCATCCCGCCGATGGACTCGCAGGACACTTCCGCCAGCGGACGACTACGCCCCGCTACGTCCCTACGCTGATGACATGAGCCCTGCAAGGCGCCGGGCGTCGCAAGGAGACAATTCGATGGCAGCCAAGAAGGCAAACCGCGAACGCTACCGGAACATCCGCTCGGTGATCCTCTCCCTCAGCATCCTGAGCTTCCTGCCCCTCTTCGGCCTGATGAAGGGCGCAGTCAACAACACGAGCACGTCGACGGCCGACACCACGAGTCAGGCAGTCGCCTCGGCCCCGGTCCAGTCGAGCTAGCGCCAGCCTGGCTACTTCGACGCCATCGACCAGCTCGACGACGCCCACTTCGACCACGAGCAGCAACACGTCGACGACGCAGACCACGGCGTCGACCCACTCCCGCACGACGGCATCGTGATTACACTACCGGGTGCGATGGAAGAGGTCCGCGAAGACGCACTCTCGCCGTGGCAGATCCTGGCGCCGATTTCGGCACTGCTCTTCGTAGGAGCTGTCATTGCTACCGGCGTCAGCGCCTCGACGGTCTGGTACGTAATCCGCGGCACCGGCATCATCGCCTACCTGCTACTGGCGCTCTCGGTCGCGGTCGGGCTCTTGATCACGAACCGGGTCGCGCCGTCGGGCCGGCCACGCGTCGACCTCTACGAGGTCCACATCTTCCTGGCGCTGCTGGCGCTCGGCTTCACGACAGTGCACGGCCTGGCCCTGCTGCTGGACAACTTCGTCAGCTTCTCCGCCGTCCAGATCCTGGTGCCGTTCACGTCGTCCTATCGGCCGTTCGCGGTCGCGCTCGGCATCCTGGGCTTCTACGTTAGCCTGGTCGTCTACCTGAGCTTCTGGGCACGCCAATACATCGGCTACAAGGCGTGGCGCACGCTGCATTACGCGAGCTTCGCTGCGTTCATCGTCGCCGGACTGCACGGCGTCCTCAGCGGGACGGACACGCACACCTGGTGGGCGGTGAGCCTCTACGCCATCACGATACTCGCCGTCGCCGGGCTGACGGTGCGCCGCTTCAATCGCGGCTGACCGGCACAGCGTAGCGAGACGAATTATCAGGCGGCGGGCATGAGGGGCTTCGTCGCCGACGGCGCCTCGGGGCGCTTTGCGAGCAGCAGCAGAATCGCGGCAATGAAGTAGCCGAAGCCGAAGGGGATGAACGCGGCAAGGTAGCTGCCCGTCGTGTCGTACGCAACGCCGCCGATGATCGGGCCGGCCGCGTTGAGCACCATCTGGAAAGGCTGCGCCCGGCCACGGATGGCGCCCAGCGCCAGGCGGCCAAAGTAGTACGCGAAGATGATCTGGCCGCTCGTCACCATCAAGCCGAAGCTGAGGCCGTAGACGAGGCCGTACAGCGCTCCCATGAGGAAGCTGTGCACGTTGATCAGCACGATCATGCCCAGCGAGGAGCCCACGAAGCCGGCGATCAGCGTCTTGCGCGTCCCGAACCGCAGGTCGAGAAAGCCCTGCAACAACGTCCCGGCGGCAGAGCACAACGCGGAGATACTGATGATCAGGGCGGCATGGTTCGCCGAGAGGCCGCGGTCCTCCATGAAGGGGATCTGGTGCAGGTTGATGGCGCCGCCGGCGAAGAACTGCAGGCACAGCGCCCCGGTCACCAACCAGAAAGTCCGAGTGCGCACGGCGTCAGCGCTCGACCAGTTTTCTTCCAGTGGATATGACGGCGCTCCCCGCGCCTGGCCCGTCGTCGTGGGAGGCAGATCCCCATCCGGCAGCAGCCCTTTGCTCTCCGGACTTGGATAGAGCCAGAGAAGCGTCGGTACGATGCCCAGGACCGCGACGATTCCCGCCAGCGCGAACGTGGATTCGCGCCAGCCAGAGGAATCGATGATCAGCTGCACGGCGATCGGCAGGATGGCGAAGCCGGCGCGCGAACCGAGCAGCGCGATGCCGATCGCGAAACCGCGACGGCGGATGAACCACTTGCTCACAGTGACGCTGACAGTCAGGTTGGAGATGCCCTGGGCCGTGCCGCGGCCGATGGCGTAGATGATCAGGTACTCCCACAGCGTCTGCATCAAGCCGAGGCCCAGGAGACAGACGCTCATGACGCCCGCAGCAACGGCCACGATGATGCGGCCGCCGTGCTTGTCGATCATGGGGCCGATCCACGGCGCGATGAAGGCGCTCACCAGCGAGCCCAGCGCCACTCCGATCGAGATCTCAGTGCGGCTCCAGCCAAACTCGCGCTGGAACTCGGGGATGTAAATACCGAGGACGGGGTTGAAGAGGGTGGTTTGAACGAAGGTGATGAGGACTGCGGCGGAGACGACGGTCCAGCCGGTGAAGAAGCGCGGCTTCCTGGCGATCACAGGATTCGGCAAACCGTGGCTATTGCGGTCCTCCGTTCGCCGGCGCAGCCGCGCGTCGCGTTGCTTTCGGTCAGGATACCAGTGAGATGAGCTCTGGCTTCACCGATGGCACCGTTCCCATGCGCGTTCTCGAGGCGAGGCTGGCTCCACCTCTCTGAAGCTACCGAAAGGCGCGCTTAGCTACAACAAATGAAGCGGAATGAATGAAACTCACGGAACAGCTGCGAGACTGGAGGCCCGGCATGACACCGGGCCTCCTTTGACGCTACGAGCAGACGTAAGCGTAATCCGCGCGGGACGCGGTCCCTAACCGCCGTACTTGAAGCCGGTTTCCGCCAGCGTCAGCGGCTCGCCTTCGCGCTGCACGCCGGCCTCGATGACCTCGCCGACGAAGATCGTGTGGTCGCCGATCGCCACGGTCTCGCGCACGCGGCACTCGAAGTAGGCGAGCGCATCGGTGAGCACCGGCAGGCCGTTGGGGCTGGGCGTGAACTCGGCGTCGCCGAGCTTGTTGCCGACGGGCTCGACGTGCTTGAAGAAGGCACTTGCCAGCGGCACCTGGCCGGTCTCGAGCACGTTGATGCAGAAGAGACCGCTGCTTTCGACCATCGCGGTCGAGGGCGTGTCTGCCTTGGCGCCCAGCACGACGAGCGGCGGCTGAAACGAGGCCTGGGTAAGCCAGTTCACGGCCGCGCCGGTCATGGTCTTGTCATCCTTCGTCGTCATGACGAACAGGCCGTAGGGAATCATGCGCAGCGCGGTCTTCTTGGCTGCTTCGTCCATTTCGATTCGCTCCTTTTCTCCACGGAATCCTGGGGCCGCTACGATAGCGCCCCCAATACTAGACCCGCCGTTCGCTCTTCGCGAGCCCAGACAACTTGCCTGGTAGGCCTCTCAAGAGGCAGCATGGAAGAGATAAACGGGGAGAAATTCATGATTGACGATGGACGCACCAATTCTCTACTGCGGCTGGCTTCGCTCGCGGCGTTCCTGTTCGCGACCCTGCTTCTGCTGCAGCTCTCCACAGCTCGGCTCGCCGAGACGAATATCAGCAGCGATAGCTTTCAAAGCGTCCTGATCAGCATCGGCGCCCACCGCATGATGTTCTCGCTGAGCGCCTTCTTTGGCACTCTCGCGGTCGTCTGCCTCATACCGATGATGCTCGGGGTCTGGGAATCGACGGCGGTCACCGACAGGCCCTTCGCCGTGATGATCGCGGTCCTGCTGCTGATTAGCGGCATGCTGTTGGTGGATGCCTATGCCCACCTCGGCAACCTCATCGGCGTCGCAGAAGACTACCGCCACGCCGTGGCGCCGCGAGACGTCATCGTCTTTCAGGGCGACACGATCGGCGATCAGTTCCAGATCCTGCAGTACGCCGGCCTGGTCGCCTTCGGCATCGCCATGCTCGTGTGGAGCTGGCTGATGGCGCGCTCGGAGGTCTATCCCAAGCCCATGAGCTGGCTCACCTGGGCCGTCGGCCTGCTCAGCTTCGCCTTCGTGATCCAGCCCGTCATGTTCATCCCTACTCTGCTCGTGTGGGCCGTCGCGCTGGGCGTGGTCTGGCAACGCGCCACGATGCCGAAGCCGGTGACCGACATGGAGTCTGCGTCCTCGTAGGCTACTTGCCCGCCAGCGCGAGAATAATCCCGGCCAGCAGCAGCACGTCGCCAACACTGAATCGGATCGCGTTGTTCCCAAAGTTGTCGGCCAGGAAGAGCAGGTGCTGGCTGCTCGTGCGCTGCACCCAGAGCGAGCGCGCCGGGCCGGCCAGGCGGCGTTGCGCGCGCACCGGCATGAAGCCACCGTTCACCAGCGTCACGAGCGCGTTGGAGAAGATGCCCAGCGTGAGCAAATACTGCGACGGCGCGTCGATCCAGCCGATGACGACGATGATCACGAAGGAAACCGCCCAGAAAAAGGCGCAAGTCGCAAGGTTGGGACGGCGCTGCCACACAATACGGGCAGCCAGGATGGCGAGCGGTCCAAACCACGGCAAGAGGTTCATACGAATGCACTGTACCGGGGCGCCAAGTTAGGGTCGCGCGGGACGCAGTTCCCTAGCCGTCTGTAAGCACAGCCTCGACCTCGACCTCTCACTTCCTCAGCGGCTCCACTGCGGTCCTGCCGCGCAAGGACGAGGACGTCGTCATGCAGGAAGAGGGCCAGCACCATGCCGCCAGCCGCGATCAGGGCCATCGCGATGAACGCGTCGCGGAAGGCCTCGAGCAGCAGGCCGTTGTCGAGCGTGCCCGAGACCATGGTGGCGCCGGCTGGAGCGCCGTGCATCGACAGCGACACGACCACGATCGTCGTCAGCAGCGCGGTGCTGGCCGAGCCAAAGACGCGCCGCGTCACGTTGTTCAGGGCCGTGGCGCGCGGCATCAGCTGCTGCGGCACGGTATTGAAGGCCATCGTCGTGACCGGCATCATGCAGAACCCCATGCCGAAGCCCCGGAATGCCGCAATCACGGCAATGAGGATCGGGCTGGTCGACACCGTGATCTGACTCAGACCCAACGCCGTCGCGAGCAAGAAAAGCAGACCCAGCAGGGCAAAGGGGCGCGGTCCGGCCTTGTCGTACAGCCGGCCGGCGATGTTCAGCGCCAAAAAGTCGCATATCGCCACCGGGAAAAGCAGCAGACCCGTCTCGGAAGCACTGACGTCGTAGGCCTCTTCCAGGACGAGCGGCAGAAGGTAGTTGCTGCCGAAGAAGCAAAACTGCGTGACGAACTGCATGACGGTGGCGATGGCGAACATGGGATTGTGGAACAGCTTGAGCTGCAGCAGCGGGTCGCTGTGACGCAACTCCCACAGCACGAACGTCATGACGCCCAGTGCGCCGCCGCCGATCAGCACGATTACGAGCGGGCTGGCCCAGCCGCTATCGGAGCCTTCGCTCAAGCCCAGCAGCACGGCCGGGAACGAGAGCGCTATGAGGACAAAGCCAAGCAGGTCGAGGCGCGTGGCGCGCGTCATCAGCGTCTCGTGGAGCAATCGCTGCGCCAGGACTAGCGTGACGATGCCGACCGGCACGTTGATCAGGAAGATGGCGCGCCAGCTGACGTAGTCGACCAGGTAGCCGCCAACCGTCGGTCCCAACATCGGGCCCATCAGCATCGGCAGGCCGAGCAGCACCATGAAGCGGCCCCGCTCGATCGGCGTGATCATCGTGAACGTGATCGCCAGACCGAGGGGCTGCAGCATGCCGCCGCCCAGGCCCTGCAGGGCGCGGAACACGATCAGCGCCGGCATCGACCAGGCGACGGCGCACAGCCCGGAGCTGAGCACGAAAGCCACCAGCGTGATCATGTAGAGCCGCTTGAGGCCGAAGCGCTCACCCAGGAAGCCGCTCAGCGGGATCACGACGGCAAGGCCGATCAGGTAGATCGTGATGATGAGCTGCGCCTGGCCCACGTCGGCGTGGAAGCCCTCCGTGATACCCGGCAGCGCCACGTTGACGATGGTGCTGTCGAGGAGCGTCATGAAGGAGCCGAGCGTAATGACACTCAGCGCCAGCCAGCGCCGGTCGAAGCCGCTCTGCGGCGCAGTTGCAGTGCTACTCACGGACAGGGCTGACGATGGACACGTGCCGGTGGGTCATCGATTGCGCAGTGCAGTGTACGGTGCGGATTATACGAAACAGACTCCCTCGTTTGTCCCATATTCTGCAAAGTCTACTCGCGCGCGAAGAGCGGCACCGCGCTCTCGTACGGCACCACCGGGTGAATGTCGACCGCGTTCCAGTGGAAGAGCTGGAGGTCGCGCATCAGCTGGTCGACCGCGTGCGCGTTCGGGGCGTCCAGGAGCATGAAGATGGCATGGCCGGTCGGGTCCGACCACCAGCCCTGCGGCTCGATATCGAGTCGCTTCGACGCCGCGTCCAGTTGCTCGGCAGCGCTACGGGCTTTGGCGCCGACGTGGGCGTGGACCGCGGCGCACGTCTCCGGGCCGTGGGTCATGACGACCATGTGGAGCATGTGGTTCCACCTCTCTTTCCTGTTCCCAGCTTAGGCGGGTCGCTCGTCTGACTGAATATCGAGCCGTACCATGCGTCTCGGCTATGATGGCGGCGTTTCCCCGCGTTCAGTGTGAGGACAAAGCATGAGCATCGAATCCTTCGACCACTACACCGTACGCAGCAAGGACCTGCAGGCAGCGTGGCGCTTCTACGAGCAGGCCCTGGGCCTGAACGTTCGCACGCGCCCCGGTATGCCAGTCCCCGCCGCCATCGTCTCCATCGGCGACCGCGAGACCGTGCACCTGTTCCAGGCCTCGGACGAGATGGAGTCCATCTTCGCCCGTATGGAGCCGACGGACGAGCAGACGGCAGAGTGGCGCACCGGCCGCCTGCACCACGTCGAGTTCTGGGCCAAGGACCTCGGCGCCACGCGGAGCCGGCTGGCAGAGGCGGGCGTGCAGTTCAGCGAGCGCACCCTGCCCGACAAGCACCAGCTCAGCATGCGCGACCCGGACGGCATCGCTGTCGGTCTCAATTTCCCGCTCAGCGAGCTGGCATAAGGGGCTACGCACAAAAAAGTCGCCCACCTTTCGGGTTCGAAGGCCTGTATTCACGAATAAGCCATCCCTATGCTTGCAACGTCGGTCGCGAGTGCACTATCCTTCTCCAACCGCGTGGCGTAACAACTGTTGTGGATCCCGCAGCGCCTCGCCAGTGAGAAGCCTCGTTGACCGAGCGGACCGGTATCTCACCACAGATTGGAGACGAACGTGCCTGACGTGCCTACCTACGAAGTCGATGCCTCCTGGCCCAAGCCCCTACCCGAAGACTGGGTGCTGGGACAGTGCTCCGGCGTCTGCGTCGACGCCAACGACAACCTCTGGATGATCCACCGCCGCAACAGCCTGAGCGAACAGGAAGCAGGCGCCATTCAGGACCCACCGGTTTCCGAGTGGGGTAGCCCGGCACCCTCGATCATCCAGTTCGACCCGGAGGGCAAGGTCCTCCAAGCCTGGGGCGGCTCCGAGGGCGGCCCCTGGCCCGTCACCGAGCACGGCATGTACGTGGACCACGAAGGCAACATCTGGTCCGGCGCCAACGGCCGCGAAGACCAGGTCATCATCAAGAGCCGTCCCAACGGCGAACGCCTGCTGACCCTGGGCGAGTGGGGCAAGACCAACGGCAGCAACGACACGAAGCTGCTCGGCCAGCCGGCCGACATCACGGTCGACGCCGAAGCCAACGAGGTATACATCGCCGACGGCTACGGCAACCGCCGCATCATCGTCTTCGACGCTACTAGCGGCGTCTACAAGCGCCACTGGGGCGCCTATGGCAACACCCCGGTGGACGGCCAGTTGGATCCGTACGACCCGGACGCTGCGCCCCTACAGACCTTCCGCAACCCGGTTCACGCCGTGCGCATCGCCAACGATGGCCTGGTCTACGTGGCCGACCGCCGCGCCGACCGCATCCAGGTATTCCAGAAGGACGGCACCTACGTCAAAGAGGCGTTCGTGGCGCCGCGAACCCGCAGCATGGGCTCCGCCTGGGACATCGAGTTCTCGGTCGACCCGGCGCAGACGTTCCTGTTCCTGGCGGACGGAACCAACGGCCGCATCTGGATCATGACACGCGCCAACCTGGAGATCGTCGGCTCCTTCGGCCGCAAGGGCCGCTGGGCCGGCTGCTTCGAGTGGGTCCACAACGTGTGCTCCGACTCGCGCGGCAACCTGTACACCGCCGAGGTCAACACGGGCAAGCGCGTGCAGAAGTTCATCAAGCGTTCCTGAGCTGATCCGACGATGGCGAGCGATGGGCGCCACGAATCTGGCCAGCTGACAAAACGAATGTTATGAACCCTGAGGAGGTACTGAATGAGGACGGGAGCTGAATACCGGGAGGTTCTGCGCGACGGCCGCAAGGTTTACGTCGTCGGCGAGGGCTTCATCGACGACCTGAACACGCATCCGGCCACCGCAGCGATGGCGAAGGAATACGTGGACTGGTACGACCGTCACGCCAGCCCCACGCCCGAATGGGACGTCCTCTTCACACCCCCCGACGCCAACGGCAATCGCAAGCCCGTCGACATGATCGTCCCGGATACGGCCGAAGACCTGCAGCGTATGGGCAAAGCCTACGACGAGACGGTCTTCTTCACGGGCGGCAATATGACGCACGACCCGGCCTACGGCAACCTGATCGCGCTCAACATCGTGGATGCGGTCTACCGCATGGACCTTTCGCAGAAGCAGAAGGACGACGTGGTGGCGTACCGCGACTCGATCGAGCGCGAGGGACGCTTCATCACGCTGGCTTCCGGCTTCGCAACGATCGGCTACCGCCTGCGAGAAAATCCGGAAGAGCGTAACTCGCTGCGCATCGTCAAGGAGCGCGACGACGGCCTCGTTCTCCAGGGCAAGATCGGCATGCACACCGGGTCGCCCTTCCTGGACGACGTCTACGTCAGCGCCGGCTGCGGCGTCATCTATCAGGGCAGCCGCGCTACCTTCGCCGTGGCCGTCAACTCTCCCGGCGTCACCATCCTCTCACGCAAGATCGCGGCGAAGCCTTCGAACCCCTTCATGGCGCCCCTCAGCTACCGATTCGACGAGCTGGACGCGCAAATGTGGTTCGACGAAGTCTTCGTGCCGTGGGAGAAGATCTTCCTCACGGAGCCGGCTCCTCCAGAGCCGAGCGCCCCCCAGATGTTCCGCCGCGACCGCACGACCTGGATGCTCTGGCACCAACTCTACTGCTGGTACACGAAGGGCGAGTTCACACTCGGCCTGGCCCTGGCCCTCACCGATGCGATGGGGCTGCGTCAGAACGCCCCGACAGTCGAGTACCTCGTCGACATGATCGTCGAGCTGCAGACCGTACGCAGCGCCCTGACTGCAGCGGAGTTGGATCCGGACTGGAGCTCAATCCTGGGCAAGCCGGCGCCAAACTATCAGCACGTGGCGTCGGGCAGCATCAAGATGCTGCAGGCTCGCCAGCGAATCAGCGAGATCCTGCGCATCCTGCCCGGCTCGTCGATGGTTGTCGCGCCGTCCGACGAGGACCTGGCCAACCCGCTTATGAAAGACGGCATCGAAGAGTCCTTCGGCGGCGGCGGCTACACGGCGGAGCAGCGCATGGCATTGCTGAACCTGGCATGGGACCACATCGGCTCTGCCCTCGACGGTCGCGAAGCCGCCTTTGAGCTGCATTGCAACGGCGGCATTCCGGCGTGGCGCAGTCAAGCACGCGCGCGCTTTAACGATTACAATCGTCTGGCGAACGGCGTCTTGCGCGCGATCAACATCGAGATGCCGACGATCGACGTGGACTCGCTGCGGGAGGTGTCGCGTTTGGCGCAGCGGCGCCAGGTGACGCCGCCCACAGAGAGCAAGTCAGGCGAGAACGGCGCTAGCGGAGAGGCTACGGCCGCGGCGGCTGGCTCGAGCACAGCGGAGGGCTCCACGAGCCGAAGCTAGGGAAAGAGAAGCATAGTCGGGCTGCAAGCAGAGGGCAGCCAGAAGCAGCACGAGGCCTGCTTCAGTCAGAAAGGACAGAGTCATGACGGTTTCCTCACAGAAGTACAACGTGGGCGGCATCATGCTGGACCGGCCGTTCAAGATTCGGCGGCTGGGCCACTTCGGCTTCAACGGCACAAAGACCCCAGAGTGCTGGCACTTCTACATCGACCTGCTCGGCCTCAAGGTGTCGCAGCCGACCGACGGCGGCGGCTTCTTCGGCCGGCACGGCGGCGACCACCACTCCTTCGTCATCTTCAACCGCGAGATGGTGGACGAGCGCATGCGCCAGAACGGCAGCGGCCCGCACCTGCGCCCAGAAAACGATGTCAACCAGATCACCTGGCAGGTCCAGAACGTCGAAGAGGTCTGGCAGGCGACGAAGTACTTCAAGGACCTCGAGCTCGAGGTACGCACCGAGGGTCGCGCCGGCGCCGGCGTCGGCTCCAACTATCACCTCTACGTCTGGGACCCAGACGACCAGGTCATCGAGCTGTTTACCGGCATGGAGCAGATCGGCTGGGACGGCCTGACCAAGCCCAAGGAGATGGGCGGCCGACTGCCCGAGGCGACGATGGAGCCTCACATCTCCGAGTTCGCCGAGGTCCAGGAATCGCTGGCCAACGGCATCACGGCGATGGACGGCTACCGCTACATCGAGCCGATGGAAGAGAAGTACCCGGTCGACGGCCTGCTGCTGGCACGTCCCTTCAAGGTTGTGCGCGTCGGCCCCGTCTACATGTTCGCCGACGACGTTGACCAGTCGAAGGAGTACTACGAGGACGTCCTCGGCCTGCCGCTCACCGAAGAAGTGCAGTGGAACGGCGGCACCGCCTCCTTCCTGCGCACCGACATGGAGCACCACTCCATCGGCCTCTTCCCCAAGGAGTGGCGCGCGAAGCTTGGCCTCAGCGCCGAGACCTCCAACATGGCCTTCGGCATGCAGGTAGCTAACTACCGCCAGCTGCGCGACGCGGTCAGCTTCCTGCGCGAGAACGGTGCTCGTGTCGAGACCGACATCATCCCGCAGGAACTGCACCCCGGCATCGACTACGCCGCCTTCGCCTTCGACCCGGACGGCCACTGCATCATGCTGTACTCCGGCATGGAGCAGCTGGGCTGGAACGGCCAGCCGCGCCCCGCGGAGCTGCGCCGCAAGGTCGACCCGAACAACTGGCCGGAGACGCTGGACGCGCAGTCGGACAGCTTCTCGGGCGAGGTTCTGCTCGGCCCCTGGGGCTAAGCTGAACGAACCGGTTACTCGAAGAGGAGGCCTCGTAGTTCACGAGGCCTCCTCTCTCTTTATCGTCAGTCCCATTTACTTTGCATGACAGAGTACTTGACAACAACAAGGAGCTGTCTATCCTGAAAGAATGCTGACCCACCGCCGGCCACGCGAGCATCGTCGTCATCGGCCTATCGCGGTCGACCTGCGCGCTGTCGAAGACCTGCGCTACATCCGCGACGCTATGGAGCAGTCCGGGCGCTTCACCGAGGTGCCGGGCTGGGGCATGGCGCTGATCGGCCTCACCGCCGTCGGCGCGGCGGTGCTGGCGGCAACGCAGTCTTCTGAGACGGCGTGGCTGCGTGTATGGGAGGGCGAGGCAATGCTGGCCCTGCTCATAGGCGTGCTCTCCGTGGTACGCAAGACCGCGGCCACCGGCATGCCCCTGCTGCCCGGTCCGACGCGCAAGTTCTGCCTCGGCCTCATGCCGCCGCTGCTCGCCGGCGCGATGCTCACCATCGTGCTGCAGCGCCAGGATCTCATCTCGGTGCTGCCGGGCACGTGGCTGCTGCTCTACGGCGCCGCCTTCGTCTGCGCCGGCGCCTATGCGATTCGCATCATTCCCGTGCTCGGCGCCTGCTTCATGGCGCTCGGCGTCGTTGCCCTCATGGGGCCTTCCGGCTGGGACGACATCCTGCTCGGACTCGGCTTCGGCGGGCTGCACCTGGGCTTCGGCCTGCTCATTGCGAGGCGCTATGGCGGCTGAATCGACACGCACAAGGACTCATCGACCCGCCGCTCACGTCAGCGAGACGACAGCACCGCCCGCAGCTCCGGAGCGACCGGCGCCTGCCCGCGCCCAGGACCTCGACGCCGTCATCCACGAACGCACCCGTCTCGGCATCGTCGGCGCGCTGGCAGCGAGCGAGCGCGTCAGCTTCGTCGAGCTCAAGAGCATCCTCAAGACGACCGACGGCAACCTCAGCGCCCACACCCGCAAGCTCGAGGAGGTGGGCTACATCCGCGCCTCGAAGCGCTTCGAGGGCCGCCTGCCGCGCACGGAGTACGAGCTCACCGATTCGGGACGCGGCGCCCTGCAACGCTATCTCGATCAGATGGACCGGCTGCTCGGCAGCATACGAAATCACCAGTAATCTCTTTTTTGGAGGCTGACTCTGTGATTCAAAGTACTTTACCGGCGGACGAGAAGGCTGAAGGCCTGCACGTCGCCGTCATCATGGACGGCAACGGCCGATGGGCGACGCGCCGCGGCCTGCCTCGCACCGCCGGCCACCGCGAAGGCGCCAAGGCCCTGCAGCGCGTGCTCGAGGCGGCGCCCGGCCTGAACATCCACACGCTCACCGTCTTCGCACTCTCATCTGACAACTGGCGCCGCCCGCGCGCCGAAGTACAGACCCTGTTGCGGCTGCTCAAGCGCCGTCTGCAATCCGAGACACAGGCGCTGCGCGAGCACGGCATCCGCCTCACTGTCATCGGCCGCCGCGACCGGTTGCCCGGCGACGTGATACGCGCCATCGAAGATGCGGAAGCGATGACGGCCAATTGCCGCGAATGGAACCTGCGCGTCGCCCTCGATTACTCGTCGCGCGACGCGATCCTCAGCGCCGCGATGCGCTGCGCCAGCTCGCCGGACTTCACGCCGGAGGGCTTCTCTCGCCTGCTGGCCGGCGCTGGCTGCGAGGCGGCGCCGCCGGTCGACCTGCTGATCCGCACCGGCGGCGAGCAACGCCTCAGCGACTTCCTGCTCTGGGAATGCGCCTACGCGGAGCTCTACTTCTCGCCCATTCTGTGGCCAGACTTCGACGGCGAGGCACTGGCCGCGGCGGTGGAGGAATATCACCAGCGCGATCGGCGCTTCGGCCTCGTGAGTAGCAACACGGGCGTTCGCCAACGAGTCGCGGCTGCCGTCGGCTCCTGAACGACCCGTCTCGCCTGCGAAGTTGCGGTCGTATGGGCGGTATCCCTATCCTGAAAGCATGCAATCACGCCGATTGGTCCTGCTGGTCGGGATCCTGGCCCTCCTGACTCTGGCTGGCCTCAGCATCCGTCCCGCGGCGGCGCGGGCCTTCGACATCCATCCCACCCCCCGGGACGTCACCGCGGGCCTGCCGGACGGCAGCCATCTCTGCGTCGTCGCCTCTTCCTGCGACACGATCGCGCCGACCAGCGTCCCGATGGACGTGTTCCAGCCTCAACTGCTGCTGATCCTCAGCGGCATCGTTTTCACGATCGTCCTGACCCGGCTGCGGCCGGTAGACAGCGTCGATCTCTCGCTCACTACACCGCCTCCTCGATCCGGCGCCATCTAGGCGCGCTGCCTTTCCGACGCTCGGCCAGGGCCGAAGGGTCGAATGGCCACTGCGCCCTGCTCGTCAAGCATCTAATCTTGGTAGAGCACCCTCTGACGATCAGCGGGGTCTCACCAAGCGGATCCAGGAGGACTTTCGATGTCCAGTCGTTCCAAGAGAGGCGGCTCGTCCGCGCGGCGCGGCTCGACGCCGCCCGCCAGGCGCCGTCAGCACGTACGAGAATCGTTCGTTCAGCGCTACCGGAGCAGGATCATCCTCGGTGCCATCGGTGGCGGCGCCATCGTCTTCGTCGCCGTGCTGCTCATCCTGGCACAAGGTGGCAGTGGTGGCAGCGGTGCCACGTCCGCTTCACCCGCCGACCCGGCGCTGGTCGACGCCGTGACCAGCGTGCCCGCCGCAACCTTTGATACGGTCGGCGTCGGCTCCGCCAACAACTTCCCCAAGTCGATTCAGTCGGCAGACCTGGTGCAGGACGGCAAACCGGAACTGCTCTACGTTGGCGGCGAGTTCTGCCCGTTTTGTGCAGCCGAGCGCTGGGCCATGGTGCTGGCGTTGAGCCGCTTCGGCACGTTCAGCAACCTCCAGGTCACCCGGTCATCCCCTACGGACACGTACGCGAACACGCCGACGTTCAGCTTCTACGGCTCCAGCTATCAGAGCGACTACCTCAGCTTCGTGCCGGTGGAGCAGTACTCGAACGAGCGCTCCGGCAACAACTACAAGGCCCTGCAGCCGCTGACCGATGCACAGCAACAGCTGGTCAGCCAGTACAGCAGCGGCATCCCCTTCCTCGACTTCGGAGGGCTGTACTCGCAATCGGGCGCCTCCTATAACCCCGGCGTCCTGAGCGGGCTCGATTGGTCGGGCGTCGCTGCGCAGCTGACGCAGACCAATTCGGCGCCGGCCCAGGGGATCATCGGCACGGCAAATGTCCTGACAGCGGCCATCTGCAAGATGACGCAGGGCCGTCCGGCCGAGGTGTGCAACTCCGCCGGCGTGCAGCAGGCGGCTGGCGTCCTGAAGTGATGTCCGGCAACCGCATCGCGTCCTTGCTGGTCGTCGCGCTGTCGATCGCAGGCATCGCGGTGGCGGTCTACCTGACCAGCGTGCACTACGCTTCCGTCAAGCTCGTCTGCAGCAGCTCGGGCGTGATCAACTGCGAGCAGGTCGTGACCAGCAAGTACTCAGAGGTGCTGGGCATCCCGTGGAGCGCCGGCGGCATCGTCTGGTTCGCCGTCAGTGGCCTGCTCGCGCTGTGGGCCGTGCTGAGCCGGCCTGAGCCGGAGCATTTACAGCTGGCGCAGGTCGGCTGGTCGCTGGTGGGCCTGGGTGTCATGCTGTACCTGATCGGCGTCGAACTGGTCGCGGTGAAGCACATCTGCATCTGGTGCACGGCGATGCACGTGCTGATCGTGATCACGCTCTTGCTCGTGCTGTTCCGGCAGCCCGAGCTGGCGGAGGAAAAGGTTGACTGAGTCATGACGCTGCGATGAGCGGCCTGACGATCGTAAGCGCGGCGATCCGCATCGGCATCGACCCGACGGCCGTCAACATCGGCAATGTGGCGGTGCACTGGTACGGGATCATGTACGTCGTGGCGATCTTCGTCGGCGCCCGCGTGGCCCAGCGCTTTGTGCCCGCGTTCGGCGCCGACGAGGACGCGCTGTGGGACTACTTCCCCTGGGGCATCGCCGCCGGTCTGATAGGCGGCAGGCTCTACTACGTCGTCCAGAACGACCAGTCCTACTACCTCCACCACCCGGAGCACATCTTGGCCTTCTGGGAGGGCGGCATGGCGTTCTTTGGCGCCATCGCAGCGGCGCTGATCAGCCTGCTGATCTACGCCCGGCTGCACCACCTCTCGGTGCTGCCGATGCTGGACGTCGCGGCCATCTTCGCCGCCGTCGGCCAGCCCATCGGCCGCATCGGCAACATCGTCAACGGCGATATCCTGGGCTACCGCACCAGCCTGCCGTGGGGCACGATCTACACGAACCCGCACTCGTTCGCGCCCGAGCTGGGCGTCGCCTACCAGCCGGCCGCCGCGTACGAGATCATCGCCAACCTGGTCCTCCTTCTCGGCCTGTGGCTAATCCTGCGGCGCTGGCGGCCGCCCGGGTTGGCAGCGGCGCTCTATGTGGTCGGCTACAGCATCACGCAGTTCCTCGTGTTCTTCGCGCGCAGCAACAGCATCACCGCCTTCGGGCTGAAGCAGGCGCAGCTCACCGCTATCGTGACCTTCTTCGCCGGCCTCGCGTTCGTCTACCTCGTGACGCGGCTGCGTCGCGCGGCACCCGAACCGTTGGCGTCATCGAACGTCGCTGACGGCTGACCCCGGGGTACACACCCCGTCTGACGGCACAGCTTCGCCCGCTATTACATGGGCAGAGGCAACTCCATATACTATGGCGGGCCAAGTTCAGACAGCAGCGAGAACACGGTTTCCGAGGGGATTGCTCGTTCGCAGCCTTTGAGCCTGGCAGCTTTCAGAGGCGGATTGAACTTGCGGAGCGCAGCGGGAGGAATAGATGACCAACTTTCCAACAGATAAGGTGCCGGCCTACCAGGTAGACCCCTTCTGGCCGAAGCCCCTGCCGAACGACTGGATCCTGGGACAGGTATCCGGCATCGCCGTGGACGACAACGACAACGTCTGGCTGGTCCATCGCCCGGGTTCGTTGACCCAGCGCGAGGCCGGTGCGGTGCAGAACCCGCGCTGGGCCGACTGCTGCGTCCCGGCCCCGCCCGTCCTGCAGCTCGACCCGGAAGGCAACGTCCTGCAGGCCTGGGGCGGCACCGAAGAGGGCGGCCGCTGGGTGCGGTCGGAGCACGGCATCTACATCGACCAGGAAGCCAACGTCTGGCTCGGCAGCATGAACGAAGTGGTGCTGAAGTGCACGAACGACGGCAAGCGCCTGCTCACCCTGGGCGAGCCGCTGCCGCCGCCGGACCCCAACGTGCCCGCGCCACAGCGTCCCGATCCGTCGCCGACCGGCGCCATCCGCCAGCTGCCCGGCCACAGCAACGACACGACGCGATTCGCGTCGCCGACCGACATCGTCGTCGATCCCGACGCCAACGAGGCGTTCATCTCCGACGGCTATGGCAACCGCCGCGTCATCGTCGTCGACTCGCGCACCGGCGAGTACAAGCGCCACTGGGGCGCCTACGGTGAGACGCCTAGCGACGTCCAGCTGCCCGACTACGTGGCCGGCGAGACGCCTGCCCGCAGCTTCCGCAGCCCCGTGCACGCCGTCCGCATCAGCAACGACGGCCTGCTCTACGTCGCCGACCGGCCCAACAACCGCATCCAGATCTTCCACAAGAGCGGCGAGTTCATCGAGGAACACTTCATCGCCACCTGGACGCTGGCCATGGGCTCGGTCTGGGACCTGGACTTCTCCCCGGACCCTGCCCAGACCTTCCTGTACGTCGCCGACGGCACCAACATGAAGGTGTGGATCCTGACCCGCAAGGACATGAAGATCGTCGGCACGTTCGGCCGCGGCGGCCGACAGGCCGGCCAGTTCGAGTGGGTGCACAACGTCGCCTGCGACTCGCACGGCAACATCTACACCTCCGAGGTGAACACCGGCAAGCGCGTCCAGAAGTTCGCCATCCAGAACTAGCTCCCGCACAGTTCAAAGACAGAAGGAGGGCAGATGCGTATCTGCCCTCCTTCTGTGTGAAGCGCTCTCCCTACGACACAAGACACGGCGAGAATGCTCGTCACCCCACACGCTGTCATTCTGAGCCGCAGGCGAAGAATCTCCCCGGCCAGCATTCCGGCCCAAGACTACAATCCTGCTCACCTGGAGACTGGTGCCGCCCGGAGATTCTCCACTCCGTTCAGAATGACAGCCCTGATCAGGACCAGCCGACCGGGAGAAGCGCGCGAGCCGACCTGACGCGGCAACAACGAACATACCGACCGCTGTAACGCGGTCGGTATGTTCTCAGGCTCTGCGTCCTGCCTGCTACCTATCGGGCGATTGCGTCTGCCTCGGCCGGCGTGAAGTTCTGGCCGCAGCCGTCGCAGACGTAGGACGTCACGCGGTCGCGCTTGCCCATGTCGGCGGCGTTTTCCCAGCGCGGCGCCAGATGCATGTGCTCGCACGGCTTCTTTTCAACCTCGACAGTGGTCTTCTTGGCCTTGGAAAAAATAGACATAGCTCCCCCTCCTGGTCGTACCAAGCTTTGGCTGAGAGGAGAGGCCATCGTGAGAGATTTGGCGCGGTCCTCTTTCAGAGGTCTACGAGGTTAGCTGTCGGGTTAGGGCTGAAAGAGCTGCCCTTCTCTATCCAGAGATGCACCCCTGTTGGTGGTTCCCCCGTTCTCTCTCAGGAAGAGAGAGATTCGACCTGTTAGCCTACTCCCAGCGTACTTCAGCCCTAGACCGGTGTCTATGGATTGCGGGGCCATCTTCTATGCAAATGGCCTATGGCCACAACTTGAGGCTTTCTAATTTATCCATACCTCACAACAGGGTCGAATCCCCACTCGATACGAAACCGACTCTGCGCCGCGCTCGCTCAGAGATCAGGCTGCCTTCCGCCAGACGCATTGACAGGCCGGAGGCTGCGGCAGAACATGGCCGCGCCGCGGTCGAAGAGCAAGGCAGCACGACAAGCCCGACTCGCCTTCGCCACTTTCGGCGGCCTGCATTCCAGGAGGGGGTCAGCAGATGAAGCGAAGCACGGACCGGATCATCGTCTCGCACGCCGGCGTCCTGCCGCGTCCGAACGACCTGCGCGAGATGATGGTCGCGGGCGATGCGCGGGCCCAGGAGTTCAAGGCACGGCTGCCCAGCGCGGTCAAAGAGATCGTTCGGCGCCAGATCGACATCGGCATCGACGTGATCAACGACGGTGAGTACGGTAAACGCGAGGGCTTCACGAACTACCCGCGTTCCCGGCTCAGCGGCCTGCAGGTGCGCGAGTTTCGCGCTGGCGAAGGCCCGCAGTCGCACGACGTCCAGGCCCGCGACCGTCGATCTTTCCCCGAGTTCGGCGCGCTGGGCTTCCCGGCACGTCAGGGCGGCCAGGCGACGGCCACGAACCTCGGCAGCGGCGCCGGCGTTGGCGAAGGCGGACGCTACTCGCTCGTCTTCTGCGTCGAGCCGATCCGCTACATCGGCCAGGAGCACTACAAGGAAGACATCGCCAACCTCAAGGCCGCGGTCGAAGGGCTGGACGTCGAGGCGTACCTGCCGGGCGTGGCGCCGGGCACGATGGAGCACTGGCTGCACAACGAGTACTACAAGTCCGACGAGGAGATGCTCTACGCCATCGCCGACGCGATGAAAGAAGAGTACAAAGCGATCGTCGACGCCGGCTTCGTGCTGCAGATCGACGACCCGGACTTGCCGGACGGCTGGCAGATGTACCCCGACATGACGGTGGAGGAGTACCACAAGTACGCCGAGGTGCGCATCGACGCCCTGAACCACGCCCTGGAGGGCTTGCCGGCGGATCGCGTACGTTTCCACACCTGCTGGGGCAGCCAGCACGGTCCCCACATGGACGACATCGAGCTCAAGTACATCGTCGACCTGCTGCTCAAAGTGCACGCCGAGTGCCTGTCGGTGGAGGCCGCGAACCCGCAGCACGATCACGACTGGCAGCTCTGGGAGACGGTGAAACTGCCGGAGGGCCGCTCCTACATGCCGGGTGTCATCAGCCACGTCTCCAACACGATCGAGCACCCTGAGCTCGTGGCGCAGCGTCTCGTCCGGTACGCCGGCGTCATGGGCAAGGAGAACGTGATCGCGGGCACGGACTGCGGCATGGGCTCACGCGTAGGACACCCCGAGGTCGCCTGGGCCAAGCTCAAGGCCATGGTCGATGGCGCACGTCTCGCCAGCAAGGAGCTCTGGTCGAAGTAACCGCTCGCAGGCAGAAGGAACGACGAGGCCGGGCGCTGATAACGCCCGGCCTCTGACTCTCGACGCCCTTTCGACGTTACAGACGGCTCGATGCCAAGCGGGCGCCTTCGGCCAGCGCTTCCAGCTTCGCCCAAACGATCTCCTGGTTCTGGCGCGCCAGCACCGTGCCCTGCGCGAAGCCGCAGTCGGAGCTGGCGATGACGTTCTCGGGGCCCACGAGGTCGGCGTAGCGCTTGATGCGCTGCGCCACGAGCTCGGGGTGCTCGACGTGGGAGACGGCGTGGCTGATCATGCCCGGCAGCAGGATCTTGCCCTCCGGGAGCTTCGTGTCCTGCCAGACGACCCATTCCCAGGCGTGACGCGGGTTCGCGGCCTCGATGGAGAAGGCCTGCACATTGGCCTTGAGCAGAAGATCGACGATCTCGGCCAGCGGCACGTCGTTGGCGTGCGGACCGGGCCAGCTGCCCCAGCAGAGGTGGTAGCGCACGCGGTCCTCGGGAATGCCGCGCAGGCCGTGGTTCAGCGCCTCGATGTTCATCTCGACCCACTTGCGGTAGTCCTGGCCGCTGTCGACTACGAGGTCGTGCAGGTTGGCCAGGATCGCGTCGTCCGTCTGCACGATGAAGCCCGCATCGGTAATGATCTTGTACTCCTCGTGCAGCGCGTCGGCCACGGCGAAGAGGAACTCCTCCTCTGTCTTGTAGTACTCGTTGACGTAGTTGGTCGAGACGCTGCACGGCGCCACGACAGGCAGGAACGCCTCCTCGACCTGCACGTTTTGCAGCGCCGCTTTGAGGTTGTTCACGTCGCGCTGAATCTCGGCGCGGCCCTTGTCCGTATAGGTGATGGGGCCGACGCAGACGGCCATGCGCCCCTGGTTGCGCGGCGTCTGGCCGACCGGGCCCTGCTGCTGGTAGTACTCAACGAAGGTCGTCACGCCCTCGCGGCCGCGGACGCCGAGGCGCCCGGGAGGGCTGGGGCGGTACTCCCAGCCGCTCATGCGCGGGATGGCGTACTGCGTCCAACTCAGCTTGCCGAACTCACCGTCGCTGACGACGTCGATGCCACACTCGGCCTGCTTGCGCACGACGTTGGCGACTTCCTGCCGCAACGTCGTCTCGAGGTCCTGCTCGTCGATCGGCTCGCCGTTTGACCGGGCGACCATGAACTGGCGTATCTTCTCCGGCCGGATCATGCTGCCGACGTGCGTGGTGAGGATTCGTTTGCTGGTGCTGCGCTTCATGACGCTCCCTCCTGCAGGGCGCTGACTGTAGGGCTTACTTGGACTCGCCGCCGCTGCCCAGCGCCGAGCGCGCCTAGCGTAGTGCGCCAATCAGCACCGCGCAACGGCGTCAGTCCGCCAGATCTAGGTCAGGGAGCCAGCTGCCAGGCAAGCCAGTGCCCCGCATCCTCACCGGTAGCGACGGAGTGCGTGTAGACCGTGTCAGGGTCTTGGGCCCGCGTGTAAGCGTGTGTGTCGCCCGAGAGGTCGACGTCCGACTGCGTGACCTCGCCCATGGGCTGAAACTCACTGTCCGGGACCATGCCCGGCATCAGCATGTTCACGAGCTCGTAGCGTTTGCCGTCGTACGTCATGAACACGTTGCGCGCCACCATGCCGCCGCCCGGAACGACACCGGGCGCCGTGTCGCCACTACCGGCGTCCTCGTTGCCCGACGATGCGGTCTTGTTACTGCTGCCACACGCCAGCACCAGGCACGCAGCCAGCATCAGCATCGCGACTACGAGCGTTCCTGTCCTCTTCATGGCGGCCCTCCTGATTAGGAACTATTCTTCCTGTTTCTGTGACGCACACCGAGGAGAAATGGTTCCGCAGGTTCCGACTCAGGGCCTGATTCGACGCCGACATTGCAGGTGTTACGCCGGTGGTCTAGCATGCCGCACGTAACGACCGTCAGGTGAGGAGCATGTCATGCTGACCGCTGAAGAGAACCGTCTGCTGACCCAGGTGGGACCCGGCACGCCGATGGGAGAGCTGCTGCGCCGCTATTGGCATCCCATCGCTGCCGTTGCCGAGCTAGACGACCAGCCAACGAAGCCGGTGCGGCTCATGGGCGAAGACCTCGTCCTCTACAAAGCGGGTAACGGCACCTACGGCCTCATCGACCTGCACTGCGCCCACCGCCGCGCCGACCTCTCCTACGGCATCGTCGAGGACTGCGGCCTGCGCTGTAACTACCACGGCTGGATGTTCGACGAGACGGGCGCTTGCATCGACCAGCCCTTCGAGGAGACCGCGCATCCGGAGGCCAACTTCAAGGAGCGGGTGGGCATCAAGGCCTACGAGGTCGCGCCACGCGGCGGCATGCTGTGGGCCTACATCGGACCGAAGCCAGCGCCCTGCCTGCCGGACTGGGACGTGTACAGCGAGCGCGGCTTCAAGCAGATCGTGCTCTCCGAGGTGCCGTGCAACTGGCTGCAGGGCCAGGAAAACTCTATCGACCCGGTGCACTTCGAATGGCTGCACTCAAACTGGTCGCTCACCCTCAAGGGCAAGCCCGACCAGTACTCGCCGACGCACCTCAAGATCGGCTTCGACGAGTTCGAGCACGGCTTCGTCTACCGCCGCGTGCGCGAAGACACCTCCGAGGAGGACGAGCTCTGGACCATCGGCCGCGTCTGCCTCTGGCCCAACGCGCTGTACACCGGCCACTTCGAGTGGCGCGTGCCCGTCGATGATGAGAACACGCTCAGCGTCGCCTGGTTCAACGACGTCATCCCCGGCGACGCGCCCTTCGAGCAAGAGCGCATCCCCTACTGGTACAGCCCAATCAAGGACGAGAAGACCGGCCGCTGGATCAGCTCCCACACGATGCAGCAGGACTTCATCGCCTGGGTAGGCCAGGGGACGATCGCGGACCGCAGCCAGGAGACGCTCGGGGACAGCGACCGAGGCATCATCATGATCCGGCGCCGATTCATGGACGATCTCAAGGTCATCGCCGACGGCGGCGACCCAAAAGGCGTGTTCCGAGACGAGCCCAACAACCACCAGGTGCCGCTGCCCCGCACCATGCGCCGCACCAGCGCTGCGCTGGCCGAGCCGGCGCCCGTCTTCTCCACCGCGGCCCGTCTCCTCTACGGCGAACCGCCCTCGGTCCGGGAGGAGATGACGCGCGTCTGGGAGCAGTACGGGACGAAGTAAACCTTCGCGATCCCGACGTTCAGAGGCGGTCAGCGGCCGGGCCAGAATCGAGCTTGGGCGCTTGTCAGCGCTCCCGCGCGGTTCGCCACCACGCTAGTGGTTAGTGGCCCATGCGATCGGAGTCGACCGCGCCTTCGCCATTGCGGTCGAGGGCGGTAATCGCCGCCATGTCCGCGGCCGAGAGCTCGAAGCCGAAGACGTCGAGGTTCTGCGCCAGACGCTGCGGATTCGAGCTCTTCGGGATGGGGACGAGGCCCTGCTGCACGTGCCAGCGCAGCACCACCTGCGCTGCCGTCCTGCCAATACGCCCCGCGATGCCGGTGATGACCGCGTCCTGCAGCAGGTCGTTGCCCCGCGAGATCGGCGACCAGCACTCGGTAAGGATGCCGTGAGCTGCGTGGTACTCGCGCTCCGCCTGCCGGCCGATACGCGGGTTGAGCTGCACCTGGTTGACGTGCGGCGCCACGCCCGTCGCATCGAGGAGGCGGTCGATGTGGGCGGGCTTGAAGTTCGAGGTGCCGATCGACCGCACCTTGCCGTCTTCGAGCAGGCGCAGCATGCCCCGCCAGGCGTCGACGTAGCGGTCCTGCGCCGGGTTGGGCCAGTGGATCAGCAGCAGGTCGACGTAGTCGACGCCCAGGCGCCCGGTGCTGTTGGCGAAGGCCTGCTGCACCTCGTCGTAGCCGTGCCACTGCGCGTTGAACTTGGTCGTGACGAAGACCTCGGCCCGGTCGACGCCGCTGTCGCGGATGCCCTCTCCTACGCCGCGCTCGTTGCGGTAGTTCTCCGCCGTGTCAATCAGGCGGTAGCCGGCTCGCAGCGCCTCGGCGACCACGCGACGCGTCTCGGCGTCGTTCATCGGCGAGGTGCCGAGCCCGAGGGCCGGCATCTCGACCCCATTGGCAAGCGTGCGAGTCGGTGCGGTACCGGTTTCGGTCATCAAGCGTCTCCTTTCCCGCGAGTTTGTCGCCGGACGCCGCCGCTGGCAAGTCAGGGTCACGACGAATCGGCGCCGCATGACGGCCGGACGTCACAAAGGAAGGCCGTTTGCTGCCTCTCGAGAGCCACGCGGCACTATCGACCCTTGCGGTCGATGGACGATCCTTGGATCAGCATGGATAAGCACGAGCTCGAATCGCCCCAAACCGCGAAGCAACGTATCAAGCGCAAAATCCACGACCTGCTGCGTGAGATCGAGCACGCTTCCGCCGACATGGAGGCGCTGCGAGCGCTCTGGGGCCAGCCGAGCCGCCACCTGCAGCAGCCCGAGCAAAACAAGGACAGCGAGGTCAAAGAGCCCGCAGCCGAAGACCGCGCCGTAGCATAGTCCACCGTGTCTCCGTAGAGGCAGCCACCCAGCGGGCGCGCTCTCCGGCCTCCCG
Source organism: uncultured Chloroflexia bacterium (assembly GCA_963711035.1). Taxonomy (GTDB): domain Bacteria; phylum Chloroflexota; class Dehalococcoidia; order DSTF01; family WHTK01; genus WHTK01. The sequence continues at coordinate 716,691 of CAVQCN010000001.1, forward strand.
CGATGTACACTCATAGCCGCCATGATCGGCGTGTCCGTCCTCGCGGTCCTGCTTTCCTCCTCCGAGGACGTCAACCTCGATCTATCCAAGGTCTCGATAGCGCTCGTAGCGGCGGCGGCGATCGCGACAATCGTCTGGCTGCTCGTGCTGGTCGCCTTTGCCATACTGACGCGGCCAAAGCCGGTCGAGGCGGGGCCTTCGACGATGGACCTCGGGCCCGAGTCGCCCGCCGTCGCCGACTTTCTCGTCAACCACGGTAATGTCACGGCCCGCGCCGTGCCCGCCACGCTGCTCGACCTGGCATCGCGCCACTTCCTCCAAATCGAAGAGTACGGCGAGACCGACACGATCATCCGCCTGCGCCAGCAGGCCACGCCGGACCTCGCTCCCTACGAGAAGCAGATGCTGCAGCAGGTCGCCGGCTTGGCCGAAAACGGCATCGTCCCGATCCAGGCGCTGACGCTCGGTACCGCCGGGCGAGCGGCGAACTGGCGCAGCGCGTTCGACAAGGAAGTGACGCGCGAGGCCAAGAGCCGCGGTCTCAGCGAAGACCGCTGGAACCTGCAGACCTGGACCGCACAGCGCGCCGTCGGATTCGTAGCCGGGGCACTGGTGGTCGGCGTCGCGGCGCAGGCCGGCGCATGGCAGGTCGGTGTCGGGGCCGTCTTCCTCGCCGCGGCGGGAGCTCATGCGGTGCTGATGAAGATCTTCGGCACGCAGAAGCTGACCGCGGCGGGTTACAGCGCCGCGTCGCACTGGCTCGGGGTGCGAGCCTACCTGGCGCAGGGCGAGGCCTTCGACCAGTTGCCGCCCGGCGCCGTGGTGCTCTGGGACCGCTACTTCGCCTACGCGGCAGCGTTCGGGCTGGCCCGCGCCGCCCTCGCCAAGATGCCCATCGGCGCCGAGGACGACCACCGAGCCTGGTCAGGCTACGGTGGCGAATGGCACAGCGTGCACGTCAGCTATCCGCGTGCACGGATCGTGTGGGGGCGCAGTCCCTTCGGTGCGCTGTTCACCGGCGCCGTGATAGCCGCAGCAGGCGCAGGCATCGTCTGGCTGATGCTGCAGGTGCATGGCTTCGCCAACGACTACCACGACCAGGTCGCCCGCTGGGTACAGCTGGGCTCGCTGGTCGCAGCGGCGGGCGGCGTCGCGGTCATTGCCTGGGGCCTGCGCACGGCAGGCATCGCGCTCGCCGACTTCGGCACGAAGTCAGAGGTGCGCGGCGAGGTCGTGCGCTGCCGCACCTACCAGCGCAACAACGGCAACAAGATCGACCACTTCGTCGCGGTCGACGACGGGACCGATCATCACGTCAAGGCCTGGCTGGTGGAGCCGGCCATCTACAACGCCGTACACGAAGGCGATACCGTGTCAGCGACGATCAGCCCCCGCCTGCGCCATGTCTCCAAGATCGACGTGACCAGCGCATCGCACCTGCCGCAGGTGTCACAGCAGCCGGCAGCTACGACGGCCCCACGTATGCCGAACATCCCGGGCCTCGCGAATCTCGCCGCCGGTTTCACCGCCTCCGTAGACCCGGCCACGCTGGTGACCGCCGACGAAGCGGCAGCGGCGTTGGGCGGGCCGGTCAAGCCTGTGCAACCCTTCATGGAGCCTGGCACGAATGGCATGCTGCCGCGCGGCTGTCTGTACGCGGCGGCCTCGGGCGGCCACGACGGCGTCTCCGTCGCGACGGCCAGCGGCCCCATGGTGAAAATGCTCAGCAGCCTCTACGCCAGGAGCCACTCCGTCAACGCCATCGATATCGCCGGCGGGCAGGCCTACCTCCAGAGTGACGCCATCGCCCTCGTTACGGGCGAGACGGTGGTCATGATCCGCGTACACGGCGGCAAAGGGGATACGCGCGCCGCCCTGCAGCAGCTCGCCACACAGGCAGCGTCACGACTGCCCGGCGCCGCTACAGCGTCTGCTTCGACCCAGGCGTAGCTGAACGCACCGGCGCCTGCTCAGCTGGCTCTGACCGCCAGCCCCGGATACTCGGTCACGAGACCGGACTCGTCATAGACCAGCTCCGCAGCAAAATCGAACGCCGCACATGAGTAGGCGTAGCGGTGGCCCGGTCCTGCACTCTCCATGCGCTGGTAGTGTTGCTCGAGACGTTCGACCCTCAAGTCGGAGTGCCCTGATGTAGACTGCGGGCGCCTCGGCTTCGTCTCCGACACCAAGCCGTAGGCGGTGGATGGGAAAGGCGTTCGTCAGGGCCGAAGACTCCAGGTCGACGTCCAGGCAGCCATTCAGACGGGCAGCAGGTACACCGTCGACCAGCCACCTACTCTCGCCGTCCCTTTCCAGCAAGACATCGTGCCGTCCACTCCGACCGTCCGGGACGAAATGCGCGCCCTTCGCGTCAGCCATTCGGGCGACAGCTCAATCTCATAGTCCACGGACCACGCCTGGCCAGACTCCGTAGCCACGGTTCGTCCTTCGAAGCGAAAGCCATCCTCCTCGACGCGCAGGAAGACCACCTCGAACCCGTCTCGGGCCTCGATATGACGCCACGCGGCGAAAGGAGGCAGGTTGGCGAAGGCCACAGGCCAGACAAGCGGCCGGTTACCCGGCGTCAGTCGAGCTTGCGGCGGAAGCGCACGCGACCTTCCGGCGCTGCGCCGTCCACGCTTTCGAGCTCGATGATGATGGCGGCTCCGGTGTCACGCGAGAGGTGGTTGATCTCCACCTCCGGCGTCATGTCGTGGATGCGCATCGCCTCGGCCGGGTCATCGACAACGTGCGCCGCGCCCTTGAAGACGAGCGTCGTGCGCGTCGGGTTCTCCCGGTAGAGCAACGAGACGTACGGGTTCTTGGCGATGCCCTTGACGATCCCGTTGCGGTTGCGGGCCCAGATCGCCAGCTGCGTGTCGCTGATCGCCATCGTACTGCCGCGCAGCGACAGCGACGGCTTGCCGTTCTCGTCCACGTAGCTCACGGCCATCGGGATGTCGTCGGCCAGAGCGCGATTGACCCGTGCCTTGACGAACTCGGGCAGCACTGGCGCGTCGAAGGTGGGCACGTTGTTGGTGTTGGTCTGCTCGACGGCCGTGATCTTGCCCCCGGCGTCGAAGCTGAAGGCAAGGTCGACCGCCTGCACGCCGGCGCCGAAGGGCGGCATGCTGGCGTGCACCAGCACCCGGTCTCCTTCCTCGCGCGGCGCCTGCCAGCTGCCCTTGCGGTAGACCGGCGTCTGGGGCCACACGCCGGTAACGCGTCGCGCCACTTCCTGGGCGCCCTCGATGCGCTGCTCGCCGAGCGTGAAGACGACGCCGTCTGCCAGGTGGGGCGCCACCGCCCTGCCGAGAGCCGGGACGCCGGTGCGCAGGGCGTCGACATAGGCCTGCGCCGCTTCGATGCGATTAGCCATGGGTAGATGCCCTCACTCTCGTGTGGTTGGCGCCTCGGTGGGCCGGCGGACGGTTAGCTGCCGGCGACGGGCACTTCGCTGTCGATCGGCTCCGGGACGGTCCAGACCTCGCGCAGGTGCTTGCTGCCGTTCCAGAAGTCGACGTCGCGAGGCAGGATACATTCGCCGGAGCGCTGGCGGTAGAGCTTGGGCTCGTCGACGCCGGGCGGAACCGTGCCGTCCTCAGCCAGCGCCTGCGCCGCCCTGATCCAGCGGTTGCGGGCTCGAATGATCATCGCGTCCGTCGTGCCGAGGTGCTCCTGCCAGCGCTTGTAGATGGGGCCCATGCTCTCCGTCATCGCCATATCCTGCTGGCGGATGCCCGGGATGCCCGTGTAGGACTCCATCTTGCGCTGCACGTCGCGGTCGATGCCGTAGTCGTTGTAGTCCTTCTGGTCGAGGTTGAAGCGGCCGAACCAGTCCGTCGTCTGCGGCAGGTAGGTGCCGCCGCGCGCGCTCTTCAGCGGCCGGTCTGTGCGGTTGATCGGGACTGCTCATGTTGCGCTGCGGCCCGCCGTCGGTGCGCACGCTGATCTCCCACTCGAGGGTGTGCTCGTCATCCATGGGGACGTAGGCGTTCATCTTGCAGCTTGCCATGTCGCCCGCGGCCTGCAGCGCGAAGAAGGGGAACATGACGTGGCCGATGCGCCAGTAGTTGGTGTCTGCCTCGGCCGGCCGGCGCGCGCCGTAGGAGCAGCCGAAGTCCGTGTCCATCGCCTCGAACTCGGCGCGGCGGCTCCGCATGTGGTACCACATGTAGCTGCCAGGCTCCTGGTCCTCGACGTTCTCGTGGCCGGCGTGCAGGAAGGCGAAGTGGACGGTGTCCATCTCACCCTCGAGGCCCTGCATCCAGTTGCACTCGCGGTGCAGGATGCTGATCTGCTCCGGGTCCGTCGTCAGGATGTTCGCCTCGATGTCGGGCAGCGGCGGCGGCACTTCACGCGGCCCCATGTAGGCCCAGATGATGCCGCCACGCTCGTGCGTCGGGTACGCGACCGCCTTGACACGGTCCTTGAAGGTGCTCTCGGCGGGCTCGCCGGGCGTGTCGAGGCAGGAGCCGCTGCAGTCGAACTTCCAGCCGTGGTAGACGCAGCGCAGGCCCTCCTCTTCGTTGCGGCCGTAGAACAGGGATGCGCCGCGGTGGGGGCAGTTGTTCTGCATGAGGCCGACCTTGCCCGAGGTCGTCCGGAAGCCGATCAACTCTTCGCCCAGAAGCTTGACCCGCAGGGGAGGACAGTTCGGCTCCGGCAGCTCGTCGGAGCGAATGGCGGGGAGCCAGTACTCACGCATGAGATTGCCCATGGGCGTGCCGGGGCCAACGCGACAAAGGAACTCGTTCTCTTCTTTGCTCAGCATCGCGATCCTCCCGTCTCGATAGATGCGCTCTCGTCGCTGATAGTTCTGCATTATAGCGCTGGCGACCGAACGGATCAGGCAGGATCGGCAGGGACTTCTGAAGACCTCACCCTCTCCCCTCTCCGAAATCAGAGAGGGGCTGCCGGCAGGCAGGGATGAGGTAACCCAGTAGCAGATCATCGCCCCGACGTGCCACGATACGGCCATGACGACAGCACCACTGAATCCGCTGACCGGCCTCGTCCTCGCCATCGATACGCCCGACCTCCGGCCGCTGGCCGAGCGGCCCTTCCTGACCTTTGGCGAGCAACCACTGTTGGAGCGACAGCTGCGACTGCTGCGCGACTGCGGTATCGCGCGCTTCGTGGTCGTCTGCGCCGCCGGGAGATCGAGAGCGGGTAGACGCGCTCGGTGCACGCCTCGGCGTACGGGTGGTTGCCGCGATCCTCAAGGACGCGCCCAGCGTCCCGGCCGCCCTCGTCGCAGCCGAACAGGCGCTGGCTCATCTCGCGGCCGGCCCCGTCTTCCTGACGATGCCGCATGAGATCGTCGCCACCCAGCCTCTACGCCGACATGCTGGCGCAGTGGACGGCACGGTCCACCGGCGTCGACGGCCTCATCGCCGCCATGCAACCGGCCGGCGACGAGAGCGACGCGTACCTCGAGGTCGATGGCGAGCGCGTGACCTCGGTGCTCGACGAAGGCGACGGACTCGTGGCCGGGCCGCTGCTCTACGCACAGACCCGCGAGCTCTGCGAGACGGTAGGCGAAGAGCGCGACAAGTACGGCGACGCGGGCGCCTTCGCCAGCGGCCTCAGCCGCCTCGCCTACTGGTACGAACTGCGCCGGGTGATCTACGAGGGCCGTAGCTGCATGCTGCGCTCCGGTTGGGACATCCTCGACGGGATGAGACTATTCTTCGACCTGTGGTCGGAAGGTGAGGAATCGCCCGGCGAGACCTTCGAGAAGCGTGCCGACGGCGTCTTCATCGGCCGCGACGTGCGGATCGATCCCTCGGCCCATATCGCGGCGCCGGCTCTGATCGGCGACGGCTGCGTCATCGGCGCGAACACCGTCGTGCGCGGCTCGATGCTGGGCACCGGCTGCATCGTCGGCGACGAGGGCGAAGTCCTCGACAGCTACCTGGCAGCAGGCGTGGCGCTGCGGGGCGACAACTACGTCTCAGGCTCCGTCATCGGCCACGGCGCTTCCCTGGCACACGGCGCCCGGACGGACCACCGTCCCGGCGCGTCGACGCCCGGCACGATCGTCGGCGCCGGCGCGCACATCGGCGAACGCGCAACGCTAGGCTCCGGCATCCGAATCGGCGCCGGAGCCGCGATCACGCCGGACTCAGCGGTAACAGCTGACGTGCCGGGCACGGAAGGCGCGCAAGCCATCTAGGTCCTCAGTACGTCTAACCGACGGTTGTCGGCCGGTCTCGCTAAACGTTCCTACCTATCAGGACCAATCGCGCAGGGCGCCGCCATGCTAATGGCTCTTCTTCGCCTGCAGCGCCGCGTACACCTTGGGCGCCGTCAACGGCAGGTCGCGGATGCGCACGCCAACCGCGTCCTCGATCGCGTTGGCGATGGCAGGCGCCGTCGGGATGCAGGATGCCTCGCCGATGCCGCGGATGTGGTACGGCCCGACGCCGAACTCGGAGTCGAGCACGACCGTGGTGAGCGGCGGCATGTCCGGCATCGTCGGCATCTTGTAGTCGGCGAAGGAGGCGGTGATGACGCGGCCGTCCTCCACTTCCACGTCCTCCATCAGCGCCATGCCGAGGCCGTTGGCGACGCCGCCGTAGATCTGGCCGTAGAAGCCGATCGGATTGACCACCTGGCCGGCGTCGTGCGCCGTGGTGAAGTTCAGCAGCTTGATCTGGCCTGTATCCGGGTCGATCTCGACCTCCGCCACCTGCGCGACGAAGCCCGTGATCTCGTGGCGCACGTTGTCGTTGAAGCTGGCGCGGCCGTGCGCCGTCTCGTTGACCTGCGCCAGCAGCTCGGCCCATGTCATCGACTCGCCCGTCTCGCTGCACTCGATGCGGTCGCGCGTGACGCTGGTGGCGCCCTCCGACCACTCGAGACGCTGGTGGGCGATCTCGACGAGATTTCGCTTGACCTCCAGCGACGCCTCGTAGCCGACGACGGTCTGGATGCGCGTGCTGTGACTGCCGGCCATACCGGAGTCCATCTCGACGACGTCCGAGTTCCATACGTCGATCTTGATCTTCTCGAACGGCACGCCGAGCTCCTCGCCGACCATCTGGGCCAGCACCGTGTAGACACCGGTGCCCTGGTCGAAGAGCGGCGTGCCGATCGTGGCGCCGCCGTCCGGGTGCAAGGTGATGTCGACGGTGCCCGTACCGCCGCCCTGGCCGCGGTCCCCCATGGCAACGCCACGGCCGACGTTCGGCGCCTTGGGCTTGTTGTAGCCTGCCGCCTCGACCGCCGCGTCCAGCGCCTCGACGGCGCGGGTGTGCTCGAAGGTTTCGCCCCAGGCCGTCTCGTCGCCCTCGCGCACGAGGTTTCTGCGGCGGAACTCGACCGGGTCCATGCCGATGGCGCGCGCCACCTCGTCGATCTGCGACTCGCAGGCCCAGACGCCCTGCGGCTCACCCGGCGCCCGCATGAAGCCGCCGGGGATGTTGTTCGTGTAGACGAAGGCGCAGTCCATCAGCACGTTCTCGGCCTTGTACGGGCCCAGCGCCTGGTTGGCGCCGCTGATGCCGCCGTAGGATTTGAAGGCCGCGTAGGCGCCGCTCTCGATCGTGTAGTCGACCTTGATCGCCGTGATCGTGCCGTCCTTCTTCACGCCGGTCTTGATCGTGGCAAAGACGTGGTGGCGTGGGTTGCCGGCCAGGAACTCCTCGATGTAGCCGTCCACCATGCGCACCGGCCGGCCGCTCGCCTTGGCGAGGTAGTAGGCGATGCCCGTGAGGCGCGAGTTGCCCTTCATGCCGAAGTCGCCGCCGATGTAGGAGTGGTGGAAAACGATCTGACTCTCCGGGATGCCGGCCGCGACGGCCAGCGCGCCGCGCGTGTAGTGCGGCACTTTGTTGCAGTGCCAGACGTGTACGCGGCCGTCCGTCTTGTCGATGTTGACGACGATCGCCTGCGGCTCCATTGCGGCCTGCGACTGGCGGTTGGTCTCGTACGTGTTCTCGACGATGACGTCGGCATCTGCGAAGCCCTTCTCGACGTCGCCGCGCTCGAAGTGCTGGCGCAAGTGGACGTTCTCGGGATGGTCCTGCTTGTAGCGAAAGCCGAAGTAGTTGTTGAAGTCGGGATGCAGGATGGGCGCGTCGGGCTTCAGCGCGTCGAACGGGCTCAGCACCGGCTCCATGACCTCGTACTCGACGTCGATCAGGTCGCAGGCCATCTGCGCGATGTCGCGGTCGTCGGCCGCGACGGCGGCGACGCGCTCGCCGGCGAAGCGGACGACCTCGTAGGCGAGCACCGGAGCGTCCTTGACGCCGCGGCCCCAGAGACCGTACGGCCCGCCGTCGCGCGTGTCCTCGCCGGTGATCACGGCGTGCACGCCCGGCAGCGCCTTCGCTTTCGACGTGTCGATGCTGACAATGCGAGCGTAAGGATACGGGCTGTACACGCACCGGCCCCAGATCGTCCCGGGGGGAGCGTTATCGGCGGCGTACTTCGCCGCACCCGTGACCTTCTCCGGCCCCTCGATACGGGGCATTGGCTTGCCGATGACCTGGTACGCGACCATGCTTCTACTCCATCTCCTCGATGCGACGCTGTGGACGGGTCACGGCGGATCGTAGCTTTAACGGGTGTCAGATGACAACGCCATCTGAACAGCGCCGATTCTAGCCCGACCTCACCCCTCGGTCCCCTCTCCGTCCACGGAGAGGGGATGGCGGCAGCCAGGGGTGAGGTCATTCAGCCTCCCGACGTGGCAGTGCACGCTGCAACCACGAGACAGACAACACCTTCTTCAAATACCCATCGCCGGTGACATGCTACTGGCTCTTCGGGAACTGCGTGCCCTGCCAGCCGGCGCAGAGCCACTCGCTGCCCTGCTCGATCCAGACGCAGAGGAAGCGCGTGTTCAGCTCGACCTCCACGCCGGTATTGCGCACGATCTCCTGGTGGCCGCGGCCGGTGATCACGGCGGTGCCGGGGAACAGGTCGACCGCGAGGTCGAAGACCTGCCAAACGCGATAGGTGCGGTCCTTCAGGCGAAAGATGTCGAGCCACTTCTCGCGCCCATCGGTTGCGGCCGAGGTGGCATGCGTGTAGGTGAAGCTGGGCGTGAGCATCTTGTCCAGCGCCTCGCCGTCACCCTTCATCGTGGCGTCGAGCCAGCGGTTGAGCGCGGCGAGTACCGCCTCGGTCTTTGTTGCAGTCGTGTCGCTCGTCATGATGACCTCCCGGTCGTCAGGCCTTCTCGGGCCAGTTCAGCGCTTCAGCAGCGGACCGGCCGAGGATCCAGTCTTTGTCGTCGGCGGACAGAAACGGCAGGCCTTCCTGCCACAGGCGCAGGCACTCGGCGTAGGTGTTCCTGGTGAGCTGGGTGATGTCCGCCTCCCAGAGCAGCCGGCGGGGCCCGAAGGCGTCGTACAAGCGCCGCAGATACGGGTGGACGTCCTCGAACGGGAACGATTGCTTCGAGCGGTTGGGGCCGTTGCCGACCTTCACGCGCACGCCCGGGTGGCGGGCAAGCGCGATCATATCGTCGAGGGCGCCGAAGGCCTGCGCGACCGTGTCGCCCTGCTGCACCGAGAGGTGGTCGATGATCAGCGTAAGGTTCGGGTGCCGCTGGGCTATGGGCCCCAGGCGCGAGACGAACTCCCGCGTCAGCACCATGAGCGGCACGCCGACGCGCTCGCAGGTCTCCCAGTACCACTCGACCTCCGGGTCCTCCAGGACGTCCTGGATCTGCTTCGTCGACGTGCTCCAGCGCCCGCTCATGCGGATGCCGAGCATATGCGGCGTCTCGAGCCAGTGCTCCAGCCGCTCGCGACTCTCCGGCGCGTACGGGTCGAGCCGCCCCATGACGCCGAAGCGCCCGGCGTACTTCTCGGCCGCCGCCAGCGCCGGGGCGTTGTTCTCGCCCGCCCACGCCGGCGGGACGATGACCGCCCGGTCGACGCCGATCGCCTCCATCGCACCGAGCATCATCTCTGGAGCTGAACTGATCGGCGTGCTTGGCCGGTGGTTTGGTCCTGCCCGGCTCGTCAGGCCAAGGCCGGTCCGGCGTATTCGGCTCGTAGATGTGCACCTGCGCATCGGTTATCACTATGCGTCCCCTCCACTGCAGTGTGAGCATACGCGCCGTAGCAAGTGGTTGAACCAGCGTCATCGCCATGATGACAGGAGACTCACGAAATCTATGCAACTTGTCCCGCCAGGGCAGGCGCTGTGTAATAGAAAGTGCCCACCAGGACCCTTGTCTCTGTCCCGGTACGCGCCTGAGCACATCGCAAGCGCGTTGGCGGCCTAAACATTGGAAGGCATGACGTTTGCGTAAACTGGGCAAAAGCCCTGCCGATGACGACGCCTGGAGCAAGCCGGTCGCGGTGCTGGACGCGCGCCCCGAACTGAGCGTCGTCGCAACTGAGACGGCGCCACGCAAGCGCTCAATCTTCCAGTCCATCGCCGGCCTCAGGACCTTCGAGTCGCTGCACGACTACGGCTTCCGCTGGTTCTACTGGGCCCTGCTCAGCCAGATGGCCTCGATGAACATGCAGATGCTCGTCCGGGGCTACCTGGCATACAAGCTGACGAATTCCTACGGCGCCCTCGGTTTCGTCTCGCTGGCAAACGCCATCCCGGGACTCGCCTTCTCGCTGCCCGGCGGCGTGCTCGCCGACCGTGTGCCGCAGAAGAAATACGTGGTGCAGGCGGGCCAGCTGCTCAGCGCCGCCAACGCAGGGTTCGTCGCATTCCTGCTCTTCACCCATGCGCTCACCTTCCACATCCTGATCGGCACCGCCTTCGCCCAGGGCATGATCCAGGCCCTGATGATGCCGGCTCGCCAGGCGATGCTGCGCGAGGTCGCGGGCCGCAAGATGCTCATGAACGCGGTGGCGCTGAGCTCCGCCGGCATGAACAGCATGCGCCTGCTGGCGCCGGCCCTCGGCGGCGTCCTGATCGCCATCTTCGGCTCCGACATGGTCTACACGTTGATGACGCTCTGCTACCTTGCCGCAGCCGCCTTCCTGCTCAAGGTGCCGCAGACCACACCCGACATGCTCGACCACCGCGAGGACGAGGACGAATACGCCTTTGAGCACGGTCACAGCAGACGCGACGGCAGCATCCGCGACGGCTTCAAGTACGTCTTGAACAACCAGACCCTGCGCGGCGTCCTCACTGTCAATCTGATCTTCATCCTGTTGTCGATGCCCTACCTGCAGCTGCTGCCCGGATACGTGGCCAGCGTCATGCATGAGGGCCCTGACAAGCTGGGCTTCCTGCTTAGCGTCACCGGCGTTGGCTCGCTAATCGGAGCTCTGGCCGTGGCATCGATGCCGAACCGCAAGCGCGGTCTGCTCTTCCTCATCTCGACGCTAATCCAGGGCATTGCGCTGATCTTCTTCTCGGCTTCGAGCTGGTTCCTCGTTGCGATCCCGATCATGGTCGTGCTCGGCTTCGGCCAGGCCGGCCGCCAGTCGTTCAGCAACGTACTGGTTCAGGAGTACACCGAGGACGATTACCGCGGCCGCGTCATGAGCATCTATATGCTGCAGTTCGCGCTGATGTCATTCAGCACCTTCCTGGTCGGCATCATCTCGTCTTTCATAGGAGCCCAGGAAGCATTGGGCGGCGTGGCCATTCTGCTCGTGATCTACTGCTGCTACGAGCTCGTCTTCGACAAGCGCCTGCGCCACCTCGACTGACGGCTGGTCTCGCCGATGCGGCATTGAACGCGGCCGTGGTGGGAGCGTCGGGATAGCCCCAACCTCACCCCTGGCGCCATCCCCTCTCCGTGGACGGAGAGGGGACCGAGGGGTGAGGTCGCAACCGCTACATCAACAAAGAGCCTTCAGCGCTGTGCATGCTCGGCGATGACGCGGGCCACGCTGGCCGTGAGCTTGCGGGCCATCGGCAGGTGGAGGAACTCGTTCGGTCCATGCGGGCTCGCCTCGGGGCCCAGCACGCCCGTGACGAAGAACTGCGCCTGCGGGTATTTCTCGCCCAGCATCGCCATGAAGGGGATGGAGCCGCCTTCGCCCATGAAGGCAGCATCGCGGCCGTAGAAGGCGAGCGAGGCGCCGTTCAGCGCGTCGAGCAGCCAGGGCTGCGTGGCGGGTGCGTCCCAGCCCCAGGCGAGATGATCCGGCTCGAAGCGCACGCGGGCGCCGTAGGGCGGGTCTCGCTCCAGGACCTGCTTCAGCGTTGCCGCGATCGGTTCCGGGTCGCAGTGCGGTGGGATACGCAGCGAGAGCTTCACGGCGGTGACGGGGCGCAGCACGTTGCCGGCGCTCGCCAGCGGCGGCAGACCATCGGCGCCCGTGACCGAGAGCGCCGGCCGCCAGGTGCGGTTGAGCAGCAACTCCCTGACGTCGCGCGTCACGGGCTGGACATCCGGCAAGAGCGGCAGATCGTCGATCACCGCATCGCCGAGGATCGACGCAACCTGCGCCGCTTGCTCCAGGCGCTCCGGTGGGATCTCGACCTGACAACCGGGCACCAGCAGACGCCCCGTGTTCGGGTCTTCGATGCGGTCGAGCAGCTGCCGCAACACGCGAAAGGTGGACGCCACGACGCCGGAGCCGAAACCGGAGTGGATGCCCTGGCTGAGCAGCTCCACCGATAGGTCCCCGCCGACGATGCCACGTAGGGAGGTTGTAGCCCAGAGCTGGTCGTAGTTCCCGGCGCCGGAGTCGAGGCAAACGATGAGGCTGGGCGTGCCTATGCGGCCCGCCAGCGCCTCGAGATAGAACGGCAGGTCTGGGCTGCCGCTCTCCTCGCAGCCTTCTATAAGTAAAAGGCAGCGGGCGTGCTTCGTCCCCTGCTCCTGCAGCGCCTCGATCGCCGTGAGCGCGGCGAAGACCGCGTAACCGTCGTCGGCGCTGCCGCGGCCGTAGAGCCGGTCACCCTCGACGACGGGCTGCCACGGCCCCAGTCCCTCCCGCCAGCCAGTAAACTCCGGCTGCTTGTCGAAGTGGCCGTAGAGCAGGATCGTGTCGTCCACGTCGCCTGGGACATCGATGCAGATGAGAGGTGTGCGTCCCGGCAGGCGCTCGACCGACAGAGAGGCGCCCGATATCGCCTGGTCATTGCACCACTGCACCAGCAGCTGCAGAGCGCGCTCCATGTGGCCGGCGGCCTGCCAGTCCGGGTCGTAGGCCGGCGACTTGTTGGGGATTGTCACGTACTCGGACAGGACCGGCAGCACCGAGCGCTGCCAGCTCCCATCGACGAACTGCTGCGTCCTCACATCATCCACGGGGCTTCCTCCTGACTCCGAGTCTATCGAAAGGCGACAGCTGGGTCAGCCAACGCCCGCCAGCCGATCGACGGCGCGGTTCATGCTCCAGACAAGAGATCGCATTTCTTGCAAAGAATTCTCCCACGCTACTGTTCAGAACCGTGCATCGGTGGTCGATAGCTAGGCCGAGCGTCTCTTCAGGTCCGTCACGCCTGGAGAGAAAGTCAGAAGTCCGTCACCTTCTGATCGAGTGTCGCGTGAGCGCGACTAGACGAAGGAAAACTGGATTTGGCGAGGAAGCAATTCCTGGCCCTGGTGTTAGCTCTCGGCACGCTCGCTGCCCAGGCAATGCTGCCCGGCATCGTGAGCGCCGATGGCGGCGGCCTGCTCGGCGGCGTTGGTGACACCCTGTCTGGTGTCACCTCCGGCGTCACGCAACCCGCAGGCCCCACCGTCGACAACGTGACGACTCCCACCGCCACCCAGCAGACCCTGACGACCACGCTCGACGATACGGTGAATCGAGGTCACGCAGCCCGTGCCGACCGACACCACGTCGCCGACGCCGGTCACCCAGACCGTCGCCGACACGACACAGCCCGTCACGGACGCCATCGCGCCGGTCACACAAACCGTCGGTGACACGATCCAGCCCGTGACCGACACCGTCGCCCCGGTTATCCAGACCGTTGGCGACACAATTCAGCCTGTCACGGACACGGTCGCCCCGGTCACTCAGACCGTTGGCGACGCGATTCAGCCGGTGACTGACGCCATCGCGCCTGTTACCCAACCTGTTACCGACACAGTGGCTCCGATCGTTGAGACGCTGCAGCCTGTGACCGACACCCTCGACCCCGTGTTGGGGCCCGTGGATGACACACTCCAGCCCATCCTTCAGCCGGTGACCGACGTGGCCCAGCCCGTACTCGATCCGGTTACGGACACCATCGACCCAATCGTGGAGCCGATTACGAACCCCGTCGTGCCGGTGATCGACTCCCCGATCGACCCTACGACGCCGCCGGCGTCTGACGCTGGCCTGCCGGTCACCAACGGCGCCCGGAGCAGCCAAAGCGCAACTCCCGGCACCGTCGCCGGTAACGCGGCCACCGGCTCGACGGCTCCGACTTCACTGCGTGGCTTCACAACAGCCATCTCCCGGCCGGCTAGCGCAGGTCTGCCGCCATCCTTCAACGCGAAGGACCTTACGGGAGTCCCAGCCCTGACGACACTCGCCGTCGACGGTCTCTTGGCGCCCACCAGCAGCGTCCTGATAGCTGCGGGTCCAGCCTCGTTCTCGAGCGGACAACCGCCGCGCGCGCCCATCGACGGCGCATCAGGTGCGGCGCCAGCTACCACGGCAGGGAGCACCTCTTCCAGCAGCAGCGGCAGCAACTCACGCTTCGATTGGCCTGCTGCCAGCCTGCCCATGGGTCTGGCCGGCCTGCTCGCCTTCGGAGCGCTCATCCTCCTCACCGTCACCGAGGCATCGCCTCGTACCTGGCAGTTCCGTCCTTCCACTCCACCTGCCTAAAGCTTTCCTCCACCGCTGAACGCACTGTCAACGCGTCTCAGCGGTAGGTCTCTGTCCGTACGCGCCTCCAGGCGTGCGGCCGAGACCTCTGACCACGGAAATCCGTAGTCATGCCCCGAACGATCGGGGCACAAGGAGGAACGCTTTGAGACTGAAACTCACTGCGCCACTGATGGGAGTAATCCTCGCCTTCGGCCTCGTCCTGGGAGGAGCGGCACTCCTGCCCGGCTCCGCCAGCGCCGACGGTCTGACCGTGGACGTACCCCAGGTAAGTGGCGTAACCGACGGAGGCCTGGTCAGCGACCTGGCTCCCACAATCGATGTCTCCGGCCTCGGTACTGACGTGACGGCCAGCACCGACGGCAGCGTGACGCTCGACGTCGCGCCCACCAACACCACTACTCAGGCTGGCGGCACCAGCGACATCTCCGTCGACCTTGGTTCCACCAACGCTTCTACCCCCGATGTCTCCGGCGACGTGACGGTCGCCTCTGACACCACCGGGACTACTTCGGCTGACGCGACCATCAACCTCGCGCCCGCCGACACCTCCACGCAGGCTGGCACCTCTGGCGACGTCTCCGTCGACCTTGGTTCCACCAGCGCTTCTACCCCCGATGTCTCCGGCGACGTGACGGTCGCCTCTGACACCACCGGGACTACTTCGGCTGACGCAACCATCAACCTCGCGCCCGTCGACACCACCGCGCAGACCGGCACCAACGGCGACGTCTCCGTCGACCTCGGTTCCACCAGCGCCTCTACCCCCGACGTCTCCGGCGACGTGACGGTCGCCTCTGACACCACCGGGACGAGCACAACCGCCGACGGCAACATCTCGGTCGACACGTCGTCCGCGCTGCCGGCGGTTCAGGATCTCACCAGTGGCCTCTCCCTGACCGGCGGCACGACGGATGTCGGCGGTTCAGCAGGCGCCACGACAGGTACGAGCGACCTGCTCGGCAGCCTGAGCAGCGACACTGGCCTCTTGCAGGGCGTCGTCGACACGGCCACGAGTGCGGTCGACCCCGTTCTCTCGCCGTACGTGGCGTCCTGCACCGGTGTGCAGGGCACGGGCGTTTCGGTCGACCTGGGCGATCAGTGCGGCGGCGGCAACGGTATCCTGGACCCGGCGACCAACACCGCGGAATCCCTGACGGGCTCCCTGGTCCAGACCTGCACCACGGCCGTCGACGTCAGCACTGAACTTGGCGCCGACTGCAACGGCTCCGGCGACCCGACGAGCGCGGGCCTGCTCAACACCGCCACTGGCCTGCTCGGCACCGGCGGTACCGGCGACCTGCTCAACACGGCCACCGGCCTGCTCGGCACCGGCGGTACCGGCGACCTGCTCAACACCGCCACCGGCCTCCTCGGCACCGGCGGTACCCACCGCCACCGGCCTCCGGCCTGCTCGGCACCGGCGGTACCGGCGACCTGCTCAACACGCCACGGCCTGCTCGGCACCGGCGGTACCGGCGACCTGCTCAACACGGCAGATCTGGGAAGCATCCTTTCGCCTGTAAGCGGCTCGACCAGTAGCCTCGACCCTGGTGCCCTGCTCGCGCCCCTCACGAACGACCTCGGAGGCATCGACATCAACAGCCTCCTCCCGTCGCTCGGAGGTGACCTGGGCGGCATCATCGGCGGTGGCGGCTCGGCCGGCGGCGGTGCAGGCGGAAACGTCGGCACCGGCGGCGGCGCAGCAGGCGGAAACGCCGGTGGTAGCGCCGGCGGCAACGTCGACACTGGCGGCAACACGGCCTGCCCGCCAAACTGCGGCCCCGTCTGCCCGCCGATCTGTGGGTCGATCTGCCCGCCGGTCTGTGGCGGATCAACCTGTCCGCCGACCTGTGACGGCTCGATCTGCCCGCCGTTCTGCGGCCTCGTCGGCACGACTTCGACGGCGACTGACGCTGGCGCTGCAACCACGGCCTACGTCCCGACGACGTACACCGTCACACCTGCCAGCTTCACCTCCCCGCTGCCTCCCGCGGCTCCGGTGGAGCTACAGGGACTCTGAACGGCCTTACGGCACCCTTAGCCGGTGATGGCGGCCTGGTGAGCGCTGTAACGAACGGCAGCAGCGTCCCCAGCCTGGTAATCCCGGCCGCGCTGCTGCTGGGGCTGAGCCTGATCGGCGCAGCCTCACAGCGCACCAACTAACGATGTACCCCGGGAGGTGGCGCATCGAACGACGCGTCACCTCCCGGTCGACGAAAGGGATCAACAAATGACGTTCTCATGGAAGCATTCCCACGTGCAGTCGCTCACTATGCTGACCCGGCATGTGGAGCACCAGTCCCGCTTCGGCATCAAGAGCCTCTGCGGCAAGTGCGGCGTCACCCTGCCGTACCCGGCCCCTATCGTCGGTGCGCGGTGTTTCCGCTGCCTGCAGACCGCCGACTGACGATGAGCGCGGAAGAGCAGACGAGCTGGATCGGAGACGCGGTCGCCTGGTGCGATCGCGCACTCCGCTCGTTCCTGGAACTGCCCGAACGCCGCCTGTGGCAACACCACCTGGTTCTCGTGAACCAGACGATCGGTCCGCTGCCGGGCTCTGTTTCGGCCTCGCACGCGTTCATGCAACGCAGGCAAGGGTTCCTGGAGCACCTGAAAGCGAGCTCGCTGACCGCTCATGGCACCGAACCCCAGCGAAAGCAGTCCGCCGGGTCTGCACGGCGACAGCGGAATCGGCGGCACGGACGCCGCGCTCGCAGGGCCAACTAGTATTCGATTCGGAGGATGGGGGTCCCCGGGGGATCCCCATCCTCCGGACTACTGAAAGGACCGACTAATGAGTGTCTCGTTCTGGAAGTCCAACAAGAATGACGCTCTGTTGGTATTGACCCGTCAGCTCGTACGCCGGACTCGGTACGACAGCCAGAACCAGCTGAGGCAGGCTCAGCACTAGTCGGTCCTGAGCGCGGGCGCCTTCACAGGTGTCCGTCCCAGAGGTTGCCCGGCAGGCACGCTGCCTGGGCCACCCGAAGCGGAGGAGTATTCATGAACTGGATAACCAGCGCCCTTGACCTACCGGGACACTTGCCTGCCCCCGTTTCTCTTCTACGAGAACACCGGCGCAAGCAACGTCGAGTGAACGAACTTATCGAGAAACGGGGCCCATTGCCTGACTCGATACGTCCAGCCAAGGAGTTCGTCAGCCAAACCCGCGAAATGCTGCTGAACCTCGATCGAGTGCACACAGTCTCCCTCGCCGAGTACCGACGGCTCAGGGAGGACGCGCTTCAGGACAGCCCGCGTCCGTCAGCCGCGTAGTGCAGAGGGTCAAACGGCCGCAAGGACGCGGCCGTCTTCCCTTCGCGCTGGCCTAGTGGTCCGGCTCTTCGTGGTGGCCTTCCGCGTGCGCGTGGGCGTGCTCGATGGTCGCGTGGCGATGGAGGTGCTCGTGGATCAGGTTGGCGTGGATCAGCAGCTCCTCGTTCGCCAGGAGCTCTCGCGCCGGGCCATCGGCCAGCACGCGGCGGTCCTCGCCGAGCACCACGGCGCGCTCCGCGATCAGCGGTACGACCTCGAGGTCATGGGTGGCAATGACGATGGTCTTGCCCTCCTTGCCCATGTCCTGGATCAGGTTGACCAGCACCCACTTCGTGCGCGGGTCCAGGCTGGCGGTCGGCTCGTCCATCAGGATCACGTCCGGCTCCAGCGACAGCACGGAGGCAATCGCCGCGCGCTTCTTCTCACCGCCGGACAGCTCGAAGGGCGCCCGGTCGCGCAGGTGCATGATGCCCATCTGGGTCAGCGCCGCCTCGACGCGATGGCGCACCTCGGGCAGCGGCAAGTTGAGCTGTAGCGGCCCAAACGCAACGTCGTCGCCGACAGTGGGTGAGAAGAGCTGGATGTCTGGGTCCTGGAAGACGAGGCCCACGCGCTGGTGGAAGCGATGGGCAGCCTCCATTTGGTTCTCGACGTTTTCGACCGCCTCCCCGAAGACCTTCATCGTGCCGGCCTTCGGCGGATAAAGCCCGTCCAACAGCTTGAGCAGCGTCGATTTGCCAGAGCCGTTGGCGCCGAGTAACGCGACCTGCTCGCCCTGCCCAATCTTGAGGTCGATGCCGTCGAGCGCAACGAGGCCGCGACCGTATTCGTAGACGACGCCCTCCAGCTCGAAGACGAGGTCCGCGTGGGTCCCGTTCGAGGTCGTCATAGCCAGACCCGCCCCGCGTAGATCGCCAGCGCCGCGGCGGCAGCGGCTGCTGCCAGCAGCAGCCAGTCAGCCACCACCATGCGGTAGTCCGTCATGGTTCGGATGTCGTTCTGGAAGCCGCGCGCCAGCATCGCCTGGTACACGTCCTCGCTCATGCGGAAGGAGCGGTGCATCAGCACGCCGATGGCCGCGACGATCCACCAGCGCTGCTCCTTACCCGACGTCTGCGCCACAATGCGGCTCTTGCGTGCCAGAAACATGCCGTTGGCAGTGTGCAGCAGCAGGAAGACGTAGCGATAGGTCATCGAAAGGACGAGCACGAAGATCGTCGGCACGCGCAGGACGCGCAGCGACTTGAGGATGTCCGCCCAGCGGCTGGTCAGGATGAGCAGGATCGCCAGCGAGACGCAGGCGCTCACGCGCAGCACGAAAATGCCCGCCGCTGCCAGGCCGTCTTCGTGGACGTGCACCGTGAGGAAGCCCAGCGGTACCTCGAACAGGTCCTTGTGCCCGACGAAGAAGATCGAAGGGAAGACGACGATGGCGCTGAACAGCCCCATGCCCAGCCAGACGCGCTTGATGAACGAGATGATCTCGATCTTCGAGATGGCGGCCGCGCCCAGGGTGAGGACATAGAGCGCCGCCAACACCTGCCAATCGCGCGATATGGCCGTCGCGACGATGAGAAAGATGAAGGCGAGCAGCTTGACGCGCGGATCGCGGCGCTGCAGGAGGCCGTCGCGGCGTGCGTTCTCCTCCGAGAACACGGCCTGCTCGATGCTGGCCGTGATGCCCGCGATCGTCTTCTCGACGAAGCCGGGCTTGGCCGGCTTCGCACCGCGACTCTGGGCTGCTGCACTCATCGTCATGTCGTTGAACCTACGCCGTACGCCAGTCCGGCGGCGGCTGAGGCACCAGCCAGCGGCCGAAGAGGTAGAGAAGCCAGCCTACAGAAACAAGGAGGCCTATGCCAATGAACCCCGCAATCTGGTAGCCGATGTTCTGTTGCCACGACGGCTCCGTGCCGTGGATCCAGGGCGGCTGATAGCCGGCCAGCGGCGTGTGCTTGGCGAACGTGACGTTGTTGATCTTGGTCGGCACGCATTCACATTGCCGGTTCACGTCCGGCAGGGCGTCGAAGAGGCTCGGATCGCCGGCATCTCGCGCCGCGAGCGCCGCATTGACCTCAGCCTGGGTCGCCGACGTGTCCTCACCGAAGGCGCCGCCGGGGGCAATCAGGCCTACCGGCACCCAGATCATCAGCCCAACGAACAGCGTCGCGGCGACACGCGCACCGCGGTTGTGTCTGAGCACGAACCAGACGACCGGCAGGACGACAACCGAGACCACGGCCGAGACCAGCACGGTCATTCCGGCATCGCCCCAGTTGACCGAGCTCCAGTTGAGGCCACCCCACTGGCTGATGTGGCCGCCGGCCATGATCATGCCGGCCACGAACACCACCAGCGCGGCGAAGGCGGCGAAGCCTCCCACAGGCAGCCACGGGCTCACGCGCCGCCCGCCACCGGCCTCAGCAGCCGGCTGGCCGCGGGTCAGTATCTCGGGGAAGGAGCGCTGCAGGTAGCCGACTGCCATCGCCGTGATCGCCGCCTCCACGAAAGAGGCGCCCGCCATGTGCGCCAGCAGCATCGACGGGATCGCCGTGCTGAAGCCGTAGGGACTGTAGTCCGGCACGCCGTTCGTGCTCCAGAGGTGAGGCTGAATGCCCAGCTCGATGCCGACGCATAACGCAGCGACGGAAATGCCGACGTAGGAGCCGATCGCGGCGGCGATGACGCGACGCTGCGAGAGCATGTCGCCGTTGCCGGCCAGCATGCGGTAGGTGAAATAGCCGACGAAAGGTAGCACCATCGCCATGTTGAAGCAGTTGGCGCCGATCGCTGTGATGCCGCCGTCGCCGAAGAACAACGCCTGCAGCACGAGCGCCACGGAGGTCGTGATCACGGCCGCCCACGGCCCCAGCACGATCGCGGTCAGCGTGCCGCCGACGCCGTGCGCCGTCGTACCACCCGGAACCGGCACGTTGAACATCATGATCGCGAACGTGAAAGCAGCGAAAATCGAAAGCAACGGCACCGTGCGGCCGCTGAGGGCGCGGCGCACGCGTTTGGCGGCAATCGCCCAGATCGGCGCAGCGGCGACGTAGAAGGCACCGGCTGTCGCCGGGCTGATGTATCCGTCAGGTATGTGCACCTGTGCTCTCCTTGGATTCGTCCTCGGCGGCGCAGCGGCGGCAACGGCCGCCGATCGCTAGATGGGCCAGATCGGCGTCGAAGTCGTACTGCTGACTCAGCGCCGCCGATAGCTCGTCGAGCTGCGAACCCTGGATGATGCGGTCCCCGCCGCAGGTGCGACAGACGAGGTGGAAATGCCGCATGCCCACCCACTCGAACTCGATCTCACCGCCCGGGACATTCACTTCGGCCACCAGGCCGAGTTCCCTGGCAACTGCAAGCGTGCGATAAACCGTCGACGCATCGACAAAGGGATACGTACGCCGTACTTCCTCCAGGATGGCCCCGGCAGTCGTGCGGTGCTCGCCGTGACGCAGCGCCGACAGAATCAGCATTCGCTGCGGCGTCACCTTGTGGCCGCTCTCACGCAACAGGACCGCTGTTTCAGGCTCGCAGCTCATTCTTGCCTCCAGCTACAGTTGCAATTATATGCAGTTACATCGGCTGGTGAACATGGTTTTCAGGAAAAACCGACGAATTGCAGGGCCGGCCGCCGAGGCAGGAATGCCGGAAGAGCACGCGCTCCTGATCTTCTTGCCGGCAGCCGTTACTTTTATAGGGCCGGCAACGATCTCAGAAGTAAAGGTTGATCTCATTGACCGAGCCGAACGCCGCGCAGGACAGCTTTGGCCTGCCTACAGCCGATCAGATCGATCGGCTCGCGGCGCTTGACGAGGACGCATGGCAGGCCGTGTACGACGACTACTTCCTCAAGCTACGCAACTTCGCCTACGCCCGCACCGGCGACCTCGGCGAGGCCGAAGACATCGCCTCCGAGGTCTTCGCCGGCGCCCTGCGCGGCATTCATAGCTACCACGACCGCGGCGCGCCCCTTGGCGCCTGGCTGTTCCGCATCGCCCGTAACGTCACGACGGACCACCTGCGCCGCCACCAGCGCCGGCCCGAGGCAACCCTCACCGACGACCACGAAGCGCCTTCCGTCGCCTTCGAGACCGTCGAGGACCGCGAAGTACTGCTGCACGGCCTCAATCAGCTCACCGAAGAGCAGCAGACGATCATCAGCCTGCGCTTCTTCAGCGACTGCAGCCTCGAGGACACGGCACGCGTCATGAACAAGAGCGTCGGCGCCGTGAAGGGATTGCAGCAGCGCGCCCTCGGCTCGCTGCGCCGTCATCTCACGGCAGCGGGGGTGCAGCCGTGAGATACGAAGACGTCCTGGAGCAGTGCCTCGCCACCGCCCGTCGCGGCGAAGACGTCGAGCCGCTGATCGCCGCTCACCCGCAATTCGCCGAGCAGCTGCGCCTTGACCTGGCGGCAGCGGCTTCGGCCCGCCGCGTGGCGACTGCCCTGCCCGGCATCGGCCCGACGACACGCCAGGCCTTCCGCACCAACCTGGCACAGCAGCGACAGCAGCAGGCGGCGCGCAAGCAACGCTCCTTCTGGCCGGCGTTCCGTATGCCGGCCCTGGCGTTGGCCGCCGCGTCAGCCGTCGTCGTTATCGTCGCCGCCGTGCTCGTCGGGGGCATCTTCTCCACCAATACGGCTGAGGCCAGCACGATCGAGGGCGTCGTCGTCCAGAACGACAGCGGCACGCTGACCGTACAGACGGATACGGACATCCAGACTATCGAGGTGCAGAACGACCTCACGGTCAACGACTCGACGGGCGCGGCCATCGACCTCGCTAGTCTTGAGCCGGGGCAGCTGGTCGTGATCCACGGCAAGCCGGGCGGCGCCCGCGTCTTCCGCGCCCTGCGCATCGAGCTGCGTGCCGCGAACGACCTCCTACCCTGGTGTCAGCAGCACCCCATCGCCTGCCGCGAGATCGAGCGCAACATCAGCCAGCGCGTATCCGACTGCGCCGCGGACCAGCTGATCTGCCAGCGCATCCGCGACCGACTGGACCAGATCAAGCAGCAGGTCAACCTCTCCGACCGGCTGCAACAGCTGAAGGACAGCTGCGACGGCGGCACGCAGACGGCCTGCCGTGAGATCGTCGGCTTCTGCCAGAACAACCCGGGCGTCTGCGACACGATCCGCGCCTGGCTACGCTCCCGACGCCTTAGCTAGGGATTAGCATCCCGCGCAGCGCCGCGCGCCATGGCGTACTTCCAACACAGCTGGAAGCGGGCCATCCGCCGCCCTTCGCTAGAACGATGGACTCCGAGCTTTGAGCACACCATCAGGCCCGCAACTGTTGGGCGGTCACCTAATCGACTCAGCGAACGGAAAGCTCTCGCGCGGTTCGCCGCCACCCAATGGATTTAACAGATCAACAACACTCAGGCCGCTTCCTCACCTGACGCCCCGACGATTTCACCAATGAACCCGGCAGCGAGGGCTGCCGCACAAGGGATGGAGGAAGAGGATGAAGGTATTCAAGTGGGCTCTCGTTGCCGGCGGCGGGCTAATCGCCGCGGTTGTGCTCGCGGTCGCCGCGCTGGGCGGCAGCATCAGTCAGGCGCAGACGCCGACCGATAGCAGCGGTGCGCGTACGGCGTACGAACAGGCGCTGGCCGACCAGCTTGGCGTCAGCGTCGACCAGCTCGAAGCGGCACGCCAGGCCGCGCTGAACAACGTGCTGGAGCAAGCCGTTGCCAACGGCAAGATCACGGAGGAGCAGGCGCAGAACATCCGCGACCACCCGTTTGCCGCCCGACGCGGTCTCCTGCGCAACGCCGCCCAGCGCCTGCACAACGCCGTCGCTGACGTCTTCAGCGCAGCGGCCAAGACGATCGGCATCTCGAACGACGAGATGAAGACGGACCTGCAGAATGGCCAGAGCCTGGCCCAGATCGCCGCCGACCACAACGTGTCGACGGACGCCCTGAAGGCGGGCATCACCAGCGAGGTGCAGTCGCAGCTCGACCAGGCAGTCGCCAACGGCACGATCGACCAGGCGAAGGCCGACAAGATCAGCGCCGCCCTGGCCCAACGCCTCGACACGCTGATCCAGCGCAGCCGCCCCAACGTGACCTCAAACCAGTAATCGAGGGGCGCAACGCAATAGAGGGCTCGAGTTTTCGGGCCCTCTTTCTTCTTGCCTCGAAGATGACGAGACTATGAGCAGTTCGATGACGACTGAAATCCGTCATTCGCTCGACGATTACCGCCTGCGCGGATTGCTCTCAGTACTCTCCGTGGCCATCGCGTGCGTCATCGTAGTCGCCATCGGCTAAGCTTTCTCTCTTCCATTACTGACGCCACGCCGGTACGCGACTTCGATGCTGGCGCCGTCAGCAACTTCGCACCCGCTTCGATCCACGAATTCGCAGGCCAGCACCTGCTCCTCGTTCGCCTGCAGGACGGCAGCTTCGTCGCACTGCACGACTGGGACGCCTGGGCGCAATACCGCTACAGTGTCGGCGACAAGGCCAAGGCTGAATGCCGCGTCCATCCCCTGGACCATGACTCGCCAATCTACCCAGGTGTCCTGAGCAGCATCCTCCACCCAACCGCCGGGTTCGAAGATACCGTGATGATCTCCGGTTGCGACGGCAGCCTGTTCGATGTGCTTGGAAACCGGACGTTTGGCCCGGCCGCGACTAACCTCGACCGGTTCCCCGTGCGTACCAATGGCAACGGCCACGTCATCGTGAACCTGGCCGACCAGCAGTGTCGGCCCCTCAGTCCCTGCCTCTCGTATCCGTAAGCCGGCTATTTGTCGTCGCTGTGAGGGCGGACGAGGAGCACCGGCTTGCGGCCGTCACGCACCACGGCGTGCGCGACGCTTCCCTGGGCAAGCTCGGACATGCCGGAGCGGCCGTGCGTCGACATGATGATCATGTCCGCATTCTCTTCGTCGGCAACTTCGAGGATGCCGCGCGCCGGGTCCCCTGCCATGACGACGCGCTTCTCGGCCTCGAGGTCGAACTTCTTCAGGAGTTGATTCAGCTCATCCAGCAGGTCGCGGCGTTCGCCCTGGGCCTGATTCGTGGTCTCGGGCAGCGTACCAACCACCGTCGCGACGATGCTGGCGCCGGTCAGCCCCGCGAGCTCTTTCGCCAGGGGTATCGCCGCTTCGGAACACTCGGACCCGTCGAGCGGCAACACGATTCTCTTCATCGCTCTCTCCTTTACTGACCGTCGCTGCCAATCATTCTCAGCAAACCATTAACACAGCGCACAGCCAACGTCCATCCGGCCCCAACCCGGGGCCCGATGTGCCACTCCGGAACGCATGCGTCTGCGAGAAGCCGATGAATTCAGCTGATCTTCGATCGCACCGGAGCCATGTCGGCCAACGGCCGGTCTCCGCGGCTGAAGAAGAGGTTCCTCTCCTGAACGCTGGGCTCTCGCTGCACGTTGTCGGTAAGGCAGCGGTAGAGCAAGAGCAGAATCGCCCACGCGTAGACGGAGCCAATCAAGATGTCCGCGTCGCCGCCGTGGAGCGCGACGAATCGCAGCAGGCTGAACGGGATTGCGAGCATTAACACGGCCGCCCAGTGCAACGCGTCCCAGCGCTTCGAGAGGAGCCAGGGCAGCAGGAAAAGCGTATAGCCCGCCCAGCTCACCGGACCGAAGAGCAGTGTCGCCATGAGGCCGAGCGCAACGGAGTCCGGCGCGGAGGGACGCAGACGCCATAACGCGTAGAGGATGCCCGCCACTGCACCCCCGGCCAGCAGCTTGCCGCCGAGCGGGAGCCCCATCCGGCCTCCGACGGCCATGAGTGACGCGTTCGAGGTCCAATCGACGCCGTCGAACCGCATGCTCATCGACAACCACTCACGATAGATGTGCGGCCCGTCAACGATGAGCGGAATGGCGCTCACCATCGCAGCCGCGCCGATCGCAGACACCGCGAGCCGGCGATGGCCCGCCGCGAAGGCCGCCAGCGGCACCAGCGCGTAGTTGGGCTTGATGGCGATGACGAGACCGATGAGGACGCCAGCGGCCACGCGACGGCGCTGCTTCATCAGCGCCCAGGCGGCCACGAAGGCCATGAGCATCGGCGCGTAGATCTGCACGTAGTAGAGCGTGTGCCACAGACCGGCGAGGGAGAACAGCGCCAGCACGATGGTCCACGAGCGCTTGTCCGGGTAGGCGCGCAGCAGAATCGCGACCGCCGCCGAAAACAGCAGCAGCGAGCCGACAAGGAACACGTAGCGAATGATCAGCTCGTCCACGCTCGCAAGGGGCTCGAACAGATAGACGCTGATCGGCGGGTTCAGGTTCAGGGCGTCGGCGCTGATCGGCTGCGGGCGCAACCAGGAATAGTACCCATAGGGATTGAGGCCGTAATGGTAGGCGGCACCGGAGTGGAGGAAGGAACCAAGGTCCTCGAGATGATTTCCGGAGGAGATCAGCCAGACGAGATTGCCTACGAGGTTGGCGACCAGAAGCGCGATGAGAACGAGCCTCGCAGTGGCGGCGTGGCGCGCCAGATCTAGTCTCTCGTATCGAGACCGCAAACTGTCTTGGAGTGCTTGCCAGAGGGACCGTGCTTGAAGAGACGGAGACTGAACCCGGCGAGCCGGCCCTCCGGCCCGCGAATACGGATCAGCGACAGCCAAAAACCACCTCCTGAGATAGACGTCCCGGAGGACGTCACCTCTGTCAGTGGCCTACGGGGTTAGCTGACGGGTTAGAACTGACAGACTGTTCTTCCTGCAGGGCAGGATTCACCCCAAGCACCGTGTGCGTTGGATCCCCCGCTCCGAAACGGATTCGACCGGAACAGAATCGATTGCATTCAGAATGAAGTGTGGTATGTCTAGACCTTACAACTGCGGAACGTCACTGTCTTACAAAACAGCCTCTCGATATGGCTGCCGCGGCACTTTGTAACGCTTTTTCAACGTTTATTACCGCGATCGTCACCCGATCCTGCGGATCGCGCGGCGGCCGGTTTGCAACGATGGGTTGGGCGGCGTACCCGTCACGCGCGGTATTGCGCGGATGCGATCCCCTAGAGCGGCGCCTCGGCGCTGGCCCGCTGCCGTTCGACTTTCGAGAGCGTCGCTCAGTGCGACAGGGTAAGGTTGGGGAGCTGCAGTCAGCCTTCGAAGCTCCTGTGGCAGGCGCGCGATCTGCGCCCGAGCGTAGTCCCTGCTCTCGCTCAGCGTGCGGCGACCCGCGTTCGTGCGGCGGCCGTCCGTCATCACCTCCTCCAGCAGCGGCGTTGCGTCGTCGAACGTCTCGCCTTCCAGACCGATGACGTCTCCGGTCATGACGTCGCCGGACCAGCGGCGGAAAACCTGCTTCTTGCCGGGTAGCGTTGCCTTGTCCTCGGCGAGCTTGAGGCGCGGCCTGCCCGCATACGCCGTCAGCTTGTAGACGGAATCGAGCGCCGGGGCGTCGGTGGAGACCACCGCCGAAGTGCCGACACCGAACGCATCGATCGGGGCGCCGGCGGCCAACAGGTCCGCAATCTTGTACTCGTCCAGGCTGCCGCTGGCGAAGATGCCGACGTTCGTCAGCCCGGCTTCGTCCAGCAGACAACGGGTCGTCCGCGACAGCTCGACGAGGTCGCCCGAATCGAGGCGCACGGCGCTCAGCTTGTCGGCGCCGACCTCTTTGGCGGCATCGATCGCGCGCTTCACGCCCTCGCTGACGTCGTAGGTGTCGACCAGCAAGACGGTCTGGGGATACGTCTCGAGAAAGCGCCGGAAGGCGTCGCTCTCGCTGTCGTGGGCCTGCACGTAGCTGTGTGCCATCGTGCCAGCCACCGGCAGGCCGAAGAGGCGTCCCGCCAGGACGTTGGAAGTCGACTGGTACCCCGCCAAGTACAGCGCACGCGCCGCCTTCAGCGCCGCGTCGCTGCCGTGCGCCCGGCGCGAGCCGAAGTCAACCAGCGTCTTGCCCTGCGCGGCGAACACCGCGCGGGCGCCTTTCGAAGCGATACCGGTCTGGAACGAGACCTGGTTGAGGGCGAACGTCTCGACGATCTGCGCCTGCGGCAGCGGCGCCACGACCTCGAGCAGCGGCTCGTTCGCGAAGACGATCGTACCCTCCGGTACGGCGCGCACCCGGCCCGTGAAACGGAACCGGCTCAGGTACTCGAGGAAGGCGCCGGAGAACAGGTTCAGCGAAGCCAGATACTCAACGCCGGCCGCGGTGAAGTGAAAGCTTTCCAAGTACTCGAGGACTTGCTCCAGGCCACAGGCGACCAGGAAGTTGCGACTGGCCGGCAGTCGGCGCACGAAGAGGTCGAAGACGGCCTCGTCCTCCAACCCCTCGTTGAAGTAGGCCTGGAGCATGGTCAGCTCGTAGAGGTCGGTGAGGAGGACGTCGTATTCCACGGCGGTGCGCTCTGCTACTCGACCCGGCCGCCGGCCGCGACAACGGCTTGCTGCGCCCGTTCGCCGTCGCCGGGCTGCAGGTCGACGGCGCGCACACCATCGCGGAGAACGACAACGTCGAAGCCGAGACGGGCCGCGTCCAGGGCAGTCTCCTTGACGCAATAGTCCGTCGCCAGCCCCACCACCACGACCTGACGAATGCCGTGATGCTGCAGCAACTCCGCCAGCTCGGTAGCTGAGACTTCGCCGGTCTGGGGGTGGCGAATGCTGAAGGCGGAGTACCCGTCCTCGCCGCCAACGCCCTTCAGCACGTGCTCGGCGCCGGCCGCGACGTGCAGCGCCGGGTAGAACGACGCACCCCAGGAGTCGGCGATGCAATGCTCGGGCCAGATGCCGCCCGACGTCTGGAAATGCGGTGTCGTCGGGGGATGCCAGTCGCGTGAGTAGACGACCAGCGAACCCTCCTCGGTCGCCCTGTCGATTTGCTGATTGATGAACGGCAGCAACGCATCGCCGCCGGCCACGTGCAGCGACCCTCCGGGGTCCGCAAAGTCGTTCTGCACGTCGACTACTACGAGGGCCGTTTGCCTGTCATAGATTGGCATGCCCCCAAGTCTCGCAGATAGCGCAGGCGATTTGTAGTCGCGGCCCCGACCCCTGGACACGCGGGAGCCCCCGCCATTGACGACGAGGGCCCCGCCTTCGCAGCCGAGGAATCGCGAGTTACTCGGCCTTCACACCGTGGCGAGCTAGCTCTTCGAGGATCTTCTTGATCTCAGCCTCATCCGCCTGCAGCTGCTCGCGGAAAGACTGGCGCTCGGTGTCGGCAATCTCGAATCGCAGATCAGACAGGTAGCTGGTCAGCACTCTGGCCAGTGCTTCCGCGTCCTTTTCGTCAAGGTTCATCTGGATCATTGCTCATTCCCCCTCTAGAGAACCAACCAGAGACCGCGCTGCCAGCCTCGCCAAGGCACCGCAAGTGGTGAAGCCCATCTCACCGTCTCAGTCATAAGCCGCGTAAGGCTAACGCGCAAATCAGGCCGAAGCAAGACGGCCTGCAGTCCCTTAATACAGCATGCCGTGTCCGGACGGCAGCTTCTAGTGGCACAAGGCTCTGGTCGTCGTACGAACGGGCTTTGCCGGCGGGCATCTCCGAATGCGGCCCCACCAACCCGGCAGCCCCTTCCGTCCGGCCCTTGACGCCTCCCGTAGACTACCGATGAGCTTCAGGCGGGAAGAAGCGGGGACGAAGCTATAGCAGAAACGGCTCGGCAGCCCTGAATGAGGCTCGCTCCATTGGACCTCCCGTCTGAGTTCGATTTCCATCTCTTTCCCCATGAGCTCACCGTTCTCCGGGTGCAGCGGCGGCGGCGGTCGCCTCTGGTTACCGGGAGACGTGTCGCCCTGCTGCTATTCGTCGGTTTCCTGCTGGCGATGGGCTTCGCCTACAGCCAGAAGGACCGCTACACCGACAAAGCAGCCGAGCTGAGCCGGGACCTGATCGGCGACGAGAACACCGCCCGCATCGAGAGCTGGTACTTCGCAGCTCAGGACCGCATCGACCGTGCCAAGTATCGCGTCTTCGGCGGCTCGACGAACCCCTTCAGCGATTCGAACAACGCTGCTGCCATCGTGCCGCCTTATCCTGACGGCACCTGGGTCCAGGTTCAGTCCGTGGCGGATATGACTCCCGTCGCAACGACGCCGCCGGGACCGCCACCACTCGTCCTGCCGCCGATCACGCAGCTCAGCGCCAACCCGGAGCCCGGCGAGGGCGTCTGGACCACGGCCGGTCTGCCGCACTCGTCACCAGACGATGTGCTCATGGCCAAGACGTTCCTTCACCCCGACAAGGCGCGACCATACGCCACCGTCGGCGTGCTGCTCATCGACCACCGCCGCATCCAGCTGCACATCACGGGCGGCGTGACCGATCCCGGCGGCGACCTCGGGGTCGAAGGACCGGGAATCATCCCGGACACCGACCTCTCCAGCCTGCTCGTCGCCTGGAACGGCGGCTTTCGCGGCCCGCACGGCGGCTACGGCATGATCGCGGACGGCCAGCAGTACCGGCCGCTTCGTGACGGCTTCGCCAGCGTCGCCGTCATGACGGATGGCAGCATCCGCATGGGCGAATGGGGCCGCGACCTGACCATGAAGGACAGCTTTGTCGCCGTGCGCCAGAACGCAATCCTGCTGGTCGACAACTGTCAGGTCAGCCCGCGCACGAACGAAGGCAACGACACCTGGGGCTACGTCGAGGTCGATTCCTCCGAGTTCATCACCTGGCGCTCCGCCATCGGCCTGACGAAGAACGGCGACCTGCTCATCGCGGCCGGCAACTCGCTCAGCGCCGACAGCCTCGCGCACGCCTTGTGGGCCGCAGGCGCCTGCACGGCGATGCAGCTCGACATCAACTCGCCCTACGTCCTCACGTCGCTGTTCTTCCAGCAGCCTGACGGGTCGCTGAAGGCGACGCGCTTCATGGACTCGATGCCCGGCAACCCGGCGCGCTTCCTCTCCCGCCAGGACCACGACTTCATGTACGTCACCCTGGACGACCCGAAAGAACAGTAACTCTGGCACCTGCCCAGCCTCGAATCGGGCTGTTAGCATGAGCGAAGGTATGACAACAAAGACTCCCCGCCACGTCACGGCTCAGGCCGCCGCTGAGGCGATTCGCTCCGGGCAGCGCGTCTACGTGCAGGGCGGCTGTGCCGTCCCCGTGGCGCTGATCGACGCCCTCGTCGCGCGCTACAGGGAGCTCGAGGACGTCGAGATCGTCCATCTGCACAGCGAGGCGGATGCTGATTACGTCAAGCCGGAGATGGAGGGCCACTTCCGCCACAACGCCCTCTTTGTCGGCCGCAACGTGCGCGAGGCGGTCAACGAGGGCCGCGCCGACTTCACGCCCATCTTCCTCTCCGACGTGCCACGTCTCTTTCAGACCACCCTGGCGCCTGACGTGGCGCTGATCCAGGTCTCGCCGCCGGACCACAGCGGTTACTGCAGCCTCGGCATCTCCGTCGACTGCGCCAAGCCAGCGGCCGACGCCGCCTCCACGGTCATCGCGCAGGTCAACCCGCGCATGCCGCGCACGCACGGCGACAGCTTCCTGCATGTCTCGCAGATCGACTACCTGGTCGAGGCGGAGGCAGAGCTCATCGAGGCCGTCTGTCCGGAGCCAGACGCGGTGGCGCGCCGCATCGGCGAGCACGTCGTCTCCTTGATCGAGGACGGCTCGACCCTGCAGACCGGCATCGGCGCCCTGCCCAACGCCGTGCTCGGCTGCCTCGGGGGCCACAAGCACCTCGGCGTGCACACGGAGATGTTCTCGGACGGCCTGCTCGATCTCATCGACAGCGGCATCGTCGACAACAGCGCCAAGGGCTACCACGATGGCAAGATCGTCTCGTCCTTCGTCATGGGATCGCGCCGCCTCTACGATTTCGTGGACGACAACCCGCTGATCGAGATGCACCCGGTGACGTTCACCAACGACCCGTTCCTGATCGCGCGCAACGAGCGCATGGTCTCGATCAACTCCGCCATCGAAGTCGATCTCACGGGCCAGGTCTGCGCCGACAGCATCGGCCACATGCTGTACAGCGGCATCGGCGGCCAGCTCGACTTCATCCGCGGCTCCAGCCGCTCGCCCGGCGGCAAGGCGGTCATCGCCCTGCCCGCGACGGCGCGCGACGGCGGCATCTCCCGCATCGTGGCCGAGCTGCGGCCCGGCGCCGGCGTCGTGACGACGCGCGGTGACGTGCACCACGTCGTCACCGAGTTCGGCGTCGCTGACCTGCACGGCCGCACCCTGCGAGACCGCGCCAGGGCCCTCATCGCCATCGCCCACCCCAAGTTCCGCGACGACCTCGAAGCGCAGGCCCGCCGGCTGCATCTGCTTTAGCAGGGTGCTGGAAAACGAAAGAGAACGTCCTTCGAGAGCCTCAGGCTCAGCGTGATTTCGCTCGTGGTGAGGCTCTCGTACCACAACTTGATCGAGAGAGGTTTTCCAGCACCCTGCGTAACGGCGCCGCTCCAGCCCTCGACAGGCTGCCTATAATGGGCGCCAACGTCGCGGCGTAACGGCCGTTTGGTGTGGAGGCGGCCATGACCGCAGAGCCAAGACCGACGACTCGCAGTTCAGAGACCGACATGCCGGTCGGCCTGTTCGACTGGATCGACTTCTCCCGGCCCGACAGGCTCAGCGCACTGTACGAGCAGCGCCTCAAGCTACTCGAGTACGCGGACGCGGCCGGCTTCTACTGCTATCACCTCGCCGAGCACCACCTGACGCCGCTGGGCGGCGCTCCGTCGCCCAGCCTTTTCCTGGCAGCGGCGACGCAGCGCACGCGGCACATCCGCCTCGGCGCGCTGGTCTACATCCTGCCCCTCTACAACCCGATCCGCCTGGCCGAGG
The DNA here is from genome assembly GCA_963711035.1 of uncultured Chloroflexia bacterium. Lineage (GTDB taxonomy): Bacteria > Chloroflexota > Dehalococcoidia > DSTF01 > WHTK01 > WHTK01. Next base: position 749,456 of record CAVQCN010000001.1, read on the forward strand.
AGATCTGCATGCTCGATCACCTCAGCCGGGGACGCCTTGTCTTCGGCACCGGCCGCGGCGCGTCGCCGCACGAGCTACGCGGCCTCGGCATCGAACACGAGGAGGCTCAGCCGGTCTACGACGAAGCCTTCGATATCCTGATCCGCGCCCTCGGCGGCAGCCTGGCTGCGACGGCCGGCGAGCACTTCGACCTTCCTCCGATGGACGTCAGCATCCGTCCCTATCAGCGGCCGTACCCGCCCTTCTGGTACCCGGCCGGCCACCCTGAGACGATGCGTCGCCTGGGCCAGCAGGCGATCAATACCGTCACCTTCGGCGGACGTCTGCCGGCCATTCGCGAGGTGCGCGACAGCTACTTCGAGGCGCTGGAGGAGAACCACAACGACCCGACCCGCCTCAACGCGCACGAGCCGGACCCGAAGTTCGGCCTCGTGCGCCAGCTCTACGTCGCCGAGAGTCAGGAGCAGGCCGAGCGCGAGGCGCGCGTGGCGTACGAGCAGCACCGCGCCTGCTTCACCTACCTCTGGGAGCGCCTGGGCGGTGCCGAGCGCTTCCAGCCGGAATCGGACTTCGACACCGCCATCGACCATGCCAGGCTGATCGTTGGCACGCCCGAGCACGTGCGAGAGCGCGTTCAGGAGCACCTGCACGCGACCGCCGCCAACTACTTCGTCGCCAACTTCTCCTTCGGCGACATGGCGGACGAGCAGGTCATGCGCTCCATCGGCCTCTTCACGGAGCAGATCATGCCCTCGTTGAAGCGCGCACCATGACCGACCGCTTCGACGTCGCCTACCGCACCGCCAACGGCCGCAGCTTGCAACTCGATGTCTTCGCTGCCGCCGGCGAATCCCAGCGCACCGCCGTGCTGTTACTGCACGGCGGCGCCTGGCGCAGCGGCAACAAGGGCGTGATGGCGACACAAGCAGAGGCTCTGCGCGAGCACGGCTTCACCTGCATCCCAGTCGAGTACCGCCTCACCGGCGAGTCGCCCTGGCCGGCGCAGGTCCACGACGTCAAGGCCGCGGTGCGCTGGGTGCGGTCGCACGCCGTCGAGCTGGAGATCGAGCCGGACCGCGTCGCCATCCAGGGCTTCAGCGCCGGCGGCCACCTCGCCCTCATCGCGGCGGGCACGGCAGACAGCAGCCTGCTCGACGACGAATCATCCGTCGTTTCGAGCCGCATCGACGCCGTCGTCGCCATGTTCCCGCCCACGGAGTTTCGCGTCGGCGGGCCGATGGAGCCCGGCGTCTGGCCGCCGACCACCCTCCTGGGTGAGAACGCGACGCCGGAGGAGGCGCACAAGGCCAGCCCCATGACCTACGTCTCTCCGGACTTCCCCCCGACCTTCTTCCTACACGGAGACCTGGACCAGGTGGTCGACGTGCACGCGAGCCTGCGCATGTGCGAGGCGCTGCGCGATGCGGGCGTCGAAACAGACCTCCACGTCTACGCCGGCCAGACGCACGAGTTCTCCGCCGTGCCCAGCTTCCGCGACGCCGTGCAGACCGAAGTCGCCTTCTTCCTGTGCCGCGTCCTCAGCCAAAGAGAGCAGATCGAGGCCGAGCTGATCACGGGCAGCGGCTTCGCCCGCCGCCTGCGCGGCCTGGCGTAGGCCACTGGCCCGGCGACAAACTACGGGGGGAAGTTCTGCCGCAGATACCTGGTGTCGAGACTGCCGACGAGCGTGCGCAGGGGTAGCGGGGGGCGAAGCCCATGCGCGGGGGCTATGGGGGTGTCCCCCCATACCTTCCTTCCTAAAGGCGAGCGAAGCAGCCCGATAGGGATGCGCAGCGACAAGTGCAACGACTCGATGCGAACGACGCATCCAGAGAACTGGACCAAAAGGAAGACGAGATGCGAACGAACACCACGAAAGCAAAGCTGGCCGCGGGCAAGGTCGCGTTTGGCGGCATCGTCTCCGGCTTTTCACCCGAGACGGTCGAGCTGCTGGGCCTCATCGGCTTCGATTTCGTTTTCCTCGACTGCGAGCACGGCCCCATGAGCCTCGACCAGGTGGAGCAGATGGTGCGCGCCGCCGAGGTCGTCGGTATCACGCCGATTGCGCGCATCCCGGATCACTCCGACGCCACGATCCTGCGTTTCCTGGACCGCGGCGTGCAGGGCATCATCGTGCCCCACGTCAACACACGCGAGCAGGCGGAGCGCATCGCCGCGGCCGCTCGCTACTACCCGGAGGGCCATCGCGGTGCCGCCAGCGGTCGCGCCCACGACTACAACCTCCACCAGGGCCGTCAGGAGACGATGGCCTGGCTCAACGCCGAGACACTGGTCATCCCCATGTGCGAAGAGGTGGAGGCCGTCTCCAACCTGGCCGATATCCTGGCCGTGCCCGGCGTCGACGTCATCCACTGCGCCGCCAGCGACCTGGGACAGAGCATGGGACACCCGCCCGCGGCCGAGGTACGCCGCGTCATGATCGACGTCGTCGGTCAGGTGCGGGCCGCCGGCAAGCATGCGGGCGTCGGCGGCAACTCCCCCAGCGACACGGAGGGCGTCGCTCAACTCATCCGGGCGGGCGCCAACTTCGTGACGATCTCGGCGCTCGGCCTGCTGCGTCGCGGCGCCGAGACGTTCCTCGAGCAGGTCAACGAAGCGCTGAACCACTAGAGTTGCCGCCCCCGCCATCTCCTGACGTCTCCTGACACGATGCTGTCAGGATGGGCTTGTCCCGCTTCGACTTCCTGACGCAATGCTGTCAGGAGCAGCCTCGTACGCTGCTTTCAACGCACGACGCCCGTGATGGCACCTTTGCGAAGTCTTAACGAGGGCCGCTGGTTCGCACTGGACGCAGCCGATACCCTGGAACGGGGGAGAATTTCATGCAACTCAAGGGCATTGAGTACAAGTGGCTCGTCGCCGCCGCCTTTGTTTTCGGCATCTTCATGGACCTGATGGACATCACCATCGTCAACGTGGCGCTGCCGACCCTGGGCGACACCTTCCACGCCTCCAGCGATTCGCTGGAATGGGTCGTGACCGGCTACCTGCTGAGCCTGGCGATCTGGATCCCGGCCTCCGGCTGGATCGGCGACCGCTTCGGCACCAAGAAGACGTTCATGTTTGCGCTCGCGATGTTCGTGATGGGCTCGACGCTGTGCGGCCTCTCGTGGAACATCGAGTCACTGATCGCCTTCCGCGTGCTGCAGGGCGTCGGCGGCGGCATGCTGACGCCGGTCGGCACGACGATGCTCTTTCGCGCCTTCCCGCCCCACGAGCGTGCCCAGGCGTCCATCGTGCTCACGGTGCCGACGGTCATCGCCCCGGCAGCCGGGCCGGTGTTGGGCGGCGCCTTCGTCGACTACGTCAGCTGGCACTGGATCTTCTTCGTCAACGTGCCTATCGGCGTGGCCGGCTTCCTGTTCACGATGCTCTTCATCAAGGAGGAAAAGCAGCCGCACGCCGAGTCCTTCGACTACTGGGGCTTCATCCTCTCCGGCGGCGGCCTGGCGCTGGTCTTGTTTGCCCTGTCGCGCGGGCCCGAAGCGGGTTGGGGATCGCTGCAGGTGCTGGCGTCGGGCATTATCGGCGTCGTCATGTTCGCCGGCCTGACCTACGTCGAGCTGAACAAGGACAAGCCCATGCTCGACTTGCGGTTGCTGGTGGACCGCATGTTCCGCAGCGCCAACATCGTCCTGTTCGCGATGATGGGCGGACTCATGGGCGTGCTGTTCCTGCTGCCGCTCTTCCTGCAGAACCTGCGCGGCTACTCGGCGCTGGACACCGGCCTCGTGCTCATGCCGCAGGCCGTGGCCGTCGCGCTGTTCGCACCGATCTCCGGCAACCTGTACCCGAAGATCGGGCCGCGGCGCATGCTCGTCTTCGCTATGATCCTGTTCACGATTAGCTCCGCCGCCTTCCTCTTCGTCGACCTGAAGACGAGCATCGTCCTGATCGGCGCCATCCTCGTCCTGCGCGGCCTGGCGATGGCGTTTACCTTCATCCCGCTGCAGGCTGCCACCTTCGCCACGATTCGCCACGAGGACACCGGCCAGGCCTCGTCCATCTTCAACACAAACCGGCAGGTCGCCTCGTCGTTCGGCGTAGCGATCCTGGCGACGGTGCTCACGTCGCAGATCAACTCGCGCGTGCCGGACGCTATCGCGGCAGCGGCGCCGGGAGCGCAGCAGGCCGCGGCGGCACACGCCACCCTGCTCGCTTTTCACGACGCCTTCCTCGCGGCGGTCGTGCTGGCCGTCGTCGGCATCGTCTTCGCTCTGATCATCCGCGACGAAGACGCCGCCGCCTCGATGCGGCCGCCAGAGGAGCGCATCGAGGAACCACTCGCGGTCTAGCCACTAGCGTGGCGGCGCGGACGCTTCGCCTGAAGCGCCGATCATCTGCTCACGGCGCCTGGAGTCGTACACTTTGACCATGCCTTTCGCGCCAGTCAACGGTATCGACCTCTACTACGAGGTGAACGGCTCAGGCCCAGCAGTGCTGTTTGCGCACGGGCAGGGTGGCAACCACCTGAGCTGGTGGCGCCAGGTGCCCTTCTTCTCGCGCTTCTACACCTGCATCACGTTCGACCACCGTGCCTTCGGCCGTAGCCACGACCTCGACAACAAGGGGCGGCGCGGCTTTGGCGACGACGCCATCGGCCTGCTCGACCATCTCGGCATCGACGACGTGCGCATCGTGGCGCACTCGATGGGCGGCCGCGCGGCGACGGCGCTGGCGGTACGCGATCCAAGGCAGCGCGTGCGTGCCCTGGTTCTCTCGGGCACGACCGGAGCCGTGGCAGATGAGGCGGTGCAGCGCCGCCGCGACGAGGCGGAGGCAGCGCGGGGTACCCGCGGCCTCGGCGCGTTTTCGGTGCACCCGCCCTACAAGGAGACGGACCCGGAGGGCTACTTCCTGCTGCGTCAGATTTCGAAGCTGAACCCGCCGCGGCCCAAAGACTTCCTGGGGCCCCCCAACCCGCCGCCGCTACCGCCTGGCACGCCACCACGCGCACCGATGTCGCAGCGACTGCGCGAGACCGGCATCCCCGTCCTCTACCTGGTCGGCGAACACGACATGATCACGCCGGCAGACCTGATCGAAATGTGCCACCGTCTAATCCCGGGCTCGCAGTATCACGTAGCGTGGGGATCGGGCCACTCCGTCTACTGGGAAAAGCCGGACGAGTTCAACGAGGTCGTGCTGCGCTTCCTGAGCAAGCTCGACGGCCTCGATTTCGACACCGAGTAACGTCGACGCGTCGCCGCAGTTGAGGACCGCCTAGTACAGCGGGTTGTAAAACTGGTGCTTCAACTTGGGCTCGCGCGTGGGAATGTCGTCCGGGTTGACGCGCGGTGGCTCGGACACGACCGACAGGACGATCTCCGACTCTGTCAGTGGCTCCGGCGGGCGGGCGCGCTCGTGCTCGCCGATGAGGGCAAAGAGGTCGCCGAGCTTGATCTCGGTGTGACCAACCCGGTTGCGAATCGCCTGGATGCGGTCGCGCACCTCGATGGGGTTGACGTCGTTGCGGTTGGGCTCATCCCTGCGTGTCTTCTTGAAGAACGGCATCCCTGACTGTCGCCACGGGCTCCTCCCGCGATACGTCCCTGTTCGGCGACTCCCTTCTTGCTACTACAAACGCGGCCGGGTGTCGCCTATAACGCACCGCCGCGAAGAGGCCGCCCCGCAGGACGGCCTCTTCTTTCCGTTGCCTGTGGACGGATCATCGGTCGGTCCCCGACACATCTCTTCGTCCAACGAACTCCGCGCGGCCACGCCCCGTGCTAACGGCGCCAGAGCTCCTGGCTGGCGAGACGCGCGCCTTCGACCAGTGAGCCGAGCTTGGCCCAGGCCAGCTCCGCGTGCACACGGCCGCCGAGACCGCAGTCGGTGCCCGCGACGACGCGCTCGCGGCCGACGGCGTTGGCGTAGCGCAGAATACGGTCCGCCACCACCTGCGGGTGCTCGACCACGTTGGTGGCGTGGCTGACGACGCCGGGGATGACGATCTTGCCATCCGGCAGCTTCGTGTCCTGCCACACGCGCCACTCGTGCTCGTGGCGCACATTGCCTGCTTCGACCGAGTAGGCGCCGGCGTTGATCTGCAAGACGAGGTCGACGATGTCCTTCAAAGGTACGTCGCTGGAGTGCGGGCCGTGCCAGCTGCCCCAGCAGACGTGGAAGCGCACCATCTCCGGCGGGATGTCGCGGATGGCGTGGTTGATGGCGTCGACGCGGACCTGGACATGCTTGTGGTAGTCCTCCATGCTCGGCGCTGGGTCGAACATGTCCCACATCGTGGCGAAACCGGGCTCATCCAGCTGCAGGATGAAGCCCGCGTCCGTGATCGCTTTGTACTCCTCGTGGAAAGCGTCCGCCAGCGCGAAGAGGTAGTCGTGGTCGTCCTTGTAGTAGCGGTTCTGCAGCCGCGCAAAGCTGCCGACCGAGACCGCGCTGATGAAGGCCTCCGGGACATCCTTGCCCTCGATCGCCGCCTTGAGGTTGGCGATGTCGACCTTGATTGCTTCCTGGCCGTGATAGCTGATCGGGCCGGTGAAGATCGGTGGTGCAATGCCGCCGCCGCCCGTCATCAACTCGGAGAAGGCGCCGGGGAAGCGCTTGCGGTCGCGCAGGCTGGTCTGGGGCCGTGGCGGCTCCGGCGACTGCTCCCAGCCGGAGATACGCTCCCAGGCGTAGCCGGACCAGGCGCCGTAATCGACCGGGTTACGCGTCGCCTTGCCGTACTCGCCGTCGTTGACGATGTCGACGCCGAGCTCGCGCTGGTGGTCGACGACTTGCTTGACCCAGTCGCCCATCTCCTTCGACCAACCGAGCGGATCGGTCGGCCGGGCGGGACGCGTCTTGCCAAGCTCGATGACTTCCTGGGGACGCGGCAGGCTGCCGGCGTGGGTGGTGAGAATCCTGTCGGTGCTGAACTTCAAAGCAGGCCTCTTTCTCTCGAACGCTGCTGAGGAACGTCCTCTCTCGGGGCGAGTTGGATTCTACAATTCGCCGTCCTCTGGTGATAGATGGAAAACCGTTTCGGCATCGAGCGGCGCTATAGCCGCCGAAGACGCCTAGGTCATGCCCGTAGCCTCGAGCAGGACGTCGCGCAGCAGGTGCAAGGCGACCGTCGTGAACTCGATCATGTTGGCCTCGCGGTCGGCCGAGCCGGTCTCGATCACTTCGCTCCGGTCTATGGGTCCGGCGATAGAGATCGTCGTGCGGCCGGGACGCGTGCCGGAGCGGCCCGGCGTTGGCCCAGCTAGACCGGACTCGGCCAGACACCACGTCGTGCCGAGGCGCTCCCGCATCGACCGCGCCATCGAGTGCAGCATCTCCGGCGTCGTACCGCGATAGTTGGCGAGCTCTTCCGCCGGCACGCCGGCCAGGACGGTGCGTGAGTTCAGCGTGTACACGACGGCGCCGCCGCCGAAGTAGCGCGATGCACCCGGCACCCAGAGCAGCGCCGCCGAGATCAGCCCGCCGGCCGTCGCCTCGGCGACGCTGATGGTCTCGTTGCGCCCGATGAGCAGCTCGGCGATCTCCCGCGCGAACCGCTCCTGCTCCTCATTCAGAAACGAAGCCATGAATCTTCCTCCTCGTCCCGTCCACTGTACAGAAGCTCCGAACCGAAACGTCCCTGCCGAACGGCCCGGAATGAGGAAGAGGCGCCCCGACTTCTCGAGACGCCTCTCTGTTCGTTGATTCAGGAACCGTTACAGGTCCAGGTTCACCGGTACGCTGTCGACGTCCCGGACGGACGGCGGCATACGCACCTCGATGTGCGTGGAGTGGCCGCGGCCGCTGTTCTCGTAGGTGTGCGGCGTGCCCTTGGGCAGGTAGACGTACGTGTTCGGCTCGATCTTCTGGATCTTGCGGCCGATCTGTACGTCGAGCTGGCCGGTCATCGTGTAGAGCACCTTCGTGTAGGGGCTGACGTGGACGTCGCCCTCGCCCTTGCCTTCGGGCACCTGCACGATGTCAATGCGGGCGTGGTGCGAGCCGCTGTCGTAGTCGGCCATCGTCACGTTGGTCTTCTCGTTGGGATCGAACTTCGAGCGGTCCAGCGAGCGGATGTAGTGCGGGTTGACCGGCACTTCATGCACATCGTAGGCCGGATACTCGGCGCGGTAGAAGCGCTGCAGGCCGGGGAAGTCGCCCGGGACGATGAACTCCCAGTGGATCTCGTCCTTATCGGTAGAGTTGAAGTTGCGATGCGGTAAAGCCGTCGGAATGTAGATCAGGTCGTCTGCGTTGGCCTTCATGCTCTCGTCGGCCAGCTGCAGGTTCATCTCGCCGTGGAAGATGAAATAGAACTGGTCGCCCAGGTGCGTGTGCACGACCGGCGTACCGGTACCCGGCGGCACGCGCGTCACGACGAGGAAACACCCGTCCACGCCCTGTTCTGACGTGCCGACCCACTGGCTGTGGAACTCGGTGGGCTTGAAATCGTTGAAGTCTACCGGGATGACGTACTGAATGTCTGCCAATCTCACCCTCCCTTTACCGGTCTGGATAACGCCTGTTTCGATTGCGGCGCTCAGTGTAGCACCGGCGGCAAGCCTCGACCCGGCGCCTCGATAGAAAACGAAGCGGCCAGTTTACGGCTGGCCGCTTCGTCCATATTGTCTAATCCAGACTCCGCCCGTGCTGATGATCTAGAGCAGCGTCGGCCGGGCCAGTACCAGACTCCTTCTGTTGTCAATCACTCGCGCGGTCACGCCGCCATGCAAATGGCCTAGCGCGGGTCCCAGATCGCGAAGACCTTGCTCGAGTTGTAGCTGTAGGTCTCAATGAAGTGGGAGTAGTCCGGCGCCTTGTGGCCGAGCTCTTCCATCGCGCCAAGGACGCAGAACCAGTTGCGGAACTCCTGCCAGCCGTTCGAGAGGATCTCGTCGTTCGTGACTGCCCGCCAGGCGTCGTAGTTCGTGCCGAGCAGGTTCTCGTACATCCGCTTGTCGTTGTCGACGTCCGGGTAGAGGAAGTTGTTCTTCGGCACGAGGAAGGCGTGCGACCAGCTGGAAGACGCGATCACCGCGACCCGCCACGGGCTTGCTTGCAGGACACGGGCGGTGGCAGCGCCGACTTCCATGCAGCGCTCCGGCGTCGGGCCGTCCGGGTCCAGCTCCTCCTGCGGCATGTCGATCGAGCCGATCGGGTAGTGGCCGCCGCGGTTGATCAGTACGCGAGCGCCGTAGCAGTTCACCTGGAATGTAAGGGTCGGGTAAGGCCAGCCCTTCTTTCCTTCCCAGTCGAGCAGGAGCATCGTGTTGAGGAAGCCGTGCGGAAAGGTGCCGTAGTGCAGGGGCTCGTAGGCGTAAGCGACGTCGATCTTCTGGTTGATCAGGCCGGCCGCGAGGTGGCGGCCCTGAGGACGGGCGCCGCGGACCGTCATCGTCTTGTCGACCGGCCAACCCCAGGTGTTGTTCGGGTTGCCCTGACCGCCGAACTGAGACTCCGGCGCCTGCGGCGTGAGCCGGTCGCCGTAGCGCTTGAAGGGGGCGATCTCCATGTCGCCGAACGCTTGCACGCAAAAGGCGGGGATGATGTCTTCCTTGAAGTTCTCGTACTGGTCGTCGGCCCAGATCAGCACGAAGTCCGGATTGAAGGCGTCGAGGCGCTCGCGGATCTTCTGTGCCTGGACCCTGAAGGCCTCGCGATGCTCTATGTTGGCGGTCTTGCCTTCGTCGTCGCCCAGCTCCCGCCTCAGGCCTTCGGGCCAGTTCTTGGGGTCCTTGGCCGACTCCGGAATGTCCGGCCGCTCGAGGTGCCGGTACATGCCGCTGCGTGGCGCCGGCGGCGACATGCCCATGCCGTGGCTCATGCCCAGTCCGAGTATCTCACCCATTGCTCACCTCTCTCTATGGCGCGTCACCGCGCCCCATCTAGCCCTAATCTAGCGAGGCCGGCGAGCCGGTCAATAGGATTCGCCAATGTTTGGTATATGATTTGTTGCCATATGAACCATTCAGAACTGAATGCTTCATTCGATATCCTGGTGACAGACTGATACCTGGATAGTGCTGCGATGAACCTGGCGGAAATCGACCTCAACCTGCTGCTCGCGCTGGACGCGCTGCTGGCGGAGCGCAATCTCACCCGTGCGGGGCGGCGTCTCGGCCTCAGCCAGCCCTCGATGAGCCGCGCCCTGGAGCAGCTGCGCCGCATCTTCGACGACGACCTGCTCGTGCGCATCGGCCGCGAGTACCAACTGACGATCCTGGCGCAGGAGCTGGAGCAGCCCTTGGCGACGGCGCTGAGCATGCTGGACGAGACGGTGCGCCATCGTCTCACCTTCGACGCGACGCGGGACGAGCGCGTCTTCCGTATCGCTTCGTCGCACGAGGCGGTCCTGCTCGTGCTCAAGCCCCTGATCGAGAGGCTCTCGACCCGCTATCAGCCGGTGTCGCTGCTGCTCAGGCCCCTCAACGGCAGCTTCACGGTGCGCGATCTCGAAGCCGGCAGGCTCGACCTGGCGATCTGGCCGTCGGGCCTGCGGGCGCCGGAGCTGATCGACGAACCCCTCTACGAAGACCGCTGGGTTCTCGCGATGTGGCGCGGCGCGCCGTATGAGCCCGGCCTGCTGACGCGGAAAGAGCTGGCCGAGCGCGTCATCGCCCACGACGCGGACGTGCACGATTACACCGGATTGGACCGCAGCGGCCTCGCCATGGAGCTGCCGAGCTTGCTGAACGGCGGCAAGCCCCGCCTCACGTTCACGAACCCGTCCCTGCGTCTCCTGCTCCTGCGCGGCACGTCGATGATCGACGTGGCGCACGAAAAGCTGGCCCGGCACCTGATGGACGTCGCCGAGCTGAAGATGTACGACGTGCCGTTCGAGACCGAGGCGGTCGGCATGTCGATGCTGTGGCACGGCAGCCGCAGCACCGACCCCGCCACGAACTGGCTACGAGAGCAGATCCGCGACATCGTCGCGGCTCCGGACTTCGGCACGACGCCGCTCAGCTCAATGACTTCCTTCGCGCCCGCTTAGGCGGGCCTTCTCACCCATCTCTCTGAACGCCTCGATCCTGCCGAAGATAAGTCTGAAGAGACTTATACAGGTGAGGAGGCTTCTGTGGGTTGCGGTATTAGTGGCTTCGAGGCCTTGTTCAAATACGCCGACTTCAGCGGCCGGGCGACCCGTTCAGAGTACTGGTGGTTTAGCCTCACCAACTTCATCGTCACGATCGCGCTTGCCATCATTCTTGGCGTAACTCAAAGCCCCATAATCGTGCTCTTTGTCTATGCCGCCGCGATGTTCGTGCCTTCCTTCAGCCGTCTCAGTTCGGCGGCTCCACGACACAAGCAAGAGCGGATGGTGGCTTCTCCTGGGCCTGGTCCCATTCGGCGGCCTCGTGCTGCTCGTCTTCTACGTCATGGATAGCACGCCGGGTGCGAATAACTACGGCCCCAGATCCCAGGACCAGGACGCGGGCGCCGCGGCTCAGAGAGTCGCAGCCAGACATGCGTCGCTCGAAGAGGAGCTGACGCAGCTCTACGAGCTCCAGAAGACGGGAGCAATGTCGCTCCAGGAGTATCAACAGCGCAGGAATGAGTTGTTTTCACGCCGCTGACGGCGTCCGCCTCCTAGGGAATGAGCAGGAGCTTGCCAATCGTGCCGCGGCCTTCGATGTCGCGGTGAGCCTGGACGGCGTCCGCCAGCGGGTACTCCTTGTGGATGTGCACCTTGAGCTCGCCTTCGCGCACCGAGCGGAACAAATCGGCCGCGCGGTGGGCGTTCTCCGCGCCGCGGCTGTAGTCGGCGCCCGTGTGCTGGCTCATGTAGTACGAGCCCATGCCGGCAACCGGCCAGCGGATCATCGGCGGCTCCGCGTGGGCGCTCTGGCCGTACGTCACCATGTGGCCTTTGCGCGCCAGGCACTGTAGGCCCTTCATGATGTAGTCGCCGCCGATGGCGTCGTAGACCACGTCGACGCCCCGACCGTCCGTCGCCTGCTTGATCGCGTCCACGAAATCGATCTGCGTGTACATGATCACCTCGTCGGCGCCGAGGTCGCGCACGAACGCCGCCTTCTCGTCTGAGGAGACCGTCGTGTAGACGTGCGCGCCCATGCTCTTCGCCATCTGCACCAGGTTGGAGCCAACGCCGCCCGCGCCAGCGTGGATCAGCACCGTCTCGCCCGGCTGAATGACGTGGGCATCATGCGTCAGGTAGTGCGCCGTTTGGCCCTGATTCATCACGGCGACGGCCGTCTTCATATCGACGCTGGAGGGCACGTGCACCAGCTCGCTCTCGGGCAGGTTCATGAGCTGCCGGTAGGTGCCGCGGCGGTGCTGGCCGGCGAAGACGACGCGGTCGCCGACCTTGAAGTCCCTGACGCCGTCACCAAGCTCGACGATCACGCCACCGCCCTCGTGACCGGGAAAGAAGGGCGGCGTCACGGCCGGGTTGGCGCCGAGCCGATAGTTCGTGTCGCTGTAGTTGACGCCGACGACCTGCATCTGGACCAGCGCCTCGCCCGGCTCCGGCCTCGAGTCGGGCACGTCCTCGTAGGTGAGCACTTCCGGACCGCCGAAATTGTGTACGCGAACGGCCTTCATGCCGCGCTCCTCTCTGCCTGCGGGAGATGGTCGAACTCAGCGCGCCGAAGCGCACGCCGCCCGCGATTCTACCATCGCCTCAGGTTGTTTGACGGCCTTCCGAAGGCAGACCTAGACTGCTTCCACACCAAGGCAGGAGGAGCAGCACCTCATGGCCCTTATCTTCAAACCACTCCATCCCCTCTTTGTCGCGGAAGTCGGCCCCAGCGACCTCGACCTCACGCAGGTGCGCGACCGCGAGACGCTGGACGAAATACGCGCCGGCATGGACGAGTACGGCGTGCTGGTCTTCCACAATCAGCCCTTCACCGACGAGGAGCAGATCGACTTCGTGCAGCGCTTCGACGGCGCCCTGCACACGAAGACCGGCGCCGCCGCGCTTTCGAACAAAGGCCGCTTGAACAACGACGCGCTCAGCGACATCTCCAACCTGGACGAGACCGGCGAGATCCTGGACTCCAGCAACCGCAAGCGGATGTACTCGCTGGGCAACCGCCTCTGGCACACCGACGCCTCGTTCGCAGAGCCGCCCGGCCGCTACTCCAACCTGCACGCGCGCATCGTCCCGCCGGTCGCAGCCGACACCGAGTTTGCCGACACGCGCGCCGCCTACGACGCGCTCGACGACGAGATGAAGGCGCGCATCGAGACGCTGCTGGTGCACCACTCCATCGCGTACTCGCGCCAGACGCTGGGCTTCGAGTTCTCGGCGGACGAGCTGGAGAAACTGAAGGGCGCCGTGCACCCGCTGGTGCGCACCCTGCCCAACGGCCGCCGTTCGCTCTATCTCGCCTCGCACGCTTCGACGATCATCGACTGGCCGGTGCCGGAGGCGCGCCTGCTGCTGCGCGACCTCATCGAGCACGCCACGCAGCCGCAGTTCCGCTACCTGCACAAGTGGCAGGTCGGCGACCTCGTCATCTGGGACAACCGCGCCACGATGCACCGCGGCATCGCCTACGACGACACGAAGTACCGCCGCGACCTGCGCCGCGTCACGAGCCTCGACCTGCCGCTGGCGCAGTCGCTGGCCATCGCGGAGGCAGCGCTGGCGGCGCCCATCGCGACGACGTAAGCATCTCGTAAGGCGCGGGCGCGATACTGAACGCGGAGGTACGACATGGACAAGACCGCCTTTAACCCGCTGACGCCGGAAGAGAGCTACGTCATCGAGCACAAGGGGACGGAGCGTCCCTTCACCGGCGAGTACGACGACTTCTACGAGCCCGGCACGTACATCTGCCGTCGCTGCAACGCGGAGCTCTACCGCTCCGACGACAAGTTCGACGCCCACTGCGGCTGGCCCGCCTTCGACCAGGAGCTACCCGGCGCCGTCAACCGTCTGCCCGACCCGGACGGTATGCGCATCGAGATCGAGTGCGCCAACTGCGGCGGCCACCTGGGCCACGTCTTCGTCGGCGAGCGCCTGACGCCCACCAACACCCGCCACTGCGTGAACTCGCTCTCGATGCGTTTCGTGCCGGCCGCGAAGTAGCAGCCACCGGCGGCGTCTCCATCCCGGCAGTCCGTTTCTCTATCCTGCTATCGGGCGGGCCGCTATGCTCGCGGCGTAAACCCCTGCATCGGGAACGAAAAACCGGGAGGAGAGGATGAGGAACAGTAAAGACGGCATCATCGCGAGCCAGGCGGGCAGCCTGCCGCGACCGAAGAGCCTGATCGACCTGTTTTCCAGGCGCGCCGACGGTGAGCAAATCGACCAGGCCGAGCTCGACAAGGCGGTGCGCGACGCCACCTTCGAGGTCGTGCGCCATCAGAAAGAGCTCGGCATCGACGTCCCCGGCGACGGCGAGTTCGGCAAGGCGATGCCCGGCCCGGTCGATTACGGCGCCTGGTGGACCTACTCGTTCACAAGACTGGGCGGTCTCGGTCTCGCCACCGAAGCCGGCGAGGTCAAGCAGGCGCCGCCCGCTCGCGGCAACGTGCGCCTGGGCACGTTCCCGCAGCGCCGCGACTGGAACATCTTCGCCGAGGCCTACGCCGACCCGACATCCGGCGTCTCGCCGGCCACGCAGACGCGGCGGCCGTTCGCGCTGCCGGTCTGTATCGGGCCGCTGACCTATACAGGCCAGGACGCGATCCAGAAGGACATCAAGAACTTCAAAGACGCGCTGGCCGCCAACGGCGTCGAGGAAGGCTTTATGACCTCGCTGGCGCCTGGCAGCTGCTCCCGCATCGGCAACGACTACTACAAGTCGGAGGAGGAGTTCGTCTTCGCCTGCGCCGACGCCATGAAGCGAGGAGTACAGGGCGATCGTCGACGCCGGACTCATCCTGCAGCTGGATGACCCGTCCATCGCCGAAAACTGGGACCAGATCAACCCGGCGCCGACGGTCGAGGACTACCGCGAGTTCACCATGGTGCGCATCGAGGCCATGAACCACGCGATCAAAGGCCTGCCGGAAGACCGCATCCGCTTCCACCTCTGCTGGGGCAGCTGGCACGGCCCCCACACGACCGACATCCCGATGCGCGACATCGTCGACCTTATGCTCGCGATCAACTGTCAGGCCTACTCCTTCGAGGCCGCCAACGTACGCCACGAGCACGAGTGGAGCGTCTGGCAGGACGTCAAGCTGCCCGGCCGGCAAGATCATCTTGCCCGGCATCGTCAGCCACGCCACCAACGTGGTGGAGCACCCCGAGCTGGTCGCCGAGCGCATCGAGCGCTTCGCCAGCGTCGTGGGCCGTGAGAATGTCATCGCCGCGACGGACTGCGGCCTCGGCGGGCGCATCCACCCGCAGCTCGCCTGGGCCAAGCTGCAGACGCTGGGCGAGGGCTCGCGCCTGGCCACGCAGCACCTCTGGCGCTGAGCCCGCACCGCGAGAATCACGAGAGAGGCCCGGAGATTACTCCGGGCCTCTTCTGTCATTGCGAGCCATCGCGGCAGCGAGGCGCGGCAATCCGGGGCTGCGGGGAACGCACCGTGGTGGCTAAGACGAACCGTGGCTCGGGACGCAGCTAAAGCTACGTCCCTACGGCTCATGCACCTCGTTGAACGCCAGTCCCTCAGTTGAACGTCAGGATGGAGCGCATCACCTCACCGCCGCGCATCGCGTCAAAAGCCTGGTTCACGTCACTGAGCGGGAAGCGGTTCGTGATCATCTCGTCCAGCATCAGCTTGCCCTGGAAGTACAGGTCGATGAGGCGCGGCATGTCGATCTTGAAGTGGTTAGAGCCCATGCTGCTGCCCGTCAGCACCTTCTCGCGTCGCAGCGCCGCGGCCGGCACCGTCACGGTCGCGCCCGGCTCGGCCACGCCCAGCATGACCGCCTGGCCGCCGTCCTTCAGGACCTCGAAGGCCTGCGCCGCCGTCCGACTGAGACCGATCGCCTCGAAGGCATAATCGACGCCGCCTTGGGTCAACTCCCGGACTGCTTCCACCGCATCGACCTGCGAGGCGTTGACGCCGTCCGTGGCGCCGAACTCCTTGGCGCGCTCCAGCTTGTAGTCGAGCAGGTCGACGGCGATGATGCGCCGCGCGCCGGCGATACGCGCTCCCTGCACCACCGACATGCCGATGCCGCCGACGCCGAACACGGCAACGGTCGATGCCGGCGCGACCTTGGCGCGGTTCAGCGCCGCGCCGACACCCGTCATGACGCCGCAGCTGAGGAGCGCTGCGCGGTCCAGCGGCATCTCGGGCACGATCTTGACCAGCGCGTTCTCGTGCACCAGCATCTCCTCGGCGTAGGCGCCGATGCCCGCGAACTGCACCAGCGGCGAGCCGTCGATGCTGAGGCGCGGCGGGGCGCTGGCCGGCCGCGCCGGCTTGGCGGAGCAGAGGTTGGTGCGGCCGACGAGGCAGTACTCGCACTTGCCGCAGAAGAACGAGAGGCAGGCGATGACGTGGTCGCCGGGCTGGAACTCGGTCACGTTGGGGCCGATCGCCTCGACGATGCCCGACGCCTCGTGGCCCAGCACGCCGACCTGACCAGCACCTGCGGCCGGCCGGTCGATGTAGTGCAGGTCGCTGTGGCAGACCCCGCTGAACGCGGTCCGCACCAGCACCTCGCGGTCGATGGGCTCGGCCACGTCGACCGATTCGATCTTCAGCGGCTGGTTCGCTCCACGGAAGACTCCTGCTTGCATCTCGTGTTCCCCTCTCGATGACGTATTGGCAACGGGTCGTTGACGGCCAGACGATAGCGCTTCTCCGGACCGGTTGCCAGACCGTGACCGGAAGCACGCTTTCTCGACAGGTTCTGTCCAGGTTCGCTCGTAGATCTGGTCATCGCTTCGATCAGGCCGTACTATCCTCACCTCAGGAGGGCTCATGAGGCGCAGCACCGATCGCATCCTCGTTTCCCACGCCGGTAACCTGCCACGGCCACCCGAGCTCGACGAGCTCATCGACGGCGGCAAAGCGCGCGAGGGCTCGTTCTCTCAGCAGTACCAGGCGCGGCTGCCGAAGGCGGTGCAGTGGATCGTCGACCGGCAGATCGATCTCGGAGTCGATATTGTCAACGACGGCGAATACGCCAAGGCGGGCAGCTACGGGGGCTACCTGCAGGACCGCGTCACCGGCTACTCGACGGTGCAGGCCGACCCGAGCAAGCCGCCTGTGCGAGCCGGCACTGCCGAACGCGATCGCCGCGACTTCCCCGGCTTCTACACGTCGGGGCTCTGGTTCTCCGGCTCCGGCGGCCCTGTACGTCCCGGCTTCGCCACGCCCGGCGAGGTGCGCACGACCAACGCCCGCGACGTGCGCGCCTGCACCGGCCCGCTCACTTACACCGGTCAGGCGGCGGTCGCCGCCGACGTCGCCAACCTCAAGGCCGCCATCGCCGGCAAAGACGTGGAGGGCTATATCGCCGCCCTGGGGCCGCTCAGCCTCGGCGCCGGTATCCGCAACCAGTACTACCCAAACGACGAGGCCTACATGATGGCCGTCGCCGAGACCTGCCGCGTTGAGTACAAGGCGATCGCGGACGCCGGGCTCATCGTCCAGGTGGACGAGCCCGAGTTCTGCACCAGCTGGATGTTCTACCCGGACTGGAGCATCGATGAGTATCGCAAGTACCTCGGTTTCTGCGTCGACGTGATCAACCACTCGATCGAGGGCATTCCGGAAGAGTTGGTGCGCTTCCACACCTGCTGGGGCAGCGGCCACCGCCCGCACGTCAACGACATCGAGCTCAAGCACATCGCAGACCTGCTGGTGCAGATCAAGGCGATGCAGTACTCCATCGAGGCCGCCAACGTGCGCCACGAGCACGAGTACCACGTCTGGGAGCAGGTCAAGCTGCCCGCGGGCCGCATGCTCATGCCCGGCGTGATCTCACACGCCACCGACCTGGTAGAACATCCCGAGTTGATCGCGGAGCGCATAATCAACTACGCGAACATCGTGGGCCGCGAGAACGTGCAGACCGGTACCGACTGCGGTATCGGCTCTCGCGTGGGCCACGAGGAGGTCGTCTGGGCCAAGCTGGCCTCAATGGCAGAGGGAGCGCGGCTGGCCAGCAAGAAGCTCTGGAGCTGAGGACCGGCCGGGACGCCTGATCAACGAAAGGTTAGGAGGGTACTCATGACACAGCAGCAGATCATCAAGGGCGACCGCGCGGGGACGCGCGTACCGCAGCCCGACCCGCCGGGCCCCGGCGAGCTGACGCAGACGCCGCGCGAGATCGATGGCCCGTACTTCCGCCTCGGCGCGCCGATGCGCTCGAACCTGCTGGAGCCGGGCGACAAGCCGGAGCTGGTCCTGTCAGGCCGCGTGCTGAACGAGAAGGGCACGCCGATCCCGAACGCCGTCGTCAACCTGTGGATGTCCGACCACGCCGGCAACTACGACATGATCGGCTACCGCTACCACGGCTATCAGATCACGGACGGACAGGGCCGCTACGAGTTCACCAGCATCATCCCGGCCTGCTACGAGCCACGCCAGGCGAAGCATCTGCACGTCAAAGTACAGGGCGACAGCAGCCCGGTCACGACGCAGCTCTACGTCGGGGGCGAGCCCGGCAACGAGGACGACCACTATTACAACTCGCAGCTGGTGATCCACTGCACGGCGGACGCGGATGGCGTGAAGCACGGCACCTTCGACTTCGTAATCAAGCAGGTCACGGAGAAGGAGAACGTTACGCCGGAGAGCCTAGCGGCCCGGGTCTGATCGCACGGCCAAAGCCGCCTTCGGACGGTCACTGAACGCGATTCAGCGTTCGTCCCAACCGCCGCGCGGCTACGCCGGACGCTAGTCCCTGGAAGGAGCCTCTCGTGCCATACGACTTGCTGGTCAAAGGCGGCCACGTGCTCGATCCGGGCCAGGGCCTGGACGGCAAGCTGGACATCGCCATCCAGGACGGACGCATCGCCGCCATCCGGCCGAACATCGACCCGAGCGAGGCCAGGCGGGTCGTGGAGGTGCGCGGCGACAATCGCCTCGTCACGCCCGGCCTGATCGACCTGCACACGCACGTCGCCTACGGCGCCACGACCGCTGGCGTCGGCATGCAGTGCTGCGACCCGGACCAGGTCGGCGTTCGCGCCGGGGTGACGACGGTCCTGGACTGCGGCTCCGTCGGCGTGGCGAACATCGGCGCCTTCCCGGCTCATATCCTGCCCAGGGCGAAGACGCGCGTCATCCCCTTCCTCAACGTCGGCAGCTACGCCCACACGATGCCCGGCCTGGCAGACGTCGAGCGGTTGGAAGACGTCGACCGCAAGGCTATCGCCGCCTGCATCGAAGCCAATCCCGGCCTCGTGCGTGGCTTCAAGCTTCGGTTGGTCGGCCCGGTGGCGCAGAACCAGGGCGACGCGCTGGTGAAGATCTCGAAGGAGGTCTCTCGCGAACACCACCTGCCGCTCATGGTGCACATCGGCGACCGTCCGGCCGAGTTCCGCAGCGCCTCCGAGACCACCAAGTTCCTGCTCGAGAGCTTCGACCCCGGTGACATCCTGACGCACCTGGCGACGCCCCACTCCGGCGGCGTCATGGAAGACGAAGCGCGCACCAAGGTTCTGCCGCAGCTGCAGGAGGCGCGAGCCCGCGGTGTCGTCCTCGACCCGGCATTGGGCGCTGGCAACTTCGGCTTCGACCTGGCCCGACAGCAGGCAGAGCTGGGCCTGCACCCCGACACGATCTCCAGCGACCTCACTGCGGGCGGACGCACGCGCATCGTTTACAGCCTGATGGAGTGCATGGGCCGCTTCATGGCCGCCGGCTATACGGTCGAGGACATGATTCGCATGTCGACCGTCAACGCTGCGAAAGCCCTCGGCCTCGAGGACGAGCTCGGCGCGCTGGCCGTAGGCCGCGAGGCGGACATTACGATCCTCGACGTGCACAACGGACGCTGGCAGTTCGTCGACACCGTGCAGCAGCGGTTCACCGGCGAGAAGGCGCTCACGCCCGTCCTGACGATCCGCGCCGGCGAAGCCTTCGAGCCGGAATGGGGGCCGCACCCCTGGGGCTGGCTGCCGGAGCAGGCGTAGCCACGCTGGCCAGCTGACGATGCCGGGCGCGCTGCACGGTCTGCGGGTCATCGACTTCGGCCACTACATCGCCGGACCGCTGGCCGCCGTCATGCTGGCGGACCAGGGCGCCGACGTCATCCGCGTCGACCCACCTGACGGACCGCGCTGGCAGACGCCGGCCGACGCCTTCTACAGCCGCGGCAAGCGGCGCATCACGCTCGACCTCAAGGACGCCGGTGACAACGCTACCGCGCGCCGCCTCATCGCCTCCGCCGACGCAGTCATCGAGAACTTCCGGCCCGGCGTCATGGACCGGCTCGGCCTTGGCGCCGAGGCGATGACGGCGGCGAACCCGCGCCTCGTCTACTGCTCGATCCCCGGCTTCGGCAAGGATGACCCTCGCGCCGCGATGCAAGCCTGGGAGGGCGTGATCGATGCCGCCACCGAGAACTGCAAGCCGCGCGCCGGCGAACCACCGCCGGAGTGGGACTCGACGCGACCGACGTACTCGGCCGTGCCGCTGGCATCGAACTTCGGCGCCTTCCTGGGCGCCACCGCCATCGTCATGGCGCTGATCGCGCGCGAACGCACCGGCCGCGGCCAACGCATCGAGGTGCCCCTGTTCGACGCCATGTTCACGCTGATCGGACACGGCGGCGCGTATCTGGAATCGCGCGGCCTGCGCGACCCGGCCGGCATCCACGGGCGCGGCGCCGGCTGCTTCCGCTGCGGCGACGGCCGCTACGTGCAGTTCGACACCTCCAGCGCCCGCCACCTCACCTGGTTCGCGCACGCCGCGGGCATCGACGGCTGGGGCGAGCTGCTCGATATCGTGCGGCTGCGAGACCCAGCGGTGAACCAGGAGCTGCACGCCCGGCTGCGAGAGCTCTTCCTCACACGCCCGGCGCACGAGTGGGAGAAGCTGGGCAACGACGCCGGCGCGGCCATCGGCATGGTGCGCACCGTCGAGGAGTGGCTGCACACCGGCCACGCCCGCGCCATCGACGCCGTCACCGAGCTGGACGACCCGGAGCTCGGCCCCACGACGATGGCCGGCCTGCCGGTACAGCTCAGCGCCACGCCCGGCGCGCCCGGCCACGCCCGCCATCTGCCGGACGCAGACCGCACTTCCGTTCTCGCAGAGCTCGACTCGCTGGCGCAGCTGGCACCCCGTCGCCCTCCGGGCGAGGGTCGGAGTGAGGGCAGCCTGGACAACCCGCTGCAGGGCCTGCGCGCGCTCGACCTCTGCGTGGCGCTGGCGGGGCCGACCAGCGGCCGTCTGCTGCTCGAGTTCGGCGCCGACGTGACCAAAATCAACGCGCCGCATGCCGGCGTCGGCGGCTACCTCAACCGCGGCAAGCGCTCGTTGCTGCTCGACGTCGATTCGGTCGAGGGGCGGCAGGTCTTCTGGCGCCTGATCGAGAACACCGACGTCATCGTCCAGAACTTCGCGCCGGGTACCGCCGAACGCCTCGGCATCGGCTACGAGCAGGTGCGGGCGCGCAAGCCAGACATCGTTTACGTCTCGGTCAGCTGCTACGGCAGGGACGGTCCCTGGACGGCGGGGCGCGGCTGGGAGCGCCAGGGCCAGGCCGTCACCGGCATCATGGAGCGCTGCGCTTCGATTCCCGCCATCCTCGGCCCCTACAACCTGGTCGACATCGGCACCGGCGTGCTGACGACGTTCGGAGCCGCGCTCGCGCTTTACCACCGCCAGCGCACCGGCGAAGGCCAGCACGTCTCCGCATC
The DNA here is from genome assembly GCA_963711035.1 of uncultured Chloroflexia bacterium. Taxonomy (GTDB): domain Bacteria; phylum Chloroflexota; class Dehalococcoidia; order DSTF01; family WHTK01; genus WHTK01. The sequence goes on from CAVQCN010000001.1 coordinate 771,184, forward strand.
GCTGGTGCAGACCGGCACCTACCACCAGACGCCGTACATGCTCGACTACAAGGGCCACGTTGCGACCGAGCCGCGCGGCTACGAAGCGCTGGGCACCGGGCCGCTCGACCGCTTCTACCAGGCCTCGGACGCGTGGTTCTTCCTCGCCGGCCGCGATGCCGCCTCGCTACGCAATGTGGAGGGCCTGGAGGATGTTGACCTGAAGTCGCCACAACTCGAAGCAGACCTCGAGACGCGCTTCGGCCAGTCGACGGCGCAGAGCTGGGTCGAGAGGCTGACCGCGGCCCGCATCAGCGCCCACGCCGTCGTGCCGGTGAAAGAGCTGATGATAGATCCGGATGTCCGGCAGCGAGGCCTCAGCGTCACCCAGCCCGTCGGCGAGGATATCGCCGTCATGCCCGGCCTCTCGATCCGTCTTTCGGACACGCCGATGCGCCTCGGCGACTGCGTCCACCAGCCGGGCTCCGACGCGCCCGCCATCCTCGCCGAGCTCGACATGGCGGACGAGCTGTCGAAGCTGGAGAAGGCCTGGGTTCTCCAAGCGTCGGATCTGCCGCCCGTCTGGTAAGACGTGTCATTGCACGCCATCGCTGCCGCGAGGCGCGGCAATCTGGGGCGGTGGGGAACCATCCGTCAGCGCACCCACCAGGCGTGATTCAAACCAGGGCAGGCGCCTCGTTCATCCGCACGAAAGCAATGCCGCCGATCCGTGGCCCATGACGTTGACTGAGCCCTATCCGCCTCGGTATGGTCATGCCGCCAATACAGCAGTCCCCGAGAAACGCGAGCACAGCGTTCATTCAGCCGGCGCCACTCCCTGGCGGAGCCGCCGCAGAGCAAGGAGCACTCCGTGAAAAACAGCGCCGAGCGTACCCTGACAACACACGTCGGCAGCATGATCCGCCCCCAGCGGATCCAGGACTACAACGGCAAGATCGCGGCCGGCGAGTCCTATGACGTCGCGCAGTACGAGGCCGACCTCAAGGCGGACGTCCTCGAGGTGGTGAAGAAGCAGGCAGAATGCGGCGTCGACTACGTCAGCGACGGCGAATTCGGCAAGCCGGGCTGGCTCTACATTGTCAACCGCCTCACCGGCTTCGAGATGCGCGACGTTCCGCGGCCTGAGGTCGGCTTCATCGGCTGGGACGCCGAGCGCCGGTTCAAGGACTTCTACGCCCAGACGACGCCCTTCGCTCGCAGCAGCACGGTTCGACAGGCCGCCTGCGTTGGCCCCATCAGCTACACGGATGCTGGCCGCCATCAGATGCAGCGCGACGTCGACAACCTCAAGGCTGCAATGGCGCAGGTCAACGTGGTCGGAGGCTTCCTGCCCGTCGTCGCGCCGTGCAGCATCACCGTCAACTACAAGAACGAGTACTACAAGAGCGACGAGGAGTTCCTCTTCGCCATCGCGGACGCGCTGCACGAGGAGTACAAGATCATTACCGACGCTGGCCTCGTCGTGCAGGCGGACGACGCCATCCTGGCCAACCTCTACGACCCGATCCGCAACGCCGGCATCGACTATCGCAGCTGGGTGGACATGAACCTGCGCGCTCTCAACCACGCCCTGCAGGGCATCCCCGAGGACATGGTGCGCTACCACCTCTGCTGGGGCTCGTGGCCCGGCCCGCACATGACCGACGTGCCGCTGGCCGACATCGTCGACCTCATCCTCAAGATCAACTGCCAGGCCTACTCCATCGAAGCCGCGAACCCGCGACACGAGTGGGAATGGGTCGTCTGGCAGGACACGAAGCTGCCCGACGGCAAGCTGCTGCTCCCCGGCGTTATCAGCCACGCGATCTCGCACATCGAGCACCCGGAACTGGTGGCGCAGCGCATCAAGCAGTTCACGGATCTCGTCGGCAGCGAGAACGTGATCGCCAGCAGCGACTGCGGCTTCGCGCAGGGCGCCGGCATCGCACGGCAGAACAACGAGATCGTCTGGGCCAAGCTCGAAGCGTTGGCCGAAGGGGCGAAGCTGGCCACCCAGCGTCGTTAAGCAATCCCGTTTGCACATCGAGGAGGGCGGTCTCTCGGCCGCCCTCCTTCGTTGATGCGCCGCGATGAGCCAGACCCCGGAATCGACTGACGCCGCCACGAAACACCGGCCGTTCTTCTACGGCTGGGTAATCGTGGCTGTGGCGCTGCTCATGAACGTGGCAGCCTCGCCGGCAAGCGCGGTGACCTTCGGCTTCTTCATCAAGCCGATGAGCAACGACCTCGGCTGGAGCAGCAGCGTGCTCACGCTGGGGCTCACGTTCCGGCTGGCCGTTGCCGGCATCACGTCGCCACTGCTGGGGATGCTGCTGGACCGCCTCGGCCCGCGCATCCTGGGCAGCGTGGCCGCCGTGACGGGCGGCCTCTCGATCGTCGCCATCGGCGCCGTGCACCAGGTCTGGCTCTTCTTCCTGCTGTTCGCCATCTCGGGCCTCAGCGGCTTCGGTGGTCCCTCCGGCCAACTGCTCACGGTCGTGCCGGTGGCGAAGTGGTTCCAGAAGAAGCGCGGGCGCGCCCTGGCGCTCGCCTCGATGGGCATGCCCTTCGGCAACCTGCTGCTCATCCCGCTGGCGCAGTTCATCATCGACGCCTTCGGCTGGCGCACTGCCTGGGTCGTGCTCGGCACCATGTTCGCGTGCATCGCGGCGCCGCTCTGCGCCCTATTCATGCGCAAGGACCCGGAGTCGCTGGGGCTGCGGGTCGACGGTGAGGACGCCCCGGATACGGCCCCGCAGAGTCCAGGCGAAAGGCCTACCCTCGTCGCCGACGAGGAGTGGACGGTGCGACAAGCGTTACGCGCACACGTCTTCTGGGTAGCCCTGATGGCGACGGCTCTAGCCGGCATCGTGACGCAGGGCACGCTCGTCAATCGGGTGCCGTTCTGGCAGGACGTGGGCATCGGCTCCGGCTACGTGGCAATCGGTACGGCGATGGCGCCGATGCTGGTGGTGATGTCCGGCCTCACCTTCGGCTTCCTGGCCGACCGCATCGCCGTGCGCTACATCGGCATCATCGGCGGCCTCGGCGCCGGCCTCTCGGTCGTGCCGATGATCTTCGCGCGCAACAACCTGGTGCTGCTGTTCAGCCACAACGTGCTGTGGGGCTTCGGCCAGGGCGCCAACAACACCGTGAACAACGTCCTCTGGCCCAACTATTTCGGTCGGCGCAACCTGGGCGCCATCCGCGGCCTGATCTTCCCCATCGCGGTCGGCACCGCCGCGATCAGCGCACCGCTGTTTGCCGTCATGCTCGCCGCCGCCACCGAGCCTCGTCTCGTCTGGGTCGTGACCCTCGTAGCGTTCACCGCATCAGGTCTCCTCTATCTCAGCACGCGGCCACCCGGCGCACCGCCAGCCGAGGCCGAGACACCGGTTCCGGCCGAGGCCGCACCCCTGGGCTGACATCGATCGCGAACGCACACAAAGCGTCGAGAACGCATTGTCATGCGGAAGTAACCGGAACTTCACCTGCCACTATGGGAACTTTTCCCGCGAAGGTCTTAGATGAATGTATCTGGACCCGAAGGGAGCTACCCAACCATGTGCTGCAAGACCAGTGTGTACCCGCTGGACCCGTCTCTCGTGGCCGCCGTCATGACCATCGGTCGGTTCCATCCCACCCGCTGGCGTGATTCAGGCCTGCCCGTCGCCTGGGAGCGGGTGATCGAGGAGGAAGGCACGCTGGTCGTCGCTTCGCTGCAGGAGTCTTGCCTCGACCTCAACATCCGCCCCGCGGTCAGCGTCTTCAGCCACCACACGGAGAAACGTATCGCCGCCAGCGTGTACTTCGAGATCGCGGCCAAGTACGCCGAAAAGGTGAACGGTACCGTCCTGCAGCGCGCCACGGTCATGGGCTGCCGGGATGCAGAGCACGGCGCGGAGCTCACCCTGGCGCGCTACCCCGAGATGCCGCTGAGCTTCGAGCGCGTCTGTCCCGGCTTCCAGGCCGTCCTGCTCGGCCACAGCCACGACCTGAACGAACCCAAGTCGGCCTGATACAGCGAAAGGCTTTTTCGCGGCTCCCAGCCCCTGCCGTGGCCTATAATCGGACTCGCCCCGTCGGTTTGATTGCCCTGTAGAGGAGGAGCCATGCCACCGCTGCGACTGAAGTTCACGACCGGCGCCAACATCCGCCTGGAGCCCCTGCGCGAAGGCGCCGTCGTGTCGGACGCCGTCCAGCTCGACTTCGGCGAGGCGCCGGGCGGCAGCTTCAACCTGTTCCAGCACAACCTGCACAATGACGACTTCGAGGTCTCCGAGATGTCGATGTCGGAGAGCCTGATTGTGCGCGAGCGGCGCGACACCTTCGGCAACGGCCGCTGGCACTGGGCCTACATCCCCGTGTTCCTCGGCCGCGGCCTCAACTGGGACCGTATCAGCGTGCTACCAGGCTCCAGCATTAAGAGCGCCGCAGACCTCAAGGGCAAGAAGGTCGCGGTTGGAGACTACTCGATGACGTCGATGGTCTGGTTCCGCGCCATGCTCAAGGACCTGTTTCATATCGACGCCACCGACATCACCTGGTTCAACCTGCGCGACCGCGGCAAGGAGACCGGCCTCGACAAGGACCCGCCGCGCGGCATCGACATCACCTGGCTGCCGCAAGACGCGGACCCGCTCGCGCTGCTGGAGAAGGGCGAGATCGATGCGGTACACGGCATGTCGGCTGCCCTCTTCAGCAGCGGCAAGGTGCGCCCGCTCTTCCCGGAAGGCGCCAGGGAGCTGGCGCTGCAGCACTACCGCATGACCGGCGCGCACCACATCAACCACCACTTCATCATCCAGCAGAGCATCCTCGACAAGAACCCCGGCATCGCGATGGCGATCTACGAGGCGCTGGAGCGGTCGCGGCAGATCGCGATGGAGCGCGCGCGCAAGTGGGCGCCCGCCTACCTGTACTTCGAGGGACACGACTACCAGGAGCAGGACGATATCTTCGGCTCGGACCCGTATCCATCAGGCGTCGCCGCCAACCGTCCGACAATAGAGAGGTTGATCCAGGGCTCGTACGAGCAGGGCCTGATCAGCAAGAAGCCCACCGTTGAGGAGTTCTACGCCGCGGAGACGCTCGCGACGTAGTGCGCGCAGATCCGGAGCAACGACGAAGCCCCTCATCGTGAGGGGCTTCGCTTTGACCGGTCGACGGGCCAAGAATCAGAACCTTGAATCAAGGATATCTATTGTTTCGATAGCTTGGAAATTCTCACGAACTCTTTACGTTTAGTCGACACCGAACGCTGTACATTGGAAAGGCTGATCCGTGTCCCAGTAGCGGAGCAGCCCTTCCTACGGGGCGAGGCCGGTGCCAGGCCTCGCCTTCTTATATCTACGAAACGTGTACTGCCGGGGATTCATTTCATACGCCTGTCGTGGCAATTTTCTTCGACGGCGCGCTCAGGATGCTGACGTACGCCTCCTCCAGCGTCGGCTCCCGCTCGACGATGCTCTCGACCTGCTCCGGATCGATCAACGCCAGCGCGGCGCCGCGCAGGTCGGTGCCCACCTTCGCCTGCACAATGACGCGCTGCAGCAGACCCTCCGGAGACGCGCTGACGCCGGTCACGCCGCCGATGCCCTCCAGAGCTGCGATGAGCGCTGCACCGGCATCGCGCAACGAGAGCTCCAGCACCGTCAGGCCGCTCACCTGTCGCTTCACCTCGGCGGGCGAGCCGGTAGCGACGATGCGGCCGTGGTTGATCAGGGCGATCGTGTTGCAGAGCAAATCCGCCTCGATCATGTAGTGCGTCGTGAGCAGCACCGTCTTGCCCGCCGCCGAAAGACGCGGCACCAGTTGGCGAATATCCTGCGCCACCAGCGGATCGAGGCCGATGGTCGGCTCGTCCATGAACACGACCTCGGGGTCGGCGATCAGGCCGCGGGCGATGTGCAGGCGCTGCCGCATACCGCGCGAGAACTGCTCGGCCGGCACGTCCCGTTGCGGCACCAGGCCAACCGCCTCCAGCAGTTCGTCGGCCCGCCGTGACCCCACCTTCGGGTCGATCTGGTTCAGCGCCGCAAAATAGAGCAGGTTCTCGCGCGCCGTCAGGCGGCCGTACAGGCCGCGGTCACCGCCCAGCACGAAACCGATGTGGCCGCGTACCTGCCGCGCCTGCCGGGCGACATCGAGGCCCACGACACGCGCCTCACCGCTCGTTGGCGTCAGCAGCGTCGAGAGGACGCGCACCAGCGTCGTCTTGCCGGCGCCGTTGGGACCGAGCAGGCCGAATACGGCCCCCGGCGGCACTTCGAGATCGATGCCCGCCAGAGCCACAGTCTCGCGCGAACCGGACTTGAACACGCGTCGCAGGTCACGACAATAGATGGCCGGCTCCATAACGACACCTCCGTAAACAGCAAGAGTCCGTTACCTCTCACAAAGTAACGGACTCTATTTATACGTACTTACGTGAAGTTTACAAGATGTCGTTAATGTACTCGACTACTTTGCTCGCTACGGGCGATTCTTGACGATCTTCACTCCCGCGTCCTCCTCGATCGTCAGCAGCGTGGCGCCCTGGCGCATCAGGTTGGCGTAACCGCGGTTGACGGCGCGTGCGAAAACCTGCGCCGACGCGGAGCCGACCGGCATCGGCACGCCGAGCTCGCGTGCCGCCTCGACGCAGAGGCCGTTGTCCTTGGCCGCGAGGCGTACGGGGAACAGCGGGTCCTCGTACTTGCCCTCGAGCCACAGCGGGATTTCGTAGACGAAGCGAGAGGAGCTGCTCACGTTCCAGATGTCGTACAGCTGCTGCGGCTCCAGCCCGGCCTTGACGCCGATCGCCAGGCATTCCTGCACGACGAGGGAGCTGGCGTGGATCATCATGTTGTTGGTCAGCTTGAGGATGTTGCCGAGACCGACACCACCGACGTGGAAGACGTGGCGCGCGAACGTCTCGATCAACGGCTGCACCTTGGCAAGCGTCTGCGCCTCGCCGCCGACGAACACGGTGAGGATGCCCTCCTCCGCGCCGCTCACCATGCCGCTCACAGGAGCATCCAGGTACTCGACGCCGCGCTCTGCCGCCTGCGTCGCAACACGGCGGGCGGCGCTCGGCAGGCTCGTCGTCAGGTCAACGAGGACGGTCCCCGGCTCGGCGCCGGCCAGGATACCCTGGCTGCCGAACACGGCGTCGTCGACCTCGAGCGGTCCCGGCAGCGACGCGAACACGACGCGGGCCTCCGCCGCAACGGCGCGCGGACTGTCCGCCCACGTGGCGCCGAGCTCGATCAGGTTGGCGGTCGCCTCCTGAACCTTGTCGTGCACCACGAGCTCGTGGCCGCCGCGGATCAGATGCCGCGCCATCGGGTTGCCCATGTGTCCGGTGCCGATGAAACCTACTCGCATCGAGAACCTCCTCTGCTTGCGTGAACGCTCGTGCCCCGCAGCATACAGAAAGTGTCAGGAGAGTCCAGCGAGAGGCATCATTCCCAATGATCCGGGCGTGACACTGCCATATGATGACGGAGCTCTTCTGGAATCGTCGTTCCTGAACTACTAAACACGCCAGTCAAGGAGTGCTGTTCAACCATGAAGTACCTCATCGAAACCGGACCAACCAACGCTCGCGCCAACGAGATGGACGCCAAGGGTGGACCCGGGGCCCTTCTCGGTTACCTCGCCGAGCGTTTCCATCCGGAAGCCTTCTACATCAGCCTGACAGCCCGCCGCGCATACATCGTCGTGGATACCGAGCCGGCCGGACTACACGAGCTGATCCAGATCATTGGCCGTGAGCTAGGCCAGGATCCCACCATCACGCCAGTGATCGCCGGATCGGAAGCGGGAGCGATGATCGCGACGGCGAGCGAGAACGCGAAGAAGGCGCCGAGGCTCTAGCGATCGCGTCGACCGGCGGAGCAACCGCCGTCGCTAGACGGTGAGCACCGCTGTGCCCGCCAGCCGGCCCTGCTTCAGGCGCAGCAGGGCTTCGTTGGCGTCTGTCAGAGGGAAGACGTCGATGTCGGTCTGCACCGGGATCGTGGCGGCGAGCTCGAGAAACTCGGTCGCGTCCGCCGCGTGTAGTTGGCGACGCTGACCAGGTTACGCTCCAGCCAGAGCCAGTCGTAGGAGAACTGCGGCACCCGGTCGAGGTGGATGGCGTTGATCGCGACGGTGCCGCCGCGCTCCAGGCGCTGTAGCGCGTCGATCACCACGTCGCCGACCGGCGCAAACGTGATCGCGGCGTCGAGCAGGGCAGGCGGTTCGTCCTCGTAGCCGCCGGTCCAGGCCGCGCCCGTCGCCAGCGCCCGGTCGCGTTCGGCCTGTGAGCGCGTGAAGACGTAGACCTCGCAGCCCCAGTGGCGGGCGACCTGTATCGTCAGGTGAGCGGAAGCGCCGTAGCCGAACAGCCCCAGCCTGCCGCCGCGCCGCACGGCGCTGCGCAGCAAGGAGCGGTAGCCGATAACGCCGCCGCAGAGCAACGGCGCGGCGTGCACGGCGTCGAGACCGGCAGGCAGGTGCAGCGCGAAGTCGGCGCGCACCGCGATGCGCTCCGCGAAGCCTCCCTCACGGTCCCAGCCCGTGAACGTCGCCTCGTAGCAGAGGTTCTCGCGGCCCGAGAGGCAGAAGCCGCAGTGGCCGCAGCTACCGCCCAGCCAGCCGATGCCGGCCACGTCGCCCGCGTGCCAGCCTTCCACAGCCGGACCGACCTCTGCCACACGGCCCACCACCTGGTGGCCCGGCGTGATCGGCAGATGGCGCGCCTTCAGGTCCCCTTCCGCCAACTGCAGGTCGGTGCGACACACCGCGCAGGCTTCTACGGCGATGACGATTTCGCCGGCGGCCGGGACCGGGTCGTCGACTTCGCTCAGTTGCAGTGACCTCTCTTCGGCGGGTCGCGGCGTGACGATGCGCATTGCCTTCACGAGACAATCTTAGCCATTGGCATGGCGGCATACCGCGCGAGAGGCTTCTGATATCACGCGATAGCTCAAGGAACCGCCCGCAGCCGTCCACGAACTGGCCGCTCGAGAGCAAGTACCTTCCGCGGGCTAAGCACCAGTGATGCATAATCTGCCGGAATGGAGGGGAACCACCCGTGAACAAGATTGCCCTGGCGCCGACCTCGCTGAGCAACACGCCGCCGCTCGAGTACGTCGACGCAGCAGCGCGCGCCGGCTACGACGGCATCGGCATTCGCCTGTTCCGCTCGCCCGGCATCGAGTACGCCTTCTTCCCGGTGACCGACAACCCGAGCCTGATGCGCGATGTGAAGTCGGCCGTCGTCGCCAGCGGCATGGAGGTCATCGACATCCTCAGCTTCTACATGCAGCCGGAGATGGACATCGAGAGCATGAGGGCGCCGCTGCAGTTCGGCGCCGAGTTGGGCGGGCAGTACGCACTCGTCATCGGCGACGACCCAGACTGGGGCCGCATGTGCGGCAACTTCGCCGCGTTCTGCGAGGCGGCGTCCGCCGTCGGCCTGAAGACTGCTCTCGAAGCGCCGGTGACGCAGCGACAGGTCAACACGCTGCCGAAGGCCCTGCAGCTCATCGAAGACAGCGGCCGCGACGACGCCGTCCTCTGCATCGACCCATACCAGTACTTCCGCGCCGGACATGCCCCCGACCTGCTGAAGCAGGTAGACCCACGCCTGCTGCCCTACACGCAGATCACGGATGGCGTGGCAGAGCCGGCGCCCGGAGGCCGGCGCGGCGTCGGCCGGGGAGACGTGCCGCTGAAGGAGATCCTGGACGCGCTGCCTCCGGGCCTGCCGCTCAGCCTGGAATGGGGCCCCGGCCGCAGCTTCGAGGGCTCGGCGGCCGACTGGGCCAAGCATGCCCTGGAGGCCACCCGCGGCTTCCTCGAGCAGTACTACGCGGAGCGCGCCTGATGCCAGCCAAACGCCCCTTCCGCTTCGCCGTCCTCGACACGGGCACCTCGCTGCAGCAGTGGCAGGAACTGGCACGCAAGGCTGAAGACCTCGGCTTTTCGACCCTCGTGGTGCAGGACCACTTCGGCGAGCAGTTCGCACCACTGCCCTCGATCGTCGCGGCGGCAGCCGTCACCTCACGTCTGCGCTTCGGCAGCATCGTCCTCGACAACGACTTCCGTCACCCGGCCATGCTGGCGAAGGAAGCGGCGACGGTTGACGTGCTCACCGGCGGCCGGCTGGAGCTCGGCATCGGCGGCGGCTGGCTGGTCTCCGACTACGAGAAGATCGGCATGACCTTCGACGCGCCCGCTGTGCGCTACCGCCGTCTCTCCGAGACGATCGCGATCTGCAAGGCGTTCTTCAGCGGCGAAGCGGTGACCTTCCACGGCACGCATTACCAGATCGAGAACCTGGACGCGTTCCCGAAGCCGGTGCAGACACCCCGGCCGCCGATCATGATCGGCGGCCGGCAGAAGCGCATGCTTTCCTTCGCGGCGCGACAGGCCGACATCGTCAGCCTCTCGATGCTGGACCGCCAGGTACCGGGCGGACCGAAGCCGCCCACCTTCGCCGAGAAGATCGGATGGGTGCGCGAAGCCGCCGGCGACCGTTACGACGAGATCGAGATCCACGCCAACTGCTTCAGCGTCGAGGTCACGGACCGGCCACAGGAAGCCCTGGCGCGCATCGCTAACCGGCTGCAGATCACGCCTGAGGACGCGGCGCAGATGCCCGCCAACATGGTCGGCAGCGTCGAGTCGATCGCCGAGCAAATGGAGGCCTGGCGCGAACGCTGCGACCTGTCCTACTTCAGCCTCAGGCCACAGCTAATGGACGCGCTGGCACCGCTCGTCGCGAAGCTGGCAGGAAACTAAGCGTCCGTTGGCTCTTTGCCCGGCAGCCAGCGGTACTTGAGCGCTGCCGAAGGGCAGTCTGCGACGACCTCGGCGATCTCCTCCGCGCCCGCGCGGTCCAGCCGCACCCAGGGGCGCGCCACCGGGTCGAAGACCGACGAGAGGCTACGTACGCACACTGCTGAGTGGATGCAGAGCGCCGGCTCCCACGTGACGACGATGCGGTCGTTTCGGTACTCGCGGTTGTCGGGGTCTCTCGCCGTCAGATCGATGTCCGTCATGGTTATCGCCACTCCGTGAACCAGCCCGCGGTCAGTTTTCCAGGTGCTTGCGGATCTTCTTCAGCTCCTCCAACCGCTCAGGGCTGAGCTCCGGCGGCTCCACCTGCAGCGATTCCAGCGCCTCGATGATGACGCGAGAGACGATGAGGCGGGCATTGCGCTTGTCGTCTGCCGGCACCACGTACCAGGGCGCTTCGTCGGTGCTGGTGGCGCTGAGGCAGTGCTCGTAGGCCTCAGTGTACTGCGGCCAGAACTCGCGCTCCTGAATGTCTGCCATGCTGAACTTCCAGTTCTTCTTGGGCTCGTCGATGCGGCTAAGGAAGCGCTTGCGCTGCTCCTCCTCCGAGATATGCAGGAAGAACTTGACGACCTTGGTGCCGTTGCGCAGCAGGTGGTTCTCGTGGTTGAGGATCGACTGGTAGCGGCCGTGCCAGATCGAGCCGTCGTGCACGAGCTCCTGCGGCAGTCCCTGCGCGTGCAGGATTTCGGGGTGCACGCGCACGATCAGCACCTCTTCGTAGTACGAGCGGTTGAAGATGCCGATGCGGCCCCGCTCCGGCATCGCCTGCGACGTGCGCCACAGGAAGTCGTGCTCCAGCTCGTTGGCGCTGGGGTGACGGAAGCTGTGCACCTCGCAGCCCTGCGGGTTGACACCGGACATGACGTGCTTGATGGCGCCGTCTTTGCCCGCCGCGTCCATGGCCTGAAAGATGAGCAGGAGGGCGTAGGTGTTGGAGGCGTAGAGGTTGTACTGGAGCTTGGTCAGCTCCTTGATCCGCTCCTTGAGCAAGTCACGATAGTGGCGCTTGGAGCGATACACCCGCTGGACCTCCGTGGGCCACTTCGACAGGTCGACGTTCGCTCCTTCATGCACGCGGAACGCTTCGGTTGAACTGTCCATCGATCCCCTCCGCAACCATGATCGGCTTTCGGTCGAGGATACGACATGCCCGCGGGCGAGCTAGGGCTTGCGGCCGCGAACCGCGAAGGCGGTGATCGAGTTGAAGAACTTGCCCGCCGCATCCAGTTGCACGAGGTCAGCCTTCCAGGCCGCGGCCTCGGCGGCCGTGAGGGCGCCAGCCTCGATGGCGCGGTCGAGGATGCGCTGCAGGGGCGCGTTGATGCTCTCCCAGAGCTCCAGCGTGCGGCAAACCATTGTGAAGGGAACGACATCGATATCCTGCAAACCGACGTCGAGGAAGAGGCCGGACAACTGCCGGCCAATCCAACCCTGGTTCATGCTGTCGCACGTGAACTCGATGACGCGGCGGGTGAGGGCGCGGTCGGTGGCGTTGAACGTCATGGTGCCGAGATCGTTCTCGGCCAGCAGGACGAGGCCACCGCGACGCGTCACCCGCGCCATCTCGGACATCACGCGCGCCGGGTCCTCGACGTGCTGCAGCAGCAGCGAGGCGCGCGTGCGGTCGAAGCTCCCGTCCGGGAAGTCGATGTCGGCGGCGTCGCCCACCACGAACGCGAGAGGTAACCCCTCGCCCGCGTAGCGCTTGGTGGCCTCCTCGATCATCGAGACGCCGCTATCGAGGCCAACGACGCGACCGTCCGGTCCGACGCGATCGGCCAGGTAGCGAGCGTGATCGCCGATGCCGCAGCCGACGTCGATGACTTGTGAGCCCGACTCGATCTGCAGGGCGCCTATCAGCAGATTACGGATCCACTCGAACTGCCCGGTGCGTGCCGCAAGCATGCCCGTGAAGACATCGGCCTCGCTGTCGACGTGTGTCCAGCCGGTGGAGTCCAATTGCATCCTGCTCTCCTCGCCCGGCACCCTCCCTGGCTCGCCGCTATTAAACAACCCGCACCCGAGAATATCCAACTACAAGGGGGCGCCAGGCGTTACAGTGCGCCAAACAGGTTTCGTTGTCGCATGTGGAGGGCATGTTCGATGATCAAAGTCGTCTCGCCGGCCAACCTGCACCCGGGTCGCCGCTCGCTCGCAGAGTTCCATCACTACTGGGGCGAAAGTCACGGCCCCCTCTTCGCCAATACGAAGACGCTCAAGCGCTACGTGCAGCACCTGACGCTTCCGGAGACCCTGAACACCGGCCAGGCGCCGATCTCGACCTTCGACGGCTGCTCGATCTTCACGTACGAAGACCTCGACACGCTTCGCAACCCGAGCAGCGATCCGGAAGCCGTCGCCCTGCGCACTGCGGTAGGCGCGGACGACCGCCAGCTGTTCGACCGCCTGCCGGGCTGGCCGCTGCACCGCAAGCGCGCCTCCGTCATCGCCGAGGAGAAAATCGTCGTCGATGGCAAGACCACGCCGTCGATGGTCAAGGCGATCTACGTCGCCTCCCGCATGCCGGGCCTCAACCACGATGACTTTTTCCGGCACTGGTACGAGGTGCACGGCCAGCTCGCCGCCAAGGTGCCGGGCGTGCGGCGTTACGTGCAGAACCACGCCATCCGTGAGGCGATCACCATTCGCGGCATGACCCACGACGGCTGGTCGGAACTCTGGTTCGACGATCTCGAATCGCTGCGCCGCGCGGTCGCCTCACCGGAGTGGAAAGCGCTGAGCGAGGACGGTCAGGACCTTTTCGCCCGGCCGATGGGCGTCATCGTGGCGCGCGAGCGCATCCAGAAATGGGAAGGCCGTCCGCTCAACGACTTCGGCGCGCCCGGTCTCAGCGAAAACGAGATTCGCGAACGGCTGCAGCGAGAAGGCTACCTGGCGCTGGCGGTGGACCCCAAGGCGCCAGGCCAGATCAAAGACGCGGTCGCCGCAGGCTGCCTCGCCGTGTGGACCGACGAGCACCTGGTCACGATCGACGCGTCGCACATCGACGCGCGCCCGGACGGCCACGCCGAACGGCTCGGCCTTTAACGACCCGTCGTCTAGCTGTCAGTCGTTGGCCGGTCCTGTATCACATACCGACGGCAAACGCCGCTGTCGCAGTTCGCCGCCACGCCAGTGGCCTAGCGGCCGGAGACCATATTGAGCAGAGCCTGGCGTCCTTCGACCTCGACGGCGTGCAGGGCGCGCTCCAGCGCTCCCGGTACGTCGTCCGGGTCCTCGACGCGCTCGGCGTAGCCGCCCGCGGACTCGCAGATCTTCTCGAAGTCCAGGGCGGGTGACAGCTCGGTGAAGGCATAGCGGTCCTTGGTCACGGCCCAGCCGTCCGGGATCACCGACCGCGTGGCGTTGGCGACGGCGGCCCAGCGCGCGTTGTTCCAGACGATGAACAGCACGGGCAGGTTCATGTCGCGCGAGATCCAGTGCGCCGCCTCCGGCACGCCGAACATGTAGGAGCCGTCGCCGACGCAGCAGACGACCGTCTTGTCGCGCGCGGCCAGCTTAGCGCCCAGCGCTGCACCCAGGCCCCAGCCGAGCACGCCAGCAGCCGACGCGGCGAAGTAGGTGCCTGGCTGCGTGCTATCGAACTGCGTCGGGTCGAGACCCAGCTCTCCGATCGTGATCATGTCGTCGCGCTTGATCTGCTGGTAGCAGTGCGACACCCACGCTTTGTCCAGAGGCCGCTTGCTGCGACCTGCTTCGGCCCGGCCCTTCGCCGCTTCGCGCCACTTCGCGCTCTCCTCGCGCCAGTGCGCGCCGCGCGCCTCAATAGCTGCCCGATCCAGCTTCGCGGACTGCATGGCGTCCGCTAATCGCTCCAGCGAGTAGCGGGCCAGGCCTCCCAGTACGATGTCGGCGCGGAAGCTGCGCATCGGGTAGTTGCCGTACAGCGGGTCGCTGCCCATGGCGATGACGGTGGCGTCCGGGTTCGGCTCGAAGCCGGCCGAGGGCATCCACGGCACGTCGCTCTCGGCCACGAGGATGACGTCGGCGTCCTTGAGGTGCGGGCCGCTGCTGCCGGCCTGGTACAGCGGATGGTCGGTGGGGAAGTTCATGAAGGTGCCGTTGGCGAAGACGCCCATGTTCAGCGCCTCGGCCAGGCGCACGAACGGCGCGACGGCCTTCGGGTCTTTGCCGAGCGTCGTCGCCACGGCGATAGGATTCTTCGCGCTCGCCAGCGCCTTCGCGGCCGCGTCGAGCGCGTCCGGTGACGCCATGGTCACGGAGGGCTTCATACGAGGCTCGTCCGAGTAGGCGATGTAGTCGCGCGCCTCGGCCAGCACTTCGCGGGGCAGGGTGAGGTAGACGGGTCCTTGCGGCTCGCTCTGGCAAATCGCCAGGCCGCGGTCGACCACCGCCTCGAGATCGTTGCCGAAGCGCAACTCGTAGTCCCACTTCACCCACTCGCGAACCATGCCGCCCTGGTCGTACGACTCCTGGCCCCAGTGGATGCTGCCGTTGCGGGCGCCGCGCAACTCCGGCCCCTCCGTAATCGGCGTCCGGCCGGCCGTGAAGAAGATCGGTATCTGGGCGCGGTTGGCGCTGATCAAGCCGCCTACGGAGTTCGCAGTGCCGGCGATCGTGTGGACCATGACCACCTGAGGCCGGCCGGTGACCATCGCGTAGCCGTACGCCATGGCGATGCCGGTGATCTCGTGCGGAATGGTGACCGGCTTGGGGACGGGCTGCTCCGTCTCCATACGCCGGGCGTACGCCTCGACGATGGGCCCGAAGTCGGTACCCCCGTTGCCGAAGAAGTAATCGACGCCCCGAGCCGCCAGCAGCTCAAGGTAGGCATCCGCCGTCGTCTCGACCCGAACCTCTTTCTTCATTGCGCCCTCCTCGATCCTGAGAAGAGTAGCCCAGCGGCAGATTTTTCGCACGGGATACATGCCAGGGTCTGTCCACTGAAGTAATTCCTACTTAGTCATATTGGTTTTACAACTCATGAATAGGTTAGCTAGAATTTCGGACAACCTGCCAGACAGGTCGGAGCACGAAGGAGAGAGGCACATGAGCAACTACTGGGACCGCATCACGCAGGAGCGGCTGGGCCGACGCCGCTTGCTAAGGTCGGGAGCTGCGTTGTCGATAGGCGGTGCCACGCTGGCGCTGATCGGCTGCAGCAGCAACGACAACAAGAGCTCTGCGACGAGCACACCGGGCGGCAGCGCCACGCAGGCATCGGGCTCGCCATCTGCCGGAACACCCAAGACGGGCGGCACACTGACGCAAGGCAACATCGGCGCCGGAGCTGACTCCAACGCGAACCCGGTCACCGGCAACCGCGCCGGCCACTTCCTCGCCGGCGTCAACGTCTACGACCACCTGATCTCGACTCGCGTCGGCGACAAGGCGCCGTACGTCCTCGAGGCCGCAGCCAAGATGGAGCTGCCCGACCCGCTGACTGTCGTCTTCACGCTGAAGGATGGCATGAAGTACCAGGACATCGCACCGGTCAGCGGGCGGGACGTCAAGGCGTCCGACATCAAAGCCGTCCAGGAGTACGTCCGCGACACTGCCACCGCCAACCGCAGCTTCCAGACGCAGTCGATGGACACGATCGAGGCGCCGGACGACAAGACGCTGGTCATTCACCTTCAAAAGCCCAACGCCTACCTGGTCACGGCGACCCAGCTGGGCGACTCGGCCAACTGGGGCATCATCCCAAACGAGATTCTCGACCAGATTGACAGCAGCAAGTCGATCGGTTCCGGCCCGTACATCGAGGTGACCAACGACGTCGGCGTCCGCGCCGACTACAAGCGCTTCGACGGCTTCCGTGCCGCCGACCAGACGTACGTCGACAATCGCTCCGTCATCCTGTTTGGCGACACGGTGGGCTACCAGTCCGCCTTCATCTCCGGCCAGGTCGACATCTACGAACCGGGGCCAGCCGATCCGTCGGTGGACGACGTTCTGAATACTGTCGGCGACAAGGTGTACAAGCAGACCTACGCAACCTGCGCCCCGTTCACCTCGAACATCGGCGGCCTCATGGACTACAACCCGCTCAAGCGCGACCAGCGCGCCCGCGAGGCGTTCTACCGGGCACAGGACCGCCAGCAGTTCATCGACCTCGTCTTCAACGGCAAGGGCACGATCCCGGCGGGGCTGCTGGTCGACGCGCTCTCCGAGTGGCTGCTGGACCCGAAGGACACGGCCGACATCTTCAAGCAAGACGTCCAGGCCGCCAAGCAGCTGTTTGACGCCGCAGGCGTCACGGACCAGACGTACGAGATCATCCACCCCGGCCCGAGCGAGATTAACGACCAGGCGGGCCAGATCCTGCAGACGCAGCTCAAGGCCGCCGGACTCAGCACGACGATCAAGAGCCTGCCCACATCCGAGTTCTTCGACCAGACCACGAAGGGCCAGTGGTATATGCACTGCGGCGGCCACCCGCAGTACGACAGCCCGCAGACGATCATGCGCCAGCAGGCGTCCGAATCGGGCAGCCGCTTCGGTCACACCGGCATGGACGACCCTGAGGTCGATGCTCTCGTCGAAAAGTCGGAGCAGGCGACGGACCACGCCGAAAACGTGAGCCTGGTCAAGGAGCTGCAGATGCTCTGCCTGACCAGGTACACCGGCTATTACCTGATCACCAGCCGCACCGTCGAGCAGCTGCTCTACAACCGGGTGCAGGATTGGGAGAACGACCCATCGGGCACGTGGACCTGGCTGCCTCGCTACCAGGCGTGGCTCAACGCCTGAGCGAAGACTTCGGATCAAACACCGAAGACTGGAAGGATTATTTATAGGCATAACTGTAGATAGGGATGTGATGTACCTATAGTATGTCCAATCGCAAGCCTGTCGTCCGGCAGGCCGTGATGCTCTGCAAGCCAGAGAGGAGTGTTTGGACATGAGTAGCTACTGGGCACACATCACGGAGCAACGCATGGGCAGGCGGCGCCTGATACGATCGGGCGCCGCTCTGTCTGCCGGGGCGGCGGCGCTGAGCCTGGTGGGTTGCGGGGGCAGCAGCAACAAGAGCTCGGCCACCAGCACCCCGGGCGGCAGCGCCACCCAGAGCTCGGCGTCGCCAACCAGCAGCGGCGCGCCCAAGACCGGCGGCACGATTACTCTGGGCAGCTCGGGCGTCGGTGACGCCAACGCCAGCCCGATCACGAACACCGTTCAGGGTCACGGGCTCGCGGGCCAAAACGTCTACGACCATCCGATTTCGACCCGAGTCGGCGACAAGGCGCCGTACGTCCTCGAGGCCGCCACCAAGGTCGAGTTCCCCGACCCCTTGACCATCGTCTACACCCTGCAGCCGGGTATGAAATACCAGGACATCGCACCCGTCAGTGGCAGAGCGGTCAAGACGTCCGACATCAAGGCGGTCCAGGAGTTCATACGGGACACGGCGACCGCGAACCGCAGCTTCCAGACGCAGTCGATGGACACCGTAGAGGCGCCGGACGACACGACTCTGACCATCCACCTTCAGAAGCCGAACGCCTACCTGCTCACCGCAACCCAGCTCGGCGACTCCGCCAACTGGTCCATCATCCCGAACGAGATTCTCGACAAGCTCGAGACCAATCAGGCGATCGGCAGCGGCCCCTACCAGGAAGTGAAGAACGACGTTGGCGTCCGCGCCGATTACAAGCGGAACGACACGTTCCGCAGCGCCGACAAGACCTACATCGACAACCGCTCGATCATCATCTACGGCGACTCGGTCGCCTATCAGTCGGCGTTCATCTCCGGCCAGTTGCAGGTGTTCCAGCCGCAGCCAGCTGACCCCGCGGTGGACGACATTCTGGCGCAGGTCGGCAACAAGGTGTACAAGCAGACCTACACCACGCTGTCGCCATTCACCACCAACATTGGCGGCAGCATGGACTACAACCCTCTGAAACGCGACATCCGCGCCCGGGAGGCGTTCTATCGCGCACAAAAACGGCAGCAGTTCATCGACCTCCTCTTCAATGGCAAGGGAACCATCCCGGCCGGGCTGCTGGTCGATGGCCTCGCGCCCTGGCTTCTCGACCCGAAGGACACGGCGGACTTCTTCAAGGAAGACACCCAGGCGGCCAAGCAGCTATTCGAGGCCGCGGGCGTGACGGGCCAGAGCTACGAGATCATGTACTCCGCCCCCAACGACATCGGCTCTCAGAGCACCCAGATCCTGCAGAAGCAACTCGCCGATGCTGGGCTCCAGACCAATATCAACGGCGTTCCCGGCTCTGAGATGTTCGACAAGGCGACGAAGGGCCAGTGGCAGCTGTTCACCGGCGCGCATCCTGCGTATGACAGCCCGCAAACCATCATGCGCCAGCAGGCCACCAACTCCGGCAGCCGCTTCGCCAACACGGGGCTGGACGACCCCGATGTCGATGCCCTCGTGGAGAAATCGGAGCAAGCCACCGACCGCGACGAGAACATCAGCCTCGTGAAGCAGCTGCAGATGCTATGCCTGCAGAAGTACACCGGCTACTACCTGATCACCAGCCGCACCATCGATCAGTTGCTTTACACGCAGGTGAAAGACTGGGAAAACGACCCGTCCGACACCTGGACCTGGCTGCCCCGCTATACGGCCTGGCTGGACACCTAGCCATCGGCACGGCAGGCAAGCTCACACGTACGGGAGCAGGGTTTCGACCCTGCTCCCTCGTCTTTAAACAGGCGGTTCGAGACCGAAGCCCTTGACAATGGACGCGGCGATGGTCGCCGGCGGCGGCGTGACGTCGACGACGAGCACGTCCTCGTCCGGCGACGGCTCCTCCAGATCGGCGAACTGGCTGGCCAGCAGCCCAATCTTGGCGAAGTGCTCGGTCCGCGACCGCAGACGCTCCTCGATGAGCTCCCTGCTGCCCTTGAGGTAGACGATGCGCACCTCCGGGCCTACCTGCAGCTCTTGCCGGTAGGCTCGCTTCAGCGCCGAGCACGCCAACACAACGGACTCACCGGACCGCAGCCAACCCTCGATGGCGCTGCGCAGCGCAGCGAGCCAGGGCGCGCGGTCGGCGTCAGTCAACGGCTCGTTGCGGCTCATCTTGAGGACGTTGGCGCGCGGGTGAAAGTCGTCGCCGTCCACGAAGCGCCATCCCAGCCGACCGGACAGCTCCTGGCCTACGGTCGTCTTGCCGGAACCGGTGGTGCCCATGAGGACGATGATCATCGGCGGTTTGCTCACTGCGGGCTCGAGATGGTGACCTCACACTCGAGCACGCCGTCGCCGCAGACCGCAGTGACGCCCGCGGTCGACATGTCGATGTCGGCGCCGCCACAGCCGGGGCAGCTGTCCTCACGCGCGGCGACGATGCAACCGCCGGGCCCGCATATCTGCAGCACCGTGCCGCACGGGAACGTGTCGTACAACGCCGGACCGACAGCGACGACCGTCTGGTTCGCCGGGTCGTAGACGCCATAGCCGTTGCAGCCCAGCGTATTGCCTGCCAGCGACGGCGCGTACATCGTCGCGTGCCCCGTCAGCTCGCCCGCGAAGAGCGTCTGCCCGCTACCGGGCGTCGCGACGAGCTGGTCCGGAAGCGGCGTTTCCGTGGGCGGAACGGGCGTCTCGGTCGGCGGGATTGGCGTGGCTGTCGGAGGAATCGGCGTGGCCGTGGGCGGGATAGGAGTGGGCGTCTCCGTCGGAGGCAGCGGCGTGTCGGTGGGTGGGACCGGCGTGTCGGTAGGCGGTACGGGCGTGTCCGTGGGAGGGACGGCGGTCTCGGTCGGCGGGACCGGCGTCTCCGTCGGAGGCAGCGGCGTTTCGGTCGGCTCAAGTGTGGCCGTTGGCGGCGGAGGCGTCGGGCTCAGCGTGGCAGTAGCCAGCAGCAGCTGGGAAGCGAAGTCGAAGCGGCTATCGAACGCCGACGACGTCACGCCGAGGGACTGCCGGGGTGGCTCGGGTTCGGGCCGGGAGCCAGCATCCAGAAGGTCTGATTCCTTGCCGGCGTAGGCCGCCGCAAGGAGGAGCGCTCCGACGATGATGCCGCGCGCTCCCACGCTCAACCATCTCAGGATTCAACATCCTCCCATTGTCACCGCGAAGGGCGCTCACGTCTGTGAGACGCGCTCAGCAGCGATTGCAACCCCATCAGAGTGCCAAATCCAGCCCGTCTTGGCCAGTCTTCCCTCGTGGCCGAAGGGTCTTACACTAGGGCGAACCCAGCAGAGAGTTAGCAACAGGAGGCAGACCTTGACCACCCCTCGACCGGCGAACGACCCCTACAGCGTGGTGCCGAAGCTCGGCCAACTGCGCGACGACGTCCTTTTCGGCGACGTCTGGGAGCGCCCCGAAATGTCCAAGCGCGACCGCAGCCTGATCACGGTTGCCGTGTTGACGGCGCTCTATCGCACCGACGAGCTGCGGGGCCACATGGCGCGCGCCATCGACAACGGCGTCACCAAGGACGAGCTGCGCGAGCTGATCACCCACGTCACGTTTTACGCCGGCTGGCCCTGCGGCGTGAATGCGGCCCGCGTCGCCGCCACCGTGTTCGAGCAAAAGTAAGCACATCGAGAGATGCAAGAGCAGGGAGCCCCATGGCCCCTTCGGGTGGAACAGCCGCTTCCCCGACGGTGCGCTCGAATCGCCTTCGAGAGCCTCAGCACGCGCGCGCAGAATTAGTCGCTCATGGTGAGGCTCTCGAACCAGGCTGAGCCAGCTTGCGGCAACCTGACGGCCTCATCCGGGTAAAGAACGCGTCGCGTTTCTCGCTTTGCACTCTGTGCTCTGCCCTACTGGGCCTGGTCCAGTTCCTGGAACAGTTCCTGCACGGCGTTGTTTGCCTGACGGTTGGCCGGCCAGCCGTTGAACAAGTAGAGCATGAACATGGCTTCCTGCACCTCCGCGCGGGTGAGGCCTTCCTTCAGGCCCCAGCGCACGTGGTCCTGCAGCGCCAGGTACCCCTTGTTGGCCGAATCGGAGCCGATCAGGACCAGGACGCGCTCCTGGGGGGTCAGGAAGGGGCGGTGCATCATCCAGCCCCAGTGGATCGCCGAGAAGTCGCTGACCGAGCCGTCGCCCATACGGGCCAGCCGCGTCTCGCGGTTGCCGCCGCGGCTCTCGCCGAACACTTCGATCGAGAGGTCGACACCCTCGGGGAAGTTGATCTCGAAGTCGTAGAAGTTGCGCTCCGGGACCTCGGGCAGCGGCGGCGCCGTCACCGCCGGCCGCCAGGCCTGCACGTTGAGCTCTGCGAACAGCGTCTCGATCTCGCGCGAGGCCCAACCGTGCACGCCCATGCCGGAGTAGAGGCTGAGCGTGAAGACCGCCTCGCGGATCTTCTCGCGGTGCAGGCCCTCGGCCAGGCCCCAGCGCACGTGATCGTGCAGGGCATCGTGCAGCTGACGCGTCGCGTCGTTGCCGATCAGCACCAGGGCACGCTGCTGCGGCGTCAGGTTGGGGCGGTGGAACATCCAGCCCCAGGTAATCGCCGTGATGAAATCGCTGCGCGTGTTGAAGCCGCGCTCGTCCTCGACGATCTGGGCGCGGTCGTTACCGAACACGCGCCGTATCAGGTCGACGGCGTCCTGGTAGTTGCGGTGGAAATCGTAGAAAGGGGTCTCGTCGTACGTACGGGGTGGCATGCCGAGCCTCTCGTTCTGCTGCAGGTGCCGTATTGCGGCGTAACCATAGCCAGACGAGGCGGACGCTGTCCACTCGCACGCGGGCAATCGGGAAGAGGGCAAGGCGCCACAGAGGGCTCTCCCTGTTCCAGGTTCCCTGTTCCGGGTTCCCGCAGTAGCCTGTTCGCAGCGTAGAGAACCACGGCAGTCCAGAGAGGCAATCGATGACCAAGATCAACGTCGGCCTGCGGATCCCGGCCATGCGCCAGACGAATCCAGAGGCGATCCGCGCCTTCATCACCCGCGCCGAAGACCTCGGCTTCCACTCGATCTGGGTGGGCAACCACATCTTCTACCACCAGGACGTCATGGATTCGTTGCACCAGCTGACCTGGGCGGCGGCGATGACGCGACGCGTGCGGCTCGGCACCTCCGTGATGCTGAGCGCCTACCTGAACCCGGTGCTCATCGCGAAGGCCGCAGCAAGCCTCGACTGCCTCTCCGGCGGGCGTTTGACCCTCGGCATGTCGATCGGCGGCACCGAGGCTGAGTACAACAGCATCGGCGTGCCGATGAACCAGCGCGTCGGCAGGCTGGTCGAGAACGTGCGCATCATGCGCAAGCTCTGGCAGGAAGAGGACGGCGTCAACTACGAGGGCCGCTACTACACGATCGTGGACGGCAACATCCGTCCCAAGCCGGCCCAGCCCGGCGGCGTGCCGATCTACTTCGGCGGCGGCAGCGAACCGATGCTGCGTCGCGCCTCCCGCATCGCCGACGGCTGGGTGAGCGGCAGCGGCGGCACCGCGAAGCAGTTCCTGGACCGTGTCACCTTCATCCGCGACACGGCCAAATCCGAGTTCGGCCGCGACCCGGACAAGCTCGGCTTCGTCAAGCAGCACAACGTCAGCGTCTACGCCGACCCCATCAAGGCCCGCGACGAGGCCGTCGACCACTTCGCCGGCTACTACGGCCCGCGATGGGACGTCGAGGGCGCCTGCGACTACGGCACGCTGGACGAGGTCAAAGCGAAGCTGGCGGCGTTCCACGAGAGCGACGTCCCCGAGATCACGCTGGCGCTAGAGCCCTCCAACCTGGAGATAGACCACCTGGAGCGCATCTGGGAGGCAACGGCGAGCGTGCGCTAGCGCCTCTTGCCATGCGAGGAGCGCAGCGAAACAACTTGACGCTGCGTCGGAAACACATGCGCGTCAAAGATTGCCTCGCGCTGTTCGCTCGCAATGACGACGGGAAGCGCCTAATCGCCCGAGGGCGATCGACCTCGTCAGCGCTGCGGGTCCGTGGCCTGCCTACGCCCGGACGACGCTCTCCCAGCCGCAGGTGCGGTGGGTGCCGTCGCAAAACGGCTTGTTGGAGGACTGGCCGCAGCGGCACAGCGCCACCGCATCCGCCTCGCGCAGGACGTTGCCCTCGGCATCGACGACGCGGATGCGGCCGGCGAGGCGGTTGGGTCCGTCATCGGCGACGGTAATGATCACGACTTGCTCTGCTTCAGACATCGGGTTGCTCCACTTCCAGCGATAGACGTGCGAATGTCAGCCGATCTTCGAGTCACAGTACGCCGCGCGTCAACCGCCCGTCAGGCGCTCGGCATCTTCCCCAGGTCGATGACGACGCCGTCCAGCGCCGCGGACGCGGCCGGATAGCGCTGCATGACCAGCGGGTCATGGCCGGGGACGATGTGGGCCGGTGAATCGGCCAGCTCGCGCAGCTTTCGGAAGCCCGCGCGCACGTCGTCGGCGTTATAGGTCGTCCGGAAGGGCCGGTCGCCCTCCATGTTTTCGTAGTAGTGGCTGGAGTCAGACGCCAGCACCACCTGGCCGCGGTCCGTCTTCACACGCACGACCTGCAGGCCGGGCGTGTGGCCGCCGAGGTGGTGCAGGCTGATGCCGGGGAAGAGGTCGACATCGCCGTGCTGCACCTGCAGGTGGCCGCCGTACAGGCTCTCGACCACGTTCTTGGCGTCTTCGACCTCGAAGGAGCGGCGCGTGCGCTCGTTGGCCATGTCGCCGCCCAGCGCGAACTGCATCTCTTTCTCCTGCAGATGCAGCCGCGCGTTGGGGAACGAGTCGATGGTGCCGACGTGGTCGTAATGCATGTGGGTGAGCACCACGTCCTGGACTGACGCGGCGTCGACGTCGAGCAGCTTCAGCGCGGCGGCCGGCATGCGCAGATGGATACGGCCGCGTCGCGTGGCAACGTCGGGCTTGAAGCCGGTGTCGACCACGACAGTCCGCTCCGAGTTCGTGATCAACCAGACGAAGTAGTCCATCGGCATGGGCTTGTCGGGGTTCGGGTCGCCCTCGAGAAAATGGTCGCCCCGGGTGGCCTCGCGCCACGCGTAGCGCAGGGCGTAGACGTTGTAGGTATCTGCTGCCACGATTCCCTCCTCTTGCTGCCGTTCAGCCCGCCAGGCGCGCCGCCAGCTGCCGGACGTCGTCCGGGCTCACGGCGCCGGGCTGCAAACGGTTGCGCGCGACATGATTGGCGAGCCGCCTCGCTGCGTCGTTGACGGGAGCCGGCACGCCATGCAGCCGGCCCAGCAGGACGATCTCGCCGTTCAAGTAGTCGCTCTCGACCGAGCCGGTGCCGCGGGCGATACTCTGCCAGCTCGAACCGCCGCCGTGCTTGGCCGGCTGCGCCACCCGGGCTCGCTGATTGTACTCGCCTGCCGGGACGTAGGTGATACCGGCCGCCTCGTAGACGCTTAGCGTCTCCGCCTCGATCGCCCTACGCAGGTCGCTCGTATCGACGCCGAGGCCGCAGGCCGCCTGCAACGCACTGCTCGCGTTGCGTATCAGCTTGGCGTGCTTCCAGCGCATGATGTCGTCCGACACGCGCGAATCGAAACCCGCCGTGTTGAGGTCGGCAGCGACAGCCTCGGCCAGCGCGTCACCGCCGCGCGGGTAGCAGCCGAGGTCGAGGACGCCGTTGGTGCCCGTCGAGCTGCAGCTGACGACGCCCGGCTCCGTGAACGTGGTCCACATCAGGTTGTTGACGGCGTAGACGCGGCTAAAGCGCCGCGCTGCCAGCCGTCTCGCTCTCGATGCCGTTCTGGGTGCAGAAGACGGGCACGTCGCTGCCCGCGGACACCTCCAGCTCGAGCAGCGCCGGCGCCGTGTCCTGCGTCTTCATGCAGAGAAAGACGGCGTCGTCCTCGCGGAAGTCAATCTCGGCTGGACTGCCTACGGCCGGTATCCGCAGCAGCCGCTCACGATCGGGGAAGACGGCGCGCAGTCCGCGCTCGCGAATCACGTCGAGGTGCCCGCCGCGAGCGATGAGGACGACGTCGAAGCCGGCCTCGAACAGGCAAGCGCCGAGCACGCCGCCGATGGCGCCGGCGCCGTAGACGATGTAGCGCATCGTTATCCGGCCAGCTGCGCCGCCAGAGCCATCACCTCGTCCGCCGTGACGGCGCCGGGCTGCAGGCGCTCGCGGGCGACGCGGTTGGCGACGCGGCGCACCGCCTCGTTCGCCGGCGTCGGCACGCCGTGCAGGCGGCCGATGAGCACGATCTCGCCGTTCAGGTAATCGGTCTCGACGGAGCCGGCGCCGCGGGCGATGCTCTGCCAGCTCGAGCCGCCGCTGGCCACGGGCGGAGCCCACTTCGAGCGTTCGTTGATCTCGTCGATGGTCGCGGAGTCGATGCCGGCAGCCTCGTAGACGGCCATCGCCTCGGCTTCGAGCCGGGTGCGCAGCTCTAGCGTCTCGGCCTCGAGGCCGCAGACGGCCTGCACGGCGTTGCCCAGGTTGCGCAGCAGCTTGGCGTACTTCCAGCGCCGGATGTCGGGCATGACGGCCGACTTGAACGATGCTGCCTCCAATTCGGACGTCACGGCCTCGACCGTCGCGTCCGCGCCGGCGGGGAAGCGTCCCATGTCCAGGATGCCGTTGATCGGCGTCGAATGGCAGTTGACGGTGCCAGCCTCCAGGTAGCTGCACGGCATCATCACGTTGACGCCGTAGACGTTGGCGAAACGCCGCATCGCCAGGCGCTCGTTTTCGACGCCGTTCTGCACGCAGAAGAGGGGCAGGTCGCTGCCGGCGCAGGCTTCCAGCTGCTGCAGCGCGTCCTCCGTGTCCTGCGTCTTCATGCAGAGCAGCACGACGTCGCCGTCGCGGAACTCGATCTCGGAGGGATGGGCAACAGCCGGAACGCGCTGATTCAGCTCCTTGTCGGGATAGACGGTGTGCAGGCCCTGCTCCTTGATCGCCGTCAGATGCGGGCCGCGAGCGATGAGCACGACCTCGTTGCCCCGCTCAAACAGGTTGGAGCCGATCACGCCGCCGATGGCACCGGCCCCGTAGACGATGTAACGCATGCATTCCTCCCGCGATGCGGTGTGACTCTCTGGGTGGGGTCAGCGTACAACAGCGGTTCCACGGAAAGGAGCCCCCGCCAGCCAGCTCGCGGGCCAGTTTCAACGAAACGTCACTACGGCTGAGCCCCCGCGCGCAGTACGCCGCAACGCTACTGGCCGCGCCGCGCGTCCCTGCGAGGAAGTGCCCCGACTTGTCGGGGACGGGGAGTGCGAGGGGTGTCCCCTCGCAGACTCCCCCCGCATGGCCTTCGCCCCCACTACCCCTGTGGTTAGGCACTAGCTCCAGCTGCTCCACAGGAGGAGGAAGAAGACCAGCGTGACGAGCACGAAGATGGCGAACGGCAGGCAGCCCGGTGTGCCCGCCTGTCGCGCCATGGCGAGGGCGCCGTAGAACAGCAGCACCGTCAGGCCCAGGGTGACGGCCGGGAGCAACCAACCGATCGGCGCGACGAACACCGCCAGCAAGAAGAACGCCAGCGTGATGCCGCCGACAGCGGCTAGACAGATGGATGTAACAGTCCTCACAGGCAGGCCGCCCGATGCTACGGGGCCGCCCGGTTGTGGTCAAACGGCTCAGCGCGTCGCGGCCGCCGACACCCTGTCCAGGAAGCTCGCGAACGTCGCGGCCAGCTCGTCGTCCTTGGCGGCCCAGAGATCGGTCGGCGCCGTTGGCTCCGTTACCTCGTCGGGCAGGAGGACGTGCAGCTCCCCGTTCGGCAGGAGACGGGCCGCGTTCTCACCGACGCGACGCGGATGGGTGAGGTCGTTGCCCGGCACGACGCACACCGGCACCGTGATCGAGGCAAGCTGCTCCTCGGTTGCGCCGATCACGGGATAGTCGACGCTGTCCCAGAAGGCCTGGCGCCAGTGGCTCATGACCTCCATGAAGCGCGCCGGGTGCATCGCCATGAGGCGGTCGCGGTTGGACGGGTTTTCGGCGATGCGCTCGGCGAAGAAGGGCGTGGCGCAGACCGCAGCCATGCCGCCGTGCTCGGCCACGTCCATGAACTCGGTGTAATAGGTGCCGGCCAGGCGGTTGACGGCGTACTCGCCGCCGGTCACGCGCCACAGCAGCAGGCCGCGCACCGCGTCCGGATGGCGCAGGGCGACCAGCATCGCCAGGCGCGAGCCGGCCGAACTGCCGCCGACGAAGGCCGGCAGGCCGCCAAGCTGCCCCAGCAACGCGTGCAGGTCATCGGCCCAGATCTCGTACTCGGAGTCTTCGCCGTCGATAACGACATCGGAGGCGCCGCAGTTGCGCCGGTCGAAGATCAGGACGCGATAACCGCGATCAGCGATCTTGCGCGCCAGACCCTCGACGCCTTCCATGGCACGCCGGCCGCCCGGCGACAGCGCCACCCAGGGGCCGCTCTCGCCCAGCACTTCGTAGTTGATGTGCACGCCTCGAACTGTCGCTACCGGCATCGCCCTGCTCCCTTCTCTGCAGGCGTCATGGTTCGTCGGTAGACATTGGGTTGTCAACTACAGCCTGAGCCCACCGGTTCAGACAGACAGCCGTCGGACGGTCCCGGCCGCGCGTGCATCGGGAAAAGGCCTCCCGCGCAGTTCGCCGCCACGCAGTGGCTAGACGAAGAAGGGCGCCATGCCGCGGCGCTGGACCAGCGCTTCCATCTCCGCGTCCGAGGGCCGCGCCTGCGGATTGGCGGCAGCGGCGAGCACCTTGGGCAGGATGGTTACGTCGCCGACGGTGTTGAGGAAGACGCCGAACCGGCCCAGCACCCAGCTCACCGCCATGTCGATGTCTTCCTGCTCTCGCAGCGGCTCATACCAGGTGTTGGCGTTGTGCTCCTGGTGCTCGTGCCAGGGGCCCAGCGTGATCGCCTTGATCGTCTGCACCGCGACGCCGCGCTGCGCGCAGACGGCCAGCAGCGCCTCGAAGTCGGCGACGTAGGCCGGATTCTGCATCATCGGGTAGTTGTAGGGCAGCAGGACGGAGTCGAAGGCGAAACGCTCGAGGCTGCGCATGTGCATGCTGGGCGCGACCACGCCGTGGCCGGTGACGCCAATGAAACGCGCCAGCCCCAGCTCACGCGCCTCGATCGCGGCCTCGAGGGCGCCGCCGGGCCCCATCGCCGTCTGCCAACCGTCTTCATCCGTCAGGTTGTGCAGCTGGATGAGGTCGACCTGATCGACGCGCAGGCGCTCCAGCGAGCGGCGAATCTGGTCTCGCGCGGCGGCATAGGTGCGCTCGCCGGTCTTGGTCGCCAGGAAGAAGCGGTCGCGATAGCGGTCCATCCAGGCGCCGACGCGCAGCTCGGCGTCGCCGTAGCTGGCCGCAACGTCGATGTGGTTGACGCCGTAGTCCAGGAGCATGGGCAGCAGCGCATCGGCCGTGGCCTGATCGGAGCGTGATAGGGCCGCGGCGCCGAACAGGGTGCGCGTGCTGACGTGACCAGTACGTCCAAACGCGAGTGTCTCAATCATGGCCAATCCTCCTGCTTCGCCTCAGCATATCAGGCCGTGTGGCCCGACTTCCGGTACTGAAGAGAGGCGACGCATGGCCACGAGAAAGGGGGCCGTAAGGCACTGAGAAGCGAAACGCCGCGGGCAGATGCTAGATACACCATGAAAGTCCTACTGGTCGGCGAATCTGCACCGTTGCTGCGCATCTTGCAAGTCGTCTCGGTCCGAGCCGGCTACGATGCCGAGATCGCCAGCACAGCCAGCAGCCTACGCGAGTTGAACCAAGCCCTGCAGCCGGACCTGCTCGTATTCGACCACGTCCATCCGCTGGACCTGTACATGCTCAACCCACGCATCGCCGGCTTCCACGGCCCCGTGCTGATGCTGAGCGACAACCCGCACCCCGAGACTGCCCTGTTTCTGCTCGGTACGGAGCACCTGCTGCACAAACCGTTCCACCTGGACGCCATCGTCGGGCGCCTGCGCGAGCTATCGCAGACAGGCACGCACGCCACGACCTAGGTACAGCTAGACCTTCGAGCCCACCCCTTTAGGCGATGTCGTTTCTCGGATATCGAGGGACGCTGAGGCAATCGGGCAAGGGGGCAGTCTGGCAAATCTTGCTCGATTGCCCTCTTGCCCGATTTTTGACACGAAGAAGGGCGGCAGCCTCGCGACTGCCGCCCTTCTCTATAAACGCGTTTGCGTCGTGGCGTTAGACGCCGACGCTCGTGACGATGCGGTTGGCCTCGTCGACTGCGCTCTCGACTGCCGGCCAGTAGACGAAGCCGCAGCCCGTGACGCAGCAGTGCGACGGGACGTAGTCCAGCACCTTGGCGCCGCGCTTCATCGCCGCCTGAACCGCGATCCAGGCGCGCACCTCACCGGTACCGGCTCGCATGTTGATCGAGTCGAAGGTGAACATGTGCTTCAACGCCTCCAGGTCACCGCGCTCGAAACGCTCGAGCAGCCAGTGGTCGAGGGCCGTGTCGATCCAGCCGACGTTGAACTCGCCCGGGAAGTGGGAGAGGCCGCCGGAGGCGTAGATCGCGATGCGCTCGTCGCGGGTGCTGCAGATGTCGGCGATCGCCTCACCCAGGGCAGCACAGCGCTCGGCGCTTGGCAGCGGCGGGTAGTACTCGTTGATGAAGATGTTCACCAGCGGGATGTCCAGCGCCGGGTTCAGCGACGGCAGCGGCGCCGATACCATGTGCGAGATGCCGCGTACCGGGTTGCCGCGCGGATCGAACTTGGCCAGGTTGGCAATATCGAAGCCGCGCTTGACCAGGCCCTTGTGGATGAAACGAGCCATCTCACCGTGTTGTGGGAAGTGGATAACCTCGCGCTGCTCGATCGGTACATCGACCGGGCCCGTGGGACTGCGGCCCCAGCTCGGCTCGTCGCCGGTGTAGACCGAGAAGATGGGGTTGTTCGCCTCGTCGAACATGTCGCCCTGGTCGTCGCCGATCATGATCAGGACGTCCGGGCGATAGGCCTCCAGCTGCCCCCGCAAAGCCGCGAAGGCCGCGTGCATGCGGGTGTAGTAGTCCTTCCTGATCTCGTCGGACTCCATCTCCAGCTTTGCCGTGTAGGGGAGATGGTTGCGGATCTCAGGCGGACGCCTCTCCAGCACCTCCGGCCACATCTCCCAGGGGCGCCACATACCAGGCGCGTGCGAAGACGCTAATCCCAGTCCAAGCATTGTGTACCTCCTCCAATCTTAGATACACATCATCGATCTGCCATTTGGCCTCAGCAAGGAGCCATTCGTCCTCAATTTCGACCAAATAGGGGCAGCATCGGATGTCTATCTCCCAACGAAGCCGTTGCGGCCTTGACTTACGAAATCACCATCATGAAATCGCCGGCCAGTGTACCGCCTCGGTTCGCATCTGAGGACATTATACCTCCTAAAGCAATACATTAGTCCGTGCTAACTTGAGTTCATGCTCGTCGCATGCGCCAGGCTTCATCTTGCCCCTCCAGATGCCGATCACTATCATGGAAACTGACCGACTCGTCAGTCGGTTTTACTGCCATGAAAGAGCAGCAGCGCACCGTTATCCGTCACGAGCAGATCCTCGATGCCGCCCTGCGCGTCTTCGCCAAGAAGGGCTATCGCGAATCGGCGGTCGACGACATCGCCACCGAATCAAGCACATCGAAGGGCGGCGTCTACTTTCACTTCCCCGGCAAGCAGGCCATCTTCCTCGCTCTGCTCGATCGCTCTGCCGACCGGCTGCGCGGCAAGATCGACGAGGCTATCGCAGCGCACTCCGATCCCGTCGAGCGCGCCGATGCCGCCCTGCTGGCCGTGCTGCGCACCTTCTCCTCGCACCGTGCCCTGGCGCGCGTCTTCATGATCGAGGCGCTCGGAGCGGGCAAGGAGTTCCACCAGCGCCTGGCCCAGCACCGCGCTGACTTCGCCGCCATCATCCAGCAGCAGCTGGACGAAGCCGTGGCGCAGGGCGTCATCGAGCCGCTCGACACCGCCATCGCCGCTACCGCGTGGTTCGGCGCCCTCAACGAGGTCGTCACGCGCTGGCTGCTCACCGGCCAGCCGCGGCGTCTAGAGGACGCATACACGTCGCTGCGCCCTCTGCTCTTGCGCAGCGTCGGTGCTCGCGAGGAGGCGCCGGTATGAACGGCTTTGACCAGCTGCGCAGCGACCTCGGCCGCGCCCTCGCGAACCGCGACGCCCTCTCCCACCACCTGATCAACGTCACGGTAGAGTGCCCGGACTTCGAGCCCTCCACCGTGTACGGCGCCTCTCAGGAGACCTACCGCGTGTTGTGGCACCAGCCCGAGGCCGGCTTCGCCATGGTCGGCATCGGCGTCGCCGAGCGGCACGAGGCGCACGGTCGCGCCCGCTTCGACCTGCTCAGCCAGGCGCGCCGCCACGCCCTCGCCAGCCAGCCGCCGCGCGCGCCCGAGGCGCCGCTGGCTTTCCCCGCCGCCTTCGCCGGCCTCTCGTTCAGCTCCACCCGCGGCGAGGATCGCCTACCGCTACCGGACGGGTTGCTGCTGGTGCCGCGCCTGCTCTTTGTCCGTCAGTCGAGCGGCCCATCGCTGCTCAGCGTCACGTTGCCTGCCCTGGCGGGTGAGGCGGAGGCAGAAGCCGCCGTTCGCGAAGCCGAGACACTGCTGCGCCAGGAACAAGAAACAGGGCCCATAGAAACGGCAAGCACCGAGCTCGAACTGACCGAGGACATCGACGTCGATACGTGGTCGGCGGGCGTACTGGAGACGCTGGACGCGATCGAGCAGTCGCAGGTCGAGAAGGTCGTCCTGGCCCGCACCGTCAGCGCTACGGCTCCAGCCTCGTTCCCGATCCCGTCCATCCTGCGCGCCCTCGCGTCGCGTTACGACCACTGCACCGTCTTCGCTTACGCGCTGGGCGACGTCTGCTTCCTCGGCGCCACGCCGGAGCGGCTGCTCAAGCTCGAGAACGGCCGCGCCCAGGTCGACTGCCTGGCCGGCTCGATCACCATAGGTGAGAACGACTGCGATTCGCACGAGCTGGCCCGCCGGCTACTTGCCGACCCCAAGGAGCGCCACGAGCACGCCGTCGTCGTCAACGCGATCGACGCGGCACTGCGGCCGACCTGCACGAACATCGAGATGCCTTCCCAGCCCGACATCAAAGGCACCGCCGACGTGCAGCACCTGCACACGCCGGTCACGGCCACGGTGCGGCCCGGCGCCGACCTGTTCGAGGTGGTCGAGAGCCTGCACCCCACGCCGGCGATGGGCGGCCACCCGCGCGGCGCGGCGCTGCCGCTGCTGGTGCGCATCGAGGACTTCGACCGCGGCTGGTACGCCGGTCCGCTGGGCTGGGTCGATTCCGCCGGTGACGGCGAGTTCGTCGTCGGCATCCGCTCCGCCCTGGTCGAAGGCAACCACGCCACTCTGTTCGCGGGCGCCGGCATCGTCGAGGGCTCCGACCCACGGCGCGAGTTCGACGAGACCAACCTCAAGCTGCAGGCGATGCTATGGGCGCTGCGCCAGAAGTAACCGACCCGACTGCTCACGCCCTGCGCGTCTACGTCGGCGCCTTCGCCGACGAGCTGGTGCGCGCCGGCGTCACCGACGTCTGCATCTGCCCCGGCTCCCGCTCGACACCGCTGGCCATCGTCCTCAAGCAGCAGCCCGGCCTGCGCACCTGGATGCACTACGACGAGCGCTCCGCGGCCTACTACGCCCTCGGCATGGCGCGCGGCTACCACCGGCCCGTTGCCATCGTCGCCACGTCCGGCACTGCCGTCGTCAACTTCGCGCCCGCGGTGGCGGAAGCGCGGTTCGGCGCCGTACCACTGCTGGTGCTGACGGCCGACCGCCCCGCCGAGCTGCGCGGCATCGGCTCCACGCAGACCATCGACCAGAACCGCCTCTACGGCAGCAACGCCAAGTGGTCGGAAGAGATGCTCCTGCCGGAAGCAACGCCCGCCGCCGAACGCTACGTGCGCGCCATCGCCGACCGCGCCGTCGCGACGGCCCTCAGCGCGCCGTGCGGCCCCGTCCACCTCAATTTCCCCTTCCGCGAGCCGCTGGTCCCGGCGCCGCCTGACGCGAATGCGACGTCGCCCGCCGGCCTGCCTCCCGCCGTGAGCGTCACTCCGACAGCGAACCGCCCGACCGTCGAGGAACTGGCGCCCATCGCTGCGCAGGTGCTCGACGCGCGCCGCGGCCTCGTCGTCTGCGGGCCGCAGGACTACCCGGCGTTTCCCGGCGCGGCGCTGCGCTTGGCCGAGGCCGCCGGCTACCCGCTGCTGGCCGACGTGCTCTCGCAGACGCGTTGCGGGCTCGGCGACGGCCACGTCATCGACAACTTCGACGCCTTCCTACGCGACGCCGCCACGGCCGAAGGGCTGGCGCCCGACCTCGTCCTGCGCTTTGGCGCCACACCGGTCTCGAAGCCGCTGAGTCAGTACCTCGAACGCAACGCGGGCGTGGCTCAGATCGTCGTCAGTGACGAGGGCACCTGGACGGACCCGCAGCAGACCGCTTCCGCCATGGTCCGGGCGGACGCCACCGCCTTCTGCGAGACGCTGACCGCGGCGCTACAAAGCCGTATCGAGCCTGACCTCGGCTGGTTGAACCGCTGGCGAGCGGCGCGCGACGCGACGGCCGCCTCGACCGAGGCGTCGTTACGAAACGAAGCGCAACTCTCCGAACCGAGCGTCTTTCAGCGCCTGCCCGCGCTGCTGCCGGACGAGGCGATCGTCTTCGCCGGCAACAGCATGCCCGTGCGCGACCTGGACAGTTTCGTGGCGCGAGACGAGAAGGCGCTGCGCTTCCTGGCCAACCGCGGCGCCAGCGGCATCGACGGCGTCACGTCGACGGCGCTGGGCGTTGCCGCAGCGACCGGCAAGCCGGTCGTCCTGACCATCGGCGACCTGTCGTTCTACCACGATATGAATGGGCTGCTGGCGGCGCGCCGCTATGGCGACGAGCTCAACCTCACCATCGTCCTGATCAACAACGACGGCGGCGGCATCTTCTCCTTCCTGCCGCAGCAAACCGAGGTGCCGGACGTGTTCGAGGACCTCTTCGGCACACCACACGGCCTCGATTTCCGCCACGCCGCCGCGCTCTACGGCCTCGATTACACGCTCGCGCAGTCGCCGGCCGATTTCGACGCTGCCGTCTCAGCGTCGGTGAGCCGCCGAGGCGTCAGTATCGTCGAGGTGCAGACGCAGCGCGACGAGAACCTGAGCTATCACGGCCTGATCTGGCGCAACGTGCGTGAAGCGCTGGCCGCCGCGAGGTCCTGATGCGCATCGCGGTCAACGGCGTCCACCTCAACGTGGAGCAGGCCGGCTCAGGCCCCGCGGTGCTGCTCCTGCACGGCTTCACCGGCAGCAGCGCCACCTGGCGCTCGTTCCAGGATCGCTGGGCCGGCTTCCGCACAATCGCCGTCGACGTCATCGGCCACGGCGAGTCCGACTCGCCACCCGACGCGTCGCGTTACACGATGAGCGCATGCATCGACGACCTGACGGCGCTGCTCGACCAGCTGAGCATCGAGAAGGCCGGCGTCCTCGGCTATTCGATGGGCGGTCGCATCGCCCTGCGCTTTGCCCTGGCACGGCGGCAGCGTCTCTGGGGCCTGGTGCTGGAAAGCGCCTCACCCGGCATCGCCGCGGCCGAGGACCGCGAGGCGCGGGTGCGTAGCGACGCGAAGCTGGCCGAGAACCTGGAGCGTGACGGCCTGGAAGCGTTCATCGACTACTGGCAGTCCATCTCGATGTGGGCCAGCCAGGCGCGTCTGCCGCGCGAGAAGCATGAATCGCTGCGCCGCCAGCGTCTGCATAACTCGGCCACCGGCCTAGCCAACAGTCTGCGCGGCATGGGCGCCGGCGCCGACGAGGACGTGTTCGACCGCGTCGGCGAGCTGACGATGCCATCGCTGCTCATCGCCGGTGCGCTGGACGCGCGCTACGCCGAGACGAGCCGGCGCATGGCCGCCGCCATGTCGCACGCAGAGCTGCGCATCGTAGAGAACGCCGGCCACGCCGTGCACTTCGAGGAGCCGGACCAGTTCGCCGAAGCGGTGACGGCCTTCCTGCGCCGCCACGCGCCTTCGCCTGCAACATCGAGCAAGGGGGCCTGAGATGCCGATCGCCTGGGAATCGCAGCACGACTACACCGACATCCTCTACGACTACGCCGAGGGCATTGCCAAAATCACGATCAACCGCCCCGAGGTTCGCAACGCCTTCCGGCCCCAGACCGTCTTCGAGCTGGGCGACGCCTTCCGCCGCGCCCACGAAGACGACCGCGTCGGCGTGATCATCCTGACGGGCGCCGGCAAGCAGGCGTTCTGCTCCGGCGGCGACCAGAAGATTCGCGGCCACGGCGGCTACGTCGGCGACGACGGCGTGCCGCGGCTCAACATTCTCGAGGTGCAGCGCCAGATCCGCACGATCCCGAAGCCCGTCGTCGCCATGATCGCCGGTTACGCCATC
The DNA here is from genome assembly GCA_963711035.1 of uncultured Chloroflexia bacterium. Classification (GTDB taxonomy): domain Bacteria; phylum Chloroflexota; class Dehalococcoidia; order DSTF01; family WHTK01; genus WHTK01. The sequence goes on from CAVQCN010000001.1 coordinate 807,284, forward strand.
GGCGGCGGCCACGTGCTGCATGTGGTCTGCGACCTGAGCATCGCCGCCGACAACGCCATCTTCGGCCAGACCGGACCGAAGGTAGGCAGCTTCGACGCCGGCTACGGCTCCACGCTGCTGGCGCGCAACGTCGGCCAGAAGAAGGCGAAGGAGATCTGGTTCCTCTGCCGCCAGTACAACGCCCAGCAAGCGCTCGATATGGGCCTGGTGAACGCGGTCGTGCCGCTGGACCGCCTCGAAGAGGAGACGGTGCAGTGGTGCCGCGAGATGCTGGAGATGAGCCCGCTGGCGCTGCGCTTCCTCAAGGCCGCCTTCAACGCCGACACGGACGGCTACGCCGGCCTGCAGCAGTTCGCCGGCGACGCCACCCTCCTCTACTACCTGACGGACGAGGCCAAGGAAGGACGCAACGCCTTCGTCGAGAAGCGCAAGCCGGACTTCTCCGCCTACCCGCGCTTCCCGTGATCGAGGTGTCGGCCTTCAGCTTTCAGCGCTCGACAGCCCGAAGTACGGCCTTTGCGAGGAGCGCAGCGACGAAGCAATCTCTCAATCGCCCACATGGCACCGATGCTTCAGAGCTCAGCGTCTGTCCTCGTACAAGCAGGGGTAGTGGGGGCGAAGCCCCTGCGCGGGGAGCCTGGGGGGTGTCCCCCCAGTTCTCTCTAAAGAGTGGGGTGGGGGCGAGCGACGCGAAAGCGGCGCAAAGCAAACGCGGCAGCCAAATAGCGCTTTCCGTCTCTGATGTAAGCACACCGACTGGAGACCATGCCGCGGGAGCGGAAGCTTTCCGATGAAGGTCCGCAGCATCCACCTGACCCACTACCGCGTCCCCTTCCGCCGGCCGTACGTCACGGCGGCGGGCAGCGTCACCCATCGCGAAGGCGTGCTCGTCCGGCTGGAGACGGACGAGAGCTGGTCCGGCCATGGCGAATCGGCGCTCCTGCCCCACGACGTCGCGACGCTGCCGCAGCTACTGCAGGACATCGAGCGGGTCGCGCAGGCCACCCTGGGCCACGACATCGAGGACATCGCGCTGGGCAAGACGCCACAGATGGACAGCCAGCCGCTCCCGGAGGCGGCGTCGGGTATCGAGATCGCCGCCTGGGACGTGCTGGCGCGCAGCCAGGGCAAGCCCCTCTGCCACGCGCTCACGGAAGTGCCGCTGGACCGCGTGCCAGTCAACGCGCTCGTCAACGCCGTCGAAGCCGACGCTGCAGTCGAAGCGGCCACTCGCGCCGTCGCCGATGGCTTTCGCACCGTCAAACTCAAGGCCGGCACCGCCGACAACGCTGCGGCCGAGCTGCAGCGCATCGCGGCGGTGCGAGAGACGATCGGTCTCGGCGTACGGCTGCGGCTCGACGCCAACGGCGCCTGGACGGAGGAGCAGGCGCGCGCCGTGCTCGCCGGCCTCGAAGACATGGCCATCGAATACGTGGAGCAGCCGGTGACGACGGGCCGCATCGGGGCCCTGAAGCGGCTGCACGAGGAGTTTTCGATACCGCTCGCCGCGGACGAAGACGTCGCCAACCCGGAGGCCGCGATGCGCCTCATCGAGATGGACGCAGTCGACCTGCTCATCCTGAAGCCCGTCATCCTGGGCGGCATCGGCCCGTCACTGCGCATCGCCGCCGCGGCCGATCAGGCGGGCATTGGGCTGCAGCGTCACGACGGCCGTCGAAACCGGCATCGGCACGGCAGTTGCGCTGCACGTGGCCGCAGCGCTCGGAGCCCGCCGCGCCGCCGGCCTCGCCACTGCCGGGCTGCTGGAAACGGACCTGCTCGCGACCCCTCTGGACATCGAAAACGGTGAGATGCCGGTGCCCCTGGCACCCGGCCTCGGCGTCGAAGTCGATCTCGAGGCCGTGGCGCGCTACACGGTCAAGGAGTGGACCGTCTCGTGAACATGCTGCCGGACTGGCTGCGGCGCCGCGCCGTGGTCACGCCGGAGCGCGAAGCCATCGTCTGTGGCGACACGCGCTGGAGCTTCGCCGACTTCAATCGCCGCGCTGATGCCGCTGCCGCTCGCCTGATCGAGCTCGGCATGCGCACCGGCGACCGCGTCGGCCTGCTCGCAGCCAACAGCGCCACGTTCGCGCAGTGCGTCTACGCGGTCGTGCGCGCCGGCGGCGTCCTCGTACCCCTCAACACGCGCCTGACGCCCTCCGAGATCGCATGGCAAGTCGAGGACTGCGGCGCCTCGTTCCTGATCTCAGACCGTCTCGACCAGATACAAACGTCCGCGCGCGGCATCGACCTCAGCGAGCTGTCGAAGGCGCCCGGCATCGAATTCGATAGCCCAGAAGGCTACGAGCCGGATGCGCTGCACAGCATCATCTACACGTCCGGCACCACCGGCCGGCCCAAGGGCGCCATGCTCACACACGGCAACTTCTACTGGAGCGCCTTCGGCTCGCTGGTACAGCTCGGCCTGCAGCCGGACGACCGCTGGCTGGCCTGCCTGCCGCTCTTTCATGTCGGGGGGCTGTCAATCGTGCTGCGCAGCGTGCTCAACGGCACGACCGGCGTGATCCACGAATCGTTCGACCCGGCCCGCGCCAATGCCGCTATCGACGAAGAGGGCATGACCATCGTCTCGCTCGTGAGCACGATGTTGCAACGCATGCTCGAGCTGCGTGACGACCGCCCGTTCCCATCGTCGCTACGCTGCGTTCTGCTGGGCGGCGGGCCGCTGCCGCCGGAGCTGGTGCAGCGCTGCGTGCGGGCCGGTATCCCGGTGGCGCAGACGTACGGCCTCACCGAAACGGCCTCGCAGGTCACGACGTTGCCGCCGGAGCAGACGCCACGTCGCATCGCCTGCTCCGGACGACCGCTGCTCGTCACCGAGCTGCGCATCGAGCGGGAGGACGGGACCGCTGCAGGTCCAGGCGAAGCAGGCGAGATCGTGCTGCGCGGCCCGACCGTCTCGCCGGGCTACTTCGGGCGGCCGGAAGACACGGCGCGTGTCTGGCGCGGCGGCTGGCTGCACAGCGGCGACGCGGGTTACGTGGACGACGAGGGCTACCTCTACGTCCTCGACCGCCGCGACGACCTCATCGTCTCAGGCGGCGAGAACGTCTATCCCGCCGAGGTCGAGAGCGTACTCGCAAGCCATCCCGCCGTGCGCGAAGCAGGTGTCTTCGCCCTGGAGAACTCCGAGTGGGGTCAGAGCGTCGCAGCCGCCGTTTGCCTCTACGACGACGCCGAAGCGGACGAAGCCAGCCTGCTGGCGCATTGCCGCGACCGGCTGGCCGGCTACAAGCTGCCCCGCCGCTTGTTCTTCCTGGACGAGCTGCCGCGTACCGCCTCGGGCAAGCTGCAGCGCCGCGAACTCCGCACCCGCTTCGAGCCCAAGGAGTAACAGCCAGTCTTCAATTCGGCAAGGGAAGAACGGCCCCACAACAAAAAGACCTTTGCCCACTCTCTCCTGAAACGTCCTTCGGTAATCTGGAAACAGCCAGAACAGAAGGGATGGTGTGGGGCACATGCTCAGACTACTGGCCGGATCGATCTTGCTGACGGCATTGGCGCTCTTCGGCGTCGGATGCAGCAGTAACAACAACAGCAGCACGGCAACGCCAACGGCGGCGCCAAGCGCCGCTGCAACGGGAACTGTGACCTCTCAACTGACGCAAGCGGACCGCGACCGCATTCGCCAGGTAGCGATGGACTACATCCAGGCGCTGCACGATCAGGACCGCACACGCATGCGCGACATGATGCAGTCCGTGGATGATGCCACGCTCACGACGGCGATGGACCGCGTCCGCGACCGCCTCTACCAGTTCATGGACCTGACCAACATCGAGGTCACCAGTCAGGACCGCGTGACCGTGACGCTGCAACTGCAGGACAAGGACGGCAATGTCGTGACGCGCATGCTCGACATGGAGCGTGACTCCGATACCTGGAGGATCCGCGATCCTGAACTGCACTAGAGTCGGCGGCCTTTCGAGCGGCGCGCTTCTGCTGCTCGCCGCCGCCTGCAGTGGAACCGCCATTTCAACGAACGAAACGGCGCTGCAGCCGGCTGCGACAGCCGCGGCGGACATTGCAGCGACGGTTGAGAGCTCCCCGGAGGCGCAACCGACGGTGGCGACTGATACCGCTGACTTCGTCGAGCAGCCCTTGTCGCAGTTGTCGCCTGAGGCCGCGCAATATCTGGAGGGACGCGACGGTCAGATCAGCGTCTCGGTGGTCGTGCCCAGCCGCGGTACCGTCTATACCTGGAACGGCCACGAGAAGTTGCACATGGCCAGCGTCGCCAAGCTGGCCATCATGCTCACGGTCATGCAGCAAGCCATCGACCAGGGACGCGGCCTGACCTCGGCCGAGATCGCCAACCTGACGCCGATGATTACGGTCAGCGACAATGACTCCGCATCGCTGCTCTGGGACCAGGTCGGCGGCGGACCGGCCGTCGAGGCCTACCTGCGCTCGATCGGGTTGCAGGAGATCGACCCCAACGAGGACGCCTGCTGGGGCGCGAGCTACGCCTCGTCGTACGATGTCAGCCTGTTGCTTGCCAAGCTGGCTGAGGGCGAAATACTCAACCCGGAGATGCGCTCGACGGCTCTCGGTCTGCTGTCCCAGGTAGACCCGTCGCAGCAATGGGGCGTGGCCTCGGTCGCGCCGGAGGTGGTGCCGGATGGCACGCTCATCGGCATCAAAGACGGCTGGTACCCGGCGCCCTGCGGCTGGTGGGTGAACAGCGCCGGCGTCATCCTGCCAGCCAACGACAAGCCCGCCTACACGGTGGCCGTGCTCACCAACGAGCAGTCGACGATGGAGTACGGCATTGAGACGATCGAGACCGTCGCAACCTACGTGCACGACGCGTTGCACTAGCAATCAGGAGGAACCTCATGAAAGAGAAGACGTACGGCCTGTTCATCGAGACGAACCGCGACTTCGACGCGGCCCTGGCGGCCACGACGGACGCGCTCAAGGAACAGGGCTTCGGCGTACTCACCGAGATCGACGTCAAGGCGACGATGAAGCAGAAGCTCGACGTTGACTTCCGGCGCTACCGCATCATCGGTGCCTGCAACCCGCCGTTGGCCCACAGCGCCCTGTCGAAGGAACTTGACATCGGCCTGCTGCTGCCCTGCAACGTCATCGTCTATGAGAACGACGACGGCAGCACCACTGTGGCGGCGTTGGACCCGGCAGCGATGATGGGCTTCACCGGCAACGAGGCGCTGCGGGAAGTCTCACAGGAAGCGCGCCGCCGCATCGAGACGGCACTCCAGTCACTGCAGGACTGACGCCACGTGCTATCGTCGTAGCTCGGAAGCGGTTGAGCACGGAGGAGCAGCCATGGCGAAAGAGATCACCGTAGACGAGCTGGCGCAGCGTCTCGATAACGATTCCAGTATCGCGCCGATCGACGTCCGCGAGCCGGCCGAGTACAACCTGGCCCACATCGGCGGTTTCAGCTCGCTGCCTCGGCGGCTGATCGAATTTCGCATCGAGGAGCTCGTCCCCTACAAAGGCACGCCCGTCATCCTCTGCGACGACGACGGCCGCCGCGCCGAGCTCGCTGCAGACACGCTGGAGTCGCTGGGCTACCGCGACGTCGCCGTGCTCAAAGGCGGCACGAACCGCTGGGCCACGGAAGGTAAGCCCACCGAATGGGGCATGAACGTACCCAGCAAGGACTTCGGCGAGAAGGTGCTGTACTTTCAGGAAGTGCTGGAGATCGAGCCGGACGAGCTGGGCTCCTGGATGGAGCGCGGCGAGCGCTTCCTGCTGGTCGACACGCGCACGCCGGAGGAGCACAGCCGCTTCTGCATCCCCGGCAGTCGCTCCCTGCCAACCGCCGAGGCCGCCCTGCGCGCCTGGGACCTGATCGAAGACCCGGAGACGCCCGTCGTCGTGCACTGCGCCGGCCGCACCCGCAGCATCATCGGCGCCGCCACCCTCAAGCGCATGGGCGCACAGAAGGTCTACGCCCTCAAGAACGGCACCTCCGGCTGGCGCCTCTCCGGCCGCGAGCTGGAGATCGGCTCGACGCTCACCGAGATGCCGTCGCTGTCGCCCCAGGGCCGCGAGAAGGCCGAGTACGAAGCGCGCCGCGTCGCCATTGAGGACGGCGTCCGCTTCCTGCACGTCGACGAGCTGCAGTCGGTCCGCGACCGCGCGGAGCACGAGAACGTCTACCTGATCGACGTACGCAGCCGCGAGGAGTACCGCGACGGCCACGTGCCCGGCTTCCGCTGGGCGCCCGGCGGCCAGCTGGTGCAGGCCACCGATTCCTACCTTGGTGTGCGCGACTGCACCATCGTCCTGGCCTGCGACGGCGTTGCCCGCGCCGCCATGACCGCCTCGTGGCTGGCACAGATGGGCTATCCGCGCGTCCTCGTCCTCGATGGCGGCACGACGGCGTGGCAGGCCGCCGGCAACGCGCTCGAGGCCGGTATGCCTGCGCACGAGCCCGCCGGCCTGGAAGCGGCGCGCAAGACGACCAGCTTCGTGGCGCCGGTCGAGCTCGAAGCCGCCATGATCGACGACCAGCCGCCCTACGTCCTCTTCGTCGGCAGCAGCGACGAGTACAGCGCCGGCCACATCCACGGCTCGCACTGGCTGTCACGCAGCTATCTGGAGCTACGCGTCGGCGAGATCGCCGGACCCGGCGCGTCCGTGGTCGTCACCAGCGCCGACGAGGCGCCCTCAGTTCTCGCCGCGGCAGCGCTGACGAAGCTTGGCTACAAGGCCTCCGCACTGGCGGGCGGCATCGCGGCCTGGCGCCACACCGGCCTCCCAGTCGAGACGGGCCTCGCGGGCATCGCGACTGCGCCGGACGACACCCTACCGTTCATGCGCAGCTTCGCCGACATGATGAACTACCTGCGCTGGGAAGAAGAGCTGGGCCACAAGTACGAGCACATGAAGGCGGAGCAGAGCTAGCCGCGGCTTAGGACAGGAAGAGCCGGGCTTGTAATAGCCCGGCTCTCATATTCGATGCAATGGGCGGCTTCCGATTGGTGCCCGCCGGAAGCCCAAGCCACCTCGCGGGGGTGCGCGTGACGCCAGTCCCCCTTAGCGACCCTTGAAGACAGGCGTGCGCTTCTCCCGCCAGGCGCTGTGGCCCTCTTCCTTGTCCTCCGTCATCTCCAGCAGCGCGAAGCGGTAAAGGTCCGGCAGCGCCGCATCGGCGATGTTCGGGATGTCCATGCCGCGCAGCAGCGACTCTTTTGTCACGCGCGCGGCCAGCGGCGGCAGCGCGGCCAGGTGGTTGGCCACCTCCATCGCCTTCTCCATCAGTTCGACGTGCGGCACCAGCCACTGCGCCAGGCCAATGCGGTAGGCCTCTTCTCCCTTCAGCGGGAAGCCCATCGCCAGCTTCATGGCATGGCCGCGGCCGACCCAGCGCGCCAATCGCGCCGCACCGCCGTAGGCCGGCATGATGCCCAGCGAGGTCTGCGTCAAACGCCACTCCGCCTGCTCCGAGGCGACGATCAGGTCGCAGCAGAAGGTGATGATGCAGCCGATGCCGATGGCGTAGCCGTTGATGGCGCCGACCAGCGGCTTCGGGTAGTTGCCCAGGATCTCGAACGCAGACTTCTTGCGGCCGGCGAGGCGGTTCTTGATGAAGTCCTCGATCGAATCGAGGGAGTGCGTCTTTGGGTCCTTGATGAAGGCGCCGGCAGAGAAAGCGCGGCCCGTCTCGTCGCCGGTGATGACGGTGCAGAGGATGTCATCATCCCGCTCCATCTCGTCGAAGTACTCGATGAGGCCGTCGTTGTAGTCCTGGCCCCAGGCGTTGCGCGCTTCCGGCCGGCTCAGGGTAATGACGCCGACGCGTCCGCGCTTTTCGTAGTTCATTGGCATGTTGCGACTCCCTTTCTCCCTCTCGCCCGTCTCGAGGATACGGTGATGATGCAGCGACCCGCCCGTCGCTGGGTACGCGACCGACCCATGATAGCGGAGCCTATTGTGCCGCAAATCGCGACGCGGGTCAGCAGCAGACTACCGAACGAAGGATATGAAGACGCCGGAGCAGTAGACAACGGTGGCAACGACACCGAGCAGGAGAGAGACCTCCAGCGCCAGGATGACCGCCGGAACGCCGCCAAACTGCACCAGGATGAGACTCGTCAGCCAGTAGCGCCGATGCAGCCTGAGGCCCACGGCGAGCAGGACGGACCCGACCAGCAACAGGACGAGGAGATGGCTCTCGCTAGCGACGCGCCCCGCGACGATGAGATAGAGCGCTCCGGCCAGCTCCATGCCGGCGAGCGCCGGGGCGATCTGGCGCAGCTCCAGCGCGGCCACCGAATGCTCCAACCAGAGCTCGGCGTCTGCCAGGCGGTCATACATCGCGACCGATTATTGGTGCGGAGATTCAGGTCGTCAAGGCCAGCGAACGCCGGCCGGCGAGTCTAGACGAGACCGATACGCTCCAGGAGCTGACGCGCCCCAGACGAATCCGGGCCGGGGAAGCTGAGCACGTAGCCCTCTTCCGGCACCTCTTCACCCCTGCGAAAGGTGTTCTCCAGCTGTTCGTGGCCCCAGTGCAGCACGGCAGCCTCGATCAAGTCGGCGTCGTTGACGAAATGGCCGCTTCGGAGCATTTCCCGGCGCAGCTTAGCCAGAGTCTCCCACGTGAGCGAGACCACGACCTGTCCTGGATGACCGTCGTAGACGTAGTAGAGGTTGCTGGACTCGCTGATCTCGCGGCCATAGCGGTCGCCAAACACACGAGACGCGCCGAGGATCTTCAGGTCGATGACACTGTCATCCTTGACCGGGCCGCTCCTCTGGTGCTTGCCATAGCGGAGCTTGAGAATGTTCACCATTTGCCGTCTACGCAGGATTCCTTCCTGCTCCCTCACTCGTATAAACGCGAGCGTCGTCGCTTTGTGACAAGAAAGAACGGGTCCCAATCGTCACAATATAAGAAGAATAGTTCATATATTAGAACTTGGCAAGGGCGTAGAATGCGCTCGTTTCGAGAGGAGAGGACGATGGCTAACAGGCTCAAGATCGGCGCGGCCGAGATCGCTTTCGCCGAGGACGCCAGCTGGACGATGCGCCCACTGACGATGTTCCCCAAAGTACCGCAGGAGCAGTGGCGCCAGGAGGTGCCGGAGACGACGGATGAGGGCACGGTTCACTCCCGCGTCGTCAGCTTCGTCGTCCGCAGTCAGGGCAAGACGATCCTGGTCGACAGCGGCGTCGGCGAATGGGGCCTCATGCCCGCTTTCGGCGAGGGCCACCTGCTCGAATCGCTGAAGGCGCTCGACGTGTCGCCGCAGGACGTCGACTTCGTCCTGCCGACGCACCTGCACGCCGATCACGTCGGCTGGAACACGCGCTCGTCGGAGAACGGCCCGGTGCCGACCTTCACCCGCGCCCGCTACCTGTTTCAGCAGCGCGATTGGGACCACTTCACCAGCGCGGCGTATCTCGAGAGCTCGACCGGCGCCGGCCCGGCCATGATGCGCAACTGCGTCATCCCGCTGCAGAACACCGGCCTCATGGACCTCATCGGCAGCGAAGCCAAGATCACGGACGAAGTCACGTTGCTGCACTCGCCCGGCCACACGCCAGGTCAGTGCGCTGTGCTGGTGCAGTCGCAGGGCGAAGCTGCGATCATGCTCGGCGACATCGCCCACCATCCTGCACAGCTCACGGAGCCGGAATGGACCGCCTCCATCGATATCGACCAGGACCTCTCGGCCCGCTCACGCCGTGCCGTCGTCGACCTGGCCAAGAAGCTGAACGGCATGGTCGCCGCGGCGCACTTCAACGCCCCTGGCTCGCCCGTTTTCGGCCACATCCTCGAGATCGAAGGGCGCAACTACTGGCGCGGCGTCGATCTGCCCTGAGCAGCGCCCCGCTTGAAGAGCTAGACCAGACAGGAGAACGACCTTGACCACTTCGACATCCACGTTGACCCTGAAGACGGCGCTGGGCAGCTACCCCTACGTGCAGGCGCTGCGCGATGGCACCATCAAGCCCGAAGGCATCGAGCTGCAGTTCGCCGACCTGCCCAACGGCGTCGTGCCTGCCTTCCGGCGCATGTGCCGCAACCTGGAGTACGACGTGAGCGAGATGGCGGTCGTCACCTACCTGGCCGCCAAGCGCTACGGCCTGCCCTTCACCGCCATCCCGGCCTTTCCCAACGCGCGCTTCCACCACGCCGGCATCCTCTACAACGTCAACTCCGGCGTTTCGACCCCGAAGGACTTCGAGGGCAAGAAGGTGGGCGCCCGCTCCTACACGCTGACGCCGGCGGTCTACGCGCGCGGCATCCTGCAGAACGAGTACGGCGTCGACCTCGACAAGGTGACGTGGGTCATCGCCGACGAGGAGCACGTCGACCAGTACCACGCCGACATGCCCGCTAACGTCGAGCGCGTGTTGGGCGCCGACCTGGTGCAGATGCTGGCGGATGGCGAACTGCAGGGCGGGCTCAACATGATGCGGTACGACAGCCCGAACATCAAACAGCTCATCCCCAACCCGGCCGAGGCCGATCGTGCCCAGTACGAGCGAGACGGCATCGTGCCCATCGACCATTGCATCGTGATCAAGGACGAGCTGCTGGCCCAGCATCCGTGGCTGGCCGAGGCGTTGTATCGCGGCTTCGCCGAAGCCCGCAAGGCGTTCTTCGCCGCCAACCCGGGCGCCAGCGTCGGCGCCGCCAGCGTCGTCGGCAACGGCGACCCGCTACCCTACGGCTTCTCCGCCAACCTCAAGGGCATCGACCTCGCTACGCAGCTGTCGCTGGAGCAGAAGATCATCGACAAGCAGTACAAGGCCGAGGAGCTCTACCTGCCGTTCGACTAGGGGGCGAATCTATTAGTCGGCAGCCCGGCCGGGAGTTGTCATGCTGAGCGCAGCGAAGCATCTCCCCCCGGCCGAACCTACCATCAGACGACCAGGCGCGGAAAACTACCCAAATGCCGGGTCCTTCGCCCGGACCTGCGTTCATTCCAACGCAGGTCTGCCGAAGGGGAGATTCTTCGCCTGTCGGCTCAGAATGACACCGCGCTCCCACCGCAAAGGCATGAGACGCCCTGCGGAACGAGCTCCACTCCCTTATGACGGAGTACTCTGTACATAAGTGCGGGGCGTTAATGTCGCGTTAATGCTGGATAACCAGCCCTTAACAAAGCGCTCCTAAGCTTCTAGCCTGTATACAGCCCGCAGTAACGGATAGCTGTGTATACGCTCTGGCGTTTGGGTTCGCCAGACAAGGCACTGGGGACATGACCGAAGAAACGCTCTCCCAGGCTGTCACCGAACCGCCCCCACCCGCGGGGATCGATCTGAATGACCCCAGCCTCTACATCAACCGCGAGCTGAGCTGGCTCGAGTTCAACAAACGCGTCCTGGAAGAAGCCTGCGACACAAAGCTGCCGCTGCTCGAACGCGTGCGCTTCCTGTCGATCTTCGCCAACAACCTGGACGAGTTCTTCATGATCCGCGTCTCCGGCCTGCGGCGGCAGGTTGCCGGCGGCGTCGTCGACATCCCGCCGGACGGCATGAGCCCGTCGCAGCAGCTGGCTGCGATCCGCCAGGACCTCAACCACCAGCTGGCGCAGCAGAGCCGCCTCTGGCAGGAGGACCTGCTGCCGAAGCTGCAGGCGGCGGGCATCCAGGTGCTGCGCTACTCGCAACTGCAGCCCAAACAGCGCGACCTGCTGCGCCGTTACTTCGAGCGCGAGGTCTTCCCGGTGCTGACGCCGCTGGCTTTCGACCCGGCTCACCCCTTTCCGCACATCTCCAACCTCAGCCTCAACCTGGCCGTGGTAGTGCGCGACCCGCAGCACGGCGAGCGTTTCGCCCGCGTCAAGGTCGCGGACCCGCTGCCGCGCCTCATCCGGGTGCCGGACGAGAACCTGGTCGAGAACTACGAAGACCTCGGTATCACCGAGATCATGGCCGACAACTTCGTCTGGCTGGAGGAGATCGTCGCCGCCAACCTCGACATGCTCTTTCCCGGCCTCGAAGTCGTCGCGGCCTATCCCTTCCGTGTCACGCGCGACGCCGACCTCGAAATCAAGGACGACGAGGCCTCTGACCTGCTGGTCAACGTCGAGGAGCACGTCGAGCTGCGCCACTTCGGCTCCGTCCAGCGTCTCGAGATCGACCAGGACACGCCGGAGCGCATCCGCGACGTGCTCATGCGCAACCTGGAGGTCGCGCCCTTCCAGGTCTACCAGTTCACGGAGCCGCTGGGCTTCGCCGATCTGCTGGAGCTGACGCGCATCGACCGCTCCAACCTCAAGTACCCGCCGGCGTTGCCTACCGTGCCTGCCATCCTCGAGGGCAAAGAGAGCATCTTCTCCATCCTGCAGCGCGAAGACCTGCTGCTCTACCACCCCTACGACAGCCTCATGCCGGTCGTCGACTTCGTGCGAGAAGCGGCTGCGGACCCGGAGGTCGTCGCCATCAAGCAAACGCTGTACCGCGTCGGCGCCAACTCCCCCATCGTCGACGCGCTGATGGAAGCGCGCCAGAACGGCAAGCAGGTGGCAGTACTGCTGGAGCTCAAGGCCCGCTTCGACGAAGAGAACAACATCGCCTGGGCCCGAGCCCTGGAAGACGAAGGAGTGCACGTCGTCTACGGCGTCCTCGGCCTCAAAACGCACGCCAAGGTCTGCCTCGTCGTGCGCCGCGAGACGGAGGGCCTGCAGCGCTACGTGCACATGGGCACAGGCAACTACAACACGATCACCAGCCGCATCTACACGGACCTCTCCTACATGACGTCCGACCCGACCATCGGCGCCGATGTCTCGGACCTGTTCAACGCCCTCACCGGCTATTCAGAGAAGCGCACCTACAGCAAGCTGCTCGTCGCCCCTGGCACCATGCGCCAGCAGGTCATCTCCCGCATCGAGCGCGAGATCGAGCGCCACAAGCAGCACGGCGACGGCTACCTCGCCTTCAAGATGAACGCCCTGGTCGATACACAGTGCATTCAGGCGCTGTACCGCGCCTCCCAGGCCGGCGTACGCATCGACCTGCAGGTACGCGGCATCTGCTGCCTGCGTCCGGGGCTGCCCGGCATCAGCGAGACGATCACGGTGACGTCGATCGTCGGGCGCTTCCTGGAGCATGCCCGCATCTACTACTTCCGCAACGGCGGCGAGGAAGAAGTTTTCCTCGGCAGCGCCGATCTCATGCCCCGCAACCTCGACCGACGCGTCGAAGTCCTCTTCCCGGTTGAGACGCCCAACCTGCGACAGACGATTGTCGAGGACATCCTGCGCGTGCATCTGAAGGACAACGTCCAGGCGCGCCGTCTGCTGCCCAACGGCAGCTACGAGCGCCTTCGTCCGGCCCCTGGCGAGGCCGCCCTCAGTTCCCAGGAGTGGTTCCTGACTCACTGGCGCGAAGGTGGCGTGCGCCGGGACGAATAAGAGGACTATGATCGATTGAGTGAGGAGTAAGCATGCCAGCAACTGACCCGCACACAGTTGCCTTCATGGACATCGGCACCAACTCCATCCGTCTGTTGGTGGTGCAGATCAGTCCCAATCATTCCCACAAAATCCTCACTCAGCTCAAGGAAACGGTCCGCCTCGGCGAGGGTGAGTTCAACGAGCAGCAGCTGCAGCCTGATGCCATCGACCGGGCCGTGCTCGTCGCGCAACAGTTCGCGATCATGGCGCGCTCCTTCGGCGCCGTAGAGATCATCGCCGTCGCCACCGCCGCCACACGCGAGGCCAAGAACCAACGCATCTTCCTGCGCCGCCTCGAGCGCGACGCCCGCATCGACGTGCACGTCGTCTCCGGCCTGGAGGAGGCGCGCCTCGTCTACCTCGGGGTCGTCAATGGCCTGCACCTGGACCAGAAGCAGGCGCTGTTCGTCGATATCGGCGGTGGCAGCACCGAGGTCATCGTCGGCGGCCAGGAGGACTACAGCTACCTCAACTCCCTGAAGCTGGGCGCCATCCGCCTCAGCACTCGCTTCCTGAGCGACAGCACCGGCCCGATCTCGCGCCGCACGTACGAGCAGATCCGCGACTACGTGCGCAAGAACGCCTCTCGTACCCTGCGCGAGCTGCGCGAGCAGCGCACCGACTTCGTGGTCGGCAGCTCCGGCACCATCGAAAACCTGGCAGACATCGCCGTGCGCATGATCTCCAACCGCCCGTGGCAAAAGGACGACGTGCTGACCTACCAGCAACTGCAGCGTGTCATCACCTACCTCTGCTCCCTGCCCCTGGAGGAGCGCCGCAAAGTGCCGGGCATGAACCCGTCCCGCGCCGACATCATCATCGGCGGCGCCGCGGTCCTCGACACGCTGATGGACGAGCTCAACCTGACCGAGCTGCGCGTCAGCGACCGCGGGCTACGCGACGGCCTGCTGGTCGACTACCTGCTGCGCATGGACCACACACCGCTAGTCGAGAGCACGTCGGTGCGCTACCGCAGCGTGCTGCAGCTGGGCCGCACCTGCCGCTTCGACGAAGACCACGCCATGACCACGGCGCGGCTGGCGCTGGCGCTGTTCGACAGCGGCCGCGAGCTCGGCTTGCACAAGCTGGGCGACGAGCAGCGCGAGCTGCTGGAGTACGCCGCCATCCTGCATCACATCGGCGCTTTCCTCACGTTCAGCAGCTATCAGCACCACACCTACTACCTGATCCGCAACGCGGAGCTGCTGGGCTTCGACCAGCAGGAAATCTCCATCATCGCGACGACGGCGCTCTATCACCGCGGCTCGCTGCCGCGGCGCAAGGAGCCCGAGTTCGGCGGCCTCAGCTCGCGCGACCAGCAGATCGTGCGCACGCTCTGCATGTTGCTGCGCCTGGCGGAGAACCTGGACCGCAGTCAGGCGTCCGCCATCCGAGAGGCGCGCTTCGAGGCGCTGGGCGGCGACCGCATCGCTTTGCGTCTCTACGCCACGCAGGAGTGCCAGGTGGAGCTCTGGGGCCTGGAGAACCAGCGCGCCGCCTTCGAGAAGGTATTCGGCAAGCGCCTCTTCATCGAAGCCGGCCCCTTCCCGGTCGAGGACGGCCGGACGGTCGAAACGGACGAACGCGAGTCAGTGCTCGCAGGGCGCTAATCAGGCAGCAGCGTTCGGCGCCAGCATCGCCTCCGACACACAAACGCGGTCGCGTCCGGCGTGCTTCGCCTCGTAGAGTGCGGCGTCAGCGGCGCCAAAGACGGCCTTGTAGCTGAACGGTTCGCCCGGCGCCGTGGCAGCTACGCCAAGGCTCATCGTGATGGCGTGGCCGCCCATGGGCGCTGCAGCTACGGCGGCCCGGATGTCCTCGGCCCGTCGAACAGCCTCGTCGAGGCCAACGCCAGGCAACAAAATGAGGAACTCTTCACCGCCAAGACGATAGATGAGGTCGAAGGCCCGCATCTCTTTTCGCATCTGGTAGGCAACGTCTTGCAGAACGTTGTCTCCTACGGCATGCCCGTACGTGTCGTTAATCCGCTTGAAGTGATCGAGGTCGCCGGTAATTACGGCGACCGGCTGCCTCGTCACAGCCGCCTGGTGTTCCAGCTCAGCCACTCTCAGGGCGAGTGCGCCCCGGTTCAGCAGAGAAGTGAGCGGATCCACCACCGCGGCGGCGCGATACCTCAGCTCCGAGCGCATCAGCACCGTCTGAAACAGCGAGACGCAGAGCAGCAACGTGATGGGTGCGATGACCAGCGGCGGCGTCTCGATGACCGCATGGGCATCCACGCCGAAGGCGACGGCGAGGAGCAAAACGATGGCGATAGACGTCCCGGCGACGATGCCTCGCTCTGAGAAGCGCGCGCCGAGGGTCAGCAACGGTATCGCGAACCAAGACATCGTTGGGATCGTGGGGCCGCCGCTCAGGGCGACGCTCAGGCCGAGAATCACCTCTGACGCCGTCCAGGCGGCGAACAGCGCGTACTCCGGCCGCTCCATGCGGTCGAAGCGCGCCTCGGCGATACGAAAGAGGACCGCGGCGATGCCAATCGGGAGCAGGGTCCACCAGCCGAGCCAAGGCCCGCAGAGGATCAGGGCAATCGAGAGGACGACGAAGACGCCGGTGCGTATGGGTCGCAGGTAGCGGTCCAGCTCCAGCATGCGGACGCGATCGACGCCATCGACAAAGAGCCACGACTTCTCGTCCATAGTGAAAGCTTCGGCTCTTGAATCGTCACGGTTGAGGGAATCGAGGAGGCCAAACGGCCTCAACTTCATCGCCAGATGTCGAGGCACAACAAAAAGAGGCCGCCCCGCACGTCGAGGCGGCCTCTTTGTCGGTTTTCGGACTGTCCACGGCCGGCCTTCCCCTTCTCGCGACGGCCTAGGCCTATCGCGCGAGTGTGCCGCCGAGCAGTGGCTAATCGGCGACCAGGACGATGGTTCCCGTGGTCGAGAGGCTGCCGCCGGTGCCGTTGACGACACAGGTCTCGGCCTTGACTTGCTTGCCGGGCAAGCCGTTGACGCCGTCTTCGGCCGTGCCTGAGAGCTGGCGATAGGCCTCGACTAGCAGCTGCATGCCGTACATGCCCGAGTGGTTGAAGGAGAGCCCGCCGCCGTTCGTGTTGATCGGCAGACGGCCGCCCGGCGCGGCATCGCCGTTCTTCCAGAGCATGTAGCCCTCACCGCGCGGCGCCAGGCCCAGCATTTCCGCTGTGATGCCGGCCGTGATCGTGAAGGAGTCGTAGATCATGGCCATCTCCATGTCCTCCGGCCCCAGGCCCGCCATCTTGTAGGCGGCGGCCGAGGACGCGGCGGCCGAGGTCGCCGTGAAATCGCCCATCTCGATCATGTTGGAGTGGCTCATGTTCTCGCCGGCGCCGGCGATCCACACCGGCTTCGTCTTGACGCTGCGGGCGATCTCCGGGCTCGTCACCAGGATGGCGCCGCCGTAGTCGCAGACCAGGCAGCAGTGCAGCAGCGTCAGCGGCCAGGAGATGGGCCGCGAGTTCTGCACGTCCTCGATGGTGATCGGCCCGCCGAAGGGATGCGTCTCCTTCGAATGCATGACTGCACGAGGATTCAGCGTCGCCCACTGCCGCGTCACGACGGCGATGTGCGCGAAGTCCTCCGGCGTCGTGCCGTAGCGGTAGTTGTGCCGCGTCATAGCGTGCGAGTAGGCGGACGGAGCGCCGGCGGCGCCGTACGCAACCGTCATCTGGTTCTGCGGCGACCAGATGTCGACTGGCGCAGCGCTGCCGCCGCGGCCTCGACCGTTGCGGTTGCGCGAGGAGTAGCCAGCCTCGCCGTGGCTGATCAGCGCCACATCGATGATGCCGGCGTGGATCGCGGCGAGTGCGTGGTGCACGTGCATCTCGAAGGAGCAACCGCCGACCGCCGTCGTGTCGATGTAGGACGGGTGCAGCCCCAGGTGCTCGGCCAGCTCGGACGGCCAGCCGGCGCCGAACATGCCGTTGATGCGCGAGATCGGGATGCCCGTCTGGTCACTGACGTTCTTGATCGCCTCGATGTGCAGTTGGAGAGAGGTCTTCGGGTCCTCGGGGTAGCCGATCTCGTTCGCCTCAGCAGCGCCGACGATGGCCGCCGCCATCGAAACGGTGCGGCTCTCCGGCCGGATCAGGACCTCAGGGGAAATCATGTCAGCCATCGCTTAACCTCCCTCGACCACGCGCCAGAACGGGATGTGGACATCGTCGCTGGCCGGCTCGAACTCGACTTTGACGGGCGCACCGACCTTGATCGTCTCCGGCTTCGTCGGGTCGACGCCGCGCAGGACGGTGAACATGCGGTCGCCCTCTTTGAGGTCGATGTAGGCCGAGACGAAGGGCGTCTCGTTGGCCCAGCCGCCGAAGGCGCGGTGCTGCACCGCGAAGGTGTGGATCGTGCCCTCGCCGCTGCCTTCCACCCACTCCAGGTCCGTCGAGTGGCAGAAGGGGCAAATGTGCCGCGGGTACCAGTGCACCCGGTTGCAGTTGGTGCAACGCGGGAGCATGAGCTTGCCCTGCTTGGCGCCGTCCCAGAAGGGCTGCGTCAGGGGGCTGGGTTCGGGGATGGGCTTGTCGTAGGGCATACTGCCGCCTCCTACCGTTCTAGCTTGTCGTGCGCTCCGCTCCTGCCGGCGGCGCGAGGCCTCGCCAGGAAAGGGGCCGTTTCCAGACATACGGGGCTTGGGGTGCTGACCCAGCGCGATTCTACGCGCGCGTAGGAGGGCGGGCAAGCTGAACGAGGCTGCTCAGAAGCCGCCCTCGTTGCGGCGAGAACCGCCGTCTTCACCGTGGATGACCTGCAACGCCGTTTCGAGGTCCCGGCGAAAGACGCGCACCTCGTAACCGGTCTGAAGGTCCTGCGCCGCATAGACCGCCCCTGCAGCAGACGGAATGGCGTTCAGCATCGCGGGAATGCCTTCTTTGTCGAGCATGTCCTTCCAGATCGAGGCTTCGATTTCGCTATCCGCCACGTCGAGCACGACGATTTCGCCGCCCCCACGCTCGTCGCGACGCAGCTCTCGGCAACGGTCACAGAGCTTGCGCCACGGGTTCAGCGTCTTGAAGGGCCGGTAACAGCTGCAGATCTTCTCCATCTCGCTAACGATGAGGATAGCATCAACAGCAGGGGCGGACAGGCGCTACAGAAGAAGCTCGTCCTACAGGCTCTGACCGGTCAGGCCGAAGAGCAGGATCGCCAGCACGATCGTCGTGACAAGGACAAAAACCCAGTCCTTCTGCAGAAGGAACAGGAGCACGGTCATGGCAACGCGCAGGACGGGCGTAAGGATTAACACCAGCAGACCGAGGTCGACGATGGCGGTGCCGTTGCCACCGGCAACTCCGTGGAGTATCGAACCAATCGAGGTTCGATTGGCGTAGTCGTTGTTCAACAGCTGGTGCAGGGAAGTCGGGTCGCCGGACGCAGGCCCACCGATCAGGAAGATGGCACCACCGACAACAACGATGAAGGCCGCCACGAGAACGCCCACACGCAGGACGTGACTGATCCAGAGCTCCATCGAGTGGGGCTCCGCCACTGGCGGAACGGGGCCGGATTGTGGCTCTTCGATCTCACTGCCAACCATGTGCCAACCCCCAGCTAGGCAATTCCGGCCCCCCGCAGCAGCATCTCGACCGAGACGACAGCCAGCACACCGAGGAAGATCAAACGAACCGTTTCACTCCTAAAGCCAAGCAGCATCCGTGCGCCGCCCGTCGCACCGATAAGCACGCCGAGCGCCACGGGCCCCGCGACGACAGGCGCCACGTCTCCACGCCAGTAGTAGATGCCGGCGCTGGCCGCGGCGGTCACGCCGATCATGAAGTTGCTCGTCGCGGATGACACCTTGATCGGCAGACCCATGGCCGTGTCCATCGCGAAGACCTTCAATGCACCCGCGCCAACGCCCAGCAGACCGGAAACCAACCCGGCGACGTACATCATGCCGAAGCCGAGCGGCACACCTTTCACACCATACGCAACGTTCACGCCGGCGACATGATCGGGATAGGTGCTGGCCAGCCGGAAGAATCGGGCCGTCCGATCGCTACCGAGCAGCACGGCTTCCTCGGTGTGGAGCTTACCGAGCATCGGCACGATCGAGACCAACAGCATTGCGCCGAATAGCAGAAACAGCACCTGCGCGTTGACGAGCCCCGCGACCACCGCGCCGGTCACCGCACCACAGGATGTAGACAGCTCCAGCAGCATGCCGACGCGGATGTTGGTCAGATGGTCGCGGACGAACGCGGCTGCGGCGCCGCTCGACGTCGCGATGACCGAGACGATGCTGACCCCGACCGCGACACGTATGTCGAACCCGAAGACGAGGGTAAGCAGTGGCACAAGGACGATGCCGCCGCCGACGCCCACCAGGGAGCCGAGCAGACCGGCAAGGATAGCCGCGAGAAAGAGAAACAGGCTGAACAGCGACAGGTCCAACTGGATAATCCCGTTATATGTAATCTCTTACAGGATTATACCAGACAAATCATTCAGGTCAGGCCTTCCCCGGCCCTCTCGAGGCGAACTTTGAAGCGGTACCGATCGCCCCGGATCACGCTGATACGCAGCTCAATCACCCTCTCGGCCGCGTAGCCAATGCGCTCCACCAGGAAAGCCGGCTCACCGAACGAAACGCCCAGCAGTGGCGCCTCGGCTCGTTCGATCGTGATCGGTCGCAGCGTCTCCTCCGCGTGCTCGACCCGCAGGCCGCAAAACTTCTCCAACAAGTCGTAGAGCGGATCCTGCTCGAGGCGATCGACAGGCAACTTCTGTCCGCAGCCGGAGGCGACATAGGTGGTTTCGATCGCGAAGGGCTCGCCGTCGACCAGACGAAGGCGTCTGATCTCGTGTACGAGGGCGTCGGCGCTGCCTCCCAGCAGTGGAGAGGCGCGGTCGTCAACCAGCGCCTGAAAACCGAGCAGCCGGCTCGATGGCAAGCGTCCCTGCGATTCCAGCGTGTGGATGAAGCTGTACAAACCACCGAGGCCCTGCTCGACGAACGGCTCCGATACGAAGGTCCCGGTGCCCCGTTTGCGCTGAACGAGGCCGCGGCGCGCCAGATTGGTCAGCGCGACGTTGACGGTCTGCCGGCTGATGCCGAGCTGGCGAGCGAGCTCCGCTTCCGGCGGCAGCGCCTCGCCCGGAACCAGCGATCCCGCCTCGATGGCATGCCGCAACGAGAGCGTGAGCTGCTGATACAACGGCAGCGGGTTGTCCGCATCGAGGTCGGCGCCAATTCGCGCCAGGAGGTCGGCGTTGCTCATGATGCGATGCTACTGCCTGGTCTGGGGGCTGTCACTTGGAGGGTTTGAATGCCCCGCGCCCTTTCGAGCCGCTAGACTCTACGGCATGGACAAACCGATCGGCGTATTCGACTCCGGCATCGGCGGGCTGACCGTCGTGAGCGAGATCGTGGCGGCGCTGCCGGGCGAGAGCATCGTCTTCCTCGGTGATACGGCGCGCGTCCCCTACGGCACCCGCGGCCCGGAGGTCATCAGCCGCTTCGCCAGCGAGCTGGCCGACTTCCTCACCGAGCTCGACGTCAAGTACCTCGTCGCGGCCTGCAACACGATCTCCTCCACCTGCCTGGACGTCATCGAGGAACGCTCACCGGTACCGGTGCTCGGCGTCGTCTCGCCCGCCGTGCGCGCCGCGGTGCGCCAGACGCGGACCGGACGCATCGGCGTCATCGGCACGCGCGCCACGGTCGCGAGCAGCGTCTACGAGCGGCGCATCAAGGCGCTAGACGGCCGCATCGAGGTGTTTTCCGCCGCCTGCCCCATGTTCGTGCCGCTGGCCGAGGAAGGCATGCTCGACACCTCAGCGACGCGCCTCATCGCCGAGGACTACCTGCGCGAGCTGCGCAGCAAAGACATAGACGTGCTGATCCTCGGCTGCACCCACTACCCCATCCTGCGCGGCGTCATCCAGGACGTCATCGGGCCCGACGTCACGCTGGTCGATTCGTCCCACCCAACGGCCACCGAGCTCTCGGCCAGCCTGCGAGACCTGCATCTGACGCGCGAGAGCGCGCCACGCCCGACTACCGCCTCTACGTCACGGACGCGCCGCAGCGGGTGCAGCAGGTTGCCGCCATGTTCTTCGGCAGACCCCTGCCCGCGGACCTGAGCAAGGTCACCCTGACGGAGGCGCCCGCCCAGCTGCAGCCGGAGGCTTAGTGCAAAGTTCAGAGGGCAGAATTCAGGAAGACGCACCGTATTCGCTGCACTCTGCGCTTTGCGATCTGCACTCGTCCCCTACTCCATCACGACGATGGCGCGTCCCGTGATCTCGCCGCGGTTCAGCGCCTCGTAGGCGTCACCGGCCTCGGCGAGGCTGTAACGACGCGTGATCAGGCTGCCGGGGTTCACCTGGCCGTGCGCCACCATGCGGATGACCTGCGGCAGGTCGTTGCGCATACGGGCGCCGTAGGAGCCGACGATGCTGACGCTGCGCCGCACGAGGCGCGTGATCTCGAAGTTCGCGGGGTCGGTCGGCGGCGCCAGGCCCACCAGCACGACCTTGCCGCCGTCGCGCACGCCGTCGAAGGCGCTTGCGAAGGTGCGGCTGTTGCCCAACGCTTCGAACACCACGTCGACGCCGCCGTTCGTCATGCGCTTGAGCGCCGTCGCGGTGTCTTCCTGCGTAGCGTCGATCACGTCGGTCGCGCCCAGCTTGCGCGCCGCCGCCAGCTTGTCCTCGCGAATGTCGACGGCGATGACGTCGGTGGCGCCCATCGCCCGCGCAAACTGGATGATGTTGGAGCCGACGCCGCCGATGCCGATCACAGCAACGGACTGGCCGCCCGTCACCTGTCCCTGGTTCTTCACCGCCGAAAACGCAGTCGGCACAGCGCAGCCCAGGATGCACATCTCCTCGACGTTCAGGTCGGCGGGCAAAGGGAAGACGGATGTGGCCGGCGCGACGGCGTACTGTGCCAGGCCGCTCATGCTGTACATGGTCAGCGGCGAGCCGTCCGGGCGGAAGAGACGCGTCTCGCCGTCGTAGAAGACGCCCTTGGCGCGCTGCATCGAGAAATACAGCTCGCACATGTCGTCCCGGCCTCGCGCGCAGTTGGCGCATCGGCCGCAGGGCAGGATGAAGGTGCAGACCACCGGGTCGCCGACTTTGACGTTGGTCACGTCCGGCGCCACCTCAACGACGTGGCCCGAGGCCTCATGGCCCAGCACCGTGGGCAGCGGGAACGGCAGGTCGCCGTTGATCACGTGCAGGTCGCTGTGACAGACGCCGCAGGCCGCAACTTTGATCAGCACCTCGCCGGCGCGCGGCCGCGGGTCGCGCACCTCTTCCACCCTGAGCGGCGTCCCCACCGCCTCGAACACTGCTGCCTTCATGCTGCCCCTCCTGTCTGCCTCTGAACGGAACGCCCATACCTTACACGACCGTTCGCCGCCTTGCTGCTAGACTCAACTGCACGCGACCGACTAGCACGGAGGGAACATGAGCGGCGCGCTCGATGATCTGCGAGTTCTCGATCTTTCTACCGAAGTAGCAGGGCCGTTTTGTGCCCGGCTGCTGGGCGACTTCGGCGCCGACGTCATCAAGGTAGAGCCACCCGGCGGCGAGACAGGCCGCAACCTGGAGCCGCTGTCCGATAAGGTCACCGGCCCGGAGCGCAGCGCCTTCTTCGCCTACCTCAACTTCAACAAGCGCGGCATCGAACTCAATCTCGAGACGCCGCGCGGCCGTGAGCTCCTGCTCGACCTCGTGCGCCAGGCCGACGTCGTCGTCGAGAGCTTCGCGCCGGGATACCTCGAAGGCTTCGGCCTCGGCTTCGACGCGCTCGAGGCGGTGAAGCCGGGCCTCGTCATGACCTCCATCACGCCGTACGGCCAGACGGGGCCGTGGCGCGACCGTCCCGGCAACGACCTCACTGCCTTCGCCGCGTCCGGCTGGGCGGTGGCCAACCGAACCGGCAACAGCCCGCCGCTGAAGTCGTCCGGCCATCAGGCCTGCTTCGTCGCCGCCGAGAACGCCTTCTTTGGCACGATCAGCGCCCTCTACTACCGCGACCGCCATGGGGTCGGCCAGCAGGTCGACGTCTCGATCCTGGAGACGCTGACCGAGTACTTCAGCCCGCGCTTCCTGGAGGTGCAGCACTCCGACGTGGTCGGCCGGCCGCGCCTCGACAAGCCAGACTTCTTCTCGGGCCCGGTGCCCTGCCAGGACGGCTACTTCGCCATGACAATCAGCCGCGAGCACTTCTGGCGCGACGCCATGAACGTGCTCGGTCTGCCCGACCTGGCCGACGCCGAGAACTACTGGTCGCGTCTGGACCACCGCGAGGAGCTGATCGCACGTGTCGACCCGGCCATCGCCCAGTGGCAGAAGCAGGACCTGTTCGAGGCGCTCTCGCTCATGCGTGTCGTCGGAGGCATGGTGCTGAACACGGAAGAGGTCTACGCCAACGAGCACCTGCGCGACCGCGAGTACTTCGTCGAGATCGACGACCCCGACCTGGGCAAGTTCGAGGTGCCGGGCGCGCCGTTCAAGATGGAGGCCACGCCCTGGTCGATGCGCCGCCGCTCGCCCCGCCTCGGCGAGCACACGGACGAGGTGCTGCGCGAGCTGCTGCAGCTGAACGACGGCGCCATCGCGGCGCTGCACCAGGAAGGAGTCGCTTGATGCAGCAGGAAGGCGTCAAGCCGCGCAACCCCACCGGTCCGCTCAACGGCATCCGCGCTATCGTCCTCACGCACGCCTGGGCCGGCGCCTTCTGCACGCAGATGCTGGGCATGATGGGCGTCGACCTCATCCAGGTCGAATCGCGCCAGCGCCTCGACTCCTGGCGCGGCGGCACCTACAACGCGAAGGTGCCGGAGAAGCTGCGCGACCTGCCGTCGGCGGTGCACGGCTGGAACACACAGGCGCTCTACAACAGCGTCAACCACAGCAAACGCGTGATCACGATCAACCTCAGTCATCCTGAAGGCGTAGCGCTGTACAAGCGCCTCGTCCCGTACACCGACCTGATCATCGAGAACTTCAGCCCTCGTGTGATCGGCAACCTGGGTCTCAGCTTCGAGACGCTGCGCGAGATCAAGCCCGACCTCGTCATGGTGAGCATGGCTGCCTACGGCCATAGCGGGCCCTACGTCAACACGCCCGGCATCGGCGGCACCATCGAGCCGATGTCGGGCATGTCGAACCTGCTGGGCTACGAGGACGGCCCGCCGCTCAACTCCGGCCTCATGTACCCAGACCCGATCGCAGGCCTGTACGGCGCCATCGCCGCGCTGCTGGCGCTGCGCTACCGCGACCGCACCGGCGAGGGCCAGCATGTCGACCTGTCAATGCAGGAGGCGAACACGACCTTCATCGGCGACGCGATGGTCGATTTCTCCGTCAACGGCCGCGTGCGCAGCCGCATCGGCAATCACCACGTCAGCCTGGCGCCGCACAACATGTATCCCTGCCGCGACGACAAGTGGATCGCGATCGCCGCAACGGACCAGGCGCAGTGGCAGACGCTCTGCCGCATCGCCGGCCACGCCGAGTGGGCAACCGATGCGCGCTTCGTCGACAACACGAGCCGCAAGCAGCACGAAGCCACGCTCGACGAGCTGCTCGGCGCCTGGACGCGAGAGCAGGACGCCTTCGCGCTGGAGGAGAGGCTGAGCAGCGCCGGCGTCACCGCTGCCGCGGCGCGAGACGCCGATGCGGTCGCAACGATGCCCCAGTTGGCCGCTCGGGACTTCATAGTCAACCTGCGTCACCCGGAGACGGGCGAGCTGCAGTACATCGGCGCGCCGATGAAGATGTCGGTCAGCACGCCCGCGGTCCGCACGCCGGCATCACTGCTGGGTGAGCACAGCTGGGAAGTCTTCCACGACCTGCTCGACATGACCGAAGAGGAGTACGACCGCCTGGTCGCCCTGGGCATCACCGGCAGCGGCCCGCCACCTGAGGTGGACTAGATGTGTTCTCTCCGGACGTGGAGGAGACGCGCTTAGCGCCTCGTCTCGTACCTGGTCAGAACCACCCCGCCGGGAAACGTCCGCGTCTCCACCAGGTTCAGGTTCACCCAGTTATCCAGCGCGGTGAAGAACGGCGTACCGCCGCCCACCAGGACCGGATGGGTGACGATCGTGTACTCGTCGATCAGCCCGGCCCGCATGGCCGCCCCGGCGAGCGTTGCACCACCAACCCTCATCGGCTCGCCGTCCTCAGCCTTGAGCCGGGTGATCTCCGCGACCGCGTCGCCGGTGAAAAGGCGGGTGTTCCAGTCGACCTTCTCCATCGCCGAGGAGAACACCACCTTTGGCGTGTCCCGCCAGTTCCGCGCGAACTCGATCTGCGCCGGGGTGGCATTGGGCTGCTGGTCGCCGGTCGGCCAGTAGGAACTCATGGCCTCCCACAGCTTGCGCCCATACAGCAACAGGCCAATCGCCAGCTCCTGATCGAGCCACCACTGAAACAGCTCGTCACTCGGCCAGCTCCACCCGAGGTCGCCGCCGGGCGCGGCGACGTAGCCATCCAGTGTCAGGTTCATGCCGTAGATCAGTTTCCGCATCGCGCCATACCCTTCCGCTCAGCCGGTCTCGGAAGTTCAGACCTGTTCAGCCCCCTCTCCGACTTCGGAGAGGGGGCAAGAGAACCCGACCAGCGTTATCAGCCAGAGAGCGAGGCAATGAGCTTCCTCTCCCTGTGGGAGAGGATTGAGGTGAGGGGTTACTACTCCTCCGAGAGGCCTACTTCTTCGCCTCTTCCGATGCCTTGAACCTCTCCAACGCGCCACCCACGCGTGAGAACTGGCGCTTGCCCTCGCTCAGACTACGGTCGGGCTGGTTCGCGGGCAGAAGCTGGCTGTGGAAGGCGGTGTTGATCGACCCCGAGTAGCCCTGGCGGTCGAGAACGTCGTGCACGGAGAACTTGACCAGGCGCAGGTACTCCGGGTCGGCCTCCGCAACGCGGGATGCGTAGGCCAGCGTCTCGCGCTCCAGGTCCGCCGGAGGGTAGAGGCGGTTGACGAAGCCGAGCTCGTGCGCCTCCTGCGCCTTGATGACGCGATTCTCGAACAGGAGCTCCTTGGTCTTTCGCGCACCCAGGTCGTACGGCACCGAGAAATACTGGAAGTGCGACGGTAAAAAGAGCGCGTCGTCCGCCGCGAAGATGACGTCCATCGCGGAGGCGATCATCCAGCCGCCGAAGATGCAGTAGCCGTGCACCATGGCAATGGTCGGCTTCGGCAGATTACGCCAGTGAAACTGCGCGTCGATGTAGACCTGCTTCTGGCGAGCGTACACGTCCAGCGGGTTGTTCACGTCGTAGCCGCGCCGTTCGCGGTCGGCCAACTCATCCGGCGTGCCCAGGTCGTGGCCCGCGGAGAACGACGGGCCGTTGCCGGACAGAATGATCACCTTGACGTCGGGATCGACCTCAGCCTCGCCGAAGGCCGCGTCCATTTCTTCCAGGAGCTTCCAGCTCTGCGCGTTGCGATACCTCGGCCGGTTGAGGATGATCCGCGCTACCGTGCCGGGCTCGTAAATGATGTGCTCGTACGCCATGTCGATGCCTCCTGAACTGGGCGTGGCCAACCGCTGCGGCCCAGAGAATAGCATCCCGGCAGGAATAGACGAGCGTCAGGGATGGGGTTCCTGCTGGTTGAAGGCCCACGGCATCTGCGCCACGTGTTTCAAAACGTTCATGACGCTCGACCGCGAGTTGTTGGGCAACGGCTCGCCGCCGATCGTGACGAAGCAGCGATCCAGCCACGGCCGAGCAACCTCCAACGTCCGCGGCACGTTCCGCTTGCGCAAGGTCATGTTGAGCATGGTCACCGGCCCGTCGCGGCCAATGCCGTCCGTCACAGTGAGGCGATAGCCTGCCTCGCGCAGAGCGTCGGCGACGGGTTGCACGTCAGCCTGCGAGATCATACGAACCTCGACGCTGCCCAGGCCCAAGCGCTGCGCCATTACCATGCCGATCCCTGTACCGAGACCGAAGCCCAGGCCAAAGCCGACGATGTTGTACGGGTTGCCGAGGTCATTGAAGACGATACTGGCAGCGATGACGTAGATCGTCGCCTCGAAGAAGCCGAGGACTGGCGCCGTGATCTGCCGGTTCTCGATGATGAATATGGTCTTAACCGTGCCGATGGAAACGTCGCAGGCACGCAAGACCATAATCAGAAGCGCGGGCGCCAGGATGTCGAACAAGGCGATTCGACCTTAGCTTGTGGTGACCTCTATG
Source organism: uncultured Chloroflexia bacterium (assembly GCA_963711035.1). Classification (GTDB taxonomy): domain Bacteria; phylum Chloroflexota; class Dehalococcoidia; order DSTF01; family WHTK01; genus WHTK01. Next base: position 834,879 of record CAVQCN010000001.1, read on the forward strand.
GGGAGCGGCTTGCAGGCGACCGCCCCCCACGAGTGCGGAAAACGAAGAGGAGCGTCAGAGTGTTCTGACGCTCCTCTTACACTGTGCCAGTTGGCCGCTAGTCGCGCCAGTGGCGCTCGAAGTAGCCGGCCGGAATTTCCTTCTGCTTCGTCGCGACCATGGCGATGTAGTGCAGCGGCTCGTTCGCCAGCGAGTAGCGGTGGCGGTAACGCCGGTACGCCTCGATGCGAATCACGTCGTCGCGGGCCAGGTCACGGATCAGCTCGGCGAAGCCGGAGGTGTCCTTTTCCTGAACGAAGGCCTCTTTGATGTTGAAGGCCAGCACGGCCGGCTCGTCCAGCAGGTCGACGGCCTTGAGGAAGGCCGGAGCCGGAATGTCGCCGAAGCCCAGCGCCGCCACGCAGGTCAGCGCGTTGAGGTGCAGGTCGCGGATACGCTGCTCCGCGGCGACCGGCATCTGGGTGAGGTCGCAGACGTGGTACTCCTCGTAGCACCAGGGGTTGTCGCGCTCGGTGGCCGTCTTGGCTTCTTCGATGATGTCGACGCCTACGACGCTGCGAACGTCGGCCTCGTGCAGGGTATAGCCGACCATGCCGTTGCCGGCGCCGACGTCCAGCACACGCAGGTCTTCCGCACGGATGCCCTGCTCGCTCATGACTTCCTGCATCAGCGAGACGACCCGCACCGGCGAGTTGCACTTCAAGGCGCGGTAGAACACGCTCTCGTACAGTCCGGGCACGTTGTAGAGCTCGTGGTAGTCATGCAGACGGATCCGCTTCCACTGTCCGTCCAGCTGAACCTCACACCACTCCTGATCCTGGGTCAGACGCGCCTCGGGGAAGCGCACCTCCAGGTTCGCCCGGTTTTCACCGATCTTGGTCGTCTCTTTTACTGGAGCATTAGCCATAGAAAACCCCTCCGCTTGAAAGGCCTGCAAGATAAAACGAAAGGGGACTATCGAACAGAAGCGCCCGGCTGCCAGTGTTTGAGATACGCAGGCATTTCCAGCCGGACGATACCCGGCTTCCGCCGAATGCGTCCTCTCTCAGTGGCCTGCGAGGTTAGCTGACGGGTTAGGGCTGAAAGAGCTGCCCCGTCGCACATTCGCGACTGCACCCCGATTACTGGTTCCCCCGCTTCCCTCGCTGCTCGGAGGGAATTAGGCCGTAGTGCTCTAGTAGGCTACCCGGGGCCACCCCTTCGTAACAACCGAAGGCTTACTCATGAAGCAGCGTTCTTATGGTTATTACCCAAGCAAATGCTGCTTCAAGGACCGAATCGGTGAAGCTGCGTGGCAAACGTCGTCTCCGGCAAACAAACAGCTTATCTGCCTGCGCATTTGACAGCTTATTCGGGCTTCAAGGACCGCATTTCGGCGAAATCCACAACCCCTCTCCACCGTAGAATGACCATCATGCATGTTTATGTCCTGCGCGTTTTCACGGACGAAGCCGGCGCCCACGGTAACCCGCTGGGCGTGATCCTCGATACGGCCACGCTCGACGACAGCGAGCGCCAGCAGATCGCGGCACGCCTCGGCTTCAGCGAAACCGTCTTCGTGGACGATCCGGCGCAGGCACGGCTGCGCATCTTCACCCCGACCCGCGAGTTGCCGCTGGCCGGCCACCCCCTCGTCGGCACGTCATGGCTGCTCTCGAAGCTGGCCGGTGCGCCCATCTCGCTCCTGCAGCCCGCGAAGGCCGCACCCGTCGCCACCTGGCAATCCGACGGCGTGACCTGGATCCGCGCCCGCGTCGCCGACGCACCGGACTGGGGCTTCATTCAGCTCGAGGCGCCGGCCGAAATCGACGCCCTGGCCGTGCCGCCGGCGCCGGAGTATGTCCACCACGTCTTCTGGGCCTGGCAGGACGAGGCGGCCGGCACCGTCCGGGCGCGGGCGTTTGCCGGCGCTTCGGGCATCGCCGAGGACGAAGCAACCGGCTCAGCGGCGCTGGTCCTAGTGGATCGCCTGGCGCGCCCGCTGACGATCCGGCAGGGCCACGGCTCGATGATCTACGCGCGACCAGCCTTGGACGGATACACAGAGGTAGGTGGCCGCGTTACGGAAGATAAGGCGATCGAAGGGATGGAGCTCTCGTGATCGGCAGCGCGAACCAAATACGGAACGATTCGCACAGGCGATGCTATACTGACCCGAGTCATTCATGATTCCCGCCAGCGTTTCCGAAACGTACGAAGTCGTCATCGGACTTGAAGTCCACGCCCAGCTACGGACGCGGTCCAAGATGTTCTGTCGCTGCAGCGCCCATTACACCGGCGATGCACCCAACACACACGTCTGCCCGGTCTGCATGGGCATGCCTGGCGTCCTGCCCGTGATCAACGCGCAGGCCGTCGAAGTCGACGATCATGACCGGCCTCGCACTCAACTGTGAAATCCCGGAGATGGCGAAGTTCGACCGCAAGAACTATCCCTATCCAGACCTCATGAAGGGCTACCAGATTTCTGAATACGACATGCCTCTTTGCCGCAACGGCTGGGTGGACGTCGAGGTTGAGGGCAAGCGCACGCGAATCCGCATCAACCGGGTCCATCTCGAAGAAGATACGGCCCGCCTGCTGCACCGCAGCGACGGCACCGGCGACACCTTCTCGCTGCTCGATGTCAACCGCGCCGGCATGCCGCTGATGGAGATCGTCACGGAGCCCGACGCGCGCTCGCCGGCCGAAGCCGTCGCCTACCTGATGAAGCTGCGCCAGACGCTGCGCTACCTCGGCGTGAGCGATGCCAACATGGAAGAAGGCAGCTTCCGGTGCGAGCCCAACCTCAGCCTGCGACCGCGAGGCTCAACGGAGTTCGGCGCCAAGGTTGAGCTGAAGAACCTGGCTAGCTTCCGCGCCGCCCTGCACGGCATGGAGTTCGAGGTCGAGCGTCAGGGCCGCATTCTCTCCGAGGGCGGCAAAGTCCTCTCGGAGACGCGCGGCTGGCGCGACGAGACCGGCGAGACCGTCAGCCAGCGCTCCAAGGAAGAAGCGCACGACTACCGCTACTTCCCGGAGCCCGACCTGCCGCCGCTCACCGTCGCGCGACCTTATGTCGAAGAGCTACGCTCCCGTCTGCCGGAGCTACCGGACGCGCGCCGCGAGCGTTTCATCACCGAATACGGGCTCGGCGACTACGAGGCCAACTTGCTGGTCGAGACGAAGACGCGAGCTGAGTACTTCGAGGCCGCGCTTCGGGCCGGCAGCGTCACCCAGCAGCGCGCCAAACTGGTGAGCAACTGGCTGCTGGGCGATTTCAGCCGCCAACTCAACGCTGCCAACATCGAGATCAATCAGTCCAAGATTCAACCCAGCCAGCTGTCGACCCTCATCGACCTCATCGAAGGGAACAAGATCAGTGGCTCCGCTGCGAAGCAGGTACTGGAGGACATGTTCAGCAGCGGCAAGGACCCGGACGCCATCGTCGCCGAGCGCGGCCTCGGCACGATCGACGACAGCAACGTCGTCCTCGAGGCTGTCACCAGGGTCATCGCCGCCAACGAGAAGGCCGCGGCCGATTACCGGTCCGGCAAGGCCGAGGCGATCAAATTCCTTGTCGGCCAGGTCATGAAGGAGACGCGCGGCCGGGCCAACGCCGCCGATGTGCAGTCCCTTCTGCAACAGGAACTGGAGCGAACCAACTGATCGACGCAGCCAGGCCCCGGCTCTGACATGAACGATAACTTCCGCCAGACGATGCGCTCCTTCTGGAACAGCACCTTCGTCAAGTGGTTCTACTTCGGTATGCATATCAAGCGCTGGCTCGCGCTGGTGCTCGTCGGCGTCGCGATCATGGGCCTGGGCTTTGGCTACATCCTGCGCGAGATATATGTCACCACAACGTTCCCAGCCTGGGTGTACTACCTGACCCTGCAGTTCTTGCCCCGCATCGCGCGCGGCCTCTTATTCATCGCCGTCGCAGGCGGCATCATCCTGTTCGGCGTCTGGAAGCTGAACACGTCGCTACTGGCGGCGTTCCGCACTCCCGGCGATGACAGCATCATCGACGCCATCTACCGCTACCGCTACCAGGCCCGCGGCCCGAAGATCGTTGCCATCGGCGGCGGCACCGGTCTGCCGGTCCTGCTGCGCGGCCTCAAGGAGCACACGAGCAACCTCACCGCTATCGTCACGGTCGGCGACGACGGCGGCTCATCGGGACGCCTGCGCCGCGAGCTCGGCGTCCTGCCGCCCGGCGACGTGCGCAACTGCATCGCCGCGCTGGCCGAAGCCGAGCCCTTGATGACGCGCCTCTTCCAGTACCGCTTCAACGAGGGCACCGGCCTGGAGGGCCATAGCTTCGGCAACCTGTTCATCGTCGCCATGTCGGGCATCACGGGGAACTTCGAAGAGGCCGTACGCGAGACCAGCCGCGTCCTCGCCGTACGGGGCCTGATCCTGCCCTCGACGCTGAACCACGTCACGGTGCACGCCCGCACCGACACCGAAGAGATGATCAGCGGCGAGTCCAACATCACAAGCCACGGCTCGCGCATCAGCCAGATCTTCCTGCAGCCGTCCTCGGTGCAGGCCAACCCGGAGGCGGTACGCGCCATCCTCGAGGCGGATATGGTGATCTGCGGCCCCGGCAGCCTGCTCACGAGCGTGCTGCCCAACCTGCTTGTTGACGGCATCCGCCAGGCGATGGCGGTCTCACCCGCGACGAAGATCTACGTCTGCAACGTTGCCACGCAGCAGGGAGAGACGGACGACTTCGCCGTCAGCGACCACTTCGAGACGCTGGTCAAACACGTCGGCCCGGGGCTGTTCAACTACGTCATCGCCAACGATAACGTGGCCGGGCCGCTGCCGGAGGCGTGGCACTCACAGCCCGTCTCCATCGACAGCACTGTGATGGACGGCGCCCGCGTCGTCACGGCGGACGTCGTGTCGGAGAAGAACCGCTATCACCACGATTCGGAGAAGCTGGCGACGACCATCATGCGCCTCTACGCCGGCCGCAACCAACTCGAAGCAGCCCAGGAGCTAGCGGCAGCCCGCGCAGGACGCTAAACTGTGAGCCTATGACCTTCGAAAACTACCTCAATGTTGCGCAGATCCTGATCTCGGTCGTGCTGATCGGCGTCGTGCTGTTGCAGTCGAAGGGTTCCGGCTTCGGTGCCGGCCTCGGCGGCACGACGTCGTCATTCCGCACGCGGCGCGGGCTGGAGAAGACGCTGTTCCAGGCCACCATCGTCCTCGGTGCACTCTTCCTGGCCATGTCCGCCTGGAGCGTGGCTGCCACCTAAAACCCCGTCCCGTCTACCCCAAGAGAGAGCATGCACAGGCGCCGTGATCGCTGGCTGTTTCTGCTCGTTCTGGTCGTCGGCATTGCCGGCTTCTGCGGCGTCTGGTACTCGTCGACGCGAGGAAGCGGTAGTGGTACACCCGAAATCGGAGGCGACTACGTCGAAGGCGTCGCCGGCAAAGCGCAGCGCATCAACCCGCTGTTCGCCGGCTACAACGACGTCGACGACTCGTTGGTCTCGCTCGTCTTCGCCGGCCTCACACGTCTCGACAACAATGGACGGCCTTATCCCGACCTGGCATCGAACTGGACCGTCAGCAGCGACGGCCTGACCTACACCTTCGACCTGCGCCCCGGCCTCGTCTGGCAGGACGGCAAACCGCTCACCGCGTCGGATGTCGTCTTCACGTACGACATGGTGCGCAACCCCGCCGTTCACACGACGTCGCCTCTTGCCCAGCTCTTGGCCGATGCCAAGGTGGCCGCTCCGAACGACAACACAGTGCAGATCACGTTGACGCAGCCCTACTCACCCCTGCCTGCCTATCTGACGCTGGGCATCCTACCGCAGCACCTGCTCACGGACGTTACGCCGGCCGACCTGTTCGATGCGCCCTTCAACCAGCAGCCGGTCGGCGCCGGGCCGTACCGCCTCGAGCAGCTTACGGACGACGAGGCGGTGTTGGCGGCAAACACCGCCTACCATTTCTCGGCCCCGTTCATCCCACACATCCATCTGCGCTTCTACACTGACGAGGAAGGCCTGCTGACCGCACTACAAGCCGGAGACATCGACGGCGCCCTGTTCACGACCGGCCTGAGCCGCGACGACCGCCTGCGACTGGAGGACTCCCACCACACACTGACGGAGCTCAGCAGCGGCCAGATGACGTTCGTTTACCTCAATTTGGAGCAGAACGAGTTCCAGGACGCGCAGGTGCGCCGCAGCCTGCTCGCCGCGTTGGACCGCAACGAGATCGCGGGACTGGTCTACGGGGGCCTGGCCACGGCCGCGGACTCCCCAATCCCGGCGGGCATCTGGAGCCACAAGGTCGCTATACAGGACACGTCGGCCGATCTCACCCTCGCGACACAGCTCCTCGATGCGGCCGGGCTCAAGCCCGACGTGGATGGAGTGCGCCTGCGCTTCGACCTGGCAGTCGACCCCGACCCCGTACACATCACCGTCGCCAACGACATCGCCCGCCAGTGGCAGCAGATCGGCGTGGTCGCGACGGTGAAGGTGATGGGCAACACGGAGCTCAACCGGGACGAACTTGAGCCGCGTTCGTACCAGGCCGCGCTGGTGACGGTCGACACGGGCCCGGCACCGGACCCGTACTCGATGTGGCACAGCAGCGAGATCGACGCCGAGGGCAAGAACCTGGCCGCGGTGCGCGACGAAAACCTCGACAAGCTGCTGGAGCAGGCGCGTGAGACGCCATCGCAGGGAGAACGGGAGGACCTCTACCGGCAGTTCCAGTCACTGTTCGCCCAGGACCTGCCGTCGCTGCCGATCTACACGCAGAATGAGCTATACGTCCAGAAGGACTCGGTTCATGGGGTGCGCGCCGGGTATCTGCCCTACCCAGGCGCGCGGTTCTGGCAGGTACAGGAGTGGTACGTAGAGACCCGGTAATCCCACCGCCCATCATCGCGTTGCTCACCGACTTCGGCAGCAGCGACGCCTACGTCGGCATCATGAAGGGCGTCATTCTCTCGCGGGCGCCTCAAGCGCGCATCGTTGACGTCAGCCATGAGATCAAGCCGCAGGCCACGCTGGAAGCCGCGTTCCTGCTGCAGAGTGCCTGGCATTACTTCCCCACGACGACGGTCTTCGTCTGTGTCGTCGACCCGGGCGTCGGGACGGACCGGCGACGCATCGCCCTGATCGCCGACGGGCGTGTGTTCATCGGGCCGGACAACGGCTGCCTCTCCGCTGCCTTGCCGGACGAGCTGCGCGGCCTTCGCGAAGACGAGTACTCGCCACGACCGGTACGACTGCGGCCCGATCTGCTGGCCGTCTCCATCGAGAACCCAACGCTGTTCCAGCGCCCCGTCAGCGCCACCTTCGAAGGGCGGGACGTGTTTGCGCCCGTCGCCGCCTATGTGACGGCCGGCGGTACCCTCACCGACCTGGGACCTCGTATCGACCAGATGCAGGCGCTGCCAGCCTTCGCGGCGCCACGGGGACCCGAAGGCATCGACGGCGTCATCATCCACGTTGACGCCTTCGGCAACCTGATCACGGACATTCGCGGCGAGGACGTGACGCCGGACACGACCCTCGCCCTGCAGGGACGGCGCTTTCCGCTCGTTCACACCTACGGCAAGTCGCGACAGCCCGCCGCGCTCGTCGGCTCCAGCGGCTACGTCGAGCTCGCCGTGCCCAACGGCGATGCGTCCGTCGTGCTCGGCGCCGGCATCGGCGACCGGGTACGAGCCGTGCCTTAGAGAGTTGTCTGTGATCCAGAGCTGTCGGCCCATCTCTTGTCAGGGCCCGTCGGCAGAGACCGCGGCGCGGTTCGCCGCCGGGTAATGGCCTAGAATCGCCCTATGCGCATCGTCTTCCTTGGCTCGCCCGACTTTGCCCTGCCATCGCTCGAAGCGCTGGTGGCGGGCCCGCACAACGTTGCGGCCGTCGTCACGCAGCCGGACCGGCCGTCGGGGCGCGGCCACGCGCTGCGCCCACCACCGGTGAAGGAGGCTGCCCTGCGCCACGGCCTGGCGGTACTGCAACCGGAGCGAGTCGGCAGCGCCGAATCGTGCACCGAGATCGAGAAGCTGGAGCCCGACGCGCTGGTCGTCGCCGCCTACGGCCAAATCCTCAGCCAACGCCTGCTGGATGTACCGAAACGCGGTACCCTCAACGTGCACCCCTCCCTGCTGCCTCGCTGGCGAGGCGCGTCACCCGTTGCGGCGGCCATCCTGGCCGGCGACGAGCTAACCGGCGTCACCATCATGGAAATGGTGCGCGCCCTCGATGCCGGGCCGATGGTAGCCAGGCTCGAAGTCGCAATCTCACCCCACGACACGACAGGCACGCTGGAGGCGCGGCTGGCACAGGATGGCGCCGACCTACTGGCGCGCAACATCGATGCGTGGGCCAGCCGTGATCTGACTCCTCAGCCCCAGGACGAATCACTGGTCACCTACGCACCGCAGATCCAGCGCCAGGAGGGGCGAATCGACTGGAGCCAACCCGCGACTGACATCTGGCGCCGGGTGCGCGCCTACAGCCCCTGGCCCGCCGCCTTCACGACCTCGCGCGGCGAGGAGCTGAAGGTGTGGCGGGCGTGGCCGTTGGAAGGCGATTCGGCGAAAGCCCCCGGCACCGTGCTCGGCCTCGAGCGCCTGCCAGACGAGGCGCGCGAACCCGCCGAGGCGCTCATCGTGCAGACGGGCGCCGGCAGGCTGGCGCTACGCAGCGTGCAGCGCGCCGGACGCAAGGCCACGACCGGCGCTGAGTTCCTGCGCGGTCAGCGTGACCTGATCGATACGCGGTTGGGAGACTAGCGGCCTAGGCCTCCGGCGCGGCTGCTTGCCCCTCTTCGGCGGCCTCGGCTGCTGTTTCGGCGGCGGAAGCACCTTCGACAGAGACACGCGGGCTCGCTACCTTCGCAATGACGACGTCGGGCTCGTTCAGCACCGTGACGTTCTCCGGCAGGTTGAGGTCACGCACGTGGATCGAATCTTCGAGCTGAGTCATGATCGCGATGTCGACCTCTATGCGAGTCGGCATGTCCAACGGCAACGCCTCGACGTGAATCGTCTCAACGCCAGACATTAGCACGCCGTTGAACGTGCTAACGGCCTCGGAGCTGCCTATAAGGACAATCGGGACTTCGCCGCGCATCTTCTCGCGCAGCGACACCTGGTAGAAGTCGGCGTGCAAGATGCTGCTGTTCAGCGGATGACGCTGCACCTTGTGGATGACGACGGAGCGCGTGGCCGGCTCCCCAGCCACCTTGAGGTCGATTACCTCGTTCGCGGTGGCCGCCTTCAGCGTCTGCTCTAGGTCCTCGCCCAGGAGCTGCACGGAGACGGACTCGATGCCATGGCCGTAGATGTTGGCCGGTAGCACGCCTGCTCGGCGCAGCTGCGCCACCTTCTTACCAGACACCTGGCGCGGTTCAACCGTGAGCTCCTTGCGAGCCATCGCTTCCCTCCGAGTCTTGTCTAACGATCGGAACGCCCGCCCAGCCCCATCATGAGGCGGCGAGCGAAGTAGTAGCCGGCACCCAGCGCGAACGCGGCGGGCAGCGTCAGCACTGCCTTGACGTTGCCGCTCACCCGCGGCGCCAGCAGGATGAACACACGGCTGTTCTCGACCTTCACGTAATCGCCGGCCACGATGCCGGCAGCGCTCTCGTTCATCTCCACCGTCGCCGCGTTGACCATGTTGAAGGCAGAGGCGTTGGCGTTCACGGTTTCGGCCGTCATGCGCTGCACGGCGCTCCGCTCCACGTGCGCCGTCGACGCGTTGAGACTGCGCACCGCACTGCGGCCCACGTTGACCGTGCCGGTCTCGAAACCCTCGTCGTACATGTTTTCGGACATCATTGATCCTTAGAGAGCGAGTTTGACGATAACAGAGGCCATAGGAGCGGTCAAGGTGAAGGGGGTCCCTGCGTTTCAGGGTTCACGACACGATAGATGACCAGGCCCGGGTTCGAGTACGCCACTTCGAGAGCTCCATCGAGGCCCGTTTGGAACTTGGCGAGGCCCTGCTTCGGATAATACAGCTCCTCCACCTGCCCCACGATGACGTAGCGCACGTCGTAGCGATGCAGGAAGTCGAGCGCCTGCTGCACGTTTGAATCACTGTAGAAAGCTTCGACGTCCGTCGCCCGCTCGCCCACCAGGAACGAGAGATCGCCGCGCTGCTGCGTCTCGTGCCAGTCCCAGCCCAGCACGGTCGGCAAGCCGGTGTAGATCGAGAAGCGGCCGCCCCACCGATAAAGGGGAGTGCGCCCTTCGACGATCGTCGGCGTGCCCTGCACGTTCTGGCGCATCCATTCGATGCCCTGCTCGTCGTAGCTCAGGACGATGGGGCCGTTCTCATCCTGATAGACCGCCGTGTTCATGTACGCCATGCCGTCCAGGGTTGGCGGCAGACCGTTGAACCGGTCGTCGACGCGCACCGGCGTCGCCATGACGGGATAGATCAGTGCCGCGCCCAGCAGCAACGCCAATGAGACAGCGCCGACGGCTGGCGCCACGATCTTCGAAATCGACGAGAAGCGCCGCGGCCGCCAGAACACGTCGAGCAGGTACCAGGCCGCGAACGAGGCAGCCAGCGCGTACACCACCCAGATGTGCATGTAGAACTTGAACACCGTGTTCATGCGCTGGATGTCGTCATTGAGCGTGACCAGGTCGACGCCAATGCTGAGGCACAGTCCGAGGCCGATCAGCGTGTAAACGAAGAGACGCAGGCCGCCATCGGGCCGCTGCAGACGGAGCTCGCGAGCTGCCAGGTACGCAAGCAGCGCCAGCACCGGCAGCAGCACCGCGATGAGCTGATAGCCCTGCAGCCAGAGCCCGATCACGAAGATGAGCAATGCCCCGCCGATACCCACCAGGAAGCTCAGCCACAGCTGTCCCCGGACGATACCCCGCGGCAACGTCCGACCGCGCGGCGCGCTGCGGAACAACGCAGAGAAGCGGCGCAGCGGCGAGATACGCAGCGCCCGAGCGAGCAGGTACAGCAGCCAAACGCCGATGATCGAGACGAAGATGCCGAAATGCGCGAGGTACTGAAGCGGCGGCGTCACCTCCGGCGAGGCGTGCACGCCGCTCACGGGCGTCATGTAGTGCTGGCTGAACGGCAGGAACAGCAGGTACGACAGCAACCCCATCGCGACGCCCTTGAGCACGACACGCAGCACGGTCGGAATCGCACCGCCTTCGACATAACGCTCGCCGATGATGATGCTGGCAGCGCCGAGCAGCAGGAACGTTGGGTAGTCCCAGGAGTTGATCCAGCGCAACGCCCCGATGATCAGGCCCAGCAAGGCCACGAGCCCCCACTCCCGCAACGAGCCTCGTTCGCCGCGCGGCGCCAGGGCCAGCGCCGCGCAGACGCCGACGGTCAGCACCTCGAACGGGATCGCCATCATGTGCGCGTGCAGGTCGGCGAACAGGAAGCTGAAGTTGGGGAACTCGGTGATGCTGATCGTTGGCGGCATCATGCGGCTGGGCCGCCAGAAGTCGAACGGGCGCAGCGACGCGCCGTGCACGATGACCGCCCATAGTCCGCCGAGCGCGTTGACGAAGCTATCGAGCGGCGAAAAGCCAGTCGCCAGGTGGTAAGAGCTCACGTCGGACAGGTTCTGCGCCATCTGGCCGACACCGTCGAGATTGCCCGCGAACACGACGAAGAAGACGCCGAAGATGCCGGCCACGTACAGGCTCCAGCGCGGCATGCGGCGGAAGCCGGGCCCGCGACGCATCAGACGCCGCGTCACCGCCGCGAGGTTATAGGCGACGGAAAACGCGGCCGCGCCGGTAAGCGCCGCGAAGGTAGGCACCGCCAGGTTGTAGGCGATCTCGGGCGGGATCGTCGTCAGCTTCGTGATCGTCGCCGCGAGGAACTGGCCGAAGTAGTAGTAGTTGATATAGCCACCGGCGAACCAAGGGTCGTAGGGCGGCAGGGTTGTGCTGCGCGTGACGGCTGTGAAGAAGGCGAGGTCCATCGGCTTCTCGCCGCCGCGATAGGGGTGCCACAAGTCCGGGTTGAGCAGGCGGATCTCGCGGAAGATGAGGAATACGGCCAGGAAGACCAGCTCCGATATCAGCACCAGCTTCCAGTTGTCGCACACGAATCCCACGAGATCGTGACGCCGCCACATCACGACGGCCAGTGCGATAACCAGCATCGCGACCAGCCAGGCGAGGATCGTCGTCTGTTCGAAGTGCACGAGCTTGAGGCTGACGATCAGCCAGACCGGATACGCCAGCAGCAGCACGCCCAGCGGTTTCGAGAGCAGGTAACCCCTGTCGGGCAGGCGCTTGAACAGCAGCAGCACCAGAGGAAGCACGGCGAAACCGGCCGCCTCGAGCGCCAGCAGCCAAACCAGCGTCGGGTAAGTCCGTGCGATGCCGCTGCTGCTGAACACGTCGGTCCAGGTGCCGCCCTGCTGCTGCGTCTGCAGATCTGCCGCCGAGAGCATGAGGCCGTTGCGGGACGCCTGCGCCGGGCTGAGACCGAAGTCGGAGAACGGCCCCTGGCCCAGGAGCTGGTTCAGCCCCTCGCGGGAGAAGCTGGCGTTCTTCTTGAATATCCAGACGTGGGGATGGTCGTACGAGCTCCATGACTCTTCGCGCTGGCTATCGGGAAAATCGATGCCGAGCAGGCTGGGCGGCGACTCGAAGGTCTTCACCAGGTCGAAGCCGAGCTGGCCGCTGAACAGCAGGTCGTAGTAGCGGTTCATGACCGGGAAGTTGATCTGGTTGCGCGGGATCGAGTTGAGGGCGCGGTTGCTGCTGATCACGACGTAGTCGGACTGCACGAGATGGTCGATGAACGTGTCGACCTTCTCCTGCGTGTCGCGGTCGTAGACGGCGAGCTCGACGAAGTTGTAGCTCTTGTCGGGTGAATCCGGCAGGCGGATCGGCAGCGAGTCGTCCCAGTGCTCGACACCGATCGACGCGTTGTTGGGCAGGTTCGCGTACAGCCACTGCGACGCAGCCAGGCGCGTGATCGGGATGACGGTAGATGCTGAGGTAGGCGATACCGGGCAGCACCGCCGCCAGCACCAGCACTGCGGCCACCACTCGGCCGGAGGCCGGCACGAAGCGCCAGCTGCGTCGCTCGGCAAGCGCTGCCAGACGCCGCCAGACGTCGACCACCATGAAGCCGGCGAGCACCGCCAGCACCGGGTACAGCGGCAGGAAGTAGCGCATGTACAGCGAGAACTGGCGCCCCATGAAGCCGAAGTACGCCGCCACGAACGCCAGCAAGATGAGGTGGCGTTTGTCCTTCTCGCGGTACGCGAGGAAGCCGGCATAGACGACGGCCAGCCAGCCGAGGGCACCGAACACGGGCCCCATGCCGGCGTCGATCATCTGCTCGAGGGGGTAGAGATAGCTCGTGCGGCCGATCCACTGGATCGAGGGCGGGAAGGCGGCATTGCCGCTGAGCAGGTTCGCCTGATCGCTCTGGTCCTTCACCCAGCGATGGCTGAGCGTGACGAGCGAGCCGGGATCGCCGAGGTGCGGCGCCACGAAGGCGTAGGGCTGGGCTATACGGAAGGCGAGGAACCCGATCAGCAGCGCCAGCGCAACGCCGAGCGCAGGCATCGACCAGGAAATCGAGGCTCTTGCTGCGGTCCGCCAGCCAGGCCCGCAGCTGCGGCCACACGTAGATCAGCGCCGCCAGCACGATCAGCGGCGCAATGACCAGCGCTGTCAGCTTGCTGGCGAGGCCGAGGCCGAGCAGCAGGCCGGCGAGCAGGTAATCGCGTCTCCGTCCGTCCTGTGCGATGCGCACGCAGAAGTAGAGCGCGGCCGTCGTGAAGAACGTGAGGAACGGATCGGCGACCCAGAAGTGCGCATGCTGGATCGCAAGCGGCGCAAACGCGTAGAGGAGCGCCGCGATCAGGCCCGGCAGCCAGCCGAACAGACGCTTCGCCATGAGGAAGACGAACAGCACGGTCGCGGCATCGAACAGCGCCGAAAAATAGCGCCCGACCAACACCATCTGGTCGTAGTTGTCCTTGTGCAGCAACACCGCGGCCGTCTTGACAATGAAGAGCGGCAGCGTGCCGTAGACGAACGACGGGACGTCGCGGTTGTAGGGGTTGAGCGTCGACGTATCCGTGTCGAAGTACTCGCCGACGCTGGAGGGCAGCTTGATTGCCACGCCCGTCAGCGTCATGTGGCGCTCGTCCGGGTGCAGGTGGGTGTTGCTGTCCCAGTTGACGTCGTAGGTGCGCACGCCAACCGCGGCGGCCAGGACCAGCAGCAGCGCGACGTAAGGAACCAGCGCTCGCAAAAGAGAGAAGGCCCGCGACGCAGCCGCGGGCTGGACGGGGCGCTCGCCGGGCGAGTCGATGAGCAGATCCGCCATTACCCCTACAGCTTACTTGCTAGCCATTGCATGGCGGCAAACCGCGAGAGAGTCATTCAAGAACGGCCTGTGCCGGGAAACCGCCTGGGGAGCCGTTGGCCAATCCGACAGACCAAACCATCTCAGCGCTCACCCTCGATTTCGATGAAGAGGAAGGAGGGCGAGCCGTCCGGGATAGGTCAGCTGGCCCAGGACGCGGTAGTCGTACTTCTCGGCATCGATGTCCTCGGGCCGCAGAGCAAAGAGCTGACGCAGATCCGGGTCGTAGTAGTCCTCGGAGCCGATGAAGCACTTGCGGCAGGCGTCATGCGCGTAGAAGGGGAAAAAGATGTGCGGCGCATTGAAGGTCCCGTCCATGATCAGCTGATCGTAGTCATCCTGCACGGCGAGGAAGTGGGCGATGATCTGCTGCGGACCGTCCTGCCAGCCCCAGTAGCCGGCTGAGAGGCGCGGGTAGTCGGAGAAGTAGTGGTCGGCGTAGGCGCGGTAGCTCACTCCGCCCGCCGCCAGCAGGCCCGCGACGGCGGCAGCGGTGATCGCGAGACGCCATCGGGGCAACAACGACGACGAGCATCTCGATCGAGAACCAGATGCCGTAGCCGGTGAGCAGCGCGAAGGTGATCGAGCCCAGGATCGTGCGGCTGCTGATGGGACTGCTATCGGAAACGGCGCCGCTCAGCGGGAAGACGAGCAGCATCGCAAGCACGAAAAGGTTCCGCCGGTTGAAGCGCCACAACAGCCCCACGACGCCGATCAGGATGAACGGCAGCTGCGCGACGTAAAGCTCGCCCTGCCCCGGGAGATAGTGACGCGTGATCGGCCCGTTGTCGCCATGCGTGAAGAGGAACGACGTGCTGAAGTACGACTTGTAGAAGTGCCAGAAGAGGCTCGTCAGGCTCTGGTGACGCTCGATGTTGAAGATCCAGGCCTGCGAGGCGCGATCACCGCTACCGAACAGCAGGTGGCCTCCCAGCGGCAGCAGCACGGCTCCGAACGCCAGCAGCCCATACGCTGCCAGGCGCCGCTGCCGCCACAGTTCTTCCCGGTACGAAACCGCGAGCAAGAGGAGCAACGGCGGGAGCGCCACCCACGAGGCGCGATAGGTGTAGAACGTCAGGCCGTAGGCAATCGCGGCGGGCATGATGAACCGCGAATCTCGCATGGCCCGGAAGTAGAGATACGTCGCTGTCGTGAAGAACAGCGGCCAGGTGACGATATCGCCGAGGCCGGTGCGGCTGTAGTGCACGTGCCAGGGCAGGATCGCGAGGCAGGCTGCCGCAGCCAACGCCGGCAGCTCGTGGCGGAACAGCTCCTTCGCCATGAGGTAGAGCGTCACGATCGTGAGGCTGCCCAGCACGGCGGACGTGAACCGCACCGCCTCCTCGCTGCGGCCGAAGACGGCCATGAACGGCACCTCGGCGTAGATGAAGGCCGGCAGCTTGTACTCGCCGAATGCCTTGAAGAGCACCGGCATGAAGGCACCATACTCGTCGCGGCCGGTGTGCAAAATCAGGTCCGCGTTGAGCCCGAACGAGGCCTCATCGGCGAAGAAGCCGCGCGGGTTGCTTACGACGTCGATGAGGCGGGCGGCCGCGCCGATGAGGACGATGGCAACGAGCACCAACACCGGCCAGTGCTCGGCCACGAGAGCACGCAGATTCGCGGCGTCGAGCGGACGCCGCCAGGAAAGCGCCTCGGAACCCTCGTTAAGCACGGCCCCAGTATCGGTCAACGTCGGGTGAAACAGGAGACCTCCCCGTCCATGAACAGGGAGGTCTCCGAGAAGCGAACTGAGGCAGGACGCGCCCGCCGGTGCTGTCGGGCGGTTTTACCAGCCCTTACCCGCGACCATCGCGGTCAGGTCGGCGAGGCGGCAGGCGTAACCCCACTCGTTGTCGTACCACGAGACGACCTTCACGAGGTCGCCGTCAACGACGTTGGTCGAGAGGCCGTCGATGATCGAGGAGTGCACGTTGCCCTTCATGTCCATCGAGACGACCGGCTCCTCGGTAACGTCCATAATCCCCTTCATGCGTTCACTGGACCAGTGACGGAGGGCGGCGTTGACCTCGTCCTTGTTCGTCTTGTTCTTGACCAGTCCCACGACCTCGACCACCGAGACGGTCGGCGTCGGCACTCGATAGGCCATGCCGTCGAGGATGCCATCCACCTCTGGAATGACGAGACGTAAAGCGCGGGCGGCGCCGGTGGTCATCGGCACGATGTTCATGGCGCCGCTGCGGGCCTCGCGCAGGTTGTCCGGACCGGCCTTGTCGAGGATCTGCTGCGAGTTGGTGTAGGAATGCACCGTGGTCATCTGGCCCTTGAGCAGGCCGAACTCCTCCACCAGCACCTTCACCGGCGGCGCCAGGCCGTTGGTCGTGCAGGACGCGTTGGAGATGACGTTGTGCTTCGCCGGGTCGTACTTCTCGTCGTTGACGCCGAGGACGATAGTCACGTCCTCGTTGCGCGCCGGCGCACTGATGATCACCTTCTTGACGCTGTCGTGGCGGTGCGCCGCGGCCTTGGTCGCGTCCGTGAAGAAGCCGGTCGACTCGATGACGATGTCGACCTCCGCATCGCCCCAGGGGATCTGGGCCGGGTCGCGCTCGGCGAAGACACGAACCGTCTCGCCGTCGATGACCAGGTTGCCCTCCGAGGCGCTCACTTCGCCATCGAAACGGCCGTAATTGCTGTCGTACTTGAGGAGATGGGCGTTGGTTGCCACGTCGACCAGGTCGTTGATGGCAACCACCTCGAGGTCGTTGGGGTGCCGCTCGCGGATGGTCCTGAAGACCTGGCGTCCGATGCGTCCGAAGCCGTTGATGCCAACGCGGGCCATGGGAACTGCTCCTTTCGAGTCGCGCTGAGACGTTTCCCAATTGTAGGAACGTAATCAGGACAGCGCCATACTTCGTTTGCTATCAGAAGGAAAACTCTTCGATCAATGAGAAGAATCGGCTCGAAGACCGGTGGAATCGAGTTTCAGACGAAACCCGGATTCGAAAACAATTGAAAGGCCTCTCTCCCGCTTGCTATCATCGTGGACAAGAGGAAGTAACCGTGATGAATAGTTCAGCGGTTCTCGTTCTCAACCAGAACTACGAACCGCTCAACGTCTGCAACGCGAGACGCGCCTTCGTGCTTGTCGATCGGGGAAAGGCAGAGATCCTCGAGCATGCGGAGGGCGCTCTACGCAGCGCCCTCCAGGCCTTCCCCCGCCCCTCCGTCATCCGCCTCATCTACATGATCAAACGCCCCCGGCCGCAGATGCGCCTCACCCGCCGGGAAATCTTCGTCCGAGACCGTTACACCTGCCAGTACTGCGGCAAGCAAACCCGCGACCTCACCATCGACCACGTCATGCCGCGGCACCGCGGCGGCCGCCACACGTGGGAGAATCTCGTCTCCGCCTGCCGTAGCTGCAACCACCGCAAGGCCGGCTTCACGCCGCAAGAAGCCAGGATGGCGATGCTCAGCGAGCCCAAGCGCCCGCCGTCCTCGTCCTACTACGTCTTCTACCACTACCTCGAATCGCAGGCCGACTGGCGGAAGTTCATCCCCGGCTGGGAGGTGGACGAAGTTGTCGTCGCGGCGGGCGGTGGTGGCGGGTAGGCGGGACGAGCGCAAGTCGAAATCACTCGTAGCCCCGGCTTTCAAGCCGGGGTGTTCGTTTGTGCGGCGGAGCATCGTGACCCCTCACCTCAATCCTCTCCCTGAGGGAGAGGAGGCATACGCCGACGCGTCATCACTCCCTCAACTGCCAACGGACGAGCCGCCGTCCCCTCTCCCTTGGGGAGAGGGCCAGGGTGAGGGGTGAGCCAGCCCTACAGCAAGATCTTCTTCGGCGACGCGCTGGATGTGCGGCGGAAGTTGTGGATCAGGTAGCGGCGGTCATTGCCGTGCTGCACCTCTTCCAGGCGGCAGCGGTCGTCGCTTACCAGCGCGGCGTCGATGCGACGCTGCAGGTCGTCGTACTGGGTGCGGCGCTCGTCGGACACCGGGAAGATGTCGTCCGCGTCGACGATGACCTTGATCTGCCGCGCCGCCAAGGCCAGCAGCCAGCCGCTGAGCAGCTCCGCCCAGCCGACGTGGAACGCCGCGTCGGCGAAGGCGATGGCGAGACGCTGGTTGTTGGACTCGGGCGCTACCTGTAGCAGGGTCGCGCCGAAGTTCGGGCGGCAGAGGTCACAGACCGGCCGGTAGATGGCGCCGAGCACCTCATCGCGCGCCACGACGCCGCCGGCGAAGTAGGGGCCGAGCTCGAAGTCGAACGCCTTGAAGCTCTCGTCGGGATGTAGCGCGCCGAGCAGCCACTGCTGGTGCTCGTCCATCTCGCCGCCGCGCAGCCCCTCCTGCGCCGCCACGATCTCGGTGCTCGCGCGAACGATGGGGATGGTCGAGACATAGGCCCCGCGCGTGACGAGCAGCATCGCGTCTTGCAGATAGAGGTAGGCGCGCGACCACAGGGCTCCAATGGCGGCCAACGGCTGCGTGCGGTACTTCGAGGGCTGCGCGTCATGGAAGAAGCCGAGCTGCAGATTCATCGCCTCGGCAAACAGCTCGAGGTCAGGGCCGAGGAGGAACTGCGCCTGGCGATAGGCGTCCTGCCCGCGCGACGACGCATCCGGCCGCCCGGGCAGCGCGTACGCATCCGGCGCCGGAATCGAGGAGACGCGCTGCGTCGGCTGATCAGTCATCGCTGCGCGCTGTCCCACTCCTCGGGTGTGACTCCGGCGTCTTGTAGCAACCGCGCTACGAAGGCGCCAGAAAGGTCTCCCCTATGCGGATTCGGAATCGGGAAACGCTTCGTGCCTCGGATCATGAATTCATGACGACGGCCAGGAAAAGGCCCCGTGAAGCCAAGACGCCTAAGACGCCTCACGAACTCGCGGCGTGATACTGGATCCATCTCGTTTCCACCCTGTCTTCGGCGGGCGAATCGAAAGCTTTCCTCGAGAACCGGAAAGTCGTTATCGCCGAGCCCAAAGCTTCAGTAAAATCCAGTCCTCGAGCACATGACTGCAGATTCTTCCCGGCAGCCTTCTAGCGTCGCTGCGTTAGCCCAAACTCCGTCGAAGCCGGGAATTGACCCGTAGAAGGTACCATCCTCAATCAACTCGTACCGGGCGCGCTTCATGGCGGCTTCGATGTACTTGGTCAGCATGCGTCTCTACCTTCTCTGCGCCAGCATAGACGGCCCGGCGTAGCGGGCGCGAGGGCCAAGCTCCGCCTCGATGCGCAGGAGGCGATTGTACTTCGCCGTGCGCTCGCCGCGGGCCGGCGCGCCCGTCTTGATCTGGCCGCAGCCGAGGCCGACGACGAGGTCGGCGATCGTGCTGTCCTCCGTCTCACCGCTGCGGTGGGAGATGACCGCGCTCCAGCCGGCGTCCATCGCCATGCGCGTCGCCGCAATCGCCTCAGTCAGCGTGCCGATCTGGTTCACCTTGACGAGGATCG
Source organism: uncultured Chloroflexia bacterium (assembly GCA_963711035.1). Lineage (GTDB taxonomy): Bacteria > Chloroflexota > Dehalococcoidia > DSTF01 > WHTK01 > WHTK01. The sequence goes on from CAVQCN010000001.1 coordinate 854,663, forward strand.
AGTTCGCCGCCTGCTCGTCGATGGCACGCCGCAGGCGCTGCACGTTCGTAACGAGCAGGTCGTCGCCCACGAGCTGCACCCGTCCGCCGAGGCGCCGCTGCAGCAATGCCCAGCCTTCCCAGTCGTCCTCGGCCAGCCCATCCTCGAGACTGACGATGGGATAGTTGGTGATCCACTCCTCCCAGAGATCCACGAGCTCGGCGCTCGACAGGACACGGTTCTCGCTGGCCAGGCGGTACTTGCCGTCCTCGTACAGCTCGCTCGTGGCCGGGTCCAGCGCGATGGCAACGTCGTCGCCGGGACGATAGCCCGCCGCGCTGATCGCCTCGACCAGCAGCTCGACCGCCGCAGCGTTGCTGGACAGCGACGGCGCGAAGCCCCCCTCGTCACCGACGTTCGTGTTGAGGCCGCGATCGGTGAGCAGCTTCTTCAGCGCCTGGTAGACCTCGGCGCCGGCTCGCAGCGCCTCCCGAAAGGTGGGCAGGCCGACGGGCGCCAGCATGAACTCCTGGAAGTCGGTGCTCTGCAAAGCGTGGCGGCCGCCGTTGAGCACGTTGAACATCGGCAGCGGCAGCAAGTGGGCGTCCGGGTTGCCGAGGTTGGCATACAGAGGCCGGCCGGCAGACGCCGCCGCGGCGTGCGCCGCCGCCAGCGAGACGCCGAGCAGCGCGTTGGCGCCCAGGCGGGCCTTGTTGGGTGTGCCGTCCAGCTCGATGAGCTTCGCATCGAGGGCATCCTGGCCGGCCGCCGACATGCCTTTGACCGCCGGCCCAAGCTGGCTCTCGACGTTCTCTACGGCCGTGAGCACACCCTTGCCGCCGTAGCGTTTGGGGTCGCCGTCACGCAGCTCGTGAGCCTCGTGCACACCGGTGCTCGCGCCGGACGGAACGATGGCGCGGCCGCGCGCGCCGTCCTCCAGGACGATCTCGACCTCGACGGTCGGGTTGCCGCGCGAGTCCAGCACTTCCAGGGCGTGTACGGCTGCAATGCGGTCATCGGGCATGAAAGGCTCCTTCGTGAATCAGACGGTCTGGGAGGCGCCGGCCGAGGCAAGCGCCATTTCGACGGCTTCGGCGGCATCAGTGGCGCGCTGTATCGGGACCTCAGCGCCGCTATCGGGCTTGAGCTGCCATGTCGAGAGGCCGATCACCGGCTTGCCGTACGCCAGGGCGTAGCCGATCTCGGAAAGCGTGCCGTAACCGCCATCGATGGCGATCAGTGCGTCGGCTGTGAGGACGATGATCAGGTTACGGGCGCGGCCGATGCCGGTAACGATTGGCAGCTCGACGTACGGGTTCATCTCGCCGCGATCGGTGCCGGGCAAGACACCGATCGTGTGACCACCGGCCTCGCGGGCGCCGCGACAGGCTGCCTCCATGACGCCACCACGTCCACCGCAGATCAGGGTCCCTCCGCGCCGCGCCAGCTCCCGGCCGACAGCCTCAGCCTGCGCCAGTGTCGCCTCGGACGCGTCTTCCCCACCGATCACCGCCACGATCATCGACCCTATGATAAGCGGGCCTCAGCGGACGATCAGCACCGACCGGCAGTGGTTCAACCCGCATGACCCCTCACCTCGATCCTCTCACTGAGGGAGAGGAGGCCTGCATGATCCCCTCTTCCCTAGGGATAGAGTGAGGATGAAAGGTTCGAGCTAGCGCGCTCTCGGGTGGGCTTTCTCGTAGGCTTCGCGGATGTGCTCGCGGCTCACCTGCGTGTAGACCTGCGTCGTCGAGATGTTGGCGTGGCCCAGCAGCTCCTGCACCTTGTGGATGTCCATGCCGCCGCGCAGCATGTGGGTCGCGAAGCTGTGGCGCAGGGTGTGCGGCGTGACGCGGCCCTGGATGCCGGCCTCGGCCGCGTAGCCCTTGAGGATGAGCCAGAAGCCCTGGCGTGTGAGGCGCTCGCCGCGACGGTTGACGAACAGGGCCGACTCGTCGCGGTTGCCGACGAGGCGCGGCCGGGCGAACTTGATGTACTCGGTGACCTCCAGCGCCGCCGTGTCGAACAGCGGCAGCTGACGCTCGCGGTTGCCCTTGCCTACGAGCCGTACGTGGGGATTGTCGACCTCGAGCGAGATATCACGCAGGTCCAGCGACACGAGCTCGGTGACGCGCAGGCCGGTGGCGTACATCAGCTCCAGCATGGCGCGGTCGCGCTTTGCCTCGGGCGTGTTGCGGCGCGACGGCTGCTCCAGCAGCTCGTCGACCTCCTGCACGGTGAGCGGCTTCGGCAGAGACTTGCCGACCTTCGGGGACGCCAAGGCCTCGGTGGGGTTCGCCTTGACCTTACCCTCGGCCTGCAGGAACGAGAAGAACGACTTCACAGCCGCCACCTTGCGAGCGACGGTCGCCTCGGCGTAGGACTGAGACTTCAGGTGCAGGATGTAGTCGAGGACGACATTCTGGTTGATGTTGCCCCACTGTAGGCTGTCGCCGTTGCGATGCGCGTTAATGAACTCCTCAAGCTGACCGAGGTCGTTGCGATAGGCCGCAATCGTGTTGCTCGAGGCTCCCTTTTCGACGGAGAGAAACTCAAGGAAGTCGTTCACGCAAGTATCCATGAGGCTGAACCCTCCTGGCTCGTGTACCACCCTGGCATCCCCGGGAAAAGATACGCGCGAATTCTAACCACGCCCCGAACCTCTGTCTAGCAAACGATGTGAAGAAAATTCGTCAGTTTATGAAGAACAACAAATCAGTTATTAGATACGGTAAAAGCGTCTTTACCAATGAGCGGTACAAAGCGGCAGGCGCCCTTGCGCGTCACCACCATCCCCTCCGGCCGCTTCTCCGCAACCAGCAGATCCTGACCTTCTGCATCGCCGACGGGGATGGCGATGCGCCCATCCGGCGCCAGCTGATCGACCAGCTCCGCCGGGATTCGCGGCGACGCGGCTGCCACGACGATCGCGTCGTAGGGCCCTTCCTGGGGCCAGCCCAGCGCATCGCCTGCCATGTGAATCGTCGCGTTCTCGTAGCCCAGCTCTACCAGCACCTTGGTCGCGCGCTCGCAGAGGCTGGGAATCAACTCCACGCCCACCACTTCCTTGACAAGTTCGGCCAGCAGGGCAGTTTGATAACCGCAGCCAGCGCCCACCTCCAGCACTCTATCGCCCGGCTCAAGGTCCATCTCCTGCATCATCAGCGCGATCATGAGCGGCTGCGAGGTCGTCTGGCCGTGGCCGATGGGCAGCGGCCGGTTTTCGTAGGCCATGCCTCGTAGCTGCGCGTCCACGAAACGCTCGCGCGGCACCCTGCCGATCGCGTCCAGGATACGCTCATCGGTTATGTCGTCCTGTAGCTGATCGACGAGCCGTGCTCGCCGGGCCGCGAGGGCCTCGTCGTCGTGCAGTTCCGGTGCCATGGCTAACCCTCTGCCGCCGCCGGTGCCGTCCCGACGTGCACGTTGGCCACGCCGAACATCAATCGCTTCACCCGGACGTCCACCAGGCCCGCCTTTTGCATGCAGCCGGCGATGTCCTCGATCGCCTCGAACTTATCGACTGAGTTGGGCAAGTACTCGTACGCGGAGCGGTCGCCGGAGATAATGCCGCCCACCAATGGCGAGAACGTGTGGAAGTACCAGTCGAAGAGATGACGAAACCCCCAGAGGTGCGGCCGATTCAGCTCCAGGAAGACTGCCTTGCCACCAGGCGCCAAAACGCGCGCCATCTCACGGAAGGCGCCCGTCAGGTCCGGAACGTTGCGGCCGCCGAAGGCCATCGTCACGGCGTTGAAGACGCCATTACGGTACGGCAGCTCCATGGCGTCGCCCCAGTGAAAGTCCATCTGTTTCTCGGGATGCCGCTCCACCTTGTCGCGGCCCAGCACCAGCATCTCGCGCGTGATGTCGAGGCCGACCACGGTGCCGGGCGGGCCGACCCGCTTGCGCAGGTCGAAGCCGAGGTCTCCTGTGCCCGTGGCAATATCGAGCGCCTTGTCGCCGCGCTTGAGACCGCACTGGTCGGCGGCAAAACGGCGCCAGCCACCGTCCATGCCGAGCGACAGCAGGCGGTTCATCAGATCGTAGCGGCGCGCGATGCGGCCGAACATGGCGGCGACGACACGCGGCTCGTCGTGGGGGTGCTGTGGTGTCTGCGCCTGGGTTGTGGTCACGGCTACCCAGTGTAGCCGTTATGTGAGCTTCGTGTCAGGCCGGAGGGCCATCAGCCAGCGAAGAAACCGGTAGCTTCGGCCCAGAGGATGAACTCGGCCAGCTCCAAGGGCCGGTTCACGTGGATGTCGTGTGCGGTGTCGAAGAACCAGCGCACCTTGACGTTGGCCAGCCCTTCCTCGGCCGGCGCCACCTGCTCTGCCTGGCGCCGGCGATGGGTGGCGTCGCCATGATCGGCGACGGCGATGAGGACGGGCGTCTGTACCTTCGGGTAGAGCTGCGCCGGCCGCTGCTCCCAGAGGGCGCGCAGTATCTGCATGTGGCGGTCGACGGTTAGCCAGGGACGGATCGTGCCGTCCTCCAGCACCTCGAAGTTGGCCATGCGCATCTCGAGCGTCTCCTCCGGCCAGTCGGGCCGCATGGCGCGCATGCGCTCCAGCATCTGGTCGCGCGGGCGTCCGGCCAGGTCTGGCGGACGCAGGTCGACCGATATCTGCTCCCAGGAGCCTCCCTCGGGCCGCGACTGCAGGTCAAGGAAACCGCCATCCACCAGGACGACGCCCGAGGCCACGTCCGGATAGCGCGCGGCGAAGTCGAGCACGACGTTACCACCCCATGATTGGCCCGCGATGATCGGCCGCTCCAGGTGCAGCGCGTCGATCAGGCCTTTGAGGTCGGCCGTCGTCTCGTCGAAGCTGTAGCCACTGTCAGGTTTATCGCTGTGACCGTGGCCGCGCTGGTCGGCAGCGATGACATGATGGCCGGCCTGGTTGAGATAACGCGCCACCATATCCCACAGGCGGGCGTTGGAGGCGAGGCCATGCAGCAGTACGCAGGGCAACCCCGGCCCGGGCAGCTCACGGATCGCCAGGCGAATGCTGCCGACGTCGACCAGGCGTTCGACGGGTTCTAACGGCGCGTCCAAGTAGATCCCTGCGGTGAGTCGCCGATTTCAAAGCCGAGCTCGACCAGTGTGTCGCGCGCCTTGTCGGCCAGGTCGAAGCGCTTAGCCGCGCGCAGTGCCTCGCGCAGCTCGAGCACGAGGTCGACGAGCGGACCCTCCGCCTCCGACGAACCCGATTCGAGCTCGCCGCGCAGGCCCTGCACACGCGCCATCAGCTCCACCTTCGCGAAGCGGTCCAGCCCGTCCAGGCTCTCCACGTATTGCACTAGCGGCGCCAGGGGATCGGCAGAATCGCCGCTGGCCGTATCGCTGAAGGCGTAGCCGCTGACAACTTTCGATGCGTCGAAGGTGCGCACCACCTCGCGTGAGCTGGACTGCAGCGCGTCGAAGGGCAGCGCGTCGCCAGCTTCATAGCGCCGCTCGGCGCCGTCGCCGATCACAGTGATGCCGCCCTGGCCGGAGACCTCCGCCGTGCCCGTCGCCGGGTCGAGGCTGATCGAGGTGTAGGCATCTATGCCAAGGATGGCCACGTCCGACGGCAGCACTTCCTGCAGCTGATCGAAGCGCCGGGCACCCATGTAGCAGAAACGGGAGTCGTAGTTCTCGCCGCCGGAGTTGTCGTTGTAGTGGGGAACGACCGCCAGGCGCAGGCCGAAGCGGCCCAGCACGTCGAGGCCCTCCATCCAATAGGGGTCCTCACCCGCCTTGTAGACCTCGTACACGGGCAGGGCGAACTTGCCCAGCGTGATCGAGGCGGCGCTGGCGAAGAGCAGGTCGGCCCCGCTTTCGAACTGATCGACGACTGCTTCCCACACGGGCGTGCCGCTCCATTGCTTGATGGCATAGCTGGGGCTACCGGGCCCGGCGAAGATCAGGTTTGCGTTGCGGATCTCGGCGATGGCGGCGCCAACCTCGGCCTCCGTGGCCTTTTCGCGATGGCGGTAGCTGGCCGGGCGCAACTCGACCTGCAGGTGGTGCTGGTAGTACTCGATCGCCTTTTCGACGATGGCGTCGATGTTGGTCTCGAAGCCGGCCGGCGTGTCGAGAAACACAGCGCGAGGTGGACCTGAGAGGCGGTTGATTGCGGCTCGATGCTGACCGCTCATGGCGGCCATCATTTCGCCGGCGCCAACCAGTGTGATTCTGCCCGTCATGACGTCCTTCCGAACCCTGGGACTACGGGGCGTTGTCGATTCTAGCATGCGCGCCGCGCAACCCGTGGAGGTGAAACGAGCCGCATCCTGCATCATTAAATATGGAAGCTTAGTTCACTGATTGACACGCAGGTACCCTCCTCAGCCGCTCTCATCGAAAAAGCCCACCTCTAAGGGCTGCCATAACACCTCTGCAGATTCAAAAACCTGGCAAATTTGGCATGTTTGTGCTAACATAAAGCGTGCCCTCGGCATTCATTCTCCGCCCGTCGTCCCATCCAATCCCCGGGACAACTGATCTGGATCCGAAAGAGGTTAGGTAGCACCTCGGCTCCTCGGAGCAGGGCTAACACGTTATGGCAGTAGAACGAAACGTTTCCCCAGACCAATACACCGCGCGCGATATCCAGGTCCTCGAAGGCCTGGAGGCCGTGCGACGCCGCCCCGGTATGTACATCGGCGGCACGGACCAGCGCGGCCTGCATCACCTCGTCTTCGAGATCGCCGACAACAGCATCGACGAGGCCATGGCGGGCCACTGCGACCACATCTGGGTCCACATCAGCAAGGACAACCACGTCACGGTCCGCGACAACGGCTGGGGCATCCCAATCGACACGCACCCCCGCACCGGCAAGTCGGCGCTCGAGACGGTCATGACCGTGCTGCACGCCGGCGGCAAGTTCGGCGGCCAGGTCTACAAGGTCTCTGGCGGCTTGCACGGCGTCGGCGCCTCCGTGGTCAACGCTCTCTCCGAGGAGATGTGGGTCGAGGTGCGGCGCCAGAACAAGATCTACCGCCAGGAGTACGCTCGCGGCATTCCGACGACCGGCGTCGAAGTCGTGAAGAAGTCCCGCTATGAGGGGCCCAACATCGACGACCTGGCACCCACCGGCACGACGAGCTGCTTCCTGCCAGACGCCCAGATCTTCGGCGAGATCGAGTTCGACCCCACGATCCTGCTGCAGCGCTTCCGCGAGGCCGCGTACCTGACCAAGGGCATCTGGCTCTCGTTCATTGACGAGCGCACCGACACAGAATCCACCTTCTTCTTCGAGGGCGGCATCCAGAGCTTCGTGCGCCACCTGAACAAGGACCGTGAGGTGCTGTTCCCGCGGCCGATCTACGTCGAGCGCGAGTCCGACGGCACCTACACCGAGGTCGCGATTCAGTACAACACCGGCTTCAACGAAGCCGCGTTCAGCTTCGCCAACTGCATCAATACGATCGACGGCGGCAGCCACATGACGGGCTTCCGTTCTGCTCTGACACGCGTGCTGAACGACTACGCCCGCAAGCAGAAGATCCTCAAGGACGACGACAGCAACCTCACCGGCGAGGACGCCCGCGAAGGCATGGTCGTCGTGGTCAGCGTCAAGCTCTCGGAGCCGCAGTTCGAGGGCCAGACCAAGACGCGTCTCGGCAACCCCGAGATCAAGGGCTACGTCGAGTCTGCCGTAGCCGAGGGCCTTTCGCAGTACCTCGAGGAGCACCCCTCGGACGGCCGGCGCATCATCGAGAAGTGCATCACAGCCGCCCGCGCCCGCGAGGCCGCCCGCAAAGCGCGCGACCTCGTCATCCGCAAGGGCCTGCTGGACGGCACCCTGCTGCCCGGCAAGCTCGCGGACTGCTCGGACCGCGACCCGGAAAACTGCGAGCTGTTCATCGTTGAAGGCATCTCGGCCGGCGGCTCGGCCAAGGGCGGCCGCGACCGGCGCTTCCAGGCGATCCTGCCGCTGCAGGGCAAGATCCTCAACGTGGAGAAGGCCCGTCTGGACAAGATCTTCAGCCACAACGAAATCGCGGCGACGATCAAAGCGCTGGGCGCAGGCATCGACGATGACTTTTCGCTGGAGAAGCTGCGCTACCACCGCATCATCATCATGACCGACGCGGACGTGGACGGCGCCCACATCCGCACGCTGCTGCTGACGTTCTTCTTCCGCCACATGCGGCCGCTGATCAACGAGGGGCACCTCTACATCGCCCAGCCGCCGCTGTTCAAGATGCAGGTTGGCCGCCAGACACGCTACGTGTTCTCCGACGTGGAGCGGGACCAGATGATCCAGCGCGACAACGCCAAGGTCGCGGCGCGCTACAAGGGCCTGGGCGAGATGAACCCTGAGCAACTCTGGGAAACGACGATGGACCCGGAGAAGCGCATCCTGCTGCAGGTCAATATCGAGGACGCCGTAGAGGCCGACTCGATCTTCAGCAGCCTGATGGGCGACGACGTGGCCCCGCGCAAGCTGTTCATCCAGAAGTACGCCGCCTCGGTCCGCAACCTGGACGTCTAAGCACCGGGCGATCGCCTGGACCCCTCATGCCGCGCATCGTCGTTGATTTCGAGCCACCGTCTAAGGATGCGCCCGGTTTCCGGTCGGACACCTCGGACCTCGTCTACTTCCTGTCGTGGGCCTTCTCAGCACGCTATGGCGGCAACCACGAGATGTCGCTGGCATCGCTGGTGCTGCGCGGCGAGTTCGGCATCGACCTGCGACCGCTGCTCACCTTTGCCGACCGCGACGTTGAGGTGCCGGAGGACCAGGAGGCACTGGACCGCGCCTGGCAGGACGCGGCGCCGCTGTCAGAGACCTGTCGCCGGGTCCTCGATGCGCTGGCCAGCGAGGAGCCGCGCCTGCAGTCGATCCGTGCGGACTACCCCGGCCTGAGCGAGAACATCAGCGAGCTCGCCAGCATGGCGCGGTGGGCCGCCGACCATGCTGCGCGGATTAGAGTGACGTTTCTCCTAGAGGACTAGCTCTCAGCCGCCGTACAGGCTCTTGGAGCGGATGTACGCCTCGACGGCGTCCGGCACCAGGTAGCGCAGGCTCTTGCCCTCCCGCGCCATGTCGCGCAGGCCGGTAGAGCTGATGTCGAGGTACGGCATCGGCAGCGCGATGAACCTGTCGTCGGGGACGAGGTCGTGCTTCGGCCACTCGCCAGGGCGCAACGCCACGACCACAAAGGCCAGCTCGGCGATACCCTGCGGCTCATGCCAGGTGATCATGTCGGCCAGCGTGTCCTCGCCGGCCAGGAAGTAGAGCTCGTCCGCAGCGGAGAGCTCGGCGCGCATCTCCCGCAGCGTCACGACCGTGTACGTAGGGCCCTCGCGCCGCACCTCCCGGTCGTCGACCTCAAGGGCGTCGTTCCCCTCAATGGCCAGGCGCGCCATCACCAGCCGCTGAGCGGCCGGTGACACGCTGCGATCCGCCTTGCGCCACGGGTCGCCGGCGGGCATGAAGAGCACCTTGTCGAGACTTAGCTGCGTGCGCGCCTGCTCAGCCAGGATGAGGTGGCCGACGTGCGGCGGGTCGAAGGTGCCGCCCAGGATGCCCAGCTTCATCCGTACCACTCGAACTCAACATCGCCCACGCGGACAATGTCGCCAGCCTTGGCGCCAGCGCGCCGCATCAAGCGCTCCAGGCCCATGCGACGCAGACGCTGTTGAAGCTCGTCCATCGCATCCCAGCCGCCCTCCGCCAGCTTCATAGCATCTTCTTCCGCCCTGCGCCCCCTGACGACGAAGACGCCGTCCTCTACCTGCAGGTCGAGCCGGTCGCGCGGCTCCGGCCGCAGTACGGGCACCGGTGGCTTCTCCGGGACTGCAGCACGCGCCTCTGTCGCCAGCTCGCTCAGACGCTGCTGCAACCGCTGTACGAGCTCCTGCGTCCCCTCTGTTGTCGCACCGGAGATGGCGAGTACATCCGCGCCTATGAAGTGCTCACGCAGCTCCGGCAGTCGCTCCTGTGCGTCCGGCAAGTCGATCTTGTTGAGCACGACGATCTCAGGACGCTCGAGCAGCAACTCGTCGTACAGCTCAAGCTCGCGGCGCACGGTCTCGTAGTCCTCGATCGGGTCAGGGGCGCTGGCGTCGAGCAGATGCACGAGAACACGAGTGCGCTCGACGTGGCGCAGGAACTGGTGCCCGAGGCCGGCGCCAGCGTGCGCTCCCTCAATGAGACCTGGCAGGTCAGCCATCACAAACGCGTCCATGCCTAAATCGACCACCCCGAGGACTGGTTCCAGCGTCGTAAACGGAAAGTCACCCACGTCAGGCATCGCCCTGGACACGGCGCGCAGCAGCGTCGACTTGCCGGCGTTCGGTAGACCGATCAAGCCGACGTCGGCCAGCAGCTTTAGCTCCAGGCGAAGGTCGAACTCCTCGCCCGGCATACCACGCTCCGCGAAGCTAGGGGCTTGCCGCACCGAGTTGGAGAAACGCGCGTTGCCGCGCCCACCGTCGCCGCCTTTCGCCACGATTATGGCAGCACCCGGCGCGTCAAGATCCCAGCGCAACTCAGCGTCGAGCGCGGTTACGACCGTACCGACCGGCACCTTTACCGTCAGATCTACACCGTTGGCGCCACGGCGGTGACCACCCTCACCGGGCCGCCCGCTTTCCGCCTTGTAGACTCTGCGGTGCCGCAGGTGAGCCAGCGTCGTCAGCCCCTCGTCGGCCACGATGATGACGTCGCCGCCCTTGCCGCCATCGCCGCCATCTGGACCGCCACGCGGCACGAACTTCTCTCGGCGGAAGCTCATGGCTCCGTTGCCGCCGGCTCCAGAAAGAACGTGGATTTGTACAAGATCAATCATTGAGATCGATTATAAGGACTCCCCCCATCGTCACCCCTTGATAGTGATCTGGTAGGGATGTGCGGTCTGGTGATATTGAATCAGTCGGCTGTGTCGTGGGTGTGAACGGTCGCCTTGATGGCGTCGAGGTCGGCGCGCAGGTTTGGTGAATTGCCGACCTCGCGCTCGAGCTGAGAGCAGGCATGAACGATGGTGGAGTGGTCTTTCTTACCGAGCATCTGGGCGATAGCGGAGTACGTGAGGCCGCTCTCGCTGCGCAGCAGGTACATGGCGATGTGGCGGGCGTAGGTCAGGTTACGGTTGCGTCGAGGGCTGGCGAGCTCATGGATGCTGATGCCGAGGTGGCTGCAGACGGCGCCGAGCAGTTCCGCGGGAAGTGCTTTGTGTTGCTCGCCTGGTAAGGGCGCGATGGGTTGCAGGGCGCGTGCTGCGAAGTCGATGGTGACCTCGTCGCGGGAGATGCGAGCCAGGGCTGTAACGCGGTTGATGGCGCCTTCGAGGTCGCGGATGCTGCCTTTGACGCGGATCGCGAGGTAGTGCTGCACCTCGCCGGGCAGGACGATGCCCTGGTATTCCGCCTTGAGCTGGACGAAGCGGATGCGGTCTTCGATCGAGGGTTGCTCGATGTTCGCGACGAGGCCCCACTGGAGCTGGGTGTGGAATCGCGCAGTCTCGCCATTCATGGCGGTGGGATCGCCTGTGACGACCACGGTGCGGCCCTGATCACTGAGGCCGGCGACAGTCTGGTAGAACTCGTTGAGGGTCGCCTTCTTGCCGTGCAGGATGTGGACGTCGTCGATCAGCAACAGGTCGAGGTCCCGGTAGCGGGCGCGGAAGGCGGCGCCGCTGTGGTTGCGCACGGCAGTCGTAAACTCGCTGAGGAACTGCTCGGCACCTGCCAGGATGAAGCGTGTGTGCAAAGCGGCAGCCTCGTGACCGATGGCGTGCAGCAGGTGCGTCTTGCCGCAACCAGAAGGCCCCGTGATCAGCAGCGGTGAGTAGATAGAGGTGCCCTTCGTCGCCGAAATGTCCTGGGCGGCGCTGTAGGCGAGGCGGTTGAAGTTGCCCTGCATGTAGGTCGAAAAGGAGAAGCGTGGGTTTAGCGGCGTCGATACGCGCAGCGGCAGGAGCGGCGGCTGCAAGGCAGGCGGGTTGATGGCGGCGATGGCGTCGTCGGCGGGCTCGAAGCGGACGCTGAGCCCGGACCCTGCGACCGCGCTGAGGGCCTGGCTGATCATGGCCCGCATGCGGGTCGAGAGCCAGTCGCAGGCCAAGTCGTTCGGCGCTGCGACCACGAGAACGGTGCCATCGAAGCGCAGGCCCACCGTATTCCGGAGCCAGGTGTCGTAGTTCTGGCGGGTAACCCGCAGGAGCAATTGTGCCAGTGTCGCCTCCCATATTTGGTGAGGCGAATTGCCTGGTGACGAAAAGGACAAGTTTAACCCTCCGGCCGGCACTGCCTAGCCAAAAAACAGAGCACCAAGAGGACTTAGGCTGCCCTGCCGTCTTGTCCCCGTCCCCATGCCAACGTGCAGGACGAACGGCAAAGTAGCACAGCCGGAGCCAAGCCGGTCAAGGCCTTTATGATCAGTTAGGCCACATTTTGTTGGCCCGGCTTAGAGGCTTGCGGTGGCGCGGTCTAAATGCGAGCGATGGATACGCCGAGTCTATAATCAGTGTGAAATGCTTCTCGCAATCGACATCGGAAACACAAACGTAACTATAGGCGTTTACGAGGAAGATCAGTTGCGCGGCACCTGGCGCATCGCCACGGACACTGCCCGGCTGGCCGACGAGTATGCCGCCGTGATCATGAGCCTGCTGCAAATGAAGGGTATTGCGCGAGAGCAGATACACTATGCCGTCTTCGCCAGCGTCGTGCCGTCGTTGTCGTCTGTCTTCGAGGAGGTTTGCCGCCGACACTTCGATGTGGCGCCGCTGCGAGTCGGCGCCGGCGTGCGGACCGGCCTGCGCATCCTTTACGAAGACCCGCGCGAGGTCGGCGCCGATCGCATCGTCGACGCGGTCGCCGCGCTCAAGCTGCACGACCCGCCGCTGATCGTCGTCGACGTGGGCACCGCGGTCGTCTTCGACGCGATTTCGCGCGACGGGGACTATCTGGGCGGAGCCATCGCACCCGGCGTCGGCCTCGCAGCTGACGCGCTGGCGCAGAAGACGGCCCTGCTGCGTCGCGTCGACCTGCGTCCGCCGAAGCACGCCGTTGGCAACAACACGACGGCAGCTATTCAGTCCGGCATCCTGCTCGGCTACGCTGGCCTCATCGAATCGATGATCGAGCGCTTCAAGGCCGAAATCGGCGCCGACGCCTGGGTGGTTGCCACGGGAGGCTGGGCCACGCTAATGGCGGAGCTGACTAGCTTCGACCACGTCGACCCGGACCTGACGCTGAAGGGCCTACGCCATATCTACGAGATGAACGAGGCGCCCGTATGACACTGCTGCAGGGGCGCACCATCCTCCTCGGCGTCTGCGGCAGCGTCGCCGCGTACAAGGCGGCCGATCTGGCGAGCAAGCTCGTGCAGGCGGGTGCAACCCTGGACGTCACGATGACAGAGTCGGCGCAGCAATTCGTCGCGCCGCTGACCTTTCGTTCGCTGACGGGCCGGCCTGTCTTTACGGACATGTACCAGCCGGTCACCGACGCTGCCGAAGAGCACATCGCCGTAGCTCGGCGGGCGGAGCTGATCCTGATCGCACCCGCGTCCGCGACGACCATCGCGCGCCTGGCGCACGGCCTTGCCGACGACTTCCTGTCGTTGGTCTACCTGGCCTCGCGGGCGCCGATCCTCGTTGCGCCGGCGATGGACTCACAGATGTGGTCTGCCGCGGCGACGCAGGAGAACGTCGAGACGCTGAAGCGCCGCGGCGTCGTCTTCGTAGGTCCCGCGGTCGGGAGGTTGGCCAGCGGAGAGATGGGCGCAGGGCGCCTGGTGGAGCCGGAGCAGATCGTCGGCGCTGTGAAGCTGGAGCTGGCGAAGGCCGGCGATCTGGCGAGCCGTCACGTCGTCGTCAGCGCCGGCGGTACGCGTGAGCCTATCGACCCGGTGCGCTTCATCAGCAACCGCTCCAGCGGCAAGATGGGCTTCGCCCTGGCGGAGGCGGCGCGCGACCGCGGCGCCAGCGTGACGCTGGTCTCGACCACGGCGGCGCTGCCGGTACCCTACGGCGTCGAGCTGGTCGAAGTCGAGACGGTAGCGCAGATGCGCGAGGCAGTACTATCGGCCACGTCCAGTGCGGATGCGCTGGTGATGGCCGCGGCCGTGTCCGACTTCCGCCCGGCCCAGGCCGGCGAGCAGAAGCTGAAAAAGGGCGAGGGCGGCTTCGTCCTCGATCTCGTCGCCAACGCCGACTTCCTGCACGAGGTGCCGGATTCGGTCGTCAAGGTGGGCTTCGCGGCGGAGACGCAGGACGTCATCGCCAACGCGCGCCGCAAGACGCTCTCGCACGGCCACCTCGACCTGATCTGCGCCAACGACGTCAGCGCCGCGGATGCCGGCTTCGCGGTGGATACGAACCGCGTGACCATCCTCGATGCGAAGGGCGGCGTAGAAGAGCTGCCCCTCATGAGCAAGTACGATGTCGCCCAGCGCATCTTCGACCGCGTCGTGCCGCTGCTGAATCGGCGTGGCGCCAACTAACTACTCACGCTTGTCATTCTGAGCGCAGCGAAGAATCTGGCTCTCGGGCGACCGTGTTTCGGACGTCATTGCGAGCCATCGCGGCAGCGAGGCGCGGCAATCTGGGATGGGGCCACGGTACGTCCTGGTGCGAGACGGCTTGCAGTGGTATCCGACGTGATTTCAAGTTGACGATGAGATGTCCTCAGGACGGAGCTGAAGCTGCGTCCCTACGTTAGGACGCACTGTACGGCTCGAAATTCACACTGTTGCACCCGAAATCACCAGGTAACGCACGCCTGCTGGCGGCTGCGTGAGACGGCTCGGTAGAATATTTCTCACAGTCCCCCGCCCGCGTCAGTTCGATCGCATCCGGGCGGTTCGGCCCGATTCGTTTGCCAGGAGGCCTTCATGAAGCTGAGTGTCCGCCAGGGCGACGTTACGAGCGCCGCCGTCGACGCCGTCGTCGTCAACCTTTTCGAGGGCGTGACCTCGCCGGGCGGCGGCACCGGCGCCGTTGACCAGGCGATGGGCGGCGCCATCAGCGAGCTGATCCGCAGCGGGGACATCCGCGGCAAGCTGGGCGAGTTCACGCTAATCCACACCTTCGGCAAGCTGCCTGCGGCGCGCGTCATCGTGGCGGGCCTCGGCAAGTCGTCCGACTTCAGCATCGACAAGATCCGCGAGCTCTCGGCCGACCTGGCGCGCTACCTGCGACACCATCGCATCAAGAGCGCGGTCGTAATCACCCACGGCGCCGGCATCGGCGGCCTGGACCCGCAGGCCTGTGCCGAGGCGATCACCGAGGGAACGCTGCTCGGCCTCTACCGTTTCCTGCGTCACAAGCGCAGCGACGACGAGGAGGACATGGAGAGCTTCGAGATAATCGAGTTCGATGCGCCGAAAGTGCCGGCGCTGGAAGCAGGCGTCGAACGAGGCCGCATCCTGGCGGAGGCGACGAACCTCTGCCGCGACCTCGCCAACGAGCCCGGCAACTACCTGACTCCCACGGACCTGGCGGGACAAGCCGAGACCCTGGCGCGCGAGACAGGCCTGGAGTTCGAGGTGTACGGCCCGGCCTGGATGCGCGAGAAAGGCATGGGCGGCTTGCTGGGTGTCGCGGCCGGAAGCGTGCAGGAGCCGCGCCTCATCGTCCTGCGCTACAACGGCGGCGGCGACCGCAAGCCGCTGGCGCTGGTCGGCAAGGGCATCACCTTCGACAGCGGCGGCATCTCGATCAAGCCGGCCGAGAACATGGGCGACATGAAGGGCGACATGGCGGGCGGTGCATCCGTCATCGCTGCGATGGGCGCCATCGCGCGGCTGAAGCCGGCCGTCAATGTCATCGCTGTCGTCCCGGCGACGGAGAATATGCCCAGCGGCAGCGCCACCAAGCCCGGCGACGTGCTGGTGACGATGCTCGGCAAGACGATCGAGGTCGTGAACACGGACGCCGAGGGACGGTTGGTGCTCTCGGACGGCATTGCGTACGCGCGAGAGCAGGGCGCCGAGGCGCTGATCGACGTGGCGACCCTGACCGGCGCCGTCAGCGTTGCCCTCGGGAACGTGGCCATGGGCGCCATGACCAACGACCCGGTGCTCCTCGAGCGCGTCAAGGCGGCGGCGGCGACGGCCGGCGAGAAGATATGGGAGCTGCCCATGTTTGAGGAGTACAAGGAGCAGATCAAGAGCGATGTCGCCGACATGAAGAACAGCGGCGGCCGTCCGGCGGGCTCGATCACGGCGGCCATGCTGCTGCGTGAGTTTGCCGAGGACACGCCCTGGGTTCACCTCGATATCGCCGGTGTGGACATCTACAACCGCGACAAGGGCGTCATCGTCAAAGGCGCTAGCGGCATCCCGGTGCGCACGTTGGTGCATCTGGCGCTGCAATACGCAGACGGCGCTCACTAACGGCGCGCTGGCTCCGGCTTCATCGGGGCGAAAGAGGCTATGTGGCTGACATCACCCGCTCGGAGAGCGTTCGAGCCGGCTCAGGCCGCTCGTTCTTGACGCGCCATCGCGCCTACCGCGACGCTGGTGAGCTGCTGCTGGTGGCGATGGCGTTCCTGCTGTACTTCGTCGTGCGCGCCAACGTCATCGACCGGCCTGCGGAGGCGCTGTCGCACGCGCATACCGTGATCCGCATAGAGAAGAGCCTCGGCATCTTCGACGAGCCGAGCTGGCAGGCGGCGATCGTCGATCACCGGTTACCGGTGAAGTTCTTCAATTTCGTCTACTTCTGGCTAGATTTTCCCCTCATCGCCAGCGTGGGCCTGCTGCTCTACTTCCGCCGCCGCACCGACTACACCTTTACGCGCGATGCGATCCTGGCGTCGGGCGCGCTGGCCCTCATCTCGTACAACTTGTTTCCGGTGGCGCCGCCCCGCCTCGTTCCCGGCATCGGCGTCGTGGACACGCTGCAGGTGTTCAACAACCTGAGCTACCAGGCGCAGTCGACGCAGTTCTTCGTCAACCCATATGCGGCGATGCCGAGCCTGCACGTTGGCTGGGCCATCTTGCTAGCCGTCGGCGTGGCACGCGCCTACGGCAGCTCGCGCTGGGTGCTGGGGTTGGCCGTGCTTCATCCCGTCGTGCAGGCGACGTCCACGGTGATGACGGGCAACCATTTTTTTCTGGACGGTGGCGCCGGCCTCGTCGCGGCGGGCTTTGGCCTGACGGTGGCCTACGTCATGGAGGGCTGGGGCTACGACTGGCTACGCGAGCGCTTAGGCGGCAGCGGGTAGGCGACGTCGTGGCGACCTTCAGGTCGCCGCGACGGCTACGGTAGATGCGGCCGTTGGCCGGTTCAGAGCAAGGTCGCGGCTTTAGGCCAGCTCTCGCGCGGGGGTGCGCGGGACGCTAATCCCTAGAAGCCTTCGGGGTTGAAGCGCCGGTCGTAGACGCTGACCCAGTCCTTCACCTTCTGGTCGCTGTACTCGCTGACCGGGAACTTCTCCATTCGGGTCCAGGCCGTGATCGCGATGGTGTCCGGCTCCATGTCGCCGTAGAAGGAGGAGACGACCTCCTTGCCGCGACTGTCCAGGTCCTTCGTGATCTTCTGGATCTTGTCGATGACATCCTGGTCGGTCGTGTTGTACCAGATGACGGTACCGCCGTGCTCCATGTCGTGGACCAGGTTCTCCTTGGGAGCCGGGCTGGTCAGCGCCGTGAACTGCATCGGCCGGTCGGCGTGCGGGCCGGAGGTGGGCGGGTTGCTCGTGTAGCAGAGCGGGTCGCTCACGTTGCCGGATGCTAGCTGCTCGTCAGTGCAGATCGGGATCACGGTGCCTGTGGGATAGTGCAGGCGGTCGTCCGCCGTGCCCAGGACGCCGTCCGGGCCGGGATGAGGCGGGTAGTAGGTGCCGGGCAATGACGGATCGTCGTCCATCTGCGCCTTCTGCCAGCTCGCCTGGGCAGTGCCGCCCGTTTGCGTGATGGCGTACACGAGGATGCCTGCAACGACGATGGCGCCTAGGCCGACCGCGATGGCCACCTTGTTCAGGCGGTTCAGGCGGCTGAGAAAGCTTTGCTTCGAGCCGGAGCCGCCGCCCCGCTGGCGTTGCCGCCGCGCTCTCGGTTCGCTGCCGGGTTCACGCGCTTCCCTCTCTGCGCGTCGCTCGACGCGGGACGATCGTTGTCTGCTCACGAATACTCCTCCCAGCCGTGGCCGGCTGGTGTTGATGTTCTCCAGAGAATTATGGCAGGCGCGTCGCACCGAAACCAAGTCTCGGAGCTGTTAAGGCAGTTATCGCTGTCCAAACGCACTTCGTGTTAAGAGTTGGCAAACGTTGCGGTGAAACGGAGCGCCATGCTAGACTCGTCGGGAAGTACGAGAGAAGCATACGAGGAAGGGCCCAGACCGGCCACATGCTCGCCCAAGAGCTCAAAAGCGAAATCATCCAGAATTACAGGGTCAACGAGGCGGATACTGGCTCCGCTGAGGTTCAGATCGCGATGCTCACGCAGCGCATCAATGACCTCACCCAGCACCTCCGGGTGCATCGTAAGGACCACCACTCGCGCCGCGGCTTGCTCAAGATGGTTGGCCAGCGACGCCGCCTGCTTGCCTACCTGAACAAGACAGATGTCGAGCGCTACAGGGCGATCATCGCGAGGCTTGGCCTCCGCAAGTAATTCTGCGGAGGTCTCTTTGTAGTTTGGCCGGCCCCGCCCGAGGGACGCAGCGGTTACTGCAAAGCTAACGGTATCCAACATCTCACCCCGAAACTGCAACGACAGCAGGCGCTGATTGTTGCCACTCGATTGTGCCCTTCCCGTGGCCGGGTGGTCCGGTAGTAAACAGCAAAGGTAGATAACGTTGATGTCTCACATTTATGAAGTGCAAGTCGAAGGTAAGTCGCTCATCATCGAGACAGGGCGGCTGGCCACGCAGGCCAATGGCTCGATCACGGTGGCCCTGGGCGAGACGGTCGTCCTGGTCACGGCGTGCGCCAGCCCGGAGCCGCGCGCCGACATCGATTTCTTCCCGCTGACCATCGACTTCGAGGAGCGCCTCTACGCCGTCGGCAAGATCCCCGGCAGCTTCCCGCGCCGCGAGGGCCGGCCTTCGACGGACGCGATTCTCGCGGGGCGGATGACGGACCGTGCCTTGCGACCGCTCTTCCCCAAGGGCTTCCGCAACGACGTCCAGATCATCATCACGGTCCTCTCCGCCGACCTGGAGAACGACCCCGACGTGCTGGCGACGATCGGCGCCTCCGCTGCGTTATCGATCTCGGACATCCCGTTCGACGGGCCGGTCTCGGCTGTACGCATCGGCTACGTCAACGACGAATACGTCATCTACCCGACCTACACCGAGCTGAAGGACAGCGCCCTCGACCTCGTCGTTTCTTCGACGCGTGAGAAGGTGATCATGGTCGAAGCCGGCGCCAAGGGCGTGCCCGAGGAAGTCTTCATCGAGGCCGTGCGGCGCGCTCACGAAGCGAATCAGGCAGTGATCGCGGCGCAGGACAAGATGGTCAGCGAGATTGGTCACGCCAAGATGGAGGTCAAGGCCAAGGCTCTCGACCCGGAGGCACTTGAGGCAGTCCGAGACTTCCTCAAGGATCGCTCCGAGCAGATTATGGCCGCCGTCCAGGTCGAGCGCCAGGAGGGCCGCAGTGCCCAGATGGCGGAGCTGAGCGAGCACTTCGGCGAGCGCTTCCCCACCGATCAACTGGCGATGGCCCTCGACGCCGTGATCAAGGAGACGGTCCGTAACCGCATCCTCACCGACGGCAAGCGCGCCGATGGTCGTGCCCTGGACGAGCTGCGGCCCATCACCTGCGACGTCGGTATCCTGCCGCGCACGCACGGCACCGGCCTTTTCCAGCGCGGCGAGACGCAGGTGCTCGGCATCGTTACCCTGGGGCCCATGAGCGCGCAGCAGAAGCTGGACACGCTTTCGCCGGAAGAGACCAAGCGATTCATGCTGCATTACAACTTCCCGCCCTACTCGGTCGGTGAGGTGCGGCGTATGGGCGGCACCGGCCGCCGCGAGATTGGCCACGGTGCCCTCGGCGAGCGTGCCCTGGAGCCAGTCATCCCCAGCGCGGACGAGTTTCCCTACACGATCCGCATCGTCTCGGAGGTGCTCGGCAGCAACGGCAGCACCTCGCAGGCCAGCATCTGCGCCGGCACCATGGCCCTCATGGATGCGGGCGTACCGATCAAGGAGCCCGTGGCGGGCGTCGCGATGGGCCTTATCACCGGTGAGGACAAGTACGAGATTCTCACCGACATCGCCGGTCTGGAAGACTTCCTCGGCGATATGGACTTCAAGGTGGCTGGCACCAGCACCGGCATCACCGCCGTGCAGGCCGACTTCAAGATCAAGGGCCTGACCCTGGAGCAAGTCAAGGAGATCGTGGAGCGGGCCCGTACCGCCCGGCTCTTCATCCTCGGCAAGCTGAACGAGACCATCGAGAGCCCGCGCACGGAGCTCTCGCGCTACGCACCGCGCATGTACCGCATCCAGATCCCGCGCGAGAAGATTGGCGTTGTCATCGGCCCCGGGGGCAAGATGGTGCGCTCCATCATCGAAGAGACGAAGTGCTCGGTGGACGTCGAGGACGACGGCTCGGTGTACGTCGGCTCCTCCAACGAGGAGAACGCCCGCCGCGCCATCGCCATCATCGAGGGCCTGACCAAGGAGGCTGAGGTCGGCCAGGTCTACACCGGCCGCGTCACCCGCACGGTCGACTTCGGCGCCTTCGTCGAGATCATGCCCGGCAAAGAAGGCCTGGTGCGCATCGGCGAGCTGGCCGACTACCGTGTACCCACCGTCGAAGACGTGGTCAAGGTTGGCGACGAGATACAGGTCATGGTCATGGAGATCGACAACCTGGGCCGCATCAACCTGTCGCGGCGTGCCATTCTCGAGGGCGCCAGCCCGTCCGACTTCGAGGAGCCGGGTGAGATTCCTTCGCCGATGACGCGTCGCAGCTCCACGTTGGCGCCGATGCGCACACAGCAGCCGCGACCGCCGCGGCAGGACGGCCGCGACGGCGGCGGCTTCAACCGGCGCCGGGGACGCGGCGGCAGTGGTGGTGGTGGCAACCGCCCCGGTGGCGGCGGAGGTGGCTCCCGGCCGCGACCGCCAATGCCTCGCTAGCTATTAGCAGGGCGGCGTAGCCGCGCGCGAGCTCTCTCGTCTTTCTGAGACGTCTCAAGTACCAGCCGACGGTGGGTAACCTTCCGCGTTCTTGGAGCCTACTTTCCGTGAGTAGCGCTTATACAGACGGCGGCAGGTTGCGGTAATCTCTCCGCGAACGGTCTCGACGCAACACGAGGTACGATTCGCCTCGGCTCGAGCGATGACCCGGTGGAGGGAAGGCTATGGACAAGATCCGCGTCGTCGTCAGTGGTACCGGCTTCATGGGCCGCGAGGTGCTCGCCGCGGTCTGCGGTGAAGAGGACCTGGAGCCGGTCGGCGTCATCGAGAAGTTCTCCCAGGAGGAGTCCGTTTCGCTGCCCACGCCGGGCGCCGGCCTCGTGCCGATGAGCAACGACCCGGCCGCATTGATCCAACGTGTCAATCCCGACGTGATCGTCGACTTCACGAATGCGGAGTGGACCGGCGACGTCTCCAGCGCCGCGATCGACCGGGGCGTGTGCATGGTGATCGGCACGACGAATCTCAGCCCGGCCTTCCTCAGCGAGTTGGACGAGCGGTGCCGGACGAAGCAGGTAGGCGCGTTCGTGGCGCCGAACTTCGCCATCGGCGCCGTCGTCATGATCCACCTGGCGCGCATTGCCTCCCGCTTCTTCGACTATGCCGAGGTGACGGAGATGCACCAGGAGAAAAAGCTCGACGCTCCTTCCGGTACCGCCGTCGTCACGGCGCGGGCCATGGTCGAGGGCCACGGCGGGCCCTTCCAGCACACGATGCCGGAGAAGGAGCCCGTCATCGGCGGTCGCGGCGCCGTGCTGGACGGCGTGGCCATCCACAGCCAGCGCATGCCGGGCTTCGTTGCCCACCAGGAGGTTGCTTTCGGCGGCCTGGGCCAGACGCTGCGCATTCGCCACGACTCTACTGGCCGCGAATCCTTTATTCCGGGCGTGCTCCTGGCAGTGCGCGAGATCACGAAGCGCAACGAACTCATCGTCGGCCTCGACAAGCTCATCGGTCTCTAACGCAGCAACAATCCGGCAACGGAATCTTTCTTTGCAGCCCGCGCGTACTTCCTTGCAGGAAGGACCCGGGAATAGTGAAGGGTGGTTCCGATGTTTGCTCGATCCAGGTTCATCGCGTTCTCGACGTGTCTCGTGCTCGTGATTCTCGGTGGCCTCGTGGCGTGCGGCAGCGACAAGACCTCGCCATCGCCGACCGCGCCGGCTGACTCACCGACCCCGGCCGCACTTTCGGATACGCCGGTCGCGACGGCAACCAATGCGGCCGTCGCGACTGCCACGAGCGCTCTATCAGCGACGGCAACTCAGGTGGCGTCTACTGCAACCAGCGCACCGCCACAACCGGCAGCGACGCAACCGGCGGCGGGCGCCAGCACTGCCGTTACCATCGTGGACTTCGCCTTCGTGCCGGAGACATTGACTGCAGCGGCCGGCCAACCGGTGACCATCAAGATCAACAACAACGGCAACGTTCAGCACACCTTCACGATCGACGGCGTGGCCGACAGCGGGACGCTGGACCCGGGTGGCTCGACCACGCTGATGTTCACGCCGGCACAAGCGGGGACGCTGACCTTCTACTGCGTCATCCACGGCGCGACCGTCATGAGCGGCACGATTACCGTGCAGTGATTCTGAATCCGGGTCGGGGGGCTAGGAGGCCTTTTCGGTCGTTTCGCCGGTGCGCAGACGGTGCAGGAGCAGGCGCGTCTCGTTGAAGCGCTGCAGGAGGTGCTCGATGTCTCCGTCGGCATCCAGCGCAGCAGTGCCATTGCTTGAGCTGGTCGCAGCCATGAGGGTCTGCAGGGTGTCGCTCTCATCTTCGGGCCGAGGATCGCGGCGCAGGGTTTCCGGCGCCGGTTCAGCAGGCACTTCGGCGCCGTCGAGCTGCAGGTGCTGCGAGTTTCGTTCGGCGAGGCGCAGGGCGATCTCGGCGCGCCGTAGCAGGTCTTCGACCGTGGTGGCGCAGGTCGGGAAAAAGGTGGCACCGAAGGAGGCCGGCAGCGGCCCCCCGGGCTCTCCCTCCCGCGGCTGGCTGCTCTTGGCGAGGCGGCGCAGGCGGCGCACCATGCCGGTCGTCTCGCCGGGGCCCGACTCGGGTAGGACCAGGGCGAAACTGGCGTTGCCGTAGCGGTACACGCGGTCGATGTTGTTGCGGGTGCGGCGCAGCAGCTCGGCGGTGGCGAGGAAGCCGGCGTCCCACTCCTCTTCGCTGCGGTAGTCGAAGCGCTGGCGCAGCTGGTCGATGCCGACGAGGACGACGGCAAACTGACGCTGGAAACGACGTGAGCGCGAAAGCTCTGCCTCGATGGCGGGGCGCAGGAAACGCTCCTCGAAGACGCCTGTCTCCTCTTCGATGCCGAAGTAGCTGTCGCCGCCGGCGCCCACCACGCGGCTGTCCGCTTCGAGCATGGCGATGGCGTGACGAATGGCGACGCTGAAGATCGCGAGCCCGACGAGGCCAGGCAGCTCCAACATCATCTTGTGGTTGAACAGGCTCCAGTCGGCGACGATGGTGCGACCCAGGTTGGCGATGAACCAACAGGCGATGGAGGAGGGCACAGCCGCTTTCCAGGGCAGCATGAGCGCCGCCCCGGCCGTAACCATGATCATGCCGGCGCGCAGGGCGACTCCCGATGTATCGTCGGCGGAGATGGCAGAGACGGCCGCAACCATTAGCAGCATCCCGGCGGCGCTGAGGTAGACTGCTGTCCGTCTTGGACGGAGTACGGCTACGGACATGGCTTCGACGCCCCGCAGGTGACTAGCTGGCCAGGCGGAGTGCGACGCCGCCTTCGCTGGTCGAGACGACGTCCAGATTCGAGCCGGCCGACTGGCTCAGCCGTTGCCGGAAGTCCTCGACGCTGGTCGGCGCCTCGATCTCGACGCGGAAGGTCACTTCTTCCTTCGCGTAGTCGGCCAGCGTGACGTTGGCGACCCCGTTCATGCGGCCCAGCGCGCCATCGAGGCTGAGCAGACGATCGAAGTCGGGCACCGGCGCGATGCTTATCAGTACGCGGCCGTGCACGATTGGCGACTGGGCTGCGGGCGACGCGGCCGCGACGGGCTCGGCTTCTGCGACCGGTTCAGTTTGCGGCTCAAGCACCGGTTCGGGCTCGCTGGCCTCAGGCTGCGAGAGCTCCGGAGCGCCGGCTTCCTCGGCTGCACTCGTCTCTGGCTTCGCATCTTCCTGCTGGTAGCCGGAGTACCAGCTCGGGGTTGGGGTCTGCAGAGAGGGAGAAGGTTCTTCGACCGGGGCGGCACTGGGCGCTTGCTGGGTGGCTTGCCAGGGCGAGACCGGCTCGGACGCTGGCTGTGGCTCGACAGGCGTGACTTCGGCTTCGGGCTCAGTGGCGGTTTCCGGAGCCTCACCCGAGAGGTTGGCGATGCGGTTGTGCAGGTCCTGCACCAGGCGGGTGAGCAGGCTGTAGTCCGTCTCGAGGCGCTCCAGGACGAGCTGCGCGGACTCGCTGACCGCGGAGCCGACGGTGCTGGAGTGGGCCTGGCTGGCGGCCTCGCGGGCTTCTTGGGCCGCGCGCGAGGCCTCGGCAACAGCATCCTCATGAGTGCGGGTGGACTCCTCCAGACGCTGCATCGCGGTAGTGAGGCGCTCCTCGATGGTTTGGCTCACCTGGTCGGCGCTGCGCATGGCGTCCTGGGCTTGCTGCACGGCTGCCTCGACGCGGCTGTCGATGGCAGCCTGGACTTCGTCGGTGAGCGCCGGGGTGGAGGGGAGGGTATTCAGGCGCTCTTCGAGGTCGGTTCGCACGCGCTCGGCGGCGCTTCCGGCCTGGGCGAGGATGTTGTTGAGGCGGATTTCGAGGTCGCTCTGCAGCCGTTGGGCGGCCGCGAAGGCGTCATCGGCCTTGCGGCTCGCGTCGTCGAGCCGGCTCTGCAGCTCGGGAGTCTGCATGCTCTGTTCGGTTCGCTGAATGGCCTCGTCGAGGAGGTTCTGTGTCTCGGCGCGCACCTTTTCGGCGGCGTCGTTGAGAGCGCTGCGCACGGAGTCGGCCACGGCGCGCGCGTCGTCGGCCGCGCTGGTTGCGGCGCTGGCCATTTCGCTGCTTCGGGTGGCGGACTGCTCGGCGCGCGCGGATACGTCGTCGATAGCCTTCATGGAGTCGGCGGCGAACTTGTCTGCCGCCGCTGCCAACTGCTGCGACGTTTCACTGACGCTCTTCGTGAATGCGGCGACGGCTTCGCGGACGGTGGCGGTCCAGTTCGGTGCCTGGTTTTCGTCGCGCTCCATGGAGCCATCGTAGTCGACGGGCGTATTCATTTGAACCACGGTTCCCTCCCAGATGGTCGCCTACGGCGACAGGGGGCGATCCCCTGCCTTTAAGTATCGGAAGGACTGCGAAGCGGCTTTAGGGGAGGGTTTCTACTCTAGTTTTGCGGCGTGCTGCTTGGTTCCGGCGTGTTTGTGGGCGTGGCGGTGTCGGTCGGCGTTGCCGTCGGCGTTTCGGTTGGCGTGCTAGTCGCTGTGCTGGTCGCCGTGGGCGTAGGCTCCGGGTCGCCGACGAGGTCGCCGGTTATCGATAGCGTGTCGAGCATGTGGCTCAGCACCGTCGCCGACTCACCTGTCTGGTCGACGAGGTCGCTCAGGGAGATCGTCGCTCCGCTGTTACCTTTGTCACGCAGGACGACGATCTTGTCGCCGAGTACCGCCTGGATGCCGCCGCTATCAGTGCGGATCAGCAGGATGATGCTCGTGTCGGGGCTGTCGATGCGAATCGTGTCGTCGGCAACGTTGCCCGTCCCGGTGCCGTCGACGTCGATACCGACGAGCTGCCAGCCGCTGGGAACCCGCAGGTTCAGGGTCGTGGTCGAAATCGTGACCCAATCCAGACCAAAGGTGGTGTCGTCCGTCGGGCTCACGCGCACCTGGCCGTCCTTCAGAGCCGGAGGCGTCGGCGTTGGCGGCGGAGGCGTCGTCGTTGCGGTAGCGGATGGCGAGCTCGATGCCGAAGCCGCAGTAGAGGTGGTGTCGGTAGAAGCCACGGCCTCGTTGCCATCGTCCGGCGCCCGGGCGGCCGTGATGCGATTGGCGTCGTCCAGCCGAGCCAGGGCCTGGTCCAACGCTGGCGCGACTGTCTCATCCTTTGCGGCAAGCGTGACGATGGTCTTTTGCCGCTCGATGACAGCCGGCAGTTTTTGGGCGACGGCAGGATCATTCTCGGTTTGCAGGCGCTGCGCCAGATCGAGCGTACGTTGTGTCAGATCGTCCACCATGGCGGTCGTGACGGTGCCGCTGCCCGCTGCCTGCTCGAGCTGCTGGGTCTGCTGTTCGATGAGGGCGTACTGGGCGCTCACCGTGGTGCTGCCGGAGTTCGCGAAGTAGACGATGCCGGCAATAGCCAGGGCGATGACGATGACCGTAGCCGAAAGGCTGGTGCGCATGGCCATGGAGATGGCGGGCCGCGGCGCCGGTCGCGGCGCCTGGGCAGCGTCAAGCAGACGGCGGCGAGCGTTGCTCCAGAACGGCAGGCGTGGCGGCGGTACGGCCCGCAGGGCTTCCTGCACGCCGGCCCCGCTGGCCTCGATGAGGCGCTCACGGGTACGGTTGACGAAATCGGGGTTCGGCTCGTTCGAGAACGCGGCGCTGACGTCGCGCCCTGCGGC
Organism: uncultured Chloroflexia bacterium; assembly: GCA_963711035.1. Classification (GTDB taxonomy): domain Bacteria; phylum Chloroflexota; class Dehalococcoidia; order DSTF01; family WHTK01; genus WHTK01. Next base: position 881,335 of record CAVQCN010000001.1, read on the forward strand.
GAAGAGCAACCGCTCGCGCGTGCGTTCGCGGAACTCGGGTGCAGGCTTCGAGGTGTACGCGATGCGCAGGGAGATAGCCTCGCGCAGCAGCGGTTCCAGCTGTGCCCGGTACTGCGGGAACGCGGAGAGGCAATCCTCCGGCGAGAGGCCGGCGTCATAGCCCGATAGGCATTCCTGCAGCATCTCCTCGATGCGTTTTCGATTCACTGGTTCTTCTGTGCCAACTCCGGATACTTCGGCGTCATCAGGATCTGAAGCCGCTGCATCCCCTTATGCTGCAATACCTTGACGTTGTTCTCCTGTTTGCCCAGGGCTTTGGCCGTATCGGCGACCGAAAGGCCGGAGGCGAAGCGCAGAATGATGACCTCCCGTTGAGCTTCCGGCAGCAGGGTGACCGCTTTGCGCAGGTCCTCCAGTGCCATGCTCCGTTCCGTCGTTTCGGCCGGGTCGTTCGTGCGGTTGCCGTCGACCAGGTCTTCGGGCAGCTCGGCGTCGTGTTGGCGGCGGCCGTTGCGTCGCGTGAAGCTGATCACCTCGTTGCGGGCGATGCGCATCAGCCAGGCGGCGAAGGGCACCTTGCGCCACTGATAGCCGGGCAGGCCGCCGAGCATCTTGAGGAAGATCTCTTCGGCGACGTCTTCGGCGTCATGGAAGTTGCCGAGGCGCGCCAGTGTGTAGCGGTAGACCTGATTGATGTGGTTGTCGTAGAGGGTCGAAAGCGCCTCCAGGTCACCCGCTTGTGCAGCTTCGACGACCTGGCGTTCCGGCTCCCAATCGGAGCCGTTCTCCGATTGGGAGAAGCTCTTCATGATCCCTTTTCCGGGTACCGGAAAACGAGCCAATGATATGCCCCTCTCCAGCCACGCGTCCACCGGGGACACAGGCGCACCCCCCTCTCGCGAAGGGGTTGCATACATAACAACGAAGCGTCGGACAAAAGGTTAATACCGTGCGCTTCCCCTCAGGATTAGGGAATCCCCTGAGTTAACGATCATATCGCCGAGAGCGGTTATCCTCATTTTATGCGAATTTTCCTCACGGGCGGCGCCGGCTTCATCGGCAGTCATACGACGGCGGGTTTGCTGGCCGCCGGCCATCAGGTGACGGTGCTCGACAACCTCTCGAACGGCCGGCGCGATCTCGTGGCGCCGGACGCTGCCTTCGTCGAAGGTGATCTGCGTCAGGAAGAGGAGCTGCCGGGATGGCTGGCAGGCCACGACGTCGTCATCCACATGGCGGCGTTCGTGCCGGTGCCGGAGTCGGTCAAGCGGCCGGTGGAGTTCGCCGAGAACAACGTCGTCAACACGGTGCGCTTGCTGGAGGCGATGCGAAAGGCAGGCGTGAACAGCATCGTCTTTTCGTCCTCCGCCACGGTCTACGGCTTACCCTCGCGCCTGCCGATCCATGAGGACGACCCGGTACAGTTGCAGTCCAATCCCTACGGCGCGAGCAAGGTGGCCGCGGAGGCTTTCCTGGCGGTCTACCATCGCCTCTACGGCATGAACGTGACGATTCTGCGCTACTTCAATCCTTACGGTCCGAACGAGCTTTGTGATCCGGAGACACACTTGGTGCCGACCGTCGTGCGCGCGGCGCTGGAGGGCAAGCCGATTCCCGTGTACTGGGGCGGCCAGCAGGTTCGCGATTTTATATATGTAGGGGACCTGGCCCGAGCACACGTTGCGGTTCTGGGACTGGACGGCCTCAACTACTTCAACGTTGGCAGCGAGACCGGTGTCAAAGTGAAGGACATCCTCGATACCGTAGGTTCGATCCTGGGCCACAAGCTGACTGTCCAGGACCTCGGCGAGCGTCCGGGTGACGTTGCCGCGACCTATGCCACGTCGGAGCGGCTACGGCAGCAGACTGGTTGGCGCGCCGAAGTCGACCTCGAAGAGGGGCTGCGCCGCACGGTCGAGTACTACCGGGGCTTGCCAGCCTAGGCCGAGAGCGGCGGTTCGATAGGTTCTCGCGTGGTGTACGCTGCTCTCTTGGCTTGATACATACGTCGGTCCGCCATGCCGAGCAGGGTGCCGACGGAATCTCCGTCTTCCGGACAGCTGGCAACGCCAACCGAGATCTGCGGCCTGACCACGCCGTCCGACACACGCACGGAGAGGTTGTTGATGAGGTGGCGCAGGTTTTCGGCGTGGCGCTGTGCCGCGGCGGGGTCCAGACCGGGGAGAGCAATGGCGAACTCGTCGCCACCCAGACGCCAACAGATGAAGTCGTTGCCGGCCCAGCGCCGCATGGCTCCGCCAATCGTTTGCAGCACCCGATCGCCGGCCAGGTGTCCATATGTGTCGTTGATCGGCTTGAAGCGATCGAGGTCGGCGACGACGAGGGAGAGAGGCTGCTCCTCCCGCGCTGCACTCTTGATCAGGCTCTCGAGGTGGTCGCTCATATGGCGCAGGTTGTTGAGGCCGGTCAGCGCATCGATCGTGGCTTTGTTCTCTAGCACGTCAGCCATGCTGTTGATGGCGTGTGCCAGGCCCGCGAGTTCATCGTTGCCGTGTGCTGGCATGCGCACCGAAGCGCCGGCGGCAATTTCGACGGCGACGTTGCTGTAGGCCAGCAGGGGTCTGTAAATCATGCGTCGCAGCACCTGCCACCAGACGAGGCCGAGCATGCTGGAGGACACGATAGCGGCGATCCCTAACTCGAGGACAAGCCGGCGGGCAGCGCCGGCAAGATCGGAGTACTGAAAGAGCGTCTGCTGGGTCGCGCCTGGATCGGGGCTGGACCACACCTCCCCACCGAACTGGCCGCCCGTGACGAGCCGCAGAGGGCTGAGTTTTGCAGGGGAGGCGTTCGCATCTTCGAACCGTACGTCCGAGTATTGGGGTCCTTCTGTCTTCGCCTTCTCGACCAAGGCGGGATCGATGTTTGTGGTGGAGTCTGGAATAACCTCGTAGCCCACTGAATTGCTTAATGGCACCGTGCTGGCATAGGACTGGGCTACACCCACGATTTCGTCGTATGGATCGACCTTCAGCTCGAGATTGCCGCTGTCGTCGTAGACCGAGAGGCTCAGGACGCCCATGTCGCGCAGCAGACGGTAGTCGCTCTGTGCGAAGGCAAAGCCACCCGTCGTCTGCAGGCGTTGCCCCATCGAAGTGAAAACCGCGACGGTCTCTTGTTTGACGTGAACCTCGTCGCGCGCAGTGTGGATTTCCCCGTTGAGCGTGGTCCAGCCATACGCAGTGGCAATCGAGGAGCCCACTACCAGGCAAATGACGGTTAGGGCCAGCCACAGGCGAAATATCAGGGAGCGCCGGGAATAGAGGGACCAGGCCCTGCTGAACAGGCTCATCTCAGTGATAGTCGGCAGACTCGGTAGAGAGTGTTCAGGTAAGCGGGACGAGTTGTCCTGGTCCGAAAGGACGAGGCGTCAGCGGCAGTAACGGAAAGAGCCGCACGCGAAACACGGTGTTTCGGCGTGCGGCTCCTGTCTTCGGACGGAAACTGTCAGGCGTGCTCGAGCAAGTGGCCGCTCACGACCTCGCTAGGCAGCATCCCTTCCAAGACTCGCTCCAGCGCCATCGTGTGGGCGCAGGCGCCGTGGCCGGCCTCGAAGAAATCGCAGGTGCAATGCCACTGCTCGTCTTCGAGTGTGACGCGGTGATCGCCATTCTCGCCGTGAAACTCGACCGTGAACTGCTTGACCCGCATCCGGGTCCGCTCCTGGGCGTAGCGCCGTGCCTTCTCGATTTTGCCGATGACACTTGAGTTCACTGAACGACCTCCCCAAAGAACCAAAAACACCCGGCCCATGCCGGGTGTTTGTTTTCAGGATCGGGTGGCGACACCTGTTCGCGTGGCCATAGGTAATTATCGCACGCGGATCAATGCCCCCGCAGGTCATTCCTCGAATTTCTTGTAGAGAAGGCAGGCATTCTGGCCGCCGAAGCCAAAGCTGTTCTTCAAGACATGACGGATCTCGCCGACGTGGCGCGACTCGTTGGCGACGTAGTCCAGGTCGCAGTCCGGGTCCTCCGTCTCGTAGTTGATGGTTGGCGGGGCGATGCCCGTCTCGATCGCCTTGATGCAGGCCAGCGACTCGATGGCGCCGGATGCGCCGAGCGCGTGGCCGATCATCGATTTCGTGGAGCTGATTGGTATCTGGTAGGCGCGCTCGCCGAAGAGCGTGCGGATCGCGGCAGACTCGGACGCGTCGTTGGCAGGTGTCGAGGTGCCGTGCGCGTTGATATAGTCCACGTCGTCGAGGGTGATGCCCGCGTCCTCGACGGCCATCTTCATGGCGCGCTGGGCTCCTTCGCCGTCGACGCAAGGCGCGACGACGTGGTAGGCGTCCGAGGTGGCGCCGTAGCCGGCCAGCTCCGCCAGGATCGGCGCGCCGCGGCGCCGGGCGTGCTCCAGCGTCTCGAGCACCAGGATGCCGCAGCCCTCGGCGCAGACGAAGCCGTCGCGGTTGGCGTCGAAGGGGCGGCTGGCCTTGAGGGGCACGTCGGCGCGGGTGGAGAGCGCCTTCATGATGTGGAAGGCGGCCAGCCCCAGCTCCGTGATGCCGGCCTCGGTGCCGCCCGCGATCATCACGTCGGCGCGGCCCAGGCGCAGGATGTTGAGCGCGTCGCCGATCGCCTGGGTGCCGGCGGCGCAGGCGGTGGAGACGGTGTTGTTGTAGCCCTTGACCTGGAACTGCATGGCGATGTGCGCCGCCGCGATGTTGGGCAGCGTCTTCGACATGTAGAAGGGGTCGAGGCGGTTGCCGCCGCGGTGGACAATTGTGCGCACGGCTTCGTCCGTGTCCGGGTAGCCGCCAATCCCCGTGCCGAGCAGCACGCCGATGCGCTCGCGATCCTCGTTCTCCAGGTTTATCCCCGAGTGCTCGATCGCCATGTGGGCGGAGGCAACGGCGAACTGGCTGAAGCGGGCCATGCGCCGCGCTTCTTTGCGGTCCATGTAGTCCTGCGGGTCGAAGCCGCGCACCTCGCCGTCGACCTTGACGGGATAGTTGGTGACGTCGACATGGGTGATCCAGTCGATGCCGGACCGACCGTCGACGCAGCCTTGCCAGAACTCGTCCACGTTGTTGCCCAGGGGCGTGAGTCCGCCCATACCCGTGACCACGACGCGACGGCCGTTGAGTGAGTTGCTGGTCATTTCCCCTCGTTCCCTGCCTCAGTCGGCGATCGGAGGATCGCGCTCCAGACCGAGAATGTACGCCCGCGCCTCGCCCGCGAGAGCGACTGAACCGAGAATAACAATGGCGTCAGACGGCGTCGAGAGGTTCGTCGCCGTGTCGATCGCGGCGCCCAGGTTCGGCTCCACTGTCGTCTCGATGCCAAGGGCGCGAAACGGCGCCGCTACCTTCGCCGGATCCAGGGCGCGAGGATGGTCGGCCCGCGTGGCGATGACGCGCCGCGCCATCGGTTCGACGGCGGAAACCAGCCCTTCGAGGTCCTTGTCGCCCATGACGCCGATGATGAGGGTCGCGTCGTTGACGCGCAGGTACTCGCTCAGCGTGTCGCGCAGGCTGCGCGCCGAATCGGCGGTGTGCGCCGCGTCGACGAGGATAAGGGGGCGGTGGCGAACGGCCTCGATGCGCGCCGGCCAGCGTACTTTCTCCAGCCCCGCCTTTATCGCCTCCTCCGAGACGTTCACGCCGCCGCGCGCCAGGGCTTCCGCGGCCAGGATCGCAGTCGTCGCGTTATCCAGCTGGTGCTTGCCGAGCAGAGGCAGCTTGATCTGGTAACCGGCCTTCGGCGTGCGCAGGCGGAAGGTCTGCGCTTCGCTGCTCACGGAGTCGCGGCGCAGGTTACAGACCTTCGCGACCTCGGTGAGGGGCGAGCCCTTCTCCTGCGCCACCTCGCGGATCACGTCTGCGGCGGACTCGCGCTGCGGCGCCATGATCGTCGGGCAGTCTTTGACGATAATGCCGGCCTTCTGGCGCGCGATTTCCGCCACGGTGTTGCCCAGGATATCGCGGTGTTCCAGCCCGATGTTCGTGATGACGGTGCAGTCCTTCGTCTCGAAGACGTTGGTGGAGTCGAGCAGGCCGCCGAGGCCTACCTCGATGACCTGCGACTCGACGTCGCGCTGGCGGAAGAGGAAGAAGCCGAGCGCGGTGAGCACGTCGAACGTGACCAGGTGGCGGCCTTCCGGGAGGCGCTGCTGCACTGCCTCCACAGCGGGAGCGATCTCCGTCATGCCCGTGGCGAACTCCTCCGTCGAGACCGGCTCGCCGTCGATCTGGATACGCTCCGTGAAGCGCTGCAGGTGGGGGCTCGTGAAGAGGCCGGTACGCAGGTCTGCTGCATGCAGGATCGAGGCGATCATGGCGGCGACACTGCCCTTGCCCTTGCTGCCGGCGATGTGCACGGTAACGCGTCCGAGATGTGGGTCGTCCAGCTCATGCAGGAGCTGCAGCACCGGGTCGACGTCCTTGCGATCGGCGAAGCGGCCGGTGCGCTCGAAGTCGGCCAGCTTGTAGAGGAACCGCAGCGAGTCGATGTAGTCCATCGTGGCTCGGCCGTCGAGCTAGGAAGATACCTCGAGCGTGGGGGACGCGGCGCCGGCGTCGTGCAGGCAGGAACCGAGGCCGGTCCATTCGACCACGGAGGCGCCCCAGACGAGGCCGCCGCCGAAAGCGACGAACAGCAGTTTGTCACCGGGCTTCACGCGGCCCTCTTCGTAGGCTTCGCAGAGGGCGACGGGGATGGTGGCCGCGGAGGTGTTGCCGTAGCGGTCCAGGTTGCAGACGACGCGCTCCATCGACACGTTCAGCGCCTTTGCGACGGCGGTGATGATGCGCAGGTTGGCCTGGTGCGGCACCACGAGGTCGATATCGTCCGGCGTCAGGCCCGCCTCTGCGATGGCCTGGCGCGCGGCCTCTTCCATGGCGCGGACGGCGAAGCGGTAGATCTCGCGTCCGTCCATCACCATGTAGTAGCCCTCGGAGGTCAGCGGGTTCTTGGGCGGCGTGGCCGGGCCGTTGGCGTAGAGGAAGCGCGCGCCAGAGCCGTCGCTGCGCAGGATGAAACTGCCGACGCCGCCGCTCTCGGCACGCTCCAGCACCACCGCGCCGGCGCCATCGCCGAACAGAATGCACGTGCCGCGGTCCTGCCAATTGACGATACGGGAGAGCGTTTCGGAGCCGATGACAATGGCGCGCTGGTAGGTACCCGCGTTGAGGAACTGTGTTGCGGTGCTGAGGGCGGCGATGAAGCCCATGCAGACGGCGTTGACGTCGAAGGCGGCAGCGTGGTGGGCGCCGAGGGCATTCTGGATCAGCGATGCGCTCGCCGGGAACATGCCGTCGCCGGTGCAGGTGGCGCAAATGATGAGGTCGATGTCGTCAGGCTCGAGGTGGGCAGTGGCCAGCGCCTGACGCGCTGCCCTGGTGCCCATGCTGGCAGGGCCTTCGTCCTCGGCTGCGATGCGGCGCTCGCGGATGCCGGTGCGCTCAACGATCCACTCGTCGGAGGTCTCGACCATGCGCTCGAGCTCGGCGTTGGTGAGGACGCGCTCAGGAAGGTACTTGCCAAGGCCAACGATTCTGGCGGCCATTACGCTCGCGATCTTCCTCTCCAGCTACCAGGGGGTGCTTCCCGGCCAGTGTAGGTTGGCAGGGGTGAGGGGTCAACAAAAGGGCGGGGACCGGGAACCAGGGACCAGGAACGGGGGAGAGAGACACGCCACCATATGTTCCTTGATGTTCCTTGTTCCAGGTTCCCCGTTACGAGCCTCAACCTTGACAGTGAAGGGGTCGTTTGCTACGTTGAATAGGCATTAGCACTCACACGTCGAGAGTGCTAATGACGGTGAAAAACGATGCTGACTGAACGTCGCTCCGCCCTGCTCAACCTCATCGTCCAGGAGTACGTGGATACTGCCCTGCCGGTGGGTTCCAAGTACATCGTAGGCAAGCACCGTATGGACGTTTCGCCGGCCACGGTGCGCATTGAGATGTCGCGCCTCGAAGACGAGGGCTACATCAACCAGCCCCACACCTCGGCCGGGCGCGTCCCCTCGGACAAGGGCTACCGATACTACATCGAAAGCCTCATGGCCGAGGAATCGATCCCGGCACAGGAACGCGAGACGATCCGTCACCAGTTCCACCAGGCCGAGCGTGCTATGGAGCAGTGGTTCCAGCTGGCCGCGGCCGTGCTGGCGCACTCGGTGAGTAACTTCGCGGTGGTGACCTCGCCCCGCAGCAAGGAGACACGGCTGCGCCATGTGCAGCTGGTGCCTCTGCAGGAGATGAGCGCCCTGTGCGTCGTCGTCCTTAACGAGGCGCGCATCCGCCAGCAGGTGATCGGCTTCCGCCGTCCCGTGGACGACGCGGAGTTGGTGACGACCGCCAATCGTGTCAACGAGCGCTACGGTGGCACCGGCCTGAGCGACATCCGTATGTTGCCGGCGCCGGTCGCGGAGATCGATGAGCAGGTCATGCACGTCGTTGCCGACCTCATGGAGCAGGAGGCGGTCGCGCTGGGCGAGGTGTTTCGCGACGGCGTGCGCGAGGTGCTTTCGCAGCCCGAGTTTTCGCGCTCCGATCGCATCCTGGAGCTGATCGACGTCCTCGAGCAGCGCACCCTTTCGTCCGCCATCCCGGTCCGGGAGCTGGAGGAGGACGGCATCAATGTCGTCATCGGCTCCGAGAACGAGAACGAGGCGATGCGCGAGTGCAGCATCGTCGTCGCGCGCTACGGTGGCGTCGAGGGCGGTCCCTCTGGCGTCGTTGCGGTGCTGGGTCCCACCCGCATGCGCTACGCCAGGACCATCCCCACGGTGCGCTTCCTGGCTGACGTGCTGGGCGACCTCGTCGCACAAATCTAGATTCACTTTGCGGTTGAACCGCCGCCCTTGAGGAGGAGCTATGTCCGTCCGAGAAGACGACGACCGACCGATGTTCGAAGACCACCGTGCTTCCAGCCAGCCGGCGTCCGAGAACCCAGAATCGAACCCGGAGGAGTCCGTTACGAACACAGAAGGATCCACGGACAGCAAGCCGTTGACCGTGCAGCTCGAAGAAGAAAAAGAGAAGGCGCAGTCCTACCTGGCGTCGTGGCAGCGTGCCGCGGCCGATTACCAGAATTACAAGCGCCGCGTGGAGCAGGAGCGCGAGGAGCTGGCCCGGCTGGCCAACGCCGCCTTCATCATGAACCTCCTGCCCATGGTCGATGACCTGGAGCGCGCGCTGCAAAGCGTCGATTCCCACGTTGCCGGCCTGACCTGGCTGGACGGCATTCGGCTGATCCACCGCAAGTTCCAGCACCTGCTGGAGGCAAACGGTGTTACCGAGATCGAGGCGGACGGCCAGAAATTCGACCCCAACGTGCACGAGGCCGTGATGTTCGGTGAAGGCGAGGAAGGCCAGGTCATCGGCGTAGCTCAGAAAGGCTACATGCTCGCCGGCCGCGTGCTGCGTCCGGCCATGGTCGTCGTCGGCCAGAGGCAGAAGCAGGACTGAGATGATGTGCGAAGGCGGAGACTCGCTCGGCAGACAGGTTGATAATCTGTATGAAGGGCGCAGTGGCCCTTTCGCCGCCAGTCAGACCGCACGCAAGATCGAAGGAACGGACGCAACGTCGGCGCCAGGCGGATGTGATGGGCAAGAAGGTTGGACGCGCCGCGTGCGATTCGACTGAACACGACAACTGAAACCGTAAACAAGAGAGGCGGCAGGACCTTCGCCGGGGCAGCCGCCGGGAGGCAGAGTGAATGGCTAAAGTAATTGGAATCGACCTGGGAACGACGAACTCCTGCGTCGCAGTGATGGAGGGCGGCGAGCCAGTCGTCATCCCCAACGTGGAGGGTGGCCGCACGACGCCTTCGGTCGTTGCCGTATCCAAGACGGGTGAGCGCCTGGTGGGCCAGGTCGCCAAGCGACAGGCCATCACGAACCCGGAGAACACGATCTACTCGATCAAGCGCCTCATGGGCCGCAAGTTCTCGGACGGCGAGGTGCAGCGCGACCTGAAGCTGCTGTCCTACAAGATCCAGGAGGCCTCCAACGGCGACACGCAGGTGACGCTGGGCGACCGCAGTTACTCGCCGCCGGAGATCTCGGCCATGATCCTGCAGAAGTTGAAGGCGGACGCTGAGGCCTACCTGGGCGAAACCGTGACCGAGGCCGTGATCACCGTCCCGGCCTACTTCAACGACAGCCAGCGCCAGGCCACGAAGGACGCCGGCGCCATCGCCGGGCTGGAAGTGCTGCGCATCATCAACGAGCCCACCGCCGCGTCGCTGGCTTACGGCCTCGACAAGCAGGGCGACGAGACCATCGTGGTCTACGACCTCGGTGGCGGCACCTTCGACGTCTCGATCCTCGAGATCGGCGAGGGCACCTTCCAGGTGCGCTCGACCAACGGCGACACGCACCTTGGTGGCGACGACTTCGACCAGCACATCATCGACTGGCTGGTCGAGGAGTTCCGCCGCGACCAGGGCATCGACCTGCGCCAGGACCGCATGGCCCTGCAGCGCCTCAAGGAAGCGGCCGAGAAAGCGAAGATCGAGCTTTCGACCCTGATGCAGACGGACGTCAACCTGCCGTTCGTTACGGCGGATGCTTCCGGCCCCAAGCACCTCAACATCACCCTGACGCGCGCCAAGCTGGAACAGCTGGTCGGCGAGCTGGTGGACCGCAGCCTGGAGCCTTGCAAGCAGGCACTGCAGGACGCCGGCATCAGCTCGTCGCAGGTCAACGAGGTCGTCATGGTTGGCGGCCAGACTCGCATGCCGCTGGTCATCGAGAAGGTGCGTCAGTTCTTCGGCAAGGATCCGCACCGTGGCGTGAACCCGGACGAGGTCGTCGCCATCGGCGCGGCCATCCAGGCGGGCGTCCTCAAGGGCGAGGTCCGAGACGTGCTGCTTCTGGACGTGACGCCGCTGACCCTGGGCATCGAAACCCTGGGCGGGGTCTCGACGCCGATCATCCAGCGCAACACGACGATCCCGACCAGCAAGAGCCAGGTGTTCTCGACGGCGGCCGACAACCAGCCGTCGGTCGAGATCCACGTCGTCCAGGGCGAACGCGCCATGGCCGGCGACAACAAGTCGCTGGGGCGCTTCATCCTGGACGGCATCCTGCCGGCGCCGCGTGGCGTGCCGCAGGTCGAAGTCACCTTCGACATCGACGCCAACGGCATCCTCAACGTGAGTGCCAAGGACAAGGCGACCAGCCGCGAGCAGAAGATTACGATCCAGGCTGGCTCCGGCCTGTCGAAGGAAGAGGTCGAAAAGCTGCAGCGCGAGGCCGAGATGCACGCGTCCGAGGACAAGCAGCGCCGCGACGAGATCGAGCAGCGTAACGCCGCCGACAGCCTGGCTTACACGGCGGAGAAGACGCTGCGCGACAACGAGGACAAGATCGCGGCGGACACGAAGACGGAGGTCGAGGGCAAGATCGCGGCGGTGCGCACGGCCCTGCAGGGCACGGACGGCGCCGCGGTGCGGTCCGCGACCGACGAGCTCAACCAGGCGCTGCAGAAGATCGGCGAAGCCATCTACGGCCAGGGCGGCGCTCCCGGTCCCGAGGGCGGCAGTCCAGAGGAAGGCGGCACGCCGGAAGGCACCGTCGAAGGCGAGTTCCGCGAGGTCTAACCGCTGCGCGGTGGCGTTTCAGCTGCCGCTCTGCTACGGGGCATCGATTTAGGGAGGCCGCTCGTCTACTAGACGGGCGGCCTCTTTCTCATTGTCATTGCGAGCCATCGCGGCAGCGAGGCGCGGCAATCCAGGGCGGTGCAACGTGTTCGTCTTGCCTCCGCGAAGGCCGCGATAGGCAGCATCGTTGTTTGTTTGACGAGTCGGCATTGCTAGCCAGATGTCTCAGCTCGGAAGTCGCGGCTTTCACGAAGCAGGGGTAGCGGGGGCGCAGCCCATGCGCGGTGGGTTTGGGAGGTGTCCTCCCAACGTCTCTTCTCTTTGAGGGGGGTGGGGGCGAAGCAGCCTGCGAAGGATGCGAAGCAAACGTGGCAACCGCGCAAATGATGGCAGGTGGTCACCGAGAGCCAGGCCCTTCGTTTGCTCCCTCTGTAACCGGCCCGGTATCATCATCGAGGCGGCGGGAGAGGGAGCAGCACCCTGCTACGAGTTTTCATCCCCGCGATCTGCCTCATCGCCCTGCTGGCTACGGCCTGCGCCTCCGGCGATTCCTCGACAAACGCCACGCCTGCTGCATCGCCGACGCCCGCCGACGTTGCCGCCATTCGCAGCGTCGATTTAGCGTCCGACCCGGCCACGACGGCTGAGTTGCAGCGTCTCGGTAGCGGTGCGGTCAACCCCGAAGAGATCGTCTACGCGGACCTTACCGGTGACGGCCGCGAAGAGGCCATCGTGCCGATCAGCTCGCAGGGTACGCTGGGCAACATCGCCTACCTCGTGTTCACGCTGCAGAAGGGCAAGCCGGACCTCATCCTCACCCGCACCCTGGACCGCTCGACGGCCAGCGGCTTGAAGATGGACGTCGAGGACGGTCAGTTGGTCGAAACGGTTGGGCAGTACGGTCCCACCGACGCCCTCTGCTGCCCCAGCGTCCTGCGCAAGACCTACTTCCAGTGGAACGGCACGGAGCTCACCGTCCAACGCGAGGAGCAGGTGCAGCAGCCACCCGGCCCCAAGGACTAACCATTGCATGGTGGCGAACTGCGCGGGGCGGTATTCCGAACGGACCGCCTTCGTAACCGCTCCCGGGGCGTGTATCCGCTCTCCGATGCGCAGGCACATCCTGCGACGGGCTGGTCTGCCCCGTTCTCGGCGCGACGAAATGCTAGAATCGGGTTCGTTAGGCCCTTCCCCAGGGCCGTTCCCGGGGCGATTAGCTCAGCTGGTTAGAGCGTCTGTTTTACACACAGAAGGTCGGGGGTTCGAGCCCCTCATCGCCCACCAACACACAACGCTTCAGGCGTCCGGCGCTCGGGCGCAGGTGGGCCGGCGTGAGGACGGAGGGTGAGCCGCAAGTCTCTCACCGGCAAGGTTGCCTCGTCTAAGGCGTCGGACGATTTGCCTGTCTGTCACCCGCTTCCCAGAGCTCCAGCAGCCCGGGATCGATTGCGATCCAGCCGATACGTTCTTCAATCTCTTCGACGATAGCCTGCAGGGGCTTGCCGGAAGTAGAGGCCAGGTAGCACGCCACGACGAAGGGTGATCGGCTGACACCCTCGCGGCAGTGGACCAGCACGCGGGGGCATTGGTCCAGGAGACGCTCCAGGTCTACCAGGGCCGCGTCCAGGGCAGCGTTCGGATTTCCCGCCCCGTCGATCAAGGGATGCTTTCGCCATGCAACCGCGGGCGTGGGAGGCAGCATGGGGAACCAGTCGAGGCTCAAGACTCCGACGATGCCGGCTTGAGTGAGTGCCGCAACGTTGAGGACGTCACTGGCGTCCCCCACGGCGATTCGGTCACTGATCCAGCGCATGCTCATCGCACGATGCGCCGATTGCGCAGGTCTTCGATAGTGGAGGCGTTCATATCCAGCAAGTCGGAGAGCACCGCGTCGGTATCGGCGCCCGGGTCGGAACCGCCGGCGTAATGCTCGCTTGGCGTCTCGCTCATCAGCCATGGAGTGCGCCCGCCGGTGATGTACGGTCCACGCTCGCCGCGTTCGATCACACGCCACCATTGGCGAGCCTCCAGATGCGGATCGCCGAACAGGTCGTCGGGGTACATCGTCGGTGTTGCCGCGACGCCAATCGCCTGCAGGCGGTGCATGAGCTCGATGTCGTTCTTGTCGCTCGTCCAGCTCTCGATGGTCTGGTCGAGCACTTCTCGGTTCTTCCAACGCAGGAAGCCATCGCCGAAGCGTTCGTCTCCAGCCAGCTCTTCGCCACCGATTTCGAGAGCCAGGCGGCGCCACTCTTCGTCGTTGCGCGCAACGATGCTGATCCAGCGCTTGTCGCCCTGGCAGCGATAGCAGTTGTGCGGCGCAAACGCTACGTGATTCGCGCCGCGGCGCCTTTGATTGCGATGGTTCACCAGGTAATCCATGAGGGCATCGCTTATATAGCGGGAGAGCATCTCTCGGTTGGATGAGTCGACGAACTGACCGGGTGCGTTCGAGCGCCTGCCAGCGAGCGCCGCGAGCAGTGCAAACGCGCCGACGGTGCCGCTCATCAAGTCGGATTGGACGCGCATCTCGACGGGCGGACCGTCCTCATAGCCCAACAGCTCACCAAAGCCGGACATCGCAGCGAAGATGGCAGCATACCCCGGGTCCTCTCGATCGGGGCCGGTAGCACCGTTTGTCGACTGGGACAGCATGACGATATCGGGGTTGATCTCACGCAGCACCTCATAGCCGATGCCGAGCTTGTCCATGGTGCCTGGCTGGAAGTTCTCCGCGACGGCGTGAGACACGCGGGCCAGCTTTTTCACGATTTCAACGCCTTCAGGCTGCTTGAGGTCGATGAGAATGTTGCGTTTGTTGATGTAGATGTCCTCCATCGCTGTGCCGACCGGGATGCGATGGGAGAAGGTAATGACGCGCCGCCCTGGAGCCGTGTCCTGGATGCGGCCGATGCGGATGCATTCCGCGCCGAGCATCGCCAGGTACATGGTGGCGAACGGCCCAGCCGCCACCCAGGTGAAATCAAGGATGCGTACTCCCTCGAGCGGCAGGCGGGTCGTGGTCTCGGTCATCAGATCACCCCTAGCCGCGACAGTAGCGTCATCTCGGCCGGCGTCATGCCCAGCACCTTGCCGTAGATCTGGCTGTTGTGCTCGCCGAGCAAGGGCGCCGCGTGGTTGATGCGTGGAGGGGTCTCGGAGAGCTTGAAGTTGTTCACGGTGTACGGGAGACGACCGGCGACGGGATGCGCGGCGGCCGTGAAGAATTTGCGGGCATGCTCATGCGGGGAGGCGCATACCTCTGCAGGTGTCGCGTAATACGCAACGGGGCAGCCCGTACGCTGGGCTTTCGTGTAGATTTCGCTCTTCGTGCGGTCTGCGGCCCATTCGACGAGGTGCTGATGGATCTCTGCCGCCCGCAACGTGCGTGCCTCGCCGCCGAGCAGGTCCTCATCGTCCATCCACGCGGGATGGTCGAGCATGTCTTTCAGGGTCACCCACTGCCCATCCGTCATCACGTAGATCTGGACATACCCGTCTCTGCAGGGCACGCAGCCACCGAAGGCAGTGTGATAGGTCTCCCTTGACTCGAAGACGCCGTCGTTAGCGAACCATGTGTTCTGCTGCCGGCTGACGGAGAGGTGGGCCTCATGCTGGGAGCAGTCGATCATCTGACCACCGACCTCTGGCAGGGCGTACCAGGCGCCGACGATGGCGATAGCCGCGACGAGGCCCGTGTATTCCTGGGACGTGTGTCCTGCCAAGTCGAGTGGCTGACCCTCGGGCTTGAGCTGGTTGGACAGGCCGGCCGGCATGAGATAGCCGCTGCCACCTGCCTGGAACAAGTTCAGGCCCTCGGCGCGGTAGTCGCGATACGGACCTGTCAACCCGAAGGGCCGCATGACCGCCAGGATCAGGTTGGGATTGGTCCTGCGCAACTCTTCGAGCTCTTCGTCCGGAAAAGCCGGCTCCTCGCCCTGGAGGATGAGGATGTCAGTTCGTCCGGCGAGACCGTGCAACAGTTTTCGACCCTCTGAGCGTTGGATATCGAGGGTGACGCCTCGCTTGTTCACGTTCAGATCGAGAAACAGGAGGCTCAGCTCTCGATCAGGGCGATCGTCGACAAAAGGCCCCCAGGCGCGCGTCCTGTCTCCTACTCGTGGCGGCTCCACCTTGATGACATCGGCGCCCAATGTCGCAAGAAGACGGCCACAGAACGCACCGGCGGGACCATGGGCGACTTCCAGCACCCGCATGCCTTCGAAGCACTGCGGAGGCGCTTCTTCTCTCGCCGCGGTAATAGTCATGCCGGAGGTTCCAGCCGCCGTGGCGACTCGAACAAGGGTGGTGGAATGGCCGGATTACGCGAGGGCAGCAGCACATCGGCGGAACCAGTAGCTGTGATCTCTCCACGCTGGTTCTCGCACCAGAGGCCGAGTGTTGCCGCCGCGCTGGAGCCCTTCAATTCCTTCGAGACAATACGGCCGCGACAGCGGGTCGTGTCAGAGACGTAGCAGGGCAGGGTTAAGCGCACGCTCAAGCGCTGCAGGAAACCGTGGTCGCCGGCCCAGTTGGATACGAGATTATCCATCCAGGCGACTCGCAGCGTGCCGGGGCTGTGTGGCAGCGGGAAGCCGTGGGCCTGAGCGATCTTATCGGTCCACATTGCGGCTTGCCAGCTATCCGGAAGGCCGGTTTCCGGATCCCAGTAGACGTCCTCGGGATGCCGGCGCATGTAGTCGACCCATTCAGACCAGGCCAGTGTGCCCGTTACACAGCCCACGTACGCGTTGAGATCCTCCAGCACAAGCGGCCCTTTGACGATCGGATCGATGAGATCGCCCTCTTCGATTTCCTCCCAGTAGCGTGGTGTCGAGCCGCGGACTGCTTCTGCCTGGTATTCCTGCCATATCGTCTCGAGCTCCTCCTCGGTGTAGAGATGGCGTTCGGCAGCGTACTTGTGGCGCGTGACCGCTTCGCTGCGCCGCGTCTGCAACAGCACAGGACGCGCTTTCCCGACGAGTTGGCCATGTTGGTTGCGATAGGCGACCTCGGCCACCTCGCTTAGCATCCGTCCGGCAAGGGTGCCGTCTTTGACCTCGATGTCCGTGAGACGGGCGTCGGTGGTGATCGCATCTCCGCTCTGGATTGGCTGGAAGAACTCCCACTCCGCCGCACCGTAGATGCGCTGATATCCGGCGATCGGTGGCGCGACGTAGGTGTCGTCGAAACAGGCCAGCATCGTCGGGTGGCCAAGCATGCGCCCCCAATGACTGCGACGGGCGTATCCAGGGTCGAGCCGCAGCGGATCGCGTGAGCCGATCGCCCTGGAGAAACGGTAGATGGCGTCGTCCACCGCGCGCGTCATTCGCAGCGGCCTCTCGAGACGCTTGCCGATGAGCGACTGATGGGCTGCCAGAGCCTCATTGATCTCGATCTCAGTTGTCAGCGGTGCGATCGTCATCACAGCACCTCGGCACGGTATGGCAGCTTCGCATGGCCGTTGCGCGAAGGCAGCGCAACGATGGCCCAGCCGGGTGCGGTCACTTCGCCTCGCTGATCTTCCACGTGCAGCTGAAGCTGAACCAGGTATTCGTCGCCCTCCACCCACTTGGAGACCACGTGACCCTTTATCCAACTCGTGTCGCCAACCAGGTTGAAACGCCGGATCTCGCAGTTAATCCGCTTCAGCCAGCCGTGATCGCCTGCCCAGTTCTCCGCAGCCTGGCACATCCAGAAGACCCGGATAGAGCCGACATCGTAGATGCCGGGGATGCCCAGACGCTGCGCAAGACCCGGTTCCCAGTGACCGGCCAGCGGCGATCCGACGACCCCTGTCGTCGGATCCCGTTCTCCGTAACCGGGTTGGGCACGCAGGCCGGACATCTGGTAGTAGTGTGAACCGCCGCCACCGCCGCCGCCGAACAACGCAATCTCTATCGTGCGCAGCGGTCCTTTCACGAGATCCGGCATCTGATCGCCGACCTGGACGTCTTCCCAGTAACGTGGCGCGGCGCCGGGGCGTGAGTAGCGATCGTGTGCGTTCCAAATCTCCTGCAACTCGTCCGGCGTGTATTGCGGTCCACCCTTGAGGTGATCGTACTTCCCCCGGCCTCCTGCCTGCGTCCGGCTGGTGCGAACGACGTGGGCATTGACCCTCACGACTACTCGTCCGCGCTGATTGCGGTACAGGTCCTCCACCCGCACGATCGCCAGAGCCCCGGCAAACCGTCCCTCTTTCATTTGCGGTTCCTGGGGACGGTACGTCGCCGTACAGAAATCGCCAGGGCGCAGCGGCTCGAAGAACTCCATGTCGCAGCCGGCATAGTAGGACTGCACCCCGCGCAGGCCGCCGACCGCGGTAGCGCTGTGATGGTGAAACAGATCGAAGAAGCCGGGTGGTGCGATAATCGAGCCCCAGGGTGACGCCTTGCCGTACTCCGGATCGAGGTGCAGCGGATTACTGTCGCCTAGGCGCTGACAGAACATGCGGATATCGTCTTCGCGCACCTCGTTGATGCCGGGCGAGAGGTTGTACAAGGCTCCGACGCGACGCCGCAGAGCGTCGATACCCTCCTGAGTTACGACACCTATCTCCTGCTGAGTCATCGACACCTCCTGATGACGTGCGCGGCCTCAGGCGAGCACGCCACGCTCTTGAAGCTGCTGAATCTCTAGTTCTGTCATGCCGAGCATCTCGCCAAACACGATGTGGTTGTCTCGTCCCATTGACGGCGCCGGACGACGGAATTGGCCGCGGCCCACCCGTGCGGTCTTCCACGGCAGCGCCTGTACCAGCTCATAGCCGACGGCATCGTGATGCGCTTCGACGAACACGCCGCGGTCGCGGAAATGCTCACTCTCGAACTGGTTACCAATGTCCATCACGGGCGCAGCCGGCACGCCGTTCGCCTGAAGCTCCTGCGCCAGTTCAGTCTTGTCGCGATCCTTGGTCGCCTCCGCAATCGCCCGATCCAGCTCGTCCCGGTGCTGTAACCGTCCGACGGCGTCCATATAGCGAGCGTCAGATGCCTGCGGTCCCAGTCTTAGTACGCGACAGAGTGCCTGCCACTGGTCGTCCGTCTCGCAATGAATCGCTATCCAGTTCCAGCCGGGCCGCTCGCCGGCGGTGGGATAGTTGCCGTAGGGAGCCTGCCAGGCGTGTCGGTTACCCTCAGCCGTGGGGGTATTCCCGGCGGCTGATTCCGCAAACTGCAGCTCGAGGCCCGACGTCGACGCTTCCCACTGCGACAGGTCGATGTACTCGCCAACTCCTGTGCGCTTGGCACGGAAGAGGGCGGCGAGCACAGCGACGGCGCCGTGGAATCCGGCATTCGTATCGCCGTAGAAGTTGCGCATCACGCCTAGTGGCCGCTCGTTCTCGTATCCCAGCATGCTGCCGAGACCGCTCAACGCCACGGCGATCGGGTTGAGAGAGACCGCCGACTGCATGGGGCCCGTCTGGCCGGCCGCCGAGATACTGATCATGACTAATCTCGGGTTGATTTGCCTGAGCTCTTCATACCCGAGGCCGAGGCGGTCCATCGTGCCTGCGCTGAAGTTCTCCGCGACGACGTCGATTCCGGCCACGAGGCGCCTGGCAATGTCGAGACCTTCCGGCGTCGCGACATTGAGCGTGACACCGAGTTTGTTGCGATGCATGGCGTGTTGGAAGGGCTGGATGTCCTCGGCTTGGCCCTGGTCGCCGGTAGCCGTGTCCCCGATCACCGGCCGGCCGAAGCGGATGGCGTCCATACGCCGCCGCGTCTCGACTTTGATGACCTCGGCGCCGAGATCGCCAAGCATCGATGTCATGACCGGGCCAGCCATGACCCAGCAGAAGTCGAGAACCTTGATGCCTTGCAGGGGCAGACGGCTCATATGACTCCCGCCGCTCGCATTCGGATCAATTCCTCCCGGGTGTAGCTCAGCTCGCCTTCGAGGACTTCGAGGTTATGCTGACCCAGGCTTGGGCTCGGCGTTGCCGCGAACTCGTGGTCGTTTGTGAAGTTGTAGGGTAGGCCCGGCACACTCAACTGCTTTCCACCCCAGTTAAGGTCGATGAAAAAGTCTCGGTACAGCAGATGTGGGTGTCCGACCAATTCATCGAGCGTGTACAGGGGTGCAATAGGCAGATGCCGCTGACGCGCAAGAGCCCAGACCTCCTCGCGCGTGTAGTCCCTCAGCCAGGCGGCGATATGTGCGTCAGCCTCCTCAGGATAGTGCTCCGCCACGTAGCGCCTGTCTTCGTAGCGAGGGTCGCTGGCCCATTCAGGGTTGCCCATGAGCTCCACGAGGCGTGCCCACATCTCGGGGCGGGCGCAGTCGATGATGACCTGCCCGTCCTTGCATGGCAGCGTTGAGTCCGGGTAGTGCGCGCCTGCCCGGTTACCCATGCGGACGCCGGTCACGCCGCGGTAGACGTAAGTCGTTATGTAGTTGCAGTGGATCGTCGCCCAAACGTCGCTGGCGCTGGCGTCAACGAAATCACCCTTGTCGTCCGACTCCCTTGCGATCAGAGAGGAGAGCACGCCCGCAACGGCCGCCAGAGCCGCTTGGCCGCCCCCTACGCCGGCAGGCAGTCCCAGCGGTTCCTGCCGGCGGTGTCCTATGCCGATTGACGCGCCGCCGGCCGCCGCAATTTCCAGGTCACCGCCTTGCCAATCGGACCAGGCGCCGTCATAGCCGAACGGCCCCACGAACGCGCTGATCAGCCGTGGGTAGCGATCGACGAGATGGTCCGGCGACAAATCGAGTCTGGAGATGTCGCGTGCGTCGGGACCAAAGAGCAGCACGTCTCGCTCGGCGATGAGGCCGTGCAATATGTGTTGGCCGGTGGGAGTCTCCAGGTTGAGGCTTATGCCGCGCTTGTTGAAGTTCAGCGCGAAGAACGACGCACTGGTTTCTCTGTCCGGAATGCCGTCCGGGAAGGGACCGAGCGAGCGCAGAACGCTACCCTCTGGCGGCTCCACGAGCAACACTTCCGCGCCGAATTGCGCGAGAAGGCGCCCAGCATAGGCAACTGCCGGGTCACGGTCCGCGATCTCGACCACCCGAATGCCGTCGAGAAATGCTGGATAACGGTTGTCAGCCTCCACCTGAATGACTCCTCGCCGGTGTAAGTCTTCAGCAGAGCCGGAAGTGCCATGTCGGCGGCAGAATAATACAACCGCTCTGCCTGAGGAAGAAAGGGATTCCACTTCGCAGAAGGATGTTTCGTTTGTTGAAATGACTTAAGCAAAAGCCTATCCTGGCATCACTTTTTTCATAACAGACGTTGTGACGTCGCAGAGGAGGGAGGAATGAAAATGTCGGCCAACGGTTATTGGGACCACGTCACGAGCGCAAGGATGAACAGGCGGCGAATTCTCAAGTCTGGGGCTGCCTTGTCTGTCGGAGCAGCCACGCTGGCGCTGATCGGCTGCGGTAGCAGCGGGGGCTCGCCGACGGCGACAACCCAGGCCGGAACATCGCCGGCGGCAACATCGCCGGCCGCGACTGCTTCTCCCTCAGCCGGTAGCTACGGCCGCGGACCAAAGACAGGTTCTCCCCAGAAAGGTGGCACCTACACCACCATCTTCGCCACGGTCGGCAACTATGCGGTCGGCAAGTTCTACCACGAGGCCTACAACAACTCCGGCCGAATAGCCTACGATCGTCCGATCACCGTCGACCTGAGCTCCGATCAGGGCTACGTCCTGCGCGCTATGCAGAAGATCGAGGTACCCGAGCCTACCAAGGTCGTCATGACGCTGGTGCCGGGTATGACCTATCACGACTTGGAGCCGGCCAATGGACGACCCGTCAAGGGTTCGGACATCGTGGCCTACCAGAACTGGGTCGGGGGGATTCCGGACGCCGAGAATGCCATCTTCCAGCACGCGTTCCTCGATAGTGCCGAATCTCCTGACGACAACACGGTCGTCTATAACCTGAAGAAGCCTTCAGCTTATATCTACTCAACGCGCTACCTGGCCAACCCTTCAGCACAACCAATCGTGCCGCAGGAGCTGATCGACGTAATCGAGACCCATCCCGCAGTTGGCAGTGGCCCTTGGCAGCTCGCGAGTAACACTCTGGGGGCCGAGTACAACTACACCCGGTTCGACAAGTGGCGGGGCGCCAAGGACGGCCTGCCGTACTTCGACAATCGTAAAACGCTCGGCATGACCGACGCTGTTGCCATAGAGACGGCCCTGCGTGGTGGGCAGATCGATGAGTGGGCGAACGTTCCGGCGTCCACCGTAACTCGCCTGGATAGTGAGTTGGACAAGACGAAGTTCAATCACTTCAAGTTCCTGTCGCTCGGCATCTTCGGCTGCAACTTCATGATGGATCCCAGCACTGACGGCACGCGCCCCTGGCAGCAGGACATCAGGGTCCGCCAGGCGATTTACCGCCTTACCAATCGGCAGCAGATCCTCGATCTCGTGTTCAACAGCAACGGCGTTCTCACGACGGGTCCTATCCACGCGAGTCTGCCGGCCTATCAGCTGGACAAGAGCGCCACGGACAAGTACTTCGTTGAAGACGTCAACGAAGCGAAGCAACTGCTGTCGGCTGCCAACTACGACACGAGCAAGGTCTGGGACGACATCAACTCCAACTCGAGCAACACCAACTCCCAGGCTGGCGAGGTTTGGCAGAACCAGCTCGCGCGTGGTGACTTCAAATTCAAAGTAGACGCGAAGCCCCTCGGCGAGATCCTGCCGAACTACCTGGGTCCCGGCAAGTTTGACTTCTGGTTGGGCGCTCAGCCTGGCGGCGACGTGCCGGATCGCGCTCTACGCAACCAGCACAGCGACACGGGCGACATCTTCAATCATGTCGGTCTCTACGACCCCAAGATCGACGCCCTGATCGAGCAGTCAGAGCAGGCGACGGACCGGCAGGAGAACATCAAGCTGGTCAAGGAAGTCGAGCAGATGGCGCTCGATGCCTACAGCCTGAGCTACGTCATGTTCACTCTCAACCAGCACAACTATGTGAACTCCAAAGTGCAGAACTACTTCATCGACCCTGTTGCCGGCATGGGCTATCAAACCCAGTCTTGGTTGTCGGCGTGATCTTCGCGGGCTCTGGTGAGAGAATTCTCTGCACTGACAGCGGAGGTTACATGTGAGGACAGGAGCTGAGTATAGGGAGGTCTTGCGCGACGGCCGCAAGGTCTACGTGGTCGGGGAAGGCTTCATTGATGACCTGAACACCCATCCCGCTACCGCGGCGATGGCGCAGGAGTACGTCGACTGGTACGACCGCCAGATCAACCCGACGCCGGAATGGGACATCCTCTTCACGCCGCCAGACGAGAACGGCGTCCGCAAACCGGTTCAGATGATCATTCCCGAGACGCCGCAAGACCTGCAGCGCATGGGCAGAGCCTTCGAGGAGACCGTGTTCTATACGGCCGGCAACATGACCCACGACCCGGCCTACGGCAACCTGATCGCCATCAGCATTGTGGACGCCGTCCACAAAATGAACCACTCCGAGAAGCAGATCCGCGACGCGATCGCCTACCGTGACCTGATCGAACGTGAGGGCCACTTCATCACGCTCGCCGGCGGTGGCGCTACGATCGGTTACCGATTTCGTGAGAACCCGGAGGACCGCAACTCGCTGCGTATCGTCCAGGAACGGGACGATGGCCTCGTCGTGCAAGGCAAGATCGGTATGCACACGGCGTCACCTTTCCTCGATGACGCATACATCAGCACCGGCGCCAATGTTATCTATCAGGGCAACCGCGCGACATTCGGCGTCGCTGTGAATTCACCAGGCGTAACGATCCTGTCGCGCAAGATCGCGGCCAGGCACCCCAACCCATTCATCGCGCCCTTGAGCCACCGCTTTGACGAGCTGGACGCCCAGATGTGGCTCGACAATGTCTTCGTTCCCTGGGAGAAGATCTTCCTGACCGAGCCGGCGCCCGAGGACGGGGGCGCGCCGCAGATGTTCCGCCGCGACCGCACGACCTGGTACCTGTGGCACCAACTTTACTGCTGGTACACGAAGAGCGAGTTCACCCTCGGCCTGGCCCTGGCTCTCACCGACGCGATGGGCCTGCGCCAGAACGCGCCCACCATCGAGTATCTGGTCGACATGATCGTGGAGCTGCAGACGGTGCGCAGCGCTCTCACCGCCGCGGAACTGGACCCAGACTGGAGCTCGGCTATTGGTAAGCCGGCGCCGAACTACATCCATGTCGCGTCGGGTAGCATCAAGATGCTGCAGACACGCCAGCGGATCAGCGAGATACTGCGCATCCTGCCGGGCTCTTCCATGGTGGTGGCTCCTTCGGACGAAGACCTGCAGAACCCGCTCATGAAGGAAGGTATCGAGGAGTCGTTCGGTGGGGGCGGCTACACGGCGCTACAACGGATGGCCCTACTGAATCTTGCCTGGGACCACATCGGCTCCGGGTTGGATGGGCGGGAGGCCGCGTTCGAGTTGCACTGCAACGGCGGCATTCCCTCTTGGCGCAACCAGGCGCGTGCGCGCTTCCCGGACTACAACCGCCTCGCCAATGGCGTTCTCCGAGCGATCAGCATCGAGATGCCGGAGATCGATGTCGATTCGTTGCGCGAGACCGTCCGCGCTCCTCAGCGCCGTGTCGTGACGTCCGTGAATTCCAATGGTTCCGAATCCAATGAGACGCCGACCGAAAGGGCCTCACGCCCAAGCGAAGCTTGAGGGTAGCTGTCTCTAAGGGTTCGGGTTGGGCGGGCTCAGGTTCGGATGGTGCGTTCCCGAGTTCTGATAGGACGTGACTTGCGGATAGGTACGATGCTCATCCGACTTAGAGCTGATAAGTGGACGTAAACTCTGACGAAATGCCAGCGGGGGAACCTACGAGCTTCGCCTATCCGAAGATGCTCAGGAGCCGTTGATCTAGGCCAGGCGTTTTGCCGGCTGGAATGCTCCCTGGCCGCCGGGTCCCAAAGTCATCTTCGAGGATGTGTGGCAACCGGGTGAAACGCCGGACCGTGAGCCTCCGACTGCGATAGCTCCCCCAACCGAGTACAAGTCTTTCTCCCGTTCGGCGATTATCCTGACCCTAGAACCCTGGTGCCGATGAGCTAGAGCTATCCCGCTTTATGGAATAGTATTCCGCCAGGAGGGATGATTGATGGTGAACGGCGCTCGCAAGTCGACCAGGCTGAAGGAACTCTACACCCGCAAAGACCGGCCGCTGATTGCGATCAGCTCGCCGACGCCGTACGCGGCCAAGATGCTCGAAGCGCTCGGCTATGAGTACACCTTCTCGGCCGGCGGTGTCACCGGCTCAGCGATGCTCGGCATGCCGGACAACGGCACGATCAGCATGTACGAGCTGGTCTGGGCCTCGAAGCTCATTGCCGACGCTGTCGACATTCCCGTCGCCGTTGACACGGACACCTGCTTCGGCGGCATCTTTCATGTCGAGCGGGCTGTCAAAGAGCTGATTCAGGCCGGCCTGGCTGGCATGCGCATCGAGGACCAACCGTTCATCGGTAAGCGCTTTGGCGGCATGGTGGGCAAAGAGGTCATCCCGATCGACGAGGCCGTGGCCAAGTACCGTGTCGCCGTCGATACACGCAACCGACTCGATCCCGACTTCCAGATCATCGCTCGTTGCGAGGCGCTGACCGCGTCGAACTCACGCGGCATGCCCGAGGCGATCGAGCGCCTCCAGGCCTACAAGGCGGCCGGCGTCGACGTGCTGCATCTCGAAGGGCCGCGCTCGAAGGACGAGATCCGTGAGGTGCGCGCAGCGGTCGAAGGACCCCTCACCTGCAACTTCTACAACCTGCCGGAAGATCTGACTCCGCAGGACGCGCTCGAGCTGGGTCTTTGCGAAGCACGCTACCCCGGTCTGATCTCGAACGCCATGCACGCGGCGGGCTGGGAAGTACTCGAGCGCTTCAAGACGGATGGGTACGCCGGTGTTCGCGACTTCATGAGCACGTTTCCCGAGCGTCCGGCACGGCGGGCGATGGATGTTGCTCGTTCGACGCGCATCCGTGACTTCGAGGAGCAGTACTTGCCCGAATCGATGCTGCAGAAATACGCGGCGCCGGTCCCTGAGGGCAAAGGCATCATCAACTAATACCGAACCACCGATTTGATCTGAGGAGGAGCAGACCATGACGGACTTCAAACTGATTTCGGCCGATTCGCATCTCAACGAAGTCCCAGCGACTTGGGAACGAGTACAAAAGAAACACGGCGACCGCGCGCCCAAAGTGGTCTGGAATCCTGCCGAGGGGGAAGTTGGACCGTACCTCATGATCGAAGGCTGGTCGACGAGCCTGATCGGCAGCAACCGTGAGAGCCTCGCCAACGAGTACCTGGGCTACATCATCGGCGGCCTCGGCACAGGCGGCTCCGGCGCCGGCCAGCTGCCGACCCTTGAAGCAAGCGCCGTCGGCCGCACCTCGAATCAGGCCGTCGAGTTTCGTAAGAACTTCCGGTTCGAGGACTACCCGGCTCCCGGCCTCGACCCGCTCGTCCGCCTGAAAGAGATGGAGAGGGACGGCGTCGAAGCGGAAATCATGTACGCCAGCCACCTGCGCCATTTCTACGACATGAGCGCTACAGACGAGCCCTTCTTCCACGACATTGCCGAGTCGTACAACGAATGGGTGATGGATTACGCATCCGCCTCGCCGAAGCGTCTCGTCGTGCTGCCGGTCATCTCGGTGCTCAACCCCGAGGGTGCCGCAGCGGATGTTCGGGCGTATGCCAAGCGCGGCGCCAAGGGCTTCATGATGGGCTCATCGGTGCCCATCGGGATGAGCTACGGCGACGCGATGTTCGATCCCATCTGGGCTGCCGCGCAGGAATGCGGCACGCCCCTTTGCATGCACACCACAACGGGTCGTTTCAAAGCCCCGACCTATCACCACCCCCGTGCTCGCAGCATTATCGGCGGCCAGGGCGAGGTTCAGACATCGCTGGCGGAGATGATCTACGGCGGCGTCTTCGATCGCTTCCCGGACCTGAAGATTGTTTGCGCCGAGTTTGACATCGGCTGGGTGGGCTACTCGGTTCAACGCATGGATACCAACAATCCCAGCCTCGGTCTCAAGCTGTCGCCGGCGGAGTACATGCGCCGCAACGTCTTCTTCACTTTCCAGAACGACCGCGTCGGCTGCCTGCAGACGCCGTTCTACGGCGAGCACAACTTCATGTGGGCCAGCGACTATCCGCACGGTGTGACCACCTGGCCTGACTCGCAGGCGATCGTTGACCTGCAGTTCGAGGGCCTGCCAGAAGCGACGAAACAGCGGATCGCGCGTCAGAATGCGATCGAGTTGTTCAAGCTGGATCTGTAACTAGGAGGCTGGCGCGTCGGAGGAGCGGATAGGCGTCGCTCGGCGTTCCGTGAGGTATTCGGACGATGCGAGCCCGTACTTGAGGTACGCCTCTGTCTTTTCCGGGTCACCCGCCAACACCGCGGCGTAGTCGATGACACGCCGAGCGTACTCGTACGATGGGGAGTAGAGTTGGCGTCCGTTGACGATGCGGAAGCCCTTATCCCAGTTGAGGCCCGCGTCCTGCGACTCCCATTGCTGCACAAGGTCCCGGGCCCAGGCCAGCTCCTCGGTGCTGACGCCGTAGACTTCGTTGGCGATAGCGATGTGTCGCGGATAGAGAACCGAGGTACCGTCGAACCCGAAGGCGCGGGACTTGCGCATCGCCGCTTTCAGGCTCTCGACGTCGTTCGGATCGCCCGGTGTGCGGACGATGTCGCCCACGTTCCAACCCTTGGCGCGGCCGATCGTGATCATCTTGCTGCGTGTGTAGATCAGCCAGTCGTCGTCCGGCACCCGGTGCGGGCCCAGGTTGAGCGAACCCATCTCCAGGGTGAAGTCGCCCGATGAGAGCCACAGCGAGTTGACCAGCGTGGCGTAGCGGGCGATGTCCTCCAGCTCGACCACGGTCTGCGGCATGTCGAGGCTCAGCAGCACGTCGACCTCCCGGCCGTCTGCCGCTGCCAGGACCACGCGTTCGGCGAAGAGCACGTCCGCCAGCCCGTAGGCGTGCGTCAGCCGGACGCTGTCGGCGCCCGCCTTGACTACCGCCGTGACGTCATCGATGAACCAGGGCGACGCCGGGCTGTTGACGCGGACGCTGACCTCGCGGCACTTGAAGCCACCCTTTTGGATGACGGCGACGGCGGCCTCGCGCGCCTGCCGTTTGGCGGTGTCGTCCTTGGCGACGGCGTCCTGCAGGTCCAGGTAGACGATATCCGCCTCGACGTTGCGCGATTTTTCGACGAACTCCGGTACGTTGGCCGGGACGATGAGCATCGAACGGCGAACCTTCATGTCGAGACCTTCCTTACCAGAACCCGCGCGTTTCCCGGCCGACCTGCTTGAAGACCTCGGCAGCCTCGTATTGCTCGAACTCGCCGTCGCTCAGACCGAGCCAGGACTCGAGGGCGCTGCGGTTGTGCTGGCCCAGCAGGGGGGCGGCTGCTCTGACCCGGCCAGGCGTGCGCGACAGGCGCAGCGGTGAGCCGGCGATGCGCAGGTGGCGCCCGTCCGCGTTCTCGGTGTCCTGGATGAAGCCTCGCTGCACGATGGGCGGCAGCTCGACCGCGTCGGCCACCGTGTTGATCGGCGTGCAGAGCACACCAATTGCGCCGAGACGCTCTGTCCAGTAGGCGGACGTCTCCTGGAGCAGGATCTTCTCGACCTCGGGCTTGAGGATCGCGACGTTCTCCTCCGGTTTCGCCTGCAGCGCGGGATCGTTGAGCCAGTCGTCGCGGCCCCACACCTCGCAGCAGCCCTTCCAGTTGCGAGCGGAAATGCCGAAGACCATCCAGCCGTCCTTCGTCTGGTAGGCGCTGGTCAGGCGTGAGTACGGGTGGGAGCTGCCCATCCGCTGCGGGATTTCGCCCTTGTAGAGGTAGCGGACGATGGCGTTTTCCATCAGCGCCATCATGCCTTCGAGCAGTGACACGTCGAGCATCTGGCCCATGCCGCTTTGCTCTCGCTCGTACAGGGCGCCGAGGATGCCCATCGCCAGCCAGACGCCGCCGGCGAGGTCGACGATGGAGTATCCCACCCGCACCGGTCCGCCGTCGGGCTCGCCGGTGATGCTCATCGAGCCGGAGAGCGCCTGGATGACCGGGTCGACGCCGGTACGGTCCGCCCACGGCCCGTCAGCACCGAAGCCGGTGACCTGCGCCAGGATCAGGCGTGGATTGGCGCCAGCGAGCGTCTCGTAGTCAAGGCCGAGGCGCTCGGCCACGCCCGGTCCGAAGTTCTGGACCAGGACGTCGGCTTTCCGCGCCAGGCGCTGCGCGAGCTCCTGGCCTTTCGGGTGCTTGAGGTCGATGACGAC
This sequence comes from uncultured Chloroflexia bacterium, assembly GCA_963711035.1. Lineage (GTDB taxonomy): Bacteria > Chloroflexota > Dehalococcoidia > DSTF01 > WHTK01 > WHTK01. The sequence continues at coordinate 910,207 of CAVQCN010000001.1, forward strand.
ACTCTGCTTGTTGCGATTCACGCTCCCGAAGTAGGCGCTGAAGTCGTCTTCGCCGTCGGTATAGCGTCGGGTTCGGTCGCCGCCACCAGGATGCTCGACCTTGAGCACGTCGGCGCCGAGGTCGGACAGGATCATGGTCCCGTACGGCCCCGCCAGGGCGTGGGTGAAGTCGAGGACACGCACGCCCTCGAGGGCGCCGGGAGTGAGAGACCCGTTCATTTTGCGCCGACCTCACGAGGCCTGGGGGCCAGCTCTGCCGCGGCCTCAGCTTCGATCGCGGTGCCTTTGAAGAAGTCCGGGTTCATTTCGCCGTGCAGGTGCGCGGCGTTGGCGAACGTGAAGCTCCGGAACTGCTCCTCGTTGAGCAGACCGTGCTCCACCAGCTCGAACGCCTCCGGTAATACGTCGGTTACCTCCGGCACGTCCCAGTGTGAGATGTCGGAGCTGAAGACGGCCTTCAGCGGCCTGCCGAGCCGCTCGTCGAAGGCAAGCGCGGTCATCGGGTCGTCCGCTTCACAGCCGAAGTAGAAGTTGCGGCTGAACAGGTCGGCGATGTCCTGCTTGCTGCGACAGCCCGCCGCGGCGAAGTCGTTGACATGCTGCGTCTCGCGCTCGAACTGCTCTTGCAGCGAGCCGCGGTCGTTTTCGGCGTTGATCGAGTTGACGACCTGGTCTTTCAAGCCCACAAAGCGGCCGTACGCGTACTGATCGTAGACGCGGCCGAACTCGCGGTCGTCGAACATACGCGGGTCCAGGAAGGTGAGGGCATTTTCGTAGGTGCGCTTCTCGAAGTGACCCATCAGGTCATGATAGAGATTGCGAGCCCACCCGACGCCGCCTTCGAGGAAGCCGAAATTGAGGCCGGGGAAGCGGTGGGTCACGCCGCCCAGGAAGATCGCCTTCGCCATGACGTGATTGGCCTGCGCGAAGTGACCGACGTGGTTGAAGACGTAGTTGGTGACCGAGGCGTGGTCGGTCCACGTGAGGCTGCCAGCGTGGGACGTGACGGCGACCTTGAGGTCCAGGCACGTCTGCCAGAGCGGGTCGTAGTCTTCCTCGTTGTCCAGGCCGAGCGCATCGACGTAGCGCTCGTTGGTTTCGGAGCGGCGGTGGACGGTGCCGTTGATCATGACTGCCTTGAAGCCCAGCTGCTTCACGGCAAATGTCGCTTCGTCGATTGCCTCCTTTGGCGTGCGGCGTGGCACCACCGCGACCGGTGTCATGCGGTCGGCGAACGGGCGGTAGAGGTCGGAGACCATCGTGTTGTAGGCGCGGATGACGGCGCCGCGCATCTCGTCGTCACGAATGCCTTCCAGCATGAGGCCAGCGGTTGGATAGACGATAGCGAAGTCGATGCCGATTTCGCCCATTCGCTCGTGGAACAGCTTCGGTAGGCGGAAGGTGGCGTGTTCGAGCGGCTTGTACGGATATGGCCACCAGACACCCCGACGCAATCGCTGGCGGAGGCGCTCCTCGTCGGTCGCCGTGTACCAGTTACGCTGGCCGGGAAGCGAATTGCGGCGGTCTCGGCCGGCGAAGTACTTCTCCACCATGTCCGGCCCGGCAACGTCCTTCAGGTATTCGGCCAGCACTGGCGGCGACTCGAGCCAGTGGCCATCGCAGTCGATGATGGGATGCTTGAGCTGCTCGCGCAGACGGCGCGCTTCTTGACCTGACATGCTCTCCTCCTCGCAGCGTAATTCCACTATATGGAATATTAGGGCGCATAGTGGTAGACGACGAAACGCTAGCACCGGGCTTCGGGCAAGTCAACGACATTTGCTTACTAGACGCGCCTTTCACAATGTGAAAAGCTGAGGCATCGATGGCTCGTTAAGGAGCAGATATATGTCAGCCAAGAAGATACAGTCATTGGAACGGGCCCTCGCGGTTGTCCACCTGCTCGCCGCCGAGCGGCGTCCTCTGGGCGTTTCCGAGATCGCGCAGGGCACCGGCCTTCCGGCCGCTACGGTGCATCGGATTCTCGCGACATTGGCCAGTAGAGATTGGGTGGAGCAGGACGCTCGTGGTGCCAAGTACGGGTTGGGTTTCGGCCTCCTCGCCGCCGGGGCGTCTGCCGTGTATTACAGCCCGCTGATCGCTCGGGCGCGACCGGTCCTTGACGAGCTGAGTGAGCTGAGCGGATTCAACGTCTACTTGAGCACATTACAGGGCTCACGCGTTTGCTATCTCGCCCGCGCTGACGGTCCCGAGCCTCGCGTAACCCGTTTTCATCTCGGTCTCATGCACAGGGCGCAGGCGACTGCGAGCGGGAAAGTGCTCCTGGCCGCGTTGCCGGACGCGGACTTGGCCCGTTTGCTCGCGAGTTCCCCGGTTCCAGCCTACACGCCGAGGACTATCGTTGACCCAGACGCCTTCAAGCAGGAGATCACTCGCATTCGGCAGGACGGCTTCGCCCTCGATCGCTGCGAGCGTACGTCGACATATGCCGCAATCGCGGTTCCCGTGCGACTGGGGGAAGGCAGGGCGATCGCGGCTCTCCAAACAGGAGGCTCACCAGAGCTGGCAACCGAGCAGAAGCTGCTGGACCTCGCCAACCACTGCAAGGCGCTGGCGGCTGAACTTTCGCTCGATCTCGTGCACGGTGATTAATGACGGTGACAGACCCATCGATTTCCGGCCAGCAAGATTTGGGCTGATGTGACTTAGAGCAGATAACTGGACGGATTTCGCTTGGGGGTCCTGATTCTGTGCTACAGCGCACAGTGCCAGATGCTTTACACACAGAAGGTTGGGGGTTCGAGCCCCTCATCGCCCACCAGACTCTTTTCGGATGCGAAGTCGGTCCAAAGGGCGGGTAGATCAACTCGTACGGCCGCAAGGATCAGTGAACGGATCGCTGTAGACGACACGAGCGATGTGGTTAACGTGGCAGCCCTTGCTCAGGCGGTGTCATGGCATCTCTGGGGCTCGACCGGTCGGGCGGCGTACGAAGATGCGGTGTGTGTTCTGCAATGCCGAAGCATCGAGACACACACCGCATCTCAGGTAGCTAATCTGTCGCGTCAGGCGGAGAACCAGGCCTGGGTGTCATACGACATGCCATTCACCGGGTCGATGAAGTAGTTCTGCACTTTGGAGCTCACGTAGTTGTGCTGGTTGTAGGTCAACATGACGTAGCTCAGACTGTAGGCATCCAGCGCCTTCATTTCGACCTCCTTTACCAGCTTGATGTTATCCTCGCGGTTTGTCGCTTGCTCTGACTGCTCGACGAGGGCATCGATATCTGGATCGTAGAGACCAACGCGGTTGAAGATATCGCCTGTGTCGCTGGCCTGGTTGCGCAGGGCGCGGTCTGGCACGTCACCACCCGGCTGAATGCCAAGCCAGAGATCCCACTTGCCGGGACCCAGGTGCTGCGGCAGGAACTCTCCGACTGTCATCTGGTCAACTTTGATCTTGATACCGCCGCGAGCCAGCTGGTTTTGCCATACTTCTCCGGCCGCCGCAGCGTCGGAATTGTCGGCGATGTCGGACCACACTGGGCTGGTGTCGTAGCTGGCGGCATCGAGCAGCTGCTTCGCTTCGTTGACGTCTTCGACGAAGTACTTGTCCGTCGCGCTCTTGTCCAGCTGATAGGCCGCGAGGCTGGCATGGATCGGGCCGGTGGTGAGAACGCCGTCGTTGTTGTAGACGAGATCGAGCATCTGTGCGCGGTTGGTCAGCCGATAGAACGCCTGGCGGACCCGTATGTCCTTCTGCCAGGGACGCGGTCCGTCCGTGTCGGGGCTCATGAGGGCGTTGCATCCGAAGATGCCCAGAGACATGAACTTGACGTGGCTGAACGCCGTCTTGTCCAGCTCGGTCTCAAACCGGGTCACGGTGGAGGACGGGACGTTCCTCCACTCGTGAATCTGCCCACCGCGCAGAGCCGACTCTATCGCGACGTTGTCGGTGAGGGAGGTGGTCTTACGGCCGTCGAAATACGGCAGACCGTCCTTGGCGCCGCGCCACTTGTCGAACCGCTTGTAGTTGTACTCCGCGCCCATTGTGTTGCCCGTAAGCTGCCAGGGGCCGCTCCCCACCGCCGGATGGTTCTCGATCACATCGAGCAGTTCCTGAGGCACGATCGGCTGGGCTGAGGGGTTGGCCAAGTACCGCGTCGAGTACAAGTATGCCGAGGGCTTCTTCAGGTGGTAGATGACGGTGTTGTCGTCCGGCGACTCGGTGCTGTCCAGGAAGGCACGCTGGAAGATGTTGTTCTCCGCGTTCGTTATCGATCCGACCCAGTTCTGGTAGGCGACGATGTCCGAACCCTTGACGGCCCGGCCGTTGACCGGCTCGAGGTCGTGATAGGTCATGCCCGGCACCAGCGTCACGACGACCTTGGTCGGCTCGGGCAACTCGATCTTCTGCGCGGCGCGCAAGACGTAGCCCTGGTCTGCACTCAGGTCGACGGTGATGGGCCGGTCGTACGCGATGACGCCGGAGTTGTTGTAGGCCTCGGAGTAAAGTTCGCCGACAGCGTAATTGGCGACCGTGCTCATGACGGTGCTGTAGATGCCGCCTTGCTTAGGAGACCCGCTGGTGGGGCCTCGTCCATAGTCACCCGCTGAAGGAGTCGCGCCCGGTGAACCGGAGGAACCGGGTGTGGCAGTGGATGAGCTACTGCTGCTGCCGCCGCCACAGCCGACCAGGGCCAGGGTGGCAGCCCCAACTGATAAAGCGGCGCCGGACTTCAGGATGCGCCGCCGGGTTACGCGATCATTGGTTAGACGTGACCAGTAGTTCGTGTCAGCCATTGAAGTCCTCCCCTTTACACATGACAGTCGTTGTCACAACAGACGTTACGGTGGAATTTAGCACCACGCCACGTCAAGTCAATAGCTGAAGCCTCGATGTTCATCAGAAAGGTGCATACCTGTAAGCTCGTTGGAACATGGATGGGGTGTGTGACTCACAATGGGCGTGGTCGTTCGGGTGGGAGCGGGAAATACCACAGCCTCCTGTGTCGTCTGCCTATTTTTGGAGAATTTCACAAGAACAGCGGTGTGATATTTGGTGTTTCCCTTGAGACCGCGATGTCTAGCCGCGATTTCATTGGAAAAAACTGATGATTGAAATGGCCGGGGGTATTTCGTATGCTTCTCCGTGGCCCGCCTTCATAACAAGCGTTACGAACGGTAGTGCGGCTTTGAAGAGGAGGGCACTCATTGAGCGGTCACGACCAAACCTTCAGGGGATGAGTCGCCGCTGGACGAGTGGTCCAACCGGGTAATACGCGAGTCGGACGAGCGACGCGGCATTCATCCATGTGCGATGGTGGATGAGTTGGAACGTACTGGGGGCCATTCGTTCAAGGGCGCCTGTCGACGGTCTTTCGGGGACAAGCGCTCTTTGTTGAGCAACATCGGAGTCCGCTATTATGACGTGCGGATCTGACGCAGAAGGGGCCGCAACAGCGCCCAGAGGCAGGTTGAAGCTATGACGGGATACATCTTGCGTCGAGTGGTTGGCATGGCGATCAACCTCGTGTTCGTCTCCATGTTCGTCTTCATCATGCTTCGCCTCATTCCTGGGGATCCTTCCGCCATCCTGGGCCAGAACGTCACCCAGGTGCAGGTGGAGCAGTTCAAGGAGATCCACGGCCTGAATCACTCGCTGCCCCTCCAGTACGTGGACTGGGCGACTGGCATTTTGACGGGCGACTTCGGCAAGTCCTACAGGACGAGCTTCGAGGTGCGGAGTGAGTTCCTCACGAGGCTGCCGCGGACAGCAGAGATCGTACTCTTCAGCTTCTCCATGGCGACGACTGTCGGCATTCTGGGCGGCATCTTGTCAGCGACTAAACAGAACTCCTCGCTGGACTTCGGGTTTCGGGTCTTTGCGATTCTGGGACTCTCGGTGCCACAATTTCTTTTGCTGACGCTCTTGTTGATCATTCCGACCCGCCTCTTCAATTATTCCCCGCCCTTTGGGGCGATCGATTTCCTCAAACATCCGGTCAACAATCTGCTCCTGCTGATACCGCCTACGGCTCTGCTTGCCATCGGCGGTTCAGCCAGCCTCATGCGGTTGACCCGCACGGCCTTCCTGGATGTCTTCCGGCAGGACTACATGCGCACCGCGCGCGCCAAAGGCCTGAACGAACGTGCCGTCACGTATCGTCACGGGTTCCGCAACGCCTTGCCGCCAGTGATGACCCTTGCGGGACTACAGCTCGGCAACCTTCTGGGTGGCTCGATCATCCTGGAGCAGATATTCAATCTCCAAGGGCTGGGGCTCTGGCTGTTGGACGCTATTACGTTCAATGATTACCCGGTCATCATGGCCGCGGTCATGTGGAACGCAGTGCTCCTTATGATGATCAGCCTCCTGATCGATCTCGGGTATGCGGTGGTCGACCCTCGCATTCGCTACTCCTAATACGAGGTTCTTGAGATGACCCAAGACGCCGAAGCGCTAGAAGCCCTCAGACTAAGTTCCGATGTGCCCACCCTCGGCAAGAAGCTGGCGAGAATGTGGTACCAGTGGCGTCAGCGTCCACTCGGTATCGTCGGTTTGGTGATTATCGTAGCGATGGTGACGCTGGCGATTATCGCTCCGGCAATCTCGCCGTATAACCCTCGTGACTTCGTTGGCGGCAAGCTTGAATCGCCCAACTGGACGCACCTGTTCGGGACTAACAACCTTGGTCAGGACACGTTCTCTCGCACGTTGTACGGCGCTCAGATATCGATCGCTGCGGGCTTCACTTCCGCGACGATTGCGGTCTTCGTTGGGACGATCCTGGGGGTCGTCTCGGGTTATGCAGGTGGTTGGGCTGATGTCCTGATCCAGCGTGGCGTCGAAGTTCTGGCATCGTTCCCCGGTCTGGTGCTGGCGTTGATCGTGGTCGCCTCACTAGGACGGCCCAACGAATCGAGCAACAACCTGATCATGCTCGCTTGGCAGCTACGATCGCTGGAGTTAGCCATCGCGCTGGCCTTTATCTTCGGCAATATGCGCATTATCAGGTCCGCCGTGCTGGCCGAGCGCAACTTGCCTTACATCGAGGCCGCAAGGTCCATCGGGGCGTCGCCGGTCCGTATCCTCTGGCGCCATGTCTTGCCGAACGTAATCAACTACGTCATCGTTTCGTTCTCGATCATCATCGGCATCGTCATCCTGATTGAGGCGGCGCTGTCTTTCCTGGGGTATGGCGTGTCGATCACGACGCCGTCGTGGGGCACCGACCTGGGTGGTCGCAACCGGGAATACTTCGTGCAGGCTCCCTGGCTGATCGCCGGGCCCGGCATCGCTCTGAGCCTGACGGTGTTGGGATTCAACTTCCTGGGCGATGCCCTGCGTGACATGCTCGACCCGCGTCTACGCGGCTCTCGTTGAAGCAAGGCAGCCCGAGTTAGAGCTATTACGGGGCGGATTCGCCCAGGGCCCAGCTTTGTGCCACGCGGCGTGCATGCCTCAGGTTTCGCATAATCGCTCCGAAAGGTGTTTCCGGATGACGCAGCCGCCGACGGACGAAACGACTGAACTACATCTCGGTCCCGATATTGCAAAGATGGTGGCCGAAACCTACGTGCCGAATGACCGCCCGATGGCGATCGGCTACGTGGACGCTGACGGCCGGCCGAACCTCTCCTTCCGGGGAAGCGTCATCGTCTACAGTCCCACGCAGCTCGGTCTCTGGGCGCGTAACCCGGAGGGAGGCCTGCCAAAGGCCATACCGGGCAACCCCAGCGTCACACTCCTGTACAGGGAACCCAACGGCCCCAACGGATTCTCTCGCGCTGCCCTCACGTTCAAGGGCCGTGCGTCCGTCGTCACCGACGAAGCGGTGCGGCGTGGGATCTACGAGCAGATGCCGCAGCGCGAACGCGACGCCGACAAGGACTATCGGGGCGTCGCCATCCTGGTGGATCTCGAATCGGTCACGGGCGGTATCGCCGGCACCCGCGTTCGCATGGTGCGTTCCTGAACGCCGCCAAAGGCTAACGACAGGCGATCACATGCGGCCGGCTCGTGGCTGCACCTCCAGCGTCGCAGCGACCTCCCGGATCTCCCGACGTAGCCATGCATGTGCAGGATCGAGTGTCTTTGTTGCACTCCAGGACATGCAGACCTCGATCGGAGGCGCCTCGAAGGGCGGCTCGAGCAACCGTATTGCGTTGGTACGGACCAGGTGCTTGGCAAGACGCTCAGGAACCAGGGCCACCATGTTGGTCTCGGGCAGCAATGTGGCCGCCATGAAGAAGGCCTCGGCTCTCACTCGCACTCGACGCCTGATTTTCAGGTCGTCCAGCAGACGCTCGGTCGTTCGAGACAGCTCCATGTCGCCAACGCCGTGACTCAAGTGCGGTAGTTGTCGGTACTCCTCCAGAGTTAGCGATTCACCGACGTCTGGGTTCTCGTCCCAGATGATGCAGACCCAACGGTCGTTAAACAGGGTCTCTTGGCAACTCCGAGCGGATGGCTCGCAAGGAGCGATGAGGATGTCCAGCTCGCCATTTTCGAGCTCACTTCCTGAGTCTCGACCAATGTGTTCGATGACGAGGGAAATGCCCGGAGCGGTATTGACCACGTGCTGAGCCACCCTTTGCAGAAGGAAAAACGCCGAGTAGTCGGACGCGGCGATACTAAAAGTACGTTCGTCCGCTTCGGGGTGGAACTCAATTTTCCTGTTGAGCGTTTCCTCGATACCGGTGAGTATTCCTCTCACGGGCTGTTGGAGCTCAGCAGCCAGCGGGGTCAGGTGGTATTCCCGTCCGGTTCTCAGCAGTAGTTCGTCCTTGAAGACGAGCCTCAGGCGGCGCAAGGCATCGCTCATGGCCGACTGACCAAGGCCGAGGCTTTCTGCCGCCCTCGTCACGTTGCGATAGGTGAGTAAGGCGTCCAGCGCCCGTATCAGGTTGAAGTCGAACTCGCCGACATGGGTTCGACCGGACGGATCCCGTGCCCGCATCATGGTCTCTCCTCGAATCAAAGAGCCGCCTGTTGAGGGTCAACGTCAACGTGACCGCCTCGCTTTATGGTAGGTGAGGCAGGTATCCGTGGATGGCCCCAGTTGCCATCATAACCATCGACCAGCCCGATGTTAGGCCTGCTGCCTGGCTAGAAGGGGGTTCGGCTGGACGGACTGAGCTGCGGCAGGCCCATCTCGGACCGGGCGAACGCTGTCGCGCCGCGATAGGGGTTCTGGGTGCCGTGCTGGCGGGCGGTGAGGATGTCGCGGTAGTACCGCTGCAGGGGATTCGAGCTGTAGACCACGCTGGCGCCAAGACACTCGAAGATGAGGCGCATCGCGGTCACGCAGTCGTCGGCGACCTGGCCGACATCCCGTGTTGCTCGGGCGAGAAGCTCTTCTGACAGCTCTTCGCCGGCGTAGACGCAGTCCGTGACGTCCCTCAACGCTTTTGTCATGAGGTACTCTGAGCTCTCGATAATCCGCTTCGCGCTCGATACGCGTACCTGCACATGAGGATCGTCGATCGGCGAGGTCCCGCTGCGGCGGCTGACGTACGCCTTCGTTTGGCGGAGAAATTCTTGATACGCGGCCTTGACGGCACCGAGAGCGGGCGCGCCTCCGGGGACCTGATAGATGAGCGGACGCGGCACCTTGTAGAGCGGTCCGCAATTCAAGGCAGCAGCTTCGGGGTTGATGCCCGCTTCTCGGTTGTTGGCTCGATGTTCCGGCACGAAGACGTCGTCAAGAATGACGGACTTGCTGCCAGTGCCTTTGAGCCCCAGGACCTGCCAGTCGTCGTAGGTTCTGACATCCTTCTTTGGGATATGGAACGTCCAGTTAGATGAGGGCTTGCCGTCGCCCCCGTCCAACCTGCCACCTAGTACGACCCACTGGGCATGGTCTACGCCGCTGGATGACTTCCACTGACCGGTCAGGCGAAAGCCACCCGCCGCGCGGGTGATCTGACCCTGCGGTGCGTATGACGACGAGATCAGGGTGTTCGGATCGTCGCCGTATATCTCGTCCTGCAATTCGATGGGCAGCTGTGCCATCTCGAAGGCGTGCACTCCCATGATCGCCAGCACCCAGGACGTCGAAGGACAGGCGGTGCCGATTTCGACGACGGCCGCGAAGAAGTCGTCCGGTGGGGCTTCCAACCCGCCGTAGTGACGCGACTGAAGGCCTCGGAAGAGGCCGGCCTCCTTCATCTCTTCGACGTTCTCGACTGGCACCATGCCGTCGCGTTCAGCCTGCTCGGCCCGCGCAGCGATGTTCTCGACCAGGGCGTGAGCTCGTTGCCAAAGGAAATCAGCTCCCGCACGGGCCTCGAGGGCATCCTCTTCTGGCGACGTCAAGCGTTCAGACATGGTGTTCTCCCTCAGAGTGGCAGGTCGGCTCGCGACGTGGATGGCTTGGCCCGACTGATGGGCTGGCGTCACGACGAGCATACTTCCGGAGATGTAACGCCGAGCGACCCATCTCGGTATGGGAGGTATCGGGCCAGCCGATAGCTGCCGTACAAAGTCGAAGAACGAGGCGCTGAACGGATCGACGCCCTTCTTGTCGACTAGCCGGCCGGAGCCTCCCAGGGAAGCCGCTTGCCGGCGTCTTCGCCGTAGTAATGCGGGCCGTAGCCGGGCTTCGGCGGCATGTCCGCCAGGATCTGGAGCAGCTCCTCGTTGCTCTTCGACAGGTCGATGGGATCACCGTGGGGCTGCGGGTAGTCCATGCCCGTGGACCAGTAGACCTCGACGATGTTCTCCTCGGGGTCCTTGAAGTAGCAGCCGAACGCGATGCCGTGATTGATCACCCTGACAATTTCGCAGCCGTAATCCACGATGGCTTTGTAGAGCTCCTTCAAGTCATCGAGGGAGCCGGCAGTGAAGGAGATCTGCTGGGCATTCGACCTGCGTTCGGGATCCACACCCATCACGAATTCGTGTTGCTCCCGTGCTGGATCGGCGCTCAAGAACACGCCGCCGTTGCGACCATCCGTCACCGTCAGCCCGAGAATCCGCGTGTAGAAATCGACCATCTTGTCCAGGTCGCGCACGGCGATGCCCACGTGTCCCAGCGACGTAACCTTCGTCGTCATGGCTCTCTCCTTTTCGGCCCGACGGGCTTAGCCGCGACCGGCCGGCGCTCACCGTGCGCCGCTTGCCCACGTCCTTGCCGTACAGGTGCGGGCCGGTGCCTTCGCGTGGCGGCAGCTCGTCCAGCTGCCTTAGTAGCTCTTCGTCGGACAGGCTGAGGTCGATAGGCTGACCAAATGGCTGCGGGTAATCGATGCCGGTTGCCCAGTAGACTTCGATCCGGTTGGACTCTGGGTCCTCGAAGTAGCAGCCGAAGGCGATGCCGTGGCTGACGATGCGGAAGGACTGGATACCGTACTCGATTAGCCTCTGATGCATCGCTTTCAGGTCCTGCAACGTATCGACGTGGAAGGAGACCTGGCCGGCATCGGTCTTCTGGTTCGGGTCTCCCACCAGGGCGAGCTCGTGGTGTTCCGATTCCGGCCTCGCGCTCAGGAAGACCATTCTGTCGCCCACGCGGTCCGTCAGAGTCATCCCGAGGACGTTGGTATAGAAGTCGACCATGGTCGCCATATCGGAAACGTAGATGCCGACGTGTCCTAACCCCGTAACTTTCGCCATGCTGCCCTCCTATCGCCGAAACTTGACGCCTCGATCATACTCGCCCACGAGAGGGCAAGGTTGGCGGTCTTGCGATAGCTGGTCTCGGCAGCGTCGATAGATTGCTCTAGCGGCTGCCGCTGGCCACGCTGTGGATTTTGCCGCCCGGCGCCTCTGCCATCATCTTCACCAGCATCTCCGTGATCTTTGGCTCCAGGCCTTCCGTGTGGCCCTTGTCCAGCCGCACGACGTCGGCGATGACGCGGCCGTCGCGCGCGTTGGGGTAGACGTACACCTGGGCGACACCCGGTCGCGGCAGCAGGCCCCAGGCGGGGTTGGAGTTGCCTCTCGTGTCGTAGATCAGGCCAGGCTCCTCGTCGACGACGTCGGGCAGGCGTACGCGGGGGCCGGCCCCGTACTTTTCGGCCCAGGATGACGTGTCGGGCAGCGAGACGATCTCGTGCTCGCCGGTCGCGAAGATGAACGAGAGGTCGCAGTCCGGCGCGACGGTGAAGCGCGATGCGGCGGGACGGGGCGGCGCGCCCGGCCGGCCGAAGTTCGGCGGTCGCTCGACTCCACCGATGCGGCCTCCCGAGAGGCTCAGCCAGCCGTCGACGCGCTGGCGGAAGAAGTCGGTGCCGAGTAGGCGGTTGGAGGTCGCGCCGCCCTGGGAATGGCCCGCAAGCCAAAAGGACTTGATGGCGCTGCCGTATTTCTCCAGGACGTAGTCGACGATGTTCTGCAGATGCTCGTCGTCCGCGTCGGACTCCCAGCGCCGCTGCGGCTCCTTCGTGGCGGCAGACGGTGTCGCTATCACGAGACGGTACTTCTCCTTGTAGAGGTAGGCAGGGAAGTACTCGTGCTGCCACATGCCGACGGATCCGCCGCCGTGCAGGTTGAGAATGAAGGTCAGCGAGTCGCCGGGCCTGAGGTCGTCCGGGTCGTCCAGGAAGAACTTGCGTTGCGTCTTGTCATCGATGGCAGTGATTCTGGCCATGGCTCCTCCTTAGATCGAGGAAACATCCAGGTCCTTGCGGTTCGACGAGATTCTACGTCAACGAGGCGAGGTCCGCGTGGCGTTCAAGGACCTGCCGGATTCGCTCTCGCAGTGGGCCTGATAGCTCAGGGCGCCAGGCGAGGCGGGTGCGCCGGTAGATCAGGTCGTCGAGGCAACAGACCTTCTCTTCGCGGGCGGAGTAGACGAGCTCGCCGAGGTGCAGATCGTATCCCTCGATGAGGGGCTGCGATAGCTCGGGCTCGGAGAGGCAGACGTCGTAGACTTCGCCGGCGCGCGGGCCGTAGCGCCCCCGGAGCGCAGTCCAAAGATCGCTGTTTATGGACGGGTCGTTGGCCGGCGACGCCTCGTGGAAGTAGGGCTCGTCGCGGGTCAGACACGGCCGCTTCGGCAAACCGAGCGTCTCGATAAGGGCGTCCGTGGCGTCCTGTGCCATCTGACGGAACGTGGTGAACTTGCCGCCTACCAGGGTGACGACGCCGGCCGGCTTCGTCACGACGCGATGACTGCGACTGATTTGCCCCTCTGTCAGGCCGTCGCGGCTGGGTGCAATGAGAGGCCGCAGCCCCGCGAACGAGTAGATGACATCGGAGGCCTGCAGGCTCGCGCCGGGCAGGTAGTAGCTGGCGGCAGAGAGCAGATAGTCGATATCCTCCGGTTCGACGTGGACGCCGGCTGGATCGCCGTCGTAGCGCGTGTCGGTGGTTCCGATCAGCGTGGCGTCGTCCCAGGGAATGGCAAAGAAGGTGCGCTCATCGTCGGGGTTCTGCAGGATGAGCGCATCGGCACCCGGAATGCGGGGCACCACGATATGCACGCCCTTTCGTCGGCGCCAGCTGTTTGCTCGGCGAACCGAGGAGGCTGGACAGGACCTGGTCTGCCCACGGCCCACCGCAATTGACGATCGCCTTCGCGCGCACGGTGCCTGCTTGCTTCGTTAAGACGTCCTCATAGTCGACTTCGAAGGCGCTGCGGCGTTGCACCGATACAGCGCGGACATAGTTGAGGCAAACGGCGCTGGCTCGCTCAGCAGAGAGAGCAGTCTCCAGGCAAACGCGGGCGTCGTCCATGCGATCGTCCCAGTAGCGCATAGCGGCGAGGAGACCGTCGCCGCGCAGCGCCGGGTTATCGTGCAGGGCTGCGTCGGAAGGGAGAGCGTGGTGGCGCTCCGGATTACGCAACCCGGCGAGCAGGTCGTACACCGTGAGGCCCAGGCGGACCTTCCATGCCGGATCGGGACCGTCGCGGTAGATCGGGTAGCAGAACGTCTGCGGCGTCACGAGATGCGGCAGGAGGCGTCGCAGCAGCAGGCGCTCCCGCTGCGACTCGCGAACGAGGCCGAACTCGCGATTGCGCAGGTAGCGCAGGCCGCCGTGGGCTATCTTCGTTGATTTGCTCGATGTGCCACTGGCGAAGTCTCCTTGCTCAAGGAGGCAGACGCTCAGGCCCCGCAGCGTTGCATCGCGGGCGACCGCCGCGCCATTGATGCCGCCGCCGATGATTACGGCATCGAACATGCGGCCGTGGAGCGTGGCGAGGCTGTCTTCCCTGGTCGGGGGTGGCATGATCTACAGGCTAGAATGAGGCGAGCACGACTGCAAGAACAGTCAGAGATGAATAGATATGCTGCGACCTGTGAAGCCTGAAAGCAGCCGGTCACTTGAAGACCAGAAGAGATCCGACGAACTCCGCCTCATTGTTCGCGTTGCCCGAATGTACTATTCCGAGAACCTCCGTCAGCCGGAGATAGCCATCCAGCTCGACATCTCCCAGGCGCGCGTATCGCGTCTCCTCAAGCGCGCACAAGAAGAAGGTGTCGTGAGAATTCAGGTCAACACTCCGCCGGGCGTTTACACCGAGTTGGAGGAGGCACTGCAGCGAAGGTTCGGCCTGAAACTTGCGATAGTCGCGGATGCTGCCTCACCTGATGATGAAGATGTCCTGCCCAGTATCGGGGCTGCTGCCGCCTACTATCTGGAAACAACGCTGCGCTCCGGCGACCTGATTGGCATCATGTCCTGGAGTCAGTCCCTGCTCGCGGCCGTCGACGCCATGTATCCGGTGGGTGGGTTGAAAGACGTGCGTGTGCTCCAGATCCTGGGCGGGATCGGCGATCCTGCTGCTCCCGTCCACGCGTCCTGGCTCACTAATCGCCTGGCGTCCCTGGTGCAGGGTGCCGCGATATTCCTTCCCAGCCCAGGCATCGCGGGTTCGGCAGCAAGCGCCGAGGTACTCCGAGAGGACCCATTTGTCCAAAGGGCGATGAGCTACTTCAGCGAGATTACGGTCGCCCTTGTCGGAATCGGAACGCCGGAACCGTCGCGTTTGCTGGCGAGTAGCGGCAACGTGTTCTCCGGTCAGGAAATCGAAGACCTCCGAAAGGCAGGGGCGGTTGGCGATGTCTGCCTGCGCTTTTTCGATATCGACGGCCGGCCTTTGACCGGACCCACGATGGATCGTGTCGTCGGGATCAGCCTCGATCAGTTGGCTCGAATTCCGCGTTGCGTGGCGGTCGCCGGTGGCAGCCGTAAACATCAGGCGATACGCGCGGCCGTGCAGGGCCGGCTCGTCAACGCCTTGATCACCGATCGCTTCACGGCGCACGCTCTTCTCGACTAAATACCAGCTTGTGAATAGATAGGCGTTGTGCTATCTATTCGCGGAGGGCCAGCACGGGCTTCACCAGAGCGCCGTTCGATCGCTCGGAGGCGCGGACTGGAGCAATCAGGAGGTACTCGATGCCGCACTCGGATGGCACGTTCACAGGCGCTCGGCAGTTCAACCTTTACTATCAGCGCTGGCGCCCAGAGGGTGCACCTCGCGCGATTCTTCTCGTCTCCCACGGCTTCGCGGAACACAGCGGCCGTTATCAGAACCTCGTCGAGTACTTCCTGCCGCTCGATTACACGATTTACGCTCTCGACCATCGCGGTCACGGTAAGTCAGACGGCGAGCGGGTACAGGTCAACGACTACATGGAGTACATCGCCGACCTGAAGACATTCTTCGATCTCGTGCGCAAGGAGAACCCGCTGGAGGACATCTATCTCGTGGGCCATAGCATGGGCGCTGCCATTGCGACGGCGTATGCTGCCCAATACCAGGATGAGTTGGCGGGTCTCATACTGTCCGGCGGCGGCATCGCCACCGACAAGGCGCCGCCGAGGCCGGCCGGACTGGACTTGTCGGCGGCGCTCTCGCGAGACCCCGCTGTGGTCGAAGCGTATCGAAATGACCCGCTCGTGTATCATGGGCCGCCGCCATCGGGCCGTGATTCAGCCATGAACCAGATGCGCGAACGGCTCCCTGAGCTCGCGACGACTATTCGTTTGCCCATCCTGATCATGGCCGGCGCCGCGTCGCCTCTCGGGGACGGCCCACGCAGTGAGGCGCTCTTCGAAGCGGTTGCATCCGCGGACAAGACGTTGAAGCTGTACCCTGACCTCCTGCATGAGATATTCAACGAGCCGGAGTGGCCCAGTGTTATGGCGGACATGGAAGCGTGGCTGGAGAAGCGCGTCTGATGCCGGCCAACGTGGTGCTGGCCCGGCCAGCGCCGTAGAACCGCAATGTGGAGGGTGAAATGTCGGATGTCATCGTAGAGACTACGTACGGCAAGGTACGAGGCCAACTCGAGAACGGGGTTAACGTCTTTCGCGGCGTCCCGTATGGCGCACCGACCGGCGGCGCGCGTCGCTGGCAGGCGCCCGCGCCGCCCGAGCCCTGGGGCGGCGTTCGTGATGCGCTCGAGTTTGGGCCGGTCAGTCCTCAATCCAAGGCCAGCCCCAATGTCATCGGGGACATCTTTGGCACGTTCATTGGCGAGCAAACCGAGGACTGCCTCAACCTCAACGTTTGGACACAGGGACTTGGAGATGGCGGCCGCAGGCCGGTCATGGTCTACATCCACGGAGGTGGCTTTCACTTCGGCTCCAGCGTCATGCACCCCGGCCAGGAGGGCGACCGCCTCGCACTACGCGGCGACGTCGTCTCCATCAGCGTGAACCACCGCCTCGGCTCGCTTGGGTACCTCTACCTGGCGCCATTCGACGACCGTTACGCCGACTCTGGCAACGCCGGCATGCTGGACCTGATTCTGGCGCTGCAGTGGGTGCGAGACAACGCCGAGGCGTTCGGCGGCGACCCTAACAGCGTGACGATCTTCGGCCAATCGGGCGGCGGCGCAAAGGTTTCGACGCTGCTGGCCATGCCGGAGGCGGAGGGGCTTTTCCACCGCGCCATCCTGCAGAGCGGGGCGCGGTTGCAGAGCGTTTCGCCTGAGGTCGCGACGGTCAACGCACGGCGGGTGCTGGACGCGGCTGGCATCAATCCCGACCGCATCGCTGAACTGCAGAACCTCAACGATGAGCAGTTCGCGGCTCTCGTGGCGGCTGCAGGTCGCCCCGGCGAGCGCGGCGCCGGCGGTGGAGGCCTCGGGCCCGTGCTCGACGGCAAGCACCTCACGCACAGCCCGTTTTATCCCGACGCTTCGCCCTACTCGAAGAACGTCCCGATCATGATTGGATCGACGAAGGACGAGCCAACCTATCAAATGCTCGGCTGGCCGGACTTCGCGACATTGGACGATGAAGGATTGCGACAGAAGCTCAAGGCGCAGCTGCTGTCTCGTCCGGACCGCTTCGAGGTCGTGACGGATGAGAAGGTCGACGCACTCATCAAGGTCTACCGCAAGCAGAATCCGGCCGCAGCGCCCTCCGACCTGCTGGTGGCGGCCGTCAGCGATGGGACCCGCCTTGCTTCGATCCGCGCCGCTGAGCGCCGCGCTGAGCAGGAGGGCGCCGCGCCAGCCTACATGTACTTCTTCACCTGGCGCAGTCCCGCGCTCGATGGCGCTCTGGGTTCCTGCCACACGCTGGACCTGCCCTTCGTATTCGACCAGGTGGCGACCTGTCCCGAGTACGTTGGCAACCTGCCGGGCCGCGACGACTTGGCCGCCAACATGAGCGGCGCCTGGATCAGCTTTGCGCGCAACGGCTCGCCGGGCCACCCCGGTCTACAAGAGTGGCCGTCCTACAACGTGAAGACGCGGGCCACGATGGTTTTCGACGCCCAGTGCCGTCTCGAGAACGATCCGCTGGGTGTCGAGCGGGAGGCCTGGAGCGACCTGATATAGCGCTGGAGGCGCTTAAGACCGGGCAAGTGGGTTTTAGGACAAGACGTTGCGCAGCGTCATAACTGCCGCGAAAGCCTCGCTGGAGGAGGGCATCTGATGCCGACCGACGTGGTGCTGGCGGTCGACGCCGGTACGACCGGTGTCACGGCGCTGCTCGTCGACCACGAAGGCGTCGTGCGAGCGCGCGGCTACCGGGAGATCAGGCAGTACTATCCGCAGCCGGGCTGGGTCGAGCACGATCCCGAGGAGATCTGGCGCGCCACCCTGGCATCGGTCGAAGCGGTGTTGCAGGCCGCACCGGACTGCCATCCTGTCGCGCTGGGCCTCAGCAACCAGCGCGAGACAATGCTGTTCTGGGACCGCGTCACCGGCGAACCCGTGCATCGCGCCATCGTCTGGCAGTGCCGCCGCTCCGCCGCGATCTGCGAGGAGCTGCGCGACGCGGGCCTCGAAGCCGAAGTCGCGCGCAAGACGGGCCTGCGCTTCGACCCGTATTTCAGCGGCACGAAGGCGCTCTGGCTCCGTCGCGAAGTACCAGGCCTCGCGGCGCGGATCGACGCCGGTCAGGTGTGCTTCGGCACCATCGATTCCTGGCTTGCCTATCGCCTGACCGATGGCGCGGCCCACGTCACCGACGTCACGAACGCTTGCCGTACCCTCGCCTTCGATATCGAACGCCTCGAGTGGGACGACGACCTGCTGGCGCTGTTCGGCTTGAACCGCGGCGTCATGCCGGAGGTCGGACCAAGCGCCGCCGTTCGCGGCGAGGTGCGAGGCGGCACGGTGACCGAGGGCCTGCCGCTGGCCTCGCTGGTGGGCGACCAGCAGGCGGCCTCGTACGGGCAGTGCTGCTTCGAGCCGGGCCTGATCAAAGCTACCTACGGTACGGGCTGCTTCATCCTGCTACAGAGCGGTGAGAGCATCGTCCGCTCCAGTCGCGGTCTCCTGACCAGTGTTGCCGCGACTACGGGGCCGGGTCAGCGCCGATACGTGCTCGAAGGCTCGATCTTCGTTGCGGGCGCCGCCGTGCAGTGGTGCCGGGACAACCTGGGCATCATCGCCGACGCGACCGAAGGAGAGGAGTTGATGCGCAGCGTCGCGGATAGCGGTGGGGCCGTCTTCGTGCCGGCGTTCGTCGGCCTGGGTTCGCCGCACTGGGGTCCGGACGTGCGAGGGGCCATCTTCGGGCTGACTGGTGCGACGACGAAGGCGCACATCGTCCGCGCGGCGATGGAGTCGATGGTGTTCCAGGCGCAGGACGTGCTCGAGGTCATGACCGGCGAGGCAGGCCTTGCCATCCAGGAGCTGCGCGTCGACGGCGGCGCGGCGGCCAACGACGCGCTGATGCAGCTGCAGGCCGATCTCGCCGAGGCAGCCGTCTCTCGCCCCAATTCGGTCGAGTCGACGGCGATGGGCGCCGCGTTCCTCGCCGGCCTCGCCGTCGGCTTCTGGCGAGACGAAGCGGAGCTCGTAGAACTGCGCCGCGAGCAGGCGCGCTTCGAGCCGAGCCCTGGAGCGTCCGCAGCCCGAGACGCCTACGTACGCTGGCGGGCGGCCGTCAACGGCTTGCTCGCCACAGAGCTGCCGCCGCTGTAAATGGCCGTTTAACAGGCGACGCACAACCGGAGGCCGAGGGTCTATTCGACGAGCGCGTCGGATGGTTGCTGCGTGGGTCTCTTCGGTGATTCATCCTTCGCGCGGTCTTGCGTGAAATGCCAATTCCTAGAAGAGCGCGATCGGGTTGACGGGAGAGGCGGTACCCCTCAGCAGTCGCAGAGGCGCCATCGTCAGCATGAACTCCCAACGGCCGAGGCGGCTGCACGTATCCGCCAGATCGTCGAACTGCGCGTTGTCGAGAAGGTGTACGCCCATCGCCGGGATGATCAGTGAGTGGACCGGCAGACCGCCGCCTTCGAGACCGGAGGGCGTCACGTCGCTCACGCCGTCGCAACCCAGCACTGCGATGCCGCGTTCCTTCAGCCACGGCAGGCTGGTGACGTGTATGCCGGCCAGGCCTTCGAGCATGGGACTGAGCGCGGGAGCTCCCAGCGCTGCCCGGCGTCGGTGGCGCCCGGTGCGAAGCAGGAGCACGTCGCCGGGTTCGACCGTGACGCTGAGAGCGCGCTCGGCGGCCTTCAGATCGTCGGGGTAGATGGCTTCACCGGGTTCGAGCCAGTCCTTGCCCAGCACACGCGGCATATCGAGCAGCACGCCACGGCTGACGATGCCGTCCGTGCCGGACTCGATGGAGTTGGCCAGCGCGCCGGTGGAGGTGACCATCGTGGCGCGGCGGTCGTTGTACATCCGGCCTTTGTAGAAGATGTGACACAGCGCGTCGAGATGGGTATGGGCTATGCCATGCGACGCGATGGCGAAGTAATCCAACGAGGCGGTGGCTTCTTCGGTGTCACCGGCGCGGAGCATGGCGTGGGTTACGGGGTTGGGATTCTCGATGCCGCCGGTCGTGTTGAGCGGGAGGGAGCAGTTGACGCTCACGCCTTCCTTCACGAGTCCGGCCGCTCGTCGCCGCGTGTCGGGCGTGATCAGGTTGAGAGTACCTATCTGGTCATCGGCTCCCCACCTACCCCAGTTGCTGACCTGGTGAAAGAGCTCGTCGAGCTCGTCGCGTGAAATGGGCCGGGCTGTGCTGGTCAAAAGCTTCTCCCTCGAAACTGCGTTTGCGTTGAGCGCCGCGATCGTGTCCCTGGGGACAGGAGCTGTCAATTCTTCGTCCGCGGATCGGAGCGCTCAGACGCTGGTTGCCCCTCTCTGGTAAAGTCCTGCCCGTACTCGGCGCGTATGACGAGGAGGAGAGACGAGATGCAATCGACCGGCCTCGGTGAACGATGGACACCCCGTGCGTTTCCCAATCTGGCTGCTCCCGGACAGCTCTATCCCGACGAGCGCTACACGGAGCGCTTCGCCAGGGTGCGCGAAGACATCGCGGCCGGCTTAACAGGCGTTACGACGGATGGTCACGCCATCGAGAGGCTCTTTCCCATCGAAGCGACCGGCGTTTCCACCCAGCCGCTGCGCGATGCGGCGAACGCGTTCCTCGCCTCGTTGACTCCCGGTGAGCGGCAACGGGCCGTCTTCCCGATCGATGGAGACGAGTGGCGGTTGTGGCATGGCCTGTTCACGCGGCTCCTGCGCCACGGTCTGCTGCTGGCGGACATGAGCGCCGGCCAGAAGGAGAAGGCACTTGCCTTGTTGCGGGCGACGCTCAGCGCCCGAGGCTACGCGGCGACGGAGGGCATCCGCCGCACGAATCAGCTCGCTGGAGAGGTGAGCGGCCGGTTCATGGACCTGGGCGAGGGGCTCTACTGGTTCTCGATCTTCGGAACGCCCTCGCCGGACCAGCCCTGGGGCTGGCAGATAGATGGGCACCACATCAACGTCAGTTGCTTCGTGCTCGGGGACCAGATTGTCATGACGCCGGCCTTCCTCGGCGCCGAGCCGACGACGGTCAACACGGGCAAGTACGCAGGCACAGTGCTCTTCCGGGACGAGGTCGTCGACGCGCTAGCGCTGCTGGCGTCGCTTTCGGAGCAGCAGCGGCGTGTCGCAATCCAGGCGACCGAGTTCAATGAAGACGTGCTGACCGGGGCGTTTCGTGACGACTTCGAGCAGCGCTACGAGGGGCTGACCCTCGTGGACTGCTCGGCTGACCAACGAGGGCTGGCGCTTCGCCTGATCGGCGATTACGTCGGCTACATGCGCCCCGGCCACGCGGAGGTTCGGCTCGCGGAAGTGACGCGACATCTCGACGAGACGCACTTCGCCTGGTACGGCGGCTACGAAGGCGAGGAGCCGTTCTATTACCGGATCCACAGTCCGGTGATTCTCATCGAGTTCAGCCACATGCGGGGTATCGCCATGACTGGCGACGTGCCGTCGCGCAACCACGTCCACACGATCGTGCGCACGCCCAACGGCAACGACTACGGCAAGGACCTGTTACGGCAGCACGTCGAGCAGCACCACCGTCATTAGTCGGGGCGTCCGCGCTCTGATGGCGGCGTTAGAGCATCGGCGGCGACGGGCCCCACTCGCCCCAGGAGGTCGTCGCTGTAGGTCTTGAGTACGCCTTCGAGGTTGTCGATCGGTGTGACGGTGTCGAGGGAGCGCAGGCGGTACACGGAGCCGTGATAGGCGGCGTACGGATCGATGCCCTCCTGCACCTGCAGCGCCATCTGCATCAGCATCTTGCGCGCGAAAATCACGGCCACGTCCGAGGTGCCGAGATGCTCGCGAGAGCGGTCGTAGCGTGGCCCCATGCTCTGGGTGACCGCCAGGTCCTGCTCCGTAATCCCCGGGATGCCCGAATAGTTGACCGTGCGCTGCATCTCGCGGTCGATCTGCCACTGGTTTTCGCGGTTGAGGACTGGCCGTAAGGTGCCCGGGATCAGTCGCGGCACCGTGCCGCGGCCTTCCTTTGGGATGGCCAGCTCCTCCTCGGTGAGAGGGCGCTCGGCATGGAAGTGGTAGCCCAGGACCAGCGTGTGCTCGTCATCGATCGGGACGTAGCAGTGGCCGATGCGCGGGTATTGTGGTGCCGGGATCAGGCTGTAGGAAGGCAGCAGCATCTGCGTGACGCGCCAGTAATAGAGGCCGTCCGCGTCCCGGCGACCGCCGTAGGCAAAGCCGTAGTCGGTCTGCTTCACTTCGAGCTTCGGCGTCAGGTCCTGGACGCCGGCGGAGCGTAGCCGGCCGGGGCTGCCGGCCGTATCTCCCGCGCCAGCCTTGCCCGGCGTGGCGAAGCGGCGGTGCAGGAACGGCACGTGCGCCGTATCGATGTCGCCTTCGAGGGCCTGGGCGTAGTTCACGTCGTGCACCCAGCGGCGCAGGTAGCGCTGGTCGTCGGGTACGAGGCACCATTCGAGCTCCGGCAGCTCCGGTTTGAGTTCGGGCGGGCCCATGTAGACCCAGATCATGCCGCCCCACTCGCGGCCGGGGTACGCCGTTGCCTTGATGCGGTCCTTGAAGTTGTACTCCGCCGGCTCCGAGGGCATGTCGACGCAGTTGCCTTCGACGTCGAACTTCCAGCCGTGGTAGACGCAGCGCAGGCCGCACTCCTCGTTGCGGCCCAGGAAGAGGCTGGCGCCGCGGTGGGGGCAGTTCTCCTCGAGGAAGGCAATTTTGCCGTCCGTGTCGCGAAACGCTACCAGGTTCTCGCCCAGCAGCCGGATTGGTACCGGCGCGCCGTCCGGCTCCGAAAGCTCTTCCTTGTGCAGCGCGGGAAGCCAGAAGCGGCGGAACAGGTTGCCCATTGGCGTGCCGGGGCCGACGCGGGTCAGGAGCTCGTTTTCTTCTTTAGTCAGCATCGTCTGTCCCCCTTATTCCGATCGTTGGCTACGCCTGCGCATCGCCGACGGTCGGCAGGATCGTCACGAACGTAATCGCCGGGTCGATGAGGCCGGCCGCAGCGTCGATGGCCTCGGCGGCACGGTCCAGCGTGTACGGCGGCGCCGTCAGCTCCGCGATTGGGAAGTCGCCCGACGCGATCATCTGAATGGCGCGTTCGACGGACTGGTAGGAGTGGCCGTTGGCCGACTTGATGGTCAGTTCGCGCCGGCCGAAGGCGCCCACATCGATCGTCTCCTTGCCCGCGTCGGACACGACGATGGTCGCGACCTTCGCAGCGGCGGCAAGCCCGTCCATCGTCGATGTCGTGCCGGCGCCGGAGCAGTTGATCACGACGTCGGCGCCCTCGCCACCGGTGATCCGGCGCACGCGGGCAACCATGTCCTCGGCCTCGACATCGATCGTGTAATCGGCGCCGATCTGCCGCGCGACCTGCAGCCGCGATGCGTCCTTGCTCAGCCCCGTCATGATGACGCAGGCTGCGCCCGGCTGCTTTCGCCGCGATCGCCGCTGCGAGGCCGTGCTCGCTCGGTCCCTGGATGAGCACTGTGTCGCCGAGGCCGACGCCGCCGTAGCCGCAGGCGAGCTCGACGCCGTTGCCCATGGGGATGAACGCGGTCGCGAGCGTTGCGGGCACGTTGGCCGGCACCTTATGGATCACCGCGTTGGGATGGATGTAGACGTACTCGGCGTAGCCGCCCCAGAGCGACGGCCACACCGACAGCGGCGTCGAGCCGTACCAGAGGCGTCCCTCGGCGCCGGGCTCGGTGCGAGGACAGTAGCGGAACAGCTCCGAGCGGCACCACTTGCAGGCGCCGCACGGCACGTACTCCTCGATGGCGATGCGATCGCCTTCCCTGACGCCCCATCGCTCCGACGCCGTCTTGCCGATCCTGGCAACGATTCCGACGTTTTCGTGGCCCATGATCTTCGGGTTGTCCGAGGTGCGATTGCGGATGCGCGCGTCGCTGCCGCAGACGCCGCAGGCCTCGATGCGCAGCAGGCCACCGTCGTCCGGCAGCGACGGGATGTCGATCTCGCGCAGCTCGAACTGGTTCGGGCCGGTGAGGACTGCTGCCTTCGCGGTCTCAGGCATCGCTCTTGGCCTTCGGCTGCGCCAGGTCCTTCATGGCCGCCAGGCCAAAGTTGACGGCGGCGGGCTCCCAGTAGTGGACGAAATGAGACGCAGCGGCATTCATATCGCGCCAGTAGCGCTGGAATGGCCCCGTCTCGTACACGGCGCTGCCGCCGCTCGCCTCGAAGAGGCTGTTGACCGCCTGCTGGCACTGGTGCACCGCGTAGGCCGCGTCGCGCACCTGCCGCGCCCAGGCGAGGTCGCTGTCTGCCTCGCTCGGATCGGCGGCCAGACGAGTGGCGGACTGCATCACGAGCGCGTAGGCGGCGTCGATGTCCGCGCCCGCCTTCGCCATGCGCACGAAGCCCGGCGTCTCCGTCGCCAGCTGCTCCGGCTGTCCCGTGAAGCGGTCGGCCAGGCGCTCTTCGAAGCACTGGTACGCGCCGCGTGCGATGCCGAGCGGCGCGCCGTGCAGCGACAGGTTGAAAAGGCGGGCGCGCGACGGGTCCATCGGCATGGTGCGGTGTTCCGGGATGAAGACGGCAGGCTTGAGGACGATGGATTTACTGCCGGTGCCGCGCAGGCCGATCGTGTGCCAGTCGTCGTCGATCTCGAAGTCGTCGCGGTGTAGCAGGAAGTAGCGCATCTCGCGCGAACCGTCCGGTTGCTCGACGCTGCCTCGCACGATCACCCAGGTCGCGTGATCGACGCCGCTGCAGAATCGGCCGCGGCCATCGCGCCACTCGTAGCCGCCGTCGACGCGTACGACGCTGCCGCCGAGCCGGAACAGCGAGGCTACCAGCGTGCGGCCGTTGCCAAAGACCTCTTGCTGCGCCTTCTCCGGCAGGCTGCCCACGAGGTAGTCGTGGCCCAGCAGGACGCCGTAGACCCAGCCCGTCGAGCCGCACGCGGCTGCGACCTCTGCCGTGACCGCGATCCAGCTCTCGAAGCCCAGCTCCGAACCGCCCCAGCGCCGCGGCACGGCGAGGCCGAAGAGACCGCTCTCGACGAGCTCCGCGATGCTCTCGGCGGGCACGTGGCGCTGCGATTCGGTCTGCTCGGCCCGCGCCTGGAAGCGCGGCGCCAACTCGCGAGCGCGCTGCAGCGCTTCGTCATGTGTGAGGACGGATGTGGTGTGCGTCGACGTCGACGTCGACCGCTTCGGCGGAAGCGCGGAGGTCATCGCGCGTGCTCTTGCGGTACGGAGGGCATCGCCGTCAGGGTGCGGCCGCCCTTGCCGTCGCCTCGACGAGCTGGCGCTCCTCGGCGCTGAGGAAGCGGCGATAGTGCCCGGCCTTCGACACCGCGGCGAGGCCGCTCGCGATGAGCAGCCAGGCGCTGCCTCTGCTCTCGCTGGCGTAGATCTCGCCTGTCGCGGTCGCCGCGTACAGGGCCATGTCTCCGGGCCACTCGTGCAGGCTCATCGCCTCGATGTTGCCGCGCATAGGGGTGGGCAGGCCGTCGCGCATCTCCTCCCAGGTGTCACCGCCGTCGCGGCTGCGCATGACCGAGGCGTTGGAGATGCCACCCTCCCAGGTCGCCGGGCTGCCGCCGCCTCCACCTATATAAATAGTGCGGTCGTCCTCCGGGTCGATGAACAGCGCGTCTGGGTAGCCGACCGGGGTGTCGGAGGACGTCAGGTGGTCCCAGGTCTGGCCGGCGTTGCGGCTGCGGTACACGCCGACGCCGGTGTTCATGAAGATGACGTCCGGGTCGGAAGGGCTGAAGGCGATGCGGTGGATGTCCTTGTACTGATGGTCGTCGGGCGATGCGTAGCTCTCGATCTCGGTCCAGCTCTGGCCGGCATCGGTGCTCCGCAGTAGGGCGCCCTGCTCGATGCTCGCGTACATCGTCGCCGGGTCGCGGGGGTCGAAGGTCAGGTTCTTCAGGTGGGCGATGTGCGGCGGCGGCGGGAACGTCCACATCTCCGTGCCCGGCACGCGATGCAGCGCGGGGAGCTCCTGCCAGCTCCGGCCGAGGTCGGTGCTGCGGTACAGCGCCGCCGGTTCCGTCCCGGCGTAGAGCACGACGCCCCCCGGCGTCTCCTGCGCCGCGAGGCTGTAGACGTGCTGGTTCGTCAAGCCGTCGGTGCGCTCTTCCCACGTTGCGCCGTTGTCGGCGCTGACATGCAGCCCGCCACCGAAGTGGGCGCCGGCAAACAGGAGACCGGAAGACGCTTCGTACAGGAGTGCCCCGATGTGCTTGCCTTCGAGCCAGCGTCCTGCGACCTGCCATCGGCTCGCCGGCGAGAATCGCTCCAGGCGATAGACGCCCTTCACGCTGCCGACGAACATCGTCGTCGCGGGCGTATCCGAGTGTGACTGTGACCTGCCATTGGGTGAGAGGCATACGACCATGGCCTACCTCCTTTTCGAGCCGATCAGGCCCGAACTTCGTCGAGGCGAGGATACACGCTGCGAGCGGTCCCCGACAGTATCGCGTCGCGCTCGGCGGCTGAGAATGCGGTCAGCACGGCCTGCATTCGCTGCACCATTTCGCCGTAATCTCCAGGCGTGTTGGGCGCGTCTGAACCCCACATGATTCGGCCGGCCCCGAAGCTGTCGACGAGGATGCGCAGCGCGACGGCCGGGTCGACGCTGGCGGCGTGCAGGCGCTCCAGGTTGACGGTCGCGAACTTGATCACGAGGTTGAGGTGCGCCATTTCGAGCACGGGATCGAGGCCGTAATGCGGCGGGCCGTCGGCCCACGGCGGGTTGGCCGCGTGGTCGAGCACCACCTTCACGGTCGGGAAGCGCTCCATCATCGCCCGCGTCCGTCGCACGCCCTCGCGGTACGCCGGCGGCAGGAAGTGGACGCACAGCGGCACCTCAAGCTCGGCGGCGCGCTGCCAGATGGCGGGACATTCCACCCACTCCGGTGTTGCGTCCGGCGCCGGCATGGCGATGCGCAGCCCGGCGGCGTCTCGCTTCTGCGTCCAGTACGTCGCCTGATCTGCCGCATCGGGAGCCACCGGGCTGATGGCGCAGACCGGGACGAAGCGCTCCGGCCAGCGCTGCGCCGTATCGACGACGTAGCTATTGTCGTAGCCGTGCACGCTGGCGTACTGAACGAGGACAGCTTTGCCGATCCCGGCCGCGTCCATCGAGGCGATGAGCTTCTCGGCCGTCTGATGCCGCTCGGGCAGCCAGGCCGGCAGCTGCCCAAAGCGCGGCGAGAACGGGTAACGCTGCGCATCGTCCGCGATGACGTGCGCGTGCCCGTCGACCAGGACCGGCTGCGTGTTCGTCTGCACGGCGGGGAGTCTAGGTGCGGTTTCGAGGGCGTGTCAAACCAGGCCGTTCCACGGCCGGCCGTCCTCTCCACGAAACATCTGCCTGGAATCCATGGAATCCCCTACTCGCGTCAGCAGTCGTTTGGGACATATAATGGCGTGTCTTGCGGGGGCTGTAGGCGTATTGCGCCTCGCGGCCGTCGCAACGGCACACATGGGGAACGAACGTCTGGCGCGTCACGCACTCGGCCGCCTGGCACAACCAGGCATGGAGGGCCCTATGCCAGACCAAGCTCAGCAACAGCCAGACCGCGCGCGAGGTAATCAATGCGCTCGTACGGGGTGCCGACTCACCCCTCGCGACGAGTCGTCAAGGTTGGCTGGCGAAGGGCGTCGTTGCCCTGCTTGTCCTGGCTCTGGTTGGTTTCATGGGTGGTGCGGTACGCGTACCCACGACGCAGACGCTGCGACAGCGGGTACTGGGTACCTGGCTCCGACACACGACTTCGATTTTGCCCCGTTGATCTCCGGCTGGACGAATCCGGACAACGCATTTGCCGATGACGGAAGTGTGGCGTCGGCAACGACCGCCCTTGTCAGCCGGTGGAAATTTACGATAACTTCGGGTTTTCGATTCCTTCCAACGCGACAATCACCGGCATTCAGGTTCAGGTTGATGCCTGGTGGCTGACGATTCCGACTGCACGATGCAACCTCGGGCCTCACGTTGAGCGGAAAGGCTCGATTGGTTCAAGCCTTGCATACCTTTCGACGCTTCAGACCATTGATCTTGGCGATTCCGATACAGGGCACTATCACTCTTGGGAGCGATAGCAATACGAGTATCTGGTGCGGGTCATACCTGGGTGCCTTCGGACTTTTCTGATCGGCAATTTTGCCGTCGCAGTCAGGCTCCGCATGAGGCCCGGGCAGCTACTGGTAACTGCGGCGGCATCCTCAGTCCGGCTACACGGTATCTCGATAGCCTCGCCGTGCAAGTGACTTCAGCCGGCCCACGATCGAAGATCAGAAGACGACCAGTGGCGTCAGACGGGCACCGGGTCCTTCACGTTCGATCGCTGGCATCGA
Organism: uncultured Chloroflexia bacterium; assembly: GCA_963711035.1. Classification (GTDB taxonomy): domain Bacteria; phylum Chloroflexota; class Dehalococcoidia; order DSTF01; family WHTK01; genus WHTK01. The sequence continues at coordinate 938,675 of CAVQCN010000001.1, forward strand.
CGGACTACACCTGCGCCAGCGATGTCGATTCGGACGGTACACCACGGCTGATGGATCGTCGGTTCGGTTACCGGCGACACGCGTTCGGCGACCGGCACGGCATAGTCCATCACGGAGACCTCTCCGGATTGACGCTTACGGACATCTCATGCGTCGAAACGGTCAGAACAACGACGCGGTCTGGTCAGTTCAAATGACGGCGTGACCACACCATACACGGGATCAAACGATGACGCCGCATCCGCTGCACGTATTGACCAACACGGAGACCGAGACCGTCGAACATCACGTTCCTCAGCCGGGCAAACGACAATGGTAAGTTTGACGAATACGCTGGATCGACGGCGGTACTCGAGGTCGACGGACGTAGGAGATCGGTGGCGACACGGGTGCGGTCACGGTTCCAGTACGGGCACGATGCAATGCCGTCGGCGAGTATCGTCAGGGATCAGTGACGGCACTTCGTCACGCCTATAGGAGCGTGATCTCCGGTACGATCGATCGACGGCAGGAACGGTTCGGAGGTTTTGCCAGTTCGACTGACAGCGGTCCTGTGATAGGTGACCGTGAATTCGGGCCGATGACAGCGACGTGCACGATCACGAACACGCTGAACAGCGCGACGATCCAGGTGAGCAAGGCGTATACGGGCGGCGGCGACATGCCCGACGTCACGGTTACGCTGAACTGCGATGGCAACGGTGCAATCGATCCGCCGTCTGCCACCGCAGGCCAGAACACGGACGCCCTGTTCACGGTGACGGGGTTCAGCAACGGCGACACGTGTGGTGCAAGCGAAGACTCGGTACCTGGCTATCACCAGACGAGTAACGATTGCGCCGACATAGAGCTGCAAGCGCAGGGCGGCCAGGTCGGGAATGCGGCCGTGGTCGTGACTCCCGACTACACGTGCACGATCACGAACGCCTACAACCAGACGACCGTTACGGTGCACAAGGACGTACATGGGCGGCGGCGACAGGCCCGACGTCACGGTCAGGCTGAACTGCGATGGCAATGGCATCATCGATCCGGCGTCGGATACGGCTGGCCTGAACAGCGACGCCACGTTCACGGTGCGCGGGTTCGACGACGGTGACCTGTGTTCGGCCAACGAGGACCGGGTCGACGGCTACAGCCAGAGTGGCAACAGCTGCGACTTCGCCATTCACCCGGACCAGCCGGTCGAGTGCACGATCACCAATACGGCCGATCCGGCTTCGGTCACGATCTACAAGTCGGTGTTCGACACGAACCCGCAGTCGTTCAACTTCACATCGGACATCGACGGATGCGGCAGCTTCAGTCTGGCTGACGATGGCGTGTCCGGTGACAACCACATCACGTGTGACAACGTGTCGGTGGACTCGACCTATCACGTGCAGGAAGTAAGCCTGCCGGCGTACTGGTTCATCGACTCGATCAACTGCCGTGGTGGCGACGTGGAAATCGACAAGGCGGCCGGTACGGTGACGCTCCACATCGGGGCGGGCGACCAGGTGGTGTGTGTGTTCAACAACGGCTACTACGACCCGTCAGTGGACGCGACGCCAGTGATCCCGCAGTCGTTCGAATGGCAGCCGCTGCCGACGTTCCCGCCGACGCCGGCGCCAACCGCGACGCCTGCGCCCAGCGGTCAGGTAGGTGGCGAGCAGATCGTGCCGCCAGACACCGGTGACGGTGGACTGATCGCGGCGGAGACGAGCGGATCGTCGAGCGGCGCGGCCGGGTGGCTGCTGCTGGTCGGTGGTCTGAGCCTGGTGACAGGGGTCGTCATTCGCAGGCTGATTCGTCAGCACTAGGCCTGACGCGGGCTGGGTAGTTCAACGGGAGGCCGGCAATGTGCTGGCCTCCCGTCTTTTTGTTGGTTGACTCTGAATTAGAGTTCGTCCAAATTTCACCAATCCTTTACTCGTCTTTCACTCGGCTTTCCTCGTCAGGGCCTCGTTTTGGACGTATACTGACGTGTCTCGTGAGGACGGAGGCTGTGTTGTGCCCTCTTCTTCCACGATGCCTTCATGGGGGGATAGATCCGTCGTACCGGATAGCCGGTCGCCGGGCGTAAACCAAGGCTGGAGGTCCCAATGCCAGGTCAAACTCCGCAACCGCGCCGGGACGGGCGCAAGAGGCAAGGACTCAGGCTGCTGTCGCTGCCTGGTTCGCTGCTCGTGCTGGCGGTAGCAGCCGCGATGCTGTTTGTCAGCGGGACGGTCGGGTCAGGCGTCGCGCCTGCGGACGCGCAGACGCCGCGCCCTAATCCGTTCTACATCACCAAGGATCTGTGGTGCTACGACAACGAACCTCGCAGACATTTATCTATAAGATCTTGATGGTGCCTTTACTGCCCTCGGGAGACGGTGGGTGCGGTGAAACCCAGTCAATGACTAGCCTCGCTAGAACGACTGGCTACAACCTCGATGAGGAAACACTGACACCCGACTGGACACTGGACGGACGTGAGTTGCTCTGAGAGTGGCGGGGAACCGTCCAGGTGCGGTAGTACTTCGACTACAGCTCGGTGATACTAACAGGTCCGGTCACGATGTAAGGATTGCAACAGGCGTTCTGCGAGCGGCGCGACGATCACACTGTATCTTCACCAACACTCGCAACTATTCAACTTGACGGTGCACAAGGAGTACTCGGACGGTAACACCGATCCGGTATCAGTTGGTGTCAGCTGTGAGCCCAGCGGTACGGCGGACACTACTCCGCAGGACGTGGACCCGACCGGCCCCGGCACGGTGTTCCAGATAACGGGCATTGACGTTTCCACAGACTGTACGGCCACCGAGAATCCGATTCCGGATGGCTATACCGCGGACGAGAGCGACTGCGCTAGCGTGACCGTCGATGAAGGTGGCGACGCCGAGTGCACGATCTACAACACGTTGAACGAGGCGACAGTCGTCGTGCACAAGGAGTACGTGGGTGGCGGTGACAAGCCCGACGCCACGATTTGGCCGGACTGCACGAGCGGCGACTGGTCGCCGCTTTCGGCCACGGCCGGTACGGACCATGACGCCGTGTTCACCGTGACGGGGTTTGATGCCAAAACGACGTGTTCGGCCATGGAGGACCCGGTTCCGGGCTACCACCAGATCGGCAACACCTGCACCGACATACCGCTCTTGCTCAAGCGGATTCTCCCTCCGATCAACACCGCTGCTGTGGTGACGGTTCCTGACATCGAGTGCACGATCACGAATGAGGCGGACCCGGCTTCGGTCACGATCTACAAGTCGGTGTTCGACACGAACCCGCAGTCGTTCAACTTCACATCGGACATCGACGGGTGCGGCAGCTTCAGTCTGGCTGACGATGGTGTGTCCGGTGACGACCACATCACGTGTGACAACGTGTCGGTGGACTCGACCTATCACGTGCAGGAAGTAAGCCTGCCGGCGTACTGGTTCGTCGATTCGATTAACTGCCGTGGTGGCAACGTGGATATCGACAAGGCGGCCGGTACGGTGACGCTCCACATCGGGGCGGGCGACCAGGTGGTGTGCGTGTTCAACAACGGCTACTACGACCCGTCAGTGGACGCGACGCCGGTGATCCCGCAGACGTTCAACTGGCAGCCGTTGCCGACCTTCCCGCCGACGCCGGCGCCAACCGCGACGCCTGCGCCCAGCGGTCAGATAGGCGGCGAGCAGATCATGCCGCCGAACACCGGTGACGGTGGTCTGATCGCGGCGGAGACGAGCGGATCGTCGAGCGGCGCGGCCGGGTGGCTGCTGCTGGTCGGTGGTCTGAGCCTGGTGACAGGGGTCATCATTCGCAGGCTGGTTCGTCAGCAGTAGGTCTGACGAGAGATAGGTAGTACAACGAGGAGGCCGGCAATACGCCGGCCTCCTCGTTTTCCTCTGCTCCGATGTCTACGTAGAAACGCTAGCCCTGCCGCAGCGCGTCGTGCACGCGCTCCGCTGTGAGCGGCAGGTCGCGGACTCGGGCGCCGCTGGCGTCTTTGATGGCGTTGGCGATGGCGGCGGCGACCGGGCTCATGCTCACCTCGCCGATCGCTTTGACGTTGTAGGGGCCGCTGCCGTGCTCGGATTCGACCAGCACCGTCTTCAGCTCGGGCAGGTCGCGCGCCGTTGGCAGCTTGTAGTCGCCGAGCGAGAGCGAGATGGCGCGTCCGCCCTCGACCTTGAGGTCCTCCATCATCGCGTAGCCGATGCCTTGCACGACGCCGCCGTTTATCTGGCCCTGGTGCGCCAGGGGATTGATGACGCGGCCCACGTCGTGCGCGGTCGTGAACTTGACGAGGCGTGTTTCCCCGGTCTCGGGGTCGACGGCGACTTCCGCGATCTGCACCGCGAAGCCCGTGACATGGCCTTCGAACATGGCGGCCCGGAAGACGCCGCGGCCGGTCACCTCTTCGCCGGTACGCTCGAGGAGCTCCTGCCATGTGATGCTCTCCTCGATGTCGCTGCGCCAGATATCGCCGCCGCGCACGCTTACCGCCTCGTCGGGCCAGCCGAGGTGGTCGACGGCGAGCTGGCGCAAAGCCTTGCGTGTCTCCTCGACGGCGGCGTGCGTGGCGCCCGTGTTGAGACGCGTCGCCCAGCTGCCCGCGACGCCGGAGTCGAAGGGCACGGCGCCGGTGTCCCAGATGTCGAGGTCGATCTGCGGCGCTTGCAGCTCCTCCGAGACAATCTGCACCGCGAGCGTGTAGACGCCGGTGCCCTGGTCGAAGACGGGCGTGCCAAGGACCGCGGTGCCGTCCGGCTTCAGCGTCACGGCCGCGTTGCCGACGCCGCCACCGGCGGGCCGCTCCGCCAGCGCGATGCCGCGGCCGTGGTGCGCCGGCTTCGGCGTGTCGTAGCCGGAAGCTTCGGCCGCGGCGCGCAGGCACTCCACCGCGTGATTGCCGACGAAGGCCTCGCCAAAGGCGTTCTCCTCGCCCTCGCCGGCCAGGTTCTTGAGGCGCATCTCCAGCGGGTCGATGCCCAGGCGCGCCGCGATCTCGTCGATCTGCGATTCGATGGCGAAGACGCCCTGTCCTTCGCCGGGGCCGCGCAGGTAGCCGCCCGGGACGGTGTTCGTGTAGACGTGGGCGGCCTCGATGCGCACGTTAGGGATGCGGTAGGGCCCGGCGGACTGGTCCGGGCCGAAGATGCGGCCGGCGGGTTTGAAGCCGGCGTAGGCGCCGGCGTTGACCATGAACTCGACGTGGTGGGCGGTCAGCGTGCCGTCGTTCTTGACGCCGGTGCGCAGGTGGATCGTGGTGGCGTGGCGTGGGTTGCCTGCCAGCAGCTCCTCCAGGTAGTCGGCGACGATGCGTACCGGCCGGCCTGTCGCCTTGGCCAGGAAGTAGCAGACCGGCAGGTTGAACGGCGTGCCTTTGCCGCCGAAGTCGCCGCCGATGAAGGTGTGGTGCAGCACGATGCGGTCTTCGGGCACGCCGATGGCGGCTGAGAGATTGGCGCGTGTCTGGTACGGCGTCTTGCTGCCGGCCCAGACATCGACCAGGCCGTCGGCGTTGACGCGGACCATGCTGCACTGCGGCTCCAGGTAGCCCTGGTGCTGGCGCTGAGTCGTGAAGGTGTTCTCGACGATGAGGTCGGCCTCGGCGAAGCCGCGCTCGAGGTCGCCGCGCTCCTTGAGCGAACGCGTATAAACGTTCGACGGCTGGTCCATTGCCGGCAGGCTGGGCAGCGGCGGTGGCAGCTGCACGCCGACGCCCGGGTAGCTGTTGAACTCGGGGTGCAGGATTGGCGCGCCGGGCGCCATCGCAGCGTCTATGTCGAAGACGGCGGGTAGCTCTTCGTACTCGACGTCGATGAGGTCGAGCGCCTGTTGCGCGATGTCCTCGTCGTCCGCAGCGACGGCGGCGACGCGCTCGCCGCTGAAGCGCACGACGTCACGGGCGAGGGGCGGCACGTCCTTCAGGATGCTGCCGTAGTAGCCGGAGCCGACGTCGGCGCCGGTGAGGACGGCGTGTACGCCGGGCAGGTTGCGCGCCGCGGACGTGTCGATGCGCACGATGCGGGCGTGGGCGTACGGGCTGTGCAGCACCTTGCCCCAGAGCAGGCCGGGTAGCGTCATGTCGGCCGTATAGCGCGCGCTGCCGGTGACCTTTTCGTGCCCTTCGAGCTTGGGTGTCGCTTTACCGATTGACTGGATGGCCATGCTGCTCCCCCTCTTCCTGCGAAAGCTGACCAATTCTAGAGAGCAGCACGGCCGTTTGCGAAGAGGCTTCAGGCGTTCGACTGCCGCCAGGCGGCAGTCGGTGTCCACCGACGTGTCTCCCACCGTGCGCGTTCCCGCGCGGCTGTGCGCGGGATGCAATCCTAGTCGGTGTCCATGTCGATCCACTCGACCTCGGCGTCGCGGCTGCCGTCGGTGGGCCAGCTCTGCACCGCCCAGCAGCGTTCGCTGCGCTCCTCTTTGCCCGACTTCGCCGTTTCGATGGCGGCGTCCAGGGAGGCGTGGACGGAGTCGATGCCCCAGCTCTCGGGCCAGTCCCAGCTGTAGACCACGTAGACCCGCGCCGGCGCTTCTGTCATGGCTACAGTCTACCGGCCGTATGGCCGGGTTCGGTTGAATCGTTCCCGCCTTCGCGCCTACGATCCCGTTGGCCCCGTAGCGGGAGGAGATACGAGATGTATGTCGAAGGGGACGACTTCCTATCGCGCGACTTCCGGCGCGGCATGTGGCACCAGACGACGACGGCGGTCGCGCTGCTGACCAGCGCCCACGAGGGCCGCGCCAACGTCATGGCCTGCGAGTGGGCGATGATGGTGTCGCACACGCCCGTCTGCTTCGTCATCGCCGTGGGCGCGTCGCACGAGACGCACGACCTGATCGAGAAGTCGGGTGAGTTCGGCCTCAGCTTCTGCTCCGACGAGCAGGCGCCGCTCTCGCACATCTCCGGCTCCTACTCCATGCGCGATGTCGACAAGTGGAGCATGGCCGACTTCCACTGCTACCCGGCAAAGAAGATCGCGGCGCCGATGATCGACGGCGCCGTCGTCAACGTCGAGTGCCGCGTCGTCGCGACGCACCGGCTGGGCCACACGATCTTCATCGGCGAGGCGGTCTGGACGCGCTACGACGACGAGAAGTCGCCGCTCCTTTACCACGACGGCAAGTACTGGCGCATGGGCGAGCAGGTGCCGAAGACGCTGCCCTAGTCCCTCACCGCGGGTCTGCAGCCCATAGCGGCCGGGCGTTGTAGTATCTCTCTAGCCCCGCAGCCGCTGATCAAGGAGTGCTTCCAGGATGCCACTGTCACTGAGCTTCACGTCCAAGGTGTTCCCGGTCGACACGCTCGACCTCGGCGGGCACGAGGAGCAGATCGTCAAGGGCGGCCGGCACCTCTTCCCGCTGCTGCCGAAGGCCTTCGAGGGCATCCATCAGATCGGTGTCATCGGCTGGGGCTCGCAGGGGCCGGCGCAGGCGCAGAACCTGCGTGACTCGCTGCAAGGCACCGGCATCAAGGTCAAGGTAGGACTGCGCCCCGGCTCCAGCTCGATGGACGACGCGCGTAAGGCCGGCTTCAACGAGAACGACGGCACCCTGGGCGAAATGTTCGCCGTGATCCGCGAGTCCGACCTGGCGATCCTGCTGATCTCCGACGCCGCGCAGGCCGAGCTCTACCCCCAGATCTTCGAGGCCATCCGCCCCGGCGCTACCCTCGGCCTCTCGCATGGCTTCTTGCTGGGCCACCTGCGCAACGTAGGCGCCAGCTTCCCGGACAACGTCAACGTCATTGCAGTCTGCCCCAAGGGGATGGGGCCGTCAGTGCGCCGCCTCTACGTGCAGGGTCAGTCGATTAACGGCGCCGGCATCAACAGCAGCTTCGCGATCGAGCAGGACATCGACGGGCGGGCCACTGACCTTGCGCTGGGCTGGTCGGTGGCCATCGGCTCGCCCTACACCTTCCAGACGACGATGGAGTCCGAGTTCAAGTCCGACATCTTCGGCGAGCGGGGCATCCTGCTCGGCGCCGTGCATGGCCTGATCGAGAGCCTGTACGACCGCTACGTCAGCGGGGGCATGAGCCGCGAGGACGCCTTCCTGCACTCGGCGGAGGCGATCACGGGGCCGATCTCTCGCATCATCTCGAAGCAGGGTATCAAGGCCGTGTACGAGGCCGTCGGTCCGGACGGTCGCGGTGACTTCGAGTCGGCCTACGCGGCGACCTACCCGGCCGCGAAGGAGATACTGGACGAGATCTATGACGAGGTCTCCAGCGGCAACGAGATCCGCAGCGTCGTCATGGCCGGCGAGCGTCTCAAGAAGCGGCCGATGGGCAAGATCGACGGCACGGAGACATGGCGCGTCGGTGCAAAGGTGCGCGCCCAGCGCAAGGAAGACGACATCCCGCTGGACCCGTTCACGGCCGGCGTCTACATCGGCACGATGATGGCGCAGATCGACGTGCTCATGGAGCACAACCACCCGCTCTCGGAGATCGCCAACGAGTCCGTCATCGAGTCGGTGGACTCGCTGAACCCGTACATGCACGCCCGCGGCGTGGCGTACATGGTCGACAACTGCTCGACGACAGCGCGCCTCGGCTCGCGCAAGTGGGCGCCCCGCTTCGACTACATCCTGGCGGAGCAGAGCTTCGTCGACCTGGACGACAAGAACCCGCTCGACACGAAGCGCGTGGACGAGTTCCAGCAGCACCCGATCCACGCGATCCTGGCCGAGTGCGCCAAGCTGCGCCCCTCAGTCGACATCTTCGTGGAGTAGCGAATCGTAGGGGCAGGGCTTGGCCCCTGCCCGCTGACGACGCGCCGTTTGCACTGAACGAGAGAGGTAACCGATGGCAGACAGGATCAGGATCGGCATGATCGGCGCGGGGCCCTGGGCTGGGAGGGCGCATCTGCCGGCCCTCGCGTTGCTGCCCGGAGTACGAGCTTAAGGCCGTTGCCACGACGCGCCAGGAGACTGCCGACGCCGCCAGGGAGAAGTACGGCTTCGATCTCGCGTTTGGCGACTACCATGAGATGGTGCGCCATCCGGACGTCGACCTGGTCGCCGTCTGCGTGAAGGTGCCGGACCACTACGACCTCACGAAGGCGGCGCTGGAGGCCGGCAAGCACGTCTACACCGAGTGGCCGCTGGGCGCGAACCTGCGCGAGGCGGAGGAGCTGACGGCGCTGGCCAACCGCCAGGGCGTGCGCACGATCATCGGCCTGCAGGGACGGCAAGACCCCGGCGCCAACTACATCAAGGAGCTGGTGGCCAGCGGCTACATCGGCGAGGTGCTGACCGCGAACGTGACGCTCTTCCGCGGCGGCGCCCTGCAGCGGCCGATGTCTCGTACCTGGCAGCGCGACAAGACAAAGGGCGCCACCACCCTGACGATCATGGGCGGCCACACGATCGATACGTTCCGCTACTGCCTTGGCAACTTCACGGAGGTTGCGGCGCAGGTCACGACGCGCGTCAAGCAATGGAAGGCGATCGAGACCGGCGAGATGCTGGACGTGGACGGAGCCGACAGCGTGCTGATCAGCGGCGTGATCGAGGGCGGCGCCACCGTTTCCGTCAACGTGACGGCGGTGCCGTTCGACGGCATGGGCGGGCGCATGGAGATCTTCGGCCGCGAGGGCACGATCGTCGCGTTGTTCCCGGAGGGGCCGAACATCGGCCCGGTGCAGGTGATGGGCATCCAGGGCTCCGGCGCGCCGCAGGACCTGCCGGTGCCGGACCGCTTCTCGTGCGTTCCAGAAGGCACGCCGCAAGGGTCCGTCTACAACGTGGCGCAGACCTACAGCCTCTTCGCGCAGGGCCTCGAGTCCGGTGAGAACCTGGTGCCCGACTTCAACATGGCGCTCGACCTGCACCGCCTGATCGACGCCGTGCAGCGCGCCTCGGACGAGGGCCGCACGGTCCATATCAACTAGGCGACTGTCGTGCGCGATCCGGAGCAGTACGCGCGCTTTCGTGACCAGCGGTCGCGGCCGTTCTTCAACCTGCTCGACCGCATCCCGGCGGAGCTGCCGTTCGAGAGCATCGTCGACCTGGGCTGCGGCTCCGGCGAGTTGACGCGGGCCCTGGCGGAGCGTTGGCCGAAGGCGCACGTCCTCGGTCTCGACTACTCGCCGCAGATGCTGGCGCGCTCCGGCGAGTACGCCATCGAGGGCCGTCTCAGCTTCGTCGAGGCGAAGGTCGAGGACTACGACACGCCAACCGACCTGATCTTCGCCAATGCCACGCTACAGTGGGTGGACGACCACGACACGCTCTTTCCCCGCCTGGCCGGGCTCGTGAACCCCGGTGGCGCCTTCGCCGTGCAGATGCCGTTCAGCCAGGTGCTGCGCTCGCACGAGCTGCTGGAGGAGACGGCGCGCACAGGACCATGGGCAACGAAGCTGGCGTCGTGGCGCCGCTTTCAGGTGCGGCCGCTGAGCTGGTACGTTGAGTTGCTCATGGGCCGCGGCTTCAGCGTCGACGCGTGGGAGACGACGTACTACTTCGTGCTCCAGGGCGAAGACCCGGTGCTCGAATGGGTCAAGGGCACGTCGCTGCAGCCGATCCTGAACTTGCTCGACGATGCCGAGCGCGCCGAGTTCGCGTCCCGGTACGCCGCCGCTCTGCGCGAGGCTTATCCGCCGACGCCGCAGGGTACGATCTACCCCTTCCGCCGCCTCTTCTTCGTCGCCAGCCGTCGCGACTGAGCCCTTTCGAAGGGTCGCCTCACGAACATCTGATCGGGCAGGGTAATTCGCGGTGCGTCCGCCTAGACTGTCCGACGTGACGGGATCGTGATTCGCGGGGAGACATCTCGGTGAGCCAAAGCGCATCTCGAGATGCAGCTCGTTGCTGCGATGCCGGGTATCTGATCGAGACACCCAATACCCCTGCCAAAGCAATGCCAGTCGGCACCGAAGGCGACGCAAAAGGTAGGGTAGAGGAGTTTCTTTTTGATGGTGCAGGATACTTGTGGCGCCGTTACGTAAGGTGGACACTTCTGATGCATGCAGAGCGAAACGGGCGCGGTGAACAGGACGGCCTACCTCCCCGGACTTGACGGTCTCAGAGCGCTGGCTGTCCTTGCCGTACTCGCCTACCACGCCGATCCGCACTGGCTGCCTGGCGGCTACCTCGGCGTCGAAGTCTTCTTCGCCATCAGTGGATTCATCATTACGCGCGGCCTGATCGCCGAGTGGCGTCAGAACGGCCGTATCAAGCTGCGTTCCTTCTGGCGGCGCCGCGCCCTGCGTCTGCTGCCGGCCCTGTTTCTGCTGCTCGCGGTCGTGTTGACCTACGCGGTGCTGTTCAAGCCCTCCGTCGTGGCCGACCTGCGTATCGACGTGCTGGCGGCGATGGCCTACGTCACCAACTGGCACCTCATCCTCAGCAACCAGTCGTATTTCGAGAGCTGGCAGGAGCCCTCGATGCTGCGTCACCTGTGGTCGCTGGCTATCGAGGAGCAGTTCTACCTCTGCTGGCCGATCTTCCTCGTCCTCTGTCTGGGAAGGGTGGGTTGGAAGGTCACGGCTCTCCTGACCCTGCTCCTTGCGATGCTCGCCTACAGCAACATGGCGTGGCAGTACCAGGGCGTTGGCCTGGGCGACACGTCACGTGTGTACTACGGCACTGACACGCGTATCGGTGCGCTGCTGCTCGGCGCCGTCCTGGGCTTCTTGCCGATTGCGCCGGCCGCGAAGTCGAGCCGCCGGCTGCAGGCGCTGAGTCTAGCCGGGCTGATAGCGCTTGCTTTACTCGTGGTCTACAACGTGAAGATCGGCGAAAGCGATCCGTTCCTCTATCAGGGCGGTTTTCTCCTGACGACGGTCTCCAGTTGCGTGCTCATCCTCGTCTCGGCGGTAGGGACTGGCTTTCTGCCGCGCTTCCTTGGGCTGCTTCCGTTGCGTTGGATCGGCCAGCGCTCCTACGGCATCTACATCTGGCACTGGCCCATCTTCCTGCTGACCTGGCCTCGCACGCCCGGCCTGGCCCTCTTCACGGCCGAGACCCTGGTCACGATCGTGATTGCGGCCATTTCGTATCGCTTCCTGGAGCAGCCCATTCGTCACGGTGCGCTCGGCCGGCTCCGGCGCGAAATGATGCATGAGGCGCCTTCATTGCGCCTGCGTCTGACCGGCGCCGGTATCGGCGCGCTGAGCGTGGCACTCTTTGGCCTCGCCGGCGCCGCCGCGCTGGAGAAGCCTCCGCCGACGCCTGCGGCGCTCGCCCGCACCGAGATCCATATCAGCAACACGGGCTCGCTGGTTGGCTCAGACGTCTCCAGCCTCGTGCCTGGCATGCCGAACCCTTTCCTTAACTCGCAAGCGCAGGCAGAGCCGACGCCAGACTGTCAGCTGATCCGCAGCTCGCCGCTATCGCCGCTGGGCGAGCAGGAATGGACGCTGTCACGGTGCCTGGAGGAGGAGTCGGTTGTCGACACGCCGACGCCTGAGCCCGACTCGGAGCAGTCTCCGACGCCGGAGGCGGGCGATGGCGCACCGCCGGCGCAGGCTGACGTGTCGCCGCCCACGCCCCTGTCGCCGGAGCAGGTGCAGGGCATGATCACGGCCGTCGGCGATTCCGTGATGCTGGGAGCTGCCTACGAGCTCGTTGCGAACATCCCGAACATCGACGTCGATGCAAAGGTAGGGCGCCAGGTTTCGGCGGCGATCAGCATCCTGCAGCAAGACGCCTCCGCCGGGCAGCTGGGCGGTACGCTGCTGCTGCACCTGGGCAACAACGGCACCTTCACGAGCTCGCAGTTCGACACGATCATGCAGATCGCCGGGCCGGACCGGAAGGTGTTCTTCGTGAACGTGCACGTGCCGCGCGACTGGCAAGATCCCAACAACAAGGTCATCGCCGACGGCGTCGCACGCTACTCCAACGCGTACCTGATCGACTGGGCCGGCGCCAGCGCCGAGGCGGGGGACGGCATATTCATCAGCGACGGCGTTCACCTGCAAAGCGCCGGCGCTTGGCTGTACACCGAGGTCATACAGGCGGCGTTGGCCGGGCAGGTGGTCCCATCGACGCCTACGCCTACGCCTACAGCGACTCCCACGATCCCTCCGGCTGAGTTGACGCCGACGCAGTCTGCGCTGCCGCCTTGGCTCGCGGCGACGCCTACCGAGACGCCGACACCGCTACCGCCGTGGTTCGCGTCGCCAACGCCAACGCCGACGGAAACGCCTACTGCCCCCATACCGTGGTGGGCGGCTACGGCGACGTCTTTCGCCAACAGTCAGTCGACGACAGAAATGCTCGCGGAAACGCCTACCGGCACACCAACGCCTCCCTGATCGAGCAGTAGAGTCTCGCTCGGCCGTTGCCGGATCGCTAAGCTGCTACTTGTAGTTCGAGGAGGCGAAGCATGCAACTAGGACTCGAGGGCAAGGTCGCGATCGTGAGCGGCGGCAGCAAGGGCATCGGCCGCGCGACGGCGCTGAGCCTGCTCAACGAAGGCGCGTCCGTGCTGGTGGCCGCGCGGGGCCGCGAAGGTCTGGACGAGATGGTGGCGAGCGCCGGTGAGGGTGCCACGGGGCGCCTGCACGCCTGTGCCGCTGACCTGATGGACGGCGAGGCGATCAAGAGGACGGTGGCGGAATGCCTGCGCGCGTTCGGCCGCGTCGACATCCTCGTCAACAACGCGGGCAGTGCTCGCACGGGCGACTTCCAGTCGCTGCCCGACGAGGCCTGGCAGGACGACTGGAACCTGAAGTTCTTCGGCTACGTGCGCATGGCGCGCGAGGTGATGGTACATCTGCGGGCGCAGGGCAGCGGCGTAGTCGTCAACGTGATTGGCGCTGCCGCGTTCGCGCCGGCGGCGAACTACATGATCGGCGGCGCTGCCAACCTGGCGCTGAACCACTTCACGAAGGCGCTGGCCAAGGAGGCGGCGCCGCACGGCGTGCGTGTAGTCGGCGTCAACCCCGGCCCGATTGCAACGGACCGCTTCGAGCGCCTCATCGCGATGCGGCCGGAGGGCATGAGCCGCGAGGAGTATCTGCAGAAGGTGACGCCCCTCGGCCGGCCCGGACGGCCCGAGGATGTCGCCGAGTTGATTACGTTCATGGCCTCGGAGCGCGCCTCCTTCATCACGGGCACCAACCTGACGATCGACGGCGGCGCCAATCCCGCGATCATGGGCTGAGCCATTAGCCTGGGGCGAACCACGCGGGAGGCTTGGCTCCGTTCGGGCTCAGTCGGAGACCGAGCAGCTCCGGTTGATCGCGGCGATCCGTCCGGACGCACCGGCTTTCTTGTAATCTACGCGGCATGAGCATGGCACCTGCCGGCCAGACGACCGGCCGCGGCTTCATCGTCGCCGGCCTGCTGCTTTCGATTTCGCTGGCGGCGCTGGACAGCACCGTCGTGGCGACGGCGATCCCGACGATCGTCGGCAGCCTGGGCGGCCTCTCCCTGTTCAGCTGGGTGTTCTCGATCTACCTGCTGACCTCGACCGTGACGGTGCCGCTCTACGGCAAGCTCGCCGACCTCTACGGCCGCAAGCCGGTGCTGCTCGCCGGCAGCGGCCTTTTCCTGCTCGGCTCTGGTCTCTGCGGCCTCTCGCAGTCTATGGAGCAGCTGATCTTCTTCCGCGCCGTGCAGGGCCTCGGCGCCGGCTCCGTGCAGCCGATGGTAATGACGATCATCGGCGACCTCTTCACGATCGAGCAGCGGGCGCGTATCCAGGGCATGACCGGCAGTGTCTGGGGCATCGCCGGCATCGCTGGTCCCGCCATCGGCGCCGTGATTACGGAGACCATCGGCTGGCGCTGGGTGTTCTACGTCAACGCGCCGCTGGGGCTGGCGGGCATGGGCCTGATCTGGGTCTTCTTTCATGAGTCCATGGTGAAGCGCGACCACGTGCTCGATTACACCGGTGCGGCGCTGCTTTCGAGCTCCGTGGTGTCGCTCCTGCTCGCTCTGCTGCAGGGCGTCGATAGCTACGGCTGGACCGGTACGGAGACGCTGGCGCTGTTTGGCCTGGCAATGTTCTTCCTGGCGCTCTTCATCATGCGGGAGCAGCGGGCGCCCGAACCTTTGCTTTCGCTTGCGCTGTTCAAGAACCGCATCGTGGCCATCGCCTGTGTTGCCGGCTTCGCGGCCGGCGGCATCATGTACGGTGTCGAGTCCTACGTGCCGATCTTCGCCCAGGGCGTGTACGGCGGTTCCGCTATCGATGCCGGCCTCCTCCTCGGCCCGATGTCGATCGGCTGGCCGGCCGCGGCCGTGGTGTCCGGCAAGATGATCCCGAAGTTGGGCTACTATCCCTCCGCAATGCTGGGTGGCTTCTGGCTGGTGTTGGGCACGGCGATCCTGCTCCTGCTGCACCAGGGCACGCCGCAGATCGTGCCGATGGCAGCCGTCTTCGTGATCGGCATGGGCATGGGCTTCCTCAGCAGCGCGCTCCTGATCTCGGCGCAGAACGCCGTCGAGTGGTCGCAGCGGGGCGTCGTGACGGCGCTCTCGCAGTTCATGCGCACGATTGGCGGCAGCATCAGTGTCGCGATCATGGGTGCCGTGATGAGCGGCCAGCTGGTGACTCGCCTGGCCCAGATACCGGGCGCGCCGCCCACCGGCGATGCGAACGCGATCCTGACGCCGGAGTCGCGCGCCACGTTGGACCCGACGGTGCTGGACCGCATGCAGGGCGCTCTGGCCGATTCGCTGCACGAGACCTACTTCCTCGTGCTGGCCGCTGCGGTCATCACCTGGGCTGTCGTCCTCTTCTTCCCGCGTGGCAAGGCGGAGGAGCTGCAGGTCGGCGCCAGCCCGCCTCCGCGTGAGACGCCTGCCTCGAGCGGTGTCGAATCTCGCGCGGGTCTTCCGGTGAGGCGCCAGGCGTAGAACGCAACGCCGGGCCGCGGTTCGAGCCGGGCCCGGCGTCGCGCAAACGGACGAACGCGTCCTATTTCATCAGGAACTCGTCCATCGTCTTCACCTGGATGCGGTCGGAGGCGTTGCCTAGGTAGCCGAGGCCCCAGACCTTCTCGATGGTCGCAAGCAGCGAGTAGTGGTTGTAAGGCTGGTAGCTCTTGTAGCCGCCGACCTTGTTGGTGTCGTTCGTCACGACGATGGCGGGGATGAGGCCGCCGCCGTACGTGCCGCCGGGCCAATCCACGCTGATGTCGAGGTTGCCTTTCGAGACGACCGGCGAGTCGCAGCAGCCGTCGGCCGTCTCCCAGCCGCCGGTCTCTTCGTTACCCGTGTAGTCGTTCTCGTCCGTGACGATGAAGATGGCCGACGGGCTGCTCTGCCAGGCCGGGCTCGCCATGATCTCGGTGACCGCCTCCTTCACGAACGCGTCCGCCTTTTGCTTCAGGGCGGCGTCGTTGGCGTCGTCCTTGGTCGAGCCGTAGGGGCAGGGCGTCTCCGGGTGGCCGGCAACGGGGCTGTAGACGCCGCCGTGCATGTCGTTGCACTGGTCAGGCACGATATACGCGAAGTTTGGCGTCGTTGCCTCTGACTTGAGGTCGTCGCTGAGGGCCGTATAGGGCTTCACGTTCTGCATGCGCGGAATGCTCGAGCGGATGTCCGTGAACAGCACGAACGGGTTGTGCTTCGAGGCGTAGAGCGCCTGGCTCGAGCTCGGCCAGTAGTCGGCGCCCTTGTCGGACGGCAGCGCCTCCATGTAGGCGCCCCATGTGTAGCCGTTCGCTTCGAGCTGGTCGACGAGGTTGGTGTGGTTGAAGCGGTTGTTAGGGTTGTCGTCGTTGATGAACCAGTTCGAGCCGGAGATAGCGGCGACGTAATTCGGCTCGCTCGGGTGGGTGACGCCGTAGTAGTTCATCGCCATGGCGTAGTTGTCGGCGAGCGAGTTCATGTAGGGCGCGTTCTTGTCGCCGATGACGCTGGACTGGGAGTGGTTCTCGAGCATGATGATAAAGATGTGCTCGACCTGCTGGGATCGCTGGGTCGGCCGACGCGACGCGGTGGCCGCGGGTCGCCGGCACGGCAATCGCCAGCACGAGGGTCAGCACGAGCGCGGCGCGCAGTAGAAGAGATTTGGGCACGTCGATACCTCCTCCTTGGGGGGTGGAGACGACAAGCAGCTTGCTCGTCGGATAACAGCTGGAGGACGGGTACGGTACCGTGCCGCACGAGGTTCCAGGGCGTAGTCCCATGCAACCTCGTGCAGTCCGAGTGTAAGAGCGGCCGCCTTAACGCCGGGTTATCGACAGTAAAAGCTGGGTTAACGCTTGAGAAGTTGATTACATGCTGGCATCGAGGCCGGCGATGGGGCAGGATCGTGGCAGCGAACGAGGAGGTGTCCCGTGGAGGCAGCCAACCTGGACTGGGGTAAGTGCATGGCGGACGTCCTGCGCCGCAACGGCATGCATTTGTTCACGACCGTGCCCGACTACATCGTCAGCCAGGTGCTGGATCACCTCTGGGCGGACGAGGAGTGTCGCGTCGTTACGGTGGCCCGTGAGGAAGAGGGGCTGGGCATCCTGAGCGGCGCCTACATGGCCGGCCGGCGCGGCGCCTTGCTGATGCAGAACAGCGGTCTCGGCAACTGCGTGAACACGCTCGGCTCGCTGAACGTCGCGGCGCAGATACCCGTCGTCATGGTGATCAGTCACCGCGGCGACCTGGGCGAGTTCAACTCGGCGCAGGTGCCGATGGGTCAGGCGACGGAGCGCATCCTCGACGCGCTCGAGATCCGCCACGTCAAGCCGGCCTCGATCGATGAGCTGGAGGCGCAGGCCGATGGGCTAATCAAGCTGGCGTACACGCGCTCCCTGCCGGTGGCGTTCGTGCTGCCGCCGGAGCTGACGGGAGGCAAGGCGGGATGATCACGCGCGGCGCGGCTACCCAGATCCTTGTCTCAAAGCTCACCAACGAGGTGGTCGTCACCAACCTGGGTCAGGCGACGCAGGAGATGCAGCAGGTTGGCGACCGCGACCTCAACTGCTACACGTTCGGCTCGATGGGCCAGTGCTCGTCGGTGGCCCTGGGCATCGCCCTGGCGCGGCCGGACGTCAAGGTGATCTGCCTGGACGGCGACGGCTCGCTGCTCATGAACCTCGGCGTGCTCTGCACCGTCGCCAACAACGCGCCGTCCAATCTGGCGCTCGTCATCTGGGACAACGGCGTGCACATGACGACAGGCGGCCAGCCGACCGCCACGTCGTTCAAGAGCAGCCTCGCCGGTCTCGCGCGCGGCGCCGGCGTCGACGCAGGCCACGTCATCGAGCCAGCCAACGAGGAGGAGCTGGAGCACGCTTTCGAGCGCATCCTGCACGAGGATGGCCCCTTCGTCATGCCGGTGAAGATCGAGAAGGGCCTCGCGCCCGGCCGCCTGGACCGCGACGTGATCGGCTACAAGCTGCGCTTCATGAAGGCGATCGCGGGGCTGACGCCCTAGGGTAGGGGCGCATCATCGTGCCGGTCAGCGTCCGCGCAGCGACCAAGGATGATCTGCCGGCAATCGTCCAACTGCTGGCGCAGCTTTCGCTTGAAGCGCCGCGCGAGAACCTTGGACCGCCGCTGCCGATAGCCTACGCTCGGGCAATTGATGCTGTTCTGGCCGACTCGCGGCAGCACCTCCTAGTCGCCGAGGAGGACGGCGAGCTAAGCGGGACGGTTTGCTTGATCATCATTCCCAACTTGTCTTACCAGGCGCGGCCGTACGCGATCCTCGAGAACATGGTTGTAGATGAGGGGCACCGCGGCAAGCACATTGGTGAAGCGCTGATCGGCCGCTGTCTTGATTTGGCTAGGGCTGCGGGTTGCTTCAAGTTGTCGCTCACCAGCAACAAATCGCGTCATGGATCGCATCGTTTCTACGAGGCGCAGGGCTTCCGCGCCACCCACGAAGGCTTTCGCTACGACTTTTGAGACGGGCTTCTCTCGCTGGGCAATCAGCCGGGGCTAGATTTCCTCGCTGCGCTCGGAATGACAACCGGTGGGTAAATAGAGAGGCTGCAGCATCTTAGACGCCGCAGCCTCTTCGTGTCTCGTCTCGACCGCTGATCCCCTCTCCGAAGTCGGAGAGGGGGTGGCGGTAGCCGGGGTGAGGTCTAGTGTCCGTCCCCCGTCATTTCCGGGGGCGTTTCCTTCGTGATGACGCGCAGGGCGTCGATGACGGCATCGGCATCCGCCTCGTTGTTGAAGCTGGCCATGCTGAAGCGCGTGGCGGCCGGGTAGCGCACGCCGCGGGCGGCGATGCGCCAGCGGTCCCATAGCGCGTTGACCACCTGCGTCGGCTCCCAGCCCTCGACCTTCACGGCGACCAGGCCGCTCGACTCCTCGCCGCCCTCCGGGCCGCTGATGGCGCAGCCGGGAATGCTGCTGACGCCGGCGCGCAGCCGGTCGCCCAGCGCTTGCGAGTGCGTCTGGATCGTTTCGGGGCCGACGCTCTGCATGATCTCGACCGCGCGGCGGAAACCGGCAACCAGCGCCGGGCTCTGCGACGCGAGGCGGAAGCGCTGCAGCGGGTGCGGCGCCCCGGCGGTCTCCCCCGCCTCGGCGCGCTCGTCGGCGATGCGGTGGGTCATGAACGGCGGCTCGGCGTCGCGCTGATGCTCCGTCGACATGTAGAAGGCGCCGGTCGCCTGCGGACCGCACATCCACTTCTGGCCGGAGATGGCGTAGAAGTCGGCTCCGATACGGCGCGGGTCGACGTTGATGTGGCCAGCCGTCTGGGCGCCGTCCACCAGCATCGTGGCGCCGCGCTGGTGGGCGATCTCGGCGATCTCCCTCACGGGCAGCACGAGGCCGCAGGAGAACTGGATGTGGCTGATCGCGACGATGCGCGTCCTGTTGGTGATGGCGGCGTCGAACAGGTCGATCATCTGGCGCTTCGTGGCGTTGGCCGGCGTCTCGACGCGCGTCACCTTGACGCCGAAGCGCTCCTCCAGCACGTGCGTCGCGTTCATGATCGCCATGTGCTCAAGGTCGCAGGAGACCAGCTCGTCGCCGGGCTGCCAGTTCGTGCCGTAGAGGACGAGGTTCACGCCCTCGGTGGTGCCGTGCGTGATCGTGACCTCGTTGACGTCGGCCTTGAGCAGCGAGGCAACGACGGGCAGCGCCTCGGCGGTTTGGGCGCGTGCCAGGCGTACGCCCTCGACGCTGGCAGGGCCGACGGCGGCCTCGCGTTCCATGACGTCGCGGACGACGTCGAGGACGTCTTGTGTCGAAGGGCCGGACCAGCCGCTGTTGAGGTAGATGACGTCGTTCATGGCGGGGATCCAGGAGCGAAGCTCGTCGGTTGTCGTCATGTCAGTCCTGTGTCTAGGGGATTGGCGTCCCGGGCAATATGGCGCGAAAGGTGGACTGCGGACGAATCCCTGGTGAAAGGCCATCCGGCGGCTCGTCAGTCAGCAAACCAACCGCCGGAGATGCCGCGTATCCACCGCTACGTGCGTTGGTTAGGAAACGGCCTCGTAGGCCAGGCGCTTGACGCGGTCCATGTTCGTGCCCTCAATGCGGATGAGCCGCGTGGAGCTCTCGCGGCGCGGCGAGTGCAGCTCGCCCTCGTTGTAGACCTGGGCCATGCCTGGCTCCAGAGTGTAGACCTTGGCGGCGCGCACCTTGCCCGGCTTGTCGGGCTGCGCCGGCTCTAGCACTTCCCACTCCGTCATCTCGGTCTCGCCCATGACCTGGCCGTAGATCGCCCAGGACGGGCCGTGGTCGTGGGGTGAGGAGTTGCGGGCGCCTTCGTAGCCGTGCGCCAGGATGCAGAAGCCCAGATCCGGGTCCTCGTAGAGGAGCTTGCGTTCGGGTGTGCCCTCGCCGACGTACGCGTTGACGAATTCGTCGTCCTTGAGGACTTGTTCCAGCAGCTGGCTGATCTGCCTGCGACCTTCCGGCCCCGGGTTGGCCTTCAGGTACTCGTGACACTCGGAGGCAAACTGCTCCAGTGTTCGCTTCATTGCTTTGGACTCCTCGATGCGGCTACTAGCCGTCTCGCGGTGTATCACGGGCGGCTCGAAAATGGGCGGGGCTCTTAGCCGCAGTCTACTTCGCGGCAGGTCGAAGTCAAGCTGGGATTGCATCCCGCGCGGAGTAGCCCGAAGCAGGGACGATTGGCGACACAGTGGTGGCGATGGACCGTCGAGCCGCAGGTAGCGGGCGGCTCCTGACTTCTTACCTCGAGAGCGAGCTCACCGGTTGTGGCTCGATCAGGTTTTCGACCGCGTACGAGGCCTCGCGGACGTGGCGCAGCAACGGCGAGAACAGGCCCAGTCCGAGGAAGACGGTTGCGAGCATCAAGCCCATGGCCATGACGACGGTGGGCGCGCCGACGGCATCGACGATGACGCCGAGAGGAAGCACGGCCAGCGCCGAGAGCGAGTAGCCGAACTGCTGCACGCTGGATACGCGGCCGTAGTAGGCGGGTGCGCTGGAAGATATGGCCAGCGTGTTGGTCAGTGTCTGGAAGGAGCTGAACGCGGCGCCGACGAAGACGAGCGAGACCAGTACCAGCGGGAAGAGGCGCATCAGGCCGAAGACGAAGAGGCTGCTGCCGAACATCGTACCGGCGCAGACGAGCAGGAACGCCAAGGTGCGAGGCCGGCTGACGTTCGCGACGCCCAGCGCCCCACAGATGGCGCCGATGCCAATGCAGCCCGACATGAGGCCCAGCCCGGAGGCGCCGACCTTGAGCACGTCTTCGGAGAAAACGGGCAGCAGTTGCTGGTAGGGGTACCCGATGATCATGGCGAAGATGGCGCCTGTGAAAAGCAATCGCAGCGTTGGGTGGCCCGCCATGTAGCGCACCCCTTCGCCGAGATCGCCGAGCCATCCCGTGACTTGCTTCTTGACGACGGGTGGGTCGCTGTCGATGAAGAACAGCGCGCCGACGGGGACCAGATAGACGGCGCTGATCAGGTACATGGTGTAGGTCACGCCGAGGAACGGCATGGCGATCAGGAAACCTGCCGCCGTCGGACCGATGATCGACATCGTCGTGGTGCTGGCGTTGTTGAGCGCCACGGCCGGCGCGACGTTCTCGCGGCCGACCAGGTCGATCATCAGCGCCTGGCGGCAGGGCCCCGTGAAGGAGAAGAGGACCCCCTGCATGAAGCTCAGCGCCGCGAGGTTCCAGACCGCGACCAGGCCCGTCTGGACGAGAATCGCAGTCGCCACGCCGACGATTGCGATGTTGGTCTGCACAAATATGAGCAGGGGCTTCTTGCGCATCCGGTCGGCAACGACGCCGCCGATCAGGGAGAGGAACAGCATGGGCGCGCCCTGGGCCATCGCGATGAAGCCAAGCGCCGCCGCCGAGTTCGTCAGCTTGAAGGCCAGGTAGCCTCGGGCCAGCATGAACATGGTCGAGGCGAGCACCGAACCCAGCGTGCAGGTCCAGAGCCATCGGAAGTTGCGATTGCGGAGTATCTCGAAGGCCGGTGGCGTGCTGAACCCCAAACGGTTCACTTCCTAGGTCACTGAGCACGGAGCGAGCCGCGCGCGGAAGGATTCGATTCTCGAGGCGCGCTCCGGCAATTGGCCAGCGAGCCGCGGATTACTCCCGAGTGGTTCCTCCAGGGCGAGGAATGGCTGCTCTCCAGCATACCTGCTTTGGGCAGCCGGCATGTTGCAGCGCTTGACGATTTACGGGCCTTGGGATCAGCGACCCGAAGCTGCCTCGGCCGGAGCGGGTTCGCGAGGCTCGATGCCGAAGGCTTTGGCCAGCAGCTCGTAGGAGCGTCGGCGGGCCGCGTGGCTGTGCACGACGGTAATGATCATCGAGCTCGTCGACGGTCAGCTCGTCGCACATGCCGGCCAGCAGCTCGTGCACCTGGTCGATGGTGCCGTGGACCCAGCGCGGCCACTCGCTGTCTTCCTCGGGAGGCGGGTCCGGCGTGTCTCCCAGCGCCTCGAAGGCCTCCTCCGGCGACGGGATGGCGCCGCGCTCGCCGCGCTGGCGCATGATGCGCCGCATGCGGTAGGCGGTGTAGTGGCGGTCGGCCTCTTCTTGCGTGTCGGCGGCGATAGCAGACGCGGCGATCAGCACCTGGGGCTTCTCCAGGTACTCGGACGGCTCGAAGTGTCGCAGGTAGTGCTCGATGCTGGCGCGCGTCGGCACCGGGTTGATGAAGTGCGCGGCCGCGTAGGGCAGGCCCAGCTTGGCCGCCGCGTCCGCGCTCCAGCCGCTGGAGCCAAGCAGCCAGACTTCGGGGCTGCCGGGCATGTGCGGCTGCACCTGGATCTGGCGGAAGGAGTGGTCCTCCGGGAAGTCGTCGTTTAAGAAGGCGAGCAGCTCCAGCAGGCGCTGCGGGAAGTCGTCGACGCGCATGCCGTTCGGGTTGCGTTGCAGCGCGTACGCGTCCAGCTGCGTACCGCCCGGCGCGCGGCCGACGCCGAGGTCGATGCGTCCAGGATAGAGCGCATGCAGCATGCGGAAGGTCTCGGCGACCTTGAGCGGCGCGTAGTGGGGCAGCAGCACGGCGCCGGAGCCGATACGCATGACGCTCGTCTCGGAGGCGACGCGCGCGATCATGATCTCGGGCGCGGTGCAGGCGAAGCCGCCGGTCGAGTGGTGCTCGGCCAGCCAGTAGCGATGGTAGCCGAGCGCCTCGCAGTACTGGGCCAGCTCGATCGAGTTCTGCAGTGCGTCCGCGGCAGTGAGGCCGGACGGAATCGGGGATTGGTCGACAACGGAGAGCTTCATCGCGTGTACAAGTATAAACGCGGGCGATAGATACACGCCCGCAACTTCCTGAGCAGTCGCCCGCGGGCGTTATTCCCGGCTGGCGGCGTGGAAGTAGCGGTCCGGCTCGCTCGAATCCGCTGGCGGCGTCGTGTCCCGGCCCCTGGCGGGCAGTCCGGCACGCAGCCAGGCGTCTGTCCCGCCGTTGAGGCTGGTGACGCTCTTGTAACCGAGCGAGAGCAGGTAGTTGCTGGCGCGCAGCGAGCGCACGCCGCCGGCGCAGACGACGAGCAGGTCGCGGTCGCGCGGCAGCTCCTGCAGCCGCGACGCCAGATCAGCTTGCGGGACGGAGACCGCGGCCTGGATGTGAGCTCGCTCGTACTCGTTCGGTTCGCGGACATCCACGATCAGCGGCTCGTGCGTCTCGATCCAGCCCGGTGCCTCCTTGACGTCGAGCTCCGGCACGAAGTCCACGGTGTGGGGCTCGGCTTCGTAGTACTCTGCTTCGCCGCGGTTGGTGGCGATGATCGCGGTCATGTTCAGGGGCCGCGCCGGCGCCTCGGACGTTGCTTCGAGGAACTGGGCCTGCGTCATGTTCGCGAGCGGGTTGAAGCGCCGCTCGAAGCCGATGGTGGAGCTGGGCCGACCGCACATGCCCTTGCCGCACGAGCCTTCGAAATGCGCCGGGAAGACCTCGACGTAGTCGTCCAGCTGCAGCAGGTGGTGAATGCTCTCGAACTGGTCGCGAGCCCCTTCGACGCCGCCGAAGTCGGGCCGTCCCACGTCGCCAACGAACAGGGCGTCGCCGGTGAGGACGATGGATGGCTCGCTGCCGCGCGGCGGGTTCGTGATCAGGATCGAGATCAGCTCGGGCCGGTGGCCCGGTGTGTGCAGGATGTCGAGAAAGAGCTGGCCCAAGTGCAGGCGCTCGCCGTCCTTGAGGCCGCGGAAGGGGAAGAGGACGTCCGCGTTTTCGTACATGCAGACCTCGGCGCCGGTCGCGGCCGCGAGCCGCCTCGCGCCGGAGACGTGGTCGGCGTGGATGTGCGTGTCGATGGCGTACTCGATGGTGAAGCCGCGCTGGTGCGCCAGCTGCAGGTACGGCTCGATGTTGAGCGCGGCGTCGACCACGGCTGCTTCCTTCGTCTGACGCGACGCGACCAGGTAGGACGAGCACCCGGCTTCTTCGTTGAGGAACTGCTTGAAGTACAACTCTTTACCCTCCGGGCGGTGCAACGAGGTGCGAAACCCTGATACCAGCATAGGCGTTGAGATCCGGGCGTGTGGAGGGAGATTCGGCCCCATTTGGGGGCTTATGACCAGGCCGTCAGGCTGTCCCGTCTTTGTTGACCAGCAGGCCGTAGCCGCGCCGCCGGATGGTGTGGATCTGATAGGGGCTGCTGTGCTGCAGCTTCTCGCGCAGACGGAAGATCATGACGCTGAGGCGGCGGCGCTCTTGCCGTCCGGACGATCCCCAGAGGAACTGCGACAGGCTCTCTAGCGAAAGGACGCGGTCGGAGTTGAGGGCCATTTCGAGCAGCAGGTCGAACTCCATGCGCGTGAGGTGGACGTGCTCTTCTCCGACCTGCACGCGAAAGCTCTGGACATCGATGTCGACATTGCCGAGCCGCACGTGGCCGGCGTCGGGTCCAGAGGACGCAGTCCTATCGTCCGCCCCGCGCATGGCAACAAAACTACGTGCGATTGATTACTGGAACGTTTCGAGAGTGCTACAAATAGGTTTCTTGGCCTGAGCAGAGGAGCCGCGGTGTTCGTACGAACTCAGCTGTAATCGTAGATGCCGCGGCCGCTCTTGCGGCCCCAGTGGCCCAACGCCACCATGCGCCGCATCAGCACCGGCGCGGCGAAGCGCGGGTCTTTGGTCTCCTCGAAGACGGCGTCGGCAATGTAGAGCGTCGTGTCGATGCCGACGAAATCGAGCAGGGTCAGCGGCCCCATCGGGTGGTTGAGGCCCAGCTTCACGCCGGCGTCGATGTCTTCTCGGCTGGCGACGCCGGCTTCGAGCATGCGGGCCGCGTCCAGCAGGAACGGCACCAGCAGCGCGTTGACGATGAAGCCGGGCGTGTCCTTCGCCACGACCACCGTCTTGCCCAGCGATTCGCCGAAGGCGCGCGCGGTCTCGTAGGTGGCGTCGCTGGTGACGTAGGGGCGTACAAGTTCGAGCAGGGGCATGACGGGCGCCGGGTTGAAGAAGTGCAGGCCCAGCACCTGCTGCGGCCGTTCGGTTGCTGCGGCGAGTTCAGTCAAAGGCAGCGAGGACGTGTTCGAGGTGAGGATGGCGTGCGCGGGTGCCACGCGGTCGAGGGTGGTGAACACGTTGCGCTTTTCCGCCAGGTTCTCGCGGATCGCCTCGATGGTCAGGTCGACGTCTGTGAACTGATCGAGGCTCGTCGTGCCGCCGATGCGTTCCCAGGCGGTGTCGCGGTCGGTTTCGCTGAGGCGGTTGCGGTCGACGGCGCGCTGCAGGCTGGCGCGCACGCGCTCGAGGCCGGCGTCGAGGAAGCCGTCGTTTTGCTCCATGACGATCACGTCGTAGCCAGCGCGGGCGCAGACCTCGACGATGCCTGACCCCATCAGGCCGCAGCCGACGATGCCAACCTTCTTGATTGCCATGCTTGACCCTCCTGTCCGATGAGACGTCAGGCCAAGCCTATCATTGGCGGCGATTGTCAGTGGCTGGCGGTCTGGATCGGGTCGACGAAGCGCTGGGCGCTCTTCAGCAGGATGGCGATGGCGGCCTCGTCCCGCAGGCTGGTGGTGTTGATCGTGAGGTCGTAGAGCTTCGCGTCCAGCCAGTCAACGTGGTAGTAGTGCTTGAAGAAGGCGGCGCGCTCGCTGTCGTTGCGCTGCACGCGGCTCAGCGCCTCGTCTGCCGCGAGGTTCTCCTCCAACGCCAGGCGCATGCCGCGAGCCTTCTGGCTGCCGTGGATCAGCACCTTCAACGTGTCGTGGCGGTCCCGGAGGAAGACTTGGGCGGAGTGGTTGACGATGACGCACTCGCCGCGCTCGCCGATGTTGACGACCACCTGCTCGATCATCTCGCGGTAGTCCTTCAGCGTCATCGTCTGCAGGGCTGTGTCCATCGTGATGGAGCTCGGACCGACGGCGTCGGGTATGTCGCTAGCTACGAACCCGGAGGCGAAGTAGCGGTCGAGGACGCGTTCGATCAAGGATGGCCGCCGTTCCGCCGATGCGACTGCCTGCGGCGACACGCCGGCCTCCTCCGCAGCCTGTGAGGTGATCTCCCAGTCGTAGTAGCGATAGCCGAGCTGATCGGCGACGGAGCGGGCGATGGCGAAGCCGCCACTGCCGAGTTGAACCGCGATAGATATCGTCCTTGCCGTCATCGCGCCCTCCAATCGAGGCGATTCAAGCTGCCTATGCCGGTCCCGTTTGTAGTGTACTCAAACCGGCGCAGAATTCGACGGTCTGGCGGTCTGAATGGTACAAATAATCTCGTGCGCTTCCTACTGCTCAACGGACCCAATTTGAACGCTCTCGGCCAGCGCGAGCCCGCGATTTACGGCTCCGATACGCTGGCGCAGGTCGTCGAGCGCGTCGAGCATCGCGCGACGGAGCTGAACGTCATCATCGAAGCGTTTCAATCCAACCACGAGGGCGAGCTGGTTGATTTCATTCAGAAGCAAGCGCCGGGAGCGGACGGCATCATCATCAACCCGGGGGCCCTGGGCCACTACGGCCTCTCTTTGCGAGACGCGATCGCCGGTGCAGCGCTGCCGACGGTCGAGGTGCACATCTCCAACGTCCACTCGCGCGAGCCGTTTCGCCAGCAGCTGGTGCTCTCGCCGGTCTGCCGGGGCGTGATCACCGGCCTGGGCACACGTGGCTATCTCTACGCGCTCGAGTGGCTGGTCGCAGCCGTGAAGGACGGTTAACCGTGAGTACCGAAGCCCGTTTGCAGCGCCTGCGCGCCAAGCTTGTCGATCACAAGCTGGATGCCGTGTTCATTACCGCGCCGGCCGAGGACACCAGCCACACGATTGGCGCCAACCGGCGCTACGTCTCCGGTTTCACAGGGTCGATGGGCCAGCTCCTCATCACGCCGGACCAGGCGTTCGTCGCTGTCGACTTCCGCTACTACGACCAGGCCCAGCGCGAGTCACCCGAGTTCACGCTGTTCCAGGCCAACGGGCCGATGAAGACGTGGCTCGGCAACCTGTTGGCCGAGGCAAAGCTGGGCGGCAAGCGGCTTGGCTTCGAGGCGCACGGCGTCACCTACGCCATCTATCACGCTATCCGCTCCGTCATCGGCGAGATGGCGGAATCGGATCGGCCCAACCTCGTCGCGACAGAGCACCTGGTGGAGTCGCTGCGCGCGTACAAGGAGCCGGACGAGATCGAGGCACTGGCCCGCGCCGTCGCGCTGGGCGACGCTGCCTTCGAGGACGTCGCGGCGCGAATCGAGCCCGGCTGGACCGAGAAGCAGGTTGCCTGGGAGATCGAGAAGTACGCCCGCGAGCACGGCGCGGAGGGGCTTTCGTTCCCGACCATCGTTGCAGCCGGTCCCTGGGGCGCAATGCCGCACGCGCAGCCCCGCGACCACGTGATTCAAAGGGGCGACGGCGTCGTGATCGACATGGGCGTCAACCTGGACGGCTACATGTCCGACCTGACCCGCACTATCGTCGTCGGTGAGCCGGACGACAAGTTCAAGAAGATCTATGACATCGTCCTGGCGGCTCAGCTGACGGCAGAGGAGCTGATTCGCTCCGGCATGACCGGCGGCGAGGCGCACATGCTGGCCCATCGTGTCATCGAGGAGGCCGGCTACGGCGACAACTTCGGCCACGGCCTCGGTCACGGCGTTGGGTTGCAGGTGCACGAGTCGCCCCGCGTCGGCCGTAGCTCGGAGGACGTGTTGCAGGACGGCATGGTGCTGACCGTCGAGCCTGGCATCTACCTGTCGGATTGGGGAGGCGTTCGTATCGAAGATCAGGGCTACATGAAGGACGGACGCTACGTCCCCTTCACCAAGGCCCCCAAACTGCAATTCACCGGCTAGGCACGACTGAAGCGCCGGGCTCGGCCTGGTGACACTCGGAGGAAACCATGATCGACACGGGCGATCTTCGCAAGGGACTGACGATCGAGATGGACGGTGCTCTCTACACGATCGTCGATTGGGAGCACAACAAGGTGGGCCGCGGAGGAGCCAACGTCCGCTTGAAGCTGAAGGACGTGCGCGCCGGCCACACCATCGAGATCACGCGGCCGGCCGGTTCCAAATTCCAGCGCGCGCGGGTCGAGCGTCAGCCCTCGCAGTACCTCTATGCGGACGGCGACATCCTCTACTTCATGAACACTGAGACGTTCGACCAGATCGCCATGAACCGCGATCGCGTCGCCGACGCGGCCAACTACCTGCGCGAGAACGACGAGTGCTCCCTCCTCACCTACGGCGACGAGGCGATCAGCATCGAGCTCCCCGCGGCGGTCGTGCTCCAGGTGGCGGAATCGGACCCGGGCATCAAGGGCGATACGGCGCAGGGCGGCACCAAGCCCGCCAAGCTGGAGACCGGCCTCACGGTCCAGGTGCCGCTGTTCGTGAACCCCGGCGACAAGGTCAAGGTGGACACGCGCACCGGCCAGTACCTGGAGCGCGCCAACTAGGGATTGCGTCTCTCGCAGAGCCGTGCGAGCGGCAGATGACGGAAGACGCCTCGACGTAGACCGGCCGGCGTCCGTGGTAGGCAGATACAGGGGCGCATCAGGTCTCGACAGTGCGTGGCGCCGCCCGCCGAGACAGTAGGTGGTCAGCCGAGGGCCAGACTCTTCACTCCGTTCAGAGTGACAATTCGAACCTCATTGGCTTACTTCCTTGTGCTCGCATTGGTTCAGGCGGGTCTTGGAGTTCGCACACCCAAGCATGAAAGCCGGGGTAGCGGGGACGAAGCCCATGCGGGGGGAGTCTGAGGGGTCTCCCCTCAGGTCTACCCTTTCGGGGTGGAGGCGGAGCAGCGCGAGGCGATGCGAAGCAAGCGTGGCGTCCATTATTTGTCGCTCCTCTTGGGCAAGGCGATGCATCCCGTCATTGCAAGCGCAGCGAAGCAACCTTTGACCGCACGTCTCGGCAACCCAGCTCGGTCAGGATTGCTTCGTTGCTGTCCCTCCTCGCAATGACAGACGCAGCGCTCTCCTGCGATGCGCCTCTATACTTGAGGCATGAGACACAACCTGGACGAGCTGGACGCGCGGCGCCTGCTCACCGCCGGTCCGGTGACGCTGGTCACGAGCAGCCATCGCGGGCGTCACAACGCCACGCCCGTTGCCTACGCGATGGTGCTGAGCATGCGGCCGCCGCTTATCGGCATCGCGCTGCACCCGTCGCGGCACGCCTTCGACGTTATCCGCAAGACGGACGAGTTCGCCCTCAATTTCCCGACGCGCGAGTTGCTGCACCACGTGCAGTACCTCGGCAGCCTCAGCGGCGAGGACTTCGACAAGCTGGAGCTGACCAAGTTGCCCCATTTCCGGCCTCGCAAGATCGATACGGTGCTGCTGGAGGGCTGCGTCGGTTGGATTGAGTGCGCCCTCGAAGACACGATCGAGATGGGGGACCATTTCCTCTTCGTCGGGCGCGTAGTGGCCGTGCAGGCGGACGACGAAGCCTTCGACGACCACTGGCTGCTCACCGATAACGACGCCAAGCCGCTGCACTACCTGGGCGGCAACCACTACTCGATACTGTCGGAGATCATGGACGCCCGCGTCCCGAAGACGGCGGAGGAGTACGGCCGATCGCTGAACGAGGCCGTCGCCGAGCAGCTGGAGCTGACACACGAGGGCGAGGAGCGCCGCGCCGAAGAGGACTACGAGCGCGAGGAGTTCGAGCGCCGCGAAGGCTTCGAGCGCCCCGGCCAGTAGCAGCCATTAGCATGGCGGCGTGCTGCGCGGGAGCCTTCTGCCGATGGTTCGTTCACAGGACCGTCCGGCATCCGTCCTCCGGGGCTGCGAGCTGATGATGAGCGAGTTGCCGCGATTGGTCATTGCCACGAACAACCCCGGCAAGGTAGACGAGTTTCGCGAGCTGCTCGCCGGCTGCGGCTGGCAGGTCGTGGCGCCGTCCGAGCTGGGGCTGTCGCTCGAAGTGGACGAAACCGGCTCGACGTACCTCGAGAACGCCCTGATCAAGGCCGAGGCCTTCTCTCACGCTTCCGGCGTCGCGGCGCTGGCGGACGACTCCGGCCTCGAAGTCGATGCGCTCAACGGCGAGCCGGGCGCGCTACACCACTTGCATGGCTGGGACGGCCAAGACCAGGCGGAGCGCATCCAGATACTGCTCGATGCGCTGAAGAACGTGCCGCCGGAGACGCGGACCGCGCGGTTCCGCGCTGTGCTGGCCGTGGTGCTGCCAGACGGTCGCGTGGTCCAGGAAGAGGGCGTCTGCGAGGGCGTCATCGCGCTATCGCCTTCGGGGTCGCAGGGCTTTGGCTACGATCCCGTCTTCTACCTGCCCATCCTCGACCAGACGATGGCAGAGCTGAGCCTCGAAGCCAAGAACCGCCTCTCGCATCGCGCCGTCGCGGCAGAGAAGCTGCGCGCGCGGCTCAGGGAGCTGTCGGCGGCCTGATCACGTCGTCGACGTCAGCAGGGGCTGAAGACCACGAGGTCGCCGTCCCAGCCGGCGTGGATCGTCGCATCCACAGTCACGTCATTCTGGGTCAATTCGGCTGGCACCGAGTACACGCCGGGAATGTTGGTGCCTATCGTTGTGCCTTGATAGACCCACGTCCAAGGAGCCGGTCCGCCAATCTCGCCGACGACGACGATTTCGAAGGACGGGTCCGGGTCAACGTTGTGGAAGTGCACGTCGCAGCGCTGGGCGCCGTAGTGGTCCAGCGCGTAAGGGGAGTCATGGTCCAGAAGGTAGTTCGCGTCGGCCGACCGGACGGCCTGTACGTAGGCATTTTGGAGGGCGTCGGCCAACTCCTCTTTGACGGCTGCGGCCTGGTCCACCTGCTCAGAGGCCGGTGTGGGCGGTTGGACTGCAGGTGGAGGGGGGGAGGCGCTACCGGCGAAGGGCACTGCGCTTGTAGTCAGGACGGCGTTGCAGCCGGCATACGGACTGAAGGACGAGGTACCGCTGAGTCCCGTCACGGAGCCGTCCTCTGCGAGATGCAAGACAAGGTTCGAGGTGCGGGAATCGGCGTAGGTGATCGAGGCGGCTCCGGTCGAGGGATCGTAGGGGACGGAGTTGGATGAGCCGACTTTGACGGTATGCGCCTGCGTGTCGACCACCACATCGCTCGGCTGAGAGGGACTGAGGTCCTGTCCCACCTGCGGTCCACTGGCACAGGAACCCGACACGCTCTGGACGATTTGCTTGAATTGCATCGCCGTGGTGACCGGTGGGGCGGCGGATTGCTGCGCGGCCGGCTGCTCCTGGTCTTGCGGCGCTGGCTGCTCGGCCGCTGAGGATGACTGCACGGCGTTGCTCTGGCCGTCCTGGGGGACGGCAGGCA
The DNA here is from genome assembly GCA_963711035.1 of uncultured Chloroflexia bacterium. Taxonomy (GTDB): domain Bacteria; phylum Chloroflexota; class Dehalococcoidia; order DSTF01; family WHTK01; genus WHTK01. The sequence goes on from CAVQCN010000001.1 coordinate 970,721, forward strand.
CGGCGGCCGGCGTCTCGGTGGGCGTCTGAGTAGGGGACGCCGTTGGCGAGGACGTTGCCTGGGCCTGCGCCGCGTCCTGGGCCGGCGCCAACCCGGCGGTGGAACCGGATGCTCCGGTGTTGCTGCCCGTAACCTGGGCTTTCTTGCCATCGCCGTCGCCTGAGCCGAGGCCTGCAAGCACGGCAACGACCAGGATCGAGACCATGATGATGACAGCTGCCGCGGCGGTAGCCGCCATGATGCGCGGCTTCTTACTGTTCGTCCCTTCTGCGCGCTGCCCTGAAGAAGCCCCTCCCGGTCCCGGTTCGGCGCCGATGACGACAGGCCTTTCGTCTGCCCAGCCAAGGACCGACCGTGGCGACGCCGAGCTGTCGCTCGCCATGGTGCCGGTTGAAGCGACCGAACGATCGGCGTATTCGGGGAACATCTCACGGACAGCCAGATCGAGATTGCCTCTATCGTCAACCGGGCCTGCGAATAACTTGTCGCCCCAGGCATCGGGAGCGCCTGAGGGAATGGTTCGCTTCAGTCCGATGTCGAAGCTTTGACTGACCGGTTTCCCTTCGAGCGACGCCAGGACGTCGAGATCGACGCTGTAGGTACTAAAGCCAAGAGACAGATGAGGGTTCTGGTCGACGATCTGAAGGGCATCGCGAAGGGCATATACCTTCTGCGTTTCATTCAGATCGCTATTGGAAATGATCGCTTCGATCTTGCGCTTCAAGTCGTGTGCAATAGCCGCCAGATCGTCGAGATCGGGTTCCGGCTTCTTGCCACCGGTTATGACGTTCATGGGACTTTGAAGCGCAGCATCTTTGCCAAAGGCGAGGACGCTGCTTCCGGAGCCTTCGGGTTCCGAGGGATCGGAATGGGAGTCACCGCCGTCGGGCGCCGGTTCGGCGCCAAGGATGACGGGCGTCTCCTCGGCCCAGTGGACGACTGAAGGAGGCAGCTGAGTAGCAGGAGGCGAACCGGGCTGGTCCAGAGCCTCCGGCGAAGTGTTTTCTGCCGGCGCGGACGCCGGGGTCGGATCGTCGTCGATGTCGAAGACGGCTCGCTGGATGTCCGGGAATATCATGCCCAGAAAGTGCGCGGTTGCGCCCAGATCGGTGTCACCTTGCGCGGCCGGTCCGCGGCTGAGCCGCCATTCATCCAGGGCTATGCGCACCCTGTCGATCGGCACGTCAAGTATCCTGGCGGCTGTCTGGTGCAGTCGAGCGAGCGTTGCGGCCGCGGCGTTCGTCAGAGGGTCGGAAGAGGGGAGGTTAAAGTCCAGGACGTCGGGATGCTCCGTCGCGTAGTTGATCACGCCGGCTATCACTCGATCATAGGTCGCCAGGGCTTCCTCGATGGCGTTGATATTCTTGGTGGCTGTTATCGCCTGAAGGTCGATCTGACCCAGGCGATCGAGTGTGCCCTGTAGTCCTTGCCGAACCTGGCTAACCGTTGGCTCGCTTGGGGAATCGTTGGCCGGTTGGCCGGGCGGCTGTTGCTGGGTCTCGGGCGTCTGATCAGCCCTGAGCGAATTGGGCTGTGGCGGTTCGCTTTCGTTCCCGTCCGGCATGTCGTGTCTCTCAACTAATCGGCGCGCGCCGGTCCGGACAGGCCACCTATAACTCAGGTATTTTATCGCATAACAGGCTCGCCTATGTTATGGCCTCACAGGTGATCTGACCAAAGCAACGAACGAGGGCGGCTCTAGCCTCCGAGGCACTGTATTCAGTACACTGTGAGTACGCCTATGACAGTTCTCGACACCCTCAACCGCCCGCTGCGCGATCTGCGCATCTCCGTTACCGACCGCTGCACCTTCCGCTGCGTCTACTGCATGCCGAAGGAGATTTTCGGCAAGGACTACCAGTTCCTGCCCCGCGACGAGCTGCTGACCTTCGAGGAGATCACGCGTCTCACGCGCCTCTCGGCTGAGCTTGGCGTGCGCAAGGTGCGCCTCACCGGCGGCGAGCCGCTGCTGCGCCGCGACTTCGAGAAGCTGGTCGCGATGCTGGCGGCCGTGGACGGCATCGAAGACATCGCCGTTACGACCAACGGATCGTTGTTCACACGCGAGCGCGCCGATGCGCTGAAGCAAGCCGGCCTCAACCGCGTCACCGTCAGCCTGGACTCGCTGAACGAAGAGACCTTCCAATCGATGAACGACGTCGGTTTTCCGGCCGCCAAGGTGCTCGAGGCGATCGACAACGCCGCGACCGCCGGCCTGACCCCGGTAAAGGTCGACATGGTGGTGAAGCGCGGCATCAACGACCACGACATCGTGTCGATGGCGGAGCACTTCCGTAACACCGGCCACATCCTGCGCTTCATCGAGTACATGGACGTCGGCACGACGAACGGCTGGCGCATGGACGACGTCGTCTCCGCCGCCGAGATCGTGGAGCGCATCAACGCCGTCTGGCCTATCGAGCCGGTCGAGCCCAACTACTTCGGCGAGGTGGCGGAGCGCTACCGCTACGTCGACGGGGCCGGCGAGATCGGTATCATCGCTTCGGTGACGCACGCGTTCTGCGGCGCCTGCACTCGCGCTCGCCTCACGGCGGACGGCCATCTCTACACCTGCCTCTTTGGCGTACGCGGTCACGACCTGCGCGCCCTGCTGCGCAACGGCAGCACCGATGACGAGATCCGCGAGGCGCTGGCTACGATCTGGGGCAACCGCACCGACCGCTACTCGGAGATTCGCAGCGACGACACGGTTAGCCTGCGCAAGGTGGAGATGTCGCACATCGGCGGCTAGCCATTAGCATGGCGGCGAACCGCGCGGCTCGTTGCTGACGCTGGGCCGTATTCGGTGACCGTCCGACATCCTTGGTCGACAACGACGCCGAGCTGTCATTCTGAGCCGCAGGCGAAGAATCTCCCCTCGGCAAGCGCCACGGCGATAGACCGCGGAGCGTGGTTGCGCCAGAGGTTCGATTCTTCTCGCTGGCCGGAATGACAACGCGGGCGCCGGCCTGGAGACGTCTCGCCGTCCGGGGGAGATTCTTCGCTCCGCTCAGAATGACAGGTTGACTGCGCTTCTTCGCGAGATTGCCCGAATCACTGCCGGTGGCAGAGCGGCCGGCGTTGGCACTATCCTGAAGCCGTCATGAACGACGAACCAAAGCTCTCGCATATCGACGAGTCAGGCCGGGCGCGCATGGTGGACGTAAGCGCCAAGGATCAAACGGTGCGTGTCGCCGTTGCGGCGGGCCGGGTGCTGATGCAGCCCACAACGCTGGGCCTGCTGCTGCGCGGCGAGATCGCCAAGGGCAACGTGCTGACCACCGCGCAGGTGGCGGGCATCATGGCTGCCAAGCACACGCACGAGCTCATCCCCATGTGCCATCCCCTGCTCCTCACCGGCATCGACGTGGAGCTGACGCCGGACGAGGCCAACAGCGCCGTCGAGATCACGGCAACAGTGCGCACGACTGGCAAGACGGGCGTCGAGATGGAGGCGCTGACCGCCGTCTCCGTCGCGGGCCTCACCGTCTACGACATGTGCAAGGCGGTCGACCGCGGCATGCGCATCGAGGGCGTGAGGCTGCTGCGCAAGAGCGGCGGCGCCAGCGGTGACTGGGTGGCGGACTAGAGTCTGCGCAGTAAGGCAGAGGGCGAGCGCAGCCTGTCATTCTGAGCCGCCAGGCGAAGAATCTCCCCACGGCGGACGCAGCGGCAAATGAGACCGCGGGAGCGGTGATTGTGCCGAGGGGCAGATTTCTCTCGCTGGCCGGAATGACAACGCGGCGTTTCGTCATTGCGAGGGAGCGTCAGCGACGAAGCAATCTCGGACACATGGGCTGTTTTGCTCGATGGAGCCTTGTCACAGTAGAGATTCTTCGCGCTGCTCAGAATGACAACTCAGGGCGCGAACAGCTCGTCCAAAGCCTTACGGACTCTTCGCTTGACAGGCGCCCTCGATGTGGTCGAATATGCGTTCGACTTGGAATCTCCTGCCGTATCGACGCGACCTCTTCCCGCCAGCGGTCCGTCAGGCGCCCCGAACCTTCGCGGTCGCAAGCGCTGGCAGCTGCGTGAGACGCAGCACCGCGGCCGTTTGGCGCACAGCGGTCTGCCGCCGCTCGTCGCCCACGTCCTGGAGAACCGCGGCGTCGCCAGTACCGGAGAGGCGCAGGTCTTCCTCGGCGGCAAGCCGGTGTCGCTGTGCGATCCGAGCGGTCTGCCTGGTTTCCTCCCCGCATTGCAGATCATGCGCCAGGCCGTGCGCGAGAAGCGTCTGGTCAGCGTCTACGGCGACTTCGATGTCGACGGTATCACCGCGACCACCATCCTGACGCAGACGCTGCGCGACCTCGGCGGCGCCGTGCTGCCCTACATCCCCAACCGCGAGCGCGAAGGCTACGGCCTCAACCTGCGCGCCATCGATTCGCTGGCCGACCGCGGTGTGGAGGTGCTCGTGACCTGCGACTGCGGCACGACGGCGCTACCTGAGATCGAGCACGCGCGGGCGCTGGGCATGGAGGTTGTTGTCGTCGATCACCACGTGCCGCCGGAGCTATTGCCGGAGGCGTCGGCGCTGGTCAACCCGAAGCTGCCGGTCGAGGACGAGTACCCCGAGTACGCCAGCGCCGGCGTAGCCTATCGCCTGGCCGAGGCGCTGTACGACGCCGAGCACCGCGACTTCCCAGACGACCGCTACGTCGAGCTGGCGGCGATGGCCACGATCGCTGACATGGTGCCGCTGGTCGGCGAGAACCGGGAGCTGGTCAAGCGCGGTCTGGCGGCATTGTCGCGATCGCAGCGACCGGGGCTGCAGGCGCTGATCCAGGTGTCCGGGCTGTCGGCGAAGAACGTCACGTCGGAGGCCATCGCCTTCGGCTTGGCGCCGCGCATTAACGCTACGGGGCGCCTGGCGGATGCGCGCCTGGCGCTGGACCTGCTGCTGACCGAAGAAGAGGGCACGGCTCTGGCGCTGGCCGAAACGATCGACGGGCTCAACAAAGAGCGGCAGCGCATCACGCGCGAGGCGGAGGCGATGGCGCGTGAGATGGTCGAGGCGCAGCCTGACGCGCCGCTCATCTTGCTGGGCCACGAGAGCTTCCACCAGGGCGTCATCGGCCTGGTGGCGTCGCGGCTGGTCGAGCAGTTTGGCAAGCCCGCCGCTGTGTACCAGAAGGGCGAGGTCGAATCGCGCGGCAGCTGCCGCAGCATCCCCGTCTACGACATCGTGAGCGGCCTGCGGGCCTGCGACGAACTGTTCGAGCGCTACGGTGGCCACAAGCAGGCCGGCGGCTTCACGATCCGTAACGAGTATCTGCCGGCGCTGCACGAGCGCCTGGTGGAGCACGCCGCAGGCGAGTTGCAGGGGCAGGAACTGACGCCGTCGCTGGACATCGACGCCGAGTGGCCGCTGCATTCGCTGCGCAGCCAGGAGATCAAGTGGCTCGGCAAGCTGCAACCGCACGGCATCGGCAACCCGGATCCGCTGCTGCTCAGCCGCGGTGCGCTCGTCACCGACGCGTCGCGGGTGGGCGACGGGCAGCACCTGCGTCTGAAGCTGCGCGCCGGCCCCGTCGTCTGGCCGGCGATCGCCTTCCGCTGGGAGGGGGAGGCGCCGGTGCCGGGCCAACAGGTCGACGCCGTGTTCAGCCTCTCAGCCGACCGCTACGGTACGTCCGACAATGGCGGCGCGCTGCAGCTAACCGTAGTCGACCTGGCGCCTGCCACGTAACAGCCATGCAGCCCTTGCTCTCGATGCCGGCCGGCGGTCTGCGCTGGCTACGCGTTCTCTATGTCGGCATCGGTGTCGCGGTTCTCGCGCTGCTCGCCGCGTTGCTGCTCGTGGGTGCGGACACCGCGGGTGTGCTCATCAGCGTCGTATCGCTGGTGTTCGTCGGCGCGATGTTCTATGTGATCGTGCCGCGCCGTTACGAGATTTACTCCGACAGCCTGCGCCTCGTCTTCCCCCTCTTCGGTTGGCGTGTTGGCTTCGACACGCTGGAGGCGTTTCGGCCGGCGATCTGGTGGCAGGCGTACGGCTACTGGGGCGTGCGTTTTGCGACGGCGCCATCGCAGGCCATCGAAGTAACGCGCCAGAACGCGCACATCGTGGGCCGGCCCAACCTGATCATCTCGCCGCAGGACCGTACGACGTTTCTCTCCGAACTGAACGCGGCGTACGAGCGCTTTCGCAATCGCTAGTCGCCTGGCCTTTAGTCGGGAGTAGAATGCGCGCCGAGAGAGCAGACGAGCCGGGAGGGGCAATTATGGCCGCAGTCGTTCGAGCCGATCACGTGGGCAGCCTCCTGCGGCCGCCCGAGCTGTTGCAGGCGCGCGACGATTTTGGCGCGCGGCGCATCAGTCTCGAGCAGCTGCGGGAGCAGGAAGACGCCGCTATCCTGCGGGCGCTGGAGATGCAGCGTCAGGCCGGTGTCGATATCTTCAGCGACGGCGAGTACCGGCGCAGCTCCTGGGCCGGCGCCATCCGCGAATCGGTCGAGGGCCTGGTACCCGACCCGGAACCGCCTGCTCGGCGGCTGCTGGGCAGCTGGCAGGGCCCCAGCGCCGAGAAGGCCAACGCGGTGACGACGACGCGGCCAGGAACGCTCAGCCAGGTGGCGGGCGCGCGGTTGCGTCAGGTGCGCCGCCTCAACGGCGACGAGTCCTCCTTCCTCAAGCAGCACGCACCGGGGCCCTGGAAGACGACGATGCCGGGACCTCTCTCGGCAGCGGGGACGCTGTTCAAGCGCGGCGTCACCGACAAGTACTACGCCAATCGCACTGAGTTTTTCGCCCACATCGCCGAGATGCTGCAGAACGAGGTCCGCGCCCTAATCGAGGACGGCTGCTCCTACGTTCAGCTCGACTCGCTGCACTACGTCGAGCGGCTGACCTATGACGAGGTGCGGGCGCGCATGGTCGAGGATGGCGAGGACCCGGACACGTACCTCGACCAGCTCATCGCCTTCGACAACTCGGTGCTGGACGTCGCCAAGGCAGGCGGCGTGACGGTGGGGCTGCACATGTGCCGCGGCAACAACCGCAGCGCCTGGCACGCGGAAGGCAGCTACGAGCCGGTCGCGGAGAAGGCGTTCGGCCAGCTCAACGTCGACCGTTTCCTGCTGGAGTTCGACACGGAGCGTGCCGGCAGCTTCGAGCCGCTGCGTTTCGTGCCGCGCAACAAGATGGTCGTCTTGGGCCTGATCAGCTCGAAGCTGCCGCAGCTCGAATCCGTCGACGAGCTGCGCCGGCGCATCGACGCCGCTGCGCAGTACGTGCCGCTGGAGAACCTGGCTATCTCGCCCCAGTGCGGCTTCGCCTCGACGGCGCCGGGCAACCTGCTCACGTGGGACGAGCAGCGCCGCAAGCTGGAACTGGTTGCCGAAACGGCCCGCAAGGTGTGGGGCCAGTAGCATGGCTGCATACCTGAACTTGAGGCTCCATTAACCGAACTGTAAAATTGCCTGTGCACGAGACGCTGAGCGTTGCTATGAGGCGGCGTAGGGGCCGTCTCGGTCTGGTTCACTCTCAATGCGCCGTGGCGGAGGAGTGCAGCAGCTGACAGGGAGCGCGAGGGGTGTCCCCTCGCAACCCATTTCCCTTGCTCCGTGTGAAGCGGCGAAAGGGAAGGAGAACCTGAGAGCGGAGGAAGCTCGATGACGAACGAGGACAAAGGCACCTTTACCGTAAAGAAGGGTCTCGCCCAGATGCTCAAGGGTGGCGTGATCATGGACGTCGTGACGCCCGAGCACGCCAAGATCGCGGAAGAGGCGGGAGCCTGCGCGGTGATGGCGCTGGAGCGCGTCCCGGCCGACATCCGCTCCGCCGGCGGCGTCGCCCGCATGTCCGACCCGGACATCATCCAGGCGATCATGGACACGGTCACGATTCCGGTCATGGCCAAGGTGCGCATCGGCCACTTCGTCGAGGCGCAGGTTATCGAAGCGCTGGGCGTCGACTACATCGACGAGTCCGAGGTGCTGACACCGGCCGACGAGGCGAACCACGTCGACAAGCACTCGTTCAAAGTGCCCTTCGTCTGCGGCTGCCGCGACCTCGGCGAGGCGTTGCGCCGCATAAGCGAGGGCGCGGCCATGATCCGCACGAAGGGCGAGGCCGGCACCGGTAACGTCGTCGAAGCGGTGCGCCATATGCGTCAGGTGATGGACGACATCCGCCGCATCCAGAACATGCCCGACGACGAGCTCTACGCCGAAGCCAAGCGCCTCGGCGCGCCGGTCGAGCTCGTGCGTGAGGTCAAGGAGCTGGGCCGTCTGCCGGTCGTCATGTTCACGGCAGGCGGCATCGCCACGCCGGCGGACGCGGCGCTGATGATGCAGCTTGGCTCCGACGGCGTCTTCGTCGGCTCCGGCATCTTCAAGTCGAACAACCCGGCCAAGATGGCGCGTGCCATTGTCCAGGCGACGACGCACTACCAGGACCCCAAGATCATCGCTGAGGTCTCGCGCGGCGTCGGCGAGCCCATGAAAGGCCTCGAGATCGGAGCCATCCCCCAGGGTGAGCTGCTGGCCACGCGCGGCTGGTAACACGCGCGAACGGACGAGATCGGAAGGAGAGGTCGAAAGACCTCTCCTTCTTCGTGTGTTTTGCGCTGGTTTTACCTGGCGTTAATCATCGTTAAAGCCGTGTTTATCGCGCATCGCTAGGGTGGTTGAGGTGGTGGCGATAGTTGCGGGCCGCTTTGGCCAGCACCGGATCGAGGACCGTCGAGCGCATTGCTATCGACCACCAGACGCGAACAGGATCCGGCCCCTGCCCTCATGGGGCGCCCCTCTCCGGGATGTGGCGAACCCTCCCCATTCGCCACATCCCTTTCCTTTTGCCTGAACCTGCATCTGCCGCTGCCCTGCGCTAAAATTGATCAAGATGACAGCCACGGGTGTGCTTGCCCTTCAGGGCGACTTTGCCGAGCACGAGGCGATCTTGCGGCGCCTCGGCGGCGAGACGCGCCAGGTGCGTCTGCCCGCCGATCTGGAGGGCATCGACGCGCTGATCATCCCCGGCGGCGAAAGCACAACAATCACTCGGCTCATAGACCTCTACGGCCTGCGTGAGCCGCTGCGGACGTTCGCGAGCGTTCACCCCGTGTGGGGGACCTGCGCCGGCATGATCGTCATGGCGCACGAGGCGACGGATCTGGACCGCGAGCCGCTGGACCTGATGGACATCGTGGTGCAGCGCAATGCTTTCGGTCGCCAGGTGGACAGCTTCGAAGCGGAGATGGACGTTGCGGAGCTGGAGGGTGGCCCGCTGCGGGCGATTTTCATCCGCGCACCGCTGATCCTCTCGACTGGGCCGGGTGTGAGGACGCTGGCGGAGATACCCGGGCACGGGATCGTCGCTGCGCGTCAGGGCCATCTGCTGGCAACGTCGTTCCATCCCGAATTGACCGACGATCTGCGACTGCACCGCTACTTCCTCTCGTTGTCCGAGATGGTGGCGGTGGAGTAAGGGGGAACGTGAACAAGGCCAGGCCTTTCCTGCCCACCGACCTGCTGGCGCTCGTTACCTACAACGGGCACAGCTACCGTAACGAAGCCTGGGCGCGGGAACGGGTGGGCGCCGACGAGTCCTCCGGCAGTCCGCTCGGTACCGTCCTGGAGCAGTTCCTCAGCCTGCGGCGCCATCGCAGCGCTTCGATCAGCGTGCGGCGCCAGCATCTGCGTGGCCTCGTCGCCTGCCGGCCCCGCGGCGGCAGACAGGCGTGGGAGGTCGACTACCTGATCGACGCTACGGCGCAGCACGACGCCATCCCCGGCCTGCTCGAGAGCGCCATCTCCGATGCGGCGCGCGGGGGCGCCGAGAAGCTCTTCCTGCGCCTCGAAGCGGACAGCGACCTGGTCGACGTCGTCCGCGAGGCGGGTTTCCTCCCCTACCGCGAAGAAACGCTGTACGTGCGCCCGGAGCTGCCGCGCCTCAGCAGCCTGGGCGTATCGATGCGGCCCATGACGCCGGCCGATTCGTACCTGGCGTATCGGCTCTACAACCACACCTTTCCCGAGCTCGTGCGCCGCACGGAGGCGGCGACGTATGGTGAGTGGCAGGCAGCGCAAGAGCGGCGCTGGCTCAAGAACGGCATCCGCCTGGTGCTGGAGGAAGACGGAAGCATGCGCGGCGTCGTGGCGGGTGCGCGGCTCAGCCAGGGCGTCAGTTTCGACCTGCTGGCCGATGACGAGGCTGCCTCCCGCGCTGCAAACCTCGTTAGCACCGCGGGCGAGACGCTCGACGCCGGGAATGACCGCGCCTCGGTGCTGCTGCCGACCTGCATCGGCGGCGTCGCCGGCAGCCTGACGGAGGCCGGCTTCGAAGCCGAGCGTGACTATGTCTGCCTCATGCGCCGCACGACGCGGCCCATCTCGATTCCTAAACTCCGCCCTGCCATCGCTGAAACAGCTATTGGAGTGTAGATAGCGTGAGTCCAACCATTACCGACGACCTCGACCTGCTGCTCGACGCACTGGCGCCGCATATCGGTGAGCCGCTGCGAGACCGCGCCGACAAGAACGAGCTGCTCGAAGTCGTGATGGATCTGGGACGCATACCGCAGGCGCGCTTCCCGGGCCGCGAGATTCCCCTGAGTGAACGTGAGGTGATGGACAGCGACATCGAGTACGTCGTGCAGCGCATCAGCGAGTTCGGCGAGGACAACCGCGCCGGCATCGAGCGCACGCTGCACCGCATCTCCTGCATTCGCAACCGCCGCGGCCGCATCATCGGTCTCACCTGCCGCGTCGGTCGCGCCATCTACGGCACGATCGCGACGATTGAGGACATCATCAAGAACGGTGACAGTGTGCTGCTACTGGGCCGTCCCGGTGTTGGCAAGACGACGATGCTGCGTGAGGTGGCGCGTGTCCTTGCCGACGAGATGAAGAAGCGCGTGATCATCGTCGACACGTCGAACGAGATCGCGGGCGATGGCGACATCCCGCACCCGGCCATCGGCTCCGCCCGGCGCATGCAGGTAGCGCGGCCCCAGATGCAGCACGCCGTCATGATCGAGGCGGTGGAGAACCACATGCCCGAGGTCATTGTTATCGACGAGATCGGCACCGAGCTGGAGGCGCAGGCGGCGCGCACTATCGCCGAGCGCGGCGTCCAGCTCGTTGGCACCGCCCACGGCAACACGCTCGAGAATCTGATGGCCAACCCGATCCTGTCTGATCTGATCGGCGGCATCCAATCCGTGACCCTCGGCGACGAGGAGGCACGCCGTCGCGGCACCCAGAAGTCGATTCTGGAGCGCAAGGCGCCGCCGACCTTCCACTCCGTGGTCGAGATCCTCAACTGGGACCGCGTCTCCATCCACCGTGACGTGGCGGAGACGGTCGATTCAATCCTGCGCGGCTTCGCGGTGCCCGCCGAGGTGCGCGAGCTGACATCCGAGGGCGAGGTGCACGAGGTCAGCGAAACGCCGATGCCGGCCCCCGTGTCGCTGAACGGCGCCCGCCGCCCTTCCCAGGCGCCCGTTGCGCTGCGCGAGGCGGCTGCCGCCGTCTCGCCGGCCGCGCATGGCAAGCGCATCTACCCCTTCGGCGTCTCCCGTAACCGCCTTCTGCAGGCGATGCGCGATACGGGCAGCGGCGCCACGCTCTCGGAGCGGCTGGACGAAGCGGACGTGGTGCTCACAGACCGCAGCTACTACCGTCGCAAGCCGCAGGCGCTGCGCGAAGCGGAATCGCGCGGCGTGCCGATCTACGTGCTGAAGAGCAACACGTTGGTGCAGATGCAGCAGGCATTGATGGCGTTGAGCAACGGCTCTCGTGCGGACCCGGTGCTCGATGCGATGACCGAGGCGGAAGATGCCATTCACTCAGTCATTGCATCTGATCGGGCCGTCGAGCTGGCGCCGCAGAGCGCGTATATCCGCCGCCTGCAGCACGAGCTGGCGCAGCGCTTCAACCTGACATCGCAGAGCCGCGGCCGCGAGCCGCAGCGCCGCGTGCGCATCCTACCGGGTGCCCGCGTCGGCGCCTACTTCACTCCCGCCGGCGAGGAGTAGCAGGTCAGCCTAGATGCCGCTGTGGACCGGCCAGCGGATCAGGAGATGGTCTGAGGTCGGGCTCCAGGTGAACTCGGGCGCCTGATCGCCGACGGCGCCGCTTGCCACGTGGAGTTCCTTCTTTGACGGGACGTCGAAGATGACGACGTCGTACACAGAGTAGCCGCCTGTAGAGCCACCGCCGGGGAACTCGATGGGGCCGGCCGTGCCGGTGACCACCGCGAGTGCAACCTTCGATCCGTCCGGAGAAATCGTGGCGCCCGCCGCGTGCTCGATGCAGTCCAGGGGCGTGTCGTCTCTGTAAATGACGGTGCCGTCGCAGCCGGCCGCGGATTCGAGCGCTGAGAGGATGCCATCCGAAGTACTGAAGACGGAGACGAGATTTCGCCAGAGACGCAGGGACGACGGTACGCCGTCCAGCGTCAGCAGGACGTTGCCGGTGGCGGCGTCTGCCACGGTCGTTTGTCGCGGTCCGTTGCCCGACCGGAAGGCGGGCGAGTAGAGGTACTTGCCCGTGGCGTCGAAGCGCGCAGGCCAGGGGACCTGGTCGAACTCCTGACTCGTGCCAGCGTCGAGGTCTTCGCGGATTACGGTTCCGTTGTCCGAGGGGTGGATGAGGATGTCGCCGTTGGGTGACCACTGCGGCGCCCGGTCGATCTCGTTGCCTGTGCCGATTATTCGTGTCGTCTTGGTGGCGAAGTCCGTCAGGAAAACCCGCTCTCCCTTTTGCTCGCCGGTTTCCCCGAATACGAGATAGCGTCCCGATGGCGACCAGATCGGTCCGAAGACCGCGTCGCAGCCGCCGCAATCGACCAGGCCGTCCATCAGGACGAACGTTTCGCCTGTCGTGGTGTTCTCGGCCGAGAGCGTGTACTCCAGGTTGTCCGGTTGGCGTTGGCTGACGAGCAGCCATTGTCCGTCCGGAGAAGTGTCGGGGTTGTGCTTCTGGCAGACGTCGTGCTCGAAGGAGCCCGCAGCGTACTGTTGCTCCTCCGAGGCGGACGTGCAGAAGGAGCTAGCGTCGCCGCGTCTGCGCTCCGAGCCATCGACGGAGAACTCGATGGTCGGACGGTCTGCCGGAAGCAGATCGATGACGTAGGCGGCTGTACCCTCGGAGTTGAAGAAGGCGTGCCAGTCTGACAACTCGTTCTCCTCCAGGAGGGTGGTCATATCGCCGGTCGCCGCGTCCGTTAGCCACACAGTCAGAGGTACGCGCGTCGTTCCCGTTGTACTGGTCGGCGGTGGAGCTTCTGTCGGCGTGCTCTGAATCGTCGGAGAGGCAGTGGCCGTCGATGCGGGCGAGGAGTTGTCGCCCGAGCACGCGGCCGTAAGGAGCAGCAATGCGAGGGCGATCAGGCAGAGCTTCGCCATGGCGAAGGCGGTCTGTCAGTCTGCGAGCGCCGCGCGGATCTTGGCCGCGACTTCGTCCAGGTCCTTGCGCTCCGGGATCTCGCCGTCGGTGCGGCGCAGGCGGGAGCCATCGCCGACGAAGCGGGGGATGACGTGCATGTGGACGTGGAAGACGCGCTGGCCCGCCTCGGCGCCGTCGTTGAGCAGCAGGTTGGTCGCCTCGCACTTGAGGCCGCTCTTGCGCACCGCGGCCGAGATGCGCTGCGCCGCGCGGAAGACGGCGATGCCGTCCTCGGGCGTCAGGTCGGCCAGGAAGGTAGCGTGGCGGCGCGGCACCACGAGCGTGTGGCCGGCGTTGATCGGCAGCGTGTCGAGGAAGGCGGTCACATCATCGTCCTGGTAGACGATGCTCGCCTCCTCTTTGCCGGCGGCGATGCGGCAGAAGATGCAGTTGTCGTTCGTCATGGCTGTCCCGTTCGTTCCATGCGGAGCTCAGCACATCTTAGCGGCTCGACGGCTTAGGCGGTGCCTCGTCTTTCGCGCGACGCGGCCGGAACGTAAGATCGTCTCAATGCCGCCACCACCCAGACCCGATATCAAGGAGCCCTTGTTGCTCTGGTGGATGCCGATCGTGGCCCTGCTGGCGCCGCTGGCCTGGGCTGCCTGGTCGGGTCTCTCCGCCGATAGCGGCGGCCTTGGCGAGGCGCTACGGTCGCTGCTGTGGCCGGGCGTGGCGCTCTACTTCGGCGCGATTGCCGTGCTCTGGGCCGGCTGGAAGATCGATCTCGAGTAATGCTGTACGTCTTCTACGGCCCAGACCAGTTCCGCGCGCGCGAAGAGCTTCGAAAGGTCCGTGACGCGCTCGACCGCGACGGCAACCTGGTCCACAACACGGCATCGCTGGAGGGTCGCGACCTCACGCCTGCGGATCTGCAAAACGCCTGCCAATCCGCCTCGTTCTTCGCCGAGAACCGGCTCGTCATCGTCAATGGGCTGCAGACGCGGTTCAGTGGCTGGCGGCGGCGTGCCCGTCGTTCCTCGAGTTCGGGCACGGAGATCGATGCGTTCATCGAGGTGCTCGTCAACCTGCCGCCGTCGACGACGGTCGTGTTGCTGGATGAGGCCGCGTCGCGGTCCTTGCTCGATGCGGTGCAGGGCCAGGCGACAGTTAAGGAGTTTCGCGTGCTGCGCAACCAGGACCTGAAGGCGTGGGCGCAGGCGCGGGTCAAGTCGCAGGGCGCGAGCTTCGACGCGCGGGCGTTGGACCGGCTCGTCTCGCTGATCGACGGCTACCACCTGGGGGAACTGGCCAACGAGATCGACAAGCTCGCGACGTATGCGTACGGCCGGACGGTACGGCCGGAGGACGTCGAGGAGCTGACCGGCGCCGCAGTGCAGATGCAGACCTGGGACCTGACGGATGCCGTCATCGAGGGACGGACCGAGCGTGCGCTGGCTGCGATGCAGCGCATGGACGCCAAGGACCAGCCGCCGCAGCTCATCATGGCCGTGCTGCGCCGCCAGTACCGCCAACTGTTGCTGGCGCAGTCGCTGCAGGCGGCGCGCGTCTCGCAGGCCGAGATCGGCGAGAAGCTGGGCCTGCGAGACTTCCCGCTGCGCAAGGTGACGGAGCAGGCGGGCCGCTACGACGCCGCGCACCTCGAGGCGGGCTATCGTCGCATCCTGCAGGCGGACGTGGACGTCAAGACGGGCGTCCTCGACGTCGATACGGCGCTGGAGATGCTGATCGTGGAGCTATCGGAGCTGGCGCGCGGGCCTCGGCGACGCGCGGCCGGCGTCATCTGACCGTTTGCGGATACCTCGACGGCGTCGTCCTCCGCGCCTGTGCCTTGCGGCCTCTATCTCTGCTTGAAGCCGTCGGATTGGTCACCGATGGGACTCCGTGGTTGACGGAGATTCGAGCGGTTTGCCTCCATGCTGATGGCTAGTCTTCGTCGGGTTCGATGTCGGGCTGGTAGACGGGGTTGTAGCAGGCCGCGAAGTGGCCCGGCTCGAACTCGGTGAGCGGCGGTGAGTCGAGGTTGCGGCAGTCGAGCGTCGCCTTGGAGCAGCGCGGCATGAAAGCGCACTGCGCCGTAAGCTTCGTCATGTCCGGCGGCCGGCCCTGTACCTGGCGCAGGCGGACGACGCGCTCATCCATGCGTGGCAAGGACTCCAGCAGGGCCCAAGTGTACGGGTGGCGCGGCCGGTAGAAGATGTCCTCCGGCGAGCCCTGTTCGGCGACGCGGCCGGCGTACATCACGACGATGCGGTCCGCCATCTGAGCGATGACC
Organism: uncultured Chloroflexia bacterium; assembly: GCA_963711035.1. Lineage (GTDB taxonomy): Bacteria > Chloroflexota > Dehalococcoidia > DSTF01 > WHTK01 > WHTK01. The sequence goes on from CAVQCN010000001.1 coordinate 986,345, forward strand.
CCCATGTCGTGCGTGATCAGCATGATCGAGACGCCTTGATCGCGCAGGCGGCGCAGCTCTTCCAGGATCTGCGCCTGCACGGTCATGTCGAGGGCGGAGGTCGGCTCGTCGGCGATGAGAACAGAGGGATGCAGCGCCATGGCGATGGCGATCATCACGCGCTGCGCCATACCGCCCGAAAGCTGAAACGGATAGCGGGCGGCGACGCGCCGGGGCTCCGGCAGGCCCATGCCGGCCAGCAGCTCGAGAGCCTGCTTGTTCGCTTCGGGCTTAGAGATGCCGTCGTGAGCCGTGATGATCTCTGACACCTGCTCTCCGATCGAGAGGACGGGGTTGAGGCCCTCGATCGGGCTCTGGAAGATCATCGAAATCTCGCGGCCACGCAGGCTACGCAGATCCTCAGAGCTCATCTGCAAGATATCGCGGCCGTTGTACAGGATGCGACCGCCTTCGATGTAGCCGGGGTGCGCTACCAGGTTGAGGATGGAGAGGCCGAGCGTCGTCTTGCCGCAGCCGCTCTCGCCCACGACGCCGAGGACTTCGCCGCGATTCAGCTTGAGGCTGACGCCGTCAACGGCTTTGAGGACCGTGCGCCGGTCATGGAAGTAGGTACGGAGGTCGTCGATCTCGAGAATCGTGTCGGGCATACGTGAAAAGGAGCCTGACTGAGGCTCCTCTCATGATACCAGCTTACGTTAGGGCAAGAGGCGTCAGAAGCCGCCCCCAAGGCGGTACAGGACGCGGCCTTGCACCTCGACGTTGTCGGCGTCGGCGTAGATTGGGTCCATGGTCACATTGGCAGGCTGCAGACGCACGCGGCCGTCCTCGTAGTAGATCTTCTTCAGCGTCGTCTCCTGGCGGTCCTTGAGCCAGACCGCGACCATGTCGCCGTTGTCCGCGGAGTTGGTCGGTTCCATGAGCACGAGGTCGCCGTCGTTGACCAGGGCGTCGATCATGGACGTGCCCTTGACGCGCAGCGCGTAGACGTTAGGTTTGCCGCGCGTCATCTCGTCCGTGACTTCGATGTCCTCCTGGAAGGACTCCTGGCCCCAGGTGTCCGACGTGGGCACCGGGATCGGCTGGCCGGCCGCAATCTGGCCGACGACGGGCACGACGCGCGTGCGAGGCCGGCGGGTGCCATGGTCCAGCAGCTCGATGGCCCTCGAAACCTCACGGTCGCGACGCAGGTAGCCCTGTCGCTCCAGCGCCTTCAGGTTGTAGTCGACGACGGACGTAGAGCTGATGTTGCAGCCGTCCTGGATGTCACGGATGCTCGGTGGATAGTCCTTGTCACGGATGAAATCGCGAATGAAGCGCAGGATGGACTGCTGCTTGGCCGAAAGCGATTTTTGCAGGGTCAATGGTCACGCCTCCCGGAACGCCTGTTCTGCCGCACAAGTGTACGACTGCCGATTTCACAGTGTCAACAGGTTGGCATAAGAATCAGATCGGCCGTTCTGGTGAACGGGGCGACGGGCAGGCCGGGCTATTCGTCGTCCTCGTCGTCGTCTTCTTCAACGGGCGCGGCGCCTCGCGGCAACGAGACGACGGCGCGCTCTTCGCGGCGCGTGCGGCGCGGCGGTAGCGAGCCGACCGTTTCTTTGAGCTGCTTGACGGCCGCTGCCCCACCGGTCGTGGCGACGACGGCAGCGCCAGCGCCGCGCAGGCAGCGCAGCTCGTCGGCGCCGACGTCGGCGTTCGTCTGGCAGATCAGCGGCTTGCGGGCCAGCAGGCTGATGCGGTTGAGGTCGAGCTGACGGGCGACGGTGAGGGGCGCGGGCAGGCGCTCCAGGAAGAGGCCGTCCAGCGACAGCGACTCCAGCGAGCGCAAGAACATTTCCTCGGGTTCCTCAGGTAGGGCCATGACGTAGCCGAGGTCTTCGTCCAGCAGCGCGGCGGCGGGCGTGGTATCGGCGTCGAAGGCGAGGAAGTCGAAGCCGGCGCCGTGCAGGCTCTGCGCCCTGGCGGCGTCGACACCGGTGGCGAGCAGGCCCAGCGCCAGCCCGTTCGCGGTGGCGCCCAGCTTCGAGGCGTCCGCGTCGGTCAGGGCGTGACCGCGGGCGTCGATCAGGACGACGTCGGCGCCGGCGTCCTTGAGCGCCGAGAGGTCCGCGGAAGCTTCGGCCAGGGCGGCGACCACCATCGTGTCTTTCGGGGCGCTGCGGGCGGCGCCGAAGCCCATCGGTGCGGCCTCGATGCGCTGACTGCGGCGGATTGCGTCTGCGAGCTTCGTCATGGCCTGTTCCTCGTTTCGTGATGCGGTCCGGACACACGTCTCGGGGCCGGAATTCAGGTTCTTCTGGATCAAAGCGTATCTGTCCGCCGCGGCTCCGTCCATACTGGGGACGAGTCGTTGCCTGCCTGATGCTTACCACGGGTTTCTATGCGCCTGAGATAGCATATTCCGCACGATATTTGAGTATGTGGCCAATCTCTAAGCTATTTATTAGGTAACCTAAATAGCTGGTGTGTCCGGTCATCCGCCTGTTGCGGTACCGGCTGCTATACTGCCGCCAAATCACCTGATTCGCAGGAGGAATCGATGCCGGCAGAGATCGAGAGCGTGCGCGACGGCAGGCTGCAGCTGATCAAGATCGGCCCGCTGGGCTACAACTCGAACAACGTCTACGTCATCGCCGACACACAGACCAACGATGCCCTGCTGATAGACGCGCCCGAGGGCAGCGAGGAGGCGCTCGAGGCTGCCAAGCCGTTCAACGTGCGCCAGCTCGTCGTCACGCACCGCCATCGCGATCACTGGGCCGGCATCGACGTCGTCAAGGCGGGCCTGGACGTGCCCGTCCTCTGCCATGAGGCCGATCGCGAGCCCTGGGAGGGCTACGTCAGCGGCGTCATCGGCCAGGACGACGAGCTGGAGGTCGGCGGTCTCAAGCTCAAGGTGCTGCACACTCCCGGCCACAGCGCCGGCAGTATCTGTCTGCTGCTCGGCGAGCACCTGATCGCCGGCGATACGCTCTTCCCCGGCGGCCCCGGCCGCACGCGCACGCCGGAAGACCTGCAAGCGGTCATCGATTCGATCGTTACGCGCCTTTACGTGCTGCCGGAGTCGACCCACGTCTATCCCGGGCATGGCGCCAACACCACAATCGGCGCTTCACGGGGCGAGTACGCTGTCTTCGCCGGCAAGAGCCACGCCCCCGATCTGGCCGGCGACGTCCTCTGGCTCACGTCGTAGACCCTCTCGCCCACTGCCCTTACACTGGGGGTCATTCCCCAGATTGATGAAGGTTCTCTTGCAAACATCCATATTCCCCGAAACCCTCTACACCAAGACGACACTCGACAATGGTCTGCGCCTGATCACCGCTCCGATGCCGTATTCCCGGTCCGTGGCGGTGAGCATCTACGTCGGCGCGGGCGCCCGCTACGAGACCAAGGCCGACGCGGGCATCTCCCACTTCGTCGAGCACATGTGCTTCAAGGGCACGGAGAAGCGTCCAACGGCGCAGATTATCTCCGAGGCTGTCGACGGCGTTGGCGGTGTGCTGAACGCGGCTACGGACCGCGAATACACCGTCTACTACGCCAAGGTGGCACGTGCTCACCTGGGCGTCGCGCTCGACGTGCTGACGGACCTCGTGCAATCGCCGCTGTTCGATGCGGTTGAGATGGAGAAGGAGCGCAAGGTCGTCATCGAGGAGATCGCCTCGGTGGTCGATTCGCCCGGCCAGCAGGTCGACATGATGCTGGACGAGTTGCTGTGGCCGGAGCAGCCGCTCGGCTGGGATGTCGGCGGCACGGAGGAGTCTGTCGCAGGCATCAGCCGCCAGATGATGGTCGACTACGTGCAGCGCCAGTACGTGCCGAACAACATGGTCGTCGCCGTGGCCGGCAACGTCGACGAGCAGGAGATCATCGACTTCCTGACGCCAAACCTGGGCTCACTGACGCCGGGCAGCTTTCAGAGCTGGTACCCCGCTCTGAACCGTGAGGACGGCAAGCACTTCGACATGCTCAACAAGCGGACGGAGCAGACCCACATCGCCATCGGCCTGCACGGGCTGCCGCTGAAGCACCCCGATCGCTACCCGCTGGACCTGATAAGCGTCTTGTTCGGCGAAAGCATGAGCAGCCGCCTGTTCATGGAGTTGCGAGAGCGCCTCGGCCTCTGCTACGACGTGAACAGCTACGTCACGCACTTCCTAGACGCCGGCTCGCTCGGCCTCTACGCAGCCGTCGACCCGGTCAACGCCGCGCGCACCGTGGATGCACTGGTGCGAGAGTTGTACCGTCTGCTGGAAGGCATCTCGGAAGAGGAGCTGGACCGGGCGCGCGAGCTGGCCAAGGGACGCCTGCTGTTGCGCATGGAAGACACGCGCGCCGTCTCCGGCTGGCTCGGCGGCCAGGAGGTCCTGACGAGCAGCATCCTCAGCCCCGAGGACGTCGTCGCCCGCCTCGATGCCGTGACGACCGACGACCTCGTGCGCGTGATGCGTGGCCTGGTCGAGAACGACAAGCTCAACCTGGCCATCGTCGGGCCGCACCGCTCCGAGCGCCGCTTCCTGCCTCTGCTCGAACGTTAAGGGCCGTCATGCCGGTCGAGAAGCGCCTGCCGCTGGTCATCGTCTACACCGGCAACGGCAAAGGCAAGACGACCGCGGCGCTGGGCGTCCTGACGCGCGCGTGGGGGCGCGGCATGAACGTGGTCATGCTCTCCTTCATCAAGAACCAGGACGCGAACTTCGGCGAGGAGCGCGCCGCCCGGCGCATGGGCTTCGAGCTCATTCCCCTGGGCGCCGGCTTCACGTGGCTCTCGAAGGACCTCGAGAAGGATCGGGCGCTGGCGCAGCAGTGCTGGCGGCTCTGCCGCGAGAAGATCGACTCGGGCAGCTACGACATCGTCGTCCTGGACGAGATCACCTACCCGATCAACTACGGCTGGCTCGACGTCGATGAGGTCATCGAGGTGCTGCGCCACCGCCCTCCGGACCTGCACGTCATCCTCACGGGCAGGGATGCGCCGCAGCAGCTCATCGACTTCGCCGATCTGGTGACTGAGATGCGAGAAGTGAAGCACCCCTTCCAGGCGGGCATCAAGGCGCAGCCCGGCATCGACTTCTAAGGGCCCGCGGGTGAATCAAACGTCAGCAGGGGTAGCGGGGGCGAAGCCCCATGCGCGGAGGGTCTGGGAGGTGTCCTCCCAGATTTCTCTTCTTGTTGGTGGGGTGAGGGCGTAGCAGCGCCTGGCGATGCGCAGCGAGCGTGGCAACTGCGCAGGTCATGGCAGGTGGTCAGCCGAGGGCCAGATTCCTCGCTCCGTTCGGAAGGACAACTCGAAGGTCATTTCAGAAGAGGCTGTCGAAGGGCTATCGTGGCTTCTTCTTGTTAATGACGCGAAGCCGTGCTTACGATGAGACGTGATCCCTGTCGGCGACTTCGTACGAACGCGCACGCGTCCTTATGTCAATTGGGCGCTGATAGCCCTCAATGTCGCCGTTTTCCTCTATATGCTGACTCTCAGCACGCAGGTCGACCAGATCTTCGGCGGCTTCCGCACCAGCGAGACGGACCGCTTCCTGTTCAACTGGGGCGTGGTGCCCGCCTGCCTCGGCGACACGCTCGGCCTTACGGTGCACGCCAACGCGCGCCAGATGAGCGAGATTTGCCCGGCCGGCAACGGCGAGCTGCTGCGCGTCTTCACCTCGATGTTCGTGCACGCCGGCTGGCTGCACATCATCGGTAACATGCTGTTCCTGTGGATCTTCGGTGACAACGTCGAGGACCGCATGGGCCACGGTCGCTATCTGGTCTTCTACCTGATCTGTGGCACCGCGGCCGCTGCAACCCAGACATACCTGTCGCTGGACGAGGTCGTGCCGGCGGTTGGCGCCTCCGGGGCGATCGCGGGTGTATTGGGCGCCTATCTCATGCTCTATCCCAAAGCGCGCGTCGAAGTCATTATCCTGCCGATCATCTTCATCCCGTTCTTCATCCCTGCCGCGGCGCTGATCCTGATCTGGTTCGTGACGCAGCTCTTCTCCGGCATCGCCGAGTTCGGCGCCGCGACTTCGGGCTCGGGTGTTGCCTGGTGGGCGCACGTGGGCGGGTTCATCACCGGCGCGGTCCTCATCTGGTTCTTCAAACGTCCAAGCCCCAGACGCATCCGGCCGGTCAGCCCGTTGGAGTGACCATTGCATGGCAGCGATCTGAGCGAGTCGCTACTCCCAGTTGATGCGGTAGAGCAGGTAGTCCGACTGGCGGATTGGGCCGCCCTTGTAGACCTTGACCAACTTGAATCTGGGGTCGTTGGCGGCGTCGATGTGCAGGAAGTCGGTGTCCCACTGCTGGAAGATGAGCAGGTAGTCCGGCCGCGTCGCTTCCACGTAGTCCTTGACGCGACGCCCCTTGTGAAACGGGATGACGTCCGGGTTGACGAGGCCGACAAGGTCCTCGACCTTGTAATCGGCAAAGTAACCCACGGCGCCGATGTCGTGGGCGGCCAGCACCTGGTTCGGTCCGATGATCGTGTTCAGGTCGCGCGCCATGGGGGCGAGGTCGTCGTGGGTCTCGCGCGACGCTTCGCTGTAGATGTCGCGCCAGCGCTGGTACTGCTTCCAGACCGGCACCGCCGCCACGAGTAGCGCCATGACGACCAGGAGCTTCACAGCGACGTCGCGCCGCATGGCGTAGGCGATGATCTGGGCGGCGCCGCCGCCGGCCATGACGGCTAACAAGGGCAGCGCTGGATGCTGGTAGCGATAGAAGTAATGCAGCAGGCCGCCTGGGAACAAGAACGTGTAAGTAACAATGACCGGCACCCAGAACAACGCGAACACCGTGAGTTCACGGCGCCGCGGCGCGAAGAAGGCCAGCGCCAGCAGCGTGAATAGCGGTCCGGCGAAGAGCCCCAGGTTGTCGCCCACCAGACTGATACGTCGCTGCAGCGGCTGGGCGTAATCCTGGAAGAAGCGCAGCTTCGCCGACGCGGTGCCGCCTAACGTATCGCTCACGATCAGGTAGTAGCCGCTCAACATGGCGAAGGCAATGGCCGGCGGCCCGCCGATGAGGAGCGCGTCCTTGACGAAGGCGTCGAGCCGTTCGCCCGGCGCGCGGTCGATCCAGCGGTAGACGATCAGCGCCGGTACCAGGAAGCCGCCTTCGGGGCGCGTCCACACGCAGAGCGCCAGCAACACGCCCGTCACGAGGCGCCCTTTGAGGCTCGTATTGAGGAAGAACGACGCCATCGTGAAGGCGATCAGCGCCATGAACATCGTGGTTTCAAGACCGTTGCCGGCGTCGAGCGCCGTGTAGCAGATGAAGGAGATGATGAGGGCCGAGAGCACGCCCGCGAGCTGGCTGCGGAAGATCGACCATGCCAGCAGGTAGACGCCGGCGCCCAGCATGCCGTTCCAGAAGACCCCCACCCAGACGTCGGCCTGCAGTGGGTCGGCGCCGAGCTTGATGACGCCGGCCAGGATGAACACGTGCAACGGGCTGGTGGCGCCCGTCGACCACGTGCGGCCGTCAAAGCTGAGCTTGCCGTGCTCAGCCAGGTTGCGGGCGAAAGTGAGGCTGATGAAGCTGTCGTCGAAGATCGGATAGACGACGTGCGGGGTCAGCACGTAGATCGTCGCCGCGATCAGTCCCAGCGCCGCCGAGACCGGCAGGCCCCACCAGGCCTTCGTGAGCGCCCAGAGCTGCGGTCTATACCTGCCGAGTGCTTGAAAAGAGCCGAATCGGCGTACGCCGGCATGCGAATCTTCAGCCAAGAGCCGTCCTGTATCGGCAGGCGTATCGCCTGCGTGGTCTACGTAGTGTATCGCCCGCGCCCGTCTTCGTTGAATCGGCGCGCCGTAATTGCTAAGGCGCGGGTAGGGCGGTGCCGGGACCGAACTGCTAGATTGCCTTCACAATGACGCAGGGCACGAACCCGGTCGAGAGCCTGACGGGCCGCGAGTGGGAGGTGCTGGCGCTGATCCGCGCCGGCCTCTCGAATGACGAGATCGCGGCACGGCTCGGCATCAGCCGCGACGGCGCCAAGTATCACGTCTCGCAGATCCTCGGCAAGCTGGGCGTCGAGGACCGCATCGAGGCAGCGTCGGCTGGTTTCCTATCGCATTCCAGCGACAGAAGCCTTTGCGCAGTTCGCCGCCATGCTAATGGCCTAGGTGGTTCCCGAGTTCCAGGCGCCCAGGGTGACGTCTACGTCCATCTTCTGGCCGTCGCGGTAGATCGTCACCTGGATCGTATCGCCGACGTTCTTGCTGTCGACGTAGCGGGTGAGGTCGTCGTAGTTGTCGATCTGGTGGCCGTCGATGGCAACGATGACGTCGGCACCGTTGCCCGTGCGGCTACCCTGCAGGTTTGCCTTATCGGCGCCGCTGCCCGGGTCGACCGAGATGATGACGACGCCCTGCTGCACGGGCACTCCCAGCGTCTGAGCCAGCGACGCCGTCAGGTTGTTCATCGTGATGCCGATGCGCGGGTGCTGGATCGCGCTGCCGGCCTCGAGGTCGGGCAGGACGCGGATCGCGGCGTTGATCGGCACCGCGTAGCCGACGCCGGCGAAGACGCGCGCGCCGGTCGGGTTCTCCAGGGCGGTGGTGATGCCGATGACCTTGCCGTCGGCGTTGAAGAGAGCGCCGCCGGAGTTGCCGGGGTTGATCGCCGCGTCGGACTGGATCAGCTCACGCAGGGGCCGCTCGCCCGGGTTGCCGTTCAGGGTGCGCCCGACGCCGCTGACGACGCCGGTCGTGAGGGTGCCGCTCAGGTCGAAGGGGTTGCCGACGGCCATGACGAACTCGCCGACGCGCACTTGGTCGGAGTCGCCGAGCTCGGCTGGGTGCAGCTCGCTGGCGTCGACGTTGTCGACTTGGACGACGGCGAGGTCGTTACCGGGGTCCGTGCCCACGACATGAGCCGTGGACTGCGTACCGTCCCAGAAGACGATGTCGAAGCTATCGAAGCCCTCGACGACGTGGTCGTTCGTCAGGATGTTGCCGTTGTCGTCCAGCACGATGCCGGAGCCCAGCCCGCCTGAAACCGAGCCCGAGTTGCTGGCGTCGATCTCGACGATCGAAGGCCGCACCTTGTCGTAGAGGTCCGCGACGTCGCCAGACAGCGGGTTGACGACTGTCGTGCTACTGCCGGTGCGGACCGGCGTGCCGCTGAGCGTGTTGCTGGTCGAGGCGGTCGTGGTCGGGGTGCTGTTGTCGTTGTCGCCACGCAGCGAGTCGATGCCAACGATGATGCCGGCGCCCAACACCATGCTGATCACCACCACGAGGGCCCACTGCAGCTTGTCTCTCATTCCCCACCTCGGCCGGTGCCTGACCTTCGCCCGGCCCGGCGTATATCGGTCATCATTCCACAGCAGTATTCGACGGGCGTTAGGCGACTCTTAAGAGAGTGTCAAATGGTGAACGCCGGTGCTGTCTGTCCATAACCATTATGGCTGGTTGTAGACTGCCTGTGGGAAGCGGGGGCAGATAGGCCTATGTGGAGCATCGTCGGCCACAGCGCCGTCCTGGCAGCGCTCGATCGCGCCGTGCGTGACGACAGCCCGGCGCACGCCTACGTCTTCAGCGGCCCCGAGGGCGTCGGCAAGCGCAGCGTGGCGATCGAGTTCGCTGCGGCGCTGAACTGCACCTCGGACGGCGAAAAGCCCTGCGGCGTCTGCCGCGCCTGCCTCGACACGCTGGCCGGCCGGCATCCCGATGTCGAGGTGGTAGAACCGGGCGGCATCTGCGACGAGCCGGAGCACCGCGACCACGCCGACAGCCGCGACCTGCGCATCTGCCAGATACGGCGCCTTGAGCGCGTCATCTCCCTCAGCCCCTACAACGGCGGCCGGCGCATCGCCATCGTGGACGCGGCAGATACGCTGCGCACCGAGGCGGCGAATGCCTTCCTCAAGACGCTGGAGGAGCCGCCAGAGAGCACGGTCATCATCCTGCTCGTCGAGCGCGAAGAGCGCCTGCCGGAGACGGTGCTGTCGCGCTGCCAGAAGCTGACGTTTCAGCGACTGGAGCGCGGCGCCATCGAAGGTGCGCTGGAGGCGCGAGGCCTGGCGGCGGACGAGGCCGAACGCATCGCTTCGGCGGCGAACGGGCGGCTGGGCTGGGCGCTGCGGGCCGTCGAGGACGCGTCGCTGCTGGAGGAGCGCGGCCGCATTCTGGAGACGGCGCGACGCGTGGCACACGGCAATCGCTTCGAGCGATTCGCCTGGGCACGTGAGGCAGAGGGCCGCGGTTCGGACGCGCGCGAACGCTACCTGCGCGAGCTGGACCTGTGGGAGACGTGGTGGCGCGACGTGCTCACAACGTCGGTGGGCGGCAACGAAGGCCTGATCAATCGCGATCACGAGGCTGATTTGGTCGCGGAGGGTACACTGTACTCGGCAGCTGAGATCGTCGTCTTTCTCAAGTCGCTCTTGCAGACCCGCGAATACCTGCAGCAGAACGTCGACGCGCAGCTGGCCCTGGAGAACTTGATGCTCGACCTGCCGGTGCCGATACCGGCCGGCAGCCGGGCTTGACCGAAAAGGGCACCAGGGGGAGCCCTGCTCATGGCGAGAACTGTTGGCGTCCGTTTCAAGCAGGCGGGCAAGATTTTCTACTACGACGCCGGCGAGCTGGAGCTGGAGCTCGGCGCCTACGTGGTGGTCGAGACTTCGCACGGCCTGGCAGTCGGCCACATCGTCATTACGCCGGATCAGGTCATCGCGAACGAGGCGACGGCCGGCGAGGAGCTGAAGTCTGTCCTGCGTCTGGCCACACAGGAAGACGTGGAGCAGATGGAGGTCGCGCAGGAGAAGGCGCACGAGGCCGTGACCCGTGCCAAGGAGAAGGTGTCGGAGCTCGGTATCGACATGGCGATCGCCAGCGGTGAGTACGACCTGGACGAGAGCCAGTTCACGGCCTACTTCACCGCCAACGAGCGCGTCGACTTCCGCCCGCTGGTGCGCGAGCTCTCGACCGAGCTCGGCGTGCGCGTCCACCTGCTGCAGGTCGGCGACCGCGACCGGGCCAAGCTGGTCGACGGCTTCGACATCTGCGGCCAGCGGCTGTGCTGCTCGTCCTGGATGAGCAACTTCCCCAGCGTCAGCATCCGCATGGCGAAGGAGCAGGACCTGCCGCTCAACCCGCAGAAGATCTCCGGCGTCTGCGGCCGCCTCTACTGCTGCCTGACCTTCGAGTACGAGGACTACAAGGCGCTGCGCGGCACGCTGCCCAAGGTCGGCTCCATGATCTCGACGCCGTCCGGCGACGCCAAGGTGAACAGCATCGACTTCAACCGCGAGGTCGTGAAGCTGTACCTCATCGAGCAGCAGCAGCAGGTCGAGGTCGACGCCATCGACTTCAAGCTGCAGCACGGCCTCACGCTGCGGCCGCTGGATCTGGTCAAGAGCATCGAAGGGCCGCTGCGCACGGTCAGCGAGGACAGCAGCGCCACGAGCGCTGCGCCCGCATCTGGAGCAGCGCAGCGGCGGCAGCGCGGCCGCCGCGAGCAGACGGCGCAGCAGCAGGCGCCCTCGGGCGGTGGTCAGCAGCAGCGGTCGCGACGTGGCGGCGAGCGCCAGCAGCCCCAGGCGGCCAACGCGCCGCGCTCCCAGCAGCCGAGGCCACAGCAGCCCGCCGTGCAGCAGCAGCCATCGGCCGCCGCGGCAGAGGGCGGCGAGGCCCAGAAGCGCCGCCGCCGGCGTCGCCGCCGCGGCGGTCGTGGCGGCGGTGGTGAAGGCGCCGCGGGCCCTTCAGAGCCGGCCGAATAAACAGACCGGTTACGTTGCTGTACGACTTATCGCTGTGGTAGTCTAATCGCCGTGCCTCTGAAAGCGGTCGTGAACCTCTAGGCACGAATCCAGGCCTATCTGGTGGCTACGGCGAGCCCGCCTCTCTACGGGCCGCTGCCTCCCTCGCGAGTCGAGGGGCTCCTTCGTCGTGAAGGACAGCTGCTGGGGGCCTTTTCATCTGCCCTTCGCGGCAGGAGGTATGTATCGGTCTGAGGCCGGTCCGCATCTGGGGCCGGCGTTCGCCCGCGGATGGCGGGAAGGAAAGGGGTGAGCCTTGCATCTGACTATTGATGGTTTCGGCGGCAACCGGGAACTGTTGAGCGACGAGACGTTAGTCAGGCAGTTGCTCGACCGCTATCCGGGCGACATCAACATGACCAAGATCGCGCCTCCCTTCGTCTACCGCTACGTGGGCGAGAAGCCCGAGGACTGGGGCGTCTCCGGCTTCGTCCTCATCGCCGAGAGCCACATCGCAGTCCACACCTTCCCCGAGCGCGGCTACGTCTGGCTCGACGTCTTCTCCTGCAAGGAGTTCGACACCGACATCGCCACCGACCAGATCGTCGAGGCGTTCGGCCTCGAGAGCATCAAGAAGCAGGTGCTGGAGCGCGGCCTCGAATACCCGCACTCGATTCGGGAAGCGACGCCCGTCGCCATGGGCGAGCGGCTCGCTGTCGCGGGCGCCCGCGCGCAGGCCGACGGCGCCAGCTAGCAGAAGCCGGAGCGCGTGGCGATCGGGACTCGACCGCCACGCGCCGCTGCTCTCATGACTGCCTTCAAATCGCACGATTCCGTCCGTCGAGGCGCCGCGTGAGCCCGCTCCGCCCCGACGACGAGCGCCTCTGGCCGCGCAAGACGTTCTGCTGCCCGCCCTACCCGTACGCCGAGTACGACCACGCCCGAGTCGTTGTCCTGCCGGTGCCGTACGACTCCACGGTGACGGCGCGCGCCGGAGCCCGCGACGGTCCGGAGGCGATCCTCACCAACTCGGAGGACATGGAGCTGTACGACGTGGGGTTGGGCTTCGAGCCCTACCTGCACGGCATCTACACCTCGCCGCCCGTCGCCGTTACGAACCGCTCGCCCGAGGCGATGATCGACCGCATCCACGAGGTAGCGTCCGAGTACGTCTCCGACGGCAAGTTCCTGGTCACGTTTGGCGGCGAGCACACCATCGCCGTCGGCTCCTTCCGGGCCCACCGCGACCGCTATCCTGGCCTCAGCGTCCTCGCTATCGACGCGCACGCCGATCTGAGGGACGAGTACCTGGACACGCGCTACAACCACGCCTGCAGCCTGCGCCGCATGCTGGACGACGTGCCGGTGACGCAGGTGGGCCTGCGCAGCGCGGCGGTCGAGGAGGCGGCGCTGATCAAGGAGCGCAACCTGCCGTTCTTCTCGCCGCGTGCCTTCCGCCGTCTGCCGGACCTTTCGACGATCGTGGACACGCTTTCAGATTATGTCTACATAACCATCGACCTGGACGGCATCGACTCCGGGGAGATGCCCGCTGTGGGCACGCCGGAGCCGGGCGGCCTGCGCTGGGACGAGGTCAGCGAGCTGATGGAGGCGGTCGCGGCGAAGAAGCGCATTGTCGGCTTCGACCTGACGGAGCTGTCGCCCGACCTGGGCCCGAAGGCCTGCTCCTACGCGGCTGCAAAGCTGGCGTACCGCATGATCGGCCTCGCCCTGGGCCCTGCGGAGGGCTAGCGCCCCTTACAGTTCGCTACGGAGTGTCCAGGATTGCTTCGTCGCTGGCGCTCCTCGCAATGACGATGAGGCGTGTTCTACGCCTGGCGCTCCGCTTTTGTCATTCTGAGCAGGAGCGAAGAATCTCCTCGAACGGGCGCCACGTTTTGTAGAACCCCTTCCCGTCTACTCAGACGCGGCGTGACGACCCCTCACGCTCGTCCTCTCCCTCGAGGGAGAGGGGACTCCGGGTCATTGCGAGCCATCGCGGCAGCGAGGCGCCGCAAGCCGGGTGGCCGGGAACGGTTCGTCCGGAGAAGAACACGGGCCGTGGTTCGGGACGGAGCTGAAGCTTCGTCCCTACGTGCTACGTGCGATGCATGGCTACTGCACCATGCCGAAGCGCTTGTCCTGCTTCGTCATCTTGATCAGGTAGTCGAGTCGCTGGCTGAAGACGTCCGGCCGGCGGCGGGAGCCGTCGATCCAGCCGACGCGGATGCGCTGGTAGCTGTCCGGATACGACTGGAAGTTGCGCCACACATCCGCGTCCGCCTGCAGCGCCGCGGCGATGTCGTCCGGGATGACGAAGGGCTCATCCAGCACGTCGCGGAACTGCTCGAGGACGTCGGCGTGGACGAGGCCGGTCTCGGCGAGGCGGCGGAATCGCACTTTGTTCATGGGAGAGAGCGGCCGGCCGGGACGGCGCGGCGTGAAGCGCTGGGCGCGGCTTTCGGGGCCCTGCTTCTTGACGATACTGTCGATCCAGCCGAAGCAGAGTGCTTCCTCGACGGCGTCGTTGTACGGGATCGAAGGCTTGCCCGACGCCTTGCTGTAGTAGACGAGCCAGATTTCGGGTGCGTCGGTGTGGTGGGCCTGCAGCCAGTCGCGCCAGGTCTTGCGCTCCGTGACGTAGAGCGTCTCGCCGAGGTCCACGGTGGTTAGCTGGCGGCGCTCACCAGGCTCTGTGCCGCCTTGAGCTGACGGATCTGGTCGAGGTGCGCCTGCTCATGCCTGGCGGCGTTTTCGGCCAGCTGACGCAGGCTGCGGCGTCCGACGCCGGGCAGCTGACCGAGGCGCGTCCAGTCGACGGCGTGAGCCAGCACCTCGATGCTCTCGTTGCGGTGTTGACGAATCTCGGCGATGAACCCGCGCACGTCTGCTTCCTGGTAGTTGCCGTCCTTGACGCGTGCTTCGCCGTCGTAAGTGGGCAGGATCGGGTCCGTCAGGCTCCAGACCATGTAGAAGCGCTTCTGCCAGAAGTTGACGTTGTCGCGCAGGTGGCCGATGACCTCTTTGATCGACCAGGCGTCCTCGGTGGGCCGGAAGCGCAGCGCCGACTCCGGCAGGCCGGCAATCTCCATCTCGATGGCGTTGGGCAGGTGCTTCAGCGCCTCGAGCAGGTCAATGCGTTCCTGGCGGGTGTCGGTCTTGAAGAATGGCTTCATGCGGTTAGACGAACCTCTCTAGCAGGGAGTTCAGCTCCTCGTCTGAGAAGAAGTGGATCACGATCTTACCGCCCTTGCGCCCTCTGGTCAGGTCCACCTTGGTGCCGAGGCTGGCTCGCAGGCGCTCCTCGAGGTCGGCGATTTCAGCGGGCTGGCGTCGCGGCGGTGCCGGCTCCTTGACCGGCTTGCCGAGGTCTTTCACCAGCACCTCGGCCTGACGCACGGTGAGCTGACCGTCGACGATGGCGCGCCACAGCCGCAGCTGCGTCTCGCGGTCCTCGACCGAGAGGATGGCGCGGGCGTGGCCGGCGGTGATCTCGCCGCGCGCCAGGCTGTTCTGGATCTCGGGTGGCAGGGTCAGCAGCCGGATGGCGTTGGCGACGGCGGAGCGGCTGCGGCCGACGCGGGTCGATATGAGCTCCTGCGTGAGGCCGAAATCGTCGGCGAGGCGGCGGAAGGCGGCGGCTTCCTCCAGCGGGCCGAGGTCCTGACGCTGCAGGTTTTCGACCAGCGCCATCTCGAGTAGCCCCTGCGGGTTGGCTTCCTTGATCACAACCGGGACGCGCTTCAGGCCGGCCTCTCGCGAAGCCAGCAGGCGTCGTTCGCCGGCGATGAGCTGGAAGGGCGCGCCGTCGTTGGCCTCGGGGCGGCTGACGATGAGCGGTTGGATGACGCCGTGCTCGCGAATGCTGTTGGCGAGCTCGGTGAGCGCCTCCTGGTCGAAGGCCGTGCGTGGCTGATGCGGGTTGGGTGCGATGAGGTCGATATCGACCTCCTGCACCGACGCCTGCTCGGCCGTCTGATCGTTACCCGGCTGGTTGCGGGGGATGAGAGCGTCGAGCCCGCGGCCGAGGCCGCTTCGCCGGTTGGTCATCGTTTCACCTCGGTGGGGTTGGTTGAGGGCAGGAACGTCTTGATGATCTCGCCGGTGAAGGCCTTGTAGGCGCGTGCGGCGGGGGAAGACGCGGCATAGAGGCTGATGGGCAGGCCATGGCTGGGCGCCTCGCTGAGGCGCACGTTGCGCGGGATGACCGTCTCGAAGGTGTTGCTGAAGTGACGCCTCACCTCGGCCGCCACCTCCCGACAGAGGTTGGTGCGCGGGTCGTACATGGTGAGCAGCAGGCCGCCCAGGTTGAGGCCGGGGTTGAGGGCGCGTTTCACGGCGTCCAGCGTCTGCGTGAGCTGGTTCAGCCCTTCGAGGGCCAGATACTCGCACTGTACCGGAATCAGTACCTCGTCTGCCGCCGTGAGCGCGTTCAACGTCAGCAGGCCCAGTGAGGGGGCGCAGTCGATGATGATGGCCTCGTAGGCGCCGTCCAGGGAGTCGATCGCGTTGTGCAGGCGTTGCTCGCGCGCCATCGCCGGTACGAGCTCGACTTCGGCGCCGGCCAGGTCGGGACCGGAGGGCGCCAGGTCGAGGCCCGGCTGTGGCGACTCGATGATGATGCTCTGCAGCGGCGTCTCCTCGATCATGACGTCGTAGACGCTGGCGCGGTCGGCGTCCGACAGGCCGAGGCCGGCGGTCGCGTTCGCCTGCGGGTCGAGATCGATGAGCAGGCAGCGGTGGCCCTGGGAGGCGAGCTCAGCGCCGAGGCTGATCGCCGTCGTTGTCTTGCCGACGCCGCCCTTCTGGTTGGCGACGGCGAAGATGACGGGCCGGTGCGCGTCGCCGCTCATCAGCAGGCTACCTTTTCGTCGGCCAGGCGGGCCTCGATAGCGGTACGGTCGCCGATGGCGTCGCTGCCCTGCCCCGACACAGCGAGCGCGGCGGCCGCCTCGGCGAAGCGGGCGGCGTCGATAGCAGAAGCGGTCTCGTGGTAGCGAACGAGGAAGGCGGCGCTGAATACGTCGCCGGCGCCGGTGGGGTCGACTTCGTTGGTCTCGAAGGCGGGCAAGTCGTGGCGTCCGGCGTCGTCCCAGACGCTGCAGCCTCCACGGCCGCGGGTCAGCACGATGATTTGGCCGACGGGTCTCGTACTTGTCAGTAACGTTATGTCAAATAAATCTTCCTCGGAGAGGAACACGACGTTGCTGCCGGCCCAATTTGACGGCTTGGGCTGCCTCTGCACGACGCGAGTGCCATCCAGCGCGCGCAGCCACCCCTGGATCGAGCTGCTGAGTAGCCCTCCCCTGCCCGCGAAGGCATGCACGAGGGACGCATCGATCTCGTGTAGGAGCGGCGCAAGCAGAACGATGGGTGCATCACGCCACTCGGACGGAACGTCGCCCAGCCGCAGTGG
Source organism: uncultured Chloroflexia bacterium (assembly GCA_963711035.1). Taxonomy (GTDB): domain Bacteria; phylum Chloroflexota; class Dehalococcoidia; order DSTF01; family WHTK01; genus WHTK01. The sequence goes on from CAVQCN010000001.1 coordinate 1,003,471, forward strand.
TCGGGCCATGGCCAGGACATGCTGCTGGCGGCGGCCTTCGCGATAGACGTTCTCGAAGGTGGTGGTACGGTCATCGCGCGTGACGGACCAGTCAACGTCCGGCAACAGACTCGCCGGATCGACGTCGACGGAGCAGGCTGTCACCGCCGCAACGTGCAGATCGAGGCGGTGGGCCTGCATCGAGGCGTAATAGACGCTGCCTCCCGGGCGCCAGCCACCGTCAGTTATATCCTTTGCGATATGACCGACGATGAGGATGTCCGGAGTCATGCGGGGTCCTTAGCGGGTGGGCGTGATGGCGACCTTTCGTGCCTCCCCTTCGCCGATGCTCACCGTCATGACGGCTGGGTCGTCGGCGAGGGTCAGGTGCACGATGCGGCGCTCGTTCGGTGGCATAGGTTCCAGGGTGACGGAGCGGCCCGTGCCGCGCACGCGCGCCGCGGTGCGCTTGGCGAGGCCGACCAGCGATTCTTCACGCCGGCGCCGGTAGCCGTCGACGTCGACGCCGAAGGCCACGCGGCGGTTGAGCTTCTTGCTGAGGATGAGGTTGAGGACGTACTGCAGCGACATCAGCGTCTGGCCGCGCCGGCCGATGAGGATGCCGAGGTCGTCTCCCTCGACGTCCATGACTGCTTCGATCATGCCTACACCGTCGCCCGCGGTCTCGGGTTCGCGTGGGGTGACGCCGGCTTCGACGCCCATGAGCTCGAGCAGGTTCTCGAGGACCTCGACGGCGTTCTGCATCTCGTCGTCTGATGGCGGTGCGACGTTGCTCACCGGGGCGGCCACGGGAGGCCGGCGGGTCAGCTCGGGCGGGAGTTCTTCCTCTTCTTCCTCGTACTCCTCCTCCTCGCCTTCTTCGAGCTCCTCTTCATCCAGCTCTTCTTCGTAATCTTCCTCGTCGTACTCGGTTTCAGGCTCGATTGCGGCGCGACGAGGAGTCGGCGCCGGGACAGGACGTGGCGTGACCCGCACGCGGGCCGGCTCACCGCGGAAGCCGAGCAGCCGCGGGCGACCCTCGGTGATCACCTCGACGTCTACCTCTTCGCGAGTGAGGCCCAGTTCGGCCAGGGCCTTTTCGGTCGCCTCGTTGACCGTTCTACCTTCGGCCTCGACGCCTTCCACTTGAGTACCTCCTGCGCCGGCGAGCGGGCGGCTCTTCGTCCTGCTTGGCCGACGATTCCTCTTGTGTCTCTTTGCCGTCATCGAACTGGACGGCGTTGATGCGGTCCACGCTTTGCTGTCGCAACTCCATCATTCGAGGCAAGACCGGTTCCTGGGATAGACCTACGAGTCCTCGCCAGTTGATCGGGCCGCGACCGACATAGAAATACTGCATCGCGATGCCGATCACGTTGGACAGCACGTAGTATAGTCCCAGGCCGCTGATCAGATTGATCGTAATCCAGCCGAAGAGCAGCGGCATCATCAGGTTCATCATGCTGTTCTGAGCACGCTGCTTGTCGTCAGTGGCAGGCATCATGGTCATCTTCTGCAGCACGTAGGTCGTCGATGCTACGAGCAGCGGCAGAATGATCGGGTCGGGCTGGCCGAGGTGTAGCCACAGGAAGTTGCCCTGGAGCGGCATGCTCGAGCGCAGGTAGCCCCAGTTGTAAAGGCGAGGCGAGAGCTGCACGAGCGCTTCCGGCGCCTCGCCGATCGAGAAGCTGAAGGCGCGGTAGAGCGCGAACAGGATCGGCATCTGGATCAGCATGCTGGAGAAGCAGCCCAGCGGGCTGACGCCGGCCTCGCGATAGAGGCGCATCTGCTCCTCGGAGCGGCGTTTGGGGTCCGTGTATCGCTTCTGCAGCTCGGAGAGGCGCGGCGCCAGGGCGGTCATGGCCCTGGTCGTGCGCATCTGCTTCAGGTTCAACGGGAACGTGGCCACGCGAATGAGGACCGTGAGCAGGATCAGGCCGAAGCCGGCGTTGCCAGTGATCGTCGTGAACAGCACGAACAGGTTCGTGAGCGGGATGATCAGCAGGTTATTCCAGACGAAGCTAATTACTTCCATCAGCAAACACCTGCCGCCGAAGTCAACTCACCACTCTGTGGATCGACCGCGATGTAGTACGTCTTCTCCGTAGCGCCCTTGGGCGTGACGCAGCCGCGCGGCGCGATGATCACCTTGTTGTCGATCACGGCCGGGTCCGCCTCGATGTCGGTGCCAACCTTCTGCTCCCAGAGCTTGTCATGGCTCTGAGTGTCGTATCCGGCGAGCCAGCCGTCCACTGTTCCCACGATAATCGTGTTGCCGGAGATAACCGGCGCCGCAATGATGGAGCCGTGGCCGATGTCGACTCGCCACAGCAGCGAGCCGTCGCTGGGGTTGACGGCGAAAAGGTTGCCCTTGAAATCGCCAAAGTAGATCGAGCTGTTCTCAATCAGGGGTTTGCTCCACACCCAGTCCGTAGCTTTGAAGGACCAGGCTTTGCTCCCGTCGGCCATGTTCACGGCGTACAGGTTGCTGTTCAACGAGCCCACGAGCACTTTATCGCCGAACGCGACTGGTTGCGAGACCAGGCCGGAACCGGCGTCGAAGCTCCAGGCCTCGTGGCCGGTCGCTTCGTCGACGGCGTAGATTTTGCCATCGAGTGACGCGGTGATGATCTTGCCGCCATCGACACGCACGGGCGCGCTCCAGATGTCGCGGCCGGCCGAGAACGTCCAGCGTATCTGTACCGGAGTCGTCGGCGTGTCGATGCGCTTGAGCAGATCGGCTGAGTTGATCGCGTAGAGCGTATCGCCGGCCGCCACGTAGAGCGTGCTGGACGCTTCGTCGAGCACGAGGCCGCCGATCACGGGTCCATTGAGCTTGTAGGCGGCGGCATTTGGCTTTGTGCCGCTCTGTATCTGCTGCGCGGTGGGCGCCTGGGACGCCTTGAAGGCGTAGATGTAGCCGTTGTAGTCGCCCAGGAAGACGGTATCGCCGTCGCTGGCGACGATCGGGGCGCCGTAGACGCCCTGAAGCTTGTCGGCGCCCTTCGGCGAGATCTGCCAATCCGTCGGGAAGACCCACTGCGAGGTGAGAGACGTCTTGTCGATGGCGGTGAGCTTGCCCCTGCTGGTCGAGACCAGGTAGACGTTGTCGACGCTCACGGGCCGGGCCCAGCCGCGCGCCGAGGCAGCGAGGCTGGCACAGCTGGCGACGAGAACACCCAGGAGGGCGAGGCCGCAAACGAAGGCGAGGGTTCGGCGTCTCAGGTGTTTCACGTGAAACATTGTCAAGGAACGGGGTCGTAGCCGCTACCACCAAGGGGATGGCAGCGGGAGAGGCGGCGTGCGCCCAGCCAGACCCCTTTGAGCAGGCCGTAGCGCTCGATGGCCTCGTAGGTGTAGTGCGAGCAGCTGGGCTGATAGCGGCATACGCTGCCCAGGCTGGGTGAGATAGCACGCTGGTAGAGGCGGATCAGGGCCAGCGCCGGCCGCGAGATCAGGCTGGGTCGGTGGTCAGTAGACGGGCTCGCTTCAGTAGCGTCGCCAGCTCGCTGCGCAGCTCCTGAAAGGTTGCCGTCGCTGCCGGTTGCCGCACCACGATCACGACGTCGGAGCCCTCGGGAATTGGCATCTGTCGCAAGCACTCGCGTAGACGTCGCTTTATCCTGTTCCGCACCACTGCCGAGCCCACTCTGCGCGATATGGCGAAGGCGAAGCGGCTCAGAGGCTGCTGATTGGCTATCGATCGTACCGCCATCAGGCGTCCGCTGTTGTGACGGCCGTCCTGAAAGACGCGGTCGAAGTCCGCGCGACGGCGCAGACGGCGATCGCGCGACTTGACCTTCGCTAGACTGTGAGACGGGCCCGGCCCTTTGCTCGACGTCGTTGAAGAACTCTACGGCCGACCGACGTGGACATCCGGGAAAAGAACCCGTGTACGCGCTGCCGGCGTCGCTTCTTGGGCTGGTAGGTGCGCTTCGGCACAGCAATCCTCAAAAGGTAAGCCCCGGTATGCGCCGGGGCACTAGAGACCAGTAGCCAGTCTAGGCAGGCCCGAAACCTGTGTCAATTGGGCAGGTCGGGTTCGGGCTCGCCGCCGTACAGATAGCGGTAGATGGCGTAGTTCTCTCCCACCAGCTGCAGGTAGAGTCGCGTCTCGCTGAAATCGATCGTTTCCAGGTAGACGTCGGGGTCGTCTGCACCGGGCGCCTGGCGCCAGCGTGACGCTGAGGTGGGGCCCCCGTTGTACGCGGCGAACGCCACGAGTATCTCGTTGTCGAAGTCCTTGAGTTGCTGCGCCATGTAGTAGGCGCCGAACTGCAGGCTTACGTCGGCGTGCAGCAGCAGGTCGGGGTCGAACGTGTCCATCTTGAAATGCTGGGCGATGGTCTGCGCCGTGTCCGGCAGCAGCTGCGTCAGGCCCATGGCGCCCGCCGGCGAGATGGCGCGCGGGTCGAAGAAGCTTTCCTGGCGCACGAAGGCCATGAGTAGCAACGGCGAGACACCTGCGTCCTTTGCATACTGCACGGCCTCGTTACCGAAGGCGGGCGGGTAGGAGAGGGAGAGGAGTGCCATGGGCAGTCCTTCATTGGGGTTCGTGTCGAGGGTGCGCAGCAAGCGCTGGCCGGCGCGCCCCGAGACACCGTTGTGCCCAAGGGCCTGTAGGCGCCGCGCCATCGTGTACATGGCGATGGGGTCCTGGTCGTAGCTGTCGATAAGGTCGGAGACTTCCGTATCGGCCTGGGCGTTGCGGCCCACGGTCCAGAGCTCGGTGGCGCGCAGCCAGCGCGGGTCCGTGATCCAGCCCTGCTCCTCGACAGGGCGGCCGGTCTTCTGCGCTAGCCACGTCTCGGCGGCGGCCCAGTCGTAGTTGGGGTCGAAGTCGATGTTCGTCTCGGTCGTGGCAGTGGGCTGGCTGTCATCGCCGTTGAGCAGCGAGAGGGCGCGAATGCCGTAGTAATCGACCTCGTGCGCCGTGGCGAGGGCTTGTAGCACGGTACGGCCGTCTTGATCGTCGCCGGCCTGAAGCAAGGCCTTGCCCTGCCAGAAGCTGAGGCGTTGATCACTTGACGTAACGTTGGCCTGGGCCCAGATAGCAGCAGCACCTCCGTAGTCATGGTTTACATAAGAGAGCATTCCCTTCTCGAAGGCGGCTTCCGGCGCCCAGGACGAGTTGGGATATTCAGTCGTGATGCGGTCGAGCAGGATGCTGGCGGCGGCGGTCTCGCCGGCCTGCAGGCGCAGTCGCGCCCGCCACCAGAGGGCGTCGTCCGCGATCGGGCTGTCCGGGTTCAGGTTCGTCGCCTGGGCGTAGTTGGTCAGCGCGTCTTCGATGTCCCCGCGTGATTCTTGAATCGCCGCCAGGTAGTAGTAGGCTTCGGCGCTGTCTTTGCCCTGCGGGTCGGCGTCGATCTGGTCCTGGAAATACGGCTCAGCCGCCGTGTATTCGTTGTGGCGGTACTGTACGAGGCCGCTTACGGTCGGCGGAATCGTTTCGCCGCGGTCTTCGGCGTCGTTCAGGGCGTCGAGGGCGTAGCTGCTGGCGGGGAAGCTGCCGAGCAAGGTCAGCAGGTCGTCGTCCGCGGTTGGGTCGCTCGTCTGCTGCTTGAGGTCGATGAGCTGCGACAGGGCGAATGCCTGGTCGTTGGGCGCGCCCTTGGCGGCGAGTTCCTGCCACCAGTGGATGGCGCCCGCCGTATCGCCGGCACGCTCATAGCTCTGCGCGATGGTGACGCGGAAAGCGCCGAGGGCGCCGATGGGCAGGTCGTAGTTGAAACCGGACTCGGCCGATGCGGCGGCGTCGGCAGGCCGATCGAGAGAAAGCAGCACGTTGGCCCGATCGAGGTACGCGTAGGGTGTGGCGGCGCCGTCGAGATGAAGGTAGGCGTCGTACTGGGCCAACGAGTCGTCCCAGTTCTCGAGGGCGGCGTTGGCGCGCGCCAGCAGGTAGTGCGCTGCATCCTGCGCTGCGTCCGTCGAGTCCTTGTACGGATCGAGGATGAGCAGGGCGTCGGCGGGGCGGTTGAGCTCGAGGAGCAGACGCGCGGCGGTGATCCGCGCCGTGTACTGGTCGGGGCCCGTCTGTGCGGCGACGGCGATGTAAGCCTCGACCGCGTTCTCGATGTCGCCCTGCGCTTCGAGCTGTTGCGCTGCGGTCAGGTCGGCAGGAGCGCCGGCGGCGGGCGTCAGCGAGATGACCGGTGTGGTGGCAGGCGTGCCGGTGGCGGCCAGTCCGAGCGCGGCGGTCGTAGTCGTCGTTGAGGCAGAGGGTGTTACTGTAGAGGCAGCCTTCTGGTCGCCGCTGCAGGACAGGGCAATCAGGGCAAGGAGGGCGGCGAGTGTGGGTAGATAACGAGGCAACCGGCGGGCCTTTGCCTGTGCGTCTTGGCTGCCAGCCATGCTACATGCCGCCTGCCAGCAGGTCAAAGCGCCTCTCGTGAGCTCCGAAGCAGTCCTGACGCCCCGTGAAACCGCCCTGCGCGAAGGCCTGCGCGTCTGGGCCGAGATCGATCTCGATCGCGTCGCGGCCAATGTGCGCGCCCTGGACCAGCGCGCGGGCGTCGCCAGGCTGCTCGCCGTCGTAAAGGCGAACGCGTACGGCCACGGCGCCGTACCCGTCTCGCGCGCGGCGATCGAGGCGGGCGCCTGGGGCCTGGGCGTGATCAGTGTTGACGAGGGGGAAGAGCTGCGGCGCGCCGGCATAGACGGTCCTGTGCTGGTCCTGGGCAGCTCGTCGCCGGCGATGGCGCAACGCATCGTCGGATCCGGCCTTCGCGCCGTGGTCGGCTCCATCGAGATGGGACAGGCGCTGTCCGCTGCCGCGACGAGCGCCGGCCGGCAGGCGCTCGTCCACGTCAAGGTCGAGACGGGCCTCAACCGGTTCGGCCTGCTGCCGCCCGACGCGGTGGCGCTGGCGGAGACGCTGCGTGGTCTACCCGGCATCGTGGTGGAAGGGCTCGCGACGCACCTTGCCAGCGTCGATGAAGGCGACAAGACGTTTACGTATCAGCAGTACAAGGCGTTCCGTGCCTGTGCCGACCAGCTCTCCTGGATCCCGTTGCACCACATCTCCAGTACCGGCGCCGTGCTGGACCTGCCGGAGATGGGCCTGGGCCTGGTGCGCTGCGGTATCGGTGTCTACGGCTATTACCCCTCGGACGAAGTACAGCGCGCCGTCGAGCTGCAGCCTGTGATGGCGCTGCGTAGTCGCGTGGCGCGCGTGGCGAACGTCGAGACGGGCGCCAGCGTCGGTTACGGCCGCAGTTGGACAGCACAGCGGCCCAGCCGCGTGGCGCTGGTCATGGCCGGCTACGCCGACGGTATCCGCCGCTCGCTCTCCAACCAGGGCGTGGCGCTGGTGGGGGGCCGACGTGCTCCCTACGCGGGGCGGGTGGCCATGGACATGCTTATGCTCGACATAACGGATTTGCCCGATGTTGCGGTGGACGATGAGGTAACGCTGATCGGCGAGCAAGACGGCGCGGTACTCAGCGCGGACGAGCTGGCCTCTCGCGCCGGCACGATCTCGTACGAGCTGCTGGCGGGCGTTATGGCGCGCGTGCCGCGTCTCTTCCTGCGCGGCGGCTGTATCGCCGCCCGTCAGGACCTCTCCGGCTACCGCGAAGGCCCTGCTCCGTAAGCGGAGTGCGTGGTAGGATCGCTGCGGTTTCACGTCCCGACAGCTCACGGTGGTGTTGAATGCTCAGTCGAATCTCGGTCTCGTCGGTCATGTCGCTGCTCCTCGTGTTCGCGGCCACGAACGCCGCCTACGCGTCGGCCAGCTCCGACAAGCGCGACGTCATCTTCGGTACGGCGCTGGTGGCGCTGGCGCTGGTCTTCCTGATCGGTATCGCGTACTCGATCAAGCACGCGCTCGGCCTCGACAAGATGCCGCCGCCCGATCCCAATGAAAGCGCACACGGTGGTGGGGCGCACCACTAAGCCATTAGCATGGCAGCGAGCCGCGCGGGCGTCTGACGATCGTCGGATGCGCTCGGAGACTTGGCCGACGGCAGGCCGGTTAGTGCGCGAGGCCTTCAAGGCTATGACAGACGGAAGTATGTTGAAGGTAGGGGACCCGGCGCCCGATTTCGAGCTGACGGACGCCGATCGCAACGCAGTTGCGCTGCACGATTACCATGGGCGCAACGTGGTGCTGGCCTTCTACGTGCTCGCCTTCACCGGCGGCTGCCGCAACGAGCTGATCGCCTTCCGAGACTTCCAGGAGCAGTTCGAGCGCGCCAACACGCAGGTGTTCGGCATCAGCATCGACACGACGGCGTCGCTGCACGCCTTCGCCACGAGCCTGGAGCTGAACTTCCCGCTGCTCAGCGACTTCCCCCACAACGAGGCCACCAGGGCGTACGGCACCTACGACGCCGCCGCCGGCGTCTCGCGCCGCGTCACCTACGTGGTCGACAAGGAAGGCATCATCCGCGCCGAGATCGTCAGCGATGAGGACATGTCGCAGCACGCCCGCGAGGCGCTGCGCGCCGTCTTCGACCTGGAAGGCATCAAGGTCGGCGGCTAACGCCAGCAACGTAAGGACGAAGCTTCAGCTCCGTCCCGCTCGGCGTTCCGTCCTGCAGTCGAAGGGTCGTGACGTGGCTGGGCTGGATGCTGATCAGCCGAGACGAGCCATTCCCCCGCCGCCCCAGATTGCCGCGCCTCGCTGCCGCGATGGCTCGCAATGACAGGTAGTACAACACGTGCAGCTGTCCTTCCGGAGACGGGTCGTGGTTAGGGCCGCAGCTAAAGCTACGTCCCTACAAGGCGTGTTGGGTCCGGCTGCTCGCTTAGCTCACTTGCACGTCGGCGACCGACGCGATCTTCCAGGTGCCGTCCACCTCGCGCATGCCGACGGTGGCATGCAGCTCCTGTGACTGGGCGTAGAAGCAAATCTCAAAGGTGGCTGCGGTGTCGTCGTCGCCCTCGATAGCCTTGAGGTCGTAGCCCTCGGGCGCGGGCAGGTTCATCATGCCGGCGCCGAGGTTCATGACCTGGGCCAGCGCCTCGGGCGTGACCTCGGCCATGGCGTTAACGTAGTCGCCGGCCACTACCATCTCGCAGACGTGACGCATGGCGTCTTCGGCAGTCATCAGTCGACGATCCTCGCGAAACGGTGCCGCCCAATCTTGATCAACGAGCCGTTGGTCACCTTTGCGACGACGCTTGCCACCCGCTCGCCATCGATCTCGACGCCGCCCTGGGTGACCAGACGGCGTGCCTCGCTGTTGGAGACGCCGGCGACGCGAGCGACGAGCTGCGGCAAGGCGATTTCGGCGGGCGAGGCGCTGGCAGCGCCGTTGAACGGCAGGTCGGCCCATGCGATTTCGATCGCCTGCTCCGGCTCCTCGCGGCGCTGGAAGACGCGCTCGAACTCGGTCTGCGCTGCTTCTGCGGACTCCGAGCCGTTGAGCAGCGTGACGATGGCGCGGGCGAGGCGCTTTTTTGCCTCCATCGGGTTGACGCTGCGGTCCGCGATGCCGCGCTCGATCTGCTCGATCTCGTCGGTCGGAGTGTCGGTGAGCAGCGTGTAGTAATTGATGATCAGCGAGTCCGGGATCGACATGACCTTGCCGTACATGTCGGCGGGCTCGTCGTCCAGGCCGATATAGTTGCCGACGGACTTCGACATCTTCAGGGTGCCGTCGGTGCCGATGAGCAGCGGCGTCGTGACGGCGATGAGGGGGCGCTCGTTCATGGCTTGCTGCAGCTGACGGCCCGCCATGATGTTGAACAGCTGGTCGACGCCGCCGAGCTGCACGTCCGTGTTCAGTGTGTGGGCATCGTAGGCCTGCATCATGGCGTAGATGAACTCGTGGATGTAGATGGGGCGGCCTTCGTCCAGGCGCTGGCGGAAGCCTTCCTTTTGCAGGAACTGCGCCACGGTGAAGTTCGAGGCGAGCTGCACCATGTCGGCCAGCGTGAGGGGCGCCAGCCAGTCGCCGTTGCGCACAAACGTCGTTTTCTCGCGGTCGAGGACGCGCAGCGCCTGGCTGACCCAGGTCTCGGCGTTCTCATTGACCTGCTGCATGGTCAGCATCTGGCGCGCCGCCGTGCGGTCGGTGGGGTCGCCGATGATACCGGTCATGGTGCCGATGACGAAGGTGACGTCGTGGCCGTACTGCTGGAACTGGCGCATCTTGAGCATCGGCACGAGGTGGCCGAGGTGCAGGTCGACGGCCGTGGGGTCGAATCCGCAATAGACGCGCAACGGCCGGCCTTCTGCCAGCCGCGTGCGGAGCTCAGCCTCCATCGTCGCCTGGATGTGGGGATCGCCGTATTCGACGCCCCGCATCAGGGTGCGCATCTGCTCTTCGACCGGTACCGTCGTCGTCATCTCCTCCCGCCTCTGGCTATCGTGGTGCCGCGATCATAGCAGCCGAGCCCGGTTACGTCGTCGAAGCCAGCGTCTCGCGCGCGGCCGCCACGTCCCGGTCGATCTGCGCCTTGATCTCGTCCAGGCCGCTGAACTTCTGCTCCGGCCGCAGGCGCTTGACCAGCTCGATGCGGATCGTCCTGTCGTAGATGTCGCCGGTGAAGTCGAAGATGAAGGTCTCGACGCTGGCCCGCGCGCCGTCGAAGGTCGGGCGCATGCCGATGTTGGTGACGGAGCCAAAGCGCTGGCCGTCGACGTAGGCCCACGTCGCGTAGACGCCGAAGGCGGGCAGGGCGCGGTCCGGCGTGACGCCGATGTTCGCTGTCGGGAAGCCGATGGTGCGGCCGCGCTCGTCGCCGTGTACGACGGGGCCGCGGATCGAGTAGAGGCGGCCCAGCTGTCGGTTCACGGCGTCGAGGTCGCCTTCGGCGAGCGCCATCCGGATCGACGTGGCGCTGACGGGCTGGTCTTCGCCCAGGGGCCGCGGCAGGAGCTCGACCGCGAAGCCAAGCTCCTCGCCGATGCGCGCCATGCCTTCCGGCGTCGCCTCGCGGTTGCGGCCGAAGGTGTTGTCCGGCCCCATGAGGAGCATCTTCAGGTTGAGCTCGTCGCGCAGCAGGCTTACGAACGACCGCGGCGAGAGCTCCGCCAGCTCCGAGGTGAAGCTGATGGACGCCACCAGGTCTAGGCCCAGGTTGCGCAGCAGCTCGATGCGCTCTTCCAGGCTGGTCAGGTATTGCATCGGCTCATCGGGGCGCAGCACACGCACCGGGTCCGGGTAGAGAGTGACGGCGCCGGGCGTCAGATCGAGGGCATGGGCGCGCTCGATGAGGTGGCGTACGAGGAACTGGTGCCCGAGGTGGACGCCGTCGAAGTTGCCGATCGTCAGGGCAGTAGGACGCGTGGTCTGGAAATGGCGGAGCTCTTCGCGCGCGAACTCGCTCATCGAGACACTCCTGCCTGGGTCTGCGTGGCGGCTCCGATTGCCTGCGCCTCGCCCCGGTGGCTGGAGGGCGGCAGAAGCCGTGCTTTTTCGGACAAACGCTGAAACCTGTAGAGTGGAACAGGAGGGGTATTCCTCCCGTCAGCCTTGCTCGGGTCGATGGTAGCACCCGGCTAGTAGGTGGTAAACCGCGTTGGACGACGCCGTGGGCTTCGAGCCGTCCCTGCGCCCCGACCTCTCGCCCGCCGAAGAGGCCGGCGAGCGTCTGCGCTCCTACGTCACCTGGGGTCTCAAAGAGATATTCATCGGTGCCGGCGCGGTGTTGGTGCTCGTGCTCATCATCTCCGTTGCCGTCGTGGGGCCCGTCGCGGCCCATTACGGGCAGGACTCGTCCGAGACGTACGGCGCTGCTGCCATTGCGTCGCTGATCTGGGACGGCGCCTGGGTGGGCATCGCCTATCTGCTGGCGCGTCGCACCGGCGCCAGCTTCGCCAACCTGGGCCTGCGGCGGCCCATCTACATCATTCACGACGTGTACGACACGCTGCGCCGCCAGGTGCACAGCGCGACGGCGATCTGGGTGCCGCGCCTGCCGCTGGCGATCCTGGCCGGTTACGCAGCGGCGTTCTTCTGTGTTGAGGTCTACGGCATCGCGATCAGCCTCCTGGGTCTCGACTTCCTGCAACCGGCGGCCCAGCTGCCGAAGGACGTCTTCAACTCGGACATCGTCGTGGCGATGACTGGTGTCGTGGTCGTCGCCTCCGCGCCGATCGCCGAGGAGATCCTGTTCCGAGGCTTCCTGTTCGGCGGGCTGCGCCGCTACCTGCCGTTCTGGTCGGCAGCGCTGCTGAGCGGTTTCATCTTCTCGTTGGCGCACGGCAACGTGGGCCTGATCATCCCCTTCACCTTCGTGGGCGCCATCCTGGCCTACACCTACGAGCGCAGCGGCAGCATCTTCGCCTCGATGGGCGTGCACTTCATCTTCAACACGGTGTCGTTCACGCTGATTCTGCTCTTCCCAAACCTGCGTTGACGCGGCGCGATTGCCTCAACGTCTGCCTGCGGGTAGCCTGAGCCCGTGGCCGAGTCTCGACTCTCGAAGGTGTTCACCCGGGCGCGCGAGGAGCATCGTCTCGCCTTGCTCACGCTTGTGATGCCGGGCTACCCGACGCCCGCCGAGACGGACGTCATGTTCGACGCCATGATCGAGGGCGGCGCCGACATGGTCGAGGTCGAGATCCCCTTCAGCGACCCGCTGGCGGACGGCGCCACGATCCAGCGCGTGGCCTACGAGGCCCTGGCCAACGGTACGACGACCGCGGACTGCATCGACTTCGCCCGGCGCGCGCGGCAGCGCCACCCGGACGTGCCGATCATCTTCATGACCTACGTCAACCCGGTGCTGGCATACGGGCTGGAGCGCTTCGCCGCCGATGCGGAGAGTGCGGGGGTCGACGCTATGATCCTGGTCGACTTGCCGCCCGAGGAGTCGGGGCCGGCTGAGGCCGCATTCAGGCCGCGCGGCATCGACCTCATCTTCCTGGCCGCGCCCACCTCCAGCGACCGCCGGCTGCAGCTCATCGCTTCGAAGGCGTCGGGCTTCGTCTATTGCGTAAGCGTCGCGGGAGTGACCGGCGCGCGCAGCGATCTACCGGCCTCGCTGCCGTCTTTCCTGGAGCGCGTCCGCCGTTGCACGCCCCTACCCCTGGCAGTAGGATTTGGCATATCTCAGCGCCAGCACATCGAGCAGCTGACGGGCGTCGCCGATGGGGCCGTGGTCGCCAGCGCCCTGCTGAACCTTGTCGGTTCCAGCCCGCCGCAAGAAAGAGCGAACGCCTTACGTGAATACGTCGAGCAACTCACCGGCCGCCGGCCGTCCTGACCGCGGGTCTGCCTGCCTGACGCGAGGTCCGGCATGGCGCTGAGAGGCATCCGCGGCGCCACGACCGTCGAGACCAACACCAAAGAAGCGATCCTCGAGGCCACGCGAGAGCTGCTGGCCGAGATCATCCGCCTCAACGGCGTGCAGACCGAGGACGTCGCCAGCGCCTACTTCTCGACCACGCCGGACCTCAACGCCGAGTTTCCGGCCGTCTCGGCGCGCAAGGACTTCGGCTGGAACCACGCGGCGCTGATGTGCGGCCACGAGATGTACGTGCCCGGCAGCCTGACGATGTGCCTGCGCGTCATGATCCACTACAACACCGACCGCCGTCAGGACGAGATGCTGCACGTCTACCAGCGCGGCGCCGCCGTCCTGCGCCCCGACCTCGCCGGCCGCCGCGACTAGCCACTGCGCGGTGGCATGCCGCGCAGTGGGGTCCTGAGAAGCCTAAGCCCCCTGGTTGACCGTCCATCAGCCGTCGACAAGGCCCCGTGGCTCACGACCAGCTTCGCTTACACCGCTCCAAACGTAGATTCACAAGCTCGAAGCGTGTATCCTGTCGCAGGTGGCGGCAGTAGGGGTTACGAGCCTTTGACCATGCTTGCCGTCAAGACGCCGGTCTTCGAGGGTCCCCTCGACCTCTTGCTCCACCTGATCGAGCGCGAAGACCTCGATATCACTGCCGTTTCCCTGGTCCAGGTCACCGATCAGTACATCGCCGCGCTGCGTTCGGCCGAGAGCATCGACATGCGCGCACTGGCCGACTTCGTCGCGGTTGGCGCCAGGCTGCTGCTGCTCAAGTCGCGCGCCTTGCTGCCGCGCACCGCCGACGAGATGAGCGCCGACGCGCTCGAGGCGGAGGAAATCGCCACCGACCTCACCGAGCAGCTGACGGAGTACCGCGCCTACAAAGAGGCAGCCTCCTACCTGCGCGAGCTGGACGATGCCGGTCACCGCTCCTTCCCGCGCGTGGCGCCGCCTCCGGTCGATTGGCTGCCCACCGGCCTCGAACGCGTGACCATGAAGCGGCTGCTCACGGCGCTGGCCCGCGCCATCGAACGCATGCCGGCTCAGCCGCCACCGGAGCGCCTGCAGCGCACCCTGATCAACGTCGCAGAGCGGCGCAACTCGATTATGCAGTCGCTGCGCAACCGCGGCCGCGTCTCCTTTGTGCGCCTGATCAGCAACTGCCGCACCCGCATCGAAGCAATCGTGACGTTCTTTGCCATCCTCGACCTGATCAAGACTGAGGATGTCGTCGCCGAGCAGGAAGACAGCTTCGGCGAGATTTACCTGCACGCCGGCAACCGAACAGACGAAACGCCGTCCGCTGCCGAGACGGCCTGAGTAACCTCTCACCCCCCACCCTGGCCTTCTCCCCCAGGGAGAGGGAACGACGTACGTGGCCCTTTGTCATGTCAGTCACGCGAGAGACGAGACTAGGCTGTCATTGCGAGCCATCGCGGCAGCGAGGCGCGGCAATCTGGGGTGGTGGGGCAGGAGATCGTCTCGGGTACAAGCGGTTGAGAATCCGCGCGGGACGTGTGGGCAGTCACGGGACGTTGAGGGACGGAGCTAAAGCTGCGTCCCTACGCCCTTTGCACGCCGACAAAGAAGAAGGGCGCTTGTGACAGCGCCCCTCCGGTCCCAGCTATGTGAGGTGATGCGGCGTCAGGTGAAGAGCACCTTGGCGACGCTGTCCGTGATCTTGAACAGCGGCGTCGGGTAGATGCCGACGAAGAACACGCCGACTGTGAGCACAACGACGGCGGCCTTGCTCAGGAACGGCACCGCGAGGCGCGTCGCCTCGGTTGCCGTCGAGACGTACATCTCGCGCATCATGTACAGGTAGTAGTAGAGGCTGATGAGGCTGGCCACGACGGCGACGCCCGCCAGCCAGTAGAAGTTATTCTGGGCCACCGACTGGAAGAAGATGAACTTGGTCAGGAAGCCCGCGAACAGCGGCATGCCGGCCAGCGAGAAGAACGACACGGCTGTCACTGCGGCGAGCAGGGGCGCCCGGTCGGACATGCCGCGGAAGTCGTGCAGCTCCTCGGCGCCGGTCTGGTTGTGGTAGGCGGTGATCGCCATGAAGGCAGCCAGGTTCGTCACCATGTAGCCGACCATGTGCAGCAGCAGGGCGCTGGTGACTGCCGGGGAGAGCGCCGTGATGCCCATGAGCATGTAGCCGACCTGGCCGATGCTGGAGTAGGCCAGCAGGCGCTTGATGTTGTGCTGCTGCAGCGCGATCAGGTTTCCGGCGAGCATCGTCAGCACGGAGAGCGTTGCCATCATGAAGCGCCAGTCGCCGATCACGGGCATCAGGGCGCCGCTGAACAGGCGCAGCAGCAGCGCGAAGCCGGCCGCCTTCGACGTCGTCGAGAGGTAGGCCGTGATCGGCATCGGCGCGCCTTCGTAGGCGTCGGGCGTCCACATGTGGAACGGGACTGCGGCCACCTTGAAGCCGAGGCCGGCGACGATCAGTGCAAGGCCGATCAGCGTCCCCATAGTGAAGCCGGAGGTTCCGTTGGAGAAAGCAGCCGATATCTCGCCGTACGAGGTGCTGCCGGCGGTGCCGTAGATGAAGCTGATGCCGTAAAGCAGCAGTGCGGAGGCGAACGCGCCCAGCAACATGTATTTCATGCCGGCTTCGTTCGACTTCCTGTTCAGCTTGGCGTACGACACGAGGATGTAGAGGCTGAAGCTGAGCAGCTCGAGCGCGATGTATGCGGTCAGCAGCTCTTTGGCCGCCGCCATGTAGATAGCGCCGATCGTCGATATCGCGATCAGGGCGTAGTACTCGCCGGGATGGGTGAGGTACTTCTGCACGTAGGCGCCGGACATGACCACAACGACGAAGGCGATGGCGATGAAGAAGCACCGGAAGAACGTCGTGAAGTCGTCGATGTAGATGAGGCTGGCGAAGTTGTCGGTCGTGTTGAGGTAGGCCAACGATACCAGGAAAGCGGCGATCAGCCCGATTGCCGTGATGAACGGCAGGGCTTCCTTGCGCGCCTTCGGCATCATCAAGTCGATGGCAAGGACCACTACGGCCGTACCCGCGAGGATGTACTCGGGGATCAGCAGTGCATAGTCGAAGTTCAGACCTTCTCTCATCCGATCCTCAAAACGAAGTTCACAACTGTTGGCGAAATGCGGTCGACGAACGGCGCTGGCCACAGGCCCATGAAGAGGATGAAGACGATGAGCAGCGAGCCGCCCGCCATCTCAAACTTGGTCATCTCCTGCAGGAAGCCCCAGCGCTCCTCATTGAACGTACCGAAGAAGGCGCGAGCTAGCAGCCGGAAGATGTAGATCGCCGTGATGCCGGCGCCGAGGATCGCCAGGCCGCCCGCCCACGGGTAGGAGTGGAAGGTGCCGACGAAGACGTTGAACTCGGCGACGAAGCCGGAGAAGCCCGGTAAGCCCACGGATGTCAGGCCTGCTATGACGAAGAAAATGGCGAAGCGTGGCATCTTGCTCGCCAGGCCGCCAAAGACCGCGATCTCGCGGGTGTGGGCCTGGTCGTAGACAGCGCCGACCATGGAGAACATGAGAGCGGTCATCACGCCGTGCGAGAACATCTGCATCGCCGCACCGTTGATGCCTACCGGGTCGAGCGTCGCCAGGCCCAGGAGCACGTAGCCCATGTGGCTGACGCTGGAGTAGCCGATGACGTACTTGAAGTCGGTCTGGCCCATCGCCGAGATGGCGCCGTAGAGGATGTTGATCGAGGCCAGCACGACCAGGGCCGGCATCCAGAAGTGAGCGCCCAATGGGAAGAGCTCGATGCCGAGGCGCAGGATACCGAAAGCGCCCAGCTTCATCAGCACGCCGGCGTGCAGCATCGAGACGGCGGTCGGCGCCGAGACGTGGCCGTCAGGCGACCACGTGTGGAACGGCCAGAGACCGGCCAGACAGCCGGCGCCGATGGCGAACAGCGGGAAGACTTCCTTCTGGAAGGTGAGGCTGAAGCCGCCGTTCTGGCTGTAGGCGTACAGCGTCGGCAGGTCGAAGGTGCCGAGCCCGGCCTCGTTGAAGGTGGCGAAGATGCCCAGGAAGATGAGCACCGACGCCGCGACCAGCACCATCATCAGCTTGAGGGCGCTGTACTCCTTGGTGCGCAGGAAGGTCGGGAATCGCGTCGTCGAGCCCCAAACTGCGATGAGCAGGTACATAGGAAGCACGGCGAGCTCGTAGAAGAAGAAGAAGAAGAACAGGTCGAGCGACGAGAAGGTGCCGAAGACGCCGGCCACCAGCAGCCAGAAGAGGACGAAGAAGTCCTTGTTCTTGTGCTCGATCTTCCAGGAGATCAGCGTGCCGGCCAAGGTGACGACACCGTTCAGCAGGATCATGACGGCGGCGATGCCGTCGATACCGAGGTGCAGCGTGATGCCGTCTTTGCCCAGGACGCCGACGTTCTCGATCCACTTGTAGCGCAGCAGGAAGGAGAACTGGTCAGAGCCGCTCGACTTGAAGGCGATGAAGACGTAGAGCGAGATCACGAACAGCACGGCGCCCGTGAGCACCGAGATGATCCGTATGAGGTCTTTCCGTTCCGATGGCACGATGACCAGCAATGCCGCTACCGCAAGCGGTATCACGATCAGTGCCAGCAGCGCATGTCCTTGCTCCACGTTACCCCTTCACTGACAGGCCGACCACGGCCAGGACGACGGCGCCAATGGCCATCCCCAGCGCGTAGTTCGGCAGCTTGCCGGTCTGCTGGAACTTGAGCACGTTGCCCACGCCGCGAGTGACCCAGCCGGGACCATCGATGCCTGTGTCATTGACCGCGGCACGGTCGAAGAACGCGATGGCGCGCGCCAGACCGAGGACGAGGTTGTTGATCGCCCACTGGTAAATCTCGTCGATGTAGAAGCGGTTGTAGAAGAGCTTGTAGACGAGCGGGAAGCGCTCGCCGGCAGCCTTGGCCGGAGCCGCATCGCCGCTCCAGGCGTAGACGGCGGCGAGACAGCCGCCCAGCACCAGGACGCTGGAGACGATGGCAGCGGGCCAGTCGAAGCTGAAGCCGCTGATCTGCGTCGCGTTGACGTTTTCGATGGCGCCGAGGAAGCCGGATCCGAAGCCCAGCGCCTTGCCCACCGGCTCGAACACCACCCAGCCGGCGAAGAACGCCAGGACGGCCAGCAGCGCGATCGGCAACGACATGACGCCGGGCGATTCGTGCGCGTGCTCGTGCGCGTGGTGGTCCTTTGGCTGGCCCGTGAACGTCAGCATGTAGACGCGGACCATGTAGGCCGCCGTAATCGGCAGCGTGGCCAGCAAGAAGATGAAGGGGATGTAGCTGAAGTCGCGCGCAGCGACCAGGATCTCGTCCTTGGCGAAGAAGCCGGAGAAGGGCACGAGGCCTGCCATCGCCAGTGAGCCTATAAAGAAGGCCGCGTTGG
Organism: uncultured Chloroflexia bacterium; assembly: GCA_963711035.1. GTDB lineage: Bacteria > Chloroflexota > Dehalococcoidia > DSTF01 > WHTK01 > WHTK01. The sequence goes on from CAVQCN010000001.1 coordinate 1,022,028, forward strand.
TAATCGGCATCTTGCTCGCCAGCCCACCGAGGGAGCTGATGTCCTGCTTCTCGGTCGCGTGGATGACGGAGCCGCAGCAGAGGAAGAGGCAGGCCTTGAAGAAGGCGTGCGCGAACAGGTAGATCATCGCGGCGGCGACGCCCGCCTCACCGAAGCTGAGGGCGACCATCATCAGGCCGAGGCTGTTCAGCGTCGAGTAAGCGACGACACGCTTGATGTCCGTCGCGGCGAGGCCCATGAAGGCCGAAAGGTACGTCGTGATCATGCCCAGGGTCATGACGACGTACAGCGCCAGGTCGGACGAGGCCTCGAACAGCGGCATGACGCGTGCCACGAGGTAGACACCGGCCACGACCATCGTTGCGGCGTGAATCAGCGCCGAGACCGGCGTTGGGCCTTCCATGGCGTCCGGCAGCCAGACGTGGAACGGGAACTGGGCCGACTTGCCGGCGGCGCCGCCGAAGAGGAACAGCGTCGCCATGGTCAGGTACCACTTGTCGAACTGACCTGCTTCCGCCATGTGGAAGATGGTGCTCATGTCGAAGGTGCCGGCGTCGCGCCACAGCAGGATGATGCCGATCAGCATCATCACGTCGCCAAAGCGCGTGGTCACGAAGGCCTTCTTGGCTGCTTCTGCCGCCGAGCGCCGCTCGAAGTAGAAGCCGATCAGCAGGAAGGAGCAGACCCCCACGCCTTCCCAGGTGATGTAGAGGAGGAGGAAGTTGTCGGCCAGCACCAGCGCCAGCATCGAGGCGACGAACAGCGAGAGGACGGCGTAGTACCAGCCGTAGCGCGGCTCGCCGTGCATGTAGCCGACGGAGTAGATGTTCACCATCATGGCCACGAAGGTGACGACGGCGAGCATCACCATCGTGATCTGGTCGACGTGGAAGCCGATGCGCAGCACGAAGTCGATCGGCTTGATCTCCATCCAGGTGAAGCCGGAGTTGTTGTTGACGAGGTCGGCGGCCGGTGCCGGCAGCTGGCCCAGCAGGTCGCCGGCCACGAACAGCATGCAGATAAAGGCGGCGATTGCGGCCAGGATGCCGATGAAGTCGCCCTTTCGCGGCAGGGGAATGCCCAGGAAGTTGGCCAGCGCCAGGAAAACAAAGGTGCACGCCGGGATTGCCGGCAGCAGCCAGGCGTGCTGCATGTCTACCATTTGAGTTCGTCTACCTCGTCCACATTGGCCGTCTGGCGGTTACGGAAGACGCGCAGGATGATACCGAGTGCAAGGCCGACTTCCGCCGCGGCGATGATGATGACAAAGATGGCGAAGATCTGACCGCGGAACAGCGTGCCGTCGGTGTAGGTGCCGAAGGCGAAGAAGTTGATCGCCACCGCGTTCAGCATGAGCTCGACGGACATGATGATCTGAACGGCGTTGCGTCGGGAGAGAACGCCGTAGACGCCCAAAGAAAAGATGATGGCTGAGACGAAGAGGAAGCTCTCCAGCGGGATCTGCTGGGCGGCAGTTTCCAACTAGGCCTCCCCTTCTTCTTGTCGTGAGATCACGATCGCGCCGATCAGGGCCACCAGGAGGACGATGGAGACGACCTCGAAGGGCAGCAGCCAGTCGTGGAACAGGGCGCCGCCGAGGGTCTGAATCGCCACCATGGTGACCGTTCCCGTGTTGCGCGGCCAGTCCGTGCTGAGGACGACGGTGAGCAGCGCGGCAACGAGAACGCCGGCGGTGATCAGGCCAAGGGGCCACTGTCCGCCGGCGTTGACTTCGGGCATTTCCCGCCCGCGAGTCAGCATAAGACCGAAGAGGATGATCGTCGCCACCGCTCCGGCGTAGACCAGCACCTGCACCAGGGCAAGGAACTCGCTCGAGAGCAGGATGTAGAACGCGGCCGTGCAGAGCAGCGACAGGATCAGGAACAGCGCCGCGTGCACGATGTTCGGCACCGTGACGACGCCGACCGACGCGATGATGGCAACGAGCGCCAGCAGATAGAAGACGATCTCCGCTATGGTCACGAAGGCACCCAGGGGCGAATCTGCTGCGTCTTGGAAAGCGAGAGCAGCTGGTCGCGGTCGAGGACGAGTTCCTTGCGGTCGACGCTGGACAGCTCGTGGCCGGACCAGGTGTTGTTCATGGCGATGGCGTTGAAGTTGCACACTTCGACGCAAATGTTGCAGCGCATGCAGCGCCCGTAGTCGATGAAGAACTCGTCGATGATCTTGCGGCGCTTGCTCGTGCCCTCCGCGTGCCTCGGGTTGTCCTTCATCGTGACGGTCATGCACTCCACCGGGCAGGCGCGCTCGCAGGCGTGACAGCCGGTGCAGAAGGGCTCGTCGACGTCAAAGTCCCAGAGCAGGATGGGGAAGGCACGGTCGCGGTCGGGCACATGGCGGTGCTCGGTCGGGTACTGAATCGTGACCGGCTTGCGGAGCATCGTGGCCATCGTTGCGCTGAGAGATTTCAAGACGCCAATCATTCCACACCACTCCTCGCGGCGAGTATGGCGCCGACGCGCTCTTCACGCGAGGGCTGCCGGGTCGCCATGTAAATCACATAAGACATTGCAATCAGGAGGCTGCTCGAGGTGATGCACAGCAGAACGTCGCGCGCAGCCTCGGAGTCCACGTACATCAGGACGATACCGTTAATGATGATCTGAAGGAAGCCAAACGGCAGGAGGATCTTCCAGCAAAACGCCATCAGCTGGTCGATGCGTAACCGAGGGAACGATGCGCTGATCCACATCACGGTGAGGATGAGGAACATCGACTTCGCGAAGATGAGGATGAGCTGGTAGATGAAGTCGTAGTTGCCCCAGAACGACGCGGTGCCGAAGGGAAACTCCCAGCCGCCGAGGAAGATCAACGAGCCGAGCACGGACATGCCCCAGAGACCCGAGTACTCGGTCAGGGCGAAGATGATGCTCCAACGGATACCGCTGTACTCGACCCAGGGACCGCCGACCAACTCCGACTCGCCAATCGGGATGTCGAAGGGGCGGCGAGAGAGCTCGGCCAGGGTGGCCGTGAGCAGAATCAGGAAGGGCAGCGGCTGCACGAGGAAGTAGGGAACGTGCTTCTGCTGCAGGGTAATGTCGTTGAGGTTCAGTGAGCCGGCGACCATTGAGATGGCCAGCACGGACAGGATCAAGGGCAGCTCGTAGCTGATCAGCTGCGCGGCGGAGCGCGCGGCGCCGAGCAGGGCGTATTTGTTGTCGGAAGCCCAGCCGGCCATGATGTAGCCCACCACCGTGACGCCCGAGACGGAGACGATGTAGAAGAGGCCCAACTGCAGGTCGCGCACGGCCCAATTCTCCATGAAGGGCAGCGCCAGCAGCGTCATGAACACGGGCACAAAGGTGACGAAGGGCGCGAGTTCGAAGAGCCACCGGTCGGCAGTGGCCGGACGCAGGTCTTCCTTCGTGAGCAGCTTCAGCGCGTCGGCGATGGATTGCAGCGTGCCGTAGGGGCCGGTACGCATCGGGCCAAGGCGCATCTGGATGCGGCCGACGAACTTGCGCTCGAGGTAGATCAACGCCATGACGGTTACGGTCATGACGGTGACGACCATCATCAGGCGGATGAAGGCGTCCAGCCAGACGTTCAGGCCGACGCCGAAGATGCCCCAGAGGAACGGTGCGATCATCGATCCACCTCGCAGAGCACGATGTCGATGGAGCCCAGGATGGTCACCGCGTCCGCAACGTAGCTGCCGATTGTCATGTGACGCAGGGCAGAGAGGTTACAGAAGCAGGAAGCGCGAATGCGTAGACGATAGGGCTGAGTCTGTCCCTTCGAGATGAGGTAGATGCCGTACTCGCCGCGTGGGTTCTCGCAGCGCATGTAGACTTCGCCCGCGGCGGGACGCAGCAGACGCGGCATGCGCTCCGGCATGATCGGGCCGTCGGGCATCTGGTCCAGCGCCTGCAGGACGATCTTTACCGACTCGCGGATCTCGGCCAGGCGTACCAGATAGCGGTCGTACGAGTCGCCGTGAGTGCCGACCGGGATATTGAAATCGAAGCGGTCGTAGATCGAGTACGGCTCGTCCTTGCGCAGGTCGAATGCCAGGCCGCAGGCGCGCAGACTGGGGCCCGTCACGCCGAAGTCGATGGCGTCTTCGATCGAGAGGGCGCCGATGTCGCGTGTGCGAGCGATAAATATCTCGTTGTCCGTGAGCAGCTTGTCGAGGTCGTTTGCGCCGATCAGTGCCTGCTCGCAGACCCAGCGCACTCGCTCCTTGAAGTTGAGCGGCACGTCCCAGGCGACACCGCCGGGCCGGAAGTAGGCGTACATGAGGCGGTCGCCGGAGACCTCCTCGAAGAGGTCGAGCAGGTTCTCGCGCTCGCGGAAGGCGTAGACGAACGACGTACCGAAGACGCCCAGGTCGGTGCCGAAGGCGCCGAGGAACATGAAGTGGCTGGAGATGCGGTTGAGCTCCGCCAGGATGACGCGGATGTACTGCGCCCGCTCCGGCGGCTCCAGTCCGGCCAGCTTCTCGACCGCCTGCACGTAGGTGAGCTCGGCGTTGAACTGCGCCAGGTACTCAGTGCGGTCCTGGTAGCCGATCGCCTGGCGGTAGTCCATGTTCTCGGACAGTTTCTCGGCGCCGCGGTGCATGTAGCCAATGTGAGGAACGACGTCTTTGACGACCTCACCGTCGATGTCGAGCACCATGCGGAAGACGCCGTGCGTCGCCGGGTGCTGCGGCCCGATGTTGATGTTGAGGTCGAGAGTCTCGAACTCGTGCTCGGTGACGATGTCAGCGTCGTGGTTGAACGTCACTCGTTACTCCTCCGCCGCTTCTACGTCGAAACCGGAGCCGGGCGGGATGTGGCCTGCACGCGGCATTTCGGTACCGAGGCTTTCGCCCTGCCAGACCTCCAGCGGCGCCAGGGGGTTGTCCTTGCGTAGCGGGAAGTGGTCCAGCATGTCGTCGGGCAGCAGAATCGGCACCAGGTTTGGGTGGCCGTCGAAGACGATGCCGAACATGTCGCGGCATTCGCGCTCGTGCCAGTCGGCGGCGCGCCAGAGGTCGGACGCCGACGGGATGTGCGGGTCTTCGATGGGGACTTTGGCCTTGATCGTCACGTTGTGACGGTGCGTGTAGGAGTAGAGGTGATAGACGACCTCGAGACCCTCATCCTCGTAATCGACGCCGCTGAGGTTGCGCAGGAAATCGAAGGCGAGCTTGTCGTTCGTCTTCGCGGCCTCGAGGACCTGGTGGGCGTCGTCGCGGCTAATGACCAGGAGCACGTCGAGCGCGCCCTGGATAGCCTGCATCTGCACGTTGGGGAGGGCTTCCTTGAAGAGATCGGCTACAGAACCGGCGGGCGGCTCGACAACTTCTGCTTCGGGGGTACGTCGCCTGTCCTCTGGACTCATCCGACCGTGTTGCGCTCCTCCATGATTTTGTTCTGCAGCGCGATGAAGCCATCGATCAGCGCTTCCGGCCTCGGCGGGCAGCCCGGCACGTACACGTCGACGGGGATGATCTTGTCCACGCCCTGCAGGACGCGGTCGTAGCGGGTGTAGGGGCCGCCGTTGGTGGCGCAGGCGCCCATCGAGATCACCCACTTCGGGTTCGGCATCTGCTGGTAGAGCAGCTTCACGGCCGGCGCCATCTTCTTGGTCACGGTGCCGGCGACGATCATCACGTCGCACTGCCTTGGCGACGGCCACGGCACGATGCCGAAGCGGTCGAGGTCGTGATGTGCCATATACGTGGCGATCATCTCGATGGCGCAGCAGGCCAGGCCGAAGGTCATCGGCCAGAGCGAGGACTTGCGAGCGGCGGCGATGATGTAGTCGGCGGGCACCTGCATGATTCCGGGCAAGACCTGACGATACAGGGCCTTCGGGCTCTCGATCTCGACCGGCGTGAGGCGCTGCTGCTCGAGCTGGATGCCGAGCGACACAGGACGGGACGTGACGGCGATGGCCTCGGGAGCCTCGGGCTGCGGCACACGGCCAGGAACGGCGGAGCCGGCTTCCAAGGGCCGGTTGCCCTGGCCGGTCGTTGCGGCGGCCGGTGCAGACTCGCTGGCAGCCGCGGGCGCTACTTCCGGAGCCGCGGCTGCGGGCTCGCTGGGCGGTGTGGCGGCGGCTTCAGGCTCACCGGCAGCGGCTTCGTTCGTCACCTCGGGCGTGCCTTCTTCGTTTACTTCCATTCCAAAGCACCCTTCTTCCAGGCGTAGCCAAGGCCGGCGCCCAGAATGATGATGAAGACAATCATGGAGTACAGCGCCGTATCACCGATCTGGACGAAGGACACGGCCCACGGGAAGAGGAACACGGCCTCGACGTCGAAGATCAGGAACAGGATCGCGTACACGTAGTAGCGGACGTGGAGCGAGGTGCGGCTATGGCCGATTGGCAACATACCGCACTCGTACGGGGTGCCTTTTTCACGGTTCGGGGAGTACGGGGCGAGGAGCTTGGCGCCGATGATGGCCGTCAGAACAAGGATGCAGCCAATGCCTGCCGCCAGCAGAACTGCGAGATAGTTCTCGAAGAGTGCTTGCATCAAGCCTGCCCTTGCTAGATTGCCGATAAGGGCGCAATGACGCCTGAAAAGGCGCCTCCCCCAACCTCCGGTAGCCTAGCATCGGCCCTATCTACGGTCAAACAACTTTGGGGGCGGTTATGGAGTGCCTTTTGAACACCAGATCGAGGCATTGAGAACGCTCCTTGTCTCCGAGGTGAAGCCTGCCGTGGGAGGGTTCAGGCGTCCTCGAAGTCGCTCCGCTCGATATCCAAATCTCGGAGAATCGCCCTCAGTGTGCCGGTGGGGATATCTCTCGATCCCCAATTCGGCACCGTAGTCCTTCGTCTATTGGCGGCGTTGAGCCAGACTTCATGATCGCCGCGGGCCTGGCGGTCGAAGCGGCAGCCAAGCCTCCGCAGCTTGCGAGTGAGTTCACGATAGGTCAAACAGCGACCAGGATTTCGCCCAACGTATCTGGTCCAGTCTCTGATGCCAGCGCTTCAACCTCAGGCGGAAGCGCGTCGCCGTGCTCCCTGTATGACTCGAGAAAGGCAGAGGCCACGGACTGGACGTTCTCCAGAGCCTCCGCTGCTGTGTCGCCCCACGCGCGACAGCCCGGGAGCACAGGGATTTCGGCCGCGTACTTGCCGCCGCTATCTTCCGACGGTTCGGCCAGAGAGACGGGTAGCCTGTAGAGCTTCACAGTGGCTCCTTACCCCAACTCCGCCAGGCGTGCTTCGACGTCCGCGAGACGTGCCTGCCGCCGCTTCGAGCCGCTCGCGCGCGGCGGCGACGACCTCGGCGGGTGCGTTGGCCGTGAAGCGCTCGTTCGATAGCTGGGCCTGCGAGCTGGTGACGGCCGCTTGCGCCTGCGCTCGTTGCTTCTCCAGGTTGGCGCGCTCAGCGGTGAAGTCGAAAAGGCCGGCCAGCGGCAGGATGACCTGGGCGCCGTCCAGCACCGCCGTTGCCACGCCTTCGGCGGGCGCCTCGCCCCGTTCGGCGATGATGTGCAGCGGCCGCACGCGGGCCAGGTTTTCGATGGCGGCGGTGTGGCGTGACATCGCCGCGCCCATGAGGACGTACGTCTCGATCCAGCGGCCTGCGTCGATGTGGCGCTCACGGCGCAGGTTGCGCACCGAGCGCACGATGTCGAGCACCAGTGCCATCTCTCGCTCCGCCGCGTCGTCGCGCCAGACCTCGGAGGGCTGCGGGTAGGCCGCCAGCATGATCATCTCGGCATCGGCCTCGGGCAGGTGGCTGCGGACATTGCCCGTGCCGGACCAGATCTCTTCCGTGACGTAGGGCATGTAGGGATGCAGCAGCCGCAGACAGGTATCGAGGACGTGAACAAGCACAGGCAGGGGCGAGTCGCCGCCATCGCTGCGCAGGCGGGTCTTGGCGATCTCGACGTACCAGTCGCAGAACTCGTCCCAGATGAACTCCTGGATCTCGCGGCCGGCCTCGCCCAGCTCGAAGCGCTCCATAAGCCGGTCGGCGTTGGCGACGAGGCGTTCGAGGCGCGACAGGATCCAGCGGTCCTCGACGGGCCTCGCGTCCTTCGCGGCCGGGTCGAGGGCTTCGGCGCGCTGGCCCTGTTCTAAATATGGAAGGATGAAGCGCGAGACGTTCCAGAGCTTGTTGGCAAAGTTGCGCGCCGCCTCCATGCGCGGCTCTTCCAGGCGCTGGTCGTTGCCGGTGCCGCCGGCCGTGACGAGCTTGTAGCGCAGCGCGTCGGAGCCGTAGCGCGAGGCCAGCACCAGCGGGTCGACGCCGTTGCCCTTCGACTTGCTCATGCGCTGGCCCTGGTCGTCGCGCACCGTGCCGTGGAAGTAGACGTGCTCGAAGGGCACGTCGTTCATGGCGTAGATGCCGGTCATGATCATGCGCGCGACCCACAGGAAGATGATGTCGTAGCCCGTCTCCATGACGGAGGTGGGGTAGAAGTAGCGCAGATCGGCGGTGTCGTCCGGCCAGCCGAGGGTCGACATCGGCCACAGCGCGGACGAGAACCAGGTGTCGAGCGTGTCCTCGTCCTGGATCAGTGCCTCGCCGCCGCAGTTGGCGCACGCCTTCGGGTCTTCGACCGCGACGGTCATCTCGCCGCACGTATCGCAGTACCAGACCGGGATACGGTGACCCCACCAGATCTGCCGCGAGATGCACCAGTCCTTGATGTTCTCCAGCCAGTTCTCGTAGACGCGCGTGTGGCGCTCCGGCACCATCTTGACCTGCGTCGTCTTGCCGTCCGGGTTCGTCCAACCCTCTCGCACCGCCCGCAGTGCGTCGCCGGCCAGGGAGCGCGGCGTGCCGTCCGGCAGCGTGTCGTACTGCTGGTTCATGGCCACGAACCACTGCTCCGACATGAGCGGCTCGACGACGCTGCCACAGCGGTCGCAGACACCGACCGCGTGCGTGTAGGGCTCTTCCTTGACCAGCAGGCCCTGCTCCCGCAGGTCGGCCACGATGGCGTCGCGGGCGGCGAAGCGGTCCATGCCGTCGTAGGGCCCGGCTTCATTGTTCATGCGGCCGTCCGGGGCGATGGCGCTAATCAGCGGCAGGCCGTGGCGCTCGCCGATCTCGAAGTCGACCGGGTCGTGGCCTGGCGTCACCTTGAGGGCGCCGGTACCGAAGACGGGGTCGATGGCGTCGTCCGGGATGATAGGCAGCGGCCGGCCGATGATCGGCAGGCGCGCCTTCGTGCCTTGCAGGTGCTTGTAGCGCTCGTCGTCCGGGTGCACCGCGATGGCGCTGTCGGCGACGATCGTCTCGGGCCGCGTCGTGGCGATGGTGATGAACTCGCCGGTCTCCTTCTCCTGCGCGTCGAGCAGCGGGTAGCGCACGTGCCAGAGGAACGAGCTGAGCTCGACGTGATCGACTTCGAGGTCGCTGAGGGCGCTCTGGCAGCCGGGGCACCAGTTGATCAGGCGGTTGCCGCGGTAGATCAGCCCCTTCTCGTAGAGGTCGACGAAGATGGTGCGCACCGCCTTGGCCGGGCCCGGGTCCATCGTGAAGCGCTCGCGCGTCCAGTCGGCCGAGATGCCCAGGCGCTTGTGCTGCTCGAAGATACGGGCGCGGTTCTTGTTGACGAAGTCCCACGTGCGCTCGAGGAAGGCGGCGCGGCCGATGTCACGGCGGCTCAGGCCCTCTGCGGCCAGCTGACGCTCGATCAGTGTGTGCACGGCAATGGCTGCATGGTCGACGCCGGGCAGCCAGAGGGTCGAGCGGCCCTGCATGCGGCGCCAGCGCACCAGGATGTCCTCGACCGTATCCATCATGGCGTGACCGAGGTGCAGCTCGCCGGTGAGGTTGGGCGGCGGCATGATGACCGTGAAGGGCTCTTTGGCGTCGTCTACCTGGGGCGTGAAGGCGCCGGATTGCTCCCAGCGCTGGTAGATCGAGGCCTCGACGGCGGCCGGGTTGTAGGCCTTGGGCATCTCTTCACGGGTACGAGTTGGCTCTGTCGTCATAGCAAGAGCCAGTATACCCAGCGTTTGCGGAGTGGCAGTAGCGCCTCAGCCTTCGGTTCGCGGAGGTGGTCAGGCGCGAGCAAGCACGAGGCCGATCCCCGCCAGGATGAGCGAGAGGCTCGACTGAGGAACAGTGCCAACACGCTCGGTCAACAAAGAACGGTCGAGCGTGACAATCTGCGAGACGTTGGCCACGGAGTCGCGGGGCAGATTGGTAACCTCGGCACTGAGCATGACATTGCCAGGAGCGTTCGCCCAGCCCAGATTGCTGGTTAGAGCAACACAGACGACGGTTCGGATAGCACTTCGATTGAAAGCATCCCCTTGGACCACGACTACTGGTCTACGGAAGCCTGGTCCCGAACCAGACGGTTCCGGCAGGTCGGCCCAGCAGATGTCGCCTTGTTCGATCACCACTCAGTTGCGGCCAGCGTTCGTCGCGCCGTTGCCGAGACGAAGCGGTCATCGTTCTCTGAGTCGCCGATCTCTTCGAGAGCCCTGTTGAGGGCGGCAGTCACCTCGTCCTGCGAATGGCGGGATACATATTCTCGGAGTGCGTCCGCATATACCTCGCTGCGGTGGCGTTTGGAAAGTCGAACCAGCCGTTCAACCGCGTGGAAGAGATCATCTGGAAGCGAAATCGCGGTTTTCATACCCTGAGTATAACTCTGACCATCTCCCATTACGAGAAAGCGCCTGCTCGTCGCAGCTCCAAGGATACTCAACGGGAGTATTCAATCCGGCGAGGTGACGTGGCCCTTGAGCCCGCCGTCGCCCGTGTTCGGGCGGCTGGATCGTGCCGGATGAGGGCGTGGCGATTGGTGGTGGCGCTGATGTCGGCGTCGCTTCGGGCGCCGGCGTGGCCGTTTCGACAGCCTCGGGCGCCGGCGTCGGAGGTTCGGGCGCTGAGCGCGCGGCGCTGATCGCCTGCAGCAGTCCGTTCAGGGGCACGCTGCCGGTGATCGACCAGATCTCGCCGTACGGCGACGAACCGGCCGGGATTACCAGCTGCGCTTCGGCGCCGGGCAGGTAGGCGTCCAGCAACGGCTTGCTGATCGCCAGCCAGGGTCCGTCTGGCAGCAGTTCGACGGTCTCGTTATCGACGATGTGGTAGACGAGGCCGGCCCAGCCGAACTCGTCGCCGGTATCGCTGAACAGGACCAGGTAGCGTTCTCCCACCTGGTAGTGGTTGGCGGCCAGAGGGCAGGAGCTTATCGTGCCGTGGGCTTCGCTCTCGCGCAGGCGCTGCTCGAGGAGTTGGCGCTGGTAGGCGTCGACCTCGATTTGAGCCGGCGCGGTGCCGGCGCGTACGAGCACGACGCTCAGCGTTGCGCCGACACCGGTCAGGTCGAAGCCCTCGTACGGATTGATGCCGTTCGGCGGCGTGGCGTCGATGGGCGGCTGGCTGTTCTCCGGCCCGCCGACCGCCGTCGCCTCGACGATTGCGATCAGTCCGCGCTGCGGGCGGCTTCGTCGATGGTCGCCGGGCCGGGGCCGGTACAGGCGAGGGCCGGCGGCGCCGGCGTGTTGACCCTCATCAGGGCAAGCATGGCGAGCAGGAAGGCCACGAAGACCACCAAAAGGCGCTTCATCATATGAAGGAAAACGTCACGTTGACTCCGAAGTTAATGCCGGTCAAGGAGCCCGCCGTCGCCCGCGTTCGGAGGAGTGACGGTTGGCCCTTGAACCGGACCGCAGTCGGCCAGACATGCACCCGCGTTCGTAGGAAGGGCGGTTGGCACCGCCGGAGGCGTCGCCTCTGTTGTCGGCTTGGCAGTTGGCGCCGGGCCGGCAGGAGCCGTGGTGGGGCTGGGGCCTGGCGTCGGGCAGGGGCCGGGGTCGCAGGGCGGTACGGGCGCGAAGTTGGTCAGCGTCACGCTGGTGCCGGTCGCGAGGGTGAACCACTGGTTAAACCACCAACCCTGGCCGCTCTTGAACGTGACGATGGCGCCGTCTTGCGCGCAGGCAGCGGGCTGGCCGGCGAGGCCGAGCTGCAGAACGACGTCGCTCGTGGCCGTTGAGACGTCCGCGCTGGCGCACTGCTCGCCGTCCGCGAACGCGGTGATGCTGCCGAGGCCTTGGCCCTGCGTTGATGCCGTTGTCCGTCATGGTCTGCAGGCTGGCGGCGGGAACGATGACTTCGAACGGAGCTGCCTGCTGGCCCTGTGCCGGCGCCGCCAGCACAAGTGCCAGCAAGGCCAGTACGCCGGCGAGGCTGCCGATCGCGATGCGCATAGTGAACCTCCTGGAGTCGTGGTCCCGGGCCGCGAGTCCGCCTCGGCGGAAGAGGCCGCCACGCGGCCCGGTCGCGCGACAGTGTACGAGAGCCAGCCGGGAATTACCCTGCCCGATCAGATGTTCGGGCGAACCTCACCCCCTACCCCCTCTCCGATTTCGGAGAGGGGGTTAGCCGTAGTCAATTGGACGCTGCCTGGATTACGTTCAGCACGGTTGGTAATGAGGTCATGACTTCGTCATTCTTGAAGCGCAGGACGTTGAGTCCGATGTTCTCCAGGTAGGCTTGTCGATTGGAGTCATCCTCAATGCTCGTTTCGTGGATTGGCCCGTCCACTTCAACGACGAGCTTTGCTGCGTGGCAGTAGAAGTCGACGATGAACGGCCCGATAGCGTGTTGGCGCCTGAAGCGCAGGCCGTTCAGCTTGCCGCCGCGCAATTCCTGCCAGAGCATCTGCTCTGCAGACGTCGGTTCGCGCCGATGTTGTCGTGCTAACGGCTTCAGCTGCTCCCAGATCTGGGGTGGAGTTTGCCACACACGTTCTTCGTCCATCAGATTCTTGGCCGAAGGCCATCGTCCTCCCCTCTCCGATTTCGGAGAGGGGCTGGGGGTGAGGTCATCGCAGCGATTGCAGCAGCATGCGCAGCGCCTGGGTGACGGCGCGGCGCTTGATCGCCTCTCGCGACTGGGGGAAGTGGAAGCCGATGTCCTGTGACGGCACGGTGTCGCCGCCATCGAGGCTGATGTAGACCTGGCCGACCGGCGCGCCATCCTGCGGGTCGGGGCCGGCCACGCCCGTGATGCCGATGCCGATGTCGGCCTGCAGGTGCTCGCGGACGGCGGCGGCCATCGCCGAGGCCGTCTGGGCGCTGATCACGCCGTGCTCTTCGATGATCGCCGGGTCGACGCCCATCATCTCTTTGATATCGGTGGCGTAGGAGACGATGCCGCCGCGAAAGTAGGCGCTGCTGCCCGGCACGTTGGTGATCGTGTCGGCGAGCAGCCCGCCGCTGCACGACTCCATGACGGCCAGCGTCAGGCCGCGCTCTTTCAGCGACCGGCCGGCTGAGCTCTCCAGCGTGTCGTCGTCCGCGCCCCAGACAGAGGGCCCGAGGATGCGGCGCGCCTCCTCTTCGATCGGAGTGAGCAGGGCCAGCGCCTCTTCTGGCGTCGCGGCCTTGGCGCCGATGCGCACGTGGATGCCGTCGCCGCGTGCGTAAACGCCTATCGAGGGGTTCACGGACTTGAGCAGCGGGCTCAGCATCTCGTCCACGCTGCCTTCACCGATGCCGACCGTCTTCAGGGTGCGCTTCACGAGCACCGCGCCGTCGGAGCGGCGCAGCAGTTCCGGCGCGACCTCCTCGTCCCACATGCGCATCATTTCTGGCGGCACGCCTGGCATGGCGACGATGATCTTGCCGTCGCGTTCCACCCACCAGCCGGGAGCGGTGCCGCGTGGGTTGGGGATGTCTCGCGCCGATGGGATGAGCCAGGCCTGCTTCAGGTTGCGCTCCGGCATCACGCCGCCGGCACGGCGGGCGAACCAGGCGCGCAGCTCTTCTTCGAGGCGTGGGTCTATGGCGGGCTCTTCGTTGAGGACGGCGGCGATTGCCTCGCGCGTGAGGTCGTCCTCCGTGGGGCCGAGGCCGCCGGTGATGATGACGAGGTCGCTCTCATCGCGGGCGTGCGACAGGACGTCGACAATGCGGCCGAGGTTGTCGCCCACGGTGTGCTTGAAGTAGACGTCGATGCCGAGCGCGGGCAGCCGCGAGGCCACATAGGCGCTGTTGGTGTCGATGATCTCACCCAGCAGGATTTCGGTGCCGACGGCCATGATCACAGCTCGCATGGTGCCTTCTCTCTTCTGGTTGAAGTGAGGTGAGCATAGCAGGGGTGAAGGAACAAGGAACCGGGAACAAGGAACAGGTTGGCCGGCTCCCTGGTTGCTGTTGCGCTCAGTCCGTTTCGGGGCGTGTGTGGGTCTCGACGTAGCGCATGAAAACGAAGAAGGGGATGGCGCAAAGGAGCGAAATCACGCCGAACCAGGAGGGGAAGAGCAGCAGGAAGACGCCGAATGCAATGAAGAACGACATGCCGAGCACGCAGATGATGCGCACCACGGCCAGCCAGGCCGGCGCCCGCGGCTCGCCTGCCGGAATAGGCCAGATGTCGTCGTCGTCGTCGTGATCGTCGTTGGCCATCGCCAGGGCATCCTAGCATTCTCGGCGGGCCTGGTTCGATAGGCCGCCAGTCGGTGGCTAGGTAAAGTGATCAAATGCTGTGACATCTGCCTCATTGACCCGCGGAACGCTGCTGCCTAGAATGACTGATGGGCGGTAATACGGGTAGAGATCAACCGCCAATCCCCGGAAGGGGCACATGCCAAAGTACATATTCGTAACCGGCGGGGTGATCAGCTCCGTCGGGAAGGGCATAACTACAGCGGCCCTCGGTCGCATCCTCAAAAGCCGCCGCGTCTCCGTCTCCGTCCAGAAGCTCGACCCTTATCTCAACGTCGATCCCGGCACGATGTCGCCGTATCAGCACGGCGAAGTCTTCGTCACGAGCGACGGCGCCGAGACCGACCTGGACCTGGGCCACTACGAGCGCTTCATCGACGAGGACCTGACGCGGGCCAGCTCGCTGACCATGGGTCAGGTGTACAACGCCGTCATCCAGAAGGAGCGCCGCGGCGACTTCCTCGGCGGCACAATCCAGGCGGTGCCCCACCTGACCTCCGAGATCAAGAACCGCATTCGCGGCATCGGCCGCATCACCGGCGCGCAGGCCGTGATCATCGAGGTCGGCGGCACCGTGGGTGACATCGAGGGACAGGTGTTCCTCGAGGCGATCCGCCAGATGCGCCGCGAGGAGAATCCCGAGGATACGCTCTCGATCCACGTGACTTATCTGCCGTACATCAGCGCGACCGGCGAGCTCAAGACGAAGCCGACGCAGCACTCCGTGCAGGAGCTGCGACGCATGGGTATTCAGCCGGACGTCATCCTCTGTCGCAGCGATGCGCCCGTGACCGTTGAGACGCGTGACAAGATCGCGCTGTTCTGCGACGTCGAGCGCCGCGCCGTCGTGCCGGTGCCGACGGTACGCAGCATCTACCAGGTGCCAGCACTCCTCGAAGACGCCGGCCTCGGCGACTACGTGGTCGAACGCATGGGCATTGACGCGGCAGGACGGGACCTCAAGGACTGGCGTCTGCTGGTGGAGCGCATGCTGAACCCTCAGGGCAGCCTCAAGGTTGCCGTCGTCGGCAAGTACGTGGAGCTGCGTGACGCCTACCTGTCGGTGAAGGAATCGTTGATCCACGCCGGCGCCTTCTTCGACCAGGACGTCGAAGTGATCTGGATCCACTCGGAGGAAGTCGACGAGAGCAACGTCGCGGCGCATCTGCGCGGAGTCGACGCCATCGTCGTGCCGGGCGGCTTCGGTGAGCGCGGCATTGAGGGCAAGATCCTGGCAGCGCACCACGCCCGCGAGAACGACATCCCGTATTTGGGGCTCTGTCTCGGCATGCAGGTCATGGTGGTCGAGGCGGCGCGTGCGGCACTGGGTACGGACGCGGTTAACTCGACCGAGTTCGACCGCGAGACGCCGAACCCGGTGATCAGCATGCTATCGGAGCAGGAAGGCATCAGCGACAAGGGCGGTACGATGCGGTTGGGCTCCTACCCCTGCAAGCTGACGCCCGGGACGCGCGCCCAGGCGGCGTACGGCGTCGACGACATTCGGGAGCGCCACCGCCACCGCTACGAGTTCAACAACGCCTACCGCGAGCGCCTGGAGGCGTTCGGTCTCATCGCCAGCGGCACGTCACCGGACGGTGCGCTGGTCGAGGTCTGCGAGATTCGTGATCACCCGTTCATGGTCGGCACGCAGTTCCATCCGGAGTTTAGGTCCCGGCCCGACCGGCCGCATCCGCTGTTCCGGGAGCTGCTGCGCGCGGCGAAGGAGCGAGCGGCAGCGCAGGCTCGCAAGGCTCCGGCGGTCGAAGAGCCTGTCGTGGCCTCGAGCTAGATATCGAGTTTCTCCAGGTTGCAAGCAGTCGGGCCGATAAGTACAACAAGCGGAAACGATTCGAGAGAAAGAAGCATTAACCCTGGGGGCCTCTCGGACGTTAATAGAACAGGACACCTGCAACGCGCTTCTTCTCCGAGGGTGGGGTATCGATCGGATCGAGTCGAAGAGCGCACTCGCTGGACAACAGCCCTGGCCAGGAGAGCGTACTGCTGAAAGACGTGGTACCAAGAGGTTCTAATCAACCCCGCGAGAAGTTCATAAGAAGAGAGCCAGTTTACTTTTATCGGAGATGGTGGTAAGGTTGATGGTAGCCAGTTTCTCTGGCTTCGCGGCAGCATTTCTAGTCTGCCCAGCAGTACGTCCACTCATTAGTCCTAGCCTACGGAACGCCGGATGACATCGGTAGAACAGCGTCGTTTTGGCCTCACCGAGCTCGAGCAGCTATCGCACGACGAGCTCGCTGCCATCAGCAACGAGCACGGAATCGAGCTCTCGCCTCACGTTCGTCGCAAACAGGATTTGATAATGCAAATCCTCGCTGCACAGGCGGCGCAGGAAGGCGCCGTTTTCCGTGCTGGCGTGCTCGAGATCCTGGATGAGGGCGGCTACGGTTTCTTGCGCGGTCAGAACTTCCTGGCCAGCATGAGCGACGTCTACGTCTCGCAGTCCCAGGTGCGCCGCTTCGGCATGCGCACCGGCGACTACGTCACGGGCACGGTTCGCGCGCCCAAGGACAACGAGAAGTACTTCAGCTTGCTGCGCGTGGAGACGGTCAACGGCATGGAGCCGGAAGCGGCGAAGCGGCGGCCCCACTTCGAGCACCTCACTGCCGTCTTCCCCGACATCTTGATCGATCTCGAGACGGCGTCGGACAACCTGTCGCAGCGCATCATTAACCTCGTGTCGCCGATCGGTCGCGGCCAACGCGGGCTGATCGTCTCGCCACCGAAGGCCGGTAAGACCTTCATCCTCAAGAACATCGCCAACGGCATCACGACCAACTACGAAGATATCCACCTCATGGTCCTGCTCATCGGTGAGCGGCCGGAAGAGGTGACCGACATGCGCCGCTCCGTGGACGGCGAGGTGGTCGCGTCGACCTTCGACGAGCCGGTCGAGGACCACGCCCACGTTTCGGAGATGGCCCTCGAGCGCGCCAAGCGTCTCGTCGAGGGCGGCAAGGACGTCGTGATTCTGCTCGACAGCATCACGCGCCTCACGCGCGCCTACAACCTCTCGATGCCGCCGTCTGGCCGCACGCTCTCGGGTGGTATCGACCCCATCGCCCTGTACCCGCCCAAGCGCTTCTTTGGCGCCGCCCGCAACACGGACGAGGGCGGCTCGCTGACCATCATCGCCACCTGCCTGATCGATACCGGAAGCCGCATGGACGAGGTCATCTACGAGGAGTTCAAAGGCACCGGTAACATGGAGCTGCACCTCGACCGCCGTCTGGCTGAGCGCCGCATCTTCCCGGCTATCGACATTGCCCGCAGCAGCACCCGTCGCGAGGAGTTGCTGCTCGATCCGGACACGCTGCGCCAGGTCTGGCTGGTGCGCCGCATGACAGCAATGATCGGCGCCAACTCCCCGAACCCGACGGAGGCGACGGAGCGCCTGCTCGACAGGCTGGCGCGGTCGCACGACAACGCCGAGTTCCTGCAAACCCTGAAGCAAGAGGCCTAGGGATTGGCATCCCGCGCACAGCCGCGCGGGGTGACGGTTGACGGCGGAGCGCTTCTAAGACCGTCCGATGCTTGGTCCTTTAGACTGACGGGCCGTTTGCAGGCCAAGTGATAGCCCGAGAGAACCCCGATTCGTCGGGGCTTTTTTTCTGGTGTCGTCTGTACTGGAACACCTGATATAGATAACACTGAATAAACCTGCAAGGTTTTGTATGGAGCTCGGTTTGTCACCGATCCGTAACGTTCGCATTGACATTTCGGTGTACGATGTTGCGGTACTACGCCAGGCGGGCAAAAGAAGCGGGCTGACGGGAGTTCTCGCAGCCGAGCGGAGGTAACGTAGTATTCGGGAAACGCCTGACCGGCTTCCTCGACCACGACCCCAGGCCCGGCGCTCGGGACTGACGGTGAGACAAAGCACCGGCAGGCAGTTTCGAAGGCCCCTGTTTCACGCAGTCATCATCGCCATAGCGGTGGCCACGGCCTTCTATGCTGCCTTCCTGCCCAGTCGATCCGCATCTCGCGCCGGCGTACTGGCCGAACAGGTGAACGCCTCCGGCTCTTCGGCGGAGGCGGCGTCTCAATCTCCCCAGTCGCCCACGTCTTCTGACTCCACGCAAACTCAAGGCGAAGTCACGGTCCTCACCGCACTCGCACCCGCGGAGAACGTCATCGACCCGCTGCAGGCTGCGAAGCAGCCGTCAGAGTCGAGCGTGCAGATCAACGCGCTCGGGCCTACTGATCCCAACGGCGACGCCACGCCCGAGTCGGGAGCGGTGGACGCGGCTCGCAATGGGTTGTGCGAGACGACGGACAGCCTGCTGTACTGCGTCTACGAAGTCCAGTCGGGCGATACGCTGACGTCGATCGCTAACAAGTTCCAGCTGCAGGGCACGGACGACGTGCCCTCGTGGCAGCTGCTGGTCCAGAGCAACAAGCCCGACATCGTCAGCGAGGACGACCTGCTGCAGATCGGCCAGAAGCTGCGCATTCCGTTGCAGGCCGGCATTGTGCACACGGTCCTCAGCAGCGAGACGCTGATCGACATCGCCGACGAGTACGGCGTGACGCCGGAGGACATCGCCGCGGTCGGCGCCAACGGCATCGGCGACGCCGATGCTCTGACCATCGGCCAGGAGCTCATCATTCCCAACCCAACGCGTCTTGCCGCTCCCGTGACGGCGGTCGACGAAAGTGTCGACGCTGCTGCGGACGCCTCGTCCGATGGCGGGTCTGGTGGTGGCGATAGCGGTGCGAACGCCGCTGCGGCTGCGGCTGCAGCAGCCGGTCCGAAGTCGGCCGCCGGCTTCATCTGGCCGGCCACCGGTCCGATTTCCAGCTACTTCGGCCCGTCCCACCCGCTGGGCATCGACATCGACCTCTTCTCCAACCCCAACGAGCCGATCGCGGCAGCGGCGGGTGGCGTCGTGACCTTTGCGGGTGGCAATACCTGCTGCTCGTACGGCCTCTACGTCACCATCGACCACGGCAATGGCTTCGTGACGCTGTACGCGCACATGTCGGTGCTGTACGTGAGCACCGGCCAAAGCGTGTCGCAGGGCGAGATCCTGGGCCTCGGTGGCAGCACCGGTTACTCGACCGGCAACCACCTGCACTTTGAGGTCCACGACCACGGCTCGATCGTCAACCCCCTCAACTACCTGCCCTGAGCCGAGACAGCGGCAGTTTCCCGAACGCGGTCTCGCACGAGGCCGCGTTTCCCTTTGAAGTTGAAGGCTTTGTTGTAGGTGGATGTCAGCGCAAACGATGGGTCGCCGGTCGGTATCCGACAGGCTTCTTCGTCAGTCGTCCTTCGCGCAGCTCGCCGCCACGCTAATGGCTAGCCGCGGAAGGTGAGCAGGGCGACTGTAGTGTCGTTGGGCAGGTTGCTCTTCGTGATGCTGAGGCGGGTCTCGGCGGGCTTTGGCTCGACGCCGAGCTCTTTAAGGAAGCGGTCGACGCCGTCCAGCTCAGCCGTCGAGTTCTCCGTTTTGTACATCATCGGGATGACGAGCTTGGGCTCGATCATGCTCACCGTC
This sequence comes from uncultured Chloroflexia bacterium, assembly GCA_963711035.1. Lineage (GTDB taxonomy): Bacteria > Chloroflexota > Dehalococcoidia > DSTF01 > WHTK01 > WHTK01. The sequence goes on from CAVQCN010000001.1 coordinate 1,041,944, forward strand.
TCGGCCGCCTTGCTGGCGTCGAGCACGTCGCCGCCGCCCACCGGCAGGATCAGGACCTCGGCCGTGCTGAAGATGGAAGCGTCGTCGGCGTGCGGCGTCTGGGCGATATCGCCGAGGTGGCAGATGCGTACGTCGTCCATGTCGATGATGTAAGCAATGTTGCGGCCGGTCGGCGCGCCGTGGTCGGTGCGTACGGCCGTGATCATGACGTTGGCGATGTCGTATTCGCCGGCCCCTTCGAGCACCTTGTAGTCGCCGGTGATGGCCTGCAGATAGTTGTTCTCGGGCTTGTCCTTGCTGATCGTGATGATGTCGGCGGCTATCTTGCCGATCTTGTAGCCCGTGTTGGGCGCACAGGGGTTGGTGACGAGGGTTGCGTCGCGGCCGCGCAGCCGGAAGCAGCCGTGACCGAGCCAGTAGATTTCCATATACCTGCAGCATAGAGCAGGAACCGTGAACACGGAACAGGGAGCCAGGATCCGGGGCGCGAAGCCCCTAGGACGGCACGAATCGTTGCAGTAGTGGGAGACGGGCGACCAGCATGAATGGCTCGCGGCAGCGCATGAGCAGGGTTGAGGCGAGGTAGACGAGGCCTCCGGCGCCACCCGCACCGACCAGGATGACGAAGGCCTGTAGCCAGCGCTCCGGGTCCAGGCCAAGGCCGCTTTGTAGCAGGACCCGCATCGCGCCGACGGCTGCGGCCGTGAGCAGCAGGGCGATGACGAAGCGCAGCAGCGTGTAGCGAAACTCGGGGTCGGCGAGGCCCGGCATGCGGCGAGCGAGCAGGACGACGAGGGTTGAGAACTCGACGACCGCTGCGAGCGACAGCGCCAGGCCGAGGCCGCGTACCTCCATCGGCCCCACCAGCAGAGCCGCCAGCACGACGTTGACGACCATCGACCCGATGGCGACGCCGACGGGCGTGCGCGTGTCGCCCTGAGCGTAGAAGCCTCGGCTCAGGATCTCGATGCCGCTATGGGCGAAGAGGCCGATGGCGTAGAAGCGCAACGCCTGCGCCGTGAGCGTGCTCGATTCGACGTCGAAAGCGCCGTGCTGCAGCAGGACGACGACGAGCGGTCGCGCCAGCAGCAGCAGGCCGACGCCGATAGGCAGGCTGAGATAGAGGATGAGACGTAGCGCCCGTGACAGCGTGTGGCCGAACTCGGCGTCGTTTCTGGCGGCCTGGTCGGCCAGCGTCGGGAATGCGGCCGTCGAAATCGCCATACCGACGACGCCCAGCGGCGTCATGACGATGAGCCAGGCGAAGTTCACGGCGGAGATAGCCCCGGATTCGAGCTTGGAGGCGAAGTACACTGCCACGAAGTAGAAGCTGATCTGGCTCGCCGCCAGACCCAGCACCCGCGGTGCCATCAGTGTGCCGACCTCGCGCACGGCATGGTCGCGCCAGTTGGCGACGGCGCGGTAGACCATGCCCGCGGCCTTGAGGTCGGGCAGCTGCACCGCCAGGTGGAAGGCGGCGCCGGCCACGACGCCCGCCGCCAGCACCTTGACGTCCTTCGAGATGAGCGCGGCGACGATGATCGAGAGGTTGTAGAGCATGGGCGCCACGGCCGGCGTGATGAAGTGCCGGCGCGCGTTGAGGATGCCCATGAACATGCCGCTGACCGAGAACAGGATGGGGGAGAGGAGCATGATGCGCGTCAGCTTGACCGCCAGGTCCTGCAGCTCCGCCTCCTGGCCGGTGTCTTTGCCGAGTCCTGGCGCCAGCAGCGGCACGATGACGGGCGCCAGCACGAAGGCGACGACGGCGAAGACCAGCGTCGCTGCCAGCACGAGGTTGATGATCGAGCTGGCGAGGCGCCAGGCTGCCTCTTCGCCGTCACGCACGCGCACGCCGGCGAAGACGGGGATGAAGGCGCTTGCCAGCGTGGCACCCGCCAGCAGCTGGAAGACGAGGTCGGGCATGCGAAATGCGACCCAGTAGGCGTCCAGTTGGGGGCTGGTGCCGAAGGAGCCGGCGATGATGACGCTGCGCAGCAGGCCAAGGACGCGGCTGCCCATGAATCCCGCCGCCACGACCAGCGCGGCGATCGCCAGGCTCTGGCTGCGGAGCAGTGAGCGGGACGGCTGCGGGTCTGTCGCCACCGGCAAATGCTAGCACGCGGCCGACGTTGCTCTGACCGTGGGCCTGGGCTATAGTTCGCCTTTTCCGAGTCGTGATCCTGCGAGGACGGCGATGTACATTCCCAAGCCATTCCGGGTCGATGACGTCTCAACTCTGCGAGCGTTCATGGAGGCCTACAACTTCGCGACGGTCATCAGCGATGGCTCAAGCGGCCTGGTCGCCAGTCATTTGCCGTTGCTGGTCAACGCGGATGACGAAGGCCACATCACGCTGCTCGGGCATATGGCGCGTGCCAATTCGCAGTGGCGCGATTTCGAGGATGGCGTCGAGGTGCTGGCGACGTTTCACGGTCCGCATGGGTACGTTACGCCCAGGCTATACGATGACCCGATAAGTGTCCCGACATGGAATTACATGGTCGTCCACGCCTACGGCAACCCCCGGTTGTTGCGTGAGGACGCGGCGAAGCGTAACGCGCTTGCTGAGCTGGTCGAGTTCCACGAGGCAGGCGCGGGCAACCCGTGGCGACTCGATCTTCCCGAGGACTATCTGGCTCGAATGACAGATCAGATCGTGGCCTTCCAGATCGTGGTAGACCGGCTCGAGGGCAAGTTCAAGCTGAGTCAGAACCGTCCATCGGCCGATCGTCTCAACGTGGCGCAGAGCTTCGAGGGGTCCGATCCGATGCTGCGCGCGTTGGGTCAGGCGATGCGTAACGCCGGCGAGCGAGTCTGAGCGTTCTGGACAGAGTCCGGCCCGCTGGGGTACGATCCGGTCTACACACCCGATTCGCATTTGCGAGGAGAACACCTTGGCTCACAGTCGATCTGCCCTCAAGCGCTGGCGACAGTCGCTCATGCGCCGCGACCGCAACCGCTCCATCAAGAGCCGCACCCGGACGCTCGTCAACAAGGCCATGACGTCGGTGGGAACCGACTCGGCCGAGGCGTCCGTCAAGGCGGCGGTGAGCGCGCTGGACCGGGCCGCGCAGGACGGAATCATCCACAAGAACGCGGCCGCGCGCGGCAAGTCGCGGCTGCTGAAGCGCTATAACCTGGCCACGGCATCGGCGGTCGCGGCGGCAGCTGCCGCCGGCGAGACGCCTACGCCGGAGAGCGGCACCAAGGGCAGGACATCTTCGCGCTCGTCTTCGACTCGCAGCCGCACTACGCGCAGCACGAGCGAGAAGACGCCAGACAAGACGCCGCGCACGCGGAGCCGCAAGTCCGAATAGTTCGGTCCATCTGAGGGCGCCATGAAGGCCTGCGTCTTTCACGCACCGGGTGAAGTCAGCGTCGTCGACATGCCGCCGCCCGAGCCCGGCCACGGCGAAATCTTGCTGCGCATTGGCGCTACCGGCCTCTGTCACTCCGACGTTCGCGTCTACAAGGGCGAGAAGTATGCCAAGCCCGGCGTCGTCCCCGGCCATGAGACCGCGGGCGTCGTCGTCGGCATCGGCGGCGGCGTCAAAGGCTTCGCCGAGGGCGACAAGGTGGCGCTCTGTCCGATCATCGCCTGCGGCATTTGCGAGTTCTGCCGCGCCGGCAAGCGCAACCGCTGCCCCTCGCGCCTCACGCTGGGCTACGACGAGAACGGTGGCATGGCCGAGTACATGGTCGTGCCCAACTCGATCATCCGCATGGGCCACGTCTTCCACCTGCCAGAAGGCCTCTCGCTCTCACTGGCGTCGCTACTGGAGCCGACCTCCTGCGTCCTCAACTCGCTGGAGCTGCTCGGTGTCGGCGCCGGGACGCTGCTTCTGCTGATCGGCGGCGGTCCTATGGGCCTGCTGCACCTCGTCCTGGCGCAGCAGCTCGGCGCCATGGTCGTCGTCAGCGAGCCGGACGAGGGCCGGCGCAGCTGGGCGCGCAAGCTCGGCGCCTTCGAGACGATCGACCCGATGGCGCAGGACACGGCGGCCGTGATCAAGGAGATCAGCGACGGCGCCGGCGCGGACGTGACCATCGTGACCGCCGGCATCTCCGCCGCGGCAGCGACGGCGCTGGGTACGGTGAAGCGCCAGGGCAATATAGGCCTCTTCGCAGGCTTCCCTCCCAAGTCGGTGGTGGAGCTCGACCCCAACGTGATCCACTACAACGAGATCGTCCTGACCGGTTCGCAGAACGCCAACATTGACCAGTACCGCCGCACGCTGGAGATGCTGCCGCGCCTCGGCGACCTGCGGCAGCTCGTCACGCACAGCTTCACGATCGACAACGCGCCGATGGCGTACGAGTCGCGCCTCGACAAAGAAGGCCTCAAGTCCGAGGTCTACTTCCCTGACGTCCTCAACAGCAACTAGCTGCGAGCTTTCAGCGGCGAGATAGTTCGTCGTCATTGCGAGGAGCGCCAGCGACGTGGCAATCTCGGTCGGTCGGGCCGTCCTCGGACGTGGCCGTGTCAGGATTGCAGCGTCTCTACCGTGATGGAAGCAGCCCCCGCAGCCCCAGATTGCCGCGCCTTGCTGCCGCAATGGCTTGCAATGACAACGCGGAGCCGACGGTCAGGGAGACTGCGTCGGGGACGCGAAGGCGGCGTCGACGCGCGCGTCCGAGCCGAGGATGACGACGATGTCGGCGTTCGAGGTGCGCAGAGAGGCGTCGGCGGCGGTGGCCTTGCGGATGCTGGACGAAGGGACGCTGAGCCAGCCGGCCAGGCGCTGCGCCGTGTACGTTTTCCCGGTGAAGTCGATGATCTGGGTGGTCGCGCTCGTCGTGGCGGCGTTGTTCACGGCGATGAGCGAGGACTGCGGTATGCCGAGGCTGGTGAAGTAGTCGATAGCCTGGGTGGCGGCGCCGTCGACGCCGGTGGCGTTCTGCACCTCGACGGTGGCGTTTTCGGTGTTCAGCTTGTTGTCGGCCAGGAAGGCGTCAACGATCTGCTTGACGCCCTCCTCCGAGGGCAGCAGGACCTCTGCACCCGTGGACGGAATCGTATACGGCGTCGTCGCAGGGGCGAGCGACATGAGTGTGATCTGATCCTGGTGGATCTGCGTTGCCAGCCGGGCGAAGCCGGGGATCTGCTGATCGTTGATGTCAGTCGTAATCGTGTCCTTGTAGCGCTTCCAGAGGCTGACCATGTTGTCGACGCTGCTGAGCAGGTTCAGGCTCGTTGCCTTGTCCATGACGGCGAAGATGACGAGTTGCTGGCGCAGGATGCGGTCGAGGTCGCTGGAGTTGAAGCGCGTGCGGGAGAAGCAGAGCGCGTCGCTGGCATCCATGTGGTGCATGCCGGCGTCGAAGATGCAGGGGTAGTAGTCGCCAAGCAGCTCCGTTTCCGAGTAGTACGGGTCGTCCACGGCGAGGCTCGGGGGCACATCAACGTCGATGCCGCCCAGGCTGTCGATGATCTTCTTGAAGCCCTGGAAATCGATCAAGACGTAGTAGTCGATCTTGATGCCCAGCAGGTTCTCGACCGTCGTCTCCACGGTCCTGATACCACCGCCGGGGTAGTGACCGTTTTCGCCGTAGATGTAGGCGGTGTTGACTCGGTCCTGGAAGGTGCCGTTCGGCGACGGGATGTTGACCCAGAGGTCGCGCGGGATCGCCAGGCCTCGCGCGGTCTTCGTGCCGGGATCGATGCTCAGGACGAACATGGTGTCGGTGCGGGAGGGCGCGTTGCCTTCGTAGGGGCGGCGGTCCAGGCCCATGACAAGGATGTTGATGCGTCCGCCGCTACCTATGTTGCTCGTGTTGCCTTTGTCGATGCCCGGCACGTTGCCGAGGATGCCGCCTATCTGGATCTCGTTGCCCGGGAAGAAGATCTGGTCGATCTGCGTGGCGACGACCAGCGCGGTGTAAAAGGCGCCAACGGCGAGCACGAGGATGCCGGCAATGAAGAGTATCCGATTGCGTGCTTTGGGCCGGGAACGTCTGCGGGGAGGTGGCGCGTCATTGCGCGAGCGACGGGACATCGCTATTGAACGTATCGTGCGGAGAAATCGGCGTCAAGTTGTTCACATGTCAGGCAACGCGGCTCGCCCTTGCCGGTTGACAGCCCGATCGGCTGGCGCCTACCATCGGCGCGTCCTGACATAAGGAGAGATGGCATGAACTACGAGCGGCTGCAGCTGCGCCGCGACGGTTCCGTAGCGCGTATCGTCTTGGCGCGTCCCGCCGAGGCGAACCGCGTCGATCTGCGGCTGCTGCGCGAGCTCACCGGCGCGGCGGAGCAGTTGTCCGATGCAACCGACGTGCGTGTCGTCGTCGTCGAAGCGGAGGGCAACGACTTCTGCGCCGGCTGGGCGCCGGACGCTCGCGAGGCGCTGCTGGGATCAGGCCTGGACGCTGTCGATCCGTTCGGGCCCATCGCCGGCTTGCCGGTGCCGGTCGTGGCGGCGCTGCACGGTGAGGTGAGCAGCGCCGGCCTCGAGCTGGCGCTGTGCTGCGACGTCCGCATCGCCGCGGAGGACGCACGTTTCTCGATGCCTGAGGTATCGGAGGGCATTCTGCCGCTGGCGGGCGGCAGCCAGCGGCTGCCGCGCATCGTCGGACGGGCGCAGGCGCTCTCGATGCTGCTGCTGAGCGAGCCGGTCGATGCGCCGGCGGCGTACGCCTGCGGTCTCGTCAGCCGAGTGGTCGCGAAGCAGGATCTGGAGGCCGAGGTGACGGCGCTGGCCGGTACGATCAACTCGCGTGGTCCTTTGGGCGTGCGCTACGCCAAGGAAGCCGCGTCGCGCGGTGTTGAGATGTCACTCGAGCAAGGGCTGCGCTTCGAGACCGATCTCTCGATCATTCTGCAGACCACGCGCGACCGTGCGGAAGGGCTGAAGGCGTTCTTCGAGAAGCGGCCGCCGCAGTTCGAGGGCCGCTAAAGGTTTGCATTCCGCGCACGAGGTTCGCGAGAGGCGCTTCTTTGAAGGCGCGCAGACGGTATGATTACGTTCACACTTCTTAGAGGGGGAGCCCATGCAGATCATTCTCGAATCTGACGAAGCCTGGTCGATCATGAGCCTCGTCGTCGCGCAGGTGCTCGATCAGGTCGATCTGTCGGAGGAAGGCCAGACCGTCGTCCGTCGCTGGCGCAGCGATCATAACGATGGCACCACCGAGATGTCCGAGCTCACGGTCTCGATGAACGAAGCCCTGGGTACGGTTCTGGACGAGAAGACGACCCGCCTGGTGCGGCGCAAGGGCTGGTACGTTTCCACGGGCGGGGAGCGCCAGGCATGAAAGTCGAATTTGAAACCGAAGAAGCCTGGGACCTGATGTCTCACGTCATCGGTCGCATGCTCGAAGAGTGCGAGCTGTCTGATTCCGACCGCGCTCGCATCCGGCGCTGGAAGAGCGACGAGATGCGCGTCACCAGCCAGGAGATGAAGGTCCTGGGCGAGAAGATCAACACCGATCTGGAGCAGACTTTCGCCCGCAAGAGCCGCAGCCAGATCCGCAAACCCGACTGGCGCTGAGCCAGTGCATGGCGCGCAAACCGCGCGGAGTGTCTCCGCAATGCGGATCGTGAGAGAAGCCGTCCAGCGGTGGGTGCTCGTGTAGTGGGGAGTTGTTTTGGCTGAGGAGAGCCTGCTCCTGGAACAGCAGGGTGGTATCGCCTGGCTGACTCTGAACCGGCCCCAGGTGCACAACGCCATCAACCTGGAGCTGCGCGACGCGCTGTGGGCAGCGCTCGACGCCGTCAGCCTCGATCCAGATGTGGGCGTGCTCGTCTTTCGCGGCGCCGGTGAGCGGGCGTTCTCGGCCGGCGCAGACCTCGCCGACTTCGGTACGGCGTCGTCGTTCACGGAGGCGCGTCGAGGCCGCCGCGAGCGTGACCTCTGGGGGCGCCTCGCCTTCTTCGAGAAACCCATGATCGCGGCGGTGCAGGGCTTCGCGCTCGGCGCCGGCTGCGAGCTCAGCCTGTACTGCGACCTGCGTATCGCCGCCCCGGAGGCGCGCTTCGGTCTGCCGGAGGTGTCGCTAGGGTATCTGCCGACGGCGGGTGGCAGCCAGACGCTACCACGCATCGCGGGACTGGGACGTGCCCTGCACATGATCTGCAGCGGCGTGGCTGTCCCGGCGCAGCAAGCGCTGGAGTACGGCATCATCCACGAAGTCGTGCCTCGCGACCAGCTTTACGCGCGGGCGGAGGCGCTGGCGCAGCGCTTGCTGGCGCAACCGGCAGAGGTGCTGAAAGCGACCAAGGCGGCCGTGCTGCAGGGCCTGGACATGAGCCTGGAGACCGGCCTGCGCTTCGAGGCGGCGCAGCGTTCCTCTCCGTCACACCTTCCCCGTTAAGTCGGCGTCGTTTTATCCTAGGCGTCACAAGCAGCGAGAGGGCGCTGATGAATCCAGCCGAGTTTCTCACCATTAGCAGTGCGGTCCTGCCCGACCGTGAAGCGCTCGTCTCCGGCGACGGCAGCAAGCGCATCACGTACGCAGAGATGGCCTCCCGTGTGACGCGGCTGGCCAACGCCCTCGTCGGAATGGGCGTGGAGCAGGGCACCCGCGTGGCGCTGATGTCGACGAACTCCCCCGAGTGCGTCGAGGTCTATTACGCGACGGCCAAGCTGGGCGGCTGCTTCGTGCCGATCAACTACCGCGCCAAGCGCGAAGAGCTCTCGTACATGCTCAACGCGTCGGGCGCCACCGTCTTGTTCATCGAGAGCCGTTACCTGGAGCTGCTCGCGTCCGTGCGCGCCGAGCTCGAGACTTTGCGCGAGGTCGTCGTACTCGACCGCGAGGTCGAAGCTATGCCGACCTACGATGCGCTGCTGGCCGGCGCCGGGGAAGACGAGCTCTTCATAGACGTCGACCTGAGCCAGCCGACGGCGCTGATCTTCACTTCGGGTACGACGGCACTGCCCAAGGGCGTCGAGCTCACGTTCATGAATCTGGCGCTGTACGTGCTGAACACGATGAGCCCGGCCGACCCGACTACGCCGCCCGAGAAGACGCTCGTCTCGGTGACCGTGGCGCACGTGGCCGGTCTCACTGCGATCCTGTCCTCGATCTGGGGCGGTCGCACGCTCGTGACGCTGTCGCAGTTCGACCCGGAAGGCTGGCTGCTCGCCGTGCAGCGCGAGGGCGTGACCCACAGCTTCGTGGTTCCGACGATGCTGAAGCGCATTATGGACAGCCCGGTCTTCGACCGCCATGACCTCAGCTCCCTGCAGCTCATCACCTACGGCGCCGCGCCGATGCCGTTCGACGTCGTCTGTCGCGCCATTGAGGTATTCAGCTGCGGCCTGATGAATGCTTACGGCCAGACCGAAAGCACGTCGTCTCTTACCTACCTGGGGCCGGAAGACCATCGTATGGACGGCTCTGAGGAGGAGAACGCGCTCAAGTTCCACCGCCTGCGCTCCGTCGGCCGGCCCATGGACGACGTCGAGATCGCAATCATGGACCCGAAGGGCCGGCCGCTGTCCCGGGGCGAAGAGGGCGAGATCTGCGTCAAGAGCGCGCGGGTCATGAAGGAGTATCTCAACCAGGTCGAGGCCACGTCTGAAGCCGTGCAGGACGGCTGGCTGCACACCGGCGACCAGGGTTACCTTGACGAAGAGAACTATTTGTTCATTACGGGCCGCGTGAAGGACCTGATCATCCGCGGCGGCGAGAACATTTCCCCCGGCGAAATCGAGTCCATTCTCGAGGGCCATCCCGAGATCGACGAGGCAGCCGTCATCGGCGTGCCGGATTCAGAGTGGGGCGAGGCGGTGAAGGCAATCGTGGTGCCGGTGCCGGGCGCTGAGGCCACGGTGGACGACATCCGCAGCTACTGCCGCGAGCACCTCTCCAGCTACAAGACGCCGGCTTACGTCGCCTTCCTGGATGAGCTGCCGCGCAACCCGATGGGCAAGGTGCTCAAAACGGATCTGCGCCGCGAGCACGGCGGCGCCGACAACAACTGACGCCGGGCAACTCGACTGGCTGCTGCATAACCCACGTGTGTGGCCGACTTCGCTGAGGGCCAGACCCTTCGCTCCGCTCAGAGTGACAACGCAGCAGGTGTGTCATGCTGAGCGCCCGCGAAGCATCTCCCGGTGCCCCACGCCTCGACGTTCCGTGCATCCGCACGGCCAGGACCACGTGTCGTCTTACGGATGGCGCAGCGTCCTGACGCTGGCCCGGGAGGCCTGCCCGCGCCTGGCGGTATCGGGGTTCGCCCCGACCGCAGCCGGGAGACCCTTCGCTCCACTCAGGGTGACAACGCAGCAGGCGTCATGCTGAGCGCCCGCGAAGCATCTCCCGGTAACCCAGCGCGGCGTCGTTTCAAAGCATACGCACGGCCAAGACCACGCGCCGCAATACAGCTGCCCCTGCGTCCTTACGGTGGCCCGCCGACCTGCCCGCCGGTTTCGGGGTTCGTACCGCCCGCGACGGGGAGACCCTTCGCTCCGCTCAGGGTGACAGCATTGCCGTAACGTACGAGAGCTATGTTTCGTCCTCTGTGTAGGGCGGTAGAGGCTCCAGCGGCGCCGCACCGTGGGTGGAGAAGCGGGCCCAGAGAGCCGCGGCGAGGGCATCGCTGGCCCTGCGATAGCCGGGGCAGTCGAAACGCAGGCGCGAGTCGTCGAAATCGACGTCGAAGTAGCTGCACTGGTGCGGATCTGCAGACTGTTCGTTCAGAAAGGGCCGGAAATGGCGGCAGCTGACGCACATGGCCGTCTCTGAGACCTGATGGCCCATCTCAAGGCCCCGCACGAGCTTCATCAGGGCCCTCAGCAGCACTGTCTGCTCCGTCTCTGAGAGCGCTTCGGCGGCGCCGGTCAGGGCGCTGGATCCTTGAGATAGCCCTTCGGCGCGTTTTTCGCCCTCGCTCGTCAGGCGTATGGCCACGGCGCGGCCGTCGTCAGGCGCTGCCGTGCGCCTCAGAAGCCGTTTTTCGACCAGAGAAGAGACGGAATCGCTGGCTGAGGCGGGTGTGACGCCCAGACGCGCGGCTACCGCCGCCAACCGCATGCCTTCAGGCACACCGCGCAGGGTCGAGAGGATGGCCGCCTGCGTCGGTGTGAGGCGCTGATCGGCGCTGAGATGGCGAATTCCGCTGCGAAGCGCTCGTGAGATTGCTTCCTCTGCGATGCTCAGATGGCGACCAAAGTGAATTCGCCTGTCGTTTTCATCATACATAGCTAGGAATCCTAACGAGTTCTCAGCATACAACCGAAATCTCGTGAGGTCGAGCGGAGGATGAGGTGTTGTTACGCGACGCCTGCTGCGGCCGAGGTCAGGTCGCGCAGCTGATTGCGCAGGCCGCCGTCCAGCGCGGCACTGGGCAACTGCAGCTCGAAGTTCTCGCCACCGCGCGTACGGATGGTAAGGAAGATGGCGTCCGCGCCGGGGTGCGACTGCAGGAGTCGGAAGAGCTCGGCCAGGCGTGCCTGGTCGGCGGCTTCGTCCGGCGTCTCGTCGAGGGTGAGCCGCAGCGGAGCCGGCGTGGCGGTCTCCTGCGGCAGGTCGGCGGAGTAGACGCCACGTTCCTCGGCCACGGCGAGCGTGGTTGTGGGCGGCGGAGCGGGTTCGGCCGCGCCCGGGCGTTCCTCCAGGACGGAGGCAGGCTCAGGGCTGGCTTGCGGCTCGTCTTCGGTGGGTTCGAGCGCGGCTGGCGGCGGCGCTGGGGCGGTCTTGTGACCGTTACCATTGCCGTTGGCGTATGGGCGAGGCGGCACGTCGAGCGAGACGTTCGCCAGCCAGGACGGCGGCGTGAAGTCGGGCGTGAAGAGCTCGACTTCCTGCACGCCGGCGGAGAGACGCTCGCCGCGCTCTCGCACGCGCACCTGCATCAAGACGATGCTGCCGGTGTTCCATATCTCCATCGTGCGCTCGTAGATGTCGGGCCAGACCGTGACCTCCAGCGTGCCGGAAAGGTCCGTGACCTCGGCGGCAATGAAGCTGCGTCCGTCGCGCGTCGCCAGGCGTCGCGAAGAGCCAACGAGCCCGGCGATGATGAAGTCGCGGCCCTGCGCCGGCAGGTCGGCGAGCAGCTCGGGCGTCATCTCGTTGCACAGGGCCGTCGTGTATGGCGCGAGCTGCGAGGCGGCGTGTGTGAACGGGTGCTCCGACAGCCAAATGCCCAGCAGCTCTTTTTCCCATGCAAGCAGCTCGCTCTTGGGCAGGGGTGTCGATTCGAGGTCGATGCCGGAAAGCGGCGTCGCGACTTCGTCGCCGAAGAGGTCGAACATCGTCGTTTGGCCGGTCTCTTTGAGCTTCTGAGCGCCCTGCGAAATGCTGAGGATGCGGTCCAGGTTGGCGAGCATGGAGCCTCGCGCGTCGGAGCCGCCGACGACGGAGTCAAAGGCGCCGGCCTTGATCAGGCTTTCGAGAGCGCGCTTATTGACGTTGCGCGGGTTGATGGTGCGACAGAAGTCGTCGAGCGTCGCGAAGCCCGTCTCGCCGCGCGACTCGATCAGCGACTCGGCAGCGCCGGAGCCGACGTTCTTGATCATGGCCAGGCCGAAGCGAATGCCGGTTCGGCCGTCCTCCGTCGCCTCGAGCGAGAAGTTCGGCTGGCTGCGGTTGACGTCGGGTGGCAGCACGGGCACGCCGAGACGGACGCATTCGTTGTAAGCCTGTGCGATGCGGTCCAGGGTGCCAGCCGGGTGGCTGTCGGCGCCCATGAGGACGGCGCAGAGGTACTCCTCGGCGTAGTTCGCTTTGAGGTAGGCCGTCTGGTAGGCGATGGTCCCGTAGGAGTAGGAGTGCGCCTTGTTGAACGCGTAGCCGGCGAAGGGCTCAATCAGGTCGAAGACCTTGCGCGCGTCCTCCTCCGAGTAGCCCTTCGCGATGGCGCCGTTCATGAAGCGATCGCGCTCGGCCTGCATCATGGCGGCGATCTTCTTGCCCATCGCCTTGCGCATGATGTCGGCCTGGCCCAGCGTGTAGCCGCCGAACTTCTGCGCGATCTTCAGCACCTGGTCCTGGAAGACGATGACGCCGTAGGTCTCGTCCAGGATGTCGGCCAGGTCGGGGTGCGGGTTGCTCACCTGCTCCAGGCCATGCTTGGCGCGGCAGAAGGTGCCGATGTGCTGCATCGGGCCCGGGCGGTACAGCGCGACGAGCGCGGCGAGGTCACCTATCGAAGTGGGCTTCAGCTCCTGCACGGCGCGGCGCATGCCCGCCGATTCGAGCTGGAAGACGCCGAACGTTTCGCCCTGGCCCAGCATTTCGAAGCTCTTGGTGTCGCCGTCCGGCAGGTGGGCTAAGTCGATGTTGACGCCGTGACGCTGGTTGATGAGCTCGACGGCGCGTTCAAGGATGGTCAGGTTCGAGAGGCCCAGGAAGTCCATCTTCACCAGGCCTATGGCCGCTACCTGCTCCATGGCGTACTGCGTCGTCGGCATCGCCTGGGCGTCGCCGCGCGCCGGGCGGGCCAGCGGCAGGTGCTCGACCAGCGGGTCGGTGCTGATCACGACGCCTGCCGCGTGGGTGCCGGCGTTGCGGGCCACGCCCTCCAGCTTGCGCGCCGAGTCGACCAGGTTGCGGATCTGCGTATCCGTCTCGTAGGCGGTGCGCAGCTCGGCCGATTCGTTGAGGGCCCGCTCGAGGGTCATGTGCAGCGCGTTGGGGATGAGGCGCGCGACGCGGTCGACGTCGGCGTAGCTCATGGCCAACGCGCGGCCGACGTCGCGTACTGCGGCCTTGGCGCCAAGCGTGCCGAAAGTGATGATCTGCGCCACGCGGTCGCTACCGTAGCGGTTTGCGGCGAAGCGCAGTACTTCCTCGCGCCGCTCGTCGGAGAAGTCGAAGTCGACGTCGGGCGCTTCGGGGCGTTCCAGGTTGAGGAAGCGCTCGAAGACCAGGTTCGCGGCCAGCGGATCGATGTCGGTGACGCCGAGGCAGTAGAGCACGAGGCTGGCGGCGGCGCTGCCGCGCACGCCCATGCGGATGCCCTGCGAGCGCGCGAAGGTCGCGATCTCGCGCACGATATGGATGTAGTTGGTGAAGCCGGTCTGCTGCACGACGTCGAGCTCGTAGCGCAGGCGGTCCTCGGCGTCCGGACCGGAGTTGGGCAGCAGGCGGTGCAGACCCTCCCAGCAGAGGCGTGTCAGATACTCGTGAGACGACTCGCCCGGCGGCAGCTCCGGCTCCGGCAGGTGCAGGCGGCCGAACTCGAGCGTGAGGTCGCACTGCTCGGCGATCTTCCAGGTGTTGTCGATCGCCTCCGGGAAGTCGCGGAAGCCATCGCGCATCTCGGCTTCGGAGCGGACGTAGTAGGACGGGTCGGAGAGGCGCATGCGCTTCTCTTCCTGCACCGTCGCATTCGTGCCGATGCAGAGCAGCACGTCGTGGATGTCGTGGTCGTCTTTGTTGAGGTAGTGCGAGTCGTTGGTCGCGACGAGGGGGATGCCCATCTCGCGCGACATGTCGATGATGACCTTCTTGGCCTGGTCGAACTCGGGCAGGTCATGGTCCTGGATCTCGAGATAGTAGCCGTCGAACACGTCGCGGTACCAGCTGGCCGTGGCCTTCGCCTCGTCGATGCGGCCGTCGAGGATGAGGCGGTGCAGCTCGCCCGACGGGCAGCCCGAGAGGGCGATGATGCCTTCGCTGTGCTGCGCCATGAGCTCGCGGTCGATGCGGGGGCGGTAGTAGTAGCCCTCGAGGTGGGAGCTGGTCACCAGTTTGAGCAGGTTGCGGTAGCCGGTGTTGTTCTTTGCCAGCAGGGTCAGGTGAAAGGGCTGCTTGTCACCGGTGTCGCGGGTCAGCCGCGACCCGGGCGCCACGTAGGCCTCGACGCCGATGATGGGTTTGATGTCCTGGGCGCGGGCGGCGCGATAGAAGTCGATGGCGCCGTAGAGGGCGCCGTGATCGGTCATGGCGACGGCTTCCTGGCCCAGCTCCTTGACGCGCTCCATGAGCGGGTGAATGCGGGTCAGGCCGTCGAGCAGCGAGTACTCAGTGTGAAGGTGTAGGTGCGTAAACATATTCGCGTTGTGACGGGTTCAGTATAGTCCAGACGGCCCTTGGCCGAGCGGGAAGTTATGTTATCGTTGCGTTGACTTTGCCGGTTCGCGGCAGTCTCCGTTATGAGGTTCCACCTAAAGAGACCCACCCTCAAGTCGTCGGTTCCCTGGGTAGCGCAGCTGGCGCTGGCCGCGATCCTCTTTCAGGTTACCGCCATCGATCACGACCTCGGTCTCGCCGGTGACGAGATGAACCACGTGGCGCACTCGACGCACTGCCACGGCGCCGCTGCTGGCTGCGCGGACCAGGGCGGCATGCTCTCGCTGGCCCTGCCCCAGCTGCCGCGACTATCTACTCCCGACCCTACGCCCTTCGAGACGCACGTCGATTACGTAACTCCGGCGGAGCCCTTCCTGGGCGTTCCCTTCGAGCCTCCCCAGCTCTAGATTTCGCGGCTCCGCCGCGACGTTTATCCATCGTTGTCCAGGCTGGTTGCGGGCGCTTTGCCTGCGGTTTCATTGCTGCTGCTCAGCGGCGGCAGAACGTTGGCCGCGCACGTGC
Source organism: uncultured Chloroflexia bacterium (assembly GCA_963711035.1). Classification (GTDB taxonomy): domain Bacteria; phylum Chloroflexota; class Dehalococcoidia; order DSTF01; family WHTK01; genus WHTK01. Next base: position 1,057,430 of record CAVQCN010000001.1, read on the forward strand.
TAGCTTGGTGTGAGCATCGGTCTCGCTTCGCGGGATCGAGGAGGATATTCCCCCATGCGAAAGCTCTTTGCAGCTGTCGTCGTGTTGGGGGCGGCTCTGGTCGCCCTCGGTCCGGCGCAGCTCAGCCTGGCGCACTCGCGCCCGGTTCGTTTCGATCCGTCACCCGGCGCCGTGCTCGACGCGGCGCCCTCAACCATTACCGGCTGGTTCACCAGCGACATTCGCAGCGACGAGAACTCGTTCATCCAGGTCCTCGACGGCTCCGGCCAACGCGTCGACCAGGGTGACACGCAGCTCAGCACTGACCGGCGCGAGATGTCGGTCGCGCTGCAGTCAGGCCTCGGTGATGGCGCCTATCTGGTGCACTGGAGCACCCACGACGACGCCGACGGCGAGGTCTTCTCCGGCTGCCACTACATCTTTGTGGGGCAGGCGGCGGCAGACGCGGCTGCGTCGAATAGTGTCGCCCTGGACGGCGGCGCCGATTGCCCCGGCACTGTGACTGAGGACAATGGCGGCGCTGCTATCGACATCAGCGTCAAGACCAGCGGCACCAGCGCGACCGTGACGATCAACCCAACCGACTTCACGGCGAGGGCGCCCGATGGCACCTCGGTGGACCCAAACTTCGGCCACTACCACATCTACCTGGACAAGCTACCGCTGGACCAGCTCGAAGGCGGCGACCACCACGACGACTCGGCGATGGCGGGTATGAGCGATTCGAGTACGCCGGTGGCGGATATGAGCAACTCGGCGGCAACGCCGATGGCCCAGATGGAGGCGCCGAGCGCCGACGCCGCCAACCTGGTGGAGAACCCGATCATGGCGTTCAGCAACAGCTACACGTTTACCAACCTGCAGCCCGGCGTTCACACGATCGCCGTTGCTTTGAACCACGACAACCACACGCCGTTTAACCCGCCCGTGATCGCCACGCAGAGCTTCTCCATCAAGGGCTCGACGAGCAGCAGCGGTAGCAATGGCGTGCCCTTGTGGACCTTGTTCGTGACCGGTGGTCTGGCCGTCGTGGGCTTGGTCGTCGGCGCGTACGGCTTGACGAAAAAGTCCGCGTAATCGTGGAGGACTGACGTGAGGATGAGTGGTCGATTAGCGGCTCTGCTGTTGCTGATAGCGCTGGCGATCGGTGTTTCGATTGGCGGCGGCGATCGCGTGGCGGAGGCGCATGCCCTTCTGGTGCGTGCCGATCCTCCCGTGAACTCGCAGCTGCGCACGCCGCCGACCGAGCTCACCCTGTACTTCAGCGAGCCCCTGGAGCAGAAGTACAGCACCGTTCGGGTGGTGGACCAGAACAACGCGCGCGTCGACGACCACGTGGAGTTCGACGACACCAACAACGCGGTGATGCACGTCTTTCTCAAGGACGTGCAGCCTGGCTACATCACGGTAGACTGGGCGACTGTCTCGCTGGTAGACGGTCACCGAGTTACTGGCAGCTACCCACTCACCATCCTCAATCCTGACGGCAGCGTGCCGGCCGGCAAACCACCGTCGGCCGGCAGCTCCGTCAGTGGCACCAACGCTGACGTGATCCGCGTCATCGCGAAGTGGTTCATCCTGGCCGGCGCTGCCTTCCTCACCGGCGCGATGGCCTTTGTCGTCTTCATCTCGCCGATCTTCCAGGGCCCGGCTGCCGAGCGTTCCCGGCGGGCGCTGGACCGCGTCGCGCTGATAATCGCCGGTGTGTCGCTGGTGGTGATGCTGCTGGCGGGGCTCCTCGAGCTACAAAGGCAGGCGCACATCATCGGCGTCAGTATCAGCTCCGTGCTCGATACTCGTTGGGGGCGGCGCTGGCTGGCACGGCTGGTCGTCACTGGCGTCATCGTCGTGCTGACAGCCAGCCTCGTCGTTACGAAGCCCGGCTCAGCGCGCCGTCTTGTCGGCGGGCTGGGGTTCATCGGCTGCCTGGGCTTCCTGGGGCTCGTCTCGAGCGTCAGCCACAGCGCGGCAGGCGATGGCGCCTTCTGGGCGGCCGGCGCCGACTTCATTCATCTGCTGACGGCGTCGCTGTGGATCGGACTGCTCGCCCTCATGGCCGTCATGTTCATCTACGGCCGGCGTCTGGCGGACGGTGAGCGCTACCAGGTGCTCGCGGCCGGCCTGCAGCGCTTCTCCGCGATCGCCGTGATCAGCCTGGCGCTGTTGCTGTTCACCGGCACTTTCAACGCCGTGATCGAGGTGGGACAGCTCTCCGACCTGCTGCACTCCGGCTACGGCTTCACGCTGCTGCTCAAGCTGCTGCTGATCATCCCGTTGCTGGCCGTCGGCATCGTGAACGCGTACATCCTGCGGCCCGAACTCGTCACGGAGCTGGCGGTGCCGGGCAACCCGCAGGGCCATCGAGAGACGCTGCGCCATCTGGAGGCACGGCTGCGCAACTTGATCCGGGTCGAGCTGGCGCTGGCGCTGGGTGTGCTGGCGATCGTCGCCGTGCTCGTGCAGCTGACGCCGACCCGAGGACGGCTCGATGTGGGCGGTCAGGCGGGCAAGTACATTCAATCGATGGATCAGGATGGCATCTCCGCCACGCTGGTGGTCGACCCGAACCAGCCCGGCATCAATACGTTCGAGGTCGATATCACGGGCGCCGTCGATACGGTGCAGCAGGTGCGGCTCGACTTCACCCAGCCCGGCACCAACGAGGCGCGCCTCGTCCTCGAGGCTTCCAACTCCAACCCGGCGTATTTCTACCTGGGCAAGGGCCCGTACCTGGGTCAGCCTGGCGACTGGCAGATCGGCGTCGACATCCGGCGCAGCGTTGGCAACGACCTGCTCCTGCCGTTCAAAGTAACCGTGCCGGCCAGTCCGTCGGCGTCGGCAACCAGCCCGGAGAATGCCTTCGCCTTCCCTGTGTCGCTGACCGTTGGCTCGGCCGCGTTGCTGGCCCTTGCCGGCGTCCTGGCGCTGGGCTTCGTCTACGCAGGCGTGGCGCGTCCGGGCCGGCCGGGTGGCTACGCCGGCCCGATCGCGATCGGGCTGGCGGGTCATATGCCTCGCTGGCGTCCCGCGTATTCCCTCGGTGGGCTGATCATCATCGGCGTTGGCCTTGGATCTGCTATTCGGGGCTCATTCGCATTCGGCGTTGTCGAACAAGCAGGCGACGGCGGGCAATCCCGTCCCGTCGACGGCTGCGTCGATCCAGCGCGGCGAGACGTTGTTCATGAACAACTGCACGCAGTGTCACGGCCAGGACGGTCGCGGCGACGGGCCCCTCGCCAACTCGCTGCCTATCAAGCCCGCCAACCTGTACGACCACGTTCCGTACCACGCGGACCAGTTCTTCTTCAGCCTCATGACCAACGGCATCGCCGGCTATATGCCGGGGTTCAAGGACACGATCAGCGAGCAGGACCGCTGGAACATCCTCAACTTCCTGCGCAGCAAGTTCGGCCAGCAGCCGGCCACGTCGCTGGCCGGCTCACCGTGATGGCGGGGCGCTCGGGGCCGCGTGCTACGATGCACTCGTGAATGACCTGTACGAGCGCGTCGACCAGGCGCTGGACGAGATCCGGCCTTACATCCACTCCCATGCCGGCGATGTGAACATCGTCGACGTGACCGACGACGGCGTCGTCAAACTGCAGATGGTGGGCACCTGCCATGGCTGCCCCATGAGCATGCTGACCCTGCGCCTCGGCATCGAGCGCATCCTCATGGAGAAGGTCGAGGGCGTCAAAGAGGTCGTCTCGCTACGCCCAGACGACTTCGATTTGGAAGCGCCGGACGAGGCTGACGCCGCCGGCAGCTGAGTTACTGACCACCGACGAATCTCCTACACCGCGCCGTTGTTGCCCTGAGCCGTCGCTCTGTGTCTAATGCGCCCATGCCTGCCTGTGCGGGCCCTGCGAGAGAGAACAAGGAAGGGCGTGGCAACTCGTGGAATCCAACCTGCCGCTCGGTATCAGCCAGGGACTCGACCTGACGAAGCTCGATTCGATTACGCCGGAGGAGCTCAACAACAACCTGTTCGCCGGCTGGCGCTGGCGTGGCTCGCTTTACAACGTCTACGCCCAGAGCCTGATGCTCGATTTCAACCCTGAGTTCGCGAAACTGCATCGCTGGAACGCGGACCTCTTCGCCCAGCCCAACGCGACCAACGTCGTGCTCTTCAGCATGCAGAACCTGCACAGCTACATGATGAGTGGCTGGGAGGTTGGTATCCTCAACGAGTTCCATGCCTTGCGCCGTAACGGCATGACGCTGAACCAGCTGATGGAGATCGTCCTGTTCGGGCAGCTTCACGCCGGCATGCGCGGTCTCGGCCACGTCTATCGCGCCGTCGGCGACCTCATCCCCGTCTGGAAGGACCCGGATCAGCCCGTCCCCTGGCCCGACGGCTGGGCTCCCGACCCGGACGCCTTCAAGTCCGGCCTCGACATGTCCCAGCGCCGCATGACCGATGCGGATCGCAAGAACCTGACTGACTGGTACGAGAGGACGATCGGTGAGGTGCCCAACTCGGTTGCCTTCGCGATGAAACGCTACCCGGAGTTCCTCAAGATCACGCGTGCCAAGTGGGAGGTAGCGATCCGGACGCTGCCGAAGCAGGTCGTCCCCTACATTCTCCTGCGGCACAACACGATTACGAACAACGAGGAAGGTCTGCGGGAAGCGACGCTCCTGGCGAAGGCCTGGGGCGTTTCTTCCACCCTGATCGTGCAGGCCATCAGCGTCTCGGCCGCCTACTTCACCGGCCTCGAAGGGTTGTACGCGGCGCACAACGTGGTCGACGAGCTGCTCTAGGAGGATGTCGTGGCGAACACACTGAGTGCTGAAGATCGCATCCGGGTGATGGAGCTCATCGCCGACTACGCCATCAATCTGGATGGCGGCTACCTCGATCGGTACGTGGGCAGCTTCACGCCGGACGCCGCACTGACGAATCGCACCGGGAGCTACGAGGGAGAGGCGACGATCCGCGACTACGTCGGACACCTGATCGAGATCGGCCAGGCGGGTCCGGCGTCGGGCATCCGCCATTTCATCGGCCTGCCGCTGCTTCAGGGCGACGGCGATTCCTGTCACGCCAGCGCCTACCTCGCGATCCCCGGCTCGCTCGACGGCGGACCCATCGTCACCTACCTGGTGGGTGTCTACGAGCTGGACTTCGTCAAGTTGGGCGGCGATTGGCGGTTCAAGATTCGTCATTCGCGTATGGACCTGATCGGCCCCGACCGTCCCGTCGGTGAACCGGTGACCGAGCGCAGCTTCCCCGCACCGCCGCGCCGTCAGGACTCGATGAGCGCCGAGGACAAGATCGAGGTGATCGACCTGCTGGCAGGCTACGCGTTCCTGCTGGATGGCGGCGACGCTGCCGGGTACGCGGACCAGTTCACGCCGGACGGCGTCTTCGATGGCGGTGGCGATCCGGTTCGCGGCCGCGCGGCCATCGAAGAGCTCGTCAGAGGCATCGTCGAACGCAACGCCAGTCGAGGCACGAAGATGCGCCACATGATGGGCATCCCGTCGATCCGCGGCGACTCGCAGAGCTGCGAAGCGGAGACCTATCTGCTTCTCCTCCGCCAGGCTGGTGACGGGCCGATCGAGATACGGACCATCGGCTTCTACCAGGACGAGATCGTCAAGCACGAAGGGCGCTGGCGTTTCCAGAAGCGCACGTTCCGGCCCCAGATTACGGGCGGGAGAGCAAGCGGAGGACGCGGCCGGTCGGGTAGTTCGTCAGGCCAGCTCGGCCGGCTCTGCTTTCTCCAGCTCGAACGCCTTGTGCAGGGCGCGCACCGCGTCGGCGACCTTGTCCTCGCTGATGATGCAGGTGATGCGGATCTCGCTGGTCGAGATCATCTCGATGTTGATGCCCGCGTCGTAGAGCGTGCGGAACATGCGCGAGGCAAAGCCGGGGGCGCTCTGAATGCCGGTACCGACGATGCTCACCTTGCCGATGCGATCGTCGGACGCCACGCCGGCGGCGTTGAGCTGCCCTGCCACGCGTTCGACGATGGGCATGGCGCGCTCGAGGTCGCCCTTGGAGACGGTGAACGTGAGGTCGGCCAGCCCTTCGGCGGAAGCGTTCTGGACGATCACGTCGACCGAGAGGTGCGCTTCGGCCATCGGCTCGAACACGGACGCGGCGATGCCGGGCCGGTCGGGCACACCGCGCAGAGTGATCTTCGCGACGTCCATGTCGTGGGCGATGCCGCGCACGCGGTTGAACTGCTCCATAGCGATGCCTCCGTGGATCAGGGTGCCGGGCGCCTCCGTGAAGCTCGAGGCGACGTAAATCGGGACGTTGTACACGGCCGCGATCTCGACCGACCGCGACTGCATAATCTTCGAGCCCTTGCTGGCCAGCTCGAGCATCTCCTCGTAGGTAATCTCGGGCAGCTTGCGGGCGTCCGGCTCCACGCGGGGGTCGGCGGTGTACACGCCGTCCACGTCGGTAAAGCGCTCGCAGCGGGCGCCGAGCACCGCGGCCATGGCGACGGCGGTCAGGTCGGAAGCGCCGCGGCCCAGGGTGGTGACGTCGAGGTCTTCGGTGATGCCCTGGAAGCCCGCGATGATGACGACGCGCCCGGCGGCGAGCTCGCGGCTCACGCGGTCGGGCTCGATGCCGAGGATGCGGGCGCGGCTGTGCACGGAGTCGGTGCGCAGGCCGGCCTGGGCGCCGGTCAGGCTAGATGGCGTCGACGCCCATGTTGTGCAACGCCATCGCCATCAGCGTGCTGGAGACGATCTCGCCCGTAGAGAGGAGGACGTCCATCTCGCGGTCGGTGGGGTTCTGGTTGATCTGGTGCGCCAGCTCGATCAGCTCGTCGGTCGTGTCGCCCATGGCGGAGACGACGGCGACGACGTCGTTGCCCTCGGCCTTGCGGCGGGCGATGCGCTGCGCGACGGCGCGGATGCGGTCGGCGTTGGCGACGGAGGAGCCGCCGTATTTCTGGACGATGAGCATGTAGTCATCTTAGGCGAAGCGGCATTTAGGGTGAACCGGAACCTCGACGCTGGCAGCAAGCTGAGCTCATCGGGTGCCGTATCCCCTCTCCCTCAGGGAGAGGGCGAGGGTGAGCGGTCGTAACGCTACGTTTCTGTGTCGGGCGCCGGATGCAGGTCGGAGCGCGTGTCCGGGGGAGATTCTTCGCTGCGCTCAGAATGACAACGCTGCGGGGTCCGGAGCCTCAGGCGCGGACGACGACGGTGCCGGCGGCCATGTCGCCGATGCGCTGGTTCTTGGAAGACGCGGCCGCAACGATGACGCCGAGCAGGTAGAGGAACGGCAGGCCGTCGATGATACGAAGGATGGTGCGGATGGCGACCTTCTGGCCGGTGAGGGTGCCGTCGACGGCGGTGACGCGGATGTTCATCACCTTCTTGCCGATCGTCTGGCCGGTCTGCGACTCGAGGACGAAGTAATAGCCCATCACGATCACGAAGAAGATCAGCGATCCCAGGGTGCCGAGTGAGGCGTTGAAGCTGGAGCCGTTGCCCGAGCTGGACGAGCCGAAGTCGCCAAACAACACGGCCAGGATTACGAAGACCACGGCAAGGATGACGACATCGATGATCGCGGCGACGATCCGCGGACCCATGACGTTCTCTGTGGTGGTTACCTGTTCTGGTTGGGTCGCTTCATTCATGGCGCGAGTCTAGTGGGAAGCGTAGGCGCTGAAAAGAAGCATTTTTCAGCACATTTCCGACGTGAATGGACGACAGTTCGCGGCGCTAGCTCTGGTCGATAACGTGCGCGCCCTGCGTTGTCGGCGTCGTGATGATGCTGCGGCCGCTGAAGCCGCTGGCGATGGCTGCCTGCGTCATGAGCCGCGCCACGCGCTCCTCGCCGTCCTGCACCAGCGCCGCGACTGTGGAGCCGCCACCGGAGAGGTAGGCGGCCGCGGCGCCGGCGTTGCGGGCGGCCTCCATGATCGGGTTGAGGCCGGGGAAGATCTCGCCGCGCACGGGCTGGTGAATGTGGTCCTGGGTTGCCTCGTGCAGCAGGTCGTAGCGGCCGGCGCCGAGGGCGGCGACGAGCAGCGCCGAGCGGCTCAGGTTGAAGATCGTGTCGTCGCGGGAGAACTCGCGCGGCAGGCGCCGGCGGCTCTCCTGGGTGGGCATCTCGAAGTCGGGCACAAAAACGACGACCTTGAGGTCGTCCGGCAGGGCCGCCGCCAGGTGCAGCAGCTGGGAGTCGCGTCTGACGACGATCTGCAGGCCACCGAAGAGGCAGGGCGCCATGTTGTCGGGGTGGTTCTCCAGCTTCGTGCCCAACGCCAGTAGAGTCTCGCCGTCGAGGGCGTTGTCTTGCAGGGCATTGCCGGCCAGCAGCCCGGCGGCGCGCAGCGCGGCGCTGGCGCCGAGGCCTCGTGCCAAGGGAATGGCGCCGTCCCACTCGACGGCGATGGGTGGGGCGCTGTCGGCGCCGCCAAACGTCGCCTGTACGCCCTGCTCCACCAGCCGCTCGATACCGCTGACGCTGCGCGGCGGCCGCTTCACCGTCTCGATCGTGACGGTGGCCCAGAGGTCAAGGGCCATGCCCAGGCAGTCGAAGCCGGAGCCGAGGTTGGCGGAGGTAGCGGCGGCGCGGACGCTGATTCGCATGACGGGCCTAGTGTACGCGAGGCGCTGGTTACGCCCGAGGCAACGGGTCTAGAATTTGTGTCGCAGATACGCGTGCGTTTAGCTGCTGCTCCGTTGAACGATCACCCGTGACGCTTCGGGTGTTGCACGCTGTGTGGCAGGTTGGGCGGGATGCTAATCCCTCGAGAGGAAGAGAGACGTGGCTCAGATCAACATCGGCGACCAGGCGCCCGACTTCGAGACGGTCAACGACCAGGACGAACCGGTCAAGCTCAGCGACTTTCGCGGCAAGCGCGTGGTGCTCTATTTCTACCCCAAGGACGACACGACCGGCTGCACGGCGCAGGCCTGCGGCTTCCGCGACCACTACGCCGAGATCGAGGCCAAGGACGCGGTTGTGCTCGGTGTCAGTCCAGACGGCGTGAAGTCGCACCAGCGCTTCAAGGCCAAGCACGACCTGCCGTTCCCGCTGCTCGTGGACAGCGATCACACGATCGCGGAGGCGTACGGCGTCTGGCAGGAGAAGTCGATGTACGGCCGCAAATACATGGGCATCGTGCGCAGCCACTTCGTAATCGACGAGCAAGGTAAGGTCGTCGACGTGAAGTACAAGGTGAGCCCGGCCGACAGCGTTAGCAAGTCGATTGCGACGCTGACAGGCTGATGATTGGCAGTTACAACCCCGCTGCACTGTCTTACAATTGGTAAGCGAATGGTTTGTAAAGGCTAGAGAAGGGACGAAGACATGGCAGAGATCAAAGTCGGCGACCAGGCCCCGGACTTCGAGACGACGAGCGACAAGGGCGACAAGATCAAGCTGAGCGACTACCGCGGCAAGCGGGTCGTGCTCTACTTCTACCCCAAGGACGACACCCCCGGCTGCACGATTCAGGCCTGCGGCTTCCGCGACGTCTATACGGACGTCGAAAGCAAGAACGCCGTCGTGCTCGGCGTTAGCCCGGACGGCGTCGACTCGCATATTGCCTTCCGCGACAAGTTCGGACTGCCCTTCCCGCTGCTGACGGACGAGGACAAGTCAATCTCGCAGACCTACGGCGTCTGGCAGGAGCGCGAGCGGGACGGCAACAAGTTCATGGGCGTTGCCCGCAGTCACTTCGTCATCGACGAGCAGGGCAAGGTCGTCGACGTGCAGTACAACGTGGCGCCCGCAGACAGCATCACGCTGTCGATGAAGACGCTGGCGTAACTAGCTCGGGTCGAGTTCGAAAAGGCGCCTGCTCCCGGCAAGCAGGCGCCTTTTGTTTACGTTGGAGATAGGTCATGTGCACGTAACGCGGGAAAGAGTAAAGTCCGTGCTTGTCAGAACAATCGCATAGAAGGAGGGTTCGTCATGCTGCTCGTCACAGGAGGCACCGGGTTCGTAGGGTCCGCGGTGGCGGACGAGCTGCTCTCGCGGGGTGAATCCGTGGCCGTGTTGAGCCGGGACGGATCGAAGGTCCAACAGCGCTTCGGGGATGGTATGGAGGCACGTGAGGGCGACGTGCGATATGCAGACCAGCTTGCCGTCGCGATGAAGGGCATCGATACGGTGATCGACTGCGTGCAGTTCCCGACCTCGCCGATCGAAATCCCGCGCAAGGGCTGGACCTTCGAGGAGATCGACTACAAAGGCACGTTGCACCAGGTAGACGCCGCGAAGGCGGCGGGCGTGCGCCGCTACGTCTACGTCAGCGGTGTCGGCGCTGCGGAAGACGCGGAGAAACACTGGTTCCGCTTCAAGTGGCTGGCGGAGCAGTACGTGGCCGCCAGCGGCCTGGCCTGGACCACCATCCGGCCGACCTGGATCTACGGCCCCAACGATAGCTCGCTCAATCGCCTGCTGGGCTTCAGCCGCTTTCTGCCCTTCGTGCCGCTGTTCGGCGACGGCAAGCAGGCGATGCAGCCCGTCTTCGTCAACGACGTCGCGCGGGTAGCCGTGGATGCAGCGCTGTCGCCCGCGGCCGAGGGCAAGCTCATCGAGCTCGGCGGCCCGGACGTGATGACAATGAACGAGGTGCTGCGGACGGCGCTGCATGTCATGAAACGCCGGCGCTTCATCCTGCACCAGCCTGTCTTCGTCGGTAAGCTGGCGGGTCGCCTGGCGTCGCTGCTGCCGACGCCACCGCTCAGCGCAGACGCGGTCGATTTCATCAACGCGCCGGCAGTCGCGGACAACACGGCGCTCGAACAGACGCTGCAGCCGAAGCTGACACCGCTGCGGGAAGGTCTGGAGACGTATCTCGCTTAGGGAATCTTGGCGTCGCTCTGCTTGATAGCGTCCCAGCCGGCGATTGCTTCCTGCACCGACGACTCCATGACGTTGGTCTGCACCTGACCGCTGATCACGCGCGTGATCACGCCGTTGGCGTCGATGAAGTAGCTCTCTGGCAGGCCGAGCGTGACGTTGTAGCGCTTGATGATCGCCTCAGTCGGGTCGTAGCCGATGGCGGTGAGCTTGATGTCGAGGTTGTTGAGGAAGGCAGAGGCGCCTTCCACCGATTCGCCGTCGTTCACGGCGATCACGGCCAGATTGCCGGCATCGGGACCGTACTGATCCAGCATCGTCATCATGTCAGGCATCTCGTAGCGACAGGGTCCGCACCAGGACGCCCAGAAGTTGAGAAACACGGGCCGTCCGCGGTAATCGGAGAGCCGCTGGCGCTGGCCGTCGAAGGTGGAGAACTCGAAGTCTGGCGCCAGGTCGCCAGCTTCCAGGCCGACTTTCAGGCCGCTCTGGTTCGGCGTGTCGACTGACGTGTCGGCGGCGCGGACCTGCACGCTCTGGCCGCTGCTGTTGCTGACGGTGGCCTTGTCCGACTTGAAGAGCAGGCCGGCCTGCCACAGTACGAGCAACGCGATCATCACGACGGCGGAGGCGAGGGCGAGTCGGACGAGCTGGTTTGGCTGGTTCATGGCAGAAGGAGAGCCCTCGTGGGCGAGGGCTGCTCCTTCTAGCTTACGACGCGATGGGGTTTGCAGAAAGTCAGGCTACGGCGCGACTCTCCACTCTGACGGTTTCGGTAGGCGCGGGGACGGTGCGGGCGCATTGCAGACAGCGCCACTCATTATCGTCAATGCTCTCGAGGTAAGCGGCGCCGCCGCAACGCGGACAGGCGTTCAGTCGCATGCCAATTCGCTTCTTGCTGTTCATGTTCTAGACCTCCTCACGGTCTCGGGTGTGGTACCTCTCCGTGATCGGGATCAGGCTATCTCTAATTGCTTCTCTTTCGATTACAGAGTGACTACGGCGGCGTTAAGGATCTATGAAATCGGCTGCGTGAGGCGGCGCGAGAGACTGGTAGACTTGGATCATGAATCGACCGCCGCAAGCCATCTTGTTTGACATAGGGAGTACGCTCTGGAGCTCGCCTCCGGAGGACGAGGCCGCGCTGCAGCGGTGCTACGGCCGCGGCCGCGAGATCCTCCTCGAAGTGCTGCCCGGCGTGCCTCCTGTCGAGGCCCTGATCGACGCGGTCGAAGGCTACTTCGCCGAGTGGGAGGAGAACTGGCGCCGCGACTCTTCCCTCGTCACGCAGGAGCCGACTACCGCCTTCGTCGCGACTGCCCTGGGTTCGCTGAACATCGCGCCGCCGCCGGACCAGCTGCAGCGCTTCACTGACGCCATCCTCGAGACCAGCATCTACACCGCGAAAGTGCTGGAGCCGGAGCCCGACATGGTCGAGGCGCTGGCGGCGCTGCACGGGATGGGGCTGCGCCTGGGCTGCGTCTCCAACGCCTTCATGACCGCGGCCACGTTGGACCAGATCATGACCGAGCGGGGCCTGGGGCAATACCTCGAGCTCACTGTGTCGTCCTGTGAGCTGGGCTATCGCAAACCGCACGCCGCCATCTACCATGCTGCGATCGACAAAATGAGTCTCGACCCGGCGCAGACCATGTTCGTCGGCGACCGCCTCGATGCTGACGTGGCAGGCCCGGCAGCGCTGGGCATGAGCACCGCCCTGACGCTGCAGTACCGCACGGAGGACCTGTCCAACGCCACCGTGCAGCCCGACGTGGTGATCAACCACCTGCGCGAGCTCGCGGCGTTTATCCGCGACGCAAGCGATTAGAGCAGTTCAATCCAGTCAAGCCTGATCAGAACGTCGGGCGGCGAAGCAACCGGTTTCATCGGTGTTTTGGCTTGCGCGTGGTTGCGCGGGACGCAGTCCTAGAGGACGCCGGCGAGGGCCAGCGCGATGACGAGCGTGCCCATGGCGATGCGATAGCGGATGAACGCGGTCAGCGGGTTGAAGCGCAGAAACCGGATCAGGAAGGCGATCGCCGCGTAGCCGACGATGGCGGCGGCGATCATGCCGATGGCGTAGACAGCGGCCTCGTTGTGGACAGTGGTGCTCTCGGCGTGGCCTCGGATGACGTCGAGGAGCTTCTTGCCGCCCGCGCCGGCGATGATCGGCGCCGAGAGCAGGAAGGCAAAGACGGCGGCCTCGTCGCGGCGGAAGCCGTCCATCATGCCGGCCGAGATCGTGATGCCGGAGCGCGAGACGCCGGGGATCAGGGCGATGGCCTGTGCGGCGCCGACCAGGAGCGCGTCGAAGGTACTGGCAGAGCTGATGTCTCGTTCGCCGCGGCCGTAGCGATCCGCCAGCCACATCGGCAGGCAGAAGACGATGAGCATGGCGCCGACCAGTATGGGTGAACGGAAGGCGTGGTCCGCCGAGCTTTCCAGCAGGACACCCGCGATGGCGGCCGGGATCGTGCCGACGATGAGCAGCCATGCGAGTCTTGACTCGTTCGTGAGGTCCCAACGTCGCGCCGAGATGCTGGCGATCCAGCCTCGGGCCAGGTTCCAGACGGTGACCCGAAAGTAGATGAGGACGGCTGCCAGCGTGCCGAGGTGGATTGCGGCGTCGAACTGCAGGCCGAACTGGTTGTCGGAAAGGCCGAGGACGTGCTGGCCGATGATGAGGTGGCCGGTGGAAGAGACGGGAAGGAATTCAGTCAGACCCTGAATCACCCCGAGGATGGCAGCGTTGAGGACGTCCGACATTGCCATACACGCTAGACGCCGCGCCGTTCGGTGACAAGCGGGGGAAACCCGCGTCGAAGAGCAAAGTCGACCCTACACCAGGGGTATACGCCTCCGGCACGAAGAGAGGGCGCTCCACCGTGAGCGCCCTCTCTTCGTGTGTTCGGTTGAGTGAGCTACATGCCCTTGAACAGGCCGACGATGTTGCCTTCCGGGTCGGCGAACTGGGCCATCATGCCTTCGCCCGGGATCTGCATGGGCGGCATGATCACCTTGCCGCCGTTCGCGACGGCCGTGTCGAGCGTGGCCTGAACGTCGTCTGTCTCGACGTAGAAGGTGACGCGACCGTAGCCCGGGCCGGGCATCTCGGCGATGCCGCCACCGATGCCGCCGGACTGCGTGTCGACGATGCCGTAGTTCATCGGGTTGTCGGCATTGACCTTCCAGCCGAAAAGGTTCGCGTAGAAGCTCTGCAGCTTCTTGCCATCTTTGCCCACGATCTCGAAGTGCGTTACCGGGTGAGGCATGGGAATGTCCTTTCTTCTCTCTGCCGGCCGTGTCGTTCGGCCTGAGTGTACGAGTGCTGCGTCGCACAGTGTAACGGTTGTCAGGCCCTAATTGGCGTGGTCCGTCCAGGAATCGCGGCGTGATCGCCGGACTGTCCGGAAAGCCATGCCGCTCGTCCAGGGCTTGGGACCGTACCAGGAGACTTAATGTCGATGAAACGGTTGTGTAACCCGGACGTAAAGAGCAGCTTCTAGGCTACAACTACAAGTTTCGCAGGAGGTTCCGGATGAAAAGCGACACCAAAGGGACGGTCGACGTCAAGAACGGAATCGCTGAGGACCGTGTCGTCCTGCGAATCGTGAGGGAAGCGCTTCGATCGGAGTTTCCCCAGGTCCGCTTCGCCCCGAAGGGCGCGGCGGCCTAGGGAGGTCCCCTCATGGCGATTCTCAGGCTGACGTTCCTGGAACCCAGGCGCGGCAGCGAAGACGAGGTTGAACGATTGCTGGAGGAGCTGGATGCCACGGTCGCGAACGCGCCGGGGCTGATCATGAGCTTCCTTCTCAATCAGGAACCTCGCCGGCTGGGACGAATATCGTTCTGGCAATCCAAAGACGGTGCCAACCGAGAGGCGGCTAACTCCCATGTTCTCTCTCTGCGTTCTCGCCTGCGCCATCTCTCGGTGGACACGGAGGAAAGGCTTCTAGAGGTCACCTCGGGCTTCCTGCCCGAGGGGTTCAGCTCACTGCAGGATGCGGCCAAGTTGCGGGCGTACTTCCCCTCCTCCGCCCAACAAGTGGCCTTACCTGCCGACTAGGAGCCCTTCGAAGGGGCCGGGACGTGCTGCCCCATTGGTCCCGGTCCCTTCTTTCCCCCTTTTGCTCTCGCTCCACAGTCACGACTGCTGATCGATCGACCAGCAGTCGTGACTGTGTGTAGACCGATTGTCATTGCGAGCCATGGCGGCGGCAGCGCGGCGTGGCGATCGGGGGTGGGGCGGAACCTTCATCCTGGCTGAGAAACGTTGGGGCTGAGAACACCGAAAGGGCCGGAGCGCTTAGCGCTCCGGCCCTCGGTGTCTTTCCCGGGATGGGCTGTCGTTTAGTGGTTGCCGGACACCGTGTCCATGATCAGCCGGGTCACGACGTACGGGTCGATGTTGGCGCAAGGGCGACGGTCTTCGATGTAGCCCTTGCGGTCGACCTCGACCTGCCATGGGATGCGGACGGATGCGCCGCGGTCGGAGACGCCGTAATTGAACTCTCGGTACGAGGCGGTCTCGTGCAGGCCAGTGAGGCGGTCCTCGATGCCGAAGCCGTAGTTTTGGATGTGCAGCTCGTGGCGGCGGCCCAGCGCTTCGGCGGCAGCGACGTTGGGCTCGTAACTCTCACGCATGGCCTTGTTGGAGAAGTTGGTGTGACAGCCTGCACCATTCCAGTCGCCGCGGACCGGCTTCGGGTCGAGCGTGGCGGAGATGCCGAACTCCTCGCCGACGCGGTAGAGCAGCCAGCGCGCCAGCCAGAGTTCGTCGCTGACGGCCAGCGCTCCCAGCGGTCCGACCTGAAACTCCCACTGACCGGGCATGACCTCGGCGTTGATGCCGGAGATGCCGAGTCCGGCGGCCAGGCAGGCAGCGAGGTGCTTTTCGATCATGGGCCGTCCGAAGACCTCGTCCGCGCCGACGCCGCAGTAGTAGCCGCCCTGTGGGGCCGGGAAGCCGGCTTCAGGAAAGCCGAGGGGCCGTGAGCCGAAGAATAGGGTGTACTCCTGCTCCAGGCCGAACCAGTAGTCCTGGTCCTTGTACATTTCCGCGATCTTGGCGCACTCGGCGCGCGTGTTCGTCGGGTGGGGCGTCATATCCACTAGCAGGACTTCGCAGAGCACCAGCTTGTTGGCGCCGCCGCGGATCGGGTCGGGACAGACGTAAACGGGCTTGAGGACGCAGTCGGAGCGATCGCCAGGGGCCTGGCTGGTCGACGAACCATCGAAGCCCCAGATGGGCATGTCGGTGTCGCCGTCCTTCATGATCTTGGTCTTGGACCGCAGCTTTGCGGTCGGTTGGGTCCCGTCAACCCAGATGTACTCAGCCATGTAGGCCATTGGTTTCAGCTCCTCCTGTCGGTCGCACCGATGTGGTTTGTCGCGGGGCTATCACAAGTTTTATACCTGCACCACTCGTGGGGCGCCAGAGCGAAATGCGCCTCTGACGCCCGGGAAAGGGTGTTGTCATCTAATCTTAAAAATTGGTTACAGTGCGTCTTCGCCCCTCTCGCCCGTACGCACGCGGATCGCCTCGCTCACGGGCGAAACGAAGATCTTGCCGTCGCCGATCGAGCCGGTGCGTGCTGATTCGAGGATCACGGCGATGACGCGCTCCGTGTCGGCGTCGCGTACGACGAGCTCGACGCGGCTCTTCGGCAGCATGTCGACCCGGTACTCTTCTCCGCCGCGGCCCGAGTGGACGATGCCCTTCTGCACGCCGCGGCCCGTGACGTTGACGATGTTGAGGCCGACGAAGCCGGCTGCCGCGAGTGCTTCCTTGACGGTCTCGAGCCGTTCCGGCCGGACGATTGCCTCGATCTTGTTCATCTGAGGATGGCTCCTTCTGGATTAACCGCGCGCTTCCGACCGCTCGGTGACCGGCACCGGCACGGGCTCTGGGATGACGGGGATGCCGGCGTATGGCGAGCCGCCGTCGAAGACGTAGGCACGCTCGCCGTGCTGACTGGCGTCGAGGCCGACGAGCTCGTCTTCTTCGCTGACCCGGAGCCCCATCACGGCGTCGAGCACTTTGAGCAGGATGATCGTAACCACGAACGAGTAAGCCAGCGTCACGCCGATGGCAACCAGTTGTCTGCCCAGTTGCGCGGCGTCGCCGTAGAAGAGGCCGTTGGCCACGCCGCCCACCGCAGTCGTTGCGAACAGGCCGGTAGCGATGGCGCCCCAGGCACCGCCGACGCCGTGCACGCCTACGACGTCCAACGAGTCGTCAAGGCCGGCGTGAGCGCGCAGGCGCACAGCAAAGTAACAGATGGCGCCGGCGCCGACGCCGATGATCAGCGCGGGCAGGGGCTCCACGAAGCCGGAAGCGGGCGTGATCGCTACGAGTCCGGCAACGGCGCCTGCC
This sequence comes from uncultured Chloroflexia bacterium, assembly GCA_963711035.1. GTDB lineage: Bacteria > Chloroflexota > Dehalococcoidia > DSTF01 > WHTK01 > WHTK01. Next base: position 1,074,601 of record CAVQCN010000001.1, read on the forward strand.
GCGGCGCCCACGACACTGGGCTTGCCCGTGACGATCCAGCTCAGCGCCACCCAGGTGCAGAGCGCGGCGCCTGCCGCGACATGGGTGGCGACGAAGGCGCTCGTAGCCAGCGTGCCGGCGGCCAGGGCGCTGCCGGCGTTGAAGCCGAACCATCCGAACCAGAGCAACCCGGCTCCGACGACGACCATCGTGATGTCGTGGGGTTCCATGGGCTCCCGGCCGTAGCCGTGCCGCTTGCCGTAGACGATGGCGGCGGCGAGCGCCGCGACGCCCGCGTTGACGTGCACGACGGTGCCGCCGGCGAAGTCGAGGGCGCCGAGGTGGTCGAGGCCGAGGAAGCCGCCGCCCCAGACCCAGTGTGCCACCGGGTCATAGACGATCGTCGACCACAGAAGCATGAACACGAGGAAGGTGCTGAACTTGGCGCGCTCGGCGAAGGCGCCGGTGATCAGCGCCGGTGTAATCACCGCGAACATCATCTGGAAGATCATGTACGCCTGGTGCGGCACCGTCGGCGCGTACGGCCCCGGCATCGTGGCCGAGACGTTCTTCAACCCGATATACGACAGGTCGCCGATGACGCCGCCGACGTCTGGACCGAAGGCCAGCGTGTAGCCGATGAGCACGAACTGCACCGTGATAACGCCCAGCATCATGAAGCTGTGCATGATGGTGCCCAACACGTTCTTGCTGCGTGTCAGGCCGCCGTAGAAAAGCGCCAGCCCGGGTGTCATCAGCATGACCAGCGCCGATGAGACCAGGAGCCAGGCAACGTCGCCAGAGTCCATAGATTCCCCCTCTTCTCGTCAGGCGGATCAGCTCTCCTGGCGCGTGCCCTGCGCCGGAAGACGGCCTGCGAGATGAGGCGAGGTTAGGGACGGATTGTTACAGCCATGTTTCAGGCTGGTTAAAATTGGCCTAGCGGTAGGTGAATTTCAGAGATTTGCTAGCCGTCAGAGGGGAAGCGATAGCCGACGTTGCGCACCGTCTCAATGTAGATCGTCGGGCCCGTCTCGATCTTGCTGCGCAGGCGCCGGATGTGCACGTCGACCGTGCGGGCGCCGCCGAAGTACTCATAGCCCCAGACGCGGTTGAGCAGGGCCTCGCGGGTGAAGACCTTGCCGCGGTTGGTCATAAGGAAGCGCAGCAGCTCGAACTCTTTGAACGTAAGGTTGACGGGCTGCTCCGCAACGAACACCTTGTAGTTCGCCAGGTCGACAACGAGCTGGCCGCTGCGCAGCATGTTTGCGGAGTCGATGCCGGTATGGCGCCAGATGGCGCGCCGCAGCCGCAGGAGCAACTCGTCTGAGGAGATCGGCATCGTCAGGAAGTCGTCCAGTGGCCAGGCAGGGTCGATGCCCGTCATCTGGTCGGCGCGGACGAGCAGCAACAGGGGCGCTTTCGCGGACCGCAGCGGAGACTCGATAATGCGACGAGTCTCGTCCAGGTTCGCGCCGGCCTCAACGATGATGGCATCGTAATCCGGGCTGGTGAGTCCCTCTTCGGCGCGATCCGGCTCGAGGGTCAAAACCTCGATGTCGAAAGCTGAAAGGTCACGGCGGATTGCCGCCGTGCCTTCCGTCTGGTAGACAAGAAGCACTTGTTGCATGTCAAGGAGTATAGCGACCGGCACGCTAGGGTCATTAACACGCAAGTAATGGTTTGAATCTGAGGGGTGTCTTCAGATCCGTCTTGTAACCAAAAGTTAACCAAGTTCTCCAGGGATGCGCGGAAAGGCGCTGGCTATGATGAATAACGATATGACTGCAGATGAAAGCCGTGAATTTGTCCTGCAGCAATGCCGCCAGCAGGACGTCAAGTTCATTCGGCTCTGGTTCACAGACACGCTCGGCTCCCTGAAGAGCTTTGCGATTACCTTTGAGGAGCTCGAAGGAGCGCTGGAGGAGGGCGTGGGCTTCGATGGCGGCGCCATCGAAGGTTTTGCCCGCGCCGGCGAGAGCGACATGAACGCCATCCCGGACGCGGCGACCTTTCAGCTGCTGCCGTGGCGCCCGCGCGAGCGGCGGGTGGCGCGCATGTTCTGCGACATCCATCTGCCGGACGGCTCGCCCTTCCCGGGCGACCCGCGCTACGTCCTCAAGCGCAGCCTGCAGCGCGCCGCGGCGCTAGGCTTCACGTTCTACGTCGGCCCGGAAGTGGAGTACTTCTACTTCCGGGAAGGCGACAGCAGCAGGCCGGAGCCGCTCGACCACGGCGGCTACTTCGACCTGACTCCCCTCGACGCGGCCAGCGATCTGCGGCGCGAGACCGTGCTCACGCTGGAGGAGATGGGCATCGGCGTCGAGTCCAGCCACCACGAGGTGGCGCCGTCGCAGCACGAGGTCGACCTGCGCTATACGGACGCGCTGACGATGGCGGACAACCTGATGACGACACGTCTCGTCGTCAAGGAAGTGGCGATGGCCGCCGGCGTCTACGCGACCTTCATGCCCAAGCCGCTCGCCAACGAGAACGGCTCCGGCATGCATTGCCACATGTCCCTGTTCCGCGGTGAGCAGAACGCCTTCTTTGACGAGAACGACCCGTTGCACCTCTCGGCCGTAGCGCGCGGCTTCCTGGCCGGCCTGCTGCGGCACTCGCGGGAGATCACCCTGATCACGAACCAGTGGGTGAACTCCTACAAGCGCCTCATCCCCGGCTTCGAGGCGCCGGTGCGCGTCGCCTGGAACCGCCGCGGCGCGACCGTGGCGCCGCCTCTGGTGGGCCCGAAGGAGCAGCCCGGCGGCCGCATGCCCGGCGATCTGCTGCGCGTGCCCGACTACCGGCCGGGTCGCGAGACTGCATCTCGCGTCGAGTACCGGGCGCCGGACGCGGCCTGCAACCCGTACCTCGCGTTCGCCGCGATGCTGGCGGCCGGTCTCGAGGGTATCGAGAAAGAGTATCCGCTGCCACCGCCGCGTGACGTCCGCGACGAGGGTCAGATGGAGGACGCGCCGACCCTGCCCGGCAGCCTCTACGAGGCGCTGCTGGAGACGGAAAACAGCGTCCTGGTGCGGGAGTGTATGGGCGAGCACGTCTTCGAGAGCCTGATGGCCTCGAAGCGCATCGAATGGGAGAGCTACCGCTCGCACATTACCGACTTCGAACTGGGCCGCTACCTGCCGATCCTGTGAGCAAAGCCGGGGGCTCCACCTGTCATTCTGAGCCGCAGGCGAAGAATCTCCCGGCATTCCGACGCGGCGTGGGCGACGCGCCCGACGCGGCACAGACGATCTGGCGCGGCCATGCGAAGGGTGGCCCGCTAGATCGCCCGCGCGGGTGCCGTCGTCGGCTCGCAGAGGGGCTTGCCGGGAGATGCTTCACCGCGTTCAACATGACAGCGTGTCTGGGTGCTTCACCCCATCGTTGAGCACCGGTGGGCGTGCGGTCAGTCGAGGCGTCGGCCGCGGGCGTAGCGGGGACCTTAAGGTCGCCACGCGCGCCCCGTCGGGCACGACCCTGACCTCGGCGTTTTGGACGATGGCCTGTGGTTGGACGGGACGCGGCGGCAGCATGAAGGCTGCCGCTACAGATCAGGCAGCGCCGCGGCCGCTTCCTAAATGCGCGACGTAACGTAAACGCTAGGCGTAAGTTGCATGCTGCGGTGTCAGAGCTGCGTTGATCTGCGCGTTGGCGCGTGTATAACGATGGGCAAGTTTGGCGCCAGCGCGTCTCTTCCCACACGTAGGAAACGTTAAAAATGCATAAATATAAGGGGTAACCCTCACGCTGCACGTTGACGGCCCTGATATACTCCGTCGTGGCTGTTGGCTAAAGCAGCCGGCCGCAAAGCGGCCCCTTTCTCCTGCGCGCTTACGGGGAGGTGGCGGGCGCGACCGACAAGGGACAGTCGGGCGTGTCTCCCAGGCGCCAAGACCGGCTCGGTCGGGTGATCGGCCGGATCACACCCTCGCGGAGGTGCAGAACATGCTCAAATCGTCCTGGAAGTTATTGCCTATAGCGGCGGCGTTCGCATTGGGCATCGCGGTCGTTGGCGCCCGGGGACGTCACGCACGCCTACGGCGTTCGTCGCGCTCGATTGCCAGCGCCATCGGCGTTCTCACGGTTGACATCGGTCGACGACAGCACAGGCAAGTCGGATCACTGGCGGCCGAGATGCGGTGATCTGACATCGACGCCTCGAGCCCAACGATGACAGCGGTACGCGAAACTTACACTGCACAATGGCTCAGGTGATGATTCAGAGCTCGATCGAGTCGGATCCAGGACGGCAATTCCGTTCGCTCGACACGCAGCGGTGCACGGCCAATACGACATCAGCCTCACAGTCTGCCTGACCCGTACGTCGGCTGCGATGTCGTTGACAGCTCGATTCAGCAACTGAGCTGGTCGAGCCAGACGGCACTGTCCACCTCACCTGTCAAACGGACAACATCACGATCAAGAAGGACGCGCCCGACGACCCGAGCAAGGACTTCGACTTCACGATCAGTGGCCCCGGTAGCGGCTGCGACGACAGCTTCACGCTGGCTGACGGCGACACCCAGTCCTACTCTTGTACGGCGAGTGATTCGACCTACGTTGTGACGGAAGACGTTCCCACCGGCTGGTCACTTGACACGCTGACCTGCACGGACACTGGCAACGGCAGCTACGAGACGAATGTCGCCAATGGCAGCGTTTCCATTACGCTGCAGGACAACACCGACACGGTTTCCTGCACCTTCGTTGACAATCAGGTGACGGGCACCGCGACGCCGGGTACGGCCAACAGCGTTACGCTGCAAGTCTCCACCACGACGCCGCCCTGCAACCTGCCCGTCGTCGTCATTGCGACGGTGAGGGACGCTAGTGGCGCCCTGGTCAGTGGCGCACCGGTCACGTTCAGCGCGGCCAGCGGTGCGTTCACATCGAGCTCCGGCACCACTCAGGCTGGTGTCGTCTCCACCCTGTACACTGCGAGCGGCAATGGCGCCGCCGTGATTACGGCGACCTCCGGCTCCAAGAGCGGCACGGCGACGATCACGACGTCGAGCTGCGCAACGCCGGCCCCGACCGCAGTTGCCACGTCGACGCCGGTTCCGACCGTCTCGACCGGCAGCATCCAGCCGCCGAACACCGGTGACGCTGGTTTGAAGGACGCGGGCAGCGGCAGCTCGAGCCTGTACGGCATCATTGCTGCTATTGTGGCTATCATGTCGACTGCTGCGGCTGGCTCCATCGTGGTAGCGCGCCGCCGGTCCTAAGTCCAGGGCCTGACAAGGCAAAACTGACGATGAGCGGCTCCAGCCTAGGCTGGAGCCGCTCATCTTGTACGGCGCCGGGTGTTTGGTTGCCGCCAGGGGGCCGGTTCCGTATTCTGGATGTCAGGCATCTCTCAGCAGGGCCTAAACCCGTCATAGAGGTCTAGCGTTCATGTTCCAAGATACCGACCCCGAGGAATCCGAAGAGTCCAACGGACTCTTCGGAGGCCGACCTCCTTTGCCGATCATCGGTGGTGTCATTGCCGCCGTCGTCATCGGTCTCATCCTGGTAGTCGTCGTCTTTAGCAGCGGCGGCGGCAACGACAACAACTCCAACGCTCTTGCCACGATCACGCCGACGAGCAAGGCCCAGAGCGGTGGATTGGCGACCGGCGGTATCCCGTCGCCGCAGGGCACCCTTGATTTGACCCGCCCGACGGTCACCGGCGCGCCCAGCCTGACCGGCGTCGGCGCCGACGATCGTATCGTCATCCCCGCCTTCAACATCAACGCGCCTCTTACTTTCAAGACGGTGGGCGCAGACGGCGAGATGCCCAACCCGGACGGACCCGATGACGTTGCCTACTACAACTTCTCGGCCTGGCCCGGTCTGGGCGGTGCTCCCGGCCAGGGCGGCAACTCCATCTTTGCCGGTCACGTCGACTCGGGTTTCAAGGCCTGCGACCACGGCACGGTCCCGCCGCCTTGCGAGGCTGTCTTCTGGGACGTGAGTAAGCTGAAGGTTGGCGACACCATCGAGATCCACGTTAGCGGGCAGGTCTACACCTACTCCGTAACCTCGAACCAGGCAGTGGATGCGAACGGCGCCGATTGGACTAGCATCGTTTCCGCCACGGCGCAGGAGAGCATCACGCTGATCACCTGTGGTGGCGATTTCAATACCCAGACTCACGAGTACAATCACCGGCAAGTCGTGACGGCGGTCAGGGTTTAACCTCGTGCCCGCCTCCGGCGTTAGTTAGGATGGTGGCCCGGTCAGAGGCCCAGGGAGGGAACGTGTGAATCTGCCGGCATTCTTGGAAGGTGTTCCGCGGTGGATGCTTCTCGCCGTGATTCCGATTACGGCGTTCGTGGTGGCTGTGGGCGTGAGCTTTGGCATGAGCGGCAGCGACAACTCGACCACGAGTGGCAGCTTGAAGCCGGACGTCGGCGCGCTGGCGGAGCTGACTACGCCCACGCCTCTTCCGACGGCGACGGTCGTTCCCACCGCTACGGTGATTCCCGTTCGCACGAGTTGTGATGAGATTGCCGGAACCCCCTACCGCTCCCAGATTGAGCGCCAGTGGTACCTGGACAACTGCACCGACACCGCGGGTGCCTCCACCGGCGGCGGCGGCACCGGCGGCACCGGCGGAAGCATTGACTACTCGACGCAGGGACCGGTGAACGCCGGCGGCGGCGAGTTCGCGCTCGGTGACGAGCTGATCATTCCGTCCATTGGCCTCGATGCGACCGTGTATGGCGACAAGGTCGGCGGCGACGGCACGATGCCGAACCCGGTTGGCTACTTCTACGCCGTGTGGTACGACTTCAGCGCCTTCCCTGGTCTCGGCGGATACGTCGGCAACGGCAACACGGTTCTTGCCGGCCACGTCGACTGCGCTCGCTGCCACAACGGCTCGGCCGGCGCGGCGGTCTTCTGGAACGTCCGCAACCTCTCCCCCGGTGCGAGCATCCAGTACCGGACGTCGGACGGCGTGGTGCACAACTACGTGGTAACCGCGTCGCAGGACTACACGGACGCTTCGAACTGGGGAGGAATCCTTTCGTCCGGCGCTGCGGACCTGACGCTGATCACGTGTAACGGCGTCTTTGATCCGTCTGCGCATGAGTACAACCTGCGCCACGTCGTCTACGCCAAAGCGGTGTAGACGCCTCGAAGTGAATGAGTAACGGCCCGCTCGAGTGAGTGGGCCGTTTGCGTTGCTGAAGGTGCTGGCGCTCAGCGGTGCGACGAGTTGGCTGCGCAGCGTGCCGGCTGCATCCTGTGGCCGGACGCGTGGAGTCGATTCGCCGTAGTCCTCGGGGTCGACCTCGAGTACGATCAGGGCCGGGCCACCCGACGAGAGGATGCCGGGCAGCCGCTCACGCAGCACGCCGATGTCGTCGAAGCTCTCCGACTGGTGATAGCCGGCACCGCGGCCCAGCGCGGCGAAGTCGACCTTGTCGCCGCCGGGCGTGATCTGCTTGCCTGAGGTCTCGTAGACGCGATTGACGAGGACGAAATGGTAGTAGTTGGCCGGCTCGGCGCCGGCCACGCTGGCGAGGCCGCCCAGCTGCATGAGCAGGCTGCCATCCCCATCGATGACGTAGATGCGGCGGTCGGGCTGCGCCAGCGCCAGGCCCAGGCCCAACGACGCGGCGCCGCCCATGCAGCCGATGCAGTCGATGTGGCGCTCGCCGGCGGCGCCGGACTCTGCCCAGGGCAGGACGGAGCGCATCGTCGTAACGCTGACGCCGTCGCCTTTGGTGGCGGCGATGAGCTCGATTGCCTCGTCACGCTTCATGCTCTGGTCCCGTCTAGGAGGTTGGCGCGCCGAGCAGCACAATCGTAGGACAGCGCTCCTCCCGGCTCTGGATGAAGGCCTCGCGCAGGAAATGGACGTCCTCTGGACCGTCGATCAAGTAGCAGGGCACGCCGAGTGTCTGCATAACCGGCGCGATGAGGCGCGTAGCGCTGTTCTGGCGCTCGTCGATGGGCAGATTGACGTCGCGGCCGAACTGGCCGACGACCATGCAGGTCGGCACGCGCATGTCCATGGCGATGCCGCGCAAGGCGTTCATGCCAGCAAAGACGCCGACGTTCTGGATCATGACGAGGGGGTTGGCGCCGCCCATCCAGAGACCGGCGTTGGTGCAGACGGCCTCGTGCTCGGTGCTGAGGGTGACGAGGGTGAAGCGCGGGTCTTCGGTTACAGCCTGCAGGAGGGTGCGCTGGTGCGTGTCGGGCACATTGACGATGTGGGTCACACCCAGCGCTACGATCTCGTCGTGCAGCAGAGCGGCCGGTACCGACTGGACTACGGGAGTGGTCATAAAGCTCCTCTGAGGCTGACTGAGTCGAGGGACATTATAGACGGGCCGCGGCTTGCCGCCCACGTCGCCAGATTGCAGAATGACGAGTGGAGAGGTGGCAGAGTGGTTGAATGCGGCGGTCTCGAAAACCGTTATACGGGTTCTCTCGTATCCAGGGTTCGAATCCCTGCCTCTCCGCCATTCCGATTCTAAAACTTAGGTAAAGCTAGCATCGAAAGAGCCGCCCGAGAGGCGGCTTTTTCGTCGTTTGACAGCAGTTCTGACAGCAACCTGGGCGGACGTTGGCAACTGTAGATGGATTTTTGGGCCGATTCGGGTCGCTTCGAAATATTCGCGGGGCTAGGCTTCGGCGAAAAGGACCTGCATCTTCTTCGCAGCGTCAGCATGGATGGCTGGCGTGACGTGGGAGTAGGTGTCTAGCGTCAGGGTGACTGTGCTGTGGCCGAGCAGCTCCTGGACGATCTTGGGGTTCTCGCCGCGGGCCAGGTAAAGGGTGGCTGCGGTGTGCCGCAGGTCGTGCACACGAACGCGCGGCAGGCCAGCGCGGCCGAGGATTCGGGTGAGGCAGGGCCCAGGCGAGCTTCTCTTCGATCTGCTGGCGTCGGTGCTCCCGCAGCGCCTGGGCGGTCCCTTCCGGGAAGTAAACGGTTCTCCGGCTCTTGGTCGTCTTTGGGCCAACGAAGACGAGGCCGACACCCTTTTGGCGTTGCAGAGCGCGCCGGACAATGAGGCGATTCTGGTCCAAGTCGAACTCGTCCCAGCGTAACCCAGTGGCTTCACCAACACGGAGGCCGGTGGAGGCGAGGAGCACCCAGAGGGCATGCAGACGATGATCCTGTGTCGCCGGAAAGAAGCGCCTGACTTCGTCTTCGCTGAGAGTGTGCATCTCGTTGCGTTCGGGTCGAGGCACGCTCACCGCTTCGGAGGGATTTCGACCGATGGAGCCCCACTGCACCGCTCTCTCGAGAGCTTTGTGCAGAACAGTGTGGACTTGGACCACAGAGCGTCGGCTGAGGCCACGTTCGATTAGATCGGCGTATGCTCGTTCGATTGCGGCCGGGGTGAGTGTGCTCAGACGAATGCGGCCAATCAACGGCTTCAGGCGCCGAACGTTGAGGTCGTAGGACTCGTAGGTTCGCGGCCGTACGCTGCCTTCTTTAGCCCCGAGAAGTCTTCCGCGAGCATGAAGGCCACAAGACTGACCCACATGATCCATTCGTCCGGGAAGAACGGCGTCCGGGCTGGGCATCAATCGCTCGGTCGAGCGATAGCCCGTACGCCGTCCAAGGCTAGATTCGCCTATCCAAACGGCTCTCTTCGAGTGCCGATTGGACGCTTCGCCCAAAACTCTGTGACGACCGACTTGCTATTTCAGCCCACCAGGGCGATGTATGTCGTCGCCTTTGAAAGGAGGGCTGAGAAACATGGCGATTGAGAATCGCAACCTCGAAGCCGGATTTCGCCTGGTGGCGACCTACAAGAAGAACCAACTGGCCAGGTTGAGACTGAGGTCGCGGCTCGCTTTGGCAGCGACTACTCCGGCTGCTACGAGACGCACTTCACGGCCGCATGGCCGGGAGAAGACTGCGACGGCCCTTTCAGCCGCTGCTCGGAACACGGCCCCGGTTGCCTGGTCGAGGTCATACCTGTGCGATCGATGCAGCTACGGCGAGTGATCATCCAGTCAGGCGCAGTTAGCGAATTCGGCTGAACGGCGCGGCCCGGCAAAGAACCTCAGCGCCTCCTCAGCTTGCTCTACCATATGTACCTCTGCGGCGAGACCAGAGTCGCACCGCCCGTCTTCTCTTGAGCTCCACATCACGGCCGTCGTATTTGAATAGGTAGATCAAAACTGGAAGAGCCCAAGAGCGCCGCTACATATTTTCCGGAGGTTGTTAACCGATGAATGGGCAATCCAGCGCCGACCTGCCCGAGGCTCCCGAACCGAACCCTGAATTGACTGCTGACGCGAACGGCGATCTAAAATCCTTGCCCCTGGCGGAAGTGGAGCAGAAATTGAGGTCGTCGCCGGATGGCCTCAGTCAAGCCGAGGCGCAGAAACGGCTGGCCCAGTACGGGCCTAACGAGATCGAAGAAACAAAAGCCAATCCGTTTCTCAAATTCCTCACCTATTTCTGGGGCCCCATTCCCTGGATGATCGAAGCCGCCGTAATCCTTTCGGCCGTCGCCCGGCACTGGCCTGACTTCGGCATCATCCTCCTGCTTCTGGTTGCCAACGCTGTGGTTGGGTTCTGGGAAGAACACCAGGCCGGCAACGCTATCGAGGCCCTCAAGGCCAATCTGGCGATTAAGGCCCGGGTGAAAAGGGACGGGAAGTGGATAAATCCCGCGGCGCGCGAGTTGGTGCCGGGCGATGTCATTCGCCTGCGTCTCGGCGACATTGTGCCGGCGGATGCCCGCCTGCTGGATGGCGACCCGGTGGAAGTAGACCAGTCGGCCCTGACCGGAGAGTCGCTGCCCGCAGAGCGCAAATCGGGCGACGCGGTGTTTTCCGGTTCGATCATCCGCCAGGGCGAAATCGGGGCACTGGTTTATGCCACCGGCGGTAAGACCTATTTCGGCAAGACGGCGTCGCTTGTGCAGGAGGCACACACGATCAGCCACTTTCAACGCGCGGTGCTGAAGATCGGCAATTACCTGATCATCCTGGCCGTAGCGCTGGTGGCGGTGATCATTGCGGTCTCGGTCCTGCGCGGCGACCCCATCTTGACCACGTTGCAGTTCTCCCTGGTGCTGACCGTGGCCGCGATTCCAGTGGCGATGCCGACCGTGTTGTCGGTGACCATGGCGGTCGGCGCGCGCCTTCTCGCCGGGAAGCAGGCGATTGTGAGCCGGTTGGTCGCGATCGAGGAGCTGGCGGGCGTGGACATACTGTGCGCGGACAAGACCGGCACCCTGACCCAGAACAAGCTGACGTTGGGTGATCCGTTTAGCGTGAATGATGGCGCCGTCGAGCAAGTCATCCTTAACGGAGCGCTGGCCTCACGCGCGGACAACAACGACACCATCGATCTAGCCGTCCTGGGCGGACTCAAAGACCAGGAGGCCCTGCAGAGCTATCAGGTGGTCCATTTCCAGCCATTCGACCCCGTGCACAAGCGCACCGAAGCCACCGTCAAAGGCCAGGACGGCCAGACATTCAAAGTAACGAAGGGCGCACCGCAGGTCATTCTGGAATTGTCCGCCAACACCCGCGAAGTGCAGCCCACCGTCGACAAGGCCGTCAACGAATTTGCGGCTCGCGGCTTTCGTTCACTCGGTGTGGCGCGAGCCGATGGCGACGACCAATGGCAGTTTGTCGGCGTGTTGCCCCTGTTCGATCCGCCTCGCGACGACGCCAGGGCGACCATCGCCACCGCGCTATCAATGGGCGTGAAGATCAAGATGGTGACGGGAGATGCGCTCGCCATCGCCAAGGAGACAGCCCAAAAGCTGGGTATGGGCGCCAACATCCTCGATGCGACGAGCCTGGGCGACTCGAAAAGGCAGGAGACCCCAGAAGTGGCGGAATCCATCGAGAATGCCGACGGCTTCGCCCAGGTGTTCCCCGAGCACAAATTCCACATCGTGGCTGTTCTCCAGAAACGGGGCCACATCGTCGGCATGACAGGCGACGGGGTGAATGATGCCCCGGCGCTAAAGAAGGCCGACTGCGGCATCGCCGTTTCAAGCGCGACGGACGCGGCGCGCGCGGCGGCTTCAATCGTACTGACGACGGCCGGTTTGGCGGTGATCATTGACGCGATCAAGGAGAGCCGCCGTATCTTCCAGCGGATGAACAGCTACGCGATCTACCGCATCGCCGAGACCCTGCGTGTGCTCCTGTTCATGACCTTGGCGATTCTGATTTTCAATTTCTATCCGGTTACAGCGGTCATGATCGTGATGCTGGCGTTGCTCAATGACGGAGCAATCCTGTCGATAGCCTATGACAACGTTCATTACAAGAATCAGCCCGAGGCTTGGAACATGCCGCTAGTGCTCGGGATCGCCACGGTCCTGGGCGTCATCGGGGTTATCTCGGCATTCGGTTTGTTCTATCTGGGTGAGCGGGTCTTTGATCTCGACCGTTCGCACGTTCAGACGTTGATGTATCTGAAGCTGTCCGTGGCGGGACATCTGACGATCTTTCTTACGCGCACGCGTGGCCCCTTTTGGTCCATACGCCCCGCACGGATTCTCTGGATAGCGGTACTCGGTACCCAAGCTATAGCGACCTTGATTGCGGTCTATGGCTTGTTCATGACACCCCTAGGCTGGGGCTGGGCCCTGTTCGTTTGGGGCTACGCTCTGGCGTGGTTTCTGGTAAATGACCGCGTGAAATTGCTAGCGTACCGGATTCTTGATCCCGCCAAAGCCAACATAAGGCCGGATTTGACGTCACAGCTCACCATGCCGGCCTAAGAAACGTAGGAGACAGGCCTCACGCTTGGCGTCGCGGTTGGGTAATTCCTCCAGCTCTGTTTCGTCCGACTCCGGTAGAGTCAGCCCTTCTGTCTTCTGACGAGGGCCGGGTTTCAAGCGGGCTGCGCTCCCAGCCGTTCACTGGCAAAAGATACCAGGCAGCACCAGATGCCCGGAGTTGGCCAGCCATGGTTTCGGCGACGAAGTAGCGCCCAGCGAACTCTTCGTGTGACAGCTCCCGCCCGACCGTATCAACGACGCATTGAAGAATGCATTGCGAGCGGAAAGGCTCACGGCGCCGACTTGGGCCATAACTAGGTGTCGCTTGGCTGGGATGATCGGTCCGGTGCGGCGGCGCAAACAACGCCGAGGATGTGAACCATGTTCCCATCCGAGAACACGATCACGTGCCGGATTTCCTTCACCTCCAAGCTTCTCTTTCCCTGAGAGCCGGATTCAATATCCAGGATTTCCCCAACGTGCATTGCCAGGAAGGGCGTAGAAGACTCGTAGCTTGCCAGCAGCGCATCAGTGCCCTCCTCGTAGACCTCCAGCTTGTAGTTCATCGCCTTCTCCTGTTTAGCTTCACAGGTGCGCAGCCAGACAACTACCCAGAACGGGTCGCCGACGAATCGTCGCCTGTGATTCTCTGCGAGAGTTAAGTGCGGTTCCTGAGCTGCACGGGCTTCTCAAGGCAGGTGATGGTGCAGATGAAAGCCAACGTGGCCTGCGTCTGGCCGATGGATCGAAGAATCCCGGATCGCCGCGCGTGTGAGCCTCAGGATGGCCGTACCATTTTCCTCGCGCTCGACCGTATCCGAGTTGAGCCACCAATCGGGCGCAAACTGGATGTCGAGCTTGAAGCACGAGTCACTTACTTCCTCGACCCGGCCCAATTCAAAGCCGTCCAAACTGTAAACCAGCGTGCCAATCGGTGGCGTGGTCGATGATGACACCATGCCTGTTTCCTTTCCACGATCGAGTCGAGGGGTGAAGCTCGGCACCTCTGCAGCGAGCTAGTTCAAGCCATGGTCAGACCGGAAGCGATCAGCCTCACTGGCGGTTGAGATTTTGGACTTCGAGGTTCTCTCTGACTTCGACTACACCCGGCACGCGGCTGGCAACTGCTTCGGCGTTTTCGGCGTCTTCAAGGCTGGATACGCTGCCGCGCAATTCTGCTATCCCGCCCTCGACGCTGACCTGGACCTGTAGATCGGTGGTGGCGGCGTCCTCTCTAAGCTCCCGCCGGATGGCTGCGGCAATCGAACCGTCACTGTAGCGCTCGCCCAGAGTCGATGATTCGACAACGGCCGAATCGTCTGAACTGAACTCGAAGCCGCCAAGGATCTCACCCTCAGGCGTCAGGACAGGGTCGGTCGGCGGGACGTAGACGTCGTCGCCTTCGGAGATGTCCTCGTCGCTGGTGAAGCCACTCGGACCCTCAGCGCCAAGAGTAGTGCTGACGATCACCTGATCGCCGAAATCGCCAGGCTCCAGGGTCTGGTTTTTGGACGCCTCCGTTGTTTCGCTGCCAAGAGCCCCCGATGGAACGTCCATCAGCTCCAGGTTGTCCACGATGCGCTTGCTCGGCGCGATGGCAGACACGATATCCATCGCCGCCTGGCGTTGCTCTTCCGAGCCGATCAGGCCGCTGAGAACAATTGCCGTCGCCGTCTCCTCGACAGCTGCATAGACCCCGGCTTGCTCTGCAAGTTGCTGTTCGATGTCGTTGCTTGTTCCAGCCATCAATGACACTCCCTTACGCCGGTCGGAAGACCAGCACTGGCACCACGCCGGCCGCGATCACGGCTCCGGTGACGCTGCCGTGAATGAGCCCGCTGAGCCCGGAGCGGCCGTGAGTCGACATTGCCACGAGGTCAATGTTGCGCTGTTTGACGAAGTCGAGGATTACGTTTGCCGGCTTTTCGTCTAGGATGACCTCAGTTTGCACTTGGAGCCCGGCCGACCTGAGTGCTTCGGCCTTGTCAGCCAGGTAGTCTTTGGCCTCGTCTTCGACTCTCGCAAAGGTCTGACCGCGAAATTCATGCTCACCGGGCCGAGGCTCCACGGGCCTCTGCACCGCGCCTACTCCTCCGAACTGGGATACAGCGCTGCCCGCCTGCTCGAATCGCATCTCCGCGACGGCCTCAGACGAAGCGGCGCCGGTGAAAGGCGGCTCGATCACGAGCAACAGGAAGACGTTTGCGCCACTATCCTTTGCTATCGCTGCCGCTTTCGGAAGGATGGCCTCGGACTCCGAAGAACCGTCGAGCGTCGCCAAGATATTCATTCCACCCTGCCTTCATACACGTTTTGGTCTCTGCACCATGGAGTGCTGCCCCATGGATCGGGGTTGTCATTGCAGCAAGGAGCACTCCTGCTGCATTAACTATGACCTCTTTGCTCAGCAACCGGCAGGGCCGGATGACTGGTTCTGGGAGGGCATGCTGGCCTGACAGCCTTTGGTGGCTGCTCCCAAGATGAGCGAACTCTGCTCTCGGGTTCTCGCGAGCAGGGCCCTGGTCGGAATCATTCCAAGCCTGGACAGACGGCCGAACGGCTCTCTTTCTTACCAACTTATAGCACTGGGGAGGCAGCTCTCGCGCCAACTATTCTGACGTCAGGTTGGATGGAAGGAACCATAAGAACTGCACTCGCCGCGATGTGAGTAGAAAGGCCTAACCATGAGCATCATTGCCTGGATTGTCGTTGGCTTGATTGCCGGCCTGATAGCGAAGGCGCTAATGCCTGGCAACGAGCCTGGCGGCATCATTGTCACCATTCTGCTCGGCATCGCCGGTGCCTTTGTCGGTGGCTTCGTTGCGATCACACTTGGGATTAGTGACGGCGTGAACAATTTCGACCTCGGCACAATCGTTCTCGCAGTTCTCGGCGCCATGCTGTTGCTGGTGGTTTACCGCGCGCTCTTCGGCGGTAGGCTGCATGCCTGATGACCTTCATCATCCTGATCTGAAGCACGTTGCTTCGCGGCTTGCTGCATAGAAGAGCTCGCGGCAGAAAGAAGGACAATTGTGAACACCTGCCCATTCCGAACCGAAGCCTGTAGCCTGAGTCGGCCCTGCCATAAGTGCCGTGAGGTTGCCATTCACGAGGCGCATGTCCTCGTTCGTTTCGATTCCCGCAGGAGCCACCAGGCCGCAAAGGAACGAACGGGATACGAAGCAAGGCGCGGCGGCTATTGGCGACAGCACGCCGCTTGAGGCGAGCTGAACGAGTCGTAGTCTTTCTCAGCACCAACTTAGAATCCGGTCGGCAATGACGTGAAACGAGACGTTTCGGTCGGATTCTGTACTCAGCCCAAGGTAGGAGGTTCGGGCATGCCGGATGAACGCGAAGTAGGAAGCCGTGTGAAGAACGGGATCATTGGAGTGATCCGAGGCACTGGAGAGATCGCACAGGCGGCTGTCCTGACCGTTTCGGAGACGGTCCAGGTGACCGTCAAGGCAGCAGGCGCTACCGGTGGGACAGTCGCGGGTCTCGCCGTCGCGGCGGTGAAGGGCGCAATCGAGGCCGTGGGCGACGTGGGCGGTCAGGCGACCGAGACGGCGGCGACCAGTGTCGAGAGCGCCGTGGACTCTGCGGCCAGGGTTGGAGCCAAGTTGGGCTCCGTGACAAAGGCCGCAGTCATCGGCGCTATACGTGGTACCAAAGACGTGGGGGGCGAGACCCTCAATGCTGTCCAAGAGACGGCTGCAAGCGCGGTACATACGGCATCCTCAGTAGGAGCTGATGTCACGACCGCCGCGGTCGGAGCTGTGGAAGGTGCCATCGAGGCTTCCAAAGACGTTGGTCTCTCCGCTGAGGATGCAGCCTCCGCAGCCGCCACTGGCGCGATCGAAGCGGCTGGCGACATCAGTGATACAGCGGCACGTCGTGTCCGCAGAGCCGTAGAAGGAACGATCAGCGGGGTGAAGGTTGTTGCCAAGACGACCATTGGCAAAGAAGAAGAGCCCAAACCCGGAGCCTAGATGCTGAATTCGGAACGCTGTCAAGAGTCCTCGCCTGGCCCATCCTCCGAGGAAACCGCGGAAATCGCTCCGAAACCGCCCTCGGCTTAGGTGTCGGATCGGAGTTGACTGGAACTCTACGCATCGAGGCAGACCGAGGGCGCCACGGACCTACAGTGGCAACGCCGCGGCGAAATGCCTCCTTCCGCTGGCAGGACAACATCCCGGGCGGGCAACACTATGATCCCATCGTGGATACGTCACGTAGGCTCAGGATTCGACCGGTGTATCCCCTTGACGCGACCACTGGCCAAATGAACCAGCGTAGTTCCTTACCCGATCAAAACCGAGGATGCGCAGAGCAAGAACGGCGACCGCCGATCTACCGCCGCCCTGTCAGTAGCAGTTGATTTCGCTCTCGGGCGTAATGCCTCTCGACGCCAGAAGCCGCAACAGTTCCTCCTGGGGCTTGAACGTCCTTGTTTCCTCATCAAGGAGTTCCGTCCACTCCAGATGAACCGCACCCGGAATATGGCCCGGCCGTGAGTTATCGCGCGCCTCCGTCCCTTCATACTCAGCACGCGTCCGGACATCCCAGAACAGGCTCCCTGCGGCACCCTGCGCGGCTTTCGCGTCCTCAAGTGAGCAGAAAAGGGCGTCGACAGGTCGAGCCTCAAATCTTCCCGCGGGGTAGCTGCCAGGATCGATCGAAACCGGCCTGCCTTCAACGGTCCATTTGTGAAATCCGCCGTCGAGCATTCGCACGTCTGGATGGCCGAAATAGGAGAACGCCCAGGCCGTCATACCCATGACCGCCGAAGGCGTGTCGTAGATGACGACCGTTGAATCCGGCCTGACCCCAAGGGCTGAAGCGAGACGGGCGAACTCCGCCGGCGACCCCATGTCGCCATTGGCCGCGCGCGGGACAGAACCATGCGCTACCAGACTCACAGCTCCCGGTATGTGGCCAGCCTCGTATAACTCCTTGGACCTCGTGTCTATGATGCGAAGCGAGGCGTCGCCGAGGTGATCGGCAAGCCAGTCCGTTTCACACAGAAGCTCCGGATGTGCGTAACCGCGTTCTTCGATTCTGCTAGCAGGCACCTTGTCCCTGGCCTTCCTACTGCACTCGATCCCCAGCCTAGACCTGCTTGGATTCTACACAGTCGGAGAGGCGACCGTTCACTGCGAGTTGATCGTGAGGGCCGCCACTTGACGGCGGCTCGCTCGGGAGCGTCGCGGACGACCTCTTGCGGGGGCCCGTTCCAGTCCTTTTCATCCCTCTCGTCCCTCGCGACTCCAGAAGCAGCGTGAGGATGTAGATCTAAGACGAATCAAGATCTACTCCACCACTCCTTTAAGGAGCACGCCAACAAGGAATGCCAGCGAGGCGGCGAGACCTCCGATGACCAGGGTCTCCAATGCGCTGCGTAGCCAGGATCCCTCGACAAACCGGCCCTTTATAGCCCCAATGCCGAAGAAGGCGATACCAGTCATCATTGCACTCCAGACGAAGGGCTCTCCGATCGTTCCTGGCGATGCGAACTCGTAGACATAGGCAAGAAGTGGCAATGATCCGATCAAGACGAACGCGCAGAAGGTGTAAACGGCCGCCCTCCACGGCGATACCGGCTCCGTCGCCAGGCCGAGCTCATCCCTCATCATGGCATCTACCCATTGCTGAGGATCCGAGGTGATGGCTTCGACAGTCCGCTCCAGGTCAGATCCTTCCAGTCCTCGGCCTGCGAAGATCTGCCGTATTTCTTCCCGTTCCCCTTCCGGTATCAAGCGAATATGCATCTCTTCTCGTCGACGAGCTTGCATGTGCTGCTCCTGCTCAGCGCGAGTACCAAGAAGATTGCTGATCGCCATGGAGAATCCGTCGGCCAGAAGATTACCAATTCCCAGGATGAGGACGACGCTGATCTGGAAATCCGCGCCGAAGACGCCGGCGACGACGGCGAAGGTGGTTACAGCACCATCGGTCGCACCGTACACAAAGTCCCGGAGATAACTGTGGCGAGGTCCGCGTTGGAGCCTGGCCGCGATCGCCTCTGCAGTGTGCTCGCGGAGGAGCTCCGATTCGCGCGATTCCTCGTCTTCTTTCCCCATTGCACCGTTAAGATTGCCAGATCGCAGAACGTGGCGTCGTGAAACGATGACGGCGTCGTGTTACATCGCCGAACAGTCCCCGAGTTGTGATTCCTGGCTTGACGGTACTTCGTCCGGATAGGTGGGCAGTTCCCATTCCGCGTACTCGGTTGAAACGCCGCGGAACCGCAGGAGAATAGCCTCCTCACCTATGTCCAACATGAGAGGGCCTGTTCCGTGACGAAAGATGACCTCAATCCGAGACATTACTCGCTCTTTTCGGGAGGGCCTGGCCCAGCGGCGCACAGGTCGGCCCGCCGGCCAGCATAACTTGCCAATCGCCTCGGCGGCGTAGACGAGTCGGAGATTACTCCGACAGAGCACCCAAGCAGACGATGAGTCGCAGCCAGCGAGTCGTCCGGTCCGCTTCTCCGAGTGAGCACAGCCATCCCAAGGCCAGATGAGCTGCCATAGCAGGCAACGACCTCCACTCGACAGAAAGACTAACTTGAAGCAGGACGCATACGGTGGAGTCAGGCCCAACCCTGTTAGATTGGGATGGTCTGAAGGAGGTGTGGCTTGCAGGTCGGAATCAATATCCTCAATTTTGGACCCGGCGCCAACCCGGACAGCTTGTTGCGTTGGGCAAAGCTTTCCGAGTCACTCGGCTACCACTCGGTGATGATTTCCGACCATGTGGTGATCACGCCCAGTGTTCGCCAGCGTTACCCGGAGCCCTACTACGATTGCTTCACGACTCTGAGCTGGCTCGCCGGCCAGACGACGCGGATCCGGCTGGGGACAACCGTCGCCGTGCTGCCGTACCGGCACCCCATACTCGTGGCTCGCCAGGCCGGCAACATCGACCAGTTCAGTGATGGCAGGCTCATCCTCGGAGTCGGAGTCGGCAATGCAGAGGACGAATTCCGGGCCCTCGGCCAGTCACATGCTCACCGCGGAGCCTATGCCAATGAATCGTTGAGCGTCATGTTGGCAGTCTGGAACAGCCCTTCACCCGTTACGTTCGCCGGCCGTTATATCACCCTCGAGGAAATTACAGGCATCGAGACCGTTCAAAAACCCCACCCGCCGATCTGGGTAGGCGGCGCCAGTGAGGCTGCCCTGCGTCGCACCGTGAAATACGGCGACGGATGGCACCCAATCGTCAGGTCGCTCGACCAGCTCATCCAGACCGACCTCCCCACACTGAAGAGCCTCGCAGCCCTGGAAGACCAACCGACGCCTGCCTTTTGCCCACGCATCCGGTTGGACCTGCGAGAGGAGCCGATTGAGGGCAATCGGCTGCCGGGCACTGGCAGCATCGAGCAGGTGCGCCGGGACATAGAGACGCTCCAATCCCTTGGCGCTGAACACATAACGCTCGACTGGTACACGGGTGACCTCGAGGCAACGAGAGACCACGAGCGGGGCTGGCACATGATCGCGCTCCTGGCTGATCAGGTCTTCGACTTGGAGCGCCAAGGGCTCCGCTAGTGGTCCTGACAGCAACCGGACAGACGACGGCGGACAACAGCGGCCCAGGGCGGCTAGGCAGCCTCGATTTGCCAGTCGTGGGCGGACGTTAGCGGACGTCCGTAGCTGGGCGCTTACGGTCTCAAAAACCGTTATACGGGTTACTCTTGTATCCAGGGTTCGAATCCCCGCCTCTCCGCCATTCCGAACCTGAAAGCTCGGTAATGCTTTGCCTCTCGGGCGAGCCACCAAGCCTCCTGCAATCCCCAAATCTGCCCATCGCTAATCATTTTGCTAACCACAGGAGGGATCGCGAGCAGGACCAGCGGTCCCAATGTTGCGCTGAGCACTGCCTCGAAGCGCCTGGTTGGCTTCGCTGCCCCTGAGGGATATGTCTACGAGAGACGGTGCGACATCTGCTCTAGGTGTCCTCCACGCAAGCACGGGACCACCTCATGATTACGAGCGAGAACGAACCATCCGAGTGCCTGCGAGACCTGCCGGACGGGCACGACTTAGACATCGGGTCCAGTCCTTCGACACGGTAGAGCTAGGGTCTCTCCTGGACGTGGACGGGCATTCCTCCTTTGGGACGCAGCGTGATTAACGGTTCGGGTTCGATGGTGGTGTCGGGCACAAGGCGAATGCGGAACTGCCCGGCGATAATCGCCAGACAGACTACGGCCTCCATCATCGCGAACTCTGCGCCGATGCACATCCTCGGACCCGCGCCGAACGGCACGAATGCGTGTGCAGGCCGCGACGCAACCTGCGCTGGTTGAAACCGATCCGGGTCGAAGCGCTCTGGCTGCTCCCAGAATTCAGGATGTCTATGGGTGACGTAGGGGCTTAGGAGCACGGATGAGTAAGCAGGGATGCGATAGCCACCTGCTTCATCGTCGGCCAAACAGAACCTGCCCAGGGCCCAAACAGGAGGTCGTAACCGGAGCGTCTCGTCAAAGACCATTCGAGTGAACTTCAAGTTCGGGAGATCGGCGGCCGTAGGATTTCTGCCACCGAGAACAGCATCGACTTCAGCGTGCAGGCGCTCCTCTACCTCCGGATTCAGGGTGAGGTAATAGAAGCACCAGGTCAGGGCGTTCGCCGTTGTCTCATAACCTGCCATGAGAAAGGTCATAACTTCGTCCCGAAGAAGCAGATCAGGGATGACGTCCGAACCACTCTCTTGAGCTGCGAGGAATTGGCTCAGAACGTCGCCTCGGTGTCCATCGAAGTCACCCGCGTCGTCCCGGCCGAAGTGAAGACGTTTCCTCTCGATCATCGAGAAGACTGCTTCGTCCAGCACGCGAAGCGACCGCTTGAATCTGAGGTTTCGTGGCGTCGGAAACTGCTCCGGCATCGAGAAGAGATGCGTGATGTGCCAGTTGATGTGCTCTTGAGCTACGCCCATGGCGGCACCGATCTCTGCCGGCGCACCATCGAGATCAACCCCCAGAATGGCTTTGCTCACGATCTGAAGGGTCATCGCGGTCATCTCCTGGTCGAGATCCAGGATGCCTGTGGTCCCTTGATGCCAGCGGTCACACAGGTCTTGCGTTGCTTCCGCGATCAGGTCGACGCAAGCGGCCAATCGCTGGCGATGGAACGCTGGTTGCGCCAGCCGACGTTGGATTCGCCAGGAGTCACCCTCCGCGGTCAACAGGCCGGACCCGACGAGCGACTTCAGGTGTCCGAAGGTGAAGCCCTTCCGGTAGTTCTGGTAGTTGTCCTGCAGGAGGTGCTTGACGTCGGATGGATGGGTGAGGACGTAGGCGTCCCACAAGCCCACGCGAAACCGGACGACATCTCCGTAGTCCGCGTGAGCACTCGTCAGCGTCTCCAAGGGAAACGCTCGGAGATCGGACAGACTGCCGAATGGCGACCAGTGCCGCGGGCCAGGAGCATGTTTCAGGCGAGACACCACGCATAGGTTAGTACCAGCCCGCTGCCATGCGACACGTAACACTCAACTCATCATGTTGTCAGCCACTACGATGCCGTTCCGCCGAACCTGTTGCGAGCTGGGGTTGTGATCCATCCCGCGCGGGACAATACTGGCCATCATCTTCGGGACCTCTCACCATGAAAGGGGAAGAGCCATGAAGATTCACTGGTTCCACCTGATGCCCTACCCGGATCTGCCTGAGGACTTCGCCGAGCGCTATCGCAGCGTCTGGGTGGACGTGCCGAGTGAGCTCTACGATCCGGTCCGCGGCCATGAAGCGTACAACGAGTATCTCGACGAACTGGAGTTCGCCGCCTCGGCCGGCTTCGACGGGATCTGCGTCAACGAGCACCATCAGAACGCGTATGGCATGATGCCTTCCCCGAACCTGATGGCGGCCTCGCTCGCCCGCCGCACCTCGGATACGGCGCTGATCGTGCTGGGCAACAGCCTCGCTCTCTACAATCCTCCGATCCGGGTGGCCGAGGAGTTCGCGATGCTCGACGTCCTCAGCGGAGGCCGGTTGGTTGCGGGCTTCCCGGTCGGCACCGCGATGGACACGACGTTCGCCTACGGTCAGACGCCGATCACGCTTCGCGACAAATACCACGAAGCCCACGACCTGATCGTCAAGGCGTGGACGGAGCCAGAGCCCTTCGCCTGGAACGGCAAGTTCACCCAGCTCCGGTACGTCAACGTCTGGCCAAAACCGCTGCAGAAGCCCCACCCGCCTGTCTGGGTGCCGGGCGGCGGCAGCATTGAAACCTGGGAGTGGGTTACGGAGCGGAACTACCTCTACGCCTACCTCAGCTACAACGGCCACAAGCGGGGCAAGCTGGTCATGGACGGCTTCTGGCGCCAGGTCGAGCAGATGGGGGTCGAGCCCAATCCTTATCGCGCCGGCTTTCTTCAGCTGGTTGCGGTCGCCGAGGACGAAGCTCAGGCGGAGGAAGACTACGCCGAGGCCGCCGAGTACTTCTATAACCGCTGTCTTCACGTCTACAACGGGTTCGCCGACTCACCCGGCTACCGCACGATGCGCACTCTGCAGGAGGGCATTCGCCCCCAGGTTGGGGCGGCCGCAAGCGCCGCGCGTGGCAGTACCTGGAAGCAGTTCGTGGAGCAAGGAAACATCATCGCCGGCAGTCCAGAGTCCGTCACCGAGCAGCTGATCGAGGTGAGCAAGAGCCTCCGGGTCGGACATCTGATGCTCCTGCTCCAGTTCGGCAACCTCTCCTACGAGAAGACGATCAAGAACACCAGGCTCGTGGCCGAAAAGGTGTTGCCCAAGCTGAGGGACGTGTGGAGCGAATGGCACGACGACTGGTGGATCAGCCCTCTGGCGTCCCGAGTGCCGGCCGCGCACCGCTGAGGGACCGCCATGCGTACCGAAATGATCGACGTGAGAGGCGGCATGTTTCGGGTGCAGCTTCGAGAGGAAGGCGCCGGCGAACCGCTGCTGTTTCTCCACGGCTCCGGCGGTCAGCGGGACTGGGCGCCGTTTCTCTCGCAGCTGGCCCAACACTACCGCGTGCTGCAGCCCAACCACCCGGGCTGGGGTGATTCAGAGGGTCTCGAGCACCTCGATGACATGGTCGACATGGCGCTCTTCTACCTCGACTTCTTGGACGCCCTGGGGCTTGCTTCGGTCCATGTCGTCGGTCACTCGCTGGGCGGCATGCTGGCTGCCGAAATCGCTGCTCTCGGCCGGCCGTACGTGCGGACGTTGACGCTGGCCAGTCCTGCCGGCCTTTGGCTCGACGAGGCGCCGCCTCTCGACTTCTTCGTGGCGTCGCGGGATGAGTTGAACAGGGCTGTGTATTTCGATCCCGCCATGGCGAGCACGCCTCCGGACCCCACGACAGAAGAAGGCGCGCGATTGATCTTCGAGCAACAGAAGGCGAGGGCCGCCGCCGCCAAATTTCTCTGGCCGATCTGGGACAAGGGCTTGAAGAAGCGCCTGCACCGCATCGACGCGCCCACGCTGATCCTCTGGGGTGAGCACGATGGCCTGATTCCGCCCGTCTACGCTTCGGAGTTTCAGAATCGCATCGCCGGCTCGCGGATCGTGTCGATACCGCAGACGGCTCACGTGCCGCAGATCGAGCGGCCTGAGGAGTTCGTTTCTGCCATCCGTGGCTTCATCGAAGGCGCCGTACCCGCGTGACATAGAGTGTGACTCGCCACAGCGTCGAGTGAAATCAGCACGTGCCCGCTTGGCTACATGGCGACGGGGTTGAGGACCAGGTCATACTCCATCGTCCAGAACGGCGCGTTGGTCCCTCGCGAGACGGCTTCCTCCTGCGAATCGTGCCTCTGGAAGTCGACGATCAGTGATTCCTTCACGGCAAAGACGGCGTCGGACTCCAGGTATTCGTCACCGGCGACGAAGAGATGGGTAGTCAACGGCTCGTACCCGGGCGCGGTGACGATGAAGTGGATGTGCGCCGGGCGCATCGGATGGCGGCCCATTGCCTCGAGCATCTTGCCTACCGGTCCATCGGTTGGGATGGGGTAGGCGGCGGGCATCGTCGTACGGAACTCGAAGCGGCCGTTCTCACCCGTCCGAAGCTTGCCGCGGCGGTCCATCGCGCCGTCGCTGGTCTGCACGTCGTAGAGGCCTTCCGGCGAGCTGTGCCAGACGTCGAGCACGGCATCTTCGATGGGCTCGCCCATGACGTTGCGGACGTGCCCGGAGACGATGACGGTCTCGGATGAGCCCTCACCGTTCGAGATTGTCGCCCCAAAGGGCACCTCGGGAGCTCCCTCGACGTAGAACGGTCCCAGGACGGTAGATTCCGTAGCCGCCTCAGGCCACCGGTGGTTGATGGCATCGACGAGCATGCTGACGCCGAGGGTGTCGGAGAGGAGGATGAACTCCTGGCGTGTATCGCTGCACATCTGGCCCGTCGCGGTGAGGAACTGAATCCCCGCCTGCCACTCGGCCTCGGTTATCTCTGTTTCGCGGACGAAGTCGTGCAGGTGTTTGACCAGAGACGTCATGACCTGCCTGAGACGAGGGTTCTCGCAGCCCGCGAGGCGCCCAAGCACGGCGTCGGTGATGCTGTCCTTCGTGAACTCGATCATGGTGACCTCCCCCCACTAGCCGCTCGAACGGGCGAATCGCTGCGCAATCCCGGGATCAAGCTTGCGCGGCTCGGCTGGGCCGTACGTCGATGCGTGATTCGTCAACCGTGACCAGGTGTCCGTCCGTCCACACGCCGAGCTTGCCCTTCTCGGCGGCAGCTTTGATCTTGGCCGGCGCCTGGGGATCGGCGCGCAGCAGATCCCCGTAGCCCTCTCGCTGCAAACGCTCCCGTATCTCGGCCTCCGTCATCGAGAGCGCGCCGAAATCGCGAGGCGCTTTCCAGGACTCGTCCCGCTGGATGTACTCGGGGCCGATGACGATGCCCTTCTCGGGGGCGAACAGTGTCCTTCCGTCCTCTTCCATCGTCCGCCATTCAGGCGAGGCGACGGCCCTTTGAAAGGACGCGAAGTCGTCGAACCACAGCTCGGACCAGCCGTCGTGGGTCTGCCTGCCGTCTTTGACGCTGTCCAGGTCGACGTGATTCTGGATGTAGCGGCGCAGGCCCGGCACCTTCGCGGCCAGGGGCGCGTGCACCTCCGACCAGTGCCTGAAGAAATTCTGGTGATTCATTCCCGGGAGGCGCGACACCATGAATATGGCGTTCACCATGCCCGGCCGCTTCTCCCCATCGATCAGCACGTGCTCTTCAGCCATGATGTGAGAGGCCTGGCGATGAACGGGCCACCTGTCGCTTCGATCGAACAGCCATCGATCGTCAGGCCGCGTGGGATGCACCTCCGGCGGAATAGGATCAGTGGCACTCCACGACCAGGGATGCGCGGGATCTCGAGGCCAGAGCATCGTGATGCCCATGAAGGTAGGCTTTGGCTCAGCCTCGTAGGCTTCCGGCAAGGTGAAGTAGTGGTAGTAGCGATGGATGTTGTAGCCGATGTTTGCGTTGAGCGTTCCGTGACTTTCGGCCCAGTATCGTTGCGCTTCGCTCCGGGTTAACCCGTTTGCCGGATTCTCGTTCATGCCGGAGATCCATTTGATCGCCATGGCAGACCTCCCTTAGCCCAGGCTCCCGGGCCGACCTCATCATCAGCTGCCTGCTGGAAGCTCGTCTCCCCACTGCTCCATCGCGGAGCGAAACGGGGCGAACTCTCGAATCCGGCCGGAGACCGCAGCAGCGATCTCGTCGACCCTGGCCCTCTCGGCAGCGCCGAGGTCAAGTTCGACGCCGTTGACGTTGGCTTCGACTTCAGCGGGTGTGCGGGCGCCAACGAGCGCGGTGCTTACGGCGGGATTGCCCAGTACCCAGGCCAGAGCCACCTGGCTGAGCGGCACGTTCAGCGGCGCAGCGACCTCTCGTTTCAGCCTGTCTGCCACGTCGACGTTAGCCTTGAGATTGTCCGCCCGGAAGATTGGTTGGCCGAACGCGATACCGCCAGCGCGCCAGTCATTCGGCTCGAACGTCGTATCGTGCGTGAAGGCACCGCTCAGGAGTCCATGGGCGAGTGAGCCGTAGCCCATGACCGCGATGCCGTTCTCGTGGCAGTACGGGAACATCTCCCTTTCCTGGCGCCGGTCGAAGATGTGATAGCCGACCTGGACTACGTCTACACGGCGCACCTTCATGCATTCCTCGATCTGCTCGACGGTGAAGTTCGAGAGACCCACGAACCTCGCTTTGCCGCTCTGCACGATCTCGTCCAGGGCGTGCATCGTGTCGTCAAACGGAGTATTCGGGTCAGGCCAGTGTACTAGCAAGACATCCGTGTAATCGGTATTGAGCCGTTTCAGGCTGGCTTCGACATCGGTCCTGATCCCCTCGCGGCTGGAGTTGCGGTTGGACCCTGCACGCCCGGGTTGGGCAGGAGCGATGCCACATTTCGTGACCAGAATGACGTCCTTGCGGCGCTCGCCGAGGGCACGCGCGAGCATCTCCTCTGAATGGCCCGATCCGTAGGCGGGCGCGGTGTCGAAGCAGTTGACTCCCAGGTCGAACGCGCGGCGAACCGCAGCTACGGCCTCTTGTTCCTCAATCGAACCGTACCGATCGCCGGCCATAGGCCAGCATCCGAAGCCCATTGCCGAAACCTGGAGACCTGTACGCCCAAATGCCCTGAAGCGCATGGCTGCCCCTCCCGTTGAAGATTGGCCACAGTCAGTCGCAAAAGGGTGACGTTGTCAATGTTTCTGCAAGAATTTGTGCGTTCTGCGACATGCCGCCGGGTTTTGCTTCCCGCGCCAGGCACTCCCGGGCCAGAAGCTGGGGAAGACAAGAAGCGGGAGACCCTCCTCACACGAGATACATCGAGGCCGTCTAAGGTGACAACGATCTGGCCATCGTGGCACCTCGGAAAGACGAGGGCTGTGATCTTTTGTCAGGCTGCCGCAGTCCCACGGTTCGAGCCGCCTTCAATGAAGCTGTTGGCCGGTTCGGACGTCGGATCCTGTACCTTACGCGCTGCCTCCGCGCCTGTAACTGGCAGGTCCTTCGAATCAAGCAGGCCGATCTGTTTCAGCACAGACGCCTGATCCCAGTAGATGCGCTCGCCGGCGACTTTGTCCGATTCGAACTCCACGACGGCGACGATTGCGACTTCCACTCTCTTGCCCGTCGGCGCAATGCCCGGCAGAATCCACGGCATTTCTATGTCATGGGTGAAGCTGTGCACCAACTCGTCCACAATTCGGTTTGAGCCTATCGTGCGCGCGACCGGTGTCGAGGCAGTGTCATCTGGGTGACCCGTTAGAAAATACCGAGCGTAGAAGTTGCGGACGTTGTCGAAGCCGACTCCACCAGTCATCACTGGCACGTGGTTAACGAATGGTTGAGCCGTCATCGTGGACATTGTCGCGTCCACGTCCTTCTCGGCGAACTCCGCCGCCATGTGACGCTCCCAGGTGGCGACCATTGCTTGTTGTAAAGGGGTGAGTTCGTCTTCGTTCATCCTGTAATCCTCTCGCTTAAGAGGTCGCTACCAAGGTCAGTCCGATGGAGGCGACCAGCTACCAAGCCATGAACCTGGCATCCCTCTGCAATATCGGCTCTTTCCTAGCAACGAATAGGGCTCGCCTTCGGCAGCAGACGCTTCTCGCACCGGTCGCTTACGGCAAGGATTGAATGCGGCAACCTGCTTGGGAAGCAGGAGCCCACGAGTCCTACACGAATCAGAAATCGTGTGTCTCCGAAATGGAGTCAACCTCCCCCCAGACCTTCCGATTGCATTGATCGAAAGGGCGTATGAAGCGCTGCCAAGACAGGTCAACTTCGTCGTACACGATGGCTAAGTCGTTTGCGTTGAGTCACCAAGTAGTGAGAGCGGCCCAGAGCCGCCCTCACTGTTTGGTGATCCCGCAGAGGTTTCCGGAGGAATGGCTGGCGGAGAAAGCTAAGCGTAGCAGCGGGCGGCAATCTCCAGCGCCTGCGGCCTGCTCTTGTGCCCCGCGTCCTTCAAGACCGCTGGAACCTCGGGGTCGGTGACAAAGTTCTCCCAGCCCTTCGTGTCCCAATCGAAGAGGGCCCAGACTCGATCGGCCTGATTCGGGTCGCGGAAGATAAGCGCTCCCTTGGAGCCGTGCAGCTTTCGCTTCTCCGCACCTCCTGTTGAGAAGACCTTCAGGAACTGATCGAAATCCTCGACCGTCGTCGTCGCGAGTAGCATCTCCTGCATGATTGATTCCTCTCTTTCTTCTTTCGACTTCGAGGCAACTTGCCTCGAAGTGAATCTAGACCTGAGAGGAGAAGCTGCCCATCGACAGATCTGTCGATCTTCTTTGCTTTGCGGGGAATCAGTTGAGCAGGCCGTGCTCCATGGCGAAGAGTGCAGCGCCGGCGCGGGTTGAGATGGCGGCCTTCTCGTAGACGTGTGCGGCATGAGCGTGGGCAGTGGACGGCGAGATCACGAGATACTCTGCGATCTGGCTGAGGCTATTGCCGCGTGCCAGCAGGCGCAGAACCTCGACCTCACGGTTAGTAAGGCCCGCGGGCCTCTGGCGCGCCCGATCTGGCTGGCTGGCGCCGGCGACCCGCAGAACGGCGGCCAAAGCGTCGGAATCGAGAGCTTGCCCGGATAGCTCCCCGGCGGCGGCGTCTGGCGTAAGGGCCCGGCGGCCGGGACGGTCTTCGAGCAACTCGGCACACGCATCAGCCGCGGCGAGGATGCGAGAGAGCCGGTCCTGGGATGCCGCGGGAAGCGCCCGGAAGTAGCCCGAGCCGTCGGTGCGTTCGTGGTGCTGGCCGACCAGGCGCGCAAGAGGCTTGAACACTGAGGTGCGATTGAGGACGCGCTCCGAGTGATAAGGATGGAGCTGAGCCTGCTCCAGCTCCAGAGTGCTGAGCGGCGCGGGCTTCTCCCAGATCCCCGTCGAAACGCCGACACGGCCGAGGTCGTGCAGCAGTCCAGCGCGCCGAAGCGTGACGCACTCGTCCTCGCTCATGCCCAGGGCTCTCGCGGCGGCCTCTGCGAGATGGGAGACGCGGGCGGAGTGGCCGAGGAGAAACGGTGTCTTGAGGTCAACGAAGTCACCGAACACACGACAAATGCTGTCGAGCTCGCCTTCGTTGACAATGCGCCATGGCTTCGGCTCCGCTTCGAGCACCGCCAGCCAGACATCGGGCAGATCGAGACAATCCATGAGCTCGTTTCCGTGCGCGAGGAACGACTCGACAATGGCTGGATCCAGGACGCCACCAGCCCAGGCTCCGAGCGTGTTCAAGGCCTGCGCTTTGCCTCGGGCCTGAGCGAACATCATGGATGCGCTTGCAACATGGCCAATCCGCGCGAAGAGCGGGATGTTTTCACCGGCAACACCATTGGGTAGGCCATGGCCATCCCAGCGCTCGAAGATGTGAAGCAAGCTGTTTGCGACCTCTTCTCCCAGGCCGAGACGTATCGCCGTCCTGGCACCCACCTCGCAGTCAGCGCGCGTGCCCTCTTTGACCACCTGGAAGGCTTCTGGAAGCGCGTCGGATGACTTGCCGACGCTTCTCAGGAAGCTCAGAACCTGCTCCATGTCTGCGATGTCGGTCGCGTCGCCGCCGAAGCGCACGGCGATGTCGTTTCCACCAAGACCTTCCGAGAACTCGTGGGAAGTAGCAGTGCAGCCTGCGAAGCGAAGGAGGGTCGCGTAGTAGATGCCGGTGCGATCGTGAAGGGATAGTCCAAGAAGGTCGGCGAGCTTCGTCGCAACAACGGTGGAGTACAACGCTTGCTCGGGAGGCTGACCACGAGCCATGTCCGTGGCCACAGACAAAGCAGCCAAAGGCTCGGCTAACCGTAACTCAGCCATATGATCCCCGCTTCAGACTAACGCCCCTCGGCGACTCTCGCTCTTCGCAAGACTCCGCGTGCGCCATTGAATCATGTCATCGGAAGCAGGCGAGAAGCTCGAACCCCGTCAGTCTACTCCTCCATTGCTCGACTCAGAAAAAACGCTTTGCAGTCGACTGGTAGCCGCTTCTTCGCCTGAGTAGCGGATTCCCAGCTACAATCGCGAACCGATCAGGACTGAAGTCAGACAAAGGGACATTGAGACGATGGCCAGTCAGTGCCACGAGGCATCTCCCAGTTGCTTTCCAACAACCTCTGGATTGGATGCCACTTCACGATGATTGGCGCTGCATTAGACTTAGCAGGCTGAGCCATTCCGTGTTGTGGCTCAGGGTGCTTTCTTGCGGGCCGAGGTGGAATGAGAAGCCTCGCCCGACGCCCTATTAGCGGAGTGTATGGGTAACCGTCATGAAGATCGGGATCAGTCTGCACATGGAGGGCGGCTACGACGCCGCAGTCGAAGAAGCCGTTCGCGCCGATGAGCAGGGCTTCGACGCCGTCTGGCTTTCGGACCACATCCTTCCCATCTACGGCAACCCGAACGAGCCCGACCGCCCACTTGATCTCTTCCTGGTCATGACGGCGATAGCGGCGCTAACGAAGCGCGTGAGGCTAGCCTGGGGTACGCTCAACACAACCCTGCGACCCCCTCTGCTTTTTGCCAAGATGCTTACGACGCTGGACGTGATCAGTCACGGACGGGTGATCTGCACCATGGGCTCAGGCTGGAACCTGGACGAGTGGAGGCTCTACAACCTGCCGCTGGTTGAGGATCACGACGAGCGCGCGGAGTACTGTCGGGAAGTCATTGCCCTGTTTCGGCAAATGTGGACGCATCCCGCGCCGGCAGAGACCTACTTCGAGGGCAAGTTCATCAAGGTGGATGGTCTGCCTTTCAACCCGGAGCCCATCCAGAAACCCTGCCCACCGATCTGGATTGGAGGCGAGTCTGAAGCCACGCTCAAGACCGCCAAGGAGCTTTGCGATGGCTGGATGCCTCTGGCGTCCGGCAGCAACGCTGAACGGTTGGCTGAGGTGACTAACGCTCCTGACTGGCCCGCGCGACCGATGAGCATCGTCAAGGGCGGGCGCCTGATTGTGCGCGAGACGCACGACAATGCGATGCGCGCCGCAAACGCGGAGTACGAGCACCTCAAGGCAACTGCGCCCCGAAACCTGCCCGAGACGTTCGAGGAATTTGCGCAGCGCGAAACTGTGGGATCGCCTGACGAATGTCTCGAACGCATCGAGGAGTTCGCGTCCTGGGGCATCACTGACCTGCGACTGAACTTCGTTACGCCGGAGTCACAGGACGCGGTGGCGCGACTGGTATTGCCGCGCCTGGACCAGCTCAAGCAGGTCGCGGCCAGGCTCTAAGAGAGCCCGCTAGATCGGTCCGGCGTTGGCCCAACCGCCTTCAGTCAAAGGCCCTGGATGCTCGCATCCAGGTTAGTTTCAACCGTTCGCCCGAGATGACCTGTCGCTGAATCGGCAGGGAGAAGAGTTATCGAGCCGCCACTGAGGA
Organism: uncultured Chloroflexia bacterium; assembly: GCA_963711035.1. GTDB lineage: Bacteria > Chloroflexota > Dehalococcoidia > DSTF01 > WHTK01 > WHTK01. Next base: position 1,106,656 of record CAVQCN010000001.1, read on the forward strand.
GGATCGAGAACGACGCCAGACATGGTAGGCCGAAGGCAACAGCGAAACGAGGATGACGCCCGCGAGGATCGGCAGTAAGTAGCGGTCGATCCCTGGGATCCGACTGCCGAGCTGATAACCAGCGACCGACACGCCGACGGCCCAAACGAAACCACCGGCCGTGTTAAACATCGCAAAACGGGGATAGGACATGAAGCTGATGCCGGCGACGACTGGCGTGAAGGTACGAACGACCGGCAGGAAGCGAGCCAAGAAGATGGCCTTGCCGCCGTGTCGCTCGAAGAATTTCTCCGCTTCCTCCAGGTAGACAGGTTTGAAGATACGCGACTCAGGCCGCTCGAAGAGACGCGGCCCGATATGATTGCCAAACGAATAACCAAAGGCATCGCCGATAATGGCTGCCAGGAAGCACCCAAGCGCCAGGATGTAGATATTCAGGCTGCCTTGCGATGCAAGGAAGCCCGCGGTAAAGAGCAGACTGTCGCCTGGGAAGAAGAAGCCCAACAGTACGCCGGATTCCGCGAAGATGATGGCGAAAACGCCAACGTATCCCACGGTCTTGATGAGGGACTCGAGAGAGACAGGTAGCAAGATTGCCCTCCCGCGAAGGTCAGAGGGTTTCGGAGGCTCCATCGCCTCGTCGACTGCTGACGACGCCAGCCTGAGCTTAGTAGGCTGGGATTTGAGAATGATTGGATTCCCCGAGTGAGCGGAGGACGCACGTCACGAGTTTGAAGGGACAGCCGAGAGGAACTCACCGAGAGAGTTGCTACACCGCCTTCGGGAGACCACGTGAGGCAACCATGACTTCAAAGGACGCAGCGAAAAATCTCTCGAATGAACCTTGGTTCGAAGGCGGACTGAGGTTTAGGTGCACGGAATGTGGCAGGTGCTGCACCGGTTCTTCTGGTTCCGTGTACCTCTCACAAACTGACCTTGAACGTTTGGCCGCCTTCTTTCGCCTGCGAGTTGGGGCATTTGCTCGCAGATTCACCCGAATGAACAAGGGGCGGCGAACACTGGTCAATCAACTCGGTTCTCGCGACTGTGTCTTCTTGGCTGATGGACGGTGTACCGCTTACGAAGCCAGACCTACGCAGTGCCGGACATATCCCTGGTGGCTCAGGAACATTCACGACCGGGAAAGTTGGGAGGAAGCTGGCCAGTTCTGCGAGGGCATCAATCACCCGACCGCTCCACTCATTTCTGCCGAAGAGATCGTAGAACAGTGCAGGCTGGATCTGGCCAATGACAGCCAATGACCGAGTGACACTACGTGTTGCTCGCCCTCGCCGGCCACGCCATCGACTTGGAACCCCTGGTCCAATTGACGCGGCTGGCTGCGCTTAGGCCGTCGGCCTCGGCTTGGTGCGTGGCGCTTCATGCGGATCGTGAAAGACGCTGGGGTACTTGTAGTGCTCCTGGTCGTAGTAGGCGAGGAGACGGTCGATCAGTCGCATAGGGTCGCTATCGTACAGAACCCGGGCGCCGGTAGGCTTGGTGAAGATGTCGACGAGGTCAGCGACGCCTTCTGCAATTCCACCCGTATCGGTGAGAACGCCGATCAGTCGACCCTCATCGTAAGCGATCGCGAATTCGCCCAGGGTTCCCGAGTTCCCGCCGGCAATCACCACGATGTCTGAGCTGCGGATGTTCTCGATCTCGCGGCCCATCAGACCGGACCCCGTATAGATAAGGACATCGAAGCCTTCGACCGGCGAATTGTACTTGCCTACATGCTCTGTCCGAGAAAGACCGGGAGAAATTCCCACCACGAGGCCGCCGGCGGCGTGTGCTCCTTCCACGGCTGCATAGGAGAGGCCGGGGCAAGCGCCGGTGATAAGGGTGCAGCCTCGTTGCGCAATCGTTCGGCCGAGAACACCGCAGCGCGCCAGCACTTCTGGATCGTGCTCGCCGCTGGCTGATCCCATCACGCCGATTGCCAGCTGTGGTGTCATCTCTCGCCTTTCATTTAGCCTGGGCCAGCCCAGCTCGATAGAGCTGGAGTCATCGCAGATCCCAGCCGGAGACACTGGGATCGAAGGTGTACTCGTCGCCAAGCCCGGGAATGACCGTGTGAAAGCCTTTCTCGCCCAGCACGCCAGCAAGTGCCTCTGCCGATTTCGGCTCACCGTGAGTCAGGAATATCGTGCGGGGTTGACTAGGTGAGCTTGATACCCAGCGCAAGAGCTCATCTCGATCGGCGTGCGCCGAGAGCATGTCCAGGGAGATGAAGCGCGCGCGGACGGGAATGTACTCGCCGTGCATCTTGAGGACCTTGGCCCCGTCTTGCAGCGCCCGGCCGCGAGTACCTGCCGCCTGGTAGCCCACGAGGACGAGAAGGTTCTTCGGGTCGGGAAGAAGGCGCCTGAGATGGTGCAGGACTCGGCCGCCGGTCAGCATTCCGCTCGATGAGATGATGATTCGTGGCCCTTTGAGGTCGTTGAGGCGTTTCGATTCCTCGACCGTCCGGTGATAGCTGACGCTTCGTGGGAAAAGGCGTTTGCCCGTCCCGATGCCTGGGTCGATTTCGTCGCTGCCCAGGTAACGACCGTATATCTCCGTCACATCGACAGCCATCGGGCTGTCGATGTGGACGGGCACCTCCGGCAGTTCGCCGGTGTCCATGTACTGGCGCAGCAGGAGTGTGACGATCTGGGCCCTGGCCACGGCGAAGGCCGGAATGAGCACAATCCCGCCCCGCGCGAACGTCTCGCGGAGAGGCCTGGCGAGCTGATCGACAAGCGAAGCCGGATCGTGGAGGCGGTTGCCATAGGTGGACTCCATGATCAGCGAGTCGCAGGCAGGCAAGGGCTCGGGATCAGGGTGTAGGGGAGCATCGTAGCGACCGAGGTCGCCGCTGAACACCATCCGCACCGCCGAGCCGCCTTCCTCGATCGGCATTTCAACAAAGGCGGAACCAAGGATGTGGCCGGCGTTACGAAAGCGTACCGGCTGGCCAGCTGCCTCGAACTGGATGTCGTGTTCTACGCCTCTCATCAGTCGCAGAGCAGCTTCAGCATCCGCCTCGGTGAAGAGCGGTAGCGCCGGATGGTGCTTGCTGAAGCCTTTACGGTTCGCGTATTCGGCGTCTTCCTCCTGCAGCCTGGCGGCGTCCCGCAAGAGGATCTCTGCCAGGTCGCGAGTTGCGGGTGTGCAGTAGATCGGCCCGTGGAAACCCTCCTTGACGAGGCGAGGAAGGTAGCCCGAATGGTCAATATGGGCATGGGTGAGAACGACGGCGTCGATCGCTTCCGGATTGAATGATGGCTTCGACCAGTTCTTTAGCCGTAGCTCCTTGAGGCCCTGGAAGAGACCGCAGTCTACGAGGATGCGCTTGCCATTCGTCTCCAACAGATAGCGTGAGCCGGTGACGGTACCGGCCGCACCGTGGAACCCTAGCGTTAGCATTGTCCGCCCTTCAATCGCCGGCCTAGTCCTTGATCATCAGGATGCTCACGAGGCTTAGCCGCTGACCTGCAGGCGTCTGGCTGGCTCTCCGGCTGTCCTGAGACCATCGCTTACCGATGTCTGGGCAAGTGTTGTGGTTCGGGGCGCAGGGCGCAAGACGGCCCAACGAAATGTCCGGCTCTCCTCAGAGTTAGCGTCAGGCCGGCGGAAGGTCCGTATCCTCCCGCTCTGTCATTTGGCCACCGAGCTGGGACCCTGGTCCACATCGAGCGTTCCCTGTGCGACGATGGCGCCCGTCGGAGTGGGAGGGCCCTTCAAGATCCACTCAAAGACCACGCCAATTGTCGCGCCAACCATGGGACCCACCAGATAGACCCAGGCAGCGGTGAAGTTGTCTCGGATCAGGTCCGGGGCTAAGGAACGGACCGGGTTCATGGATGCGCCACTGATTGGAGCGGCCCAGAGGCCCGCCAGGGCTATGTATCCGCCAACAGCGATAGCGCCGTTGGTACCAATGTTGCGAGCGCCCGAGGCCGTCCCCAGAATTGTATTCACCAGTCCCGCTGTCAGAAGCACTTCCATCGCACAGGCTTGCAACTGACTGATGCCAACGCCCGGCTCGGTAGCGCCAACATTGCCCACCGTCCCAAACATGGCACGCAAGAACAGAGCAGCTGCCAAGGCCCCCGCGGTCTGGCCGAGAACGTAGCCAGGCACGCGTAGCCAGGGGAAATTCCGCCTCAAGGCGAAGGCAAATGTAACTGCGGGATTGAGATGCGCTCCGCTCACAGTCCCCATGAAATAGATGACAGCCATCACCATAAGGCCGGGCGCAACAACGGCCATCGCCAGTGTCACCGCGCCTCCGCTCTTCACGGCGACGACGCCGGCGCCGGCAGCAACCACAACGAGCAGGAATGTCCCCCAGGCCTCAGAGAAGACGCGACGCCACTCGACCGTCAGGTCGAGAAAGTCTGGTGCTGCAGTCGTCCGCAGCATGCGCTGCTGCTGTTCCCAATCTTGTTGTTTGCCCAGGAACCTCACGGCCCGCTCCTCTCGTGAATGCGTCCGACATTACCTTGCGCCGTTCAAATTCTGCTCCCAGTATCGTTTCATTTGGGGGACTGACGAACAGCCGTATCGATACGGCGCGCCCAACTTTCTCAGGTCTGCGTCGACGAAGATGCAGCGCGCGACCGGAGTTCAGCCCCCACGCCCCAGGTTCAATCCAGTTCCAGCGCTCCGACTCAGCGGGATGGTCGCGGGACGCCTACGGCAAGAGCGACCGCTAATGTGCGCCCCTTGGCCACGCCGACTCTCAGAGCAACGGTTCAGCCGTCGTTCGCACCTGCGACGCCAATAGCCTCACTGGTTGGGTCAAGGTTGACCGCTACGCCTGTACCACCTACGGCTGGTCCGGCGATCACACCAAGCCGGGTGAGCACCGACACGCCGGTGGCGCCGGTCAGTGACGCGGCCTCCACAGCGACGTTGGCGCCGGCGACCAGCACACCGGCGCCAGCCACAACCCAGGGAGCAGTAGCAACGCCAACGAGCGCTCCTACGACCACGCCTCCTCCTACGGCGACCCCGACTCCTCAGCCGACGGCCACAGCAGTGGCGACCGCGACCGCACCGCCTACTGCGACACAGCCGCCAGCAGCCACGTCTACGGTTCCTCCTACCGCAACGCCGCGTCCCACAGCGACGCCAGACCCAGGCCTCTGCGACATTCTGCCGCTGCCTCTAATCTGTTCTTAGAGACCGTTCAACTGACAAACGTTGAGGTCGGACGCCTCGGGAAGTCGTCATCAAGAAATCTTCAATCCTGCGAAAATGGGCCGTGGCTACACTAGCGAGGCCGGCGGCAGGTGCCCCGGCCTGTACAGAATCAGGTCGTCGAGGTATCTGGCAGGATGAAGGGTCGCCGGCGTCGGCGTAACCGGGTTGATGACGTAGCAGCAGACCATGAACCGCTGGTCGGCCGCCGGACCGGGTCGTCTCCTGAGCCCGCGCTCGACCTGATGCGAAAGCTGCAGACGGGTCTGGGTAACGCGGCCTTCATGCGTCTCTTTGACGAGCCGGAACCTGACCAGGGGAATGGGGCGAAGGGACCATCGCCCACGATCATGCGCACTCTCGGGAACCGGGGGGCTGGGCACATACAGGCCTCGCCGGCGACCCTGCTGCAGCGGCAGCCTGCCGCCGAAGCGAAGGCGCCTGCCGCAACTCAGGCTCCGCGAGCCGAAGACATTGTCCAGGCCAGGTATCCCCAACTCGTGTCTGCTATGAAGCCCGGCGACTTCAAAGCGATCCAGGACATGATCGACTGGCGCCTGGGCGGCCAGCATCTCAACCAGGAGATCGCGGATTTCGACAAAAGGGAGCGGCAGAAGCAGGAGCGCGCGGGCTGGGCGGAACCTGGCTCGAACTCCTACCAGTTCACTAGCGCGTACCAGGACAAACTGGAGCGACTGCAGCATAAACGGAAGGATCCGCCAAAGATCGACCGGATCGAGCTCGACACTACGAAGCTGATCGATCGCGGCATCCTCGATCCTCAGCCCTGGAATGTTGCCGCCGAGAAAGACTTCCGTGAGCGCTGGGTGGTCAAGCTGGCATCCGTGCCCACCGTGCTCGACCTGACGGGCAAATATCCCATCGAAGACGGCTTTCGCGGACCATTCTGGAACGGGGTCGCCCTTCCCACCGAAGGCGGCCTCATCACCTGGAAGAAGCTCCTCGAGTTGGAGCAAGCGGGCGACGATTACCAGAAGACGGTGCGATACGGGCCCTTCGTGAAGGCCGTACTCGATGCCTTCGGGAAGGTCACCAGCCTGCTCGGCACGTTCTCGGACGAGTACAACTTCGAGGTCGACCGGAAGTCGGAGTTCCGTCACGTCAGCTGGGTTGCCGAGCACCTGAGCAGCGAAATCGACTTCAATGCGGCCGCCAAGTTCTTGCCCAAGGGCAAGAGCTTCAGCGACATGACGCCGTACGAAATCATCGAGTTCCTGGACGGCCTCACCGAGGACCAGATGAAGCAGGTCGCCACCAGAGTCCTGCCCGCCTGGGAAGACTATATGAAGCTCGAAAAGCACTGGAACTCGATCAGTGCGGCCCTGGACGGCGGGAAATACGAAGCCGGTTTGATGGCCATCTCCAGCCTGGCGGACGAAATCGAGTGGAACCTCTACAAGGTGCGCGGCTACCACGCCCGCACCGTCGAGGGCGCCTCCGTCGCGGTCAAAGGCCTCATCGTGGTGCGGGAGGCGTGTCATCTCGCGGTGACGGTCATGGGCGGCATGGTCGGCGGCAAGGTGGTGGAAGGCGGGTCGCGGCTTGCGGGCGTGGCGCTCGGCTCCGCGGGGCGTCGGCGACCTTCACGATGGTGGACCAGATCGCGGAGGGCGATCACAATCCGGGCTCGGTTCTCCGCAAGGGCGGCAAGGACGCGCTCGTCACCTTCATTACCACCTACATCGGCGGCGGCCTGGCAGAAAAATTCAAGGTGGCGCTGGACGCCCGCCTGGTGGAGTACTTCCCGAAGCTCGGCGAGGGAGCCCGCGAGCTCATAGCTGCGCGACTTGCCGATGTTACATCCGGCGCCCTCACGGCGCCGGTAAACATCGTCGTCGACGGCATGCTCGGAGGTGATTGGCCATCCAGCGCCGAAGACCTGGCCGGGCGGGTTGCGCATGCCGCGGCCATCCAGGCGTTGATGGGGCAGATGACCGCGAGCATCTTTGGCCAAGCGGCGCCTGAACCCGGCGTCGAGCCGCCCGGGAAGCAGCCGGCCGCAGAAGGGCAGGCCGGCGAAGGTGCGACCGAAGCGCCGGTTGATCCTGCAGCAGTGGGCAAGGCAGCCGCAGAGGTGGGCCATGCGAAGACGGACGCCGCCGGGCCGGCTGAGGCAGGCCCCGCCGTCGGCGGAGAGGCGCTCGCGCCGCCCCGGGCGACGCAGGCTGCTCTGCCTCCGGCGCCGGCGAACGCCGAGATCGTAAGCATCGACCGCACAAAGCCCCTCTCAGCATCCGGCGATGCGGGAGCGCTATCTCGCACTTTCGAGCACTTCGGGGTTTTCGAGGCGCGTATCAGGACGCCTCAGGGAGAGGTCGATTGCGTCGTCAAACTTCTCCCCAAGAGCAAAGCCACGTTTTTCGCCTCAGAGATGGAGGGGGCTCGAGCTGCGGCGGCAACGGGCATCGGGCCGCCATTCTACGGCGAGGTCGAAATCAGCGACGGGTTCGGCTTTGCCATGGGCAAGGCCGCTGGCGCGTTCCCAGAGTACCTCGACCCGAGCGCCAAACCAGGCAAGCCCGGATACGCCGAGGCCAAAGCGGAGTACGAGGGCGCCCGGCAGGCGATAAACGAGAAGACGCCACAAGACGTGCGGAACTACGGGGATGAGCTTCTCCGGCTCGGCTACTACACCGACGGCGATCTGCAGGGGCTGGTTGGGCCCGACGGACGCTGGACGCCTATCGATTTTTCTAGCGTCAAACCACTTCCGGGAGATCCGGTGCAGCGCGTTGTCATGGAGGCCAAACACCAAAAGGCGATCGGCGCGCAGGCCGGAAGGCTGGAGGCGATCCGGGCGGAGGAGGCGGCAGTTCGAGGGCCTTCACCCACATCAGCTGCCGGCGGCGGTCCTGAGGGCCCGGCCACCCCGAGCGCTGCGGTCGAGGGGCCAACGTCCACGGGAGGAGGCCCGCAAGGACCAGCGCCCGCCGGCGGTGGCGGTCCTGAACCACCCGGCGGTGAACCTACGGCTGTCACCGGGCCACCGGCGCCAGCGCCGTTGGAGCTGGGGCCGAACGAGCTTGGAGGCTTCTGTGCCGAGCTTTTCCGGCGGCCGGTTCGTCCAATGAGCGGCAAGGCGACCTTCCACCAGTCGTGGGGCGAGTACGAGGCCGGCTTCAAATCGCGCTGGCCGAACGAACGTGTGCCGAGCGGCGGCTACTACGACCCGAACTCGGGCGAGCTTCACGTGTCGCCAATCGGGAGCATTCGCGAGACGATCCACGAGGCGGTCCACAAAGTGGCGGACGAAACCTTCCCGCACGGTCGCGAGCTTCTGGGGGACTACCTGGACGAAGGCATCACCGAGTGGGTCATGCGCGACCGGCTGGGCCGCTCGATGGTGCCGCACGCGTACGACCCGAACGTGGAGTTCGTCGATTTCCTCATGGGCCGCCTCGGCCGGGCTCCAGTCGAGAATGCCGTCTTGCATGGCGATTTTGTTGGCCTGAAGGCCGCGGTCAGGAGAGCCGTAGGCAGCGAAGGACGGACATTCGAGGTCTTTCGTCTGCTCAGGCTCATGGGAATACACGGCGACTCTGCCTTGGAAGGCCGTATCCGGCAACTGCTCGGCGGTTAGCCCCCGCCGCATGAACAGCGAGCCGCCCGAGGGGCGGCTCTTTCATGCCCCGGTCGGTAACGTTCGGCAGCACTGACGGGCACCCTGGCTTCGCCTGAACCTCGGATCGTCGTGCGACAAGGCGCCGGAACTGCGATACCGTGGGGTCAAGGAGTAGGAAGGGCCGTATCTTCCGATGGACACCGTAAGCGCCGCTCGCAGTCTCATGGGGCTCTCACTGGCGTTCCATATCTCCTTCACGGCGCTCGGCATCGGCATACCTTTCCTGCTGTTGCTGGCCGAAGGCCTGGGGCTCCTGACCGGTAACGATATGTACCGCGTCATGGCTCGCCGTTGGACGAGAGTTGCGGCGGTGCTGTTCGCGATCGGCGCGGTGTCAGGCACGATCCTCTCGTTCGAGTTCGGCCTGTTGTGGTCGCCCTTCATGCAGCGGTGGGGCCAGGTTTTCGGTTTCCCCTTCGCGCTCGAAGGGTTCGCTTTTTTCACCGAGGCGATCTTCCTCGGCATCTACGCGTTCGGCTGGAACCGCCTGACGCCCTTCGTCCACTGGCTGGTCACGATACCGATCGCGGTGAGCTCGGCTGCGTCGGCGTTCTTCGTGATCAGCGCCAACGCCTGGATGAATCATCCCGAAGGGTTCGATCTCGTGGGCGGCAAGATCACCAACGTCAACGTCCTCGATGCGATGTTCAACGCAGCCCTGCCATACGAGTTCGTTCACGGCACCATGGCGTCGTACGTGGCGACCGGCTTCGCGATGGCGGGCATCTACGCACTGGCGATGCTGCGAGGAGACCGGTCTGACTACAACCGCCGCGCCCTCCTGCTGACGTTGGCGGTCGGTGCTCTGGCGATCCCGCTCCAGATCGCCAGCGGTGATCTGAGCGGCAAGTTCGTGGCCGAGAATCAGCCGGTCAAGTTCGCAGCGATGGAGGGACAGTTCGAGACGGAGAAGGGTGCGCCGGAGCGGATTGGCGGCATACCGGACCCGGGCAGCGGCCAGACCCGTTACGCTATCGAGATCCCAAAGCTCGGCTCCTTTCTGGCTCACGGCAACTTCAATGCCGAGGTGCAGGGCCTCAACAGCTTTCCTCAAGATGTTCGTCCTGACCCGCGGTTGGTCCACATCCCGTTCCAGATCATGGTCGGGTGCGGCTTTCTGATGCTGTTCGTCTCGTGGGGCTTCTTCGCGCTTGCGGCCTTGAAGCGAGCGTTGCCCCTGAACCGCACGATGTTGCGATTGCTCGTCCTGTCTCTTCCGCTGGGCTTCGTGGCGCTGGAAATGGGCTGGTTCGTGACTGAGTTCGGCCGCCAGCCCTGGATCGTCTGGCAAGTGATGCGAGTGCAGGACGCCGCAACGCCGCAGTCGGGCGTCGTCTACCTGCTCATCATCTTTTCGCTGGTGTACGTGGCGCTCACGGCGGGCCTGATTCTCGTGCTCCTGCTGCCCGACTTCCTGAGCGGGTTGCGTGGTCGTAGGGAGGCGCACGTTGGCGCTTGAAGTGCTCGCCGCTGCCGTCCTGTTCGTAGGCCTGGCGGCCTACGCGATGTTTGGCGGCGCGGACTTCGGCGGCGGTTTCTGGACCGCGGTGTCCTTCGGACCGCGGGCGTCGGCGCGTCGCGAGGCGATCTTCCGGGCGATGGGACCGGTCTGGGAGACGAACCACGTGTGGCTGATCCTGGTACTGGTCGTGCTCTGGACGGCCTTCCCGCCCGTGTTCGCTGCCATTTTCGAGTCGCTGTTCTTGCCCCTAAGCGTGGCCTTGCTCGGGATCGTCTTCCGGGGGGCCGCGTTCGCCTTTCGTCACTACGAGTACCATCCTGAGGCCGGTCTTCCGGTAACCGGACTCGTCTTCTCGGTCGCGAGCTTGATCACGCCGCTGGCGATGGGGACTGCCGTCGGCGCCGTGGCCAACGGGACTGTGACGGTCGGTGGTCCAAGTCAGGGCATGTTCGAGGCGTGGCTGCATCCCTTCCCTCTCGCCTGTGGACTCATCGGTGTGGCGATCTGCGCCTTCTTGACCCCGTTTTACATGCTGGTGCGGACCTTCGGCGATTTGCGAGAGGACTTCCGCGACATGGCCGTTGCCGGCAGTCTCGGGCTCGGCGGCCTGACTACGCTCGCGATGATCATCGCGGCAATCTGGTCGTCGGACTTTGCCGGTCGCCTGGTACACCCGGGTCCGCTCGTCTTCATAGCAATCGCGGTCGCCCTGGGCCTCGCGTCGCTGGCCGTGCTCTGGCGCCGGCTCTACGGTCTGGCGCCTCCTGTCGCTGCCGCCACCATCGCTGCCGTGCTTGCTGCCTGGGCTGCGGCGCAGTACCCGTACATCGTGCTGCCCAGCACCCGCATCAGCGACGTGGCGGCGACCGATGCAACGCTGGAGGCGTTCCTGATCGCATTGCCGATCGGGGCCGTCATCCTCATTCCATCCCTGTTCTGGCTGTTCTCCCTGTTCGGGAGTACTCCTGTCGACGACATTTCTTCCTGACGCCGGACCGCCGGTGAGCGGCTGGGTCTCCATTCAGCGTGCGTCACTGTCGACGCCTTGATGTGCCGATAGGCAGGGGTGACCGAGGTCACAGGCGAGAGAAGACGTCAACGTAGCGAAGGTCTGCCGTCGGGTAACAATTCTGGCGCCTCTAACGTTTTACTCAATAGAGGCTCATTTCTTTAGGGATGGGTCATCACAACCGGGCAGGCTCAAGATGGTTACCGTACAAGAGATAAGTGCAATCGCACACGAATTCGGCGCAACGGCAATTACCACCACTGAGGAGAACGAGCTCCTCATCGCGGTGGAGGATGCGGGAGACCGGCGAGAAATCTGCGTTGGCCCCAGCGTCTATGCACAGTCGTTAGAGGAAACGCGACTCGAGCTACAGCAGCAGCTCTCCGAGCTGACGGCCTCGCTGGCTAAACGCCCGGCTTGAGCAATCGTCTGGCGTTGCCGCTGAGATTTTCGCCTTGTCTTCGGCGGAGAGCGGCAGCATTTCCATCCAGCGCATCGCCGGGCCGGCGTCGTTCATCGGCCAGTCCACCGAGAACATGACGTGGTCAATGCCGATCGCCATGATCGTGCAGAGCAGCGTCGGTGTGGAGAAGAAGCCGCTGGTCGTCACGTAGAAGTGCTGGCAGAAGTACGGTCACGGCCCGTTCCAACTCATCGGCGCCTGCTTCCGCGTCGAGCATCGGGGTGCTGGCGAAGCCGTCGAACCGTGTGGGATACGCCGTCGTCGCCTCTCTGAGCCGGTTGTTTGCCTTGACCGTATTGAATCTCCGTCTCGGCGTCGATGCTGTCCCGCCGGAGCGTGTGCGACGGGACTTGCATGTCGATGCCGGGCGGCGTCCATCGCCGCGAGACGCTGCTCGCCGAGGGCGAGCAGCACGGGATCGTTGAGATACTGGCGATCCGGTGAAATCTCGGTGTTCGGCCAGTGCTCTTCGAGGCCGATGACGAGTGGCCTGGTTGTCTCCATTCCGCCTGCGCCTCCTTCTGGAAAAGGTCCGTAACGCCTGTAACGGCGCAGGCGCGTCGAAGTATACGCCGCTCGTCGAGCCCTGGCCTGGTTCTGCTAGAATCGGCGCGGCGGAGCGCATAACACGTGCGATTTGGCATTTTCGACCACATAGAGCGCCGCGACGAAGTCGACATGGCGCAGCAGCTGCAGGATCGCCTGGAGCTCGTGGCTCGCGCTGAAGCCGCTGGCATCTACGCCTATCACATCGCGGAGCATCATCACTCCCCGCTGAACCTGGTTCCGAGCCAGGCGGTGTACCTGGCGGCGGTACGAGGCGAATTCGCATGCCAACTACTTCGTGGCCGCGTTCCAGTGGGGAAACCTGACCCACGCCGAGGCGATGCGGTCGCTGGACCTGTTCGCCGGCGAGGTCATTCCCGCGGCGAGTGTGTCCCGGACGGCAGGCTAGCGCGGCCGACTGAGCCAGCTAGTTGGCAGATGAGGAGGCCTTCTGGACATTGTGACTGACTGCGAGGAACATTGTCGCTGTCCAGACCAACGGTGTGGGCAGAGGGGACGGCAGGGGTAGTTGTCGGAGACACAGCCTTCCAGCGAATCACGGGCCCAGGTCGCTTCGATTGGCCTCTACGTCAACCGCGTTACCAATTCTCAGATAGGCCGGCCGGCCGAGATGGGCATCATGAGTCAGCAGCTGGCCGCAGCCGAGCGCGGCATGGCATGCGTCGCCATCGAGGGGGAGCCGGGGATCGGCAAGACCCGTCTCCTCGTCGAGGTCAGGGATCTGGCGCTGGGGCAGGGGTTCGTCAGCCTGGAGATCACGGCCGATGAGGAGATACGAGGGCCGTTCCTGGTCGCTCGCGGCCTGCTTGCCTCTCCCAGCCTGATGGCGGCGACGCAGGGTACGGAAGCCGAGAAGCCGCTGCGGCAGGCCCTCGATGCCCTGTCCAACAACGATGATCCCGGCTTGAAGACACTGGCGCCGGACCAGCGGATCCTGCGCACCTTCGATCTGGCCTCGGTCGCCTTTCACTCCGCGGCGGCTCACAAACCGCTCGCCATCCTCGTCGATGACCTGCAGTGGGCCGACGAGGACAGCCTGAGACTGCTGCGCTATGTCGCCAGGTCGAACGCGTCGAGCCGAATACTGCTCGTCTTCGCCACGCGTTCAAGCGAGGTCGCGTTCGTCAACGAGGCGGTCACGCTGCTCGCCGACCTGGACCGCATGGGGCTGTTGCGTCGCATCAAGCTGAATCGGTTCAACCAGGCGCAGACTACCGAGTTTCTGGAGCAGGTTCTCGGCGGGAAAGTGGACAGCGGCAGCGCAGTGATCATGCACGCGCAGGCCGAGGGCGTGCCGTTCGTGCTGGCGGAGCAGGTCCAGGCGTATCGCGAAAACGGTCTCATACAGCAGATCGATGGCGTCTGGAGTTTGGCCCGAAACAGCGAACGGCTGTTGCCTTCCGCCGTGCGGACCCTCATCCAGCGGCGTGTAACGAACCTGCCTGAGGAGACGAGGGAGTGCCTGGCAGACGCCGCCATCCTGGGCAGAAGCTTCAGCCTGCGGGACCTCAGCGAAGTGCGCCGGAGCGTTCAGAGCGAGCGCGTGCGTGAGGACGAACTGAGCGAGCTGCTGGCGCCGGCCGTGAAGGCCGGCCTCCTGGACGAGCACGCCGACGGCTCCGCGGCAGACTATAGCTTCGCGCACGACCAGATCCGCCAGTTCTCGGCCGCGTCGTTGCCGACGGCGCGACGCAAGGCGCTGCACATGGCCGTCGTGACCATGCTCACGGGCGGCGGCGAACCGCCAGCCGAGGCGCTTCCCACACTCGTCCAGCACGCGCTTGCTGCGGGCCAGAACGAGCTCTGCGCTCGCGCGGCGATTGCCTCGGCGCGCGCTTCCCTCAAGGCCAATGCGCCGGAGGAAGTGCTGCGCGTTGTCGAGCTGGCGCACAGCGTCGCCTCGACGGCGCAGGACCGCGTCGACCTGCTGCTGCTCCGCGACGACGCCCTGACCATGCTGCGGCAGCCGTCGCAGCGGCTGGAGAGCCTCGCGGAGCTCGGCGCCCTGGCCGAGGCCATGGGTGACACCCGGCTCGAAATGGACGTGCTCTTGCGGCGCGCCTCGGCCTTTCGGCTCTCGAACGACGTCGACGTGGCGGTCAGCCTCGCCAAGCGGGTGCGCGAGCTGGCGGTCGAACGCGGCGACCGCGAGGTCGAAATGCACGCCTGCATCGAGTTGGGCCAGGACTACCTCGGCGTCGAGATGGGCGAGGCTTATACGCAGAGTCCTCAGGAGTCTGACCTCGACGGCGGCGAGGAAGCCTACTCGTGCGCGGCCGCGCTGGCCGAGGAACTGCACGACGAAGCGCTTCTTGCCGCCGTCCTGCGGGAGCTCGGGATGTTGAAGACCTCCCGATTCCGCTGGATGGTCGTCTCGGGGATGATCGAGGGCCATCACCTCGCGCTCATCAAACGCATCGTGAACGGTGAGCGGCTGGAAGACTTGATGCCCGAGATGCCGGAGCCAACGAAGCTCTACATGGAGGCAAGCGACCTGTATCAGCGGGCGCTGGAGATCTTCGAACGCCTCGGCGACAAGCCCGGGTCGATGGCGACGGTCATCGGCCTCGCAACGCTGACCTGGGCGCCCGAGATTCACCTCGGGGGCTCGGCCCACCGCATCGAGGAGCTTCGAAGGCTTACCTCGCGCATGAAAGCCTTCACGCGAGAGAGCGAGCGCGCCCTCGCAGATGCGCAGATGCTCTACGGCTCGCACGTGTACGCCAGGGCCAAGGTCTTCCCCGACTTCGCGATCAAGAAGGGCGAGGAGGCCTACATGGCGTCCGTGGCCCTCGGCGATCACGCGCTGCAGTTTGCGGCCGCGGGCGGTACGGCGCTGGCGTACCTCGAGGTCGAAATGCAGGCTGAGGCAGAGCGTTGGCTGAGCCGGGCCGCGGCTGTGGCAGCCTCTGCACCGACACCTCATCGCGCGCGTCAGCTCGAGTACTGGCGCGGGTTGGTCGCCGCCGGAGCGGGCGATGCCGAGCGTCTGCGCGAAACGATGAGCCGCGCCGTCGAGCTGAGCCAGGAGGCGGGCCTGCCGGCCGAGAGCTGCGAATACCTCTCGCACTTCGCCCTGCAGGCTGCGCGGCTTGGCGCCGAGTCATCCTCCGAGGAGCTTCTGGCGCTGGCGGAACGCACGGCGAGCGAAGCGCTCGCGTTGGCTCGCCAGCTCACGGGGCACCCAACCTGGGGAGCAAGAGCGGACGCCGCATTGGCGATCGTCGCCGGTAGTCGCGGTGACACGGAAGCAGCAGCGCAGGCCGGGCGATCGGCTCTCGCCGCGATCGATGCCGCGATGCAGGAAGATATGCTGCTCGACATCATCATCCCCGCTGTGTCGGCCGTGCTGGCGGTCGCGGAAGGGGACGAAGCAGACCTCCTGCGCGATCGTCTCGCGCTAATGCTCTCCGTTGTGGCCCGCCACATTCTCGACGAGGACATTCGTACGCGCTGGTTCCGCGGCCGGCAAGGTCGCGCCTTGACCGATCTGGTCGGGGCGGCCGGACCGGCCTCTGCGTTCACGGAGTCTGACGGCAGCGGCTTGACCGACGCCGAAGCCGGGCTGCTGAGCCTCGTGACGCAGGGGTTGACGAACGAGGAGATCGCGACGGAGCTTGGGAGCACTGAGGAAGACGTTACAAGACAGATTGGCAGTCTGTTCGTCAAGATCGGCGTGGTATCGCGCGCGGGCGCCACGGCCACGGCATTGCTGGGAAAGCTGATTTAGGCATGCTACAGGTTCGTATCGAGCGGCACCGTTGTGTTGGGGCGGGAAACTGCATCACGCTCGCTCCTACCGTTTTCGACTGGTTGAAGGGCGAGTACCTCAAGGCGGAGCTGCGGGACTCGACCAGCGTCGACGTCGAGGTGCTGCGCCAGGCAGCGCTGTCATGTCCGACGCAGGCCATCGTCCTCGAGGAGGTCGAGGAGTTGCTGCCCTGGCAGCTGCGCGGCGCGCGAGGGGCGGAGCCGGTCCGGGTCGTCAAGACGTTCATGTTCACGGACATCGTCAAGTCGACCAACCTGGTCGAAGCCCTGGGCGACGAGGCGTGGAACGCCCTGCTTCACTGGCACGACCAGACGTTGCGAGAGCTCTTCGCCGCTCACCAGGGCGAAGAGGTGGTGAGCACCGGCGACGGCTTCTTCGTCGACTTCGACAGCGCGGAGACCGCCATCAACTGCGCCATGGCGATCCAGCGCGGCCTGCTCGAGCACCGCCAGCAGCACGGCTTTGCGCCGCAGGTGCGCATCGGCCTGCATTCGTCTGGCGCTACGCAGGTCGATCGCAACTTCTCCGGCAAGGGTGTACACGAGGCGGCCCGCATCGCCGCGCTGGCTGAGGGCGGCGAAATTCTCGCCAGCGTCCAGACGGTCCCGGAGCGATTCCAGATGTCCGAGCCGCACACGGTGAGCCTCAAAGGCATCTCAGAGCCAATGGAGATCGCCAGCATCGTCTGGCGTTGAGGGATTGCATCCCGCGCGAACCGCGCGGGAGCAGGTTGACGGGAGAAGCGCGTCTAAGACCGTCCGACGGTCGGTGAGTTGGGCGACAGCCTGCGAGCCAGCGCCGCGTGCACGGTCGAGCGCCTCAGAGGTTCGCCGACGGCAGGTTGCCGACCACGCCTTCCACCTCTCGCACTTCGATCTTGGCGATGTGTGAACCGCTCTCAGCGCTGTACGCGGCGCGCTCCGGCGAGTTGTTGTAGACGCTCAGCTTCTCCGGGCTCTCGTACGAGCGCACCCAGATGAACTCGTTCTGAGGGCGGTTCACCCAGGCGGCGTGGATGTTGATGCCGTACTTGGCGCTGGTCGGCATGATCTTCTCCTTGAAGACCGTGACCCAGGAGTCCAGCATGCCGCGATTGACGGTGTAGAGGCGTACTTCAGTCGTCACGTTTCGGTTCCTTTCTCAGATTGCCGGGCCGGCTCAGGAGCAGGCGACGGCGTACACGTCCCGGACGCCGGCCGGCAGGTCATGCTCCTGCCATGTCTTGCCTGCGTCGAGGGTGCTGAACACCTGGCCGCCGCGGCTGACGCAGTGTACCTGGTTAGCGTCCTGCCGGTGCAGCGCCACGGCCATCATTGTCGTCTCTGCCTTGATGCCGTGGTCGAAGCGAGTCCAGGTCTGGCCAAGGTCGGCGCTTCGATAGAGGGAGCCGTCCTTGCTGCGCGCCGCCGGGCTGAGGCAGGCGTAGAGCACACGCGGGTCTTCGGGCGAGACGCGCACGTCTCGGCTGTAAGTCAGGGGTGAGAACCGGCCGACCTCCATGTCGCTCCAGGAGGCGCCGTGGTCCTCGCTCCGGAAGAGCCCCATGCGCACCGCGAGGATAGACGGTGCCGGGGCTGGCGGCGCTGACACACAGGGCGTGGCCGTCCATCATGCCCTCGATTTCCGTATCGCTCTGGAGACGGCTCTTGAGGTGCGGCCGCTCCGCCAGCTCGATGAGGTCCCTGCTGCAGTCCTCCCACGTCTGGCCGCCGTCGAGGCTGCGCATGACGCCGCCGACCTCCAGCGTGACGTAGATTTCATCCGGGTTGGTTGGATCGAGGGCAATGCGCATCACGCGGCAGGGAAACTCCATCTTGACGCGTTCGGGCAGCTGCGGTGTCGGCAGACGGCGCCAGGTCTCGCCGGCGTCGTCGCTGCGGTAGATGCCGACCGGCTGCGTGCCGGCGTAGACGATGCGTGGGTCACGCGGATGCAGGGTGATAGCCCATACCTGCGCGAGCGAGTCGGGCAGGGGCAGATGAGACCAGCTTTCGCCGCCGTCCTCGGTGCGGTACGGACCGCCGTGCGTGCCGATGTAGACGACTCCAGGTTCCGTGGGGTGAGGTGTGATCGCCTGCACCTGCGCCCCGTCGGGGAGGCCCCGGGTCAGCTGCTGCCAGTCGCCGCCGTCTGTCTCGCGGCGGAAGATGCCGCCGCGAGAGTGGGAATCAGCGCGAGCAGCGCCGACGTAGACATGAGATGTGAGTGCCATGCTGATGCCTCCTTCGGTTCAATCGCGGCCTATTCGAGGTCAAAGAGGCGGTTGAAATCGGCGCAGCGGGCAGGGTCGAGGTCTCTGTCGGCCAGCGCCGGGTCGTCGGGAAGGTAGCGGTAGGCGCGGAAGACCCAGGAGTTCTTGGTCCCGTTGGCCAGGTTGTTGACGAAGGGAGAAATCCACTCCCACACGAGTTCGCCGCGACGCGTGACCTCGAAGAGGCGGCCGGTTGCGCCTTCGCAGATCAACACGTTACCGCCCGGCAGCCGGTGGGCGCCCGAGATGTGGGCGCTGAGGAACTGCACCTCGGGGTCGGCCACGTACTGCCAGACTGTACTGTCGTCCTTCGGGTTGATCTCGAGCACCGACGAGCGCGGCGAGCCGATGCGGTGCATGCCGTTGTCGAAGACCTGGACGTTGCCGTTGGGAAGAAACGTTGCGTGATGCTGATGGTGGATGTTCGGCGCGCCGTACTTCCAACGCAGCTTACCCGACTTGCCGTCGATGATGCCGATGCGGCTGTTCGTGCGGCACGAGAACGCGATGTTGCCGTCCGCGTCGACGTCCAGGCTGTTCGTGTGGGTCCACTCCACGCGGCGTTCCAGCGGGCAGATCGGATCGCGCCGCGGGTCGAGCAACTTCCAGAGGCTGGTACGGCGCACCTCCTTGCCACTGCGGTCGATCTCCACGAAATCGTCTGAGACCAGCGGTGGCGTCTTCTGGGCGTCACGGTAGCCGCCGTGCACCTGGCGCGCGAGCTCGGGCGGGATTTCGACGAACTGGTTGGTCAATGTGTTGCCGTTGGGCAGGCGGACGAAGTCGTGGTGGAGTGCCTGGTTTTCGTATCGCCAGAGCTCGTTGCCGTCCCAATCGAGCTCGATGAGCCGGGTCGCGTTGCCGCCGATGCGGCGAATGTTGACCTCGAACGGCGGCGGAGTCTTCGGATCGATCTGTGGCGTCGGGATGGAGGCGTCGGCTCCAAGGCTGAGCAGGTTCCCGTTCGGCAGCAGCCGGGAGTAGATGGTCCGCTGGCCGGCGAGATGCCAGCGGTGGACGATGCGTCCCTGCATGTCGATGAGGTAGGTGGCGTCGCCGCCCATCGGCGAGACCAACGTGTAGCCCTTCACCGAGGCTGATGGTTGGTGATAGGTGAGACCCGTCTTGCGATGCGGCGACCATCCCATGTTCTGCCCTCATGGTGTGCTCGAGACCGCCTGGTCGGTTCGTGCCGTCTAGCAATCGCACGATCTTTACGCCGCCGACGGATCGCGTCAAGCGCAGGGCCACGGACTCATCGTGGAGGCGACTTGAAAGGGTAACCCCCGTCTTGACAGCGTGACAGGATGGCACCTAACCTGCCGCCCAAGTTCCGTAACAAAAGTTACGTTGGTCTGAGGGCGTTCGTATGCCGGCCTCCCGAGAACCGAACCAGAACAATACGGTGTCGTCCCTGCAGGACAGCTTCAGGCGAGCCTGCGCTATGTTCCCCAGCGGGGTGACGGTGATCACGGCGCGCGATGCAGGGCTGGTCCACGGCATCACGGCCAATGCCTTCTCCAGCGTGTCGTTGCGTCCTCCTATGGTGCTCGTCTGCGTGGCGCGTGAGAGCAAACTGCACGACATGGTCATCCGCAGCGGCGCCTTCGCGGTCAGCATCCTCGCCAACGACCAGGCGTCCCTCAGCGATTACTTCGCGACGCCGGGCCGTGAGCCGGTGGCGTCGCTGACCGACCTCGGGCACCGGCATACGACGCACAGCACGGGCGTGCCGACCCTGGAGGGCTGCGCCGCGTTTTTCGACTGCACGCTGGCCCAGGCATACGAGGGTGGCGATCACACGATCTTTGTCGGGGCGGTGCAGGCGGCGGGTGCGGACCCGGAGAAAGTTCCGCTGCTGTTCCACGCGCGTGGCTATCGGCGGCTTGTTTCCTGAGCCGGCTGTGTGGTCGGACACTGGTTGACACCTCGATGGGCCGCACCTACGATTTCGGCCGACAAGCGGGCGCGCGAAAGCGCTGAACGACAAGACGGAGGCGAGGGGCAGCGATGAAGACGGGTGAACAGTACTTGCAAGGCCTGCGCGATGGGCGCGAGATTTGGCTCAACGGCCGCAAGGTCGAAGACGTCACCACGGAGCCGGGCTTCCGGCGGACCGCCCGGGCGGTGGCCCAGTACTACGACTTCCAGAACCTGCCCGAAGTGCGCGACCTTATGACCTACGAGACGCCGGACGGCGACCGCGCCGGCATGTCCTTCATCGAGCCGAAGTCGAAGGAAGATCTGCGTAAGCGCGCCGCCGCGTTCGCTGCCTGGGCGGACGTCAGTTGCGGCCTGATGGGCCGGGCGCCGGACTATATGAACGCCTGTATCATGGCGGTGGGCGCCGCACGCGGCTTCCTCGGCCAGAACGACGCTCGCTTCGGCGAGAACGCCTACAACTACTACCTGCACTGCCGCCGCGACGATGTCTGCCTCACGCACACCTTTGTGACGCCGATGATCGACCGCTTCAAGCGGCTCGGCGAGCAGGAGCCCTTCCTCACGGCCGGCGCGGTGCGTGAGACCTCGAACGGGATCATCGTCCGCGGCGCCAAGGTCGTCGCCACGCTCGCGCCGTTCTGCGACGAGAACCTGTCGCTCGCCGCCGGCCTCACTCTCCTCCAGGATGACGAGCTGCAGTACGGCATCGCCTTCACGCACCCGGTCAGTGCGCCCGGCGTGCGCTGGATCTGCCGCGACAGCCTCGAGACAGAGCGCAGCCACTTCGATCGCCCGGTCGCGGGCCGGCTGGACGAGATGGACTGCGTTGCCGTCTTCGACGACGTCGAGATTCCCTGGGAGAACGTCCTCATCTACAAGGACCGCGACATCCACAACGGCCTGATGAACGGCATGCGCTTCACGGAGTCGCTCGGCCACCAGGTCCTGGTGAAGAACGTGGCGAAGACGCGCTTCCTCTTCGGCCTCGCCCACCTCATCGCCGAGACGACGCAGGTCAACCACTTCGTCAACGTCCAGGAGAAGCTGGGCGAGATCCTGGTCTACCTCTGGAACTGCGAATCGCTGGCCACTGCGGCCGTCGAGGACGCCTTCCAGGCCGACAACGGCTACTGGTACTGCAGCCCGAAAGCGATCAACGCCGGCCTGCGCCTCTACCCCGAGTACTACCCGCGCATCATGCACATCATTCAGCAGATCGGCGCCAGCGGGTACATCGCGACGCCGCAGGAGGCGACCTTCGACGCGATCGGCGACGCCATCGAGCGTTACTTCCAGGGCGCGACCAAAGACGCTCGCGGCCGCGTGCAGCTGTTCCGGCTGGCCTGGGACTTCATCGGCGACTCCTGGGGCGGCCGCCAGGAGCTCTACGAGCGCAACTTCTTCGGCGACAACGAGCGCTTCCGGTCCCTGCTCTATCAGTTCGTCGACAAGAGCGAGGCAATCGAGATGGTGCAGCGCATCCTGGAGCCACCGACGGAGCAGCGCCCGTTCGTCGTCCCGGACCGCCTGCTGCAGGGCGCGCCGGCGCCGGGCCGCTCGTAGCCTAGCCCAGCTCCAGGGTTGTCACGCCGAAGACCTTGTCGATGGCGATGGCGGGCGCGTTGCCCCGATACATGCGCGCCGTCTCGAACATCGGCGTCATGTTGCGGCGCGTGACGAGCGCGAGGGCATCAGCGTTCGGCTGTGGTATGTCAATGTAGACTGGCTCGCCGGCCGGTATGCGCGTCACGAGAGCGTCGAAGAGCGCTTCGGCCGTAGGAGCGTCGTCGGCGAATAGCGGTCCGACGCGATAGCCAATGCGGGACGGCCGGATCATGGCGTAGCCGGTGAGCCTGCTTCCTTCCCTATACAGCAAAGCAGTTGCGTCGAGCTGCCGCAGCCAGCGCGCAAGGAAGGCGTGGCGAGGCGCCGGGAAGCAGGCGCGGTCGTAGCGCTCGACGGCATCGAGGTCGCCGGGCTCGTACGGAGCGATCTTCGGGTCGATCCTGCCTGGCAGGACTCGCGACGCCCTGGTAGCGCATGTTGTGGTAGGCGGTTGCGAAGCCCCAGATGGCGGCGTAGTGCTCTGCCTGCTCCAGGACGCCGTCCAGCCCGGCGACGGCCTCGCCGACGTGGCGGAACGCCTGCTGGGCGAGGCGAGGTCCCAGCGTGCCGCCGCGATGCTCCGGCTTCACGATGAAGAAGCCCATGAAGGCGTATTCGGGGCTGTACTTGACGGCGGAGACGCTGGCCACCGCCTCGCCGTTCAGCAGGCCCATGTAATAGCCCCCGGGGTCGGCGGCGAAGTAGGCGTCGGCGTCGTGCAGGCCGGGGTTCCAGCCCTCGTTGGCAGCCCACTCGATCGCCACGTCGAGATCGTCGCGCGTCATGGGACGGATGACGAATCGGTCTGCGGTCACGCGGTTGCTCCCACGCTCGGCCCGCCTAGACGGCGAGCCCGGCAAGCAGCGGTCCGACGCTCTCCAACTCCTCGATGCTGCCCACGAGCGACGCGATGGCGTCCGCTGCTTCCGCACCGACGATCGGCGTTGCGAGGCTGTGGAACTTCGCGTCGAGCCGTTTGCCTTGCTCAGCGAGGTCGCTTGCCGGCACGCTGGAGTCGAACGCACCGCGCATCACGCTGCCGTCGCGCAGCGTGATGCTGACTTCGCTCGACATGGACGCGGTCGCCGGATCGCCGATGACCCGCACCCGGTCTCGCAGGCCCACCAGTTCAGGATCGACGCAGCTCGCCGCGTCGTAGAGGGAAATGTCTGCGGTGTCGCGGCCCGCCAGAGCCATCGCGGCGGTGAGCCGCAGGCTGAACTTCGCCTCGAGGCCGGTGGACGGCCGCTCGATGTTGCACATGCGGAGGTTGTCTTCCGGCACTCTCGCCTCAATCCGCTCCACGTCTGCGGCCATGATGCCGTGGGCCTCGCGCAGGGCTCGTGCCGCGTCCATGGTTGCGTGCGTGCCATAGCAGGCCGCGTGGTACTTGAAGAGGGTCGACCCGATCTCGAACGTCTCGCCCAGCCCCGCGAGAGCGGCTTCCGGGTCGAACCTGTCGGTGTGCGTCTCCGCGAAGCCCTGCTCGCATTCCAGGGCGTCGTCGCGCGACGTGAAGCCCCGCTGCGCCAGCGACGCGGCCTGCAGTCCCCACATGGCGGCGCGGCCGGCGTGCAGCGGCTTGCAGTCCGTTCCAAACATCGACTTGAGGCCTGCCGCCTGCGTCGCCGCGATGCCGATGGCGTGCGCGGTGCGCTCGGCGTCCAGTCCCAGCAGACGGGCGCACGCGGCAGCCGCGCCGATGGTGCCCAGCGTCCCCGTAGCGTGGAAGCCACGCTGGTAGTGCGACCAGGTAACGGCGCGCCCGACCCTGCATTCAACTTCGACGCCGGCGACGAACGCCGTCATGAGGTCCTCGGCCTGACGCGCCTTCCCGCTCCGCCAGGGCGAACAAGCGCCGGCGCTACCGGCACCGACGGGTGGCCGGGCATCGCCAGGTGTACGTCGTCGTAGTCGAGGGCGTGTCCCGCCGTGCCGTTGACGAGAGCCGCCAGCGCAGGCGAGGTTCGCTGCCTCGATCCGACGATCGTGGCGCGGGGCGCCGCCTCCTCCGAGAGCGCTTCCTCGAGGACTCGCTGCGTCGTGTCGCTGCCGACACCTGCCAGGGTCACGCCCAGCCAGTCGAGCAGGCAGTGCCGTGCGACGGTGCGGGCATCCTCGGAGAGGTCCTCGTATCGGAGGCCCGAAGCGTACTCCGCCAGCCGGCGCGTGATGCCTCCCCTGGTTGTGGTAATTGTGTCGGACGAACGCTCAGCCATGATGTCCTCCTCGCTCGCGGCGCTAGCACCTTATGGCTGATCCGCCCGGCTGTCCAGCATCAACACGGTGACGCCGTCCTGTCGTACGCTAGGCAGCATCGTTGCAGGAGGCGAGACATGGGCAAGCTCGATGGCAAAATCGTGATCGTCACGGGCGCGAGCAGGGGCATCGGCGCCGAGATCGCCAGGCTCTTCGCGGCCGAGGGCGGCAAGGTGATCTGCTCGGCACGCACAGTGCAGGAAGGCACGCATCCGTTGGAGGGGTCCCTGGAGAAGACGATCGCCGACATCCACGCGGCGGGGGGTGAAGCAACCGCCGTGGCGGCGGATGTCTCCGATCCCGAAGCCTGCGAGCACCTCGTCCAGGAGGCGCGCCGCATCTACGGCCCCATCGACGTGCTCGTGAACAACGCGGCCCTCACCTACTACGTGCCGATCAAGGACTACCCGCTGAACCGCTGGCTGCGCTCCTGGGCGGTCAACTTCCACGCCCCGTTCATCCTCAGCAAGCTGGTGCTGGAGGACATGATTCCGCGCCGCAGCGGCAGCATCGTCAACATCTCGTCGGGCGCGGCGGTCGGTCCCGGTCGCGGCCCGTATCCCGATGACGGCACTGCCGATCGCGGCGGCACCTGCTACGGCGCGGAGAAAGCGGCGCTGGAGCGCTTCTCGCAAGGCCTGGCGCACGAGGTGTACCAGTACGGCGTCTCCGTCACCTGCGTGGCGCCATCGCTGGTGGTGCCGACGCCCGGTACCGTCTACCACAAGCTTGTAACCGGCCTGGACGACCCGCGTGGTGAGCCGCCGGAGCTCATGGCGAAGGCCTCGCTGCTCCTGGCGACGGAGCCTCTGGAAAAGGTGACGGGACGGGTCACTTATAGCCAGGAGATTCTTAAGGAGTTCGGCTGGATCGGCGACGGCCGCGGCCGTGGCGTCGATCCCAGCTTGCCCGTGAGCGGCTACAGCCAGCGGTAAAGGCGCGCGAGACACGCCCGAGTTCTCCGTTAACGACGTACGTAAGCGCGGCAGGTCCTATCCTGAATAGGCATGAATCTTGGCCTGCCCTCGCGACTGCATCGTGCCGTTCCGGCGATTTCTGGCATCGTCGTTCTCCTCATTGCGGCGGTAGCGTGTGCGGCTGGTGGTAACGGCGGAGCGCCTGCGCCGACGGCAGCGAGCAGCGTTTCGTCTCCGCCTCCCAAGACTTCTCCTTCGACGGCAGCCAACGTCTGGACATCGACCATCGACACCACGGCGATCCCGCTGGGCGACGGCAAGGTGTCGACCTCTCCGCAGGTCGGGTTCGTCGATTCATGCGTAACGAACTTCCGCGGAGGCGGTGCACAGCACAGTGGCGACTGGATCGACGCCGCTCAGGGCACGTGGAATCTCGAAGCGAAGATCGCGGTACAGGGCGAGGTGACGTGGCCTGCAGCCAGCTTCACCGAGACGACGAGCGGTGGTCGGCGCGTCCTCACGACCGATGACCTGCCCGAAGACTATCCCACCGGGGTTTTCCCCATCGCGCCCGGCGACCCGGCGCACCAGTACGATACCAACCCCAATCACATCGCTTCGCAGTCCATCACGTATAGCCTGCCGCTCAATCCCCAGGCGGCTGCCACGCCTTCGTGCACGGGTCTGGGCCCCATCGGCGTCTTGACGGACGGAGTGTTGCTGTACAACGCGCTCGACGACGGCGGTCGCGACGCCGTCGCGCATGAGACCCAGGACGAGTGCAACGGTCACCCGGACGGGCAGGACCGCTACCACTATCACGACGTGCCGTCGTGCATCCTGGCGCAGGCAACGGGCACTTCTGTCCTCGTCGGCTACGCGCTGGACGGCTACGGCATCTACGTGGAGCGCGACGCCCAGGGCAACCTGCCCACCAACGCCGACCTGGATGTTTGCCATGGCCGCACCAGCCAGGTGATGTGGAACGGCCAGGTCACCGAGATCTATCACTACGACGCCACGCTCGAGTATCCGTACACGGTCGGCTGCTTCCACGGCACGCCCGTCGGCTGAACGCTCTGCTCGAAGAGTTCCTGGGCAGCCGTCTATTGCGCCCGGGCACCGTTGCTCGCCCCCCGATTCGTCGACACTGCCTGTACTGGTTTCGCTATGCCGGCGTACAGCGTCCCCCGGATGTACCCTGGAAGTAGTCAGTCGACCGGAGGAAGCCCATGACCCTGAAGTGCCCGCGTGACGGCACCCAGCTCCAGAAGTCTGAGGAGCACGGCGTTCCGTACGAAGCCTGTCCCCAATGCCACGGAGGCTGGTTCGATTTAGAGGAAGTGGAAGCGCTGGAAGCGACGGTGGCCTCCGGAGATGCGCTTGCAGGTACGCTGGAGTACGCGAAACATCCCGGCGAGTTGCTGTGCCCCTCCTGCGGGCAGACGATGCAGGGCTTCGACTTCCGAGGCCAGAATCTGCAGCTGGACGTCTGCGAGAACGAGCACGGCTACTGGCTGGACGGCGGCGAGGCGGAGCGGGTTCGCGACCTCATGCGCCAGCGCATGCGCGACCTGGGACGCTCCGCCCGAGCCGACGCTAGCTGGGCGCGGCAGCTCGACCGGGGTTTCGCTCCCAGCCTGGTAGAACGGATCGAGAGGGTGATCCTGGGCCGGCCCCGGTAGGTCCGCCTCCGGTTGTGTAGGCTCAAGGCTGTCTCGCCTGACGGGCGGTTCTACTCGTTGTGCCGGGCGGTCTGCTCGATTTCGACAACGGACGCACGATGCGTCCGTTGTCCTCGTACTGTCACGTAACCGTGTGCATAGCAAGGTAGAGTGGCGCTTCTGCAAAGAGCGCGCTTCACCGGCCGTCATTGCGTGCGGATTTAATCATAGTGATTCGGCAGGTGATTAGGGAAATTCATAACTTTTACGCATAGATTACTGCGTTTCATTAATCAGGCATTCTGGACTCTTACTGAATTAGCCTCAAGGCGCGCCGTACATCTGCTTCTTGTATCCAATTACGTGAAAGTAATTGGGTTATTTTTCTGACCCTAGACACGACCCTTCGACATCGGCCTATCATCTAATGAAGTTTGCATGATTTGAAAATACAATTGATGCTATTAAGGGAGTCAAAGGGAGGCAGAGAACATGGCTTACTGGGATAGGATTACGGCGGAGAGGCTGAGCCGTCGTCGCCTGCTGCAGTCCGGTGCGGCCCTTTCGGTGGGAGGCGCAACTCTCGCGCTCGTCGGGTGCAGCAGCAATAGCAGCAGCAGCTCGACCAGCACACCCGCGGCTAGCGGCACATCAGCTAGCGGGACGCCGGCCTCCGGCAGCACGCCTTCCGCGAGTGGCACCCCTGTCAAGGGCGGCACGCTGACGCAGGGCAACGTCGGCGCCGGCGCAGACTCAAGCGCCAGCGTCATTACGCAGAACCGTGCCGGCCACTACCTCGCGGCGCAGAACGTCTACGACCACCTGATCTCGACGCGGGTCGGGGACAAGGCGCCTTACGTGCTGGAGGCGGCCGCGAAGGTGGAGCAGCCGGACCCGCTGACGCTCGTCTACACGCTGAAGCCCGGCCTGAAGTATCAGAACATCGCGCCGGTCAACGGGCGGGCCGTCAAGACCTCCGATATCAAGGCGGTGCAGGAGCTCGTACGTGACACGGCAACGGCGAACCGCAGCTTCCAGACGCAGTCGATGGACTCGATCGAGGCGCCGGATGACATGACGCTGACCATCCACCTCAAGGCGCCCAACGCGTACCTCTTTACTGCAACGCAGCTGGGCGACGCGGCCGACTGGTGCATCATCCCGAACGAAATCCTGGACAACATCGACAAGAGCGTTTCGATCGGCAGCGGCCCCTACTCGGAGGTCACGAACGACATCGGCGTTCGTTCCGAGTGGAAGCGCAGCGATACGTTCCGCGATGCCGACAAGACATATATCGACAACCGCTCGATGATCCTCTTCGGCGACCCGGTCGGTTACCAGTCGGCGTTCGTGTCCGGCCAGGTGCAGGTCTACCAGCCTCAGCCGTCCGACCCCACGGTATCCGACATCGAAAGCCAGCTTGGCGACAAGATCTACAAGCAGACCTACCCGGCGCTTGGGCCGTTCACGAACAACATCGGCGGCCGCATGGACTACAACCCGCTGAAGCGGGACGACCGTGCCCGCCAGGCGTTCTACCGGGCCCAGAAGCGGGACCAGTTCATCAACCTGCTGTTCAATGGCAAGGCAACGGTCCCGAGCGGCCTGCTTGTCGACGGCTTGAAGCCGTGGCTGCTGGACGCCAGCCAGACGACGGACTTCTTCAAGGAGGACGTGCAGGCGGCGAAGCAGCTCTTCGACGCCGCCGGCGTCACGGGTCAGCAATACGAGATCATGTACTTCGCCCCGAACGACGTCAGCGCCCAGAGCTGTCAGATCCTGCAGACGCAGCTCAAGGCAGCAGGTCTCGACACGACGATCAACGGCGTCCCGACTGCCCAGGGCTTTGAGAAGGCCACGAAGGGCGACTGGCAGCTCTTCTCCGGTCCGTCGCCGTCCTACGACAGCCCGCAGACCATCATGCGCCAGCAGGCGACCAACTCGGGCAGCCGTTTCGGGAACACGGGTCTCGACGATCCGGAGGTCGATGCGCTGGTCGAGAAGTCAGAGCAGGCAACGGACTTCCAGACGAACGTTGATCTCGTGAAGCAGCTGCAGCTGCTCTGCCTGCAGAAGTACACCGGCTACTACCTGGTCTGCAGCCGCGTCATCGAGCAGCTCCTCTACAACCAGGTGCAGAACTGGGAGAACGACCCGTCCGACACCTGGACGTATCTGCCCCGCTACGACGCGTGGCTCACTGCCTAGCGTCGACTGCAAGTCGGTAACGTAATCGTGTCCCACCGGACGAGCCGTCCGGTGGGACACATCGTTTCTTGGTGGGCGCCGGCTCTCAGGCGCTGCGACGCTGCAGCGTAGCCGCGGCCAGTACGAGCGCCGCCACGGCGCACAGCGCGACAACTGCGACATCCACGAGCATGCTGCTCTGAATCCGGGCGCTGCCGCCGACCTTGTTCAGCGCTTCGACGGCGTACGTGAGGGGCATGACGTCGCTGGCGGCGCGTAGCCAGTTCACCATGCGCTCGCGCGGCTCGATCAGGCCGCAGAGCAGCGCCTGCGGCATGACGACAAGGGGCATGAACTGAACGGCCTGGAACTCGCTGGTCGCGAAGGCGCTGGTGAAGAGGCCGATCGCCATGCCCAGGACCGCGTCGAGCACGGCGATGAAGGCGATGAGGACAGGGCTGCCGACGGTGTCGAGTCCCAGCAGCCCGTAGGCAACGGCCGCGGCGACGGAGCTCTGAATCGCCGCCGCGACGGCGAAGGCGATGCCGTAGCCCAGCAGCAAGTCGAGCTTGTTCAGCGGCGTCGTCAGCAGGCGCTCCAGGGTCCCCGAGGTCCGCTCACGCAGCATGGCAACGCTGGTGACGAGGAACATCGACGTGAAGGGGAAGACGCCGAGCAGCACCAGCCCGACCCGGTCGAAGATCAAGGGCTGCGAGTCGAAGATGAAGCGCAGCATCGCCAGCAGGAGGCTCGGCACTCCGAGCATCAACGCGATTGTGCGCGGGTCGTGCTTGAGCTGAATGAGGACGCGTGCTGCCGTCGAGAGGGTGATGCGGGGCGACATCAGGTTCGGCCCCCTTCTCCGCTGGCCATGACCAGATGCAGGAACGCCTCGTCCAGGTCGTCCGAGCCGCCAGCCTTGCGGACGGACTCCGGCGTCCCGTCCGCGATCAGGCGCCCGTCGCGAAGAAGCAGCAGGCGGTCGCAATGGCTCGCCTCGTCCATGACGTGGCTCGAGACCAGGATGGTCGCTCCCTGGTCCGCGAGGTCGTGGAAGCGCTGCCATAAGTCGCGCCGCAGCACCGGGTCCTGCCCCACGGTAGGTTCGTCCAGAATGAGCACGCGCGGGTTGCCGAGCAGCGTACAAGCGAGCGACGCGCGGGCTCTTTGTCCACCCGAGAGCGTGCTCACCAGCTGTCCGGAAGCGTCGCCGAGGCCCACTTCCGCGACGGCGCGATCGGCGTTGGCGCTGCCTAGACCGTAGAGCGACGCGAAGTAGAGGGCGTTCTCGCGCACGGTGAGGTCGTCGTAGACGGACGGCGCCTGGGTCATGTAACCGATGTCACGGCGCAGACTCACGGCGCCTGCCTCGCGGCCGAGGACGGTGACGGTGCCGGAGACGATGGTCTGCACGCCGACGATGCAGCGCATCAGCGTCGTCTTGCCGCTGCCGCTCGGTCCGAGGAGCCCCGTGACGCTGCCGGAGGCCACGGAAAACGAGACGCCGTGCAGTACGCGCCGTGCGCCGCGGTCCACCGTCAGACTGACGATCTCGATGCTGCTCTCCGTCTCAGAGGCGTGATTCATGGCCGGGCCAATCATCCGCTTCGGGCCATTGAGCGACAAGTGCCTCCAATACGCGGGAATTGCGAGCTACAAGGCGCACAACAGGCCGTTTGGCCGTCTCCGAGATGGCCGATCGATGCTTACGGGCCTGCCTGCGCGGACGTAGCCTTGGTGTATGAGCAGTTACATCCTGTGGTTCGAAGATGCCGAGGCTTGCTCGGTGGAGCAGGTCGGTGGCAAGAATGCGTCGCTGGCAGAGATGATGCGCACGTTGGTACCGAAAGGCATTCGTGTACCGGCGGGCTTTGCCGTCACAGCGGCGGCCTATCGCGACTTCCTGGCCCAGAACGGCCTCGTGGAGCCGATCCAGCAGCGCCTCGATGCGCTGGCGGCGGGCCGGCTGTCGCTGGAGCAGGCGGGCGGCCAGATACGTGAGCTGATCCTGGCTGCGCCGCTGCCGGCGTCGATCGTTGACGAGATTCGCGGCGCCTACGCGGAATTGGCCGGCCGGTTCGGCAGAGACGCCGTCGACGTCGCTGTGCGCAGTAGCGCCACGGCGGAGGACCTGCCCGGCGCCAGCTTCGCCGGCCAGCACGAGTCGTACCTCAACGTGGTCGGCGCCGATGCGGTGCTCGACGCGACGGTGCGCTGCTTCGCTTCGCTGTTCAAGGATCGCGCCATCACTTACCGGCAGGAGAAGGGCTTTGAGCACATGAAAGTGCTGCTCTCGGTCGGTGTGCAGAAGATGGTGCGCTCCGACAAGGGCGGCGCCGGCGTCATGTTCTCCATCGATACCGAGACGGGCTTCCCAAACTCGATCGTGATCAACGGCGCCTGGGGCCTGGGTGAGAGCGTGGTGCAAGGCACCGTGACGCCGGATGAGTACGTCGTCTTCAAGCCCTTCGCGCGCGAAACCGGCCTCAAGCCGATCATCGATAAGATCGTCGGCCAGAAGGAGTCGAAGGTCGTCTACGCCAGCGGCGGCGAGACCGCGACGGTCGATACCACCGAGGCTGAGCAGCGCGCCTACGTCCTCGATGACGCCGAGATCCTGCAGCTCGCTCGCTGGGCTGTCGATATCGAGGACCACTACGGCGTGGCGATGGACATGGAGTGGGCCAAGGACGGCGAGGACGGCCTCCTGTACATGGTGCAAGCGCGTCCGGAGACCGTGCAGTCGCGGCGTGAGGCAGCCTCCCTCAAGGCGTACAACCTCAAGCAGCGTGGCAAGTTGCTCGTAACGGGACTCAGCGTCGGGGAGGCGATCGCTGCCGGCCCCGCCTGCGTCATCGAAAGCGCCGACGACATCGGCAAGTTCGTGCCGGGTGGTGTGCTCGTCACGTCGGTGACGAGCCCGGACTGGGTGCCGGTGATGAAGCAGGCCGCGGCCATCGTCACGGACCACGGCGGCCGCACGTCGCACGCGGCCATCGTCAGCCGCGAGCTGGGCATCCCGGCCATCGTCGGCACCGGCAACGCGACGAAGGTGATTGCCAACGGCGCCGCCATCACGGTGAGCTGCGCCGAGGGCGAAGAAGGCCACGTCTACGAGGGCATCCTCGAATACGAGGCGGCGAAGACCTCGACCTGGAAGACCTACCGTCTGTGAAGACACAGCTGATGATGAACATCGGCGATCCGTCCGCGGCGCTGCGCTGGTGGCGGTTGCCCGCCCGCGGCATCGGTCTGGCGCGCATGGAGTTCATCATCAACAACATCATCAAGATTCACCCCATGGCGCTGCTACGCCTCGATCAGCTGCAGGACGCGGAGGCGCGCGGCGAGATCGAGCGGCTGACGCAGGGATATGCTCATCCGGTCGACTATTTCGTCGATCACCTCGCCTGGGGAATCGCCAAGATAGCGGCGTCGCGTTATCCCGACCCGGTCATCGTGCGCGTCAGCGACTTCAAGACGAACGAGTACGCCAACCTGATCGGCGGCAAGCAGTTCGAGCCGGTGGAAGAGAACCCGATGCTGGGCTTCCGCGGCGCGTCCCGCTACTACAACGACCGCTACCGCGAAGGCTTTGCGCTCGAATGTCGCGCCCTCAAGCGCGTGCGCGAGGAGATCGGCCTCTACCAACGTGGTCGTGATGATCCCGTTCTGCCGCACGCTGACCGAAGCCGACAGCGTCCTCGAGGTCATGGCGGCGAACGGCCTGCGTCGCGGCGACCACGGCCTTGAGATTTACGTGATGGCGGAGATTCCCGCCAACGTGATCCTGGCCGAGGAGTTCGCGCAACGCTTCGACGGCTTCTCAATCGGCTCGAACGACCTGACGCAGCTCGTCCTCGGTGTCGACCGCGACTCGCGCGAGCTCTCGGGCCTGTTCGACGAGCGCGACCCGGCGGTGAAGCGCATGATCGCGGACCTGATCGAGAGGGCGCATCGGGTCGGGTCGAGAGTCGGCATCTGCGGCCAGGCGCCGAGCGATCACCCGGAGTACGCGGCCTGGCTCGTGGAGTTGGGCATCGATTCGATCTCGCTGAACCCGGACAGCGTGGTGGGCGCCCTGCGGCGTGTGGCGGAGGCCGAGGAGAGTCTGGCGAGAGCCCACGTCTGACGAAGAGAAAGACTGGAGGGATACATGTCGTACGAAGAGGTCAGCAATCGCGAGAACAACGCCTTCGAGGACCTGCGGCGCGCGGTCACGGAGCGCGGTCACATGGACGCCCGCATGGCGATCTACAGCGAACACCGCGAGGCGTACGAGGCATCGGTGCAGCGTCTGCTCGCGGCCGTACAGGCCTACGAGATCGCGTCGAGCGATCTGCTAAAGGCCAGCAGCACCGAGAGGGCGTAGACGGGACGTAGCCGTCTCGAGAGGAGGAGGGTGAGGATGAACGAGTTGTTTCACTTCTTGGCAAGCACGGCGGGTCGTATCACACGCATCGTCGCGGGCCTGGTTCTGGTGCTCATTGGGCAGTTCGTGCTGAGCGGCGCGGCGGGCATCCTCCTGACGCTGATCGGTCTAGTGCCGGTGGCAGCAGGACTGTTCGACTTTTGTGTCTTCGCGCCGCTGTTTGGCAAGCCGTTCTCCGGTCCCAAGCTCCGCGCCAGCCACTAGGCCATTGCATGGCGGCGAACTGCGCGTGAGGCTTCTCCAGTCTGAGCCGCATAAGTGAACCGTCCAACAGCCGCCAAGAATGACGAGCGAGCGGCAACACCTCGGAGAGCGTCCCATGAGCAGGGGCGCTCTCTGTTTCGAAAGGGGACGTCTGGATGCCGAGATCGGCAGAGCAAGCGAAGACGAGTGCTTATCCTCGGCGCGGCGGGACGCGACTTTCACGACTTCAACACCGTGTACCGCGACGACCCGGAGTACGAGGTCGTCGGCTTCACCGCCACGCAGATCCCCAACATTGACGACCGCAGGTATCCCGCCTCGCTGGCCGGTTTGCTCTATCCCGCCGGCATCCCAATCCTGCCGCAGGAGGGCTGGGAGCGGCTCATTGCAGAGCAGGGGATCGACGAGGTCGTCTTTGCCTACAGCGACGTCTCGCATGAAGAGGTCATGCACATTGCCTCGCGCGCGGTGGCGGCCGGAGCCAGCTTTCGCTTGCTTGGCGCCAACGAGACTATGCTGCGCTCCACGAAGCCGGTGATATCGGTCTGCGCTGTGCGCACCGGCTGCGGCAAGAGCCCAGTCGCGCGGTTCATAGCCGCAATCGTGCGGGAGCACGGCTTGCGTGTCGCCGTCGTGCGCCATCCCATGCCCTACGGCGATTTGGCGCGGCAGGCGGTGCAGCGGTTCGCCAGCCTCGCGGACCTCGACCGCAACCAGTGCACCATCGAGGAGCGCGAGGAGTACGAACCGCACATTGCGGCCGGCGATCTCATATTCGCCGGCGTCGACTACGAGCGCATCCTGCGCGCCGTGGA
This sequence comes from uncultured Chloroflexia bacterium, assembly GCA_963711035.1. GTDB lineage: Bacteria > Chloroflexota > Dehalococcoidia > DSTF01 > WHTK01 > WHTK01. The sequence goes on from CAVQCN010000001.1 coordinate 1,141,043, forward strand.
GCAGGAGGCCGACGTCATCCTCTGGGATGGCGGCAACAACGACCTGCCTTTCTATACTCCCGATCTCGAGATCGTGCTGGCCGACCCTCATCGACCCGGTCACGAGACCTGCTACTTCCCCGGCGAGGCCAACCTTCTGCGCGCCGACGTCATCGTGCTCAGCAAGGTCGATACGGCGGGGCGCGCGGCTGTCGACGCGGTGCGGGCCAACGCGCAGCGCGTCAATCCGCAGGCGACGATCGTCGAGACGGCGATGCCGCCCTATGTCGCCGACCCGGAGGTCGTGCGCGGTCGGCGCGTGCTCGTCGTCGAAGACGGCCCGACCGTGACGCACGGCGGCATGGGCTACGGCGCCGGTTTCGTCGCGGCGCGGCACTTCGGCGCCGCCGAGGTAATCGACCCGCGTCCATTCGCGGTCGGCAGCCTGCGCGCCGTCTACGAGGCGCATCCGCAGCTCCAGAACGTGCTGCCGGCGATGGGCTACGGCGATGAGCAGGTGCGGGAGCTGGCGGAGACCATCGAGGCGGCTGACTGCGATCTCATCCTCATCGCCAGCCCGGTCGATCTGCGGCGCCTGCTGCACCTCACCAGGCCGGCCGTGCGCGTCACGTACGAGCTGCGAGAGCTGGGTCCGCCGCACCTTGGTGGTATCGTGCGCGAGTTTCTCCACGGTCTGTCGAAGGTCTGACGGCGCGCTTGGCTCGGCGTGGGATCTAATCCACGCGGGCCGGCGGTTTGACGAGGAACATGACAGCGGAGCAGGTGAGCCACGTACCGATCAGCATCCACAGCGCCGTGGTGTAGGTCCCCGTGTGGTCGAAGATGAAGCCTGCCAGGATCGGGCCGAGGGCGCCGAACACCGTTGCGAACGGCTGGGTGACGCCGATGATGCTGCCGATGTAGGTGCGGCCGAAGAACTCGGGCCACACCATGATCTGCAGCAGCGGGTAGCCACTCATCGTGACGCCCTGCAACCCGATGATCAGATAGAGGCTGACGAGGCCGCCGATCTGCATGAGCATGAAGCAGCCGAACGCCGTCACCGCCGCCTGCGTGATGATGGCGAGCCGCACGCCCTTCTTGTCGGCCACGACTCCCCAGAGGAACCGGATGCCGACCGCCACGAGGCCGTAGACCGAGAGCGCGGTCGCGGCTCGCTGCGACGAAAAGCCGATGTCTTGCAGATAGGGGATCATGACGGCCGTGTGCGCCTGCAGTGAGAAGTTACCGAACAGGACGCCCAGCAGCAGCAGCCAGAACTGCCACGTACCCGTGACCTCGTGCAGCGCCATGCTGCGCTCCGTCGACGCGCTGCGGGCGCCGGCACGCGGCTGCATACCGTTGTCCGGCAGCAGGCCGAGGTCTTCGGGCGCGCGGACGACGAACGGGACAAGGGGCAGCAGCATTACGAGTACGAGAACGCCCAAGGCGCTCCAGGCGTCGCGCCAGCCAAGCTGGTCGATGAGCAGCGCGATGAGTGGCACCATGATCAGCGCAGAGATGCTGCCGCCGTTCGACGAGACGCCCACGGCCGTTCCTCGCCGCGCGACGAACCATTTCGGCACGATCGTTGCTTGCATGAGTCGGATCGCGGTGCCGCCCAGGCCGCCCAGCCCGCCGAAGAGCAGGATGAACTGGATCGGAGACTGCACCCAGCGCAGCGCGATCAAGCTCAGGCCCAGCAGCAGCACGCCGACGAGCAGCATACGCGCGGCGCCGTTCTCGCGATCGGTGAAGCGCCCCAGAAACAGCATCCCAGCCGCCGTGGTCATGAAGTTCAGGGAAAGGGCGGCAAAGATGCTCGTATTTGACCAGCCGGTGGCGTCGTGCATGGGGTTGACGAAGATTGGGATCGCCCAAAACGTCGTCGAACCCATGATGAAGACGCAGAGGAAGCCAATGATGGCAATGATCCAGCCGTAGAAGAACGGCGCATGCCGGGCAAGCCTACCCGCCAGCGTCCGGCTCTCGACCGCGGAGTCTGCCAATTCTCGGTTGCCTCCTGCCCTGAGACAGAGTAGTTCCGATCAGCCTGCCGCTTTGCAGCGCGGCAGGTGTCGCGAATAAACCGCAAGCCCACCCCGCGTTTGATGCGAGGCGGGCCCGCAAGATTCAGCTAATGTGCAGCGTCACCGGGACGCAAGTCCGTTGGTACGTGCAGAGCCGTTAGTGAGATGGCGGGATGGCCGGCGCCGGCGGTCCGCCCGGCTCTGACAGGCTGCGCATGCGTAAGGTGTAGAGGTCTCCCGCTGCGATACGGTCGGCGTTGCGCGCGATTTCCTCCCAGTCCTCCTCGACGCGGAAGTAGCGGCCGGAGAGGGCGTCTGCCTTGCCGGAAGCGAGGAAGACGCACAGTTCGGCGGTCTTCGTCGCCGGCGTGCCGATGGACGGGTTGCGCTTCAGCTCTTGCAACGTGGCGATGAAGCGCTGAGCGTACTTCTGAGCGTCCGCGCGAACCTGCGGCTCGTCGGCGAACTGCGTGTCGACCAGTCCAGGGTGGAGGACGAAGGCCTTGATGCCGAACTCGGCGCCTTCGGCGGCCAGCGCTTCGGTCAGGCGCAGCTGTCCTGCCTTGGCGATCTGGTAGCCGGAGAAGTTCGCGCCACCGCGCTCCGCTGCCCGGCTGGAAACGATAACGATGCGGCCGCCGCCGCGCTGTACCATGCCGGACCACACTGCCCGGCTGCAGATGAAGGCGCCGTGGACGTGCACGTCCTGTGTGCGCCACCATTCGTCCGGGTCTGCGTCCCAGACCGGCGCGAACGGACCCGTGATGCCGGCGTTACTGACCAGGATCGAGACGGTGCCGAACTGGCGCTCCGCCTCCTCGACCACATGGCGCATGTCGCCGGTGTTGGTCACGTCGCCGGGCACGGCGATGGCGCGGCCGCCCGCCTTGTTGATCGTCGCCGCCGTGTCTTCGATCTGGTCCTTCGAGCGCGCCGTCACGACCACGGCCGCGCCTTGCGCGCCGTACGCTTCGGCGATGGCGCGGCCGATACCGCGTCCGGCGCCGGTTACGATTGCCACTTCCCCATCGAGAATTCCTGCCACCGTGCTCCCTCCTTTGGGTGTCGCGTCGCCGGCCTTTCTTGGCCCGGCGTTTCGCGGTTTGGCGCCTCTCATGCGAAGGTGCCATCCTTCGCGGCGCACGTCATGTTACCGCCAAGCGTTGGTCAATTGTAGGCCGCTAGTACAGGGCCGCGTTTTGCAAGCCTGGAGTGGAGATACGCTTGCCGTTCCCGTCCCATTCAGGCGCCGCATTGGTCTGCTATCCTAACGAGGCACTCTCGGACCGAAAGGTGCGGATTATGCCGCAGTCACTCCTGCACAGCACCCCTCTTTCTAGCGCTCCGTTCGCCGGCGTGCCGGAGTGGCGCGATGCTGTCCGCGGTCCGGTGCCTCAACGCCCCCCTAGACGCTAGCAACTTCCCCTCTCCCCAAATCTTGTTAATCGAACGTTGACGTATCGACGTTCTGGCTTTGTCCCTGTTCTGGGGCCGTCTAGTAGTCTGAGGCTGGTCATGGTCGAAGAGCTGCAGCTGGACAACCTGCGTGACAACGTCAAGGAGCTGATCGAAGGCGGCTCCTACGAAGATGCGCGCGCGTTGATCCTCTCCCAGCACCCGGCTGACCAGGCCGACCTCGTCGAGCGCCTGGACGAAGACGAGCGCCGCCTGATCCTGGCCCGTCTGCGCCCCGATCAGCTCGCCGACGTGCTCGAGTACCTGGACGAAGAGGTGCGTGCCGACATCGTTGAGACGCTGCCGCCCGAGGTGCTGGCACCGCTGCTGGAGCGCGTCGACGAGGACGTCGCCGTCGACATCATCCAGGACTTGCCCCGCGAGCAAGCGGCCGAGGTGCTGCCCCTGCTGGACGAGCCGGAAGCCTTCCGGGAACTCCTGGCCTACCCGGAAGACAGCGCCGGCGGCATCATGTCGCGCGAGTTCGTGGCGCTGCGCCGTAACTGGACGGTCGACGAGTCGATCCAGTTCCTGCGCAGCTCCAGCCCGGCCGTCGACCACCCCTTCTATCTCTATGCGGTCGATGACAGCGGTGTGTTGATCGGCGTCGTAAGCCTGCGCGCCATCGTCACGTCCGCGCCGGAGACGCCGATTGCTGCGATCATGAGCGAAGAAACAATCAGCGTCCGCGTCACCGACGACCGCGAGATCGCTGCAGAGCGCATGCGTCACTACAGCCTGCTGGCGCTACCCGTCGTCGACGACGATGGGCGGCTGCGCGGCGTGATCAGCTCCTACAACCTGCTGGACGTGCAGGTGGAAGAAGCGACCGAGGACATGTACCGCATGGTTGGCCTGACCGAGGAGGAGAGCCTCTTCCGGCCGCTGCGCCAGTCCGTGCCGCCGCGCCTGGGCTGGCTGTACATCAACCTCTGCACCGCCTTCCTGGCCGCGGTCACGGTCAGTTTCTTCCAGGGCACGATCGCCAAGGCGGCGGTGCTGGCCGTGTTCATGCCGGTCGTGGCGGGCATGGGCGGCAACGCCGGCATCCAGACGATCACCCTGGTCGTGCGCTCGCTGGCGCTCGGCGAGATCGACGTGCGCGACGCGTTCCGCGTGCTGCGACACGAGGCGTTCATCGCGTTGGCCGTCGGCGTGCTGGTAGGGACGGGGACGGGCGCGATCGCCTTCCTCTGGAAGGGCAACCCGTGGATCGGTCTCGTGGTCGGGGTGGCGCTGATCGTGAACATCGCCAACGCTACGCTGATCGGCGTGCTAGTGCCGCTGGGCCTGCGCAAGCTCAAGGCGGACCCGGCGCTGGCAGCCGGCGTCATCGTCACGACGTTCACGGACGTCGTAGGCTTTCTGACGTTCCTGGGGCTGGCGACATTGCTTATCTCGAAGCTGACGTGAGAAGGAAAAGCCTCGCCTGAAGGCCGAGGCTTGCTGGGAGATTGCTTCGGGTATTTCCCGAATTGACGCTGGATCCGTTCGCGCCCTACTCTTGAGGTAGTGAACGGATTATCAGTCTCGGAGGTCCAGCAGCGTCCCGACATCTCGGTGTCGGGGCGAACGATTGGCGTCTGACCATCGTGGCGCTCCCCGCGCCGTTGCGGCCGCTTTGCGCGGACGCGTTCTGGACAATCCGGAGGCACTTCCTCAATGACCGTAGAGCTTTACGATACGACCCTGCGTGATGGCGCCCAGATGGAGGGCATGTCGCTCTCCGTCGAGGACAAGGTGCGTATCGCCACGCGCCTGGACGAGCTGGGCGTGCACTTCATCGAAGGCGGCTGGCCCGGCGCCAATCCCAAGGACATCGAGTTCTTCGACCGCATGCGCGACGTGCGCCTCAACGGCAAGCTCGTCGCCTTTGGTTCGACGCGCCGCGCCGGCATCGATCCCGACAAGGACGTCACGCTCAATGCGCTGGTCGGCGCCGGCACCGAGTACGTGACCATCGTCGGCAAGGCGCACGACCTGCACGTGCGTGAGGTGCTCGAGACCAGCTTCGAAGAGAACCTGGCCATGATCGGCGACTCGGTGCGCTTCCTCAAAGCGAAGGGCAAGGGCGTCTTTTACGATGCCGAACACTTCTTCGACGGCTTCGTCTCCGACTCCGGCTACGCGCTCTCCTGTCTCCGCTCCGCCGTCAACAACGGCGTCGACGGGCTGGTGCTGTGTGACACGAACGGCGGCACGCTGACGTCCGACCTGCTGCGCATCATCGAGACTGTCCAGACCGCGTTCCCGAACCTGCGTCTCGGCATCCACTGCCACAACGACGCCGACGTTGCCGTGGCGAACAGTCTGGCAGCCCTGCAGCAGGGCGTGCAGCAGGTGCAGGCCTGCATGAACGGCTACGGCGAGCGCTGCGGCAACGCCAACATGGCCAGCGTCATCGCCGGCGTGAAGCTGAAGATGCACGAGGACGTGATCACCGATGTGCAGTTGGCGCGCCTGACCGAGGTCTCGCACTTCGTTAGCGAGGTCGCGAACATGGCGCCGTGGCCGCAGCAGCCCTACGTCGGCTACAGCGCCTTCGCGCACAAGGCCGGCTACCACACAGACGGCGTGATCAAAGTCGAGTCCGCCTACCAGCACGTCGACCCGGCCAGCGTCGGCAACCAGCGCCGGCTGCTGGTCTCCGAGTTGGGTGGCAGCCGGGGGCTGCTCGACAAGGTGGCCGACCTCGAGATCGACTACCCGCTGACGCGCGATGACGCCAGGCAGCTCACCGAGAAGATCAAGGAGATGGAGGCGCGCGGCTTCCAGTACGAGGGCGCCGACGCCTCGCTCGAGATCATGATCCGCCGCAGCCTGCCCGGCTACCGGCCGCCGTTCAACCTGGACGACTTCTGGGTGATCGAGCGGCGCCGCTCCCAGGCCGAGGACAGCAGCAACGAGCCGAGCGAGATGCAGGCCGAGGCGATGGTCAAGGTGCGCCTCTACGGCCGCGGCACGGAGGAAGACAAGGTCGTCCAGACCGCTGCCGACGGCAACGGCCCCGTCAGTGCCCTCGACGCGGCGGTGCGCAAGGCGCTGAGCGAGGACTACCCCGGTGTCGCCGACGTGCGCCTGGTCGACTACAAGGTGCGCATCATCGACTCGAACGCCGGCGCCGGCGCCTCCGTGCGCGTGCTCATCGACCTCAGCGACAGCGAGCACACCTGGCAGACGGTCGGCGCCAGCACGGACATCATCGAGGCCTCCTGGCTGGCCCTCGCGGACGCCTACCAGTGGTGGCTCCTGAGGCACGCGTAACCCAGGGAACAAGATGACTCACCCCTCGGTCCCCTCTCCGATTCGGAGAGGGGATGCCGGCCGGCAGGGAAGAGGTTCCTCCCCTACGGCATATTGCTGCCGAAGACGCCGAACGCCTGAATCGCCGTGGCGGAGAGGCCGCCGTCATCTGAGAAGACGAGGACGATCTCGCCCGGCTTGAGGTCGGCGGCGCTGATCTCGTTGTGTCCGCGGCGGATGACGGTGAGAGAGGTGATCTCGGTCGTGAACTCCTCGCCCAGGAAGGTGCGGCCGTGCAGCTCCGTGTCGCTGACGTCGATGATGGTGGCCGAGCGCGCGTTCTGCACGCCGTCGAGCAGGCGGCGGATGTCGTCCAGCGTCAGGTCACCGCTGGCCAGCTCTGCCTGAGCGCGCTGACGCATCTGGGTCGGCATCTGCTGCAAGAGCTCGTCGATGATGCTGAGGTCCGGCGTCGGCGTGGCGGTTGGACCGGGCGTCGCCGACGCTGGCGATGACGGCGATGCCGATGCGGAGGACGTGGCCGTTGCGGCGGCGAGGCGGGCCTGGGTCTGTAGCTCCTGATTGCCGCGCTCGTACGTGATCGTCACCGTCGTGCCGGGGTCTTTGCCGACGATGGCGTCGCGCAGCTGCTGCGCCGTGCGTACGATGGTGCCGTCGACGGATCGAATCACGTCGCCTGCCTCCAAACCGGCTTCTTCCGCCGGGCTGCCCTTCTCGATGGATACGATGCGCAAACCGCCGGTGGCGGCGATCCGCACCGTGGCGCCGAGGTAGGCGCTGTCCGCGACGGTTGACGTGTCGGTCTCGTCGTCTGTGCCGCCGGAGACCACCACGCCGATCAGGATGCCGATGCCGAGCAACGCCGCGCCTGCGGCGACCGCGATGGCGATCAAGACGCGTCGGGACAAATGCATGGGGCCTCGCTAACTAGTGGTCGGTGGTTCCGGGCGCGCTGGCAGGCTGATGACGAACTCGGTGCCCTCTTCCTGCGAACTATGCACGGCGATGTTGCCGCCGTGCGCCTCGACGATTTCCTTCGTGATCGCCAGGCCCAGGCCGCTGTTACCGTCGGCGCGGGCGCGAGCCGGGTCGACCTGGAAGAAGCGGTCGAAGAGCATCGGAATCGCTTCGGGTGGGATGACGGAGCCGGTGTTGTGTACTGACAGGTCGACGTGGCCGTCCTCCGACGTGGCGCTGAGCGTGATACGGCCGCCGGCCGGCGTGAAGCGCATGGCATTGTCGACGATGTTGGCGACCGCCTGCTCCATGCGGCGCCCGTCGGCGTGGATTTGCGGCGTCGTAGCGGCGCGCACAGCGACCTCGACGCGGGCCAGGCGGGCGCGGCGCTGGAAGCGCTCCACCGTGTCGTTGAGCAACTCGGCGGGGTTGATGTCGTCCATCTGCATCGAGACTTCGCCCGCCTCGACCTGCGAGAGGTAGAGCAGGTCATCGACGAGGCCGCGCATGCGCACTGCCTCGTCGTTGATGATGCGGCCCGCCTCGGCGTACTCGTCGGAGTCTTTGAGCGAGCCGTCCACCATGGCCTGCGAGAAGCCCTGGATCGAAGTGAGCGGCGTCTTCAGCTCGTGCGAGACGTTGGCCAGGAAGTCGCGCAACGTGCGGTAGGAGTCGCCGACCCGTTGCGCCATGTCGTTGAAGGCGCTGGCCAGGCGGCTTACCTCCTCTCCGCTATAGACGGGCAGCTGCTGGTCGTAGCGGCCGCGCGCCATCTCTTCGGACGCGGCCGTGATGGTGCGTAACGGCCGCGTGATCGTGCGTGCGAGAAGCGATGCGGCGATGACGCTGGCCAGGAAGGCGATGCCGCCGGCCATGAACAGGCGCGGCAGCAGATCGCGCCAGGCGGCGTGGATGTCGCTTTCGTTCACGGCGACGGCGGCCTGGTACTCGGGAACGAAGACGTTAGGCGCGCCCGGCAGGGCGATGGCGGGGCCCTGCGACGAGATGAAGAGCAGCAGGTCGTCCGGCCCTTGATGGTAACGCTCCATCTGGTAGCGCAGGTCGGAGAGCGGCCGGGACGGCACTCCCTGCTGGCCGAGCTGCGTGATCGTCTCGCCGAGTAGTGTCTGACCGGAGTCGCCCACGACGGTGGCGCCGTCGATCAGCAGCACGCGCACGTCGTATTTCTGCGCGTACTCTTGTTCGAGCACGGAGAGGATCTGGTCCGGCGTCAGGCCGTTGGCTTCGAGGAAGGCGGAGCGCAGCATGACGGGCAAGGCAAGCAACCCGACGCGCTCCTGGGCTGCCTTTTCTTGCTGCTGCCTGAGCAAATAGACCGTCGTGATGCCGGCCAGGAACAGGGAGAGGAAGATCAGGATGCCGAAGGAGAGGATGAGCCGTGATCTAAGGCTTCGCGGCAGTAGCTTCCTCGTCCAGGACAAGTTTGTAGCCCACCCCCCACACAGTTTGCACGCGGGCCTTGGCGCCCGCCAGCTTCTCGCGCAGCCAGGCGACGTGCACATCGATCGTGCGCGTATCGCCAAAGAAGTCCTGGCCCCAGACCATGCTCAGCAGCCGCTCTCGGTCCAGGACCATGCCCTGGTAGCGCATGAAGGCGGTCAGCAGATCGAACTCCTTGGCGCGTAGCGTGACCGGCTTGCCGGCCACCGTGACCTCTCGCCGGGCGGGGTCGAGGTGAATGTCGCCGACCTCAAGCGCGGTTTCGGGCGCGACGGAGCCCTGGCTGCGGCGCAGCACCGCCTTGACGCGCGCCACCAGCTCGCGGGGGTTGAACGGCTTGGTCACGTAGTCGTCGGCGCCGACTTCGAGGCCGACGATCTTGTCGACGTCCTCGTCGCGCGCCGTGAGGATGATCACCGGGACGGAGGAGGTCTTGCGCAGCTCGCGGCAGACGCTCAGGCCGTCCATCTCGGGCATCATCAGGTCGAGGATGATGAGATCGGGGTTGACGGCGCGCGCCTTCTCAAGCGCCTCGGCACCGTCGTACGCCTCTTCGACGCGGAAGCCCTCGTTCCGCAAGTAGAGGCGGCAGAGCTGGACGATGTTTTTCTCGTCGTCGACAACCAGAATCGTGTTAGCCATAGTTGGAGGCGGGCCGCTACCCTTGAGAACCACGATACCACACCACTTCAGCCACCTAGGGGCGACCCGCCCCTCGCTTATAAGTATCGCCGCCGCGATCTAAGCCCCGGTTAGGCAGGGGTTAAATAAGTGTGATGCCCGAAAGTTCGGTCAGGGCACTCCCGTGAGGCTCGCAAGCAATGCGGCGGCCAGTACCAGGGCCGCGCCCGCGATCGTCAGCCAGCGCAGCGGTTTGTCGGCGAGGACGATCGTTGCACTGACGACGAAAGTCGCCGCAACGCCGAGGGCGGCTGCTCCCACGACGAGGTAGGTGGAGTCCGGGCTATCTTGGTAGTCGTCGAAGACCTTTGCGGCAATGAGGATGCCAAAGTAGGAGAAGAACACGGCCGGTACCAGCAGCAGGCTGCCGAAGAGATAGCGCAAGGCCGTCATGCCCTCCATCGTAGTAGCGCCACGTAAAGCAGCAGCCGGCCTATTAGGCCGGCTGCGAAGCTGCGGGTGCGGGAAGATGCTACGCGATGGGTGGCGCGGGCACTTCCTCACGGGTGATGAAGAAGATGTCGTCGCGGTCGTACGTGGCCGCGGGCCACTCGCCGAGCAGCACGTAGACCTTCTCTGGCGTGAAGAACAGGCTCGTCGCCGGGCCGACTTCCTCCACCGCGCCGTCGTCGTGGTAGACGTAGAAGCGCCCGGGCTTCAGCGTGAGGCCACTCCCGGCGCTGGCGCCTTCTTCGATGTCCTTGCGTACGAGTAGGATGCCCTGCATTGCTCGCCTCCTTGCGTCTTCGAGGCGACTGTCGTGTCTGTCGTCAGACTCAGCCTATGCCAGGGGCGTAGGCTCCTCCAGAGCCATTCGGCCTGATCGGTGCGGGTTCGTTTTCGTGGCTACTGCAGGCTGTCGCCGGCGCTGACGTAAAGGATGATCGTCGTGTTGTCCTTGGACGAGGCGCCGGCGTTGGGCGACTGCTTGACGACGATGCCCCTGGGCTGCTTGTCGATGTACTCAACGATGACGTAGTTGGTCTGGTTGTCGCGCAGGAAGGCCTTGGCGCTGGCCAGATCGGCGCCGACGAAGTCGGTGACGACGCCAGGCCGGATGGGACCGATCTGCTTGCCCTGAACCGGCGCATCGGCTGAGAACGTGCCGACGCTCTCAACGCCGCTCGTCTGGTTGGAGGTGACCAACGTGCCGTTGATCTGGTTGCCGTTGGACGGCGGCGTCAGGCCGCCGTTGCCGCCGCCGCGCAGCAGCAGCAGCGCGGCGCCGACCAGGAAGATGGCCACGAGACCTGTGACCACCCAGTTGACGTTGATCATGGGCGCGGCGGGCCGGCTGACCGAGGGCAGCGGCGCCATGTTCATGTCGACGGTGAGGTCGCCGTTGGGGAACACCTGCATCAGCTCCTCCGGGTTGAGGCCGAGGTAGCGAGAGTAGGTGCGCAGGAAGCCGCGGGCGTAGACGGGCGCCGGGAAGATGGAGAAGTCCTCGTTCTCGAGGGCGTTGAGGTAGCGTCGCGAGACGTGGGTGTCGCGTTCGGCATCCTCAATGCTTATGCCGCGAGCGCGTCTCGCTCGGGACAACGTGTTGCCAAGCTCTGCCATATTCCTTCAGACAAGCGAGGATTGCTTGACTCGCTCGAGGAACTGCAATCGTGGAACAGACGGGGTTTGGGACTGGCCAATCCATGCCCGTATGCAGCGGCCGCGATCAGACCAGCCCCGTCTTCGATCTGCCGGCAAACCTGCTCGTGTTCGGCCCGGTGTGGGCACTTCGAAAGCCAGTCTATCCGATTAAAAGGTGACGGCAAACTTCGTACTCCCACGGACGTACCTGACCTCGACGACCATACCTGGGCTTGGTGGCCTGGAGACGCCCCGACGTCGTCGGGGCGTCTCCAGGCTGAATTGCGGTGCGATGTGCTACTTGCCGCCCATGCCGGGCAGGAAGCGGCCGCCGACCAGTCCGACGACGAGTGCGCCGGCCATGCCCACGATGAGCACCCACGTGTCGACGCCGCCACCGCCGCTGCTACTGGAGCCGCCGGTTTGTGCCGCGGCGCCAGTATCCGGCGTCGTCTCGCTGCCCGACGTCGAAGCGGCGGGCGTCTGGCCCGGCACCGGCGTAGCGTCCTTTGCTTCGACGTCGATGCTGTCGCACTTGCCGCCGAGGTCGAGACGCGTCTTGTTCTGATACGCGTCGTCCGCCGCGGCCTGGCCGACGAAGAAGTTGTAGCAGTCGCCGAAGATGGCGCCGTCCAGGTCGTCCCAGGTGCGCCAGGTCACGGTGTACATGCCCGGGCCGAGGCCGTCCTGCAGCTTGGTGCTGATCTGACGCCGGTCCTCGCTCAGGATCGGGTCGCCGGTAGAGACGACGTTGCCGGTCGCGTCTGTGACCTTGATGAAGGTCCAGTTCGGGTCGCTGCGTACGTCGTTCGTGAACCAGCCGTGTACCTCGGTCGGCGCCGCGTCGAGGATCGCGCCCTCGGCCGGGTCGAACCGGATCGGCCGGGAGTGCGCCTGACCCGTGCTAACGAGCAGGAGCGTCCCGGCCAGGGCAATCACGGCGGCGAGAGCCGCCAACCGTTTACTACTTCGCATCGTGCATACCTCGTCGATAAGGTTTCACCGCCGTCGCCGTGCGACGAACGCTAGGCTGCCACCAGCCATGCCCAGTGACAGCAGCACTGCCGCGGCGATGGCGATCAGGCTGGAGCCGCCCGTCGTGTTCGTTGCGGCGAGGCCGGCGTCACCGGTTGCCGGCGGTGCGACGACCGCGATCGGCGTGACCGGCGTCGTGGGCGCGCTCGCTGCCGGTGGCGCTGGCGCAACGGTCGGAGTGGGCGCGGCTGCCTGGGACAGGAGTAGCGTCGAGCTGTCGCTGGCCGGGTCGCCGTCGTACGCGGACGTCGTCATCCAGTCGACGCGGTAGCTGCCGGGCGCCAGGTCAGCGGGAACGGAGACCGACATCTGCAGCGGGTTCGTGTCGGAGACGGTCGTGTCGCCGAGGTCGACCTCGGTGCCGTTCACGTTGTAGACCTTGAGGTAGAAGGAACCGGGGTCGGAGCTGATTTCGTCCTCGCCCGACGTGGCAATGACCTTGGTCGGATGGGCGGCGTTGTCCCACTCGACATTTGATATGTAGGCGTGGGCAAAGGCGACGCCGGTCAGTGCCAGGCTGGCGCCCAGCACGGCAACGGCGGCAGCGCCGCCGAGCAACTTTCGCAGACTCATTCTGTGAATACTCCTCTCGTGTCAGAACCTGTTTGGCTTGTTGGACTCGTTGCACCGGGCACGCCCTGCCCGTCTCGACAACCAGTCGGGCAAGTGCGGGCGCGCCGCTGCAGGTTCAGACGCGCGGCGGGCGGTCAATCGCAGGAACGAAGGCACTTTGCGGCACTGTCTGGCCGATATCCAGCGACTGGCGCTGAGCCTCGGGTGGCGGCGGGATGACGTTGGCCTCGAGAGTCGCCGTAATCTGCGGATCGACGGTGTCTGAGCAGCCGGCGGCGTTGCCGTGGCAGTGCATGGCGTGGCTTTGACCGGCGGCCCCGACCATGTCGGGCAGGTCCGAGTGCCAGTGATCGAACGCGCCGATCTGGAAGACGTATGCCAGGATCACCAGGTGTGCAATCACCTGGATGAACAGGCGTTGGCGTCGATTCATCCAGGGCGATCATATCCCCTCGGTCTACTAGCCGCATCCCACACATAGACGCCGTGTTAGAATGCGCGCGTCCCACTTACGACGCGTCTATAGGAGGATGCTTTGGACCTCGGTCTCAAGGACAGGGTTGCGGTGGTCACCGGCGCCAGTCGCGGTATCGGCAGGGCGATCTGCCTGGCGTTGGCCGCCGAAGGTTGCAACGTCGCCCTCTGCGCCCGTGGCGAGGAACGCCTGCGCGAGGCAGAGGCCGAGGTTCACTCCCTGGGTGTGCAGACGCTGGCCCTACCGGTCGACGTGACGCAGCCCGGCGCTGTCGAATCGTTCGTCGACCACGCTGCGACGGCGCTGGGACGCATCGACGTGCTGGTGAACAACGTCGGCGGCAGCGCCCGTCACGAGAGCGAGGACCAGGCCTGGCGCAACACCTTCGAGGTGAACATGATGGCCGCGATCCGCGCCAGCCGCGCCGTTATGCCGCACATGCGGGCGCAGGGGGCCGGCTCGATCATCCACATCGCTTCGATCTACGGCCGCGAGTCGGGCGGCGCGCTAACGTACAACGCCGTAAAGGCGGCGATGATCAGCCACGCCAAGAACCTCGGCCTACTGATGGCGCCGGAAGGCATTCGCGTCAACTCGGTCGCGCCGGGTTCGATCCGGCATCCCGGCGGCTCCTGGGACCGGCGCGTGCAGGAAGACCCGGAGGGCATGGAGCGCTTCGTGGCGGAGAACATCCCGTCGGGCCGCTTCGGTACCGCCGAGGAGGTGGCGGACGTGGTCGCATTCCTCGCTTCGCCGCGATCGAGCTGGATCACGGGCGCCTGCATCAACGTCGACGGCGGCCAGTCGCGCTCCAATATTTAGCGTTGCCTCGCTTGCGGCTCCTCGACCGCACCCCTGGCTGCCGCCATCCCCTCTCCGTGTACGGAGAGGGGAGACGAGGACGCTCCGTCACTGGCCGCGAGGTTACATGCTTTGATCGCTTCCCCTCTCCGATTTCGGTCCGAAGGACTCCGGACTCCTTCGGAGAGAGGGGACCGAGGGGTGAGGTAGAGCAACCATGACGGTGCGCCATCAGGAATACGTCGTTCGTCTTGCGATGCACTGGCTCAACGAGCGCTACCGCCGCGCCTTCGCTCCCGCGCTCAACGGCGAGATCTGGCACGCGACGGATCCTGAGTCGGGGCCGATCAGCGTGGCAGAGGCGGACCTCTTCGAGGCGTCCGACGCCTGGCGCGAGCGCGGCACGCAGCTGGAGGCACGGCTGGACGGCGCCCGCCCGGGCTCCTACCTGCTGTGGGTGCCGCCTGGCGCCGAGCTGCCCGTTGACGAGCCCTACGAGTCCGAGTGGTCGCGGCTCCTCGTGCTGGCGGCTTCCCGGCTGGCCTCAGGGCGTAGCGGCGAGGCGAAGTTCCCGGTGCGCATGGCCATCGGCAAGGTGCGTGAGGAGGGCGGCTACGCCAGCGTCACCGGCGGCCTTGGGCGTTACTGGACGTCGATCTCAGACCGGCTGCAGGGCAGCTTCTACCTCGACAGCCGCGCGCTGAACCGTTTCACGAGCAACGAAGAGGAGCGCGAGCAGCTTTACGAGAATATCGCGTTGCTCAGTCAGGGCCTCGAGACTGGCCAGGTCGTTGAGTTCGAGGGCGAGGACGCCTGGTCGCTGCAGCGCCTGCCGCGCGGCGCGGCTAGCGAGGGCATGGCGGACGGCTGGGCCATCGCCGGCTGCCCGGATGGCTTCGACTCCGAACGACGGCGCCTCGGTGCGGCGCGTCCTGCGCCGGCGCCTCACCGAAGCGCGCGAACAGCTGACGGACCGGCCGCGTCCCTGGCTGCTGGTGCTGGCTGGCGCCTACGACTACATGGCAGGCGAGAACGCGGGGCCCTCGCTGCGCGGCTTCGACCCGGCGCTGGCCGCCTCGTTCGACGCCATCGTCCTCGTCGCCGACACGGAGGTGAAGCCGATCATCCTCGGCCGCCACCTACCCTTCCTGCGCGAGCCGGGCTGAGGACTACCTGAAAGGATCTGAAGCGTATTTCAAGCCTTGTTATGACATGACCTACAAGAAGGCGGCAGTAGAAGCTGCCGCCTTCTTCTTCCGTGGCCGATTAGCGGCCAGTAGAAAGCTAACTATCCCTGGCAGTAGGCATAGCCAATACTGCTATGTGATCTGTCGCTGCTGGTGAACGAGGTTGTTCCTGCGCCTCCAGACTGCGGAAGATCGTAGTGATACGTGGTTACCCAATAGTCGGGATAGTGGCCCGCGAGGTCGCCCCAAGCCATAGTGTCAGGACTCGTAACGAGGGAGACGTTATAATTGCTGCTACCCTCCCAATCTATGCAGTGTGTTCCCTCGTCAGTGTTCCAGCCAAAAGCAGTTGCTTGGAGGTAGTAAGCGCTGGTGGTCGTGTAGGAGTAGTTCAGATTGGAGGTTTGACCATAGCCGCATTCTGCGGTGCCGCCGTTGCAGCTAAACATCGACGACGTAAAACCATCTGAATAGCCGTAGCCAGTATCCGTCAGTTTCGTCTGTGATGCTACCGCGGCTGCTACTGTGAGAACGAACAGCCCAAGAACGACGAATCCGGATTTCAGTAGCGATTTCACTTTTTTGCTCCAGGTTCTTCTCCAGGCAGCGTAAAGGGCGGGCAATCAGATAGCGTAGGTACGCTACCGACATACGCTGCGCGACTTTCTAGAAGGGCAG
This sequence comes from uncultured Chloroflexia bacterium, assembly GCA_963711035.1. GTDB lineage: Bacteria > Chloroflexota > Dehalococcoidia > DSTF01 > WHTK01 > WHTK01. The sequence goes on from CAVQCN010000001.1 coordinate 1,157,203, forward strand.
CCAAGTTATTCCAGTGGTCCAGCCAGTCGGACATGAAGCCAAAACCACAGTTGGGGTATTCCACCATGACGCTGAAGATGGAGCGATCTGCTGTCGGATGCCGGATGGGTCCGGGTGCCGAACCGATAACGTACGGCTGCAGGTCGGCAAGACTGACGTTCAGCCCGAGGATCACGACGTGGCGACTGTAAAGGTCAGCCCACATCGTCGATGGCACTTCGTTGTAAGCGCCCTGGGTTACCGCGAATACGGCAACATTGTCGTTCCGTAGCTTCTGCAGGGTGGTATCGGCATCCGTGCTCTTTTCAAAGCCTGCCTTTACGAGGTTGTCAATGGCAGTGTTTACCTCAGGTTGCTCCTGTGCAGAGTTTGACACGAGGAGGATCTCTTCCCCCATCACCGCTTCTTCTGCGCTCGAAGTGCCATCCGTGTAGAGGAAGAAGTAGCCTGCAATGCCAAGGAAAACGAGTAATGCCACAGCTAGCGCAGCAATCCTTATCTTAGCGCTTCTGAACGAGATGCTATGTATCATAGCGCCGCTCCTTTCCATCACATCCTCGACGGCATCACAAGCTGAGGCCATAGCAGAATCGACTATTTCGGCATAGCAGTTTCTACTATGCGCCACGTCTCGCTGCGTCAGGCGGCGTAAGGATCGATCAGGCCGTAGCGTACCGCGAGGAGGACGGCCTGCTCGCGGTTGCGCGCGCCCAGCTTCTCGACCGCCGAATGCACCTGGTTGTGCACCGTATTCGGTGACGTGCCGAGCTGCCGGCCGACCTCGTCGTCGAAGAACCCGCGCGCCACGAGCTCGAGAACCTGAACCTCGCGGTGCGTGGGCGCCTGCGGCGGGATGGCGCGCGTCAGCCGCCGGTCATCCCGCAGGAACCCGCGCAGCGCTTCGTCGAGGATGATCGACGCCTCATCGGCCGCGAGGGCTACGACTTCGGGGAGACAGGTGGCGTCTGTGCGGCCTTTGAGACAATAGGCGCGAACGCCCGTCCTGAGAATCGTACTCAGCGTGGCAGGGGAGAATGTACGAGTGTGGATACAAATTGCGGCAGCCGGAAGACGCGCAGTCACCTCCGCAAGCCAGGCCGCATCGAATTCTCCCCTCCCGGCCGGGTCGGTAATCGCCACCATTTCCGGCCCGGCGCTCACGGTGAGCTGGCTAGGCTCGGCGACGGATGCGACTACTTCGAACTGGGGATTCCGATCGAAGATGGATTCGACCTGGTTTCGGTCAGCAGTGGTGAGGTCGATGATGGCGATCTGGAGGTGGGCCTGATTCACCGGGTTCTCCTGCGGCACCGCGTGGCTCGATGCCGCGCATATCTTACGCGAGAATCACGCCCCCGTCAACGCCGCTATCCCTGCATCTTCGGAGGAGAATCGCGGCGCCCTTACGCGTTCGCGACCGCGTCGCAGCGGACGACGAGGTCGGCGCGGCCCAGCTCGGCCGTGACCTGGTTGACGGCGGCGGCGAAGGCGGACGGGCCCGTGTCTTCGAGCATGACAACGGTCGATTTGCGGCTCAGGGCCCAGATCTCGTTGGCGATCGAATGCAGGGCCGCCTCGGCTGCGAGGTCGCCCTTCACGCCGCCGACGGCGATGTCGGCGCCGGCCTCGGCCAGCGCGACGGCAACGCCGCGGTGCGACTCGCTGCCGGAGCCGATGACGTAGACTGCTTTGCCCTGCAGATAGCGTGCCATTGAGGTCCCTCCTGGGCCTTCGTTGTTCCGGGTTCCTTGTTTCTGGTTCCAGGGCCGGCGAGCCCTTACCATCTAGCCATGACCATAGCCGGTTTCGTCATGCTGTTTGTAGGCCTTGCGCTCTACGTGGCCGCTTTCGGCCGCGGCGCCGGCCCCACGATGGGCGACGATACGCTGCAGGCCACGATGTTCACCCTCGGGACGCTGTTGATGTTTGCCGGCTTCATCTTCCTGGTCGTGATCTAGGCGTATCACGGAAATCCAGTCCATTGTCCTGCCTATCGGACGGTTGTCCGGGGGCGATGCTTCGCTGGTGCTCAGCATGACACGTCGCGTCGTCATAGCGAGGAGCAACGAAGCAATCTCAGTACTTCGGGTCTTGGGCGATCAGCGTTGGGTTTCCATGTCCTCGCGGATCTTGATAAGCGCCACCAGCCCTGCGCGCAGACCAGCGATCTCGTCGGGTGAGCAGAGGCGGGCGAGCTCGGTGTCCACTGCGTCGACGCCCGCTTTGACCGCGGCAGCGGCGGCGTTGCCGCGCTCCGTCAGCTCGAGCGTCATGCGACGCCGATCGGCGGGATCGACGTTGCGGTCGAGGTAGCCGCGCAGCACCAGCGTGTCGACGAGCTGGCTTGCGGCCTGCTTTGATACGCCGAGCTGCCGGACGAGGTCGGCGATGGCGATGCCGTGGTTGGCGGCGCCGCCGATGATGAACGGTCCGTTGGCGGGCAGGTCCTCGAAACCGCCGTCTGCGAGACGCGCGCGGATGGCCTCACCGTAGGCGCCGCGGGCGGCTCGCAGCAGGGCTGGAATCGTGATCTGGTCTTCGATGCGTTGCGGTGTCATGCTGCCAGGCTAATCGACAAGATGATTGTTAGTCAATCAACAAGACAGTTAACGAAGCGACGAAACAATCTCGCAGCGTCAGAAACGCTTTGTCGATCCCGTGACGGCGTGGCGGATGACGGAGGACGGAGGGTCCGCCGGGGGAGATGCTTCGCTGGCACTCAGCATGACGCTGGTGGCGGCGAGCGATCATTCCTCCGTCGGCGTCGCGACGATGAGCTGGCCGGTGAGCGATGCGTCTTGCTCCGATGCCAGCCAGACGGCCATCGCTGCGGCGGTTTCGGCGCGCGTGTCCTCGTCCGCCTCGGGCAGCGCGACGGCGTTGACGACGATGCCGCGCTCCTGCCACTCGGCAGCCAGCGCCTGCACCAGGGCTTCGACACCGCTTTTCGCCGCGAAGTAGGCTGCTTCGCCGGGAACCGGCCCCTCCAGCGCCGTCGTCAGCACGACGATGCGGCCGCCGTCGCTCTGCATCTCGCGGGAGGCGCTGCGACAGGCGTAGAACACGGCGCTGAGGTTCGTGTTGAGGATGCGGTTCCAGTCGGCGTCCGTGAGGCGGTCCGACGCACGGACGAGTCGCAGATCCGGTGCCACGATGAGCAGGTCCAGGCCGCCGAGCTGCTTCGTCATCTGACGCACCGCCACCTGTACGGCGGTTCCGATCGCCATGTCCACCGACTCTGCCACCGCCTTGCGCCCCAGCGCCTCGACTTTGCGCGTGACGCGTCGCAGGTCGAAGGCGGCCTCCGCATCGGCCGTCGCCGTGGTAAGGCCGAGGTCGGCGCCTGCTTCTGCCAGCGCGACCGCGATCGTCTCGGCAATGGCGCCGCTCGCGCCCATGATCAGGGCCTTTTGGCCGCTGAGGTCGGCGGTTTCTTCCATTCAGGGGATCGTAGCATCGGATGGGCGGGAAGCCCCAGTCATGAATGCGGGGACTTATCGCGTTTGTCGCCCCGGCCTTCAGGCCGGGGTGTTGCGGGGAATCGGCTCCCAGTGGCGGTAGCCCTCCGGCGTGCGTCGCATGTGACCGAGGCCGGGGAAGGGCGCGTGGACGCTGATGATCAGCGAGCCGTCGGCGATGGCCTGCTCGACGAGGCGGCGCTTGGTCTCGAGGGAGACGAGCGGCAGGATGTCGAAGGCCGAGACCCAGGCGGTGCGCTCCAGCTGTACCGCCACCTGGGCGATGTCGCCGATGTACAGAGCCGTCTCGCCGCCGGAGGCAATCGCGATGGAGGCGTGTCCGGCGGAGTGGCCGGGCGTCGGCACAACCACGACCTCGTCGGTGATCTTCGTCTCGTCGTCCAGCAGCCGCAGGCGCCCCTGCTCCTCGACGGGCTTCAGGTTGTCGGCAATGTAAGTGGCGCGGGTGCGCTCGTTGGGGGCGATGGCGGCCTCCCACTCGGCGCGCATGACGACGTACTCGGCGTTGGGGAAGGTCGGCACGACCTCGTCGCCGTCGCGGCGCGTGTTCCAGCCGCAGTGGTCGGCGTGCAGGTGGGTGTTGATGACGACGTCGATCTCCTCGGGCTGCACCCCGATGCTGGCGAGGTCGGAGAGCAGGTTGCCGTCGGCAGCGGGGCTGGACTGCGCCCGCCAGCCGCCGGGCTTGTCGCCGACGCCGGTCTCGATCAGGATGAGCCGGCCCTCGGAGCGCAGCAGCAGCGAGTTCAGCCCCAGCGAGAGGCGGTGCATGTCGTCCAGCGGCCCCGCGAACGGCTCCCAGAGGACGCGCGGCACCAGGCCGAAGGTGGCCCCGGCATCGAGGTAGAAGGTGCCGTCCGAGAGGACGGCGAGGTCGAGGGCGCCGAGGCGGTGCGTCTGAGCCATGCGCCGATCCTAGCGCAACGGGTAGGTCACGTCGCGGTCTTCGATTGCCCCCTTAGACGGCAGCGCCTATAATCTGCAAACTAGACGCACCCCGAATCGAATCCCTCAGGAGGTCCGTTAGAGAAATGGCGACGCCGTACGCGTACCTGAAGAAGCAGATCATGCCCCTTGCCGACGCCAAGATCGGCATCATGACGCACGCTTTCAACTACGGTACCGGCGTATTCGAGGGCATTCGGGGGAACTACAACCAGGACGAAGACACGATCTACCTGTTCAAGGTGCGCGAGCACCTGGACCGCCTCTACCAGAGCGCCAAGATCGTGCGCATCAACATCGACCTCGGCTACGAGGAGCTCACCGACCTCGTTACGCAGGTCGTGGCCCGCTCCGAGATCCGCGAGGACCAGTACATCCGGCCGCTGGCCTACAAGAGCTCCGAAGTGCTGGGAGTCCGCGTCCACGACCTCGAAGACGACCTGCTGATCTTCGTGGCGCCCTTCGGTCCTTACCTCGACATCGACAAGGGCATCCGCTGCCAGACGTCTTCCTGGCGCCGCGTCGAGGACACGTCGATCCCCGCGCGTTCCAAGAACACCGGCATCTACATCAACTCGGCGCTGGCCAAGACGGACGCGATCCTCAACGGCTTCGACGAGGCGATCATGCTGAACTACGATGGCCACATCTCGGAGGGCAGCGGCGAGAACATCGTCATGGTGCGCCACGGCAAGCTGATTACGCCCTCGCACTCGGACAACGTGCTCGAGGGCATCACGCTGAAGACGGTACTGGAGCTGGCGCAAACCGAGTTCGGCCTCGAGGTCGAGTCGCGCACTATCGACCGCTCCGAGCTCTACATTGCCGACGAGGTGTTCCTCACCGGCACGGCGGCGCACGTCACCCCGGTGACAGAGATCGACCATCGGCCGGTCGCGGACGGTGAGATCGGACCGATCAGCAAGAAGCTGCAGGACCTGTACTTCAACATCATCTACGGCCGCGTGCCAAAGTATGCGTCCTGGTTGACGCCGGTGCCGCTGCGGCAGCGGGTAGCGCAAGCCTGATCTCTGCCCCGACGTAATCGGGGCGCCAAGAGCTGAATATGCCATCATTCACGGTCTTTCGCCCTACGAGTTCCGTGGGCGCGATGCTCGGCGGCATCGTCGTGGTCGTGTCCTTCGGGCTGGGGGCGGTGCTGATTCTGCGCGGCCTGAATACGGACGCCAGTCTGGAACAGATGTGGCCGCTGCTCGTTGGCGCTCTCTTTCTCTGCCTAGGCTTGCTCTTCGGCTACTGGACCTGGGGCTGCATCTCCATGTGCTACATCATCGATCGCAACTCGCTGTCGATCCGCTGGGGCAGCATGCGTCAGATCGTGCCGCTCTCGAACATCGAGCGTCTCATCCCTGGCGCCGCCGACAACGAGACGCCGAACATCGAGGGCGTGAACTGGCCCGGCCACCACGTTGGCCGCGGCGACGTCCCGACACTGGGCCCGGTGATGTTCTATTCGACGCACAAGGCAATGGACGACGTGCTCTACGTGCAGACGCCGACCGAGACCTACGCCATTTCGGTGCCGGACCAGATCGCGTTCGCAAAGGCCGTGCAGGAGAACCAGATGCGCGGGCCGCTGTTCGAGCAGCGCCAGGAGGTACAGCGCACCGGCGTCGCCGTGCAGTCCTTTTGGCTGGACTCGACGGCACGGTTGCTGACGGTGCTGCTGATTGGGGCGTTCATCGTAGCTGCGGGGTACGTGTTGAAGACCTACCCCGGGCTGGACCAGAGCGTGGCGCTGCGCTTTCCGGCGTTTGGCGGAGTGGCGCGCGTCACCGACAAGTCGGAGTTGCTGGACATCCCCCGCTCGGCCGCGGCCTTCGTGTGTCTCAACCTGGTCCTGGCCGTCGCGCTGCATCCCTGGGAGCGTATGGTCTCCTACGTGCTGCTGCTGGCGGGCATCGCCCTCGAGGTGACGCTGCTCGTGGCCGCGATCGTCGCCGTCGCCTGAGCCATTAGCATGGCTGCGAACTGCGCGGGATGCTTCTGTCTTGGTGGCTATCCGGGACCGGCCGCCAGTCGTCGATGAGATTGGCGGCATCTTACGCACGCGGCCGAAGCAGACCGACTGACTGAAGCGACTCCAGCAGGTTCACGCGGCGGTTGGTGAGGATGGCGCCGGCGTAGACTTTCCCGCCGACCCACGCCGCGCCTGCGATGGACGCTGCCAGCAACACCAGCGACGCGAACAGCTCGAAGATGCTGGGCGCGCCGATGGCAACACGTGTCGGCATGACGAGCGCAGAGGTTAGCGGGAGAACGCAGAGCACGCGGGAGAGCACGGCGTCCGGGTTATTCGGGACATAAACGAGCGAGAGGATGTACGGAATCAGCAGCAGTAGCGTGATAGGCATGGCGGCGTTCTGCGCCTCCGATTGGCGCCCTACAGTAGAGCCCGCGACGGCGAATAGCAGGCTGTAGAGCACCAGTCCGAGGAGCAGGAAGACGATGCTCGCCAGCGCCACGCTGAAGGTTGCGTCTGGGAGCACGGAGGTTGAACCCACGATCGCGAGGCCGCCGATGACGCCGACGACAGCAGCCACCATCTGGATGAGGGCGGAGCCAAGGATGCCTATCGTTTTGCCGACGAGCAGGTCGTGCGGCTGGATCAGGCCGAGCAGCACCTCGACGACGCGTGACGCCTTTTCTTCCACGACGCCCGTCAGGATCCAGTTGCCGTAGAGAGCCAGCATCATGTAGAGGCCAATGGTGGAGATGGCGGCGAGGGCTTGCCGATCGCCCTTGTCCGGTGCAGCCGGCTCCGGGTTGAGCAACTGGACGTTGGCGAGCGCCGGGTTGAGTAGCTGAGCCGCCTGTTGCGGCGTCAGTCCCAACTGGTCTAGCAGCGCCGGCAGCTGGACCTGGTAGAGCGCCCGGTTCACGACGGCCGTCAGCGTGTCATCGCTGCTCTTGTTATAGACCAGCCGATCACCGTCAAGGAACGCGCGGACGTTGCCGTTCGTCAGGGCTGCTTGCGCATCTGGTTGGCTCGCGTATTCCGTGATGTCGAGCTTGAAGTTGAGCAAGTCGGCGCTTGTGCTCAGTGCATCGGCAACTCCGGCAGCGGGTTGAACGACGCCGAGATTGGTGGTGCCGCCTCCGAACCATTCGGGGCCACGGTCCGCGAGGACGATGCCGGCCCCGGCCAGCAGCATGATTGCGATGGTGAAGAAGCGGAAGGACTTCATGCGCAGCCGGTCGATGAGCTCCCGCTGCGTGACGAGCCAGATCAGCCAGGCTTCACTCATTCGTCGCTCACGACTTCTCTAAAGATGTCCTCGAGGCCGGGCGGCTCGAAGCGAAACGTCTCGATATGGCCGAGGCCGTTCAGCGCCGCGAGGACGTCGGCGGCGCCGACTTCGTGTGGCACCCGCACGCGAGCCTCGTTGTCCTGCCAGCGCTCGACCTCGAGGCCGGGCAGTGCGCTCTCGATCGCGGCAGGACGCGGTACGGCCCGGTCGAAGCTGGCCGTCGCGAACCGGTAGGGCGAGGCGCGCCGCACGCCGTCGAGGTCGCCGGTGAGGACGACGCGGCCGCGCGTGATGATGGCGATGTCGTCGCAGACGTCGCCGACGAGGTCGAGCTGATGACTGGAGAAGACGATGGCCGTCCCGCGCTGCGCCTCCTCGCGTATCACGCTGGAGAGCGTCTCAGCCGCGATCGGGTCGAGGCCTGAGAACGGCTCGTCGAGCACCAGGAGGGACGGGCCGCCGATCAGCGACACGGCCAACTGCATGCGCTGCTGGTTGCCGTGCGAGAGGCTCTCCAGCGTGGCGGTGGCGCGGTCCTCCAGGTCGAGGCGCTGCAGCCAATGACGCGCTTCGGCTGAGGCGGCCTGGTTCGTCAGTCGGCGCAGGCGGCCGAAGTAGCGCAGCTGCTCCTCGATCGGCATGCGAGCGTAGAGGCCGCGTTCCTCCGGCATGTAACCGAAGCGAAAGCGGTCCTCGCGCGTGACCACTTTGCCCTGCCAGTAGACCGCGCCGTCATCGAGCGCGATCAGGCCGAAGATACCGCGCATGGCCGTCGTCTTACCGGCGCCGTTGCGGCCCAGAAATCCCAGGATGCGCCCCGGTTCGACCTGGAAGCTGCAATCGTCCAGCGCCACGACGCTGCCGTAGCGCTTCTTCAGGCCCCTAAGTTCCAGCATGCGGTTTCAGTCTATTGGGGCGAGGCAGCCGCTGTCGACGCGGGAAACGAGGCAACCTTTGCACGTAATGGTAGAATGGTGCCTATTATAGGTAGAATGGTAGAAGGCTATGAGTTTAAACATCAAGAATCCCCGTACGGACGAGCTCGCACATGAGCTGGCATCGCTGACGGGCGAGAGCGTGACCGAGGCCGTGACGGTTGCCATCAAGGAGCGCCTGCAACGCGTCCGCGATAAGCAGGGCGTTGGCCTAGCTCAGCGGCTACTGGCGATTGGCCGGGATTGTGCCTCCCATCTGCGTGAGCCGTATCGTTCTGTGGAGCACGGCGATTTCCTGTATGACGAGCGTGGCCTGCCGCGATGATCGTCGATACGTCTGCGCTGCTGGCGATCCTGCGCGACGAGCCCGAGGCCGGCGCTTGCGCCGCAGCAATCGCGCAAGCAGCGGCACGGAGGGTTTCAGCCGCCAACCTGCTCGAGGCATCGCTCGTCATCGACGCTAGCGGAGACCCGGTTGCGAGCCGACGGCTCGATGAGCTGATCGACGCGGCAGACATTACCGTCGAGCCGGTGACGGAAGAGCAGGCGCGGATTGGCCGCGCCGCGTACCGGGATTTCGGCAGGGGAACCGGACATCCGGCGCAGCTCAACTTCGGTGATTGTTTTGCGTATGCGCTGGCAAAGACAGCCAACGAGCCGCTTCTCTACAAGGGCCTCGATTTCACGCACACGGACGTCACATCTGCCATCTAGCCCCCAACCAGTTGCGTCGCTCCTATCCGGTGCCGCTGCTATCCTGACCGGGTGAACGAATACGACGTCGTCGTCGCCGGCGCCGGGCCTTCGGGCAGCACGACTGCCTACCACCTGGCGAAATCCGGCGCGCGTGTGTTGTTGCTGGACCGCGCCAGGTTCCCCCGCGTCAAGCCGTGCGGCGGCGGTGTCACGGCCCGCGCCTTTGCCCAGGCGCCGTTCGATCTTGCGCCCGTTGTCGAGCGCAAGATCAGCCGCGTGCGTTTCAGCTACCGCCTCGGCCACTCCTTCGACTACGAGTACCCGCAGACGCTGGTCTACATGACGCAGCGTCATCGCCTGGACGCCTACCTGGCGGAGCGCGCCGCCGCCGCCGGGGCCGAGTTCGAGGATGGCTGCGGCCTCCACTCGTTGCGCATGGACAGCGATGGCGTCGAGGTCGAGACGGCAGGTGGCACGAAGCTACGCGCACGTGTCGTCGTCGGCGCGGACGGCGCGAACGGTGTCGTCGCCCGTCTGGCCCGCCTGCAGCCCGTTTCGGACCCGCCGGTGGCGCTGGAGGCGAACTTCCCGTACGAAGCGGAGGTGCCGCCGCAGTGGGCAGACATGCTGGCGCTTGAGCTGGGGAGCATGCCGGGCGGCTACGGCTGGTCTTTTCCCAAGGCAGACCATTTCAACGTCGGCTGCGGTGGCTGGCACTCCGAGGGCGCCCATCTGCGCGAGCACCTGGCGGCGCTGCGCCACCACTACGATCTGGATGACACGGCCATGATCAACCTGCGCGGCCACCATCTCCCGACCCGCGACGACGGCGCCGCCATTGTCCAGGGCCGCGTGCTGCTGACCGGCGACGCGGCTGGGCTGGTCGACCCGATGTCCGGCGAGGGCATCTACGCGGCGTTCGTCAGCGGACGGCTGGCGGCGCAGACGGTGCAGCGCTTCTTCGAGGGAGAGGAGCCGGACTTGCTGGCCTACGAGGCCGCCGTAGACCGCGAGCTCATGGCCGACATCCGCGTTGCGGGCATCCTGCGCGACGCCTATCACTATGCGCCGCGTCCCTGTTACGAGGCGATGAAGCACAGCGACCTCTTCCGCCGCTACCTCTGCCAGCTCATGACCGGCGAGCGGTCCTACGTCACGTTCCTCAAGACGCTGGGCCCGGCGGCCTTGGTGCTACGTCTTTGGGCCGCCCGGGGCCGTGCTGCCCGCCGCCGACGCGCGTAGCTTCGAGGTCTGCTCACGGCAGGACGCACGGCTGAGCAACGACTGTGCTGCCCTCCCACGGGGCGCGTTCGTAGTAGGCATGCAAATCGAAGCAGGATGTTTCGGCTGGGAGGCTGCTCAGTTCGGGCAGTGGTGGTAGCGCTGGAGTGGGAGTTGTCGCTGGCGCGCCGTTCGGCGGCGGCGCCTGCGACGGCGTTCCCTGGGGCTGCGGGTTCGGCACGAACGCCCAGACATGCAGGCCGTTCGCACCTTGGCCGCGAAGAGGCGGCTCCGCAATGCAGCTTACGGTTGGCAGTGGGTCCGACAGAGGCTGATCGCCAGGCGCGAGCTCGTCTTTGATGTCGCTGCAGATCGGTGTCTCTTGTTGGTTCACTGGCCGGCTCGCGTACAGCAATTCCTGAACGCCCTGCAGGTAGATTCCCTCCTGGCCCTGGACGAAGACGAACCTGCTGGCGAGGGCGTAGAACGCGTTCGTTCCTATATCGCCCATGGTGCAGGATGCGACCTTGCCGGGCGTCGTCGCAGCCGCCCAGTACGGGACCATGCTGTCGATGACGTCGTAGCAGAGTGGCGGCGTGACCGGCGTGTCGAAGTCGTCGTAGACCATGACGGGGACGATTTCGTTCGAGGAGACGAGGACCGCCTGGTAGGCAGGTTGGGGCGTCGTCGAAGCGGGCGGCTCAGTGGTGCGGAAGCTGAGCTTGCGGATGGCGTTGTTGTCCACATCGGCGATGTAGAGGTCGCCGTCCGGCGCGGCGGCGAGCCCTGCCGGGTTCGTGAACCGTGCCAGGTTGCCGGGTCCGTCGCGGAAGCCAGGCGGTATCGGGCTGACGCCGGTGCCAGCGCCGGCGAGCGTCTCCACGATGCCGCCTGTCGTGATCATGCGGATGGCGCCCGCATCGGAGACGTAGATCGTGCCGTCATCCGCGACGGCGATAGCCTGGGGCGAGCTGAAGCGCGCCTGCAGAGCGGGGCCGTCCTGGAAGCCGTTTTCGCCCGACCCTGCAAACGTAGAGACGGTGCCGTCCGGGGCGATCTTGCGGATGCGGTGATTGTTGACGTCGGTCACGTAGAGGTTGTCGTGCTGGTCGATGGCGATGCCGTACGGCTTGTCGAATCGAGCGGCATCCCCCGGCCCGTCCTGGTAGCCGGCCTGCTCGCTGCCGGCAACGAGAACGACCTGCCCGTCCGGCGTGATCTTGCGCACCATCTGGTTGCGCCCGGCCAGGATGTCACTGCTGTCGCCGACCAGGTAGACGTTGCCCTCGCTGTCCACGGCGATGCCGGTCGTGCCGCGTACGAAGACGTCGCCCGCGGCGCCCAGCAGCGGCAGGTTGCGGTAGGGCGCGAAGGGTCCCTCGAGCGGTGAAAGGTCGGGCACGTCCGGGTGCGGGTCGCCGGCGATCGGCGTCGATTGGCCGTCGGGCGTGACACGGTAGATGACGGACTCATTGTCGCCTGAGAGGTAGACGTTGCCGGCATCATCGGTGGCGAGGGCCAGGGGCGAAAAGAAGAGGTCGTTCACCTCCTCGGGGGCCGGCGTCGGTATGCCGGGGGCCGGCGAGGCTATCGCCTGCACCTGCCCGGGGCCGTCGATGGTGCTGACGTTGCCATCGGGGGCGATCTTGCGCAGCTTGTTGTTGCCCTGGTCGGCGACGTAGACGTTGCCATCGCCATCGATTGCGAGGCCATGTGGTGAGCTGAACAGGGCCTGGCCGATCGGACCGTCCTGGTAGCCGGCCGCGGGCGGTCCGCTCTCTCCGGGCGTGCCGAGCGTGTTGACGAGGGCGCTACGCTCGGCGGTGCCCGACCGCGTGGTGAGTACGGCAACGGCGAACACGCCGATGAGGACGAGAACTGCCAGCACCACGACGGCTGCCACCCAGCGTCCCGCAGCTCCCAGCGGCAGCAGGGCGCGAATCGAGTACCACCAGGGCTTCTCCGCGCCGGCCAGGTACCACTCGACAGCCTCCACGCGGGTGCGGACGCCCAGCTTGCTGATGATCTCGGCGACGTGGTACTTGGCGCCGTCGGCGGTCATGCCCAGGCGCTCACCGATCTGCTCGTTGGTGAGGCCGTCCTGCAGCAGGTCCAGAACCTGCCATTGGCGAGGCGTCAGGATGTCGTCGTGACGAGGTCGGCCGCGTTTCATGGCACCACGCTAGCGCAGGACGGCGGGAATTACTCTACCCGCACGAACGTTCGGGCAGTCCGACGCTCGACGGAGGCTGGTCGGCCGTGGCCAGATTCCTCTGCGCTCGAAATGACAACGCGCGCGTTTTCTTGAGGATGGCTACGTGGGATGAAAGAAGGGGCCCGGTCACATGACCGGGCCCCTTCTTTCTTAACCGGGCTGTTGGACGGTTTGATCGAGCGCTGCGCTTTGCTGAAGCTCTCGCGCAGCATGCCGCCACGTTAGTGGCTAGTCCTCGTCGTCCTCACCGAGGGAGATGTCGTTCATCGCTTCGAGGTCGGGGATCTCCGCCAGGCCGGCAGCAACGCCGGCGCGGGCATCCTCGTCCTCGATGTCGATTTCCTCCTCGGCCTCCAGGTCGATCAGGTCTTCAGGCTCGAAGCCTTCCTCACCTTCCTCGAGCAGGCGGCGCGGCGCACGCAGCTCCTCGACGGGTCGCGGCGGCAGGTCGATCTCGGCGCGGGCCGGGATCAGCTTGCCAATGATGACGTTCTCCTTGAGGCCGAGCAGATGGTCGGTCTTGCCGGAGATCGCTGCCTCGGTCAGCACCCGGGTCGTCTCCTGGAAGGAGGCGGCTGCCAGGAAGCTGCTCGTGTTCAGCGAAGCCTTGGTGACGCCGAGGAGGACCGGCACGGCAGTGGCCGGCTCGCCGCCTTCGGCGAAGACCTTGCCGTTAGCCTCCTCGTACTCGAAGCGGTCCACATACTCGCCAGGCAGCATCGCCGTGTCGCCGGGCGAGTCGATGATCACCTTGCGCATCATCTGCCGCACGATCACTTCGATGTGCTTGTCGTTGATGTTCACGCCCTGGTTGCGGTAGACCTTCTGGACTTCCTCCACCAGGTAGAGCTGCACCGCTTCCGGCCCCATGATCCGCAGAATGTCCTGCGGGTCCAGGGGGCCATCAGTCAGCTGCTGGCCGGCGCGAATGTACTCGCCGGGCTCGACCCGCACGCGGGCTGTGCCGAGGACGGAGTACTCACGCTCCTCTCGCTCCTCATAGAGAATCGAGACGCGGTTGGCGCGGTCGATGGTAACGCGGCCGGGCAGGCGGGCGACAACCTGGGTTGCCGGTGCCTTCGCGGCATCGTCCTCGCCGGCAGAGCGGGCCAGAACGGTGCCGGACTCGACCTGCTGGCCTTCGGTGACCACGAGCTCGACCCCCTTGGGCAGGTCGTAGCGGTCCGAGTACAGCTCGCTCGAAACGATGCGGATGCGGCGTGTCTCGCCGTCCCGCAGGATTTCGACGACGCCGTCGATTTCGGAGATGATGGCCTTTTGCTTCGGCACACGGGCCTCGAACAGCTCCGTGACACGCGGCAGACCGGTCGTGATTTCACCGCCGGCGACGTAGACGCCACCGGTGTGGAAGGTGCGCATCGTTAGCTGCGTACCTGGCTCACCGATGGACTGCGCTGCCACGATGCCGACCGCCTCCCGCATGTTGGCGATCTTGCCGCTGGCCGGGCTGATGCCGTAGCAAAGAGCACAGATGCCGCGCTGCGCTGCACAGGTCAGGGTGGAGCGCACGTGAATGCGTTCCAGGCCTGCTTCCATGAGCGCGTCGGCGATCGGCGCCGTGATCTCCTCGTTGCGGTCAACGATGACCTCGCCCGTCTCCGGGTGTGCCATCGCCGAGGCGGCGAAGCGGCCGATGATCCGCTCTCGTAGCGACTCCAGCACGCTGCGGTCGTGCGGCTCGCTGAGCCAGACGCCGGCGAGTGTGCCGCAGTCATCTTCGAGGGTGATGACGTCCTGGGCCACGTCGATCAGGCGACGGGTCAGGTAGCCCGAGTCGGCGGTGCGCAGGGCCGTGTCGGCCAGACCCTTGCGGGCGCCGTGTGTCGAGATGAAGTACTCGAGCACGGAGAGGCCTTCGCGGAAGTTCGACTTGATCGGCAGCTCGATGATGCGGCCGGAGGGGTCGGACATCAGGCCGCGCATACCGGCCATCTGGCGGATCTGGGCAATGTTACCCTTGGCGCCCGAAGTGGCCATCAGGAAGACGGAGCCGTATTCCGGCAGACGCCGCTGAATAACCGCCGTGACGCTTTCGGTTGCGTTGTTCCAGACTTCGACAGTGGCGTCGTAGCGCTCCTGCTCCGTGATCAGACCCATCTGGTACTGCTCGTTGATTTCGACGACGCGCTGCTCGGCCTCGGCCAGGATCGGGCCCTTCTCCTCGGGCACCTTGATCTCGCTCACCGACATCGTCACGCCGGAACGAGTGGCGTAGTGGAAGCCGATGTTCTTGATCCGGTCCACGACCTCGGACGTGCGCTCGATGCCGATCGTCGTGTAGCAGTCCTGGACGACGTTCTTCAGCGCCTTGCTGTCCAGCGTGGCGTTGACGAAGGGAACGTCCTCCGGCAGCGTCTCGTTGAAGAGGATGCGGCCAACGGTGGTCTCCACCAGCTGGTTCTCCGTGCGCGCGTCGCGCACCCGGATCAGCGCCTGCAGGTCCAGAGTTCCCAGGTCGTGAGCCAGGATGGCCTCCTGGAAGCTGCCGTAGACGCCGTGGGGCTCGCCCGGCGTGAACTCGCCGCGGGCGCCTTCGCGCACGGCCGTCATGTAGTAGCAGCCGAGGACGATGTCCAGGCGCGGCGCTACCATCGGGTCGCCGGACGAGGGGCTGAGCAGGTTCTTCGTGGCCAGCATGACCTGGCGCGCCTCGGCCACCGCTTCGCGGGACAGGGGCACGTGCACGGCCATCTGGTCGCCGTCGAAGTCGGCGTTGAAGGCAGCGCAGACCAGCGGGTGAATCTGGATGGCGGAGCCTTCGACCAGCACCGGCTCGAAGGCCTGGATGCCCAGGCGGTGCAGCGTCGGGGCGCGGTTGAGCAGCACGGGCCGCGTCTTGATGACGTCATCCAGGACGTCCCAGACCTCCGGCCGCGCCCGCTCGACGATGCGCTTGGCGCTCTTGATGTTGTGGGCCAGGCCGCGGTCGACCAGGGCGTGCATGACGAAGGGCTTGAACAGTTCTAGCGCCATGCGCTTCGGCAGGCCGCACTGGTGCAGCTTCAACTCCGGACCGACGACGATGACCGAACGGCCCGAGTAGTCGACACGCTTGCCCAGCAGGTTCTGGCGGAAGCGGCCCTGCTTGCCCTTGAGCATGTCCGACAGGCTCTTGAGCTTGTGGTTGCCGGTCCCGGAGACGGCGCGGCCGCGGCGGCCGTTGTCGATCAGGGAGTCGACGGCCTCCTGCAGCATGCGCTTCTCGTTGCGGATGATGATCTCGGGCGCGCCCAGCTCCAGCAGCCTCTTGAGGCGGTTGTTGCGGTTGATTACGCGCCGGTAGAGGTCGTTCAGGTCGCTCGTAGCGAAGCGGCCGCCGTCCAGCTGCACCATGGGGCGCAGGTCAGGCGGCAGCACCGGCAGCGCCGTCAGGATCATCCACTCGGGCTTGTTGCCGGACTTGCGCAGTGCTTCCACGACGCGCAGGCGCTTCGTGGCCTGCTTGCGCTTCTGGCCGGATGTCGACTGCATCTCGAGCTGCAGCTTGGCGCGCAGCTTCTCGAGGTCGACGCGACCCAGGATGTTGAGCAGCGCGTCGGCACCCATGCCGCCGCTGAACACGGAACCGAAGCGGTCCGTGAGCTTCTTGAACTCAGCGTCCGACAGCAGCCGGATCTTGGCGCTGGAGGACGGCGTGTTGATCATCTCCGCCGGGTCACGCAGCGCTTCGAGCTCCTTGAAGTCCTCTTCGAACTGGGTCCGGACGGCGGCGCGCTCCTCTTCGATCTTCTTGCGCAGGGGCTCGGCCTCACCGTTAGCCGTCGTGAGCTTCTCCTGGACTGCAGCGTCGGCGACGAGTTCGACATCGGCGCGGCGGCGGTTGAAGTCCTCCTCCTGTGCCGCGACCTTCTCCTGCACGACCTGCTTGAAGGACTCGACGTAGGTGTCGGTGACGACCTCGTTCGCGGGCACGATCTGCTCGCCTTCGAAGGTGACCGCCTTGCGCTGCAGCGTGCCGACCATACCGGCCAGGCTCTGCTCCATCTCGACGGCGGACTTCATCAGGGCGTCGGCGGCGGCCAGGCGCTCCTCTTCGAGGGCAGTCAGCTCAGCCTCGCGGCGCTCCTTCAGGGCCTCGACTTCGGCGTCGCGCTTGGTCTCGACGGACTCCAGCATGTCCGCCCATTCCTTCTCGCGGCGGGTGGACTCTTTTTCCATCTCCTCACGCAGGTGGTCGATGGCGCGCTTCTTCGCGACTTCGTCCACCTCGGTGATGATGTACTGGGCGAAGTAGAGCACGCGCTCCAGGTTGCGGGGCGAGATGTCCAGCAGCAGGCCGAGGCGGCTGGGCGTGCCCTTGACGAACCAGATGTGCGCCACCGGCGAGGCAAGCTCGATGTGGCCCATGCGCTCGCGGCGCACCTTGCTGCGCGCGACTTCGACGCCGCACTTGTCGCAGACGATGCCCTTGTAGCGTACGCGCTTGTACTTACCGCAGTAGCACTCGAAGTCCTTCTGCGGCCCAAAGATCTTCTCGCAGAAGAGGCCGTCTTTCTCCGGCTTCAGCGTGCGGTAGTTGATTGTTTCCGGCTTGGTTACCTCCCCGTAAGACCATGACCGCACCTGTTCGGGTGAGGCCAGTGAAATGCGGACTGCGTTGAAGTCATTGACTTCCAGTAATGGCACTTACGGTTCCTCCCTAATGCTCCAGCTGCCGAGGCGATTGCTTCCCATTACTCGGTTCGTTCGGGGTGCCTTCTCCTTCTGTTCGTAGCCAAGCCTTCCAGGCCTGGCGGCGAGGCTGGCAAGCCTCGCCTACGTCGGCGATGTAATCACAGCGGTACGGCCGGACCGTTCGCCCGGCCGCACCGCGAAAGCTCCTGTTAGATTCGGCCGCCAAGCAGGTCTTCTGACTCGAAGCCGGTCAGGTTGACGCCGATCTGCGGCACGTCCTCGCCGCCGTCGTCCGCGAAGACGACCTCTTCCTCGTCCTCGTTGAGGACCTCGACGGCCAGGCCCAGGCTCTGCAGCTCTTTGACCAGCACCTTGAACGACTCAGGGATGCCGGGCTCGAGCACGTCGTCGCCCTTGACGATGGCCTCGTAGGTCTTCACGCGGCCGACCACGTCGTCCGACTTGACCGTGAGCAGCTCCTGCAGCGTGTGCGCGGCGCCGTAGGCCTCCAGGGCCCACACCTCCATCTCGCCGAAGCGCTGGCCGCCCATCTGGGCCTTGCCGCCGAGCGGCTGCTGCGTGATCAGCGAGTACGGGCCGGTCGAGCGGGCGTGGATCTTCTCCTCCACCTGGTGGACCAGCTTCAGCATGTAGATCTGGCCGACGGTGACCGGCTGGTCGAACGGCTCGCCGGTGCGGCCGTCGATGACGGTCTGCTTGCCGAAGACCGGCGCCGAGATACGGCGGCGCTGCGTCACTTCGTCGGCCTGGCGGGCCAGGTCCAACAACGTGCTCTTTGGCTTGACCGGCTCGTCGATGCTCTTAAGCCAGATCTCGATGCAGGCGCGGCGTGCTTCGCCGGGCTGCTTCTCGTCGAAGACCTTGCCGAAGTCGTAGCCGTGCTCCTTGAGCCAGGCCTCCATGACCGGCGCGTCCAGGTTCTCGCCGTAGGGCGACTCCGCCGGGTTGATGCCTGGCGTGATGGCGTCAGCTTCGACGGCGAGCCAGGCACGCGCCAGCGCGTCCTGAATCGCTTCGTCCTCAGCGCCGTCGAACACCGGCGTGATGGCGCGGAAGCCGAGCACGCCCGCCGCCCAGCCAAGGTGCGTCTCCAGCACCTGGCCGACGTTCATGCGGCTCGGCACGCCGATCGGGTTGAGGATGATGTCGACCGGCGTTCCATCCGCCAGGTACGGCATGTCCTCCACCGGCAGGATACGGGCGACGACGCCCTTGTTGCCGTGGCGACCGGCCATCTTGTCGCCCTCGGAGACCTTGCGCTTCTGCGCGATCGAGACGCGCACCAGCTCGTTGACGCCGGCGGGCAGCTCGTCGTGGTCTTCGCGGCGGAAGACGCGCACGTCGATCACCTTGCCGTGCTGGCCGTGCGGCACGCGCAGCGAGGTGTCCTTCACCTCACGCGCCTTCTCACCGAAGATGGCGCGCAGCAGCTTTTCCTCGGCGGTCAGCTCGGTCTCGCCTTTGGGCGTGATCTTGCCGACCAGGATGTCGCCGGCCTGCACTTCGGCGCCGATGCGGATGATGCCCTCTTCGTCCAGGTCCTTCAGGGACTCGTCGCCGACATTGGGGATGTCGCGAGTGATCTCCTCCGGGCCCAGCTTCGTGTCGCGGGCTTCGATCTCGTGCTTCTCGATGTGAATCGAGCTGAACTTGTCGTCGCGGATGATCGCCTCGGAGAGGATGATGGCGTCCTCGAAGTTGTAGCCTTCCCAGCTCATGAAGACGCAGGTCACGCTCTGGCCCAAGGCCAGCTCGCCGAACGCCGTCGAAGAACTGTCGATCAAGCAGGTGCCCTTCTTGATCCTGTCACCCTTGTTCACGTTTGGCCGCTGGTTGAGACAGGTGGCCGCGTTGGAGCGGATGAACTTGAGGATCGGGAACGAGGCCTCTTCGCCGTCGTCGTAGCGCACGGTTACGCCGCGGGCGGTCGAACTGGTCACGACGCCCTCGCGGTCGGCGACCACGACCTGGCCGGAGTCGACCGCGATCTGGTGCTCGGTGCCGGTGCCGACCAGCGGCTTCTCGGGGCGCAGCAGGGGCACAGCCTGGCGCTGCATGTTCGAGCCCATCAGGGCGCGCGGCGCGTCGTCGTGCTCCAGGAAGGGGATCAGCGACGTCGCCGTGCTCAGGATTTGCTTGGGCGAGACGTCCATGAAGTCGATGTTCTCCGGCGTGGTGAACTCGAACTTCTCGCCTTCGCGGACCTCGATCTCGTCCTCGACGAAGTGGCGCTTCTCGTCGAGCACCGCGTTCGCCTGGGCGATGACGTACTGCTCCTCGTCGTCGGCGGCGAGGTACAGGATCTCGTCCGATGCAAAGGGGCGTACCTTGACGTGTTTCACGCCCAGCGGCGCCAGCTTCTTGGCGAGCGCTGCGTCTATCTCGGCGCCGGCCTTGGCCAGCGTCTTGCTGCCGTCGACTACGTCCTCGCGGATCGTGCGGCCGATGAGCTGGTCGGAGTCGGCCGGCAGCTCGCGGATGACGCGACGGTACGGCGTCTCGATGAAGCCGTAGTCGTTGATTACGGCATACGAGGCGAGGCTGACGATCAAGCCGATGTTCGGGCCTTCCGGCGTTTCAATCGGACAGATGCGGCCGTAGTGGCTGTGGTGTACGTCGCGCACGTCGAAGCCGGCGTGGTCGCGCGACAGGCCGCCCGGGCCGAGGGCGGAGAGCTTGCGCTTGTGCGTCAGCTCGGCCAGCGGGTTGGTCTGGTCCATGAACTGCGACAGCTGCGAGCCGCCGAAGAACTCCTTCATGGCAGCGACGACAGGCCGGATGTTGATCAGGGCGCTCGGCGTAGCCTGGTCCGGATCCGTGATCGTCATGCGCTCGCGCACCACGCGCTCCATGCGCAGCAGGCCGATGCGGAACTGGTTCTGGATCAGCTCGCCGACGGCGCGCACGCGGCGGTTGCCGAGGTGGTCGATCTCGTCCGTTTCGCCGATGCCGTTGTTGAGGCGGACCAGTTCGCGGATGATGCCCTTGATATCGTCCACCGTCAGGACGCGCAGGTCCAGGTCGGTGTCCAGCTTCAGGCGGCGGTTCAGCTTGTAGCGGCCGACCTTGAGCAGGTCATAGCGGCGCGCGTTGAAGAACAGCGAGTTTACCAGGGTGCGCGCGTTCTCGAGCGTGGGTGGGTCGCCGGGGCGCATTCGCTTGTAGAAGTCTTCCAGGGCGCGCAGTTTGTTGCCCGCCTTGACCTCCGGCGTTTCCTTGTCGATGGTCGTGGCCATGTAGTGGTGATCCGGGTTGTTGTCGACGTCCTCGAACCAGCTGAGGATGCGCTCGGCGGTGCCGAGATCGGCGTCTTTCTCGCCTTCCACGGCGTCGATGGCGCGCAGCAGCGTGGTTACCGGGATCTTGCGCTTGCGGTCGACCTTGACGGAGATCACGTCACGGTTGGAGGTCTCGAACTCGAGCCAGGCGCCGCGGTTCGGGATGACCTTGGCGTATGCCAGGTCGCGGCCCGTGGTCGGGTCCTTCTCGCGGGTGAAGTAGACGCCGGGCGAGCGCACTAACTGCGAGACGACGACGCGCTCGGCGCCGTTGATGATGAAGGTGCCGGTGGGGGTCATGAGCGGGAAGTCGCCCATGAAGAGCTCCTGCTCCTTGACCTCGCCGGTCTCCTTGACGATCAGCTCGACTTTGACACGCAGGGGCAACGCGTAGGTCGCGTCGCGGTCGCGGCACTCGCGCTCGTCATACTTGGGCTCGCCGAAGGAATACTCCCCGAAGCGCAGCTCCATCTTGGAGCCGGTGAAGTCCTGAATCGGAGAAATCTCGTCGAAGAGTTCGCGCAGGCCCTCCTTGATGAACCACTCGTAGGAATCGAGCTGAACCTTGATCAGGTTCGGCATCTCCATGATTTGGGGAATCTTCGAGTACCACTTCTCTGTGGAGGGCAGGTACTCCCCAAACCGTACGACATCTCGGGCAAGCGTCATGATCGGCTCCTCAAACAGCTCTTAACTCGCGGACAGAATGACCCAGGGACCTTGATCCAAGTGGGGAAAATCGGCAGAAGAAACTTTTCGGCCAGCGTAGAAGTAAGTATAGGGATAGCAGGGGTGGTTGTCAACGACTGACAACCTCAAACTCTAGCACATAACGTCAAGTCCTTTGTCAAGTAATGGCATGGTCGCCGGCCTGGGGCGGCGTCTCTCACGAAGCCTCGCGCTAAGATGGAGACGGAAGGTACAGGAAGCAGCGACCAATGCACGACTTCAACCCGTTTTCGCCGGATCTGCGCACCGATCCGTATCCCATCTACAAGTCCCTGCGCGAGGAGGAGCCGGTCTACTGGAGCCAGCTCATGCAGGTGTGGATCGTCACGCGCTATGACGACATCTTCGCCATCCTGCGCGACCACGAGCGCTTCTCTTCCGACCGCCTCAAGGCGACGAATCCGCTGGTGCAGCAGATGGAGTCGTACCGTCTCGCGTCGGGCCCCCTCGGCCGCTCGCCGACGATGCTCAGCCTCGATCCGCCGGCGCACACGCGCATGCGCACCCTGGTCAACAAGGCGTTCACGCCGCGCGTGGTCGAGCGTAACCGGCCGCGCATCCAGGAGATCGCGGACCAGCTGATCGACGACCTGCCGGACCCGCACAGCCTCGACGTCGTGCGCGACCTGGCGGTGCCGCTGCCCGTGATCGTCATCGCCGAGGTGCTCGGCGTGCCGGCAACGGACCGGGGGCGCTTCAAGAGCTGGTCGACGGATATCGCTGGCAGCCTGGGCGGGCCGTTCCAGACGCCGGACAAACTGGAGCGGGCCACCGAGAGCGCCAACGAGCTGGCCGACTACTTCCGCGACCAGATCAATCTGCGCCGCCGCGAGCCGCGCGACGACCTGCTCAGTGCCATGGTCGCGGCAGAGGAGCAGGGAGACCTGCTCACGGAGGACGAGTTGCTGGCGACCTGCATCCTGCTGCTCGTGGCCGGCAACGAGACGACGACCAACCTGATCGGCAACGGCATGCTGGCGCTGCTCAACAACCCGGACCAGCGGCGCCGCCTGCAGGAAGACCTGTCGCTGCTGCCCTCCGCGGTGGACGAGATGTTGCGCTACGACGGCCCCGCCCAGATGACGTCTCGCGTCGTGGCAGAGGAGATGGAGTTCGGCGGCAAGCACATGATCCCCGGCCACGTCGTGCTCACCGTGCTCGGCGCCGCCAATCGCGACCCGGAGCAGTTCCCGGACCCCGATCGCTTCGACGTGGCGCGCAAGAATAACCGCCACCTGGCCTTCGGGCTGGGCATTCACTACTGCCTCGGCGCGCCGCTGGCCGTCGCGGAGGCGCAGATCGCCTTTCAAACGTTGCTGCGTCGCCTGCCGGAGCCGGAAGCTGCGTTCGAGGCGCCGAGCTGGGGTCCGTCCTTCATCCTGCGTGGCCTCACGACCCTACCGGTGCGCTCCAAGACGGTTGCCGGGCGGGAGTAACGGTGCGTGTCCCGCGGTTGCTGGCGTGGCTTGGCCTGCCGCTCGCCTGCCTGCTGCTCGCCGGCTGCGGCGGCTCGAGCGGTGAAATCACTCCCACGCCTGTCCTGACTGCGACCACTGCTACCCAGCCGGGCGATGCGGCTACTCCGACTGAGACTCCAATCGTCGGCGCGGCTGCACCGCTGGCCGGCCGGCTCGTGGTGCTGCGGGGCAAGGACCTGTGGCTCGTATCTCTCAGCGATCCATCGAAGGATCGTCAGTTGACAGCAGGGCAGCCGCGGCGCCGGGTATGCCGGCGTCGCCACGACCGGTGGCACCGGGTACCTGTACTACACGAGCGACGAGGCCGGGAACGAGACTACCGAGACATTCGGCGTCTATCGGGCCCCTCTTGCGGGCGGGACAGCGGAGCGCCTCTTCGACTTCACCGGCACCATGAAGCATCTCGAATACGCTTGCTGCAACGCTGCCGTCTCACCGGATGGCCAGTCGGTTGCGTACTCCGACACGACCGGCATCCGGGTCCGCAGCCTCGCCAGCGGCGACGATCGACTGGTCATCGCCAACAGCTCGCAGTTATGCGATCAGTCCGCGCAGTGCTTCGGCAACTTTTATCCGGGCTGGTCCACAGACGGGCGTTACCTGAGCTTCGTCCGTGTCTATTACGAGGGGAACGACGTGATGGTTGCTGATACCGAGACCCCCCAGGCCAAACCGTCGGTCGTACTGCACGATGCCCTGAGTGAGAATAAGTGGTCCCCGACTGGTGACATGCTCTGCACGGGCAGCTACTTCACGGGGCCCCTGGTGGCGTATGACGCTGCGTCCGGTCGGTCAACACAGGTTCCCTCCGGCGCAACCGTCGACGTGCCTTCCGCCTGCGCGTGGTCGCCCGATGGTCACCTTGCCGCTTCCTACGCTAACGGCGACCTCGCCCTCTTCGATGGATCTCTTCGCCTGATGGCAACGGTCGCAGTGCCGCGCTCACCCGGTCCCGCGACGACCGCTGCAGTGCAGGCCTGGACGCCGGATTCGCAGGACGTGCTCGTGCGCCTCGATCAGCAGAACCAGTGGCTGCTTCTTGACCTCGCGGGCGGCCTGCACGAGGTCGATCTGGACGCCGATCGCGTGTTCGCGGTCTTGCCGTAAGTTCAGGCTTCTCAGCGAGCTAGGACGATTGTGCCCACGGGCCGATGCCGCTGAAGCGGGTCGGCGCGATGTGGGTGACGTAGCCGGCGGGTGGGTTTTCCATCGGCGGGAACTTCACGTCCGGGCCGACGTAGACGCGGGCGAGCTTCTGCAGCAGCTCCGGTGCGCCGCCCTCGGTGACGCGGGCCGTGCCGTGTACGACGAGATACTGCAGCATGCCGATGGGGTTGAAATCGTTCGTCTCGATCGACAGCGACACGCGCGGGTCGCGGCGGACGTTCTTCACCTTGAGGTGCTCGTTGAGGTGGGCGCAGACGATCTCGCCGTTCTCGATGCCGACCCAGACGCAGCTCATCTGCGGGCTGCCGTTGGCGTTCAGCGTGACGAGGTGGGCCAGCCGGCCGGACTCGATGACGGCGCGGGCGCTTTCGGGAATCTCCATCGTGGTTCTCCTGTCTCAGTGCGCTCGATCTTACAGCGCCGGTCCGCCCGGTCGTTGCGACAGCTCGACCAGGTGCTCCCAGTCGTGCTCCAGCATGCGCCGGATCGCCTTGCGCAGCGTGCGCACGTCCTTGGGCCGCTCGATGACGGCGCGGCGCTGCTCGGGTGTCGTCTCGCGCAGGTAGCGCTCCGCCAGATCGTGCACCTGCATCAGCCCGTCGGCGAGGCTGATCTCGCCGCGTTCAGCGGCGGTGCCGAGGCGCGAGAAGCCCTTGACGCCGCCCAGCGGCGCGGAGAGGTAGGCGCCGGGCGTCGTCATGACGTGCAGCAGGATGGCGCGGGCGGTGCGGCCTTTCGGCGCCGGCGCTGCGTCCAGCTGCGCATCGGTCTGTGAGGTGGCCCATTCTGCCAACGCCGCGCGGAGGGCCGCGAAACGCCGCAGGTAGAGATCGAGCTGCGCCTCGGTGACTGGCTCGAGGTCCGGCCCGAAGATCAGATACGGCGAGCCGTTGCCCAGCCAGTCGCCCTCTGTGACGTGCTCCGCGACTTCGACCGCGAAAGCTCCGTCTGGGTCGACGTCCTCGCCGGCGCGACGGAGGAATTGCAGGAAGGTGCGGATTGCCTCTGGTGTGGCCTCGATGGCCTCGTCCGTAGTGGCGCCCTGGGCGATGCAGCCGAGCAACTGCGGCACGTGCACCATCGTCTTGCGGCGCTTCGGCCCGGATTCGACATAGAGGGCGTAGGTGGTGGCCATGCGTCGATTTTAAGCGCTCCAGAGGCCGGTAGGACCGATCACGTAGGTGAAGCCATCGCTGTCGGGCGCCCAGGCAGCGCCGGTGACGCTGAAACCGTCCGGCGGGTCGATCTGGCGCAGCAGCCGGCCGTTGGCGTCGTAGATGCGCAGGCTGTCGCCCGTTACCAGCACCTTCTGGCCGTCCGGCGAGACGAGCGCGTTGGCATCGAACTCGTAGCCGTCGGTCAGCGGTACCTCCGCACCGGTCTCGATGTCCTTGAGGACGATACTCCGGTTGGGGCTTTCGCAGGCGAAGCACTCGGCCCCGGTCATGGTCAGGTGGCGGTTGTCATTCAGCCAGCTGAAGAAGATGAAGTTGCGTCCGTCGCAGTCCTTGAGGAGCGTCGTGGCGTCGGCGGCCAGGTCATACAGGAAGACGTGGTTCTGAGGGCTCGATGCGGATGGGTTCGCCTCGCAGGCGGGGATATCGCCGACCGTGTTCTGGCCGAACGTGTCGGCGGCGACGGCGTAGGCGCCGTCCGGTGAGATCGTAAGCGTGAAAGCGTCGTCCGGACTGACGTTCAGGTGGTAAACGGTGGCATCGCCGGTCTCGGGATCGATCAGCTGGTTGCCGATCTGGATGCGGCCGTCGTCATGAAACGAGGGCGTTGCGCCGTGGACGAAGCTGCCGTCGGCTGTCAGGCGCCGGTTGACGCCGCTGTCGGCGTCGAACAGCCACAACGCGCCATCCTCGCTCACGTAGGCCAGACTGTGGGTGTCGCCCGGCGACCAGGCGGCAAGGAAGACAGAAGCATCGGTGATCTTGCGGGCCGTACCACCGGCCGTGGGTACCGCAAAGACGGGCACGGGGACGCGGCCGCCGCCGGGCTCTTCCTCGATAACGGAGATGACCACGTACGCGCCGTCCGGCGACCAGTCGGCCGAGCCGGTGGAGAGCCGGCCGGGCGGCCCGGTGAGGATGCGAGTGCGGCCCGTATCCACGTCCGAGAGGAGGAAGTCGGGGTTGCCGCCGGGCGCGCCGCCGGTGAGCAGCAGGACCTTCGAGAGGTCGGGCGATGGCCAGGCGCCGGCAAGGATCGACGTGTCGAATGCGGCGTCGGCCGGCGCGCGCCGCCAGATCCTGCAGGTCGAAGCGCAGCAGGCCGAAGACGGAGGCGGAACGCTCGTTTGGCAGGACAGGTCGGGTCGAATACTGCACGCCGATCCTGCCGTCCGCCGACCAGACCGGCTGTGATAGCCAGCGCCGCGTGTCGTACAGCGTCTGCGGCTCGGATTCGATGCTGGCGATGTCGAGGCTCCAATGCTGCAGATCAGCGGCTATGTCAGGGAACTGATCGGCGAAAGGATGCTCCTGCTCTGCACCGCTGAAGGTAGGAGCGGACGCCGGCGCCCAGACGACGTCGTAGGTGTCGGCGCGGACGGGCGTGGCAGTCGGCGCCGGCGCCGATGCGCTCAGGCTGTTCTGCTGGCTGGAGCGGCTGTTCCAGAGCAGGACAGCGATAACGATTGCGGCCAGGGCGATTGCGGCGCCTGTCAGCTTCTGGGCGAGGGAGAGGCGCAGACTGGAGCATCGCCGGAAGGGCGGGCCAGAAGCCGCGCCGTCGCTCGGACGGCTGCCAGGCCGCCGCGTCCTGGCGGCTCTCCACGCCGAGCTTGCCGAGGATATTGGAGACGTGGTACTTGGCGCCGTTGAGACTGATACCGAGGCGGTCGGCGATCTCGTCGTTCGTCAGGCCCTCGCGCACGAGAGCGAGGACCTCCCACTCTCGTGGCGTGAGGATGTCGTCGTGCTGGGGGCGCCCGCGCCGGCCTAGTCGCATCGCAAGGGATAGCCTAGCAGCGCGTAGCGGCGATTTTCCCTACCCGAATCTTGCAGACCTAACGCAGATCTCCCGAAACGTCCGCCTCTTCGCGTGTCTCCTGCCAGCAGCGGTCGATAGTGCTGCGCGCGACGCCGTACGAGAAGCCGCGGCTGGCCAGGAAAGAGCCGAGACGTCTGCTGAACGTGGGGCGGTCGAGGTTACGCAGGGCGCGCAGACGCCGCTGGGCTGCCTCGTACGCGGCGTCAGGGTCCGACTGGTCAGCAACTGCCTCGGACGCCAGCTCGTGGTCCACGCCCTTGCGTGACAGCTCGAAGGCGAGGGCGCGGCGCGAGCGGGG
Source organism: uncultured Chloroflexia bacterium (assembly GCA_963711035.1). Taxonomy (GTDB): domain Bacteria; phylum Chloroflexota; class Dehalococcoidia; order DSTF01; family WHTK01; genus WHTK01. The sequence continues at coordinate 1,184,569 of CAVQCN010000001.1, forward strand.
CGTGCTCGCCTGACGCGACTCGACGTAGAGGCGGGCGAAGGCGGCGTCGTCCAGATAGCCCAGCTCGCTCATGCGCGTGATGGCGCCATCGATCGCCTCGTAGCGCAGGCCACGGCGGCGCAGGCGGTCGCGCAAGTCCTTCTCGGAGCGCGGCGAAAGCGCCAGCAGCCGCAATGCCGTCTCGATGGCCGTGAGACGCTGGTCTTCCTGTTCGAGCTCGCGGCGACGCTGCCACGAGAGCGCCTGGCCCACCTCCAGCTTTGAAGTCGCGATCACGTCCAGCCGCAGCGCCATCGCGGCCTCGCCGTCCAGGTAGACGTCGGCGCGCGCCTTGCGTTTCTGTGCCTGGATGGCGGTTACGGTAGGCATGGGTCGGTGGCAGACGGATTCTGCGGGATAAATCCCGCAGCTAGGAAGGACCGTTGTCCCGTTAGCCGCGGGATTCATCCCGCAGAGGCCGAGGAGACCTACTCCTCGCTCTCGCCTTCGTCGTCCTCTTCTTCGGTGGCGGCGGTCTTGGCACGGGCGGTGGTGCCCATGGCCAGCGGCGCCTCGGCCGCGGCGGCGCGGATCAGCGCCTCGATCTCGGCGGCCATGGTCGGGTTCTCGATCAGGAAGGCGCGGGCGTTCTCGCGGCCCTGGCCGAGGCGGGTTTCGCCGTAGCTGTAGAAGGCGCCCATCTTCTTGAGGATGTTCAGCTCGACACCGAGGTCGAGGATGTCGCCTTCGCGGCTGATGCCCATGCTCCGGCCGGTAAACAGCATGTCGAATTCGGCCTGGCGGAAGGGCGGCGCCACCTTGTTCTTGACGACGCGGGTGCGCACCCGGTTGCCGACGACCTGCTGGCCCTGCTTCAGCGATTCGATGCGGCGGATGTCGATACGCACCGAGCTGTAGAACTTGAGGGCGCGTCCGCCCGGCGTGACCTCTGGGTTGCCGAAGACGACGCCCACCTTCTCACGCAGCTGGTTGACGAAAATGACGGCGCTGCTCGACTTGGCGATGGCGCCGGTCAGCTTGCGCAGCGCCTGGGACATGAGGCGCGCCTGCAGGCCCGGCAGCGAATCGCCCATGTCGCCCTCGATCTCGGCTCGCGGCACCAGGGCGGCGACGCTGTCCACGACGATGACGTCAACGGCGTTGGAGCGCACCAGTGCTTCGGCAATCTCCAGCGCCTGCTCACCGGTGTCGGGCTGTGAGACGAGCAAGTCCTCGACCTTGACGCCGAGGGCGCGGGCGTAGGTGGGCTCCAGCGCGTGCTCGACGTCGATGTAGGCGGCGAGACCGCCTAGCTTCTGTGCTTCGGCGATGATGTGCTGGCAGAGCGTGGACTTGCCCGAGGACTCCGGCCCGAACAACTCGGTGATGCGGCCGCGTGGAACGCCGCCGATGCCGAGGGCGATGTCGAGCGAAAGGGAGCCGGTCGGGATGGATTCGACCTCGAGCTTGTTCTGCTCGCCCAGGCGCATGATGGCGCCGCGGCCGAACTGCTTCTCGATCTGCCCGATGGCGAGGTCTATAGCCTTGGAGCGTTCTTCGATCATCGTCTCTTCACCTCATATCACCGTCTGCTCGCCCCGCCGCGGACAGATAGTGTTCGCTTGTGTTATCAGTTCAGAACGTGGCGATCATAGCACCGGGATCAGGCCTCAACAAGCGATTTTGGGACAAATTTAGAAAAAATGTTCCAAGAAATTTCGGGACGCTCCGAGCGTCAGGACGGTGTCATTGCGAGCCATCGCGGCAGCGAGGCGTGGCGATCTTGGGAGGCGGGGCTAGGGTACGTCAGGACGTTAAGGACGCCTGCGGGATAAACCCCGCAACTAGGCTGGCCGTCGTCTAGGCTGCGGATTCATCCCGCAAAGTTACGCCCACCGAAGTAGGATGCGCACGTGGTCGATTCGACGCTGATCAGCGTACGCGTGACGCCGCGAGCGAGCCGGGACGAGCTGCTGGGGTGGCAGGACGGTGTGCTGCGCGTTCGGCTGCGGGCGCCGCCGGTCGAGGGACGCGCGAACGAGGCGCTGGTGCGGCTGCTGTCCGGACGCCTGGACGTAGCGTCGAGCCGCATCGAGGTCGTCAGCGGCGGTACGGCGCGCACGAAGCGCCTGCGCATCGAGGGGCTGACGGAGGACGAGGTGCGAAGCCGGTTGGCGGCTGGCTAGCAGCGTAGTTGTCCACCGTTGCCTCGTTGGGCAGCCAGTCAGAACGTCTCGTTTGTCCAGGCATCCCGCGCAGCCTGCGCGTGATGCAATCTCTAAGTGCCGGTGAGGCCCTTGATGATGATCTGGCCGATGACCTGCAGCAGGATGATCGCCACCAGGGGCGTCAGGTCGAGCATGCCCATACGAGGCATGATGGAGCGGATCGGCGCCAGGATCGGCTCCGTGGCCGTGACGAGAAACTCCGAGATGGGGTTGCGCGGATCGATGGGAAACCAGGAGAGCAGTGCCCGGCCGATGATCAGCAGCGTCATGACGTAGATGAAAGTCTGAACGATTCCGGCCATTACGTGGCGTCCCCTTGTCCCAATGCTCTCGACCGCTCGAAGGCGGCGATCACGCCTTCCAGCACCGCTGCCCGAAAGCCTCCCGTCTCCATCGCCCGCAGCGCCGCGGCCGTCGTTCCCGCCGGCGACGTCACCTGGTTGCGCAGCTCGGCCGGATGACGGCCGGTCTCCTTCGCGTAGATCGCCGAGCCGAGCACCGTCTGCAGCGCCATCTTCGCGGCGAGGTCGCGGCTCAGACCGACGTGCACGCCGGCATCCGTCAGCGCCTCGATGAAGAGGAAGACGTAGGCGGGGCCGCTGCCGGAGAGGCCCGTCGCCATGTCCAGGTAGCGTTCGTCCGGCACGAAGGCCTCGGCGCCCATCGAGGCGAAGATGCGCGCGGCGCCCTCGCGTCCCGCGTCACTCACGGCCTTCGATGCGGTCCACACGGACATGCCCTCGCCGACCTGCGCCGGCGTGTTGGGCATTGCGCGTACGACGGCGTCTGAGCCCAGCGAGCCTGCGATGTGACTCATCGGCACGCCGGCCATGATCGAGAGCACGACCATGCCGTCGATCCGGCCCTTGAGGTCGGCTGCGGCCTTGTCGAAGTCCTGTGGCTTCGTGGCGAAGACCAGGAACTCGGCGCCTGCTGCAGCTTCGCGGTTGGCCTCGGCGGTGCGCACGCCGTAGGTGCGACGCAGGTGGTCGAGGCGCGGCGCGGCGATATCGGCGATGCAGACGTCGGGGGCGTTGGCGACACCGGACCGGATGACGGCCGAGGCGACCGCCTCGCCCATGGCGCCGCCGCCGATGATGCCGATCTTCATGTTGTGCGCTCCCCAAAGATGGCTCGGCCGACGCGCACCATGGTCGCGCCTTCCTCGATCGCTACTTCGAAATCATCGGTCATGCCCATCGAGAGCTGTGACAGGCCGTTGGCGGCAGCCAGCTCGCGTAGCTCGCGAAACACGGGTCGTACCAGCTCCGGGTCCGGCACTGCAGGGGCGATGGTCATGAGGCCGGCGACGTCGAGGTTGGGCAGACAGTTGATGCGGGAAAGGGCGCCGGCGACCTCGGTTGGCGCGAAGCCGAATTTCGAGGTCTCGCCTGCCACGTTCACTTCCAGTAGTACCTGCAGCCGCCCCGTGGCGCGCTGGCTCAGATGCTGGGCCAGGCGCTCTGAATCAACACTGTGAATTGTAGCAAAGAGGCGCAGCGCCGCCGTGACCTTGTTCGTCTGCAGATGGCCGATGAAGTGCCAGGCGACGCGCTCTGCGTCCGGCCCCAACGCCTCGATGCGCTCCTGGGCGTCCTGCACCACGTTCTCGCCGCAGTCGGTGAGTCCCGCGTCGATCGCCTCGATCAGGCGCGGCGGCTCGACTCCCTTCACGGCGGCAATGAGGCGCACGTCGCTCGAATCGCGGCCGGCGCGACGGGCAGCGTCGTCGATGCGGCGTCGTACGTGGGCGAGGTTCTCTGCCACGCTCATGGTGACAGGATAACAGCGTCAGGTAGACTCGCAGGCCGCGAGTACGACGGGGCGTGGTTAATCGTCGTCGGGCTCGTCCGGCATCTGGCGGCGGACGCGGGCCGCTTCCCACTTGCCGAGGCCGGCGATGAGCCCGACGCAGGCGACGATGGTGCCCAGAGCCAGGAACGGGCTGATCGAGAGGGCAATGAGCGTCAGGATAACGGCGAAGACGGCGCCGAAGACCATGAGAAACGGTACGAGCAACATGCCGAAGACGATGCGGGAAATGAGCAGGGTCTCCATGCAGCCGCCGGGCTCGCGTTCAGGCTGGGGATAATACATGTTGTCCGCTCAGCATACCGTTTCCGGCGGTTCTGCCGACAGACGAGGCATCCAACTCGGCGGGCCGTCGCTAGCAGTCCGCCTGCCTGCCTAGGAGCAGGTCGTCGGGCGGCCTCTGATCAGGTTTCTCTTGGCACTTATCGGTTTTCGCGCGGCTTTGCGCGGGATGCCAATCCCTAGGGCCGATGAACGTGGCCGCAGATACAGCAGCGCAGGCGTCCTTCTCCGCGGGCGACGGGTCCGCCGCAGTCCGGGCAACGGGCGCTGCCGTTCGGCCGGTGGATGATGCGACTTCGGTTCATTGCTGACCTCCCGGCAGTAACACGTTTGTTCTACTGCCTTCGGCACAGTATCGACTAGAACGACCGTTCTAGTCAAGTCCCCCGGCGCTGGGCAGGGTGCTCGTGGAGCGCCTCCGTCACTACTTCGAGACGTGCGAGATGGTGGCGGGTCAGGCTGCGCCTGCTTTGGTGGATAAGATTTACGGCGCGGAGTCTGCGTTCAAGGTGATCGAGGCGGCGGTAGAGGACTATCGGCAGGAGTTAGGCGGTTAATGGCGCGCGCTTCGGAGCGTCGCGGTCGTGGCTTATTCGGCCAGCCAGGTCATGAGGTCGTGCAGCTTGTCGATCAGCGTCTGCAAACGGTCCGGGTCCGCCACGACGAGCACACCAATGACGAGAATCGCGATACCAATCTCGGGCATGACGCCTGGAGCATAGCACTTCGCCGGCCGTAGTTGCGCTGGTATGCCCCCGCCGACGATCATCGATGCCTATGAAGCTGCTTATCATTGCTGCCGTGCTGGGCTTCATCCTGCTGGGGCCGTTCGTCGCCCTGAAGCAGCAATGGGCTGTCGAACTGTGGCGGCGCATCCGCATGCTGTTCTACGTCTACGTCCTCGCGATCGTCATTTCAGCGCTCCTGCTGCTGATCAATCACTGGCACGATCTCTACGGATAGGTCATGCGAGTTCTGATCGCGCCGCAGGAGTTCAAGGGCACCCTCACCGCCGATGAAGCTGCTCAGGCCATCGCGACCGGCCTGAGCAGCGCCTTCCCAGGCTGGCAGCTCGATCTGCTGCCGATGGCGGACGGCGGGCCGGGCACTACAGCGGCGCTACTCACGGCCCTTGGCGGCGAGGAGCGGCGTCTGACGGTGCACGACCCGCTCATGCGTCCGGTCGAAGCCGGCTGGGCGCGTCTCAATAGCGGCGTCGGCGTAGTGGAATGCGCCGCCGCGTCCGGGCTGTGGCGCCTGGCGCTGGACGAGCTCGACGCCCGGCGCGCCTCCAGCTACGGCACCGGTCAGCTCATCGCCGATGCACTGGACGCCGGCTGCGACGAGGTCATCGTCGGCCTCGGCGGGAGCGCCACGAACGATGGCGGCGCCGGTATGGCTCAGGCGCTGGGCTATCGCTTCCTCGACGCCTCGGGCGCCGATCTGCCGCCGGGTGGCGCTGCGCTGGCTCGCCTCGACCGCATCGATATGGCCGGTCGCCATCCACGCATCGCGTCGGTGCGCATCGCCGGCGCCACTGACGTGACGAACCCGCTGTGCGGCCCGCAGGGCGCCTCTGCGGTGTACGGGCCGCAGAAGGGCGCCGACGCAGTCGCCGTCGCCGAGCTGGACGCGGCGCTGCGCCATTTCGCGGGCATCGTCGGCCGCGACCTGGGCGTCGCCGTCGCCGAGCGGCCGGGCACCGGCGCGGCGGGCGGTCTGGGAGCTGGCCTGATCGCGTTCCTCGGGGCTGAGTTGCGATCCGGTGCGGAGCTGGTTGGCGAGGTCGCGGGCCTGGAGGCGCGCCTGCGTGCGGCCGACATCGTCGTGACGGGCGAGGGGCGGCTGGACGGCCAGACCGCCTTTGGCAAAGGGCCACTGCACGTTGCACGCCTGGCGCGGGCGCTGGGACGGCCCGTGGTATGCCTGGCGGGGTCGCTGGGTGCGGGCTACGAGCGTCTGGCGCCGCAGTTCGGCGTCATCGAGGCGCTGATCGAGGACGGCGAGCCGGTGCCGTCCCCGGACGAAACGCGCGGCAAGCTGGCTGCGGCAGCCGCCGGCGCTGTGCTGCGCCTGAGCTCAGGTCTCGTCTGAGTCGTCGCGCCAGGCCGCCTGCATCTCGCGCTGCGTGGCCTCCATCTTGGCGCGCGCCACGTCGCGCTGCTCCGTGATCCAGACGAAGGCCAAGAGGCCGGCGAGGATGCTGCTCACGGCGACGGCCAGGATGCCGTCGCCGAAGCTCGTGTCGCCGGTGATGATGTTGTAGCCGACGGCGAGGGCGATGATCACCTGGCCGAAGAACGGCAGCCAGACCAGACCCTCGTAGCGCTGCGGCTTCCAGGCGATCAGCAAGTAGACGGGGGTCAGCAGCAGCAGGTGAGCGCCAACCAGGCGCTGGCCGGCGTCGTCGGCAACGCCGGCGCCCAGCGCGCCGGAGCCGGCGCCGTGAAAGCCCACCAGCACGAGGCCTGCAAAGAGGCTCCAGATGGCGATCAGCAGGACGATCAGGCGGATCAGCAGCCGTGTGCTGATCGACGCTTGGACCGGCGCGTCATCGTTCATGGCTCGTTCAGGTTGTCTGGCCGCGCGGCATGTTGATCAAGAGAAGGACCACGAACGCAGTTGACACGACGAAAGTGACGATTACGTCGCCGAAGCTGATGTTGTGGCGGACGACGTGGAAGACGCAGAGAAACGCCGCGACGGCGTACTCGAGCGCGCCCAGCCAGAGCACGCCTCGATAGCGGAGGGGCCCGCGCGCGAAGGCGTAGATGTAGAGGACCATCGGCACGATGGATGCGCCGCCGAAGCCGCCGTGCGCCGCCAGAATGCCGCCGAGGTCGCCGCCGCTGATCTTGAACAGCGGCCCGCCGAAAGACAGCTCAGCGAGGAGCGACAGCCCTTCCCAGACGATCATCATCAGCAGAACCAGCTGCAGGCGGCGTTTCAGGTTGACGGTCTGCACTCTACTCGTGTCCATGATTGGGGGAGCCAGTTGCGCGGCTCGGCCATTCTACCAGCCGGCGTCGCCTACTCGACGCGTGAGTCGGCCAGGTCTTCCTCGTCCAGGCCGAAGTAGTGGGCGATCTCGTGGTAGACGGTGTTGCGCACCTGCTCCGCCAGCTCGGCTTCGTCGGGGAAATCGCGTACCAGCGGTCCCCAGTAGATCGTGATGCGGTCCGGCGTCACCTCGCCGTAGCCGGAACCGCGATGCGTGAGCGGGATGCCCTCGTAGAGGCCGTAGAGGGTGGCGTTGCCGAGCTCGCGCCGCCGTCGGTCGCGCGGCGATAGGGCGCGCGCCAGCAGGAACTCGACGTTTTCGATCTGGCGGGCGTAGACCTCGGGCAGGTCGCGAAGGGCATCGCGCACCAGCCGGCCGACGCGCTCAGCGGGACGTTCGTTGCTGCGGGAGGGACGCTGGCTCAGGGGCGCGGGCGCTGCCAGATCGTCTGGAAGCCCTTGCCGGTAATGGCGTTGGCGACTTCCTGGCGCTCGAGATCGACGAGCTGCTGCAGCGCGGCCTGGCACTGTTCGACGGAGTCCTGGTAGCCCGAGGCGGAGATGCGCCGCACGATGCTATCCCAGACGCCGGTGGTGCAAAGGGTGTTGATGTACTTCGGCCACCAGATAGCAGTCATGCGCTCGGGCAGTGGGAAGCGAGGCCGCAGGCGCTTCAGATTGCGGAAGCTCTCCTCGGACGAGCCGGCGCGCGGCACGACTCTGAGCATGGGGCCTTCGTGTTCGTCGTATCGATTGTCGATCAGGAGCCGTTTGTCGAGGAGGAGGAAGCGGATGCGGAGCACGTCCGCGGTTTCGATGGTCCGGAGGATCTCGTCCAGGTTGATCGCGTAATCGTTATCCATACAAACTTGCCTCGTCTTGTGCGGGAGTGTAACACGGCTTCGACGCACGGGATTGCCTGCCGGGAGGAGAATCGCGTATCGTGCCGCGGACGGGACGAGCCCTGCCCCGAGGGGTTCTCTGTGGGAGTTGTCCGCAGCGGATGGAGAGGGCAGAATGGGGCGAGCTTGCGTGGCAGACTCTTCGGCCTAGACCCGGTCCGGCGAAGAGGGAAGGAATTATCCACTCCCCTTGCGAATTCTCCTAGTCAACCCGTATGACCTGACCCATCCAGGTGGTGTGACGAGCCATGTCCTTGATCTCGCACACCAGTTTCAGGCGATGGAGCAGGAGGTTGTCCTGGCCGGTCCTGCCGGTCACGGTCACCTGCCGCAAAACGGCTACACCCACCACCTGGGCTCGACGATGCGGTTCCTCTCGCCCGGCGACTCGGCGCGCGTAAACATCAATCCGTTCATCTACCGATCGATCCGCGGATTCCTGGCGGAGCAGCGTCCCTTCGACGTCGTCCACCTGCACGAGCCGTACATCCCCTTCATCGGTCCTGCTTTCCTGCACATGTCGGACTCGGTGAAGGTCGGCACGTTCCACACCTGGCGCGATGGCGTCCATATGCCGTATCTCCTCGGCTGGCCGTTGCTCAATTACTGGAATCGCAAGCTTGACGGGCGTATCGCGGTGTCAGAGTTCGCCCGCAAGACGATTCAGCGCTACGTGCCCGGGGAGTACGAGATCATTCCCAATGGCGTGGATTTCCAACGCTTTGCCAAGCCGGCGCCACCTCCATCCCATCTCGCCGATTCGCGCCCCACGCTGCTTTTCGTCGGCCGTATCGAATCCCGCAAAGGCATCCCATGGCTTCTCGATGCCTACAAGATCGTCAAGGAAGCGATCCCCAACGCCCGCCTCGTGATCGTTGGCGAAGGCGGTCTCGTTCAGGAGTACAAGGACACGACGCGCCGGCTGGAGCTGATGGACGTGTACTTCGAGGGCTACGTGGCGCCGGAGAAGCTGGCCGGCTACTACCAGCGCGCCGACGTCTTCTGCTCGCCTTCCACCGTGAACGAGAGCTTCGGTATCACCCTGCTGGAGGCGATGGCCGCCGGCACACCCGTCGTCGCAACGACGACGAACGGCCCTTCGACTCTTGGTCCCGACGGCGTCAACGGACTCATCGTGCCGCCGAGAGATGCGAAAGCACTGGCCGAGGCCACGATTACGCTGCTGGAGGACCGGCCGCTCGCGCAGAAGTTCGCGGACAACGCTCACGAGCGCGCCCGCGAGTTCGATTGGGAGCGCGTCGCCCTGCGGCTTATCGCCTACTACGAGAAGCTCGGCGCCTGATCTGATTCTTCGGGCGTAACTTCGGCCATCGCGCGAGCCAGCTCGCGTCGCTCGCCGTAGCGCTTGAGCAGCACTGCCAGCCATAGGCCGATGGCAGCCACGACGATGCCCAGCATGCCGTCCAGGAAATAGTGGTTGCCGGTAATCACGGTCGAGAACAGCATGACGACCGGCAAGATCAGGACAATCCAGCGCAAGCGGAAGCCCGTCGCGGCCATATAGATCGCCACGGCCGTCAGGAAGTTCCAGCCGACGTGCATGCTGGGCACGGCGGCGAAGTGGTTGACGCCCGGCAGCGCCTCGTAGGTCGGTGTCAGGCTCTGGCCCAGCGTATCGACCAGCCCCATACCGATCAGTCGCGGTGGCGCCGTCGGCACGATGATGAAGAAGATGACGCCGATGAAGCCGGAGATCAGGAAGGCGTTGCGGGCCAGCAGGTAGACGTCCGGCTTCTTGATGAATAGCCACGCCGCGGTCGGGATGAGCAGCGGGAAGAGGCCGTAGACGTAGATGACGTTGAAGAGATCGACGAGGGCGTTGTGCGGCAGGATTAACGTCTGCAGCGCGACCTCTTTGAAGATACCGAGGTCCTTCTCGATCTGGACGACGCGGTAGCCGTTGTAGAAGGCGTCGACAACACGGTTGGACGCCAGGCCGCGCACCTGGGAGTACACACCGTAGCCAACCGCGACGATGATGAGCTCCCGCAGGAGGCGGATCCGGGTTGGCAGGTCGTTGGTAGCAGTACGTTCGTTCATACGAAGATCAGCAAGCGCGAGGGGCGCTGCGGTTCAGCTAGAAGTCTGAATACTTGCCGATGGAATGTCGACCCAGTATAGACCACCGGAGCAAGTTTGGTGCGGCGGCATGTCATGTGCCTGTGTTCAAGGCAAAAAAGAAGCGCTCCGGATCGTACTCTCCGGAACGCTTCGCCTCTTACTTCCCCAACGCGACTGCCGACTCCGCCTCAGCCAACAACCCCCGCCATGCCAGCGTCACTATCTCTGAGTGGACCGTTCGCCGCCGGGGCGAAACGTGGTCCCTAAACCGCTGCGGTTCGGTGGCCTGGAGCCGGACTGAAGAGCGCCTTTGCGGCGTGCACCATTACTGTCCGACACCAACCTTTCTGTTCTCTGGAGGGCCTCCCCTGTTTCCCTCACCTGTATTATACCACCAGACGTAACAAGTGTTATGGTCTGGCCGCGAACTTTGGATATTATTGGCTACGAAGCACAAAATGATGCGGCGGCAGTCTTCGATCGGAGAAGGCCTGGGCATCACTCCTCCGGCGGCTCGGCCGCAGCGGCCGCGAGTGGCGCCGCCTCCGGCTCCAGGCCTTCCGCGGCGGGGTGTCTTGTTGGTCCAGGGTTGGCCAGCGAGATCGCCCATTGGTCCGCCTGGTCCAGCAAGGGCCCGATGCTCTTCCACTCCTGGACGATGTCGTCGATCGTGAAGCCCTCGCCAAGGTCGAGTTCCGCCGCAATCCGGCGTACGAGCAGGTTAACGATGTCTTCGACGCTGTTGCACTTCGCCAGGCCGTCCGAAAAACGCTGGATCATCCCCTGAAGCTTGGCCACCTGCTCGGTCGCCGTGTCCTGCAAGATCTTGCTGAACTCCGCGATGTCCTCGGCGTGAGCCTTGACGGTGATGATCGGGCGCCTGCCCTTGTCTTTCGTCTCTTCCACCATTCCAGTGATGCGGGCCATGACCCGGTCGATAACCTGCTTCTGCAGGAGTTCCGTTGCAGCGTCCAGGACGCCGCCGCTGCCCTCTTTCGGCACGGTAAAGCTCGGTACGCGGATCTTGTCCAGTCCGGCGAGCATCTCATTGGCGCCCTGGATGATTGCCGCCGACCGCTCGTTGACGCTGCTGGCAAGCACGCCCATCTGTGTGAGAGAGCTGACTTCCGCGTTCATGCGGTTCAACCCTTCCGAGATCGCGTTGACCATGAGCGGCATCGGGTCCTGACCAAGCAGTTCGGTCATTCGCTGACGGGACAGGGCCATGCCCTCGTTCAAGGTGGCCCGCATTCCGTCGAACATCCCGTCGGCCGTTTCGTAGACGGTACGAGCCTGGGCCAGCTGGCCCTGGATCACGACGGAAGCAGCACTCCGCGCCGCTGCGTCGGCCATTGACGATGCATCCGGTTCCTGCCCGTCGAGGCCTGCGACGCGCTGGATACCGGGGCCCGACGCGCCTGCTGGAGCGCCCGTTGGCTCGAGCGCGTTGCGTCCATCATCGGTTTTGACACTCCGCGCAACCGTGCCCTCGCTGTCCGCGGCGCCAAGAATGAGACTCCCGCCGTAGATGCCCCACAGCGCGCGCAGATAATTGACCAGATAGGCTTTGAAGGGACTGAGCTTCTTGAACCAGTTTACGATTTGCTGCACGGTGCCGCCGTTGGAAAAACCCAGCGTCCAGAAGTCGATGGTGTCCACGACGAGCGTGAGCATGTCGCCGAGGGTGTTCGACTCGTACCCTGCAAGCAACTCACCCCACGCTTTTGCCGAATCCGGGGTCGCCGCATGTGTCATGTTGTAGGTGGCTTCCGCCATGACGATCATGTCGAGGAAGGCGCGAACAATGTCGAAATAGCCTCGCGCAAAGATGATCAGTTCGTCGGCCGGCGTTATGACCGCGTCGGCGACCGCGGTGACTCCACCGGCCGTCGCAGCGTCTTCTGCTTCTTCACCGAGGGCTGCAAGGCTCCCGAGGAAGTTCGCTATGGCGTTGACCCCATCGCGGACGAACACGGTGCCCAGAGTGAAAGGCGAATCCTTGTCGGCTTTCCGTACCTGGTCCATGTCCTGCAGGAGGTTGATCGCGTCCGCGAGGCCGCCCGCCACCATACCCCAGGGTCCCGCAGGCCGGATCAGCTCGAGGCCGGCGCGAACCTCGTTGCCGTTGTCATCGAGCCACTTCGTGATACTGAAGTCAGCGTTTGCCGGGTCGGGCACTTTCGACCTTTCTCGAGGATCAGACGGCTCGTTGGCGGTCCCACCTCCGCCTTTGCCTCCCGGAGACGAGGGCTTGGTGGTGGCATCCTTCGCGCCGCGCCCGTTTGGCGCCGCAGGATTGCTTTCAGGACGAGGTGCTTCCGCTAGCCCGGCTTCGCTGCCGCCGGTCGCCGGCGAAGCGTTGCTGATGGACGGCCCGGCCGGAGGCATGGGAGGCGCGCCGCCTGGGGGCCCGGAGGGGCCGCCGGCGCCCGTGAGACTTGGTGGCAGCTGAGGGATCGCCGGCGTTGCGGAGCCTGGCATCGCAGGAGGCGCTTCTGTGGACGCTCCGCCGTTCAACAAAGGGCCCTGTGGAGAGAAGGGGGCTGCCGGCGGGCTCGTCGCTTCCACGGTGGCAGCCGGCCCGTTGCCGCCGCCTACGAGAGGACTGCTACCGGAGGCGCCGCCGCCGGAGGCGCCGGGCAAGAGGGGCGACTCGGCCGACGAACCGGCAGGTCCCGCAGCACTCAGCGGCGCTGCAGGCGTCATTGGCGGTTCCTTGTCCTCCTGGCGCTGCAGAAGGCTCCCGCCGGACGAAGTACGTCCAGGGCCGGCCTGGACTTGGCGCATCAGCAGCTGGACGTGTGCGTTGCCGTGGGTTCGCTGCAGGGACCGGAGCGTCGCGATCCTCAGACCAACGCTAGCGCGGCTTACGAGGCGCGTATCGAAGGTGCGAGGCTCGAGTCCCGGTGTTGGGGCTTCGAGGCCAGGACCGGCTGCGCCCGTTTCGGGAGTGGCGCGACGTTCCGGCTTCGGCCGCTCGACTTCCCTGCCGGCACTCTCGCTCAAGACAATTCCTTCGCGAAATAAAGTTCAAGAAGACGCTCTCATATTGAGCGGCGCCGATTGAAAATCTATTGAACCAGCGTTAGCAGGAAAAGGCTTGCAGCCGGCCTCTGGGCAGCGGCCGCAGATGTGCCTCTAACGGAACATGTCGAGCTCGGCCTGGCGCACGATCTCGCGGGCGGAGCCCTCGCCCTTTGGGTAGGCGTAGCCGCGGATCAGCGAGACGGGCACCTGGTTGATCTTGCCCGTGACCAGCTCGGCGGCGGAGGCGAGCTCATCGGCGACGCAGATCCAGGTGACGCGTAGCTCGCGGCCCGCCGTGTCCAACTGGCCGACATAGTCGACGATGGGCAGCATGCCGGCGACGCCGATGGCGACCTCGGTGTAGCCGGTGCGCCAGGGCGGCCGAAGGTGTCGGAGATGATCACCGCCACGTCGGCGCCGGTGCGCTGAGCGATGCCCTCGCGGATGCGCTGGGCGGAGGCGTCCGGGTCTACCGGCAGCAGCATGAGGCGGTCGCCGGGCACGTTGGAGGCGTCGACGCCGGCGTTGGCGCAGACGAGGCCATGACGCGTCTCGCAGATGATGACGCCGCGGTCCATGCGCACGATGCGCTTCGACTCACGCAGTACGACCTCGACGTGACGCGGGTCCTTTTCCCAGTTCGTCGCCAGCTCGATGGCCAGCGGCGATGGCTCGACTTCCTCCAGGCGCACCGAGCGTCCTTCCGATTTCGAGACGACCTTCTGGGTCACGGTCACGACGTCGCCGCTTTCGATCGTGACGCCCTGGCGCGTCGCAGCCTCGACAATCAGCGCTGCGAGGTCGGCGCCGGCCTCGATCTCGGGGATGCCCTCGATGCCGGTGATGCTTACGGAACCAGCCACGCTGCCTCCTATACGCCCAAGATGCGCACGTGCGCTTCGGTCTTGTGGATGCGGTTGATGGTGATCAGAAGGGCGGTGATGCCCTCGATGAAGTGGCTGCTGGAGAGCGGTCCGCTGGTGACGCCGCGCAGGTTCTTGATCGACTGCGCCAGCTGGATGACCTCGGCAACCGCTTCGGCGTCGTCGCCGCAGACCAGCACGTCGCCGTCGAGATCGTGGTCGAGGTCGAGCAGAAGGCCTGCCGCCAGGTTGTGGAAGGCGCCGACGACGCGTGCTTCTGGCAGCAGGCGTTGCGCTTCCTGGCCGGCCGAGCCGTCCTCGACCTCGAGCATGCTTATGCGGCCGCGGCTGAACTGCAGCGGTACGACCGCGGTCACGACGACCTTCGTGCCGATGGCGTCCGTCAGAGCCGTCAGCGTCTCCGCCTGACCCGCGTACGGGATGGTCAGGACGACGAGGTCGGCCTGGCGCGCGGCCTCCTCGTTGGTGGCGCCGCTGACCTGGCCGCCGCTCAGCGCGGCGACTTCGCGCGCCACCTCTTCGCCCCGTTCCGCCGAGCGCGATCCGATGATCACGCGCATGCCGGCGCGGGCGAAACGTGCCGCCAGTCCTTTGCCCTCGGGTCCCGTTCCGCCGATGAAGCCAATCGTATTGGGCACTGCTCGCTCCTGACCGTGCTCTAGAATAGACCAGCCAACGATAACGGCGGGACGGGCGTGCGCATAGAGCCTCACATTTCCATCGATGCGGTCGAAGCGGTCTACCAGGCCGCCGGGCGGCCGTTGACGGCGCTGCAGGGTGTCGATCTGCAGATCGGCCGAGGCGAGTTCGTCTCGCTGATCGGGCCCAGCGGCTGCGGCAAGTCGACCCTGCTGCGTATCGTTGCCGGCCTGCAGCAACCGTCGCGCGGCAGCGTGCTGATCGACGGCAAAGCGCCGGCGCTAGCGCAGCGCGACAAGGCGATCGGCATCGCCTTCCAGGACGCCTCCCTGCTGCCGTGGCGCCGCGTGATCGAGAACGTGCGCCTGCCGCTGCAGGTCAACCGCCGAAGCGGCGCCTGGGACCCGGAGCGTCTCGTCGAGCTCGTGGGGCTGGGCGGTTTTCAGGATTACTACCCGCATCAGCTCTCCGGAGGCATGCAGCAGCGCGTCGCCCTGGCGCGGTCGCTAGTCACGCGGCCGTCACTGCTGCTGATGGACGAGCCGTTTGGCGCCCTGGACGAGATCACGCGCTCGCAGATGCGCTTCGAGCTGCTGCGCATCTGGCAGTCGCAGACCGAGGCCGAGCCCTGTACGGTGATCTTCGTGACGCACAGCATCGCCGAGGCGCTGCTGCTCTCCGACCGCGTCGTCGTGCTGTCGCCGCAGCCCGGCCGTATCGCCGGCGTCATCGACGTCGACCTGCCGCGGCCGCGCTCCGAGGAGCTGGAGTTCACGCCGGAGTTCATGGAGCAAGCGCGTCATCTGCGCGGCCTGCTGCGAGAGCCGAGCCTCGCATGAGCCTGCCGGCGATTCAAGAGCAGGAGGTCGTCGCGGCCGTTCAGCCGAAGACTGAGCAGCGGCGGCGCATCTGGCTGCATCTGCCGCTCAACGTTGTGTTGCCGTCCACGCTGGGGCTCGTCCTGGCCGTCGCTGCGTGGGACGTGTGGGTGCGGCTGGCCCACATCAAATCGTACCTCGTGCCGGCGCCGGAGAAGGTGGCGGAGCGCCTCTACCAGGATCCGTGGCTCTTCGTCGACGAAGGCTTCAAGACGCTGGAAGGGGCGATGTTCGGCTTCCTGCTCGGCGCCTGCATCGCGCTGGTGTTGGCGACGCTGATGGCGCAATCGCGGCTGCTGGAGCGCATGATCTTCCCGCTCGCCATCGTCGTCAAAGTGACGCCGATCGTGGCCATCGCACCGCTGCTGACCATCTGGTTCGGCTTCGGCCTCATGCCGAAGGTATTCATCGCGGCTCTGATCGTCTTCTTCCCGGTGATGGTCAACGCGCTGGTCGGTTTCCGCTCCGTCAACCCGAACGCGCTGGCCCTGCTAGAGTCGCTGTCTGCCAGCCGCTTCGAAGTGTTCCTGCGCCTGCGCCTTCCGTCCTCGCTGCCGTACCTCTTCGCCGCCTTCCGCGTGGCGATCCCGCTCAGCGTCATCGGTGCCGTCGTGGCCGAGTGGTTCAGCGGCGACCGTGGCCTGGGCAGCGTGATCTTCATCGCCAACAACAATCTGGACATGGCGACGGCGTTCGCCGGCATCGTGGCGCTGGCCGTGATCGGCGTCGGCCTCTTCCTGATTACGGTGACTATCGAGCGGCGCGTACTCTTCTGGCACGAGTCGTCGCTGGACGTACGCTGACCGGCTCGTCCGGCGGGGCGACGGGACAGAACTGACCGCAGCCCGACATGCCGAGAGGATTGCGCCAGAGGACGGGCGCGTGCAGTCCAAAATCTGTACTTGTGGCGTTGGCTAAACGAGGCCAAGATCGCGCTGCAACTCGCCTACGAATGCTTCAGTGAGGAGGCCCAATCGTGACTGACACCACTGCCGGTCTAAATTCCGAAGCTATCGAAACCTTGAAGCGCGGTCTGCTGGGACCTGTCATCCAACCCGACGAGCCTGGCTATGAGCAGGCACGCGCGGTCTGGAATGGCATGATCCAGCGCCGGCCCTCCCTGATCGTGCGCGCACTCGGCACCAGCGATGTCATCGCGACCGTCAACTTCGTCCGCGAGCGCGGCCTGCCCCTCTCGATCAAGGGTGGCGGTCACAACATCGCCGGTCTCGCGGTCGAAAACGATGCGATTTTGCTCGACATGTCGCTGATGCGCGGCGTCTGGGTCGACACCGACCGGCGGGTGGCCCGTGCCCAGGCCGGTTGCCTGCTCAGCGACGTCGACCGCGAGACCCAGCTGCACGGCCTGGCCACAGTGCTCGGCTTCGTCTCGCAGACCGGTATCGCCGGTCTGACCCTGGGCGGAGGCTTCGGTTATCTCACTCGCCGCTTTGGCTGGACTTGCGACAACCTGGTCGGCATGGACGTGGTCACAGCGGACGGACGCCTCGTACGCGCGTCCGAGAATGACAACCCGGAGCTGTTTTGGGCCCTGCGCGGTGGCGGCGGCAACTTCGGCGTTGTCACCGGCTTCGACTACCGGCTGCACGAAGTGGGGCCTCAGATCCTGGGTGGCGCCATCGCCTGGCCGGCGGACAAGGCGCCTCAGGTCCTCGACGCGTTCCGCAATCTGACCGAGACGGCGCCGCCGGAGATGACCTGTGTGCTCGCCTTGCGCAAGGCGCCGCCGGCGCCCTGGCTGAAGCCGGAGATTCACGGCAAGGACATGATCGCGACCTTCATCTGCTATAGCGGCGACTTCGCCCGGGGCGAGCAGCTGTTGCAGCCCCTGCGCGCCATCGACGGCGCAGTCGGCGACATCGTGCAGCCGCGGCCTTACATCACGCAGCAGAGCCTGCTGGACGCGACGCAGCCCGCCGGCCGGCGTTACTACTGGAAGTCGGAGTACGTCGGCAGCCACGACCTGGGCATGCTGCAGACAGTCGCGAAGCACGCTGCAGCGGCTGTCTCGCCTAATTCGGCGATTCTCGTGTTCCCGCTGGACGGTGGCCTCAACGGCCTGCCGGCGGATTACTCGCCCGTCGGCAACCGCGATGCCAAATCCGTGTTCAACGTCACCGCCTCCTGGGACGACCCTCAGGACGATGCCCGAAACATCGATTGGGCGCGCAACGCCTGGCAAGAGCTGCGCCAGTACTCGACGGGTGGCACCTACGTAAACTTTCTCACGGAAGAGGAATCGGACGACCGCGTCGCCCAGGCCTACGGCGGCAATCTCGATCGCCTGGCCGAGATCAAGGCGAAGTGGGACCCGACCAACCTGTTCCGCGTCAACAAGAACATCGCGCCCAAGACCGTCTAGCGGCTCATCTGCTACCAGTTCATTCCGGCCGCGGTCACGGAGTAGAATCTCCAGCGTGACTGCGGCCTATCTCTTCGACGGCCAGCGCTTCAGCCCGATGGACTGGCAGATCCCGCGCGCCACGCGCTGGGTCGCCTGGGCTCCGGACGGCTCCGTGGCGCTACTCGCCGGCAACGGCGGCTCTGCCGTGCTGTTCGACGGCCAACGCCTCGAATTCCTCACCACACCGACCCGGCAGAACCTGCGCGGTGCTGCCTGGTCGCCAGATGGCATGACGGCCCTGCTGGTGGGGAATCGCGGCGCGGTGTTGCGTCTGCATGGCGAGTCGGTTGAAGAGATGGAGGCGGTCACGGCCGAGAACCTGCGCCGTGTCGCCTGGAACCCGTCCGGTGACTACGCGCTGATCGTCGGCAACGCCGGTACCGTGCTGCGCTACGACGCGTCGACCGAGGCACTCCTGCCGCTGCCGGGCGATCGGGCGCACACCCTGCGGTCGGTGGGGTTCCGGCCGGACGGCGCGTACGCGCTGATCGGCGCCTACGCCAGCCGCTGGGCCGGGTACCCGAGGCCGCACGCGCTGTATCGCAGCGACGGCCGTTACACGCAGGCGCTGCTCGCCAGTGACGACGAAGACGACTTCGTCTCGGTCGACTGGCGGGGCAGCGAGGCGCTGGTCTGCGGCTACGCCTGGCGCCCCGATGCGTCGGGGCGCATGGTCAACAAGGCGCTGCTGTACGACGGCTCGACCTGGCGCAGCGAGAGCTGGCCTGCCGACCGAGTCGTCCTCGGCGGCGGTTGGCGGCCCGGCGGGACGGCGGCGCTGCTGGTCGGCGAGAAGGGGCTGGCGCTCAACCTAACGCGGGAAGGAGGGAGGCAGGATCTAGAAAGCGACACTCAGGACAACCTGATCGGCCCGTTCTGGCGACCAGACGGCGCCCAAGCAATCGTACTCAAGGGACCGAGCGAGAGAGTCTATACCGTCTAGCGGTCAACAGAGCTAGAGCACACGCCGGTCCGGCTAGATGCCCCACAGGGGAGAGGTAGATATGCATCTAACCGGTCCACGGCAATTCCTTTTGCCTCGATCAGTTCAACCAGATACTGAGCCCGCGTCTCCCGGACGCAGGCGTTTCCTCATTGCGGCTTCGTCACTACCGCTGGCGTTGCTCGCGGCCGCATGCGGCAGCGGGAGCTCGAATAACAACAACAACGACACGTCCACCGAAGCCGCATCGGCGTCGCCTACGCAGCGCGCTGTCGAGAGCGTTACGTTCATGGCGGGCTACAAGCCGCAGGCCAATCTGCCTTTCGTCGGCGCCTACGTGGCGCAGGAGAAGGGCTTCTTCACAGCGGAGGACCTCAACGTCGAGATCCGCCACGCCCAGAACGGCGAGCACCTCAAGCTGCTGCTGGCAGACACAGTGCAGTTCTCCACCGCCAACGGCGGCGAGGTGGTAGAGCGCAACGCGGAGGACCTGCCGCTCGTCTCCATCTCGCTCATTGGCCAGAAGAGCGAGCAGGGCTTCATCGTCGGCGCCGATTCGGGCATCGAGACGGTGCAGGACTGGGCCGGCAAGACGTTCGGATACAAGGGCACCGTGCCCGTCGAGTTCCTGGCGATCTGCGACGCCAACGGCCTCGACCCGGAGTCGGTGAAGCAGGTCAGCGTCGGCTACGACCCGCGCGTACTGAGCGAGGGTCAGGTCGACATTCTCGCCTGCTTCGTCTCGAACGAGCCGGGGCAGCTCGAAGCCATCGGCTACCCCACGAAGCTGTTCGACCCGAGCGACTACGGCATCGCCGCGCTGGGCCTCACCTACGTCGCGACGAGCGACATGGTCGCGAAAAAACCCGATATCGTGAAGCGTTTCATTACGGCAGCCTTACACGGGATCGAATACGCTAGCGATAATCACGACGAGGCCCTCGACATCGTGATGAAGTACGCTCCGCAGGAAAACAGGGTTCAGCAGGACTTCATGATGACGACCGAACTGGGTCGGGCCAAGACGCCAAACGGCTACGGCTGGCAGACCAAAGAGCAGTGGCAGGCCTGGTCTGACGCGCTGCTGCACTACGGAGCCATCGGCAAGGCGGTCGACGCGTCGACCATTTTCAGCGCCGAGTTCCCAGACGACGTTCTGCGTGACGGGAAGGTGATCTGGCCGTGACCGGCGCGCCTGCGGAGAAGCACTGGGCTGTGGTGCCGGTCAAGAGCTTCGTGAATGCGAAGAGCCGGCTCGCACCCGTGCTGAGTGAGCGCGAGCGTCGACTGCTCGCCCGCAGGCTTGTCCGTCATACCCTGGAGGCTGTAGCTGGCGCCGGCTTCGATCGCGTCCTCGTCGTCAGCCGCGACGAGGACGCGATCGGGCTGGCGCAGGCCATGGGCCTTTACGGCCTGCGGGAGCGGGCCCGCACGTTGAACCAGGCGCTTAGGTTCGCTGCCGCCTACGCGGTCTCGCAGGCCGCCACGTCGCTGCTCGTGGTCGCGGCCGACCTGCCGCTGATCACGACGGCGGACGTCGAGGCGATGAAAGCGCCGCCGGGCTACCGCGGTATCGTCATCGCGCCTGACCGCGGTGGTACCGGCACGAATTCGCTCTTCCTCAGCCCGCCCACCGCGATTCGCTTCGCGTACGGCGAGGACAGCTTCGCCCGGCACCAGGCATACGCGGCGGCCGAAGGCATAGAGGTGCGCATCGTGGAGCGGCCCGGCCTCGCCTTCGACCTCGATACGCCGGACGACCTCGCCGACCTGCCTCGTCTGAGCCGCGAGGCGGGAGTCGAGCCGATCATCACCGAGCCGGTGCGCGCCTAACCGCGGGTCGGGCTCAGCGTCAGCGCGAAGTCGAGCATCTCCCGCGCCAGGCGGCGCCGGTCTTCGTCGTCCTGCATCACGGTGTTCGTGACCAGCGTCCTTAGCTCCAGCGCCTCGATGGCCGGCGCCTGCGTCGCGTCCTGTACGTCGATGACGAAGCCGCCGACGAGGCCCGCGTACTTGCCCGCGACGGCTACCGCCGACGCGTCCATGCCGAGCTCTGCCAGCATCTTCGCCGCCGGGCCCTTGAGCGCTTCGCCGCCGACGATGGGCGAAACGGCTGCGGCGGGCTTCCGTGCAATCAGCTCGCGCACGCCGTCGAGGCTGAGGATGGGCTCGATGCTGACGAAGGGGTTGGACGGCCCGAACAGGACGGCGTCGGCGCTGGAAAGTGCCTCGATGACCTCGTCCGTCGGCTGTGCGGCTTCGATGCCGGCAAAGCGGAAGCCGGTGACGCGTGGCTCGCAGCGCAGCCGGACGAAGTAGTCCTGGAAGTCGAGCTCGCCGTCCGCCGTCTGCACCTTGGTGGGTACAGGGCTGTCGGTCATGGGCAGGACCGTCGCGTGCACGCCGAGGCGCCAGCTGAGCTCGCGCACGACCTCGGTGAGGCGCTGGCCCTCGGCCAGGCGCCGTGTGCGCTCCAGGTGCAGGGCCAGGTCGCGGTCGCCGAGGCGGAACCAGTTCGGCCCGCCAAGCCGATCGATAACCTCGAGGACGTTGAAGCTCTCGTCGGCCAGGCCCCAGCCTGTGACGGGGTTGGCGAGTCCCGCCAGCGTATACGTCACCGTGTCGAGGTCGGGGCAGATGTGCAGGCCCAGATGGTCGAAGTCGTCGCCTGTGTTGACGACGACCGCGAGCTCGACGTCGGGCGCCAGCAGATCCAGACCGCGGGCCAGCTTGGCACCGCCGACGCCGCCCGCCAGCGCGACGACCTTCATCTCAGACGCCACCGTTCCAGGAGACGAGCTCTCCCAGCGGACGCCGCACTGCAGGCTTGCCCCTCGATGCAGGCAGGCCGACCGTGATCAGCCCCTGCGCCTGCCAGCCCTCCGGCAACGACAGCGCCTCGGCGACCGTGTCGGCGCAGAAGAGAGGCGCGCACATCCAGCAGGCGCCCAGCCCTTCGGCAGACGCGGCGAGAAGCAGGTTCTCGATCGCCAGCGCCACGCCCTGCACCGCCATGAGGTACTCGGCGCGCGAGCGGCGCTCGTCCGGGTACGCGTCCATGTCCTCCATCGTCAGGCAGACGACGATGACGCACGGCGCCGATGTGATGCGCTCGTAGGAGCGGCGCACGTCGCTCTCGATCGCCGTCGGGTCGTCGCCGTCCGCCGTACGGTCGGCCTGTAGGCGCGCGCCCATCGACGCGGCGAGGTGCTGCTTGGCGTCGTCGTCGGTGAGCACGGCAAAGCGCCACGGCTGGCGATTGTGGGCGGAGGGCGCCCAGGCGGCGGCGCCCAGCAGGCGCTCGATCTGCTCTCGCGGTAGCGGGTCGGGAGCGTAACGCCGAATCGAGCGGCGGTCGGTGACGAAGCGGGAGAAATCGAAGCTATCGGAAGGGGAGACCACGGTGAGCCAATTGTGCTGCCGGGTCATGAGCGGCGCAACAGGGATAAGTGTCCCTAGTCGTATCTTGAATGCGATGGGCGGTTCCGCGTTCGGATTCGACCGCCGCGATGCTCTCGCGCAGTTCGCGTGGGACGCAGTCCCCTAGTCGCGGCCGAAGGGGTAGAGCATGAGCGCGGCCAGTCCCAGCCCGCCGACGAACACTGTGAGACCGAACATGATCCAGGACGGGTCTACGAGCACGGACCAGACGTCGAGTAGTGGCATAGCAGTTCCCCAGGGTGTCTAATCGTTTAGTCGGACGGAGTGTAGCAAACACAGCGCTTAGGAGCACAACGTGGCGAAGGTTGGCGGGCTGTACGTGCTGATCGACCCGGCGGCGTGCCGCGGCCGCGATCCCGTTGCGGTGGCGCGCGCGGCGCTGCAGGGTGGCGCCTCGATGCTGCAGTGGCGCGACAAGCAGCGCGACAAGGGTGAGCAGCTGCCGGACGCGCGGGCCATCTACGCCCTGTGCCGCGAGTTCGAAGCTGCGTTCATCGTCAACGATCACGCCGATCTGGCCCTCGTCCTTGACGATGGCGTCCTGGGGTCCGGTGCGCTGGGCGTGCACGTTGGCCAGAAGGACCTACCGCTGACTGACGTCAAGCGCATCGTGCCGGCGCACTTCGTGGTCGGCATCTCGACCAACAACGTGGACGAGGCGCGTGCGGGCGCGGTGGCCGGCGCCGCCTACGTTGCCGTGGGCGACCTCTTCGGCACCGCCTCAAAGATGGGTACGCGCGCTGCATCGGTCGAGCGTCTTGCGGAAGTGCACGCGGCGGTCGACCTGCCCGTGATCGGCATCGGCGGCATCAACGCGGGCAACGTGGGCCAGGTGATGACGGCGGGCGCGGCGGGTGTCGCCGTGATCAGCGCCGTCTGTTCCGCCGAGGATCCAGAGGCAGGGGCGCGACAGCTGATCGAGGCCATGCAGCGCTAAATCAAGGGCCATAAGGCGCATGCGAACGACGATGATGTCGGGCTAGGATCGTTTCATGGCGGCGAATCAGTCGGCGATCGAGTATCGCGGCGTGAGCAAGTTCTACGGTCCGGTGCAAGCGCTGGACCGCATCAATCTCCAGGTCAACCAGGGCGAGATTATCGGCTTCCTGGGGCCCAATGGTGCCGGCAAGAGTACGTCTATCCGCATTCTCTTCGACCTCATCCGCCCTGAGGAGGGCCACGCCTTCGTCATGGGGCACGACTGCCAGACGGACGGCGTGGCGGCGCGGCGTCTGCTCGGTTACCTGCCCGGCGAAGTGCACCTCTACGAAGGGCTGACCGGCCGTCAGACGATCGACCTGTTCAAGGGCCTCGGCCTCGACGTGCACCAGTCGTACCTGAACCGGCTGCTCGACCGCCTCGGCTTCGACCCTGATCACACGGTAGGTTCCTACTCGAAGGGCAACCGCCAGAAGCTGGGCCTGCTGCTGGCGATGATGCATCGACCCGAGGTGCTGGTCCTCGACGAGCCGACCAGCGGCCTTGATCCGCTGGTACAGGAAGCGGTGGCCGACTTGCTGCAGGAGCAGGCCGCGGCCGGCGTCTCTGTCTTCTTCTCCTCACACGTGCTCTCCGAGGTGGAGCGCATGTGCCATCGCGTTGCCATCATCCGCGACGGCCGCATCGTTGCCGTCGAGGAGGTGGGCGCGCTCAAGGGCCGCTCGTTGCACATCGTCGAGGTCACCTTCGCCGAGCCGGTTTCGGCCGGCGTTTTCGACATCGAGGGTATACGCGTGCTGCAGAGCGAAGGCAACACGGTGCACCTCGAGGTGCACAACAACCTGGACGCGGCGCTGAAGGTGATCGCGCGATACAAGGTGCTCGATCTGCGCACGGAGCAGCCCAGCCTGGAGCAGCTGTTCCACGCCTACTACGCCGGCGAGGAGACGCCCGAAGCAGCACGGGCGACGGCATGAACGGCATCTTACGCAAGACGCTGCGCGACCTGCGATGGCAGGTGTTCTGGTACGGCCTCGGCCTCGGTCTGCTGGGCGCCTTCGTGGTCTACATCTACCCCAGCTACAAGACGCAGCTGGCCGACTTCGAGATACCGCCAGCGTTGCAGGCGCTAATCGGCGATGCCAACTACGCCTCCGGCCCGGGCTTCCTCTCGGCCGAGTTCTTCAGCTGGGCGCCGATCCTTACTGTGGTCTTTGCGATCATGGCGGGCACTTCTCTGCTGGCCGGCGAGGAGGCCGGCGGCACGCTGGAGCTACTGCTGGCTCGACCCATCGGCCGCAGCCGTCTGGCTCTCGAGAAGATCCTGGGGCTCGTCTTGGCGGCGTTGCTCATCGCCGCCGCGATCTACGTCGGCTGGCTGGTCAGCGTGCCTTTCGTCGCGATCGACGTTTCGCTGCCCCGGTTGGCGCTGGCGACCTTCAACCTCGTGCCGCTGACATTGTTCTTCGGTATGCTGGCGCTCTGGGCCGGCGTGCTCCTGCCGGAGCGCAAGGCGGCGACGGGCCTCGTCACGGCCGCCGCCGTCGTCACCTACTTCGTCAACTACCTGGCCAACCTGGTCGACGCGCTACGGGCGATCCAGGTGCTGTCGCCGTTTTACTACTACAACGGCGTCAACGTGCTGCAGCACGGCATCGACGTGCCGAAGCTGATGGTTATCCTCGCGCTGACGGTCGCCTTCGCGGCGTTGGCGGTGGCGTCGTTCCAGCAGCGCGAGATCGGCGTACACCTGGGCCTGACGCTGCCGCGCTTTGTCAGTAGGACGGCCCGACTTTAGCGCGACGTACTCTGTGTACTACGACACGAAGCGGGCGGGCGAGAACGGCGCCAGGCGCGCCTCGGGCCGGCCGGCGAGGATGCTTGCGGCCATCAGTTGTCCCGTGATCGGCGAGAGCAGGATGCCGTTGCGGAAGTGCCCCGTCGCCACCCAGGCGTTTTCCCAGCCGGGCAGCAGGCCCATGATCGGCAGCGCGTCCGGCGAGGCGGGCCGCAGTCCGGCCCAGGCGCTCGTCTGCTTCGCCAGCGCCAGGCCGGGCGCCAGCCCTCGCGCGCCGCGCCGCAATCGCGCCAGCCCGGAGACGGTGGTGTGCTTGCGGAAGCCGACGTCTTCGACGGTGGCGCCGACGAAGGTCTGACCGTTCTCGCGCGGCACGAGATACGCCTTCTGTCCCCAGATCACGTGTCGCAGCGGTTGACCGGGGCCGCGCAGTGAGAGCATCTGGCCGCGCACCGGCCGCACCGGCACGAAGGCGCCCAGGCCGGCCGCCAGCTTCGCCGTCCATGGTCCGCACGCCAGCAGCACCGCGCCGGCCTCGATGCGTCCGCCGGCCGTCTGCACCCCGGCGAGTCGGGGACCGTTGCCGCTAAGCAGGCGCATGACCGGCGTCGCCGTCTCGATCCTTACGCCCGTGGCGCGGGCGGCGGACAGCAAGGGCTAGCACCAGGCGCTGTGGGTCGAGGTAGTGCTCGCGCGGCGAGAGCAGACCGGCGACGGCGCGGCGGCTCGCTTCCGGCTCCGCTTTGAAGAGCTCGGCGCCTTCGAGCCACTGGTTCTCGGGCGCCAGCGAGCGCTGATCGTCGTAGCGGCGGCGCAGATGGGTAGCTTCGTCGTCCGTCAGGGCGAGGTGCAAGACACCGGTGCTGCGGTAGCGCAGGTCGACGCCGGTGGTTTCGAGCTGGGGCAGCAGGGTCTGGTAGAGGGCGAGGCTATCGAGGCAGAGGGCCTGAAATGCCGGGCCGCGGTCGCCGCCTTCGTCGGAGAGGGCCGCCAGCATGCCCGCGGCCGCGCCCGAGGCCTCACCGGCGAGCTCGCCGCGCTCGAGGACGGTGACGGAGGCGCCCTGGTCGGCCAGGAACATAGCGGTGGCGCAGCCGATCACACCGCCGCCGACGATGACGACGTCCGGCACGGCTAGCCGCCTCCGACCATGCGCACGATCTCGATGCGGTCGCCGTTGTGGACGATCAGCTTCTCGTGGTCTTCGCGGCGTACGACGTCGCCGTTGAGGGCGATGGCGACGGTGCGCCGGTCGATGCCGAGACTGGCGGCGAGGTCGGCGAGGCTCATCTCCCCGGGCAGCGAGTGCTCGTTGCCGTTGAGGGTGATGGCGATGCCGTTCTCGATCACGCGCTGGCGCTCAGTGCTTCCGTGCGGGCCGCCCACGCCTCGGCGAGGGCCTTGTTCAGCTCCTCGGCTGCAGCCTTCATGTCCTCGGCGCCGGCGATCGCGGAGACGACGGCGACACCGGCGGCACCTGCTTTGATTACTTCGTCCACCTTGTCGGCGGTGATGCCTCCGATGGCGAGGACGGGCAGCGAGCTGTCGTGCGTGATCGATTCGATCAGCGCGGCACCGGCAGGCTTCTGGTCCGGGTGCGTAGTGCTCTTGTAGATCGTGCCGGCCAGGACGAACTCGGCGCCGTCGCGGCTGGCATTATGGGCCGCCTCGGCGTCGTGCACGCTGCGGCCAACGACGGCGTAGCGGCCGATCATGTGCCGTGCGTCGCGCGTGGGCAGGCCGTTCTCCGGCACCTGCACGCCGTCGACTTCGGCGGCTATGGCCACGTCGAGGCGGTCGTTGACGATGAGCAGCGCCTTTCCCCGCGTGACCGGCTTCAACGAGCGCGCCAACTCCAGCAGCTCACCCGCCGAGGCTTCAGGCTCGCGCAGCTGCACCATGGAAACGCCGCCAGCCACGGCCTCGGTGACGGCCTTGACGAGATCGCCGTTCGGCGCAGTGGCGCGGCTGATGACGAAGCAAAGCACGGGTGGCCTCAAGCGACCGATACGAGTAGGCAGCGGCATGATATTCCCCTCTCGTGCCTCCGCCTCAGCGTCCACGGGCGCTTGCGACTCCCTCCAGCGGGCTGCTCGCCGAGGCGTAGGCCTTCTTTTCGATTCGGCCGGCCAGGTAGGCCTGGCGTCCTGCCTCTACTCCGAGGCGAAACGCTTCGGCCATTCGGGTCGGGTCCTTGGCCCTGGCGATTGCCGTGTTGACGAGGACGGCGTCTGCTCCCAGCTCCAGGGCCAGAGATGCTTCCGAAGGCGCCCCCAGTCCCGCGTCGACGACGACGGGTACCTTGGCGTTCTCGATGATGATCTGTATCTCTTCTACGGTAAAGATACCTCTCCCTGAGCCAATGGGCGAGCCGAGGGGCATGACTGTAGCGCAGCCGATCTCCTCCAGCCGCTTGGCCAGCACCGGATCGGCGTGGATGTAGGGCAGGACCGTGAATCCGTCCTTCACCAACGTTTCGGCTGCCTCCAGCGTGCCGATGGGGTCGGGCAGCAGATAACGCGGGTCCGGGATGACTTCGAGCTTGATCAGGGTGGAGCCGGTCAGCTCGCGTGCCAGCCTGGCGGTGAAGACGGCTTCTTCCGCCGTCTTGCTGCCGGCAGTGTTGGGCAGAATCGTGTAGCGCTGCCAGTCGATGAAGTCGAGCTCCGTCTGCTTGTCCGGGTTGCTGAGGTCGAGCCGCCGGATGGCGACGGTGACGATCTCGGCGCCGGAGGCGTCGAGCGCCGCCACGCAGTCCTCGGGCGAATCGTACTTGCCGGTGCCCACCATCAGGCGCGAGCCGAAGCTCTTGCCGGCGATGACCAGGGAATCGTTTTCAATCATCGTGCTTACCTCTCGCTCGGCCGGTCCGCAATGGGCCGCCAGTACCGATAGAAGTGATGGACGGGACCATGGCCGCCGCCCAGCGGGTACGAGTCCTGCAGTGCCTTGGTGACGTACGCCTTGGCGCCCGCGAACGCGGTTGGGATGCTCTCGCCCTTCGCCAGCAGCGCGGCGATGGCGGAGGCGAAGGTGCAGCCGGTGCCGTGCGTGCTCGTCGTGGGCACGCGGCCGGCGGAGAGCTCGCGGAAGTCGGTGCCGTCGAACAGCAGGTCTGTGACCACGTCGCTCTCCAGATGGCCGCCCTTGATGATCACGTTCTTCGCGCCGAGGTCGTGCAGCTGCCGCGCGGCATCGCGGCGGTCGTCCCAGGTGCTCAGCGTTCGTCCCGTGAGCACCTCGGCCTCGGGCAGGTTGGGCGTGACGACCAGCGCCAGGGGCAGCAGCTTCTCGATCAGCGCCTGCACGGCACTGTCCTGCAGCAGTTTGTCGCCGCCCTTCGCCACCATCACCGGGTCGACGACCACTGTCTGCACGTCCCAATGGCGCAGGCGATCGGCAACGGCCTCGATGATCGGTGCGCTGGACAGCATGCCCGTCTTCACCGCGTCGACGCCGATGTCGTCGATCACCGCGTCGATCTGCAGCGCCACGAAGGCCGGCTCCAGTTCGACGACGCCGTAGACGTGCTTTGTGTCCTGCGCCGTCACGGCGGTGATCGCCGAGGCGCCGTAGACGCCCAGCGCCGAGAACGTCTTCAAGTCGGCCTGGATACCGGCGCCGCCGCCGGAGTCCGAGCCTGCAATTGTCAGTGCGACTGGTACGTGTGCCATAGACGAAAAAGAGGCGCCTCACCGCGCTGGTGATCGCCTCTTCCTACCCTCAGCTTCCTGCGCCGGCATTACCCGGTATCAGGTTCCGACGGTCGGTGACGATCCGGTCACCCTCTCAGCCTGGCTTCCCAAGCTCCCGTGCTCCTATTTAGCTGTCGCTACCAGTCTAGGTCTTCGCGTCTCGACCAGTCAACGTGAGGGACAGTCGGAGCAATCCCTAACCGCAGTTAATCGCGAAGCTGCCGCTGACTACTTCGAACTTCTGGCCAACCGGCAGGGCCGAGTTCGTCTCCGCGAACGTCGCGCTGCCCTGCGAAACCGACCCGTTGTTGGCATAGCTATCGACCGAGGTCTGGCTTTCGTCGATGGATGGGTAGAGTTGGGCCGTGTCACCGCCAGCACGCCAATCGACTTCGTTGACGCCGTCATCGACGCGGATGTACGGCGGGTCCCAGTCTTCGCTCGAGGTTTCCCAATCTTTCGGTGGGAGGTTGATCTCTGTCGAGACGTCGCTGCCGTCGGTAGCGCGACCGGTGCCACCGACCGCTCCACCCACGGCGATGCAGGAGAGCATGTTGAACTCGTAAGTCTGGTCGCCGATGGTGACGGTCGCCGTCTTGCTGCCGACCTGACTGTCGCCTGCGGAAGATGGCTGGGTCGCTTCGTCGTTGCTGGTACCTGATGCAGTCTCGTCAGCGGCGGCGTTCTGGGTCGGGGTGGAATCAGCACTGCTGCCGTTATCGCTACCGCCGCAGGCAACCAGCAGCAGGACAAACGCGAGAATCGGCGTCAGCACCATCACGCGAACGAGTTTCATCTTCAACTCCTCTCGCCAGCCGCGAACGGTTAGCTCAACGATTGGCTTGTGACAATAGATGAGTCGGAGCTAATCAGTCAAACGAGTCGTTCGCTGACCGAGTCGGTTGACTCTCGGATCGCGTGGCATACTGCCCCTATGACCGAAGAATTCGACCCTGACTCCATGAAGGACGCCTTCGCGCGTATTGACGAGTCGCCGGACAGCGACTTCTACGCCGAGCCGCGCCTTGTCTACCACATCGACGAGTACGCAGTCCGGGCGGTGGGCGAGGTCTACCGCCGTTTTCTGAAACCCGGCGGCGAGTTCCTCGATCTGATGAGCAGCTGGGTCTCGCACATCCCGGACGACTTCGAGGTCGGGCGCCTGGTCGGTCACGGCATGAACGAAGAGGAGTTGCGGGCGAACCCGCGCCTCAACCAGTACTTCATCCAGGACCTCAACCTCGACCCGCAGCTGCCGCCCGAGGACAACTCCTTTGACGGCGTGATGATCTGCGTCTCCGTCCAGTACCTGACTCGCCCCGTGGAGGTGTTCGACGAGGTCGGACGCGTCCTCAAGCCCGGTTCACCGTTCATCATCACCTTCTCCGACCGCTGCTTCCCGACTAAGGCGGTGCAGATCTGGAATCGCCTCGATGACAAGGAGCGCGGCCGTCTCCTGGCGCACTACATCCGCCTCACCGACCTCTTCGACGAGGCGCAGCTCTTCGAGGTCAGCCCCCGCGTGAGCGGCGTCGGCGTGCCCGAGGACCCGGAGGTGCGCCAGTCCATCGCCGCCGGCTTGATCTACACCGATCCGCTCTACGCCGTCGTCGCGTACAAAAAGCACGTCCATGACCTCCCATGATGTAGCGGACGTTCGCGCTGATCGAGATGACGCGGCTCTGCTGGCCGAGTGCGAGGTCGATACCTATCGCGCCTCCGGGCCGGGCGGCCAGAAGCGCAACAAGACCGAGTCGGCCGTACGGCTGCGCCATCAGCCAACGGGCATCATCGTCGTGGCGGTTGAGAGCCGTTCGCAGGCGGAGAACCGGACGCGGGCGCTGAAGCGGCTGCGCAAGGCCCTGGCGCTGCGCGTGCGCCACGCGGCGCCGGACGGTGTGCCGGAGGCCGTCGCGGCATGCATCGGCAAGGACGGGCGGCTGCGGGTCGGCCAGCGCGACGCGCGCTACTTGCCCGCAGCCGCAGCAGTGCTCGACGTGCTGGCAGCGGAGTCAGGCAGCGTCGCCGACGCTGCGCGGCGCCTCAGCCTGACGACGGGCAATCTCTCCTCGTTCCTCACGGATGATGACGACCTGCTTGCCGAGGCCAACCGCCTGCGAGAGCAGTTCGGGCTGCGCCCTCTGCGGCGGGGGTGAGGGCAGTCGGGAGTTAGCAACCCGGTGGCGAGCTGCGCTTTGCCGTCGTCACCGCCCGCGGGCGAGGCGTTCTACCAGGTACGGCGGCAGGTGCAGCTCGCGCATCTTCTCCTGCGTCTTCTCGATGTCGTACTCGGCGCGGCGGAACTCGATGCGTTTGGCGTCCGTGTCGATGATGGCGTAGCAGGCGCGCGGGTCGCCGTCGCGGGGCTGTCCCAGGCCGCCCGGATTCATCACGAAGTTGTCGCCGTTCAGGGCGAAGGACGTATCGTCGCTCAGGGCAACGCCGCGGGCGCCCGTCTCCGTCTCAAAGAAGGCGATCGGAATGTGGGAGTGCCCGACGAGGCCGTAGGGCGTCGTCTGACGTTGCAGGTGATTTTCGGCCAGCGAGGTCGAGAGCAGGTAGTCCCAGACAGGGTCGCGCAGGCTGCCGTGTGTCAGCGTGAAGTCGCCCTCGACGACGGTCTGCGGCAGGCTGCGTAGCCACTCGATCTCGTCGCCGGTCAGCGTCGTGCGGGTCCAGGTCGCTGCCGCCGCCGCGATCGGGTTGAAGTCCTGCAGGCCGATAGCGCCGATGGCAGCCGAATCGTGGTTGCCGATCACCGCCGTGTAGTCGTAGCTGCGCAGCAGGGCGATGCACTCGCCGGGCTGCGGGCCGTAGCCGACTACATCGCCCAGCGACCAGATCTTGTCGATGGCGCCGTCCTTCTCGGCCGCGGCGATGACGGTCTCGAACGCTTCGAGGTTCGCGTGGATGTCGGCGACGATGAGGATGCGCATGTTTCTTATAACGGGCCAAACCGGTGAAGGGGTAATCGGCAACATGGCGGCCCACGGACTTAGCTTCCAATAGGGATGGTCCCTTCGGTCTTCGTATAATTCCTTTATGCGAGTCGCGGACCTGGGAGAGTTCGGCCTCATCGAGCTGCTGGCGCACGAATTCGGGGTGCAGTACCCGCCGTCGCCGTCGCAGCAGGCGCGTCCCGGCCTGATCGTCGATCTCGGTGACGACGCGGCCGTGAGTCAGCCGCGCGACGCGGCCGCGCTCTGGACCACGGACACGATGGTCGACGGCGTGCACTTCGACAGCCAGCGCAGCTCCTGGCTGGACGTGGGCTGGCGCGCCATGGCAGTCAACGTCAGCGACATCGCCGCGATGGGCGGCACGCCCTTCATAGCTCTCGTCACGCTCTGCCTGCCCGCCGACTTCCTGGTCGATGACGCCATCTCCTTCTACCGCGGCCTCAGCGAAGCAGCGAAGGCCTTCGACGTGACGGTGGTCGGCGGCGACATCGTACGCGCACCAGCTTTCACGGTGACGGTGGCGCTGTCCGGCTGGGCAGACGCGCCGCTGGGTGTACCTCTGCTCCTCCGTCGTAACGCCGCCGAGCTCGGCGACATCGTGGCCGTGAGCGGGACGCTGGGCGATTCGGCGGCGGGCTTGCGCTTGATGCAGGAGGGCAGGTACACCAATACGGAGGCGGAACGTCACCTGCGCATCGCCCACCAGCGGCCGCAACCGCGCATCGAGCTGGGGAGAGCTTCAGTCGGCGCCGGCCTGCGCTGCGGCATCGACATCAGCGACGGGCTGATGCAGGACTTGGGCCACGTCGCGCACGCCAGCAACGTGGGCATCCGCGTCGACGCGGCGCGCGTACCGATCAGCGAGGCGCTGAAGCAGGTGTTCCCAGCCCAGGCGCTGGGGCTGGCGTTGAGCGGCGGCGAAGACTACGAGCTGGCCCTGATCGGTCCGCGATTGCTGGTCGAGTCGCTGCTGGGCGGGCCGACGTTACTTACCGAGATCGGAGAGGTCGTGCACTACGAGGTGCCGCGCGTGGCCGCTGTGGACGCTACGGGGACGGAGATACCGCTGGGACCCGGCGGCTGGGACCACTTCGCGGATTCGTGAGTTTGATGCTTGAGACCCACAGCCCGGCGCAGACGCGCCGCATCGGCGAGCGCCTGGCACGCCTGCTGCAGCCCGGCGACGTGCTGCTACTGCAGGGTGAGCTGGGCGCCGGCAAGACTTGTCTGGCCCAGGGCATCGGCCGCGGTCTGCGGGTCAAGGAGCCGGTGAAGAGCTCGTCCTTCGTGCTCGTCAACGAGTACAACGGCCGGCTCAAGGTCTATCACGCCGACCTTTTCCGCCTGGACGATCCGCAAGAGGTCGCCGACCTCGGTCTCGAGGAGAATGGTCTCGACGGCCTGCTACTGGTTGAGTGGCCGGAGCGCGCCCTGCCGGAGCTGCCGGAGCAGCACTTGCTACTGCGCTTTGACATCGAGGACGCGAAGTCGCGGCGCCTGACGGTAGAGGCGCAGGGTGAGCGCTACGAGCGCCTGTTGCGCGAACTGGCCCCGATCCTGGACGCTCAGTAGGCAATGCCCGACAACCGCATCGCCTGCGCCATCGATACGGCCGCCGACCTGGCCGGCGTCGCCCTATTCGAGGACGGTGTGCTGCTCTCGGAGCTAACCTGGCGCAGCCATCGTCAGCACTCGAGGGAGCTGCTGCCCGGCCTCGAGTGGCTGCTGGAGCGCGCCGGCCGCCCAAAGACGGACCTCGAAGCCGTCTACGTCTCGATCGGCCCAGGCTCGTACGCCGGCATGCGGGTGGGCGTCAGCACCGCCAAGGCGCTTGCTTATGGTCTCGGCCTGCAGATAGTCGGCATCGGACGCCTGGAGGCAGACGCGTTCCCGTTTCGAGGTCTGGTCGAGGGGCGCGTCTTCGCCGTGCACGCGGCCGGCCGCGCCGAGCTGGCCTGGGCTGCCTACGACGCTGCCGGCGCGGAGGTGATCGCGCCGCGTCTCGGCTCCGCCGAGGCGCTGATAGAGGCGCTGACGCCGTCCGA
This sequence comes from uncultured Chloroflexia bacterium, assembly GCA_963711035.1. Lineage (GTDB taxonomy): Bacteria > Chloroflexota > Dehalococcoidia > DSTF01 > WHTK01 > WHTK01. The sequence goes on from CAVQCN010000001.1 coordinate 1,218,528, forward strand.
CCTCGTTTGCGGCGAGCTCGCCAGCCTGCCGCAGACGCTGACCGAGTCGGCGGTGCGCCTGGTCGAGGCGCGCAGCAACCGGGTTGAGGCGATCGGGCTGCTGGGCGAGCAGCGCCGCGCGGCAGGACGGATCGACAACCCCGACACGCTTGTGCCACTGTATCTGCGCGCTCCCGCCATCGGCCCGCAGCCGCCCCGCTAAGCTAGCATGACGGTGAGAAAGTGCAGAAGCTGACGGGGAGCGGGCCGACAGGCCGGCCGACCTTCGGCCCGAGGGGTGTCCCCTCGCCTAACTCTCCCTTTTCTGTGGTGCGGAGCAGCGCGTGAGCGATGCGTAGCCCACGTGACGAGAAGCTTCGAGGCATTCTTTGCAGGCACAATCGCGGCTGCGTCCGCGATTCTTGGAGAAAGGACCCCAATGGAACGCACTCTCATCCTGATCAAGCCGGACGCCATGCAGCGCGGCCTGGCCGGCGAGATCCTCTCGCGGCTGGAGCGGCGCGGACTGCGCATCGTCGGGCTGAAGCTGCTGCAGGTCGACCGCGCCCTGGCCGAGCGTCACTATGCCGAGCACGTCGGCAAGCCCTTCTACGAAGGCCTCGTCGGCTACATCACGTCCAGCCCGATCATCGCCGCCGCCCTGGAGGGCACGGACGCGGTGGACACGGTACGTAACACGATGGGCAAGACGAACCCGCGCGACGCGGCGCCCGGCACGATTCGCGGCGACTTCGGTCTCGAAATCGGTCGCAACCTGATCCACGGCTCCGACTCGCTGGAGAGCGCCGCGCGGGAGTTGAATCTATTCTTCCAGCCCACGGAGCTCATCGACTACACGCGTGCCATCGACAGCTGGGTCTTCGAGTAAGTGAAGTAGCGAGAAAGGGCGGGTGATGGAGATACCCATCACCCGCCCTTTGCTTGAACGGATGTCGCCATTGGCTCAGTGGTCGGCTGCCGGGCGGTCAGTCAGACGAATCGTCGTCTCAAACCTCGCGCGCGGATCGCCGCCACGCTAGTGGCCTAGCTGGCCGGCGCCGCCTCTGAGCCTACGGGTGCCGTAGCGCCGTTGGCGGCTGGGACCGGCTCGGGCCAGCCCGCCGGCGACTCGAACTCGGCGCTGAGCTCCAGGTCTACCTTGCGCTGGCGCATGACGAACGCCGCGATGCCCGCGATTGCCAGAAGAAGAACGATTGCTTTCACCATGTCATGCCTCCTGTTTGATGTAGTATCGGCAGATTCACTGGAAACGTACGGCGGGCACACCGGTGCGCTGCCAGAGAGACTCAAGGTCGTAGAAGGCGCGGTCCTCCGGCGTGAAGAGATGGACGATCACAGCGCCGAAGTCGACTAACACCCAGCCTGCGTCGGCGTCGCCCTCGGTGCGCAAGGCCTTGATGCCCTCGTTGGCGAGGTCCTTGTGAAATGCGTCGAGTAGGGCGCGCATGTGGCGGGCATTCTGCGCCGTCGCGATGACGAAGTAGTCCGTGAACGACGCCACCTGGCTCACGTCCAGCATGACGACGTCTTCCGCCTGGCGGTCAGAGACGAGATCGACGATACGTTGGGCCATTTCAGAAGGATCGGTGAGTGTTTGGGTCTCCGCCATTGCCTCGATCTTATCAGACGCCACGAAGCTTCGAGCCGCGACTGCGTCGCGTTCCTGGTTGTTACTGGCGCCGCAGGGTCACTCTCCGACTGCAGCCTGGAAGAGGGTCGCGCGGCTCGTCGCTCGGCTCGGAGCCCGTGGCTCGCAGCGGCCTGCCTGAAGGGCGTTTCGCTTTTGTCGGAGATGGCAGGCCTCGATTAAGATGGGGCGATGAACAAGCGCGTAATCGTGGCGATGAGTGGCGGCGTTGATTCCGCCGTGGCGGCCGGCTTGCTGGTGCGCCAGGGCTACGACGTAATCGGCATAACGATGCGTCTCTACAGCCAGAGCGACGCCGAGGGGCGTATGCACCAGAAGCGCTGCTGCGGCGTCGAAGACATCGACGATGCGCGCGCCGCGGCCCAGGTGCTCGACATTCCCCACTACGTCTTCAACCTCGAAGAAGAGTTCAACCGTCGCGTGATCGACTACTTCGTCGATGAGTACCAGCGGGGCCGCACGCCCAACCCATGCCTCGCCTGCAATGAGCACATCAAGTTTCGCGCCCTGCTCGACCGCGCGCATCGCCATGGACGCCGATTACCTGGCGACGGGCCACTACGCGCGCGTCGAGGCGCGCGATGGCCGTGTCGACCTGCTGCGTGCGGTGGACGACGGCAAGGACCAGTCGTATGTGTTGTTCACGCTGCAGCAGCGGGAGCTGGAGCGCTTGCTGTTCCCGGTCGGGGGTTACCCGAAGACCGAGATCCGGCGGCTGGCGCAGGAAATGGCGCTTCCCCTGTACGACAAGCCCGACAGCGCAGAGATCTGTTTTGTGCCGGACGGCGACTACCGTAGCTTCATCTCGCAGCGTCTGCCGCAGACACCCGGCGCCATCGTCGATCAGGATGGGGCCGAGGTTGGTCAGCACGAGGGCGTGGCCGGATTCACGATCGGCCAGCGCAAAGGCATCGGCGCCTTCGGTAGCAAGCGCTTCGTCACCTCCATCGATCCAGAGGCCAACCTCGTCACGATCGGCGACGAAGAGGACCTGCTGTCGCGGCGCCTCTGGGCCGAGAAGATCAGTTGGACGGCAGAGACGCCGGCCGCGGAATTTCGCGCGACCGTGAAGGTGCGCTACAAGAGCCCCGCCGTAGCGGCGACGGTGCGGGTCCTCGGAGACGGAATCGAGGTCGAGTTCGACCGGCCGTTGCGCGCCATTACGCCGGGCCAGGCGGCGGTCGTCTACGACGGAGACCGCGTGATAGGCGGGGGGATTATCGCTCGGACGGAGCGTCGATTGGCGGCGTCCGCGGCGACGGCTGCTACACTGCCCATCGACCAGGTCTGACCTCGCACAGATGCACGGAGATGCTCATGCCAGTTTTTCTTTCACTTGCTGATGTCCGGGACGTTTTCATCATCGTTTACGGGGCTATCGGCATCGTCTTCTTTGTCGTTGCAGTAGTGGTGACCGTTGCGCTCTTCTTTACCGTGCGAGGCTTATTGAAGAGTGTCAACGAAATTCTCAACGACTCCGTCAAACCAACGATAACCTCGGTGCGGGACGCGGCCGAGACGGTGCGCGGAACGACGGAATACGTGGGGCGCACGGCCGTCAACCCAATCATGCGCACCTACGGCACGGTGGCCGGGGTGAAGAAGGGGCTGAGCGTGTTGGCCGGCCTGAACAGGAGGCGTCGTGCTTAGGCTGGGCATATTGGTAGGACTGGCGGCAGGCGCCATCACGGCGCTGCTCATGGCGAAGCCGGAGCTTCCGGAAGGGACCGAACCGGAGGTCGTCGAGGGTGACGACCTGCAGGCGCGGATGAAGCGCGTCAAGGTTCAGGTACGCAGCCAGCTGCAGCAGGCCCGCAAAGCGGCGCGTGAAGCGGCGGACGCAACCGAGGCGGAGATGCGTCACGACTTTGAAGCGACGCTGCGCCAGAGCCGCAAAGACCAGGGCTAACGTCCGGTAACGCGCATCCGTGGCTTGATGAAGCTGGCGGAGAGGGTGGGATTCGAACCCACGAGCCCCTTGCGGGACTACACGCTTTCCAGGCGTGCCTGATCGGCCTCTCCAGCACCTCTCCCGGGCACGAGTCTACCAAACCACTACGGTTGCGACCACGCGCCCGGGTTCCGCAGAATCTAGGCGTTTGGTAACGTCTGGCGACAGAATTTGCGATTTTCGTCGAGGTTAGAATAGAATTCGCCGACGAGCCTCGGTTACGAATGGGTGAATTAATTACGCTAGAAAGGGGGCAGCAAGTTGCCGGTTTTGCATATCAGGAAGCCTAATGAGGCTCCGCCGCCTTCGCGTTCTTCAAGGGCGGTTCGGGAGCAGCAGCAGAAGTACGACGACTTTGTGCGCGGTATCGATACCACCGACGTGGGCGATTTAGAGCTCGAACCAAATGAGAATGTGCGCAGTGTGAAGGTCCGTTTGCGTCGCGCGTCATCTCGCCTCGGGCTCGATCTGGACATCTGGGACGCCAACGGCCACGTCTACTTCCGCCGTGTGACTCGCAGAGGCAGGCCTCGAAAGAGCTAGTCCCTGTAGTCGATTCCTGCAGCCCTGACACCGTCCCCGAAGCAGCCCCGCTTTTCTTTTCAGTGCATACGTATCATCGGTTACGCGCGAGATTGTGACCCTTACGTAAGCCCTGCTATACTCACGTCGTTTTTCAGCAGTCTTTGCTCGGTGTGGGGTAGGTGAAGTGGACTTCAGTAACTTTCCGAAGTGCCAGAAATGCAAGAGCGGCGACCTCGTGCCGCTTTCCGATTTCGGCAGTCAGGGCGCCGCGATTCATTACAAAGCCTGGGTCTGTACCAACCCGGATTGCGGCTTCAACCTCAAGATCCGTAACGGCGACCTCTATGTGGACGAGCCGATTTCCAGCGGCGCCGTGCACACGCCCCGCTTCCGCTAACACTACGTCCGGCCACGGGTCGATCTGGCCAGCGCAGGTGTATTCCCGCCTGCGCTTATCTGTTTCCGATTGCCAGGTACTCGATGCCGGCGGCTTCCAGCCGCCCCCGGTCGGCAGCGCCGCGGCCGTCCAGGAAGATGCGGGCGCCCTTGAGCAGGCCGGGGTCCAGGCCGCGGTACTCAGGGTGGGCAGCCTGCAGCACGACGGCCTCGGCGGGAGGATTCGGTGGCAGCGACGACGGCTCGAGGCCGTAGGCGCGGATCTCGTCGTCGCTGAAGAGCGGGTCGTGTACCAGCGGCCTGGCGCCGTGCCGGCGTAGCTCGCCGGCCAGCAGCAGGGTGCTCGACAGCGTCGCTTCCTTGACGCCGCCGCGATACGCGAGGCCGAGGATGAGGACGCGGGCATCATCCAGACCAGCGCCCGCGCGTCGTAGCGCCCCGTCCAGCTTCTCGACCGCGTAGGCGGCCATGCCGTCGTTGATCTCGCGGCTGAGACGCACGAGCCGCTGGTCGGCGGTTTCGAGCAGCAGGTAGGGGTAGACGGGAATGCAGTGGCCGCCTACGCCGACCCCGGGCTGATGCAGGTGTGAGTATGGCTGCGAGTTGGCTGCCGCCGCCATCGTCTGATAGTCGACGCCGGCGGCTTCGGCGGCGCGTGCCAGCTCGTTGGCCAGCGCGATGTTAACGTCGCGGTAGACGCTCTCGGCCAGCTTGGCGAACTCGGCCGTCTCCGCATCCGGCAGCAGGATCACCTCTGCATCCAGCATCTCGCGGTAGAACTCGGCTGCCGCCTCACCGCTGGCCGCGTCGACGCCGCCGACGAGCTTCGGGTACGTCGCCAGGTCACGGAACATGGTGCCGGAGGAGACGCGTTCCGGGCTGTAGGCCAGCCGCAGCGCGCCGAGGCCGATGCCGGAGGCCTGGCTCAGCCGTCCGGCGAGGCGGCCGCGCGTGGCGCCGACCGGCACCGTGCTCTCGAGGATGACAAGCGTCTCGGGCTTGAGACCGGGTCCGATGGCTGCCGCCGCGGCGTCGAGGTGGCTGAAGTCGGTGCGATGGTCCGTGTCGATGCCCACGCGCACGATGATCACGACGACGTCGCTTTCGGCGACGGCCGCGCTCGTGTCCGTCGTGGCGCGGAGGCGCCCCGTCTCCTGCGCGGCCAGCACCGCCTCTTCGAGGCCTGGCTCGCCGCCGACGGGGCAGCGGCCCGCGTTGATCGCGTCGACCACCGCTGCGTCGATGTCGCAGCCGATGACCGAGGCGCCCTTCATGGCGTACTGCGCCGCCAGCGGCAGCCCGATCTTGCCCAGCCCAACGACGGCGACGCGCGGCATCAGCGCAGCGTCACCGGCAGGCCAGTGCGGCCCGATTGGCCCAGCGCGTCGGCGATGGTCAGGGCCGCGAGGGCCTCTTCGCCGGTCACGGGCGGCGGCGTGCCGTCGCGTACGGCGTCGAGGAAAGCGCTCAGCTCCTGCTTCAACGGCTCCTTCTTCTCGATCGGGATGTCGGCGGCCGGGTCCGGTTCGGCGCCGCGCAGGCTGACAGGCGCCGCCTCGTCGCTGGGAGCGGCGCCATCGATGTGCTGCGTGGGCTGGAAGGTCAGTGTCTGCTCCTGGTAATCGAGGACAAACTCACCACGCTCACCGAGGACGCAGAGCTGACGCACCTTGCGAGGCGACAGCCAGTGCACCGTCAGGCTGCCGACAGCGCCCGGACCGGCGGCTGTCGCCTCGAAGCGCAACAGACCGCTCACCGCGTCGTCGAACGGCGTCAGCACGCCGCTCTGAATCTCGGCGAAGACGCGCTCGACGTCGGCTCCTGCCAGGGCGCGCATGACGTCGATCTCGTGGAAGGCAAGGTCGTGGATGACGCCGACGTCGACGTCGCGGGTGCGGTCGGCGAAGTAGGCGAGGCGGCTGGCGGTCATCTGCAGCACGTGTCCGGCCTCGCCGGCCCGTACGCGGCGCAGCAGCTCCTGCACGGCCGGGTTGAAGCGTTCGATATGGCCCGGCATCAGCGGGACACCTGCCTGCCGCGCTGCCGCGACGATGCGCCGTCCCGAGTCGAGCGACGGCGCCAGCGGCTTCTCGACCAGCACGCCACAGCCCGCGGCAACGGCGTCCGTCGCCACGATCTCGTGCAACCTCGCCGGCACGGCGATGACGACGGCGTCGAGACGCTCCGCTTCGAGCATCTGACGGTGATCGGTGTACGTATGCAGGTCGCGTCCTGCGCCAGCGCGCGCCAGACGGTCCGGGTCGCGGTCGCAGACGGCGGCAAGGCGGACGCCGGGCAGTTCGTGGAGGACGCGGGCGTGATTGGCGCCGAAGCCCAGGCCGATGACGGCCGCGTTGAGTTGCCGGCCTTCGCTCATTTCCGCGCCATCGTCCGCGACTCAGCCCACGCGTTCACCGTCGCCACGATGTGCTCGCGGTCGCTCTCGCTGAGGCCGGGGTGCACCGGCAGCGACAGCACTTCGTGCGTGAGGCGGCGCGCCTTGGGCAGCTCCTCGTCGCCGTAGCCGAGGTCGGCGTACAGCTTCTGCTCCGGCAGCGTCTTCGGGTAGTAGATGCCCGACTCGATGCCTGCGTCGCGCAACGCTGCCGCCAGCTCGTCTCGTCCCTCCGCGACGCGGATCGTGTACAGGTTCCAGACGCAGGCCTCGGCGTCGCAGTCTGGCGGCAGGCCGACGCCGCGCAGGTGGTGCGTGAAGTAGGCCGCGTTGCGGCGGCGCGCCTCGGTGTAGGCCGGCAGCTTGTCGAGCTGCGCCAGGCCGATGGCGGCGGCGATGTCGGTCATGCGGTAGTTGAAGCCCAATCTCGGTGTGTTGTAGCGCTCGCTCTCGCCGTGGGAGCGGATGCGCCGCATGCGGTTGGCGAGGGCGCTGTCGTCCGTGCCGATCATGCCGCCTTCGCCCGCCATCAGGTTCTTCGTGGCGTAGAGCGAGAAGCAGCCGGTGCCGAAGCTGCCGGCGCGCTGCTCACCCAGCGAAGCGCAGTGGGCCTGGGCGGCGTCTTCGATGACGACGAGGCTATGACGCCGGGCGATGTCGCCGATCGCCGTCATGTCGCAGATGCGGCCGAAGAGGTGGACGGGCAGGATGGCGCGCGTGCGGGGCGTGATCGCCGCCTCGATCAGCGACGCATCGATGTTTGCGTCCTCACCGACGTCGACGAAGACGGGGCGAGCGCCGACAGCCAGGATCATGTTGGCGGTGGCCTGGAAGGTGAACGGCGTCGTGATCACCTCGTCGCCGGGGCCGATGTCGTGGGCCAGCAGCGCCACGTGCAGCGCCGCCGTGCCGTTGGCGACGGCGACCGCCTCGCGCGTGTGCGAGACCTCCTTCGCGAAGCGCTCCTCCAACTCTCGCGTCAGCGGTCCGGCGGCAAGCCGGCCCGATTCGAGCACGGCGCGTACCGCCTCGATCTCCTCGGCGCCGATGTCAGGCTGGGCAATGCGGATCATCGGACCGGCTCCAGGGCAGGCAGCTCGAGGCTCCGGCCGCAGACGTCGACAGCGCCAGACGAGGCCGTCCTGCGCGAGGCGCCTGCCGCAGCTGCAGACGTAGCCGACAAGCTGCGCCGGGTTGCCGGTGACGAGGCCGTGGTCCGGGACGTCGTGGGCGACGACGGCGCCGGCGCCGATCATGGCCCAGCGGCCGATGCTGAGACCGGCCAGGACGACGGCGCTCGCGCCGATTGAGGCGCCGTAGCGCACCAACGTCTGCAGCGGCGTCCAATCGCCGTCGCTGAGAGGCTCGCCCTCGGGAGAGACGGCGCGCGGGTAGCGGTCGTTGGTGAAGGTGGCGTGGGGGCCGACGAAGACGCCGTCCTCGATGGTGACGCCGCGGTAGACGCTGACCCGGTTCTGCAGTTTGACGTTGTCGCCGATGATCACGCCGGAGTCGACATAAACCCCCATGCCGAGGTTGCAGCCTTCGCCGATGACGGCGCCGCTGCGCACGTGCGCCTGATGCCATACGCGCGTCGTGGCGCCGATTCGGGCGCCGTCTTCGACCTCGGCGGTGGGATGGATCATGCTTCGAGTATCTCGACGATCTTGTTTGCGGCCCGGCCGTCGCCGAAGACCGGTGGTGGGTCGCTGGCCGGCCGGGGCCGCTGCGCCGCCGCGACGATCTTCTCCCCATCGCTGCCGGCCAGGACGTTCCAGCCGTCGACCAGCGTTTCGGGCCATTCCGACTCCTCTCGAAGCGTAACACAGGGTTTCGAGAGGAAGTACGCCTCGCGCTGCACGCCGCCGGAGTCGGTGAGGATGGCGCGTGCGTTGCTCTCCAGGGCAAGCATCTCCAGGTACCCCACCGGATCGCACGCTCGGACGTTGCCCGGCACGTCGATGTGCGCCTCGCTCAGCGCGTTGCGGGTACGCGGGTGCAGCGGCAGGACGACGGGTGCATCGAGCCGGCCGAAGGTTTGGAGGAGGCGTTGCAGCGTCTGAGGATCGTCGGTGTTGGCGGGCCGATGCACCGTCGCCAGGTAGTAGGCGCCCGGCTCGATGCCGTGGTGGGCCAGCACGTCGCCGGCGCGCTCCTCGGCGAGGGGCAGCGACGCGAGCAACGCGTCGTACATGAGGTCGCCAACGTGGTGCACGCCTGTCGTGATGCCCTCGCGGCGCAGGTGCTCGACGGCCATGGTTGTGGGGCAGAAGAGATACGTGGCGACGTGGTCCGCGAGGATGCGGTTGATCTCCTCCGGCATCGCCCGGTTGAAGCTGCGTAGCCCGGCCTCGACGTGCGCTACGGGGAGATTCAGCTTCGCCGCCGCCAGTGCGCCCGCCAGCGTCGAGTTTGTGTCGCCGAAGACGACGGCCACGTCGGGACGCTGCTCGACGAGCACCGCCTCGATGCCCTCGAGGGCGCGCGCCGTCTGCACGCCCTGGCTGGCGGAGCCGATGCCGAGATTGACGTCCGGGGCGGGCAAGTCGAGCTCGCGGAAGAACACGTCTGAGAGCAGGTCGTCGTAGTGCTGACCGGTGTGCAGCAGGAACTCCTCGTGGCGGCCGCGCAGGGCCCGGCTGAGCATGGCGGCCTTGGGGAACTGCGGCCGCGCACCGACGATCGAGACGATCTTCATCTTTGGCAGGCCCATGCTTCTCTTCGCAGTGCTCGGAGGGAATGAAGAACCGAGCAGGGGAAGCGGGGGCGCAGCCCATGCGGGGGGAGTTTGAGGGGTCTCCCCTCAAAGGCCCTCATGACATGGGGGTGGGGGCGGAGCAGCGCGAGAGCGATGCAAAGCAAACGTGGCGGCGGTGGGGACACCTCAATCCTCATGGGTGGGTCCCGCGTAGGACCGGCTTCAATGAGGTAGCGCTGATCAGGGCGTTTACTCCACGGCGCGCAGCTGCTTGCGGCGGAAGGGCCACGCCAGCTGCCCCAGGAAGTTCTCGGGGACGCGCTCGCCGCGGACGCCGAACACCTCCGGTTGGCGGTCCCTGGGCAGGTAGAACGTACCGAACAGCATGTCCAGCCAGACGAAGCCCACGGCGAAGTTCTTGTCCAGCCCTTCTGACTGGCTCGTGTGGTGCCAGCGGTGCGACAGCGGCGTCACGAAGACGTATTTCAGCGGTCCGAAGCCCCACGGGACGTTGGCGTGCGTGAGCACCTCGTAAAAGCTGAGGAAGGTCGCGCCCAGGAAGAAGCCCGACATGTCGAAGCCCAGCATGAGGGGTGGCACGCCGTAGAAGAGCTTGAGCCACAGGCCGTCGATGGGATGAATGCGCTCCGTCGTCATCCAGGTGACGTCGGTGGACGAGTGGTGCACCGAGTGGAAGCGCCACAAGACGCCGACGCGATGCGACAGGCGGTGTGCCCAGTAGCCGCAGAAGTCGAGGCAAAACGCCACCTCGATCGTCTGCAGCCAGAGCGCCTGGTGTCTGATCGCGGTGTCGCGGTTGAAGAAGCGGTCGATGCCCGACCCCTGAGGGCTGCCCAGGAAGAGGGCGATGAGTCCCGCCGCGACGAGGCCGACGATGGCGATGCTGGCCAGCGTCACCCACGGCTTGGCCAGCCAGTAGCCGATGTCGGTGAAGAACGCGCGCAGCGAATAGGGCCGTCGGATGGCAGGGAAAATCTGCTCCAGGACGACGAAGAGCACGGCCATGATGGCCACTTCTTTGAGATATGGAGCAACCGATACGCCGAGCAGCATGCCTTCTTTTTACCTTGTGAAGAGCTGTTTGCCTAGTCCAGGCGTCGTTGTAACGCTACGGTTGCGCTTGTCCTGACTGTGGCGCTTCTTGTGGCTGTGTCTGCTCTGCTTCTGTGAGGCCGGCCTGGTCGAAGCGGGCCAGCGCGTGCAGGCGGGCGGGCAGGTTGCCGGTGCGGCGGCGACGGTCGACCTCGAGCTCACGGATGCCGGCACGCAGCTCGGCACCGGAGAAGTGCATGGACGAGATTGCCTTGAGCACGCGCGGGTGCGAGGTCGGCTCGATACTTTCGTACTCCGTGACCAGGTTCTCGCGCAGCTTGTCGCCCGGTCGCAGGCCCGTGTAGATGATCTCGATGTCTTTGCCCGGCTCCAGGCCGCGAGAGCGGATCAGCCGCTCGGCGAGCTCGCCGATGCGCACCTCTTCGCCCACGTCCAGCAGGAAGATCTCGCCGCCGCGCGACAACGCCGCCGCCTGCAGGACGAGGCCCGCGACCTCGCTCACCGTGACGAAGTAGCGCGCCACGTGCGGGTCCGTCACGGAGACGGGTCCGCCGCTGGCGATCTGGCGCTCGAAGACGGAGAGCACGGCGCCGCGCGCGTCGATGATGTTGGTCAAGCGAATGGCGCAGGTGCGCGTGCGCGGCGTCGACATCGACGCCATCAGCAGCTCGCCGACGCGCTTGCTGGCGCCGTAGACGCTGGCCGGGTTCACGGCCACGTTGCTCGAGAGGAAGATGACCTGCTCGGTCTGCGCCGCCTGCGCTGCCTCGAGGACGCTGAGCGTGCCCAAAACGTTGGTTTCGAAGGCCTGGTCTGGGTGCTCCTCCATCATCGGCACGTGCTTGTAGGCGGCGAGGTGGAAGACGATCTGCGGCCGCGACGCCTCGAAGATATCGACCAGCTTTGTCCGGTCGACGATGCTGCACAGCCAGGGCTTCAACGTCAGGTCCTTGCCCCACTGCTGCAGCAGCTCGATGCGCATTTCGTGTAGGCCGGTCTCGTTCGTGTCGAGAAGATGGATGGCGGCCGGGCCCATGGAGGCGATGCGTCGCGTGAGCTCGCTGCCGATGAAGCCGACGGCGCCGGTGATCATGACGACTTTGCCCGCGATCGCCTGGCGCAGGGCGTCCTCGTCCACTTCGACCGGCTCGCGCGCCAGCAGGTCTTCCATCGTGATCTCACGCAGCTCGCCGCGCTCGGCTCGGCCTTCCATGATGTCGCCCAGGCGCGGTACCAGCCGCACCGGCAGCTTGTAGGGCTCGATGAGCGTCAGGATCTCCTGCAGCCCCTGCGCCCGCGCCGGCAGGGCAAGTGCCACTAGCTCGACGCCGTTTTTCTCGATCGCCTGCGGGATGTCGTGGCGGTCGCCGACGACGGGGATGCCGTGCACGCGCTTGCCGCGCAACGCCGGGTCGTCATCGACGAAGGCAACGGCGCGGTAGGGACGGCTGCGGTTGTGCTGCAGCTCCCAGGCCAACAGCTGTCCAGTGTCGCCGGCGCCGACGATCAGTACCTTCTGGCGCACGACGGCTGGCTCGCCGGAGACGCCGGCGGCGGCGGTGAGGCGCGGCAGCATGCGGGCCAGGGCGTGGAACAGGAAGATGAAGGCCGCGCTGATCACGTTCACGGTCAGCGGGATTGGGCGGCGCGGCAACAGCACGTTCACGACCAGGATCGCTGCCGTGACAACGCCCACCGCGACGGCCAGTAGAAGGGCGTCGCGGACGCTGCCGTACTGCCACGCCGTCTTGTAGACGCCGAAAATCTGGTACGAGACGATGTAGGCGAACGCGATCAGCGGCCCGGCCCAGGCCAGCTGGCGCCAGGACTCGCCGGGCACGTTGCCGTCGAACTTCAGGTAGAGGGCGAGGGCGTAGCTGCCGATGACGATGCCGACATCGAGCAGCAGCGTGAAAATCAGCCGGCCTGCGCGGTTGAGGCTGCTATGGCTCCCTGAAGGTGCGGGGGTTGCGGTCTTCACCGCGCGCCCTCGCGACGGAGGACGACGGCGAGCGTCTTCAGCATGATTCGCACGTCGAGGCCGAAGGACCGGTTTCTGACGTAGGCGAGATCGTAGGTCATCATTTCCTGGTAGGTCAAATCGGTGCGGCCGTGGATCTGGGCCAAACCGGTGATGCCGGGCTTCACGTCGTGACGCTGCCGCCACTCCGGCAGGTACTGCGCCACGAGCTCCGGCTCGTCCGGGCGCGGCCCGACGAGGTGCAGGTCGCCGCGCACGACGTTGAACAGGTTGGGCAGCTCGTCCAGGCTGCAGGCCCGCAACGCCCGACCGATCGCCGTCCTGGCGCCGACTGGCCGGAACTGGAACGACTCGATGTCCTCGACGTTGGTCACGACGGTCTGCTCACCCGGCGGGGCGATGCGCATGGAGCGGAACTTGAGGATCTCGAAGGGCTTCTCGTCTTTGCCGACGCGCTTCTGGCGGAACAGGATCGGCCCCGGCGACTCGAGCTTTACGAGAAGGGCGATGAGCGCCAGCAGCGGGCTGAGGGCGACGATGCCCAGGACGCACGTGATCAGTTCGAAGATGCGCCGCTGCCGCTCGTCCCGTTGCCGGTCAGGCCCGGTGCTGCTCAACGATCTCCTCGACGGCGCCGACGACGCGGTCGACGTCCGCGTCGGTCAGCCCGGGGTACATGGGCAGCGACAGCAGTCGCTCGAAGGCGTCCTCGGTCACTGGATAGTCGCCCTTGTGGAAGCCGAAGCCCTCGCGGTAGAAGGCGTGGTAGTGAATCGGGATGAAGTTCACCGAGGTGCCCACCTTGCGCTTGCGTAGCTCCGCCTCGAACTCGTTGCGGCCGATGTCGAGCTGCTCCAGGCGCAGACGGATCGCGTACAGGTGCCAGGCGTGCGTCACGTCCTCGCGCGTTGAAGGCGTCTCGATAGCGTCGATCTTCGAGAGGCCGGCCGTGTAGCGTTCGGCGATGGCCGTGCGGCGGGCGTTGAAGTCGGCCAAGCGCTGCAGCTGGCCACGGCCGATAGCCGCCTGCACGTCCGTCATGCAGTAGTTGAAGCCGGGCGCGACAACGTCATAGAAAGAGTTGCCGTCGGGCCGGTGGCGCTTCCAGGCGTCGGTGCTGAGGCCGTGCTTGCGCAGGATACGCGCCTTGTCCGCGATCTCGGCGTCGTTGGTGGTGAGCATGCCGCCCTCGGAGGTGGTCATGTTCTTCGTGGGGTAGAAGCTGAACGACGCGGCGTCGCCGATGGCGCCGATGCGCTGCTCCCGGTACGCGGCGCCGCTGGCGTGCGCTGCGTCTTCGATGACGCGCAGGTCGTGGCGGCGGGCGATGTCGAGGATCTCGTCCATGCGACAGGGCTGGCCGCCGTAGTGCATCGGCATGACGGCCCGGGTGTGCGGCGTGATCTTCGCCTCGATCGCGGCGGGGTCGATGTTGAGGTCATCGGCGCAGACGTCGGCCAGCACCGGCGTCGCGCCGACGTGGACGATGACGTTGACGGTGGCGCAGAAGGTGAGCGGCGTCGTGATCACCTCGTCGCCGGGGCCGATGCCAGCTCCGATCAGCGCAAGGTGCATACCGGCAGTGCAGGAGTTGAGTCCGACGGCGTGCTCGGCGCCGACGAACTCGGCGAACTCCGCCTCGAACTGCTGCGTCTTGGGGCCGTACGTGATCCAGCCAGAGCGCAGCGAGTCGATCACCTCGGCGATCTCGGCTTCGCTTACGTTAGGTCTGGCGATGGGAAGGAATTCGTCGGACAAAGGCGTCCTGTCGCTCGCGGTTAGCGGTGGATGGCCGCGAGGTAATGGGTTCGGAGAAAGGGTATCACCTCCAGCAGCGTGCAGGCGAGCCAGCCGCCTGGCAGCCTGATCAGCGGGCGCAGGAGCGGCGGCGCCAGCGTCAGGCCGCGAAACTCCGTCTCGTAGCCCGCGAACAGCTCCCGCAGCTCTCGACGCCGCAGCGAGCGCGTGTCGCGGTTGAACGGGTTGACCCAGAAATCGTAGGCCAGGATGAGGCCGCCGGGGCGCGTCACACGTAGAAGCTCCGTCCGAACCCGCCCCCGTGCGGCTGTATCCGTGACGGACGTGAGCAGGGTGAAGGCGAGCACGACGTCGAAGCTGCCGTCTTCGTAGGGCAGCGCCTGCACGTCGCCAACACGAAGGTCGGCGCCGGGCAGCTCCGCCTTCGCGACGTCGACGCGGTCTTCGAGCAAGTCGATGCCGTGCAGGTCTTCGATGCGCGCGCCGTAGCGCAGCAGTTCGCCCAGGACGCTTCCGTCGCCGCAGCCGGCGTCGAGCACGCTGTGGCCGGTCAGCGGCAGCAGCGAGACGTCGCGTAGCGCTGCCAGCAGGGCCCTCTCTCGCGCCTGGTAGATGAACAGGTTGGCGGGCTGCCAGTACGCGTAGCGGTCGTCGAGGCCTAGCTCGGTGCGGCGGGCATAGGCGGCGCGGACGCGGTCAGCTTCCCGCTCAGTCTCTTCGGTCATGCTGCTGCTCCTTGCGTCGGGTGAGGATGCGCCAGAAGCCGGCCAGCATGCCCGCGCCGGCGCCGAAGTGCATGGCTGCGAAGGCGAGGGGCAAGTAGCGCTCTTCCTGCTCATTGCCGTCGCGGGCGATCCGCAGCGTGGCAATGGCGTTGGCTGCCGCGTAGGCGCCGCCGGCCAGCACGGCAATGAGAGCGAAGCGGCGCCGCACCATGCCCAGCAACGCGCCGCCGCCGAGCGCGACGACAAGCGCCGACGGCACCAGGTGGCGCGGCCGCAGTCGCTGCGGGTGGCGGTGCAGCACCTCGGCCTTGGCGAGGCCGTAGCGCCAGTATTGCCGCAGCAGGCCGTCGAGGGAGTCGCGGCAGTAGTAAGTGGCCTTGATGGCCGGCGAGAGCAGGATGCGGCCGCCGCTCTCGCGCAGGCGGTAGTTGAATTCGTCGTCCTCGCCGTAGTCGACGTCCTCCGCGAAGCCGCCGAGGCGTGCGAACACGTCGCGGCGGTAGGCGCCGAACGCCACCGAGTCGGTCCAGATCGCCCGTGCGTCAGCATCGTTCGCCAGCGTGCGGAAGGACGCATCGCCGACGCCGAAGGGAGACGCCATCGCCAGCGCGATCGCGCGCCCCACGACGCCGTGGCCGCGCGTCGTGATCGGCCCGCCGGCACAGTCGGCGTGAGAGTCCTGTAGCGCCTTCACGCTGGCAGAGATGAAGCTCTTGTCGACGCGCGTGTGGCCGTCGACCAGGATGATGACGTCGCCGGCGGCCGAGGCGATGCCGAGGTTTCGCCCTGTGGCCGTCGTCTGGCGCGGATTCGTCTTGAAGGTCTCCGGCAGGCCGTAGACCATGACCATTTCGCGCACCTCGGCGGCCGTGCCGTCGGTCGACTGGCCGTCGACGACGATGACCTCGTAGCGGTCGCGCGGGTAGTCCTGCGTGCTGAGGGCGTGCAGGCAGCGGGCGATGAAGCCCTCCTCGTTGCGCACGGCGATGACGACTGAGACGAAGGGCAGCTCGTCGTCCTCCGGCGCCTCGTAGAGCCAGGCCTCCTCGACGGGCTGTTCGGCAGCCTCGGCTTCGAGCTCTGCCAGGCGCTGCATGAGCATCTCCGGCGGCACCGGCGTTTCGTCTTGCTCGTAGGTCATGCGACTGCTTTGGGGCCGCCGTTGAGTAGCTGGTCGTAGATGCGGTCCATCTGCGCGACGTTCTTCTGCCAGTCGTACTGTCCGGCCACGTAGGCGCGTCCGGCCGCGCCGAGCTGGCGGCGCAGGGGAGCATCCTCTACCAGGACGGCGATGGCATCTGCCAGCGCTTTCGCGTCGCGGGGCGGTGTGAGGAAGCCGGTCTTGCCGTGACGCACCACGTCCGGGATGCCGTTGACGTTGGAGGCGACGACCGGCAGCGCCATGGCAGATGCCTCCACTGCGGCGACGCCGAAGCCTTCGAACAACGACGGCAGCGCGAAGACGTCGAGCTCTTGCAGGAAGGCCGGCAGATCGTCGTGCTCCAGCCAGCCGCGGAACTCGATGCTGTCCTCGATGCCGAGACGGCGGGTCAGCGCCTGCAGACGGTCCTGCTCCGGCCCTTCGCCGGCGATCTTGAGGGTTACGCGGTCGCCGAAGCGGTGGCGGAGCAGGGCAAACGCCTCGATCAGGTACTCGAGGCCCTTTTCCTTCGACATGCGGGAGGCTGTACCGATGACGGCGCGTTTGACGTTGCGGCGCCGAGCCGGCTGGAAGCTCTCGATGTCGGCGCCGTAGGGAACGACGTTGACCGGCTTGCCGCGCGGCGCGTAGCGGCTCGTCTCGGTGGCCAGGTTGAGGCTTGTGGCCGTAATCGAGTCCGCGCGGGCCAGCGAGTATCGCGTCAGCCAGTGGTGGAAGGGAGTCAGGTTCGGTGCTTCCAGTACGTCGGTGCCCCAGACGGAGATGATCAGCGGCCGGCAGCCGGACAGCGCTGAGAGGAAGCCATAGCTAGTCAGGTGTAGCGCGTGCACGAGGTCCGGCTCCATCTCCCGCACCATGCGGCCGACGCGGCGAGCGTGGATCAGGTAGCGGGCCTTGCCCAGCCGCTCGGCGCCGTCGACGTAGTGGACACGAGCACCTTCGATCTCGGCTGGGCGGAAGGAGATGACGTCGCAGTCGTAACCCTGGGAGACGGAGTGCTCGATCCAGCGTCGCGTATGGATGTACGGTGCGTCCGCCAGATAGACGACCTTCATCGCACGATCTTACCAGAGGGCCTGGACGGCTCTGCTGTCCAGCTCAGAAGACGGCTGTCGGCCGGTTCCCGTGGCCGTGGCGAGGGCCAACCATCTCCCGCTCAGCACGCCACCACGCAGTGGTTAGTGGAGGGGCGTGCCGTTGTAGACCATGTCCGGGTCGCCGTGGAAGAGATCCGTGTAGACGTCGGCCAGGGCGACGATCGGCTTGTCGGAGGAGATGATCGCGGTGCCGGCGAAGCCGTCCGGCAGCATCGATTCGTTGAACTGGAAGACGGTGAACTCGCGGTTGACCGGCACGGTGTAGGAGGCGCTGCCGCCCGGCAGGTCGAGGCCGTAGTAGGTGACCGTGACGTTCGCGGTGCTGCCATCCGCGACCATGACGCGAAACCAGCTGTTCCAGCCGTTGCCGACGCCGGCCTGCGACGCGTAGTTCTTGTTCAGGTCTGGCAGCAGCACCTGGTAGGCCGCGTCCTGGTCGGGCCGCATGCCGCGATAGTCCGTGAAGGTGTCGTTGAGAAAGGTGCCGCGGTCGACGACGACGGCGATGGGCTCGGTTGAAGATAGATGGGCCGTGCCGATGAAGTCGAAGGGCAGGTTGTCGCCGTCCGCGAGGCAGTCGGCGTTGTCGAGATCCTGGAAGCAGAGCTTCGACCCCTTCACCTCGAACGTGTTCGTCTTGGTGATGAGGTTGCCGTCCTGGTCGTAGCCGTCGAAGCGCAGGGTCACGTCGGCGGGCTGGTTCGGGTCCTTGTTCACGATCGTGAAGCGCGTGCTGTAGGAGTTGGACGGCCCGACCTGACGGTCAACCTCCGGCAGGACGATCTCCTTGCCGAGGTCGTTGACGTCGAAGCCACGATACGAGCCGAACGAGGCCAGGTCCGAGTTCCAGATGTCGGCGGAGGCCGAGATCCACTGCTGGTTCGGCCCCTGCCCGTCGGCGTTCGTCGAGAGGTCAATGCGAACAGAGCCGGTGAATTGGTTCGGCACCGCCATGGTGTCCGGGTCGCGGAAGATGGAGCCGCGCGGCGGCAGCGGCATGCCGCCGTTAGGGCAGCCGGGCAGCGGCGCGTCCGGCTTGCCGGACGAGGGCAGCTTGTAGGGGTCCCACGATATCTCGCTGTCCGTGTAGAAGCTGAGGTAGGTGATGGTCACGCAGGCCGTCACCGTGTCGCTCATGTTCTGGATGACGAAGCGGCCGTTCCAGTCCTTGTTGGGGCCATCGCGCTTGCCGGTGACGGGCAGGAAGATCTGGTGCGAGCCCGGGCCCGTGTTCAGCGTGTCGCCGGCGATGGAGAAGGTGTCGCCACGGCGCACGTCCTTCGCCAGCAGCGCGACCACGGGCTGGTCGGTGGAGATGACGGCTGAGCCCTGGAAGCCGAAGGGCAACGACGTGTTGTCCTTCTGGAAGAAGGTCCAGCCGCTGCCGGGGTACATGGGCGGGCAGGTCGCCGAGGGGCAGCTATCGGTACCGGCGATGTGGCCCTGGGCGTCGAAGTAGTTGAGCTCGACGTTAGCGTCGTCGTCGCCGATGTTCTGGATGCGGATCCAGGAGTTCTCGGTGCCGAAGGAGTAGCCGGAGGTCGCGGATGCCTGGGGGCCGTCACGGCCCGCGATGGGCATCGCTGCCGCTACGATGGCGACGAGACCCGTGGCTACGAGGAGGGTCTTGAAGAGCGCGTTGGAGTATCTGCGAACTGGGTTCGGAATCGACAAGAGGCCATCTCACTCATCCCCGCTGCAAGGATGATAAGGAGGGCCGCAACCGCGGTCAAACCGGCCTCGCGGAAAAGAACGAGGCCGCGTCAAACGACGCGGCCTCGTTAGCTTGATTGAGAAGGTCCTATTTGACCGTGAAGGTACCGAACATGATGGTCGGGTGGACGTCGCAGCGGAAGAAGTAGGTTCCCGGTGCCGGCACGTCGAACACCACGTCGTCCAGGCCAGGTCCGGCGAACTGGACGCCGACGCTGCCATCTGCGACCGGCGTCAAGTCGCTCTGACTCTTGTAGACGGCGATGTTGTGCTTCACACCATCGTCCTTGTTGTCGAGCCGGATGCGGACCTTGCCGCCCGAGTTCACCGTGATGTCCTTCGTGTCGAACTGGACGTTCTGGGCGGTGACGTTGACCGTCTGGCCTGTGAACGGCTCCACCGTGGATGGAGTGCCAGCCGGCGCCGGGGCCTGGGCCGTCTGACCGCAGGCCGACTGCACGATAGTGGGCGACTCCGGCGGCGCCGGGAAGTTGTACACCATGTCACCGGCGGCGTGCTCGGCTGCCGCCGTGTTGAGCGAGGCCCGCTCCACTTCGACCGTCGTGCCGTCCTTGTCGATGTTCGTGACCGTCATGCGCTCGTCGCCGATGCGGATGTAGCCCTTGGCGGTGAAGTGCGAGCTGTCCTTGACGTGGATCGTCGTGTCGTCGGGCGTAATGGCCGCGGTCAACGGCGAAAGCTGATCGACGTGGTCGTCTTGAGCCTTTACAAGATCCCACCGGTTCTGCGTGATCAGGGTCATGAGCTGGTCGATCTGCTCGAAATTGAGAGGACCGCCGTATTGGTCAGACCAGGTAGGCATGGCCGTGCCGACACGGCCGCAGGTAATCGTGTTGGTGATGAGCGTTTCGTTCTGGGTAAGCGTGGCGGAGGCGAAGAGCTGAATCGCCGCTCCCGAGAGGTGCGATTCGGCGGTGGTCCGATCGACGGCGCGCTTCACCGTGAGGGTGTTGTCGCTGACAGCAGTGACGTCCATGCGCTCGTTGTCGATGAGGATTAGGGCGCCGGCCTTGAACTTGGAGCCGTCAGTGACGTCGACAGTGGTGGCACTCGCAACCATGTCTGACGTGGTCGTCTGCTTGCTGTCGCTGAAGCCCTGCAGGGTGGGACGGTTGAGCGCCGGGGCGGCCGGGAGACGGCCGCCGGCCGCTCCACCTTGGCCGACGTCGCCGTGACAGAGACGGCAGTTCTGAGCAAAGATGATGGCGCCGCGCTCGGCCTGGGCCTGCTGGAAGTCCGCCTCGGCGCTGGTCTGGCGATTGGGGAGCCATGCGCCGTAGATGCCGACCGCGATCAGCATGAACATGAGCAGCGTCGCCATGATCAGGACCTGCTTACGCGTGTTCATCGGTCAGCACCATCGTTCTCTTGCCGATAACTCATCAGCCGTTCCTGCCTAACCTTCTGCTTGTACTGCAAAGCTTGCGTTATCGGTCGTGCCCTTCGTGATTGCACCGGTGTCGACGCTGATGTTGCCGCCGTTGATGGTGAGCTTCATGTGGTCCATCGAACGCGGGGCCGGTCCGTATACACGGTGGCCAGCGTCGTCGTATGTCGAGCCGTGGCAGGGGCAGCGGAACCAGCCCTGGCGGTCCTTGCCGTCGAGGCCTTTCCACGTGAACGTCGGGTTCCACGGGACGGTGCATCCCAGGTGAGGGCACTTCCACCACAGTGCTAGATAGCCAGCCTTACCCGTTTCGGGGTCGCTGCGCTTGGCCTGCTCTTCAGTCAGGTTGACCAGCCAGAAGTGGCCGGCAACGATCTGCGTTTTGGTGCCAGGAGGGAACTGGTCCACGCTGCCAGCTTGCACGACGCTACCGAAGCCGGTGACGCCGCGCGGGTAGAGCATGTCGACCAGGGTGCCGCCGAAGGCGGCCAGACCGGCCAGCAGACCAGTCCAGAACGTGATGCGAAGCAGGCCGCGGCGAGAGATCTCGCGCCGCTCGACGCGCTCAATAGCAATGGCGGCGCCGGCGGCCGATTGCGCGGCCAGCGTCTGGTTGGAAACAGGCTCAATGAGCTGTCCGCCGGGGCCGACGATGGCAACGGCCTGCTCTTGCGGCGCCGCTTCCATCTCGCGCTGGATGTTGCTCATCCAGGCGCTACCGGAGCCGATCGCGAGCGGTACGGCGGCGATGAACGCGCCATACTCCCAGTCGTAGATCAGGCCGGCGGCGATGCCGACGATACCGAGAGCCAGGACGACAGGCCAGTAGCTCGGCCCGGGAGCCTGCTCCTCTTCCTCGTGTTCCGGTTCCACTGCCGGCGGGGGCCCGGCAACTTCGCGTGCCTCGAGGATCCAGCCGAGCAGGGCGATGATCACGACGCAGGCACTGGCGTACGAAAGCGAACTCGTGACGGGCTGAATAATGGTCACAACGATCATCGCCAGAGCGAGACCAAAGATCGCAGGCCACCAACTCAAGCGCTCATTCATCGCACGCCCTCCTATCTAGAAGTTCTTTCGTAGCCGGCGTCTTCTGCCAGCGTGGTTTCTGCTTACCCGTCAATGTGAGGCACATGCCACGGCCAGACTAGCTCCTGCCCCTGACCTCGGAAGGCTGAACCGATGATCGTCATCGTCCAGTAGGCGGCGATGAAGCCACTGAAGAGACAGAGCAGTACGTCGCGCCGTGTGCGTATCCAGCGGATGCGCCACAGGAGGTAAACCAGGAAGGCGGGTAGCGCGGTCATGATGATCGTCGGGATCAGGATCTCGACCAGGAAGGCCGGGAAGTTCAGGTTGAGGTCGTAGGGCAGAAGGCCCGTGAACCAGCCCGGCAGATTCTGGTACCACTGTGGTGGGTGACCGCCGTGGTGGCCGAGAAAGTGCCAGGGCCAGGAAGTGCCGTTGAGTGGCAGAGGAATCTGGCTGAAGTCCTGAGGCCAGTTGAGCCGGCCGTCGTGACCGGAGCCCTGGAGCAGTGGCACCAGACCTCCCAGGTCGGTGCTCCATTTCCAGTCGGTCTGGATCGAGCGCGTGTTGGGGCTGAGGACCAGATCCCAGACGGCCTGGATGAAGCCGACATGGGGCAGCCAGCTGGGGCGGTCTGCACCTGTCGGCCAGTTACTGCCGGTGATTTTCTGGTACGCGCTGACATGCTCGCTGAAATCCCAGAGGATGAGGAGCGTGGTCGTGACGGCCGAAAAAACGGCGGAGAAGATCGAAATTCTGACGGCGTTTGCCGTCCCGAACCAGGTGCCCTGGCCCTCCTTGCTGCGGTCGAAGTACGGGACGGCTGCCAGGAGGATCAAGAAGACCGTCGGCACGATGACACCGGCGAGGGCCGGGTTCATGTGCAGCAGCAACTCCTGCAGGTTGAGGAAGTACCACGGAGCCTTGGACGGGTTCGGCGTGACGTTGCCGTTGGCCCGGTTGATCAACGGCGCGTTCGCGATCGCCGAGATGATCGTGAAGCTGAAGGTGAAGAGGACGGCACAGATGAACTCGACAAATACGAGGTCCGGCCAAACGAGGAGTTCCTCTTCTCGTTCGCGGCGGGGTCGTACCTGTGAGGGCGAAGAAGTAACTGCTGCCAAAGCTCCCCTCTCCTATCGCCTTTCTAGAGTGGGCGCGCCATGCCACCGTCGCGGCGGATGCGCCAGAAATGCACAGCCATGAAGACGGCAGCGACGAGTGGTAAGGCGATCACATGTAAGGTGTAGAACCGAATCAGGGCATTCGGGCCGACCGAGAAGCCGCCGCGCATGACGAACACGACAGAGTCGCCGAGCACCGGGGCCGAGCCCACCATGTTCGTGCCGACCGTGATGGCCCACAGAGCCAGTTGGTCCCACGGCAGGAGGTAGCCGGTGAAGCTGAGGAGAAGGGTGAGGATCAGCAGGATCACACCTACGACCCAGTTGAACTCACGCGGCGGCTTGTAAGCGCCGGTGTAGAAGACACGCATCATGTGGAGCAGGACGGTGAGTACCATGCCGTGCGCCATCCAGCGGTGCATGTTGCGGATCAGGGAGCCGTAGCGCACGTTCGTCTCGAGCGCGGCGATATCCGTGTAGGCGTGCTCTGTCGAGGGCACGTAGTAGAACATCAGCAGCACGCCGGTCACGGTGAGGCCCAGGAAGAGGAAGAAGCTCAACCCTCCCAGGCAGTAGGTATGCGTGATCTTGACGTGCGTCTTGTGGATGCGCGTGGGGTGGAGGTGAAGGAAGACGTTGGTAGCGACGACCAGCATCTGGTTACGGGGCGTGCTGGGGTAGCCGCTACGGAAGATCGACTGCCAGACGTAGTTGTGAAAGATCTTGTCGTAGATGTTGCCGAGGAGCCCTGGACCTTTGGGCCGTTCTGTCCGGGATCGATTGCCTACGGCCATGCCGGGTGCCCCTCCTTAGCGTGACCACCAGTTGCCGAAAGCGACCATGATGGCCAGGCTTATAGCAATGGTGCCAAATACGAGAACCAGTTCAGCAAAGTCTGCAGAGACCTTGCTGAAAAAGAGTTGATAGGCCTCCCAACCATGGAACATCAGAACAGGATTCATGTCCGTGTTCGCCCCCCCGCTCCTCGGTTTCCGTTGCTCAGGGAATCTTTGTGATGGCCTTAGCAAGCCGCAATCTAGCATCGGCCCCCATTAGAGTCAACCGAGCCTTGGTCGAAATTCGGTGCCCTGAAAGAGGTTTCGCAGATAGGAATGGGGGCTTGTTCGAGGGCCCGAGTCAGCTTGGTTTGCGGGCCTTCGACCAGTCGAAGCGGCGCATGCGGGCGAGGCCCTTGACGTCGCGCCAGACCGTCGACGTGACGTGCACGCGGCTGTCCGTGTCCTCCAGCCAGCGCACCGGCACGAACTGCACTCGCCAGCCGCCCTTTACGGCGAGCAACAGCAGCTCTGTGTCCCAGAACCAGCCCGTGTCCTTGACCAGGGGGAGCAGGTGCTGCGCCGCCTGGCGGCTGATCGCCTTGAAGCCGCATTGCGTGTCCCGCATGCGCGCCTGAAACGCCAGGTTCGTCATCAGCACGAAGCCGCGCGACAGCACCTCTCGCTTCAGCGAGCGCGTCGTCTCGGCTCCGGCGCCCAGGCGGCTGCCGGCGGCGAGATCGTAGCCGTGGTCGGTGATGGCGCTGATCAGGCGCGGGAAGGCGTCGAGGTCGGTCGAGAGGTCGATGTCCATGTAGCTGAGCACGTCGGCGTCGCTGTCCAGCCAGGCCAGCGTCAGGGCGCGACCGCGGCCGGCTTCGGGGATGTGCTGCGCCGCGACGTTGGGCAACTCCTTCTCGAGTGCCTGCGCAATCTCGAAGGTGCGGTCCCGCGAGCCGTTGTCGGCAACGACGATGCGCCACTCGTGCAGTACGTTGTCGGAGAGGTAGGCGTGCAGCGTGCGCACACTGCGCTCCAGCACGTGCTCCTCGTTGTACACCGGCAGGACAACGTCGACGCGTGCCATCGGTTAGCTGCGAGTTGCGAGCCGCGGGCTCCGAGCCACGAGGGAGGCCCTGGATTGCGTGAGCAGGGATGTAATTCTCATAGTCCTGCTTAGATTAGAAGCTGGGCTTGGCTTGCACCATTCGGGCGCGCCCTCATTCGGCAACTCGCTGAATCAGCTCCGATAGCATCCGCTTCACTTCGTTCAGACTTCTGATAGATATCAAGTGTGAGCTGGTGCGCCATGTTCCCGAGAGCTTTCCAAATCGCGCATTAGCCATGCTCGAAGCTCGTAGCTCGCTAGTGTCTGAAATGACGCTCGCCCGTAAAGACGACGGCCATGTTGGCCGCGTCCGCGAGGCCTACGACCTCCTCGTCGCGGACGGAGCCGCCCGGCTCGATGATGGCAGTGACGCCCGCCGCGGCGGCTGCTGCGACGCCGTCGAAGAAGGGGAAGAAGGCGTCCGAGGCGAGGACGCTGCCGCGCGCCCGCTCGCCGGCGCGCTCGACGGCGAGGCGCACGCTGGTGACGCGGTTGGGCTGGCCGGCGCCCATGCCCAGCAGCGTGTTGTCCTTCGCGAGGACGATGGCGTTCGACTTGATGTGCTTGCAGGCGCGCCAGGCGAAGCGTAGATCGGCGAGCTCGTCCTCCGTCGGCTCGCGTTTGCTGACGACGCGCAGCTGCAGCGATCCGTCGGGCTTGCTGGTCCGGTTCCTGCAGTAGGAAGCCGCCGCTCACGCGGCGCAGATCGTAAGGCGTAGCGTCGCCGGGCGTCACGGCCAGGATGCGCGCGTCGCGCCAGCGGGTCAGCGCTGCCAGCGCCTCCTCGCTGAAGCCGGGCGCCACGACGATGTCGTAGCGCATGCGCTGGCCGCTGCTGGGGCTGATGCTGGCCCGCATCGCCTGCGCCAGCGTGCCGTCGATGGGCCGGTTGCAGGCGACGATGCCGCCGAAGGCCGAGATCGGGTCGCCGCTCAGGGCGCGGGCGTAGGCGGCGGTGAGGTCATCGTCGCTGGCGAGGCCGCAGGGGTTGGTGTGCTTGATGACGGCGACGGTCGGCGCCTCGAAGTCGCTGACCGTGCGCCAGGCTGCATCGGCGTCGAGCACGTTGTTGAACGAGATCGGCGCGCCGTGCAGCTGCTGGGCGTGGACGATGCCGCGGTCACCGCTGCCGGGCTCCTCGTAGAGGACGGCGGCCTGGTGCGGGTTCTCGCCGTAGTGCAACGAGGTCAGGCGGCGTAGGCCGACCGTGAGCTCTGCCGGCCATTCGGCGTCCGTGCCGCGCAGGTATCCCGAGACCATCGTGTCGTAGAGCGCGACGTGCTGGAACGCTTTGGCCGCAAGCGCCTGGCGCGCATCGGGAGGCAGGCCGCCGTCGCGCAGCGCCGCCAGGGCGGCGTCGTAGTCGGCCGGGTCGCAGAGGACGACGACGTCCGGGAAGTTCTTGGCGGCGGCGCGCAGCATGGCCGGCCCGCCGATGTCGATGTTCTCGAGCGCGTCGTTCAGCGTGACGTCGGGCCTGGCGATCGTTGCCTCGAAGGGATAGAGGTTGTTGGCGACGAGGTCGATGTTGGCGAAGCCCTGCTCTTGCATCTCGCGCATGTGCTGCGGGTTGTCGCGGCGGGCGAGCAGGCCGCCGTGGATCGCCGGGTGCAGCGTCTTGACGCGTCCGTCCAGCATCTCCGGCGAGCCGGTGACGGCGGCGACGCTGGTGACCGGCAGGCCGGCGTCGCGTAGCGCCTTCTCGGTGCCGCCGGTGGCCAGCAGCTCCCAGCCGAGGTCGACGAGGCCGCGGGCGAACTCGACGAGGCCTGTCTTGTCATAAGGGGCGAGCAGCGCGCGCATGCAGTCTCCTTTTGTTAGCCCAGCCGGACCTGGGGGTCACTGTCCTGGCGTTTGGTTATCTCACCGATCGCGATCGCGTTGGGAATCAGGCTGCGCAGCTTCGTCGCCACACCGGGCGAGACGATGACCGCCATGCCTATGCCCATGTTGAAGACGCGGTACATTTCCTCTTCGTCGATGCCGCCGGCTCGCTGGATGAAGGGGAAGATGGGCGGCACGTCCCAGCTCGATTTGTCGATGCGGGCGCCCAGACCGTCGGGCAGCACCCGGGGCAGGTTCTCCTCGAAGGCGCCGCCCGTGATGTGGCAGAGCCCGTTGACCAGCCCCAGAGCCGGCTTCAACTCGTTGCTGTACGGCAGATGTGGTTTGAGCAGCGCGTCCGCCAGCGTCTCGCCGAGGTCCTCTTCGTGGCGCTCCAGGCGCTTGCGGTCGTCGGCCGCGTTCGCCGTGTCGATGCCGATGCGGAGGGCGGCGCGGGCCAGCGTGTAGCCGTTGGTATGCAGGCCGCTGGAGGGCAGGCCGAAGATGACGTCGCCGGCAGCGATCTTCGATCCATCGATGATCGCGTCGCGCTCCACGACGCTGACGACGAAGCCGGCGAGGTCGAACTCGCCCGGCGGGTAGACGTCCGGCATGTCTGCGGTCTCGCCGCCGATCAGCGCCGCGCCGACAGCGGCGCAGGCGTCGGCCACGCCCTTGACGACGGCCACCTTGTCCTCCGGGTCCATGACGCCGCAGCTCATGTAGTCGAGGAAGAACAGGGGGTCGGCGCCGCAGCAAAGGGCGTCGTTCACCGACTGATTGACGACGTCGTGGCCCAGACCCTCGTAGCGGCCGGCGAGAGCCGCGATCTTCACCTTGGTACCGACGCCGTCGGTGCTGCTGACGAGCACCGGATCGCGGTACTTTTGGCCGAGCTGGAAGAGCCCTCCGAACGGGCCGACGCCGCTGAGAACCTCCGGGCGCGTCGCGTGGCGCGTCACCTCTTTGTAGCGCTCGACGATACCGCGGCGCTTCTCGAGGTCGACGCCGACGCCGGCATAGGTCAACGGTTCGTTGTCAGTCATGAGCGGGCCTGTCGTGGGAGCGATTCTCAGGGCCTCAGATTGCCAGCAATGGGGCGATCAGGCAATGCGTGTTCCCCAAGCCTGTCATTCCGAGCAGCGTGAGGAATCCGGTGAATCTCACCAAACGGCATGGAGCTTCGCAATAGATGTCTCCGCGTTACGGATCCGGAGCGAGGCGCTGATATCGGCCGGCGATTCCTCCTGCGGCCGGGATGACATACGAGGCGCTTCCGGAGGTGCGCAGAAAGGGTCAGGGCTGGACGACGATGGTGGAGGCGTCGATCACGGCCGGGGTGGCGGATTCGTCGTCCCAGTCGATGTTGTGGCGGTCGCCCCAGTCGGGCGGCTCCAGGCCGAGCTTGTCGAGCTCGGTCGGCACGTCCATCGGGTAGGAGCCGGTGAAGCAGCCCATGCAGAAGCTTTCGCGCGGCTGGCCGATGGCGGAGACGAGGCCTTCCTTGGTCAGGTAACCCAGGGAGTCGGCGCCGATGTCGGCTCGTATCTCTTCGACCGTCTCGTGCGCGGCAATCAGCTCCCATCGGCGGCCCATGTCGATACCGAAGAAGCAGGGATGCGTGATCGGCGGCGCCGTGACGCGCAGATGCACTTCCTTGGCGCCGGCGTCGCGCAGCATGCGCACCACGTGACGGATAGTCGTGGAGCGCACGATCGTATCGTCGACGACGATGACGCGCTGGCCTTCGAGGACCTCGCGCAGAGGGTTGAACTTGACGTGCACGCCCTGATCGCGGATGCGCTGGTCGGGCATGATGAAGGTGCGGCCGACGTAGCGGTTCTTGACCAGCGCCTCGGCGAAGGGGATGCCTGATTCGCGCGCGTAGCCCACGGCGGCGGCCGTCGCGGAGTCGGGCACGCCGATGACGATGTCGGCGTCGACGGGATGCTCGCGGGCCAGCTCGGCGCCGAGCTCCATGCGCACCGGGTAGACGCGCTCGCCGCGCAGGTAGCTGTCCGGGCGGGCGAAGTAGATGTACTCGAAGACGCAAAAGGCTTCCTGTTCGCGGTCCTTGAACTTGTAGCTGTGCAGGCCTTCGCCGTCGATCAGCAGCGTCTCACCCGGCTCGATGTCGCGGATGAACGTGGCGCCGAGGTGGTCGAAGGCGCAGGTCTCCGACGCGAAGCAGTAGCCGCCGTCGATGCGCGCCAGCGACAGGGGACGGATGCCCAGCGGGTCGCGCGCGGCGATGACGCCGTCTTTGGTGAGCACCGTAAGGCAGAAAGCGCCGTGAGCGCGCCGCATGACGTAGGACATGCGCTCGCCCCAGTCGCGGCCGGGGGCGGTGGCGACGAGGTGGGCGAGGACTTCGGAGTCGGTCGACGTGGCGAACTGGCGCCCCTCGGCCTCGAGCTCGGCGCGCAGCATGTCCGCGTTGATGATATTGCCGTTGTGGCCCAGTGCGATGGGGCCGTCCGGGCCGTCCAGCAGGAAGGGCTGGGCGTTTTCGATGCGGCTGGAGCCGGTGGTGGAGTAGCGCGTGTGGCCGGCCGCGGCGAACCCCTGTAAATACAAAAGGTCTTCCTCCTGGAAGACCTGCGACACGAGGCCCATGTCTTTATGGACCTTCAGGGACGTTCCGTCAGTGGTCGCGATGCCTGCACTCTCCTGGCCCCTGTGCTGTAGCGCATAGAGCCCAAAAAAGGTAACGCGGGCGACGTCTTCCGATGGAGCGTACACTCCGAAAACGCCGCAGGCCTCGTGGAGGCTGTCCAAGCGCCTCTCCCCCGCTGCAAGGCTATGTCCGCCGACGCTAAGAATTTTAGCTCCCGCCGATCAGCAGGTCAAACCATTGACCTCGTATGAATCTGCAACGGCGCCTCGAGATGTGTTCCACAGAATTTGCTCGCTGAGCAGAGGTGAGGAGACGGCGAGTCTCCTGCCGGGTAGCGGGCCGATAGGCCGGCCGACCTTCGGCCCGAGCGGTGCCCCCCTCGAAGATCCCTTTCTTCGTCCTCCCTGCGTAGCAGGGAAGGAAGGGGGAAGGTCCGTGGGACACCCCCAGAGACCCCCGCGCATGGGGCTTTGCCCCCGCAACCCCTGCTGTTCCTTCTTTGCTCATCGTATTCATAGAAACGGCGGCTGTGGTCGTGATGCGCTACTTTCATACGCGGCGGCGCGGTAGGATCGGCAACGTGACCCGTCGCGTCGCCTTCTTCGTCATCCTCCTCGTCCTGCTGTTCTTCGTCGCCGGTCCCGCGTCGGCGCAGCAGGCCGACGCCGGCCCGCAGACCTGGATCTCGGGCGGCGATCTGCCTCACAAGGTCCGTCTGACGGCCGTCGACGAGGACGATTTCATGCGCCGCATCAACCTGCCCCCGCAGCTGGACAATGCGCCGGCGGTCAGCGGCCCGTCCTACACCGTCTCGTCGCCGTACTGGGATCACGCCGTTCGCGGCGAGGGCAGCAAGGACCCGGAGGTCGACCTCGAGGCGCAGTACTACCCGAACGGCGGCTTCGTGCGCACCCGGCAGGACGGCGAGGACGTCTGGATCGTCATCGATCTGCGTCAGCGAGCCATCCTGGACCGCTACATCCGCCTCACGAAGGCGGGGGCTATCGATGAGGAGCCGGGGCCGTTGAACGTCATTGCAGCGGCCGTGAAAAACGGTGAGAACGTTGCGATCCAGATCGGGAGCATCGAGCTCGACGCGGACCAAACGGCGGCGTTCTGGCAGGTGACCAACGGTCTCGAGGTGTATGAGCGTCCGGAGAACGTCCAGCTTAGCGATGGTCCAGGCAGTGTCTGGATCACGTTTAACCTGCCTGAAGGCCGGTCGGAGCAGATGCTCTATGTCGTCGCCAACGGCGAAATCTACGACCGACTCGGCGCTACCTCGTACGTGGTGCCGTTCCTCTGGCTACAGCCCGTCCTGGGCGATCAGGCGCCTCGGCCTGGCCAGCCCATCCCTTACGCCGATACCACCATCGAGCAGGACAAGAGCCCTGGGTCGCAATGGTGGTGGGTGATCATGATCGGCGGCGGGCTGAGCGCCCTCGGCGCGGCCTACTGGCTACGCCGTCATTGGGTCCATTAGCGTGGCGGCGAGCCGCGCCTGAGGCTTCTGACGTCGAGACGCCTCGGAGACCGGCCATCAACCGCTCTAATCGCGCGCCATGACCCATGGCGTCAGCAGCCGCGTGAGTCGAAGGCCGTACCATATGGCAACGACGGCCGAGACGATGGCGCCGCTGAGCATGGCGCCGGCCTGCCCAGTCCCGCCGCCGCTCATGAACAGCAGCGCCAGGGCGGCGACGCCGAACAGCGACGTGCCAATGGTGGGCACGATGAGCGGCGGCAGCGCGTCTCGCGTGTTCTTCTTGCCACGCGTGTAGAGCAGCGAGCCTCCCAGCATCAGCAACCCCAGGACGCCGGCCGCGACGCGGTAGTCGACGACCTCGCCGAAATGATGGGCGATGGCGGCCTGGTTGCAGTCCGTCTGGTTCGGCTCCAGCCGGAAGTAGTCGGCGCAGCGCGCTGCGGTGTAGGTGACGCCGGGCGCGTCGCCGGCCACGAAGTCCTTGCCGAACGGCGCGGAGAGGGCCAGCGCCAGCAGGCCGCTGCAGCCGATGGCGATCAGCCCGAGAACCGCGACGCCGTACAGCGAGCCGATGGCGCTGCGTACGACCGCCAGCCACGCGATCGGTGCGGCGGCGAAGCTCCTGGCGACGACGTCCGGCCGTCCGAAGCGCTCGATTGCCTGCTGTTCCGCCTCGTCCGGCGAGGCGCCTTCGTCGATCAGCGCCTGCGTCGAAGCGCGGAGGTGGTCTTCGACCTCGATGGCGATGCGGCGGACGCGCTGCGGCGGCAGCGTCAGCAGCCCCGTCA
Organism: uncultured Chloroflexia bacterium; assembly: GCA_963711035.1. Classification (GTDB taxonomy): domain Bacteria; phylum Chloroflexota; class Dehalococcoidia; order DSTF01; family WHTK01; genus WHTK01. Next base: position 1,249,811 of record CAVQCN010000001.1, read on the forward strand.
GTGTATCGAGGTAGGCTTCGATGTTCGTGTTCTGGCTCATGATCCCGTCCCGATGACTGCCTGCATCGCGGTGGCGAAGCGGTTCCAGTCGCTACGGCGCGACTGCATGACCTGCAGACCCGATGCTGTCAGGCTGTAGACGCGCCGTCGGCGCCCGTCTACGTCCTGCCAGTCGCTGGCCAGCATGCCGTCGCTCTCCAACCGGTGCAGAGCGGGGTAGACCGTGCCCTCCGGCAGGGTGAACTCGCCCTGGCTGCGCTGCTTGATCTGCTCGATGATGGCGTAGCCGTGCGCCGGTCCTGACTGCAGGACGGCGAGCACGAGCACCTCTACCTGACTGCGTTGCAAATCGCTCATACCTAGATTATCTAGGTACTGGTGAGGAAATGCAAGAGGACGTTCAGAAGGGCATGCAGGGCCGAGGTCCCGCCGTCCCCTCTCCGTTCACGGAGAGGGACCGAGGGGTGAGGTTGCCCGGGGTTGCCAACGTCCTCACCTGTCCTGAAGTCCCGCAGCTACCTGAACCAGCATGTCCACGCTCAGGTCCTCTGATCTGAGCGTCCAGAAGCTGTCGTGGTCGCGCAGGTAGATGTCGACCTCTTCTCCCGCGAAGCGCGGGTGCACCACGATGGCGGGCCTGCCGCCGATCGTCGTCGCCTCCAGGCGATCGGCGGAATAGTGGTTCGCGATGACGGGCGAGCTCGCCCGCCGCGAGACAGAAAAGTGGCCGGAAGGCGAGCTCCAGGTCTCGCTGACGAGGTCCACGGTGTCGCCGCATTGCCCGGCTAAGACATGGCCCCTTGCATCGCCGAAGCGGTCGGTCTGCAAGTCGGGCGCGTACCCGTCGGGGACATACGTTGCGTCGAAATCGAGGCCTGAGGCTGCGAGCAAGGCGGAGCCGTGCTCGCTGACAGCGCCGTTGGGGGGAGGTACGGTAGGGCAGACCGGCGGCACGCCGGCCTGAAACGTGAAGCCGTTCATTATTCCCGTGAAGATGGGCTCCGGCGTGTTGCCGCCGTAATGCTCGATGATCTCGGTCAGTTGCGCGAGCTGGGTCGCGTTCGGTTTCGGCCGCACCGGCGTCGGGCCGAAGACGCCGTGCTGCTGCTCCGCATCGGAGAGGCTGTCGACAACGTCAGCGAAGGTCTGCCCAGGGATTTTCGCGGTCTCGTCTTCGTTCTCGAGCTTGACCTGGTAGGTGTAGCCGTTCTCCTGCCAGGACACCGCGTAGTACTCGAACCACTGGCCGTTGCTCGTGCCGGTCGTATAGAGCTCTTCGCCATCGATGCAATGTTCGGGGCAGTGTATGCCAACCGTTGCCGTCCAGGTGGGGGGCCCCGATGTGTTGCCGTAGGCGGCGGCGTAGCTCTGGTTCAGGATGAAGACGAGGTAGCCATGTGGGGCCTGGTAGAGCACCGTGTACTGAGGCGTCAGGTCAGGACCCAGGCAGGCCTCCATGAGCTGTGGCATGCCCAAACCTGCCGTCGTGTAAGGGGCGGGCTCGTAGACGTCGATATCGGCTGGCATCGTGCTGCGCGCCAGGGCCCAGCTGGTCTGGGGGTCCGGCGGCGGCGTCGCTTCCACCGGCTCCGCAATGCCTCTCGGGTCGCACATAGGCGTCGTCAAGGCCCGGTTCGGCGAGGCCCGGTTGTTCATAGACAGAACACCGAAGGCGAGCAGTATCAGCCCCAGGCCGGTTGCGCCGACGAGGACCAGGCCTGCAGCTTTCGCGGCGAGGGCCGGCCGCGGCGGCCGCAGCAGTCGCATGACCGGAGCGAAGAAGCCCCATCGTCGAGGTGTGGCTGCCTTCGACTCCTCCTGCCAGGCGGCCGCTTCCTGACGAGAGGAGACGCCGAGCTTGGCCATGATCTGCGCCACGTGGTACTTGGCCGTGTTCTCGCTGATGCCGAGTCGGGTTGCGATCTGCTCGTTCGTGAGGTCTTGGCGCAGCAAGGCGACGACGTCCCACTCGCGGGGGGTCAGGATGTCGTCGTGTCGTGGCCGGCCTCGTCGCATGCGCTCACCTTAGCAAGCGGCGCTGCGGAATAACCCCACCCGATAGGATGTTCCAGAATGAGATCGGAGAGGCCGGAACGCCATCGACGTCCCGGCCTCTCGAGTGATCGCTCGAAGCGGTTACTGGTTCTGCTGCTGTGGCTGTCCACGGCCTGCCGGGCGGCGGCGACGACGCTCGATGACGCGCAGGCGGGCGGAGGCGCGCTCGAGGGCGGCCATCGTGGCGGCGATGTCGATCTCCCCTTCGCGCGTCGCGAGGAGGGCAGCGGCGCGGCGGCGCGCCTCTTCCGCGCGGGCGATGTCGATCTCCTCCGAGCGCTCGGCGGTGTCGGCCAGGATCACGACCTTGTCCTCGCGCACCTCCATGAAGCCGCCGGAGAGGGCCACGTCGGTCTCGTCCTCTCCACGGCGGAAGACGAGCGGTCCGGGCTGCAGGGCGGTCATGAGCGGCGCGTGCTGCGGCAGGATTGTGAGCTCACCCTCGCTGCCGGGCACCGTGACGGAATCGATCGCCTCCTCGGAGAAGACGACGCGTTCCGGCGTGACGATTTGCAGGCTAAGCGGCATGCTACTGCCTCGCCAACTGCTCGGCCTTTTCGGGGGCCTGGTCGATGGAGCCGATGTTGTAGAAGGCGCCTTCGGGCAGCTCGTCGTGCTTGCCATCGAGGATTTCGCGGGCGCCGCGCACCGTCTCGCGCACCGGGACGTACTGGCCCGGCGTGCCGGTGAACACCTCGGCGACGAACATGGGCTGCGTCAGGAAGCGCTGGACGCGGCGAGCGCGGGCGACCGTCGTCTTGTCCTCGTCCGACAGCTCGTCGATGCCGAGGATGGCGATGATGTCCTGCAGGTCCTTGTAGCGCTGCAGCGTACCGAGCACCTGCTGGGCCGTGTCGTAGTGCTCCTGACCGACGACCAGCGGGTCGAGCATACGGGACGAAGACGCCAGCGGGTCCATGGCCGGGAACAGCGCCTGCTCGAAGATCGAGCGGTCCAGCGTCACGCTGGAGTCCAGGTGGCCGAATGTGGTGGCCACGCCGGGGTCGGTGTAGTCGTCTGCAGGCACGTAGATGGCCTGGAAGGAGGTAATCGAGCCCTTGCGGGTCGTCGTGATGCGCTCTTCCAGGGCGCCTACTTCGGTCGCCAGCGTCGGCTGGTAGCCGACGGCGGAGGGCATGCGGCCCAGCAGCGCCGACACTTCCATACCGGCCAGCGTGTAGCGGTAGATGTTGTCGACGAAGAACAGCACGTCCTGGCCGTCGACGTCGCGGAAGTATTCCGCCATCGTCAGGCCGCTCAGGGCGACGCGCAGGCGCACGCCGGGCGGCTCGTTCATCTGGCCGAAGACGAGCACTGTCTTCTCGTAGACCTCAGGCGACTCTTGCATCTCGACCCAGAGGTCGTTGCCCTCGCGGCTGCGCTCGCCGACGCCGGCGAACACCGAGCGGCCGCCGTGCTCGCGGGCGATGTTGTTGATCAGCTCCTTGATCAGCACCGTCTTGCCGACGCCGGCGCCGCCGTAGAGGCCGACCTTACCGCCGCGAGCCAGGGGGGCGATGAGATCGATGATCTTGATGCCTGTTTCGAGAATCTGCGGCTCGGTCTCCTGCTCCTCGAAGGTCGGCGGCTGGCGGTGGATGGGCCAGTGCTGCTCCGCGTCGACGGGGCCCTGGTTGTCCAGCGCCTCGCCTAGCACGTCGAAAAGACGGCCCAGCGTGGCGGGACCGACCGGCACCGCGATCGGCTGGCCGGTATCGGTGGCGATGGCACCGCGGCGCAAGCCGTCCGTGGTCATCATGGTCAGCGCGCGCACCCAGTTGTTGCCCAGGTGCTGCTGGACCTCTGCGACGATTCTTTCGCCGTTGTTGTCGATCTCGAGCGCGTTGTAGATGGCCGGCAGGTTGTCGGGCGGGAACTCCACGTCGACGACCGTACCGATTACCTGTACGACTCTGCCCTTAGCGCCTTCAGCCATTGCAGTTCTCTCCTACTCCCACGGCCCGCCAGGCCGCGGGCATTGGTTCTCTGGTTTGCGGACTTACCCTGCCGCCTGGGACATTGCCTCGACGCCGCCGGTGATGTCCAGCAGCTCCTTCGTGATCTGCTCCTGGCGCACCTTGTTGCGCACCAGGGTCAGCTCCATGATCATCTCCTGTGCCGCGTCGGTTGCGTTACGCATCGCCACCATCTGGGCCGACTGGTAGCTGGCCTTCATCTCGATGACAGCGCGGTAGACCTGCACCTCAACATAGCGAGGCATCAACGTCTCCAAGAGCTGCGCAGCGCTGGGCTCGTAGATGTACTCAACCGTCCTCTTCTCGTCGCCTGCTGGCGGCGTCACGGGTAGCAGCTCCAGCTCCTCGGGTCGCTGTAGGACCGTGTTGATGAAGCGCGGGTAGACGATGATGACGCTGTCGACTTCGCCGTTCGTGTACGCGTCCATGATCAGCCGCGAGATCGGGCTTACCTCGTCGTAACCGGGATAGTCAGTCAGGTTCGTGAACTGGCCGATGATCTCGACGCCGCTGCGGCGGAAGAAATCGAACCCTTTGCGGCCGACGCAGATCATCTTGCTGCCGGGATGAGCGGCGACGTAGCCGCCGGCCAGGCGAATCAGGTTGGTGTTGAGGCCGCCGCAAAGGCCGCGATCGGGTGTGATCAGCAACACGGCCGGCGTATTCACCTCGCGCCGCTCGAGGAGCGGGTGCATGCTGCCTTCTTCACCGCCGGTCTGCGGGATGTCCTCCACCACGTCGGCCAGCAGCGACTGTATCTCCTCCGCGTAGGGGCGTTGGGCCAGCGCCATCTGCTGGGCGCGGCGCATCTTGGAGCCGGCGACGAGCGACATGGCGCGCGTCGTCTTGGCCGTCGACTGGATCGAACGGATGCGGCGGTTAATCTGACGTAGCGTTGGCATCTAGCTTCGGCTCCTGGCCCTGCTTTGCATCGCTCTCGCGCTGCTCCGCCCCGATCTCAAAGTGAAGGTGGGGGGACACCCCTCACGGCCTCCCGCCAGGGGCGGCACCCATGGACCCCGATCCTTGTTTACGCTGATCACTAGATTGGTACCGAGGTCTTGAACTCCTGGATGGCGGCGCGCATCTTCTCTTCCAGCTCGCCGTCCAGGATCTGCTTCTCGCCGATCTCGGCGCCGATCTCCGGGTGGTTGCTGTCCATGAAGCTGTACAGCGCCGTCTCGAAGGCGCGGATCTTCTCAACCGGCACGTCGGTCAGCAGGCCCTGCTGCGCCGCGAACAGGATGATCACCTCGTGGTTGAAAGGGACCGGCGAGTACTGCGGCTGCTTCAGGAGTTCCGTGATGCGTCGGCCTCGCTCGATCTGGCGCACCGTGGACGCATCGAGGTCGCTGGTGCCGAACTGGGCGAAGGCCTGCAGCTCGCGGAACTGGGCCAGGTCCAGCTTCAAGGTACCGGCCACCTGACGAATGGCGCGGCGCTGGGCCGAACCGCCGACGCGTGAGACCGAGAGGCCGACGTTGATGGCCGGGCGAATACCGGCGTTGAACAGGTCGGCTTCCAGGAATAGCTGGCCATCGGTGATCGAAATGACGTTCGTCGGCACGTAGGCGGAGATGTCGTTTGCCTGCGTCTCGATGATCGGCAGCGCCGTCAGGGAGCCGCCGCCGTACTCGGGCGCGAGCCGCGCCGAGCGCTCCAGCAAGCGGCTGTGCAGGTAGAAGACGTCGCCGGGGTAGGCCTCGCGGCCCGGCGGGCGGCGGAGCAGCAGCGACACCTGGCGGTAGGCCCAGGCGTGCTTCGAGAGGTCGTCATAGACGATGAGGGCGTCCTTGCCGTTCTCCATGAACTCTTCGCCCATGGCGCAGCCGGCGTACGGCGCCAGGTACTGCATCGGCGCCGGGTCGGAGGCAGATGCGGAGACGACGATCGTGTGGTCCATGGCGCCGTAGCGCTCCAGCAGACCGACCGTCTGCGCCACCTTGGACGCCTTCTGGCCGATGGCGACGTAGATGCAGATCAGGTCGCCGCCCTTCTGGTTGATGATCGTGTCGATGGCGATAGTCGACTTGCCTGTCGAGCGGTCGCCGATGATCAGCTCGCGCTGGCCGCGGCCGATCGGGATCATGGAGTCGATCGACTTGATGCCGGTCTGCACCGGGACGTTCACGCCCTTGCGGGTCACGACGTTGGGCGCGATGCGCTCGACAGGCCGGCGCTTGCTGCTGGCGATGGGGCCCTTGCCGTCGATCGGGTTGCCCAGCGCGTCGACGACACGGCCGAGGAGGGCATCGCCGACGGGGACTTCGGCGATGCGGCCCGTGGTCTTGACTTGCTGGCCTTCTTCGATCTCGAGGTAGTCGCCCAGGACGAGGACGCCGACGGTCTCCTCTTCCAGGTTCATGGCTAGGCCCATCGCGCCGTTTTCGAACTCGACCAACTCGCTGTACATGCACTCGGACAGGCCATGTACGCGCGCGATGCCGTCGCCGGCCTCGACGACGGTGCCGACGTTGACGGCGGCTGTCTCTGCGCCGAACTGCTCGATCTGCGCCTTGAGGATTGCTGTTATCTCTTCGGGCCTGACTGCCATTGTGGCGTCCTCCGCTTGCTTAGATAGATTCGAATCTCGGGGGGAGCGGCCGTTAGACCGCACCCACCAGGCTTTCGCGCAGCGCGTCTAGCCGTGCCTTCGTGCTGGAATCGATCAGCCGGTCACCGATCTGGAGCACGAGCCCACCGATCAGGTCAGGATCGACCTCTGTTTCGAGAATAACCTGACCGCCGGTCTGCTCGCGCAGGCGCTGTTCCAGGACCTGCCGCTCCGTGTCGCTCATGGCGACGGCGGTGACGGCACGAGCCCGGCTGATGCCCTGCTCTTCCTCGGTCAGACGCTTGAACTCGGAGGCGATGTCCGCCGCGAGTGGCGTGCGCCCCTTCTTCACCAACAAGCGCGCCAGGTTGAGCGGCAACGGGTCGAGGTCCGCCAGGGCTGTCTCGACCAGACGCTGCTTGGAATCGACCGGCACGCGTGTATTGGTCAGGACGCTCGCAACCTCGGGATCGCTCATGAACTCGGCGATCTGGTCGAGAGCTGCCGACCATTCAGACGCAGTGCCCTTCTCGTCGGCGATCTCGAACGCCGCGAGCGCGTAGCGCTTTGCCGCCAGATCTACTGTTGCCAACCCCGTCCCCTAGTTTTCACGGAAAGAAGACTCCGCCAGCGCCTCGTCGATGAGACGCTGGTGCGCCGAGCGGTCCAGGGACTGACCGATGACCTTCTCCGCAGCGGAGATGGTCAGATCGGCAAACTCACGCCGCAGCTGGGCGATTGCCGTGTCGCGCTCGAGCTGAATCTCGGCTCGGGCGCGCTCCAGCATCGCCTCTTGCTGCTGCTGGGCCTGCTGGCGCGCATCCTCCTGGATGCGCTGAGAGACCTGCTGCGCCTGCGCCACGATCGTCTGGCCCTCGCGTCGCGCCTCTTCGATCTGCGCCTGCGCTGCCGTGTTCGCTTCGGCTGCCTGTTCGCGACCGCGCTCGGCGGCGGAGAGGCCTTCGCGAATCCGCTCGCGCCGTTGCTCGAGCATGCGCAGGACCGGCTTGTACACGAGGAGGCGCATCACGATCAGCAGGAACGTGAAGTTCACTACTTGCGCGATCAAGACCGGTATGTTGATACCGATATCTGTGATGCCTAGGAAAACCATCCGTTAGCCTCTCGGTCCGGTTTGTGGTCTTAGAAGACGAAGCCGATCATGATCGCGACGACCAGAGCGTAAATCGCGATGGCCTCGGCGAAGGCGATACCAAGAATCATGTTGGTCTGAATGGCTGGCTGCGCCTCGGGGTTGCGGCCCAGGGCCTCCATCGCCCGGCCGACCAGGTTACCGATCGCGAGACCGGGTCCCAGGGCGCCCAGACCGATCGCAAGACCCGCGCCAACGAAGCGCAGTGCCGCGTCAGTTATGACCAGCAGCGGAACAATCACTATGAATCCTCCTCAAAATGCTCTGCAGCCCTTCCGCGGGCAAGTAACCGTAACGCTTCAGTGGCTTTCTGCCCCTTGTTGATGACCGGCCTCCTCCTCGTGGCCGTGATCGTCATGAGACGTGATGGCCAGGATGGCGAAGACCAGGGTAAGCGCGCCGAAGATGAACGCCTGGACGGCGCCCACGAACAGCTCCAGACCGTAGAACACCACCACGATGGGTGAGGCTACAGCGAGCAGGAAGGTCATGACCAGGAGAACGATCTCGCCCGCCAGCATGTTGCCAAACAGACGGAAGGAGAAGCTGAGAAGGCGGGCGACCTCCGCGACAAACTCGAGAATGCCGACGAAGAAATCGATTGGCCCCTTGAAATTGAGGAACTTGCTGCCGTATTTCAAAACGCCCTGGGCCTGAATACCCCACAGCTCGACGAAGAACGCCGAGACGAGCGCAAAGGATAACGGCGTCATCAGATCCGTGTTGATGCCTCGGAAGTAGGGGTGCAGCACGCCGATCTTCTCGTTGCCGCCGCTGGCATGTTCGGACGTGGCTTGGTCGATCGCGTCCTGGCGACAGGCATCGCCCTCGGTGCCCGTCGCGCAATCGCTGCCTTCGAGGTCAACGACCTTGGCTCCGGGATTGATGAGAGAGATGCCGCCCGAGTCCTTGAAGACGAGCGCCTCATTGTGGTAGCCGCTCTCTTGCGCCGTCAGCGGAACGTATTCGCCGAACGAGTTGAAGATCGGCGTCAGCGACATCCAGTTTGCGAACGTGATGTAGATAAAGAACGTGGCGATGAGGGGGAAGAATTTGCGGCCCCAGTGCTCTCCCGCCAGGCCAACGACGAAGTCGTAGATAACCTCGATCGTCGCTTCGAACAGGTTGTAGAACCCGCTGGGGATCAGCGACATCTTGCGCAGCGCGAAGAAGCACAGGATGAGTAGCAGCGCCATGATGACCCAGGCGGAAAACAGCGAGTTGAGGATATCGAGAGGACCGATGCTGCCGAGGCTCTCGCCGCGAATCTCGACGAGCGGCTTCGGCGGCTTGATGACGAGAAGGGAAACGGCAATGGCGGCGACGGTGTAGGCCAGGCCGCCGAGTATGATGAGCCGCTTCAATCCTGTTTACCCCCCGTTCGTCGCCGGTCGATCTCGGCGAGCACTTCCTGTAGTTGGTGCACACCGCCGACAAGGGCCATCGTCAATCCGACGAGCAGCCCGAGGATTGTCATTACGTTGCCCGTGTCCAGGGCTTTGTCCAATTCCCGCCCGCCCAGAGTGCCCAAGACGATACAAAGGGCTATGTAAAAGCCGATACCGACGAGCCGCGCGCTTGCAGGCATACGCCCTCAGCAGGGCTCCACTATCGCCTTGCTCTGAGACTTTGCGCACAATATCACAGAGCTTTCTCACGATCAAAGAAATTTACAGCAATATTTTTCGGCTTCATCCGGCAGTCAGTGGAGCCTAGCAGATCGGTTGCTGCTCGGCCAGCGCCATCCATATCCCGACCGCATGCGACGGTCCGTTCGCCATCCTTCCGCTCTGGCGGGCTACCAGCGCCGATGGCAAGCAGCCGTCGCTGGCCCCCTGCGGGAATGCGGTACTTCGGCCGCTGCTCCTTAGCCTGATTACAGATGTGGCGATTAGGCGATTAGAGGTGAGACGTGAGGAGGACGATATCTGGCGGCCGCACCAGCAGACCGGTTATTCACGCGGTTCGCCGGATGGTCACCGACAAGGCTTCTCTCTTGGTCGATCGTTGGTGAGGTAGCAGCGGGATGCTAATTCCCTAGCGGCGCTTCTCGAAGTCGTCCAGGTCGAGCGATTCGATGAAGTCCTTGAAGGCGGACATCTTCTCCAGCTCTTCTGGGTTCACCTGGGTGGGTTGTTCGCGGCCTGGCGATGGCGTCTGGCTCGTGCCGGCGGTGAGGGCGCCCGTCTCGGCGTCCTTGTCCAGCAGGATACCGGCGCGCTCCAGGACGCTCTCCTCGGCGTAGATCGGCGCATTGGCGCGCACCGCCAGGGCGATGGCGTCGCTGGTGCGCGAGTCGATCTCGACCTGGCGCTCCCCGGCCTGGAGGACGATGCGGGCATAGTAGGTGTCGTTGTTGAGGTCATTGACGACGACGTAGGCGACCTGCGCACCCAGCTGCTCGACGACGTTGCGCAGCAGGTCGTGGGTCTGCGGCCGGGGCGGCTGGACATCGCCGAGGCGCATGGCGATCGCCTCGGCTTCGGACGGGCCGATCCAGATCAGGAGATAGCGATCGGACTCTTTCTCCTTGAGGATGACGACTCGGTTGTAGTTCTGCATGCTGACGCGGACGAACTCGACGCTCATCTCGATCATCTCTCGTCCACCTCCTGAAGTGTCACCGCTGTCCCAGTCTAGGATTCGCTGTTTTGAGGTGTCAAACGTCAGGCCAGGCCCTCGACCGGCAGGGCCCGGCTGCTGCGCGCCTGCGACCAGGCCGCGGCAAGCAGCGCGGCGACACCGGCCACCACCATCACCGGCGCTACACCTACAGCATCGGCAACGATGCCGGCGAGGACTACCGGCACGATGGCTGCCAGATTGGCCAGCACAGCCTGAGCGGCAAAGACGCGTCCTTGCATCTCGATCGGGATACGTTCGTTGATCAGGACGCGTCCCATCGTGATGACTACGGTGAGCGAGAAGCCGTAGAGGTTGGAATAGACGACGGTCGCCAGGATGCGGGCGTGTTGCTCGGTCAGCGGGCCGGAGCTGAATAGCCCCAGCGGGTCGAGGGAGACGAGGAAGTTGCCGCTCGGCACGACGAGGCCGAGCGCCACCAGAGAGACCGCCATGAGGAGATAGGCGCCGCTGATCGTGACGAGCTTGTTGAAGCGGTTGACCAGCAACTCGACGCTGCGCAGGCCCATGAAGACCGAGACGCCCACCGGCGCCAGCACGAAGACGATGTTCTCCGGCCTGATCTCCAGCACGTGGGTGGAGAACTTCGGCAGCAGCGTGCCGATCACGAGCATCGAGACGCTCGTCACCACCAGCAAGACGAGGGCGAGGAAGGAGGTCGGGTCGCGATTGAGGCGCAGCCAGCTCTCGGCGAAGTCGCGTCGTACGGTGCGCATCGAGACGTCGTGCTTGCCGGTGCTGGCGAAATGGAACTGCGGGATGATCGTGACCAGGCCGGCGGAGAAGGCAAAGAGGCCCATGAGGATGAAGAGCAGCGGGTCGCCGTCCGTCGTCTTAAGCAAGATTGGCGCCAGCACGAGCATGCCGAGGACCTGCGTCCCCAGCGTGCCGAGGTTGATGATCGAGTTTGCCGCGACGAGGCGGGAGTTACGCACGATGTGCGGCACGACCGCGGCCTCGGCCGGAACGGCGAACTGGGTGACGACGCTGATGCCCAGCGCGACGACGTAGATCGACGGCAGCGTATCTTTGGCGCCGATCAGGAAGAAGACGAGAACTGCCTTGAGCAGGTTGGCGAGGAACAGGATCAGGCCGCGCGGCAGGCGGTCGACGGCAACGCCGGCCAGGGCGCCGAGCAGCGCCGATGGCACGATGAGACAGAGCAGCAGCCCGCCAGTGGCGATGGCAGACGCCGATCGCCGGATCGTGAAGACGAGGAGGGCGTAGGTCAGGGCGTTGGACGCACCGTAGCTGGCCATGCGCATGATCCAGTAGCGCCGGAAGGAATCGTCCTCCAGTAGGTCGGTCCACTGCGCCAGCATGAAGCGGTTGCGGCGCTTGATGACCAGCTCGGTCTCGGTGTTGATATCGGCCATCAGGCTTCCGGTTCGGGCTGGACCTGGGCAGCGAGGCGGGCGTGGAAGACGAACTCTTTCGTCCGCTTCTCCAGCGTGGCCCGGTCGAGCATAACGCGCCGGTCGCAGGTCAGGCAGCGCAGGCCGATATCAGCGCCCAGGCGCGTCACCTGCCAGTCGGAGCCGCCGCAAGGGTGGCGCTTGCGCAGACGGACCACGTCGCCGAGGTTGACTTCGAGAACCGTGTCACTCCTCCGTGAAGTAGGCCGGCCGCGGCCGGATACGGCTCTGATTGATCTGGTAGCGCAGCTGTGTGGCGGCGGCGCGAGCCGCCATCGCGAAGTCGGAGGCCCGGCTGGCGTAGAGCACGCCGCGAGAGGAGGAGATGATGGCGCCGTCGCCGTTCATCGTCGTGCCGGCCTTGACGGACTCGGCCAGGCTGCCTTCCTGCGCGCCGATGCCGGGGATGAGGATCGTCATGTCGGGCACCAGCTGTCGCGCCTGCGCCAGCTGCTCCGGGAACGTTGCTCCCATGACGATGCTGACGTTGCCGTTCTTGTTCCACTCCTGCGCCTTGAGGGCGACGACCTGCCACACGGTCCGCTCCTCGCCCTCGTACTGCACGACGAGGTCCTGGAAGTCGCCGGCGCTGGGGTTGGAAGAGCGGCACCAGACGATGACGCCCTTCTCGGGGTAGTCGAGGAAGGGCTCGACCGCGTCCTTGCCGCCGTAGGCATTGACCGTCATGGCGTCGGCGCCCAGATCTTCGAAGATCGCCTTGGCGTAGGCGGCGGCCGTGTTGCCGATGTCGCCGCGCTTGGCGTCGATGATCACCGGGATGTCGACCGGGATGGCAGCCAGCGTCGCTTCCAGTGCCTGCATGCCTTCGGCGCCCATCGCCTCGTAGAAGGCAATGTTGGGCTTGTAGCAGCAGACCTGGTCGGAGGTCGCGTCGATGATCGCCTTGTTGAATTCGGCGACGTTGGCGATGGGCATCAGCGCCGGGTCGGGATCGAGGCCGACGCAGAGCAGGCTGTCGTTTTTGGCCACGGCGGCCTGGAGCTTGGCGAGGAAATCTTGGCTCATGTCGAGGTTATTGTAGCGTCCGGCAGCGTCGTCGCTGTGGCTCGCCGCTAAGATTGACGCATGAAAACGCCTTCGGACGACGCCGGCGCCCTCGTGATGGTGCGTGAGGCCTTTGCCTCGGTGTCGAGGCCGGAGCACTTCACCAACTACCGCCATTGCGACGAGTGCCTGGAGCACGACGAACTCCTGCAGCAGCGTGACTGCGACACGCTGACGATGGACGACATGGGCAGCGGATCCTGGGACCCGATCACGATGACGACGCCGGAGGCGTTCGCTTACCTGATGCCGGGCCTGGTGCGGCTGGCGCTGCAGCCGGAGCACGAGAAGTGGGGTTGGTACGGCGACCGGCTCGTGTTCCAGCTTCGCTGGAACGGTTCGCGCAACGAACGATGGCAGTTCTGCAGCCCGGCCATGCGCGAGGTCGTCGTGGCGTTGCTCGAGTACATCATCGAGACGCGGCAGGAGCTGATCGAGGACTGGAACTGCAGTGAGGAGTTCCTCGATACGATCGATATCTGGTCCGATACGGGCGATTAAGGCGGGCTGCGGCGCACGCGGTCCCATTCTTCGCGCAACGTCCGCACCTGCCCCGGCGACGGCGTGAGCCCGCCGAAGTGCACGTCGTCGAAGAGCGAAGTGATGCGCCCCGGCGTCTGCGCCGCGAAGGCCTGGTCGAGGCGCGGCGCCAGCTCCAGCGGCGTCTCGCCCGGCTCCCGCTCGATGCCGCGTTGTGCCGCCGCGTTCAGCAGGTCGAAGTAGAGGCGTCTCGCCGGGTCCAGGCCGCTACGAGGGCTGAAGCGGAGGCGGTTCAGCATCGAGCCGAACATGCCTCCCAGGTCCATGCCCAGGCGTCCCTCCTGGTAAGTCGTCTCCTTGACCTCCTCGGGCTCGCGGCGCCGCTCGTAGCGCTTGAAGAGCAGCGCAATGCCGAGGACGATGACGGCGCCCATCGCTCCGAGGCCGAAGAGCTTGAAGAGCAGGCCGAGCCAGCCGGGCAGGCTGCCGCCGCCCGAGTTGTCGGCATTTGGCGGCGGGGGCGTTGGCTGCGCCTGCGGCGGTTGTTGGTGCCGGCCGCCCGCGATCCAGACGAAGACGTCCACGAGACCCTGGATGACGAGAAGAATTGGATAGATGATGTAGTAGATTGCCTTGCCAGCCAGCAGCACGATTGGATGGCCGACGGCGATGATCGCGTGCACCATCGTGCCGAAGTCGAACAGGACAAAGAGCACCGCGACGATGCTGAGCAGCAGCACGGAGCCGCCGACAGCGACCAGCCAGGTCGACGAGAACGACTTGCCGTAGTCGGCCTCGCCCTGGCCGGCGTTCGTCAGGCTGATGCTCAGGAGGCCGACGGCCATGTACGGCACCGCGATCTGGCGCACGGCCCAGGGTGCGCCTGCCGGCCGCGCCAGCAGCTCGACGATAACGATGATCACGACACCGGCAGCGAAGCTCGTCACGACGCCGTCGAAGGTGACCTCCTCCTGGCCGCGCAGGATGCCACGCAGCCAGAAGGCCCAGAGCAGCACCGCGGCGATGACGAGGCCGCCGCGGCCTTCCGTCGCTGCACCGCCGTGGTTGAAGAGCTGATCGGCCCAGCCGAAGTCCCACAGCCGCCAGCTATCGAAGAGGTCGACGCGCACGATGGCGTAGAAGAGCAGCAGCGACGCGATCGTGCCCCAAACGCGCAGCACGCCGAGGTCGAGGTCGCTCTGCTGCAGCGCACGCGAGATCAGGAATGACGTGAAGACAACTGCCGCCACTCCGAAGGGTGACGGCTCGCCCGCGTTGCCGCCGGCTGCCGCCAGCAGTGCCACGAGGGCATAGACCCAGAACGTCTCCATGAGCAGCATCGCGCCGCGTACGGTCGAGGCGCGCCAGCTCATGTCTCTGTCTCCTCAAACATGACGCTGGCGCGCTGCTCCAGCGACTTCATCGCGTTGCTGATGTTGTAGACGCGTGTCGCGCCCAGGTCGGCCTCGAACTCCGTGTCCGCGAGCGAGAGCAGCGTCACGGAGTGGCCGGCGGCGGCGATGCGTCGCAGCGAGGCGGCGAGCTCATCGTCCATGCGGGCCGAGATGCACACGAGCGTGGCACCGAAGGGGAACGCCTGGGCCTCGCGGTCGAGCACGGTGTGGAGCGGCACCAGGGTTAGCGGCCCGATCACGGCCAGAGATTCGAGGATGCGCATGAGTTGATCGGAGTGTCGGCCCACCGGCACGCGCATCGGCCGGTCCGAGGTCGGGTAGGAGCCGTTCGCCACCAGGCCGACCGAGTAGCCGGCCTCGAATCCATAGCGTGCTACAGAGCCGGCCGCCGAGAGCAGGCGTTCCAGCAGGTCGGGGATGTACCCCTCCCAGGTGTACTGCAGCGTGTGGACGTTGAGCGCCACGAGCATGTGCAGCGTGCTGGACGGCTCGTAGACGCGCGACTGCAGGCTCTGGTGTCGCGCCGAAGCCTTCCAGTCGATGCGGCGCATGCGGTCGCCGGGCTGATACTCGCGCAGGCCGGCGATGCGTCCCGGGTCCTCGAAGATGCGGTCGACGCCGCGGCGTTCGCCGAAGGGCCGGCGCGAGGGCAGGCCCAACTCCGGCAGCTCGTAGGTGCGCGGATAGACGATGATCGAGTCGAAGCCCTCCTCTTCGCGGTCGACCGGGAAGAAGCCAAAGAGGTCGCCCGCCTCCAGCCGCGCCGGGCCAAGGCGGTAGTAGCCCCGCGGCGGTGCATCGAATTCGAGAGGCCAGTTGACGCGCTCGTACCAGCTGAGGTGGGAAGCGCGGTGGATCATCACATAGTTCGGAAACGGCGCCGGTGTCAGGTGTTTCTCGTCGGTGAGCACGTTGTCGGGGAAGGAGTCGCGCACCTCGACCACCGGCAGCGGCAGCAGTTTGTCGTTGCTCAGCCGCAGCGTCATGGTCATCTTCTCGCCGGCGAAGGCGCGGTTATGCGGGATGATGCGCTGGTAGCGCACCTTGTCGAGGGCGTGTCGCGACCAGTAACGCCCGACGATCCCGGCCAACAGGAGCAGGATCGCCAGACCCACCACGGGACCGCTGCTGAACGCGACGCCGAGCACGAACAGTAGCAGCGGCACGCCGTACCAGGACTTCGTCAGCCACATGGCGGCTTCGAGCTTTCAGCTACGAACTTCGAGCAATCAGATAGTGGTTTCGTCGACGGACGGCGTTCGAGGTTGGGACGCGGGACCTCACCCCTCGGTCCCCTCTTCGTACACGGAGAGGGGATGGCGGCAGCCAGGGGTGAGGTTGTGTACCGGCCGCTGATCTTGCCTCGCGCTCTCCGAGCGGGAGCTGGCGTCAGTCTTGAATGGGGGCACAGGGGGCGTAGCCCTCTGACGCGGGGCTTTGGGGGGTGTCCCCCCAATCTCTCCTCGCTCGCTGGCGGAGCAGCGCGATAGCGATGCGCAGCCACCCTAGTCTTCGACCGGGACGGGGACGTTCTCGATGATCTCCTTTAGCACACCCTCGGCGTCGCGGCCGCGCAGGCGGCTCTGCGAGTTGAGCACGGCGCGGTGGGTCAGGACGTACGGTGCCAGGAACTTGATGTCGTCCGGCAATACGTAGTCGCGGCCCCGCAACGCGGCCAGGGCGCGGGAGCCGCGGAACAGGTTCAGGCTGCCTCGAGGACTGGCGCCGATCTCGTAGGCCGTGTGATGGCGCGTCGCCTGCACGAGGCGCACGACGTAGCGGCGGACTGACGCTTCGCAGTGCACCTGCGGCACGAGATGCGCCATGCGAACGAGGTCGTCGGCCGTGATGACGGGCTCCAGCTCCTCCAGCGGGCTGGCGTCCTCGAATCGCAGCAGGATGGCGTCTTCGTCCTCTTCGTCCGGGTAGCCGAGACGCAGGCGCATGAAGAAGCGGTCCAGCTGCGCCTCTGGCAGCGGGAAGGTGCCTTCGAGCTCGATAGGGTTCTGCGTAGCAATGACGAGGAACGGCGATGGCAGCGCCATGGTCACGCCCTCGACCGTGAGCTGGTGCTCCTCCATCGCCTCGAGCAGCGCGCTCTGGGTGCGAGGCGTGGCGCGGTTAATCTCGTCGGCGAGGACGATGTTGGCCTGGATGGGACCGGGGCGGAACTCGAACTCGCCTTGCTTCTGGTTGAAGAAGTTGATGCCGGTGATGTCGGAGGGCATAACGTCGGGCGTGAACTGGATGCGCTTGAAGGTACAGCCGATCGAGCGCGCCACAGACTTGGCCAGCGTCGTCTTGCCAATACCAGGCACGTCTTCCATCAGGACGTGGCCGTCCGAGAGCAGCGCCACGAGCAGCAGATCGATGACCTCGTCCTTGCCCACCATGACGCGGGCGATGTTCTGTTTGACCCGCTCCGCCACCTGGCGAATCTCGTTCGCGGCGGTGGTGGCGTCTTCCCTGGTTCTGCTCTGGGTCATAAGGTTGTCCTGACTGAGAAGTTGTCATAACGGAGGCATGCGCTCCCGAAAGTGCCCATAGGATAGCAGGATTGGTTCGTCGGAGAGCCGAGGCCGTGTATCCTCCTTCCCGAAGGAGGCTCCGATGAGCCAGATGCTGACCGAGTCCGACAGCGCTTTCGCAACGGCGCAGGCGCAGCTACGCAACGCAGCGAAACTCCTGGACGTGCGGCCCGGCCTGATCGAGGTGCTGGCCCATCCGAAGCGTGAGCTGGCCGTGAACTTCCCGGTGCGCATGGACGACGGAACCACCCGGATCTTCACCGGCTACCGGGTGCAGCACAACGAGGCGCGCGGTCCCGTGAAGGGAGGCATCCGCTACAGCCCCATGGTCTCGCTGGACGAGGTGCGGGCGCTGGCGATGTGGATGACGTGGAAGTGCGCCGTCGTCAACCTGCCGTTCGGCGGCGCCAAGGGCGGCGTCATCGTCGACCCGCATGCGCTCTCCGAGGGAGAGCTGGAGCGCCTCACGCGCCGCTACGCTGCCGAGATCAGCATCATCATCGGCCCCGACACGGACATTCCCGCGCCCGACATGGGCACCGACGGCCGCATCATGGCCTGGATCATGGACACCTACAGCATGCACCACGGCCACTCGGTGCCGGGAGTCGTTACCGGTAAGCCCGTCGACATCGGCGGCAGCCGCGGCCGCGTGGAGGCGACCGGTCGCGGCGTGCTCTACGTCACGCAGGAAGCCTGTCGCCAGCGCGGGTTGGAGCTGGAGGGTGCGACCGTTGCGGTCCAGGGCTTCGGCAACGTGGGCAGCGTCACCGCCCGGCTGCTGTCGCAGGCGGGCGCTCGCGTCGTCGCCGTCAGCGACGCGGACGGCGGCGTCTACCACGAGTCCGGTCTCGATGTTGCGACGCTGTACGCCAACCGCCAGCCCGGGGGCCGTCTCGGTCCCGATGCGGCGTCCGCGTACTCGCGGGTCACCAATGCGGAGCTGCTGGAGCTGCCGGTCGACATCCTGATTCCCGCCGCAATCGAGGGGCAGATCACGGAGCAGAACGCCTTACGAGTCAAGGCAAAGATGGTCATCGAAGCCGCCAATGGCCCCGTGACGGAAGCGGGCGACGCCATCCTGGCTGCGCGCGACATCTACCTGGTCCCCGACATCCTCGCCAACGCGGGCGGCGTCATAGTCTCGTACTTCGAGTGGGTGCAGGACCTGCAGTCCTTCTTCTGGGAGGAATCGACTGTCGACGAGCGGCTGCATCACATCATCACGCACGCCTTCTCGGAGGTAGCGGCGATGGCGCAGGCGCGCAGCCTGCGCATGCGCGAGGCCGCCTACATAGTCGCGTTGCAGCGCGTCATCGACGCTATCCGCCTGCGCGGCATCTACCCCTAGGCCATGAGCATGGCGGCAGACCGCGCAAGAGGCTTCTGGAGTCCGTGTGTCGACGAGACCGGCCAACCGCCGTCAACGCCGCCGAGGTCCTAACCACAGTGCCCTACGCTCTCAACGACGGCGTCCGCATCTACTTCGAGGTCGAAGGCGAAGGTCCACCGCTGGTCCTGCACCACGGCCTGACCGATACGCTGGACGGCTGGCGTCGCGCCGGCTACGTCGCAGCCCTGCGCGACAGCTACCGCCTTATCCTGATGGACTCGCGCGGCCATGGTCAGTCGGACAAGCCGCACGACCCGGCGGCGTACGCGCTGCCGCTGCGCATCGGCGACGTCACCTGCGTGCTCGACAGCCTGGGCCTGGCGACGGCGTGCTTCTGGGGCTTTTCGATGGGCGGCAACATCGGCCTGGCGTTGGCGGCCTGCGCGGAGGAGCGCTTCGACGCCTTCGTCATCGGCGGGTCGGCGCCGGGGCCGCGCTCGCCGGGCAGCCGGCTGCACGAGTACGTCGACCGCATCAAGGCAGGCGGCATGGCTGCGATCGCGGAAGGCCTGCCGCCGCGCTTTGCCGCGCAGGTCATGGAGAACGACCCCAAAGCGATCATGGCGCTGGCCCAGGCGATGCTCGATTATCCCACCTTCGACCTCGCCGGCCTGCAGACGCCCTGCCTGATCTATAACGGGACGAGGGATAACGCATCCGAGCGCGCCCGGCGAGCGGAAGCGACTTCGTCGGCCCGCGTGCGCTACGCCTACCTCGATGGGCTGGACCACGACCGCACTTTCTCGCGACGCAGCATCGTCTTGCCCATCGTGCAGCCGTTCCTGGACGAGGCCGTCGCGGCCGCGCGGCAGCGCTAGCGGTGGGTCCTTCCGGCCACGAGGGGCTGCTCCTCGAATGGCACCGCACGGCGCGGCGTGACCTGCCGTGGCGCCGGTCGCGCGACCCGTGGGCCGTGCTCGTCTCGGAGATGATGTTGCAGCAGACGCAGGTGTCGCGCGTCCTCGATCGTTGGCAGGAGTGGATGGAGCGCTGGCCGACGCCGCAGGCATGCGCCGCCGCGGACCGCGACGACGTGCTCCGCGCCTGGCAGGGTCTGGGCTACAACCGCCGCGCCGTTAACCTGCATCGGGCGGCACAGGCCATCGCCGCGGAGGGCTGGCCGCACGACCTGACGCAGCTGCCAGGCGTGGGGCGCTATACCGCCGCGGCAATTCGCCGCTTCGCGCTCGGCGAGCCTGTCCTGCCCGTCGACGTCAACATCGGTCGCGTGTTGGAGCGCAGCGGCGGCGCGTTCACGCCGGCCGCGGCCGAGGCGCTGATGGACCTCGGCGCCACGGTCTGCATTGCTCGTCAACCTCGCTGCGGCGTCTGTCCGCTGGCAGGCGTCTGTCCCTCCCGCGACCAGACCTACGAGCCGTTGCGCCGCCAGTCGCGGTTCGAGGGCTCGTTCCGTCAGCGCCGGGCCGAGACGCTACGGGCGCTGTTGGCCGGCTGCGCGGATCCGCACGCGGACGAGCCGGAGGTAATGGCGTCGCTGGTTCAGGACGGTCTCGCTCCCGGCTGAGGCTATTTGTGGGGCTCCCAGCTGAAATAGCGCATGGCCAGGCCGATACCCAGCAGTCCCCACGCGGCCATCACGATAAGGCTCTTTACCTCGAAGCCGCTGCCACTCTGGAACGGATCGAAAACGGCGAATAGGGAGTCGGCGAAATGGCGTACCGGGAAGATGGAGGCGAAGCTGTTCATCCAGCCCGGGGCGTTTTCCATCGGCACGAACACGTTGGAGATGAACAGCAGCGGCAGGATCGAGGCGTTGATGATCGCCGAACCTGCGTCGGCGTTCGGAACGAAGCCCGTGATCGCCAGGCCCAGCGCGCAGAAGCAGCCCGCCCCAACGATCAGTGAGACTACGAGCGCCGGTATCTTGCTCGCGTCCATATGCACGCCGTAGAAGACGATGCCGGCGAACAGCACGATCACGACCAGCAGGAACGTCACGCCGATCGCCTGCATGATGCGTCCCAGGATATAGGCCAGCGCCGGAAGCGGCGTGCCGCGCACTCGCTTGAGCAACCCGCGATCGCGCGCGAATGTCACGCTCATCGCGATGTTCGTGTAGGTGGCGCTGATTACGGCGAACGCCAGGATCGCCGGCACATAGAAGGTCGAGGTGTCCACGGTGCCGTCTTTGACGTCGATGGTGCTGTGCCCAAACACCGTGTTGAAGATGACCAGGAACATCAGCGGGAAGATGACCGTGAAAAACGCCGACGCCGGGTTGCGCCAAAACGCGATCGTTTCGTAGCGCGCCTGTCGCAAGGCCATGCTAGCGAAGCTCATCAGCCCTCGCCCTCCTCGCCGACCAGTCGCAGGTAGGTCGACTCCAGCGATCCGTGCGATACCGAGAGATCGTCGAGTTCGATGCCCTGGTCTTGTGCGCGACTGGTCAGCATGTAGAGCACGGCGGTCGGCTGAGGCGTCATCAGCGAGACGTAGCCCGGCTGAGAGCGGTCGATGTTCTCGATTCCTCCCAGCAGCGTCTCAGGGTTGGCCGGCTCCTTGAAGCGAATCGTACTCTCTGGTTCGGCCTGGATCAGGCTGTCCGGCGTGCCCTCGGCGATGATCACGCCGCGCCGGATAATGGCGACGCGGTCGGCTAGCAGTTGCGCTTCTTCCATATAGTGCGTCGTGAGGAAGATCGTCTTTCCGAGTGTCTGCAGCCCGCGCAACATGTCCCAGGCGCCGCGACGGGCTGCCGGGTCGAAGCCCGTCGTTGGTTCATCCAGAAAGAGCAAGTCGGGGTCGCCGGCGAGGCCGATGCCGACGTCGAGGCGCCGCTGCTGCCCGCCCGAGAGCTTCTTCACGCGCACGGCCCGTTGGCCGGCCAGCCCAACCAGCGTCAACACCTCGTCCAGCGGCCGGGGGTGCGGGTAGAACGAGCGGAACATGTCGATCGTCTCTTCTACCGTCAGGTAAGGCTCGACGCCCGTCTCCTGCAGCACGATACCGATACGCTGCTTGAACTCGGTGTCGTCGTGCCCAGGGTCGTAGCCGAGCACGCTGACTTCGCCGGAGGTGCGGCTGCGATGCCCTTCGAGGATCTCGGTGGTCGTGGTCTTGCCGGCGCCGTTGGGCCCGAGCAACGCGAATATCTCGCCGCGCTGCACACGCAAATCGATGCCGGCAACGGCCTCGAACTCACCGTAGGTTTTGTGCAGGCCATGAACCTCGATTGCCAGGTCGTCAGCCATCGTCTAAATGCTAGCACCGGGCGTCGTAAGAAACAGGCAAAACAACTGCAGTGGTCAGGAGGCGTAAGCCAGGTCGGGCTTCAGCACCAGGTCGATGAGGGCGAGCTGTTCCGCAGCGGGCGGCGGGCGGATCGGCGCGCGGCGGCGGTCGGAGACGTCGTAGGCGGCGCGCAGCTCGGCGACGCGCTGCAGCGTCGGCTTCGTCTCCGTCTCGGGCAGGTAGGCGTCGAAGCGATAGAGGCGCCGGTAGTGGTCGAGCAGGTCGGGCCAGTCGCGCGCCAGGTGGTTGAGGAAGTGCTCACGCGTGCCTGGCCGGAGATGGAGGAGGTTCGCCCACAGGCCGGTCGCTCCCGCCTCGTGCGCCGCCTTGACGACCTCCTCCAGTTGCTCCGGTCGATCAGAGATGCCGGGCAGGACGGGCGCCATGGCCACGTTGACCTTGATCCCGGCGTCGATGAGCGTCTTCACCGCCCGCAGGCGCTGCCGCGGCGGCGACGTGCCCGGCTCCGTCTTGCGCCACACCTCCGTGTCCAGCGTGGGAATCGAGACGTTGACGTTGACCTCGGCCCGCCGCGAGCCTTCCTGCAGCACGTCGACGTCCCGCACGATCATGGGGCCGCGCGTGATTAGCCCGTAAGGGTTGTGCGCCGCTGCCAGCACCTCGAGGCAGGAGCGCGTCAGCCGGTACTGGCCCTCGGCCGGCTGATACGGGTCCGTTGCAGCGCCGATCGCGACCGTCTCGTGGCGCCAGCCGCGCTTCTGCACCTCCCAGCGCAGCACCTGCGCCACGTTCGTCTTCACCCGGATCGAGCGGCCGTAGCGGTCGTCGGACGGGCGGTCGGCGCGCTGCTCATAGGCACGGACGTAGCAGTAGGTGCAGCGGTGCACGCAGCCCATATACGGGTTGAGCGTCCAGCGGAAGGGCATGCCCTTCGTTCTGTTGAGGGCGGTCTTGCAGGGCTCTTCGCGGTAGGCCACGGCTGCCATGGCCAGCAGTATGGAACGTATGTTCTATATCTGTCAACCCTTTGGCATCCCATCGCCCTCGAGAACTCGAAGGTCATAATTGACCGCGTGTTTGCCCGCCGTCTGAAGTCTCCTGCGTTCCTCATCGCCGCGTTCGCCTGCTTGCTGCTCGTGCTGCTGCGTCTGCCGGCGTTCTTCCAGCCCGCCTGGTCCGATGACGAGGGCATCTTCGCGTCCGTGGCCTACGCCATGCGCCACGGCCAGATGCTCTACAGCGACGTCTGGGACAACAAGCCGCCGGGCCTCTATCTCATCTTTGCTGTTGCGTGGTGGCCTGCCGTCGGCATGGTCGTCGTACGACTGATAGCGCTGGCGGCGTCGGCAGGCGTGCTGCTGCTCGTCTTCGCGTTGGCGCGGCGCGAGGCCGGTCTGCTGGCGGCGTCGATATCGGCGCTGGTCTGCGCTCTCGCCCTGGGCCTGCCGACCTTCGCTGCGCACGAGGTCAACACCGAGACGTTCATGATCCTGTTTACGACGCTGGGCATGTTCCTGCTCTGGCCCCGCCTGGACCGCATGGTGCAGCCCAGGGCGCTTGTCGTCCCCGGACTGGCCTTTGGTGGTGCTGCCTTTTTCAAGCAGATCGCGGCGTTCGATGCTGCGGCAGCCCTCGTGTTCCTGACGCTGTACTTCCGCTTCGACTGGCGCTACCCGGCTGCCTTCTTGGCCGGGTGCGCCGTTGTTCCCTTGATTACGGCTGCCGTCTTCCTACCCTTCGGGGCCCTGAGCGACCTCTGGTCTGCGGTCGTCTGGTCCCTGGTCACCTATCGCACCGACCTGCCGGAGGGCCAGCACGCGACAACGACTGCGGACCTCTTCATCATGCTGGCCCCGCTCGGCGCCGCGCTGCCGTATGTGGCCTGGGCCCGGCCCTGGCGCTTCGAGTCACGCCAGCCGTTGTTCATCCTGTGGCTGGCGTTCGCCGCTGTGGGTGTGGCCGCCAGCGGGCGCAGCTATCCCCATTACCTGCTGCAGCTCGTGCCGCCCATGTCGCTCGCCGTCGCAACCTGGCTGCCGCAGCGACCCGTGGCCGCCCATCGAGCCGCCGCTGCCGCCGTGGTGCTGGCGACGCTGGCCGTGTACGACGCCTTCGTCGGGCCGTGGGGCTGGGTGGCCTGGAACCAGGAGCCGCAGCATACGCGCGGCTACTACCACAACTTCATCGACTACGCTTTGGGCTACCGCTCGCGAACAGACTACGAAGCCTCCTTCGATCCGAACACGCCAGGCCGGTTGCGTCTGATCCGGCAGGTCGACGGATTGCAGCTCGACAGCCGCCGGGTCTTCGTCTGGGGCGATCTCGCGTGGGCGTACCCCCTCGCGCGCCTCGACAACCCGCTGCCGTATTCGACCCTGTTCAACCTGCGCGACGCCGAGGGCGACACGCCGGGCTCGGTTTCGATGGTCCTGGCGCGCCGGCCACGCTATCTCCTCGTCCTCGATTCTGCAAAGGAGTACTGGGACGAGGCAGCGCCGTCGCTTCTGCCGGAAATCGAGCCCGTGCAAACACTCGACGGGGCGACGTTGTACCGCTGGCGTGGGGCCGGTCGGTGAGCGCGCTTTCTGCTGGCGAGAGGCCTTGGTATGATTGCTGCGATGTTGTGCATATCTCCGGAGACAAGGAAACGCCCCGACTCATCATCGGGGCGGGCGATTAGCGCCTGACCCGCTCGGCCGCGGCTCCTGACATGAGCCCGTTTCCTCATTCCCCTGCTCCGGAGGTTCCGTTGACGATCCCCAACCTGCTTCTGCAAACGCCTGAGTCAGCCGGAGGCTGTCGTGTTTAAGCCTGTCCCGACCCGCATCGACTACGTCGAGCTCGAGCATGAGGTGCAGGCCTGGTGGGACGAAAACCAGGTCCTGCAGCAGTACCTGCGCCGCAATCAGCACTCGCACCAGCGCTGGTCCTTCATCGACGGGCCGATCACGGCCAACAACCCCATGGGTGTGCACCACGCCTGGGGCCGCTCCTACAAGGACCTCTACAACCGCTTCTGGACGCTTCGCGGCCACAAGCTGCGCTATCAGAACGGCTTCGACTGTCAGGGCCTCTGGATCGAGGTCGAGGTCGAGAAGGAACTCGGCTTCACCTCGAAGCACGACATCGAGGACTACGGCGTCGCCGACTTCGTCGAGGCCTGCAAGGAGCGGGTGCGGCGCTTCTCCGCCATCCAGACCGACCAGTCGAAGCGTCTCGGTTACTGGATGGACTGGGACAACAGCTACTTCACCAACTCGGACGAGAACAACTACACGATCTGGGGCTTCCTCAAGAAGTGCTGGGAGAAGGGCTGGATCTACAAAGGCAAGGACACGATGCCGTGGTGCCCCCGCTGCGGCACCGGCATCTCGCAGCACGAGATCGTCACCGAGGGCTACCAGGAGATCACGCACAAGTCCGTCTTCCTCAAGTTCCCCTTGACGGGCCGTGCTGAAGGAGCTGAGGGATTCATCCCTCAGGGGAACGAGAGCCTCCTCGTCTGGACGACGACGCCCTGGACGCTGGCGGCGAACATCGCTGCCGCCGTGCATCCCGATCTCACCTACCTCAAGGTGAAGCAGGGCGACGACGTGCTCTACGTGTCGCAGGGCGCCGTCGCCAACGCGATCCGCGGCGAGCACGAGGTGATCGGCGAGGTGAAGGGCAGCGAGCTCGTAGGTCTCACCTACAGCGGTCCGTTCGACGAGCTGCCCGTGCAGAACGGCGTGCGCCATCGCGTCATCCGCTGGGATGAGGTCAGCGATGCCGAAGGTACCGGCATCGTCCACATCGCTCCGGGCGCCGGCGCCGAGGACTTCGCGCTGTCGAAGGAGTACGGCCTCGACGTCATCGCGCCGCTGGAGGAAGACGGCACCTACATCGTCGACGGCGGCTTCGGCTTCCTCGAAGGCCGTTTCGCCGGCGACGTGGCCGACGACGTCTTCGCCAGCCTGCGCGACAAGGGCATCCTCTACCGCGTGCAGGAGTACCTGCACCGCTACCCGACCTGCTGGCGCTGCGGCTCCGAGCTCGTCTTCCGCCTGGTCGACGAGTGGTTCATCTCCATGGACGAGCTGCGTTTCAAGATCATGGACACGACACGGCAGGTGCGCTGGATCCCCGACTTCGGCGAGGCGCGCGAGATCGACTGGCTGCGCAACATGCACGACTGGATGATCTCGAAGAAGCGCTACTACGGCCTCGCCCTGCCCATCTTCGACTGCCACGCCTGCGGCAACTTCGAGATCATCGGCTCGGAGACGGAGCTGCGCGAGCGCGCCGTCGAGGGCTGGGACCAGTTCGAAGGCCACAGCCCGCACCGTCCCTACATCGACGCGGTGAAGATCGCCTGCAGTAGCTGCGGCGCCACCGTCGAGCGCATCAGCGACGTCGGCAATCCATGGCTGGACGCCGGCATCGTGCCCTTCTCCACCCTCGAGTATCGCCACAACCTGGACTACTGGAAGCAGTGGTTCCCGGCCGACTGGGTGTCGGAGAGCTTCCCGGGCCAGTTCCGCAACTGGTTCTACGCCCTGCTCACCATGGGCACCGTCATGGTGCTCGACACGGATCACGAGGGCGACCCGCCGTTCAAGACGCTGTTCTCGCTACGGCGCCCTGCGCGACGAGCACGGCGAGGAGATGCACAAGTCGAAAGGCAACGCCATCTGGTTCGAGGACGCCGCCGAGCGCATGGGCTCCGACGTCATGCGCTGGCTGTTCATGCGCGCGAACCCGGCCAACAACCTCAACTTCGGCTGGGGCGCCGGCGACGAGCTGAAACGCGGTTTCCTCTCGACGCTGTGGAACACGTACTCGTTCTTCGTGACGTACGCCAACATCGACGGCTGGACGCCGGGCGGCACTCTCGCTCCGTCCCTCTTCCAGGGCTCGGAAGGCATGGAAACCGACCCGCACTCGGGCAGAGCGATGGCCAGCCAGGCGATCCTCACCGAGCTGGACCGCTGGGTGCTGTCCGAGCTCAACTCCCTGGTGCAGGTGGTTACCACGTCGCTGGAGAACTACGACTCGATGACCGCCTGCCGCCAGATGGAGGAGTTCGTCGAGGGCCTCTCGAACTGGTACGTGCGCCGCAGCCGGCGCCGCTTCTGGAAGCCCGTGCTCGAAGGGGACGGCGACACAGAGACCGATCCCGACAAGCAGGCGGCCTACGAGACGTTGTGGACCTGCCTCGAGACGCTGAACCGCCTCATGGCGCCGTTCATGCCCTTCCTGGCCGAGGACGTCTACCGCAACCTCGTCTGCAGCTGGAGCGACGACGCGCCGGCCAGCGTGCACCTCGCCGACTGGCCCGAGGTCAACGAGAGCTTGATCGACGAGGAGCTCTGTCCGCGTCGGTTCGCCTGGTGCAGCGCCTCGTCTCCCTGGGCCGCGCGGCGAGGTCGAAGGCGAACCTGCGCGTGCGCCAGCCCCTTGCGACGGTGCACGTGCGCGTCCTCAACGACCGGGAAGCGCACACGATCCGCGAGCTCGCCGAGCAGGTCACCGAAGAGCTGAATGTTAAGGCGCTCGAAGTGATCGGCGACGAGTCCGGCTTCTTCGAGTACCAGGTGCGCCCCAACCTGCCCGTGCTCGGTCCGAAGTACGGTAGCGACGTCGGCCGCATCCAACGCGCTCTCGCAGCCGCCGACAAGGCTTCGATCGCGCGGGCCGTGAGCAGCGGCCAGACGGTGACGCTGGACGGCATCGAGCTGCTGCCGGGCGAGTTGCTGGTCAGCCTCACGGGCAAGCCCGGCTTCGCGGTCGCCGAGGAGGCAGGCTACGCCGTCGCCGTCACGACGGACGTGACGCCGGAGCTGGCGGACGAGGGCCTGGCGCGCGAGCTGGTGCGCCGCGTCCAGGAGATGCGCAAGAACGCCGGCTTCGAGATTGCCGACCGCATTCGCCTCAGCTTCGACGGCGACGCGGACGTGGAGCGCGTCATGGAGTCGTGGGGCGAATACATCCGCCAGGAGACGCTCTCGGAAGCGATCGCTGCAGGCGCGGACGGGGGCTACCGTGAAGACCACGAGATCGACGGCCGCAAGCTGAGCCTCGGCGTCACGCGTATCTAGCTGGCTCCCCGTCATGGACGTCTACCTGGTCGACGGCACCTACGAGCTGTTCCGTCACTTCTTCGCCATCCCGTCGCGCAAGAACGGCGGCGGTCGCGAGATTGCTGCGACCCGTGGCGTGCTCGCCTCCATGCTGTCGATGCTGGAGACGGGTGTCACGCATCTCGGCGTCGCCACCGACCACGTCATCGAGTCGTTTCGCAACGACCTCTGGGCCGGGTACAAGACGAGCGCCGGCGCCGACCCGCAGCTGCTGCAGCAATTCCCGTTGCTGGAGGACGGCCTGCGAGCTCTCGGCGTCGTCGCATGGCCGATGGTCGAGATGGAGGCGGACGATGGGCTGGCGTCGGCTGCGCGGCTGGCGGCGGCAGACCCGGCGGTCGACCGCGTGGTGATCTGCTCGCCCGACAAAGACCTCTCGCAGTGCGTACGCGACGGCCGCGTCGTGATGCTGGACCGGCGCAAGGACGTGATCACGGACGCCGATGGCGTCGTCGCGCGCTTTGGCGTGCCGCCCGAGTCGATCCCCGACTACCTGGCGTTGGTCGGCGACAGCGCGGACGGTTTCCCCGGCCTGCCGGGCTGGGGCCCGCGCGCTGCCGCCACGCTGCTGGCGCGCTACAGCCACATCGATGCCATCCCGTCGAATGTATCCAAGTGGGACGTGTCGTTGCGCGGCGCCGAACGCCTGGCGGCCACGCTGCGTGAGCAGACGGATCGGGCGTTGCTCTTCCGCGACCTCGCCACGCTGCGCGACCAGGAGCCGCTATTCGAGTCGGTCGAAGCGCTGCGCTGGCGCGGCCCGACTCCGGACTTCGAGACGTTCAGCCGCGAGATTGACGGCGCCGTGTTGCTCGACCGGGCGCGCGCTGCCGCACGGGCCCGTGATGCGGGCGTGAGCTGACTGGATGACGAATCGCCTTTGTGGCGGTAGGCTGAGGGCATGAAGGGTACCGACAAGCTGAGCAAGGGCGAAGCCAGCCCGTCCATGGTCGTGCAGGGCCTGATCTACTTCCTGGCGGGCCTGTGGCCGCTGGTGAGCTACCGCAGCTTCAGCCGCGCCGCCACGCCAAAGGCCCCTCCGCAACTGGTCAAGGGCTTCGGCGCCATCGTCTCGGTCACGGGGCTGTTGCTGATCGTGGCGGGCCTGCGCGCCAAGCGCACGTCCGGTGAGCCGATGCCGGTGGCCGGCAGCGCGATGGCGGGGATCATGGCCGTCATGGAAATTGTTGGCAGCTTCCGCGGCAGCCTCTCGCCGCTCACGGTCGCGACGACGGCGCTCGATACGCTCGCGGCCGGTGTGCGTGAGAACGACGAGCGGCGCGCGGTCGCGTTGGCAGAAGAGCTCATCGTGGAGTTGGAGCCGGACGAAGGGGCTCTGGACGAGGACGAGTCCGCAGCAGGCATCCCTGAAGACGAGGAGCCGGCGGCGATCGTGGCGGAAGAGGCCTGATCAGCCAGGGACCGGATTCTTCGCTGCGCTCAGAATGGACAACGAGGCGTTTCGTCATTGCGAGGAGCGCATGCGACGAAGCAATCCCGGTCGGGGCGTCGTCTTCAGAGGTGGCGTTGTCCGAGGAGATTCTTCGCTGCGCTCAGAATGACAGACGAGCGAAAACGTGGAGACGTAGCTTTAGCTCCGTCCGAGCGACGTCCCGTTTTCTAAACACGCTGCACTATTTGGCGGCCATACGCTATGAGAAGATGAGGCGCCTCTTTGAGGCGCCTCATCTTGGGCTCGAAGCTTGTGGGCTGACAGCTCGAAGCTGTTAGCTAGAGCGCTGCCAGCACCTTGCGGGTCGAGACGACGTGGCGGTCGACCTTGAGCTCCTTCGGGTCGATGCCGAGCGCCAGGCCGATGAGCTGCGGTAGGTGCAGGATCGGCACCTCCAGCCCGTTGACCGAGGCGTACTTCGCCGCGTCGGGCTGCTGCGCGTCCAGGTTGAGGTGGCAGAGCGGGCAGGGCGTGACCAGGCAGTCGGCGCCCTCTTCCTGAGCCTCACTGAGGTGGTTCGCGGCCATCTGAAGCGAGTTCTTCTTGTTGATGGTCAGGATCGGGAAGCCGCAGCACTTGTCCTGGCCCTCGTAGGTGACGAGGGTGCACCCCAGGGCCTCGATGACGTACTCGAGGTACTTGTCGCGGTCCGGGTGCTCGTCGAAGCCGAGGACCGGCTCCGGCCGGATGATGTAGCAGCCGTAGAAGGGGCCCGCCTTGAGGCCGGTCAGCGGCTTGCGCACCATGCTCTTCAGCTTGTCGAGGCCGATGTCTTCCACCAGCACCCAGAGGAAGTTCTTGACCTCGAGTCCCTGCTCGGCGTCGTAGTAGAGGCCCTCGTCGGCCAGGGCCGCGTTGACCTTCTCGGCCAGTTCGGGATGGTTGCGCATGCGGTTCTGGGCCATGCTCTGCACGCCCTGACAGGTGCTGCAGATGTTGATCAGGGGCAGGTCCAGGCGCTGCGCCATGGCGAAGTTGCGCGCGTTGAGCGCGTCCGCCGTCTCCATGCTGTGCTCGCTGATTACGCCGGCGCCGGTGCAGTTGCCGTCGTACAGCTCTTCGAGCTCGATGCCGAGCTCCGGCGCTACGCGCACCATGGAGGCGTACAGTTCCGGCGCCGCGCCCTTGGAGACGCAACCCGGCCAGAAAGCGTATCGCATTAGTGACCCCCTACGGCCTGCTTGTGTTCGAACCGCTCGAAGCTCTTGAAGATGCGCTTGACGTGCTTGATGCCGCCGATCGGCTTGTGGATCGGGTTTGGCATCTTGCCCGACTTGATCATGCGTAGACCCACCGGGATGTCGGATATCTGGCCGATCAGGTTGAAGCGGCCGTGCGTGTACACGGGCAGCCGGAACTCGTCCAGCCGGCCGCTGTGCTCCACCAGGTTGACGAAGGCGAGCGTGTGACGGCTGCCGTAGTTGTGGGTGATACCGTCGTGGACCGCCTCGGCGCGCAGCTTGAGGATCTGGTCCATCGGTTTGACGTCCTTGGGGCAAACCTGCACGCACATGTTGCAGCGGGTGCAGTCCCACATGCCGCTCGGGTCGCTGTACTCGCGCAGGCGGGGCAGGTCTTCGGCGTCTCGCGGGTCGCCGACGAAGCGCCAGGCTTTGGCCAGCGCCGCGGGCCCGACGAAGGTGCGGTCGACTTCGAGGACGGTGCAGTCCATGACGCAGGCGCCGCACATGATGCAGCCCATGGGCTCCATGAGCGCCGACATCGCCTCGTTGGGCACGACGTACTCGCGCTCCGGCACGGGGCCGCTGGGCTGCAGCCAGGGCTTGACGGATCGCACCTTGTCCCAGAAGGGCGCCATATCGACGACGAGATCCTTGATCACCGGCAAGTTGCCGCCGGGCTCGACCGTAATCTCGTCAGCTTCGTCGGCGATGCTGCTCACCTGTGTCTTGCAGGCCAGGCGCGCCGTACCGTTGATATGCATGGCGCAGGAGCCGCAGATGGCGCTGCGACAGGAGCAGCGCAGCGACAGGGTGCCGTCATGGTACTCGCGCACCTCGATCAGGCTGTCGAGGACGGTAGCGCTTTCCGGCATGTCGACCGTGTACTGGCGGTAGCCGTCTTCGACGAGCCCGTCAGGGTCGAAGCGTTTGACTTTGAGCTTGACCTCCATCAGTACGTCCTTTCCTGGGGCTCCCAGCGCGTGATCGTCACCGGCAGCTCGCCGAGTTGGGGTCCCTGCGGCGCGTAGCTGCAGGTGATGTGCTTCAGCCAGTTCTCGTCGTCCCGGTTCGGGAAGTCGAGGCGCGTGTGAGCGCCGCGGCTCTCCTTACGCTCGATGGCCGACGCGACGATCGTCTCGGCAACTTCGAGCATGAAGCCGAGCTCGATATGGAAGAGGAGGTCGGTGTTGAACACCTTGCCCTTGGATTCGACGCCGACGGTCTGATAGCGCTTCTGCAGCGCCTTGATGTCTTCCAGGCCGGACTTGAGCAGCTCCTCGTTGCGGAACACCTGCACCTTTTCGTTCATGGCGCGGCCCATGTCGCGGCGGATGTGGGCGATACGCTCGTCTGTCAGCGGACGGTCGAGGATCGACTGGACGTTGCGCTTGGCGGCCTCGGCATAGCGCTCGTCCGGCAGGCGCCACTGCAGGCCGCGAGCGCGCTCGGCGGCATCGGCGCCGGAGCGCTTGCCGAAGATGACGGTGTCGAGCAGCGAGTTCGCGCCGAGACGGTTGGCGCCGTGGACGCTGACGCAGGCGGTCTCGCCGGCGGCGTAGAGGCCCGCGACGTTCGTCTTGCCGTCCACGTCGGTCTTGATGCCCCCCATGATGTAGTGCATGCCGGGCAGGATCGGGATCGGCTCCTTGACGACGTCGACGCCGGCGAAGTCGATGCCGATTTCGCGGATCTGCCACAAGCGCTCGCGGATGCGGTCGTAGCCCAGGTGCCGCAGGTCGAGCAGCACGCAGCCGTCGATGCCGCGTCCTTCGTTGATCTCGGTCTGCTCGGCGCGCGAGACGACGTCGCGGCTGGCCAGCTCCATCATGTTCGGTGCGTATTTCTCCATGAAGCGATCGCCGGCGGCGTTGAGCAGGTAGGCGCCCTCGCCGCGCGCGCCCTCGGTGATGAGGACGCCGGAGCCCTTCAGGGTTGTGGGGTGGAACTGCACCATCTCCATGTCCATGAGCGGCGCGCCGGCGTGGTACGCCAGGCTGAGGCCGTCACCGGTGCAGATGAGGGCGTTGGTGCTGGGCTCGTAGACGCGGCCGGCACCGCCGGTGGCGACGATGACCGCTTTGGCAGCGATCGTGTGGATCTCGCCGGTGCGGATCTCCATGGCGACGGCGCCTTTGCACATGCCGTCTTCCATAATCAGGTCAAGGACGAACCACTCTTCGTAGACGCGCAGGCCGTTCTTCATGAGCTGCTCGTACAGCACGTGCAGGATGGCCTGGCCGGTGATGTCGCCGACGAAGTAGGTCCGGGCGCGTTGCTGGCCGCCGAAGGCGCGCGAGCCGAGGTGGCCCGATTCGTCGCGGTGGAAGATGACGCCCATGCGCTCGAGGGCGAGCACCTCAGCGCCGGCCTCGGAGCATAGGACCTCGATGGCGTCCTGGTCGCCGAGGTAGTCGCTGCCCTTCACGGTGTCGTACGCGTGGTCTTCCCAGGTATCGTCTACGTCGACGGCGGCGTTGATACCGCCCTGGGCAGCGTTGGAGTGGCTGCGGACCGGGTGCACTTTGGTGATGATCGCGACGTCCGCGCCTTCTGCTTGAGCAGCGAGACCGGCTCGCATACCGGCCAGACCGGCGCCGATAATCAGGACATCGTGCTCGAATATGGCCATGTATGGGACCTCCCGGGGGTCGCCAGCGCGGGATCGTCGGTTGTTGGCTCGTGAGCCAGCCCCCATGACTCTGAACCAAAAGCGATGTTAGCGCTGACCCCAGATACGAGCAAGGAAACCGATCCAATTTTCATGTCTGGTTCACATGCGCTGACGAAGGACTTCGGCTCTAGGGCAGAAAAGGAATCGGAGGCTCATCATGAGCCTCCGATTGCATGTCCACGTCTTGGATTTGCTTCAGTCCTGCTCCGCCTCTGGGAAATCGTTCCCGTCAACTCGGGCCTCGTTGCGAGGCGCCCGCTGAACTTTCGATTTGGGCGGGCTCAGGACTCTTCGCTGCCTTGCCAGACTCCTTCCGGCAAGGCCTTATCTGTCAACCTGCCAGACTCCGTAGAGGACCCTGATGTTGGTGCTGAATCTCTTCATGTCACCCTCTTTCGGGTTTATTCGAGGTGTTCTCTTCTTTCTCTCTACACCTTGATCATACTCCGCCGGTCAAGGATTTGCCGGCACGTTTGTCAGCTTCGGATTGGGCAGGATCCCGGCGACCTCGAACCAGGCTGGCTCACTGCGCGGATTGACGTAGACGGTCATGCCGAGCTTCCGCATGACTGCTTGCGAAGCCACGTTGTCCTGCTCGGTCGTTGCCACCACCCGGCGCAGGTTCATCTCGCCGAAGAGAAAGTCGATGACGGCACGCGCCGCCTCCGTCGCGTAGCCCTTTCGTAGATGCGTGTCGCGTGTCGCCC
Source organism: uncultured Chloroflexia bacterium (assembly GCA_963711035.1). GTDB lineage: Bacteria > Chloroflexota > Dehalococcoidia > DSTF01 > WHTK01 > WHTK01. The sequence goes on from CAVQCN010000001.1 coordinate 1,283,835, forward strand.
AGAAGAGGCCGACTTCCGGCTGGAAGAAGCCAGCTTCATCGCCGTCGACGGGTGCCGTGAGCTGATCGAAGGGTGCCAGGCTTGGCACGACTCCCACCGCGCCGACGAGCTCCGACGTTGCCTTGAGAACAACGGCGCGATCGCCGTACGGCGGCTGGTCCATCTCGGCCAGGATGTCGTAGTTGAGCAGCGTCCAGTCGAGCCATCTGCGCCGTTGGTCCAATGTCTGTCCCGTTTGCCATGCCTCCAGGTCGAGGAGACGCCAGCAAGCCTCGAGGTCGTTGGGCGCAAAAGGCCGGACGAGCAAGCGTTCCGTTTCCAGGATCGGCATCGCGGTGCTCATGGGCGGCCTATCGAGGCGTGTGGAGCGTCCGTCAGGCGTTCAGGCTTTCGGCCCACTGCGGCGGGTTCTCGGCCTTGTAGCGCTCGAAGACGCCGGGTTCGGCCAGCTTCTGCAGGATCTCGGCGTCGCTGTAGTTCTCGCCGGTGCAGGTGGCTGTCGTCTGCATGGCCATGATGATCGCCGCCTCGACGTAGCTGTCTTCGGGCGTCACGAGGCCGGTACTCGGGCCGCGCACGTCGCGACCGTAGCGCCAGCCCGGCGTCGAGATGGCGGCGACGGGCCGCAGGCTGTTGACGGCGATCCCTTTGTCGCGTAGCTCGTCCGCCAGGCCGATGGTCATGCTCTCGATGGCGCGCTTGGTGGCGCCGTAATGGCCGCCGCCGCGGTGCGCCGCGATCGACGAGATGTTGATGATGGTGCCGCTGCCGTGCTCGATCATCGAGGGTAGGGCGGCGCGGATCGTGTAGAAGGCGCCGTGCACGTTGATGCGGAACTCCAGCTCCCAGTGGCGGATCTGCATCGTAGCGACGGTGCCGGGCGGCTGCACGGCGGCGTTGGTCATGAGCACGTCGATGCGGCCGTAGCGGTCGAGCACCTTCTGCACCATGGCTTCGACCGACTCGTAGTCGGCGACGTTGCACGCGACGGGAAACGCCTGGCCGCCGGCCTCTTCGACCAGCTTCGCCGTTTCGTAGATGGTGCCGGGCAGGCGCTCGTCGCGTACCTCTTCGCTGCGTGCCGCCACGACCACGGTCGCGCCCTCGCGTCCGTAGCCGATAGCGCAGTACTGTCCCAGGCCCCGGCTGGAGCCCGTGATCACCGCTACCTTGCCCTCGAGTCTGCCTGCCATGTCAGCGTCTCCTCTCTGCCGGTCGATGATAGGCCATTGACACGGCTGGTTGTCACTCTGAACGAAGTGAAGAGTCTGGCCTTGGCTGATGAGCCGCCATCTGGTCAGCGGTTGCCCTCCTCACTCCGCATCCGGGAGGCTGCTTCGTCCCCGCCCCTTTCGAGGGAGGAGAATCGGGAGGACACCTCCCGAACCCACCGCGCATGGGCTTCGTCCCCGCGACCCTTGCTGGCATTTCCCTCCGACTGAGGGTAGCCCTTGCAGAGCCATGCCCTACTGCCATTCGGAAGTGTTGGGGCCGGCGCGTGGCTGGGCTTGCAAACCGGTTTAGTGACCTCCGCTTCGCCTATTGTTGCCGTTCGACGGGAAGTAGCCTGTTTCAGTCCCGATTCGCGGTTGGGGAGACCGCAAACGTTTCGATCTCCGGGGAGAATGCGTGACGTCTATCCAGGCCTCGTCCGGGAGGAAGGTCTTCTACGGCTGGAAGGTGCTGGGCGTCAGCGTGGCCGGCGCCTTCCTGGCGGCGACGACCTCCCAGCTGTTCATGGGGGCCATGCTGCCCGACATCCAGGACGGCACCGGCTGGAGTCGCAGCTCGATCACGCTGGGCGTGACGCTGGGCAGCATGACGGCCGGCTTCGTGGCGCCGTTCTTCGGCCGGCTGGCCGACCTGTACGGCTCGCGGATCCTGAGCTCGATTGGCGCCGTCGTTTCGGCGGCTGGGCTTTGTCTCATTGCCCTGAGCGCGACGGCAGGCATCCTCGTCTTCTACGCCGGCTTCATCGTGGCGCGGGCCTCGTCCGCCAACATGCTTTCGGGTGTGGTGCCGCGCACGACGATTGTGAACTGGTTCCGGCGCCGTCGCGGCCGGGCGCTGGGGCTGCTGAGCATGGCGATCCCGCTGGGCGGTGCGGCCCTCGTGCCCATCGCCAAGCTGGTCAGCGACCTCTACGGCTGGTCGACGGTGTTCTACGCCGTCGGCGTTGCCATGCTGCTTCTGCTGCCCGTGCTGGCGCTGGTGCTGCGCCGCCGGCCGGAGGACCTTGGCCTGCAACCGGACGGCGACGAAACACCCGCGGTTTCCGCTGAGCTGCAACCTGCCGCAAGGGACCCCGACGACGACTGGAGCCTGCGCCAGGCGATGCGCACGCCGCCCTTCTGGCTGCTCATCGGGGCCCTCACCTGCGGCACGTTTGCCAATGGTGGCGTCGGCTTTCACCAGGCCGCGTATTTCGAGGACCAGGGCGTTTCCACCGCCGCCGTAGCGTTGGCGATTAGCACCTATGCCATTTCAGGCGCCTTTGCCAACGGCCTCTGGGGTTTCCTGGTCGAGTACGTCTCGGAGCGGCTCCTGGGCGCGCTGACTCTGTTCTCGGCGGCCCTGCTGCAGCTGTTTCTGCTCACCGTAGCTTCGCCGGTCGGCGCGGTGCTCTTCGCCGTGGGCTTCGGCCTGTCGGCGCGGGGCCAGCAATCGATCATCGTGGTGATGCAGGCGAAGTACTTCGGCCGCGGCTCCTTCGGCGCCATCTCCGGTTTCTCGACACCGTTCCAACAGATCTCGCTGGGCCTCGGTCCCATCGTGGCGGCGCTTATCTACGACGCCTCAGGCGCCAGCTACACGATTGCCTTCCTGCTCTTCGGAGTCATGTTCGCGATTGCCGCGTCCCTGGTCTGGCTGGCGAAGCAGCCGTCGCTGCCGCCGGAGGGTGGTTCGGTGGCCTGACGACCGGTTCAGGCGCTGTCGGAGACGGTGGCCGACGCGTGCGGATAGCCGGTCGCGCCCGACGGATACGGGTCGGCGACCTGCTTCGTCTGCACCTGGCCGTCACCGTCCGTTGCGCGCGCGACGATGTTGAGGTTCTTGGCGGCGGGCTTCGAGGTGATGTCGTAGTACCAGAGCACCCACGTGTACGGCGACAGCGCCGGTTTCAATGTGGCGTCCGCCCACGTCGTGCCGTCATCGAGCGAGACCTCGACCTTGCTGATGCCGCGGTTGCCGGAGAACGCGATGCCGTGGATCCGGTAGGGGAGGCTCTCGATCGACGTGTGGACGTAAGGCACGTCGATGCGGGTCGAGGTGTTCATGCGCCCGACCTCGTCCCAGCCGCGCTGCTCCCAGTAGCCGAGCGTCTCCTTCGAGGAGAGGGCAATCTCGGTGATCCACTTCGGACCTTTGAAGCCGTACTTGCCGGGAGCGATCATGCGCAACGGATAGCCGTGCTTGGAGGGCAGCGTCTCGCCGTTCATCTGCCACACGAGCATGACGGACTCGTTCATGACGAAGTCGAGCGGCAGGCACTGCGTGAAGTCATCGGCCGCCTTGAAGGCGACGAAGTTCGCGCCGGGCCTGGGCTGCGCCATGTCCAGCAGGTCCTTGAGCGGGAAACCGCGCCACAGGGCGTTGCTGATCAAGTCGCCGCCGACCTCATTGCTGATGCACTGCAGCGTCGTGTACTGCTCGCGTGAGGGCAGGGCTTTGATCTCGTCGTAGGTGAACTCGAGCATGTTCTCCGCCTCGCCGCCGACGCGCAGCCGCCAGGAGCCGGCGTCGACCGTCGGGTCGAAGAGGTTCTTGGAGACGAGGTAGAAGTTTTCGTTGGGCGTGATCTCGGGAGTCGGATCGCCGGTGGGGCCGCTGCTCTGCACGCCGCCGTGGCTCGTCTTCAGCACCTGGCGGGCCACGATGTACAACGCCAGCCCGGCGGTGAGGATGGGCAGCGCGCCCAGGAAGCGGCGCCGCGATGGTGCTTCGGCGCCCGCGGTGGCAGGCTCCGGTTCGCGTGTCGGCAGCAGCGTGATCATCGTGGTGGTCGCGACGACGCCGAAAACGGCGCAGCGTGCCGCGGTCAGCAGGCCGTACTCGAGCCAGGTCGTGTGGCTGCCGAGCTGCGCCTTGGTCAGCACGATGAGGGCGGCGGTGGCGACCATGAGAGCCAGCCAGGCGGCGCCGGCGGCGAACACCACCTTGGTGCGCAGCGCGAGGAGCTGCCAGACGACCACGTACAGCGCCAGCTCGCCCAGGATGACCGACGTGAAGAGCAGGGGCTTGCCGACGGGGCCGAGCTTCTCCAGCAGGAAGGCGAAGCCACGCGGCTGCAGCGTGTCGCTGCTGGCGTCAACGACGATCTCGGCCAGCAGCTTGCCGTCGATAACCTCGCGCAACAGCAGGCCGACCGCGACCGCGCAGACGCCGCCCACGAGGGGCGGCAACAGCATTGTGGTCAGGGATGGTCGCGATAGGTCGTCTTGCATGGCACCGGCCCCGATTCATCGGCGACTTTGCCAGTGCATCATACCGTCGAGTTATTACGAAGCCCTTACACTCGGCCGTCGTGAGCGGGTCGAGGACTTGTTCTGGGGCGCGGCTTCTTTAGTCGTCAGGTGGTGTACCTGCGTGTCGAGCTCGCCTACCCTCGTGCGCAGGCCAGAGAGCTCCTCCTTGAGTTCGAGCATCTCAGTCAGGGCGTCGGCCAGCAGGACGTCGCTCTGGCTGATCGTCGCGTTGTCGTAGGCTCCGCGGTCCGAGGTAATGGGATGCGTCGACGTATCCGCTGTTGGGGACCTCGGAACGAAGGTGTGACGCTGCGGGATCGGCATCGAGCGTTCCGACAGAGCCATGTAGATGGCGGCGCCGCCCATGAACATGAGCAGCGGGATGACGAGCAGCATTTCCATCGTCCACCTCCAGAAGGGGTGGAATCACCATAGACCCGCGATTCGTCGAGGCGAATCAGGAAAGCCCCTATCTCCGCGGCCATCTTTCCGGAGGTGTGATCCCTAGCTACGACCTCTGGACGATCTGCGTGAGCACGCCGCCCGTCATCGAGGGGTGGACGAAGACCATGCCTTTCACCGGGTTGCCTTCGCCGGGGTCGCCGACCAGCCGGATGCCCTTGGCTCGCAGGTCAGAGAGCGTCGCGTTGATGTCGTCGACGCGTGCCGCGATCATGTAGACGCCTTCGCCCGACGTGGCGACGCGCCGGCCTACCGGTCCCGCCTCGTCGGTTGGGCATACAAGCTCGACGTAGCTGTCCGCGAGCCGGAAGTAGACGTTCTCGAAGCCGGCGCCTTCGGTGGCGTGTCGCTCCGTGGCCGGGACGCCGTAGATCGCCTCGTACTGCTTGATGCTGGCGTCGAGGTCTTTGACCGCGATGACGACGTGGTCGATGTCCTTGAACATGGTCTGATTCCTCCTCCTATTACAGGTACCGCGCCTCCGGATTCTCGCCCATTCGGGGGCGGGAGGCTACTCGGTCGATCGATGGGCCATCCTGCGCTCGGATCGGCGACGAACGGCCCTACGCCGCTGCCGGAGGCAGCGTCATAGTGGTGGTGGAGGTGGTCATGGTGGACAAGGAGACCTTCAAGCTCGACGTCAACGACATGAGCGAGAAGCTCAAGCAGCTCCTGCACGAAGGCAACGTCCGGCGCATCTCCGTCAAGCGCGGCGATGACGTAATCGCCGAGTTTCCACTGACGGCAGCGGTGGTCGGTGCGGTGATTGCGCCGGTACTGGCGGCCGTAGGCGCCATTGCCGCGCTGGTAACGGACTGCACGATCGAGGTGGAGCGGACGGATGCAAGCGAGGAGCAGGAGCCGCAGAGCTAATCGCAAAAATCGACAAGGGGGTAAAGGATGAAAGCCCTGGTCGTAGTTGATTCCAGGTTTGGCAACACGGAGGAGTTGGCGCGCATCATCGGCGACGCGCTGGTCGACAACTATGTGGTCGAGATCGTCAAGGCTCCGGCGCCGCTGCCGGCGGGCGAGTTCGACCTCGTCGTTGTAGGCGGACCGACGGAGGGGCACGGCATCAGCGTCAATCTGCGCCGCAGCCTCGGTGGCATATCGCGTCCCGATCTGAAGGGCGCGAAGGCGGCGGTCTTCGACACGCGTTTTCGCATGCCGCGCTTCCTCACCGGCTCGGCGGCCTCCGGTGCGGCGTCCCGCCTGCGCAAGGCCGGCTGCCAGCTGGTAGTCGAGCCCGAGAGCTTCTTCGTGCAACGCTCCAAGGCGCCCGAGGGCGAGCCACAGCGGGACGCTATCTTACTCGACGGCGAGAAGAGAGCGGGCAGAGCAGTGGGCGCTGGCGCTGTTGCAGCGCCTGGCGCTATCGCACGAGGCGCAGCGCGTCTGACATGACCGTGGGGGCGAGGACGAAGCTGGGCAGCGGCCACCTATTTGGTGTCGCTGCCCTTGGCTTTCAATGTCGGGAACTTGTCGAAGTCTGATCACGACCGAGTCGATGGGTCCGCTGTCATTCGCCGCCGACCCCGCTTTCGACGGACGTGATGATCCGTTGGCAAACGTGGCGGAAACGTGGTGTTGACGCTGCCATCATCGGCTTGCTTGAGAGCCTCGAAGTGGCCCGTCTTGATCGACTTGCCGGAAGCAGCCACCTGCATGAGCTTCGGCGTGCCGCCGTCCGTCGGTTTGAGGAATTTGATGTCAAACGAAGATGGCTCGGAATTCCCTGTGTTGCCTTGGTTAGTAACCGGTGACCTCGTGCGATTCCATGTTCAGCGAGAGGATGTCGATGTCCCCCTTGTGGCCGGGGACTTTGCTCTCGCCCTCGATTTTATTTCCGTCCGCGGTCACGAGGTTGGCAACTCCCCAGGCCACCGGTTTCTTTGGCTTTGGCCTCGTCGCTCTTATTCGGCGCCCGCTGCACAAGGAGGCGCTGCACGGCCTGATTGCCGATGGTGCGCTGCAGCCCGAGGATGCGCGCGGGGGAGAGGCCCGAAAGGGCGTGCGGGCGGACGCCGATCTCGGGGCGAGCCTTCGGCTGTTCTCGCAGCTCGTGCTTGCCCGACCGATGCCGGTGCAGCGGTGCCGCGCTGTGATGTGTCCGATTCATCAACTTGGCCATCTATGTGCCTTGAAGTCTATGGGGACCTCCGGGGAAATACAAGGCAGGAAGAAGGCTTCGTCGATTACCCCCGGGCCCATTGCGTCCAATAGTGACGATGCCAGAGGCGTTGACACGGGAATGCAGCGTGCTGATGTGGTGCCGAAGGTGGGACTCGAACCCACACGAGGTGTTAGCCTCAACGGTTTTTGAGACCGTCGCGTCTGCCTATTCCGCCACTTCGGCGCGAGGTGAGCGAGAGCTAGTCTAGAGTTCGCCGCCCGGCGCGGGCAAGCTCCGGTACTCGTCCGAAACGGGAGCCGGCGATTGGTGGCCTCCCGCTGGCGGGGCGTGCATGATCCTGTGGTAAACGTCCCTCTATTGCCGGTTCGCTGCTAGGCCGCGGTCACCCGTGTTGGGCGGCTCGGTCCGAGGTCAACGCCTGAACAAATGATCGCTAGACAGCCAAGGTAGCACCGTGGATAGTCCGCCTAGCGATCCAGGCCGCCCGGATTGAATCGTTTCCCCGCCCCCGCCGCGCTAGCTTGAGGTAAGGAGACCCTTGAAGTCGCTAGTTCTTGTCGTCCTTGCACTGGGCGCCATCGGGGGCGCACTCATCGTACCGGCCGCTGCTCAGGATGGAGAGGTAACGGCCAAAGTCACACCACTTATGATCGCGGTAAACGTCTCATCGAGCCAAATCGATTACGGCAACCTGGAGCTGAGTCCGGCCGACAATGACAGGATGCACGCTGAGAGCGAGGCCATCACGGCCACCAACGTGGGAAATGTTCCCATCGACATGACGATATACGGTTCCAACGCCACTCCGGCCAATGGGGACGACGAGATCTGGACACTCGACTGTTCATCCGCTACCGGCGTGGTCGGGGACAATCAGTTCGTGCACCGCTTCTCGAAAGCAACTGGTCCGGTCTGGAACTCGTCAGACTCCAATACCCTCTGTCCATCCTCATCCCAGGCCAAGTCCCTGGCTTCGAATCTGCTGGCCGGGACCGGAGCGGTCGACTTCAGGCTGCGGCTCGATATGCCCACCAGCTCGACTGGCTATAGCCAGCGCTCGACCACCGTAACCATCGTTGCCGCCGCACATTAGAACGTTGACTGCGAGTCCGGTGAGGAAACTGCTCGCCGTCACGGTGTTGCTGTCGTTGTCCCTGTTCGCCATCGTTCACGCCGATCCGGGCGTCGGCGTGAACGTCGGTAGCATCGACGTCGAGGACGAGCTGACGCCCGGCGGTGGCTACGACCTGCCTGGCGTGGGCGTCATCAACACCGGCGACGATGCGCTCGACTACACGCTGAGCGTCGGCTACGACGAGGGTCAGTCCGCGCTGCGTCCGCCCGAGGACTGGTTCGGCTTTCAGCCGTCGCGGTTTACGCTGGAGCCGGGCGCTGCCCGGGCGGTGAGCGTGCGACTCACCTTGCCCGCCAGCGCCCGGCCCGGCCACTACTTCGCTTACCTGGAAGCGCATCCAGTGGCTGCAGCCAATGGGGTGTCGGTGAGCGTGGCGGCCGCGACCAAGCTATCGTTCAGTGTGAAGCAGACGAGTTGGCTGGACGCGCAGCGGACGCGGCTCAATCGCTGGTTAGACGAGCATCAAACGCTCATCTTTGTCGTGACCGGGACCGTTCTGCTCGGCTTGGCGCTCTGGACCTGGCGTCGCCTCCCTTTCGAGATAGCAGTGCGACGAAAGGGTGGTTGACGGCGCGTATGCAAGGTACCGAGTGCATGCGTGTAGCGGCAGGCCTAGATACCGATAACCACACATCGGCAATCCCGACAACTCGTGAGACTGGCGAAGATGCCAACTGGCGACCTAGATGGGTCGCCAGTTGGGAGAAGCTTTGGGCAGGCTGACGTTGGGCTATGGGCGGTTCGCCGCCAGGCCGCCGTCGCCGGTGTTCGGCGGCTGGATGGTCGGCTGTGAGCCGGCTTGGGGCGCGACCGCCGTCGGCTGCGGCTGCTGGATCAGCGGACCGAAGAGGCCGCCGAGGTTAGGCCGGCTGATCGGTCGAGGTGTTGGCGTGACTGTGGCTGTCGGAGAAGGTGTCGCCGTGTCCGACGGCGTGGCGGCAGGCGTTTCCGTTGGCTGTGGCGGCTGCAGCTCATAGGCGCCGATGTCGCAGATGGGGCTGCCGTTGCCGTCGCCATCCTGAGGCCGCGAGACGCCGCGCTGGTCGATGCCGTTTACCGGGTCCGCGGCGCAGATAGCGTTGTCGCCCGCATCGATGGCGTCGCTGCGGGGAAGCAGGGCGCGTGTCGTGGTTTGGCCGCCGTTGTTGTGCAGCGGACCCAGGTTGGGGTCGCCGTTCGAGATGTCGCCTGCCGCCGAGAAGCCGCAGCTGCCGTCCGTGTCCAGGTTGTGGCCAAGGGACATGAGGTGGCGTTCGATGCCGGAGCAGTCGCGGGCCGTTGTAGGCCAGAAGCGTGTTGGCAGTTGCACCGAATCGGCGTGCGGATCTCGGTTGTGGATGCCGCTCCTCACTGCGCCTTGAGAGTCGACGTTGTAGGCGATCGTCACGTTGGTCAGTATGGCGGTGCCACCGCCGCTAACGGACCGCCGTCGTTGTAGATGCCGGCGAACTGCTTGAGGCGCTGTTGTTGGAACGTGGAGTTGGTCATGGCGAGACCTGCCACTGTTGATTAGATGCCGCCGCCCTTCAGGGCGGCCGCGTTGTTGGCGATGGTAGAGCCAGTGATTCGTCGCGCCGGCGCCGTTGACATTGAGGCCGCCGCCTTGACGCGTTGCCGTATTGCCGAAACGGTCGAATAGGCAACGGTGAGTGAAGACCATAGTCCACGTCGATGCCGCCGCCCGCGTCTCCGCTCGTATTGCCGGCGATCGTAGAGCCGGTGACGTTGACCGTACCGCCGTCGACTTCGATAGCGCCGCCATACGCACTGGCGGAGTTACCCGTGAAGAACGAGTTCATGACGGAGGCGGTACCGTGGTCGTTATCGATGGCGCCACCGAAGTGAGGGCCGGTATTGCCGACGAAGTGGGAGCTCGTGACTGTGAGGGTGCCGTTGTAGTTTTCGATGGCGCCACCGAAGACGCCGGCGAAATTGCCCGTGAAGGTCGAGCCAGAGATGGTGGCGCTGCCATTTCATTGGCGACACCGCCTCCTGCACCGCCTCCTGCATCGTCTGATGCGGTGTTCTTCGAAACGGTGGAGTTAGAGATCGTGAGCGTTCCGCCATTCTCGTTGTCTATGCCACCGCCGAAATTGGCTGCGGTGTTCTTTGAAACGGTCGAATTCACGATCGTGAGCGTCCCGCCATCGTTGTAGACGGCTCCGCCGAGCTTCGCCTGACCATGCGTGACGGTGATGTTGGCCAGTGTCAGATTCGCACCGCTGTTGACGTAGAAGGGACGATAGTTGTTGGCGCCGTCGATAGTCACCTGGCCGCCACTGCCCGCGTTGGTCCCGTCTATTTGCAGAGTGCCGGCGTTTGCGATGGGAGGAAGATCGTCGGCGAGCACGATGGTGGCATTGCCGCCGCTCAGGTCGAAGGTAATCGTGTCGTCGCCCGTACCGCCAGCGCAGTCATCGTAGGTTGCTGCGTTATCGTTCGCGTTGGTTATCGCTTCACGCAGCGAGCAGAGGTCGTCATTCGTCGTATTGTCTGCGTTCGTGTTCACCACGATACCGGCGGCATGAACGCGCGATGGGCCCAGCGGGCTGTATCGGGAACCGATGAGCGAAACGACGACTAGCACGGCTACGAGTGGCGTGAACCAACGCAGCCACGCAAACGCGGGAGTCTTGTTCATGGCGAGTCGATCCTCCTGGAGCCGCTCCCTGCATCGCAGGTTCGTCACGGCTTAAATTACAGAACCACAGTTCTCCCGCAGGGACAATCGCTGCTCGAATTCACCAGAGACAAACGTAGACGCGATTCAGATCACTCGCTGGAGTAGATAGGGCTCCAGCCTCGCTTGATTGATCGACCGAGCGTTGGGCGGTCTCGGATGCACTCCTCCTTCGACCTGCATCCGGCGCAGAACCGCGCGGGATGCCTATCCCCTAGCCGCCGCGCTCGGCGGTGTAGATCAGCAGGTCGAGGTTGCCCGGCGAGCGGCCGGCCATCGTGAGCGCTTCGGCCGCTTCGGCCCGGTGCTGAATGCCGTGGCCGTACACCTGGGTGAGGATGAGCCACAGCGGGTGGCGAATCGTCTCGCCGTTCGCTCTCGAGAAGACCATCTCCTTCTCCACGTCGTCGGTGGTCAGGCCGTCGAGGTAGGCTCGCTCGATCTGCTCTTCGGCGGCCCAGCGCTCCTGCAGCGACTCGAGCGTGGCGTAGTTCGTCTCGTCGATGCGAGGCCGTTCCGGCGAGACGCTGCGGCAGCGAGCGAACCAGACGGCCTCGGCACTGAGAAGGTGGATGAGCATGCCGCGCAGACTGCCGTAGACGAAGCCGTTCGGCGCGGCGTATTCCTCCTCGCTGAGGCCGTCGGCGGCGGCAAAGATCTTGTCGCGGGCCCAGAATGATGCGTCGTACAACGTGCGCAGGTAGTCGGCGAAATCCATGACGCTCCTTGTCGAGAAAGCCTTCTGCCATCAGTTCTCAGCCGAGCTGGAGCGGGCCACCGGCCGACTCGATGCGAGAATCCCGTTCAGCGGCCAACCGCCAGGCCGCCGTCGCCGGTGTTGGGCGGCTGGATGGTCGGCTGTGATTGGCCTGCGGTGCGACCGCCGTCGGCTGCGGCTGCTGGATCAACGGTCCGAAGAGGCCGCCGAGGTTGGGCCGGCTCACAGGTTGCGGTGTGGCTGTGGCCGTCGAAGAAGGGGTCGCCGTGGCTGATGCTGTTGGTGCCGGGTCCCTTTCTGCAGGGCCGATGCGCTCGTAGGCACCGATATCGCGAGTGGCGATGCCGTTCTCGTCGCTGCCAGTAATTTCGATATCACCCAAGTTGTTGTAGATGCC
>CAVQCN010000002.1:0-360847 GCA_963711035.1 uncultured Chloroflexia bacterium
CGGTTGACCTTCATGGACATGCGTAGACCACTGGGCGTTGTATTACTCTTCTGTTGAGACGATTTCCGGAGAGTGCCTCGGGGGCCGCGATGAACCGCATACTCTTGGTCGACGACGACGCGCATCTGCTGGCCGCATTGACCTTGGCTCTAACTCTGAAAAGCTTCATCGTCGAGACGGCGAAGGACGCCGGAGAAGCGCTACGTGCGATCGAGCGTTCGAAATTCGAAGTCATCGTCCTTGATGTGATGATGCCCACTGTGGACGGGCTGACCCTGTGCCGTCTACTGCGTGACCGAATCGAATCGCCTATCCTGCTGCTTACCGCCCTGGACAGCATTGCCGATCGCGTTAGTGGTCTCGAGTCCGGGGCGGATGATTACCTTGACGAAGCCTTTCGCCACGGACGAACTCGTGGCCCGCATCCGTGTGTTGCTTCGTCGCACTCGCGCTGCCACACCGTCGGCTTCTCTGACCTTCGCCGACCTGGTCCTCGATGCAGCACAGTGGGAGGCAACGCGGGGCGGGCTAACGCTGGGATTGACTTCGCAGGAGTTCCGTATCTTGCGGCTTCTCATGACATCTCCTGGTCGGGTCTTTACCCGCCAAGAGATCCTCGATCTCGCCTGGCAGCGAGACGAAAATGCAGAGTCCAACGTCGTCGATGTTCACATCGCTAGCCTTCGTCAGAAGACGGAGGCTGAAGGCGGCCGGCGAGTCATTCAGACTGTGCGAGGCGTTGGCTACACGTTAAGGGAGCAATGACGATTGTCTCTGCGACTGAGGCTAGCACTGAGCTACATATTCTTCCTCGTTCCGGCCATCGTGATCTTCGGACTCGTCGTGTACTTCGTTGCTTCAAGGCGTCTCTATAGCGCCCTTGACGACAACGTGCTGGGCCACATCCAGAACGTGCAGCTGGCGCTCAGCGACGAGAACATAAACGACCCCGTTGTTCTTCGCAGGAACTTGGCCGTCATCGATGCCGGGTCTTCGACCGACTTTGTGTTCAAGGTGGTTTCAGTTGACGGTGCCCTTCTCTACGCCTCTTCCAGGGATGCGACCAGCAACCTACCCGACCGCAATTCACTCAAAGTGCCGCAAGATGACGCAGTGACGTGGGGAAAGGGCAACGACCAAGTCCGCGTGGCGTATGAAGCGTACCCATCGGGCGGACCCCCCCGGGCTTACATCGTCGGTGGTCTTTCCTTCAAGCAGACTGACGCGGCCATTGATGAGCTCCGAGGCATATTCATCGTCGGCGGCATCCTGGTGGTGTTCTTGACCAGCGCGCCGGCGTACTTCATCGCCGGTCGATCGCTGCGCCCGGTTCGAGTCCTGGCTGTGCGAGCAGGCGAGATTGAGCGTACCAACGATTTTGCGGCCGAGCTGGCGCAGGCCTCGTCACATCGCGACGAATTGTCAGAACTCGTGCGCGCATTCAATGCGATGACCGAGCGCGTGAGGCGGATGCTCATCGTGCAGCGTGACTTCCTTGCGCAGTCATCACACGAACTGAGACGACCCCTGACGGTAATTCGGACGTATATAGATGTGCTTAGCCATCCTGACCTTGAGGACAAAGATCGCAAGGCATCTCTCACGGCCATGCGATCCGAGGTTGAGTCGATGAGCCGATTAGTCTCGGACCTCCTCGTGCTTTCGCGCCAGGAAGAACAATCAGAGAGTCGCGGCCCAGTTGATCTTGCGGTGCTGACGGAGCGGGTGTTCACCCACAGCCGCGAGCATGCTGGATCGAGAAACCTCACATTCACTACGTGTGACCACGCCCTTGTCGAAGGCGACCCCGAGGGCCTCGAGCACATGGTCGCCAATCTGCTCGACAATGCCCTGCAGTACACCACGGAGACAGGCAGAGTCGATCTGTCGGTCGCACGGCAGAATGGCAGCGTCGTCCTCGCTGTAGCTGACACCGGCATAGGCATCCCGGAAGCTGAGCAGTCGCAGGTATTTCAGCGTTTCTTCCGGGGACGACAGGCACGAGAGACGCATGGCGAGGGGACCGGACTCGGCCTCGTCATCGTCAGAGAAGTGGCCGAGAGTCACGGCGGTCGCGTGAGCTTCGAAAGCACAGCTGGCAAGGGCAGCCGTTTCGTCGTCGAATTACCAGCCCTCAAAGACGCTTAGCCAAATATCTTCCAACTTCATCGCACTTTCAGGCTGGCTTCATGGTTTCTTCATGAAGGAGGCTGCGTTTCCCTGAGACTCTTTTCCAGGAGGATATCTGAAGATGCGAGTCGCACCAGCCAACATCTACTTTCCTGCCGAAGACCGAGCCTGGATTCTGGAGCAAATCGATGGTTGCCTGCAAAGCGGCCAGCTGACGCTCGGCAGGCACGGCCAGCAGCTCGAGGAGGAGTTCGCGGCCCTGTGCGGCGCGCGTTACGCGGTCGCTGTTAATAGCGGCACGAGTGCCCTCGAAATCATCCTGCGCTCCGTTGGTATCGAAGGCCGCGAGGTCATCGTCCCGACGAACACGTTCTACGCGACGGCAGGCGCCGTTGTCCACGCCGGCGGCATCCCGCGCTTCGTGGACTGCGAAGCGGCTTCCTTCGCGCTGGACCTCGAGGCGCTCAGGAAAGCGATCACGCCGCAAACGGCAGCTGTCATGGTCGTGCACATCGGCGGCCTGATGACGCCGAACCTGCCCGCGATTCGCACCCTCTGCGATCAGCACCGCATTCCTCTGATCGAAGATGCCGCGCATGCGCACGGCAGCAGCCTCGGCGGCGTGCCCGCCGGTGCGTTCGGCCTGGCCGGCGCCTTCTCGTTCTACCCCACGAAGGTCATGACCAGCGGCGAAGGCGGCATGATCGTCACGAACGACGAGAACGTCCACCGCGAGGCGCGCATCTACCGCGACCAGGGCAAGGAAGGTTTCACAACGAACTTCCACGTCCGCCTGGGCTACAACTGGCGCCTCAGCGAGCCTCACGCCATCATCGGCCTGGCCCAGATGCGGCGGCTGCCCGAGTTCATCGAACGTCGGCGCGAAATCGCCGCCATCTACGATGAGGGCCTGCGGCAGCTGGCAGGATTGGCGTCGCCCGTTCTGCCCGCGCCTGGCTGCGAGAGCAGCTACTACAAATACATGGTCATGCTCGACCACGCCGACCGGCCGGCGCTCAAGAAGCGCCTGCGCGAGGAGTTCGACATCGGCCTGAGCGGCGAGGTGTACGACACACCCTGTCACCTGCAGCCGGTCTTCGAGGAGTACAACTCTGGACCGCTGGCCCAGGCGGAGGATATCTGCCGCCGCCACGTCTGTTTGCCGATCTCGGCGACGATCACGCCGGACGACGCGCGCTACGTCATCGATTCGCTGGCAACCGTCCTCGAAGCGCAGGCCGCGCCGGCTGCAGCGAGCGGGAGGAACGAGTAATGCGGGTTGGCGTCACCGGAGGCTCCGGTTTCATCGGCTCTCACGTGGTCGACGCGCTGGTCGACGCCGGACACGAGGTTCGGGTGATCGATCTGGCGACACCCCAGCGGCTCGACGTCGAGCATCACGCCGTGAACATCATGGATGGCGAAGGTCTAAAAGACGCCATGGCCGGCCTCGACGTGCTGTTCCATCTCGCAGCCTACGCCGACGTCAACGATGTGCAACGCGATCCGATCGGCGCTGTCGATTGCAACATCGGCGGCACGATGCGTGCCCTCGAGGCGGCGCGCGCCAACTCGCTGCAACGTTTCGTGCTTGCGAGCACAGTCTGGGTGTATTCATCCTGTCCGCAAGAAGAGGGGGCTATCGTCGACGAAGCGACCCTCATGGCAATAGATGCCAGCCGCCACCTGTATACGTCGACCAAGCTGGCAGCCGAACTTATGGTGCAGGACTACGGCCACATGCACGGCCTGCCTTTTACCATCCTGCGCTACGGTATCCCCTACGGGCCGCGCATGCGCCCCTCGCTCGTCATCCCGCTTTTCGTGCGCAAAGCGCTCGGCGGCGAAGCCCTGACGCTCACGGGCGACGGCAGCCAACAGCGCAAGTTCGTCTACGTTGGCGACCTGGCTCGTGCTCACGTGCTGGCGCTTCAACCTGAAGCCGAGAACCAGACCTTCAACCTGGACGGCAGCGAGGAAATTACGATCCTTCGAATCGCGGAGGCCGTCTTGCGGCTCACGGGATCGGACGTGCCGTTGCAGTTCCTGCCCGCCCGCGCAGGCGACTATCGCGGTGCCGATGTCTCCAGCGTCAAAGCGAGCAAAGTGCTCGGCTGGCAGCCCCTGGTCGAATTCGACGAGGGTCTGCACGAGACGGTGCGGTGGCTCATGGCCGAAGCGAGCACTCCTACCGCGCGATGACCACGACGGCGGCTGCGCCCGTCAGCAAACCGCCGGTCCGTTCGCCGCGACGCGTCGCCGTGATGCCGGCGTACAACGAAGAGGCCACGATCATCTCGGTCCTCGAACGGCTGGAGCCGCTGGCCGATCAACTCATCGTAGTAGACGACGGCTCCACTGACGGCACGCGTGACCTGCTGCTGCGCTGGGCGACGAATCGATCGCACGTCAAGCTGCTCTGCTTCAGCCGCAACAAGGGCATGTCGGCGGCCTACTACCGCGCCTTTCAGGAAGTGGCCCAGTTCCGGGCTACGGGCGCTCTCTCCGACGACGACGTAATCCTTACGGTCGACGCGGACGGCCAGCACGATCCGGCCGAGGTCGACGACCTGGTCGGCCACATGACTACCAACCGGCTGGATGCCGTCATCGCCCGACGGGATTTTTCGCTCTACACGCGTTACAAGCGATTGGG
The DNA here is from genome assembly GCA_963711035.1 of uncultured Chloroflexia bacterium. Lineage (GTDB taxonomy): Bacteria > Chloroflexota > Dehalococcoidia > DSTF01 > WHTK01 > WHTK01. The sequence goes on from CAVQCN010000002.1 coordinate 4,787, forward strand.
CAACTTCCTCATGTCGCTCTGGGCGTCGCTCTGGGCTGGCAAACGCCTTTACGACGTCGAGTCCGGCTATCGCGCTTTTCGCGTCGGGGCGCTGCTCACGGCGCTGCGCTACTACAAGGGATACAAATACAGCGAGACGGTAGAGGTGGCGGTGATCCTGGCCCGCCTCGGCTTCCGCGTCGACAACGACTACCTGGTGCCGGTGCCGCTGTTCCGCTCGCGGACTCGCCTCAAGGACGTCGCCATTGATCTGGCGGCGATCCCGGCGGCCGCCTGGCGCCTCGAGGCCCGCCGCGGCGCCCCAACCGGCCTGACCAACGCGCTGGTCTACTACCTGCCGTTAATTGTGCCGCTGGCGCTGCTCGTGATGGCTGCCAACGTCCTGGCGCATGGTCTCTTCCTGGCTAACGACTCGATGGAGCACTACAGCCACATTTGGTACATCTCGCAACAGCTCTTCCATCACACCAGCCTGCCGCTGCACTTCACCTATGTCGACAGCGGAAAAGTAATGACATTCCCGTACGCCATGGTGCCTTATCTCGTAGGTGCGGGTCTGTATCAGCTTTTCGGCGACTGGGCCGTCACCCTGCTCATGGTGGCGGGTGTCCTCGCCATGGTCTGGACAGCGGGCCTGGCCCGACCAGCGATGCGCAACCCGTGGTTCGTTCTCATCTTCGTCGCCAACCCGATGTTCATCGACGCGCTCTACTCCTTCCAGTTCGCCAGCGTCTGGAGCACGGTCTTCTTCTTCCTGTTCATCTGGGCCTTCGAGCGCCGCAAGTTGCCACTCGCTGCCTTGCTGTTCTGGCTCACAGCAAGCAGCCATCCATTGATGGGCAGCTTCGACCTGGCCGGCTACGGCCTCTACCTGGTTCTGGTCGATAGGTCCCGCCTCAAGCCGTTCATCGGAGTTAGCGCCCTCAATGCACTGCCGCTGGCGCCGATCTTCTGGATGACGCTACAGACGCCCGCCGCTGTCGAGCATTCGCCAGTGCTGATCGGGTTGGGTCTGCTCGACACAGTGGCACGTCGCGGCACCGTTACGCTGATGCCACTCGTCCTCGGTTTGCCGGCCGTCGCGAGCTTCGTGCGTCGCAACTACGGGCGCGTGCTCGGCACGCTCGGCGTGCTGCTCGTGATCGGCCTCGGCTTCAGCCTCGGCGTGGTGCGTATCGGCGATCTGAACCGGGGCGGCTACTTCGGCGCGACCCACTCGGCGACCAACGTCTACGCCGCCTACTTCAACTCGCCCAGCTTCGTTCCGGGTGCGGTCTATCGGGTGATGGAGCCAACCGAGCGCGAAGACGGCGCCTATCGCTTCATGCAACAAGGCGGCATCCTGGCGAACGACTTCTTCAGCGAGAGCTACCAGCGCCGTAACTGGACCGAATCCCAATTCGCCTGCTACGCCAGCGCCAAGTCCATCCAGTTCGACGTGATCGAGCGCGCCTACACGAACCGTTACGGCAAGAACGAGGCCAGCGTGCTCCAGAGTCTCTTGGCGCAGGGGAAAGCGGCGGTTGCCTACACCGACCCGGCTGGCCGTTTCACTGTCTACGACATCCGGCCGTTGACGGCGCATATGCAGCCGCCCCGTTCGATCGGCGAGTGCAACCTGTGAGCCGTATCAATTTGGGGCAGATCCTCGGCGGCGGCCTGGAAATGGCGCGCGACGGACGAAGCCGGCGTCTCCTGACGCTCGTCTTCTGCCTCGACGCGCCGTTTGTCTTCGTGTTTCTCGTTGCGTTGCAGACTTACTTCGTACCGCAGCAGATCGGCGGACGTGCAGTCGCAGGCCTGGCGCTGGCGCTCTTCGCGCTCGGTAAACTCGCCCTGCAGTACCAGGCGGGGCGGATCAGCGACCTCGTCGGCCCGAAACGCGGTCTGAGCCTCGGCCTGACCTGCGCTCTGGGCGCGCTTGGGATTTTACTGACAGCACCGTCTGAGCCTCTTCTCCTGATTCCCGCGTGCATACTCTACGGCGCGGGCAGCGCCCTGGCTTGGCCGGCCGTGCTCAGCCAGGCACACGCAATGCCGACACGCATGCGCGCAAGTCTGACGGCCGCCATCACGGCCACGAGCGGCGCCGGTGGCGCCGCCGCCCTTCTGCTCGGTCTCCTGCTGCCGGAAAGCCTGCCGTTCCGTATCGCAATCGCGCTGGCGTTGGTGCCTGTGGCTCTCGGGCTGGTACTGAGCCTGCGTCCACCTCCTGCTGCGGGTCGGCCGGAGAGCGACGAATCGATGCGAGACCGCAGTGTGAACTTGCGACTCATCGTCGCGGACCGCTCACGCGTGGGCCTCGGCGCTACCTTCTTTCTGCAGAGTCTGGCGTTGGCGGCGCTCGTGGCGAGTTTCCGCGCCCTGGGCCGCGACATGCTCGGCGTCTCGTTGCACCGCGAGACGGTGCTCTTGCTGCCGGTGGGCACATGCTTTGCCATCGGCGTCGTCCTGGCCGGCGCCCTCGGTTGGCTGCCGCGACGGGTCCTGCTGGGCACTGCGCTCGGACTCGCCGGCGCCAGCTTTCTCGTCATGGGACACACGTCAGGCACAGAGACCCAACTGTTGCTGCTCGCGACGGGCTGCCTGGGCCTCGGTCTGGCGGTGCCGACGATGACGGCTCTGCAGCTCGATATGGCCCGCGGCACGCCCGGCCTTCTGTTTGGCTTCCTCTTCGCGCTGGAGGGCCTGGGTCACATTCTAGGCCCGGCTGTGGTGACGGCCCTTTCCGACGTTCGACTGGCCACCGCAGTGGTCGGTGGCGCCCTTGTTGCAGCCGCGCTGGCCTCGCTGCAGGTCTCGACGATCAGCGAATCGGTTCTGGAGCTGGCAGGCGATGCAGGCTAACCGTAACGGCGTGCTCGTGACGGGCGGCGCCGGCTTCGTCGGTTCCCACATCGCCCGGCGTCTGTCAGGAAGCCGGCCCGTGCACGTCCTCGACAACCTGAGCACCGGGGATCGTGCCAACCTGCCGCCAGACGCCACGTTCCAGCTCGGCGACGTGCGCTGTGAAGCAGATGTCCGCGAAGCTCTCGGGCAAGGCATCGAAGTCGTCGTTCACTGCGCGGCGCAGACCAGCGTCGCCCGATCGATGGCCGATCCCCGAGCAGACTGGGAGATCAACGTTGCCGGGACGCATCAGGTGGCACGTCTTGCACGCCAGCTCGGCGTCAAGCGTGTCGTTTTCTTCTCTTCTGGCGGCGCCCTTTACGGTGAGACGGAGCAGGCGGCCGACGACTCAGTCATGCCGCGACCTGCCAGCTACTACGGGCTGAACAAGTACGCCTGCGAGCAGTTGGTGCGCCTCGAAGCGCCGTCTTACGCCATCCTGCGTCCATCCAACATCTACGGGCCCGGTCAACGCAGCGATCAGGAAGGCGGCGTGGTCCCGATCTTTCTGGAGCGGCTGCTGAGCAACCGCCCCATCGAGCTGCACGGCGACGGGCAGCAACGACGCGACTTCATCTTCGTGGATGACGTGGTCGACGCCGTTGAGCTAGCTATCGACTGGTCAGAGAACGTGACATGGAACGTCGCTTACGGCAGCTCCACGTCGATTGCCGACCTGCTGGCGATGCTCCAGACCATCACCAATCGAGAGGCTTCGATCCGACGGCGCCCGGCTCGCGCGGGCGACATCGGCGTCTCCCAACTCTCGCCCGCCGCGCTAATCGAGACCGGACATTGGGGCCCGCCGATCGACCTGACCGTCGGATTGACTCGCCTCGTCGAGCAGTTCGGTCTGGTCGGCAATAGTCTGGCCGATTCCGTGCCCGCGGTGACGCTTACCTGATGCGATAGGTGGCTCGTGAACCTGCTCATGTGGCCTGTCCTTGCCACGGGCGGCGTCGCAGCGACGCTGCTGATGCGGCAGTTGAAGGATCGGGTAGTCTTGCTCGTCCCCGGCGGAATCGTGGCGGGTGGAGGCGTCGTTTGGTTCGTTCTTGCAGAGCCCGAAGCGTCGGCGCTGCTCGTCACGGTTGGAGCCGGCGCACTCGTAGCCTCGCGCATAGCGAGACATGGCCGCTCGATGAAATGGCGGGCCGTTGTGGCCTCGGCCGGCGCGGTGCCGGGCCTCGTGTGCTTCGCCATTCTGGGCGCCGTTCTACCTCAGGCTACGTGGTTCGGCGCCACCGTCTCCCACGGCCCTCGCTCCGGGGACGAGGTAGCGATAACGTTTGACGACGGTCCTAACGGCGAGTACACGCTCGCAATCTTGCAGGCGCTCGATGTGGCGGGGGTAAAAGCCACATTCTTCGAGGTGGGGAAAGCTGCGGAAGCTGAGCCTGACGTCACCAAAGAGCTACTCGCCGACGGCCAGCTCATCGGCAACCACTCCTACTCACACGGCCGTTGGGACTGGCTGGTCCCGTGGTACCCGGAGGCCGCGAAAGCCGAGCAGGCGCTGAAGGAGGTCGGAGGCGTTTGCCCCGCCTTCTACCGCCCGCCCCACGGCGAGCGGTCGCCGTTCACCGTCTACACGGCGAGCCATGACGGTCTGACGACGGTAACCTGGGACGTCTCGGCTGCCGACTGGGCTACGAACGATCCTGACCTCGTGGCGAGTCGCATCTTGGAGGAGGTCAGGCCGGGTTCAATAATCCTTCTGCATGACGGCCTGGACGGCAAGCCCGGGGCCGACCGCTCCGTTGTCGTTCAAGCGCTGCCCATGATCCTCGACGGCCTGAAGGAGCGCGGGCTCAAGCCTGTTCGGCTCGACGTGATGCTGGATAGGCCCGCGTATCAGCCGACCTGCTGACCCCAGCGAGACATCCACGCTCGATTTTCACGCTCCGACACGTTTACACAAATTTAGGAGCTTTCTCATGCAGTACTGCTACCCTTGGTACATCGGTTGCCCAAAATTCGCACCGAGTGGAGGGGCTCCATGAAGAGGAACCGCAAGCTACTCGTCGTCTTAGCTGGCGTTGCGCTCGTCGTATTCGCTGCTACATTTGCCCTCGCGCGAAGCGGCGGTTCCGCTTCCGCCACGGACAGCAGCGGTCAATTCGAATCGCTGCTTGCCGCGAGGGCCGGCTTGACAACTGACACGTTGCACAAGATCGAATCCGCAGGCCTGGCGACGGCCGCCGACCGAGGCGTCAGCAAGGGAATGCTGACGGCCGATCAGGCGACGGCCATCAAGAACCTCGACGTGAGCCCGCTGCTGGAGCAGGGGTTTAGCGACCTGGCGCAGGCGACCAACGCCTCCGAGACCGATCTGTTCAATGGTCTCGCCGGCGGCCAGAGCCTCGCGCAGGTGGCCGCGGCCCATGGCGTTTCACGCGATGATCTGAAGGCAAGCATCAAGCAGCTCGTGCAGAGTGACGTTAGCTCGTTCCAAAGCCTCGGCGTCGTGACGCAGTCGGAGATCGACCAGGTCAACAACCTGCTGACCGATGCAAATCTCGACAAACTCATCGACGCGACTCTGCCCCAGCACCTCGACCACCAGCGCTGACGACAATGACGGCGGACGCCAGTGTCGACACACGGTTTCCAACGTCAGGCGCACCTCTTGATGTCCCGGCAATCGAGGTCGCCGGACTGACCAAGCAGTTCGAGGCGGTCCGCGCGGTCGACGACGTTTCTCTGAAAGTGCTGCCGGGCCAGGTCTTTGGCCTGCTCGGACCAAACGGCGCCGGCAAGACGACGCTACTGCGCATGCTCCTCGGCCTGGTGCGGCCGACCGGCGGCGCGGCTTACATCTTCGGCGAGCGTATCCACCCCAGCCATGCGGTCCTGGAGCGCGTCGGTTCTTTGATCGAAGGACCTGCCTTCGTACCCCACCTTTCAGGTATCGATAACCTGGAGTACTTCTGGTGCGCAGCAGGCACCCCGATTGGTGAGGCCGATCTCGATAGAGCCCTCGATCTGGCCGGTCTCGGTTCGGCCATCAACCGCAAGGTGCGAACCTACTCGAAGGGTATGCAACAGCGTTTGGCCCTGGCTCAAGCCCTGCTGAAAAAGCCCGAGCTGCTGGTCTTAGACGAGCCTACCGTGGGCCTCGACCCGCAGGAGATGCGAGAGATCCGCTCCCTGATTCGGGACTTTGCCTCTGCCGGCGCCACGGTCCTCCTTTCGAGTCACATCCTTGCCGAAGTCGAGCAGGTCTGCAGTCACGCGGCGGTGCTTGATCGAGGTCATCTTGTCGCGATCGGCAGCGTTGCCGAGCTCACATCGTCGGCTGCATCTATTTACGTCGAGGTGGATGACACTCCGGCAGCAAGGAAGTTGCTGGAGGGTGTTCCTGGTGTCAGCCACGTGCACGAGGAGTCGCCGGGCATCTCCTTGCAGCTTCGTCCGGAGATGAGACGGAGCGAGATCGTGCGCCTCCTGGTGGCTGCGGGCATTGGCGTGGAGACGATGACGTCCCGGCACAGACTGGAAGATGCTTTCTTCTCGATGCTGGGAGGCGAAAACGAGTGATTCGCGTCGAGTTCGAGAAGCAATTCTTCCGCCTCCGGACGCTGCTGACGCTCGGCATCATGGTGGCGATTCCCACGCTGATGACGATTGCGCTCGAGCTGCGCAACCGTCAGCCGCGAGATAGCGACCTGTTTGCCCTTGCCAAGCATTCCGGCCTCAACATGCCGCTCGCAGCGCTCAGTGTGATGACGAATTTCCTCTTGCCCGCCGTCGTTGCCCTGTACGCGGGCAGCGCCATCGCCGAGGAGTCGACCTGGGGCAGCCTCCGCTATCTTCTCCTGCGTCCTGTCACTCGCAGCAGAGTTCTCTCCTCGAAGCTCGTGGTGGTGGCCATCCTGACCCTGATCGCGGCCGTACTCATCTCGGTGACAGGCACCATTGAGGGTGTTCTTGCCTTCGGCTGGAAGCCGGTCCTGACGCCGTCGTTGACGTCCGTTCAGCCCGGGACTGCGTTCCTGCGACTGATAGCAGCCACGGCATACGTCACCTGGAGCATGTCCGGCATCGTTGCCCTGGGGTTCATGCTCTCCACGCTCACCGATGCCACAATGGGCGCGGTGTCGGGGGCGGTCGGCGTCGCGATCATCTCAGAGATTCTCGCGTCGATCACACCCCTCGGGGGCATTCGCACCATCTTGCCGACCTACCACTGGCACGCCTGGGAGAGCCTGTTCGCCAACCCTGTCAGTACAACCGATATGGTTCACGGCGTGCTCCTGCAGGTACCGTATGTGGTCGCGTTCCTCGCGGTGGCCTGGTGGTGGTTCCACCGGAAAGACATTCTCTGCTGAAACGCCTCAGGCTCCAGAAGCTGGGTTCGAAGGCGCGCGATTAAGTCATCGTGGTTGGTAGTTCGGATTAGAGATCCCGAGTGCCCCTGGAAGAGCGGGCTAGGCCAGGTAAGCGGGAGTTTGAAGCAGCTCGTCCAGACCGACCAGGCTGAGACCGCGTGATTTCAGCCCTTCCAGAATGAGCGGCAGCGCTCCGAGAAGAACCGAACGATCGGCGGTGAGGTCGCCATCAAGGCCATCGTGCAAGAGGATGATCGATCCGGGTTTGGCCCCTGCCAGGATGCGATCTGCTACCAGTTTGCTGTCTGTCGCGTCCCAGTCGCCGGCGTCGGCATCCCAGCCAATCATTTTCATCTTCCGGTTGCTTACGACGCGGGCTACGAAGGGAGACCGGGTGCCGTGAGGCGGTCGATAGAAGGCCGGACGGACCCCCAGCTGGTGAAAGAATTCGTTTTGAGCCTTTTGAAGTTCGGGGTAGCTCGGATCAAGCCACCGGTAGTAGTCATGGTAGTAGGAATGGTCGCCGAGCAAATGGCCACCGTCCATGAGCTCCCGCGATATGTCTGGTCGCGCAGCCAGGGCCTTGCCCACGGTGAAGAACGTGCCTTTGACCCTATAGGAATCGAGGATATCCTTGACCTGCAGGGTGTATTCAACATTTGGTCCGTCGTCGAAGGTGAGGCTCACGAGGTTGCCGCTCCGCGGAGCATGCGTAATCATCGAGCCGAACCAGCCGGCCTCAGGTATGGTTGCACCTAGATACGCAAAACTGAGGAGGGCGCCGGACCCCAGAGCTCCTTCGAGAAACTCGCGGCGGCCGATTGTCACTGCAAGGCGGCGCTCTCTAGTTACTGGCGAGGGCGCGATATCAGTCCTTTGGCTCTGATTCGGGGTCTTGCGACGAACCAGAGATGCGAGGGTAGCAACGCTTATCACGATCATGCCAGTCGCAATGGCGGCATCTCGGCTGGCGAGTAAACGTAAGGCAACCAACAGGGCGGCAGAAGAAAGAGCAGGGATCAAGAGCCCTTTCCTCAGCGACTCGGAATAACTGAGACCGATACCGGCGCCAAGCGCCCCTGCAGCGATTGGGCCGACGAGAGAATAGGAAGCGATTGATAGCGCCCAGGCCATCAATCCGACCATGGCCAGGCCGGTCAGCGACGGGCGTACTCCCCTCAAGCGAAGGCGGTGCACCACAAGGAAGGCCGCGACACCGATTGAAAGCGCGAGGACCTCGTACGCAAGGGTCGAATACGCGGGAGATCCGGAAATAGCCACAGTCGGTAGTACAAGCAGCCCCAGGCTTGCATCCGTGAGGGCCTCACAGACTTTGTATAGACATGGCCAACGGAGGCTCATTCTTTCTCCCATACGGTCACGGCTTTATGACTGAGCGACGAGCAATGGGACCGCGTCTCCTCGTCACTCTGGTTTGCCTTGGTTGGGCTGCGGTCCTGGTTCTTATTCTCAGCCACCCTATCTTCGTGACCGGCGACTCACTGAACAACTACGCGCATGTATGGTACGTGAGCCAGCGCCTCTGGCACGACCACGTCATCCCCCTGCACATGCCTGTGCTGGGCCACGGCGAGGCCTTTGCCTTCCCTTATGGCTTCATACCTTGGTTCACTGCGGCCCTGCTACGGCCTCTGCTCGGTGATTGGGTGGTAACGCTCTGGCTGGTGCTGGGTGCGCTCGGAACGGTTGCAGCGTGTTTCTGGGCCCTGCCGGAGCTGCGCCACGGCTACTGGCCCGCTCTGGTGCTGATCAACCCGCCGTTGCTGGATGCCCTGGTGTCGGACCAGATGTCCTTCCTCTGGGCAGTGCTCATGTTTTTCGCCGCCGTCGCCTTCTGGCGACGCGACCGGATTTGGGCTGCCGTCCTGCTTTGTGGCCTGAGCCAGGCCACTCATCCACCCGTCATGCTGCCGATTGTCGGCCTGTGTGTCGTGATCGCCCTGTGGCGCGATCCGGCTTTGCGGCCGCGGTTGCTGCCTGCCTATATCGTCACGGCGGTCATGGCGCTGCCGGCAGCGCTGCTCGTCCTGCTCTCTCCCACGGTGGCCGATACGTCGCGCACGGTCCAACTCACGAACCTGCTGGGCACAGACGGCTACCGATCGGCCGTTATCGGCTTGCCCTTCATGCTGGTCTGGCTGCAGCGGCACAGGCCGAGTGCTGTTCGTTGGCTCTTTCCTGGTCTGCTCCTGATCAACCTCGTCATGTTGCCGCCACGCGACGGCTTTTCCGCCTGGAGCGGACTGCTGCGCCAGCCCGACCACTCGCTGCTGACTTACACGTCGTCCAGCCTATTCGTGCCCGGCGCGACCTACCGAATCTTGCGCATCGCCGATGGCCTCCACACTGATGGCAAAGTTGGCATGTACCAGTTGCTGCGGGCCGGCGCCAGGCTCGATTCCGAGTTCTTCCCCGAGAGCATCGACCGCCGCTCCTGGAATTCAACTGCCGACTACGCTCGCTTCCTTGAGGGCCGCCACGTCGATTACGTGATCATCTACGACGATTTCGACCATCACTACGGGACCAATGAGCAGGAGATGCTTAGCCAGCTTGCGGAGCAGCCTGTAAGCGTGGGGTCGCTGAAGCTGTGCACGAGGCTGGAGGTGAGGCAGGACGGCTACGATGTTTTTCAGGTGCGACGCGACGTGCCAAACATTGGAAGCGCAAGCTGTTGAAGGTCGGTCTTCACGTCGCCGCGGCGCTGGGAGGCGTTACGTGATCAGGTCACATCCCCCAGCGCCGATGTCGAAATCGAAGTAGACGCCCCCATCCTGAGGACGAGATGATCAGGCAAGACATCGCTTGCCCAAGGACATGCCCTGCAACGTCAGCGCACCCACGAAAGCTTGCTCGCCGACATGACGTGACGCCAAAGAACGCATCTGTCTTGCCCAGGGGTATGCCGCCAGGCATCTCGAATCGCCGATCCTCTCAGCGTGTCCTCTGCTCAGAAGGCCAACTCAGTGCCTGTCCTCGTCAGAGGCGCCGGCTTGCGGGCACTCGCTACGACAGCAACAGGCTGACCTTTACGTGGGACGTGAATGCCTCGCTCCCCCTTTGGGACGATGAGTTACGCGTCGGGTGCCGAGCCGCTAGGATGTGACCAGGAGGCAGCAACTGCATGACAGCGTCCATCGAACGGCTCGTTCCCCTGGAGGGATGTGAGAATTTCCGGGACATCGGCGGGTACAGGACACAGAACGGCTCTCGAGTCCGTCGGGGAGTCTTGTTCCGGAGCATGACGCCCGAGTTCATGACGGAGCGCGACGTCGCCTACGCGCGCGACGTCCTCGGCATCCGTTTCGTCGCTGACCTGCGAGGCACGTCCGACCGCGATTCCGGGTTGCTCGGTCAGCCGCCGACCCAGCGTTCAGCCATCCAATACATGAGCACGAGCATGAGAGAGATGCCGGGGTTGCATGACATGCCGCCGGAGCAAGCCCTGCCCCTGTACCTCGACCACTGCGGCGATGGCATCGCCGAGGCCGTTAGCTTCCTCGCCGGCGCGACTCCCGGAGCCGCGGTCTTCCACTGCCTGACAGGTAAGGACAGGACCGGCTCGTTGGCGGCCCTGCTGCTGGGGCTGTTCGGTGTCGCCGACGAGGACATCGTCGAAGATTACCTGTTGGGCGCTCCGTTGGCGGAGGATGTTATGGCCCTGATGGCCGCGGCAGGCAAGCCGCTGCCGGAGGACGCGTCCCTCCACGCCAAGTCGCCTCCGGCGGAGCCATCCATCCGGGCATTCCTGGCCAGGCTCAACCAGGAGTACGGCGGAGCGCGGGCTTACCTCGAGGGGCTGGGCCTCTCTGCCGAGTTGGATCGTCTGGTCGAGCGTATGGTGGAAGCGCCCGACTAGCGGAAGTGTGAGGCTACGTCCTCGATGAAGCGGTCGTAGGCCTCCTTGCGCTGCTGCACGGAACGGCCCAGGTTGAAGTCCGGCACGATGAACTCCTCGATGCCGGCTTCGGCGTAGAGGCCGATCTGCTCCCTGATTTCCTCGACGCTGCCGGCGATTGACTGACGTCTGCTGGCTCGAGCGCGCTCCAGCACGGCCGGGTCGTCGCTGAGCGTCACGAGTGCTTGGGCCGAGCGTTTGATCAGCGATGGGTCACGGCCAACGGCTTCACAGTGCCGTTCCAAGACCTCGCCCTTGGCCTTCAGCACCTCCGGCCTGCCCCAGGTGTTCCACTCGTCGGCGTATTGCGCAGCCAATCGCATGGTTACCTTCTCGCCGCCGCCGCCAATCAAGATGGGCAGATGCGCTTGCACCGGCTTGGGTGAGAGGGGAGCGTTCTCGATCTTGTAGTAGCGTCCGTCGAAATCGGTGTGCTCGTTGTCGAAGAGGCTGCGGATGATCTGCACCGCTTCTTCCAACCGCCGCAGACGCTGGCCGACCGTGTAGAACGGGATGCCGTAGGCAACGTGCTCATTTTCCTGCCAGCCGGCCCCGAGCCCCAGCACGGCGCGCCCGCCACTGATGATGTCGACCTGTGCGACCTGCTTGGCGAGGACGGCCGGGTTTCGGTACGTGTTGCCCGTGACGAGAGAGCCGAGGCGCACGTTTGGCACGAGCGCCGCAAGGCCTGCAAGGAGGGTCCAGACTTCCTGTGTTGGCGCGAGGTTGTTCTCGCTATCGGGCATGAAGTGGTCGGCAATCCAGACGCCGTCCCAGCCCGTATTCGCCACGTGCTGGCATTCGTCGAGAAGCTCATTCCAGGGTGTCGCCGACCCGGGCCAGGCGCTGAATCTCATCGTTGCTCCCCGTTCCTCTAGCTACGGCGTGACGATGGCGCGTGTGACCTCGCTGCCGGACTCGCGGCCCAGCCACTCCGCCGTCTTGAACGCCTCGTCGATGCGGTCCAGGGGGTAGGTGTGTGAGACCACCTTGGTCAGCGGGTACTTGTCCCGGGTACGCATGAGGAAGTCGATGGCGTTAGGCAAGATCCATGGGTCGTAGTGCTGGATGGCGTGGAAACGGACCTGGTTCGCGACGAGCTTCTGCACGTCGAGATGGGCGATGCTGTTGGGCGAGATATGGCCCACCTCGAGGTAGGTGCCCCGCATGCGGCACATCTGCACGCCCTCCTCGACCGCCGCCGGGAATCCTACGAGCTCGATGACGATGTCGGCGCCGATGCCGTTCGTGAGCTCGAAGACGCGCTGCACCCGCGACTCGACCGTCGGGTAGTCCTTGAGGCTAATCGTGTCTGTTGCGCCGCAGCGACGGGCGAGATCGAGACGCGGCTCCTGCCCGTCGATAACGATGACCTTGTTCGCGCCCATGTCTCGGGCGACTGCTGTCGCGTTGACGCCGAGCCCGCCTGCGCCCTGGATGACGACGTTGTCGCCAAACCGAGGCTTGGCGATGTGGAAGGCCTCCATCACCTGGGCGAGGGCGCAGTTGATCGGCGCCGCTGCCGCGTCGTCCAGCTCGTCGGGCAGCTTGAAGAGGAACTGCGGCGACCGCAGGTAGTAGTACTGCGCGAAGCCGCCGTTGCAGACGGGCCATTCCTCGAGTGGCTTGCGGCCCAGGCGGAACTTGCAGGCGCCCATCTCGCCGCGAATGCAGTTGTAGCAGCGCATGCACGGGAAGAAGTAGGCGAAGACGACCCGGTCACCCTCGTGCAGAGGTTGTCGCAAGGAGTCCGTGGTGATCTTGCTGCCGAGCTCCGCGACAGTGCCCATCATCTCGTGACCGAACACGAAGGGGGTCCGTTTGGTGCCCTCTGCAACGCCGTCGCCGCGCCAGGTGTGCAGGTCGGAGCCGCACACGGAGGTGGCGTTGACGCGGATCGAGACCGCATCGGGCTCCGTCTCCGGCAATGGGAGCTCTCGTATCTCCCATTGCTGGCCGTCGTCGTGCCATACGGCTGAAAGACCTGTCCTGGACATTGAGGGCCTCCTTCTAATGCGGCCGGACACGCCCGGTACCGCGTCGAATCCTGCAGCTCAAGCGGACTCGCCCTCTACTGCACGGCAGATTGAACTTCGCGTCAGGTGCGTCGAAGTTTACCGCCCATCTGGCTGACGGGACTAGGAGGAAAGGAGTTCTGGTTCCATCTGCGTCGGCGAATCTCCAGCTGTTCTGTGCCTTCCGATGTGTTCGGCCGATGATCAATTAGGAGCGCACGCAAAGGGGAGACCCGCAGATTGTCCAAGAGAGGTTACGCATGAGGCCACCAAATGCCGAGGAGCTGAAGAAGTTATTCGATCTCTCAGTCGACATGATGTGCATCATCGACAACTCCACGATTCTGGTGGCGAACCCAGCCTTGATTGCCGGTCTGGGGTACGCAGAAGAGGAGCTGGTTGGCCAGCCGTTCATGGATCGGGTCCATCCGGACGATCGCGAATCGGTGTTGCAGGCAATTGCTTCTCTCTTCGACGGGGAATCCTCCGTTGCCTTCGAAATGCGAATTCGAACCGGAAGCGGTGAGATGCGATGGTTTTCCTGGTCGTCCCGCGCCGACGTCGAAGCGGGCCTGATTTACGCGAGCGGGAGAGACGTCACCAACCAGCGGTCGGCGAACGAGCGGCTCCAGAAGTACACCGACATGCTGGAACGTTCTCAGCGCGAGCTCAAAGAGGCCCTGGAAGAGCTCGGCCACATCGCCAGCACCGATCCGCTAACCGGGTTGTTGAACCGCCGGGGCTTCGAGTCTCGAGCCGCGGCGGAGATCAGCCGCTCTGAGCGTCACGGAAGGCCGGTCGGCCTTGTCTTCTTCGACATCGATAACTTCAAGCGAGTGAACGATGAGCACGGTCATCCGGTAGGTGACGTCGTTCTTCGAGAAGTCGCCCGGCGTATGCAGGCCAGTAGCCGGCAAGAGGACATCGTGGCGAGGTGGGGCGGAGAGGAGTTCGCGGTCCTGTTCCCGGAGACGACTCTGCAGGAGGCTCAGCTTGGGGCGGAGCGGATCGCCCTCTCGATTTCGGCGCGGCCGTTCGTACTGGGCTCTGCCACGCTCTCGATTCGAGTCTCCGGGGGCGTCACCGCGGCCCTCGGATCAGAATTAGAGAGCACGTTGGAGCTGATCGGTGCCGCGGACTCCCTGCTCCTGCGCGCGAAACGCAACGGACGTGACCGGATCGAGGTTAGCGAATTGAACAAGCTGAAGCTCGCCAGCTAGCCGGCTTGCGCCGTCGACAGCGGGAGGCTGGAGCCCTGCTCCTGGACTGAAAAGACGATCCCTGACTGGCCTGTCCGGTCGGTCGTTACCCCTGTGCCTCGAGGACCTTGCCGTTCACTTCGACGGGTTTGGCGTCGATGAGGATGAATGCGATCGTGCAGGGCTCCGTCCCTCGGTTCGCCCAATTGTGCACAGTGCCGCGCTGAACCAGGACGTCGCCCTGCCTCAGGTGCACCGTCACGCCGTCGTCGAGCTCCATGTCGATCTCGCCGGACATCACGACCGCATAGTCGATCGAATCGGTGCGGTGCATGCGCGGCGTGTTTCCCGGCTGGAGCTGGAGGACGCGGAAGACGGTACCGCCAGCGAGCGTCGTGCCTGTCGCCCGGTTGTTCATTTCCTCGAAGCCGTCGTTGTTCGCCGGGAACCCCTGGCTCGTCCAGATGACGCTCGCCTCGGCGCCGGGCCGGGAAGAGGTGACATTCGTGACCTCCTCATCGATCTCCACGATTGCCTTGCCCTTGCCATCGTGGCCGGTAACCACTCTGCGGACCTTGAGTGCCATCGCTGCCTCCTCTCGCGCTGGTATGACGCGGCCAGAATACGCGCCTTGGAATGCGCCTGCACTCGGGGCTCAACGGGCTCGCAGCGCCGGGTACTTCAGCGGACGGTGACTCATTCCGTGCGTCAGGAGCAGGGAATGACGGACTGCTGATAGATGCTCACGTTGCTGGTGCAGGTTTCTGGTGCGTCTCGACGTCGAAGGTGGCTACGAACGGGCTGTTCTGGCAGCGGCAGATCAAGAACGCTGTTCCGTGCGGGTCATCGCCGAGCCGTTGCCGTAGGCGCTCGGTGCCCGGGCAGTCGGAGAGCTTGCGGGAGCAGTGTAGGTGATGTTCTGGTGCAGCGTGGGGAAGAACGCTTCGGCGGCGGAGCGAGCCTCCTGGACAGTCGGGACGCGGTCTGACTTGGCATGACCTCGGACAACGACGAGGTCGTCGATAGGGCAGACATCAGAGCTGTTTCCCGCTGGTCGAAGGGCGACGAGGTCATGATCGACTGGGAAGGAGTTCTCTATCCGGGCCGTGTGCTGGAGGTGAAAGGGCCCAGCGTTCGCGTTCATTGGTACGGTTTCCCAGATAGCGCTCAGGGTGGCTGGATCAACTCCAAGCGCCTGCGCGCACAGGGCGCTTGAAGACCCTGACAGTGCCTGCGAGGGCATCTGGCATATCGTCGCCAAGCTCGGTGGCGATTTTGGCGTTCGTCGTCCCTTCGATGGCCGGCTGGAGAAGCTGCTTCCGGCGACCGGACGCTTCCTGACAAACGAGACGCGTCGGCGCGATCGCTGCGCGGCGACACGCAGACTGAGCGCGAAACGCTAACCCTCGCGAGCAAAAGCCTCACGCAGGGCATTCGTTAGATCGGCCATCGCGAGTCTGGCGGCGTCTATTTCTGCGGTTTGGCCGAGGAAGCCGTGAATCAGGCCGTCGTACCGCTTCAGCTGAACCGGCACACCCGCTTCCCTCAATCGAGCAGCGTATGCTTCCCCCTCGTCACGAAGCGGATCGAATTCGGCGGTTAGCACGAACGCTGCCGGCAGCCCCCGCAGGTTTTCGGCACGAAGCGGCGATGCCACCGGATGAAAACGCTGACTCTTGTCGGGGACGTACTGGTCCCAAAACCACCTCATAGCCTCAGCCGTAAGGCCAAAGCCCGTCGCGTTTTCTCTCACCGACGGGGTGTCCATCGCTGCGTCCGTGACCGGGTAGGCAAGGTACTGGAAGATAAACGTCGGGGCGCCGCGCTCGGCTGCCAGTAACGTGACAGCAGCCGCCAGGTTGCCACCGGCACTGTCTCCTCCCACTGCAATCCGTGTCGCGTCGAGACCGAGCGATGCAGCATTATCCGCGACCCAGCTTGCTCCCGCATATGCATCGTCGATCGCCGCGGGAAACGGATGCTCCGGCGCGTGGCGATAGTTGACATGCACGACGGCGCAGTTGGCCCAGCGCGAGACGAGGCGGCATTGGAAGTCGTGTGTCTCGAGGTCGCCTGTCACCCATCCGCCGCCGTGGAAGAACACGAGTACAGGCAGGATGGCGGCGCTACTGGGCTTGTAGATACGCAGCGCCACGTTTCCGCCTGGCCCGCTGATCTGAAGATCTTGGACCTGCACGACGGATTGCGCACGGCGAAGTTCGCGGCGTTCGGCTGCCGAGGTCGGAGGTGGCCCGGCTTCTAGGGCCTGACGGGCCAGGTACTGCTGGACCTGAGGATCGAGCGGCATCGCGTCCTCCCCTTCGAGTGCTGGACTGCGGTCACAAAGGCCTGCTGATTGACGGGCCCGATCATTGCGCCCTCGCGCCGCCACGTCAAGAAAGAGCCGCTCATTCACGAGGTGCGACTGAGCCGGATAGGGCTCAGTCCTCGATAGAAGTATCGGCAGCCGGTTTGGCAGACCCAAGGAATCGCTGGTATCCGGTTGAGGATGGATTCGGAGTTGCGCCGTCTCAGTGAGGTCGCGACTCATTGCAGTCGCTCAGACAGCTATTACTTTCGCGAGCGGCCTTTGGACTTGTCGACGTCCAGACTTGCCAGGACCTTCGACCAGTAGTTTCGATCCTGAGAGGCGGGCCGCTCGACGGAGGGCGCGTGATGCGGCTGGAAGTCAGCGTGAGCGTTGCTCCCATCGACTTTCGTCGACAGTGCCGTAGAGATTTCGTCCAGTGCCACGGTGGGAATCTGGCTTGCGCGCAACGTGCGCCACCTGGCGAAGTCGCTCAGCGTGGCAGTCTCCGGGGACTGTGTCTCACGGGTGTCATCGCGGAAGGCGTGAGACCTTCGCCACAGGAGGAGAGCCAACGCTCCGGTCAGTACCGCGAGGGCCGGCGCCCAGGTGAACGAGCCGGAGATAGCGGAGCCTCGATCCCAATCGGCGATATGAACGGCAAGGACGGCGGCAAACCCGCACGACGTCAGGAGGTACATCCAGAAGCGGCGTCGTACCGCAGTGGCGTCGTAACCTGCTTCCAAGAGCTCCATTGACGGCATGACAGTCTCTCGTCCTCGGTTCATTTTCTAGTGTAGCCGAGTGCTTCTCACCAATTCGTGTGAATTGTGTTAATTCCTACGGCCTTGCGCCGACGCTTTCCAACCACGATCACTCCCGTCATAGTTTCGGTGCCTCAAGATCCTGCGGGAGATGGGGATTCGTGAATCGGCTGGTCGGCTTGGGGTAACGTGGGCGGTTTGGCGAAGAGAAAGAACAAGGAGCCCAGGCCGGCAAGCACGGCGAGCAGCGTGAACCCAAAGTCGTAGCTACCCGTTGTATCCGCGAGTATGCCGGCAATGAGCGGGCCGCCGATCTGCCCGCCGGCGATGACCAACGCTGACAGACCCATGATGGCACCGAAGGAACTGCGCCCAAAGTAATCGGCGCGAATGGCCTGCATGAGCGGACCTCTTATGCCCCAGGCCAGGCCGTGCAGGATCCCGAATGCGATGACCATCGCCAGCGAGACTGCATATGTCACGAGTAGCAGCCCAACCATGTGCATCAGCATGCAGGCGGCGGAGATGAGGCGCTTGTCGAAACGATCGCCGATCGCGCCGCCGATGAGGATGCCGATGAACTGCATCGATGTCATGAGGGTCACGATGAGTGCGGCGCCGCTCACCGAGTAGCCCAGGTCATCCTTGAGGTGCGAGATCACGTGGACGCTGACCGCCGCGACGACCAGTAACGCGGCGCCATGGCCCAGCGAGATCAGCCAGAACGCCGGAGTGCGTATCGCCTGACGGGCGGTGAAGTCTCGGGTCGCGGGGCGAGTTTCCTGGCGTGGCTCGTCGTGAGGATGCGCGTACCCATCGACGACCTCGCCGTACTCCTCCGGGCGATGGCGAAAGACCTGCACGAGCGGGAGGCCTATCGCCAGCATCAATATGCCGGAGCCGAATGCCGCGGTCCGCCAGCCAAGGGTCTCGAGCGAGTACGCCACCAGCGGTACCAGCACTCCGCCGACCGCGAAGCCCAGGGACATCGTGGAGAGTGCGCGTGCGCGTTTACGTTCGAACCAGTTCACCACGGCAACCGTGAGAGGGAAGAAACCGCTGAGCCTGAACCCTACGCCGAGCACGGCGAACGCCAGGTAAAACGCGAGCAGGGAGTGGACCTGGCTTAACATAAAGAAGCCGATAGCGAACGCGACGATGCCGATGCGCATGATGGCGCGCGGGCCGATGCGATCGATGATGGCTCCCTGTATCGGGCTCACGAGGGCGCCGAGCAACTGCAGGAATGAGAAGGCGCCGGCCAGCGCACCCTTGCTCCAGCCCTGCTCTTCGTTCAGGACGGCTACATAGGCGCCGAATGACTGGCTCAGCAGGCCCGCGGCTATCAGCTGCAGACCGAAGCCGGCGCCTACCATGCGCCAGCCATAGAAAATGCGTCGTTTAACCGGGCGGTCAGCGAGGTCGGGCTGGCTGCTGTTGGCAGGCGATGGCGGACGGCTAAGGAATCGGATGCCTCACTCTAGCAACTTCTCGAAAACAGGTCGATCCTGTCGCTCAGTTGCAGGTATTGCGTAAGACGCGGCGATACGACGGCCTCATGGCGACACGACGAGGCCGTCGTGAACTCGCTGCGTCGCCGAGTCCTTACTTTGCGGCGGCCGGCGCGTATTTCCCGGTCGCCTGCGGCGGCGTCCCTGTCTCCCCCCGGTCGATGCGCTGCCTGCGCGTCTCTCGGGGCCAGGTGCGCTTCAGGTCGTCGCTGATCGTGAAGTGCAGCCGGCCCAGGCCTTCGGTCTCGATTTCGACGGTCTGGCCGTCCTGGAACGGATGCAGGCCGTTGTGGTTCGTGCCCAGCGCCAGGATGTCGCCCGGCTCCAACTGGTGCGCCTTCGTCACGAACTCGATGCACTCGTCGATGCGGTGCGCCATGTCCTTCGTGACGTAGTCCTGCATCAGGTCGCCGTTGTTCCAGAGGCGCACCCGCAGCGCGTACGGGTCCGCGATCTCGTCCGCCGTCGTGATGAAGGGGCCGATGGGTGCGTAGGTGGTGCGAGACTTCATCGAGTAGAAGCCGCCGGGCTTGAGGCCACGCGCGGAGCCGTCGATGAAGTTGGTGTAGCCGAAGATGTAGTTCATCGAGTCCGCGCGGCTGACGTGTCGAGCCGGCTTGCCGATCACGAGCGCCACCTCAGCCTCTCCCTCGAAGACCGTGGCGGGGATGTCGCCCAGCACCATGGTGTCGCCATCGCCGATCACGGCGTCGGGCGACTTGTGAAACCCATCCGCTTCGCGCGGTTCTGCCACGCCGTCGTGGTAGTTCACCGCCATGCAGACGATACGCGTCGGCTTCGGCAGCGGCGGCCGGATCTTCACCGACGCCAGCGGCACGCCCGTCTCGGCGGCGGCGTGCGCCTCGATCTTGGGCCGAAACTCGTCGAAGTCGGCGATGACGCCTTCGATGACGTCCTGCGGCTCGAGCCGCGGGATCTCGGCCACGACCCTCGTGAGGTCGACGACGTTCTCGCCCTTCAGTACGCCCAGCTTGTAGTCGTCGTAGAACAGGAGCTTCATTGTCCCCTCCCGGCAAGACTTCCCGGAACTTCCGCACACAGGAGCACGCCGAGCCCGACGGCGTCGCTCCGCTGCCTGAGATTCTATGGCGCGTTAGGAGGCGCTGCACTGGATTTGTGGCCAAAAACGCCCCTTGGTTTTGCTGGCTCACCTATGAATCATTCGCATCAATATTCCCACCGCTGAGAATCGATACTTCGCGTTCCGTCAATCACGATTCGGTGGAAGCTGCTGTTGAGCCGCGCCGTTCGCACTCGCGTTGACAGCGTCCGATGCGCGGTCGAGAATTGCCCGGCGGCGAGCCGAGGTTGCCCCGCCAAATCGCTAGAAGGTACTCGTACTCGAATGGCCAATTCCGCCGTACAGATCAACGCACCGCTCGCGGACCGCTTCGACGAGATCCTTACGCCCCAGGCGCTCGATTTTCTGGCCGAGCTGCATCGTCGCTTCAATGCAACGCGGAAGGAGCTGCTGGCGCGGCGTCGGGAGCGCCAGGCGAGCTTCGACGCCGGCGCGCGACCCAGCTTCCTGCCCGAGACGAAGTCGATCCGCGACGACAAAACGTGGCGGGTTGCGCCCGTCCCGGCCGACCTGCAGGACCGGCGCGTCGAGATCACCGGCCCGACGGACCGCAAGATGGTGATCAACGCACTCAACTCGGGCGCCCGCATCTTCATGGCGGACTTCGAGGACGCCAACACGCCGACCTGGCACAACATGGTCGACGGACAGGTCAATCTGATAGACGCGATCGAGCGCACGATCCGGTTCGATCAGGAGGACGGGCGCACCTACCAGCTGAACGACGAGGTAGCGACGCTGCTCGTGCGGCCGCGCGGCTGGCATCTGGACGAGAAGCACGTTACGGTGGACGGCGAGCCCATCTCGGGCAGCCTGTTCGACTTCGGCCTCTACTTCTTCCACAACGCCAAGCGCCTCCTCGACCGCGGCAGCGGGCCGTACTACTACCTCCCCAAGATGGAAAGCCACCTGGAGGCCCGGCTCTGGAACGACGTTTTCTCGTACTCCGAGGAGTACGTCGGTGTCGCGCACGGGACGATCAAGGCGACGGTGCTGATCGAGACGATCCTCGGCGCCTTCGAGATCGACGAGATCCTCTACGAGCTGCGCGACCACTCCGCCGGCTGCAACGCCGGTCGCTGGGATTACATCTTCAGCGTCAACAAGAAGTTCCGCGGCTGGCCTTCCCTGCGCCTTCCCGACCGCGCTCAGATCACGATGACTTCGCCCTTCATGCGCGCCTATACGGAGCTGCTCGTGAAGACCTGTCACGCCCGCGGTGCCCATGCTATCGGCGGTATGGCCGCGTTCATCCCCAACCGCCGCAACGCCGACGTGAACGCAATCGCCATCGCCCAGGTGCGGCAGGACAAGGAGCGTGAGGTAAACGACGGCTTCGATGGCACCTGGGTCGCTCATCCCGACCTCGTCTCTGTCGCTATGGAGGTCTTCGACCAGTTCCTCGGCAGCCGTCCGAACCAGGTCGAGCGCCGGCGCGACGACGTCAGCGAGGATGGCGCCGGCTTGATCAACTTCGAGATCGCGGGTGGCAAGATCACCGAGGCCGGCCTTCGCGCCAACGTCAGTGTCGGTCTGCAGTACCTGGAGGCGTGGCTGCGCGGCACCGGCGCCGTCGCAATCAACGACCTCATGGAGGACGCGGCGACAGCTGAGATTTCCCGCTCCCAAATCTGGCAGTGGCTCTACCACCACGCCACGCTGGACGACGGACGCGAGGTCACGCCGGAGCTCGTGCGGCGGATCGTCGCGGAGGAGATGGCGAAGCTGCCGGCAGACCAGCCGGGCCGCCGCTTCACCGAGGCGGCGCAGATCCTCGAGACCGTCTCGCTGGCGCCCGAGTTCGTCGAGTTTCTGACCCTGCCTGCCTACGACTACGTGGACTGACGAACTGGCTCAGTAGGTGGAGAAATGCCCCTCTTGCGTGCGCAGATGGTGCTCGTCGTTGAGGCTGTGGAGGACGCGCCGGTTCTCACCGGCGGCGACGACGGTCACGGACGTATGACCGGGCCGAAAGAACATGTCGATTGGCGACGCCACGATGTGTCCGACGTAGGCGTTGATCACGCCGCCGTGACAGACGACCGCGATGCGTTCGCCCGCCCGGCGCGCGATTGCCGTCTCGACGGCGTTGATCGCGCGCTTCTTGAAGTCGTGGCTTGACTCGCCGTACGGGTAGACGTCCCAGTTGCGCTCGTTGAGCATGCGGGTGCGGACCGCGTCGAGCAGGTCGGCGCCGAGGTATTCGCTCAGCTTCTTGTCGGCCGGCACGTCGCGGAACACTTCTACCTCGCGCAGGTCCTCGATGACTTCGACATCGAGGCGGTGGTGCTTCGCCACCGCGGAGGCCGTCTCGTGGGCGCGCTTCAGGCGGCTGCTGTAGATCGCGTCGAAGTGGACGACGGAGAGCGCCGCTCCCAGGAGCTCCGCCTGCTTGCGTCCGTGCTCGCTGAGCGGCGGGTCGATGTTGTCGGCGTAGAAGCCGGATTCGCTCCACTGCTGCTGGCCGTGGCGAATGAGGTAGACCTCGGTGACGCCCTCGACGCCGATGAGAAACGCGTTGTCGAAAACGGAGGGTAAGCGAGCCTGAGTCATTGGATGACCTCGTCGATGCGAAAAGAACCGTTCAACCGCGCCGATCGTAGCAAAGCGCGAGTTAACGTTTGGTAAATGGCTCTGACGCGCCGGCCGTGAGGCCAGCGAGAGCCAACAGCGTCTCCGTTGTTCCGCGGACTTCCAGACTCCGGATCGATCCTTACATAAGTAGTGGCCTCGGCTCGGCGCTCGCATTGCCGACGCGGGGTCTGCGTTCTAAGCTAAGCGCGTTCAGCGGAGGCCCGCTGTCCTCATGACTCGCGCGTCCTTCAGGCAGTAAAGGGGGCTCATCATGGCCAACCGGGCGCTCTCCATCAACCCGCTCACGCCCACGATCGGTGCCGAGGTGCAGGGCATTGATCTCGCTGATCCCATCGATGCGGATCTCTTCCGCCAGATCAGCGACGTCTTGCTCGAGTATCAGGTGCTGTTCTTCCGAGACCAGGACATCTCGCTGGACGACCAGATCAGGTTCGGCGCCATGTTCGGTGAGCTCGATATTCACCCGAACGATCCAGGCCCGGAGGGACACCCCGAGGTGCTGGTGATCCACGCCGACGAGTCCTCCAAGCGCGTCGCCGGCGAGGTCTGGCACTCCGACGTTTCCTGTGAGCCGGAGCCACCGATGGGCTCGATCCTTCGCATCCACACACTGCCGGAGACGGGCGGCGACACGATGTTCGCCAGCATGTACGCCGCCTACGATGCGCTCTCAGAGCCGATGAAGCGCTTCCTGGAGCCTCTGACCGCGATCCACGACGGTGCGCCGCACTACCGCAGCGTAAATGAGCGCATCGGCCGCGACGACGGTGGCCGTAGCTACCCGAAGGCAGAGCATCCGATTGTCCGCACGCACCCGCAGACGGGTCGCAAGTGCCTCTTCGTCAACCAGATGTTCACGACGCGCATTCTCGGCATCCCGCGGGCGGAGAGCGACGCGATTTTGCAGATGCTGTTTGCGCACGTGCAGCGCCCGGAGTTTCAGTGCCGGTTTCGCTGGGCGCGCAACTCGATCGCCTTCTGGGACAATCGCTGCGCCCAGCACATGGCGATCTGGGATTACTGGCCGCAGACGCGTTCCGGCTACCGCGTAACCGTCAAGGGCAACAGACCAGTCTGAGCCGTCAGTCGACGCCGGGATCGCAGGATCCCCGGCACAAAATGACCCTCCTCCAGCCAACGCTTGCGGTCGCCTGCTGGAGGAGGGCCCTTGTTCACCTCGCGGGAGGCTCCCCCTCCCCCGCGGTTAGGTGTTGAGCCAGGCCTTTTCTTCGTAAAGCACCGTCTGTGCCGCGTCGATGTCCCAGTCCATGAGCTCGGCGCGCAGCAGCTGGTCCGTGTTGTGGGTCAGGAGCTGGATGTAGCCGCCCCACTTGCTCAGACAGAGCAGCTGCAGTTGCTTCACGAGTGCGATGTTGTCGTCGCGGTTCGTCGCCACCTCTGACTTCTCCACCAGCGCGTCGACGTCCGGGTCTTCCAGACCGGTCCAGCCGAACTCGTTGTGCGAGTCCGACGCCTGCTGGCGCATCGGCGTCTGCGGGCTGTCGTAGGCCGGGTGGCCGCCGGTGAACATGAACATCTTGCCGTCGTGCGCCTTGGGCAGGCCCTGGGCGCCCGGCAGCGGCACGATCTTCAGCTTGAAACCAATCTGCCCCAGCTGCGTCTGCAGGATCTGGGCCGACTGCTCGTTGATGCCGGTGGCGCTGACGAACGGGTTGATCTCCCACTCCTGGTTACCGACGCCGGCTGCCGAGAACAGCTGCTTGGCCTGCTGCAGGTCGTTGGCCCAGATCTCGGTGACCGTCATGCCGTTCGGCGTCTTGTCGTCCCAACTGATCTGGTAGTCCGCCTGCGGTGGCTGCAGGATGCCCGGAGGTACGACGCCCTCACCCTTGTACAGCAGGTCGAGGAACTGTTGCCGCACGAGCGTCTTGTAGACCGCCTGGCGTACGCGGTCGTCCGCCTTCAGCGGGTTGAGCGCCTTCTGGCCCATGATGTTGAACGTGAACGGGTTCAACGCCAGGTAGGTGATCACATTCATCTTGTCGCCCAGGCTCGCCTTCAAGCGGTCGCGCTGGTCCGGCGTAGCGCCCACGTCGATTACCGTAAGCTGGCCACTGCTGAACGCCGCCTCGACGGCAGAGGGGTCGCCGATGGTGACGTATTCGTGCTCGTCGATGTAGGGCAGACCGTCCTTGGCGAAGCGGGAGGTCGGATTCTTCTCCCAGACGTAGTCTGCGCCCGTCGTCCAGTCCTTGAGGCGGTAGGGGCCGCTGCCGACCGGCTTGGTCGAGGCCAGGTCCATCTCCAGGATCTCCGGCGGCACCATCATCTGGGTGCTCTGCTCGCCCATCTGCGTACCACTGAACAGATAGGCGTTGGGCTGCGTCAGGTGCCAGACCACGGTCGTGTCGTCGGGGGCTTCGACGCTGTCCATGTAGACGACCTGGAAGCTGTTGGTGGCTGCCGGGTTGTTCTTGGCGAAGTTCTGCTCGTTGACAATGTCCGCCGCGGTGACGGCTCGGCCGTTGACCGGTGCCTGGTTGTCGTAGACGAGGCCCGGCTTCAGGGTGAGGCGTACCGTCTGCGGGTCGACGAGCTCCATCTTGTCGGCGGCCTCGAGCTTGAACGGCGCGTAGTCCTTAGCCAGCCGTGTGGCGATGGGGTGGTCGTAGACATGGAGACTCGAGAGGACATGACCTTCAGCCCAAACTGCGTAGGGGTCGAAGCTGTCCGGGCCGGCCGACTGGTAGCGGACGAGACGGCCGCCCTTCTTGACTTGAGAAGCCGCGGTGGTTGGCGCCGCGGTAGGCACCGGCGATGCCAGGCCTGACGTCGGCGACGCGGACGAGCCGCCGCCGCCGTTGCTACTGCTGCTGCAGCCCACCAGTGCCAGGGTGGCTGCACCTACCGACAGAGCAGCACCTGATTGGAGTACTCGCCGCCGACTCATGCGGCTGGCGGTAACCCGTTCCCAGTAGTTGTGATTTGACACCTAAATCCCTCCATTGATTACCCAAAAGAACGCTTGCCGAGCGTTGGAGGGAGCATATCGGCGTGACCCACAGGAATTATTAAATGGACATATGGAAAACGTCAGGGAAAGATCAGGGAAGTATAAGGATTAAGCCGAAACGTCTGATGCGTTTGGGTAGTGATCTTTACCGATATGTGCTGGTCAGGCAGATGCGCAGGAGACCGTGTCGCTGATCAAGCGGGTGAGGACGGCAAAGGTGGCGGGAGTGCGAGGGAGTCGAACCCTCCCAGGACGGCGCAACCGCCCCGCAAGCAGTTTTGAAGACTGAGGAAGCCACCGGGCCCCATCCACTCCCGGCATCATCTTACGGGCACATATCCGAACGGGTGAAGCCGGACTGCGCTTGCCTATAATGCCCTGACACGAGACCGCGAACGGCCTCAGCGTCGTTCTTCACATCGGACGCCTGCATGTACGTCATCGGCACCGCCGGCCACGTCGACCACGGCAAGTCGACCCTGATCAATGCCCTGACCGGCATGGACCCCGACCGCCTGCGCGAGGAGAAGGAACGGGGTATGACCATCGACCTCGGCTTCGCGTGGCTGAAGCTACGGGACGGCTCCGAGGCCAGCATTGTCGACGTGCCCGGCCACGAGCGCTTCATCAAGAACATGCTGGCCGGCGCCGGCGGCATCGACCTGGCGCTGCTCGTCATCGCAGCCGACGAAGGCGTCATGCCGCAGACGCGTGAACACCTGGCGATTCTCGATCTGCTCGCGATCGAGCAGACGCTCATCGTGATCACGAAGGCTGATCTCGTCGATGAGGAGTGGTTGGAGCTGGTCAAGGACTCCATTCCGCGAGCAGTCGAAGGTACCTGTGCGGAGGGTGCGCCCGTGCTCGTGTGCTCGGCCGTGAGTGGTCAGGGGCTGGAGGATGTGCGAGACGCCATCGAATCGGCGCTGGCCACTGCGCCCGCGAAGCGAGACATCGGCCGCCCGCGCCTGCCCATCGACCGCGTCTTCACAATCGCCGGCGCCGGCACCGTCGTCACCGGCACGTTGATGGACGGGCGCTTGCATATCGGCGACGAGGTCGAGATCGTGCCCAGCTTCGTTGGTGGTCATCTGACGCCGCTGCGCAGCCGCATCCGTGGGCTGCAGATGCACCGCTCCAGAGTAGAAGAGGCGCTGCCCGGCACGCGCACGGCCGTGAACCTGGTGGGGCTGGAGCAGTCACAGCTGTCGCGGGGCCAGGTCCTGGCGCTGCCGGGATCGCTGGAGCCGTCGATCGCAGTCGACGTGCGACTGAAGGCGATCGCCTACCTCGATCGGCCGATCCGTCACAACCTCCACGTCACCTTTCACTGCTTCTCCAGCGAGGCGCCGGGCCGGCTGCGCCTGCAGGAAAGCGACAGACTGGCGCCGGGTGAGGAGACCTGGGCCCAGATCGTCCTTTCGGAGCCGGTTGCGGTGCTGACCGGCGACCACTTCGTCATCCGCGACGCCAACCAGACGCTGGCGGGCGGCGTCATCCTGGCGACGCAGGCGCGCCGTCACGGCCGCGGCAGGCCCGACGTCATCGCCGCGCTGCAGGTGCAGCTCGAAGGCGATCCCGGTCGAGCTCCTCTACGCCGGCATCGCCCGCCAGGAGCCCTGCACGCTCCGCGTTGCGACGTCGCAGGCTCCGATCGACGATGCGACGGCGCGACGGGCGCTCGAGAGCCTGACGGCGGCCGGGCGCGTCCTGCGTTTCGGCAATGGCGGCGAGCTGCTGATCACGGAAGAAGGGCTCGGCCGGAAACGCGGCCGCTTCGAGAGCGCAGTGCACGACTTCCTGCAGCGCAACCCATTGGCGCAGGGCATGGCACGCGAGGAACTGCGCAGCCAACTTGGTTACGAGCGCGCCGTGTTCAACGACCTTCTGGCGCTGGTCGTGAAGGATGGCGCCCTGACGGAGCTTGGCTCGGCGATGGCGCTGCCCGACTGGAAGCCGAGCCTCTCGGACGCGCAACGGCGAGAGGCGGAGGCATACCTGGCATCGCTGCGCCAATCGCCGTTTTCGCCGCCGACAGAGAATCGGCCTGCCGCCGGCCTCTTCAATTATCTTCTCGATACCGGCGCCGCCGTGGACGTCGGCAGCGGCGTGGCCTTTGCAGCCGAGGCCTTCCAGGAGATGGTCGAGAAGACGACGGCGCTGGCGGCGCAGAAGGGCTCGGTCAGCCTGGCGGAGGTGCGCGACCTGTTCGGCACCTCGCGCCGCTACGCCCAGCCCTTCATCGAGTACCTGGACTCGAAGCGCATCACCCTGCGCCGCGGCGACGAGCACGTGCTCGGCCCCGCGGCGCCGCGGCCGTCCTCGTAACCTCCGTCCGTCTTCACGCTCTCGCGACACCCCACGCCGACGGCCGCTGGCTCATGACGCGACGATATAATTCGAGGCATATCTCGATGAAAGGAGGCGCCGGATGACCCGCGACGAAGTACGACTGACTTCACTGGCCTCCTGCGCTGGCTGAGCCGGCAAGGCCGGACTCGGCACGCTGGCGCAGGTCCTGCGCCCCCTGACCGAGAAGTTCCGCCCTGAAGATCATCCCAACCTCCTCGCCGGCGTGACGGACGATGCAGCCGTCTACAGGCTCGACGATGAGCACGCGCTGATCCAGACGGTGGACTTCTTTCCTCCTGTCGTCGACGACGCCTGGACGTACGGCGCGATTGCTGCTGCCAACGCCATGAGCGATGTCTACGCGATGGGGGGTGAGGTGGCGCTTGCCCTGAATATCGCGGCGTTTCCAGAGAATCTGCCGATCCCGACGATGAGCGCCATTCTGCAAGGCGGCGCCGAGAAGTTCGCGGAGGGCGGCGGTGTTATCGCCGGTGGCCACACCGTGCTCGACGACGAGCCGAAATACGGCCTCTCCGTCACGGGCTTCGTGCATCCGGCGCAGGTTATGACCAAGGCGGGCGCCCGGTCTGGCGACCTGCTGGTGCTGACCAAAGCACTGGGCACCGGCGTGATCCTCACCGCAGCCAAAGAGGAGCGCGCCGCGCAGGAGCATTTCGACGCCGCCGTGGCGAGCATGCTGCGCCTCAACCGCCACGCGTCGCATCTGGCGCGCGAGGTTGACGCGCACGCCCTCACCGACGTGACCGGCTTCGCCCTGATCGGCCACGCGCTCGAGATTGCGGACCACTCCCGAGTCCGCATTGTGCTGCGGGCGGGCGGCTTGCCGTTGTTGCCCGGCGCTCTCGACTACGTCGCCGCCGGCGTCGACTTCGGCGGGCTGCGGCGGAATCGTGAATACCTGGAGCCGCGCGTGCAGATGTCGGCGGCCGTCCCAGAGGATCTACAGACACTGCTCTTCGATCCGCAGACCTCGGGAGGGCTTCTCATGGCAGTGGACGCCTCGAAAGCGCAGGCGCTGGTCGAACGCCTCGTGGCGGACGGCCACGCTGCCGCCGTCGTCGGCGAGGTGCGCAGCGGCACCGGCTTGCAGGTCGAGTTGTGAGCCGAGAGGGAGAATTAGTCTCGTGATGGAGAGCTTTCGCAGCCTGCCGTCCGTCGACCGCGTGCTGTCGGACGAACGATTGCGTCGGGCCGCGGCCGAGCTGGGCAACGATGCCGTGACCGAGGCCGTCCGCACCGAGCTGGCGTCGCGCCGTGAGGCTATCACGGGCGGCCGGTCCGTTCCTGTGGAATTCGACGCCATCATCGCCGCGTCCGTGGCGCGCGCTTACGCTTCGCTGAGCCGCAGCCTGCGCCCCGTGATCAACGCCACCGGCGTCATCATCCACACCAACCTCGGCCGCGCGCCGTTATCCGACGAGGCCATCGCAGCGATGGCGGCAGTGAGCAAGGGTTACAGCAACCTCGAGTTCGACCTCGATGCCGGCGAGCGCGGCTCGCGGCACGGCCATGTTGAGGCTCTCGTCTGCCGCGTCACCGGCGCCGAGGCGGCGATGGCGGTGAACAACAATGCCGCCGCCCTGCTCCTCACGCTCTCGGCGCTCGCGCAGGGACGGGAGGCTGTAATTTCTCGCGGCCAGCTCGTCGAGATCGGTGGCGGCTTCCGCATCCCGGACGTCATGGCGCAGAGCGGCGTACGTCTCGTCGAGGTGGGCACGACGAACCGCACCTACCTGCGCGACTACGAGGCTGCTA
The DNA here is from genome assembly GCA_963711035.1 of uncultured Chloroflexia bacterium. GTDB lineage: Bacteria > Chloroflexota > Dehalococcoidia > DSTF01 > WHTK01 > WHTK01. Next base: position 34,522 of record CAVQCN010000002.1, read on the forward strand.
TCAACGACGCGACCGCGGCCCTGATGCGCGTGCACAGCAGCAACTTCCGCATCACCGGTTTCACGGAGGCGGCGCCGCTGCCCGACCTGGCGCGTCTTGCCCACGAGAAAGGCCTGCTGCTCCTCGATGACCTGGGCTCCGGCTGCCTGCTCGACACCGCCGCGTTCGGGCTGACGCAGGAGCCCACGCCGCAGGACAGCCTCGCGGCCGGCGCCGATCTCGTCCTCTTCTCCGGCGACAAGCTGCTCGGCGGGCCGCAGGCGGGCATCATCGCTGGCCGGGCGGAGCTCATCGCCCGGCTCAAGCGCCATCCGCTGGCGCGCGCCGTTCGCATGGACAAGGCGAGCATCGCCGGCCTGAACGAGACGCTGCTGCACTACGCCCGCGGCGAGGCGCTGGAGAAGGTGCCGGTCTGGCGCATGATCGCCATGCCGGAAGCTGCCATCGCGCGGCGGGCTCGCCGTTGGGCGCGGCAGCTCGGTGAGGGCGCGACCGTGATCGAGGGCCGCTCCGTCGTCGGTGGCGGCAGCCTGCCCGGTGAGAGCCTGACGACGCGCCTCGTAGCTGTCGCGGCGCTCGACGTCGACGCGTTGGCGAAGCGCTTGCGCCTCGCCGATCCGTCGGTCATTGGCCGGGTTGAGCACGACAGGTTGTTGCTCGACCCCCGCACGGTCGACGCCCGCGACGACGCGATGCTCCTGCGGGCCGTCCGGGAGGCGCTCGCTTCCTGACACCGCTGGCGTCCGTTGACGGCTCAGATCGCCGTGCCTATCATCCTCGCGAGGGTGGGGAGGGTGTGTCTTGGTGTCCCTCACGATGTCCTGCAGGTGGAGCCGCTGGCTTCTCGTCGCGTTGGGCGCCGCCCTTCTGGTCGCTCTGACGGCCTGCTCGTCCTCGAAGACCAATCAGCCTACGTCTACGCCCGGCACTCCCAGTAGCCGGTATCACATCAGCGTCACGGACGAGGAACTGCTCTCGTTCCTCGCCCTTAACAGCGACCAGGTGCCCGACGGCTACGTCTTCGTAAGCGCCTCATACGACGAGACCAGCCAGCAGTTCAAGGTCGACTACTTCAGCAGCAGCACTCAGACGGTGCTGAGCGGCATCATGAATTTCTTCCCGACTCCGGATGACGCGAAGAATAGTCTCGATAACCTGGAGCAGGCCTTCTCGCAACAGGGCTACGTCGTCACCAATATCTCGGACGTCGATGGTTTTGCCATCTCCCAGAGCGATGCCACCGGCTCCCTGTTCGCGGCGCAGTTTCGATCGGACAACCTGATCGGCGGCGTCGCCATCATCTCCAGCGATCCGGAGTACGACGGGTCGAGCACGGTGCTCACAGCCGCGCAGAGCGTGTACTCTCGCATGGTGGGAGCGCTGCAGGTGGGCGACACGCTCACCATCCCGAACGCGAGCGATCTGCTCACGGAGCTAAACACCGCGCAGACCGACTTCACGACGCTGCAAACGGCCATCTCCACCCAGATCGCTGAGGAGAACGCGGATATCGGCAGCGCGGCGCTGAACGTGGTTTCGGACTGCGAGCCATTCCGCACGGATCAGTACCTGCCGTACTGGATGGTTGTCGCCCCGGCCTGCGACAAGGCGCTCGAGGCGGTCGGCGCCGTCCTGAACGACGACTTGAGTACCGCCCTGAGTCTCATGACCGACGCAAACCAGGTGTTGTCCAACGACGTTCTGCCGCCACTGCAGGACTTCGTCAAGCCCTAAAGGATCACTGGTCGCCGACAGTTGTCGGGCGGTCACCGCTCACGTTGCGACGGCGGAAAGCTCCTCGCGCAGCTTGCTGCCACGCTAGTGGCTAGCCAAAGACGCCCTGCGCTGCGAGCGTTGCGATCGCCTCGTCGCTGACGCCGTGCTCCTTGAGTACCTCCATCGTGTGCTCGCCGGGAGCGGGCGCCGGGCCCCGAACGGCGATATCGGCGCCCTGGATGCGGAACGGCGTGCTCAGCGTGCGATAGGGCCCGATGTATGAGTCCGGAACCTCGGTGAAGGCGCCGATTGTGGCCACGGTGGGGTCCGCGATGACGTCGGCGATTTCTTTGACGGGCGCCCAGATGAAGTCGGCCGCGTCGAAGCGGGCGCGCCACGTCTCGAAGTCCTCGGCGCCGATGATGGCGTCTATCTCCCGGACGAGGTCGGCAGAGTGCTCGCGGCGGCTGGCCATGGAGCCGAAACAATCGTCCTCCAGCAGGTCTTCGCGGCCGGTCATCTTGCAGAACGGCGCCCAGTAGCGGTCCGCCTGGCTCAGGTAGAGGAGCAACCAGCGGCCGTCGCGGCAGCGGTAGGTGTTGGCCAGCGGGTTGCGCGGCCGGGTCCGGTCGGCGCGTTGCGGCTTCTCGCCCGCCAACGCCAGCATGAGGTCGAGGCCGAGAGTCCACATGCCGGTGCCCATCAGTGTCACCTCGACGAGCTGGCCTTCGCCCGTCTGATCGCGCAGGCGCAGCGCCGCCAGCGTCGAGGCGAGCAGGTTGAGGGAGGTCGTGTGGTCGCCCTGGCCGCCGCGACAAGTCGGCGGCGGCGCTTCCGGCCCGCCGACGAGGCTCATGAGTCCGGAGCTGGCCCAGAAGGCCGTGTGGTCGAAGCCCTGCTTGTTCTTGTCGGGTCCGTCGCTGCCGAAGCCGCTGAACGACACGTAGATGATGCGCGGGTTGATGCTGCGCACGATATCCGGCGTGAGGTGGTAGGCTTCACGGCGCCTCTGGATAAGGTTCGTCACGAAGATGTCGGCGCTTTCGATCAGCGGGCGCAGCGCATCCGCTGCGCCGGGGCTGCCGAGGTCTACCGTCACGGAGCGCTTGCCGCGATTGTCGAGCTCGAAGGGGTGAGTAGTAGCCACGCTGCTGCCCTTCGGGTAGAAGGCCGAGTGGCGGTACGTATCTCCTCCCGGCGGCTCGACTTTGACGACGTCTGCGCCGAGGTCGGCCATGAGTGCGGCCGAGCTCGGCGCTGCCAGCCAGCTCGCCACCTCGAGAACCTTGATGCCGCTGAGCGGTGCGACCATGATGCCCCTCCTGAACTGCCTCGCGATGCGGCACATTGTAGCCTCCTCGTTAGACTGGTTCTGGCATGCAATGGAGGACGCCGTGAACGACCCGTACGATCTGCAGCGCTTCGTCGACGCGCAGGCTCCCGTCTACGGCCGCGTGGTCGACGAGCTGCGACGAGGCCGCAAGACGTCGCACTGGATGTGGTTCGTCTTTCCCCAGATCGCCGGCCTTGGCTACAGCTCAATGGCCCAGCGTTACGCCATCGCTGGTCGCGCCGAAGCCGCAGCGTACACTGAGCATTCCTTGCTCGGAGCGCGCCTGCGCGAGTGCACCGCCCTGGTCAACGCCGTGCAGGGCCGCAGCGCGCACGACGTCTTCGGCAGCCCCGACGACCTCAAGTTCCACTCCTCGATGACGCTGTTCGCCCTTTGCGCTGCCGACTCGCAGCCCTTCCGGGACGCCCTCGACAAGTACTTCGACGGCAACGAGGATCCACTCACCGTCGAGCGGCTCTAGGGGGATGCTCACTCGTGGTGCCTGCTGCTATATGAAGACAGGCCTCATCACGACGGCGAAATGCTTGTAGCAGAGGGGCCAGATTGCGTGCTCGGTCCTGACCCTCGCATAAGGAATCTGCTGACAGTCAGTCACTGCGCATCGGGCGTACGCCTCCGCCGGACTTATCTCGCCTTTGTTGGAGTTGTGATAGGTCCTCCTGATGTGATCGAGGAGCGTGACGTCATCGGCAATCATGATGAACCGGTCCTTCGGTCGAGTCTCAGCTCGCCTATCTGTCCTCCAGTAGTTGGTTGCCTCCAACAGACGCTTGCGGTCGCCTGCTGGAGGCCTTATTGATTCACGGGCGGCTCCCCCTTCGCCCGGGGATCACGCGTTGAGCCAGGTCTCCGACATGTAGAGCACGGTCTGTGCCGCGTCGTAGTCCCAGTTCTGCACTTCGGAGCGCAAGAGCAGGTCGGTGTTGTGGGTCAGCAGCTGGATGTAGCCGCCCCACTTGCTGAGACACAGCAATTGCAGCTGCTTCACCAGACTGACGTTCTCGGCGTGGTCTGTCGCCACCTCCGACTTCTCGACCAGCGCGTCGACGTCCGGGTCTTCCAAACCCGTCCAGCCGAACTCGTTGTGGGAATCGGTCGCCTGCTGGCGCATCGGCGTCTGCGGGCTGTCGTAGGCCGGGTGGCCGCCCGTGAAGAGGAAGACGTTGCCGTCGTGCGCCTTGGGCAGCAGTTGGGCGCCCGGCAGCGGCACGACTTTGAGGTTGAGTCCCACCTGCCCGAACTGCGTCTGCAGGATCTGGCCCGACTGCTCGTCCAGGCCGGTCGTGTCCGTAATGACATCGAGCTCCCACTCCTGGCTGCCGACGCCGGCTGCCGAGATCAGCTGCTTGGCCTGCTGCATGTCGTTCGCCCAGATCTGCTCCACCGTCATGCCGTTCGGCGTCTTGTCGGACAAGGAAATCTGGTAGTCGGCCAGCGGCGGCTGCAGGATGCCGGGCGGTATGACGCCCTCGCCCTTGAAGAGCAGGTCCAGGAACTGCTGCCGTGCTACGGTCTTGTAAGCCGCCTGGCGCACGCGGTCGTCCGCCTTCAGCTTGTTCAGCGACTTCTTGCCCATGATGTTGAACGTAAACGGGTTCAACGCCAGGTAGGTGATGACGTACATCTTGTCGCCCAGGCTCTTCTTCAAGCGGTCGCGCTGGTCCGGCGTCGTCATCTCGATGGCATGCAGCTGACCGCTGGTAAAGGCCGCCTCCACACCGGACGGGTCGCCGATGGTGATGTACTCGCGCTCGTCCGTATACGGCAGGCCGTCCTTGACGAAGCGCGAGGTCGGGTTCTTCGCCCAGACGTAGTCCGCGCCCGTGGTCCAGCTCTTGAGGCTGTACGGGCCGCTGCCGACCGGTTTGGTCGAAGCCAGGTCCTTCTCCAGGATCTCTTGCGGGATCATCTGCTGCGTGCTTTGCTCACCCATCTGCGTACCGCTGAACAGGTACGCGTTGGGTTGCTTGAGGTGCCAGACAACGGTCGTGTCGTCGGGCGCCTCTACGCTGTCCATGTAGACGACCTGGAAGCTGTTCGTGGCCGCCGGGTTATTCAGGGCGAAGTTCTGCTCGTTGACGATGTCTGCGGCCTTGACGGCACGGCCGTTGACGGGCGGCTGGTTGTCGTACACCAGGCCGGGCTTCAGCGTCAGCCGTACCGTCGTCGGATCGACGAGCTCCATCTTGTCGCCCGCCTCGAGCTTGAAGGGCGAGTATTCCTTTGACAGGCGCGTGGAAATCGGGTGGTCGTAGACGTGCAGGCTGGAGTACACGTGACCTTCGAGCCAGACGGCGTACGGGTCGAAGCTGTCAGGGCCAGTTGCTGCCGTACGCACCAGACGGCCTCCGGACTTGGGCGTGCCGACCGCAGTCGGTCCGGCCGCCGGCGGCGACGCGAGGCCGGACGTCGGCGAAGCAGCTGGACTTCCGCTTCCGCCTCCCCCGCCATTGTTGCTGCTGCTACTGCAGCCGACGAGTGCCAGCGTGGCCGCACCAGCCGACAAGGCGGCGCCCGCCGTCAGGACGCGGCGCCGGCTCATGCGATTGGCAGCAATGCGTTCCCAGTAATTCCGATTCGACATCATTCCCTCCCCGTGATATGCATTGCACGTATACGAGTCGCCCTGATGGAATCCTATCGAGCGCGTGCGAGGAGGCGATTAAAAAACCGTATCGAAAAGATCAGGAACTCGTAAGGACTGAAAGAGGACTTCATGCGCAGGTGGCGATCTTCACGCTGGCGGACGCTCGCGGCCCTTCTCGCGGTCGTCGTGTTGGCCATCCTTGCGGGCGTGCTGTTGCTCTCGGGCGGCGGAGACGACGGCTCAGCGCTGCGCAGCTATTACTTCCAGGCCCATCTCGACGTCCAGTCGCAGGGCATGGTCGACGAGAGCGTTCTCGATACGGTGCGCGGCTGGTGGCAGTCGCCGGACCGGTGGCGCTGGGATATCTTCGACTCGGCCCATCCCGACCAGGCCACTGTCATGCTGCCGGACGGCGACAGGGTGCTGGAGTACGACGGCAAAACGAACACGTACTACTACATCGAAAGTCCCTCCGGCTTCTACGGTGGCGGCCCCGACAATGGCCCGCCGGTCCTGCCCGCGAGCGTGAACATCGGCCCCGTGGCCGGAGGCGACGTCGACGTGTTCCTTGCGGCGGAGCAGGCCAGCGGCTTCGCATGGCGGCAGGTGGGCGGAGAGGACGTGCTGGGTCACCAGACCCGGGTCATCGAGCTCACGAGCCCGAGCGGCGGCACGAGCAAGCTCTGGGTGGACGACGACCTCGGCCTCGTGCTGCGCTATGAGCTAACCGACCCGCAGCAGTCCGTGCACGTGGAGATGACCGAGCTGCAGGTGAACCAGGCGATCGACCATTCCGTCTTCCAGTTCCAGCCGCCCGCGGACGCTGTAGAGGTGCAGCAGACCGGCCAGTCGAGCGGCTCCGGCAGTTCCGGGCCGGGAGGTCTTGCGGTGCCTGACGGTTTCCTGCAGCCCGCGTATGTTCCGGATCGGTTACGACCAGGTCGGGTACAGCTCGGCGCAGTCGGCGCAAGGCACGACTACTGAGTTCGAGATCGACTACCAGCGCGGCGCCGGCACGCCCGATACGTCGGGCTATCTACACGTCAAGCAGCAGTACCGCGCCGGCGGCCTCTCCGAATCGCAGAAGACAGGGGACCCTGTCGCGGTCGCCGGCGCAGACGGCTACGAAACGACGGACGGCGACGAACGGCAGCTGATCTTCGCGAGGGGCGACATCATCGTCGAGCTCGACAGCGATTCGCTGTCCTTCGACGAGCTGCTCAAGATCGCCGAGTCGGTGCAGTAACCTCGCCTAGCTCATGTCCACGACCAGCGTGGACCAGGCGAAGCCGCGTGCGCCGTAGCCGGTGGCGTTGAACGGGTTGTAGTACTCGCGGAAGCCGCTGCGGGCCACGAGCTGTGCCGACCGCCCGGCAAGGTCGCGGGCCGCGTCGCCGTAGCCGTGCGCTGACAGGCCACACGCCAGCCACCAGTTGGTGTTTATCCAGGTCGCGCCACGCCACAGGGGACCGCGGCCGGGGATGAACGAGGGCTCGTTTAGTGCTACCGAGGGCACCGGGAAGGGCGGCCAGAACTCCTGCGGGTTGAGCAGGTGCTGCTCTACCAGGCGCGTGACGATGGCGCGCGGCAGGTCCGGCAGGATCAGCGGCATCAGCGACGCGACGGTGGCGACACGCTCCGGCCGCTCCTCGGCGCCGGCCAGGTCGAAGAACAGGCCGCGCTCGGCGTCCCAGCACTTCTCGATCAGCGCCCGCGTCGTCCGCGCGCCCTGCTGCTCGAACTCCGACGCCTCTTTCGTCGCGCCGATCGCGATGCTGAGCCGCGACAGGCTGGCGCACGCCTCGGCGAAGATAGCGTTCACGGCGACGTCTTCGACCGCGAATCGGTCCAGCTCGAACGGCCCCACTGGCCGTCGCGACGTCGCGCGGCGGTAGGCGCTCATCAGGCGACGTACCGCCTGGCGATAGCCGGTGCGGGTCAGGCGCTGCAACTGCATCAGCCGGTCGTAACGCGGCGATGCGTCCATGCCCGATTCGTCGGGCTGGATGATGGAGAGGAGGCCGTCGCGGTCCGGGTCGCGGTTGTCCAGCAGCCAGCGGTGGAAGCGCCAGAGGACGGGCAGCATCTCGCGCACGAACTCGAGGTCTCCCGAGCGCTGCCAGATCCTCTCGACAGCCTGGGCGAGGACGGGCGGCTGAATCGTCGTCGTCAGCTCGCGCGTCCGGGCGACGGCGTAGCGCCGCATCTGGGCGGCGAAGCGCTCGATCTCCCAGTAGACGATGTGGCCGATGAAGCCGTCCGGCCGCGCCGTCGAGACGAGGCTGCGCAGTTCGCGCTTCGCCCGCTCGACGTCGAAGCGCGCCAGGACGATGGCGTGAAAGCACGAGTCCCAGAACCACTGGAAGGGATACGTCTCGATGGACGGGCAGGTGAAGTCGAACGCCGTGCCCGACCACTCGGCGATGCCGGTGCGGTGGTTGCGCTCCAGTAGCTCTCGCGCTTGCTGGTCGATCGCGGCGGCGTTGACGTCCCGGTGACGCGATTGGGAGGGCATGGCTCCACTCTACGGCGGGCCGCTGCGCCGCGGTACAGGACGAGTCGCGGCGTGGCATACTCGCGCGCAGAAGAAGGGAGACAACGCATGCAGATCTTTGCCGGGCAGGTGCGCTTCGGCGTCGCGGCGGGCCAGCAAGACACAACATTCCCCGACTACCTGCGCATCTGGCAGGAAGCGGAGCGCCTGGGTTACGACTGGGCTTCGGTGTTCGATCATTTCCTGCCGATTGTGGGAAGGCCCATCGAAGGCTCCTGCTACGAAGGGCTGACTTTGCTCTCGGCGATGGCGGCGCACACGTCGAGAATCCGCTGCGGTCAGCTTGTGCTTGGCAACACCTATCGCAACCCGGCGCTGCTGGCCAAGATGGCCTGCACGATCGACCACATCTCGAACGGCCGCTTCGAGCTGGGTATCGGCGCCGCCTGGAACCAGACGGAGCACGATCAGTACGGCTTCCCCTTCCCGACTCCTGCAACTCGCATTCGCATGCTCGGCGAGGCGATGAAGATCCTGCGCGGCATGTTCACGCAGGAGCGCACGACCTTCGAGGGCCGCTACTACTCGATCAAGGACGCCCTCTGCGAGCCGAAGCCGCTGCAGGAGCACTTGCCGATCTGGATCGGCGGTGGCGGCGAGCAGCTCACGATGCGCGTCGTCGCCGAATCGGCCGACGGCTGGAACGTGTTCCGCATGCCGCACGAGGCTTATCAGCACAAGCTGGACGTCCTGGCGGAGCACTGCCGCGACGTGGGGCGCGACCCAGAGGACATTCGCAAATCGCTCGGATTCCCGCTGCGCGTGCGCGAGACGGAGGCGGAGCTACAGGAGTTGCAGGCGGCGAGCCCGAAGGGCGGGCTACAGCCGGTGTACTGCACGCCGGAGCAGGCTATCGAGAGCATGCTCCCCTACGTGCGCATGGGCGTCGGCGACATCATCGTCATGGGCGACCCACCCACCGATTACCCGACGCTGCAGCTCGTCGCCGAGAAGGTAATGCCCGCCGTCAAGTCTGAGGGCGCCGCGATTCTGGCGGCACGCGCCTAGGCAGAGGAGCGCGGCGGACGCTAGGCGGCCGACTTCCTCCGAGACTTGCTGTCGGTGGCCTTTGGAGCCGCAGGCCTGGCGGCCGGCGTCTTGCTGACAACGTCCGCCATCACCTCGGACTCAGCCTGCAGCCAGTCCTCGACATCGTGGCCGTGGTCATAGCCACGGGCGACAAAGCGCTGGTAGGCCCGTTCTTCTATTTTCCTGCTCTGTGCCTTAGTCGGCTTGCGGACGGTGGCGGTCGACTTGGTTGTTGCCATGGAGTTCACCTGCCTGCTGAGATTCGCCCCCAGTAATCGGCTGCATCCATGGTAGCTGATGTTTCCTGAGTTAGATTTCCCTTTTGTTAATCTTGCATTGCTAGCGTGACCCCGTAGTCTGGCGGTGGTTACGACGATCGGGCAGCGGCGGAAAGGACACGCGTAATGAGCTCACTCTGGGTCGACATGATGGGCGTCGAGATCAAGCACGACGGGACGCAAGTATCGCGGCCGCTACGCCGAGGCCGGCGAGGGAGAGGCGCTCTTCTTGCTGCACGGCCACGGCGGCCATCTGGAGGCGTTCGTCCGCAACATCCCGGCCTATGCACGGCACTTCCGCGTCTTCGCCGTCGACCTGCCGTGGCATGGCCTCGGGCCGCAGCCGGCGTTCGAGCCGGAGCTGATGCCCACCTACCTCGACTTCCTCATCGATTTCATGGATTACCGCGGCATCGAGTCGGCGCACATCGAGGGGCAATCGATGGGCGGCTGGGTGGCGATGCGCATGGCCCACGACCACCCTGAGCGTGTGAAGAAGCTGGTATTGACCACAGTGCAGGGCTTCAAGACGGAGGTGCCTGGTGTGCCCAGCGGCCTGCCGCCCGGCCCTGCCGCCGCGTCCGCGGCGCCGCCCGCCGAGCCCGGCTCCGGACCGGCGCCCACCTTCGAGCAGCTGCAGGCGCGCATGCGCAACAACGTCATCGACCAGACGCTGATTACCGACGAGATGGTCGAGTCGCGCGTCAGGATCTATAGCGACGCAATGCTCCGGCTCAACCAGGACCTGCTCACACTCAGCTATCGTGGCGTACGCGGCAACGCCGACACGCCGGCGAAGAAGTGGGCGCTGAGCGAGGCGGACCTTGGCGAGATCAAGGCGCCGACGTTGGTCTACTGGGGCGAGAAAAACGCGCTGGCGCCGGCCTACGGCGAGAAGCTGGCGTCGCTCATCCCCGGCGCGCGCTACTACTGCGAGCCAAACACCGGCCAGTGGGCCCAGTTCGAGCACGCCGAGACGCACAACCAGATGGTGCTGCGCTTCCTCACCGGCGACGAGTCGCTAACGGTGTAGAAGTCGCGCTGCTGCGACGACACTCCGTCTTACCAGGTGTGGCCGAGTCCTGTAGATTCGGAGAAATCAGGGCGTTCCCTGATATGACCGTATCAGGGCTTTCGTTAATCTCTGGTACGCCGGAGGCTAGCATTCAGGGTTCGGCAGCCTCGCTCGGAGGGACGTTTCTAGGCAGAAGCGCACCGATCGGATCGCACCGAGCTCCACTCCTCACCGGTCACTCAGACATCGCCCTCTGGCATCCGTTGCTTGTGTCTACGCGTCGAAGACCGGCGGCGCTGGGCAAAGAGAGGAAGAGCTGCGCAGGTCGAGCGTTGCTCTTCCTTCTCTATTCGGGCCACGCGTCACGATGGACGCATCGGCCGGCCGGCTGGCTGGAACGGTCCGAGCGGCCCTTCCCCAATTCGAGTCCGAGCAGGTAGGCTCCGTGCGGACGGCAACGCATCGACGCGGCGCCGCTCACGATGCCGTGGCGCCGGTCGACGCGGGAGGAGGGGATGATGTTTTCTTCGGTGCTGGTACCTCTCGATGGCTCCGAGTACTCGGAGCGAGCGCTGGCGATGGCGCTGGAGCTGGCCCGGCTCAGCGGCGCCAAGGTGACGGTTCTGACGGTCGTGTTGGCGTACAAGGACGCCCACGTGCCTACGGTAGCGCTGCTCGAGGAGCACGTCCGTGAACGGGCGGAGGCGTACCTCGCGCCGTTTCTGGAGCAAGGGGCCGACGCTGGTTTCGAACTGACCGGCCTCGTGGGCCACGGCGATCCGGCGGAGGAGATACTGCGTGCGGCAAGCGAAGAAAGCGTCGATCTGATCGTGATGAGCACGCACGGCATCGGCGCTTCCGGCCGCCACGCCCTGGGCAGCGTGGCGATGCGGGTGCTGCAGACGGCCGCCTGCCCGGTGATGATGATCCGTATTCCTGAAGCGAGCGCGGCCTCGCGCTGACGCGGTATCCCTAGATGAGCTTTGCCAGACGGTCGAGGTGCGGTTCGACGATGTCGCGGCCGGCGGCAGGGACCGGAAACACCATCCGTTGCACGCCCGCCGCCTCGAGTCGTTCGATGACGGCCGGCTCGGACCGTGCGTTGAAGACGGTGACGGATACCGAGTTGGGGTCGCGGCCGGCGGCCTGCACCGTCTGGCGCAGCGCCGCGATCTGCTCGGCGAAGATGGTTCCTTCCTGGTCGGCGTCCGGCACGACCGGTCCCCAGGCGTCGCCGTAGGCTGCAACGCGCTGAAAGACGTGCGGGCCGCGCCCGCCCAGCATGATCGGCGGATGGGGCTTCTGCAGCGGTTTGGGGTCGCACCAGATCTTGTCGAAGTTCACGTGCGCGCCGTGGTATTCGGCTTCCTCCTCGGTCCAGATCGCCTTCATTGCCTGGACGCGCTCGCGCATGACGGCGAAGCGCTTGTCGAAAGGTGTGCCGTGGTTCTCCATCTCCTCGGCGTTCCAGCCGGCGCCGATGCCGAGGATGAAGCGACCGCCGGACAGGACGTCGATGCTGGCTACCTGCTTTGCCGTGACGATGGGGTCGCGCTCGATGATCAGGAGGACGCCCATGCCGACCTTGAGGTTCGTGGTCGCCGCCGCTGCGGCCGTCGCCGCCACGAACGGGTCGAAGACGTGCCAGTACTCCTTCGGCAGCTCCGGCCCCAGGCCGTACGGCGTGCGGCGGCTGGCCGGGATGTGGGTGTGATCGCCGAACCAGACCGATTCAAAGCCGCGCTCCTCAAGCAGCTTTGCCAGGTCGTCCGGCCGGATGGCGAAGTCCGCCTGCATCATGTGCCCGCCGAAAAGCATCGTTGCCTCCTGCTGCTAGCCTGTCCCGTTGGTCAAACCGAGGGCGTTTTCGATGATCGACGTGAACCGCTCGGCGACAGCGTCGCTCGATAGCTGGCGACCGGCGAAAAGGAGATAGAAGGTATCGAAGTCGCTGGCGAGCCACAGCATGTCGATGAGCTCCGAGTCGCCGATCTGGCTGCGCACGTAGCCCTGCTCCCGCAGGCGGCGGGCCAGCGTCTCGCAGTCGGTCACGCGCAGTTTGATCAAGTCCTCGAGGACGGTCATTGCGTCGGTATCGAGATGCATCAGAGAGCTGAGGGATCGGTGCGCCTTGTGCTCGGCGGCGTAGAAGCGGGTCAGCTCACGAACCCAGGTTTCGACGGCCTGCCGTGCGTCGGGCTCCTGGACGGCGGAGAGCACGTCCTCGAAGCGAGCGCTGCTGAACAGGTCGCGAGTCAGGGCCCGGAAGAAGTCCTCTCGTGAGCCGAAGGCGAGGTGAATCGTCGTGCGAGCGACCCCAGCGCGGCGCGCGATCTGGCTGAGGCTGAGGTCCTGGACCGGCAACTCTAGCAGGCAATCGTAGGCGGCCTGCATGATCTTCGTGCGCGTCTCGGCGGCCTGCTCCGCACGTCGAGTCTGTCGATAGGGGCGCCTTTCCTGCATTCTCCTGAATTCACCTAACTGCGATCTATCCCAAGATTATTCGTAGAAACTAACACGTTGGAACGACTTCTAGAAACCGCGGGATCGTAGCTTCACTCTATGGACATTTCTTATCGTCATCACGTCTTGAACTATTGACGACACAGGAAGTCGTGTTAAATTCACCGAGGCGATCTGATAACAGGTGTTATCACCACAGTGGAGAGGGGAAGTTACGTGCGAACAGGCGCTGAGTACCGTGAAAGCGTCAAAGACGGCCGCAAGGTCTGGGTCGTTGGCGAGGGCCGTATTGATGACTTGACTACGCATCCGGCGACGAAGGGCATGGTGGACGAGTACGCGGCCTGGTACGACCGCCACAACGACGACCCCGAGTGGCGCGACATCCTCTGGACACCGCCGGACGAGAAGGGGCAGCGACAGCCCGTTCAGCTGATCCTGCCCCGCAGCGGCGCAGACCTCAGGGCGATGGGCAAAGCCTTCGAGGCGACCGTCTTCTACACGGCGGGCAACATGACCCACGACCCCGCCTACGGCAACATCATCTCGCTGATCTTCATCGACGCGGCCCAGCGGCTGAAGGTCTCGCAGAAGCAAATCGACGACTCTTTGGCCTACCGGCAGCAGATCCAGGACGATGGGCGATTCCTCACCTTCGCGGCTGGCGGCGCCACGATCGGCTATCGCATGCGCGAGGATCCGGCGGAGCGCGCCGCCCTGCGCATCGTCGAGGAGCGCGACGACGGTCTCGTCCTGCAGGGCAAGATAGGCATGCACACGAGCCCGCCCTTCGCCGACGACATCTACATCGGTCCCCTGTCCGGCGTCATCTACCAGAAGCGCGCCACGAGCTTCATCGTGCCGACGAACGCGCCGGGCGTCACCGTGTTCTGTCGCAAGATCGCGGCGCGCCACCCCAACTCGTTCATCGCGCCGCTGAGCCACCGCTTCGACGAACTGGATGGCCAGCTTTGGCTGGACAACGTCTTCCTGCCCTGGGAGCGCATCTTCTTCATGTCGGAGGAGACGGAGCCGGACTCACCGAATCCCTTTCCGTTCCCGCGCGACATGTGGGTGTTCTGGCACCAGCTGTACTGCTGGTTTACGAAGAGCGAGTTCACGCTGGGACTGGCCCTGGCCTGCGCGGATGCCATGGGCCTGAAGCAGCACCAGCCGACACTCGAGTACCTCAACGACATGCTGGTCGACGTGGAAACGGTGCGCGCGTGCCTCACGGCCGCCGAGTACGAGCACGGCATGTCGGTGGGCGGTTACGCGGTGCCCAACAACAGCTACGTTTCGGCCGGCAGCATCGCTCAGCTGAAGGCGCGGCAGCGGCTCACCGAGATCCTGCGCATCCTGCCGGGCTCGTCCCTGGTGGTCGCGCCTTCCGACGAAGACCTCGCCGCCCCGGAGATGGCCGCAGGGCTGGAAGAGTCGTTCGGCGGCGGCAACTACACGGCACTGCAGCGGTCGGCGCTGCTGAATCTTGCGTGGGACCACATCTCTTCCGGCCTCGACGGCCGTGAATCGGCCTTCGAGTTGCACAGCAACGGCGGCGTCCCGGCGCATCGGGCGACGATCCGGGCGCGATACGAGCGCTACAACGAGTTGGCCAACGCCGTTCTCAAAGCTTTGAGCGTCGAAATGCCGGAAATCGACGTGCAGAGTGTGAGCCAGACGGCGCGCATGCAGGTTCGTGAAGTTGCGGCGGCGCCTCGGCCAACGGCTGCGCAGTAGATTTTCAAGTTTGGGGCCGGATTTGGCGACAGAAAGGCGCAATCACCGTTACAATTGCTGTTAACTGTTGTATAAGAGAGGCAAGTAGGACGAAAGGAGTTCCGAATGACCACAGCAGAGCACGAGAGCAAGGTCGAGGTGCCGACGGAGGCCATCCAGCCTGACGCTCTCAACCACCTGGTGTTGAACGTAACGAACCTGGAGCGCTCGCACGCGTTCTGGAGCGGCATCGTCGGCTTCAAGGAGATCGTTTCCATCAAGGACGAGAACGGCCGAGCCCGCTCGACCTTCTACCGCGGCCGAGACGGCACGCAGCACCACGACCTGGCGCTGTTCGAGATCCCGAACGCGGAGCAGAAGGAAGCGGTCAAGGAGTGGAACATGGCGGCCAAGGCGGTCGGCGTGAACCACATCGCGATCAAGTACAAGGACCGCGACACCTGGCTGAAGGCGATCGCGTTCATGCAGAGCAAGGGCGTCACGTTCCACGTCCGCACCGAGCACGGCATGACCCACAGCGCCTACATCTCCGACCCGGACGGTTACGGCATCGAGATCCTCTACGAGGTGCCGCGCTACGCCTGGATCGACAACCCGGCCGCCGCAGTCATCTGGGCCCGTGGCACCGCCAAGGAAGGCCCCGAGGCGCTGATCGACAACGACGACTACCACATCTTCAAGGCCAGCGACGAGGTGAAGCCGGACTTCGGCCCGCGCCGCTAATCGCGCGACAGCACGAACCTCAGAGAGGCCGTCCCGATGCGTCGGGACGGCCTCTCTCTTACTCTCCAGCACGCATGCTAAGATGCCTCAGGTTTGGAAGACGCCTTCTATCTCGATCTGCACTCGCATTCCACTGACGCCTCGGACGATGCCGGCGGCACCGTCGAGGGCTACTTGAAGTGGATCGTCGGACGGCGAAAGCGTGGCTATCGAGTGGACGGTTTCGTGCTCACCGAGCACCGCAACTTCGACCCGTCCGTCAACTACGACGATCTCGCAGAGCAGTACGGCGTCGTCGTGCTCAAGGGCGCCGAGCTCGAGACGGAAATCGGCCACGTGCTGGTCTACGGCATCGACGAGCGACTGGGCCGCGAGTTCGACTTCAGCCGCGTCGACATTCCCTCCGTCGATCTGTTCAGGGCTGCGCGCGACTTCGGCGGCTTCGCCGTCGCCGCTCATGCCGGCCGGCCGCGCATCGGCCTCTGGGAGCACGCGGAGCGTGGCGTCGCCACCGATCACGTCGAGGCGATCGAAGAGCTAAACGGCGGCAGCAGCGCTGAGGAGAACGGCCGCGCAGCCATCCTTACGGAGCGCCACGGCTTCCGGCGCGTCGGTGGCAGCGATGCCCATTACGTCAGCGCCATCGGCCGCTGCCTCACCGCCTTCCGGCGGCCGATACGTACGATGGACGCGCTGGTCGAAGAGCTGCTGGGCGGCGAATACTTCCCGGTGCGCATCGAAGAGACGCAGACTGTACCGGACTAGCCGGCGAAAGGGGACAGCGTGACTTCCGAGGAGCTTCATTACGATCCCAGCGTTCTCGGCGTCGAGGTCGAGATTGGCCAGTTCGAGGTGACGAAGGAGCGCATCTTTGCCTTCTGCAAGGCGCTGGGCGAGACGAACCCGCTCTACACCGATGAAACCGCGGCCGCGGCCGGTCCCTACGGCGGCATCATCGCTCCGCCTATGTTCTACGTTGCCGCGCCCCGCAACGTGGGTGGCCTCGACCCCAAGGTGACCTACGGCAACACGAGCTTCAACGCCGGCCAGCACTGCGAGTTCCAGGAGCCGATGCGGCCCGGTGACACGATCAGCGCGACGGTCTCCATCCACGACATCTACGAGAAGACAGGCCGGACGGGCCGCATGCTGTTCGTCGTGCGGCGCACGCAGCTCAAGAACCAGCGAGGAGAGCTCGTCGCCGTGATCGACAGCTCTACAGTGCACAGGAACGTCGAACGTGAGTGAACAAATCTACGGCGAGGACGTCGAGCCGGGCGACGAAATCGGTCCCCTGATCAAGACGCCGGATCTGGCGCACGTCCAGGCCTTCCTCAGCGTCTGGAACCCCGGCAACGCGAGCACCAGCCGCTTCACGGACAGCTCCGTCGCCGAGCGCGACGGCTTCAACAGCCCCATCCTGCCCGGCGTCATGAGCCAGGCCTTTCTGGCCGAGCTGCTCACGGATTGGGCGGGCGACATGGGTCGTATCCGCAGCCTGGACGTCAACTTCCGCCGGCCGACGCGCCACGGCGAAGAGCTGAAGTGCATCGGTTTGATCACGGACAAGCGCGACGAGGACGATAAGACCATCGTCTCGATTGACGTATTCGTGGAGGATCCGCGCGGCGACCGGCCCACGCAGGGCGTCGCCCAGGTCGAGGTGCCGCGCCAGCCGTAGCAGCTCCTCGGGTCTTTCCACCTATCGTTTCAACGGACAGGCCCTCTAGGGTTCGAGTCGCTGCGACCTGGTACGTGGCCGCGGTGAATGACTGGATGGATGATCTCTGAGAAGCAGGGGGCAGCGGGGGCGCAGCCCATGCGGGGGGAGTCTGAGGGGTCTCCCCTCAGCTTCTTCTTCTTGCCTCCCTGCAAAGCAGGGAGGCAGAAGTTGGGGTTTACGAGGGGACACCCCTCGCGTTGCCCGTCAGCCCTTCGGCTCCGCTCAGGACAGGCTTCTGCACTTCCTCGCAGGTGCGATCGATGCAACTCCGAGAAATCACGGTGGCTACGTACTAGTCGATCAGACGGTACATGAGGCGCCAGAGTGTCTCGTGCGCCTCCCACGTGGGCGGGCCCGGACGATAGGGGCGCGCTGCCTGCTGGATTGGCGACGCGCCGGTCGTGCGCCGCCTTGCTGGCCTCGTCCGCCTCGTAGACGGCGAGGAAGCGCGGCGCGCCCGGCTCTGGATGGCGCAGCGCCCTGTACAACTCGTAGCGGACGCCGCTACGGAAATGGTCGAGCGCGACGACCTCGGGCACGTGGATGTTCGTGTAGAACTCGTTGAACTGCGCCAACCCCGCCTCGGTCGTGTCCGGCGGCACGTTCATGCCCACCATGTAGATGTACGGCGCGCGGGTACTGAGGTCGCCCTCTCGCGGCGCGATGCGCTGCCAGATCAGGCGCCACCAGCCCTGGTAGGTGCGGAAGGCCTCCGGCCCCGGTGTGTAGATGGGGCGTCCCTCCGGCGGTCCGGCGTCGCGGCCGATGTAGCCCTTCGCTGCCTCCTCGTCGTCCATCTCGTAGACGGCGAGCCAGCGCGGACCGAAGTCGCCGCGCGGGTCCGGCTCGCAGAGCTCGTAGCGATAGGCTTGCTGGAAGCCCGGGTTGCTGCGCAGGACCTCGGGCGCGTGCGTGTGGCTGTAGAAGTCGTCGAACTTCGCCAGCTCCTCGGCGGACGTGCCCGGCTGCGTGTTCATCCCAACCCAGTACATGAACGGCGAGTTACCCATCGGCTTGCTCCTGCTCTGCAGTGGCGAATTGGCGCAATGGTACGCCCGTTACGCCAGGGGCGTCACCGGTGTCACAATTCCGGGTCCGAATTCTGCAAATGGTGCTGTCTCAAGCCGGGAAGTAGACCTGCGGGATGAATCTCGCACCTGATGGAGAAGCTGCGGCTTTCAGGCCGCAGTGTGGTTCTTCGAGACCGTGCCTAAGAGACCTCTTCCATGAAGTACGCCGCGCAGGCGGCGTCCAGCCACTCCGGCGTCAGTTCCGGCTGCGTGCCCTCGAATCCCGCCATGTCCTGCAGCAGCCCGACGATGTCCCTGGGGTGAACGGCGCGCATGGGCCGGCCGCGCGACCGGTAGTGCGTTTCAATCAGGTAGCGCCCGCCGTCCTCGGTGTAGGGGATGTCGCTCTTTTCGCAGATGCCACGCAGGATCTGCAGGAAGATGCGCTCGTCCGGGTCGCCGATCTCGACCTTGTGGCGGATGCGGCGCCAGAACGCCTCGTCTCCCAGGCTCTCGGGCCGCAAGTTGGTCGAGAAGACGAGCAGCAGCTCGAACGGGACCTCGATCGTCTCGCCGCTGATCATCGAATAGTGGTCGATGGCGTCTTCCATGGGGACGATCCAGCGGTTGAGCAGCTCTTCCGGCCTCATCTTCTGACGGCCGAAGTCATCGATGACGAGGACGCCGCCGTTGGCGAGCACCTGCAGGGGTGCGATGTAGAACTTGGTGTCGGATGAGTACTTGAGATCGAGGTCTTCGATGATGAGCTCCCCACCGACGGTGATCAGCGGCCGCTTTGCTACTACCCAGCGCTGATCGCGGCGCCGTTCGCGGCCATAGCGGCTGAGGACATCGGCAACGGCCGCATCTTCGCGGCGGTCTTCGCCTTCATGCTCGATTGACTGGATGTGGACCCGCGGGTCGTAAACTCGGATGGTCTGGCCGCTGACGTCGATCGCGTAGGGGATGAGGACGGTACCGCCCAGCATGTTCGTGATGCGCTTGGCGATGGAGCTCTTGCCGTTGCCGGGCTTGCCGTACAACAGGATCGAATGGCCGCCGTTGACCGCGGCGCCGATCAGGCGGCGGACGGAGGTATTCAGCTCCAGGTCGGAGAGGGCGCCGTAGACGCCTTCAGGCGTGACGTCGATGCCGCTCACCGACTGCGCCCTCGCGATCTCGACGTACTCCTGCAGCGGAACCGGCACCGGGCCGACGTACTGATTGCGCTCGAGCGCCTCCGTCGCCTTCTCGTGGCCCTTGTCGGTGAGGGCGTACTCGTACTGCTGCTCGACGATGCCCTGCGAGCCGGCGACCTCGATGAGCTGCTCACGCCGCAGAAAGGCGAGGACGAGGTCGACGACCTTGTACGGCAGGCGCAGCCGCAGGGCGATTTCGCCGCCCGCCAGCCGTCCGCCGAAGCGGAGCGTCTTGAGATGCAGATCGACGATCTGGGAGAAGTCGATGCCAGTGGCTTCGATGCTGTCGGGTTGGGGCCGAAACGTGCTATCGCGAAGTGCCTCCGGCTCCGTTGCCGGCGACTGCCACAGGTGGTCTAGCATCTACGCTCCTTTGCGTGCTGCCGAACGGCAGGTTGAGGCACAGGGCAAAGCCCAGGCTCGAAATCAGGGTCGAAAGAGAATTGGGGAGGCCGTCTGGCGGGATACTTGGCCTAACCTGCTTTAGTAGTCGGCACGTTCGTCCTCTATCCGCACAAAATTCTGGCTCCGTTGACAAACTCTTCACACGGCAATGTCGCCCACGACTCCAGATGAAAAGGACGGCGCCATCAACTACAATCCAGCCATTCTCGGCAGGAGGGGTGAAGCATGACGGATATCACGACGCTGAGCGGAGAGATGGGCCGCGCCTGTGCGGACCTGCTCGCGGCTCTCACTTCGGAGCAGCGCAAGAAAACGGTACTGCCCTTTGCCGACGAAGAGGAGCGGCGCCGCTGGTACTACACACCGACGCCGCGCGAGGGCCTGCCGTTGATTGAGATGAGCGCGAGCCAGCAGCAGAAGGTGCGCCAACTGCTCGCAATGGCGCTGAGCGAGCCCGGCTACAACCACACGGCAGTCGTCATGGGCCTCGAGAGCATCGTCGACCGCTGGCAGGGCTTCCCCGACCGCACCTACGGCGACATGCCCGGCACGCGGTTGCGTGACCCGCTGAACTACTGCTTCGCCGTGTTCGGCACCCCCGGCGACGAGGACGGTTGGAGCTGGCGCATCGGCGGTCACCATGTTGCCCTGCACTTCACGCTGCGTAACGGCTCGATCTCGCCGACGCCGTCGTTCTACGGTGCGGAGCCGGCGCGCGTCGATCTGCCCGGCGGCGCCATCCTGCGACCGCTTGCTGCGGAGGAAGACGTGGCGCGGCAGCTGCTGGCGACGTTGAACCCGGAGCAGCGCAAGCAGGCCGTGCTATCGCCCATCGCCGCGACGGACATCGTGCAGATGAACCGCTCTCGCATCGAGGACGGTGCGCTGTACCAGATCGGCGGCGGCGGGCCCGGCGGCCAGGCGCTGCGCGACGAGCTAGGCCTGACGGCGGAGCTGGACGAGCTTATGCGCTATTCGACGACGCCGAAGGGCCTGCGGGCGAGCGCCATGGACCAGGACCAGCGCGAGCTCCTCGCCCGCCTCGTTCTCGTCTACTTCGAGCACGTGGCCGAGCCGATCGCGGCGCAATACGCGTCGCTCACCGACCCGGACCGACTGGCGGGCACGTCGTTCGCCTGGGCCGGCTCAGACGAGTTCGCGGCGCCGCACTACTACCGCGTCCAGGGCGACCGGCTGCTCATCGAGTACGACTGCACTCAGAACGACGCCAACCACACGCACAGCGTCTGGCGTGACCCGCTCGGCGACTTCGGTGAGGACATCCTGGCGCGCCACTACGCGCTCGAGCACGGCCGCTAGGGTATCGCTGCTCCGTTAGCCGGCGCGCGTGGCCGCGGGTTGGCTGAGGAAGTGCTCCAGCGCTTCGACAGCGGCGTCTTCGTTTAGCGTGGGCGCGTGCGGCGAGCCGGGCACCGTCGCCATGCTGCCACGCGGCAGCGCAGCGACGACGCGCTTCGCCTGCGCCTCGGAGAGCACGTCACTGGCCGAGCCCCAGACGAGTAGCGTCGGCACGTCGAGCCGCGCCAACACGTCCCACAGCTCCGACGATGACGGCGTGCCTCTTTCGGTGCGCTGGCGCAGGAACTCCGGGTCGTGTTTCCAGACCCAGGCGCCGTCCGGCTGCTGGCGGATGAACGTCGCGGCTTCTTCCAGCTTGTCCTCGTGCGAGAGGGCGGCGAAGCGCGGCAGGGCTTTGCTGCGGTACTCGATGTAGTCGTCCAGCGTGGCGAACGTCGCCGGGATCAGCGCCGCCTCCCGCGTGATGCGCTCGGAGCCGGATTCGGCGTCCGGGCCGATGTCGTTGAGCACGAGACGGTCGAGCCGGGCGGCGTTGCGGCCGGCGTAGTACATGCCGATGCGGCCGCCCATCGACGTACCGATCAGGGTGAACCGCTCGATGCCCAGCGCGGCGATGAAGCCTTCGAGGTCGGAGACGTAGTCGGCGTAGCTGTAGGCGCCGTTGGGTGACCAGGCGCTGTCGCCGCGGCCGCGCACGTCGAGGCAGAGCACGTGGAAACGGTCCCGGAAGCGTCGCGCCAGGCCGTCGAAGGCATGCGCATTGTTCCTGAGACCGTGGACGCAGACGAGTGCCGGGGCGGCGGAGTTGCCCCAGTCCAGGTAGTGCAGACGCAGGCCGTTGACCTCGACGAACTTGCTCTCGGCAGTGGCGTTGCTAGTCATGGGAGCCCCCTCACATGTGCGAAGCAACTGCTGCGGCCTGCACTGTAGCAGGTTGGAAGCGCCTCGCGCATAGAGGGGGATAGCCTACGTCGTTGCCGCCGGTTTTGCCTCGGTGCCTGCGCCGTTCTGAGCCGGCGTCTCGCTGGACGCGACCGGCGTGACCTGGCGCCGCTCCAGACGCACCATCTCGCGCAGGCCGTCCACGTCGATCTTTGGCATCTCGATGTCGATGGCGCGAAGGACGCCGTTGGCCAGCCGGTTGTAGTCGGGGAAGCGGGCGCGCGCCTGGCCGCGCCAGGCCGGGATGCCCCCGTTGCAGTGCAGCTCGAAGGCCGCCTCGCGGGCGTCGAGGGCGGAGCCGATGTGGTCCCACGCCAGGTTCAGCAAGGCCATGCGTTGCTCCGCCGTGTAGCCGCCGCCGCCGAACGACTCCTCGATACCATCCTTCATCATCGGGTTCTCCAGGTCCATGTCGGACGGCGCAACGACCATCGATGAGCCGGGCAGGATGCGCAGAATCTCGTTGAGGCGTTGACGGGCCTGCAGCATCTTGATACTGCCCGACGCAACGTGAATGTAGTTCGGCGCCGGCTTGCCCAGGATGGACGAGGTGTCCGGGTCGAGCTCAGCTGCGGTCAGGGCGCTGCGCACCGTCTGCAGCTCGACGATCATGTCGTTCAGATATTCGAGGGTGGGGGCGTTCTGGCGCAGGCCCATGGCGTCGGTCAGGGCCAGCGCCAGGCCGAGGGTGAACTCGCCCTTCGTGTACCAGCAGTAGAGTTGGTGCCAGAGCAGCCAGGTCGTGCGGTCGCGGCGGAAGATTTGCGGCGTGCCTTCCTCAGCCGGCGCGGGTTCGACCAGGAAGATCCTTTCCCAGGGCACGAACACGTTGTCGAACCACATCTGCGCGTCGAGCTCGTCGAAGCGGCTGCTCATCGGCGCCATGAACCGGTTCGTGGGTCGAGCCGCGATCTTGCGTGAGAGCAGCGTCACCCCGGGTGAATTGACTGCGACGGCGAAGCTGGCGCGGTTGCCCTGGTAGACGACCCCGCAGCCCGTGCCGACGTAGACGTCGTCCAGGAAGGGCGACCCGGTGTGCATGCCGATCTTGCCCTGCAGGACGAGGCCGTCGTCGCGCTCCTCGACGATCCGCAGAGCCGCGCGGTCTTCCGGGTTTTCGCGGAAGCGATAGCCGATCGTAGCGCCGCCGAAGGCCAGCGTAATGAAGTGGCCCTCACGCTCGATCAGCTCACGGTAGGCAGTCACGTCGTCGATCTGCTTCTGCGAGTGGTTCATGCGATAGACCGAGTCCATGATCCCCAGGGCGATGAGGTTGCCGTACGCAGGGTCGTGCGTCATGTTGCCGCCGGTGTAGAACACGGTTTCATCGAAGGCCTTGCCCATGCGGTGCAGGTCCTCCGCCGTCTGCGGGATCATCATCTGCACTGGCTTGCGGTTACCGTCGGCGTCCGGAGGAGTGAAGAGGACGTCTTCCCATTCCGGGTCCCGATTGGCGTGGCGGTCGTACCAGTCGACGTACTCCTGCACCATGTCCTTCGTAGCAGGGTGTGTGTTCAGGTCATCGACAAAGCCCTCGCCGGCGATGTAGACCTTGCGCCCGTCGCGCAGCACCTCGCGGTACTCAGCCCCTGTTCGCATATTCCTCTGCCCCTCTCCGGCGTCTGCCCGCGCCGATGCCTGTATCCGAGTTCGGTGGCACTGCCGGGGCACTTGGCCCGCAGCCGCTCCGCCAGCAACAGTTGTTATGTGACGGCAAGGATAGGCAATGAGTGAACATCTTGCAACGCCAAAGATGGTTCACAGTTCGGCCGAATGGGGCGGCAGCCTGCCGTTCGGCAGATGCCTTCCGCGCCCAATTCGCCGATACTCATTGCTGAACGATGTCATCGAATGGCGCGGCGCTCACCCCTGGCGAACTGAGAAGGCAACTGGTGGATGAGATCCGCTCCTCCTCCAGCCCTAACCTCCAGTACTACCTGTTCGTCTGCCTTTCCTGCGTCATCGCGACTGGAGGCTTGATCATCAGCTCGCCCGCCGTGGTGATCGGCGGCATGCTCGTTGCGCCCCTGGTGCCGCCGTTGCTGGCGATGTCTCTCGTGTCGCTGGGCGAGCACCGCTCGCTCCTGGTGCGCTCTGGCGTTTCCATCGTCACCGCGATCGTGCTGTCCGTGGCGCTCGCGGCCCTACTGGCCTGGCT
This sequence comes from uncultured Chloroflexia bacterium, assembly GCA_963711035.1. GTDB lineage: Bacteria > Chloroflexota > Dehalococcoidia > DSTF01 > WHTK01 > WHTK01. The sequence goes on from CAVQCN010000002.1 coordinate 58,738, forward strand.
CGCCCGTATCAGTCCATTCAACGTCCTGATCACGGTGCCTGCTGAAGTCGAGGCCCGGAGCCATCCCAACCCCTTCGATCTCGGTATCGCCTTCGCGGGCGGCCTGGCCGGCTCCTACGCCTATGGGCGCCTGCCTCTCGCCACGATGATCGCCGGCGTGGCGATTGCGACTGCCCTGATGCCGCCGCTGTGCGTGATCGGCATCGGTATCGCCATCGGCAAGCACTACGTCTGGAGCGGTGCGATGCTGCTCTTCCTCGCCAACCTGGTGGCGATCGTGGCGGCGTCGACGATCGTCTTCGCGACACGGGGCTTCCGGCCGCGTGCCACCGCCCTGACCGCGCTGGAGATATCCCTCACCTGGGCGTTCCTGGTCGGGATCACGCTGCTGCTGGCGGCCGCAACGGCGCGATCTGTCTCGTCCTCGCGCGAGGCGGACAACATCCGGTCCGCGACCACATCGGCCGTGACCGCCCATCTACCGGACGCCAAGGTGGTCGACGTCACCGACCGGAAGTCGGGCGACACATTGAACATCCAGGTGACGATCCAGGCGCCGAACAACGTCACCATTGACGATGCGTTGGCAATTCAGGAGGACATTGCGGCGAAGCTCAACCGCAAGACCGCCGTCGTCGTTGTCGCCATCCCCGCCGTCATCCTCGACCCGCTGACGCCACCGACGTCGACGCCGGAACCAACCGAAACGCCATCGCCTACCCCTTCGCCGACGCCGAGTCCGACACCGACCCTCACTCCTACCGAGATGCCCACCTCGACGCCTGCACTTGGCGCTTAACAGTTTCTTTGTACTCCGGCCGCTTCCCCGGCGGCACCGCCGACGATCTCATCTCAGACGCGCCAACGCGAAGATGACAAGAGGAAGGTTTGGCGGCCATGACGAACGAACTGCAGACGGCGCCCGATGAGCAGGCGCAAGCGCCGGACCGGCATCTCACGCGTCGGGCCTTGATCGGCGGCGGCTTCGCACTAGGTGCCGTCGCTGCCGCCTACGCGGCCTTCGGCGACCAGCTCGGGGCCTCGACTGGGGGCAGCGGCGCGGCGGCAGTCGCGACCGAGGCGGTGGATCCCACCGCCCTGCAGCAAGAGAGCGTGCGTATCAGCCATCTGCTGCGACGCGCCGGCTTCGGCGCGACGCGCGAGGAGTACGACCGCTACCAGTCGATGGGCCTCGACGCCACACTGGACGAAATCTTCAACTACGGCGCCATCGACGACAGCGCGGCCGTGCAGCTGGCGAACCAGTATCCCCATTGAGGCGCAGGATCGCGCCACGCCGCCGCTATGGTGGCTGGTGCGCATGGCCAACACGACGCGGCCGTTGCAGGAGAAGATGACGCTCTTCTGGCACGGCCTGCTCACCAGTCAGCTCACGCAGGTCAAAGACCCGACGGCGATGGTGGCGCAGAACGAGCTCTACCGCGAGCACGCCATGGACGCCTTCCCGGACATCCTCAAGAGCGTGACGCAGGACCCGGCGATGATGGTCTACCTCAACATCGACGGCAGCAACAAGCAGGCGCCGAACGAGAACTACGCCCGCGAGCTCATGGAGCTGTTTTCGTTGGGCGTTGGCAACTACACGGAGCAGGACGTGCGTGAGGGCGCCCGCGCCTTCACGGGATGGCGGGTGCCGCGCCAGCGTGTCGACGACGTCGCGTACACGCTGCAGCAGCCGGTCTATCTGGCGCGCCGCTTCGATGACGGCTACAAGACGTTCCTCGGCGAGTCGGGCTACTTCGGCGCCGACGACGTGATCGACATCATCGTCAAGCAGCCGGCGTCGGCGCAGTTCATCGTCCGCAAGCTGTTCTCGTTCTTTGTGTTCCCCGGCCCGAGCGATGACGACATCGCGCCCTTCGTCGAGATCTACCAGAACGGCGGCCAGCAGATTGGCCCCGTCGTCGAGGCGATGCTGCGCTCGGACGTCTTCTACTCGCCGCAGGCCTACCGCGCCATCATCAAGAGCCCGACCGAGTACGCCGTCGGTGCGATCAAGGCGCTCGGCCTGCAAACCGACCTTCCGCAGCTCTCGCTGGCGCAGGGGCGCGCGGCCGTTGCCGTTCTGACCTCGATGGGTCAGGTGCTGTTCGAGCCGCCTAACGTGGCCGGCTGGCCGGGCGGCACGACGTGGCTCAACAGCGCGACCATGTTCGGCCGTCTCAACTTCCTCAACCTGGTCACGGGGGGCGGCGCCGCCGGATTGCTGCCGGGGCCGCGCGCCGCGAACCGAGATCTGCTACCCGATCCGCCCGCGTTTGCTCAGCTGCAGACCGCCGGCCAGGCGCTCGACTACTTCCTGCCGCTCGTCCTGGACGGCAACGTGTCCGACGACGCCCGCCAGGTGCTGCTCGACTACGCCGGCGGCGCCGACGCGCCTCTCGATGCCGACGTAATGAGGGGCCTCATCTATCTGGTGCTCGGTTCGCCCCAGTTCCATCTCGCTTGAGGAGCCGAATCATGATTTCCCGACGCAACTTCCTGAAAGAAAGCCTCGCGGTCGTCTCGTACGGCCTGGCGGTGCCGTCCATCTTCTCCCGCGCCGTCGTCGCGGCAGCGGAGGAGAACTACGATGTGTCCGTCTCGGGCAAAACGCTCGTCGTGGTCCAGTTAGCCGGCGGCTACGACGGACTGAACGTCGTCGTGCCGTACGGCGACCCGCAGTACCGTGACCTGCGCCCCACGCTGGGCGTGGCCGAATCCGACCTGCTGACGCTGGACGGCGACGTGGCGCTGCCTGCATCCATGAGCGCATTCAAAGGCCTGTACGACGCCGGCAAAGTCGCCGTCGTGCAGGGCGTGGGCTACCCGAACCCCAACTACTCGCACTTCAAGGCGATGGACATCTGGCAGACGGCCGACCTCGACGGGCAGGCGCAGGACGGCTGGCTGGGCCGCTACTTCGACGGCCTGGTCGACGGTGGTGGCCACCCGCTGGCCGGCATGGCCGTGGGCCGCAGCCTGCCGACGGCGTTCAACTCAACTTCGTCCAGCATTCCAGCGGTGCAGAGCGTAGACACCTTCAGCCTGCAGCCGGCCCAGGGCGACCCGCGCGCCGATCAGCGCCAGGCAAGCCTGCTGAAGCTTTACGACGTCTATCAGCCCGCCGCCAGTCCCTTCGCCGCTCTGCTGGACACGACGCTAGGTTCGGCGATGCAGGCGTCGACCGAGCTGAGCAGCGTGGATGCGGCCTACAAGCCGGCGGTGGACTACCCACAGAGCTCGCTGGCCAGCGGGCTGCAACTACTCGCCGAGATGATCAACTCGGGCGAAGACCAGTCGCCGGTGCGGGTCGGCCACGTCATGCTGGGCGGCTTCGACACGCACGCGCAGCAGGATCAGCGCCTCGATCCGCTGCTCACCGACGTCAGCGAAGCGCTGCTGGCCTTCGTGCAGGACGTGGAGGCGCACGGCCGCGGCGACGACGTGCTGACGATGGTGTGGACCGAGTTCGGCCGCCGTCCCGAGCAGAACGCGCAGGACGGCACCGATCACGGCTCGGCCGTGCCCATGTTCCTCGTCGGTGACGCGGTGAAGGGCGGCCTTTACGGCGACATGCCCAGCCTCACGGACCTGGACGACGGCAACCTGCGCTTCACAACGGACTTCCGCTCCATGTACGCCACGGTGCTGGAGCAGTGGCTGCAGGCGCCGTCGAAGGACATCCTCGGCGGCAGCTTCGACCAGCTCGACTTCCTCAATGTCTGACAGGCCCGATCTGGAAATTGGGTATTGCAGCATGTTAATGAATAACGTAGCATGCTCTCATGCCACGCAAGTACGACAGCTCACGCCGCGCCGAGGCCGCCCGGCAAACGCGTAACCAGATACTGGATGCGGCCGTTCGCCTGCACGGCGAGGGCATCCTCGACATCGAGTCACTGGCCAGAGAGGCCGGAGTCTCGGTCGCCACGGTGCGCAAGCACTTCCCGACGCGGGAGATCCTGTTCGAGAACTGCACCGCACACGGCGTCCGCTTCGCGCCTCTGCCTGATATCGAGGCGATTCGAGCCATCGACGATGGGCCGCGCCGCATCGAGCGGGCAGTGCGGGAGGTCTACTCCTTCCACGAGTCCCTGCTGGGTCAGACCTGGATGTCGTACCTGCACGAGTACGAGTCGCCGGCCCTGTCCGCGACTCTGAAGCAACTGCAGGGGCTGATCGGTCAGGTCATCAATGCTGCTCTCGATCCGAATGGCCACGGCACCGCGGCCGAAGACGATCGCCGCCCCTTGCTGCTCGCAATGCTCAGCCCGCTCACCTACCGCGCCCTGCGCGTGCACGGCGGCCTCAGCCCTGCCGAGGCCATCGCCAGCACAGCAACCATGTTGCTCCGAACCGTAGGAAGCGACAGAGAGGAGGGTGTCTATCGTTAGCGCCCTCGGATCTCGCTCCGGTCGATCTGAAATCACGTCAAACGGCTCGTTGCTGGCGGCCTGCGCTTGCAGGAGGGATTGCTGTGCCCATTTCAGCCATGCACCGGTCATAGCAAACAGGAGGTTTCCGCAATGCAAAGTCCCGCTCGCGTCACTGACGACATTCACATCCTGCCGTCCTTCGTGCCGATTCCCGGCTTCGGCGTCCTCATGGCGAACGCGTTCGTGATCAAGGCGCAGGAGCCCGTGCTGGTCGACACCGGCCTGCATGCGGACGAGGGCGCCTTCCTCGAGGCACTGAAGTCCGTGATCGACCCCGCTGAGCTGCGCTGGCTCTGGCTGACGCACCCGGACCAGGATCACGTTGGCAGCCTGCGCGCCCTGCTGGGCGTGGCGCCGCAGATCCGCCTCGTGACCACGTTCCTCGGCGTCGGCATACTGGGCCTGTTCGAGCAGGTGCCGTTGGATCGCGTCCACCTCGTCAACCCCGGTCAGGAGCTCGACGTGGGCGACCGCAAGCTGCACGCGATCAAGCCGCCGACGTTCGACAACCCGGCCACGACCGGCTTTTACGACAGCAAGTCGCGCGCCCTGTTCAGCTCTGACTGCTTCGGGGCGTTGCTCTCCGAGCCCGCCGAAAGCGCGAACGCCATCGACAGCGCCACGCTGAAGCAGCAGATGATGCTGTGGACGGGCGTCGACTCACCCTGGCTGCACGACATCGACCAGAGCAAGCTCGGCAGCGCGCTGCAGCGCATCCGGGGGCTGGATGCGGAGTACGTGCTCAGCTCGCATCTGCCGCCGGCGCACGGCCTGATGAATGACTGCCTGGCAAACCTCGCGGCGGTGCCAGACGCGGCGCCCTTCGTGGGGCCGGATCAGGAAGCGCTCTCGGCCATGCTGGCGAGCATGACCGGGGCAGCAGCCCACTCCTGACGCACCTGTTTCATTGAGAGGGACGGGATGGCTTCAGCTGCCCTGTCTCTCTCAATGAGTTTCACAGACTGTTTGAGTCTTTCTAATCTGGCTCTCATATTCCCCTGCCATACTCCAAACAAGACAACCCGTCACGGTCACGAGCGGCCGCGGCGCACAAGGCGGAGCTATGGCAGAACTGAGCAGACGATCGAGGCTCACGGCTGCATTCGCGGCGGTGACGGTAGCGGCAGCGGGAGGGACGTTCGTCCTGGTCAAAGCGGACAAGGTGCCTCCCGCCGTTGCCGCGACGGATACGGCCCCGTCGCAGACCACGCAAGTCGACTCCACTAACTCGACCCGGACGGTGACGCAGCAGCCGATCACCCGCGTGCGAGTACACACCCGCAGCCGGGCATCGTAGGGCACGAGTCGATGCTTCTCGACCTCAACGGCTCCTTGATCTTCCCGCTGGCCCAGACAGCGACGGCCGCTACGGCCAAGACTAACCTCACATGGTTGCTCAGCCGCGACTTCGGTGTCATCACTTACCTGCTGGCGACCGCCTCGGTCCTGCTGGGCCTCTCGACGACGACGCGCACCGCTGACCGCGCCATCGGCCGCGGCGCCCTCTACGACTCGCATCGGGCACTGGCGCTGCTCACCCTGATCGCGCTGGCTGGCCACATCATTGCCCTGGCGCTGGACACGTTCGCGCAGTTCTCGGTCCCGTCGCTGCTCATCCCATTCAGCATCTGGTACCGGCCGTTCTGGAGCAGCCTGGGCATCATCGCTGCCTATGGCATCGTGGCCGTGTACTTCAGCTTCTACATTCGCGACCGCATCGGCTATCGGACATGGCGCTCGCTGCATTACATAACCTTTGTCGTCTTCATCCTGGCGACGATTCATGGCTTCACAGCTGGTACCGATGGCAAAGCGACGTGGTCCGTGCTCATGTATGTGACGACAGTCCTGGCGGTCGGCGGCATGCTGACCTACCGCATGATGCGCGGCAAAGAACTGCGACCGAGGTGGGCCTGGTTGACCGAATTTGGTGACGAGGGCGCCGCGCGGCTGGCGGTCGGCACGGCGACCGTCGTTGGTGCGGCATTCCTCGTCGGTGTGCTCGTGCTGACGTCAGGTTCAAAGCCTTCATCCACCGCGGCCTTCGCGGAGGCACGCGCCCAGGAAGCGCCGATCCCTGATGCGCCACCGACGCCGACGACGAGCGTGAACCGGCAGCAGGAAGAGGAGCAGGAGCAACAACAAGGCACGCAAGAGGAGCAGCAGAGCGCAACGGTCCAGTTCACCGGCACATCGACTGGCAGCGGCTGGCGACTTGCCTCTCTCTCGCTGCGCGGAACCGAGCTTGACCTCGATTCCACCGGTCAATTCGTCCTCATACGCACAGATACGGGCGAGACGATCTTCCAGGCCTCGCAGCCCGTGATCGTCAGCGGCTCGCAGGGCTCAGTGCAGAGCACGATGGATGGCGTCGGCACGTTCACCGGGCGCACCCTCTCGATTGACGGTACCTACGTGGTCAGCGGCGGGCGCGTCTCGCTCACAGGCACAGTCGTGCTCACGGGAAGCGCTTCGCGCTAGAGACGCCGCCGGTCTGTCTCGGCAGAGCGCGGCCATTCTCCTCCCCGAATCGTCATACGAGTCCGACCGGGATAGAATGGCCGCGTCCGAGCCTGTAGTAGAGAGGGGCGTGAGATGGCCGTCGTTGTTCTGGACAAGCGACTCCTGGACCTGGTGGACGAAGACGTCAATGTCGAGAAGATCGCTACCGGGTATGTGTTCACCGAGGGGCCAGTTTGGCACAGCCGGGAGCGGCACCTGACCTTCAGCGATATCTACGACGACCACGGCGGCACGATGTACCGGTGGACGGAAGCCGATGGTGCCAGGATCTTTCGGCGGCCCAGCAATCACGCCAACGGCAACACCTACGGCAGCCGCGGCCGCCTCATCACTTGTGAGCACGACCGGCGCCTCGTGGCCACGAACCCGGATGGTTCGATCCAGCCGCTGGTCGAGCGCTACGGCAGCGCCCGCCTCAACAGCCCCAATGATGTCATCCGCGTGCCGGACAGCGACGACCTGATCTTCACCGATCCGCCCTATGGCCTGCGACAGCCGGACGGCGCCATCGTCGGCAAGGAGTATCCCGAGAACGCGGTTTTTCGCTTCTCCGAGGCGACGAGTACGTTGACGATGCTCACCTCCCTCGACTCTCCCAACGGTCTCGTCATGCCGGATGACGGCTCGAAGCTCTTTGTCTGCGACACGACTCACGCCGTCGTCCACGTCTGGGACGTGAACCCGGACGGTTCGCTGGCCAACAAGCGCCAGTTCTGCGAGCTGCGTCACGGCAGTAGCACCGGCCGCCCCGACGGCATGAAGCTGGACGTGTTGGGCAACGTCTACGTGGCGGGCAACTCACCGGAGGGCATCTGGGTGTTCAGCCCGGAAGGGACGCTGCTCGGCTTCATCGGCCTCGGTGAGGAGCGAAACCGCCAGGGCACCGCAGCGGGTGGTCCGGCCAACCTGGCCTGGGGCGAGGACGACTGGCAAACGATCTTCGCCACGGCGGTATCGTCCGTCTACCGCCTGCGAATGAAGGTCGCCGGCCAGCCGGTACGGATGGACTAGCCCCGTCGTGCGCGTCTTCCTCAACGGCATCGGTCAGTTCGGCGTCGACACCTTCCAGCGCCTGCGCGACGACGGACACGAGATCGTCGCCGTCGCTTCGCCGCCACGATCGCTTAGCGGCCGGCCGGACCGCCTCTACGCGGCGGCCGAAGAAGCAGGCATCCCTGCTTTCGACGTAGCGCAGCTCAAGGACCCGGCCGTAGAGACGGCGCTGCGGGCGACGAGCCCCGAGCTGGGCGTGATGGCGTTCGTGCAGGAGTTCATCTCTACGTCCATCCTCAACCTGCCGCAGTACGGCACCATCCAGCAGCACCCGTCGCTGTTGCCGAGCCACCGCGGCCGCAGCTCGATCAACTGGGCGATCATCATGGGTGAGCCGCGGACCGGTGTCACCGTCTTCTGGCCGGACGAGGGCATGGACACCGGCCCCGTCTTGCTACAGCGCGACGTCGAGATAGGCCCGGACGCCACGGCCGGCAGCCTCTACTACGACGCGCTCTATCCCCTTGGCATCGACCTGCTGGCCGAGTCGGTCGCGCTGGTCGCCGCGGGCACGGCGCCGAAGCAGGCCCAAGACGAGTCCCAGGCAACGTACGAGCGGCCCTGCCAGGGACGCCTGGCGCGCATCGATTGGAGCCGGCCTGTCGCGGAGGTCTACAACCTGATCCGCGGCTGCGATCCGTCTCCCGGCGCCTGGACCTTGTGCGGAGAGCAGCGCCTGGCTCTGACGGAGGCGCGACTGCTGCCCGGCCACGATTGCGAGCCCGGCGTGCTGGCGTCCGTCGACGAAAATGGCGCCGTGATCGGCGCTGACGGAGGCGCGATCCTCGTGCGTCAGTTGCAGGAGCCGTCGGCGCGCCCGGCGCCGGCTCAGGAGGTCCTGAAGCAACTCGGCATCGAACCGGGTGCCCGCTTCCTCAATCCCAACACGCCGTAATCAGAGCCGCAGGCTCCGTGGTTCCCGGGCCAGCAATGCTTTGCCCGTTACCGCGGTGCAACCACGTTTCGTGGTTTCAGCGCTCCAGCGTTTACCGTGGGGAGATTCTTCGCCTGGCGGCTCAGAATGACAAGTTGGCTCGGTCTCTGCTTGAGGGCAAAACAAGGGACCGTCCGCATCTGGACGGCCCCTTGTTTCGCTACGAATTCAAGTCACGCTTGCCGGGCGGTCTCCTGCACGAAGACCTCTCGCGCAGGGTGCCGCCACGCTAGTGGCTAGTGGCGGGCTGCTGCAGATCCCGTGTGCCAGGCGAACTCCTGCGGCCGGCGCTTGGCCTGGTTGTCGATCGGCACGTTGATCACGGTGGGCTGGCGCGACGCAATTGCCTTCTTCACGGCCGGACCCAGCTGGTCCGGGTCATCCACGTAGACCCCGGTGCCGCCGAACGCCTCGATGACGCGCTCGTAGTGGGCGTCCGGGTAGTAGGCGCCGGGCGGGATCTTGTCGATGGGCAGCAGATCGGTGGGGCCGCCGCCGACACCGTTGTTGTTGATGACGATGAAGACGATGGGCAGCTTGAGGCGGCAGGCAACCTCGACCTCCATGCCGCTGAACCCAAAGGCGGAGTCGCCCTCGATGTCGACGACGACCTTGTCGGGGAAGGCGAGCTGCGCCGCGATAGCCTGCGGCAGGCCGCAGCCCATCGTGCCCCAGGTGCCGGCGTCGAGGCGGTGGCGCGGCAGGCTGTTGTTGATCACCTGGCGGCTGATATCCATCGTGCTGGCGCCCTCGGCGACGAGCAGTGCGTCTTCCGGCAGTTGCTCGCGGATCTCGCGCAGGGCACGGTAGTAGCCCATTGGCTTCGTTTCGTCGGTCAGCATCGGTGCCGTGGCCATCGAGTTCTCTTCGATTTTCCGGCTGATGCCGGTGCGCCATGTCGTCTCGGCCGGGTATTGCCAGGGACGCTGCGCCAGCTTGGCGTTGAGCTGCCCGACGATCGCCTTGGCGTCGCCGACCAGCGCCACCTCGGTCGGCACGTTGGTACCGATCTCTTCGGCCGAGATGTCCATCTGGATGATGCGCACGTTGGGGTTGAAGCGCGGCGGCAGGCCGAAATGCATGATCCAATTGAGCCGGGCGCCCATCAGGAAGATGAGGTCGGCGTTCTGCAGCACGTGGGAGCGGGCGGCGCCGGCCGAGAGCGGGTGATCGTCAGGCATGACGCCGCGGCCCATCGGCGAGGCGAGGAAGGGCAGTTGCGTCGTCTCGAAGAACTGGCGTACGTCGTCCTCGGCGCGCGAGTAGGCGGCGCCCTTGCCGATGATCACGAGCGGGTTGGAGGCGCTGCGTAGCGCCTCCAGGGCGGCGTCGACCGAGTCGGGGTCGGCCAGCGTACGGGGCGGCTCCGGGACGGCGGGCGGGTAGACGACCTCGTCCTCGTCCATGCGGCCGGCGATGACGTCGTCCAGCAGGTCGAGGTAGACGGCGCCGGGCCGGCCGTACGTCGAGGTGCGCACCGCTTGCTCGATGTAGAAGGGCAGCCGGTAAGGCGCCTCGGGGCGCATGGCGTACTTCGTGAAGGGGCGTGCGGCATCGAGCTGCGGTGCTTCCTGGAAGGCGCCGCGGCCCATCTGGTCAGCGCCGTTGGCGCCGCTGAGCAGGATCATCGGCCAGCAGTTCATCTGCGCGTTGCCGAGGCCGGAGATGGCATTGGTCATGCCGGGGCCGGAGACGGTCAGGCAGACGCCCGGCTTGCCGGTGAGGTAGCCGATGGCGCCGGCCGCGTAGGCCGCCGACTGCTCGTGCCGCATGCCGACGAAGGTGAGGCCCTCGCGCTGCATCGCCGCGGCGATGGGCTGCACCGGAAAGCCGACGATGCCGAAGCAATACTGGACGCCGTGCGACTTCAAGGATCGCGCGATGATCGTGCCGCCGTCGATTTCTGCCAATTCACAGCTCCCTATCTGTTCTGTTATTCGAGCTCGCTCAAGATTCCAACTGTCAATCTGAACGGAGTGAAGAATTTGGTTCCTATGCGGGCGCGCCGATAGCGCCGAGCTCTCGCAGCTCGGCGATTTCGTCCCAATCGAAGCCGGCTTCGAGCAGCACCTCCTCGGTGTGCTGGCCGAACTCCGGCGCCATCGACCGGATGCGCCACGGTGTCTTGCTGAACATCAGGGGCAGGCCGACCATGCGGATCGGCGCCTCGCCGGTGCCCGGATCGAACTCCGTGACGTACTCGTTGGCGATGACCTGCGGGTCCTCCGCCAGGTCGCGGTAGTCGTTGACGGGCGCCGCCAGCAGGTCGGCATCGGCGAAGATACGTACCCACTCGGCCGCAGACTTGTTTGCGAAGTGCTCGTCCAACAGTTGGAAAAGCAGGTCGCGGTTCTCGATGCGCATCTTGAGGCTGGCAAAGCGCTCATCCTCGATCCACTCCGGCCGGCCGATGGCGTTGCAGATCGGCGGCCAGTAGTGTTCGCGGTTCATGCCCAGGGCAAACCACTTGCCGTCGCTGCCCTTGTAGATGTTCCAGGTCGGGTTCGTGCCGATGCGCTTGCGCTGCTGCAGCGGCCTGCCGCACCACAGGTAGTCGGTGAAATTGTGCGTCTGGATACAGACCTGCCCGCCGAGCAGCGACGAGTCGATCTCCTGCCCTTCACCGGTACGCTCGCGGTGGAACAGCGCCACCATCAGCCCGAAGGCGAGGCACAGGGCGCCGATATGGTCGGCCAGCGCGACACCGGCGGGCAGTGGTCCCGTGTCCGGCGTACCGGTGACGCTCATGAGGCCGCCGCGTGCCTGCCCCAGGATGTCCATACCCGCGAGGTCCGCGTCGGGACCTTTGGGGCCGTAGGCAGAGGCGCGGCCGTAGATCAGGCGCGGGTTGATGCCGCTCAGCGTCTTGTAATCGGCGCCGAGGCGGGCCAGGGCGGGGCGTCGTAGGTTGCTGACGAACACGTCAGCCTGCTCGACGAGCTTGTAGAAGGCCTCTCGGCCGCGCTCGTTCTTGAGGTCGACACTGATGCCGCGCTTGCTGCGGTTGAGGCCGTGGAAGTAGGCGTTGCGCGGCGTCTGCGTCTGCACCGCCGTCGTCCAACGGCCCGGGTCGGGCGATGTCGGTCCCTCGATCTTGATGACGTCGGCGCCGAGGTCGGCCAGCATCGCCGTCGCGTACGGCGCCTGCTGGAACACGGTCATGTCCAGGACCCGGATGCCGTCCAGGGGTGATGCCATCGCCCGCCTCCTCCGCTAGGTCCGATGTGTCTCGCGCTGCTCTGCCCGAACATTATGCGACCGCGGCGCAAGCCCATTAGCATGGTGGCGATACCGCGCGCGGAGGCTCATCACAGTCGGAGTGTGTGTCGGAGACCGTCCGGCGGCGGTTGGACGCAGGCGGCTCACGCCGTCAGCCGCCGAAAGGCTCCGGGTCATCGGCGCGCATGGGGAACATGACCGGGCGGCCCGCCTCGACGCGGCGCAGGTTCTCCGCCAGCCGCTCGAAGGTGTTGATCCAGCCCCAGATGCCGCCCGCGGTGTGCGGCGTCAGCACCACGTTGTCGAGCTGCAGCAAGGGGCTGCTCAGCGGCAGCGGCTCGACCGGGAAGACATCGAGGCCGGCGCCGCGGATGTGGCGGCCGCGCAGCGCTTCGACCAGCGCCGTCTCGTCGACCGTGTTGGCGCGGCCGGTGTTGACGAAGATGGCGCCCTGCTTCATGAGGCCTAGCTCACGGGCGCCGAGCATCTTGCGGCTCTCCTCCGAGTACGGCACGAGCGTGGAGACGACATCGCTCTCGCGCAGCAGTGTCTCCAGCGGTGCGTACTCGACGCCGAAGTAGGCCTCCTGCTGCGGGTTGAGGCGGTTGCGCTTGTTGTAGAGGATGCGGCAGTTGAACGGCGCCAGCAGGCGGGCGAAGCAGGCGCCGATCTCGCCGAAGCCGGCGATGCCCACCGTCTTGTCGTTCAGCGTGTCGACGTCCGGCCAGCGCACCCAGTTCACCGTCGGCGTCGGTCCGACCTGCTCGGTCTCGGGTAGGTTCTCGGGGTTCAGCCCCTCGTGCACGGCGCGGTGGCCGTCGACGATGCGGCGCATCACGGCCAGCGTCAGACTCAGCGTGTGCAGCGCCACGCGGTCGGAGACGCCGTAGGGCAGGACCGAGACGGGGATGCCCTTGCGCAGCGCTGCCTGCGCGTCGCCTTTGGCGCGCGTCAGGCCGATGCGCTGCATGAACCGCAGGCACGACAGCGATTCGATCAGCGCCGCGTCGACCGGGTAGTTGGACCAGACGACGACCTCGGCGCCCTCGATGCCGTCGGGCAGTTTGCCGGCTTCGGTGGCGACCATGACGTGGTGCTCGCCGAGATACGTGGATGGAAAGTCGGCGAGCCGCGGCTCCAGCGGGTCGAGAAAGGCAACCTGCATGCAGTCCTCCAGTAGGTGCAATGGGCGGGGTGACTGCCCGACAGGATACCGCGGATTCGGACATCCGCGAACCGGCCCCGCCAATACTAGACATAAGGCTCGACACCGCGAGCGGCCTGCCGACGTACGATACGGCCGTATCGCCGCCGCGTCGCGGGCGGAGCGTCAGGCAGAGCAGAGGAGGAGTGTCATGCTTGGTTACAGCGCCGGTCTGAACCTGTCGAACATCGAGGAGACTACGCAGGAGGAGGTGGACGCCCATCTCGCGACCCGCTGGTCCAGCCGCGGGCCGCTGTACGACACGTACGCAACGAGCCTGATGCTCGACTACGCCCCCGACTTTCTCAAGGTGCACTGGATGGGTGCCGACGTCTTCCGCCTGCTGCCCTCGAAGCTGGGTCAGGAAGACGACCCCACGGCCGCCATCCCCAACTCGCTGCAGCAGCTGCACAGCTACATGATGCTGGGCTGGCAGACGGGCATCCAGAACGAGTTCCACGTGCTGCGTCGCTGGGGCTTTACGCGGCGGCAGATGATGGAGGTCGCCATGTTCGGGCGGCTCAGCGCCGGCATGCGCGGCCTCGGCAACGTCTACCAGGCGATCGGCGATCTGCTGCCCGACTTCGCCGACGGCGACGGCAACGTGCCGTGGCCCGCGGGCTGGGCGGCCGACCCGGACGCCTTCAAGTCCGGGCTCGACATGTCCACGCGCGACCTCACCGACGCGGACCGGCGTAACGTTACGGCCTGGTACGAGCGCACGATCGGCTACCTGCCGCGCTCGATCAGCTTCGGCATGGACCACGACCCGCAGTTCCTCAAGAACCACCGCGCGTTGTGGGAGCGGGCGATCAAGACGCTGCCCAAGCAGGTCGCGCCGTACCTGATGCTGCGCGACGCCACGCTGGCCGGGAACACGGACGCACTGCGCGAGGCGGCGCTTCTCGGCCGGGCCTGGGGCCTGACCGCGGACTGGATCATCCGCGGCATCACCCAGACGGCGCACTACTTCACCAGCCTGCGCGGCCTCTACACCGCCCACGACGCGGTAGACGACATCCTGCGCGAGATGAAGCAGCAGCCCTGAACATCGATCAGGACGTGAGGAGAGGAGCCCCAAATGCCTCTAGCAGCACAGGACCACATGGACGTCATGGACCTCATCGCGAGCTATTGCCTGCGCATCGATGCCGGCGACGCGCAGGGCTACGCCGAGAACTTCCGGCCGGATGCGGAGCTGGAGCTGATCGGCGGCCGGCGCTTGCACGGGCGGGACGAGATCAAGACGTGGGTCGGCGAGCTCATCGGCAGCGGCCGGGTAGGCGGCGACCCGGCGAGCCTGCGGCACTTCGTCGGCCTGCCTCAGATCCACGGTGAGGGCGACCGCTGCACCGCAAAGACGTACTGCGTCATCCTCGACTACGACCCGGAGCAGCACATCCGCGTGCCACTGGTCGGCCGCTACGACGACACCTGCGTGAAGGTCGACGGCCGCTGGTACTTCGAGGAGCGCATCATCCGCGGCGAGCTCAGCGCGCGCTCCGACTAGGTAGGAGGTTCGAGATGGCAAATGAGATGTCGCCTGATGACAATGTCGCCGTGATGAACCTGATCGCGGACTATGCCCTGCGCTACGACTCGTCCGACCTGGACGGCTACGTGGCCAACTTCACGGCGGACGGGGTGTGGGAGGGCCGCGCCGGCAGCTTCGTGGGACATGACGCGATTCGTACCTACGTCGGCGGCCTGATGGATGCGCCGACGCGGCGCAAGATGTGCCACGTGCTCGGCACACCGTCCATCCACGGTGACGGCCGGCGCTGCACGGCCGTGACGTACGTCATGATCCCGGCGCAGACGAGCGACCGCGAGGTCACGATCCCGCTGGTGGGCGTCTACCGCGACGAGATCGTCAAGGTCGACGGCCGCTGGCTCTTCGCCCATCGCATCGCGGACATGGAGCTGACCTCGGCTGCGAGGTGCGTTTGGTGGACTGCGAGGAAGTGCAGAGCGACGGAGAGCGCTCAGTGAAGACTGATACTCCTGCCACCTGTCGCTATGCCGGGGTTGCCACCCTTGAAAAGAGAATTCGGGAGGACACCTCCCAACCTCACCGCGCATGGGCTTCGCCGCCGCTACCTTCCTGGCGTTTTCATTTGCACGAAGTGGGGTGGCACGACCTGTCCGGAGTCGAGGGCTATGATTTGCGCAGTCATTGCAACGCAGAGAGGGGCGCCGTTCGATGAAAGCTGCACTGTTCCGAGAAGCTCACCAGCCGCTGGCCGTCGAGGACATCGAGGTCGACCAGCCACGCGGCCGCGAGGTGCTGGTGCGCACCGTCGCCACCGGTGTATGCCACAGCGACCTGCACATCGTCGAGGGCGTCTCCTGGCGCAAGCTGGAGGCCGAGGCGATTGTCATGGGCCACGAAGGCGCCGGCCTCGTCGAGGCGGTGGGCCCGGACGTGACCATGTTCCGTCCCGGCGACCACGTCGTCGCCTGCCTATCCGGCTTCTGCGGCACCTGCGAGATGTGCCTCACCGGTCACCCCAACGTCTGTCTCAACAAAGGCGTCGCGCGGCCGCGCGGCGAAAGCTCGCGCATGAGCCTCAACGGCAAACCCGTTGACGTCTTCAACGACATCGGCAGCTTCGCCGAGAAGATGCTGCTACACGAGAACTCGCTGGTGAAGATCGCCGACGACCTGCCGCTGGACAAGGCAGCGCTGGTCGGCTGCGGCGTGCTCACCGGCGCCGGCGCCGCAATGCGCACCGCCCACGTCGAGCCGGGCCAGACGGTGGCCGTGTTCGGCTGCGGCGGCGTCGGGCTGTCCGCTGTGCAGGGCGCTCGCATCGCCGGTGCGCGCCAGATCATCGCCGTCGACCAGTTCGACTCGAAGCTGGAGATGGCGAAGGGCGTGGGAGCGACGCACACCGTCAACGCCTCGCAAGAAGACGCGGTCAAAGCCGTCCGAGGCCTGACCGGCGGCGCCGGCGTCGACCACGCCATCGAGGCCGTCGGCAACCGCACGCTGGTGCGTCAGTGCGTCGAGAGCCTGGCCGTGCGCGGCACCGCCACGGTGGTCGGCGTGCTGCCCGCCGGTGACACGATCGAGTTCCCGTGGCTGGCGCTGCGGCCCGAGTGCAAGCTGCAGACGTCGCGCATGGGCAGCAACCAGTTTCGCAAGGACATCCCGGTGCTGCTCGACCTCTACCGCCAGGGTCGCCTCAGGCTGGACGAGATGGTCACTCAGCACCGGCAGCTGGAGGACGTCAACGACGCCTTTCGCGCCATGAAGGCGGGCGAGGTCGCTCGCACCGTCCTCATGTTCGCTTAAAGCGGTAGTCGGACGGTCTCTGACACGCTTCGTCTGCTGAGAAGCGCTCGCGCAGTGCGCCACCACGCTAGTGGTTAGGCGTTGCCGTCGTGTTGGAAGACGAGCTGAAACTCCATCACGCCGTGGTCGTCAATCGAGACGACGTTGAACGAGACGGGCTGGGAGACGTCATAGTCGGCGAACTGGATCGTGGTCGAGCCGACCACCACCAGCTGGCCGTTCTGCAGCGCGCCCTGGATATCGATGCTGACGTCTTTCGTAACGCCGTGCAGCGTGAGCTGGCCGCTGACCGTCTTCGTGACCGACGCGCCGTCGGCCGGCACGTCGCCGATCTCGATGGGGTCGCTCAGCTTGAAGGTTGCCGTCGGGAACTTGTTGGTCTCGATCGCCTGGGTACGCAGCTGGCCGTCGCGCTGCGACTTGTCCGACTTCAGTGTCGTCAGGTCGGCGGTGATGTCGACGCTGGTGATGGCGCTGCCGTCGTATTGCAGGCTGCCTTCGATGTTCGACGTGCGGCCCACCGCCGTCTGGGCGCCGATGTTGGCCAGCGTCTCGTTCACACGGTAGCCGACAAAGCTGTTGTCACCCTGAACTACGCTCCAGCTACCCGTCAAATCGCCGCCGGTGGAGGTGTCTGATCCGGTTGGCGTGCTGGACGTATCTGCCCCGGTTGGCGTGCTCGAGGTGCCGGCTGTCGCGGTCGCGGCAGGCGTCGAGACCGACTCGAGCGCGGACTGCAGCGAAACGGGCGCCGGCGAATCGTTGCGAATGACGAAGTACCAGACTCCCGCGCCAACGGCGACGGCTACGACGGCCGCCAGCACGACGCCGGCGAGCACCTTCCTGGGTAAGCTCATGGTGACCCTCTTCTCCTGGCTTTGCGATCTACGGTACCTGCTGGAGGCGCAGGTTGTAAGCCCCTGCTGATTACGAGGCTAAGCCAACCCTACGTCACGCCTCCCGCAAGGGCGTCAGCCCCTTGATGGCACCTGGCCTACTGCGCCGGTCTTGCGGGAGGGCATACCCGTACGCCCCAGGATGTAGGGCGCGAATCGGCCTCAAAGCCGATGAAGCTTGCGGTGCCAGGCCGTAGATTCGTAGGCGGGGGGCAGAGATGCCGTTTTCCGCGTGCTCGGCAGAAACAGGGGCCGAGGTTGCTCGACCGAAGGCTGCGTCTTGCGAGAGGAAGGCGCTCGATGGCTGATGGCGCGCGAAAGCTCCGACTCTCGTACCGGCGAGGCACTGCACCGACGCCAAGTCTTCGCGCGAGATACGATACGGCAGTGAACTGGCTACGCTTTCGCGTGCTTGGCTTGCCGTCCCTTATGGTGGACGTGGCCCTGGCGACCCTGCTCGGCCTGGTCGGCGCGGCGCAGGTCTGGAGCCAGCGCGCTCCCTTCGAGCCGGCGGGCCGGCGGCCGCCGCGCGTCTTCGTCGGTCCGAACGGCTCTGGCGGCGGCTTCCGGCCGCCCGACGTGGTGGCCGGGCCGGACGCCTGGACCTACGCGTTGCTGGGACTCTGCGCCGGCTCGCTCGTGCTGCGCAGCCGCTTCCCGCTGCTCTCGCTGGCGGGTGTCACTGCATTCGGCGCGGCCTACCTCTCGACCGGTCAGCCCGTCTTCGCCGTGCAGCTCATCGTCCTGGTCGCCGTGTACAGCGCCGTCGCCGATTCTGGACTGCCGCGCAGCGTTTCGATCCTGGTATCGGTTGCCTCGGGCGCTGTGCTTGCCTTCGGTCTCTGGAGCAGCCACATCGGCCGTACTGACGCCGAGTGGGCGATGAACGCGGCGTGGCTCGTCGCCGCTATCTTCCTGGGCGATTCGGTGCGCAGCCGCCGCGAGATCACGGCGCAGGCAGAGAAGAGCCGCGAGGAGGAGGCGCTGCGTCGCGTCTCCGAGGAGCGGCTGCAGATCGCCCGCGAGCTGCACGACGTCGTCGGGCACAACATCTCGCTAATTAACGTGCAGGCCGGCGCTGGCTCCCACGTCCTCTTCCAGAACCCGGACCAGGCGCGCGAGACGTTCGACAACATCCGCACCGCCAGCCACGAGACGCTGCAGGAGCTGCGCTCCCTGGTCGGCGTGCTGCGCGACCCGGTGAGCGGCGAGGTCACGTCGCCGACGGTTGGTCTGGATGAGCTCGAGCGCCTCGTCGCGGGCTTCGTTGAGGCTGGTCAGGACGTACAACTGCGCGTCACCGGCCACAAGCGACACATCTCCGGCATCGTGGACTTGTCCGCCTATCGTATTCTGCAGGAGGCGCTGACCAACGCGTTGAAGCACGCGCCCGGTTCCAGGGTGACGGTTACGGTGCACTACGGTGAAGACGACATCTCGATCAACGTGGAAAACGGCCGCGGCGAAGAGCCGTCCGCGCGGGCGGAGCCCGGCGGCGAGCACGGACTTCTCGGCATGCGCGAGCGCGTGATGGCGATCGGGGGCCGCCTCGATGCCGGGCCGGACGCGAACGGCGGCTTCCATGTGCGCGCCACGTTGCCGCTGGCAGGCAGCTCGGCATGACGCTCCGCGTCGTCCTGGCCGATGATCAGGCTCTCGTCCGCGCCGGCTTCAAGGCGCTGCTCAACTCCGACCCGGAGATCGAGGTGGTCGGCGAGGCATCCAACGGCGCCGAGGCGGTTGCGTTGGCTTCGCAGCTGCACCCTGACGTCGTGCTGATGGACGTGCGTATGCCGGAGGTCGACGGCTTGGAAGCGACACGCCAGATCCTGGCGAACGAGGCGGCGTCAGGCATTCGTGTGCTGATCCTGACGACGTTCGACCTGGACGAATACGTCTACGAGGGCCTGCGCGCCGGAGCCAGCGGCTTCGTGCTCAAGGACCTGGAGCCGGTGGAGCTGATCCACGCCGTCCACGTCATCGCCAACGGCGAGGCGCTGCTGGCGCCGTCGATCACGCGACGCCTCATCGCCGAGTTCGCCGCGCGGCGCCGGCCTCAGACCGCCGTGATATCGCAGCGCCTCGGTGAGCTGACGGAGCGCGAGCGCGAGGTTCTTGTGCTCATCGCGCGCGGCATGAACAACGACGAGATCGCCGAAGAGCTCGTGATCAGCCCGGCGACGTCCAAGACGCACGTGAGCCGCATCATGTCCAAGCTGGACGCCCGCGACCGCGCCCAGCTCGTCGTCATCGCCTACGAGACGGGTCTGGTGACGGCGGGCTAGGGCATCCCTCATCTCGATATCGGTAGGCGGCAGCGGGCGTCTATTAAGCCCGGCGACCGCCCAGGGGGTTGCGCCGCCGGTCGCTGTACGCTTTGCTCTTGTGCCCGGCGCCGCCTTGATTTGGCCCCTTCTTGCCGGGTCGATCCTGCCGGGGCGCTGCCCGCCAGGTGTTGTGAGGCCGTGGTGTCTGCGGCTTGTGATCGACTCGGTGCGGGTGCTGGTGCTCGCGGCGGCGATCGGGCATCTCAGGCTGGGTGTGGGCTGCGTCCGACTTCGCGCGCTTGGAGACGCGTTGTTCGTTGATCAGCGCCAGGGCTGCCGCGGCGACGTCGGCCGCGTCGTGCTCGGTAGCGAGCTCGTCGACCAGTGAGCGGAAGCGGCGTCCAGCGCCGCGCTCGAGCACGTCGCGCAGGCGGCCGGCGAGTTGTTCGGTTTCGCGCTCCTCAGCTTCGGCCGGCGTAGGCAGCTGGCCGCGAATGATCGGCGCGCCGGTGGCGCGCTCGATTATCGACAGCTCGCGCATCTCACGCGGGTTAACGAAGGTGATCGCCTCACCGGAGCGGCCTGACCGGCCGGTGCGGCCGATGCGGTGCACGTAATACTCGGGGTCCGGCGGGATATCAAAGTTGATGACCAGGCTTACTTCGGGGATGTCGAGGCCGCGTGCTGCCACGTCGGTGGCGACGAGGACGTCGGTGCGGCCGTCCCGGAACGCCTTGAGGATGCGCTCGCGGCCGTTCTGGTTGACGTCGCCGTGCAGACCCTCGGCCATGTAGCCGCGCGACGGCATGCGGTCGACAATCTCGTCCACCATGCGCTTGGTGGAGCAGAATACGATGGTCCGCTCCGCCGACCGGACATCGAGGATGCGGCAGAGTGCGTCGAACTTTTGCGGGAACGGGACCTGGTAGTAGATCTGCTTGACCTCGGGCACGGTCAGCGCTTGCGCCTTGCTGAGGTGGATCATCTCCGGGTTGTGCATGTAGTTGCGGACGATATCGAGGATCGGCTTCGGCATGGTTGCCGAGAGCAGCGCCGTGAGCCGCTCCGACTGGATGTGGCTGACGATGTACTCGACGTCTTCCTGGAAGCCCATCTGAAGCATTTGGTCTGCTTCGTCCAGAACGAGCATCTTCACCGCGTCCAGTTCGATGGTTCCGCGGCGCATGTGGTCCATCAGGCGCCCCGGCGTCGCAACGATGCCGTGTACGCCGCGGCTCAGGGCGCGTAGCTGCCGGTCGATCGGCTGGCCGCCGTAGACGGGCAGGAAACGCAGCTGCAGGTGGCGTCCGAGTTGATCGAGGTGCTCCGCGACCTGGATCGCCAGCTCACGCGTCGGCGTCAGGACGACGGCTTGCGGCCGGTTGAGGCGGACATCGAGCCGCTCGACCAGCGGGATGCCGTAGGCGGCCGTCTTGCCGGTACCGGTGAGCGCCTGCGCCACCACGTCTTGGCCTCGCATGAGGAAGGGGATAGCGCGCGCCTGGACCGGCGTCGGTTCCTCGAAGCCCATCTCGCGCAGACTGCGCTGAAGGGAGGGGCTGAGGCCAAAGTCGTCGAAGGACGGCAGGGGGAGGAAGGTCTCGTCGCTGGGGGTCAAGTAGTCGCTGCTTTCTCTAGTCTGTGACCCGGGCGTAATTCGACGCGAGGCTTCCGTCCGTGGAAGACCGGTCCGGGTTTGCGAGATAGAGCTGAGGTCTGGATCAAAAACGAAGTTGGGCCGTAAGGCCCAACTGTCTGAAGTGAAACGTCGACTCTACTCTCTCAGTGTACCCCGCGGAGGCTGCCGGGGACAGCGCCGCGTCTACGTCCCCGTGAAGTGCGGCGTGCGCTTCTCGGCGCGGGCGGCCAGCATCTCCTTCGTGTCGTTGACGGCGCGGCGGGCGTAGAGCAGGTGCAGGGACTCGTTGCGCAGGGCGTCTTCGAGGTCTTTCTGCAGGTTCTGCTGCACGACGCGCTTGGTGGCGCGCGCGGCGATCGGCGGCCAGCGCGTGATCAGGTTGGCCAACGCTACCGACTCCTCGATCAGCTTTTCGTGCTCTACGAGGCGGTTGAGCAGACCCATGCTCAGCGCTTCGTCCGCGTCCACGTCCCGGCTGGTGAGCAGCAGTTCGATGGCGCGGCCGTAGCCGATGACGCGCGGCAGCAGGAAGCTGAGGCCGGAGTCGGGCGAGAGGTTGCGCTCGATGAAGATGGTGCGAAAGCGCGTGTTCGGCGAGCCCACGCGCAGGTCGCAGGACATGGCCAGGCTCATGCCGGCGCCGACCGCGATGCCGTTGACGGCCGCGATCGTTGGCTTGTCGAGGTTGTAGACGCCAAGCGCCTGGCGGCCCGTCCAGTTGTACTCCTCGATCTGGTCGTTCTGCGGCACGACCTCCAGATTGCCGGTGCCGTGTGGGTCCTCCATGCTCCGGCCCGAGAGGTCGACGCCCGAGCAGAAGCCGCGGCCGGCGCCGGTGAAAATGACGGCGCGTACGCCATCGTCGTTGCGCGCCTCCTGGCAGGCGGCGAGCATCTCCTGGCGCAGCTCCGGGTTGAGCGCGTTGAGCTTATCGGGGCGGTTCAGGGTGATCAGCGCCACGTTCTCCTGGCGCTCGTAGATCAGGTATTCGTAGGCCATGCTCTTGCCTCCTTTTTCGCCATTGCCGGCGGCTGGTAGTTCATTCCTTCGGTTCTCGTTGGTTCGTTGGCAGGGGTAGCGGGGGCGTAGCCCACGCGCGGGGGTTTGGGGGACACCCCTCGCGCGCCCCGGCCCCGACATTGTCGGGGCACCTCTGCTTCACCGTCTCTGGAATACAT
The DNA here is from genome assembly GCA_963711035.1 of uncultured Chloroflexia bacterium. GTDB lineage: Bacteria > Chloroflexota > Dehalococcoidia > DSTF01 > WHTK01 > WHTK01. The sequence goes on from CAVQCN010000002.1 coordinate 81,388, forward strand.
TGCTAGGCCTTGAGCTTCTTGCACTCCTCGATGAAAGGTCCGATGAAGGGCTTCCAGTCGCTGACCGCGCCGAAGCGACAGACCTTGAAGATGTCGGCGTCCTTGTCGCGGTTGATGGCGACGACGTTCTTGGCGCCGGTGATGCCGGCCAGGTGCTGGCTGGCGCCCGAGATGCCGATGGCGATGTAGAGGTCCGGCGCGACCACCTTGCCTGTGAGGCCGACCTGGTAGCTGATCGGCACCCAGCCCATGTCGACGACGGCACGGCTGGCGCCGACCGCACCTCCCAGGATGCCGGCCAGCTGTACCAGCGTCTCGAACGCCTCGGCGCTGCCGAGGCCGCGGCCGCCTGAGACGACGAGCTTGGCGTCTTCCAGGCGCAGGCCTTCTGCCTTGACCTGCTCGCGCGCCACGACGCGGGCAACGCCGCTGGCGTCGACGCTGATCGTCTTGACTTCGCCGCTGCGGGACGTGTCTTCCTCCAGCGGCTCCTGCGACTTCATGCGCACCGTCGCGACCTGCGGCATCGTGCGGCTCGTGTACTGGGCGTGGGCACTGCCGCCGTAGCAGGGCCGGGTCATGATCAGCCTGCCGCCTTCGATCTGCAGGTCGATGCAGTCCATGGCGACGGCGGTGCCGGCCCGGATGGCGAAGCGGGGCGCCAGGTCGCGACCGGTGGCGGTCTGGCCTATGAGGACGATCGCCGGGTTCACTTCGCGCACGGCGGCGGTGAAGGCGGCCGTCCAGCGGTCGTTGCTGTACTCGTCCAGCTCGGCGTTGTCCGCGATGACGGCGTTGTCGGCGCCGTAGGCCAGCGCCTGCCTCGCCACGCCAGCCGAGGCGCTGCCCAGGGCAACGGCGGTGACCTGCTGGCCCAGCGCATCGGCGAGGCGGCGGGCGGCGCCCAGCAACTCGAGCGCGACGCCGCTCAGCTGTCCCTCGAACTGCTCGGCGAGGACTACGACTCCGGATTCGTCTGCCATGTCTTCCTTCTCCTTGCTCTCTCGCGCGGCTCTGCGCGGGATGCAATCCCTAGATCAGCTTCGCCTCACGCAGCTTGTGCGCCAGGTTGACGGCCATCTCCTCCGGGTTCTCGCCGTCGACGAACTCGCAGTGGCTGGCGACCTCGGGGATGTAAAGCTTCTCGAGCATGAGGCGGGCGCCGGAGCTGCCGACCTGGTCCGGGCTGAGGCCGAGGTCGGTGGCGGTCCAGGTGGTGACCTGCTTGCGCGCCGCCTGCATGATCTGCGGCAGCTTCGGGTAACGCGGCTCGCCCAGCTCGTTGCTCACTGTGACGACGCACGGCGTCGGCACCTCGACCGTCTCGAAGCCGTCCGAGAACACACGCTGCGCCTGCACCTTGCCGTCGCTGTAGGAGACGCTGCGGACGATCGATATCGAGGGCATGCCCATCAGCTCGGCGATGGCGATGCCGGTCACGCCGAAGTCCCAGTCGGTCGCCTGGCGGCCGCAGAGGACGAGGTCGACATCGCCGATCTTCTCTATCGCTTTGCTCAGCGCCAGGGCCGTCGAGTAGCTATCGCCGTCCATGAGAGCCGGGTCGTTGAGCAGCACGCCTTCGTCGCCACCCATCGCCAGGCCCGTCTTGATCACGTCGCGGGCGGAGTCGGGGCCGAGGCTGAGGATCGTGATCTTGCCCTCGCCGGCCGCGTCGCGCACCCGCAGCGCCGCCTCGACCGCAATCTGGTCCATCTGACTGATCACCGGAGCAATGCCGGCCGCCGGGATGACCTTTCTTGCCGCCTCGTCCACGCGGAAGGCGCTGGCGGGCGTTTCCGGATCCGGCACCTGCTTCACGCAGCAGACCATGTTCAGTGGCATCTGGTACCTCCGTCCTTGAACCGGCGGCGCTGCTCCCGCCTGCCGGTGGCTTAGCGTTCTTCGTTTGGCCGAGCCGCCGCGGGGCCTTCGAGCACCGTCAGCTCCAGCAACTCCGCCAGGTCCATCGGCCGCGCCCGGCGGTCCTCGTCCGGCTCGACCGTGGCGACACCGTCCTGGAACATCTGCACGCAGAACGGGCAGTTCGTGGCGATGACGCCGGCGCCCGTCGACTGCGCTTCCTGGGACCGGGCATGGTTGATGCGCTGTCCCTGCGTCTCATCGACGAACATGTGGCCGCCGCCGGCGCCGCAGCAGAAGCTCTGTTTGCCGTTGCGCGGCATCTCGACGAACTGCACGCCGGGCAGCGCCTCGATCAGCCGGCGCGGCGCCTGGAACTCGCCGTTGTGCCGCCCCAGGTAGCAGGAATCATGGTAGGTGATCTTGCGGTCTAGGTCTGCCTTCGGTGTGAGGCGCCCGTCCTCCACCAGTCCGGCCAGCGCCTGCGTGTGGTGCAGCACCTCGAACCGGCCGCCGAACTGCGGGTACTCGTTGCGGAAGATGTTCAGGCAGTGCGGGCAGTTGGTAATCACCTTCTGCACGCCCTTCTCCGACATGGTCTGCACGAGCGTCTCCATCTGCATCTGCGCCAGGTACTCGTTACCGAGGCGGCGGGCCGGGTCGCCGTTGCATGTCTCCGCCTCACCCAGGCAGCCCCAGCTGACGCCTGCCTCGGTGAGGAGACGGGCGACGGCGCGCGTGATCGGCACGTTGCGGTCGACCAGCGCGCCGGAGCAGCCGACCCAGTACAGGTACTCCTGCGATCCGTCGAATTCCGGCACTTCGACGTCGAGGCCTTCCATCCAGCTCGTACGGGTCAGGCTGGTGCCGCGCCAGGGATGGTTGCGCTGCTCCAGCTGCGTGAGCACAGCCTGCGCGGTCGGCGGCATGTCGCCTTCGCTGAGGACCTTGTAGCGGCGCATGTCCTGCAGCTTCTGGATGTGCTCGATGTTCACGGGGCACTGCGTCTCGCAGGCGCCGCAGGTGACGCAGTCCCAGATCGTGTTCACGGAGACGACATCGCCGGCGATGAGGCGTTCGTCCTCGATGGGGCCGGTTTCGCCCTTCGCCTTGGCCTCGGCCAGGCGCGGGCCCGCCTCGCCGAGGTAGAGCTTGATGTCCTGCAGGAAGCCCATCGGCGAGAGCTCCTTGCCGGTGAGGAAGGCGGGGCAGTTCGACTCGCAGCGGCCGCAGCGCACGCAGACGTCGACGTCCATGAGCTGCTTCCAACTGAAGTCGCGCAGGTAGCCCGCGCCGAACGATTCCGCCGTCTCGAAGTCCGTGATCGGCTTGAGCGTCGAGCCGGGGATGATGCCTTCCGGCGGCGAGAGGTCGCGCATGTAGACGTTGGCGGAGCCGAGGAGGATGTGCGAGATCTTGCCGTAGCCCAGCCAGGCGGTCCACAGCAGCGCCATGGGCAGGTGACTCCACCAGACGATCTTGTGCAGGTCGAGCATCGTCGACGTGCTCATGCCCAGGCTGGAGAACAGTTTCGCCAGCGCATAGCCGACCGGCGACCACGGCGCCCAGTCCGGGTTGGCGACGACCTGCGATTCGTGGTGGGCGATGCCGAAGTCGTCCAGGAAGGCGGCGCCGTGCGCCTGTATGCTGCCGCTGATCAGCTCGGTCGCGCCGATGCGGAGGCTCTCGATGAGGAAGCCGCTGACGATGATCGCCAGCATCAGCCAGAGCAGCATCGTGTCGTCCCACAGGCTGCCGAGGCGCAAACGCGGCGGCTTCAGCAGGTAGCGCCGCGCCAGGGCCATGACGAGGCCGACGAAGGCCACGAGGCCGAAGACGTCCAGGATCGCGGAGTAGGCGAGGTAGATGCGGCCCTGCAGGAAGTAGATGAAGTCGGCGTGGATCATGATGATCAGCGTGCCGATGAAGAGGACGACCCAGCCCCAGAAGATGAACAGGTGCATGACGGAGGCGTAGAGGTCGTTGGGCAGCTTGCCCTGGCCGATGCCGTAGAACAGGAACACCTTGGCGCGCCGCCAGACCTGGTCGGAGCGCGATTCGTCCTTGCCGACGTGCCACAGCTTCGAGCGCCGCATCGGCCCCGTCGCGATGATGGCGAAGACGATGATCGTACTGACGTAAAGGAACCAGCGCAGGCCATGGCCGACGTTGAACAGCACCTCGCGCGTGGCGTCGCCGGCGTTGTCGACGCTCAGGGTGTAGGCGAGCGCGAGCGCGAGGATGACGATGAGGCCGAGCAGTGCCCAGGACGCGCTCGCGATGGCCAGACGCACCGGCCGGGAAACACGCGTCGCGGAGGGAGGTAAGCTCACGAGGCCTTCCTGGTTCTAGGGTCGCTCTCGGCCGGAGTATCGGCCGAATCCTAGTCTCGCAGGATCGGCTCGGTCAAGGACGCGGCGAACAGGGAACCTGGCGGCAAAGGAGCGGTTCCTTGTTCCTGCGTCCGCACCCGCTACACTGCCTTCATGGCCGGCACGATTATCGACATGCACATGCACACGGTGCTGGGCGCTTACGACAGTAGCCTCAAGCCGGACGACCTCGCCTCCGAGGCCGTCAAGGTCGGACTGACCGGTGTCAACATTACGGAACACGACCGACTCTGGGACCGGCACACGCTGCAGGGCTACCGCGAGAAGCAGGCGCCCCTCTTCGTCAACAACGCGATGGAAGTCTCGACCGACATGGGGCACATCATCTGCGTCGGCCTGAGCGAGTACGTCTCCGGCATCCGCCACCTTGCCCGCCTGCGCGAGATCGTCGACGAGGTGGGTGGCTACCTGATAGCGGCGCACCCCTTCCGCCACTTCTACGACCCGGTGCACTTCCGCCGCCAGGGCAAGCCGCCAATCGAGATGGCGCCGGAGGTGCTGGCCAGGCTACCGGTCTTCGAGTACGTCGACGCGCTGGAGGGGCTGAACGGCTTCAACTCGGCGCGCGAGAACATCATGGCGCTGCGGGTGGCGCGCCTGCTCGGCAAGCCCGTGACGGGCGGCAGCGACTGCCACTCGACGCAGGGTATCGGCTACTACTGCACCATCTTCGAGGACGAGATCGAGACGCCGGAGCAGATGCTCGACGCGCTGCAGGCTGGCCGCTTCCACGCCGGCCACGACCTCGCCTCGGGCAGTCCGACACCCTTCACCGAGACCTCGCTGGCGGACGACGCCGCCGGCTCCTGATGCGAGTACGCAACGAGATCAGAGCAGCGCTGTCATGCTGAGCGCCAGCGAAGCATCTCCCGGGCGTTAGCGCTGCGTCCGATTCGGCACTCGCGCGGATAATCAGGCGATGCGTTGGAGTGACGGGCCGAACGAGCTACCGTATCGCGCCGCTGTCGCGCATCGCCGCGATTTCGGCGTCGCTGTAGCCGGCCTGGGCCAGGATCGCGTCCGTGTCGCGGCCGAGCGGCGGTGAGGCGCCCTGCACCTCGGGCGGCGTCGCCGACATCTTCCACGGCGGCGCGGCGAGGCGCTGCGGCCCCGTGATGTCGTGCTCGACGTCGACCACGTAGTCGTTGGCCAACACCTGCGGGTTGTCGATGAGCTCCTGCACGAAGTTTATGCGGCTTACGGGCACGCCGCCCGCCTCGAAGCGCTGCTCCCAGTAACCGGAGCTCTCGCAGGCGATCATGGCCTCGACCGTGGCCACGACCGCGAGGTCGGTCTCGCGCTGCTTTGGGTCGGAGGGGTCGTAGCCGGGCTCGTCGCGGTTGTGCTCGATGCCCAGCGTGGCGCGCACCTTGGCTCGTAGCTCCGCCGACAACGCGCCTATGGCGATCGCGCCGTCGCTGGTCAGGTAGCAGCGGTAGTAGGGGTTGCCGGCCTGTCGCGTGGGATTGAGGGCCAGGTTGGCCTGCATGATCTCGGCGTAGCTCAGGCCTTCGCGGTGGGCGCGCTCCATCAGGTCTGCGAATCCACCGCGCTCGCCGGCGTCGGCGGCGGGGATGGAGGCAAAGGCGCCCATGTGGATGGTGAGGGCGTTGGCCAGCAGGGACGTCTCGATCTTCTGGCCCTCGCCCGTCATGGCGCGGTGGTAGAGCGCGGCGCAGACGCCGGTCGCGACCGCGTACGCCGTCGTCGTGTCCGCGAAGGCGGGTGGCACGACCGGTACGCCTTTGTCGTTGACCTTGCCGACGGAGGCGATCAGGCCGGACATCGCCTGCACGACGATGTCGTAGCCGGGACGGTTGGCCATCGCCCCCCGGCGGCCGAAGGCGGTGTTGTCGAGGTAGACCAGGTCCTTCCGAATGGCCGACAGGCTCTCGTAATCGATTCGCAGGCGCTGCGCCACGTCCGGGCGGTAGTTGATGACGACGACGTCGATGAAGGGCACGAGGCGGTGAATGGCCTCCTGAGCCTCCGGCCGGCTGACGTCGATAGCGAGCGACTTCTTGCCACGGTTGAGAGCCTGGAACACCTTCGATTCGAGGGGCACGTACTGGGCGGTGAGGCGCCAGGCTTCGCCGCCGGGTGGCTCGACCTTGATCACCTCGGCGCCGAGGTCGGCGAGCAGCTGACAGCCCATCGGCCCCGCGATGATCTGGCTGAACTCGAGCACGCGTACGCCGTGAAGCGGGCCAGGCATCGCGCTAACGCTCGGGCAAGGGGGCAATCGGGCAATCTGGCAAAGACAGGCACTTGCCCGATTGCCCCCTTGCCAGATTGCCAGCTACTTCATAAGCAGCCATACCGGACGTTTCCGCTGACCTTGCGGTTGCCACAAGGCGCTCCGCTAGTCCCTCGGCATGCCCATGCCGCGCTGGGCGATGATGTTGCGCTGAATCTCGCTCGTGCCGCCCGCGATGGTGGCGGAAACTGACTCGACATAACTCCGCGCGTAGTCCGCGCGGTTGGCCGCGTGGGGCGATTCGCGGTCCCAGGTGAGGCCGTAGAGGCCGGCCATGCGATAGGCAGTGCGCCAGACGCGCTGTCGCAGCTCCGTCGCGAACAGCTTCGCCATCGAGGCCTCGTGGTTCGGGATCATGCCCCGGTTCTGCATGTCTATCACGTGGTAAGAGAGCATCTTGGCGACCGTGCCCTCGATGTATCGGTCGACCAGCTCGTAGCGCATGAGCGGGTTGCGGTTGAGTACCGACTTCTCGTCCGTCTTCGACCAGGCGATGAGGTCGTCGATCGCCTGCGTCATGCCGACGGCGGCGCCGATGCCGGAGCGCTCGAAGTCCAGCGTCGTCGTGCCGACGTACCAGCCGCGGTTCACCTCGCCGACCACGTTCCTGGCCGGGACGCGGACGTTGTCGAAGAAGACCTGGTTGAAGCCGGCGCTGCCCGCCATGTTGACCAGCGGCTGCACCGTAATGCCCGGGCTGGTGAAGTCGAGCAAGAAGTAGGAGATGCCGCGGTGCTTCGGGGCTTCCGGGTCCGTGCGGGCGAGCATGAACATCCAGTTGGCCTGGTGCGCGCCCGAGGTCCAGATTTTGGAGCCGTTGATCACGTACTCGTCGCCGTCGCGGACGGCGCGCGTCTGCAGCGAAGCGAGGTCGGAGCCGGAGCCCGGCTCGCTGAAGCCCTGGCACCAGTGCGTCTCGCCGCGCAGGATCTTGGGCAGATGCTCCGCCTTCTGCTCGTCGGTGCCGTGCGCGATCAGGGTCGGGCCGACCATGCTGACGCCCATGCCGCCGAGGGACGGCGCGCCGGCTTCGGCGAACTCCTCGTTCATGATGGCCTGCTCGACGTTCGTGAGGCCGGCGCCGCCGTACTCCTTGGGCCAGGCCGGTGCGATCCAGCCGCGCTGGGCCAGCTTCTCGCGCCACTCGCCCATGGGGCCGGAAGGCAGCTTGAAGCCGGAACCGCCGGGACGTGCCTCGGGGCGGCCCTTGATCTCCGGGCCGGTCTCGGCATCGGCCATGCGGCTGCCCCGGTGCTTGGCGCGGATCTGCGGCGGCAGCTCCTTGTCCAGAAACTCGCGTACCTCAGTGCGCCAGGTGGCCTCTTCGGAAGAATCGGTTAGTCGCATGTACTCGCCCCTTTCCGCGCTCCGAGAGCGTGTGTTTGCGGTTCAGTAACGTCAAACGCCCAACAGCACGCCGAGGCGGTCGCGGTGGAAGTCGGCGTCGCCCCAGGCCTGTTCGGCAGCCTTCTGGCGCCGGTAGTAGAGCTGGATGCGGTAGTCCTTGGTGAAGCCGATGCCGCCGTGCATCTGCTGGCAGTTGGCGACGACGCGGCGGCTGGCCTCGCTCACCCAGGCCTTCGCGATGTGCGTCTTCTCGTCGGCGTCGGGCAGGCCTTCCGAGACGGCCCAGGCGGCCAGATAGGTGACGTAGCGGCAGCCGTCGACGTCGGTGACGGAGTCGGCCGCTTTGTGCTGGATGGCCTGGAAGGTGGCGACGGGCCGCCCGAACTGGATGCGCTCCTTCGTGTAGTTGAGCGTGATGTCGAAGGCCATCTGAGACAGACCGGTCAGGTATCCGCACTCGATGACCGCGGCCTTGTTGGCGATGCGCTGCAGCATAGGCCAGGCCTTGCCCTCTTCGCCCATCAGGTTCGCCGCCGGCACGCGCACGTTCTCGAACTCGATGTCATTCTGGCGGTCCGACGCAATCGTGGCGATGGCGTCCTGGTCGATGCCGGGCGTCTTCGCGTCGACGATGAAGAGCGAGATGCCGTCTTCGCCGCTGCCGCCGGTGCGCGCCACGACGACCAGCATGTCCGCGACGTTGCTGTCGCGCACGAAGAGCTTGGTGCCGTTGAGCACGTAGGCGTCGCCGTCGCGCTTTGCGGTGAGCTGTACACCCTCGGCATCGAAGCGGGCGGACGGCTCGGTCAGGGCGAGCGACCAGAATCTGGCCGCCGCTGGCCAGGGAGGGCAGGTAGGCCTGCTTCTGGCCCTCGTTCGCAGCTTCGAGCAGGGCGACGGTCGCGACGCAGTTGGACAGGAACGGTCCCGGTACCAGGGCGCGGCCGAACTCCTCGGCCAGCACAATCAGGTCCATGTAGGTCATGCCGAAGCCGCCGTAGGCGTCAGGCACGATGAGACCCGTCCAACCCTGCTCGGCGATCTTCTGCCAGAGGGCGGGCGAGTAGCCCTTCTCGTCCTCTTCCATGTCGCGGACGTGCGACTCGGGGCATTCCTTCTCGAGAAAGTCGCGCGCGAAGTCGCGCAGCATCTGCTGTTCTTCGCTGAGGCCCAGATCCATGAACTACCTCCCAGCGGCCCTTGGCGGGTAGAGCGTACGGACCACGCCGGACCGGTTCGGCCCGAGCAGCGCCAAGTATACGCGCGCGGCAGAAGGCTGTGTAGCCGAAACGGGCTAGGCACATCACCAGAGTGCGATGTATTGAGTGGATGATTGGCAAAGAGCAAGGGGTAGCGGGGGCGGAGCCTATGCGGGGGGTGTCTGAGGGGGTTCCCCTCAGCTTTCCTCCCTCTCTTCCTCCCTGCAGAGCAGGGAGGAAGAGAGAAGGAACTTGTTTGCGAGGGGGCACCCCTCGCGCTCCCCGTCAGCTTCTGCGCTTCCTCGCGGGTGCGATCGATGGAACTCCGCGATATCACTGAGATGAAGGACTAGGCAGTGGAGAAGAGATCTAGCGCGGCCTGAGCGGGAAGACGACCTCCGTGCGCGGCGGCTGCACCTCGGGGCCGGTCAGATAGACCTCCCACGGCGCTCCCGCAACCCGCCGGCCGTTCGCCGCGATCCATTGCTGCACCGCCTCGTAGGCCAGGCCGATCGTGTCGTAGGAGCCAACGTGCAGCGTGACGGCGCATTCGCCGCCCGGCAGCTCGCTCGCCTCCACGCGGCCCGAGGACTGGATAGGCCGGTCGATCGTGAAGCCTGCCTCGATGTCGAAGCCGTCCGGTTTGGGATTGTAGCGGCCGAAGACGCCCCTTGGCTGGGCGCCGCCACGCGCTGCCGTGGCCGCGACTTCGCTGAAGATGCCGCTCAGCGTCTGTGGGATTTCTTCCAGCTTGCAGGACGCGTGGACGACCGCCGTATCGGTGCGCTCGCGTTGCTGGACTTCGATGGCGTAGGTACTCTCCATGGCAAGATCCTCTCTCGTTCGGTCAGGCTATCTCCGCTCCGGCAGGCACGCCGCCGCCTCTTGCCGCCCGATAAGCGAGGAAGGCGAGAGCGCCGGCGCCCCACAACCCGGCCAGCACGGCGACGACGACGCCGATGAACGGCACCAGCGTGCCAATTGTCAGGATGACGAGGCCGAGCGTCGTCGATGAGTAGGGGTGGTCGCTGAGGGCGTCACCGTCCGGGCGCGCCTGGCCCAGGACCCAGCTGCCTAGGCGCGTGCCGGCCACGATGTAGCCGAGCAGGCCGAACGCCGGCAGCAGGAACATGAACACGCTGATGCCGGCAGGGATGCCGATCAGCGTGACGATTGCCAGGACGCCCAGGATCGGCAGGCCAATCCAGAAGAACACGGCGCCAATGATCGAGTTGACGAACTCGTCCGTCATGGCGCGCGCCGCGGCGCTGAGCTGCCTGCCGCCGATCGCGGCGAAGACGAGACCGCCGATGACGACGGCGATCGCGAAGCCGAGCCAGAGCAGGATCGAGAACAGCAGGAAGGGCAGCCTCAAGAAGTTGAACTGATCGTGCTCGCGCACGTGACCGTTCACCGTCGCGCCTGATGCTCTGTTCAGGTCGCCGCGCACCGAGACGACGTTGTTGACCACTGCGCCATCGTTGAGCGTGATGTCGCCGGAAATGACGCTCAGGTCGTGGTTGACGCGGCCGTTCACCGTCATGTCGCCGTGGATCACCATCGCGAAATTGCGCACCGTGCCGTCGATCTGCAGGTTGCCGTCGATTACGACGACGGATCCGATCGATTCGCCGGCGGGCACTACGACATCACCTCCGACGCGCATCAGGAAGTCGGCGCGGTCCTCGTCCCGTGTTTGGGCCGATGCGCCCGCCGGAATGAGGGCTACAACAAGGATGAGAAGCAGCCCCAGCAGCTTGGACATGAGATGCCTCCTTCGTACAGGACATTCCTGGACGTCAACGCCATTCTGTGACGCCGCCGTGCGGGTCGCGAAGGGCCAGACGGACCGGCTGAAGGACAGTTCTTCGACGGACCGCTGCAATCCGTCAAAAGTCCCAGTAAGGATGTGACTACTGGCGCTCCTGCTTTCAGCCAAACGGCTCTCTCAGATCGGGCGGCGGCGGGACTATCTTCGAGACAACGACGAAGGATTCCTGCGAGGCACGAAGAGGAGACTGCAATGGCTGACGAAGCGAAGACCAACGGCGCGACAAATGGAGCCACGAAGGAAGTTGCCGCCAAGTCCCGCGTTCTCGGCTTGCCAGATCTGCGCGACGAAATGGACCGGCTCTGGGAGGCGGTTATGACGCCAGGTCTTCGTCCCTTCCGCAGCCGCCTGCTCAAGGAGCAGCCGGTACCGGCCATTGACGTCTTTGAGAAGGACGGCAAGCTGCACGTACGCGCTGAGCTGCCCGGTGTGAAGCAGGAAGACATCGACATCTCGGTAACGGCGGACGCGCTGACGATCAGCGGCGAGAAGTCGGCTGAATCCGAGGTCGAGGGAGAGAACTACTACCGCAGCGAGCGCACTTACGGCAAGTTCGCGCGCAGCATCGCGCTGCCGGCGGGCGCCGACGTCGAGCACGCCTCTGCCGAGTTCAAGGACGGCGTGCTGCAGATCGAGGTGCCGGTAAAGGAAGCGCCGGCTCAGAAGAAGATCGAGATCAAAGGAGCCTGAGAGGCCGAGAAGCCGCGGCTGCCTCGACCGTCAGGGCGAGGCAGCTCCCGCGGTCGAGGGACAAACCGATGTTTTCCATGGACTTGCTGATTCTGCTCATCGGGGTGGCCATCTTCACCGTCGCGTATTCGCTCATCTTCGAGCGCGACGAGGAGGACGAGGAATTCGACGTCTACGAGCCGCGGCAGCCGCAACCGGTTCACGTCGATCGCCGCTAGAAGATCGGTTCTCGCCCGGCCGCTGCGCTCGCTAGCCCTCCGCCAGAGCGGTACGTTTGCGAGCCCATGCGGCCCAGACGCGACGCGCCGACTCCCAGCCGTTGCCGGCGAGCAGCGCGGCCGGCAGGAAGTAGACGACGCCGTGGATGATCAGCAGGTAGTAGGCGACCGTCGCGACGATCAGCCCGAAGACGACTTGGTCCTCGTAGCGGACCGGTGAGGTCGGCGGGTCGTCCAGCATGAAAAAGGCAAAGAACAGCGCCGCCTGCAGGTCGGGCGTTCGATAGACCTCGGCAGCGGCGCCTGCCTGGCCCGAGAAGCTGGCCACGGTGAACAGCGCGAAGTAGGCGCCCAGGAAGACGAACACCATCGGCAGCTTGTTGATGCGGTCGGCCATGAAGCCGCCAGCCACGAGCATGATCAGCACGCCGCCCACGCCGAGGTCCGGCAGGGCGCCCCACCAGCTTTGACCGGTCTGTAGCAGCAGCGACGACGCCACCAACGCCAGCGCGGCCGGATTGAAGATGTTCGACCAGTGGGTGCGCAGCAGGTGCTTGCTCCCGATCGCCAGTGCGGACATCAGCGCCACCACGTACTCCGGCTCCTGGGTCCGCAAGACGAAGGCCACGATCATGCCGGTGAGGACGGCCCCGTCCGGCAAGATCCATTCGCCTCGCAGCCAGCGCACGATCGCCATGTCGACGGCCGCGGCAGTGACGGCGCCGACAAAGAGCTGGTCCGTGATCGGCGGGCTCGGTGCGCGCAGCGTGGCCAGGACTGCCAGCGCAAGGAACAGCACGAGCAGGGTTCCCTTCGGCGTGCGCACGAAGCGTAAGACAGGTCGGGTCAGCGGGCCACGCGGCACGGCGACGCTCACGCGTGCAGGTCCTTCATGCCGGGCGTGAAGAAGCTCTCCATCGCCGGAGTGACGATCAGTCCCTCGACGCCGGCATCGCGGATCAGCCGCAGGCCGTGTCGCGGTCCCAGGGCGAAGGCGGCGGTTGAGAGCGCGTCCGCCATCATCGCCGTCGGCGCCACGACGGTGACGCTGGCGACGCCGGATACCGGTGCGCCCGTTATCGGGTCGATGAGGTGGTGGCCGCTGCCGTCCGGTGTCGGACGCTCGTAGTCGCCCGAAGTGCAGATCGCAGTGTCGGTGAGCGCCAGCAGCGTGAGCAGCTCACCCTCATGCCGGGGGTGGCGTACGCCGATGCGCCAGCGCTCGCCTTCGCCGTCCAGGCCGCCGACGCGGATGTCGCCGCCGGCGTTGACCGCGAAGCCCGCCAGGCCCTGCAGCTCGGTGGCGGCCAGGTCGATGGCCAGCCCTTTGGCGACGGCGTTGAGGTCGAGCAGCAGCGGCTCTTCCAGCGTGACGGTGCCGTGCTCGCGGTCCAGCCGGATGCTGCGATAGCCCGCCTGCGTCGTCGTCGTGCCCTCGGCAGCAGTCACCTCGCCGCTGCGATAGTTGCGGTTGAAACCCATCGACTGCATTGCGTGGCCGATCGTAGGGTCGAAGGCGCCGCCGCTGGCCTCGGCCATGCTGACGGCGAACTCGAGGGCGTTGAAGAGCAGCGGCGAGACGCTGACCGCCTCGCCGGGGCGGCTGCAGAGCCGGCGCAGCTCGCTGGCGTCGTCGAAGCGGTTGCAGCGCCGCTCCACCTCGTCGAACCAGCCCAGCGCCCGTCGCGTGCGCGTCTCCAGCTCGGCGTGCGAGGCATCGCCGTCGCAGATCTCGATACTGACGACGGTGTCCATGGAGACGCGCGATTGCGTGTAGCCGGCGGCGGTCATGAGGTTCATCGCGCTCACGCCGTTGTCGATGCCTGCTGCAGGGCCTGCGATACGGCCTGCCTCAACGCGCTCGAGCTGTCCGTCGCGCCGGAGACGTGCGCCGCGGGCACCGTCTGCCTTTGGATGATCAGGTTGACCAGCGGGTCCACGTCGGCGCAGGAGTAGCGCGTATGGCAGCCCGTGATCTGGATCGACGCGATCTGGCCGTTCTGAATCACGACGCTCACGTCGATGCCACCGTGGCGGCTGTTGCCGCTGCCCGTGTACGTCCCGTCCTTATATCCAGACTGAGCCGTCGTTGGGCTACCGGTGCTGCTGCTACCGCCGCTGCTGCTTGGGGTCGCCGCGGGCGTTGGCGTCGGCACGACGTTGCGGGAGACGCTGGTCGATGAAGCGGGCGGGCTCGTCACGTTGGTGATCGCTGTATCCGGCGTCGATGGGTTTGCCGTGGCGAACTGGCTTTCGACGGAGCGCGTGTTCAGGTAGCCCAGCGTGTAGATCGACATGACCGCGGCGGAGCTCAGGCCGATGAGGCTTCCGGCCAGCTTGCCGCGCCGGAAGCCCTTCGAAGGCTGAGTAGGCGGCTGCGGTTGCCGGCCAGCCGGTCTGGATCTTATCGGTGGTTTCGTCATCCCTAATCCTAAAACGGACCTGCGGAGTCGAAAGATGCGGCCCGTTGATGATCATTCTGCCGTCGGCTGATTGGGATTCGATTAAAAAAGCCTCAAACCGGAGAAAAAAGGCCGCTGTGAATTGCAGGCTTTTGCCCGTCAAGCTGCCGCTCACATGGCCAACTGAAGTGGCACAATAACGACCACCGTGACTTGAACAGCTATCGGAGGGACAGCGATGGAGAACGAGCACGTCATTACGGTCCCGACCAGCTTCGCCGCCGGCGCCAACATCCGCCGCGACGAGTACGAGCAGCTCTACCAGGAGTCGATCACAAACCCGGAAGGCTTCTGGGGCCGCATGGCGGAGCAGCGTCTCACCTGGTTTCGTAAATGGGACCGGGTTTTCGAGCACGACTTCGCCCAGGGCAAAATCAGCTGGTTCGTTGGCGGCAAGCTCAACGCCGCCTGGAACTGCCTCGACCGCCACCTCGATACGCCGCTCAAGAACAAGGCCGCCATCATCTGGGAAGGCGACGATCCGGCCGACTCGCGCACGCTGACTTACCAGCAGCTCCACCGGGAGGTCTGCCGCCTCGCCAACGTGTTCAAGCGACAGGGCGTGCACCGCGGCGACCGCGTCCTCATCTACTTGCCGATGGTGCCCGAGCTGACGGTCGCCGTCCTGGCCTGCGCCCGCATCGGAGCCGTCCACTCCGTCGTCTTCGGCGGCTTCTCGCCCGAGGCGCTGGTCAACCGCATCGACGACTGCCGCCCCAGCCTGATCGTGACCTCGGACGGCGGCTTCCGCGGCGGCCGCCGCATCGAAATGAAAAGCAACGTCGATGAGGCGTTGGAACGTACGTCGGCCAAGGTCAGCTCCGTGATCGTCGTGCGACGCGTCGGCGACGGCAACCATCACTGGTACGACGGCCGCGACCGCTGGTACGACGACCTGCTCTCCTCGGACGAGATCAGCGACGAGTGCGACGCGGAGGTCATGGACGCCGAGGATCCGCTCTTCATCCTCTACACCTCGGGCTCGACCGGTAAGCCGAAGGGCGTGCTGCACACGACGGGTGGCTACCTGCTGGGCGCCAGCCTGACGCATCACTACGTCTTCGATAGCAAGCCCGACGACACCTACTGGTGCACCGCCGACGTCGGCTGGATCACGGGTCACAGCTATATCATCTACGGCCCGCTGGCCAACGGCGCCACGTCGATCATGTTCGAGGGCGTGCCGACCTATCCCGACGCCGGCCGCTTCTGGGACATCGTCGACAAGTACTCCGTCAACGTCTTCTACACGGCGCCGACGGCCATCCGCGCCCTCTCGGCCCAGGGACTGGAGCCGGTCGAGAGGCACTCACTGAAGTCGTTGCGCCTGCTGGGCTCGGTTGGCGAGCCGATTAACCCCGAGGCGTGGATGTGGTACTGGACCAACATCGGCAAGCAGCGCTGCCCCATCGTCGACACCTACTGGCAGACGGAGACCGGCTCGATCATCATCACGCCGCTGCCGGGCGCCACCGACCTCAAGCCCGGCTCGGCGACGCGGCCCTTCTTTGGCGTACGGCCCGTGCTGGTCGACGACCAGGGCAACCGTCTGCCGGACGAGGGCGCGCAGACGGGCAACCTGTGCATCGAGGCGCCGTGGCCCTCGATCATGCGCGGCGTCTACGGCGAGCCGCATCGCTTCTTCGAGACGTACTTTTCGGTCTACCCCGGCTACTACTTCACCGGCGACGGCGCCACCCGCGACAAGGACGGCTTCTGGTGGGTGACGGGTCGCGTCGACGACGTGATCAACGTTTCCGGCCACCGCATCGGCAGCGCCGAAGTGGAGAGCGCCCTCGTGGAGCACGACGCCGTCGCCGAGGCTGCCGTCGTAGCCTACCCGCACGCTATCAAGGGGCAGGGCATCTACGCCTATGTCACGCTGAACCAGGGCTTCGAGCCCAGCAGCATGCTGCGCACCGACCTCGTCAACCTGGTCACGGAGCAGATCGGCGGCATCGCCCGGCCGGACGTCATCCACTGGACACCCGGGCTGCCCAAGACGCGCTCCGGCAAGATCATGCGCCGCATCCTGCGCAAGATCGCCGAGCAGGAGTACGGCAACGTCGGCGACGTCTCGACGCTGGCCGACCCATCCGTCGTCGAGAAGCTGATCAGCGAGCGGCCGCGCTATAACGAATAGCGAGCTTTGGCGTTAGCGCAAGCTCAGGTTGACGATATGGCCCTCGATGCCGAGGTCATGGTCGAGGCCGGCGCTAAGGGCCAGCCCGAAGGCAAGCAGCGCCAGCCCCAGGGAGAGCAGATTCGTCTTGCTCTTGAAGCTGGGCAGCGCTTCCAGCACGAAGGCGGCGGTCGCGAGGAGATAGCAGATCTCAGGTGCGGTCATGGCGGGGGACCTCTCTTCACTAAGACACGGCAGCAGGACGATACATCGTGCTCGCTGCGCGACGAAAGGGTTTGACGATCAGTTAGCGCTTCTCTAACACCCCTGACGTGTCGAGCTTCTACTGTATGGGTGTCCGCAGCAACAGATCGCGCCAGCGCCGAGGCGGTCTCGGAAGGCAGAGTCGCGATTCGGACAGGATGGACATGCCGGGCAAGGGCCTATTTGCCACCGCGTTCGGCCGAAGCCCGGCTCCATGAGTTGCGGACAGCAGGCGGTGCCTCCGCCGGCGCCGCCTGCTTCTTTGCCCGACGTGCCGTAAACACAAAGCGCGAGGCTCATGCCTCGCGCTTTGTCATGCTCGGTTCGGCCGAGGGTCAGGCGTAGCGGCGCTCGGCGGCGGCGACGGTGTTGGCCAGCAGCATCGTCACGGTCATAGGGCCGACGCCGCCGGGGACGGGCGTGATCCAGGAAGCGACCTCGGCGACAGGTTCGTAGTCGACGTCACCGACCATGCGGTGGCCGCTCTTGCGGGTGGCGTCCGGGATGCGGTTGTTGCCCACGTCGATGACGACGGTGCCGGGCCGGATCATGTCGGCAGTCAGCGCATTCGGCACGCCGGTGGCGACGATGACAATGTCGGCCTGCTTCGTGAAGGACGCGACGTCTTTCGTGCCGGTGTGGCAGATGGTGACGGTGGCGTTGGCGCCGGCCGCCTTCTGCATGAGGATGGCCGCCATCGGCTTCCCGACGATGTTGGAGCGCCCCATGATCACGACGTGCTTGCCGGACGGGTCGTTGCCCGTGCGCGTCAGCAGCTCCTGGATGCCCGCCGGCGTACAGGGCTTGGGGCCGTCCATGCCGGCGAGAACGCGGCCCAGGTTGGCCGGGTGCCCCGCATCGGCGTCCTTCTCGATGTCGATGGCCATGGCGACGACGTTGGCGTCGATCTGCGACGGCAGCGGCAGCTGCACGATCATGCCGTCAAACTTGGGGTCGTTGTTCAGCTTGTCGATGACGGCCAGCAGCTCGTCCTGGGTCGTCTCGACGGGCAGGCGCAGCGTCTCGGAGCGGATGCCGGTCTGCTCGCACGCCTGCGCCTTGCTGCGCACGTACGAGATCGACGCGGGATTGTCGCCGACGATGACGAAGGCGAGGCCGGGGTCGACGCCGCGCTCGCGCAGCTTGGCGACGCGCGCCGAGAGGTCAGCGCGAATTTCGGCCGAGACTTTGAGGCCGTCGATAATCTGTGCAGTCATATATCGTTTTCGTCCTTACCCGAATACATTCTTCCGGACGATGCTCACACCTTCGGCCAGGACGTTGAGCTTGGCGAGCGCAACGTCCGCGGGCAGGTTGCGAAGACCACAGTCCGGGTTCACCATCAGCCGGTCTGCCGGCAGAACCTCCAGGGCGCGCCGCACCCGCGACGCCACCACCTCGGCGGGCTCGATGTCGGGGCTCTTGACGTCGATCACGCCGAGGCCGAGCGAGAACCGCTCCACCGGGTAGCGCTTGAAGAGCTCAAGGTCGTCGTAGCCTTTGCGGGCGAATTCGAGGACCAGTTGGTCGACCTCGGCATCGAGAACGGTGGGGAAGAGGAAATCGTAGTGCCCTTCCCAGAGAGGACGGGCGTAGCGGTTTCCATAGCACACGTGGACGGCACGGACCGTGGAGCGGTCGACGCCTTCGAAGACGGCGTTGATCGCCTTGACGGCCAGATCGACCTGCTCCGGGTAACCGGCGAGGAAGGGCTCGTCCAGCTGCAGCATGTTGACGCCGGCCTTGGCGAGCTCCTGCGCCTCGCGGTTCATGATGCGGGCGAAGGCCATGACCATGTCGGCCTCGTCCGAGTAGAACTCGTTGCGTACCTTACGCGACAGCGAGAACGGTCCCGTCATCGAGAACTTGATCGGCCGGTCAGTGTTGTGGTGGGTGAAGGAGAAGTCGTCCACCAGGCCCAGGGGTGGCACGTCGCCCTCCGGCTCCGGGATGGCATGGGTGACGACGGCGTCGTAATAGTCGGCGTAGAAGGCTTTCGCCAGATGCGGGATCTCGACGCCCGGCATGCGCGCGAGGAAGTAGTCCACGTCGTTGTCGCGGCGCAGCTCGCCGTCGGAGACGACGTCGATACCGGCGACCTCCTGGTCCTTGATCGCGGCCTTGATCGCCACGTCGTGGATCTCGCGCAGGTAGGCGCCGCTGATGCGACGCTGGTAGTAGTCACTCTTGAGGCGCTCGAGCCACTCCGGCACCGAATATGAGCCGACGACGGTCGTCCCCAGGGGCGCAAAGAGCTCGTGTGCCTTGCGCGCCGGCGTTACCTCCTCGGGAGCGGTGGCCTCGGTAGATTCAGTCGTCTCTGTCACGTTGCCGTTCGTCTCCGGCCCGGCCTCGCTCGCCGGGCGCCTGCGTGTCGCCGTACGCCGTTCAGCCATCTCGCTGGTCCTTCCCTATTCCTGTATTCGGGCCGTCATCGTGACGATGTTGGAGCCGGTGCGGTGGGCGAAGCTCTGGAAGCTGACCTCGTAGCCGCGGCGGCGCGCAATCGTTGCCAGAAGCGGACCGTTCACCCAGTTGACGACGGAGCCGTCGTACTTGCCCGGACCGCGGAAGGTGGACCGGTACTGCTGGATGTTGGTGACGATGATGTCGTGGCACTGCAGCATGCCGAAGGGGTGCAGCAGAGGCAGCGAGTCCAGGAAGCTGGCCGCCGCGCCGCTGCAGGTGTGCATGCGCAGGTCGCCGTTGGCTTCGATGATCGGGCGCAGGACCTCGCCGCGCACGCCGGGAGCGACCTCGTAAATGTCCAGACCCTCGATCGGCGCGTAACGCTCCTCCAGCTTCAGGGCGTCCCAGACCTCCTGCCAGAAGCGGACCGCCGCCACCGGCTCCGGGAACAAGTGCGGGACGGCGCGAGAGAGTAGCTCGGGCCCCAGTTGCAGCAGGCGCTTGGTGAGGTCCGGCAGGTCGTCGGCCGCGATGCCGAGGTCTTCGGCAATGGTCGTCGCCGCGTCGCTCGGGATGTAGGCGCGGGTCTCGACGCTGAACAAATGACCGCCGATGCGGACGACTTCGTCCGTCGGCAGGTTGTCGTAGACGTTGGAGATGTAGATCAGGAACGCCTTGGAGCGCAAAAAGCCGAGCGTGCGGCTGGGCACGCGCGCGTCCAGCACCAGGGAGCTCACGTGATCGGCGTGCTCGATGACGTTCTGGCGGGCGCGCTCCAGGACGTGGGCGGAGTAGTCGCCCATCAGGTAGTGAAGGCGGCGGTAGTACTCGCCGCGGTGCTCACGGTCGAGGCGCTGGAACTCGTCCAGCCACACCTTGGCCTGGTTGCCGTTGCCGACGCCGAGCTCGAGCACGTGCAGGTCCTCAGGCAGCGCCTTGCGCGCCGAGAGGTCGTCCCAGACGCGGAAGAGCTCGAGGATCAAGTCGCGTGCCGCCTCGATGTTGCGGGCGTCGGTCTCGCCGCCGGGCAAGGCCTGCTCGTACTCCTGACCGGTGGCTTCTTCCCACAGGCCCAGTGCGTTCCAGTAGAGGCCGTTGAAGTCCCAGATGCAGCTCTCGCTGCCGCGTACCCAGTCTTCGAGGTACTGCCGCTTGCTGTCGTCGAACGTCCGGTTGGCGAGCGCGGCGATCTGCTCCTTGACCTCATCCGGCTTGGCGCGCCGCATGTCGATCATGAGCTCGTAGTTCTCGAGGCTTTCGGCGCCGACCAGTTCGCCTTCGTGGCGTTGGATCATGGGGTGAGCGGCTTCGAGAGCGGAGGGCTGGATGCGGCGGATTTCGACCGGCTGGCGGAAGTTCTTGCGGTACTGCATCCAGTCGCAAGAAACGCGCAGGCGAGCCGGATCGACCGGATACTCTCGTACGCTTTCGGCGACGGCGGCCAGGAGCGGCGCCAGATCGGCAGAGTTCTTGCCCTGCAGCCTACTTGTAGAACGAACATCGATATGCACGAAGGCAGACCTCCGCTGAAGAGGCGGCCACAGGCTTACCTATAGTGCCGCGGCGATGCCACCCAACTCGCGCGCGGGCCAGCGTTACACGCTAACTCGTCCGGGTCCTCCCGGGCGAGGGATTACAAAACCGGTAGCTCGTCCGAGTCCAGGCCGTCCCCTTCGGTCCAGAGATCCTCGTCGCGGCCTTCCCAGAAGTTGACCCAGGAGCTTTGTCCCCAGCGCTGGTGGTCGATAGGACGGACCAGCCGGCGCAGATCAGCGATGTGGTTGCTCTTCTCGGCTCGTTTGTAGGCAACAAACCAGACGCACTGCATGTCCGGATAGACCTCGCATTTGCCGTCGACCGAGCAGCCGCCGCAAGGCCCGTTGCGCAGCTGCTTGGGACAGGTCTGCGGGCAGGCGTACGCGGTGGTGGGGAGGGCGCACTGGCCACACATGCGGCAACCGAACATCCAGTTCTTGACCTTCTCCTCCGTCCAGGAAAAGGCCCGGTACAGCGGTGGAACTGCTTCGAGCGAGCGGCCGAAGCGAGTCCAGAGACCGTTTGGCTCCAGCGCTTTGTGCATGAGCCACATAGCGCTGATCGGCGCTCGCGGCACGCGCGGACGGGGCCCGGCGATCTGCCGGTTCGAGGGCATGGTGGGAGGAGCAGACTGAGTCACGATGTTAGTCTCGATGTTGAGGGAGGGGGTAAGCATCGGCGGGGTGCCCGAACCTGTCTCGGCATTTATTGTGGCGCGCTCACAATGCGACGGTCAAAGTGCGGGATTACGATCCCGGTGCTGAACCCCGTACTTCAGGAGCCTGACGGCTCGTTTTCTCGACCTTGGGAGGCTATATGCAGAGCGACCTCGAAATTGCCCAGGCAGCGCAGCTGGAGCCCATCGACGCCATCGCGTCCCGTTTGGGCCTGGTTTCGGACGAGGTCGAGTTGTACGGAAAGTACAAAGCCAAGATCTCCCTCGACGTCCTCGACCGCCTGCGGGACAAGCCTTCGGGCCGCCTGATCTCCGTCACCGGCATGACCCCGACGCCGTTGGGCGAGGGCAAGACGTTGACCACCGTCGGCCTCTCCCAGGCCCTCAACCGCCTGGGCCACCGCACCATCGCCACGATCCGTCAGCCCTCGCTGGGACCGGTGTTCGGCATCAAGGGCGGCGCGGCGGGCGGCGGCTACTCGCAGGTGGTGCCGATGGAGGACTTCAACCTCCACCTCACCGGCGACACCCATGCCGTCTCCATGGCCCATAACCTCCTGGCCGCCCTGATCGACAACCACCTGCACCACGGCAACAAGCTCAATATCGACCCCTTGAGCATCAGCTGGCCCCGCGTCGTGGACATCTCGGACCGCTCCCTGCGCCACGTCGTCATCGGCCTGGGCGGACGGGAGGACGGCGTGCCGCGCGAGTCGAGCTTCGACATCGCCGTGGCATCTGAAGTGATGGCGGTGCTGGGCCTGGCCACCAGCCTGCAGGACCTGCGCGCCAGGCTGGGCCGCATCATCGTGGCCCAGAACCGGGACCGCAAGCCGGTGACGGCGGACGACCTGGGAGCGGGCGGCGCCATGGCGGTGCTCTTGCGCGACGCCATCAAGCCCAACCTGCTGCAGACGCTGGAGCACACGCCGGTGTTCGTGCACACGGGGCCCTTCGGCAACATCGCCCACGGCAACTCCTCCATCCTGGCGGACCAGGTGGGCCTCAAGCTGGCCGACTTCGTGGTGACGGAGTCGGGCTTCGGCTCCGACCTGGGCTTCGAGAAGCTGGGCGACATCAAGTGCCGTTACGCCGAGAACCAGCCCGCCGCCGCCATCGTCGTCGCCACCCTGCGCGCCCTCAAGGCGCACTCGGGCAAGTTCCGCGTGGTGGCGGGGCGTCCTCTGGACCCGGGCCTCAAGGAAGAGGACCTGGACGCCATCGAGGCGGGCTTCGGCAATCTGGAGAAGCACATCGAGAACGTGACCAGGGAATTCGGCGTGCCGGCGGTGGTGTGCATCAACCGCTTCTCGTGGGACACGGACCGGGAGATCGAGCTGGTCAGACAGAAGTCGCTGGCGGCCGGGGCCTTCGGCTGCGAGGTGAGCGAGGTGTGGGAGCACGGCGGCGCCGGCGGCGAAGCGTTGGCGCGCAAGATCATCGAGGCGGCGGACCAGCCCAACCACTTCGAGTACCTCTACCCCGGCGACGCGCCCGTGGCGGACAAGATCAACGCTATCGCCACGCGCATGTACGGCGCCGATGGGGTGGACATCACGCCGGAGGCCAGGCGCCAGATCAACACCTACACGGAGTGGGGCCTGGGCAACCTGCCGATATGCGTGGCCAAGACGAACTTCTCGCTGTCGGCGGACGCCAACAAGCGGGGCCGTCCCACGGGCTTCCGGGTGTCGGTGCGAGAGGTGCGTCCCGCCGCCGGTGCGGGCTTCCTCATCGCCTACCTGGGCGCCATCCGCACGATGCCGGGCCTGCCCTCGGAGCCCGCCGCCGGCAACGTCGACCTCGACGACCAGGGCCGCGTCCACGGCCTCTTCTAGCCAGGCGTAACCCAAGCGCCGCAAGACGCAGAAGAGAGGAGGCTCCCCATATCGGGAGCCTCCTCTCTCTTTACGCGCGTGGCTGTCAGCCAACCGCTGACAGCTCTCCTAGCAGCTGTACGCGATCGGGATGCCGGAAAGGAAGCCACAGAGCGCGTCGCGGGCAGCCGTCGTGGCTTCGCGGACGCCGTCCCACGCTTCTTCAGTCGAGACCAGCGATTCGAGCAGGCTCGCTTCGGCGGCGGAGTGGCCCTCGTCGGCGTCGACGTGGATGCTGAAGAACGAGATGGTGCGCTCGTCGTCGATATCGTAGAAGCGCTTCAGGCCCGCGATCTTCTGGCGCGCAACCTCGGAGGCCTGCGACTCGTAGGCGTAGAGGGCGGCGATGCCCTCGGCGACGCTGCCGTTGCTGCAGATGTCGCTGTAGGTGTTGATCAGCGCCTGCGTTGAAGGGCGAATCTCGGAGCCGCGGACGGCGTCTGCATCCAGACCGAGGCCTTCGGCAAAGCGCAGCCACAACGCCAGGTGGTTGTCAGGGCCATACTCCTCGTCCCAGAGGTTACCGAGCAGCGCCTGACGCACCGTCTGGTCCTCGCAGCGCGAGTGGATCGAGCTGAGGAAGCGCGGGAACGCAGCCTCGAAGGCGTAGTACTGGCCGGCGTAGTCCTGCAGCTCCTCGATGGTGAGCTTGCCCTGGTTCCAGGCCTGGTAGAACGGGTGGTCCAGGAGCCGGTTGGCGGCGATGATGCAGTCGAGTTCGGTGAGGTTCGTGGCAGTCGTCAAGTAACCCTCCTTAGAGTCGTACACGGTTTCTCATCTTGTATCCCATGACTGCGGCCAGATCATCGGCCGCGGAGACGAACCTGAAAGGCTGTTCTTGTGCTGTGCTACAGCGAAACCGCGAGCACGGCGGCCTCTCAAATAGGAGGGCTGTCGACAAACGATCGTGCAGCTGTGGCCTGCTCACAAGGGACCGCCGAAGAAGTTCGTCCGCAACACGGGATTGATCCTCTTCTCGCCAAAGAGCAGAATTACACCTGCCTCGATGGCTGATTCGGCCTGAGTATGCTTCCCCGCTCGGCACACGGGCAGTGTGCTGTATCGACTTCGAATCCAGCCCGAGGGGCGTCAACTTCGACCCTTAAGCGGACCAGGGCCGGCGGCGACTGCCACATAGTGGCGGACCGCTCGACCCCGACTAGGTGGATGGAGGCCCCATGAACGCCGCGAGCGAGAGCACTCTGGTAAGCCTAACTATCAACGGACAGAAGTACGAGCAGACGGTGCCGAACCGGCGTCTCCTGGTCGACTTCCTGCGCTACGACCTGGGACTGACCGGCACGAAAGAAGCCTGCAGCGTCGGCGTTTGCGGCGCCTGCACCGTCCTCCTCAACGGCCGCATGGTCGCCTCCTGCCTCACCCTGGCCGTCCAGGCCAACGGCGCCGAGGTCACCACCGTCGAAGGCATCGCCCAGGGCGACCACCTGCACCCCGTCCAGGAAGCCTTCATCAACTACGGCGGCTTCCAGTGCGGCGCCTGCACCCCGGGCCAGATCGTCGCCGCCAAGTCGCTGCTCGACAACAACCCCAACCCCTCGGTGGACGAGATCAAGGACTGGATGATGGGCAACCTGTGCCGCTGCACCGGCTACTACCAGATCATCGAGTCGATCCAGGCCGCCGCCACCGGAAAGCAGGCCGGCTAGCCATGCGCGACTTCTACTTCCACGCCCCCACCTCGATGGACGAAGCCCTCGGCCTGCTCGAGGAGCACCAGGAAGACGGACGCCCCTTCGCCGGCGGCACCGCCCTCGTCGTGCTCATGAAGCAGTCGCTGCTGGGCGCCGACCACCTCATCAGCCTCGACAAAGTCCCCGGCCTCACCGGCATCCGCTCCGAAGCGGACGGCATCCACATCGGCGCCTTGACCCATCACCGCGACGTCGAGACCTCGCCCGTGATCCGCGAGGCGGCGCCGCTGCTGGCCGACGTCTACAGCCGCGTCGCCACGGTGCGCATTCGCAACGCCGCCACCATCGGCGGCGGCCTGGCCCACGCCGACCCGTCGCAGGACCCGCCGGCCGCCTACATGACCCTGGGCGCCTCGGCCAGGCTGGTCTCGAAGGCCGGCGAGCGCCTGGTGCCGATCACGGACCTCTTCACCGACTACTACGAGACGGTGATCGAGCCCGGTGAGCTGCTCACGGAGGTCATCGTGCCGCCGCAGAACGGCGCCGCGAAGGCCACCTACATCAAGTACCTGCCGCGCACCGAGGACGACTACGCCACGGTCGCCGTGGCCGCCATCGCCCAGAACGACAACGGCACCGCCCGCAACGTCAAGGTCGCCCTCATCGCCGCCGGCCCCACGCCGGTGCACGCCACGGCCGTGGAAGCGGCCATCGAGGGCAAAGCGGTCACCGCGGACGCCATCCGCAGCGCCGCCGAGGCGGTGGCGGACCAGGTCGACCCCATGGACGACTTCCGCGGCTCGCCGTCCTACAAGCGCGACATGGCCGTCGTCTTCACGCGCCGCGCCCTCGAGCGCGTCCTGGGCGTCTAGGCCATTGCATGGCGGCGAACTGCGCGAGCACCATTCCAAGCGAGGGAGCGCGTTGGGAGACCGCCCAACAACTGTCGATTAAGGCCAGCGGGGGTAGCGGGGGCGCAGCCCCTGCGCGGGGAGCACGAGGGGTGTCCCCTCGTGAACACTATCTACCCTTCATTAGCGGAGCAGCGCGAAGCGATGCGCAGCGGGGAGTCTAGCGAATGAAGTTCGAGCACAAGATCACGGTGGAGGCGACGCCCGAGAAGGTCGGCGCCTTCCTGGACGACATCGAGAAGGCGGCCGCCTGCGTGCCCGGTCTCGAGGAGATCAAGCCCCTGGACGACGACTGGTACGAAGGCCGCGTCGGCATCCGCATCGGGCCGTTCGGCATGCACTTCAACGGCAAGGCGCGCATGGAGAAGCCGACGCCGGGCCTGTGGCGCATGCACGGCGAGGGCCACGACCGCCGCGTCGGCTCCGGCGTCAAGGCGGCGGTGGACACGACGATGAACGAGCTCAAGCCGGGCACGACGGAGCTCAACATCAACGCCGACGTGAACTTCTCGGGCCGCCTGGCGGAGCTGGGCCAGCCCCTGATCAAGCGCAAGGCGGACTCGATGGTGCAGGACTTCGCCAAGAACCTGCGCAAGGCCCTCGAAGAAGAGCAGTAACCGCCCCCTCTTCCAGGCAGACGAGAGCTGAGGAGGCCCCGACCGTCGTCGGGGCCTCCTCATATTTGCAGTGCGGAGGCTCGTACCGTCATTGCGAGGCCGTCAGGCCGTGGCAATGACGACGGGTGAGCAAACCACGATGACGTCTCAGACGAGGACCGGATTCCTCGCTGCGCTCGGAATGACAACGGGGCGTGCTTCGCCATCAGGCCGCGCCCGACTATAGGACGGCGAGACGTATGCACGACTTTCGACAGCCATTACTTCGTATACGCTGCAAAGTGACTAATGGCCCTGCCAGAAGGGGCCATACGCCACCGACCTTTCACTGAATGCGTTGCTACCCTGCACCTAACGGTCGTTATGCCCACAGTAGGAGGGTTTGGTCATGATTGGTTTGGGTCTCGCCTCTTCGCACGCACCCGGGATGTGGTTCCCGCGCGAGCGGTTCCACCAGATCTTCGACCGGCTGCCACCTGAAATAGTGGAGCACTTGCCCTACACGGCGAAGGTAGAGCGGGAGAACCTCTCGATCGTCGACGACTACATCGAGCGGTTCCACAACGCGTTCGCCGAACTGCGCGCCCAGGTACAGGCGTACAAGCCTGACGTGCTGATCATGATCGGCGACGACCAAGGCGACATGTTCGACGAAGCGAACAACCCGATCTTCTCGATCTACACCGGCGACGAGCCGCTGTGGGGCCGCTG
The DNA here is from genome assembly GCA_963711035.1 of uncultured Chloroflexia bacterium. Classification (GTDB taxonomy): domain Bacteria; phylum Chloroflexota; class Dehalococcoidia; order DSTF01; family WHTK01; genus WHTK01. Next base: position 108,420 of record CAVQCN010000002.1, read on the forward strand.
CTGGAATCGCCAGCTCGACCTTCCGGTAGAGCAACGCGACATCACGTACTTCAAGAACCACGGTGAGATGGCGCGCCTTCTGCAGAAGGGCCTCGTCAAGCGCGGCTTCGACGTTGCCAATCTGGCCAAGTTCGAGCCGCGCGGCAACCCGGTACGCGGCGTATCGCACATGGTCTCGAACCTTGTATGGGAGGTCGATCCTGAGCTGCAGATCCCGCTGATCTGCGTCTTTATCAACGAGTACTACCCACCGCTGCCCAGCGCCCAGCGCTGCATCGATCTCGGCGCGGCGATCGCGGACGTCTTCGCCGACCGGCCCGAGCGCGTGGCCATGTACGCCTCCGGCGGTCTCTCCCACTTCCCGGGCGAATACAACGTCGGCTGGATCGACGAGGCGCTGGACCACTGGATCCTCGAGGCGCTGGAGAACAACGACCTCGACGCCCTGTCGAACCTGTTCACGATGGACTCCGACATGATGCGGGCAGGCACCGGCGAAGTGCGCGCCTGGCTGTCGGTCGCGGCGGCGATGAAGCGCGGCGCCCACGTCGTCGACTACGTGCCGGCGCATGGCACGGTGACCGGCTGCGGCTTCGCCTACTGGGAGCCGGTCGAAACCGCAGCGCGGTCCGAGACGCGAGAGGCAGCCACGGCCCGCGTCTAAACAGCAGCCCCCTTTCCGGTCGCGGAGGCGCCGTCGGGAGTCATCCTGACGGCGCCTGCGTTCATGCAATCAGGCCGGAAGACACCTGCGCTCGGGCTCGCTGCCTGCTACGATCCGGATGTCATCTCCAGGAGGAGACTACAGCCATGACACAGAACACGAACCAGGAAAACGTCATCGACGTGGAATGGAACCTGATACCGGTGTCAGAGCCGGTGCTGCCGGGCGACACGTCGGCCAAGACGCGCGCCGAGAAGGGCTGGTCGATCTACAATCCCGCCCTCGTCTCGGTGATCACGGGGCTGAACGACACGCTCGAGGCGCAGCGTTTGCTTGCGGCCGGCGCCGTGAAGATCGACGGCCGGCCCGCCGCGACTGCCTTCGACTACGTCAAGCCGGGCGCCATCGTCGAGGTCGAGGGTCACGGTACGTACCGCCTCGGGCCGCGACTGCCCGAGGCGTGGCGCTACCGCCGCGCCACGCCCGACCAGGGCTGACTGTCTGTCACGCAAAGAAGAGGCCGGCTGTGAAGCCGGCCTCTTCTGGTTCGTGTTCGCGGCGCAGGCTAGCTCTGCTTCGCCTTGAGCACCTTGTACACCTTCTCCGGCGTGATCGGCAGGTCCCCGATGCGAGTGCCGAGCGCGTCGGCGACGGCGTTGGCGATGGCGGCGGCCACCGGCACGTGCGGCAGCTCGCCGATGCCCTTGACGTTGTAGGGACCGTAGCCCTCCGTCGCCGGCACCAGCACCGTCTTCATCGGCGGGATGTCGCGGATGGTCGGGATCTTGTAGTCACCGAACGACAGGTTGGTGACGCGCCCGTCCTCGACGATCATCTCCTCCATCAGCGCGAAGCCGATGCCCTGCATGACGCCGCCGTTGATCTGTCCCTGGTGCTCCACCGGCTGCAGGATCGTGCCGACGTCGTGGGCGGAGACGAAGTTGGTCAGATGCACCTGGCCCGTGTCCGGGTCGATCTTCACCTCGGCCACCTGGGCGCAGAACGCCGTGATCGGCGGTCGCGTACCTTCGTTGATGTGCGTCTTGACGTCGACCGACTCGTTGGCCTGCGACAGCAGGTCCTGCCAGCTGATGCGCTCTTCGATGTCCGTGCGCCAGATCTCGCCGTTGCGGAACGAGATGACGTCCTCGGAGCAGTTGAAGTGCTTCGCGGCGATGCCGATCAGCGTCTTCTTGATCTCCTGCGCCGCCTCGTAGGCGACGACGGACGAGACACGCGACTGGCGGCTGCCGGCGACACCTCCGTCGAACGGGATGACGTCCGTGTCCCAGAAGCCCGTGTCGATGCTCTCGTACGGGATGCCCAGCTCCTCCGAGAGGACCTGCTTGTAGGTGGTGTAGGTGTTGGTGCCGACGTCGAAGATCGCGGCCGAGACCGTGACCTTGCCGTCCGCGTTCATGGTCACACCGCAGGTGGCCTGGCCGCCACCGCTGGCGCGGTCCGCAACCGCTACGCCGCGGCCGACCCACTGCTCCTTGGGGGAGAAGTAGCCGGCGGCCTGGACCGCTGCTTCCAGGCAGTCCTTGACGTGGTTCTCTTCCAGCGCTTCGCCGGCCGCCAGCTCTTCGCCAGCGTTGACGAGGTTCTTGCGGCGGAAGTCGACCGGATCCATGCCGACGGCGCGAGCGCAGTCGTCCATCTGCCCTTCAACGGCGAAGACGGCCTGCGGCTCGCCCGGACCGCGCATGATCTGGCCGGCCAGAGTGTTCGTGTACACGTTGGCGGAGGACAGGCGCACGTTCTCGATACGGTAGGGGCCGGCCGCCTGATTGGCACCGCCCATGACGCCGCCGGGCTTGTAACCGGCGTACGCGCCGCAGTTGACGATGAGCTCGACCTGGTGGGCCGTGATCGTGCCGTCCTTCTTCACGCCGGTCTTGAGGTGGTAGAGCATCTCGTGCCGCGGCTGGCCGGCGCCGAACTCTTCGATGTAGTCGTTGACCATCTTCACCGGCCGGCCCGTAGCCTTGGACAGCACGTATGAGATCGGCATGCTGGCCGGGGCGCTCTTCCCGCCGAAGTCACCGCCGATGTACATGTGGTGCACGACGATGCGGTCCGGCTCCACGTCCAGCGTGTAGGCCATCGCTTCTTTCAGCGTGAAGGGCATCTTGTTGCAGGCCCAGAAGTGGATGCGGCCCTCGGCCTCGGGCTCAGCCCAGGAGACGACGGCCTGCGGCTCCATGTAGGCGTGCGCCTGGCGCTGCAGGTAGAAGTCGTTCTCGACGATGACGTCGGCCTCGGCGAAGCCCTCGTCGACGTTGCCCTTGTCGAAGGTGCTGTAGTTGTAGAGGTTGGACGGCTTGTCCAGCGGCTTGCGCACGCCTTCGTAGCTGTTGTAGTCGGGGTGGAGAACGGGAGCGTCGTCCTTCATCGCTTCGCGCACGTCGAAGACGGCGGGCAGCTCCTCGTACTCGACATCGATGAGGTCGACGGCCTGCTGCGCGATGTCCTCGTCCTCGGCCGCAACGGCGGCCACGCGGTCGCCGATGTAGCGGACGACGCCGTCGGCCAGGATTGGGATGTCCTTCAGCGCGCGGCCGAACAGGTGGCCGCGTACGTCCTCACCGGTAAGCACGGCGATGACGCCGGGCAGGGCCTTCGCCGCCGACGTATCAATGCTGACGATGCGCGCGTGGGCGTACGGGCTGTGCAGCGACCTGCCCCAGAGCATGTTTGGCACTTTCAGGTCGGCCGCGTACTCCGCTTCTCCGGTTACCTTCTCGATGCCGTCATATCGTGGTACCTGGTGACCAACGACCTGGAAACTCGATGTCATTGAGCCCTCCGTAAGCTCCTTATCAGCTTCATGAGCGATGAGAGACGCTGCCGATTCTTGCCGAGCGTAGGTGCCTGCGCAGTCCCGGTCAAGCGACGGCGAAACGTCGAACGTGACGATGCACGGCGCGGGGAAACGAGCTATCCACGATGTACGCGCTGCCGCTTCTAGATTCTACTGCAGTGCGTAACGATTGCTCTCGTTTCGTTTCGGTTTGATCGACAAATGGCCCTGCATATTCCCCGGTTCGGGGTCTGCCCGCCAGGCGCGTACGAGCCGATGCGTCGCTACAGGGTAAGGTCGCGAATGACGATACTCCACGTGATGGCGAAGCGAGCATCGATGACGGCGTTGAGCCGAACGCTCCTCTTGCTGCTACTCGGCTTGCTATGGCTCTGCGTGTCCTGCGGCGGCACCTCTGCAGAGCCCGGCCCGACCGATGAGCCCGTCGCTTCGATCGGCACCCAACTGGCCACAAGCTACGTCACGATGCTGCACGACCACAATGTCGATGGCCTGCGCGGCCTGCTCGCGGATGCGTTCATGATGCAGCGACCCGACGGCACCAGCGTGGACAAAGCTGGCTTTCTCGCCGACTTGCCCGTCCTGGCCCAGGGAGTGCTCCCCGTCGTCCAGGCCAGCCGCGGCAGCGAGACACTGGTGCTCATTTGGCAAACGCCGCCCGCCGTCGTCGCCGCAGCAACCAGTGGCGACATCCCACGCATCTCGACCTACATCTGGGATCACGGCGCCTGGCGCCTGCTCTCGCAGGGCGATTACTCGGCGGGAGAGGCTCCCCCCGATTAGCTAATTCTCTCGTCAGCCCGGCTCCCATTGCAGCCATCTATATCAGTCTATAGATGATTGCCATGACCGCGCGTTGTTGCTACTCTGGGTCCGCAGCACCCCCGCAGCTGAATTATTCATCGCAGTGATGCGCCCCTCCGCCTTCGTTCACGTGCCGGCGGTGGCTGGCTAGTGCTTTTGCTGGAGGCAAGAGACCTATGAAGTTGAGCGGTCGTAAGGCGGGGAACCTCACTCTTTTCATCGATGCCTCCAGTAACGAAGTAGTCCTCAAAATCCAGGTTGACTCCCAAGGACGCCCACTCATCGCCTACCACCTCTACGACGCTCGCGGCAGACTGGTCGCCGACTCCCCAGAACCGCGCGAGTTCCCGGATGGCGTACAGGTTCGCGCCGAGGACGACGAGCTGTTGCTCGACATCCCTTCCGACCAGCAGTGCCACATCTGCTATCACCTCTACAGCAGGCAAGGACAGCCGCTGACCGTCTCCGACGGCATGCGCACGCAGGTGTACCCTGCCCTGCGCATGGACGGCCGTACTATGGCGTCCGGCCGCTCCAAAGACCTCGTCTAGGGATTGGCATCCCGCGCACTGCCGCGCGGAGAGCCGGGTGACGCGCGACCTCCGTCTGGGACCGTCCGACGCTCCACAGTCCAAGCCGATAAGCTGCGGGCCAGAGTTCTTGGCGTGACTACTGCCGTTGCCAGATTGCTCCTTTGCCCGATAGCCCTCGTTATCCCCAGACCTTTCGCGCCGTCTCGACGACCAGCTCGAGCTTGCGACGCTGCTCGTCCCAGGTCAGCGGATTGCCCTGCACGGTCGAGGCGAAGCCGCACTGCGGACTCAGCGCCAGTTGCTCCAGAGGCAGGTAGCGTGCCGCCTCCTCGATGCGGCGGCGTAGCGCGTCCTGCGACTCGAGTTCCCCTGCCTTGGTCGTGACCAGGCCGAGCACCGCGATCGTGCCCGCGGGCACGTAGCGCAGCGGCTCGAAGCCGCCGGCACGCTCCGTGTCGTACTCCAGCAGCAGGCGGTCGACGGTGAGCGAGCCGAAGACCTGCTCGGCGATGGCGTCGTAGCCGCCGCTGGTGTGCCATGCCCCGCCAGTGCCGTTACCGCGACAGAGGTGCATCGCCGTCGTGACGGCGCTGCGGTCGATGCCGGCGAACGCGGCGCTGTCCGCCTCGATGTCCTCACGCAGGGCCTGCTCCGGGTCGATGCCCAACGACCGCCAGCGTTCGACGCGGGATGGGTCGATGTAGTCGGGGTAGTGCGGGTTGTCGAGCTGGATGTAGTCGACGCCCTGGGCGATGAGCGCCTGCACCTCCGAGCGGATGATGGCCGCAACGTCCTGCAACAGCTCGGCGCGGCTCGCGTAGACGGCATCGGTGACGCCGGGCGAGAAGCCGCGCGCCACGACGTACGAGGGCGCCGGCATCGTCACCTTGACCGGGCCGGGCGCGTGCTGCTTCAGGAAGCTGGCCTCATGCGCGGTGAGGCGGCGGCGCTGCTGCAGCTTGCGACCGATGACGCCGCGCGGCGCTGGTGCCGGAGCGGGTGGCGCCGGCGTGGCCACGCGGCCGCCCTGGAACTGCACCGTAACGGCCGGCCGGCCTTCGACGTAGCCATCGACGGAATCGGCGAAGTCGGAGGCCCAGCCGCCGCGGCGGTACTCGCCGTCGCTGAAGACGTCGATCCCGGCCTGGCGCTGCATCTCCAGCACCTGCAGCACCGCCTTGTCCTCCACCTCGCGCAGTTGATTGAGGTCGATCCTGCCCTCGGCAAAGGCGGCGCGGGCCGCCAGGAGCTCGGGCGGCCGCAAGAAGCTGCCGACCTGGTCGGCTCGATACGCGTTGGCCATCGTCTCTTCCTCCTCCGGTTCGTGCCTGCTTACTCTACCCGCGGCGCAGCAAGAAGGGGAGGCAATCACCTCCCCTTCTTGTGGTTCCGCTGTTTCGGCGGTTGAGCCGCCGTGCCAACGGCTAGTAGCGGTAGTGGTTGGGCTTGTAAGGCCCGTTCTTGGGCAGACCGATGTAGGTCGCCTGGCGGTCGGTCATCTCGGTCAGCTCGGCGCTCAGCTTGCTCAGCTGCAGGCGCGCAACCTTCTCGTCCAGCTCCTTGGGCAGGATGTAGACGCCGGTCGGGTAGTTCTGCGTCTTCGTGAACAGCTCGATCTGGGCCAGCACCTGGTTGGCGAAGGAGGAGCTCATCACGTACGACGGGTGGCCGGTGGCGCAACCGAGGTTCACGAGGCGGCCTTCGGCGAGCAGAATGATGCGCTTGCCGTCAGGGAAGATGATGTGATCGACCTGAGGCTTGATGTTCTCCCACTCGTAGTTCTTCAGGCCGGCCACGTCGATCTCGTTGTCGAAGTGACCGATGTTGCAGACGATGGCGTTGTTCTTCATCGCCTTCATGTGGTCGTGGGTGATGACGTTGAGGTTGCCAGTGGCCGTGACGAAGATGTCCGCCTTGTCAGCGGCGTAGTCCATCGTCACGACGCGGTAGCCTTCCATCGCTGCCTGCAGGGCGCAAATCGGGTCGATCTCGGTAATCCAGACCTGGGCCTGCAGACCGCGCAGGGCCTGGGCCGAGCCCTTGCCGACCTCGCCGTAGCCGGCGACGACGGCAATCTTGCCCGCGATCATGACGTCGGTGGCCCGCTTGATGCCGTCGACCAGTGACTCTCGGCAGCCGTAGATGTTGTCGAACTTCGACTTGGTCACGGAGTCGTTGACGTTGATGGCGGGGAAGAGCAGGCGCTCGTCCTTCTCCATCTGGTAGAGACGGTGCACGCCTGTCGTCGTCTCCTCTGAGACGCCCTTGATGTTCTTGGCGATGTTGGAGTAGAAGTGCGGGTTCTCCGCCAGGCGCTTCTTGATGGCAGCGAACAGGTGCTGCTCCTCTTCGCTGCTCGGGTTGTCGAGAACGCTGGGGTCCTGCTCCGCGGTGGAGCCGAGGTGGACGAGGAGCGTGGCGTCGCCGCCGTCGTCCAGGATCATGTTGGGGCCCTCGCCGTTGGGGAACTCGAGGATGCGGTGGGTGAACTGCCAGTACTCCTCCATCGACTCGCCCTTGTAGGCGAAGACCGGCGTACCACCCGCGGCGATCGCCGCGGCAGCGTGGTCCTGGGTGGAGAAGACGTTGCAGGAGGCCCAGCGCACCTGTGCGCCGAGCGCCACCAGCGTCTCGATCAGGACGGCGGTCTGGATCGTCATGTGCAGCGATCCGGCGATGCGCGCGCCCTTCAGCGGCTGGCTGGCGGCGAACTCGGAGCGGATGGCCATCAGGGCCGGCATCTCCGACTCGGCGATCGTCATCTCCTTGCGACCGAAGTCGGCCTGGCCGATGTCGGCGACTCGATAGTCCGGGGACATTGTCGTCATAGGTGTGAACTCCTCTCAGCGCTACGCGGGCTCAAAAACAACGGCGCCCGCACCTCATCCGATGCGAGCGCCGTTCGTTAGCTGAGCCTGACCCACTCCGGGGGACGCAGCGCTCCTCAGCAGATAAATTATACTGCTCGCGACCATTTCCGTCGCAACAGGACCGGCGGTCGCGACCGGTGCCTGCTGCACTGGGAGGACGAGCCTCCCAGTGGCTCAGCGCCTGCTTCTTAGCTGGCGCTGGCAGCCTTCTTCAGGGCGTCGACGCGGTCCAGGTGCTCCCAGGGCAGGTCGATGTCCGTGCGGCCGAAGTGGCCGTAGGCAGCGGTCTGCTTGTAGATCGGCCGGCGCAGGTCCAGGTCGCGGATCATCGCGGCCGGGCGCAGGTCGAACGTCGACTGGATGGCGCGTTGGATCGTCTCGATCGGAACCGTCTCGGTGCCGAACGTCTCGACCGAAACGCTGACGGGCGTCGCAACGCCGATGGCGTAGGCCAGCTGCACTTCGCAGCGCGGCGCCAGGCCGGCGGCGACGACGTTCTTGGCGACCCAGCGGGCGCCGTACGCGCCGGAGCGGTCGACCTTTGTCGGGTCCTTGCCGGAGAAGGCGCCACCACCGTGGCGGGCCATACCGCCGTAGGTGTCGACGATGATCTTGCGGCCGGTCAGACCGGAGTCGCCAAAGGGACCACCGATGACAAAGCGGCCGGTCGGGTTGATGTAGTAGTGGGTCTTCTCGTCCAGCAGGTGGGCGTCGATCACGGGCTCGATGACGTGCTTCTTGATCGCAGCCTCGATCTCGTCGTGAGTGACATCTTCCGCGTGCTGGGTGGAGATGACGATGGTGTCGACGCGCACCGGGCGGCCGTAGTTGTACTCGACCGTGACCTGGCTCTTGCCGTCGGGGCGCAGCCACGGCAGGGTGCCGTTCTTGCGTACCTCTGCCAGGCGGCGCGTTAGACGGTGTGACAGGGCGATGGACATCGGCATGTACTCGGGCGTCTCGTCGCACGCAAAGCCGATCATCATGCCCTGGTCGCCGGCGCCGGTGTCGAGCTCGTCCGCGAGGGAGCCTTCCTTCGCCTCGAGCGCCTTGTCGACACCAAGAGCGATGTCGGCAGACTGACCGATGAGGCGAACCTCGACGTGAGCGGTCTCGGCGCTGCAGCCGTAGGAGCGGTCGGTGTAGCCGATCTCGGTCAGCGTCTTGCGGACCAGCTCGTCGACCACTTCTGGCGGAGGCAGAGGCGTAACCTCACCATAGACCCACACGAAGTCGTCCTGGTCGTCCGACTTGATGCTGGACTCGCACGCCACGCGAGCGTTGGGGGTCTGGGTCAGGCACCAGTCGAGGACGGCGTCAGACAGCTGGTCACAGATCTTGTCTGGGTGGCCTTCCGTGACGCTTTCGCTCGTCCAAAGGTACTTGGGACTCCGCTGGAACGTTGTGGTCATTCACTACTCCTTCATGTTCTCGGCACTTGCGTGCCGTGTACTCGGCGGTTCATCCAACCGCGACTCGGCTCAAGGTTTGGACGCTGACTATCGGTGCGTCGTTTGCGCATTAGGCCTGTGGAAGCCAAGAGTACACTTCTCTGCTTGCGGTATTCTGGCCTGCCGACCAGTCCCGATCATCAGGCCGACGAACGAACTTGCGCGCGACGGCCTTGTGGTCAGGCCACATCTCGAAGCTTGAAAAATCGCCTTCGGCAGGTGTGCCACGCCCGGTTCGTCGCGCCGGCTTTGGCCCTCGCCTACGAAGATATGCGGGTCTCTGCTTCACCCAAGAAGACGCCGCGTCGCTCGCCTCAGCTCGATACGTCGGCGTCCTCGAGAATCATCAGTGCGACGCGCGCCAACAGCGAGTCTTCGGTCTTCGTGAGGTCGAGGCCCGTGATCGCCTGGATGCGCTGGATGCGGTACGCGGCCGTGTTGACGTGGACGAACAGCTCGCGGGCCGTGGCCTGCAGATTGTTGTTATTCGCCAAATACGCCGCGATCGTGCGCACGAAATCGGTGCGGTGCCGCTTGTCGTACTCCAGCAGCGGCCCCAGCGTCTGGTCGACGAAAGCGCGCAGCTCCTGGCGGTCCGAAACGTGGAACAGCAGCCGATAGAGTCCAAGGTCCTCGAAGCAGAGCACGTCGCCGCGACGGCCGAAGCGGCTTGCAACCTCCGCCGAACGCCGCGCCTGGTCATACGACCGCGACAGCTCACGCGGCGAGCGGCACAGGCCGCTGACGCCGATCGTGAGCGGCGAATCGGGGTACAGCGACGCAACGTACAGCGAGACGCTGCGACCCAGGTCGGCAGCGGACGGCTCCGCGTCATCCGGCACCAGCGCCACCAGCTCATTGCGCCGGCGGCTGACGATGGCGCGCGGCGCGCGGTCGCGTACGAGGTGCGCCGCGCTATCGAGCAGGCGGCGACGGGAGCTGGCCGTCCAGCTCGCGTCTGAGCCGATCGACGATTCGGAGCCGCGGGAGCTATCCGGCAGGAAGACGAGCAGCCGGTAGCTGATCGTCTCGTCGTAGCCTAGGCGGCGGGCGCGCTCGCGCGTGGCCTGCTCGTCCGTCACCTGGCCCAACAGCAGGCCATCGAGCAGCTCGTCGCGCAACTCGCGCGTTACTTCAGTAGTGAGACGTTCCCGCATGAGGGCGAGGGCGTAGACGCTGGCCGCGTGCTGAGCCGCGAGCAGCTCGGCCTCGGCCTGCGCGATCGTCTCTTGCGTCGATGCATCATCGAAGTCGACGTGGCCTTCCGGCTCCAGGATTGCCAGGTAGCCCAGCGTGTCTTCCCCGGCCACGACCGGCGCCAGCACGCAGCCCTGATTCACTCCCCACGCCGGCAGCGGTGGCAGACGCAGTGAGCGACGCTCGCCGGCCATCGTCTGCAGCACGCGGGCTACGTAGGCCTCGTTCGGGTTCCAGGCGATGCTCGATGCGACGGCGGCCTTGTCCTGTCCCTCCGGCGCGACGACGTCTAGCGTCAACGGGCGCAGCATCGGGTCAAGCAGCAGGATGGTGCGCTGCACCAGCTCCGAGAGGGCAACGGTGATCGACGCCGCGTCGGCGCCTTGCAGGACGAGAGCGCCGAGCCGGTCGTAGATCGCGACCAGGAGGCGCAGGTTGTCGTTCTCACGTTGTAGCAGGTGGACCGAGCCGCGCAGCGAGCCGGAATCCTCGGCCTGCACGCCCTCGCGGTTGGTCTCTGTATCCTGCGAGCCGTTGGGCTTGCGGGACCGGCTGACTGGCGTCCTGTTAGCCATGTGCCACCTTGCTTGCCGCCTGCTCCCGGAGCAGACCGAGGAGCTCATCGGCCGTGTTCGCCGAGGACGAGAGCACGACGCCGCGCACCCGGGCGTCTTCGCGCGCCCGCTGCATGAGCTCGCGGGCGATGGCTTGGCCTTCGGCCGCGGCGTCCGGACCGGCCGAGGCCATGCGCTCCATCACGCTCTCGGGCAGGCTCATACCCGGCACCTCGTGATTGAGGAACTCGGCGTGACGGAAGTCGCGCAGCGGCATGACGCCCACGAGAATCGGGAAATTCTCCGGCAGGTCGATCGCGTCCAGCAGCTTGTCGAGGGCGCTGATGTCGAATACCGGCGGCGTGATCAGGAAATCGACGCCGGCGTCGATCTTGCGGCGGGCGTCTTCCACCTCGCGTTCGGGGTCGAGCGCGGCGGGATTGATGCGGGCGCCAATCACGAAGGCGGTCGGTTGGGCGAGGTCGATGCCGTGGCGGTCGCGTCCCTGGTTGAGCTTGTGCAGCAGGCGGATGAGCTCGACGGAATCGACGTCCCAAAAACCGCCTGTGTTGGGGTAATCGCCGAGCAGTGGCGGCACGCCGGTGCGGCAGAGCACGTTGCGGATGCCGAAGGCGTAGGCGCCCAGCAGGTCGGCCTGCAGCCCCATGACGCTCTTCTCCCACGTGGCGACGGTGAGAATAGTCTCGAGGTCCTGGACGCGCTGCTGAGCAAGCACGGCGATGCTCGTCGGGCTCACCTGGGCGCGCGGGCTGTTGGGCGGCGAAACGAGGACCGCGTCGCAGCCTGCTTCCTTGAGCAGCGCGGCACTGCGCACGGCCTGATCGGCGGCGCCACCGGGCGGCGGCGCCAGCTCCGCTACGACGACGAAGGTACCGCTCTCGAGCTTCTCCATCAGGCTGCTCTCGGCCTTGGGCTCACCGGGCACTGCGGGTGTGGCGCTGCGGTCGTCCGCTGGACGGGTCGAGCGCACTGGCGTCGAGCGCATACCTTTCACCGCGGATGCGACGGCCTCGACGTGGCCGGGCGTGGTGCCGCAACAGCCGCCGACCAGCGCGGCGCCGATATCGACGTAGCGGCTGGCGTAGCGCGCGAAGTAGGCGGGATCCGCTGTGTACTGGAAGCGGCCGTCGACGAAGCTGGGCGAGCCGGCGTTCGGCTGCGCGGCCAGCGGCATAGAAGTGTGCAGCGAGAGCTGGCGTACGATCTCGAGCAGGCCCTGAGGACCAAGTGTGCAGTTGGCGCCGAACGCGGCGAGGTCGAGGCCGTCGAGAGCGCGGGCGACTTCGGCAGGGCTCTCGCCGGCCAGCGTCTTGCCGTCGTCCAGGAAGGTCATCAGGGCGATGAGAGGCAGTGCGGAGTCGACATCCTTGGCCGCCGAAATGGCTTCGAGCAGCTCGTCGAGGTTGCCAAACGTCTCGAAGATTACGAGGTCTACGCCGCCTTCCTGCAACGCGCTGATCTGCTCGCGGAAGGCGTCTCGCAGGGCAGCGGTGGCGATGCGGCCGCGGGAGCTGGGCGGCGTCGCGGGGCTGACGGAGCCGGCGATGAGGACGTTGCGATCGGAAGCGCCGACCGCCGTGCGTGCGACCTGCACGGCAGCGCGGTTTATTTCGGCGACGCGGTCCTCGAGACCGTAGCGGGCCAGACGGGTGCGACAGGCACCGAAAGTGTTCGTCTCGATGATCTCCGCGCCCGCGGCGATGTAGGCGCCGTGCACGGCACCGACCAGATCCGGCCGCGAGACGTTCAGTTCAGGCAGCGACAGGTCCAGGGGTACGCCGGCGGCCTGCAGCATCGTGCCCATGGCGCCGTCGCAGACCAGTACTCGGTTCGCGAGAATCTCGCGTACGTCGGTATGCCTGTTCCGTCGTGAAGACCCAGTTCTGCTCACGCTCGTTGTCGATCCTGTACAGGTACTGGCGGGGATAATAGAGCCTTTGTGCTCGTTCTGCCAAGAGAATTATACAAATCTTGTGTGGGCAATACAAAAGATGTCTCGCAGAGCTGTCAGCGGTCAGCCATCAGCCACGTGCGTCGGGGCGCGCGTCAGCGTGCCTGCCTGTCATTCTGAGCCGCCAGGCGAAGAATCTTCCTTCGGCACCAGCCATCAGCTTCAGCTACGAGTCACGCGCGTAAAGAGAGAGGAGGCTCCCGATATCGGGAGCCTCCTCTCTTCTGCGTCTCGCGGCGCTTGGGTTACGCCTGGCTAGAAGAGGCCGTGGACGCGGCCCTGGTCGTCGAGGTCGACGTTGCCGGCGGCGGGCTCCGAGGGCAGGCCCGGCATCGTGCGGATGGCGCCCAGGTAGGCGATGAGGAAGCCCGCACCGGCGGCGGGACGCACCTCTCGCACCGACACCCGGAAGCCCGTGGGACGGCCCCGCTTGTTGGCGTCCGCCGACAGCGAGAAGTTCGTCTTGGCCACGCATATCGGCAGGTTGCCCAGGCCCCACTCCGTGTAGGTGTTGATCTGGCGCCTGGCCTCCGGCGTGATGTCCACCCCATCGGCGCCGTACATGCGCGTGGCGATAGCGTTGATCTTGTCCGCCACCGGCGCGTCGCCGGGGTAGAGGTACTCGAAGTGGTTGGGCTGGTCCGCCGCCTCGATGATCTTGCGCGCCAACGCTTCGCCGCCGGCGCCGCCGTGCTCCCACACCTCGCTCACCTCGCAGCCGAAGGCCCCGGCCGCCAGCGACTTCTGTCTGACCAGCTCGATCTCCCGGTCCGTGTCCCACGAGAAGCGGTTGATGCACACCACCGCCGGCACGCCGAATTCCCTGGTCACGTTCTCGATGTGCTTCTCCAGATTGCCGAAGCCCGCCTCGATGGCGTCCAGGTCCTCTTCCTTGAGGCCCGGGTCCAGAGGACGCCCCGCCACCACGCGGAACTTGCCCGAGTGCGCCTTGAGGGCGCGCAGGGTGGCGACGACGATGGCGGCGGCGGGCTGGTTCTCGGCGTAACGGCACTTGATGTCGCCCAGCTTCTCGAAGCCCAGGTCGGAGCCGAAGCCCGACTCCGTCACCACGAAGTCGGCCAGCTTGAGGCCCACCTGGTCCGCCAGGATGGAGGAGTTGCCGTGGGCGATGTTGCCGAAGGGCCCCGTGTGCACGAACACCGGCGTGTGCTCCAGCGTCTGCAGCAGGTTGGGCTTGATGGCGTCGCGCAAGAGCACCGCCATGGCGCCGCCGCGCGCCCAGGTCGTCCGCCGTCACCGGCTTGCGGTCCCGGTTCTGGGCCACGATGATGCGGCCCAGCCTGGCGCGCAGGTCCTGCAGGCTGGTGGCCAGGCCCAGCACCGCCATCACTTCAGATGCCACGGCGATGTCGAAGCTCGACTCGCGCGGCACGCCGTCCTCCCGTCCGCCCAGGCCGATGACGACGTGGCGCAGGGAGCGGTCCGAGATGTCCACGACGCGGGGCCAGCTGATGCTCAAGGGGTCGATATTGAGCTTGTTGCCGTGGTGCAGGTGGTTGTCGATCAGGGCGGCCAGGAGGTTATGGGCCATGGAGACGGCATGGGTGTCGCCGGTGAGGTGGAGGTTGAAGTCCTCCATCGGCACCACCTGCGAGTAGCCGCCGCCGGCCGCGCCGCCCTTGATGCCGAACACCGGTCCCAGCGAGGGCTGACGGATCGTGGCGATGGTGCGGTGGCCCAGGCGGTTGAGGGCCTGGGAGAGGCCGACGGTGGTCAACGTCTTGCCCTCGCCCAACGGCGTCGGGGTCATGCCGGTGACGGAGATCAGGCGGCCCGAAGGCTTGTCCCGCAGGCGGTCGAGGACGTCGAGGGAGATCTTGGCTTTGTACTTTCCGTACAACTCGACCTCGTCCGAAACCAGGCCCAAACGGGACGCGATGGCGTCGATGGGCTCCAGCTGCGCTGCCTGGGCAATTTCGAGGTCGCTCTGCATATAGCCTCCCAAGGTCGAGAAAACGAGCCGTCAGGCTCCTGAAGTACGGGGTTCAGCACCGGGATCGTAATCCCGCACTTTGACCGTCGCATTGTGAGCGCGCCACAATAAATGCCGAGACAGGTTCGGGCACCCCGCCGATGCTTACCCCCTCCCTCAACATCGAGACTAACCGCCACAGCAGCCACCAGGAAGGCCCCTTCATGACCCAGTCCAGCAACGACTCCAGCGCCGCCAAGAGGGAGCAGCCGCCGGTCTACGGACGTCTGCACCAGGCGCTTCTGGACGGCGGCTTCGTAGTGACCATCGAGCTGCCGCCTCCGCGAGGCGCCGCCATGGGCGCCTTCCGCCGCACGGCGCGCTCTGTGCATGACTGGGTCGATGCGGCCAACGTGACCGACAATCAGAGCGCCTACGCCCGCATGGCCACCTGGGCCGGATGTGTTGCTCTCCAACAAGAGGATGTCGAGCCGGTGATCCAGCTGCAGTGCCGCGACCGCAACCGCATCGCCCTGCAGGCCGACCTGCTGGGGGCCGCCGGGCTGGGCTTCCCCAACGTGCTGCTGCTGACCGGCGACCACCAGCGCTTTGGCGATCACCCGGACGCGCGCGGCGTCTTCGACATGGACTCGATTCAACTGATCTGGACGGCGCGAACCATGCGCCAGGAATCGCGCCTCATCTCCGGCACGAAGCTGTCTGTGGCGCCAAAGTGGCTGATCGGCGGTGTCGAGAACCCCTTCGCGGCGCCGCAGGAGTACCGGGCGGAGCGTCTCGGCAAGAAGGTCGCGGCCGGCGCCGAGTTCATCCAGACGCAGCTTGTCTACGACATCGACATCTTCCGGCGCTGGATGGACAAGGTGCGCGACTTCGGCTTCGAGAAGCGCGTCTACATCCTGGCGACCCTCTTCCCGATCCGCACGATCCGCGCCATGGAGTACATGCAACACCAGCTCTCCGGCATCTGGATCCCACCCGCGATCGAGAAGCGGCTGCGGGGCGTGCCGGAGGATCGGGTCGAAGAAGAAGGCGTCGACATCACGGTCGAGCTGATCCAGCAGTTGCGCGAGATTCCGGGCGTGGCCGGCATCCACCTCTCGATGTCGGGGCAGGAGGATCGCCTGCCGGAGATCCTGCAGCGCTCCGGTGCTCGCATGCAGCCGCGCTCAGCGCAGCCCGACGCCGTCGGCGGCTCGTCCTGACCGCAGCCTTTCCTCGATCCCGATACAATGCTCTTACCCTTGATAAGGGAGAGGGCTCATGGTCAATCGACAGGCGAACCAGATCCACCGCGACATCCGCCGCTATCGCAACGGCGTTCTGAACGCGCGCGACGACGTGGTCGCGGCCGAAGAGCCGCTGGAGATACGCCTGCAGTGGCAAGCCGGCGGTGTGCTCAACCAGAAGAACATCGCCGTGACCATGCGTACGCCGGGGGACGACTTCGAGTTGGCCGCGGGCTTCCTCTACGGCGAGGCCATCCTGGACGGTCCCGATGACCTGGCTGACGTCGCGTACTGCCTCGACGCCGACATCGAGGAGGAGCAGCGCCAGAACGTCGTCACGGTGACGCTCCGCCCTGGCCTGCAGTTCGACGCCAGCCGGCTGGAGCGCAACTTCTACACGACCTCGAGCTGCGGTGTCTGTGGCAAGGCGACGCTGGACGCGCTGGAGGTGCAAGGCTGCGCCGTGCTGCCTGATGGGCCGCAGGTGCGCGCCGAGGTGATCTGCGGCCTGCCGGAGAAGCTGCGCCAGGCGCAGGCCGTGTTTGAGACGACGGGCGGTCTGCACGCGGCGGGCCTGTTTGACACGGAGGGCAACCTGCAGGCGCTGGCGGAGGACGTAGGTCGACATAACGCACTGGACAAGCTCGTCGGACGCCAGCTCTTCGACGATCAGCTGCCGCTGGAGGACCGCATCTTGCTGCTCAGCGGCCGCTGCAGCTTCGAGTTGGTGCAGAAGGCACTGCGGGCGCGCATCCCGGTTATCGCCTCGGTAGGGGCGCCGTCTAGCCTGGCGGTGGACGTGGCCGAGAACTTCGGCATGACCCTCACCGGCTTCGTGCGGCCGGACGGCTTCAACGTCTATACCGGCGCCCAGCGCATCCTTCCTTAGCTCGATGGCGACCGCGATCATCCTGGCCGGCGGCAGGGGAAGCCGCTTGGGGCGCGACAAGGCGTCCGCTGTCGCTGCGGGCAAGACGTTGCTTCAGCACGTCATCGACCGCGTCGTTCCGTTGGTCGACGCGACGATCATCGTCGTGCGTGCCGGTCAGCAGCTGCCGGCGTACGAGGGACGGGCGATCCGCGTCATCGAGGACGAGGTGCCGGAGTCGGGGCCACTGGCCGGGCTCGCGGCGGGGCTCAAGGCCTCGTCGAGCTTCCCGGCGCTCGTAGTGGCCTGCGACCTGCCGCTGCTGCAGCCGGCGCTGCTGGCCGAGCTCCTGCGTCGTGTCGAAGGGCACGATGCGGCCGTTGCGCTGGACGAAGGCCAGGCGCAGCCGCTCTGCGCCGCCTATGGCCCCGGCTGCATCGACGCCGTAGAGCGGCGCCTGGCAAGAAGGGATCTTGCTATGAAGGCGCTGCTCGATGACCTGGACGTTGCGTATCTGGAAGAGGCTGAGTGGCGCCCCTTCGATGCCGAAGGCCTTTCCTTCTTCAATGTGAACACGCCGGAGGACCTGCAACGCGTCTCCGACTATCTCGAACCCACCAGTGCACGTGCACGTCAGGTATAGAGGACACTGAGGTTTTGCGAGACGTTAAACGTTTGTTTGGATTTGGCGATACATAACATCTCTCGGGCTCGTATACTGAAGCAAAGGCCGAATTCCCGCGAGGGAAACGGGGGAACCACACACACTTGGGGTGAAGTCGCCGTAACGGCGGCAGGGCAGCACTCTTTCAGCCCTAACCCGACAGCTAACCTCGTAGGCCACTGAAAGAGGACGGGTCATCTGTGACCCGGCCGGCTTGTCGTTCTGACTAGACGACGAGTCGTCCGGCCACTGCTCCCTCCTCACGCATGATGCGAAGGGAAAGGTGGTCGGTTTTGCTCAATCCTCGTCTCAGAATCCTCGCATCCTCGACGATGCCACTACTCGCGTCGGTATCAGACGATCTCGTCTGGCCCAGCAGCTTCGAGCCCGAAGGCGTCCGCGCCGTCGATCTGCCGGGCGCGTGGCGCAGGAACGTCGCCAGGCTCAGCGCGTTCTTGAGCGGCGGGCGGTTGCTGCCGCTCCTCGCCGCATCCATCTGGGAGGTGCAGTCGTACCTTGCGACCGCGGCCCTGTACGGCCTGCTGGTCCTGACCTCGATGTGGCTGACGCTGCCCGTGATGCTCGCCTGGTCCCTGCTGGCGACCGTGGTGTTCTTCCACGGACGCAAGCGCGGCCTGCCCGACCTGCTGAAGGACGAGCCGTTGCGCTCTGAGCAGCGCTGGGGGCTCCTCGGCAACCTGTCGCTCTACGCGGGTCGCATCTGGCTGGTCGGCATCCAGGCATTCCTCTACTCGCGCACCTTCTGCCGAGTGCTGGACCGGGAGCCGACGCGGTGCCGCCGCTCGCGCCTGGCCCAGAAGGCCGTCCTCGGCGTCGGCCTCACCCTGTTCGGCGTGACCGCGACGCACCACATGCTCTCGCGCGCCGGCTACGCGGGTGGAAAGCTGCTGACCTTGGGCATGGTCGGCTCCATCTGTAACGTCACCTATCGCGTACTCCTCAGCGCGGCCGTGGTCGGCGCCGTCACGCAGGTCATGGCGCTGGCGGTCCGCTCGTAAGGCGCTATACCCGCGAAGCCGGCTGAGATGCCTAGCGGGTCGTCTCGAATGCTATGATCGCGCCGGTGCCTGGGCGCCAGACCTGCCGAGAAGAGGGTGCGATCCATGACCGAGAGCCTCAACCGCCGCCTCAAGCAGCGGCTGTCGCGGCGCGACGCGATGCTCGTGCCCGGCTGCGCCAACGCGCTCACGGCCCGCATCGCCGAAGACCTGGGCTACGAGGCGGTGTACGTTACCGGCGCCGGCGTCACGAACATGTTCCTCGGCGTGCCCGACCTCAGCTTCGTTAGTCTGACGCAGCTGGCGGAGCACGTCTCCGCCATGCGCGAGGCCGTCGACCTGCCGATCATCGTCGACGCCGACACGGGCTTCGGTAACGCCGTCAACGTTGGTTATGCCGTGCGCACGCTGGAGCGGGCCGGCGCCAACTGCATTCAGCTCGAGGACCAGGTCTTCCCGAAGAAGTGCGGCCACTTCGACGGCAAAGAGGTGATCGAGACCGAGGAGTTCGTCGCCAAGATCAAGGCTGCGACCGACGCGCGCCGCGACGACGACCTGCAGATCATCGCCCGCACCGACGCGGCGGCCTGCACCGGCTTCGAGGACGCCATCGACCGCGCCAACCGCGCGCTCGAAGCCGGCGCCGACGTGCTTGTTCGTCGAGAGCCCGCGCTCGCTGGACGAGATCCGGCGCATCCCGCGATCGGCGGATGCTCCGTTTCTCATCAACCTGGTCTACGGCGGCAACACGCCGATCCTGGGTCAGCCGGAGCTCGCCGAAATGGGTTACGCCATCGTCCTCTACGCCAACGCGGCGCTGCAGGCGGCCGTCACAGGCATGCAGCGCGTGCTGGGCAGCATCCTCGAGACCGGCTCGATCGAGGCCGTGATGGACGACGTGGCCAGCTTCGCGGAGCGCCAGCGCCTCGTGAACAAGCCCGCCTTCGACGCCCTCGAGCAGAAGTACTCGGTCGACGACTAGCATGACAACCCACGACACCGCTGCTACCGAAGTTGACAACCGCTACACGCGCGGTTTGGCCCGTTTCGTCGCCAATCTGCGCTACGAGGACCTGCCCGACGAGGTGAAGCATCGCGCCCGGCTGCTGATCCTCGACGGCCTCGGCTGCGGGCTCTACGCCGCCGACCTGCAGTGGAGCCAGATGCTGCGTGACACGCTGATGGAGATCGACACGACGCGGCAGTGCGCCGTGTGGGGCACGCCACATCGTCTCTCCAGCGTCCACGCCGCGCTGTGCAACGGCACCCAGACCCAGGGCTTCGAGCTCGATGACGTGCACCGCGAGGCAGTCATGCATCCGGCGTCGGTGACGCTGCCGCCGGCCATCGCGCTGGCGGAGACGCGTCCCGGCATCTCGGGAAAGGACCTGCTCACCGCGGTCGTGGCCGGCTACGAGGTGGGGCCGCGCGTCGGCATGTGCATGGGGCGCAACCACCTGGAGCAGGGCTGGCACACGGGCGCCACGCTGGGCGTCTTCTCCGCGGCGGCGACGGCCGCTCGGGCGCTGGGGCTGGACGAGGAGCGTTGCGTGCACGCGATCGGCATGGCGGGGACGCAGTCGGCCGGGCTCATGGCGGCGCAGTTCGGCTCGATGGTGAAGCGCATGCACGCCGGCAAGTCGGCCGAGAGCGGCCTGTACGCGGCGCTGCTGGCCGAGAAGGGCTTCACGGGAATCATCGACGTGTTCGAGGCGGGGTACGGCGGCTTCTGCACCACGTTCTCGGGCGGCCGCGAGGGCGTTTTCGACCGCGAGAAGCTGACGCGAGGCCTGGGCGAGACGTTCGAGACGATGCGTGTCTCGCTGAAGTTCTACTCCTGCGTCGCCAGCAACCACACGACGCTGGACGCGCTGCGTAACCTGCAATCGCAGCGTCCCTTCGGCGCCGACGACATCGACCACATCGTCGTGCACGGCTCAAAGGCGACGGTGGAGCACGTCGGCTGGCCGTACCGTCCCGAGGGCGTGACCGCGTCACAGCTCAACCTGGGCTACTGCGTCGCGACCTACCTGCTCGAGGGCGCCTGCTTCGTCGAGCAGTTCTCAGAAGCGCTGGTGGCCGACCCGGCGCGCATGGCGCTGGCGGCGCGTCGTGCAGTGCGTCGAGGACCCCTCGATCAGCGCCGAAGGGCCGAACATGCGCCACAAGGTGCACGTCGAGGTCTACCTGAAGGATGGCACCGTGCTGCGCGACACGGTGGAGAAGGCGCAGGGCAGCGAGGATCACTTCGCGACGGATGAAGCGGTCGTCGACAAGTTCCGTCAGCTCGCAACGAAGTCGCTCTCACCGCGACAGGCGGAGGCGCTGGCCGACCGCGTCCTGCACATCGACGAGGTGGAGGACGCGTCGGAGTTGGCGCGCTTGCTGGTACCCGATCCAAGCCTCTGACCGCGTCTCGGTCGCAGCCCGCCAAGGGCGGTTCTCAGGCTCAAAGGCGGCTGTCGGGGCGGTCCGGATAGCGAATCGCCGGTTGAGTGCGTATCGCGCGGTACGCCGCCATGCCAATGGTTAGCCGAACACGCCGTCGGCGGCGAAGACGGCGATGTCCTCGTCGGCAAAGCCGCGCTCCTTGAGCACCTCCATCGTGTGCTCGCCAGGGGCGGGCGCCGGGCCGCGCACGCCGATGTCGGCGCCGCGGATGCGGAACGGCGTGTTCATCGTGCGGTAGGGGCCGAGGTGCGAGTCCTCCACCTGTACGACGCCGTCCATCGCCGTAATCGCCGGGTCTTCGACGGCCTCGAGGACCTCCGCCATCGGCGCCCAGATCAGGCCGGCGGCATCGAAGCGCGGCGCCCATGCCTCCAGCGGCTCGCTCGCCAGCTGGCGCTCGATCTCGGGCAGGAGGTCGACGCCGTTCTCGCGGCGGGCGACGGTGGTCGCGTAGCGCGGGTCGTCGGTCCACTCGGGGTGACCGAATACGCGGCAGAAACTGGGCCAATAGCGGTCCGATTGCGCCATCGTGAACACGAACCAGCGGCCGTCGGCGCAACGGTAGTTGTTGTACAGCGGGCTGGCCGGCCGAGTGCGGTCGAGGCGCTGGGGCGGCCGGCCGGCCATCGCGTTCACCGCGTCCGAGCCGATGGTCCAGAGGCCGGTGCCGATCAGCGTGACGTCGACGATCTGGCCCTCGCCGGTCTGGTCGCGCATGCGCAGCGCTGCCAGGGTCGAGGCGAGCATATTGAGCGAGGTCGTGTGGTCGCCCTGGCCGCTGCGGCACATCGAGGGCGAGCCGTCCGGCTGCCCGATGATGCTCATGATGCCGGCGCGCGCCCAGAAGGCGGCGTGGTCGTAGGCCTGTCGGTCCTGGTCCGCGCCTTCGCTGCCGTAGCCGCTGAAGGAGACATAGATGATGCGCGGGTTGATGGCCATCACCTCCTCCGGTGTGAGGTGGTAGGCGAGGCGCCGCCGCTGGATCAGGTTCGTGATGAAGATGTCGGAGGTCTCGATCAGGCGCTGCATCAGGCCGGACGTGGCCTCGCTGGCGAGGTCGGCGGTCAGGGAGCGCTTGCCTCGGTTGTCCAGCTCGAAGGCGTAGGTGGACGGCACTTTGGCGTCGGGATTGCCGATGTTGCCGGTCGAATAGCGGTAAGAATCGCCTCCTGGCGGCTCGATCTTGACGACGTCGGCGCCCAGGTCGCGCATGAGCGCGGCGCAACTGGGCGCGGCCAGCCAATTGGCCACCTCGAGGACGCGCAGTCCGGCCATCGGTGCAACCATGATTCCCCTCCTGCTCCGAATGTCCGCGCCATTGTAGGGGAAGCGAGCGGAGCATAGGGCCGGTCATGCTGAGCTCGCCGAAGCATCTCCCCCGGCGGGCGCTCCGTCCTGCAACCCCGGCGGTCCGGCACGGCCATATTTCGCTGACGCGACCATGGTTAATGCTGACGGCTTCAATGTTGTGATATTATTGCATTAATGAAGTCGACTAATATGGTAATTAGTTTTGAAGGTATTGATGGATCGGGTAAGTCATCGATAGCCTTCGCGCTTAGTGAGCGGTTGACGGTGTGTGGTCTGCGCGTGGCGTACGTGCCGACGCGCGGCGACGGTCTCGTCGCGGACGAAGGCGTCTCGCCCTCCGTCGTCGAGCACCTCGATGCGCTGTCGCACCTCATCTGGTCAGGAGGCGACGCGGATCACCACCACGAGCTGGGCTACGAGCACTGGCTTCAGCTGGTCGGCAGTTATTTCGGAGGCCTAATGAATGGCGTTCTGAGCCCTTGCAAACGACAAGAGACATTATCATTGTCGAAAGCTGGTATCACAAGTTCGCGGCCAAGTTACGGATCAAAGGCGTCTCGGATGAGCGGCTGCAGTGCATGCTGCCGGCGGCGCAGCCGGACCGCATCTTCCTGATCGATACGCCGGCGGCGCTGGCCTGGGCCCAGAAGCGCACCTTCTCGTTCGTCGAGCTGGGCGGCCAGGACGGCTACGCCGAACTGGGGCGCGACAGCTTCATCGATTATCAAGGTCGCATTCGTGCCGACCTTCTGGCGCGCGCTGTCGAATACGGCTGGACGGTGCTCGACAACGGTCCGGCTGCGACGACTGAAAGCATCTGTGAGCAAATCGAGGCCTCACTGGGCCTCAGCGAAGCGAAGGGAGCCGCCCAATGAGCCAGCCAACCCTGATCAAGCCGCCGGCGCTGCGGCGGGGCGATGCGATCGGCATCGTGACGCCCGGCCGCGCGGCTGCATTCCCGAAGCGGGTCGAGCGTGGCGTGCGCGAGTTCGAGCGGTTGGGCTATCGCGTCAAATTTGGCAGGCACGCCCTCAGCACGTCGCAGACGGACGCGGAGCGCGTGGCGGACATCCACGACATGTTCCTCGATCCGGACGTGCGGGCCATCCTGCTCTCGCTGGCGGGTGAGCCGGACATCATCGGCGGCCTGCTGCCGATGATGGATTACGACCTCATTGCCAATCACCCGACCATCTTCGTGGGACAGAGCGCTGCGTCGACGCTGCTGCAGGCGATCTACGTCCGCACTGGGCTCGTCACCTTCCACGGCCCCAGCCTCGTGCAGCATTTCGGCAACAAGGGCGGCATCGACGACTTCACCCGGTCCAATTTCGAGGCCGTGCTCGGCGGAGAAGTGGTCGCGTATCCGATGAGCCCGGTCCGCGCCGACAAGTTCTGGGATTGGGACTACTTCGACGAGCCGCGTGACTTCCAGCCCTGCCCGCCGTGGCGCACGCTGCGCGGCGGACGCGCCTCGGGGCCGTTGCTGGGCGGCAGCCTGCGGGCGGCGTCGAGGAACCTGACATCGGGCTTCGCGCTCGACTACGAGGGCGCCATCTTCTTCTGGGACATGCTCTTCCCGTTCGATACGCCACCCGACGTCGAGGCGACGACGAGCCTGATGCACCAGGTGCGGGAGGCCGGCGTCATCGACCAGATCGGCGGCATGGTCTGCGGCGAGCCCTCGCTCTACGTCGGCGCCGACGACCTGCCGGGCTTTGACGACGTTATCCGCAAGCATCTCATGGGCGACGACGGCGCCAGGCCGGTCGTCTCAGGCGCAGACTGCGGCCACACGATACCGTTGCTCACTTTTCCCTCTCGGCGTCAGCTGCGAACTGGATGCGGACTCGCCCCGGTTGCGGCTGCTGGAGCCGGCCGTAGAAGCTTTCGACGACTGAGCGGCTTCGTGCGGACCGTCGGCCTCTACGTCAACGCCATGCAGACCGCCTTCCGACAGGAATGGCGCTCGGTCTTTCCGATGGACGCGCTGTTCGGCCTGATCACGGCCGTGGGACCGGCGATTATCGCAGTCTGGCTCATCCGCCACAGCGACGATCCGGCCGCGGCGCGCTACCTGCTGATCGGGGCCCCGCTTTACGCCGTCTGGGCTCAGGGTGTCTCGCGTGTGGCCGGGTCGCTGCAGGGCGAGGATGAGGACGCGCTGCTCGAGCCCAACGTCTGCACGCTTACGCCGATCTTTGTGACGATGCTGGCCAAGGCGTCGGCGGTCAGCTGCGCGGCGATGCTGCCCGGCGCAATCGTCCTCACGAGCCTGTTGCTGTTTGCCGGCCACCTGCCCGTCGCCGGCGACGCGGCGCTGATCGCGCCGTCGGTGGTGCTGGCGCTGGCCGCCGTGGTTGTGACTTCGCTCAGCTTCCAGCCGCTGACCTTTCTGGCCGGCGGACGCCCCAACGCCGTGACGGCGATCATGCCGATTGGCGCCGCACTGGCCGGGTTCCTCTACCCCATCTCGGTGCTGCCGCAGCCGCTTCAGGTGCTCGCGCGCCTGCTGCCGGTCTCGTGGGCGATGGACGGCCTGGCTCAGGCGACGCACGGAGCGAGTTTCGATACCGTCGCGCTGCAGTGGACCGAGACGATCGCGATCTCGGCGCTCGTCCTGGCAGCAACCGCCTTTCTCTTCGCGCGGGCCGAGGACCGCATCCGCAAGACGGGCGTCCTGGCACGATCGTGAGCGTTCGGCTGCGCGTCCTTGCGACGCAGGCGCATCTTTCTTATCGCAGTGTCTTTCCGTGGTCCGACCCCGCGTCGTATGTCGCCAACGTCATCCTGCGGCCGGTGTTCACTGTGGCGATCCTGGCGCTGGCGGGCGAGTTCGCGCTGGGCAAGCAAGTCGCGCGGGACTACGCCATCGGCGGCGCGACGTTTGCCGCGTCCTGGACGCTCACAGGCAGCATCGTGCAGGGCTTCTGGGTCGAACGGGCGGGGGCGACGTTGCCGGCACTGTTCGTCTCGACGGGCAGCCGTTTGCAGATGTTCGTGGCGAGAGGTTTGCTGCATCTTCCTAACGGCGCTGTCACCGTACTGATGACCCTGTTGGCTTCCCTGGTCTTTGTGGGTGCGGCCTTTCAGGACGCCGACTGGCCGGCAGTGGTGCTGTGCTTTATCGCGCTGCTGATCTCCATCATGACGTTTGGCCTCTGCGTGGGCATCTTCGCCATCGCCTTGCGTGAGTGGATTGTCGTGCGAGCGGCGGGGCAGATGCTGCTGATGTCGTTTACCGGCGCGTTCGTGCCGCTAGCCGACCTGCCACGAGGGCTGGAACTTCTCGGTACGATCCTGCCGCTAACGCATGGACTAGAAGGCCTGCGTAAGGCGATCGATGGTGCCTCGACCGGCGTCGTACTGGGCCCCGCCGGGTTAGAGGCAGTCATAGGAGTCTTCTATCTGGTGGTGGGATACTTGTCTTTCATTGGCCTGGAAATGCTCGCTACTCGCAAGGGTACCTACGACCGTATCTAATGTAGGCACCGTGCAGCCCACGAGAAGAAGAATTTGGCCTAGATGTGGTACTTTACCCAGGCCTGATACGTATCATCAGGCTGACCGTCTGGTCAGGGTAGGGGAATTTTCAAGGAGGTGTTTTCGTGCCAGTATTCAAGAAACTATCCGACGTGGAAATCCAGGAACTTAACCGGAGGAGAAGCAATTTGGAAGAGCTCTCGGAGTACCTCGCCTACCTTAATACACTTCACCCAGGAGATTGGGGCGCGATAGATTTGAGCAGGGATGATTCGCAGAGGACTGTGAAACGACGAACAAGTATCGCAGCAACCTCTCAGGGCAAGAAGATCCGCTGGCGCCGCAGCCCGCAGGAAAGCCGTCTCGTCTTTCAGGTAATGCCTGCCTGATGCCGTAGGGCCTCACGTAGGCCATGCTCAATCATCGCGCCCCGACGTCGTCGGGGCGCTTTATTTTGTCCTATGCATCTTTGCGAGACCGCTACTATCGTCATTTCTGTTGTAATAAAATATTCCAACTAGTACTTGACGATATTGTCAGTGTAGTAGAAAATCAGTTCAAATAGCTAACATATTAGTAATAAGTATGACGAGTGATAAACTTCTGCCTTTACCGGGAATTGATTGGATGGCATTGGAAGAGCTGATTGAGCCGCGACGAAGCCTCCTGGTCACCAGCCCGCGGTTACTGGAACGCGCTCCCGCGCTGCTGCCACGCGTCAACGTCGTGGAGACCGAGGTCGTGGCCTCGACGGAGCGGCGCGACATAGACGCGATCGTTGCTTCGGCGGGCATCGAGGCGGTGGTAGGGCTCGGCAGCGGTCGCGTGATGGACATCGCACGATTGCGCGGCGACCGCCTCGGCGTCGACGTCGTCTGCGTTCCCACCCTGCTTTCCACTGACGCGTTCCTCACCGCCACGACGGCGCTGCGAGAGGACGGCGTGGTCCGCTACGTGGACGGTGCGGTCGCCAGGCGCGTCGTCCTGGACGAGGCGTTGTTGGGCTCGGCGCCAGCAGCGCTGAACGCCCTCGGCGCCTGCGACGTGCTCTCGATGTCTACGGCGTTACGCGATTGGCACCTCGCCTCTCGGCGCGCCGAGCCAGAGCCCTACGATCCGCTCATTGCCGCTGCCGGCCGCCGCATCTGCGCCACGCTCCTCGATGGCGCCGTCGCCATTGCCGCGGCCGGCAGCGGCGGTCTGCGATTGCTGCTGGGCTGCCTGCTGGCTGAGGTGACGCTCTGCAATCTGGCGGGCACGTCTCGGCCGGAAGAGGGCAGCGAGCACTTCTTCGCCTACTGCCTGGAGCAGCGGCTGCCCGGCCTCATGCACGGCACGATGGTAGGCCTCGGCATCCTGATCTGTGCCCAACTGCAGGGCCGACCCATCGCGCGATTGCGCCGGTTCATGGCCGCGACCGGTATTGACGCGGCCTGGGGCGGTCTGCCTCGCGCGGCGCTGCGGGAGACGATCGTCGAAGCGCCGTGGTTCGTGCGCTGCCAGGGGCTGCCGTATTCGATCTGGAACGAAGCGGCGCCGAGCGCGGCGGACGCGGATCGTCTCCTGGACGCGGTGCTCTTGACGGAGGCCGGGCGTGGCGGTTAAGACGCTGGCGAACGTCAGCTTCCTCGAAGGCGTGCGACGGCAGCCCACCGGTCGTATCGTGGTCTTACTTTCGGGCGGCGCGGACAGCACGGCAGTGGCCGCCATGCTTAAGGAAGACGGCGCCGACCTCTGGCCCCTGTTCATCGACTACGGCCAGGTATCGCTCGCAGCCGAGCTCGCCGCCGCCCGGAACGTCGCCCGCGCCCTCGACCTGCGCCCACTGCACGTCTTGCCCTGCGGCCTGTTCCAGCACATCGCATCGCTGGCGCCTCATCGGGCTCAGGACGACACCGCCGCCTGGATGCCGGCACGCAACACGCTCTTCCTGCTCATGGCCGGCATCTACGGCTACTCGATCGACGCGGACGGCGTCGCCTTCGGCTACGTGTTGGACGACAACTTCGTCTTTGGCGACAACGACTACTACCATCACAGGCTCCTGGAGCTGCTGCTGGAGCGCTCCCTCCTGCGCCCGTACTCCGTGCTGCTGCCGGCGATGGCCTGCTCCAAGCGCGACGTCATCGCGTATCTGGAACGGCGCGGCCTGCTTCAACTGACCGTGTCGTGCTGGAACGCGTCACTGCAGGACGGCGTCATTGTCGCGTGTGGCACCTGCGCCAACTGCCTCGAGCGGGCCGAGGCGCTGCGGACAGGAGCGGCACCGTGAGGCTGCTGGTGGTCGCGGCGCACGTCGACGACGAGGTGTTCCTGTGCGGCGGCACCATCGCCAAGGCGCGGCGTCATGGCCACGAGGTCGACGTCCTCTTCTGCAGCCGCAACGAGCAGGGCCGCTGCGCAGGCGAGAGCATCGAGGCGCGTGTGCAGCGCGCCGAGGCGGAGGCGGCGCAGTCGGCGGCGCAGCTCGGCTTCCGGTACCGCTTCCTGGACTTTGAAGACATGTGCCTGGCAGACCAGCCGGGACGCCTGCAGCAGGCGCTGATCGCATCGCTTCGCGAGCTGCGGCCCGAGGTTCTGCTCACGCACGCCGCCGGGGACTGGCATGTCGACCATCGCGTGCTGGCGTCGGCCGCTCCCGAGGCGGCGCTGCAGAGCGCACGCGGCGTCGCAGGCGGCGAGCCGTGGCAGCCCACTGCCCTGCTGCACGGCGAGGTGGACCTAGAAGGCCTCGCCGCCCTGCCCGTTCAGGTCGTCTCGCGGCTCGAAGAAGAAGACATGGAGACACGCCAGGCGGCAATCAAGCTCTACGTCAGCGTTGCCTCGGAGCACGACGTGGACGCGACCTGGCTCCAGGAATCGCTGCGCGCGCGAGCGCGGGCTCGCGGCGCTCTCGTGCGTCAACCTTACGGCGAGGCGTTCTCGATCAGCCGGCTGCTGCCCCTGGACGCGGCGGCGCTGCGTCTTCTGGCGGAGCTGCTGGCATGAGGCGTCTGCGTGTCCTCAAGCTGGGTGACGAGCTCTACAGCGAAAGCCTGCAGCACGTCGTGCCAGAGTATCGTCGCGCCTTCCCGCAGCGCGAGGAGCAGCTTTACGGCCTGCTGCAGGACGTCGAGATCGTGCGCCTCTCGCATCAGCGGCTGCTGGCGGCGGAGAGCCGTCAGTCGGTGCGCGATCTGGTCGGTGCGCACCTGCGTGACGGTCGTTTCGACTTTGTGCTGGTGGACAACCCGCTTTCGATGCTCATCCTCGGCGATCATGTCGATCTGCCCATCGTCTTCGATTGCATCGACTGGTACGAGGAGATGTACGCGGCCGAGTTCGATGACCCGGCCGGCGCCGCCGTGCTCCGTTCCTGCTTTGAAGAGTGCGTGCGACGGGCGACCGCCGTCGTGGCGCAGTCACCCGTCATGCTGAGAGCAGTGCGCCTGCTGGCGGAGCCGCGCTTCGCCGCGGTCGTGCCCAACGGCTACAACGAGGCGCTGTTCCATCCCCTGGACGAGGCGTCCGTCGAAGCAGCACGACGTCAGATCGATGCGCGTCACGGCGTCTCGCTGAGCGGGCGGCGGGTCATCGCCTACACCGGCAAGATCGGCTACTGGTACGCCGGCCTGCGTCAGCTGATCGAGGCGCTGGACGCGGAGCGCGACCTGCTGCTGCTCGTGGGAGACGGGCCCTTGCTGCCGGAGCTGCCGCGCCGCGACAACGTCGTCGTCTGCGGCGTCGCTCCGCTAGCAGACGTGCCGTCGTACACCGGCGCTGCGGACTTGCTGGCGTTCCCGCTCGGCGCCGACTGCAGCCCGATCGTGATCAGCGAGTACCTGGCCGCCGGACGGCCCATCGTCGCGCCGCGCGGCCGCCTCGAGTGGCTTCTCCGCGATGGCGTCACCGGCGCGCTGGTCGACGGCTCCGTTGCGGGCTGGCGCGCCGGCATCGAGCGAGCCTACGCGGCGCGCGATGACGCGTCAGCCTACAACCAACGCCTGGCGCGCAAGCTGAGCTGGCGCACGCAGGCGGCCCGCCTGGAGGCGTTCTTGCGGCGTGTCGCCACTGGTCGAGAGGAGGAAAGATGACAGCGGCCGAGACCATCTACATGAGCGGCTTGACCTTCGATTATGCGCACATGATCCCCGGCCATCCCAAGTGCGGTCGTCTGCACGGCCACACCTCTACGGTACGCGTGGACGTGACCGGCGCTATCGGCGAGTACGATATGGTGCTCGACTTCGCCGTGCTCAAGCGCACGCTGCTGGAGGTGCTGGACGGCCTCGACCACCGCATCCTGCTCTCGTCCCGCTACGTCAGCTGCGACGGCGACGTGGCCCTCGTTGCCTACGAGCGCGTCAACGGCGCGCACCGCCTGACGCTGCCTGCCGACGAGGTGGTAGTCGTGGACAGTGAGCCCACCATCGAGTCGATCGCCGGGCTCATCCTCGATCGCGCCTGCCGGGCCTTCGGGGCGTGCGGTCAGCGCTTCGCGGCCATACGTGTCGAGTGCACCGAGGGGCACTCGAAGGGCGCGGTGGCGTCGTGGTCGATGGGATCGCCGGTGTGAGAGCGACGCTGCCGGTTGCGGAGACCTTCTACTCGGTCCAGGGCGAGGGCCCGACGGCAGGTGTTCCGGCGCTCTTCTTGCGTACGGCTCACTGCAACCTGCGCTGCCCGGGCTGGGGTCCGGACGGCGCGCCGCAGGGCTGCGATACGGACGCGGTATGGCACGCGACCTGGCGGGAGATGGAGCCGCGCCAGGTCGTCGGCTACTGGGCGCACCGCGGCTGGTTGCGCTACCTGTCGCCGGCGTTTCGGGCACACCTCGTGCTGACCGGCGGCGAGCCGCTGCTCTGGCAACGCCAGCTCGCCGAGCTGCTCGAGCTGCTGGCTGTCGAGGCGCCGTACGTCGAGGTCGAGACGAATGCCACGCTGGCGCCGCTGCCGCGCTTCGATGCCTTCGTCTCGCAGTACAACTGCTCGCCAAAGCTGACCTCGGCGGGCAATCCGGCGCGGCGCGCCTACCGGCCGGAAGCGCTGGAGGCGTTCGCGGCCGATCCACGCGCCGTGTTCAAGTTCGTCGTGCAGGATGCTCAGCGCGACTTGTACGAGATCCTCGACTGCTACGTCGAGCGCCTCGGCGTGCCGACCGAGCGCGTCTGGCTGATGCCGGAGGCGGCGACACGTGAGAGGTTGATCGAGCGTTCGTCGACGGTCATGGAGCTCGCGAAGCGTTTCGGCTTTCGTTTCAGCCCTCGTCTGCATCTCATCGCCTGGGACCGGGCGACGGGAGTCTAACCAGCGGGGTATCTGTCAGGCATCACAGAGTTCGAGCCGCAGATATGAGACCAGCGCTACTTGCGCGCCGCGATCATCACCGTGTCGTGCTTGCAGGCGTCATCTTCTGGCTGGGCGACGCGGAAGACAGTGCTGAAACCGGCCGCGCGTAGCAGCGCCTCGATCTCCTCCGCAGGCGTGTAGCGCAGGGTGACAGGCAGGACGCGCTTCTCGCAGCTTCCGTCCGGCGAAAGGAACTCGTAGACCCATTGCAGATCGACGAGGCCGGTCGCGGGGTCGGCGGCGGCGATGCGGTCGTCGCAGCAGAACCAGACGTCTTCGGCGGCGCAGTAGCGATACGCGGTGCGGGTCGGCCGGGTCAGGACCTCGAAATCTGCCGCCACATTGAGGAGCAGCTGGCCGCCGGGGTTGAGGTGCCGCTCGATGCACTCCAGCGCCGCGGTCTGGCTGGCGCGGTCGGTCAAGTGGCCGAAAGTGTTGCAGGCGAGGATCGCCGTCTCGAAGCGCTGGTCGAGGCTCATCTCCACGAAGTCTGCAGTCTCGATCCGCACGCGCTCCTGCACGGCGGCCGGCTCCAGATGCAGCTTGGCGCGCAGCAGGTCGAGCATGGCAGGGGCGATGTCGACCGCCGTCACTTCCAGGCCCGCCCGAGCCAGCGCGATAGCCACGCGGCCGGTTCCGCAGCCGAGCTCTATCGCTGGACCCATCGCTTGGCGCGCGGCCCTTATGTAGAAATCGACGTCGTCCTCTAGCCACACCTCAGAGAGGACGATGTCGTGGAGACTGGCGATGCGGCTATCTGTGTAGGCTTCGAGAGTTGGTTGGGCCATCGGACTTGTCTCCGCTATGCAGTGAGCATAGCTTGCGCGAATGCCGTTAAGTACGTCAAGTGCGAGAATTAGAAATCGCAATTATATCTTGACATTTGCACCACATTTAATCCAAACTTCTACTCACGTTAATTAGTCGCGTCATAAAATTGAAGGACTAGATCATGTTACAAACGGACGTTGGGTTTGCGCTCGAGGAAGTACCTGGCCTCGATGCGTACTTCTCGCTGGAGAGCGACATCGCTTTCGTGTCGGGCTCGCACCAGGCCGGACTGGCAAACAGTACCTCGGATTACGACCTGTTCATCATTTATCGCGAGGGGTTGGAGCGGCTGACCCACGGGCCGACGCAGTTCGTCCTGCAGAACCCGCTCCGGCGGGTAGACCTGGAACGTGACGGCTTCGATGAGATCGTCGAGGCGGCGGAGCGAATCAACGCGTTGTCGGACAATCCGACGCCGGCCTCGGTGCGCCACCTGCCGTTCGATGACTTCGACCTGTACTACCGCACCCTCATGGGCAAGCCGCTGGCCAACGCGGCAGGCTTCGATGCCTTGCTCAGTCACCTCGACAAGGAGCGCTGCGAGCGCGTCTACAGCGCCTGGAACCAGTGGCAGTCCGGCGTGGAGCTGGCCCGGGCGCGATCCTTGCTGGCGCAGGGGAGGTCCGAGGCCGCCTTCGGCGCCGTCCGCATGGCGCTGCGCCAGGCCGTCAACGCGCAGGTCGCCGCGGAGGGCTTGGGCTGGCCGAACCCGAAGTGGGCCTTCGTCAAGCTGGAGCGATTGTACGGCCGCGATTCAGACGTGGTGCGCGAGGCCTGGCGCCTCAACGGCCTCGGCGGCCGTAGCGTCGCGGAGCACGTCGCGCGGGTCGAGGCCTTCTGTGCCGCGCGGGGCGTGCCGCGCCTGCGTTCCACGCCTGTCGCGGCGCTGACGCCGGCCTGGAGCGGCGAAGCGGTGCACGTCTCGATCCAGTACCGGCCTTATCTCGTGTATCGGCGTCAGAAGGTGTTCGAGCTGGACGAAGCGTCGCTCTGCATCTGCCGCGGCATCGACGGGCGCTCGTCGGTCGAAGCAATCGCCGACAAGTTCGCAAAGCAGTTCGATCTGGATCCGCACGTTGCCGTGTACCGGACGGGAGAGCTGGTGCAGCGCCTTGTCCGGCTGGGCCTGCTGCGCGTCCGGCAGGAGTTCGAAGTTGAGGGAGGTGCGGAATGACGGCGCGTGACATCGAGCCGGTGCTGAACGAGTTGCCGATGGAGGCAATCGAGTTTGCCGTGAGCAAGGCGCGCACCGGTCGCTTCGGTATCCTCGGGATGATGGAGGACGCTTGGGGCGCCGTACCGGCTGAGCAGGCGGGCCTCGTCTTGGAATCC
Organism: uncultured Chloroflexia bacterium; assembly: GCA_963711035.1. Lineage (GTDB taxonomy): Bacteria > Chloroflexota > Dehalococcoidia > DSTF01 > WHTK01 > WHTK01. Next base: position 141,756 of record CAVQCN010000002.1, read on the forward strand.
GGTCGCACGCTGCTGGAGCGAGGCATCGCCTGGCACCTCTCGGCGCACGGCGTGTTCGTCGACTCGAGCGAGACGGCCGTCGAGTTGCTCCGCGACGTCTCGCCGCAGCACTACGACCGGTCCTGGGCCCTGATGACGGAGACGCTGGACACGCCGGAGCGAGTCTACGACTGGTACGAGCGCGTCCTGCCCTTTGTCGAGCTCGGCCTCGGCGTGAAATCGGCCGTCGATTCGTGGGCGGGCGGCACCTCGGAGGCGGGTTGGGCGGACTACCGCTTCAACATCACGTATCCGCCGCTGCTACTTGCCGAGTACCTCGGCGCCCTCGATCTGTGTGGCGTGCCGGACACGGCGATCGAGGACGCGCACCTGGCCCGCGACGCCGGCAAGCTCGGGCTCGAGTTTCTCAGCGGGCGCTAGGGCGCTCGCTGGTTTGGTCTGGGGTTCTTCGGCCGGTGCGAACGAGGGCCCGTCCGAGACTGCTTTTCGCGCGGCGATGCTTGGGATCCTGGTCCCTAGGCGGGCAGTACCTGGAAGACGAGCTGTTCCGGTGTCAGGCTGCGGCGCCATTTGATCTGCTTGCCCTGGTTACGGGCCGCTGTGCTGGTGCGGCGCTTGATGGCCCGCTGCGACTCGCCGTCGCTCAGCTCAATCGACCCCCAGTCGCCGGGTTTGAGGCGATCGAGATAGGAGAGATATTCGGCCAGAGCTTCAATGCGCGGCCTGCGAGCAGTAATCTGTGCGATTTCGTCGGCCGTTAGCTTCTTGAATGTCGGCATTGTTGCACGCCTTTCGGTGTGAATTGTTAAGACTGTTCTTAACAATCTAACCATATGTTTTACAGCAAAACAAGTACCAATAAACCGCGCTATTTTGCATGGTATAGAAGTATTTGCTGATGTAGAATCCTGCCAATCGTTGCGATGGTCGAATTCGTCCGTTAGCTCATGAAGTGGAGGCCGCATGTTCCGCAGTAGTCTTTCGAACAGCAGGGCGGCAACCCGATCGACTCCACGCCAGGCAACTGACACGGCAGACACGATCGAAAACCGCGAGTACCTTGGCTACCTTGACGCCGTTGGTCATGGCATCGGCGAGCTTGCCCCCCTCGATGGCGAGAGCGCCGGCGGCATCGCAGCGTCCCTCACTGACGCTGCGATGCATGCAGGTCTCGACGCCCGCGTCTGGATCGACGCGGGCCGGGTCTACTTCTTCGTGCGCCGGGACCACGGCAGCGGCTGGTAGGGCGACCGGACCGACGGTGAACCGGATGCTAGACTCGTTGCGAGTCCAGCATGGCCGGTCAGAAGCAACGACGTCAGGGCAGCGAGCACAGCAAGCGCACCGAGTTCATCCAGCGCGTGGCGCAGGTCTACGGCGTGCGCGCCGATGCGGTCCCCGACATGCTGAGCGGCGTCCGCAGGCAGAGCGTGCGCATCAACCGGCTCAGCCAGCGTCCCGTCGACGCGATTCGTACCGACCTCGAAGCGCTCTGCCGGGTCGAGCCCATCAGCTGGTGCCCCGACGCCTTCTATCTCATCGAGGGCAAGGGCGCGCTGGTCGATTCGGACCTCTTCCGCAACGGCGAGATCTACATCCAGATCGCGTCCAGCCTCGTGCCCGGTCTCGTCCTCGACCCGCGGTCCGGCGAGAGCATCCTCGACCTGGCCGCGGCGCCGGGTGGTAAGGCGAGCCACATCGCCGCGCTGTGCAACAACGAGGCCTCGCTCTGGCTAAACGACGCGCTGGCGGGTCGTCTCAAGAAGCTCGAAGCTGTTGCCGGCCTCATGCACATCAAATACACGCAGATAACGGCGCATCCTGCGCAGTACGCCGACAAGTTCATCGAGCAGAGCTTCGACCGCATCCTGCTCGACGCCCAATGCACGGGCGAAGGCCGGGTCGACCTGCGCAAGAGCGGCGCCCTGCGCTACTGGTCGCTCGACCGCGTCATCGAGTACGGCTACCTGCAGCAGCGCATGCTCGCTGCCGCCTTCCGGTTGCTGAAGCCCGGCGGCGTGCTGGTCTACACGACCTGCACGATCTCACCCGAAGAGAATGAGCGGCCCATCGACAACCTGCTGTCGCGCTACGATGACTGCCGCGTCCTGCCCATCGAGATCGATTTCGATTACGACGTGCGCATGGCGGGCCTGCGCTCCTGGGACGGCCACAACTTCCACCCGGACGTGTCGATGGCGCTGCGCATCCGCCCTCACGAGTTCTACGAGCCGTTCTTCGTCTGCAAGCTGCAGAAGGCGGACTGACGGGCGCCATCGCACGCAAAGAGGCGGCCGCGCGGGCCGCCTCCATTAGTCCAGCTGTTCTGACTTCGAGGTTTGCTGGTCTGGTAGACAGCTGTTGGACGGGTCAGTCGAGGCGCGTTGGTTACTCCTGAAGCGCCTCCGCGCGGTTCTCCGCCATGCTAATGGCTAGCGCTCGCGCGCCTTCTCCTTGATGCGGGCGGCACGGCCGCGCAGGGCGCGCAGGTAGTAGAGACGGGAGCGGCGTACCTTGCCGTGGCGCACCACCTCGACCTTGTCGACGCGGGGCGAGTGGCGCAGGAAGGTGCGCTCGACGCCGATGCCGCTGGAGATCTTGCGCACCGTGAAGGTGGACGCCGGACCGCCGTTGCGGATGCGGATCACGTCGCCCTCGAAGACCTGGATGCGCTCCCGGTCTCCTTCGACGACCTTGACGCTGACCTTGACGCGGTCGCCCGGGCCAAACTCGGCGATGTTCTCGTTTACCTGGGCGTTGGAGATGGTGTTGACGTCCATCAGTCTGATTCGTCCTCGTTGATAGTGTCAGCAACGCTCGCCAACGTCTCGGCTGCGAGCCGCTGCTCATCCTCGCTTAAACAGGCCTTCTCGAGCAAATCGGGGCGGCGCTGGGCTGTGCGGATAATCCGCTGCCGGCGTCGCCAGCGGGCGATTTCGCCGTGATTGCCAGAGAGCAGTATATCGGGTACCGCCCATCCGCGAAACTCCGCCGGCCGCGTGTACTGCGGATACTCCAGCAGCCCGTCCGAGTGCGACTCCTCCAGCAGCGAATCGGCGGAGCCCAGCGTGCCCGGCAATCGGCGCACGACGGCGTCGATCACGACCAGCGCGGCCACCTCGCCGCCGGAGAGCACGTAGTCGCCGATGCTGATCTCGTCGTCGATCAGGTGCTCGCGGATGCGCTCGTCCACGCCCTCGTAGTGGCCGCAGACGATGACGAGGCGCTCGGCTTGCGCCAGCTCGTCGACGACCTCCTGACGGAAGAGGCGGCCTTGCGGCGTCATGAGGATGACGCGGCCGGGCGGTTCCGCCATCGCCTTGACGCTCTCGATCGCTTCGGCCAGCGGCTCCGGCTTCATTACCATGCCGGGCCCGCCGCCGTACGCGTAATCGTCGACGACGCCGTGACGGTCGTGGGCGTAGCCGCGGATGTCGTGCAGCTCGACCGAGGCGATGCCGCCGGCCAGGGCGCGGCCGAGGATACTGGCCTGCAGGGGGCCGCTGAACGTCTCCGGAAACAGGGTCAGGACGTCAATTCTCACGCCCTCATCATGCCAGAACGCCTAAGATACCGGCATCGTGAACCGCTGCTGCCTCGCGCTGCTGTTGATTGCCGCTGCCGCGCTGCTCGCCTGTGCGGCGCCTTCCGATACGACCGACGCCACTGCGCCGCTGCCGGCGACCGGCACGCCCGGCAACGCGCGACCCACCGCGACGCCGCAGCCGTCGTTCTATCCCCTGGGCACGCGCACCCGCATCGCAAGCATCGACAAAGCGCTCGACGCCGTGGAGCGGGGCGATGCGCAGGCGCTCGCCGCTATGATCGAGTACTACCCGGTGGCCTGCACGCCGCCCGGCGGCCTGGGGGACGTGGCCTGCACGGGCGGCCGGCCCGCCGGCAGTCCGGTGAACGTTATCGGCTTCAACCAATGCGGTAACAACTACGAACCGGAGGACAGCAACCCCGGCCTGCAGATCGCGCAGGGCTTCCTCACGCCGCCGGCCGGCTCATCCAGCTTCGACGCGCGCCTGTACGCCATCGTCAAACGGCCCCTGTTCGGGACGCCGCCGGAGATTCCCGGCGCCTTCCTGGTCGTGTTCGCGGCCGGGCAGACGCTCTACCTCGACTACACGGGCGTGACTTACTTCGAGTATGTCTGCCAGCCGCCGCATGTGGGCCAGGAAGTGTTGCGTGTCGTTTCGCTTGTGCCCGGCCCAGCAGACTACTTCCTGCCGCCCCGATAAGCAACGGGGAACTAGGCCGGTCCCGGTTCCGTCGTGCCGTGCTCCGTCCAGCCGGTGAGCATCTGGGTGGCGTGCGGGATCAGGTCGAGGATCGCCTGCAGGCTCTCGCGGGCGCCCTTTTCGCTGCCGGGCAGATTGACGATCAGCGATCGCCCGCGCGTGGCGACGACGGCGCGCGAGAGTGAGGCAAGCGGCGTGCTCTGACGCCCTACGAGCCGCATTGCCTCCGCGATGCCGGGCACCTGACGTTCCGCGACATCGAGCGTGGCTTCGGGCGTAACGTCGCGGCGTGCCAGGCCGGTACCGCCCGTCGTCAGGATCAGGTCGAGTTGGAGGTCGTCGGCCCAGGCGCGCAGCCGCGCCGCGATTGCCTCGCGCTCGTCGGCGATGATCGCGGTCTCGGCCACCTCGGCGTCCAGCGCGCCGAGTACTTCGGCGACGGCCGGGCCCGCCGTATCGACGCGCTCGCCGACCGAGCCCTTGTCGCTCACCGTGAGAATGCCGACCCGTAGCGTCATGCCGCGTTCCTCCAGGGCTGATCTTAGCAGGGGACCGGAAGCAAGGAATAAGGAACCAAGGAATAAGGAACATGGAATAGGGCTCCGCGTGATCTGTCCTTGGCCAACGTAGAGGGCGAGGCTCGTCCTTGCCCTGCGGGCGGTGCGTCTGACTACGGACGGGGCGTATAGGGGCAGGGGAGCCGTGCCCTACGGCGGTTGGCAAGCGGGGTGTGTACGCAGGGCAAGCCCAGGCCCAACGCCGGAACGGTGAACTTTGCGAAATTGTTTCGATTTGGGGCCTAAGTGTTGACAGTGGTTCGGCCGATGGTAGTATGTGGGAGCTTGTGGGAGGAAATGGCGAGGATGGCATGGCAAGACATTCTCGTGGGGAGCGGGGCCCCGACAAATGCTTTTTCTAGGCAAGCACGATTACTCCATGGACGAGCGCGGTCGCGTGCCGCTGCCGCCTCGTTTTAGAGAGGCCTTGATGCCGGGAATCATCCTCACCCAGGGAACACCGGACCATTGCGTACGTGCGTACCCGCTGGATGGCTTCGAAGAGCAGGCCGCTCTTTACATGTCGGATCCAGTGACCACCCGCCTCGGCCGTGTGCAGCGTCGCGCCTTCTTCAGCGGCGCCTACCAGTCTGAGCTGGACCGCCAGGGTCGCGTGCTGATCCCGCCCGTGTTGCGCCAGTGGGCCAACCTGGATGGGCCGGTCGTGATCGTCGGGACCGGCGAAGGCATCGAAATCTGGAACGCCAACGACTTCGAGACGGCGCTTGCCGACGAAGAGCCGGAGTTTCGCCAGGCACTGGGTTCCGAATGACGTTGATGATGACCGAGCGACCAGTCGTGCACGAGCCCGTCATGCTGCAAGAGGTGCTTGCGGGCCTGGCGGTGCGTCCCGGCGGCCGCTACGTCGACTGCACCGTGAACGGCGGCGGTCACGCCGAGGCGATCCTCACAGCCGCCGAGCCGGGCGGCAGCCTCCTCGGTATCGACGAGGATCCGGACGCGCTGGCGATGTCGCGGGAGCGTCTCGGACGCTTCGGCGGCGCCGTGGCGCTGGTGCAGGGCAACTTTCGCAACGTGGACAGCATCTGCCGAGAGCGGGACTTCGCACCCGTGAACGGCATTCTTTTCGACCTTGGCCTTTCCTCGCACCAGCTGGCGAGCTCGACGCGCGGCTTCAGCTTCCGCATCGAGTCGCCGCTGGATATGCGCTTCGGCCCCGATCAGGAGACGACGGCCTCCTATTGGGTGAACGAGGTGCGAGAGGAAGAGTTGGCGGACTTGATCTGGCGCTTCGGTGAGGAGCGCGAGAGCCGGCGCATCGCCAGGGCCATCGTCGCCGGTCGTCCCTTTATGACGACCACCCAACTAGCCAAAGCCGTCGAGCAGGCCGTGGGCCGGAGGCCGGGAAGTCAATCCCACCCCGCCACCAAGACATTCCAGGCCCTCCGCATAGCCGTAAATCAGGAACTAGCCAGCCTGATTGAGGCATTGCCTAGGGCTCATGGCCTGCTCGGCTTTGGGTCTCGGATGGTGGTACTCAGCTACCACTCGCTCGAAGACCGCATCGTCAAGCAATTCATCAGCCGGGAGACGCGCGACTGCATCTGCCCGCCGCAGCAGCCGATCTGCACCTGCGGCCACAAGGCCACGCTGAAAAGCGTGACGCGCGGCGTCGTGACCCCCTCATCGTCGGAAGTGGCGGCCAACCCACGCAGCCGCAGCGCCAAGCTGCGCGTCGTCGAACGTTTGGCGGCTTGAGGCGGGCAGCGTGGCAACTCTAGACAGACTCGCTCCTCCGACTACGGCGCCCGCCGCGGCGCCGGCCTGGAAGCCCCGTCGCGCAATAGCCGTCGCTCTTACCGCGGTGGCGGCTATTGCGCTCCTCCAGGTTCTGCAGTCGAGCAGCGTAGCGAGCACGGGACAGACCATGCAGCGCCTGGAAGAGCAGCAGTCGACGCTGCAGGCGGAGAACCACCAGCTGGAGGCGGACATCGCGGCTCTGTCGTCTCTCGACCGCATCGAGCACGACGCCCGCGACCGGCTGGGCATGATCCCAGCGCGCAAGATCGAGTACGTCTCAGTGGATACGCCGGCCCCGTCCGGCCCGCTGCTGCCGCGGCCCATCCTGGCGTTGCCGGAGGGGCAGCCGCCTTCGCAGACGGATTCGTGGCTGGACTCGCTGCTCAAGGTCCTGCCGCTACCTTAAGTCGTCACTAACGGGCCGCTGGGTCCGATCGGGGAGTTTGCCTTGGCGCGGACCGGCAGTCGCTTTACCTGGAGAGTCGGTCTCCTCGGCGCCGTTCTCGTCCTGGCGACGCTGGGCATCGTCGGCCGGTTGATCTACATCCAGGTCCTCCACCACAACGTCTACGCGGCGCAGGCCGAGCAGGAGCACGATGACAAGCAGGTCATCCGCTCGACCCGCGGCGCCATCCTCGACCGTAACGGCTACCCGCTCGCGACGTCGCTGGACGTCTACGACCTCTACGTCGACCGCCGCGCCTGGAACGACGATCCGGCCAAGATCGACCTGGTCGCGACCAAGCTGGCGCCGTTCCTCACCCGCGACGCAACGCAGCTCGAGGCCGACCTCTCTGATGATTCCAAGGGGCCGATCGAGCTGCTGCAGAGCAGCCTCGAATTCGACGTTGGCGAGCAGATCAAGCAGATGTACCTACCGGGCGTGACCCTGGCGGCCGCCACGAAGCGCTACTACCCTGAAGGCGATCTCGCGTCGGCGCTGCTGGGTTTCCTGGGACGCGACCACGCTGGCCTCGCCGGCCTCGAAGCCGACCTCGACGACGTGCTGTCCGGTACGCCGGGCGCCATCTACTTCGAGCGCGACGGCGGCGGCCAGCCCATCGCCATCGGAAACAGCCACATCGATCCGGGTACGCCCGGCTCCGACGTGAAGCTGACCATCGATCGCTACATACAGAGCCTGGTCGAGAACGAGCTAGACGCCGAGATCAAGGCGCACCAGGCCAGCGGCGGCTCGATCATCGTCATGAACCCGAACACCGGCGCCATCCTGGCGATGGCCAGCCGGCCCAGCTTCAAGCTTTCCGACCTCTCGCTCGACGCGCCCGATCTGAGCCTGTATCGCAATCGCGCGGTCACGGACCTCTACGAGCCTGGCTCCGTGTTCAAGGTGCTGACCATGTCCACGGCCATTGACCTGGGCCTGGTCAACCCGAACACGACGTACGTCGATACGGGTGAGGTCGACAAGGGCGGCTACGTCTTCAAGAACTGGGACTTCAGCGCCAACGGTGTCCAGACCATGACCCAGGTGCTGCAGAAGTCGCTCAACACCGGCGCTATCTGGGTCAGCGACCTGATCGGCGCTGACCGCTTCTACGCGTCGATCAAGCGCTTTGGCTTTGGCGACTCGACCCACTCCGGTCTCGGCGGCGAGGCGGACGGCATCGTCCGCACCAACGCGGACCCGGCGTGGTCCAACACCGACCTGGCGACTAACAGCTACGGCCAGGGCATTGCCGCCACGCCACTGCAGGTGATCACGGCGATCTCGTCCGTGATCAACGGCGGCCACCTGATGCGCCCTTACATCGTCGAAGAAGAGGACGGCCCCGATGGCACGCGCACCTTCGACCCCGTCGTCGTGCGGCAGACGATCTCGCCCGAGACGTCGAAGACGATGGTGCAAATGATGGAAGCGGTCGTGGACGGCGTGCCGTACCACGGCGCTCAGATTCCCGGTTATCATGTCGGTGGCAAGACCGGCACGACGCTCGTCTCAATCCCAACCGGTTACGCCCTCGACTCGACCATCGCTTCGTTCGTTGGCTTCGCGCCGGTCGAGAACCCCGCATTCATCATGCTCGTGAAAATCGATCAACCCAAGGACGACCCGTTGGGCGGCGTCGTGGCCGCGCCGGTCTTCGCCAAGCTGGCGCCACAGATACTGCAGTACCTCAACGTTCCGCCGTACGCCCAGCAGCAGAAGCTGGCAGCGGCGCATTGAGGCGGCACTGACGTTGTTCACGATCGACGAAGTACGCGATGCGCTGCGTGACTGCCTGAAGGGTGAGCGCGCCGGTACGGTCACGGAGTTCAGCGGCGTGACCAACGACTCCCGCGTCGCCAAGCCGGGCGACCTCTTCGTCGCCCTTACCACGGCGGTGCGCGACGGCCACGACTTCCTCGACGACGCCGTCGCCAATGGCGCCACCGGCGTGGTGGTGCACAACGAGGAGATCCTGCTGCACGACCACGTCTGGGCCTTCCTGGTCGACGACACGAAGCACGCGATCGGTGAGCTGGGCCGCGCCTGGCGCTCTCGCTTCGACGTTCGCGCCATCGCCATCGCCGGCAACGTCGGCAAGACGACGACGAAGGAGCTGACGGGGGCGGTGCTGCAGGGCTGCGGCCACACCGTGCTCAAGAGCCCCCTGAACTTCAACGACGAGATCGGCCTGGCGATGTCACTCTTCCAGCTCGACGAGACCTATGACCGCGCGGTGCTGGAGGTGGGCATGTTTGAGCTGGGCGAAATCCGCCGCCTCTGCCAGATCGCGCAGCCTCAGATTGCCGTCGTACTCAACGTCGGTCCAACCCATCTCGAGCGTCTCGGCAGCATGGAAGCCATCGCGGAGGCGAAGTCGGAGGCTGTGCAGGACCTACCTCCTACCGGCTGCGCCATCCTCAACGCCGACGATCCCATGGTGGCGGACATGGCCTCGAAGACCCAGGCGCGCGTGCTCACGTTCGGCACCCATCACCACGCCGACATCCGCGCTACCGAGGTGCAGGGGCGCGGTCTTAGCGGCGTCGACTTCACCCTCGGCTGCCTGGGCCGCAGCCTGCGGGTGCACAGCCCGCTGCCCGGCATCAGCCTCGTGCCCAACGCGCTGGCCGCGATCGCAGTCGCCATCGCGGACGGCGCCAGCGTCGAGGAAGCGGCCGACGCCATGAATCGCGCCGAAGTGACGACGCGGCTGCAGGCGAAGGTGGCGGCCAGCGGCGCCACGATCCTCGACGACTCCTACAACGCCAACCCGGCCTCGATGATGGCTGCGCTGGACGTGCTGTATGAGATGCCGGGCCACCGCTACGCCCTGCTCGGCGACATGCTGGAGCTGGGCGTAGCAGAGGCGGATGGTCATCGCTCTGTCGGCGAGCACGCGGCGCACGTCGTCGATGCGCTGTTCACGGTCGGCCCGCGCGGTGTACAGATCGCGGCGGGGGCGAGGGCGGCCGGCGCGCGCACGGTGCGCCACTTCGACAGCAAGGAAGAGGCCGCCCAGGTGCTGCGCGACAACCTCGGCCCCGGCGACGTACTGCTGGTCAAGGCCTCGCATGGTCTGGCTCTCGAGACGGTAGTAGCGGAGCTCGTGGAGTAGTGGTCGACGCGATGATTGCCGCCTGCCTCGCTATGCTCGTGACCGTCGCCGCCGGCTACCCGATCCTGGCCGAGCTGCGGCGCCGCAAGCTGGGCAAGTCCTACTCCGGCGACGAGCCGGAGGCTTATGCGACCAAGGCCGGTACGCCGACGATGGGCGGCCTGATCTTCATCGTCGGCGTCGTCGTAGCAGCGGTTCCGTTCGCGGTCGCCCGCGACGCGCACATGCTGCTGCCCCTCGTCGCGATGCTGGCGGCGGGCGGCCTCGGCGCTTACGACGACTTCCAAACGCTGGTGGGCGCCGAGAAGCTCAGCGGCCACGAAACCTGGTTCTTCTTCGTGAAGTGGGGCGTGCTGCTGGTCATCGGCGCCGCCGTCGCCGCCGAGCTCTACGGCGACCTCAACCTGCGCGACATGGTCGTGCCGCACTTCGGCGCCTACAGCCTCGGCGTGCTGTACCTGCCGGTCGTCATCGTCGTCTTCGTTGCCGCGACCAGCGGCGCCGTGATCACGGATGGCATGGACGGCCTCATGGCGGGTGTCAGCGCCATCGCCTACGCCTCCTACGGCACGATCGCGCTGGCGCAGGGCCAGGACGAGCTGGGCGCGTTCGCCTTTTCGGTGGTCGGCGCCTGCGCGGCCTTCCTCTGGTTCAATGCGTACCCGGCGCAGGTGTTCATGGGTGACCTCGGGGCGCAGGCGCTGGCCGTCGGCCTTGTCGTCGTGGCGTTCATGACCGGCTGGTGGCTGCTGCTGCCGGTGATCGGCGTCATCTACTTCATCGAAGGACTCTCGGACGTCATTCAGATCGGTTCGTTCAAGCTGCGCGGCACGCGGGTCTTCCGTATGGCGCCGGTGCATTACCACTTTCAGCTGGGCGGCTGGGCCGAGACGCAGGTCGTCACGCGCTTTTGGCTTCTGGCGGCATTGGGAGGGCTGGCGGGGATAGGCCTCGCCTTCGTGGACTAGCGATGACGAATCAGGAGTGGCAGGGAAAGCGCATCGTCGTCATCGGCCTCGGCATCGAGGGCGAGGACCTGGCGCGCTACTTCGCGGAGCACGGCGCCAGCGTGGCCGTCAGCGACAACAAGGGCCCCGAGGCGCTGGTCCAGCGTGTGCGCTCGCTCACGCCGCTCGGCGTCGACTTCCGTCTCGGCGGCAACGACCCGTCCGACGTGCAGGGCGCCGACCTGGTCTGCGTCTCGCAAGGCGTGCCGCTGAACAACCCCGCAGTCGTCGCGGCGCGAGAGGCGGGCATCCCCATCGATTCGATGACGTCCTTCTTCCTGGAGCGCTATCCCGGCCCCGTGGCCGGCATCACCGGCTCCAGCGGCAAAACCACGACGACCTCACTGGTCGACTCGATCTTCACCGTCGCCGGCCGCAAGCATGTGCTGGGCGGCAATATCGGCCGCGGTTTGCTGTCGCTGCTGGACGGAGCTTCGGCGGATGCCTGGGCGGTGCTGGAGATCAGCCACACGCAGCTCGTGTTGACGCAGCGCAGCCCCAACGTGGCGGCGCTGCTCAATGTGACGCCCAACCACCTGGACCAGTTCAGCTGGGAGCAGTACGTCGACCTCAAGCGCAAGATTTACAGCTTCCAGGGAGGGGATGGCGTTGCTGTCTTCAATGGCGACGACCCTGTCTCCCAGCAGCTGCGGCTGGAAGCGAAAGGGCGTGTCTTCCTGTTCAGCACGGAAGGCGACCACGGCGCCGACGGCGCCTTTCTGATCAACGACACGGTTGTCTGGCGCCGCGACGGGCGCACCGACGCCGTCGTCTTTCGGTCGGAGATACCGCTGCGCGGTTTCCATAACGTGGCCAATGTCACGGCCGCTACTGCTATCGCCGCAGCCTGCGACATCGGGCCCGGGCCGATTACCGAGGCGATACGCAGCTTCAAAGCGCCGCCGCACCGCATCGAATTCGTGCGTCAGGTGGGCGGCGTGGACTTCTACAATGACAGCATCGCGACGGCGCCGGAGCGCACGCTGGCAGCGCTGCGCTCCTTCGAGGAGCCGATCGTGCTGCTGCTGGGCGGCCGCGACAAGAACCTGCCCCTCGACGACCTCATGCTGGAGGCCTCGCGCCGCTGCCGCGCCGTCGTCTGCTTCGGCGAGTCGGGGCGCATGCTGGCCTCGGCGGCCCGTCGGGCCGGAATCGACGCGATCGAGACGCCGAGCCTGGCCGAAGCGGTGGACGCCGCCGCGGCGCAGGCCAGGTCCGGTGACTCGGTGCTGCTCTCGCCGGCTTGCACGAGTTTCGATGCCTACGACAACTTCGAGCAGCGCGGCATCGAGTTCCGAGAGCTCGTCAGCCTGCTACCAGAGGAGCCCCGCCCATGAGCAAGCGCCAGACCAGCCGGCTTTACGCCGGCCGCCCCGACTACGCCATCCTGGTTACGACGCTGGCGCTGGTGGTCATCGGGCTGATCTTCGTCTACAGCTCCAGCTTCGCCATCGGCCTGGCCGAGTACAACAACGCGAACTACTTCATGGTGCGCCAGGTGGCGTCGGCCATGATCGGCCTCGTCGTCATGTTCGGCCTGATGCGCTTCGACTACCGCTACCTGCGCTTCGCGAGCCCGCTGCTCATGCTGGTCGCAGTGCTCAGCCTCTGCGCCGTGCTCTTCATCGGCAGCGACGCATACGGCGCCCGGCGCTGGATTACGTTCGGCTCGCTGCCGCCCTTTCAGCCCAGCGAGTTCGCCAAGCTGGCCCTCATTATCTATATCTCCGCCTGGCTCGCCTCCCGGGGCCGCGAGGTGAAGAGCTTCGCGCTGGGTTTCGTGCCCTTCGTCTTCCTGGTCGGCGTCGTCGCGGCGCTGGTGATCATGGAACCGGACACCGGTACTGCCTTCATCCTGGTCGGGACGACTGCGGCGATGTTCTTCCTGGCAGGAGCCAACCTCGTGCACATCGCGGCCATGTCCAGCATTGTCGGCGTCGCCGGCGTAATGCTGATCCTCAGTGGCGAGTACCGGTCCAATCGCATCTTCGCCTTCCTCCAGGCCGACAAAGACCCTCTCGGTATCGGCTTCCAGGTGCGACAACTCCTCATCGCGCTGGGTAGCGGCGGCTGGCAAGGTCTCGGCCTCGGCTTCAGCCGCCAGAAGTTCTTCTATATCCCCGGCGCCCACACTGACGGCGTCTTCGCGATCATCGGCGAGGAGACGGGCATCATCGGCACGCTGGTCGTCATCGGCCTATTTGCGTACTTGCTGTACCGCGGTTTCCGCGTTGCCCTCAACGCGCGCGACGACTTCGGCTTCTACCTGGCGATGGGCGTCGTGTGCTGGATCGGCTTCCAGACGCTTGTCAACCTGGGCGGCATCACCCGCTCGATCCCATTGACCGGTATCCCGCTGCCCTTTGTGAGCTACGGTGGATCGTCATTGATTATGATCATGGCAGGGGTTGGCATACTGCTGAACGTCTCCCGATACGGCAAAGACAAGACCTACGTCGAGCGGCCGGCGACGCGCCGGTCGCGAGTCAGGACGAGGGCTGTCACGACATGAAGGTGGTCTTCTGCGGCGGCGGAACCGGAGGTCACGTCTACCCGGCGCTGACCGTCGCCGCCGCGCTGCGCCGCCTCTACGGCGACGCCCATCCCCTCGATCTGCTCTACCTCGGCGTACGCGGCCGCATCGACAGGGACCTCGTAGCCCGCGAGGACATTCCTTTTCGCGCCATCACGGCCGGGCCGCTGCGTGTCGGCAACGTCGTGGGCACGCTGAAGGGCGTTGCGCGGCTCATTGTCGGCTTCGGCGAGTCGTACGGCGTCCTGCGCTCATTCCGGCCGGACGTCGTGTTTTCGACGGGCGGCTACGGCAGCGTCGGCGTCGGCCTGGCGGCCCGGGCGCGAAACGTGCCGCTCGTGCTCTTCCTGCCCGACGTCGAGCCGGGGCTGGCGGTGAAAACGCTGGTCCGTGTCGCGAAGTCGATTGCCGTGACAGTGCCGCGCGCCCTCGACGCGATGCCGGCTTCGCGCACGCGTCTCACGGGCTACCCGGTGCGCCCCGCCTTCTTCACGGCGGAGCGCGCCGTATCTCGGCAGGCGCTCGGCCTGCATCCGACGCTGCCGCTGCTTCTCGTCGCCGGAGGCAGCACCGGGGCCAGCGTGATCAACCGCCAGATGACGGCGTGGCTGCCCGAGTTCCTGCGCGTCGGCCAGGTGCTTCACGTCAGCGGCCCCGGTGACGAACAGTGGCTGCGTCAGCACGCCGAGGCGCTGCCGCCGGACCTGCGCGAGCGCTACCATCTGCGCGCCTATCTGCATGAAGGCATGGACCAGGCGATGGCCGCCGCCGACCTGGCCGTGATGCGCGCCGGCGCCTCCACGCTGGGAGAGCTGCCGGCGACGCGGTTGCCTGCCATCCTCATCCCCGGCGTCTTCTCTGACCAGAGCCTCAACGCTCGCTATCTCGAAGAGCAGGGCGCCGCCGTGACGCTGTCGCAGGATCGCCTCGAGGATTTGTACGACACCATCATGCAACTGATGGGCGACTCGTCGCGCCGCGAGAGCATGAAGCAGGCGCTGGCGCAGATGTCGCACGCGAACGCCGCTGACGACCTGGCGCGCCTCGTTGCCGAAACCGCCGGCGTGCGCGAAGGAGCCGCCGTATGACCGGCGAGCCGATCCCGCAGCGCGTCCACCTGGTCGGCATCGGCGGCATGCACATGTCCGCTATCGCCCGCATCCTGCTGGCGCGTGGCCACGAGGTCTCCGGCTCCGACCTGCGCGCCTCGCCCCTTACGGATGCGCTGCAAGAGCTCGGCGCTCGCGTCGTCATCGGCCCGCACGACGCCGCCAACCTCGACGATCCACAGCTCGTGGTCACGACCTCGGCCGCGACGTCCGACAACCCCGAGCTGAACGCGGCCCGGGATCGCGGCATCCCCGTGATCAAGCGTGCCGACATGGTGGCGCGGCTCATGGAGGGCAAGCTTGGCGTCTGCGTGGCGGGCTGTCACGGCAAGAGCACAACCAGCGGTCTCATCGCATTCATATTGAAAGATGCCGGCCGCGACCCGACCTACCTGATCGGCGCCGAGGTGGCTGCACTGGGCGACAACGCCGCTCCCGGCAGCGGCGAGCACGTCGTCGTCGAGGCGGACGAGTATGACCGCGCCTTCCTCAGCTACCACCCGTTGGTGGCGCTGGTGACCAACGTGGAGCCGGACCACCTCGACTACTACAAGACCTGGGAGGCGGTGCAGGAGGCGTTCCGCGGCTTTGTCGCCAACGTCGAGCCGGAGGGGCGTCTCTTCCTCTGCGCCGATGACCTCGAAGCACTCTCGCTCGGCACCTACGCGCACACCGGCGTCAAGCTCGCCACCTACGCGCTCGATGTCGAGGCCGACTGGCGTGCCGTGGATATCGAGGAGCGAGACGGGCGTCAGGCGTTCACGGTGCAGCGCGACGGCGACTTCTTCGGCCGCTTCGAGATTTCCCTGGCCGGCCGGCACATGGTGCAGAACGCGCTCGGCGCCATCGCCGTCGTCTCCGTGCTGGGCCTGGGCGTAGCGGAGATCGCCGCCGCGTTGTCGCGATACACCGGCGTGCGGCGCCGCTTCGAGCGTGTCGGCGAGGTAGATGGCGTGCTGGTCATGGACGACTACGCCCATCACCCGACCGAGATCGAGGCGCTGGCCCACGCGGCGCGGGAGCGCTTCCCGGGACGGCGCATCGTCGTCTGCTTCCAGCCGCATACCTTTGCCCGCACGCGCTACCTGCTGGCGGGCTTTCGTACCTGCTTCCGCGATTTCGACCGCCTCTTCCTGCTCGAGACGTACGCCGCGCGCGAAGCCATTGCCGATGGCATGACGGCCGGCCAACTGGCGGCTGAGGTGACGTCGCCGCCGCCCACCTACGTCGAGACCTTCGAGCAGGCCGCCGACGCGGTCGCGGCCGATCTGCGCCCCGGCGACGTCTTCTTCACGGTCGGCGCCGGTGACGTGGACACGGTCGGCCCGCTTGTGCTGCAGCGCCTGCGGGCGCGGGCCGGAGTGGGAGGAGCGCAGCCGTGAGCCTGGACGCTGCCTTCCTGCAGAGCCTCGAGGCCATAGCGTCCGTGCGAGCCGAGGAGCCGCTGTCGCGTCACACGACGATCGGCATCGGCGGGCCGGCGGACGCCTACGTGAGCGTCGACGGCGCGGCGCAGCTGGCGGCGGTGGCGTCGCTCTGCCTGCGAGAAAACGTGCCGTGCTTCGTACTCGGCTCCGGCAGCAACATCGTCGTCGGCGACCGCGGCATTCGCGGAGTGGTGATCGAGAACAACGCGGACGCGCTGAGCGAGCCCGCAGGCTTCGAGAGCAACGGCGAGCAGCGCTTCCTGGTGCGCGCCGAATCCGGCTGCAGCTTTGCCGGGATCGCCCGCCAGCTTTCTTTTGCCGGCTACGCGGGCCTCGAATGGGCCTGCGGCATCCCGGGCACGATCGGCGGCGCCGTCGTCTACAACGCCGGCGCCTACGGCGGCTGCCTGGGCGACGTGCTGCTGCGCATCGCCGTTGCCGGTCGTGACGGTGAAGAGGTCATCGAGGCCGAAGACCTGGGTCTCGTCTACCGCGGCAGCGCCTTCACGCGCGGCCTCATGGCAGGGCGCGCCGTCCTCTGGGCCGAATTTGCGCTGTGGCCCGGCGACGCCGCCTCCCTGCGCGAGAGTATCGCCGACTTCGACGCGCGCCGCCTCAAGGCGCAACCGCGCGGCCGCAACGCCGGCTCCTTCTTCAAGAACCCGGCCGGGCAGCCCGCCTGGAAGCTGATCGATGCGGTCGGCATGCGAGGCTACCGCGTTGGCGGCGCCGAGTTCTCCGACAAGCACTGCAACTTCCTGATCAACGCCGGCGGCGCCACGGCCGCGGACGTGGCCGGCCTCAAGAGCCTGGCGCAACAGCGTGTGCGCGACCAGTTTGGCATCGAGCTGCAGAACGAGGTGAGGCTGGTGGGGGAGGGCTTCGACGATGCCTGACCGCCTGCGCCTCGGCCTCGTCTTCGGCGGCCGCTCCGTGGAGCACGAAGTGTCGGTCGTCTCGGCCGAGCACGTCATTGCCGCCGCCGACCCGGACCGCTTCGACGTCGTGCCGATCGGCGTGACCGGGGACGGCGTCTGGCTGACGCCTGAACTGACGCGGGAAGAGCTTGCCAAGCCCGACCCGCCCTTCAAGAAGCGCATCGAGGGCGCGGAATTCGGTACGCGCCTCGAGGGCATCGCCGCGGCGCTGGCCGGCGTAGATGTCGTCTTCCCCCTGATCCACGGCACGCACGGCGAGGACGGCACGCTGCAGGGCATGCTGGAGCTGGCCGGGCTGCCCTACGTGGGCTGCGGCGTCGGCGCCAGCGCTCTGGGCATGGACAAGGCCCTGATGAAGGCCGCCTTTCAGGCCGCCGGCATCGGCGTCTGCGACTACCGCGTCGTGCGGCCGCACGAGGACTTCGACGAGGCCGTGAACCTGAGCCGCGAGCTCGAAGGGGCGCTGGGCATGCCGGTCTTTGTCAAGCCGGCCAACGGCGGCTCGAGTGTCGGCGTCCAGAAGGCGCACGACCGCGAAGAGCTCGCTGCGGCCCTGCTGGAGGCGCGTCGATACGACCGCAAGCTCGTAATCGAAAGCATGGTCGAGGGTCGCGAAGTCGAGTGCGGCGTGCTCGGCAACGTGGACGCCGAGGCGTCTGCGGTGGGCGAGATCCGCTTCGCGCGCGAGTTCTACGATTTCGAGGCAAAGTACCTCGATCCGCGTACGAAGATCGTCGCGCCGGCGGACATACCAGCGGAAACGGCGGTGCGGGTGCAGGAGCTGGCTCTGAAGGCGTTTGCCGCGATCGACGGCAGCGGCATGAGCCGGGTCGATTTCTTCCTCCGGCCGGACGGCTCGCTGCTCATCGACGAGGTCAATACGATTCCGGGATTCACGCCTGCGAGCATGTTCCCGAGACTTTGGCAGACTTTAGGAGTATCCTATACCGAGCTGATAACGCGCCTAGTCGGATTAGCAATGGCGCGACACATGGAGCGAGCGATTGGCTAAGGACCGCACACCCCGCCAGCGGCCCACCAGCAAGCGAAGATTCAACCCCATCCGCGTTCTGCTCGGACGCTGGAGGGTGATGCTGGCGCTTCTGCCGATCGCGGCCGTCGCCGGTCTGGCGTACGCGGCGGTCGCATCGCCGCTGCTCACGGCTCAGCACATCGACGTCGAAGGGACACAGACGCTGGACCAGTCGGCGCTGATCGACATCAGCGGCCTCAAAGGCAAGAGCATGCTCGACCTGCCGACCGACGCGGCCACGCAGCGCCTGCTGCAGGTGCCGGCCGTGCAGTCGGTCGCGATCTCCCGCACCTGGCCCCAGACGGTCACGATCACCATTACGGAGCGCACGCCTGTCGCCTACTGGTCGGTCAACGGCCGCGATTACGTCGTGGACATCGACGGCGTCGTGCTCTCCTCCGGCGTGCCGGCCGACCCGGCGCCTCGCATCGTCGAGCCGAACAGCACCCGTGTGCTGGCCGCCGGCGACCGCGTGCACCCGGACGCGATCGCGCTGGCCCTGCGCATCACGCAGGAATCGACCAGCGTGTTGGGCAAGAAAATCGAAAGTCTGGAATACACGAACGGCATCGGCGTCACCGCCGTCTTCCAGGGCGGCATGCGCGTTACCTTCGGAGACGAGCGGTCCTACGACTACAAGATGGCGGTCCTCGACAGCCTGATGAGCGATCTCACGGCGCAGGGCATCACGCCGCATACGGTGGACCTGCGCTTCGGCGAGCGGGTGACCTATGACTAGGGAGGCAACGCTGCCGTGGTAAGGTCTGGCACGTTCGCGGCTATCGACGTCGGTACGACGAAAGTCTGCACCATCGTAGGCGAAGTCGCAGGTACCGGCGAGACGCGCATCATCGGCGTAGGCATTGCGCCCTCGGCCGGCTTGAGCCGCGGCATGGTCGACAACATCCGCGAGGCCACGGAGGCGATCCACGCCTCGGTCGAGAAGGCGGAACGTGCCAGCGGCACGCGCATTCTCTCCGCTTCGGTCGGCCTCGGCGGCGCCCACGCGCAGAGTGAGAACAACCGCGGCATCGTGGCGGTACCGGACCGTAGCAGGCCCATCGGCCACGAGGACGTGGTGCGCGCCCTTGAGGGCGCCAAGATCATCAGCGTGCCCGCCAACCGCGAGATCCTGCACGTCCTGCCGCGCTACTACATCGTCGACGGTCAGGACAGCGTCACGGACCCGCTGGGCATGTACGGCCAGCGACTCGACGTCGAAGCGCACATCATCACGGTCGCCAGCAGCGCCGTCGCCAACATCACCAAGGTCGTCGAGGCAGCCGGCGTGCAGGTCGACGAGCTCGTTTTGCAGCCGCTGGCCAGCGCTGAGGCCGTCCTCGACGCGGAGGAGAAGCGCCAGGGCGTGATCATCGCCGACATCGGCGGCGGCTGCAGCGACATCAGCGTCTTCGTCGACGGCTCCATTCAACACACGGCAACGCTGCCGCTCGGCGGCAACCACATCACGCGCGACCTCGTGGTCGGCTTGCGCTGTCCGTACCACGCTGCCGAAGCAGCGAAGGAGATCTACGGCAGCGCCATTCCCAGCAGCGTGCCTGCCGACGAAGAAGTCGAGATCGAGGCGTTCGGAGCTGAGCGTCAGCGCAGCTACTCGCGCCGCCACATCTGCGAGATCATCCAGGCGCGCGCCGAGGAGATCCTCGAGATGATCGTCACGGAGGTGCGCCGCAGCACGGAGCTCGAGTTCGTCTCGGCCGGCCTCGTGCTGACGGGCGGCACCGCCCGCCTGCCGGGCATCGACGTGCTGGCCGAGCAGGTCACCGGCCTGCCGGCGCGTATCGGCCTGCCGGGCCACATCTTCGGCCTCGTCGACGAACTGCACGACCCGGCTTTCGCCACCAGCGTCGGCCTGTTGCAGTGGGCCATCGGCGAGCAAGAGCTGGCGCCTCTGCAGCATGACGTGATGGGCCCAACCGTTCTGGACGGCCTCTTCAAGAAGATCAGCAGCGTGTTCCGCGTGCTGTTGCCGGAGTAAGACGCGATGAGGTTGCGGATTCTCGGCTCGAAAGACAAGACCACAGGGTATTTACCCTTACCTGTCACCACACCACCCGCCAGGAGGTCCCAGTGATGAAGAACAACACCTACTTCGACGGACTGCCGCCGATCAAGGTTGTCGGCGTGGGCGGCGGCGGCTGCAACGCCGTGTCGCGCATGGCCAGCGAGAAGATTCCAGGTGTCCAGCTCGTCGCCGTGAACACGGATGGGCAGGCGCTGATGCACGCGGCCGCCGACGTGCAGATCCGCATCGGCGACAAGCTCACCAAGGGCCTTGGCGCCGGCGGCGACCCGGCCCGCGGCCAGCGCTCCGCCGAAGAGAGCCGCGACGAGCTCGCCGAAGCGGTGCGCGGCGCTGAGATGGTCTTCGTCACCGCCGGCATGGGCGGCGGGACCGGTACCGGCGCCTCGCCCGTCGTCGCCGAGGTGGCGCGCGAGTCCGGTGCCCTGACCATCGGCGTCGTGACCAAGCCGTTCGGCTTCGAGGGCGCCAAGCGGGCCCAGCGCGCCGAAGAGGGCATCGCCGCCCTGCGCGACAAGGTCGACACGCTGATCGTCATCCCCAACGACCGCCTGCTCTCGATCTGCGACTCCAAGGCCTCGCTGGAGGACGCCTTCCGCACCGCCGACGACGTGCTGCGCCAGGGCATCCAGGGCATCTCCGAGATCATCACTCTGCCCGGCATCGTCAACCTGGACTTTGCCGACGTGCGCAAGATCATGGCCGGCGCCGGTCCCGCGCTGCTGTCGATCGGCCACGGACGCGGCGACGACCGCGCCGTCGAGGCCGCCCGCGCCGCCGTCAGCAGTCCGCTGCTGGACGTGAGCATCCGTGGCGCCCGCGGCGTGCTGTTCAACATCGTGGGCGGCCACAACCTGGGGCTGGCCGAGATCAGCAAGGCGGCGCAGGTCATCCAGAGCGTGGTGCACGAGGACGCCGAGATCGTCTTCGGCGCCGCCGTCGACGAGGGCATTGGCGACGAGGTCAAGGTGACGGTCATCGCCACCGGCTTCGAGCCGCAGAAGGACATCGTCATGCGGGAAGAGCCCGTCGAAGCTTTCGACGAGGAGCCGCAATCGCTGGACGACCACGAGCCCGAAGCGGTGGAGTCGCGCCCTCACTACGACGACGCGCCGTTCCGCGAGCTGCCCGGCATGGACACGGAGCTGCCCGCCTTCCTGCGCCGCAACGTTCCGGCGCGTTAGGGACTGCCATCCCGCGCAGAGCCGCGCGGGGCCTGTGAGGGCGGTTGAAGCCAAGTCCAGGACGGACCGGCGCTCGGCTCCCAAGCAGCGGGGCGCCATCACGACATTGTCGTGCCGAGACGGGCGACCGCAAGGTCGCCCGTCCTGTCTAAAATGCGCAGCGACGAAGCAATCTCGCAACTGCCACGAGACGCGATAAGTTGTCTGAGGCAGCCGTGCTGTCTGCCGGTGGAGATTCTTCACTCCGTTCAGAATGACATCGTATTCGCTGCGCTCCCAATCACAGGGGCGTCTGTCTTTCGAAGCCCCGGCGGGCTAAGCTGAGGCCGTGCCTGACCTGCGCATCGACCTCGCGACGCCGGACGACGTGCCGCTGATCCTGGACCTGATCCGCGGCCTCGCCGAGTACGAGCACGAGCCCGAATCGGCGCAGGCGACGCCCCAGCAGCTGCACGAGGCGCTGTTCGGCGCTCGTCCTGCCGCCGAGTGCGCCATCGCCCGCCTCGACGGCGAGGCGGCGGGCTTCGCGCTGTGGTTCCAGAACTTCTCGACCTGGACGGGCATGCCCGGCGTCTGGCTCGAGGACCTCTTCGTCTGGCCGCGATTTCGGCGTCTCGGTGTCGGCAAGGCGCTGTTGCAGTACCTGGCGCGCCTCTGCGTCGAGCGCGGCTACGGGCGCTTCGAGTGGTCCGTCCTGGACTGGAACCAGCCCGCCATCGACTTCTACCGCTCACTCGGCGCCGTCGCGATGGACGAGTGGACCACCTACCGTCTGCACGGCGAGGCGCTGCAGCGGTTCGGGGCGCAGCGGCCGGACGAAGCCTGACGCAGCGAGGCGCCGATCGCGCCACATTTTTTCGACGGACGGCCGCATTTCCCATGCCTGAAACAGGCTGCATGCGTTGAAGCTGAGACCGCGCAAATCTGAGCTCCACCGACCATAACCCGACGGCTTATGATCAGCACTGTTCTTGCAAACGACACAAAATCTGGTAGTTCGCGTGATTGACAGCCTCTAGATATGGGGTTACCATCCCCCTCGCCTCTAGATTTAGGGGCGCCCGCCAGGAGGCGATATGTCGATTAGCCCCGTCCCGCAGAAGGGCTCCGCAGCAAGAGCCGCAGCCTACTCAGGTCTCTAACCCGGAAGCTGCCCCTCGCCATGCGCTGCCCCTTCTGCGGTCATCTCGATTCCAAGGTCACCGATTCGCGCGAAGCCGACGACGGCATCCGCCGCCGCCGCGAGTGCCTCGACTGCGGCCGCCGCTTCACGACCTACGAGCGCGTCCAGGTCGCGCCGCTCATGGTCGTCAAGAAGGACGGCCGCCGCGAGGAGTTCTCGCGCGAGAAGGTGCTGAGCGGCATCCGCCGTTCCTGCGCCAAGCTGCCGGTCAGCGCCGCCGACATCGCCGCCATCGTCGACGACATCGAGGCGACGCTGCACGCGCAGGGCCTGGCAGAGGTGTCGTACTACGACATCGGCGACATGGTCATGGAGCGCCTGCGCGAGGTGAGCCACATCGCCTACGTGCGCTTCGCCTCCCACTACCGCGACTTCGTGTCGTTCGAGGAGCTGCAGGACGAGTTCCAGCGCCTGGCGACGGCTCCGCGCCGCTCGCCCCGGGCCGCAGGCGCCGCCCAGCCGCCGCTGCTGCCGCCCGCCGCGCTCGAGGGGCAGCTCATTCCACCAATCGAGATTCAGGACCGGCCCCAGCGCCGCGCCCGCCGCTAGCAGAGGACCGGTTTTGGCCGTAGAAGGGTTCGGCAAGTTGTACAACGAGGCGTTCGAGCTGGTCGCAGAGGGCCACTGCCAGATCGATTTCGATCGCGGCAACGTCACTATGCACCCCATCGTCGACACGCCGACGGTGCAGCGTCAGCACGGCCGCCTGCGCCTCGAGATGGAGGATGGCACCGAGGTCATGCTCTCGGGCCGCATCATCCGTTTCCGGCTCAACGTGCCCAACCTGCCCACCGGCGCCGCATACCGCCTCTACTTCGAGGACCGGCCCATCCTGCCTTCGGCGGAAGGCAGCGGGGTGTGAGGTGCGTGCGATGACGATGGACGCCATCCCCAACGACCAGATCCCGCCCGAGCTGACCAGCGCCCGCGCCCGCCAGCTCTACCAGGTCGACCCCGAGTTCCGCAGCTGCTACTCGGAGTACGGCCACGCCCAGCACGCCCTCACACTGGAACACGCCAGCGAATCGGACCGAGAAAGACGCCTTAGACGTATGGAGCGCGCAACGGCGGCGCTCAAGGCCATGTGCGAGCGTTACGACTTGCCCGACCTGACAGTTGAAGGAAAGGACCCCCCGCAGTCATGACAACAACTCTGTATCCCGGTTTGAGCACGGGCCGCGACGACAAGCCGGAGCTACGGCTGCGGCGCTACTTCACGACCCCCGGCGTCAGTCCCTACGACCAGATCACCTGGGACCAGCGCACCGCCGCGATCTCGGATGAGTCGGGCAAGGTCTTCTTCGAGCAGACCGACATCCAGATCCCGTCCTTCTGGTCGCAGACCGCCACGCAGGTCGTCGCGTCCAAGTACTTCCGGGGCCGCATCGGCACGCCGGAGCGCGAGAACAGCGCGGCGCAGATGGTCGACCGCATCGTCAAGACCATGACGGAGTGGGGCCGCCAGCCGGCGATGCCGGAGGGCCACACCCCCTACTTCGCCAGCGACGAGGAAGCCGAGACCTTCGAGAACGAGCTGCGCCACATCCTGATCAACCAGCTCGCCTGCTTCAACAGCCCGGTCTGGTTCAACGTCGGCGTGCGCGAGAAGCCGCAGTGCTCAGCCTGCTTCATCCTCTCCGTCTCCGACAATATGGAGTCGATCCTCGACTGGTGCCGCACCGAGGGCATGATCTTCAAGGGCGGCTCCGGCTCCGGCATCAACCTCTCCAACATCCGCTCGTCGCGGGAGCACCTCTCCGGCGGCGGCATCGCCTCCGGCCCGGTGTCGTTCATGCGCGGCGCCGACGCCATCGCCGGGTCGATCAAGTCGGGCGGCACCACGCGTCGCGCCGCCAAGATGGTCATCCTCAACTCCGACCACCCGGACGTCATGGACTTCATCGAGTGCAAGGCGCGCGAAGAGAAGAAGGCCTACGACCTGGGCGCCGCCGGCTGGGACATGTCGCTGAACGGCGAGGCCTGGGCGTCCGTGCAGTTCCAAAACGCTAACAACTCGGTGCGTGCCACCGACGAGTTCATGCAGGCCGCCATCGAAGGCCGCAAATGGCAGTTGCGCTCCGTCATGGATGGCAGCGTCGTCGAAGAGGTCGAGGCGCGCGATCTGCTGCGCTCGATTGCGCAGGCGGCCTGGGAGTGCGGCGACCCCGGCATGCAGTTCGACACGACGATCAACGACTGGCACACCTGCGCCAACACCGCGCGCATCAACGGCTCCAACCCCTGCTCCGAGTACATGCACGTCGACAACTCGGCCTGCAACCTCTCGAGCATCAACCTGCTCAAGTTCGTCAAGGAAGACGAAACCGGCAAACTCTACTTCGACATCGAAGCCTATCTGCAGGTCGTCGACGTCATGATTACGGCGCAGGAGATCATCGTCGGTCACTCCGGTTACCCGACGGACGAAATCGAGGCCAACGCGCACGCCATGCGCCAGCTCGGCCTCGGCTACGCCAACCTCGGCGCCATGCTGATGACGCTGGGCCTGCCCTACGACTCCGACGCCGGCCGCGCCTACGCCGCCGCCGTCACCGCCGTCATGACGGGCCGCGCCTACGCCCAGTCGGCGAACATCGCCTCGCGCGTCGGGCCCTTCCAGGCCTACGAGGTGAACCGCGAGCCGATGCTGCGCGTCATCGAGAAGCACCGCGACGCCGCCTACCACATCGAGCGCACCTTGATCGAGGACGAAGGTCTGGCGGCGGCGGCCACCGGCGCCTGGGACGAGGCGCTGGAGCTGGGCCGCGGTTACGGCTATCGCAACGCGCAGGCCAGCGTCCTGGCGCCGACCGGCACCATCGCCTTCATGATGGACTGCGACACCACCGGCGTGGAGCCGGACATCGCCCTCATCAAGTACAAGAAGCTGGTCGGCGGCGGCATGCTGCGCATCGTCAACCAGACGGTGCCGCGCGCCCTGGCCCGCCTCGGCTACAGCGAGGACGAGGTCAAGGCGATCGTCGCGTACATCGACGCCGAAGGCACCATCGAGGGCGCGCCGGCGCTGAAGGACGAGCACCTGCCCGTCTTCGACTGCGCCTTCCGCGCCGAGAAGGGCCAGCGCTCGATCCGGCCGATGGGCCACGTCAAGATGATGGGCGCCATCCAGCCCTTCATCTCCGGCGCCATCTCCAAGACGGTCAACGTGCCCAGCGAGGCCAGCGTGGACGACGTCATGGAGACGTACATCGAGTCGTGGAAGGTCGGCACCAAGGCGATCGCCATCTACCGCGACGGCTCCAAGGCGGTCCAGCCGCTGAGCACGTCGAAGGGCGAATCGAAGGCCGAAGCAGCCGTCGTGGCCGCGGCGGGCCCGGTACGCCGCCGTCTGCCCGACACGCGCCCCTCGATCACGCACAAGTTCAACATCGAGGGGCACGAGGGCTACATCAACGTTGGTATGTACGAGGATGGCTCGCCCGGCGAGATCTTCGTCACGATGGCGAAGGAAGGCAGCACCATCTCCGGCATGATGGACTCCTTCGCCACCTCGATCTCACTGACGCTGCAGTACGGCGTGCCGCTGCGCGACCTGGTGCAGAAGTTCAGCCACATGCGCTTCGAGCCCATGGGCCGCACCGAGAACCGCGAGATCCCGATGGCGCAGTCGGTGGTCGACTATATCTTCCGCTGGCTCGCCTCGCAGTTCCTGGCCGAGGAGGACAAGCGCGACCTGGGCATCCTGACCCCGGCCGAGCGCGCCCGCCTCGAAGCCCAGTACTCCGGCGTGCAGCCCTCGCTCGTCGATGCACCGGTGCAGCCCATCGCCCAGGTGCTGCAGGTTGCGGCCATCGCCAGCAGCAACGGCGACGGCAGCGAGACCATCGCGGTCGAGGCCGTCTACCACGGCCCGAGCGTGCAGGCGGACGCGCCGTCCTGCGCCAACTGCGGCTGGATCATGTCGCGCTCCGGCACCTGCTACCGCTGCGAAAACTGCGGCAGCACGAGCGGGTGCAGTTAGCGGGCAGCCTTCAGCAATCAGCTCGAGTCCTGGGTACGAGAAGAGGCGGCGTCGATGAAGGCGCCGCCTCTTTGTGCCGTGCTGGGCATTGTCATTCTGAGCGTCAGCGAAGAATCTCCTTCGGCGGGCGCTGCGTATTCGGGACGAGGGCGTGTCTCGAAGACAGAGCTTGGTGCCGAGGGGAGATTCTTCGCTCCGCTCAGAATGACAGCGTTGGGTGGCGCGTTACGCGCGGCGTCCGTAGCGGCGCCGTCTTCGCGTCTCCGGCGCCGGCGCGGGTTGCTCTGACGCCGGTTCGCGCGTCTCAGGCCCCGGCTGCGGTTCCACGACTGGCTCCGGCTCAAGCGCTGGCGTGGCGTGGCGAGGCGGCGGGCGGCCGCGCACCTCGAAGGTGCCGGCGATGCGGTCGTGCAGGGCGCGGCGGTGGCGCCGGTCCGCCAGCATCAGGGCGACGCTGGCGAACGTCACGAGCGAGAAGATCGAGAAAGAACACGAAGCCGAGGATCGAGAGGTTCGAGGCGGAGAGCACCAACTGCCGCACGACTGCCTGGCCCGGTCGCACGCGGCGCCCGTTGCGGTCGCAGACCCAGAGGCGCATCGCCAGCTTGCCGGGCGTGGCGCTGAGGGCGATCAGGAAGCCGATGTAGTACGAAGCCGTCAGCAGGAGCGCCAGCAGCAACGTGCCCAGGTGGGCGAATCCCCGGTCGCCGATGATCAGCGCCACGATGGGCAGGGCGATGCCGAGGACGATCGCGTCCAGGATCCAGGCCACGGCGCGCTGTAGGATCGGCGCCGGCGGCGGCAGCAGGGATGTCGTCTGATTCATGGTGCGTTTGCCGACTATACCAACGTGCCAGGCGAGTGTCCTGAACTAACATCGAGCGCACTTGCAGGGAAGTGCAGAAGCTGACGGGGAGCGGGCCGACAGGCCGGCCGGCGTTCGGCCCGAGGGGTGTCCCCTCGCAATTCCCTTTTGCTCTTCGCCCTGCAAAGCAGGGGAAGAGGGGAGAAGAATTGGGGGACACCCGCCAATCCCCCCGCGCATGGGCTCCGCCCCCGCTACCCTCGCCTCACGCTTAGTGAATCCGCTCCGGCCTCCGTGCTAGAGACACCACGCCCTCTGACGGGCGTTGCGGCCGGACGCTAAAGTGGTAGGGCGTGGCGCCGAACATGATGTAGAACAAATGCTCGGCTCGTGCTAGAATCGCAGTCCATGGCGAGCAAGAACCCGACCCGACCCGTCCTGCCGCTCACGGACAATGCCCGCGTCGTCCTGGAACGGCGCTACCTGGCCAAGGACGCCGACGGCAACGTCATCGAGACGCCGGAGCAGCTCTTCCGCCGCGTCGCGCGCAACATCGCCGAGGCGGAGCGACAGTACGCGGCCTCGGGAGCCGCCGACGATGCGGTTGCAGCCTGGGAGGAGCGCTTCTACGCGCTGATCACGTCGCTGCGCTTCTTGCCCAACTCGCCGACGCTGGGCAACGCGGGGCGGCCGCTGCAGCAGCTCTCGGCCTGCTTCGTCCTGCCGGTCGAGGACTCGATGGTGGGCATCTTCGAGACCGTGAAGCAGACCGCGCTGATCCACCAGAGCGGCGGTGGCACCGGCTTCGCCTTCAGCCGCCTGCGCCCCGCCGGCGACATCGTCGCCTCGACCGGCGGCGTCGCGTCCGGCCCCGTCTCCTTCATGCGCGTCTTCGACGCCGCGACGGAAGCGATCAAGCAGGGCGGCACGCGGCGCGGCGCCAACATGGCGATCCTCGACGTGCGCCACCCCGACATCGAGGCGTTCATCAACCTCAAGGGCGACATGGTGTCGCTGACCAACTTCAACATCTCGGTCGCGGTCGACGATGCCTTCATGCGCGCCGTGGAGGCGGGCGAGGACTACGACCTGATCAACCCGCGTACCGGCGAGGCGGTGGAACGGCTCAACGCGCGCGCCGTCTTCGACCAGATCGTCGCCAACGCCTGGCGCAACGGCGACCCGGGCCTCGTCTTCCTCGACCGCATCAACCGCGACAACCCGACGCCGGCTCTGGGCCGCATGGAGGCGACCAACCCATGTGGCGAGCAGCCGCTGCTGCCCTACGAGAGCTGCAACCTCGGCTCGCTGAACCTGTCGCGTTTCGTCAAGGAAGGAGCCGGCCGCGACTCGTCGGATCCGGCCTCGAAGATCGACTGGGACGCGCTGGCTGAGACGATCACACTGGCCGTGCGTTTCCTCGACGACGTCATCGACATGAACCAGTACCCGGTCGAGGCCATCGACAAGATGACGAAGCTGACCCGCAAGATCGGCCTCGGCGCCATGGGCTGGGCGGACCTGCTCTTCGAGCTTGGCGTGCCCTACGACTCGGAGGAGGCGCTGGTGCTGGCCGACCGCGTGATGGCCTTCGTGGGCGAGCAGGCCGACGCAGCGTCGCAGGCACTGGCGGCGGAGCGCGGCGCCTTCCCTGCCTGGGAGGAGTCGGTCTACGGCCCAAAGGGGCAGAACCGGCCCCTGCGCAACTCGACGCGCACTACCGTCGCTCCGACCGGCACGCTGAGCATCATCGCCGGCTGCTCCGGCGGCATCGAGCCCGTCTTCTCGCTCGCTTTCACGCGACAGCATTACCTCGACCCCAAGCGCCCGTCCGAGCCGGTGCGTCTCAACGAAGTCGACCACGCTTTCGAGGTTGCGGCGCGCGATGCGGGCTTCTTCTCCGACGAGCTGGTCGACCACCTGGCGCGTGGCGGCAGCCTGGCCGAGCGCGAGGAGGTCCCCGACTGGGCGAAGCGCGTCTTCGTTACCTCCCACCAGATCGAGCCGGAGTGGCACGTGCGCATGCAGGCTGCCTTCCAGCGCCACACCGACAACGCCGTGAGCAAGACGATCAACTTCCCGCGCCAGGCCGGTGTCGAGGACGTGGCCGAGGCTTACCGTCTTGCCTACCACGAGGGCTGCAAAGGCATCACGATCTACCGTGACGGCTCGCGCACCGGTCAGGTGCTGTCGCACGTCGCCGACGGTGAAGGCGATGAGAGAGCAGAGATGGCGGCTCGGAACATGATGGCCGCGATCGCGGCGCCGGGCGAAACGCCGTCGCGGCGTCATCTACCGGACGAGCGCCGCTCGATCACGCACAAGTTCCGCGTCGGCGAGCAGGAAGGCTTCGTCACCGTCGGGCTGTTCGACGACGGCACGCCCGGCGAGATATTCGTCACGATCTCGAAGGAAGGCTCGACGATCCGTGGCCTGATGGACTCGGTTGCGATGCTGACCTCGTACTCGCTGCAGTACGGCGTGGCGCTGCAGACGCTGGTCGACAAGTTCCGCGGCGTCCACTTCGAGCCGGCCGGCCTGACCTCGAACCCCGAGATCCCACAGGCGACCAGCCTGGTCGACTACATCTTTCGCTGGCTGGAGCTGAAGTTCCTGCCCTCGGAGCCCGGACTCGGGAACAAGCAACAGGGATCAGAGGAGTCACCGTCGCTGTCGCTCGTGCCTCCCTCGCGGCGGCCGAGGAGCCGCGGTTCAGGCTCCGGCCGTGCCGCCCGGCCTCGAACGCGCGGCTACGTGCCGCCCAGCCCTGCACTGCCCTTCAGCGAAATCGCGACGGGTCTGCTCTGCCCTGACTGCGGCAGCGAGATCGTCTTCTCCGAGGGCTGCCTGGTTTGCCGTTCCTGCGGCTACACGAAGTGCGGCTGAGGCGCGTCGTCCAGTAGCAGGCGCTATCTCTAACCGCGACGACGTGCCACTCTACGCCCAATATGGCGCCGGGCTGGCTGTGGATCGTCCTCACGATATGGGCGGGCTTCGCCCAGACGCTACGGAACGCCGCCCAGCGCTCCCTGATTCCCGAGACGGGCACCCTTGGCGCGACGCTGGTGCGGTTCCTCTTCGGTCTGCCCTTCGCCGTGAGCTGGTTCCTCATCCTGCTGGCGGTTTCCGGCTCCGGGTTGCCTTCGCTGACGTGGCCGTTCGTCGGCTGGGTGGTCGAGGGCGCCTTGACGCAGATCATTGCCACCGCGCTGCTGCTGCGCGTCATGCACGAGCGCAACTTCGCCGTCGGCGTGGCCTATTCGAAGACTGAGCTTGTCCAGGTCGCGGTCTTCGCGGCCGTCTTCCTCGGCGATCCCGTCTCGTTCCTCTCCGCCGTCGCCATCGTGCTGGCCACGGTCGGCGTGCTGATGCTCTCGCCGACGACTTCGGGAAATCGGCTCGGCAGTCTGCTGCGGGGCTGGACGAGCCGTAGCGCCCTGTTCGGCGCGGCCTCGGGCGGCGGCTTCGCGCTGGCTGCAGTGGGCTTTCGCGGCGCCGCGCTGGAGCTGACCGACGTGTCCTACACCGTCGCGGCGGCGTTCACGCTGGTCTGGGCGCAATCGATTCAGACGTTCGTGCTGGGCGGCTGGCTCAGCACCATCGACAGGCGCGTCGTGCCGCTGCTCTTCCGGCTCTGGCGCCTCTCGATCGCTGCCGGTTTCATGGGCGCCGCGGCCTCGGTTGCCTGGTTCACGGCCGGCACCATCGAGCCCGTGGCGCACGTACGCACGCTGGGACTGGTCGAGCTGCTCTTCAGCCTGGCCGTGGCCGGACGTCTCTTCCGCGAGCGTCTGGGCCGCGCCGAGCTCGCAGGCGTGGGCCTGCTGACGGTCGCACTCGTCATGATCGCTGCGACCGGCTAAGCCCTGATCGCCGAATGTGCCTTCTTAACACAACCGACGACTTTTTGGCGCCGAATCTCCCTATCTCGTATCTGCAAATTAGACGAAAGTTCGGGTATTGTTACGTCGTTGATACACGCGGGCTCGATTGCTGGCACCGGCACGAGTCCTGGCCTTTGGCGGAGGAGTATATATGTCGATCGCTACATCCTGGCTGAGAGGGACCTTGGTCAAGGTCATGCTGGTAGCGCCGCTGGCGTTCGCCCTCGTGGCGTGCGGTGGAGGTAGTAAGTCCAGCGATTCAACTGCGACACCGGCTGAGCCGGCCGCGACGGCGACCGAGGCAGGCCCGGTCGAGCAATCGGCCGCTGAGATTCTCGAGAACAACAAGACGTCCGTCGTCGACGTGCTCACGAACACTCCGTACGGCAGTGGCGGCGGCACCGGCATCGTCTTCGAGGATGGGACGCACGTGCTGACGGACGCTCACGTCGTGATCGGCGCCAGCTCGATCAAGGTGGTCGATCCGGCGGATTCCACTCAGACGTTCCCGGCGCGCGTCCAGGGCCTGAGCTCCTGTGACGACGTGGCGTTGCTCACCGTCGACCGTGCTACCGATCTGAAACCGGCCAAATTCGGCGACAGCAGCCAAATGCAGCCCGGCGATCACGTCGTATCGCTGGGCTTCCCGGGGACGCTGTCTTCCGGTCCCGCCCTTCCGGTCGTCACGGACGGCACCGTGAGCCGCCTCAACGCCGAGTTCGACTTCAGCGGTCAGCGCAACCTGATTCAGAACACGGCGCCGATCAACCCGGGTAACTCCGGCGGCCCGCTGTTCAACAAGTACGGCGAGGTCATCGGCCTCAACTCGTACAACGCCATCGGCAGCCAGTCCGAGAACTACGCCATCGCCTCCAATGAAGCGCTGGCCGTGGCGAAGGAGCTGAAGGCCGGCAAGAACCTGGACTACATCGGCATCAGCCTGCAGCCCAATTATGCGGACTTCGCGGCTCAGTACGACCTGCCGTACACCGACGGCCTCGTCGTCATGGGAGTCGACCCGGGCAGCGCTGCCGACCAGGCCGACCCCTACCCTTTGCAGTCGGGATACCTGATCTACCAGGTCAACGATACCGACGTGTACACCGTGGGCGACGTATGCGACATCTTGCGTTCGCAGAACTCCGGCGCCACGCTGCGGATCCTCTTCAGCTGGTACGACAGCAACAACGACCCAGCCGATTACACCACCGACGTCGTCATGCCCTAAGAGGGCAGCGCAAAGCGCAGAGTACAGAGAAGAACGGCCCCGTGAGTCTCACTCACGGGGCCGTTTTGTTTCGTACGGGCGGCGCTCGCCGTCGCTGGCAAGCTCCGCGGGGCTAGAGAACGGCGGCGCTGACCGAGGAGATCGGCGGCAGGTCGGCGGTGATGCGGCGCCAGCTGCCGCCGGCGTCGGCGCTGGCGTAGACCTGGCCCGTGTTCGTGCCGAAATAGACGCCGGCCTGGTCGCAGGTGTCGGTGGCCATCGCCTCGCGGTAGGTGCCCATGAAGGCGCTCTCCTGGGGCAGGCCGTTGGTCAGCGCCTCCCAGCTCTTGCCCGCGTTCGTTGTGCGATAGACGCGCAGCTTGCCCTCCGGCGGGCAGCGGAACTCGGCGCCCTGCAGCGGCAGGACGTACGCGGTGTCCGGGTCGGTGGGATGCGCCTCCATCACCATGCCGAAGTCGGACGGCAGGCCTTCGGTGATGTCGTCCCAGTTCGAGCCGCCGTCGTCGCTGCGATAGGTGCCCCAGTGCGTCTGCGCGTAGAGGCGGTCGCTGTCGCCGGCGGCGCGCACCAGGTGATGCACGCACTGGCCGACGTCCGGGTACTTCTCCACGTTGCTGTCGTACTTCGCCATGATGTTCTTCAGCCCGACGTTGGCCGGCGACCAGCTGGCGCCGCCGTCGTCGGTGCGGAAGACGCCCGCCGCCGAGATGGCGATCCACATGCGCGCCGGGTTCGCCGGATCGAGGACGATGGAGTGGACGATGAGGCCGCCGGCGCCGGGGAACCAGCGATCGCGCGTCGCGTGGTTGTTCAGCGCCTCTTCTTCGACCCAGCTGGCGCCGCCGTCCTCGGAACGGAACAGGCAGCCCGGGTCGACGCCGCAGTAGAGCAGGCCCGCCTGGCCGGCGCGGCCCGGCTCCAGCCGCCACAGCCGTTCGACGCTGCGGCCGGAGCCCTCGGCGAACTTCGGCATCGTGCGGCCCTCGGCCCACGTCGCGCCCAGGTCGGACGAGGCGGCGACCTGCGTGCCGAACCAGGGGTTGTTCGCCGTCGCGTAGAGGGTGCCGTCGCGCGTGTCGATGGTGGCGTGGTTGATCTCGTAGCCGTTGAAGAAGGGGCCGTGCAGCTGCCAGTCGGAGCGCTGCCGGTCGCTCTGCAGCAGGAACAGCCCTTTGCGGGTGCCGATGGTAAGGACGACGGAGTCAGCCATGTTGGGTCTCCTTTAGTTCATGTTTGCGTGAACGATTGTGGGGCTTCAGGAGTGCGTAATCAACGTCCGGACGAATCGTAGAGCATGTTCTCGAGCGGCAATCGCCGCTCGATCCAATCCTCGTCGAGCATCCGGAACCAGGCGGTGTCGCCGATTAGACGACCTGCCCTGGTCCATTTCCCCGCTTCCTTTTGTCAGTTGTCAGCTTCAGGTGGGCGGCGTAGAATCGTACAGACGTTCGTATCGTAGGACAGGCATGGCAACTTCACAACTCCACGCGTGCTGGCGAAGCGGGCGATCCAATCGCCGCCTTCCATCCCGTGATCCAGGCCTGGTTCCGCGGCCGCTTCGGCGCGCCGACCGACGCGCAGGTCGCCGGCTGGCCCCTGATTCAGTCCGGCCGTGACGTCCTCATCGCGGCGCCGACCGGCTCCGGCAAGACGCTGGCCGCCTTCCTGGCCGGCATCGACTCCCTCGTGCGCCAGGCGGAGGCGGGCACGCTGACCAACGAGACGCAGATCGTCTACGTCTCGCCGCTCAAGGCGCTGGGCAACGACATTCAGCGCAACCTCGAGGTGCCGCTGCAGGAGATCACGGAGCTGGCCCGCGACATGGGCCTCGACCTGCCGCCGATCAACGCGGCTGTGCGCACCGGCGACACGTCGCAGAAGGACCGTCAGGCCTTCGTGCGCACGCCGCCCCACATCCTGATCACGACGCCGGAGTCGTTGTACCTCATGCTGACGGCGCAGCGCGCCCGCGAGACCCTGCGACACGTCCGCACCGTGATCGTGGACGAGATCCACGCCCTGGCCCGCGACAAGCGCGGCAGCCACCTCGCCCTCACCCTCGCCCGCCTCGATCACGTCAACGAGACGCGGCCGGCGCGCGTCGGCCTCTCGGCCACGCAGAAGCCGGTCGAGGAGATCGCGGCGTTTCTCACCGGGCCGGAGCATGCCGAGTCCGTTTCCATCGTCGACCTCGGCCACCAGCGCGACCTGGAGCTGCACATCGAGGTGCCGCCGTCCGACCTCGAGGCGGTGGCGGCGAAGGAGCAGTGGGGCGACATCTACGACCGCCTCGCCGGGCTGATCCGTGCCCACCGCACGACGCTGGTCTTCGTCAACACGCGCCGCCTCTCGGAGCGCGTCGCCCACAACCTGCGCGAGCGCCTCGGCGAGGACGCCGTCGCCAGCCACCACGGCAGCCTGTCGCGCGACCGCCGCCTGCGCGTGGAGCAGCGACTCAAGGCCGGCGAGCTCAAGGCGCTGGTCGCGACCGCCTCGCTGGAGCTGGGCATCGACATCGGCAGCATCGACCTCGTCTGCCAGGTGGGCTCGCCGCGCGGCGTCGCGACCTTCCTGCAGCGCGTGGGCCGCTCCGGCCACGCCCTGGGGCTGCGGCCGCAGGGGCGCCTCTTCCCCACCAGCCGCGATGAGCTCATCGAGTGCGCCGCCCTGATCCGGGCGGTGCGCGCCGGCCGCCTCGACCGCATCGTCCAGCCGAAGGCGCCGCTCGACATCCTCGCGCAGCAGATTGTGGCCGAGTGCGCCTGCGAGGACTGGCCGGAGGACGGCCTGTTCGACCTCGCGCGCCACGCCTGGCCCTACCGCGACCTGAGCCGAGACGACTTCGACGACGTGGTCGAGATGCTCAGCGAGGGCGTCGGCGAAGGCGCCGGCCGCGCACCGCCGCAGCTGCACCGCGACCGTATCAACCACGTCCTGCATGGCCGCCGCGGCGCCCGCATGACCGCGATCCTCAACGGCGGCGCTATCCCGGAGATGGCCGACTACCGCGTCGTGGCGGAGCCGGACGACATGACGGTCGGCACCGTCAACGAGGACTGGGCCGTCGAGAGCATGGCCGGTGACATCTTCCTGCTCGGCACGCATTCGTGGCGCATCAAGCGTGTCGGCGCCGGCGAGGTGCGGGTCGAAGACGCGCAGGGCGCGCCGCCGACGATCCCGTTCTGGCTGGGCGAGGCGCCCGGCCGCACCATCGAGCTCTCGCAGGAAGTCGGCCAGCTGCGCCGCGACGTCGAACAGGGCCTGGACGATGTCGAGAAGCTGCAGGAGATGCTGCACGAGGACTGCGGCCTGGAAGAGCTGGGCGCGGCGCAGATCATCGACTACCTGCGCGCCAGCCGCGATGCGCTCGGTCTTGTCCCGACCGACACAGACATCGTCTTCGAGCGCTTCTTCGATGAGACGGGCGGTATGCAGCTCGTCGTGCACGCGCCGCTCGGCGCCCGCATCAACCGCGCCTGGGGCCTCACCCTGCGCAAGCGCTTCTGCGTGCGCTTCGACTTCGAGCTGCAGGCCGCCGCCAGCGATGACTCCATCGTCCTGTCGCTGGGCCCGCAGCACAGCTTCCCGCTGGAAGAGTCGTTCTCCTACGTGACGCCGCGCAACGCCGAGCAGTCGCTGCGCCAGGCGGTGCTGTACGCGCCCGTCTTCCCGGTGCGATGGCGCTGGGACGCCGGCCGCGCTCTGGCGGTGCCGCGCTTCACCGGCGCGCGCAAGGTGCCGCCGCCCATCCAGCGCATGCGTGCCGACGATCTGCTGGCGTCCGTCTTCCCTGCCCAGGTCGGCTGCCAGGAGAACGTCACGGGACCGCTGGAGATTCCCGATCACCCACTAATCCGCCAGACCGTAGACGACTGCCTGCATGAGGCCAACGACATCGACGGCCTGATCGGCGTGCTCGAGCGCATCGAGGCCGGCGAGGTGCGGCTGCACGCCCGCGACACGCTGGAGCCGTCGCCGATGGCGCACGAGATCCTGGCCGGCAAGCCCTACACCTACCTGGACGACGCGCCGCTGGAGGAGCGCCGCACCCGCGCTGTGACGCTGCGTCGCGCCCTGCCTGAGAGCGCCCGCGAGCTCGGCGCCCTCGACGCCGACGCCATCGCTCGCGTCCGCGAAGAGGCCTGGCCGGCGCCACGCGACCCGGAAGAGACGCACGAGGCGCTGCTCAGCCTCGTCGCCGTGGCCGAGGGCGACGTGATCGAGTGGCGCTCCTGGCTCTTGGAGTTGTACGAGGGCGGTCGCGCCGGCCTGCTGACGCTCGCTCATCCTGAGGCTCTCGAAGGAGGAGCCGGCGCTGCGTCGATTGATGAAGGGGCGGCTGCACAGACACTACTCTTCGCCGCCGAGAACCTGGCGCTCGTCCAGTACCTGTATCCCGACGCCTCGATCGACCTCGCTGCCGCACCGCCGGCGGACGCCCTGGCGCGCGTCGAGGACCGGGACGAGGCGCGCGACCGTCTGCTGCGCGGCTGGACCGAGGCCATCGGCCCCGTCTCACCGGAAGCGCTGGGCGCGCGCCTGGCGCTGCGGGCGGAGGACGTCGACCGCGGCCTGCGTATGCTCGAGGCGAACGGCTTCGTGCTGCGCGGCCGTTTCTCTCCCGGCGCCGTCTCGGACGAGTACTGCGACCGGCGCCTCCTGGCGCGCATCCACCGCTACACGCTGGACCGGCTGCGGCGCGAGATCGACCCGGTCTCGGCGCAGGACTACATGCGATTCCTGCTGCGCTGGCAGCACCTGACGCCCGACACCAAGCTGGCCGGCAAGCAGGGCGTGCGCCAGGTCATCGCCCGGCTGCAGGGCTTCGAGGCCGCGGCCGGCGCCTGGGAGCGTGAGCTGCTGGCAGCGCGCGTCTCCGACTACCACTCGTCCTGGCTGGACGAGCTCTGTCTGGCCGGCGAGGTTGCCTGGGCCCGTCTGACGCCGCGCAAGTCGACCGGCAGTGGCAGCGCGACTACGAGCCGCGTCATGCCGGTCTCGCTCTGCCTGCGCGGCGACCTGCCGGCGCTGCTGGCCGGAGTCCGTGGCGCCGAAAGCGTTGCGGCCGGGCCGAAGGCGGGTGCGGCGGCCGAGATCTACGACCTGCTGCAGCAGCGCGGCGCCCTCTTCTTCGACGAGATCGTCAACGCTACGCGCCGTCTCCGCTCGGACGTCGAGCGCGGCCTGCGCGAGCTGGTTGCCTGGGGCGCGATCACGGCGGACGGCTTCCAGGGCTTGCGACAGCTGCTGGGCAAGGCGGCGCACAGCGGCCGCCGTGGCCGTAACGTCTCGGCGCTACTCCGCCGGGGGCGTCTTCAGCGGCAGCGGACCGGCCGGCCGTTGGGCCCTCGTCCATGCGCCCATTGCGGCCGAGAGCGGCACCGACGCGGACGATCTCGCCGAAGTCGTGGCGCGAATCCTGCTGCAGCGCTACGGCGTTGCCTTCCGCGACCTCTACGCCCGCGAGAGCTTCACGCTGCCCTGGCGCGACGTGCTGCGCGCTCTACGCCGCCTGGAGGCGCGAGGTCTGGTGCGCGGCGGCCGCTTCGTCTCCGGCTTCGTCGGCGAGCAGTACGCGCTGCCCGAGGCCGTCGACTCGCTGCGCTGGGTGCGCCGCCACGAGAAGACGGGCGAGCGCGTGCAGGTCAGCGCCCTCGACCCGGTGAACCTGGCAGGCATCGTCGTGCCCGGCGAGAAGGTCGCGGCGCAGGCCGGCAAGACGGTGCTCTTCGTCGACGGCCTGCCTCAGGCCGCGCCCATCGAACCGACGATCAAGTCCCCGGTGCCGTCCCGCCTATCGCCGCGACTGCCGGCGCGCGCCTGACAAAGAAAGAGGCGGTCCAGTTGGACCGCCTCTGGTGCGATTTTCCGAAACGTTCTCTAGCGTAGACCGCCGTCACCGGTGTTCGGCGGCTTGATGCCCGAATCCGCGGGTGCGACAGCCTTTGGCTGTGGCGTCGTGAAGGATCGGTTCCGCGCTCGAGACGCTTGTGTGCCTAGACCGTCATGGGTCGCTTCGTTATATTGCGACTGGATACGCTAACGAGCCGGCGGACGCGGTACTTCCGTTCCCGGCTCCGTGAGGAGGGTCGCTGTGGTCAAGGAGACGGTCGACGAGCGCGAGTTGGGCAACTTCCTATTCAAGCCCAACACCAAGTCGCTGCAGGAGGCGCATCTGCACGCGGTGCAGAACATTGCCGAGCAGCTCTTCCCCTTCCCGACGCCTGAGTACCCGCACTTCCGCACCTTCGTCAACGAGCCGGAAGCCACGCAGAAGGTGTTCACCAACTACGGCCACGAGCTGGAGCCCGACATCGTCGTGCTGCAGTGGCCCGAACGTCTGCCGGTGATGGTCGCCGAGGTGGTCACGCCCGACCTCGTGCGCCAGGACGTCGCCGAGCAGGTTTGGGCTGTCGAAGCGCGCCTGGAGGGCGTCGACTTCTTCCTTTACGTGCCGGCCGGTCACGCCAAGGAGGCGAAGGCGCTTATCAAGAAGAACAAGCTCAAGAACATCAACTTGCGCACCTGGCGCAACATCACCGGCCTGCGCACGATCGACGTCGCCAACCTGAAGTAGCGCTCTTCTCGTCCCGCATGATTCGCGCCGAGACGGCTTCCAACAAGGAGGCCGTCTTTCGCGTTGAGGGAGAGTTCGGCCGCCGTCCTAGCTCTGCAGCGCCTTCTCGATCTCCTGGCGCGAGTCCGGATAGAGGTGCGCGAAGGCCTCGATCATGCCGAAGCAGCCGCTCAGCATCATGTCGCCGTGCGGCGCCGTGAAGTAGGGCTGTAGTCGCCTGGCGTGGCGCAAGCGGCTGCGCTGCGGTCCCGTCACCGCCAGGAACGGCGTCGAGGCGGTCTCGTGGGGCTCGCCGGCGTAGAAGACGCCGTGGCCCTTGCTGTTGAACACGTCGTCCTGCGTAAGAGTGGCGTCGAGCAGGCGCAGCGTGAAGTCTTCGATCTGGTCGTCCGTCATCTCTCCGGTGTGGTGCTCGTACAGGGAGATGATGCGCGTGCCCTGCAAATGGAAGGCGAGGAGGTGCATGTTGCCGAGGTTGAGCACCATCTGCTCGTGATGGTTCGCGACCACTGGGTCCTGCAGCGCACCCAGTGCAGCGGCTGGGCCCGTGTCCAGAAAGGCGGCAGGCACGCCAGCCGGTAAGCCGGAGACGACCGCCTTCGCCCGCGTCAGGTAGTCCGGCAGGTCGGCGGGGAAGTAGGCGAACGACGTGAGGTCGTTGCCGCGCTGCACGACGCTACGCAGGTGGTCGAAGCGAAAGAGACGGTCGGAGTAGCCGGGCGGCGACGCACCGTGGTCGAGGCAACCGACCGCGAAGCCATCGTAGTCGGCGTCGACGCCGAAGGCCTGCAGCGCGGCGGCAATCGCGTCAAGGTCCAGGTCGCGCAGGAAGAGTCTGACACCCTTCTCATGCTTCGCCTCGTCCTCGCTTACGAGGCGCACGCCCATCTCGGTTACGTTGGCGAGGTCGTCGTCAAACGTCGTGGCGGCCTCGGGCGTGGCGGCGGCGGGCAAGCCGGCGCGCAGATGGTCTTCAAGGGCCCAGTGGCAGGGACCGCCGCCCTGGATATGCCCGGTGAGTACGACGGGCTCGCCCGCCCCCGTTGCCCGCCGGATGCGGCTCGCCGCGATGCTGGTGGCCGAGGGCATGACCATCTTGACGCAGTTCTCGGCCGGACCGGACGTATCGAAGAGGAGGATGTCCTGCGTGCCCGTGCCGACGTCTACCGCGAGTACCTTCATACAATCATTCTACGAGGGCTCAACAAGGCCGCGGGACGAGGTCGCGGCCATCCACATTCCTTGTCCGAGACTGTTGCGGTCATATAATGGCTCTGACGTCATTACGTTGGGGGCAATCGTGACGGCTCAAACGGCCATCGAAGACGGGACGACGCGGGACCTCTATCTCGACCGGCAGGTCTGCACCGTCAAGCCGGACCGCATCGACATCCATCCGGCGCGCAGCATCATCTTCCTGCCGCTGTTCACGCTGCTGCTCGGCCTCTCTGCTTTCCCCGTCATCTACTTCTGGGGCGGCTCGCTTTCGATTGGGCTGCGCCTGGCGCTGACTCTCGCCGCCATCGTCGTCGTCCCGATGTCTGGGCTCGGTCTCGTCTACAGCATCGCCGGCGCTCACATCGTCGTCGATCGCCACAAGCAGTCTGCCGTGCTGCAGCAGGGCTATCTGGGCATGGGCGTCGGTACCCAGGAATTGATCCCGTTCTGGAAGATCGAGCAGATCGAGGTGAAGGAGCTGACGCCGCACGACGAGCGTCATCATCAGGACGACTTCGCGCAGTACGAGATTTCTCTTCGCAAGGTGAGCGGTCGCGAGATCTCGGTCGGTCTCATCACCGTCGCGCGCGTCGAGGCCGAGGTGGGTCTGGAGCGCTCGCGTGCAGTCGCGTCGATCATCGCCGAGATGGCGGGCAGCAAGGTGCGCGTCATTCCGACGCGAGAGGGCCGGCGTCCTCGCGTCATCCCCTCCCGATAACACATGCCAGAAGCCTCTCCTCGTCTCTCCGTTGTCATGCCCGCCTACAACGAGGAAGAGCGCATCGCCCAGTCGTTGCAGCACCTGGGCGAGTTTCTCGCCGGGCTCGACTACGCCTGCGAGGTCATCGTCGTGGACGACGGCAGCACGCAGTCCAGCCGCCGCGCGGTCGAAAACGCCGTCACGGCTCTGCCGGCAGGCATCGCGCGCAGCTTCATCGCTCACGAGACCAATCGCGGCAAGGGCGCCGCCGTGCGGACGGGCTGTCTCGCCGGGACGGGCCAGTATGTGGCCTTCATCGACGCCGACCTGGCCTCGCCGCCCGAGGACCTGCCGGTGCTGCTCTCGGCCCTCGAAGCCGGCGCCGACGTCGCCATCGGCGTGCGCAACCACGGCAACACTGACATGCGCGATCGCCGCCGCTTGCCCCGTCGCCTCGCCGGCAGGCTCTTCGCCTTCTGCATGCGCGTCGTACTGCTGCCCGGCATCGGCGACAGCCAGTGTCCCTTGAAGGCCTTCAACCGCAGCGCCGCCCAGCGTCTCTTCCGCCTGCAGCGCATCGACACGTGGGCCTTCGACGCCGAGTTGCTGTTCCTGGCGTCGAAGCTCGGCCTTCGGGTCGCCAAGGCGCCGGTGCACTGGCGCGCGATGCCCGGCTCGCACCTCAAGCTCAACCTCAAGAGCGCGGCCGAGGTGTGGAACCTGGTGCGCATCCGCTGGGACCATCGCGGCGTCAACACCCAGACGCTAACGGGCGAGCTGCCCGAGGCAGCCTCCACGCTTTAGCGACGGCCGTAAATCGAGTACCATGCTCATCTAATGTTGCCAAAAGTGTTCATCGACGGTGAGTCCGGCACTACCGGACTGCAGATTGCTCAGCGGCTCGACGCGCGCCGCGACATCGAGCTGCTGCGTCTCAGCGATGCGGAGCGTAAGGACCCGCAGCGTCGCGCCGCCATGCTCAACGAGGCAGATGTCTCCATCCTCTGCCTGCCGGACGACGCCGCCCGCGAGGCCGTCTCGCTGATCGAGAACGACCACGCCCGCGTCATCGACGCCTCCACGGCGCACCGTGTGGCGGAGGGCTGGACCTACGGCTTCCCGGAGTACGACATCTCCCGTCCGGCCGAGATCGCGGCTTCGACTCGCGTCACGAACCCGGGCTGCTACGCCTGCGGCGCCATCTCCATGCTGCACCCGCTGGTCGAGGCGAACCTGCTGCCCGCTGACTATCCCGTCACGGTCAACGCCGTATCCGGCTACTCCGGCGGGGGCAAGAAGCTGATCGCGGCGTTCGAGGACCCGGACGCGCCGGATGCTACCGATAGCAACTACTACCTCTACAGCCTCGACTTCGAGCACAAGCACGTGCCCGAGATTCAGAAGCACGGCTCGCTGACGAAGCGGCCCTTGTTCGTGCCCAGCGTCGGCCGCTTCGCGCAGGGCATGATCGTGAGCCTGCCGCTGCAGCTGTGGTCGCTGCCCGGCAACCCTTCGCCGCGCGACATCCACGACGCACTGGCCGAGCATTACGCCGGCGAAGGCGGCGCCAAGTCCGTGACCGTGGCGTCTTTTGCGGAGTCGGCGGCGATGACGGCGGTTGCGCCGCGTCTCAGCGGCACTCCGCACCTCGACGCCGAGGCCCTGACCAACAGCGACAACCTGACGATCCACGTCTTCGCCAACGAGACGCGCGAGCAGGCCGTCGTCTGCGCCGTGCTCGACAACCTGGGCAAGGGCGCAGCGGGCCAGGCGGTGCAGAACCTCGACCTGATGCTCGGTCTCGAAGACGCCGGCTAACCGTTCCTTGCAGTATCCGAACGTCGGCTCCGGCTGGCCCGCGACTGAGGGCTCGGTCGGAGCCGATGCATTCCTCGCGATGATTGTTGGAGTCGAACAGGCAGCTTCTGGGAAGGAACACGCTGATGAGCATTGAACCGATTGAGGGCGGCACGGTCACGAGCCCGCGCGGCTTCCTGGCGGGCGCAGTTGGCGCCGGCATCAAGACCACCGTCGGCGCGCTGGACCTGGGGCTCCTGTACTCGGAGCGCGATTGCACCGCGGCCGGCGTCTTCACGACGAACCTCGTGCGCTCGGGACCGGTCGACGTCAGCGAGAAGCGTGCTGCTGCCGGCGTGCTGCGCGGTATCGTCGCCAATTCGGGCAACGCAAACGCTCCCTTCAACCCGCAGGGAATCGCCGATGCGGAGGAGATGGCCGCGCTGGCGGCGATGAAGGTCGGCGTCAGCCCGGAGCTCATGGCCGTCGCCTCGACCGGCGTCACGGGTGTGCCGCTGCCGATCGACAAGGTCCGCGCCGGCCTGCCACGCGTCGAGCTCAGCGCCGACGGCGGCTCGACGTTCGCACACGCCATCATGACCACGGACACGTACGCCAAGGAATGCGCCGTCCGCGTGCGCCCCGAGAGCGGCGCCGCCTACACGGTGGGCGGTTGCTGCAAGGGCTCCGGCATGATCCACCCCAACATGGCGACCATGCTGGCCTACATCACCACCGACGCCGCCGTCGAGGCGGACCTGCTGCGGCAGCTCGTGCGCGAAACCGCCGACGCCACCTTCAACATGGTCACGGTCGACGGCGACACGTCCTGCAGCGACACGTTCCTCGTCTTCGCCAACGGCGACTCCGGTATCGAGCCGATCCGCGCCGGTACGCCCGAGGCCGCCACCTTCCGCGAAGCGCTGCTCACCGTTGCGATCGAGCTCTCACG
The DNA here is from genome assembly GCA_963711035.1 of uncultured Chloroflexia bacterium. Taxonomy (GTDB): domain Bacteria; phylum Chloroflexota; class Dehalococcoidia; order DSTF01; family WHTK01; genus WHTK01. The sequence goes on from CAVQCN010000002.1 coordinate 185,488, forward strand.
CAAGCTGGCACGCGACGGTGAAGGCGCCCAGCACCTGATCACGGTCGAGGTGCGTGGCGCTGCCACGTCGGCGGACGCGCGGCAACTGGCCCGCTGCGTGGCGCTTTCGTCCCTGGTGAAGACGGCGGTAACCGGCAACGACCCGAACTGGGGCCGCGTCCTCGTCGCGGCCGGTCGCAGCGGCGCGCCGATCGACGTGGCGCGCACCACCCTGACGCTGCAGGGCGAGGTGCTGTTCGACCAGGGCGCGGTCGTCCCGTTCGAGGAGACGGTGGTGCACGAGAAGATGAAGGTCGAAGAGGTCGTCATCGAGATCGACCTGCGCCTGGGAGACGCCAACGCCACGGCTTGGGGCTGCGATCTGACGACGGACTACGTTCACATCAACGCGGACTACAGGACATAAGGAAGCGGGAACCAGGAACCTGGGCCCAGGAAACGGGCTCATTGTTCCCTGTTCCAGGTTCCTGGTTCCCGCTTCGCCATTTGGCAGTTGCGGCCGAATGCTCCACAATGGCGAACGTGAGCAATCCCATCGTCGTCAAGATTGGCGGTAGCACTCTCGGCAGCCACGATACCGCCCTGGAGGACATCGCAGCCCTCAGCGCCGCCGGCGAGTCGATGATTCTCGTGCACGGCGGTGGCAGTGCCGCCACCGAGTGGCTCAAGATTCACGGCGTCGCCAGTCAGTTCGTCGACGGCCTGCGGGTCACCGGCGAAGACTCGCTCGACGTCGTGGTCGCCGTCTTCGCCGGGCTGGTCAACAAGCAGATCGTCGCCGACCTGCGGACGCTGGGCGCGCCGGCCTTCGGGCTGTGCGGCGTCGACGGCGGCGTGCTGCACACGCGACAGCTGGACGAGCGCCTCGGCTTCGTTGGCGAGGTCACATCAATCGACCGCACGGCCCTCGATGTCCTCGTCGAAGGCGGGTTCCTGCCGGTGATGGCGCCGGTCGGTTTCTGGGAGCAGGAGCCGCGGCGCCTTATGAACGTCAATGCCGACACCGTCGCTGGCGAAGTCGCTGCGGCTGTCGGCGCCAGCCGGCTCGTCTTTCTCACCGACGTGGCTTACGTGCGCGACGCGGAGGGCAACCCGATCGCGCGCCTGGCCCCGCAGGACGTCGAACAGCTTATCGGGTCCGGAGTAGCATCCGGAGGCATGATTCCCAAGCTGCGGGCCGGCGCCCGCGCCGCGTCGGAGGGGGTGGCCTGTGACATCATCGATGGACGTGAGGAGCATGCCCTGAGCCGTGCGCTGGAAGGCGCCGAGTCGGGGACCAGGGTCAGCGCCGACTAGTGAGCTTCAGCCGTTTCCCCGGCTCCGAAGGCGATGACCTGGGACCGCCGCCGCCGCCGTTCCGCATCAATCGCCGGCGCAACCTTCCCAACGTCAGCGGCATCAACCGCTGGGTTGCTCTCGTCATTGTCCTAATCCTCCTGTACATCGTCCTCAACACGGCCAAGAGTCTGTACATCGACTGGCTGTGGTTCGATGGCGTCGGCTTCCGCTCCGTCTACTCCAAGATCCTGGTTACGCGTCTCTACCTCTTCGTGGGCGGGGCCCTGATCTTCGCCGTCTACTTCGGGCTCAACCTGGCCATCGCGGGCCGCTCCGCCCTGCGCTCCTACGCCCCGGACATGAGCGAGGCGGAGGCCGCATCGCTGAAGCGCCTCTATCTCCTCGGCATCATCGCCGGCACGCTCTTCTTCGCCGTCATCTTCGGCACCATCGCTGCCGGGCAGTGGGACGTCATCCTGCGCTACCTCAACCGTGAGCCCTTCGGTGTTGTCGACCCGCAGTTCGGCAAAGACGTGGGCTTCTACGTCTTCACGCTGCCGGCCTTGCACTTCGTCTACAGCTGGCTCATGGGCGCCGCCATCCTGACGACGTTGGCCGTCGCGGGCCTCTACCTCATGCGCTACCTCATCGTTGGCGCCGAAGGTACCGTGCAGCGCCGCACGCAGGCGCACCTCGTAGTGCTGCTGGTGGTGGTCGTGGGCCTGTTCATCGTTCGCTACTGGATCGATCGCTACGACCTCAGCCTCTCGCCGGGCGGCGTCGTGTTCGGCGCCACCTATACGGACGTGCACGCGCGCTTGCCGTTCATGTACGTCGGCATGTTCATGGGCTTCGTGACGATCGCGGCGCTGCTCGCGTCCATCTTCCGCGGCGGTATCACCCTGCCGGCCGCCGCGATGGGGCTCTGGGTCATCGTTGCCCTGTTCGGGAACGCGATTTACCCCGCGGCGATGCAGCGCTTCACCGTCGCGCCCAACGAGCTCGACAAGGAGGGGACGTACCTCCAGCGCAATATCGAAATGACGAGACGCGCGTTCGCGCTCGACAAGATCGATGAGAAGCCGTACCCCGCAAATCCGTCCGTAACGCAGGCCGAGATCGACGACAACCCGGACACGATCGGCAATATCCGTCTGCTAGACGTGGCACCGCTTCTCTCAACCTACGCCCAGATCCAGACTATCCGGCCTCTTTACGAATTTCGGGACGTCGATGTCGATCGCTACACGATTGACGGCGTGCTGCGCGAGGTGATGGTCTCGGCTCGTGAGCTTTCATCCGACCGCCTGCCGGCGACGGCGCAGAGCTGGGTCAACAAGCGCTTGCAGTTCACGCACGGCTACGGTGCGGTCATGTCACCCGTGAACGAGGTGGTGCAAGAAGGACTGCCCAACCTCTACCTGAGCGACATCCCGATTACCGGCAAGATCGATGTCACCCAGCCGGACATCTACTACGGCGAGGAGCCGGACCACTATGTCATCGTCAAGACGAACGCCAAGGAGTTCGATTACCCTTCAGGCGACGGCAACGTCCAGAACGTCTACGACGGTGGCGGCGGTGTGGGTGTCGGGTCGTTGTTCCGGCGGCTGCTCTTCGCCTGGCAGTTTCAGGACCTCAACATCGCTATCAGCCACAGCCTCACGAGTGACAGCCTGATCCTGTTCCACCGCAATGTCCAGGATCGTATCCACACGCTGGCGCCCTTCCTCAAGCTGGACCACGACCCGTATCTTGTCATCGCGGACGGCAAGCTCTACTGGATCCAGGACGCCTACACGACGACGAGCAACTACCCTTACTCCGAGCCGTCCAGCGTCGGAGACTATAACTACATTCGCAACAGCGTCAAAGTCGTCGTCAACGCCTACGATGGCAGCACGACGTTCTACCTGGTCGACGACACCGACCCGATCGTCGAGACTTACAGCCGCATCTTCCCGAAGATGTTCACTCCTCTGGACCAGATGCCGGCATCGCTGCAGGAGCACCTGCGTTACCCGGAGGATCTCTTCCTCGCGCAGGTCAACCAGTACCGCATCTACCACATCACCGACCCGGGCGTCCTCTACAACCGCGAGGACGTCTGGAACATCCCAACGGAGACGTACTCCAACAACCAGATCCCGCTGCAGCCGTACTACGTGATCATGCGGCTGCCCGGCGAGACGCAGGCCGAGTTCATGCTCATCCTGCCGCTCACGCCGGCGCGCCGTCAGAATACGATCGCCTGGGTGGCCGCGCGATCCGATGTGCCCAACTATGGCCAAATGATCGCCTTCCGCTTCCCGACGGACTCCTCCGTATTCGGTCCACAGCAGGTCGAGTCCCGTATCGATCAGAACCCGGACATCTCGTCCCAGTTCAGCCTGTGGAACCAGTCAGGATCGCAAGTCATCCGCGGCAACCTGCTCATGATCCCCATTGCCAACGGCAACATCTTCGTGGAGCCCGTCTACCTGCAGGCCGCGAGCAGCCAGCTGCCGGAGCTGAAGCGCGTCGTCGTCGTGGATGGCGACAACATCGCGATGGAGCCGACGCTGGAACGTAGCCTGGAGGTCATCTTCGGCCAGGCGCAACCGACCCTGCCGACCAGCAGCTCGACGCCGCAAACCAGCCCAACGCCGCAGGGCACGCCGTCAGCCGGCGCGAGCCCGACGCCAACGGCTGCCACACCGGCCGCCACGCCGACGCCAGGTGGCGCCGCGCCGACCGTTGGCGACCTGGCGCGCCAGGCCAACCAGGCGTACCAGCGGGCGCAGGAAGCGCTGAAGAACGGCGACTTTGCCACCTACGGCACCGAAATCGACCAGGTCGAGCAGCTGATCCAGCAAATCGTCCAGTTGACCAGCAACCAGCCCTGACGCCTCGATTTGTCCCTGTGGTTTGATGGGGATTGATCGATAGCATGCCTTTGCGATGAAAGCGTGACCTTGCCAGCGGTAACCCCGAGTGAATGAAATGCCAGCACGGGTAGCGGGGGCGAAGCCCATGCGCGGTGGGTTTGGGAGGTGTCCTCCCAATTTCTCTTCTTTAGAGGGGCGGGGCGCGGCAGCGCCCTATATTTCGGCCCCAGCAAAGGACGAGCAACAAACGCGGCAACTGCCCGAATGACGACAAGTGGTCAGGCGAGGCCTAGATTCCTCACTCCGTTCGGAATGACGACTCGAAGTCTGATATCAGAGCGAAGTAATCTCGCGGACTTGGGCGCCAGGCCTCGTACAAACGTGAGATTGATTCGTCGCCAGGCGCCTCCTCGCAAAGACTCGCTGGGACTGATGCAGCCAATCCCCCATCACCGTAGAGCGGCGCCCTTGCTTTGCGGCCCGGCCACCGTTGCTTCGGCAAGCCTGGCCCGTTTGCCGTGAAGCGTCGCAGCGCGTGTCGCCACTGCGACGATGGGCGCTATAATCGCGCGTACCCCGTGTCATTAGCTCAGAGGAGGGCCTTCAGTGACCAACTGGCGAGATGTCGAAAGCCGCGTATTCATGACCACCGGGCGTCGTATGCCGGTCGTCCTTGTGCGCGGTGAGGGCACCCGCACGTGGGACGACGCTGGCAAGGCCTATCTGGACTTCTTCGGCGGGCCCGCCGTCCACAGCCTGGGCCACTGCCCGCCGGTCGTCGTCGAGGCGCTGGAGAAGCAGGCGCGCACGCTGATCCACGTTTCCAACGCCGTCTACTCGGTACCGGAACTGCAGCTGGCCGAGATTCTGCTCGACAACTCCTGCTTCGACCGCATCTACTTCAGCAACAGCGGCACCGAGGCCAACGAGGCGGCGATCAAGCTGGCCCACAAGTGGGGCCATGAGCGCAAGAACGGCGCCTCGGAGATCATCGCCGCGACGGATGGCTTCCACGGCCGCACCCTGGCCGCGGTGACGGCTAGCGGCACGCCTCGCTACAGCGAGCCGTTCGGGCCGCTGCCAGGCGGCTTCGTGCACGTACCGTTCAACGATATCGAGGCGCTGCAGGCCGCCACGACACCGCAGACCGCCGCCATCCTGCTGGAGCCTGTGCAGGGCGAGGGCGGTGTCAACGTGCCGAACCAGTCCTACTTCCCGGCCGTGCGCAAGTGGTGCGACGAGAACAACATCCTGCTCATGGTGGACGAGGTGCAGACCGGTATGTGCCGCTGCGGCCCCTTGTTCGCCTACCAGGACATGGGCTTCGAGCCGGACGTCATGACGCTGGCCAAGGGCCTCGGCTCCGGCGTGCCAATCGGCGCCATCCTGGCCAAGGAGAGCTGCGCCGTCTTCACCCCTGGCGACCACGGTTCTACCTACGGCGGCAACCCGCTCATGACCGCGGTCGGCTATGCCGTGACCAAGCACATGCTCGATACGGATATGCCGTCGCGCGTGGCCAAGACCAGCGCCTACCTCGTCGGCAAGCTGAATGCGTTGAAGGCGCGCTTCCCGTCCATCACCGAGGTGCGAGGCAAAGGCCTGCTCCTCGCCGTCGGTTTCGACCGCGACGTGGCCGAGAAGGTGGTGCTCGACGCGCTGAGCAACGGGCTCATCGTCAACAACGTGCGGCCCAACGCGGTGCGCCTGGCGCCGCCGCTCACCGTCAGCGAAGCGGAGTGCGACGAGGCCGTCTCGATCCTGGAAGGCGCCATCGGCCGCGCGGTCTAACGACCAGGCGTGTCATTGCGAGAAGTCGCTGTAGTGGCCGACCTTTAGGTCGGGCCCAGGGTTGCGAGGGGCGGAGCCCATGCGTCGATCCTGGCCTCGACTGCTTTCGTCCCTTGGTCTCAGGCCGGCAGGACTGCGAACGATTGCGTGCGGAGCGAAGCGATCCTGAATGGTTCGTCTGATCACTACGAGCCGTCCAGGATTGCTTCGTCGCATTCACTCCTCGCGATGACGCAATCCGTACGGTCTGATCGCGTTGGTAGGTTCACTCTGGCGTTACACTGATCAGGTCATGCGCAAGAAGATCAACCGTCTCATCTTTCTCGCAACCATCCTGATCAGCGCGGCTGCCGTTGCCGAGCAACTGATGCGGCCCGCCGACCAGCGCGACTGGCACGGCGCCGTTTGCGGCGTGCCCTACGATTTCCGCAAACCGACGCTGCAGCGCTTCCTCAGTGCGTGGTGGAATTCTGAGGACCGGCGCCTGTTCACGCCGCGGGACTTCGGCGTCGGCTGGGCCGTCAACCTGTACCAGGTTTACGATCTCCTCCTCGCCAAGACAGAGTTTGAAACTGACCATGATCTGGATAATTAGCCAGGGCTAATACCATACTGGTACCTCTGCTTATTAATACCTGGGGCGGGGAACGGCGCGCCTTAGTAGGTGCCCCCAATGCTTCCTCCTATGGCAACCAAATTGTGGATGTGAAAAGACATACTGAAGCAACGGCTTTGTAAATTGACACTGCGCAATGAGGCGCGTAGCGTTCAGATCGCCCGTTAGAAGCTTCGCGCCTCGCGGTTGACTTGGGGGACATCCGCCATGGGGCGGATTGATCGAGCTTAGTAGAGGAGAAGGGGAATTGCGTTTGCCAACTCGTTGGGCTGCAGCTGCAGTCCTGGTTGCGCTTGGTATCGGCTTGCTGAGCGCGGCGGGAACGGTCAGTGCAGCCGCCAAAATTCGGACCGTATCGCCAAGTGGCGCCAACAGCGGTGACTGCTCCAGCAGCGCCTGCAAAACCATCTCGTACGCTGTTTCCCAGGCTAGCGCTGGTGACACCATCGTCGTAAGCGCCGGCCTCTACAGCGAAAGCGTCACCATCGACAAGACGCTCGCTCTCCGCTCCAACGGCGCCGTCATCGACGCGAGCGGCCACGACAACGGCATCCTGATCACGGGCGAGGCCGCCAAGGGTAGTGTGGTCTCCGGCTTCACCGTCAGAGACGCCACCATGGAAGGCATCCTGGCGATGCAGACGACCGGGGTCTCGATCCTCGACAACACGGTAACGCAGAATGACCGCGGCGTCAGTGCCGCTAGCCCGGTTGGCGAGTGCGCGCCGCAGGGCGCGGTTCCGGGCGACTGTGGCGAGGCCATTCACCTCTGGTCGGTAAGCTACTCGCTGGTTAGTGGCAACACAGTCATGGACAACGACGGTGGCATCCTACTGACCGACGAGACGGGCCCGACCTTCGGCAACAAGATCGTCGGCAACACGATCAACAACACCGGCGAAGACTGTGGCATCGTCCTTGCTTCGCACGTTCTCCACATCGGTTCTCCAGTCAGTCCTGACATGGGTGGTGTGTACAACAACACCGTCAGCGGCAACACCGTGCTCAGCACGGGCCCGAACGGCGCCGGCGTTGGCCTCTTTGCAGCCCCTCCTGGCGCCTCGACCTACAACAACACGGTCACTGGCAACACGCTGAGCGGTACGGGCGCGGAAGGCGTGGGAATTCACAGCCACGCTCCCTTCCAGAACGTGAACGGCAACGTCATCACCAACAACACCATCAGCAACAGTGGCCCGGACCTGGCCGCGGGCTCTGACGGCCCGACGGGCATCGTGGTGTTCGCCGACGTTGGTGCGGGCGCTTTCCCGATCACGCACGAGACGATCGAGTCCAACACGATCAGCGACAACGACATCGGCATCTTCGTGAAGGGCGTCAAGGGTCAGCTCGATCTGCAGTCGAACACAATGGCCAGCTCGGTGAAGACCGCGCTCCAGGTCGTCGAGGTCACTCCTCCCAGCGGCGGTCCCGGTGGCCCTTCGCAGGGTGGCCAGGGCGGCCCGATCACGGGCCCGATCACCCCGCCGAACACCGGTGACGGTGGTCTCGTCGGCAGCTCGAGCAACGCCTCCGGCCTCGCGGCCTTCGGCCTGCTCGTTGGTGTGCTGGCAATCGGCTTCCTCGGCGCCGCGCGCGCCGGTCAGCGCGAGCTCTAATCAGTTCGCAAGAGGTATCCTTTTCGCGGCCCCGACCTTCAGGTCGGGGCCGCGAAAGTACTCAGGACAGGACGTGATCAGGACGTTTCTCGAATCAGCCTCGCGCCGGTTGTGGCGCCGACCGGTCGTTGCGGTGCTGGCCAGCGCCCTGCTGTTGGCCGGCGCTCAGGCCTGCGGCGGCAACTCGTCCAGCCCTACGGCGACCCCCACGGCTTCGTCGACCGTGAGCGCCGCCGCGTCTGCGTCCGCGACGGCCACTGCGCCTTCAGCGACCTCAGTCCCAACCGGGACGCCGCTGCCGGCGACTTCGACCTTGGAGCCCGACACACCGACTCCCGTACCGCCGACGCCCGTACCGCCGGCGCCGACTCAGTCGCAGTCCGCTCCACCGCCACCGCAGCCAACGTCGGCGCCACCACCGCCGGCCGGCAAGACGATTGTCGTCGTCGCCAAGAACCTGATGTTCTCGCCGACAACGATCAACGCCACTGCCGGCACCACGCTGACCGTCGTCCTGGATAACGAGGATGTCGGCGTGCAGCACAACCTGACCCTGCGGGGCTTCGGCATGCCGGACGGCCAGACCTGTACCGGCCCTTGCACGACGAGCGTGACGTTTACCGTGCCGGCCGCGGGAACCTACAAGTTCATCTGCACCATCCATTCGCCGTCCATGATCGGCGACCTCGTCGTTCAGTAGATACGGCTCGCGAGTCCTAGAGCTGGTAGCCAGCCGTCATTGGCCGATCTTTCTCTGTTGTCGTAATGCTTGAAGCTTCTCGCGCAGTTCGCCGCCCGCAGCGCTGCCGCGCGTAATATCGGTTCGGGTTATCATTTGGCCGGGACGAAGCGTCCCGCGTCGATACCGAATCCCTGGGAGGAAACCTTGGCGAACCCTCTGGCCGTCATCGCCTTCAGCGGCGGCCTCGATACCACCGTCATCCTGCACTGGCTGCTCACCAACGGCTGGGACGTCGCGACCTACACCGCGAACCTCGGCCAGCCCGACGCGGACCTCGAAGCGGCCGCTGACAAGGCGCGCGCGCTCGGCGCCGTCGACACGTTCGTCGACGACCTGCGCGGCGAGCTGGTCGACGAGTTCTTTCTGCCCGCGCTGCAGCTGCACGCCCGCTACGAGGGCCGTTACCTGCTCGGCACATCGATCGCGCGCGTTCCAACCGCGCGGGGCCAAATGCGCTATGCCAAGCGCATCGGCGGCAATGTGCTGGTGCACGGCTCGACGGGCAAAGGCAACGACCAGGTCCGCTTTGAGACCGTCTATCGCGTGCTGCAGGAAGACCCCGAGTACACGCTGCAGGACTTTGGCATTTACGCGCCGTGGAAAGAGGCCGACTTCCTGGCCCGCTTCGGCGACGGCGGCCGCCGCGTCATGACCGCGTACGCCCAGGAGCACAGCATTCCGCTGCCCTCCGGCGGCGCCGACGAGGGGCCCCCATACTCGCAGGACGCCAACGTGCTGCACATCAGCTCCGAAGGGCGCGCCCTGGAGAAGCCGGAGGACGACCACCGCCAGGTGCTCTTCACCTACCTCAAGCGCTGGGACCAGACGCCAGACCGTCCGGAGCGCCTGCGCATCCACTTCCTGCACGGCAAGCCGGTCGGTGTCGAGGTGCTGGACGAGGACCGTAACGGCATTGGCCAGGGCGTCGAGATCAGGCCTGACGACTCGATCCTGCCGATCGTCGAGTTCGTGAACCAGATCGGCGGCAAGCACGGCGTCGGCCTGCTCGACATGGTCGAATCGCGCTACGTCGGCCTCAAGTCGCGCGGCGTGTACGAGGCACCGGCCCATGCCATCCTGCTCGCCGCGCACGAGGACCTGGAGTCGCTGGTGCACGACCATCGCCTGCTACAGGAGAAGGCCAAGCGCGGCCTCGACGTGGCCGAGAACATCTACCAGGGCAAGTGGTTCACGCAGGAGATGGAATCCTGGCTGGCCGCCAACGCCGTCGAGCAGCAGCGCGTCACCGGCTGGTCCGAGCTACGCCTCTTCAAGGGCGGCATCCTGCCCGTCGCGCGCTCCAGCCCGCACTCGTTGTACAGCGAAGAGCTCGTCTCCTTCGACACCGCTGCGAAGGAGTACGACCCGCAGAAGGCGCGCGGCTTCATCGACATCCAGTCGACGGAGCAGCAGGCGCAGATGCGCCAGAAGCGCACGCTGGGCTGACCTCCGTCGTCGTTCTGAGCGCGGCGAGGAGTCCGGGTCTCGGCGAACGACGTGACGTGTCTGGCACAAGATGGAGGGTCCGCGGGATTCATCCGCAGGAACCGTAGGCGCTCACCCGGGTTCAGCGTGTACCCTGGCATTGACCGCGGCGGGGACGGGACGTTATTGTCATAACCCCTACGGAAATAGCTGAGATTGGTGACAGATGACGACTGAAGGCGTTGGTACAGGTAAAGAGTACAGGACGGACGATCTGCGCATCGCCGAGATCAAAGAGCTCGTGCCGCCGGCCGAGCTGCTCAAGGAGTTTCCCATCACGGAAGCCGCCGCGAAGACCGTCTTCGACGCGCGGCAGGCGATCCACCGTGTCCTGCATGGCGCCGACGACCGCCTCGTCGTCATCATCGGCCCCTGCTCCATCCACGACGTCGACGCGGCGCGTGAGTACGCCGCTCGCCTCATGGAAGCCCGCGAGCGTCACGGCGACGATCTGCTCGTCCTCATGCGCGTCTACTTCGAGAAGCCGCGCACCACGGTCGGCTGGAAGGGCCTGATCAACGACCCGTACCTGAATGGGAGCTTCCAGATCAACAACGGCCTGCGTATCGCCCGCGAGCTGCTGCTCGACCTCAACTCGAAGGGCCTGCCGGTCGGCTGTGAGTTCCTCGACATGATCACGCCGCAGTACATCGCCGACTTGGTCTCGTGGGGGGCGATCGGCGCTCGCACGACCGAGAGCCAGATCCACCGCGAGCTCGCCTCCGGCCTCTCCTGCCCGGTCGGCTTCAAGAACGGCACCGACGGCAACGTCAAGATCGCCGTCGACGCCATCCGCGCCGCCCAGGCTCCGCATCATTTTCTGTCGGTGACCAAGGAGGGCCACTCCGCAATCGTCTCCACCACCGGCAACGAGGACTGCCACATCATCCTGCGTGGCGGCAAGCAGCCCAACTACGACGCCGAGAGCGTCGAAGGCGCCGCCCAGGAGCTGGCCGCCGCGAACCTGACCGCCCGTATCATGATCGACACCAGCCACAGCAACAGCAGCAAGCAGCACGAGCGCCAGATCCTCGTCGGCGAGGACATCGCCCAGCGCGTTGCGTCCGGCGATAACCGCATCTTCGGCCTCATGGTCGAGAGCCACCTCAAGGCCGGCCGTCAGGACCACGTGCCGGGCAAAGAGCTGATCTACGGCATGAGCATCACGGACGCCTGCATCGGCTGGGAGGAGAGCGAAAGCCTCCTCGGTGTGCTGGCCGAGGCGGTGCGCGAGCGCCGTCTCAAGGCGGAAGTCGAGTCCGAATAACGAGCCCGCTCACGGGAATCATTCGCAAGAGGCCTCCTGTTCTCGGGAGGCCTCTTGCTTGCCATATGCAGTAGGGGAGAGAAATGACACAGAGCGGAGCGTCCGAACCGATCCGGGGAACCGCCGCCGGCGTCCCTTTCGTCGCGCTGCCACCGGCCGGTGACGTCGGAGCTTCGGCTCCGGCAGTCGTCGCCTGGCACCTGATGGACCCACCGCGCACCGAGACGGCGTTCGCGGCGGCGCTGCCGCTGGCTGGCCTCGATGCCTGGCGTTTCTATCTCTGCCTGCCCATGTGCGGCGCTCGATCGCTTGCGGGAGGCTTCGAAGAGCTCATGCGGCTGGCGATGGATGACGCGGTCCTCAACGTCTACGGTCCGCTGGTCCGGCAGGCGTCCGGCGAGTTCCTGGCGGTGCAGGCCGAGCTGCGAGCGCGCTTCGACCTTGCCTGACGGTCCGCTTGCCCTGGTCGGGGGTTCGATCGGTGCGGCCGTGGCGCAGACGGTCCTCTGCGAGTCGGGCGCCGACGTCGATGCGGTTGTGCTGATCAGTCCGGTGGTGCAGCTCAGCGCCGTCGTCGAGGCGATGAGCAAGCGATTCAACGCTATGTATCAGTGGTCGGACGCCTCGCGGGAGACGGCGCGTCGCATGGACTTCGTGGCGCGCGCCGAGGAGGTCGCTCGCACTCATGCCGCCGTCAAGGTCATCGCCGGTGCGGACGACGACTCGGCCGGCTTCCTTGAGCCGGCTGCGGCCCTGCGAGAGGCATTGGCCGGCCGTTACGCCGACCCGGGACGCGTCGACCTGGCCACAATCGCAGGTATGGGCCATGCGCTGGCCGAAGAGCCCGGAATCGAGCCGGCGCCGCAGGCCCCGCAGGCCGTGGAGGCGGACCGGATAGCGGTTGAGTGGCTGCGGCGGTACTTGGTGCGGAAGTAGACGGCTCATAGCTGTCCTATCGAGTGCTGAAAGCCGGAATAGATTGCTACTCGTGCCGTGACTGAAGACCGCAAGCCCTGAACCGGCTACGTGGCAAAGATACCAGTCCCTCGTAAACGCATACACGTTGTCGCCGGTCCGTCGCGCGCGAAAAGAGGTCGTCTCTTATGGACGGCCTCCTTTTGTGAGCCTCGCTGGCCGATGCTGTAGTGGGATGCTGACGCCATTTAGAGAAACGGCGTGAGTGTAGTTACGTAGTTGAGGGTGAGGTAAGACAATGGCGACACTGTTTGGACGGCACCACGTGGCGGACTATGCAGCCTGGAGGAAGACTTACGACGATGCCCAGACGCTGCGCCAAACGGCGGGGGTTACCGACCACGGCGTCTATCAGGCCGACAACGATCCGAATGACGTGACTATCTACCACGAGTTCGTCACCCTGGATGCAGCCAAAAAGTTCATCGAAAATCCGGCGCTGCGAGAGGCCATTAAGAACGCCGGTGTGCAAGGGGAGCCCACGTTCTGGATCACGAATCGAGTTTGAGTCGACAGGGCAACTGAGGTTCCAGCGGTCCAGTACGGCCCGCAGTAGCAGGGTCTCACCTGCGCTTTGACCGACGAGAGCAAAACGCCTCGTCTACTGAGTGCTGAAAGCCAAAATGTTGCTACTATGTGCCGGTGACTGAAGACCGCAAGCCTTGGGCAGGTCGCTTTAGCGAAGACACGAGCCCTCTCGTAGACGCGTACACGTCGTCGCTGGCCGTCGATCGGCGCATCGCGCTGGAGGACGTGCGCGGCTCGATCGCTCATGCACGGATGCTCGGCCACCAGGGCATCATCTCTCCCGCCGACACGGAGGAGATACTGGCCGGCCTGTTACAGATCCGCGAGGAGATCGAACAGGGCCAGTTCCAGCCCGACCAACGCCTCGAAGACATCCACATGAACGTCGAGGCGCGGCTTACCGAGATCGTGGGGCCTGCTGCAGGACGCCTGCACACGGCGCGGTCGCGCAACGACCAGGTGGCCACGGACCTGCGCCTCTGGATCAAGGAGGCTATCGCGGAGGTCATCGCCGGCCTGCACGAGCTGCAGATTTCGCTGACCGACCTCGCGGACGCCAACCGCCGCACCATCCTGCCCGGCTACACCCACCTGCAGCGCGCTCAGCCTGTTCTGCTGGCGCACCACCTCCTCGCCTACTTCGAGATGCTCGAGCGCGACGTCGGCCGCTTCGCCGATTGCTACACGCGTGCAGACGTCATGCCGCTGGGCAGCGGCGCCCTCGCCGGAGTGCCGTATCCCATCGACCGCGAGATGGTGGCGCGCGAGCTCGAGTTCGCCGCCATCTCTGCCAACAGCATCGACGCCGTCTCAGACCGCGACTTCGTCATCGAGTACCTGGCCTCGGCGTCGCTGACCGCGATGCACCTCTCGCGTCTCTGCGAGGACATCATCGTGTGGTCGAGCACCGAGTTCGGCTTTGTCGAGCTGCCGGACGCCTTCGCCACCGGCTCCAGCATCATGCCGCAGAAGAAGAACCCGGACGTCGCCGAGCTGGCACGCGGCCGCACCGGCAAGATATACGGCTCCCTGATGGCGGTGCTGACGATGATGAAGGGCCTGCCGATGGCCTACAACCGCGACCTGCAGGAGGACAAGGAGCCGCTATTCACGGCGCACGACACGCTGACCAGCACGCCTCTCGATCCTGTCGGAGATGGTGCCCCTGCTGCGCTTCCGCCGCAACAGTACCCGCCGCGCCGCCGGCGGTGCGCTGCTGGCGACCGACGTCGCCGACTACCTGGTCGGCAAGGGCGTGCCGTTCCGCGAGGCGCACGGCATCGTCGGCCGCCTCGTCGCATACTGCGAGGCCAACAACCGCGACCTGAGCCGCCTGCCGCTCTCGGAGTACCGCATGTTCTCCGACCGTTTCGACGAGGACGTCACCCATATCAGCGTGTCGGGACTCGATGCGTGCCCGCGACGTGCCCGGCGGCACGGCGCCGCGCCGCGTCTCTCAGGCGATCCGGCGCGCCCGCAGCATCCTTCGGCGCCGCGAAGAAGAGGCCTGAGGCGGGCGTGGTCAAGATCGCCCCGTCCATCCTCACCGCCGACCTGGGTCGCCTCGCCGAGCAGGTCAAGGAGGCGGCCGCGGCCGGCTGCGAGTACATCCACCTTGACGTCATGGACGGCAAGTTCGTGCCGGTGATCACGTTCGGGCCTTTGGTAGTGTCGGCTGTGCGTAAGGTAGTCGACATAACACTGGATATCCATATGATGATCGAGCGGCCGGAGGATCAGGTCGAAGCCTTCCGCGACGCGGGCGGCGACATCCTCAACTTCCACGTCGAGGCGACGCATCACGGCCACCGCCTCGCCGGCGAAATCCGGCGTCTCGGCGCGCAGGCGGGGGTCTCGATCAGTCCCGGTACGCCGCTCACCGCCCTCGACGACCTGCTGCCCGAGGTCGATCAGGTGATGGTCATGTCGGTGAACCCGGGCTGGGGCGGGCAGAAGTTCATCGAGGCCAGCGTCGAGCGGGTGCGGCGCCTGCGCAACGAGATCGACATGCGGCACCTCAACGTCGCCATCGAGGTCGACGGCGGCGTCAACCTGACGACCGGACCGCGCTGCGCCCTGGCCGGCGCCGACGTGCTCGTCGCCGGCTCCTTCGTCTACAACGACAAGCCCGTCGCCGGCAACGTCCGCGCCCTGCGCGAAGCGCTCGCCGCCGCGAAGTAGCCCTTAGGTCAGGAGAGCACGCAAGAAAAGCCCGCGTTCCGAAAACGCGGGCTTTGTCGCTGATGCGAGGAGAGGTCTAACCGACCTTCGCGGTCGTACGCAGGCAGCGGGTGCAGATGTGCATGCGGCGCGTGGTGCCGCCGATGGTCACGGTCTTCTCCTGCACGTTCGCCTTGAAGGTGCGGTTCGTGCGCGGAGCCTTGCGCTGCCAGCGACCGGTGTGCTGGTGTCGGATGTTGCGGCCGAAGGTCGTTCCCTTGCCGCAGACGTCGCATTTTGTTGCCATAGCCTGAGAAGGGTACCAAATCGAAGCGCCTTGGACAATGCGGGCGTGGTGCACCCGGTCGCCGATTGGGCGATGCACCGCGTGGACGCTGAGTTGTCACTCTGAACGTAGTGAAGAGTCTTGCCTTTGGTGAACCACGGCGCGTTTGTGTTTGTCCTTGAACACGTCGCGTGGTCAGCCAGGGCACAGATGCTTCGCTGGCGCTCAGCATGACACCTCACGAAGCGCTGCCTCTTGTATCGTTACGAGGAGCGCCCCGCGACGAAGCAATCTCGCGTGTCACCGCACGTTACGCCTCGACCAGTCGGGCTGTCCTCCGAGGGAGATACTTCGCTGGCGCTCAGCATGACAACGGAGCGTAATTTCGACGGCCTGACGCGCTGGCGTACGCTTGTTCTGGCCGCTATGCTAAGCCCCTAGAGGCTGCTCTTGAACCGCGCCGTCCGACCGAAGCCCCCCGCCCGGCGAGACGCACCCAACGCCCGCCGCGCCCCCAGCGAAGCCGTCGTCCGCCTGCGCAAGATCCTCGACCTCGAGCTGAGGCGCGGCTGTGACGATCATGCCGTAATCGGCGGCCTCGACCAGTTCCTGCGCATCGCCGCCCAGGACCGTGACGTTGCTTCAATCCTCGAAGCGACGCCGCTGGAAGACGGCTACGCGGGCCTCGATGTGCCGCATCGCAAGCGGTGGCTGCAGCAAGTCATCGAGGGCAAGCCGGCGCCTGCACCGAAGAAGACGGCTTCGCGCGCCAAGGCGGGCACGAAGGCGCCCGCCGCCCCGGTCGCGCCGCCGGAGACGCCCGTCGATGCGCCCGTCACCGTCGTCAAGGGCGTCAAGGAGGCGCTGCAGGCCAAGCTCGTCAAGCTCGGCGTGCGCACCGTACGCGATTTGCTCTATCTCTTCCCCAACCGCCACAACGACTACGCAGACATCCGGCCCATCGCCGACCTGCGCATCGACGAGGAGCAGACGACGCTGGTCAACGTCTGGAGCGCCGCCGTCGTGCGGCTGGGCCGCCGCAGCGGCACACAGGCCACCGTCGGCGACGAGACGGGAACGATGCGCGTCGTCTGGTTCAACCAGCCCTGGCTCGCGGACCAGCTCAAAACGAACGATCGCATCGTCCTCTCCGGCAAGGTGTCGCTGTTCAACCGCCAGAAGAGCATGGAATCGCCGGAGTGGGAGCGCTTCAGCGGCGACGACCTCACCCACACCGGCCGCCTCGTGCCGGTCTACCCGCTGACGCAGGGGCTCTACCAGCGCCAGGTGCGCCGCATCGTCAAGGAGGCCGTCGACCGTTTCGCGCCGCTGATCGATGACCCGCTGCCGCCGGACCTGCGACAGCGCCACGAGCTGATGCCGCTGCGTCAGGCGCTGCAGCAGATTCACTACCCGGAGTCGGCCGAGAAGCACGAGTTGGCCCGCCGCCGCCTCGCCTTCGAGGAGCTGCTCTGCGTGCAGCTGACGGTGCTGGAGCGGCGCCTGGCCTGGGAAGAGGGGCGCGCGCCCGCGTTCGCGCCGGACGAATCGCTAGACAGGTATCGTGCCTCGCTGCCGTTTGCGCTGACCGGCGCCCAGGAGCGCGTGTTGGGCGAGATACTGCACGACATCCAGACGACGCGGCCTATGGCGCGCCTGCTACAAGGCGACGTCGGCTCCGGCAAGACGGCGGTCGCGGCGGCAGCGCTGGTCACGGCTGCTGCCAACGGCTATCAGGGGGCCCTCATGGCCCCGACTGAGATCCTGGCCGAGCAGCACTACCGCACGCTCAGCAGCCTGCTCGATTCGTTGGCGATAAACGGCCGCCCCTTGCGCGTTGAGATGCTGGTCGGCTCGATGACGTCCGCCACGAAACGTCGCCTGGCCGAGGCGGTCGGCGCCGGCGAGATCGACGTCATCGTCGGCACCCACGCGCTGATCCAGGAAGGTGTCTCGTTCCAACGCCTCGGCCTCGCCGTCGTCGACGAGCAGCACCGCTTCGGTGTCATGCAGCGCGCCGCCCTGCGAGAGCGAGCCGCCAACGGTGGCCAGGAGACGCCGCACCTGCTCGTCATGTCGGCCACGCCGATCCCGCGCACGCTGGCACTGACCCTGTTCGGTGACCTCGACGTCTCGGTCATCGACGAGATGCCGCCGGGGCGGCAGCCGGTGAAGACGAGCTGGGTGCCACCCGAGGAGCGCATGCAAGCCTATGGCTTCGTGCGCGAGCAGGTGGCGGCGGGCCGGCAGGCCTTCGTCGTTTGCCCGCTGATCGACGAGTCGGTCGCGGTGCAATCGCGCGCCGCCACGCAGGAATACGAGCGTCTTTCGACCCAGGTCTTCCCCAGTCTGCGCCTCGGTCTGCTGCACGGCCGCATGCCGTCGGCGGAGAAGGACGCGGTGCTGGCCGCCTTCCGCGGCCGCCGCCTCGACATCCTGGTCGCGACCACGGTGATCGAGGTCGGCATCGACATCCCCAACGCCACCGTCATGGTGATCGAGGGCGCCGACCGCTTCGGCCTCGCCCAGCTGCACCAGCTGCGTGGACGCGTCGGACGCGGCGGCGGCGAAAGCTACTGCCTGCTGCTCTCGGACGACCCGTCCTATACGGCGCAGCAGCGCCTCAAGCTCCTCGAGGACACGAGCGACGGCTTCGCGCTGGCCGAGGCCGACCTGCGCCTGCGCGGCCCCGGCGATTACTTCGGCACGCGTCAGAGCGGCATGCCGGAGCTGCAGGCGGCCGATTTCTCCGACACCGGCCTCATCGAGCAGGCGCGCCAGGAGGCGCTGGCGCTGCTCAGGACCGACCCTCAGCTCGCGTCGGCGGAGCACGCGCCGCTCAAGGCCGCGGTGCACCGAATGAGCCGCGTCGTCACCGGCGAGGTGAGCTAACCCGTTCGCGGGGTGGGCCACGCGTAGTTCGGTGACATTACCTGATATGAACCTGCAATCGTTTTGATACCGTGACTCGGCTGAGGTGTTGCGGATAGTGCTCCTTGATCCTTCTAGCATTCGAAAGTCCGTGAACGTATCGGCTTCACGGTCACCCCGTCGTTATGCTGAAGAACTTTCTGATCGCCTTTCTGCCTACGCAACCTGCGGTCGATCTCACGTTCGCCGTCGGACACCACGTCTATCAGAAGTCTCTCTATCTGAAGAAATTAGCCGTCGAGATCCTGAAGGCGGTAGCGAAATGCTGGGCGTTCTTTAAGGACATCTACTTCTGCTGGTACGTGATCATTCCGATCATGGCGTCGATGCCGGCGATGGACGAAAGATTGGCCTTCACTATCTGGTTGCTCCTCTTCCTGCCGGTTCTCGTCGTAATCACCTTTGTGACATTGGATTCGATATTCGATCTGCGCGGCAGTAACGATGCGTCGAAGTCTGCAGAGCAGTCAGCATCGCGGCTATTGGTTGAACCTGCTGCCGGTGGTACGGCGTTCGACCATTGCACTCCGGTTGCGCCCGCGTTGGTACCGCAAATGGCGACTCCGCGCGTCCCAGCAAGTCGACGGCCCTCTCGATACTGCAAACCTGGTCGTCGCTGGGCGTAGGTCAGCAGCGGGGGAACCGCTGGAGCGAGAGCGCGCGGGCGATGGCTGGACTCAAAGCGGCCTTGATAGGGAAATGCAACTTCGCGAGCCAATAACCGAAGCGCGGGCGCCACATGAGGCCACGTAGGATGACCAGACCCAAACCTGTTGGCCGATTGGAGGTGTGCATATGGTGCAGTACGCAGGTAGCGTCGAGTGCCCGAAGTGCAAAGTCCCTCTATTTCATGAGTACGACTTGGCCAGCGACTGGACCTTGCCGAACCAAGTGACGAGCCGAGAGCCACGTCTCATTTGTCCGCGGTGCGGCTACTTCAAGCCGGTTGTCTACCGGATCAATCGGCCGGGGTCAGTCTGATCCGGGTGTCGCTTTCCCCCTGATTGGCTTTCCTTCCAATGGTTTCCCGGGCCAAGTTGTCGATAACCCATCGTCGCCCACGTGAACTCGTCTCCCTGGCGATACGTTGCATCCTGGCGCTACTTCTTCTTGCTTTCGTTGTCTTGCTCCTCTACAACACGGTCGCTGGCGTCGGGAAGGCAGACCATGGTTCGGGTGTCGATCAGCCGATCACGCCCCGAGGTCAAGTCGGTCCCGTCGTGATACCCAACGGCAGCTCAATCGCGCCGCTCGTTCGTCCAGTACCGTCGGTTTGGCTGGAGCCTCACTTCGGACCTGCTGGCTAACACCCGGGGTAGGCTTCACAATATTTCGTGCGAGAGCTGCCGATCGACGTCCGATTCGCATGACAGGGCTAGACTGGGCTCGTAATGGCTGGCGAGATCGTCTTTCACATCACGAGTCGTGACGCCTGGGTCGAGGCCGTGCACGCCGGCGCCTATCGTGCCGCCAGCCTCGACGGTGAGGGCTTCATCCACTCCTCTACGGCCGATCAGGTGACGGCGACGGCGGAGCGCTACTACCGTGGCCAGGACAGCCTCGTGCTGCTCGCCATCGATGCGTCGCGGCTGCAGGCGGAGCTGCGCTACGAGGTGGCCACCGGCGGGGCGCTGTTCCCTCACATCTACGGGCCGCTGAACCTGGACGCGGTGCGTCAGGTGCTGCTCTTCCCGCCCAACGCGGACGGCTCCTTCGCTCTGCCGCAGGGCATCGAGACGGAGGCGACGCAGCCGGGTACCTGGATTCGTGCTGACAACCACGACGGGTCGAAGCACTGGCAGCACCCGGCGCTGCTGGTCCAGGCGAGCGACGGCCTGGTCGTCACGCGCACGCGCTACGGCACGCAGGTCGTGCGTGAGCACGGCATCTTCACGTCCGTCTTCGATACGCGCGCCCACTACTGGCCGGACCGCTGGTTCAACGTCATCCGCCTCGAGGTGCCCGGCAAGGGCCTCGATGGCTTCTATTGCAACATCGCCCAGCCGCTGCCGTTCGACGGCAGCGCCGTGCGCTACGTCGACTTGCAGCTCGACGTGCGCGTGCACGCGACGGACGCAGGTCTAACGTGGGAGCTGCTGGACGAGGACGAGTTCGCGGCCGCGCGGGAGCGCTACGCCTACCCGCGTGCGCTCGTCGACCGCTGCCGCGCTGCCGTCGACGAAGTGGTCGCGCTGGTCGAGGCGCGCGCCTTCCCCTTCGACCACTAGCGCTCGATATATGTGCTTGGTTGGATGAAGGCGCGAAAAGCAGGGGCAGCGGGGGCGCAGCCCACGCGGGGGGAGTTTGAGGGGTCTCTTCTCAGACTCTTCCTCCTTTCTCGCTGCGAAGCAGCGAGAAAGAAAGAAATAGGTTGCGAGGGGGCACCCCTCGCGCTCCCCGTCAGCTTCTGTACTTCCTTGCATGTGCGTTTGATGGAACTTCGCGCTGTCACAAGACCGGAGCACTGAGCATGGCGCCGTGAGTCTGGGTCACGGTTCTGATGCATCCGGCGTTTGACCTCCGACGTAGGACTACATACACTCGATTTCTCACCGCCGCCAGGCGGTATTTCACTTTCCTAAGGGGCTGCTCACGATGAGCGTCAGAGATGAGATCGCAGACCTGGTAGACGCTGCCGCCAAGAAGGCGCAGGCCGAGGGCGCCATCCCGCCCGTCGTCCTACCGGACCCGACGGTCGAGCGGCCGTCACGCCCCGAGCACGGCGACTACGCCTCCAGCCTGCCGCTGCGTCTCAGCCGCGCCGCCCGCGCTAATCCCCTCAACATCGCGGAGGCGATAGCCAGTCGCGTATCCGCCGGCGGGACCGTAGGCGAAGTCTCGGTGGCGCCGCCGGGCTTCATCAACGTGCGTCTCTCCGACCAGTGGCTCGCCGATCAGGTCGACGCCATCGTCGCAGGGGGTCTGTCTTACGCCGACAGTAAGGTCGGCGGCGGCGAAAAGGTCCAGGTCGAGTTCGTCAGTGCCAACCCGACCGGTCCGTTGCACATCGGCAACGGCCGCTGGGCCTCGATCGGCGACTCTCTGGCGCGCGTGCTCAACGCGGCCGGCTACGCCTGCGAGAAGGAATACCTGGTCAACGATCAGTTCACCCAAATCGACACTTTCGCGCTCACCTTGCTGGCGCGTTACAAGCAGCTCTTCGGCGCCGACGCCGAGATTCCGGCCGAGGGCTATCCCGGCCAGTACGTCATCGACCTGGCGCAGGAGATCAAGGACGAGTTCGGCGATCGCTTCCTCAAGGACGAGAAGCCTTCCGTCGAGCTGCGCCGCCTCGGCGTCGATCGCATGGTGGAACGCATCCGCGGCGACCTCGAAGCGATGGGCGTGCACTACGACAAGTGGTTTTTTGAGTCGTCCCTGTACTCGGACGAGAACATCTACCAGCAGGCCATGGACCTGCTGCGCGAGCACGGCGCCATCGTCGAGAAGGAAGGGGCCATCTGGCTTCACAGCAGCGCCCTCGGCGAGGAGAAAGACAACGTCCTCGTCCGCTCGACCGGGGTGCCGACCTACTTCGCCTCCGACATCGCCTATCACTACGACAAGTTCTTCCGCCGCGGCTTCGACAAGGTCATCGACATCTGGGGCGCCGACCACCAGGGCCACGTCTCGCGCGTCAAGACCGCCGTCGGCGCCCTGGGCGTCGAGGAAGGGCGGCTCGAGATCATCATTGGCCAGCTCGTCGGCCTCAAGCGCGGCGGCGAGACGGTGCGGTTCTCGAAGCGCGCCGGCGAGATCATCACTTTGCGCGAGGTGGTGGATGAGGTCGGCGCGGACGCCTGCCGCTTCTTCTTCCTGCAGCGCTCGGCAGACGCGCAGATGGAGTTCGACATCGACCTGGCCAAGCGCCAGAGCAGCGAAAACCCCGTCTTCTACGTGCAGTACGCCCACGCCCGCATCGCCGGCATCCTCACCCAGGCGACGGAGCGTGGCATCGACCACGCCGGCGCCGACGTCCAGCTGCTGCGCCACGAGGCGGAGCTGGCGCTGATTCGCAAGATGCTCATGCTGCCGGAGCTGGTCGAGCAGATCGCTGAGAACTACGAGCCTCACCACCTGCCCCACTACGCTCTCAATCTCGCGACCGCGTTCCACGACTTCTATGAGAAGTGCCGCGTCATCAACGACGAGGACCTGTCCCTGAGTCGCGCCCGCCTGCGTCTCTGCGCCGCTGCCAAGGTCGCCCTGGCCCGCACTTTGGACCTCATGGGCATGTCCGCACCGGAGCGCATGTAGAGAGCTTCTCGTCGTTGCCAGCGCCCGTGCCGCCGGCGTTGCGTCGGACATAGGGGTAGCGGGGGCGAAGCCCATGCGCGGTGGGGTCTGGGAGGTGCCTTCCCAGGCTTTCCCTTCTTGCCAGGATGGGTTGGGGCGAAGCAGCCTCGGAGGATGCGCAGCAAGGGAGGCAACCGCGCAGAAGATTGGCGGTGGTCAGTCGAGGCCCAGACTCTTCACGGCGCTCAAAGTGGAGCCATCGCGGCAAAAAGGGCGCGGCGATCTGGGGTGATGGGGCAACGCAGCGTCTTGCCTGATGAGCCTTCACAGGTCTCCCAAAGCCCAGACGTCTCTATCGTGCCGGCGCGCCATTCGGACGCAGCTGAAGCAACGCCGCAACGTTAGATATCTGTTCGTTTGACAGGCCTTAGGTCGCTCTCGACAATTCGCAGAGGATCGCAGAGGCAGCATGGGAGGTAGTCATGGCCCTCTTCTTCAAGATCATCCCGGAGTACGAACGCGTCATCCGCTTTAGCCTGGGCCGCTTCGACGGCTCGCCGCGTGGGCCGGGCTGGATATGGGTCTTCCCTTTCTACCACACGACCGTAACCGTCGATCTGCGTGAAGAGGTCTTCGACGTGGAGCCGCAGACCTGCATTACAAAGGACAACGCGCCGGTCACCGTCGACATGCTTGTCTTCATGCGCGTCGTCGATCCGGAGATGAGCGTTCTGCGTGTGCAGAGCTACCGTCTCGCCGCGCGAGGCATGGCGATTACCACCCTGCGCGCCGTCGTCGGCGACATGGCCCTGGACGACGTGCTGGCCAAGCGCGAGCAGATCAACGCCCTGATGCAGACCCGCATGGACGAGGTCACGGACCGCTGGGGCGTCAAGGTCAACGCGGTCGAGATCCGCGAAATCCTGCCGCCGCGCGAGATCCAGGAGGCCATGAGCCGCCAGATGTCGGCCGAGCGCAACCGCCGCGCCGTCGTCACCGAGTCGGAAGGCACCCGCGAGGCCGCCGTGAAGATTGCCGATGGCAACCGCGAGGCGGCGATTCTCAATGCCGAGGGCGAGAAGCAGTCCGCGATCCTCAACGCGGAAGGCGCCCGCCAGGCCGCCATCCTCAACGCCGAGGGCTACGCGACGGCGCTGGAGCGCATTTTCCAGGTCGCCAACCACCTCGACGACCGGACGATGGCGTTGCAGTACCTGGACATGATGAAGTCGCTCGCGGACGGCCAGGCGACGAAGTGGATCCTGCCGGTGGAGCTGACGAACTTTGCCCAGAACTTTGCGCGCAGCATGGCGACCTCTGCAGGGAACGCATCGGGAGGCGGTGGCGCTCAGAACGGCTCGAGCTAAGGGATTTGCATCCCACGCATGGCCGCGCGTTGCGAGAGGATCTGGTGCGGCGCGTTGGCGTAAACCGCCCGAAGCGGTCTGGTTGAGACCGAGACGCTCGTGGGCGTTCGTGCTGCGAGAGATCGGCTACCCTGTAGTCATGCGACCGAAACTGCTCCTGCCCTGCCTCCTTATCCTCGCTCTCGTCGCTGCCTGCGGCGGCGGCAAGAAGGCGCCGCCCGACACGCCGACCGCCGTCCCGACCGCGACTCCCGACACTGCCGTGCCCGAGACTAGCCTCGCTACGTATGTCCAGACGACGCTGAAGATGGAGTACGCCGGCGATTGCGCCCAGGCCGACCCGCAGGCGACTGACAAGCTCTGCTCGACGTTCAAAGGCGAGCGCCAGGACATGCGGGCCTACGTCCTCAACCAGGGCGTTACGCAGGGCTTCCAGTGGGCGATCCTGAGTCAGCAGAACGGTACCTGGAGTGTCATATCCACGCAGAAGATCACGCCCGACAACGCAGCCGTCCCGGGTATCCCGTGGCCTCTCGCCGTCGGAGCGCAGGTGGTCGTTGCGGGCACGGGTAACTGCCTCAACGTGCACGAAGGCCCCGGTCTGGATCAGGCGGCGGTAGACTGCATCAACGACGGCGCCACTATCACCCTCTCCGCCGGGCCGACACTGACGGCCGATTACGAGTGGTGGCAGATCGAGGGGCGAACCGGCTGGGTCGTCTCGGACTACCTCCGCTACCCGGACGCT
This sequence comes from uncultured Chloroflexia bacterium, assembly GCA_963711035.1. GTDB lineage: Bacteria > Chloroflexota > Dehalococcoidia > DSTF01 > WHTK01 > WHTK01. Next base: position 210,383 of record CAVQCN010000002.1, read on the forward strand.
CTCAACGATGCGCAGCAGGCGCCCTCTGATCAGGCTCCAGCCGCTACCGAGACGCCGGCGCCGTGAACACCCACAGCGCAATCTGGCGTGCCCTTCTGGCGATACTTGGCTTGACGCTGTTGGCGGCAGGCTGCGGCGGTAGCTCTGACCACAGCGCGACGGTAACGCCTTCAGTCGCGGCGCCAACATCGACCTCGCCCGCGTCGTCTCCCACTGCCGAACCGAGCTTGACGTGGCCCGATGCTCTCGGCGTGGCGCCCGTGGACGCTGCCCTGATGGCCATCCGCGACGGCGACGGCTCTGCGTTGCTCGCGCTCGTGCAGGACGCGTCCGGCCCGTGTACGACGGCTATCGGCACCGGCGGGCCGCCGAAGTGTCAGTCGGGCGTGGCGGACGGCACTGTGGTGCAGTACTTCCCGTATCTCGAATGCGACGGTTGGGGAACCAGAGACGCTGTCGTCAATCGCCTGATTGGCCAGACCACGTATCCGCTTGCCGTCCTGAAATGGGATCCGCCGACGACGTCGCAGTTCACCGCGACGGAAACCATCTACACCGTCCTGCTCGCCGGCCCCACCATGACGGGCGACGCCCGCGTCCTGACGACGCTCTCCTTCGACGGCTCGAAGTTGCGCGAGATCCTCGGCGGCTGCGGCGCCTATTCCCAGGCCTCGTTCGAGTCTGGGGAATTGCCCGGGGTCGGACCGGGCGCGGACGTGCTCTGGCAGGCGTATCCGCCGTCAGGTTCGCATTGAGGGAATGAGGATGGGTGAGGCCTAGCCGTTGCGATGGCGGGCGATGAAACGCGACATGCGCTCCAGCGCCTCTTCGATCAGGTGATAGTTCTGCGCGTAGCAGATGCGGACGTAACCGCGACCGCCTTCGCCGAAGGCTGAGCCCGGTACGACCGCAACCTTCTCCTCTAGCAGCAGCTTCTCGGCGAACTGCTCGTCGTCGAGGCCGGTGCTGGCGATGCTGGGGAAGGCGTAGAACGCCCCGCGCGGCTCCACGAGGTCGAGGCCCATGTCGCGGCAGCCCTTGATGATCAACTCGCGGCGCCGCGCGTACTCGCCGATCATGCCCTGCGCGTCCTCTTCGCCGGATCGCAGCGCTTCTACGGCGGCGTGCTGGGCGGCGGTCGGGGCCGACATCATGATGTACTGGTGCACCTTCATCATCGCGTCGATCAGCGGAGATGGCGCGCATACCCAGCCCAGGCGCCAGCCGGTCATGGCGTACGTCTTGGAGAAGCCGCCCAGCAGGATCGTGCGCTCCTTCATGCCCGGCAGCGACGAGAAGCAGACATGCTCGACGCCGTAGATCAGGCGGTCGTAGATCTCGTCCGAGATGACGAACAGGTCGTTGCGCTCGACCACGTCTGCTACGGCTTCGAGGGCCTCGCGCGACATAACCGCGCCTGTGGGGTTAGACGGATAGCCGAGCAGCACCACCTTGGTGCGCGGCGTGATCCGCTCCTCCAGCGCTCGTGCGTCCAGCTGGAACCCGTTCTCCGCGAACGTCGGCACCGTGACGAAGACGCCGCCCGCCAGGACGACGGTTGGCATGTAGGCGACGTAGGACGGATCGGACGAGATGACCTCGTCGCCGCTGTCCAGCGTGGCCTGCGTCGCCAGGTTGAGGCCCTCGCTGACGCCGGTGGTCATGATCATCTCGGTGTCGGGGTCGTAGGAGACGCCGTAGAGACGCTCCAGGTGGGCCGCCGTAGCTTCGCGCAGCTCCTGCATGCCGTAGTTCGAGGTGTAGGCGGTGAGGCCGTCCTCGATCGAGCGGATGGCAGCTTGGCGGATGCGGCTCGGCGTGGCGAAGTCCGGCTCGCCGACGCCCAGCGAGATGACGCCTTCCGTGGACGCGATGAGCTCGAAGAAGCGGCGGATTCCGGATGAAGAGACGTTGTCGAGTCGGGAAGAAATAGCACCCCGGCGGGCGCTGTGTTCGAGAAGCATGGCCGGAGTATACGGGTTATCGATGGTTAGTTGCCAGCCAGAAACCCGCTTTCCGCGTCACCAATTCGTAACCCAGAGCAGCGGAGCGCCGTTCTTGCTCTGTGTACTCTGCACTCGGAGCGTGGTGACGGGGAGATTCTTCGCCTGCGGCTCAGAATGACAGACCTCCGGGGCGGCTGAAGGCTGAACCGCTACGGCTGCGGGAAGCGCGTGTGCCACTCCGTCGCCTGCTCGTAGGCGTGGGCGACGCGCAGCATCGTCGCTTCGTCGAAGGGCTTGGCGAGCACCTGCAGGCCGACGGGCAGCGCCTTGCCGTCGACTTCGACGAAGCCGGACGGTACGGAGGTACCCGGCAGGCCCGCGATGTTCACGGGCAGCGTGAAGACGTCGTTGAGGTACATCTGGTAGGGGTCGTCCAACTTCTCGCCGATCTTGAAGGCTGGCGTCGGCGAAACCGGCGTCAGGATGGCGTCGTAATGCTCGAACGCCTCGTCGAACTCGCGGCGGATCAGCGTGCGCACCTTCTGCGCCTTGAGGTAATAGGCGTCGTAGTAGCCGGCTGAGAGCGCGTAGGTGCCGATCATGATCCGCCGCTTCACCTCGTCGCCGAAGCCGTTCTCGCGCGTGCGCTCCATGTTCTCCCACATCGACTCGCCGTCCTGGTAGGAGTAGCCGTACTTGACGCCGTCGTAGCGCGCCAGGTTGGCCGACGCCTCGGATGGCGCGATCAGGTAGTAGACGGCCAGCGCCGCGTCCGTCGAGGGCAGCGACAGGTCGAAGTCGACGCTGGCGCCGAGCGACTTGATTACGTCGATCGCCTGCATGAATACGGTGCGTGCTTCCGGGTCGAGGGCCTCGGGCAGGTACTCGCGCGGCACGCCGATGCGCACGCCGTCGAGGCGCTCGCTCAGCGACGCAGCGAAATCGGGTACGTCGAGCGGCGCCGAGGTCGAGTCGCGGTCGTCGTGGCCGGCGATGGCGTTGAGCACGGTGGCAGCGTCGCGCACGCTGCGCGCGAAGGGGCCGATCTGGTCTAGAGAGCTGGCGAAGGCAACGAGGCCGTAGCGGCTGACGCGGCCGTAGGTTGGCTTGACGCCCACGACGCCGCACAGCGCCGCCGGCTGACGGATGGAACCGCCCGTGTCGGACCCGAGGGCGAAAAGGCACTCGCCCGAGATTGTGGCCGCGGCCGAGCCGCCGGAGGAGCCGCCGGGCACGCGTTCCAGGTCCCACGGGTTGTGCGTCGGGAAGAAGGCGGAGTGCTCGTTGGAGGAGCCCATGGCGAACTCGTCCATGTTTGACTTGCCGATCATCACCGCGCCCGCGTCCTTGAGCCGTTCGACGACGTGCGCGTCGTAGGGTGGCACGAAGTTCTCCAACATGCGCGAGGAGCAGGTCGTCCGCACGCCCGCGGTACAGAGCACGTCCTTGATGCAGGCCGGGATACCGGTCAAGGGCCCCGCGGTGCCGCTTTTGAAGCGCTCATCGGCGCGCGCGGCAGCCTCGAGGGCGATGTCTTCCGTCACGGTGACGTAGGCGCGCACCCGGCTGTCGACGGCAGAGACGCGGTCGAGCACGGCGCGCGTCAGCTCGACGGAGCTGAGTTCGCGGCGCTGGAGGAGGTCGTGGGCCTCGCTGATCGTCAGGTTGTAGAGTTCAGTCAAACCGTGGTCTTCAGCCAGCCTACTCTTCCAGGACGGCGCGCACGCGCAGGTGCCCGTCCTGGGCGCTGGGCGCGTTGGCCAGGACCTGCTCCTGGCTCAGCGAGGGACGGGGCTCGTCTGCCGCCATGACGCTGTACAGGGGCAGCGTGTGAGTCGTGGGTGGCACCTCTTCGGTGTCGATGCGGTTCAGCACGTCGAAGTGACCGATGATCTCGGACAGTTGGTCGGCAAAGCGCGCCACTTCCTCCTCGTTGAGGCCGACGCGCGCCAGCTTGGCTACGTGGAGGACTTCTTCATGGGATAACGACATATGTGTGAACAGCCGGAGTATAGCACCGCTCCTTCGCCGGCTGCTACGATGGAATGCGGCGGTGGAGTGGAGCAGGGTTTGACGAACGTTTCGGCAGAGCGCTCGGGTGGATTCGACCAGGTCGTCCTGGGGCATCCGAGCTACGTCTGGCGCTTCGGGCAGGAACGCCGGCTGGAGATGGTCCGGCATTACCTTCCCCTCGAAGGCGCCCGCCTCCTCGACATCGGCTGCGGCCTCGGCGCCTACGTCCGCCGCTTCAGCGACTTCACCGATCAGGCCTACGGTATAGACATCGACCCGAAGCGCGCCATCGAGGGCGCCGAAGCGGGCGTGCACGGGCTCAGCGCTGGCCTGAGCGAGTCGTTGCCCTTCGCCTCGGACAGCTTCGATGGCGTTCTGCTCAACGAGGTCATCGAGCACGTGCAGAACGACCGCGAGACCCTGCGCGAGGCGCTGCGTGTCACGCGGCCGGGCGGCAAAGTCGTGATCTTCGCGCCGAACCGCTTCTACCCTTTCGAGACGCACGGCGTCTATCTCGGCAAGCGCTACGTTTTTGGCAACATCCCGTTCGTCGGATACCTGCCGGACGGGCTGCGCGACCGTTTGGTGCCGCACGCCCGCGCTTACACGCGTGACGGGCTGGAGCGCATCACGCGAGGACTGCCCTGCCGCTGGGTCGAGTGGACGGTGATCTATCCTGGGTTCGATAACGTGGTCGCGCGCCAGCCGGCGCTGGGAAACCGGCTGCGTCAGGTCACCTATGCGATGGAGCGCAACTGGTTCAAGCGGCTGGGGCTGTCCCACCTGCTCGTCCTCGAGCGAATCTGAGGGCCGCTGACCTCTCCTGTCTATGACACAACCCAACCACACGAACGGATACGCACGGCGCCAGCGAGTACTGCGCCGCCGACGTCGCGGTCAGGGAAACGGCGACGGCTCTTCCTTCTGGCTCAAGGCGCTCATCGGGCTCGCCTTGCTCGGCGTCATCGGCGTAATCGCGGCCGGCGTCAGCGGCATCTTCATCTATCGCAGCTACGCGGACCAACTGGTGCCGCCGGACGAGCTCGCGATCAATCAGCCCTCTTACGGCGCCAAGATCCTGGACCGCAACGGCAACCTGCTCTACGAGTACGTCGACGATCAGGAGGGCCTGCGCAAGCCGGTGCCGATTGACCAGGTTGCCCCTGCCTTCCTCGCTGCCGAAGTCGCCACCGAGGACAACAGTTTCTTCACCAACCCGGGCATCAACGTGAAGGGCTTGCTGCGCGCCGCCTGGGAGAACACCCCCCTCGGCGGTACCGTCTTCGAAGGCTCGGGCGGCAGCTCGATCACACAGCAGCTGGTCAAGAACGTCTACATCCCCCAAAGCGAGCGTTCCGCCCGCTGGAGCGCCGAGGGTGTCAACCGCAAGCTCAAGGAGATGATCTACGCCGTCGAGCTGACGCAGCGCTACTCAAAAGAGAAGATCCTCGGCTGGTACGTGAACCAGATCAGCTATGGCGGCGTCTATAACGGCATCCAGGCGGCAGCCCAGGGCTACTTCGGCATCGATGCCAAGGATCTGACGCTGGCGCAGGCCGCTCTCATTGCCGGCATCCCCGCTTCGCCGGCCGCGTACGATCCGGTGAACAACCTTCAGGCGGCGACGCAGCGGCGCAACGAGGTGCTCGACCTGATGCTGCGCCAGGGCCGCATTCAGATTGGAGAAGATAAGTACTTCATCGTGACGCCGGAAGACGTGGCGGCGGCGAAGCAGGAGCCAATCGTGCTCGCCGCCAAGCGCTTCCCGATCGAGGCGCCTCACTTCGTCCTGCAGTACATCCAGCCCGAGCTGGAGAAGCTGTACGGCCACGACGCCCTGTTCCGCGACGGCCTCGTCGTGACGACGACGCTGGACCTCGACCTGCAGAAGCAAACGCAGGCGATCCTGGAGAAGAACATCGAGGAGTACGAGAAGATTTCCAACAGCCACAACGGCGCCATGATGATCATGGACCCGAAGACGGCCGAAATCCTGGTCTACATCGGTAGTCGCGACTATTTCAACGACGACATTCAGGGCAAGAACGACAACATCACCGCGTGCAACTCGCCGGGGTCGTCCTTCAAGCCGTTCGTGTATATGTCGACGTTCCAGAACCTGGGCTGGAATCCCGACACCATCATCCTGGATACGCCGGTGAGCTTCCCCAACGGCACCGGCGAGCCCTTCACGCCCACGAACCCGGCGCACAACTTCTCTGGGCCGGTCACGATCCGTTATGCCCTCGGTAACTCCCTGAACGTGCCGGCCGATAAGGCGGCGGCAGCTGTTGGACCCCAGACAGTCGTCGTGAACGCGCGCAAGTGGGGCTTCGTGCCGACCTTCCGCCTCGACGGCTGTGCCTCCGGCAACGGCTACGGCCCCGCCATCGCCACCGGCGGTGTCGACGTGACGCTCGAAGACATGATGATGGGCTACGACACGCTGGCCAACGACGGCACCATGCGCGGCCAGCAACCTATCTGGCCGCACGACTCCGACGAGCGCCAAATGGACCCGGTCTCGATTCTCAAGGTGACGAACGCGCAGGGCGACGTGCTCTGGGACATCAATAACAAGCGCAAGGAAGCTCAAGTCGTCGATCCGGCTTACCCGTACATGATCTGGGACATCCTCAGCGATCCCAGCGCGCAGTGCGCCACCTTCGGCTGCGGCGGCGTCACGATCCCTGACTACAAGGCCGGCGTCAAGACCGGCACCAGCGAGCCGTACGCGGACAACGACCCCTGCGCCGGCAAGGCCGGTGAGACCTGGGCCTTCGGCTACTCTCCCGACCTCGTCGTCGGCATCTGGGCCGGCAACTCCGACAACGACTGCGTCGATCACCTCTACAGCAGTCAGCTTGCGTTCGAGACCATGCGCGACGCCTTCCTCAATGCGCACCAGAACATCCAGACGACCCCGTTCCCGGTCCCGGACGACCTGGCGCAAGTCGAGGTCTGTCTACCGTCCGGGCTCTTGCCTACCGATCTCTGCGGCCTGAAGCAGAAGGAGCTTTTCGTCAAGGGCAAGGAGCCGACGGAGCAGGACACCTGGTGGCAGAATGTCAAGATCGACACGCGCACCAACCAACTGGCGGCTCCGAACACGCCGCAGCAGTTCGTCCAGGAGAAGGCCATGGTCGTCCTGCCCAAGGACATGACCGACACGCCTGAGAAGCTGAAGGACGAGCAGGAAAAAGCCGACAAGCTCGGCTATGAGCTGGCTCCGACCGATGAGAGCACGGGCGGCGGCGGCAACCTGCCCGGCGGCACCCTCAACCTCCCGGCTGCCATCACTTACCCGATTAGCGGGCAGCCCATCTCTGGCCTGGTGCAGATCAACGGCAGCGCGACCTCGACCAACTTCCAGTCCTACACGCTGGAGTACGGTCAAGGCGCCTCGCCGACGTCCTGGACCACGATTACGCAGCGCATCCTGCCGATCCCGGCCGGCACGCTCGGCGTCTTCAACGCGAACGGCCTCGCCCCTGGCCAGTACACGATCCGTCTCACCGTGACGGACTCGGTGTCCGGCGACACTACCTATGAGGTCGTCGTCAACGTCGCCGGCAACGGCTCGTCCCCCTGATCCCCGCCTCGTCAACCCCCTGAGGAGCACGCATGACAGCGCCTGACAACCACTTCGACCTCATCGTCATCGGTTCGGGTGCTGCCGGCAGTTCTTGCTGGTTCACGGCCCGCCAGGCGGGCAAGAGCGTTGCCGTCTTCGAAGACGGCATCCTGGGCGGCGAGTGCGCCAACGTCGCCTGTGTCCCTACGAAGGCCCTGTTGCACGCCGCCGAGGTACTGGACACGGTCCGAAGCGCGCCGCGCTTCGGCATCGATCCCGGCGACGTGTCGTTCGACTACCGCCGCGTCAAGGCGTGGAAGGACAGCGTCGTCGCCCAGACAGGCGCTGCCCAGGGTGAGGCACCGTTCGCTGAGGCGGGCGTCACGTTGATCCGCCGGCGTGCCCGCTTCGTCGGCCCGAACGCCATCGAGGCGGGCGGCCAGCGCTACACGGCCGAGCGGTTTCTGATCGCGACCGGCGCCCGTCAGTCGGTGCCGTCCATCGAGGGGCTGGCGGAGACCGGCTACATCGCCTTCTACGACGCTATCGACCTGACCGCGCCGCCCGCGTCGCTGTTCGTCCTCGGCGGTGGTGCGGTTGGCTGCGAGTTCACGCAGCTGTTCAGCAGCTTTGGCAGCAAGGTCATCATCGCCAACACCAGGCCGCGCCTCGTCGCGAAGGAGGACCCGGAGGTCGGCGACTTCCTGGGCGAGAGCTTCCGCGAGCGCGGCATCGAGGTGCTGACCGGCGCTACAACCACGAAGGTGGAGCGTGCCGGCGGTAAGAAGCGCGTCACGCTGAAACGTAACGGCCGCGCCCAGACGGTTGAGGTCGATGAGGTGCTGGTCGCGACCGGCAAGACACCGAACACTGACCTCGGTCTCGAAGCTGCCCGTGTCGAGTACGACAAGGCCGGCGTCAAAGTGAACGCGGGTATGCAGACGGCGAACCCGGCCGTGTTCGCCGCGGGCGACGTGGCCGGGCCGTTTCGCTTCACGCACACCGCGTCCTACCAGGGGCAGGTAGCTTTCCATAATATGTGGAGCGATCGGCAGGTCGAGGTCGACTATCGCGCCGTGCCACGCTGCGTGTTCACGACACCGGAGATCGCGGCTGTTGGCCTGACGGAGCTGCAGGCTCGCGAGCAGCACGACACCGTCCGCACCGGCTTCGCAGACCTGGTCGAAAATGACCGCGGCCTGACGACCGATCAGCGCCGCGGCTTCGTCAAGGTGATCGCGGACGGCGAGGGGACATTGCTCGGCGGCGTGATGGTTGGCCCGCGCGCCGGCGAGGTAATCCACGAGCTCGGTCTGGCAGTGAGCCTCGGCGCCAACGCCTCTGCGATCGCATCGCTGATCCACGCCTTCCCGACGTTTTCCGAGGCGCTGGGGCAGGCCTGCAGCGCCATCGTGATGTAGGCCTGAGCAGCCACGGCGTCGGGTGTAAGATGCAGAACCAGAGGAGAGATCAGGCTCCTAAAGGAGGCAGCTCATGGAGATCAAGCGCGTAGGTCACGTGGTCATCAAGATGCGGGACCTCGAGAAGGCCAAGCAGTTCTACCAGGGCGTCCTGGGGATGAAGATCGGCAACGAGCGCCCCTACGGCATCTTCTTCCGCTTCGGCGACTACCACCACGACATCGCCGTCTTCAAGACGTCGCCGGACGCCGACCCGCCGAAGGAAGACCAGGTGGGCCTCGTGCACGTCGCCCTCGTCGCCGAGGACGTGCACGCCGTGCGCCGCATTTACGAGCGCTGCAAGGAGATGGGCGTCGAGATCGTCGGCACGAATGACCACGCCATCACCAAGAGCCTCTACATCCGCGACCCGGAAGGCAACAACATCGAGATTTACGCCGAGGTGCCGGAGTACAACTGGCGCGAAGAAGGCATGGGCTTCATCTCTCGCCCCTTCGACATCGACCAGGTGCCCGCCGAGGTCTAATCAGGGACCGTTACTGATCAGGGGCCGGGCAGAGCTCATCGCCGACCCCGACAAGAACCTGCCGAAGGAGCTTTCACAGAAGTACCTCGGCATCGATCCGCCCGCCGAGTCGGCGACGGAAGAGCGCCTCATCGTGCGGGTCAGGCCCGAGCGAGTCATCGCGTTTTCTGTCTGACCCGCTCTGCCTCTGGGCGACGGCTTCGGGCCCCGCTCCGGCCACGATGGTATAATCGCCAGGCAATGGCGGAGAGGTCGGCGGCTTCAGAATTTGCCGCGATAGGTGGAGAACGCGCCGACGACGCCGAGGGGCTGGTCGGTCATGCCGACATCGGGTCCCGCCTGCTCGCCTATCTCGTCGACAGCCTGGTCATGTTCGTCTTCACGATGGTCTTCGCCATCGTGGCCGGCCTGATCGTCTTCGTCAGCAGCAACTACGGCTCCGGCAACCCCAGCGATGGCGCCTTTCTCGCCCTCGTCATCGTCCTGCTGGCGACGATGCCGAGCTGGTACGTCCTCACCTTCGCGCTCCTCAAGAGCCGCGGCCAGACCATCGGCCACTACCTCTTCGGCCTGCACGTCTTGCGCGAAGACGGTGCCGCGCCGACGACGGGCCAGGTGGGCGCCTACCTGGCGGCGCTGCATCCGCTCGTCTTCCATCCCGGTTTCGCCGGCCTCTGGGGCCTCCTCGCCTACGAGAGCGTCGTCATCGTTACCAGCAGCGTCATGCTGTACTTCAGCCTGACGATGGTCTTCCTGTGCCTCGTGGCGCCCATCGCCACGCTCGTCTTCGTTGCCGTCGACCGCCACCGGCGCGGCGTGCACGACCGCCTCGCCGGCTTGCGCCTCGTCGGCCTGGAGGACGACGAGTGAGGGGTGGTATCCCCAGCATCCTGGCCGCGATCCTGACGGCCGTCGTTCTCTTCACCCTTACCGGCTACCAGATAACCACTGCGACGGCGGGCACGCGCCTCCTGGGGCGTCTTGGCGCGGCCCTGGTCGAGTTGAACCTCTGGGTACCGGCCCATCAGCAGGACCTCGACTTGCTGGCGCGCGACCGCCCGACCGAGCCAGTGGCGATCAAGGACCTTCCGATCACGGTGACGGTACCCGCCTCCCAACTGATCGACACCGACCCATCGCTGCTGACGGAGGCGCTGCGACACGCGATGGGCAAGTCGTTGTATAAAGACGGCACCGACGCGTTGCAGAACGGTGAGGGCGGTTCGGCCCACCTGAGCATCGGCGAGTCAGTTCGCTGGACCGTGACGCTGGTCAGCTCGGGCATGCACGGTATCTGGGCGGTCGCCCTGGCGATTGCCTTCCTGCTCCTGCTGGCTTCGTCTGCCGCCGTGATGACCACGGGGCGCTGGCCGCTGGGGCCCATCGCGGTGGGCGCCGGCGTCGCGACGGCGATCGCGCTCGTGTTCTGGGTACTGGCGCAGGTGGTCGCGTCGTCGTTCAGCAGTCCGATCGACAAGGAAACGGCGCTGATCTTCCGTGACGGCGCCTGGATCGGCGTACGTGACGCCGCTGCTATCGCCGTGGCCGCCACCGTCCTGCTCTTCCTGCTCAGCCGCCACTTCGGCCAAGAGCGCTCCACAAGCTACCAGACGCCGGTCCACGACCCCGATAGCTCCCCCTTCTAGGGGCATTGACATGCCGGCGAACCGCGCGAAGGGCTTCACGTCCTGGGCAAGTCTCAGAGACCGCCCGATGTTCTTCCCGTCATGAGCCCCGGCACACCTCGATCCAGTAAGGAGCTCGGGCAGGGGTAGCGGGGGCGAAGCCCCATGCGCGGGTGGGCCTGGGAGGTGTCCTCCCAGGTTTTCTTCCAAGCAGGGCGGGAGCGTAGCGATGCGGAGCAAATGTGGCAACTGCCCCGAACATGACGGCTGGTCAGAGGCAGGCCAGACTCTGCACTCGTTCAGAGCGACAGACCTGGCTGCTCGTGAGAGGGCCAAACGGCACGCTGTCCCCGGTGAAGCCATGACGTACAATCGCCCCTGATCGAGTGAATACGGGAGCGAGGGGACGATCGTGGAAATAGGCATCGGTCTCGATTACAGCCTGGGCCTCAGCTACGACGAGCAGGCCGAAATCTGCGCCGAGGCGGCGCGGCTGGGCTACACCAGCATCTGGACCAACGAGAGCAACGGCGAAGACTCGTTCCAGGTCTGCGCCATGCGCTGGGCCGCCACCCGCGACGTCGTCCCCGGCGGCCTCACGACAGGCATCGCCGTCTCGCCGGTGGGCCTGCGTACGCCGATCGGCTTCGCTATCAGTGCCGGCACGGTCAGCAAGATCAGCGACGGTCGCTTCATCCTCGGCGTCGGCAGCGGCGGGGCCTACCTGCCCGGCTACCGCCGCACCTGGGGCGTCAACGAGAAGTCGTCGCTGGCCCTGATGCGCGACTACGTCACCACGATCCGCGCTCTGGTCGGCGGCGAGACCGTCACCTACTCCTGCAACTCCTTCAACTATCAAGGGGTCAGCCTCAACATCAAGCCGGCGCCGCGAACGCCCGTTTACCTGGCTGCTCTCGGCCCCGAGATGCTGCGACTGGGAGGCGAGGTTGCGGACGGCATCTCGCTGAACTGGTGCTCGACCGACATGGTCGCCTGGAGTCGCGAAGTCGTCGACGAGGGCGCCGGCCGAGCTGGTCGCGGCCCCGGTGAGGTCAAGCTCGCCGAGTACATCCGCATCTGTATCGACGACGACGTAGATATCGCCCGCCGCGCCTACACGCGCGCCGTCATGGGCTACGCGCTGGGTCCCGCGGGTATGAAGCGGCCGATGGGCTATCGTGCCCACTTCGAGCGTATGGGCTTCGCGGACGACCTTGCCCGCATCGACGCTATGCGTGCCCGCAACGCGCCCGTGGACGAAATCGTTGATGCCTTCCCGGAGAAGCTGCTGCGCCACGTCGGCTACTACGGCAAGGCGGACGGCGCAGCGGAGGCGTTCGCGAAGCTGGCACAGGGCCTCGATACCGCCATCGTGCGGGTCGTTGCCGCACGCCCCGGCGTCGCGTCGACGCGCGCCGTCATGGAGGCGTGCACGCCGGGCCTGGTGACGGCGGCGAGGTAGCGTTATCGAATGACCGCACCGTCGACCGCCCGACGGTCAGTCCCTTCGTCCGCGGAGACGTATCGCTCGTGAACCGTAGCGAGGCCGCGAGGATCAGCGCGTCCAGCGCGCCCGCGAAGGCGACCTGGCCGCGTTCAACGAGCTCGTCCTCGAGTTTCAGACGCAGGTCTTCAACCTCGCCTTGCGTCAGCTGGGTCAGCGCGCCGCCGCCGAAGACGCGACGCAGGACGCGTTTCTCTCCGCCTGGCGCAACATCCACGGCCTGCGCGGCGACTTCAAGCCCTGGATCATGCGTATTGCCGCCAACGCCTGTACGGACGCCATGCGGCGCCGCGGCCGCCGGCCCTCCAGCTCGCTGGACGTAGCGCTGGAGGCCGGCATGCCGGAGCCGCCCGCCGATGACCCGTCGCCGGAGGCGAGCGTCCTGCAAGGCGAGTTGCGCACGCGCGTCGAAGCCGCATTGCAGCAGTTGCCCGATGAACAGCGTCTCGCCGTCACGCTCTCCGACCTCAACGGCCTCGACTATGCCGAAATCGCCACTGTGATGAAGACTTCGCTCGGCACCGTCAAGTCTCGTATCGCTCGCGGCCGCGCCCGTCTTCGCGTCTCATTCTCGTCAACGAGAGGGAACAATCCGCCGGTTCGGAGCGTCAGGAGGTATAGGGGCCGAAATGCAGTGGTTCAAGCGCAGCGCACACCCAACCGAGGCAGAGCTCTCGTCGTTGGTCGACGGCGAGCTCTCCACGGCGCAGCGTGCGCGCGCTGGAGGGGCATCTCCGCTCTTGCGAGGGCTGCAGTGCGGTCGTAGCAGAGCTGCGGCAGGTCAAGTCCCTGGTGTCGCGATTGCCGCAAGTCGAGCCGTCCCGCTCCTTCGTGCTGACGGCGGCGCAGGCGGCATCGACGCCTCCAGCCCGCCCGTCACCGCGAAGGCCGTACGCGCTGGCGCCGGCGGTTGCGCTGACGCTGCTCGTGGCGCTGCTGGTCGTCGACTTCGGCATCAAGGGCTCGACGCATCAGGACCAGACCGCGTCGACGCCCTTCGCGGCCCTGTCGCGCGAATCGGCGCCGGTCGATTCGTCCGCGGACGCTGGCGTGCAACCGGAGGTCGCGGTGCCGGCACCGGACGAGGCGGCGCCGACGGTCGAAAGCGGTAAAGGAGGCGAAGCCAACGCGGCGACGGTCACGACCGGTGCGGCGAGCACGGCGCCGGAGATCGAGTCGACGACCACGGTGGAGAACGGCGCTTCGTCCTTCGCTCCGGTGCAGCCGACCGAGCAGTCGACACCGCTGGCGATCGAAGCAGCTCCGGCAACGGCGCCGACGGTGGCTCCGGCGGCGGAGTCATCGAAGGGCAACGGGATCAGCCTGCTGCGCGTGCTGGAGATCGTGACCGGGGCGGCGCTGCTGCTCTCGACCCTGCTGGTGTTTGGGCCCCGACTGTTGGGCAAACGTAGTTGAGGTAGGTAAGGATGATATCGAGAAAGAATCTGATACTGGGTGTTTCCATGGCCGTGGTGGCCCTCCTGGCTGTCGCCTGCAGCGGCAAGGGAGACACGATCATTCAGACGCAGGGACCGGTTTCCGGCATATCCGTGAGCGGTACCGGCAAGGCGACGGGCACGCCGGACCTCGCCATCCTGCAGCTCGGCGTGCAGGCGCAACGCAATACGGTTGAAGACGCCCGCAGCGCCGCCGCGACCGCCATGCAGGGCGTCATCGACTCGCTGAAGCAGAACGGCGTCAAGGACAGCGACATCCAGACGGTGCAGTTCAGCATCTATCCGCAGTACGACTACTCCAACAACAAGCAGACGCTGACCGGCTACCAGGTGAGCAACGTCGTCACTGCCAAGATCCACGACATGGACACGGCTGGCAAGATCATCGATGACGCGGCCCAGGCCGGCGGCAACGACGTCGTCGTGCAGAACATCTCGTTCACTTTCGAAGACCCGACGGACCTGCAGAACCAGGCGCGCAGCGATGCCGTGAAGCAGGCCAAGGCCCGCGCTCAGCAACTGGCCGACGATTCTGGTGTCAGCCTCGGCAAGCTCCTCTCGGTCAACGAGAGCACGAGCGGTAACGAGCGTCAGGTCATTGCGCCGGCGACCGGCAGCTTCGCCTCGGACGCCAGCACGCCGATCCAGACCGGCGAGCTGGAGATATCGGTCACAGTGAACCTCGTCTACGCCGTCGACTGAGCGCGTAGCGAGCTCTGAAGTGGACCGCCCGATGAAGGGGAACGTCGGGTTGGTTCCAAGGAGGTTCCCATTGTGAGCCATCTTCCGCGCGGCTCTGCGCGGGATGCCAATCCCCTCGCCCAAGGCGCCCTCTCTTCCCACCGGAGAGGGCGCCTTCGTTTGCCCGGCGCTGGGGCGCCGGGTAGAATCGCCTCAACCCAGCACGAAACCCTGACAGGGGGAGCCCGCCACGTCAGTCCTCAGCGACCGCACCATCCGTGAAGAGATCGAGGCCGGCCGTCTCGTCATCGACCCCTTCGAGGAGGGCATGCTGCAGCCTGCCAGCGTCGACTTGCGACTGGGCCGCGAGTTCCGCGTCTTCCGCAACTACCGCCTGCCGTATATCGACG
Organism: uncultured Chloroflexia bacterium; assembly: GCA_963711035.1. Lineage (GTDB taxonomy): Bacteria > Chloroflexota > Dehalococcoidia > DSTF01 > WHTK01 > WHTK01. Next base: position 225,540 of record CAVQCN010000002.1, read on the forward strand.
TGAAGCAGGAGATGCCCACCCTCACCGAGGTGGAGTTCATCGACGAGAACACGCCCTTCATCCTCCACCCGGGCGAATTCGTCCTGGCCGTGACGATGGAGTTGGTGCAGATTCCCGACGACCTGGTCGGCCGCCTCGACGGCAAGAGCTCGCTGGGGCGCCTCGGCCTCATCGTCCACTCCACCGCCGGCTTCGTCGATCCCGGCTTCAAGGGACGCCTGACGCTGGAGCTCACCAACGTCGCCAACCTGCCGATCACGCTGTACTACTCGATGCCCGTGTCGCAGATCTCGTTCTCGAAGCTCACCACGCCGGCGGACCAGCCGTATGGCGCCAAGGGTATGGCCTCGAAGTACCAGGACCAGACCGGCCCCGAGCCGAGCCGCTACTACCTCAACTACTCCCGCCAGCGTTCGACGCCGCCACCGCCGCCCAGCCGCCGCCACCGCAGCCAGAGCTAATCTCATGGCTTCCGAGTTCATGCTGCGAGCCCTCGCGTTGGCCGAGCAGGCTGCCGGGACGACGAGTCCGAACCCCAACGTCGGCGCCGTCATCGTGCGCGATGGCCGCATCATCGGTGAGGGCTACACGCGTCCGCCCGGCGGCCCACACGCCGAGGTCGTGGCGTTACAGGAGGCCGGCGAGTCCGCCCGCGGCGCCGATCTCTACGTGACGCTGGAGCCGTGCAGCCATCACGGTCGTACGCCGCCCTGCACAGACGCCATCGTCGCGGCTGGCGTCCGCCGCGTGGTCTACGCCATCGACGACCCCGACGCCAACGTCTCGGGGCGCGGCCGCGCCCTGCTCGAAGCGGCGCGACTGCAGGTCGAGTCCGGCGACGGCGCCGAGGAATCGTCGCGCCTGCTCGAGGCGTACATCAAGCATCGCCGCATCGGGCTGCCGTTCATCACCGTGAAATACGCTGCCAGCCTGGACGGCCGCATCGCCGCCGCGTCGGGCGACTCGCGCTGGGTGAGCGGCCCCGAGACGCTGCGCTGGGCGCACGCCAACCGCCCCAGGATCGACGCGATTATGGTCGGGTCGTCCACCGTCGTCATCGACGACCCGCTGCTCACTGCACGGCCCGAGGGCGTGGCCGAGCCGCACCAGCCGCTGAGAGTCGTTCTCGACAGCCACGGTCGCATCTCTACGGACGCGAGGGTGCTGACGGGCGGCTCGCGCACGCTTGTCGTCACCACGGAGGCGTCGCAGCCGGCCTGGCGGTCCATCATCGAGGCGCGCGGCGCCGAGGTGCTGCTGGTGCCTGCCGGCGCAGACGGCCACGTCTCGCTGCCGTCGCTGCTTGAGGAGTTGGGTCGTCGCGGCGTGCTCAGCCTGCTCGTCGAGGGCGGCGGCGTGCTGATCGGCTCCTTCTTCGACGAACGCCTGGTCGACAAGGTGACGCTGGTGTTGGCCCCGATGATCGTCGGGGCCGCAAACGCGCCTGCTGCTGTCGCGGGCCGTGGAGCGCAGCGTATGGCCGATGCGGTGCGCCTGCGCGACATGACGGTCGAGCGCCTGGGCGAGGACATCCTCGTCACGGGCTATCCGGTGTGGCCTGAGAACCAGGCAGCGCCGTAGGCCGTAGGCCGAAGCTCGACGCGACCAAAGAGAAGAGGCCTCCGGACAACCGGAGGCCTCTCGTGGTTCCTCGTGTGTCTGACCTAGTTGTTCGAGTTACACCCCTGGTAGTAGTAGGAGTACGGCCAGTAGGCGTTGTAGTAGCTGTAATACGGGTAGTAGTTGTAGTAACCGTTGTAGGTCATCAGGTTCTGGGCGACGGTCGACAGGTAGCCGTAGTAGTCGGAGATGTTGTAGTTGTACGGGTAGGTGTAGTAGTACGGCAGGACGCTGTTGTAGTAGTACGAGCCGTAGAACGGGTAGTAGTTGTAGTAGCTGGAGTTACAGGTGCAGGTGAGGTAGCAGCCCGTATTGAGCGGGGTCGTCGGGTAGATCGGATAGTAGTACTGCGGGCCGGTGCACGGCGTGAACGAGAAGACCTGCGAGTACACGTACCCCGACGGCATGGCGCTCTTTACCCGCCAATAGTACGTCGTGTTGGCGAGCAGGTAGTTCCATGTCGCGTTTGTCGTGGTGCCCGAGACGGCCTGCTGGGTTACTGTGGCGAAGTCCGATGACGGGCTCACGTCGACGTACTGGGCGAGAGCGCCCGACGCCGGTGTCCAGTGAATCGTGACGCCCGCGTACGGTCCCACGCAGACGATGTCGTAGGTCGGACTATTGTCCGCGGAGACGGTGCCCGCCGAGGCAAGTCCGAAGGCGAGGACCAGAGCCAGTAGACCTGTAGCCGAAACGAGAAGCTTTTTCACACTCATCCTCAGGGTTCTATCTAACTGCTGCGAGCCAACGGATTGAGTATATTCCCGTCTTTCCCGAAGTAAACAGGGTTTTACATTCTCAGCGAAAGAAGGAGCCATTTGGCTTCTGAAGCCCCGTGTGGCTCGCCTGCCTTTCGCGCGCCGCAAGCGACTGGCTAGGGCTTCGTCGCTTTGATCGAAAACATGTAGGGGAAGCTCGGCGCGTCTTGAGGCGGGTAGTAGTACCCGTCTTCGCCTTTCGTCATCGATGCCATCTTGGGGCCAGCGGCGAAGGGGAACTCGTGGAGATGGTCGATGCGCAGCCCGGCGTCGATGAGCGACGAGACGACCTCGCCCAGGTCGTGGCTGAACTCGTAGATCGTGCGGTTCTCCAGGTGGGCCAGGCGGTCGGCGTAGCTGCCGTCGCCGCTCCAGGGGGTTGGCAGGCCATTGTGAAGGTCGGAGTGGGTCAGAATAAGGCCTTTCGCCCCCGGACTGTCGTCCAGGCTCGAGGCCAGCGGGTGGAAGTCGATCAGGTAGACGAAACCACCCGGCTTGACGTAACGGCTAGTTATGCGGGCCCACTCACGCAGGTCCGGCAGCCAGCTCAGCACGCCGTACGACATGAAGACGATGTCGAACTCGCCCTCCAGATGCTGCTCCAGGTCGTACAGGTTGCAATTGACGAACCGCGCCTCGATGCCTTGCTGCAGCGCGATCAGTCTGGCGGTCGCGATTGCCGGGTGAGAGAAGTCGACGCCGGTAACGGTGGCGCCTTCGCGCGACCACGACATCGTGTCGAGGCCGAAGTGGCAGAGCAGGTGCAGCAGCGTCTTGCCGCGCACGCTGCCTACCTCTCGCTTCTCCACCGGCAGCAGGGTGGAGCGCCCCTGGCGAAATGAGGGCACGTCGTAAAACGATGACGCCTCATGGATGGGCACCAACTCGTCCCAATGTCGGCGGTTGACTTCCATGTACGGATTCATCGCCGCCATTGTAAGCTGCGATCATCAAGCGACTTCCGGCCTGAGGCCCGTGACAGGGCGAGATAACATCTGTTATGATTCGGCCGTGAAGCACTTGTCCCGATAGGACAGGCGACGCCTCGACCCGATTTCGGTTGGCGCCGAACGCGATGGATCGAGGTTTCGCGGCAGTATACGAGGCGGGTCAGTTGTTCACCGGTATCGTCGAAGAAGTAGGCAGTGTTCGTTCCGTCGCTCCGGGACGGATGATGTTCAACGCGAAGAAGGTCACCTGGGGCACGAACCTGGGCGACTCCATCGCCATCAACGGCTGCGACTTAACCGCCGTGCACTTCGACGAGGACGGCTTCGCCGCCAGCGTGATGGAAGAGACCTACAGCCGCACCAACCTCGGCGACCTCAAGCCCGGCGATCCCGTCAACCTGGAGCGCGCCCTAACGCTGGCCGGACGCATTGGCGGGCACCTGCTGCGCGGCGTGATCGAGCACACCGGCACGGTCGCGTCCTACACGCCGCAAGAGCACTCGGTCATCGCACGGTTCTTTGCGCCGCCGGAGATCCTGCGCTACGTCATCGTCAAAGGCCCGATCGCCGTGAACGGCGCTTCGCTCACCGTGATCGACAAGGACGACGAGAGCTTCAGTGTGGGGCTCATCCCCTTCACCCAAGAGCACACAAACCTCCTCCAGTTGCAACCCGGCGATCGAGTAAACTTGGAGTCGGACATCATCGCTCGCTACGTGGAGCAGCTGCTCGACGAGCGATACCTCGAAGGCCGCTCTGAGGATCAGAAAGGCTAGACGATGACGCAGGCTGCCACCCCCGACCGTTCCTCTCAAAGCGACAGTGAAGCCCGGCGGCGCCGTGAGAGCGCGCTGGCTACCGTCGAAGAGGCCATCGAGGAGTTCCGCGCCGGCCGCTTCGTGATCATCGTCGACGACGAGGACCGGGAGAATGAGGGCGACCTGACGATTGCCGCCGAGTTCGTCACGGCAGACCACATCAACTTCATGGCGCGCTACGGACGCGGCCTCATTTGCATGCCGATGGCGGCTGAGATGGTCGACCGCATCGGCCTGCCCATGATGGTGAACACGAACAGCTCGCAGTTCGGCACGCCCTTCACGGTGCCCGTCGAAGCCCGTACCGGCGTGACGACCGGCATCTCCGCCGCCGACCGCGCCCGCACCGTGCAGGTGCTCATCGACCCGGAAACGACCATCGACGACATCGTCATGCCGGGCCACCTCTTCCCCCTGCGCGCCCGCGAAGGCGGCGTGTTGGTTCGCGCTGGTCAGACGGAAGCGACTGTCGACCTCTGCAAGCTCGCAGGGCTGAAGCCGGCGGGCGTGCTCTGCGAAATCATGCGCGCCGATGGCACCATGGCCCGCCTGCCCGACCTCAAGCGCTTCGGACAGCGCCACGGCCTCAAGATCATCAGCGTCGAGCAGCTGATCTCCTACCGCCAGCAGCACGAGAAGCTGGTGGAGCGCGTCACGGAGACGACCATTCCGACCAAGTACGGCATCTGGAAGGCCATCGCCTACCGCAGCAACATCGACCCGGACGAGCACGTGGCGCTGGTCATGGGTGACGTCGACGACGGCGAGCCGGTGCTCGTCCGCATGCACAGCCAGTGCGTCACCGGCGATGTCTTCCACAGCATGCGCTGCGACTGCGGTGAGCAGCTCGACCAGTCGATGCGCATGATCGCGGACGAGGGCCGCGGCGTCATCGTCTACATGCGCCAGGAAGGCCGCGGCATCGGCTTCCACAACAAGCTGCGCGCGTACGCCCTGCAGGACCTCGGCATGGACACGGTGGAGGCGAACGAGGCTCTGGGCTTCGAGGCCGATCGTCGCGACTATGGCATCGGCATGCAGATCCTGGTCGACCTCGGTCTGACCAAGATCCGCTTTCTCACCAACAACCCGCACAAGCGCGCCGGCCTCGAAGGCTACGGCCTCGACATGGTGGAGCGCGTGCCGATCATCGCCATACCCAACGAGTTCAACGCGCGCTATCTCGAGACGAAGCGCATCAAGCTCGGGCATCGCTTCGACGACGACCCGATGGACCTCGTCTAGCGGCAGTGGTCCACACCCTCAACGAGAACCTGGACGGCCGCGGCCTCTCGGTCGCCATCGCCGTCTCGCGGTTCAACACGCTGATCACGGAACGGCTGTTGAACGGCGCCCTCGAGGGGCTGGCGGAGCTGGGCGTGGCGCCGGAGCGTATCACGGTCGCCTGGGTGCCGGGCTCCTTCGAGCTGTCGTACGCGGCGCGACGCTTCGCCGAGAGCGGGAGCTTCGACGCGGTCCTCTGCCTCGGCTGCGTGATCAAGGGCGAGACGGATCACAACGAGTACATCAACAACCAGGCGGCGCGCGGCATTGCAGAGGTGTCTGACAGCACCGGCGTGCCGGCCATCTTTGGGGTGCTGACGCCCAACAACCTGGAGCAGGCCCTGGCGCGCGCCGAAGAAGGCACCACCAACAAAGGCTACGAGGCCGCCATGACCGGCGTGATCATGGCCAACCTGCGCCGCCGCCTCGACGACCTCTAGTCCTGACTTATTCTGATTCGCGGCTGCTGGCGAAGGTGCCGGCCGGCTCGGGCGCGCGCTCTTCGTGCGACTGGCCGTTGCCTGACGCGCCATTTGCCGTCGGCACGGCAGCGGCCGCGTGGCCGCGCTGCCCGTGGCCGCCCGCTCCTGTCGGCACCGGCTGACCCTTGCTCTCCTCGAGGACCTTGTCGCGCAGCCCCAGCGCCAGGCCGATGCCAACGATGCACAGCGCGGTCATCAGCAAGAAGGCGTAGTGGAACGCCTGGGTCATGTCGGCTACCGGCGCGTTGCCGGTTGCGATCGAAGCCCCGGCGGGAGCGCTCGTGAGCGTCAGGCCGATTACCAGCACAGTGGTCAGAGTTGCGGTTGCAAAGGCGTTGCTGATGCGCTGGCAGACGTTGACCAGCGACGTGGCGCGCGAGATCTCCTCTGACGGAATCGAGTTGTAGGCAACGATCTGGATAATCTGGCCGAACATGCCGACGCCCAGGCCACGGCCGCAGATCAGTCCCAACAGGATTAGCGTGTTGTCCGTCGTGCCGATGAAGGCCCAGCCGAGGGGCATCAGCGCCACCGTAGAAAGGCCGACCACGATGATCGGTCGCGGGCCGAGGCGATTGTAGAGCCGCCCCGCGATGTTCATGCTGATGAACGCCGCGATGCCCATTGGCAGGAGCAGGCGGCCCGTCTCGGCCGAGGTGAAGCCGTGCACGCGCTCCAGATAGAGCGGGATGACGATGTTGAGCCCAAAGATACTGAACTGCCCGATCCACTGCGTGAACAGCGAACGGCGGAACATAGGCAAGGCGAAGAGGCGAATTCGCAGCATCGGGTCGTGGTGGCGCAGCTCGCGCCGCACGAACAGTCCCAGCGACGTCGCGCCGACCGCCAGCGGCGCGAGGACGTAGGGCGAGGTCCAGCCGCGGTCCGATCCCTGGCTGATGGCGAAAAGCAGCGAGGGGAAGGCCATCGCTGCCGTGATGAAGCCTACCGAGTCGAGCTTGAGATGCGACTGGCGCGGCGTCTCGGTGAGCAGCCTCTGCGCCAGGAAGATGTCGATAATGCCGACCGGCACGTTGATCAGGAAGATCATGCGCCAGCTGACGTACTCGACCATGTAGCCCCCGAGCGACGGGCCAATCAGCGGCGCCATCAGCGCCGGGATGCCGAGCAGCGTCACGAAGCGGGGCCGTTCCAGGGGTGTAATGATCGTGAAGATGAGCGCCATGCCCAGTGGCATCAGCATGCCGCCGCCCAGGCCCTGAATGATGCGGAAGAGGATCAGGCTCTGGATGCTCCACGCCAGGCCGCAGAGCGCCGAGCCGAGGACGAAGAAGCCCAGCGTGAACATGTAGAGGCGCTTCATGCCGACTCGTTCGCCCAGGAACCCGCTCAGCGGCACGACCACGGCCAGGGCCATGACGTAGCCCGTGATTACGAGCTGACCTGTGCCCAGCGTGGCGTTGAAGTACTCCAGGATGTCGGGCAGGGCGATGTTGACGATCTGGGTGTCGAGGATCGACATGAAGGTGCCGATCGTCATAACCGCCAGGGGCAGATAACGCGGGTCGATGCGGCGTCCGGCGGCGTTCACGGACGAGCGGCTCCCAGAGGTGTCGTTTCCTTCACGTTAGGGTGAGGGTACCGCCGGCCCGTCGGTGCGGTCAATACGGAAAGTCGCGGACGATAGGTGGTGTCTATTCGCGGATAGGCGCCGCCGTCGCAATCATGATTTGGGGCCGAACGCCGTCCACGTAGAAGCTATTCGCCTCTGGGATCACGGATTGCCGCAAGACATGCTTCGATTCGAATGGAAAGGCGCAGGAAGCTAGCATGAGTAGCCGGCTCGTGGCTCCACGAAGCGCTAACAGATTGGGGCGTTCGCTGCATCTGGCTGCGTTCTCCGCGCGACTGCGTCTGATGACGCTTGCCGTTGAGTTCTTCATGGGCATCGGCGCCATCGCGGGCGGCTATCGGCTGCTCCAGAACGCGGAAGACTTCGGCCTCAAAGATGCCTGGCTGCGCGGTTCCCCGTTCAGCGACTACACGATCCCCGGCCTGTTTCTCGCCATCGTTATCGGCGGCGGCATGCTCGTTGCGGCTGCGCTGGCCTGGGTCCGCAGCGAGCTGGCGTTGCTCTTCGCGGCGGCGATGGGTGCACTACTGATCACGTGGCTGATCATCGAAACGGCGATCATCGGGCTGCACGGCTCCCAACAGGCGGTGATGCTCGTCATTTGCGGCGCCTGCGGCCTGGCTTTGATCTGCGCCGCCTTCGTTAGTCTGCGGCGTGCTTCGTAAGTCTTCCACGGCGACCACCTCCCCCGTGACCTGAGTGGCCCGTCCTTTGTAATTAGATCGTAAACGGCGCCGCCTTACGGCCGGGCTGCCTGTGCTAACATTGGTCATTCCCTGGAGGTACCGTTTGATAAACACCGAAGAGCCCGCCCGCGCGGATAGCGACGATAGCGATTGGTTGAACGGCCAGGGAGAGGCCCCCGACACCAGTTCCATGGCGTCGCTGCAGTTGGCGCACAAGGTGTTGGCCAAGTTTCCTGAACTCACCCGCCGTTACCAGAAGTTCATCGGCACCGCGGCCGTGATGTCTTCGGCGATCATCGTCCTCACCAGCATTGCCGTCTCCAAGCGCCTGCGCACCGGTGAATCGCCGGACAAGATCCTGGCCGAGATCACGCCAGACGAGATCGAAAACGCCGGCAAGACGAAGCCCGAGCTGCCCAAGAAGGACAAGAAGGGTTCCCGCCCGCAGCACTAGCCACTAGCGTGGCAGCGAACCGCGCAGGACGTCTCCTCGCGCTGGGTATGGGCAGACCATCCCGACCACTGTTTGACAAGATGGCCTTTGGCCGGCTGCTCTGAGTACCGCAGAGGCTACTCGTCCTGGAACTGCGCCAGGAAGTCGGTCAGCAGCTTGCCCGGCTCCTCTTCGAAGCGCTCGTCGATGGCCGTCACCTCGATCATGCGATCGAGGCGGAACTGCCGAAAGTCGCTGCGTAGCTCGCACCAGCCGACCAGCGTCCAGCCGGCGCCCCAGAAGAACAGACCCAGCGGCCGAACCCTGCGCCGCGTCTCGGCGCCTTCCATGTCGCGGTAGGCCATCTCCAGCTTGCGATGCTCTTCGACGGCCTCGCGGATCATACCCAGGCGCTGCAGTAGCTCTGGTCTGACGTGGAAGCCCGGAGCGTAGAGGTGGGTCGAGTTCAGGCGGCCCTTGAGGCGTTCCGGGAGCGCCCCTTCGACGCGTTCGAGGGCGTTCTGCGCCGCTTTCGCCAGCCCAGGATCCGTCCAGCTCGACACGACGCGCATGCCCAGCACCAGCGCCTCGATCTCGATCGCCGTGAACATGAGCGGCGGCAGGTCGAAGCCGGGCCGCAGCAGATAGCCCACGCCGGCCTCGCCGTCGATGGGCACGCCCGAGGCGACGAGGTCGGCGACGTCGCGGTAGACCGTTCGCTCCGAAACCTCCAGCTCCTCCGCCAGGCTGCGCGCCGTGACGATGCGGCCACGGCGCAGCAGCTGGATGATCTGGAACAGACGGTCCGCCCTTCGCATCGGTGCCGCTATTCGCCCTTGTACTCGATGAGCTGCGGGTAGTTGCCGTCGGGGTCCACGAACGTCGAGATCACGCCGCCCCAGAACTCGCGGCCCGCGGTGCGAATGAACCGCACGCCCTGCGCTTCGAGCCGCGCCTGCTCGGCTGCCAGGTCATCGACGAAGAAATTGAAGAGGTAGCGCTGCGGCTCTTTGGCGTTGCCGCCGACCTCGCTGTGGTTGTCGATGATCAGCACCGCGCCGCCGGCCTGCAGCGCGCCCGGCCCGGCGTTCTCAGCCGGCGCCAAGCCGACGACGTCGCGGTAGAACGCGCGCAGGGCGTCGGGGTTTTCGCTGTTGATGTTCAGGATGAATTCGTTGACCTTCATGCTCGGCTCGTTGGCTCCTTCTCCGAATTGTCGTGATGAGTTCGTTGGGAGTGTAGGAGCCGTCTGCTGACAGCATTATGGCAGGAAGTCAAACCTGCAACTGTCCGCTGCTGACAGCATTGTGTCAGGAGATGACAGCAGCGCTTGACAACCGCAGAACATGGGTGCTAACTGGACGTGGTGGCAAGGCACATCCTTCACGTCGATCTCGACGCCTTCTTCGTGGCAGTGGAGCAGGCGCGCCGTCCCGAGCTGCAGGGCAAGGCCGTCATCGTCGGCGGCGACCCCGACGGCCGCGGCGTCGTCTCGACTGCCTCGTACGAAGCGCGTGCCTTCGGCGTCTTCTCCGGCCAAGCGCTGCGTACCGCCAAGCGTCTGGCGCCGCACGCCATCTTCCTGCGCGGCGATTTCGCCGAGTACAGCCGTGTCTCCGGCGTCTTCCATGCCATCCTGCGAGACTTCACCCCGCTGGTCGATCCGGGTGGCCTGGACGAGGCTTACCTCGACGTTACGGGTTGCGAGGGGTTGATCGGGCCTCCGCTACAGGCTGCTGCCTCGATTCGGGCGCGCGTGCGAGCCGAGACGGGGCTGGCGGCGTCGGTGGGTATTGCCAGCAGCCGGCTCGTCGCCAAGGTGGCGTCCGACCGCGCCAAGCCGGACGGCGTGCTGGACGTGCCTGACGGTGAAGGCGCAGCCTTCCTGGCCCCGATGCCGCTGCGCGCCCTGCCGATGCTTGGCCCCAGCATCGAGGCAAAGCTGCACAACCTGGGCCTGGCCACGATCGGCCAATTGGCAGCGCTGCCGGATGCGACGCTGCAGGGCCTCTTCGGTCCACACGGGGCCGTGTTGGGCCGCCGCGCCCGCGGCATCGACGACACGCCCGTCGGCGGCGTCGACGAAGGGCCGCGCTCGATCAGCCGGGAGGGTACCTTCAACGAAGACGTCGCCGCCGGCAACAGGCTGCGATCCGTCCTGCGCTCCTACAGCGAGAGCGTCGGCTCGCAGCTGCGCGCCAAGGGCCTGCGCGCCCGTACTGTCGGCCTCAAGCTGCGCTTCGGCGACTTCACGACCCTGTCTCGCAGCGTCACGCTGCGCCGACCGGCCAGCTCCGACGACGCCATTTTCGCCGCTGCCTGCGAGCTGCTGGACAAGGCCTGGAACGGCCGGCCTGTGCGTCTCATCGGCGTCGGCGTGAGCAACCTTGGGCCTGACGCGCAGCAGCTGGCATTGCAGCCCGGCGCCGCCGAGCGGCAGGAATCGCTTAGCGCCGTGATCGACCAGGTCCGGCGCAAGTACGGCTCTCGCAGCCTGCAAACCGGCCGCACCGCCTTCCGGCAGGCTGCTGCCGATGACGACGACGTGCTGGAACGGCGCACAGGGCTGTCGTCACAGTTGCATTGACGGCAGCAGCGCGCCCGTGCCCGCGTGCGTTAGAATCCAGTACGTTCACCCCACCTGGAAAGCAGACGATGTCGGACACCAGCCAGACTCCCCGTCCTTCTAGCAATAACTCGCGGTGGGTAACCCTGCGTCGCGCCTGCGAGATCCTCGGCGTCGACGAGTCCACGCTGCGCCGCTGGGCCGATTCCGGGCGCCTGCGCGCCTTTCGCACGCCGGGCGGACACCGGCGCTTCTCGCTCACCAACCTCGAGGAGATGGTGGCCGGCGACAGCCGCCACCGCAGCTCGGAAGAGGTCGAGCGCCTCGCGGTGTCGCGCATCCGGCGCCAGCTACAGCGTGCCCGCGAGCAAGACGACGGCTGGTACGCCAGCCTCTCGGAGGAGAACCGCCAGCAGCTGCGCGATCTGGGCCGCCGGTTGATCGAGATGGCCGGCGAGTACCTGGACAAGCGCTCGCGCCGTACCAGCCTGCTGGACGAGGCGTTAGAGGTAGGCGGCGCCTACGGCCGCGTCCTGATCGACGCGGGGCTGCCGCTGGCCAGCGCCGTCGGCGCCTACATCGGCTTTCGCAAGACGATGGACGAGACGACGCGCCAGGCGGCTATCCGCGAGTCGCTGCCGGTGGAGGATGCGCTCAGCGCTATCGGGCAGGTCCACACGCTGGGCGACCAGGTGCTGCTCGGTATCTCGGCAGCCTACGAAGCGTTTTCGTATGAGGACGGTGACCTGGACGGGCAGGTCGGGATGGTTCATGCCTGACCGTCGCCTGAAGCCGCCGTCGCGTCACGGGGAGCGTCCGGATCTCGCCGACCGGCTGGCTCGCGCCCACTATGTGCTGCGTGGCGGGTTCCTCGGAGGACGCTTCCTGCGCACCAACCAGCCTCCGTACTCGGCCCTGCCGGAACCGGACGAAGACCTGGAAGGCTCCGAGCTGAGCGACTTCGAGCGCCAGCAGGCCATCGCCCGCGAGCGCACGCGCCGCGACGGCCTCACCTAGGCTCCGTGCCGTGTTCGTCTGCCCGAGATGCGGGCTGTGATATCTTTCGCAAAATCTTCACAAACCGTCCTGAAACCTCGGTAAACTTGTAAGAACTACCATAGCTCGTACCCAGATTTCCTATTACGATTCTGAGTAAAGCATTGGGCACTTGCGAGATTTGCTGAAGGTGAGGGGATGAGTGGAGCCTGGCTCGCGGTACACGAAGCTGCCCGCTTTCTCGGCGTCAGTGACCCTACCTTACGCAAATGGACCGATAGCGGCCTGATCGAGGCTTGGCGGACGCCGGGTGGCCACCGCCGATATCTTGTCGAGGCGCTGATCCAGTTCCGCGACGGACGAGTCGAGAACGTGGGCGCGGTGCGCTACCGAAACGGCGCCGCGAGGGAGAGGACGAGGTCATCATGAAATACCGGCGGTTGGGCCAGAGCGACGTCACGGTCTCGGAGGTAGGGTTTGGGGTCTGGACCCTGACGACCGGCTGGTGGGGCCGCTTCGACGAGGCCGAGGTCACCCGCCTTTTGCGCCTGGCCCTCGATCTGGGCGTCACCTTCTTCGACAACGCCGACGTCTACGGCAACGGCGAAGCTGAGTCGCTGATGGGCCGCGCCCTGGCGCCGGTGCGCAACCAGTGCGTCTACAGCACCAAGATTGGTTACGACTGGTACAACAACGTGCGAGAGGGCGGCCAGCGCGAGCACCCGCATGACTTCTCGCCGGAGTTCGTGCGCTTCGCCGTCGAGCAGAGCTTGCGCCGCCTCGGCACCGACCGTATCGACTGGCTGCAGATTCACAACCCGCGTCTCGTCAACCTGGAGGACGACGACCTCATCGCCACGCTGGACGACCTGCAGCGGGAGGGCAAGCTGCGAGCCTGGGGCGCCGCCCTGGGCCCGGCCATCGGCTGGCTGGACGAAGGCGTCTACGCCATCGACCACCGTCACCTCGACCTGCAGGTGATTCACAACTTGCTTGAGCAGGAGCCCGGCAGCTTCTTCATCGACGCCGCGCGACGCAACCAGACCGGCCTCGTGGCGCGCGTGCCGCACTCCTCCGGTCTGCTCGAGGGCCACTACACACTAGAGACCACCTTCCCCGAGGGAGACCACCGTAACCACCGCCCGCGCGAATGGCTGGTGGACGGCGTGCGCAAGATCGAGCAGCTGCGCTTCCTGGAGCGCGACGACCGGACGATGGGGCAGGCGGCCATCCAGTGGCTGCTGGCCGAGCCGGTCTTCGCCAGCACGCTGCCCAACATCTACAACGAGGAGCAGCTGCGCGAGTTCGCCGCGGCCAGCGACGCGCCGCCTCTGACCGAAGGCGAGTTGCAACGTGTGCAGGAGCTCTACGACGCGAACTTCGGCATCGAGCGCCCGGCAGAGGTGGCGTCGTGACCGTCGCGCCCCTGGAGGGGCTGGACGCCGCGCTGCTCAACCGTATTCAAGACGACTTCCCGCTCTGCCGCCGGCCCTTCCAGGCCCTGGCCGAGGCTTTCGACACGGACGAGGCCACGGTCATGGCGCGCCTGCAGGCCTCGCGCGACAGCGGCGTGCTGCGTCAGGTCAGCGCCATTTTCGACACGGCGGCGCTGGGCTATCGCAGCAGCCTGGTCGCTATGCGCATCCCGGCCGAACACCTCAGCGAGGGCGCCCAGGCGGTGAACTCGCACCCCGGCGTCAGTCACAACTACAAGCGCAACCACGATTTCAACGTTTGGTTCACGGTCGCGGTGCCGCATGACGGCGACCTGGAGTGGACGGTGCAGCGCATCGCCAAGCTCGCCGGCGCCGAGTCGGCGCGCCTGCTGCCGACACTGAAGCTGTTCAAGATCGGCGTATCGCTGGACATGACCGGCACGCGCCCCATCGACGCGCGCGGCGCGCCTGAGTACAGCGACGAGCGCCGCAAAGAAGCCTCCCGCATCGCCCTCACCGACTTCGACCGAGACCTGGTGCGGGCGCTGCAGGACGACATCGAGCTGGTTGAGGAGCCGTTTGCGGCGCCGGCACGCGCTCTTGGTCTGGACCAGGACCGCCTGCTGGATGAGGCGCGGCGTTTGCAGAAGCAGGGCCACTTGCGCCGCTTCGCCGCCATCCTGCGCCATCGCAAGGCCGGCTTCACGGCCAACGGTATGGCGGTCTGGGCGGTGCCTTCGGAGCAGGCGGACGAGATCGGCCCCCAGATGGCCTCGTTCCGGTCCGTCAGCCACTGCTACCTGCGGCCGACGTATCCCGACTGGCCCTACAGCATCTTCACCATGATCCACGCACGCAGCCGCGAGGAGTGCGAGGCCACCGCCGACGCCATCCAGGCGGCGACCGGCATCAACGAGCGCGCCATGCTCTATAGCAGCACCGAGTTCCGCAAGATCCGTCTGCGCTACTTCACGGACGATATCGACGGCTGGGAGCGGCGCCAGCGCCAGCTCGAGGCCGAAGAGGAGGCAGCCCGATGACTCAGACCGAAGCCCGGCCGCAGGCCGCCGCCGACACAGAAACGCAGCAGCAGGCCGTCCACTTCTCCTTCTACAAGCTGCGCCCCACCTGGTGGCAGCTCTCGCCGCAGGAGCGGCGGCAGGCGGGCGAGGACTTCGTCGCGCTGCTGCGCCGCTGGGACGAGAAACTGCTCCTCGTGCCGTACAGCCTCGTCGGCCTGCGCGCCGACTGCGACATCATGCTCTGGAAGGCGGCCGAAAGCGTCGAGGAGGTGCACCAGCTCGGCATCGATATCGCCGCGTCGGCCATCGGCGCCCACCTTGAGCCGAGCTACGCATACCTGTCGCTGACCAAGCGCTCGATTTACGTCCGCGAGCACGAGCACGAGGGCCAGGAGGGCAACCGTCTGCGCATCGCGCCGGTCGGCGCGAAATACCTCTTCATCTACCCGTTCGTGAAGACGCGCGACTGGTACCGCCTGCCGCAGGAGCGGCGCCAGGAGATGATGAACGAGCACATCCGCATCGGCCACACGTATCCGCGCGTGCGCCTCAACACGACCTACTCGTTCGGCCTCGACGACCAGGAGTTCGTGCTCGCCTTCGAGTCCGACTACCCGAACGACTTCCTCGACCTCGTGATGGAGCTGCGCGGCTCCGAGGCCAGCCAGTACACGCTGCGTGACACGCCGATCTTCACCTGCATCAAGGCAGAGGGCGACAAGTTACTTGAGTCACTGGGAGTTCGCTCCTAAGTGGCGTTCGAGGTGAGCCGCTGATGCCGTCCTCCGAGGAGAAGCGCTCTGCCAGGATCAGCCACCCGATGCACGTCTCCGTGACTGGCATCAGCCACCACGAGACGCCCGTCGAGCTGCGCGAGCTGTTCGCGTTCAACGCCGAGCAGCTCGTGCCCGCGCTGACCCGCATCGCCCACCCGGCCGGCGGCGCGGCCATCCTCTCCACCTGCAACCGAACCGAGCTCTATCTCACGTCGGCGCAGCCGCACACCTCCGAGCAGGCCTTCGAGCAACTCGTCCAGGCCCGCGGCGAGGCGGCGCCCGAGGGCGTCGGCTTTTTCCACCTGCACGGCCGCGAGGCGGTGCGCCACCTGTTCCGCGTTTCTTCCGGCGTCGATTCCCTCGTCGTCGGCGAGTCCGAAATCCTGGGCCAGGTGCGCGGCGCCTTCTCCGCCGCGACAGCCGCCGGCAGCGGCGACGCCGTGCTGGCGCGTCTCTTCCACACCGCCCTCCGCGTCGGCCGCCGCGTGCGTACCGAGACGGAGATCGGCGCGCACGGGTTGTCCGTCGCGGCGCTGGGCGTTTCGCTCAGCCGCCGCATCGTCGGCGACCTGCGGCGCAAGACGGTGCTCGTGGTCGGCGCCGGCGAAGCGGGTCAGCGGTCGGCCGGTGCACTGGTGCAGAACGGCGTCGGCCGCCTCATGGTGACGACGCGTCGCTCAGGTCTCGCCGACGAGATCGCCCGCGAGCTCAACGGCGTCTCCCTCCCCTGGGACCAGCTGCCGCAGGCAATCGCCGAGGCCGACGTGATCATCAGCTGCACGGCCGCGCCCGGCGTCATCATCCGCGAATCCGAGGTCGCTGCCGCCATGACAGGCCGCCCCGACCGCCCTTTGCTCATCGTCGATATCGCCGTGCCGCGCGATGTCGAAAGCTCGGTGCGCGACGTGCCCGGCGTCCACCTCTACGACATCGATGACCTGCAGGCCGCCGCCGAGCGCAACCTCGAAGCGCGCCTGCGTGAGGTCGACGCCGCCGAGGCCATCGTCGACGAGGAGGCAGCGCGTTTCGAGGCCTGGCTGGGCGCCCTGCGCGTCACGCCGACGATCGCCGCCCTGCGCGAGCGCGCCGAGAAAGCGCGCCGCCTCGAGCTGGAGCGCACCTTCGCGAAGCTAGGTCACCTCTCCGACGAAGACCGCACCCGCATCGAGGCGATGAGCCGGGCGCTGGTCAATAAGCTGATGCACGAGCCCGTCACGCGTCTGCGTGAGCAGGGCAGCGAGCGGCACATCGCGGCGCTGCACGAGCTGTTCGGGCTTGACGACGAGTAAGACTTTTACACGATGGCGGCTGCGTCTCGCGGCCCTTCACGGTAAGCTGGCGACGTGAGCGATCCGATTCAGGCGGTTGTCTTCGACTGTTACGGTACCCTGGTTGACTTCGGCGATGACCGCTTCGAGTGGGCGTACGGCCACATCTGCGCAGAGCAGGGCCTCGACGTCTCCGGCAAAGCCTTCTTCGACAAGTGGATGGAGGTCTGGCGCCGCTTCGAGCCGCCGGAGGCCGTTACGACGCTCCGCAACCAGCCGGGCCCCCTGAGTGAAACCGAGCCCAGCCTCAGCCAGCGCGTGCAGCGCCTCTCCGGCGGTCGCAACCGCAGCCTGGCCGGCCCGCCGCCGCCGTTTCGCCCCTACAAGGACGAATGGCCGGAGCACTTCGGCATCTGTTTCCAGGAACTCGGCGTGCCCGGCGACGCCGATGTGGCCTCGGAGCAGTTGCGCCAGCTTCTCGGTCAGGCGCCTGCCTACCCCGAGGTGAAAGGCGTGGTCGAAGAGCTGTCGCGGCGTCTGCCCATCGCCGTCATGTCCAACGCCGACAACGACTTCCTGCGCCCCTGCCTCGCCTTCAACGGCCTGCGCTTCGAGACGGTCATCTCCTCCGAGGACGTCAGCGCCTACAAGCCCCACTTCTCCATCTTCAGCGCCACCAGCGATGCTCTGAACCTGCCGCTGACCAGCATCCTCTACGTGGGCGATAGCCGCACCGCGGACGTCATCGGCTCCAAGCACGCTGGCATGCATTCGGGCTGGATCAACCGCCGCGGCCTCAGTTTCCACCCGGAGGAGGGCGAGGCGCGCCCCTTCGAGCCCGATTACGAGATGGAGACGCTGGAAGACCTGCTGAGGATTATTGGATGAACGGTCGCAACCTGGAGCGCTCCCGCGCTATCTTCGCGCGAGCGCAGCAATTCTTGCCCGGCGGCGTCGACAGCCCGGTACGCTCCTTCCGAGGCGTCGGCGGCGACCCGGTCGTCGTCGCGTCGGCCAAAGGTTCGCGCCTCACTGATGCCGACGGCAACACCTACATCGACTACTGCGGATCCTGGGGCCCTCTAATCCTGGGCCACGCCTACCCTGAGGTGGTCGAGGCGGTACGGCAGGCGGCCGGCCGCGGTCTGACCTACGGCGCTGCTACCGAAGCGGAGGTCGAGCTGGCGGAGCTCGTCTGTAACGCCGTTCCGTCGATCGAGATGGTGCGCTTCGTCAGCTCCGGCACCGAGGCGACGATGTCCGCACTGCGGCTGGCGCGCGCCTTCACGGGCCGCTCCAAGATCGTGAAGTTCGAGGGCTGTTATCACGGCCACGCGGATGGGCTGCTCGTGCAGGCCGGCTCCGGCGTCGCGACCCTCTCGCTGCCGGACAGCGCCGGCGTGCCGCCCTCCTACGCCGCGGAGACGCTGGTTGCGCCCTACAACGACCTCGACGCGCTAAGCGCGGTCTTCGCGCGCCACGGCAGCGACGTCGCGGCTGTGATCATCGAGCCCGTGGCGGCCAATATGGGCGTCGTGCCCCCGACAGCGGGCTTCCTCGAAGGCCTGCGCCGCCTCTGCAACGACAACGGCGCCCTGCTCATCTTCGACGAGGTGATCACGGGCTTCCGCGTCGGCCTCGGCGGCTACCAGGCCGTCTGCGGGGTTTCACCAGACCTCACCTGCCTCGGCAAAGTGATCGGCGGCGGCATGCCGGTCGGCGCCTACGGCGGACGCCGCGACGTCATGTCGATGGTGGCGCCGCTCGGCCCCGTCTACCAGGCAGGCACGCTGTCCGGCAATCCGCTGGCCATGGCGGCCGGCATCGCCACGCTGCAGGCGCTCGCCCGCCCCGGCTTCTACGACGGGCTGGAAGCGAAGACGCAGCGGCTTACCGATGCGCTGGCCAGCGCCGCCGCCGAAGCGGGTATCGACGTGCAGATCAATCGCGTCGCATCGTTGTTCACCGTCTTTTTCAGCGCGGCACCGGTCACGGACTACGCGACTGCCCGCAACGCCGATGCACAACGCTACGCCCGCTTCTTCCACGCCTTGCTCGACGGCGGCGTCTACTTCCCGCCCTCGCAGTTCGAGGCGACCTTCGTCTCTGCCGCCCACAGCGAGGCCGACCTCGACGCGACAGTGCAGGCCGCTACGGCCGCCTTTGCCTCGCTGACCTGACGATGGCGCGCTGGCAGGACATCGAGACGGCGGAGCCCGACTTCGCGGCGAAGGTAAAGGCCTCGTTCGACGCGCATCGCCACAAGATCATGGCCACGCTGCGCCGCGACGGCTCGCCGCGCGTCAGTGGCATTGAGGTGACCTTCGCGGAGGGCGACGTCTGGATCGGTTCGATGACCGGCTCGCGCAAGACCGCGGATCTGGCGCGCGACTCGCGTCTCGCCATCCATGCCGGCTCCGACGACCCGCCCGAGGACCCGACAACGTGGCTCGGCGATGCCAAGCTGTCCGGTCGCGCTGTCGAGGTTGACGACCCCGAGCGGCTGCGCTCCATGGCGGAGGGAGACGGCGAGGCCGGCGGCCACCTCTACCGCATCGAACTCAGCGAGGTCGTGTTCACCGCCGTGGGCGACCCGCCGGACCACCTCAGGGTGCAAATCTGGCAGGAAGGTTCCGGCCTGCGGGAGCTACGCACCAGCTGATCTCGGGCCCTTGTCGTCTCCCAAAGGCGCACCTGCTAACGCCTTGTCGCTGTCCGGTCATGCCCTATATACTTCCGCCAAACGACACCACGAAAAATTGCTTAAGTGAGCATATAAATGAAGATCTCCTGCACCCAGGAAGCGCTCGCACGGGGCCTTGGCATCGTCGGACGCGCCGTTGCTGCGCGCAGCCCGCTGCCCATCACCTCCAACGTCCTCATCGCCAGCGACGGCGGCCGCCTGAAGCTCGCTGCCACAAACCTCGAGATCACGATGAGCTGCTGGCTCGACGCGAGCATCGAGGAGGAGGGCGCGATTACTGTCCCGGCCCGTTTGCTGGCCGACTTCGTCAACTCGCTGCCCAACGATCGCATCTCTCTGACGCTGACGCCGCGCTCGCGACAGCTACGCCTCGCCTGTGCCCGCAACGAGGCGAGCATCGGCGGCCTCGACGCCGAGGACTTCCCGCCGGCCCCCTCGATCACCGACGGCGTGTCGGTCGAGCTCGACGCCAAAGGCCTGCGTCAGGCCATCTCGCAGACCGTCTTCGCCGCCGCAACCGACGACTCGCGGCCTGTCCTCACCGGCGTCGACACCAAGTTCGAGGGCAACATGCTCACGCTTGCCGCCTCGGATGGCTTCCGCCTCTCGGTCTACAAGCTGCCCCTCGACGAGTCGATCGACGAGACGACGGAGATCGTGGTGCCGTCCCGAGCGCTCTCGGAGCTGAACCGGCTGCTGTCGGAGGAAGAGGAGCCGGTGACGCTGCAGACGAACGCGGCCAAGACGCAGGTCCTCTTCCGCCTCACCGATATCGAGATGGTGGCACAGCTCATCCAGGGCACGTTCCCCAACTTCAGCCAGCTCATCCCACCCAGCCACACCTCTCGCGCCGTCCTCGACGTGGGCGAGTTCCTGCGCGAGACGCGCATCGCCTCCGTGTTCGCCCGCGACGGTTCCGGCATCGTCCGCCTCATCGTTACGCCGGGCGAGGCGGTGACACCGGGCAAGGTCGAGATCTCAGCCCGCGCCGAAGAAGTCGGCGACAACCAGGGCGAGATCGACGCGGCGGTGGAGGGCGAAGGCGTGAAGATCGCCTTCAACGGCAAGTACCTGCAGGACGTTCTCCAGGTGCTCGAAGGCCAGCTCGCCATGGAGACCACGGGTCCATCCAGCCAGGGCGTCTTCAAGCCGCTCGGCAATGACAACTACGTCCACGTCATCATGCCGATGTTCGTTCAATGGTGAGTACAAGGTACCGTTTTGGCTGGAGTTGGCGCTCGTCCTGTAGCTCGCTTATAAGGCGTTGCCTTTGATATGCATGTTGCGGAACGAGTGCAGGCTCTAGAGCAGCGCCGCCTTGCTTAAACTGCCGCCGCACTCCTGTGACGAGTTGGTGACGCTTCCCGTCGCTACGCTGTCGGAAATAGAGGGCTTCGGCCTGCCAGGTGGGTTTGTTGCGAACCAAGAGTGATTTCTCCTACGTCCTCCCTTCCCGAACCACAAGTCAACTCGACTCCCTCGTCGATGCAATTGAAGCAAGGCCCGGCGATCTCATAGGGCCCCATGAATTCGACTGCTATCCGCAGGTGAATATTCGGGGTGTCTTGTCGCGCCTGCCTGCCGGCCTCGGGGACGATGACTTCGTCGGCATCCTTAAGCTGGCGATGCTGACGGAGTCGGCTACCGAGAGCTACGAGGCGACGATCTGCGAGGCTGCCGACCGGCACGACGCGACCTGGCTGCGTCGATTTGTGACGCGCGTCTGGAGCCCGGATGAGGCGACTCATTTCGCGCCATACAAGCTTTTTCTGCTCGAGCTTGGGTTTTCCGAGAACGAATTGGACCGCGAAGTAAGAGAAACCCGGGACAAGCACTACGAGCACGTTGGCGGCCTTACCCCACTCCACATAACGACCTTCGGTATGATCCAGGAATATCTCACCGATAGCTACCACGGCTTGATCGCCGGGGCGCTACGAAAGGCGGCTCCGACAGCTGCCGCGATGGTCATGCGCATCAAGCGGCGCGAGACGCTACATTCGGTCTGGTACCGGGATATGACTGCGCTCCAGGTGGAGGCCAATCCAGGCGCTGTAGCCGGCATCGTGCACGAAATCGACAGGTTTCAGATGCCGGGAACGTCGCTGGTCCCGGATTTGCAGGCGCAGGGCACTAGATGGCAGCTCCGGCTCGGCGCTGACTCCGACCAGCTGTTCCGTGATCTCTTCCGGTACGTACAGGTGACGCTGCAAGACGTTCGCAAGACCGGCGAGCTGGTGATGAGACTCGCTGCCCAAAAGAACGTCAGGCTCGGCCCGATTCCCACCAAGGTGGTCGACGGCGCACTTCGAAGGCTCGGTAGCCCGGGTTACGGCATCATTGGCGAGGCTGCATTGGAGCGTGCCGGCTTGGGATACATGTTTGCCAATCAGGCCGGCAGGCAGGACAGCGCCTACCATCGTCACGATGGCCGGTATGAAGCGATTCGGGGTCTCGTGCGCTCGTGGATTGCAGGCCTGATCCCGCCGCCCAATCAGGTGGTCTTTGGCAGCGCTTGTGAGACTGATGGTGTGGCATAGCGATGCGGCATCGATTGGGGTCAGCTCGCTGGAACCATCGTCAGAACGCGATTGGGCTCATCGAACAGATAGTCAGGTGAAGCAACCATGGAGCGGATAACTCAAGTCGTACGCGGCCCCAAGGGCGAGATTCTGAACGCGATCGAACTGGAAGCAGCCGAAATCGCCCATCAAAAGGTGCTCTGTCCGGGATGCAAGGACAAGATATTCGCGTCTTGGCCGGACGGCTGGGATGAACATGCTGCCTACCTCTGCGATATGCCGGGCAACTCACCAGACGCACGCAAAGACGAGTTCAAGAAGCGTTATTCACGGCTCCTTGGCGCTGCTCAGGAGGACGGAGACTAGCTCAAGCGCAGCGTTCGACTACCGTCGAGGCGCTTGGAGTAGTCCACCGGATCGCCCACTGAGACTTCCTGAGGGTTCACCTGATACGCCCACACTTCGAAATGCGTGAGCTTCGCTTCGCCGTAGATCGTCGCGAAGGCTCCATCGACCGCGTCCGCGCCGTGTGCCAACTTGACGCGGCCAATGCGCGGAACGTTGTAGCGCGGATCGAACGTCATCCACTTCCGCCCCAGATAAACTTCGCAGTAGGCGTGAAAATCGCCGGTGCCAGTGTCCTCATAGGCGATGTCCGGCAGATGGCCGGTGACATAGCGAGCGGGCAGGTTGAAGGCACGGCACAATGCGATGGCCGCATGCGCCAGATCGCGACAAACCCCGTGCCGTCGCTCGATGACTTCCACTGCGGAGAGGTCAGGGCTGCCGGAGCCGAAGCGATACTCAATGTTGTCATGAACCCAATCGCAAATGGCCTGGACGCGGGGCAGGCCGTGGGCGATCTGCCCGAATCGATCCCAGGCGAAGTCCATCAGCTTGTCTGATTCGCAATAGCGGCTCGGCAGGGTATAGCGCAGCACGTCGTAGGGAAGCT
The DNA here is from genome assembly GCA_963711035.1 of uncultured Chloroflexia bacterium. Lineage (GTDB taxonomy): Bacteria > Chloroflexota > Dehalococcoidia > DSTF01 > WHTK01 > WHTK01. The sequence continues at coordinate 248,410 of CAVQCN010000002.1, forward strand.
CGCCAACCGACAGAAGAGGTCCCTCGATTTCACGGCTGTCTGGCAAAGATGAGACGCGGATCAGGGCATCGTGCCGAATTTCGTTGCGGCCGGGCATGAGCATTGAGCGACACCTGATGTTGCCATGAGAATCCTGAAACTCGTACGACGGCAAGCCGATGCCGAAGGAGAGCCTTTCCTGCATTACGAGGACGGAGTCCTCGATCCGCGGCTTGAGCACGAAGAGAACTGGTGTCGGCAGCGACGTCTCGTAGACGAGATCGCATCCGACCCGGACCGTGAGATTCAAGGGACATCCAATCATGAGCCACTGCGAGGCTGTCTAATGCAGTGTACTGCGCCGATGGCCACTCGCCGGCCCGGCCTGTTACGAGGCTGTGAAGCCTCGACGCGGCACGCATACGATTGACAGGCGGCCGATCATTCGCCGGTCCGGTTCTCTAGTCTGACCTGCTACCATATCCAGAGAGTTCGTGGTCATCCTCGTTTGCAGCGGGCAGATCAGGGCCGCTGCGTAAACGCCATGAAAACATCGCCGGCTCGTGTCCTCTACAGGCTTCCGACCTTTCGCCAGGGCCTGGCTCGGTGATTCGTGAGCTGTCGTCGAAAAGCGACTTCGCGATTCTCGTTCTGGGCAGTTTTCGATTCCTGATTCAGGGCGAGCCTCGTCGTGGATTGCCGCACGGGACCGAGCGACTGTTGGCGTTCTTGGCGTTGCGTGACCGAGCAGTTGCTCGTTCGGCAGTTGCAGGATCTCTCTGGCCCGAGGCATCAGAAGAACACGCCTATGCCAGTCTGCGCTCGGCGCTCTCGCGTCTGAGTGAGATCGATCGCCCAGTTGTTCGAGGAACCTTTCAGGAACTGGCTTTGGTAGATGACGTCTTCGTCGACCTTCGAGTTGCGCGTCTGCTTGCCCATCGCATTCTCACGCCCGGTGAGGCGCGTGACAGCGACATCGTCGACTTGAGCGCAGAAGCGATTTCGACTCTTTCGGTGGACCTGCTGCCGGACTGGTATGACGACTGGGCCGTGGTCGAGTCAGAGGAGTGGCGACAGCTGCGGCTGCACGCCCTAGATACGCTCGCAGAGAGACTTACGGCTGCCGGTCGCTACGCTGACGCAACCAGTGCTGCCCTGGCGGCGGTGAAAGCGGAACCGCTGCGCGAGACAGCCCATGCCAGCCTTATCCGGGTCTATGTTGCGGAAGGAAACCGAGCTGAGGCTCTGGCGGCGTACGAACGCTATCGGGCGGTGCTGAAGGAGGACCTCGGCTTAGAGCCCTCTCCCAGGATTGAGGCGTTGATCAAAGACCTGTAACGGGCTCGTGATGCCCGGTTTCGTACCGTTTGTCTATGACGCCGTACCCTACTGGACTCTTGATCATTCGAGCCTGGCTCGAACCAGGTTCGTCGAAGCCATTGCGGGCCCACATCCGTCTCATGCCTGACGTAGCCAAGGGCTCTGTCGGCGAGATTACCGTCACTGACTTCGAAGCTGTCTCCCAGGCGGTCACCAGCTGGCTTGAGGAAGTCTGGGCGTCGGGCCTGCAGCCCTGAGCGCAGATCTTCAGCGACCGTATCGCTCTCGCGCAAGAAGCCTCCGTAGCGCATCGGGTCGTTGTGCTGCCGTATTTGACGTAACGATCTCGTGACGGCAGATGCGCAAAGATCAGTTCAGTAGACAGAGGGCCCCAACGTGAATTTCTCTCGCCTCATAGTCCGTTCCGCAATCCTGGGCTTCTCAGCGGGATTCCTGGCGGGAATTCGGCCGAACATTGGGAGCGAAGCCCTTGCTCTCGCCGGTCTGATAGCGCTGGTTTGTGCAAGCATGCTGATCTTTGAGTTGATTCCGGCGTCGTTCGTTCCAAGTCCGGCAGAAGCCAGTTGAGAGCACAACCACCAACTTCGGAACCACCGAGGAGGACACAGTGACCAGTCTACCGAACCGAAGCTTCCGACCGGCTGCTTGTCAGCGATGTGGCGGTGACGCCTTTCTCGACAAGAGCAATGAGTTCGAGTGGCGTTGTCTGCAGTGCGGCAGGCCCCTGGTCGCCTACAGCCGGCCTGAGCCCGACGCACGTATCGCAACGGCTCTGGCCAACCTCGCGTCTGCCAGAGGCCCGGACGAGGTCGCAAGACCGACGAAGTGGGGGTAGTAGTCAACAGGGTCAAAGCTGGCAAGTTACACACCCTAGCAACTGGGGAAGTAGAGGAAAGAACTCTTGAGTATCGTGGCATGGATTGTCGTTGGTTTGATTGCAGGTCTCATAGCGAGAGCGCTCATGCCTGGTAGGGAACCCGGAGGAATCATCCTCACGATCCTTCTGGGTATTGCCGGCGCGTTTGTTGGTGGCTTTCTCGCCGTTGCCCTCGGCATAAGCGACGGTGTGAACAACTTCGACCTGGGTACGATCGTGCTTGCCGTGGCTGGGTCCCTACTGCTGCTCTTCGTGTACCGCTCGCTCTTCCGAGGCGGGCTGCGAGTCTGAGATCGCGGTAGAGAAACGCGAAACGCCCGCGCCATTGGTGTCCCAGGAAGGACAGATAAGATGCAGTCCGATGAGCAAATCCAATCAGACCGTGAAGAAAGCGGTATAACGTTGCGGCCCACCGACCCCCGCAATCCCGGAGTGCCCGGCATTCCCGGCGCGAACCCTGGTCCTGATGATCCGGGCCGCACCGAGCCGAACCTCGATCACGAAGTCAAGGTTGCTCGCGACGACAAAGGTTCCTGATGTCAGTCCTTTGCAGCCTGGGATTTCATTCCTGGCCGCGACTGCATGGCGCCTGGCGTGAGCGGGTAGTCCAGCCAGCCCAGGCAAGCTGCCTCCGCTGTCACAAACCGCTGAGCAGCATTTGGCGGACGGTCTATCCCCAGGACGGAAGCAGGTGCCCTAGCTCCTGCCATTCTCACTTCCCAACCCAGTACGGGTAAAGGAAGACCTCCGATCATTCACCCTTGACGGGAGGAAGAAGGAACAATTGAATACCTGCCCATTTCATAGCGAGGGCTGCAGCCTGAGCCGCCCCTGCGCAAGGTGCCGAGCCGCCGCCATTCACCGGGCTCACGTCCTCGTGCGATTCGATTCGCAGCCAAAGGGCCGTGCTCGTAGCCAGGGTTTGCCCGCGCGCTACAGGAGCAGTCGAGGCGGTTATTGGCACAGGCAAGCAGCCTAGAAGGGCGATCGATGCAGGTTGCCGATTCGGAACACCTCCGCCATACCTGGGGCAGCAAGATCTGCGAGCACCGGCGTGTCGAGAAGGAATACTTCCTCGATATACCGACTGGTCAGTTTGCCTGCGTTCAGTGCGGCAGGACCTTCTGGCAGGGTGACGAGGCCAAGATCACAGCCGGCCGCACCCCAAGGGCGTAGTCCGCATGTCTATCACGATCAAAACCAGTCAGCTCGCTCCTGGTCACATCACGTCCGCCGACCTCTACGGCGTCAAGGTGGCCATCGCGAACGTCGGTGGCGCATTCTACGCGATCAGCGATGCCTGCCCGTTCGACGCTGCAGCCTTGTCGCAAGGCCGGTTGGAAGGGAACGTCGTCACCTGCGGCACTGACGGTAGCCGCTTTGATCTCCTCAGCGGCTCCGTCCTTTCCGGCCCGGCTACGGGTCGGGTGAGGACCTATCGAGTGCAGGTTTACGGCGACGAACTCAGGATCTAGGCGCGCGATCGGCGCGACGATTCCGGCCAGCCTGCGGCGACCCTACGTCGCGTTCGAGGATCTCACGATGCCGGGTGAACGCACCTATGGCGCCTATCTCGTGAAGGTCCCGGCCGTCCGCTTGAGCCAGGTCATCCGCGCTTCCCACCCAACAGCAACGCGTATCGCGCGCAGCCGGACCCAGTACGGCGAGGCTGTTCTCAGCTTCCTGGGCCCCATCGAAACGCCGGCTCTCGACTAGGGCCGAGCACCATCTATTGGAGACGATCAGTCATGGATCACAAACTCGCAATCGTAATCTTGCCTCCCGACACGGTGGATCCGGTGAAGACATCGGCCGCCGTACTGGGGAGGTTCCAGAAGATTCCGTCAGGGAACTTCTCAGCGCCTTTTGAGCCAAAGTTCAGGTACAAGCGCGTCGGCGGTTGGTTCGATGGCTTGGTGAACGGCTGGGTTGGCAAGGAGCGCTGGAGCACCGTCCTGAGGATGCTGCTCGACGGCTCCGTCACCGATGCCTCATCGCCGCTGCCCGGCTTTGGTCCGGAGACGGCATCTCAGATTGAAGCCAGGATCGAGACCGACAACACAATCGACATTGACGCCATTTCGCAGATTGCGCCGTGCTCGATCATAGTCACGCCGGAGGGCGAGTGGATTGCTCGTCCCAACCCCGACAGCCTTGATGCACCACCTGCCCGAGAGTCGGGAGCGAGCGACGAGGAGGCCGAAGAGTGGGCGAGGATTAAACGCGACCTCTTCCGGCAGTACCGCGGCTGCAAGGCCGTCGCCTGGGACCTGTCCTGGCACTTCATCGGCGCACCCGCCGATCAGGAGACCGGCTCCGCGCAGCGCACGTTTCGATCCTGGGGCGCCGGCAACCATCCCAGCAACGCCACCCGGTCCGCCTGGGCGGCTCGAATTGCCGAGGCTCAGCAACTCGTGGATCGGCAGACGATGCGGATCGAACGGGCAGAGGCAGGCGCGGCTATCGACCGTTGGGTCGGAGAAGGCGGCGCCTCCACGCAATCGGAGACGCTCGCTGCAGCGAGCTAGGTAGACGTTGAAGCGTGGTGTCTTCGTTTCACTGAAAGGCGGTAACCCATGGGAGACAAGAGCCCAAAGAACAACACGAAGGCCAAGAAACAGAAGGCCAGCAAGAAGGGTCGCGTTAGCCTCCCTGCCGCGCAGCCGTCTGATCTGAGGCCGGGAGTGGTGCCGCGCGTGAGCAAAGAGCGCTCCTGAGCCCAACAAAGGCGCCTCGTTCGGGGCGCCTTTATAGAGGAGAAGAAGATTTGAAGATGTTTGTCGGGAACCTCGATTTCCGAACCACCGATGAAGACTTGTTGAACGCCTTTCGTGCCTTTGGGCTGGTCTCGAGCGCGAGTGTTATACCGAATGCTTCGACGGGCCCATGCTCGCGGGTATCGCTTCGTGGAGATGAAAGCTCAGGTCGAGGCAGAGGCTGCAATGGAAGGGCTGGAGGGTTTCGAGCTGCGCGGCCGGAGTCTGACCGTGCAGCGGGAAAGATCGAACTAGTGAGGGAGCGACTCAAAGGTCCCATCCAGCCGGCCGGAGCCGCCCGCCCGCGCCATCAGGCAGTTCATGTGGTCGTGCACCCGAAGCCGTTTTCCTTTTGAACAGCCTTGCGGAGCACACTTTCTCCAAGGCAAACGTCAGAGAGCCGCAACGCGAGCGCAGTGCCAGGCTGCGCATCGCGATTGTCAGCCCCGAAGTTGGCCTCGGGGCCGGCGTGCCGCATTACTGGCAGGCCCTCGCTGAGGTCATCGCCCGGCGTCACGAGGTCCATGTCTTTGCCGCGAAGGCCGATCGTGCCTCGCTTGAGGGCGTCGAAGTCCACCGTGTCTGGGCCCTGCTGATGGGCTGGTTCCTCCTCCATACGACGTTCTACTTCGCGGTCCTGGCTCGGTTCTGCGTGTCCCGAGTACTAAGGCGGCCGCGCTTCGACCTGATCCTGGGGATCGGTGCGCTTACACCCTTTGCGGACGTTGCGACTGTGCACTTCGTTCAGGCGCGCGAGTTGGAACTGCAAAGGCGAGGACTTTTCCCCCGTGAGCAACCCCGCACCGGCTTCGCGAATCTGGACTACGCTCTCTACAGTCGGACAATGGGTTGGCTCGGGCGCAACTTCTATCGCAATTCGAAATCCTTGATCGTTGCGATCTCTGAGTCGGTCAGACGGGACCTCGTGCTCTTCGAGGGTGCTGCGTTGGACTCGATCGTCGTAGTGCCCAACGGCGTCGACACTGAACGCTTTCGACTCGCCAACCGAGCACTCAAGCGGGCGAATACGCGACAAGAATTAGGCCTCACGGACGATCAGACGATGGTTCTCTTCGTCGGCAACTCCTGGGGCAGGAAGGGCCTGGCCACCGCAATCGAGGCAATTGGGGGTCCAGACCAGGAAAACGTTCGTCTCGTGGTCGTTGGTGAAGGCAGGCCAGAAGTGTTCTTGCAGGGTTTGCCTCCCGAGACTGCGGATCGCATTCTCTTCGCGGGCAAGCACCAGTCGACCGTTGAGCATTTCTACGCCGCGGCTGACGTGTTCCTGCTGCCGACCCTTTACGAGCCGTTCGGCCTCGTTATCCTCGAGGCGTTGGCGAGCGGACTGCCGACAATTGTCAGCGCATCCGCAGGCGCGTCCGAGTGGTTGGCCGATGGGCTTGACGCCCTTCTCCTCAGCGACCCGTCCGACGGACAAGAAGCGCGAGCAGCCCTTCGCAGGGTTCTAACGGAACCGCGGCTGGCGGCATCTTTGGCCGAGAATGGGCGTCGCAAGGCAGAGCAGATGCAGTGGGAAGCAGTTGCGGACCGGATCATGGAAGCCTTCCTGGTACGCTCCGCTCCGCGGCCACCGGCAGTACCTGTACCTGCTGCTATTCTTGCCACCAAGTAAGGAGTTCTCGCCTTTGCCCCGTGATCTACCCCTGAGCAACGGTCGCCTTCTCGTGACTTTCGACTCCACCTACGCGCTGCGAGACATCTACTATCCCCATGTTGGGATGGAGAATCACGCCTTTCGCTGCCGCTCCAGACTTGGCGTCTGGGCCAATGGCGAGTTCGCCTGGCTGGACGATCCGGATTGGCAACTTTCGCTGCGCTATGCCCAGGACTCGCTCGTCACTCGCGTGGAGGGGCAGAACGACAGGCTCGGCCTTGACCTCACGATAGAGGACACAGTCGATCTCGATCGGGACGTGCTCTTGAGGCGGTTTACGGCTCTTAGTATGGCCGGCCGGGCTATTGACGTGCGCCTCTTTCTCCATCTCGACGTCGCCCTGGGTGGTAACGTCGTCGGCGACACCGTCTTCTTTCATCCGGAGTATCAGGCGCTCGTCGCATACAAGAACGTTCACTACCTCCTGCTGGGCGGGCGGACAGAAGCAGGTTCTCACCTGGATGGCTGGACGACCGGCCGAAAGTCTGGTGCGAAAGGAAGCTGGCAGGACGCCGAGGACGGGGTACTCGCCGGGGTGCCACTGTCGTTTGGCTCGGTCGATTGCGTAGGCGAACTACGTCTCGGCAAGGTGGAAACCGATCAGCCGACCGTGGCTTACGGTTGGCTGGCAGCGGGCGCCAGTCTCGAAGAAGTCGGCACGGTTCACGAGCTGGTGCAGGAACGCGGCGCTCAATCGCTGATCCATAGAACTCACAACTATTGGGGCACCTGGCTGGCGAACGAGCCTCATATACCTGCCGGCTTCTTCGACCTGCCCCAGACAGTACAAGATCTCTACCGCCGCAGCCTGCTCGTGGCGCGAGCTCAGGTCGATAACGGCGGCGCAATCATTGCCTCGCCCGATTCGGAAATTTCTGCGGCTTTCAGCCCGCGCGGACGTTCGGGGCCTGCCATCATGGACGTCTTCCAAGGCCAGGAAAACTACTCATACGCCTGGCCCCGGGACGGTGCCCTCGTCGCGATGGCACTGAGTAACGCCGGCTACTCTTCGGCATCTCGCGCCCACCTCAACTTCTGCTTCCGCACCATGGTGCAGCGGCAGGAGAAGAATCACGCCTACATGCTGCAGAAGTACCTGCCCAACGGCTCCGTAGCGAGCAACGTCATTGCCTGGATTGATCCGGATGGAAAGCCACGCCTGCCAATCCAGGAGGACGAAACCGCCTTAGTCCTGATTGCGATGCGGAATCACTACGAGCGGTCGGGCGACCTGGAGTTCGCGGCGACTCTCTATCGGAAGATGATCACCGGAATGGCGAACTTCCTGGTCGATTTTCGCGACTCGGGGACCGGCCTGCCCTTACCCAGTCAGGACCTCTGGGAAGAACGTGAAGGCATCCATGCCTTCACGATCGCCACCGTCTGGCGGGCACTTCGAGACGCGGCCAGTTTTACGGAACTCTTCTCCGAACCGGCCTTCACCAAACGTTATCTCGACGCAGCCGACAGCATCCGATCGGGGGCCGAAACATATCTCTACGATGCGGCCGAGGGACGGTTTGCCCGGAGCGTCCGATTCGACAAGGAAGGGCAACCCGCCCGGGACATGGTTCTTGATGCCAGCCTCTGGGCTCTGACCTATTTCGGCATGTTCGACCCGAACGATCCTCGCATCGTGGCCACGATGGAGGCGGTTCAGTCGGCGCTGACGGTGCCTGGTGACCACGGTGGCCTCGCACGCTTTGAAGGCGACACGTACCAGCTTCGCAACGCAGAGCCCGCGCATCCCGCGATGGGCAATCCCTGGCCTCTTTGCTCCTTGTGGCTGGCCCAGTATCAGCTATTACAAGCAAAAGACCTTGGTGACCTGAAAGCGCCGCTCGCGATTCTCGAGAAGGTCAGCAAATCCGCACTGCCCAGTGGTGTTCTCGCCGAGCAAATCGACCCCTCTTCCGGTGAGCCGGCTGGCGCAACGCCGCTCACTTGGGCTCACGGTACGGCGGTGTTGACGGTGCTCGAGTACCTCCGGACGAAGGCCCAACTTGCCGACGGTGCCTGATTCCGGCAAGGTTGCAGTCGCGCCGCTGACTATGGAGAGAGAGAGAGAGAGAGAGAGAGAGAGAGAGAGTCGGCGCAGGGCTCAAACTGAACGGGATCACGCTCATTTGGCTGCGATTGAACATGAATACCGATGTTCGTGCAGTGGTAGCTAGATCGTCTCGGTTAGGGCTGCGGTGCGGGATCGAGCGGCGACCCTCTTAGGCTACGGCATCCCCGGGAGCTGATGCGTTAGCCTCGGCAGGCTTGGCCTCGTTCATCGCGTCGAAGAAGAAGCCCTGTACGGCGCGAATCGAGATGTCCGGCATCTCCTCCGGGCCGGCCTCGATGACATTGAGCATCGCGGCGGATTCGATTCCTTCGGCGATGACCTGCGTATTGGACTCGGCGGCGAAGGCGAGGATGGCCATCATGACGGCTTTGCCCGGACGGCCGTTAATGGCATCCAGGACGACCGAGCGGTCGATCTTGATGTAATCGAAGCGGAGGCAACGGAGCATTTCCAAACCCGAGTTGCCGGTTCCCACGTTGTCGATCGCGAGCTTGAAGCCCATCGCTCTGACTCTGTCAGCTGCGCGCGCCAGGCGCTCGACGGGTACCGTGGAGCGCTCCGTAACCTCCAGGATCACTCGCTCCGGTGCGATCTCATACTGTCGCACCCTGTCGAAGAGTTCGACGGGTGAGAATGAAGGGTGGAGCATGGTCCGAGGGTCGATGTTCAGGAAGAGGTTGGTGTCTTCCGAGAGCAGCGGTGCGGCCGCAGTGACCGCCGCATCGAGGCTCAGGGAATCGAGCTGGAAGAGCAGGCCCATGCGGTCTGCCATCTCGAAGGCTTCGAGTGGCCCAGAAATTCGCGAGCCCTGCGGTAGACGCATGAACGCCTCGTAGGCAAACGTCTTCCTCGTCTCAAGTTCATAGATCGGCTGGAATGTGATCTCCGGCCCGCTGCCGGAAATCAGTGCTCGTAACTCGTCTTCCTTGGCCCGTCTCACTTCCATTGCGTCCGGCTGAGCCTGGAAGAGGAGAGACTGATCCTTGCCTTTCTGTTTTGCCCCGTACAGGGCCTGGTCTGCCTGTTCCGTCAACGAGTCGGCGTTGGCTTCGCCAGCTTCTGCTGTTGCGATGCCAATGCTGAGCTTGAGATCGGCCAATCGTTCCTGCAGCTTTGTCTTCAGGCGCGCTGTAGCGACCTTGGCGCCCTCTGCGGAGGTATTTGGCATGAGGACCGCGAATTCGTCGCCTCCTACACGAAAGGCACGGTCCTCGATGCGTAGATGGGAGAGAAGCCCGTTGGCGAGTTCCGCCAGAATGAAGTCGCCGGCCATGTGTCCACGGGTGTCGTTGAAGATTTTAAAGTCGTCGATGTCGAGGAAGGCCAGGCTAAGAGGCTGTTCGGTCCGGAGCGATCTCGATACTTCTCGAGCGATCTCATCCTGGAAAGAACGGCGGTTTCCCAGGGTAGTCAGCGCATCGGTGAGGGATGTCTGGCGCAGGACGGTCAGCTCGAGCTGAACGGACGCCTGGCGGCGGGCCTGGCGCTCTAACGTCAGCACGAAGTTGGCGAAGGCCAGAGCCACGCCCAACGTGATTGCAAGCAGCAGCGTCTGCACGCCGGGGAAGGCGACGATCGCCACGATAAGCCAGATCGTGACGATGGCCACGACGGCCAACCGCATTGCCGTTCGCGTGGTTTTGCTGGTCATGTTCTTCTAGTTATCGGCGTCATGGGGATGTTCTTTACCGACCTATGGTGTAACGCCAGGGTTCAGGTCGTCTCCGTTATGGCTGCCGGCTGCGGCGCGGTCGGGCGGCATTCACCGCGCACCGATCTCAGCCACAGGGCTTCGGCAGCGCCGGCCGCGGCCACGAGGCCTGCCAGCACCACCGCTGCCGGTAGATCGGTGCGCACGGTCTGCTCGAGGAGCAGAAGGACGGCACCCAGGCAGCCGAGCACGCCGACGGCCGCTACGACAGGCGAGGCACCGATCTCGTGAGAGCGACGCAGCGCCGCCCCGTTCACGGCCGCGAAGATGACGAGAAAGCTGGCGCTGGCGATGCTCGAGATCGCCTTGAGGTCGAGCGTGTTGGCGAGTAGCAGGGTGCACAACGCCGTGACCAGGAGGCCAACGGGCTGATTCCAGACGCTGCGTTCCAGCACAGGCGGCAGCTCCCCTTCCGCCGCCACGGAGAAGCTGAGCCTTGCTGCGCCGTACAGCGTCGCGTTGATCGCCGAGAAGGTTGCGAGGACGGCGGCAGCGGCAACGGCCCTGAAGCCGGCGTCGCCGAGGCTGGGCTTTGCGGCCTCGGAGAGAGCGAAGTCCGCCGCGCTCGATAGCGTGCTCGGGCTGAGCGAGCCGACCGTCACGATCGCGATGAGCACGTACAGCACCAGGACGAGCGCCACGGAACCGAAAAACGCGCGCGGCAGGTTCACCTCCGGGTGGACGATGTCTTCCGCCGCGTTCGCGATCAGCTCGAAGCCTTCGTAGGCAACGAAGATCAACATGCCGGCCGCCGCCACTGTCGGAATCGCGGGCCAGGTGCTGGTCGCGAGCCGCGCGCCGGAGATCGAGCTGGCACCGGCAACGCCCACGACGGCAAGCAACGCAAGCTTGATTCCGACGACGACCGTCTCCGTCCGGGCGACGATGGAGGCGCTGAGAAGGTTCAGGAGCGTCGGCCCGATGATCGCGGCGCTGATCAGGAGATGCATCGTCAGTTGCGACGCGCCACCATGCGAAACGAAGGTCGCGCCGTAGTTGGCGAACGCCACGGCGTAGAGGGAGAGTGTGACCAGGTACGCGATCCACAGCAGGTTGTTCATCGTCCCCGTCGCCAGGCCGATCGCGAAGGCGCGATCGAGGAAGACGACTGTGCCGCCTCGGCTCGGATAGGCGACCGAGAGCTTGGCGTAGGAGTACGCGGTCAGCAGCGCGATCGAGCCGGCGATGGCGAACGCCAGCGGCGCTGCACCGTGCGCCTGCACCGCGACCACGCCCAGCACGGCAAAGATGCCGCCGCCGACCATGCCGCCGACGCCGATCGCGATGGCGCCCAGGAGCCCCACCGTCCGCTTCTCCATCGCCCGATTATCCATCCTGGCCGGGTATCGACGAAGGCGCGCTCCGTGTTGTCACCCGGGTGCCGACTTCGCGCAATACCATGGGAGGCGCAGAGACCGTCTCTCTGGTTGTTATGCTTTCACACTGGCTCCGTTTCCCTAGGTTGACTGCATTTGGAGGCCGTGCGGTTGGACCTGATGGTGCGGCAGATTCCCCCTCGGCGCGAGGTGCGGGCCGGATGGCACGTTGACACGGCAGTTCGGGCACCGCATTCTCTAAGAGGTTATGTAACGATGCGTTAACGATCTGGAGCCGAGGGCTAGCGGTTCCGACTATCTCGTCGGCACACCGACGAATGCGTAAGGAGACGGAAGTTGAGCAGGATGCTCAAGGCCAGCACGAAGCCGTGGGTGGCGGTTGGGTGGGCTGCGTTGATGGCGCTTGCGTTCGCCGTCGGGCTTCAGCCCTTCAGTGCGGACGACGCGTCTGCCGGTCCGTCACGTACCTTTGCCGATTACTGCGTATTCGGTAACCAATCGGTGACTTTTCATCCCATCGTGAAGGTCCTCGATGGCCTGGTGGGTAGCAATGGCGACGTCGATTTTGGCGGCGGCTATCGCGTGGACGGCGTCGAGAGTGGCGGCGACTTTGTTGGCGGCACGAATGGCGTCGCTGATTACATTACCGCCGATGGAAGCGTGACTCTGCTCGGCGGCACTCACGTCGCCAACGACGTGAATGCCGGCGGCTCCATCAAGACAGGCGTCAACGTCGTAGTTGGCTCCGGTGGTGCTGGCGACGCGGTTGCCGGCGGCGACGTCACGCTGATCGGCGGCAACAAGGTCATGGGTGACGTGGACTCCGGCGGCAACGTCGCGCTCAAGCACAACACGGTCCACGTTTACGGTAACGTGACCGCAGCGGGCACGTACACGCAGACCCCGCTCGCAAAGGTTGATGGGACAATCACGGCGCCTGGCGCGCCCGCGGCGCCGCTGGCGTACAGCCCGATCTCGCTGCCAGCCGCGACGGTGTTCAGCTCCGGCGGCGCGAATGTGACGAATCCCGGGCCGGGCGGCGCGACGCTGCCGCCGGGTTCGTACGGTGCCTTCGATGTCACCGGCGCGAAAACGAGCTTCACGTTCACGGCTGGCGACTACTACTTCGACAGCTTCAACTACCAGAGCACCTACCCGGTGCTGCACTTCGACGTGTCCGGCGGGCCGATCCGCATCTTCGTCACCGGCGACGTGATCTTCCGTGTTAGCGCCAAGATCGACGTCATCGGTGGCAGCGCCGCGAACGTCTACCTGGAGACGCACGGCAACTTCCGGATCAACGGCGGCAGCACGTGGAGCGGCAACGTCTTTGCTCCCAACGGCGAGGTCTACATCGGCAAGACGGACAAGGTGGCCGGCACCTTCGCGGGCCAGACGGTGGTGACCGAGAACGACATCACGATCACCTGCGACCCGTTTCAGCCACCGCCACCGAAGTACCCGCCCGTCTGCGTGCTGGGCGACCAGTCGGTGAGCTTAGGGCCCATCGTGAAGACGGGCGGTGGCTCCGTCGCGAGCAACGGCGACATCAATCTAGGCGGCAGCTCTCAGGTGGGTGGTGTCGATGGCGCTGGCGACCTTATAGGCGGCACGAGCGTCGTCGCTGACCACATCACGGTGAACGGCGACGTTTCCCTGGGAGGCAGCACCCATGTCCTGTACGACGTGAATGCCGGCGGCCTCATCTCCACGGGTAGCAGCGTCGTGATCGGCTTCAGTGGTGCGGGCAACGCGGTTGCCGGTGGCGACGTCACCCTGATCGGCGGCAACAAGGTCTATGGAAACGTGGATTCCGGAGGCAACGTCGCGCTGACGGTGAGTACGACTCATGTCTATGGCAACGTCACCGCAGCAGGCACGATTACGGGTCCTGGGGTCGTCGATGGGACGAAGACGCCGGGAGGGGTGCCCACTCCTCCGCTGACGTACACGCCGATATCCCTTCCGGCCGCAACGCCGTTCAGCTCCGGCGGTTCGGACATAACGACGAACCCAGGGCCGGCCGGCATGACGCTGTCGCCGGGCTCCTACGGCGATTTCAATATCGTCAGCGCGCAAACCAGCTTCACATTCACGGCCGGCGACTACTACTTCGACAGCTTCAACTACCAGAGCACCTACCCGGCTCTGCACTTCGACGTATCTGGCGGGCCGATCAGGGTGTTCGTCACAGGCGACGTGACGTTCCGCGCCAGCGCCACCATCGACGTGATCGGTGGCACTGCGGCGGACGTCTACCTGGAGACGCACGGCAACTTCCGGATTAATGGCGCGACCGTCTGGAATGGTACGGTCTTCGCACCCAACGGCGAGATATACATCGGCAAGACGGACAAAGTGAGTGGCGAATTCTGGGGCCGGACGGTCACGACCGAAAACGACATCACGATTAACTGTGTAGCTCCGGACCAGGAGTCGAACTAGGCGTTGAACATGACGAGCCGCCGCAGCCATTCCCGAGAACGAGCGGGGTATGAGGTCACACCGGACCCGGCCAGGATCGGTGTGACCTCATACCCCTCGGTTCAAGGAGAGCAACGATGAGGAAGCTGCGGTCGGTACTGGGATGGGGTGTGGTAGCGGCGCTGGCGCTGCCGTTAGCGCTGCTGCCCCTCAGAACGGGTAACGCCGCCGTTAGCGCGCCCTCCGCCAGCGATTTCGCGAACTACTGCGTCTTCGGCGACGAGTCGGTGACCTTCGAGCCGGTCATGCACATGGGCAGCGGGTCGGTTGGCAGCAACGGCGATATCGACATCGGCGGCAGCTACCAGATTGGCGGCATCGAGGGGGACGCTAGCTTCACCGGCGGCACCACCGGCACTGCTGACCACGTCCTCGTGAATGGAGACGTGGATCTGGGCGGCGGCACGCACGTCACCCATGACGTGAACGCCGGAGGTAAGGTCACCGGTGGTGCCAACGTCGAAGTCGACAACGTCACCGCAGGCGGCGACGTTTCGTTGGGTAATGGTTCCGACGTTACGCACGACGCAAACGCAGGGGGCAAATTCACGGGTGGCACCACGGTCACTGCCGACAACATCACGGCAAGTGGCGACGTGTTCCTGGGCGGCAGCAGCCACGTCACGCATGACGTGAACACAGGCGGCAACGTTACGGGCGGCACGAGTATCAACGCAGACAACATCATCGCAAGCGGTGACGTGAGCCTCGGTAACAGTGGTCACGTTACGAGCGACGTGAAGTCCGGCGGCAATGTGGCGCTCGGAAACAGCACGACCCACGTCGATGGCAACGTGTCTGCCGTGGGCACGATCGCGGGCGGCACTATCGGAGGGACCTCTACACCGGGTGCATCCGCACCTTCGCCTGCCTCCCCCAGCGCACCGTCGGCATACAGCCCCGTCTCGCTTCCGCCTGCGACGACATTCAGCTCCGGCGGTTCGGATATAACGACGAACCCTGGGCCGGGTGGCATGACGCTGACGCCGGGCTCGTACGGCGCCTTCAACATCACCGGCGCAACGACGAGCTTTACCTTCACGACCGGTGACTACTTCTTCGACAGCTTTAACTACCAGAGCACGTATCCCGCCCTGCACTTCGACGTCTCGGGCGGGCCGATCCGCGTGTTCGTCAAGGGTGACGTGGCCTTCCGTATCAGCTCCACCGTGGACGTGTTCGGCGGCACTGCGGCCGAAGTCTATTGGGAGACGCACGGCGACTTCACCATCAACGGCGGCAGCACGTGGGGTGGCACGGTCTTTGCGCCGGACGGCCAGATCTTCATTGGCAAGACGAACAAGATGACCGGCGAGTTTTGGGCCAAGGTGGTGATGACGGAGAACGACATCACGATCACCTGCGTCGTCTGCTCCTGTGAGACCCCGGAGCCGCCGTCAGTCGCCATTGCGACCACGCCAGATCCAATTGCTACGACGGTAGGCGCGACGCTGAACGATACGGCGACATTGACCGGCGGCGACAACCCGACGGGAAGTATTACGTTCAAGCTGTACCCGCCATCGGATGCAGACTGCAGCGGCAACCCGGTCTACACAAAAACCGTAGACGTCGACGGCGCCGGCAGCTATGACACGACATTGACGGGGCCGGAAACGGGCAGCAACGTGACGGACGCTGCCGGGACCTGGCGGTGGACGGCGTCATACTCCGGCGACGGAAACAACGACGCGGTAGCGAGCGCCTGTGGCCTGGAGACAGTGATCGTTACCGTCCTGCCGCAGCCGACGCTGGAGACGACGCCGGACCCGACGGCCACGACGGTAGGCGCGACGCTGAACGATACGGCGACATTGACCGGCGGCGACAGCCCGACGGGAAGCATCACCTTCAAGCTCTACCCGCCATCGGATGCAGACTGCAGCGGCGACCCGGTCTACACAAAGACCGTAGACGTCGACGGCGCCGACAGCTATGACACGACATTGACGGGGCCGGTAACAGGAAGCAAGGTAACGAACGCTGCCGGGACCTGGCGGTGGACGGCCGTCTACTCAGGAGATGCGAACAACAGCACCGTTACCAGCGCCTGTGGCCTGGAGGACGTGACCGTTCGCGCTCAGCCGACGCTGGAGACTACGCCCAATCCGACTGCGACGACGATCGGCGGAGAGTTGAACGATATGGGTGCCCTGCGAGACGGCGAGAGCCCGACGGGCACGATCATCTTCAGGCTGTATCCGCCGTCAGACGCAACCTGCTCCGGTACGCCTGTCTTCACGAGCGTGGTGGACGTCGACAGCAATGGCGACTATCTGACGGCGTTGGGGTCGTCATCGGGCAACAACGTGGCGGATGCTCTCGGGACCTGGCACTGGACTGCCGTGTACTACGGCGACGCAAACAACAACGGCGCGATCAGCGACTGCGCTGCCGAGAGCGTGACCGTCGATCCTGCCAACCCGACACTGGAGACGACGCCGAGCCCTTCGGCTACGACCGTCGGCGCGACATTGAATGACGCTGCGATATTGAGCGGTGGCCAGAGCCCTACAGGCACCATAACGTTCAGGTTGTATTCGCCCTCGAGTCCGGGGTGCAGTACGCCTGTCTATTCGAGCATTGTGAGCGTCACCGGTAACGGCAGCTTCGCGGCATCCGGCGGGGTGGCATCTGGCAGCAGGGTAGCAGACGCGGCTGGAACGTGGCGCTGGACGGCGACCTACTCGGGTGACACGAACAACAGCAGCGCAACGAGCGGCTGCGGCGTCGAGAACGTGACGGTTGGACCCACGACAACGATCGTGCAAACGCCAACCCGCACTCCGACGCCGGGAGTCACGGTCGAAGAGCTGCCAACGGCGACGCCGGTGACACCCACCGCCCAGGTTGGAGGTGTGCGAGTTACGGCCACGCCGACCTCAGTCACGCCAACGCCGAGCTATCAGTCCGAGGTGGAGAGCGTGAAGACATTGCCGGGCACGGGCTACGGTCCCACGGCGAGTGGCTCGAGTAGCACTGTGCTGAGCTGGCTGCTGGGCATCGGTGTGCTAATGGCAGGTGCGACTCTCATCCTCTCGGGTTGGATCCTGAGCCGCCGCTCGAAGTAAGGCTGGAGCCTCGGCAAGTACCCTGAGGACAGTCCGGCTCCAGCGTCTTTCTAATTGAACCGTGAATCCCGAACGCGCGTTGTCCTGCGCATTCGATCTGGTATCTCGTCGCGGCCGGGGGCTACGTTCCTGGTGTCCCTCGGCCTGCAGACGATCTAGAATCGACCGCCTGCACGTCTGATTGAGCCGAGGGAGCCGTCCGCCATGAAGATTACCCACGTCAAGACTCGCATCCTGTCCACGCCCGCCGACAACCACCTCGTCGTCGGTCTGCCGGAGCCGACGACGACGCGCGAGTTCGTCAGCGTCGAGATGATGACGGACGAGGGCATCGACGGCGTCGGCATCACGTTCTTCGGCGCGGCGCTTACCAAAGCGCTGCGAGAAGCGGTCGACGCGCTGGGCGAGCTCGCGATCGGCGAGGACCCCATGCGCGTCGAGCAGGTCGCGGCCAAGCTGCGCCTCGCGGCGTCGGGCGCCGGGCCGGGCGGCATCTTCACGCTGGCGCTCGCCGGCCTGGACATCGCCATGTGGGACATCAAGGCGAAGGCGTTCGGTGTCCCGGTCTCGAAGCTGGTCGGCGGCTATCGGGACCGCGCGCCCGTCTACGCCTCCGGCGCGCTGCTGCGGGCGTACGGCACGGACTTCCTGGCCAAGCAAGGGCCGCGGCTGGTCGAGATGGGGTTCCGGCAGATGAAGGCGCAGATGGGCGCCGAGCCCACTCCCGCCGCTTCGGCAGAGCGCATGCGCGTGCTGCGCGAGGCCGTCGGTCCCGACATCGACCTCATGTGCGACATCAACCAGCTCTGGAACGCCAACCAGGCGATCGAAGTGGGCAAGCGCGTCGAGCAGTACAACCTGTTCTGGCTCGAGGACGTCGTCGCCGCAGACGACTACCAGGGCCTCGCCAAGGTCGCCGACAACCTGCTGACGCCGATCGCGGCCGGCGAGTACGTCTACGGCATCACGCCGTTCCGTCAGCTGCTGGAGCACCGCTCCATCGACGTCGTCATGATCGACCTCATCCGCGTCGGTGGCATCACCCAGTGGCTCAAAGTCGCGGGCATGGCGGAGGCGTTCAACGTGCCCGTCGTGAGCCACGTCATCCCGGAGATCCAGGTGCATCTCATCTCGGCGATACCGAACGGCCTCACCGTCGAGTACTTCCCCTGGACGAACCGCTTCTGGCAGGAGATGCCGAAGATGGAGGACGGCATGATCGTCGTGCCGGACAAGCCGGGTCTCGGCCTGGCGTTCGACCAGGCCGCGCTGGACAAGTACGCGATCGGGTAGGACGGCGGCGTCAGGCCAGGCGACGGTAGAGGCCGCGGAGCGCCGGGAGCTTTCGCGCCGACGTGCGCAGCCGGTAATACGCCCTCGGCGGCACGTGAGCCAGTAAGCGGGAGCCGCGGTACTGCAGCAGAGATGCGAACTGGGCGGGATCCAGATCGGCGTACCGATCGATGTTTTCGAACCAGCGTGCGCTGTAGTGTGCCTCACTCTGGAGGCGGCGCATGCCGGCCAGGCGGTCCTGCTGGTAGGAACGCATGGCCGACTGAAGGTCGGGGCTGCTCTGCAGGTGCGCGGCCAGGGACATCGCGTCCTCGAGTGCCAGACGTGTCCCAGACCCTATGCTGAAGTGCGTCGTATGGGCCGCGTCTCCCATCAGAGCGATGTTTTCGTAATACCATGTGCGGTTGGTAATGCCTCGAAACTGGATCCAGGGCAGCCTCTTGTCATCAGCTGAGCGGCTGAGCAAGGCGTGTCCGTCCAATGGCTTCTGCAGGATTCGTGACAAGGAAGAGAGGCTTTCGTCAGCGTCCAGCGAGTCGAGGCCCAGGGCACCCCACGTTTCTGGTGAACATTCGACGACGCAGGCGCTCATGCCGTCTTTCAGTCCGTCCGCGTGAAGCCAGAGCCAGCCCGCGTCCGTCTTGACGAAAGAAAACGTGCACATGCGAAACGGCTTGGTTGTCCCTAGCCACGCGTACATGTTCTTGCCGGTAGTGAATCGGGTCCCGAAGTGCTCATGGAGCCCCTCACGTATCCGGCTATTGGCGCCGTCGGCGGCGATGGTTAGATCGCTCGGGTCTACCTGAGATGCATCCTCGATCTTGCGGTCGAATTGCAGGTCGACCCCAAGCTCGAGCGCTCGTTCTCGAAAGGTGTCCACCATGTCTATGCGAGCGAGGCTTAGACCGGTGCGAGGGAACAGCGTCTGATGCCCTTGCACTTCGGTCAGGTGCGTCTCCCAAGGCAGCGAGCGGTCTCGGAGTCTGCGTGCCGAGTCTGCATCATGCGCCGACAGGGCGCGGAGCATGTCGTGCGAGATCGTGATGCCCCAGCCGGCTCGGGCCGATGCCGAGTCTCGCTCCAGCACCGTGATGTCATGACGCTCGTCTTGGAGCTTCATCAAGATGGCGAAGTAAAGACCGGCGGGACCGCCGCCAACACAGGTGATCTTCACGACTCGGCTGGTTCTCCTCGATTGCTTGTCATTTAGAGAAACGTCTGCCGCAGTCGGGCGTTTCACTTGTTGATGACACGAGAGAAACGCGCTCGTCTGCTAGGCTTTGCTCCGGCGGATCTCTGGGATCGCATCGCCGGCTCGGCTCCGGAAGCGACCTTCTACCACACGCGGACCTGGGCCGACATTCTCACGCGCACCGATCCACGACGCCGCAGCGTTGCGCAGGCATTCGAGCTGGAAGACGGCGCAGTCGCGGTCCTGCCGGTGCTCGAGTATCGCGGCGCCGGGGGGCTGGTGCGGACCTACGACTCCTCCTCACCGGGCATCTACGGCGGTCCCATAGCGGAGCGTTCCCTGCGGCAGGACGAGGTCGAATCCATCCTGGACTCGGTTGCTTTTCACGGGGCCTTGACGAAGGTCAGGCTGAACGGCAACCCGTTCGCTTCCTGGCGCCTCCGGCGCGGTGCCTCACATGACGGCGCATTCACACAGGTGCTCGACCTCTCCTGCGGATTCGATGCCTGGCTCGGGAACTCGTCGTCGTCCAACCGCAGCAACGTGCGAAAGGCGGAGCGCAGCGGCATCACTGTTCGGCTCGCGTCCAGCGTGGCCGATTATCAGGCGTACTACAGCGTCTATGAGGACACACTGCGGCGATGGGGCGAGCGCACGCTTTATCGGGAGCCGCTCGATCTTCTCCTCAACAGCCGCGAATGTGCCGACGATGCCGTTCGTCTCTGGTTGGCGGAGATGGACGGAGCGATCGTGGGCGGCCTCTTCGCCGTCTATCACAACGAGTATGTCACCGGCTTCCACGCCGCCTCGCTGCAGTCGCATCTCAAGTACAAGCTCAACAACCTGCTGCACTACGAAGCGATCCGCGATGCCTGCGATCGAGGCTTTCGGATCTACGACATGGGTCCGAGTGGTGGTCAGCAGGGTGTGATCGACTTCAAGAGCTCGCTGGGTGCTCAACACCTCGAGTATCAGAGCATCGTCCTGTCGGAGGGCCCTGTCTACCGCGCGGCCCGCGCAGTGAAGGCCACGAAATCGTTCATCAGTAGCCGGCTACCCAGTGGGCTGCGAGCGCCTATTCCCTCTGCCTGAACCTCAGACCCGGGCGATTGATTATGCGGAGTCGCATCGCCGGCTCCCGAAGGTTACTGGTCGGTCGCCGCGAGCGTCTTGATCGTGAGATCGACGCCGTCCCAGAACGTCGTTGCGATGGCGGTGATCTGGTTGTCGTCGGCGCCGCGTTGCTTGAGCTGCGGCGCGATGATCTCCGTGATCTGCGGTTGCCCGAAGAGCGGTGCGGCCTGCGGCCTCGTCAGGTCGATGACGAGTCGGCCTGCCACCTGTCGGGCACCCCCCGGCGATGTCTCGATCCCGAAGGCCGGTGGCGGCAGACGGCCGCCGTGTTCGTGAGGGCTGCTGCTCTGCGCGATCGGCATCTGGCGGAGCTGATCCGCCGCTGCGTGCTCGCCCTCGGGGATGACCTCGAGGGGCGGCTCCTCGTTGATGCCGGGTGGAGGCGCATTGAGGTCAAGGGGCTGCCCGACGACAAGGCGGCCGCTGTCGGGAGGGTCCAGGCCCAGAGGATCAGGGGCGGGCTCGAGGATGAGGCCGGCGTCCGTGACACGTGCCGAGGACGGTTCGCTGCCCGCGAGGCTGACGCCGCCCAGCGGCTGTGAGCCGGCGAGAGCGTCCCGAGCTTCCTTGATAAGCTCCTCGAGGAGCTTGAGTCCGTCGTTGGTCTCGCCCTGGAAGTAATCGTGCCCGTCATGTGGATCGCCGCTGTAGACGCCCCAGTCCGGCACGCCCTGCAACCACCTGAGGAGATCTTCGACTTCGTCCCAACGTTCGGCAGCGATCAGCGCGTCGAGTCTCGTCTTGATGTCGAGCCAGTCCTGCCAGGTGAGGTTTCCAGCCTGCAGCGGACTGCCGCGATCCTCCGGGTTTAGCCCCGGCAGTGCCGGCGTCGTGCGTTGATCCGGCGGTATGTCGCGGCTGGAGTCGGGCGGTATGACGACTCCTCGGAACGTTCGTGGGTCGGGCTCATCCGGGAGGGTAACGTCGATGTCGTCGTTTATCACCTCGAGAGGCGGCTCCTCGTTGATGCCGGGAGGAGGCGCATTGAGGTCGAGGGGCTGCCCGACGACAAGGCGGCGCGTCCGGACGGTCCAGGCCGAGCGGATCGCCCGGGTCGGGGTCCAGGAGGACGGTTGGGGGTTCGTCCCTGGTTCCCTCCGGCAGCGGCGCGGTGCGCTGGTCAGGCGGGATGCCGAGACTGGAGTCGGGCGGGTTGAGCACGACCCTGATGCGCCCTTCCGGCCTGGGGTCAAACGCGACCGTCAGAATCCGACCCGTCGCCACCGGCAAGGCTTACGACCTGCGGCGTCCGATTCGTCACCCTGAGCGGTATCGGCTCCGGGTTCTCCGAGAGGCCGGTGATGCGGAGATGGACCTGGAGACCGCTGTCGTCGCTGCGGAGCAAGACGTGGCCTTGCGCCCTGCCCTGGCTCAAGGGCCCGCCACCTATCGGCTCCAGCCAGACGGTGCCACCCACCGAGTCGTCGTCGCCGGCAAGCAGGGGTAGGGCGACGGAAATGCGCCCCTTGGGGGCGTCAAACACCACCAGCGTGGGATCGCACGTGAAGGCCCAGTTGACGTTCGTTTGTGCGCTGGCGCCGGGCGTCGGTTGGGCCAGCGTCGGCGTGGAGGGCCTTGCGTCGGAGGTGATGACCTCGGCGTCTTCTGGCGCTGGCTGGCGCGTCGCTTCTGCCACGAGCGTCCAGATGGCGTACTGCCCCACGGTCGAACGATACATCTCGTGCGGCATGCTGATGCGGTCCGCGAGCAGATCGAGTTGTTCCGCGGAGCTGTCGAGCGCATCGAACACTGGCAGCAGATGCGACAGCTCATCCGGCACGACGTAGGTGCCGCTGCCGTCCGCCGGCGGCGGCAGCTTGCCGTACGCATCGCCGCAGACGGTGGGCAGCGTGAAGCGCGAGACGGTGCCCGATGGCCCGACCAGAGTGACGGGCGTGTGTTCGCGGCAAACCATGACCTGGCAGGCCTGGTCGAGGGGCTGGAACTGCAGGCCGCGAGGTGCTTCGAGCGTCACATCCTCGTCCACCTGCTTCGTGATTTCGACATCGAAGTGAGAGGTGACACCCGGGCCGGCGCCGAACACGCGCAGGTCGTAGCGTGCGTCGTGGGTCGAAAGGTTCATGTTCGTCTCCTCTTGGGATCGCTCTCGCGACCTCCCGTGCTACGGTCCGCCCGTACCGCCGCCACCTGCACCACCTCCCGTGCCGCCACCACCGCCGGTGCCTCCACCACTACCACCTCCCGTGCCGCCGCCGCCGGAATGGTTGCCTCCATTGCCGCCGCTGTCGTTGCCTCCGCCCGAGAACGTGGGCGGCGGCTCGATGACGGCGGTGGGGGTGGGTGGGACACTCGTCGCCGTTGGTTTGGGTGATGGGGTTGCCGTCGGCGATGGCGTTGCCGTGAGTGTGGCCGTGGCGGCCGGCTGCTGCACGATAGCGGGCGGCTGGGTCGGCGGCGGTACTTCGATGACTGCAGTTGCGGTCGCCTCCGGCACCGGCGTGTCCGTCGCTAGCGGCGTGGGGGTCGCGGATGCGGTAGCAGTCGATGTGGCCGTATCGACGGGAGCCAGGGCCGGAGCCTCCTGGGGCTTTGCGGTTGCTACGGCGGCGGGCGAGTTGGAGCCGGACGCGGCCCATACGACCACCGCACCGCTTACGGCCAGCGCGAGGACCAAAGCGGGCACCGCTGCCGCCAGCCAACGCCTGCGCGATTTGCGGACCGGGGCTGCCGTGGGCAGGGCGTGCGGCTTGCGCGTGGGGTCGAGGTCATCGAAGAGGGAAGCAGGCTGCCGGCGATTCGTCATGCTGGTGCGCCTCTGGTGACGCAGCGGTCAGGTCATCTCGCCTGCGACATCGCGTCTCGTGGCCCCCGGCCGTTCTGCCAGCTCGCACGCCACGGTGCGTTGTTTGATCTTGTCGGCACGAGGTCGGCGTAACAAGGCAACAAATTTCGTGAACTTAAGTCGTCAAGGAAGGGCAAGAATGCATCTTATCTCGAAAACGAAGCATACGCAAGCGTGGTATAATTTGAGGCAGAGAGGCGAACAAAAGCGATGTTCCTGGCGTACATGTACATTCCCGACCCCGAGATGCAAACCGAGCAGACGGTCCGCGACCGGCGCAAGCAGCTCAAGAAGGATTGGAACGGTCTTCAGGGATGGGAGAAGCTCTTGCTGGGCAGTCTCCTGCTCGTGGTTGGGGCGATTTGGCTCGCTATCGTCCTTTGACGCTGGGAGCGTTCAGGTGACGACGCGTTTCTGGAACAGTCGCACGCTGACGATCAGCATGACCGCGAGGCCAGCGAAGAGCAGGAAGAACACCGCGATCAGGCTGATGTAGCCGAACTGGGGCGCCAGCGCCGCTCGCAGGCCTTCGCTCATGTAGACGACCGGGTTGAACAGCACCGCGATCTGCAGCCAGCGCAGCGAGTGCAGCGCCGACCATGGGTAGTACGTGCAGCCCAGCAGCGTCAGCGGCAGCACCAGCAGCGCGAAGAGCAGGTTGATCGATCGTGGATTGACCACGGTGCCCAGCAGCAGCCCGAGCGCCGCGCCGTCCAGCGCACCGATGACGACCATCGAGACGAGGAGGATGGGATGGTTCCAGTCCGGGCTGATGCCGCCGCTCGTCGCGAGCCAGACGGCCGGGATCACGAGTGCGGCAGCGAAGACGCCCTGGATGGCGCCGCTGATCACCTTGGTCATCGCGACTACCCAGATCGGCACCGGCGCCATGACCCGGTCCTCGATCTCCTTGCTGAAGGAGAACTCCTGCACCAGCGGCAGCGCCACCGCCTGGATGCCCTGGAACATCAGCGTGTTCGCCATCAGGCCCGGGCAGCAGCACGTTGCCAAAGGCGAGGTCGCCGGTCCGTCCGGCGCCGCCGATGCCGAAGCCGATGCGCGGAAACACGTAGGCAAAGACGAAGGCGAACAGCGCCGGCTGCATCGCCGTGCGCACGACGAATCCGATCAGGTTGGAGAACAGCACCGCCATGTCGCGGGAGATCAGCGCGTAGGCGGTGCGCAGCTGGGCAGCCGTGCTCAGAGCGGCCGGCGCGGGCGGCTGAATGACCTCGGCGGGAGAGACGGTGGTCGTCATCCTCGGTATTCCCTTCCGGTGAGCATGAGGTAGACGGCTTCGAGCGTCGGCTCCTCCACCGATACGTCGTGCAGGTCGGCGCCGGTGCTCGAGACCGCGTTCACGACCTGCAGCACGAGGCCCTCGGCCACCGACGCGTAGACGCGAAACTTCAGCCCATCGGCCTCGACGCGGCTCACGCCCTTGATCTGCTCGATGCCCGCTCGCACCGCGCCGTCGGCCGGCGTCGCCAGGCGCAGCGTGACGATGCGCTCGGCCCCGACCGATGCCTTCAGCCCGGCGGGCGTGTCCAGTGCCAGCAGCTTGCCGTGGTCGATGATCGCGATGCGCTGGCAGAGCACGTCCGCCTCTTCCATGTCGTGGGTGGTGAGCAGGATCGTGTGGCCGCTGGCGTTCAGCTCGCGCACGAGATCCCAGAGGGCAAGGCGGGCCTGCGGGTCGAGGCCGGAGGTCGGCTCGTCCAGGAAAAGTACAGTCGGCTCGTGTAGCAGCGCCCGCGCGATCTGCACCCGCTGCGCCAGGCCGCCGCTCAGCGTCTCCACCATCGCCTTGGACTTGTCTTCGAGGTTGAGGCGTTCGAGCAGCGATTCGGTGCGGCGGCGCG
Source organism: uncultured Chloroflexia bacterium (assembly GCA_963711035.1). Classification (GTDB taxonomy): domain Bacteria; phylum Chloroflexota; class Dehalococcoidia; order DSTF01; family WHTK01; genus WHTK01. The sequence continues at coordinate 273,996 of CAVQCN010000002.1, forward strand.
ATTCGCCCTTCGAAAGGCCGAAGTAGCGGCCGTGAAAGTAGAGATTGTCGTAGACCGTCAGGCTGCGGTCCAGCGTATTCGTCTGCGTCACCGAGGCGACGCGCGTGCGCGCCAGCGCCGGCTGATGCACCACGTCGATGCCGTCCACGTACGCCGCGCCCGAGGTCGGCACGACGCGTGTCGTCAGCATGCCGATCGTCGTGGACTTGCCGGCGCCATTAGGCCCCAGCAGGCCGAAGAACTCACCCCGTTCCACGCGCAGGTTGAGGTTGTCGACGGCTCGCAGTGGTCCCGTCGTAGGGCCGGCGCTGGCCCAGCCGCCGCCGGAGCTCGTGGGAGCACCGGGAGGAGGGCCGCCGCCGGGACGCCCCGGGCCGCCGGGAGGGCCCATGGGCCGGCCGCTGCCGTTGCCGGAGTAGACCTTGCTGAGGTCGACGCAGACGATGCCGGCGCCGTCGGACACGGCAGCTTCGCGCCTCGAGGGCGAGACGTCAGTCGGTGCCGTCATAGTCCTCACCGTGCCTGCCCGCAGGGGAGCCGAAGTGGGGGTGGTGGGGCCCGTGCGGACCGCCAGCCCACGCTGCTTGCAGATGGCGGCTCATCTCCCTGGCACGGCGCGCCATTGCGGCGCGTCCCAGTTCGTGCATATACCAGGAGTTGGCGGACCGGCCGTGGCGCTTTGCCAGCTCGTCCAGCATTTGCTTGAGCTCCTTGGGCAGACGGATCGTCACCTTCTCCACGTCGCCCTCGGCGGCAAAGAAGGCGCTGTTTTCCGCCGCCTCATCCTCCGGTTCCGCGACATCCTCTACGAGCAGTCGTAGGGCGCCGCCGTCGTACTCGAGGCGAGCCCGCGAGCCCTTCGTCGCTGCGTTCACGGGCCTGAGCGCGTCGGCGAGCAGGTCGAATACGGCTCGTTCGACGTAAACGCGGGCCGCGAGGAGGTAGCGCTCGATGTCCGCACGCCGCTCGGGGCTATCGATAAGGCCGAGAGGTTGCTCGAGGGCCTCGAAGACGCGGGATAATTCGATAGTGTACTGGTCTTGTGTGGTCATGATGCCATCATTATGCCAGCAAAACGCCGTCTCCTGTCAAGCCCGGTGCAATATGCCCGTTCATCTACTCACAGATCGATGATCACACAGACGCAACCGGATCGCCACGTGGCGGGCAGCCATCATTCGCCCTGGTCCGTTGGCGTTCGACGGTGTCCGGCTGTAACTCTCCGGATTGATGCGACTGTGAAGGCAGAGTAGATTGCAGGCGGAGAGTAGTCATGCAGGAACCGATGCAAAGCAGCACATCGAATTCATCCGCGGAGGCGCAGAAGCCGTCCGCCTTCACAGGCGTGCGCGTCCTCGACTTCACGCGTCACCAGCAGGGCCCGTTCGCGACGCTGCTGTTGGCCGATATGGGCGCCGAGGTCATCAAGGTCGAGCCGCCCGGTGGCGAGCCGGGCCGCGCCAACGGTCTGGGGCCTGACGGCTTCTCGTCGTACTTCGAGGGTCACAATCGCGGCAAGAAGGACATCACGCTGGACATGCACAACCCGCGCGCCATCGAGGTCGTGCGGCGGTTGGTGCCGAAGATGGACGTCGTGGTGGAGAACTACCGCCCCGGCGTCATGGAGGAGATGGGCCTCGGCTACGAGGACCTCAAGCAGCTACGCCCCGACATCATCCTCGCCTCGGCGTCTGCCTGGGGACGCGACGGCCCGTGGGCGCTGCGCGGTGGCTACGACCACGTAGCGCAGGCCCTGAGTGGCGTCATGTATGAGCAGGGCACCGGCCCCGGCGGCGAGCCGCACGCGCTGATCGGCGGTTTCGCTGACCAGGTCGGCGCTATGCTCCTGGCTTACGGCGTTGCCAGCGCCCTCTTCGTACGGGAGCGCGACGGCATCGGCCAGCACGTCGATGGCTCGCTGATCGGCGGGATGGTGGCGATGCAGTCGAAGCAGATCATGGAATTCTTGCGCACCGGCAGGCAGAGTGGCTTCCAGACACGTCGAGCTGCCACCTACACGAACTACGAGTGCGCCGACGGCCAGCACGTCGCCATCGCCGCCAACAGCCAGCGCTTCTGGCAGGGGCTGTGCAGAGCGCTCGACTCCGAGTACTTGGCCGCCGACGAGCGCTTCGCCGACCCCTTCGGCCGCGCCAAGAACAAGGACGCCCTCGTCGACGAGCTTGCCAGGATCTTCCTGACGCGACCGCGCGACGCCTGGATCGAGCCGCTGGAACGTGAAGGCGTGCCGCACGCACCCGTCCTCGACTACGCAGGCATGGCGCAGCATCCGCAGTACTGGGCCAACGACTACCTGTTGAACATCGACACGCCAAACCTGGGCCCGATGCGCGTGCCCGGCCCGCCCATCCACATGAGCGAGACGCCGCCGCACGTCAGTGGCGCCGGCCCGATGCTGGGCGCCAACACGGAGGAAATCCTGCTGGAGTTGGGCTACAGCTGGGAGGAGATCGGCGAGCTCAACGCCTGCGGCGCCACGCGCTCTGTGTAAGCGTTCCGCGCTACTTCCGGAACTTCCGCAGTGGCCTCCAGGCCACGAAAAAGGACGATGGCCCCGATAATGGCGTACGGAGCAAGTCGGACACGTGTACTGGACCTGACTAGTCGAGTCGTGGTGTGCGGGCACGGTCCGCCGGGTCGTCCCAGCCGATGAAGTTCGGCGCGCGCTTTTCGGCGAAGGCGCGGCGTGATTCCATGAGGTCGCTCTTGGCCCCGTGCTCCTTGAGGCGATCGGCCAGCCGCTCGAGGTCGTCGGGCACGCGAGGGCGCATGGCGCGCATCATCGTCAGCGTGTTCACGCGGGACGCGGGAGGCAGCGTCAGCAGGTGCTGCGCCATCTCACGCGCCGCCGGCATCAGCTCTTCGGCGTCGACCAGGCGGTTGAGGAAGCCAAGCTCGTAGAGTCGCTCGGCGGTGAAGCGATAGGCGAAGGCCATCTCGGTGGCGATTGTGTGCGGCAGGCCGCCGGTGTGGCCGTGATTATAGCCGCCGAGCAGCCAGCGCTTGGCCTCCGACATCTCGAAGACGGCGCCGCGCACCGCGACGCGCAGGTCGGCACGCTCGGCCAGCTGGAAGCCACCGCCCATGCAGTAGCCGTTGATCGCGCCGATGATCGGCTTGTCGATCTCGCCGGTCTCGTAGGCGCTGGGCTTGCGGTCCGGGATGCCGGCCGCGCCGCGCTCGACCGACTCCTTCATGTCTTCGCCGGCGCAGAAGGCGCGACCGGTGCCGGTGTAGATGGCCACCTCGACGTCCGGGCTGTCGCGGAACTCGATCCACGCCTCGGCCAGCGCGGCGCGCAGCTCGGTACCGAGCGCGTTGAGGCGCTCGGGGCGGTTCATGCGGATCACCATGATCCCGTCGTTGCGTTCGGTTTCTACGATGGCCATCGATTCCCTCCCGGCGAACTGGTTCAGCATACCCCATGCGCACCTGGTACTTGGTCTCGGTGATTCTGAGGAGCTATATCGATTCGCGCCTGCGGGGAAGTACAGAAGCTGACGGGGAGCGGGCCGACAGGCCGGCCGACCTTCGGCCCGAGGGGTGTCCCCTCGGACTCCCCCCGCATGGGCCTCGCCACCCTGCCTTCGTTCATCAACCTAGTAGCACTTGCGGATCGGGGATTAGAGATTTAGGAACCAGATAACACAGGTGCTGCGCACGCTCCCTACAGTGAAATTGACCCGCAGAGGTCAAGTACTTAGTGGAGGAGGTAAGAGGATGGGAGGAACCATAGCCGTAAAGGGAGTGGTGATCTCGGCTATTGTGGCCGTGGCGCTGCTCGCGGGCGCCTTCGTGCTGAGCAGCTCGTTTGCCAGCGCACAGACGCCGAGCCCGACGCCTGACACGCAGCAGTCGGCTCCGACGACGCCGACGACTCCGTCGACGACACCGGATACGCAGACGCCGGGTACGCAGAACGACCAGCAGGGCACGCACAACCCGGCGAACTGCCCGAACATGGGCAACAACGACGGCTCCAGCTCGTACCAGGGCGGCGCTTCGTCGTCCGGGGCGTCGTTCCAGGGCGGTCACCGCGGCATGTCGCTCGTCTACCGTCAGTAGACCTCGCGTACGCCGTGAAAGGGGACTCCGAGAGGAGTCCCCTTTTCGTATGCCTGGCGTACCGTCAGTTCGCTGCTATCTGATAGATGGTGCCGCTCGTCCAGTCGCCGACTAGCAGGTCGCCATTCGGCGTCAGGCCGACCGCCACCGGGTTCTTGATGCCGGTGAGGAAGGGCGCGACCTCTCCCGTGTAGCCGGAGGACGTCTTCGTCAGCCGCACCATCAGCACCTTCCCGGTTGCCCACTCGGCCACGATGGCGGCGTCTCCGACCTCGTCGCCTAGCTGGCCCGTGACGATGGCGACGCCGCTGACCGCCGCGTGCGGGTCGAGTACCGCAGTCGGCGCCGGCACGCCTTCGCAGACGGAGCCGCCCTGGCCGTAGCAGTCCGGGAAGCGCCAGTTCTGCCCCGATTGCACCTGCGCCAGCCAGTCGCCCGGCGTCGCGTCGCCCAGGTCGTCGCGCTGGTTCATGGTCACGAAGAGGTCGCTGGTGCCCGGGTAGTAGGCGAAGTCGATCGGCGCGCGGATGCCGCTCGCCTCCACCCGCAGGTCGCCGCCGTCCGGCAGGAAGGACAGTACTGCGGCGGAGTACTGCGACTGCGGCGTACAGGCGTTGCATGGAGCCGAGATGCCGAGAACGATGCGTCCTTCCGGCGTCGCGATGAGGCCGTTACTCTCGCCGACGCCGGCCGGCAGCGCCAGTACCTGCCTCGTCTGCGTGAATCGCGAGCCGTCGAAGCCGCTGTAGGCGTCGACGCGCTCTTTGGACGAGACGTAGAGCTCGTTCTGGTACCACAGCAGGCCGAGCGCCGTGTGCAGCCCATCGATGACCTTGACCGGCGTGGCGCCCGGGCCGGCGACGAGGTAGACGGCATCGCTGCCCGTGTCCTGGTAGGCGGCGGTCGACACCCAGAGGCGCCCGTCGGAATCGAAGGCGAAGGCAGCGGCGTTGACGATACCCTTCGTGTACACACTGGCCGATAAGCCGGCCGGTCCCTGCAATCCCTGGCCGATGTCGACCAGCGCTGTCGAAGGCGTTGGCGACGCGCCTCCACCGCCGCAGGCCGCGGCCAGCAGGGCGATGGCAGCGAGAATCACGGTGCATCGTTTCACGTGCTCCTCCCGTCCGGTGGGACGCGGTTCGAGATGGGTTCGATGATCGACGATAGCGGGCCGCGGCGCCACGAGGGTTAGGAAAGGCTGAAAATTCGCCCGCGGTGCGTTAACGAAATCGATGCCGCGGCGCAAGAAACTGTGAACGGCCGTTTCCTCTTGGCCCGCACCGTCGTTCTCAACAGTAGACGCGTGCGAAGGGCACGCCACGAAAGGCTCGAACCGATGATGATGCGCCGCCGCCTCCTGCTTCACCTCCTCACCTACGTGGTGGTCGTCGGCATCCTCGTGGCGATCAACTTCGCGATTGGCGGCCGCTGGTGGTCGCTCGGCATCGCCGCCGTGTGGGGTGGCTTCCTCGTCTTGCGGTTTGCGGTGTCGGCGTTTCTCTGGCGCCGTTGGGGGCCCCGCCGGCCGATGGCTCGCCGGTTGGCCGCGCGGCGGCTGGGACGCTGGTAACAGTACCCTGTCATTCTGAGCCGCAGGCGAAGAATCTCCCGGCGTCTCAGCGAAGCGTCGCCGTCGATGCTCGGCCCGGCCAAGGCGAGGTTCCGTGGTTCGCTCCCGTCGGATCGAGCCGGGAGATGCTTCACTGCGTTCAGCATGACGACAGGGGACCGCCATGAGTAAATCTCATCCGCGGCGCTGGCGGCCGGCATCATCATCGCCGCGCAGGCTTGTCGGTCTGCTGGCAGCGTGGCGATCCGGCGCTGGGATCTACACCGCCACTTCTTTCATCCGGCGCGTGTTCACGCCAGCGACGGCCTCGCGCTCTTCATCGCCATCGTTTCCCTGATCGCGTTCGTCCTGGCGGCTGCGGTCGTGATGATGCAGGGCTGGGCGCGCGTCGCGGCGTTGGCCCTCGAGGCGTTTCTGGTCGCCCTCATCGTGCTGACGTTCCCGTTTCATCCCGGCCTCAAGTTGCTCGACCTGATCGCGGCGGGCGTCGTGATCTATCTGCTGGTCTCGGACGAGACGTGGGAGACGGCCTGACGCTCTAGGTCTTCGGGTAGGGCCAGGTCCACTGCTGCACTGAAGGGATGTCCTCGCCGTGGTCGCGGGTGTACTGCCGCGCTTCGAGGCGGGAATCGACCATGAGCTGGCGCACGTGGGCGGCGCGCGGCCCCAGGCCCGGCACGCGGTCGATCACGTCCATCACCAGGTGGTAGCGGTCGAGGTCGTTCATCATCACCATGTCGAACGGCGTCGTCGTGGTGCCCTCTTCCTTGTAGCCGCGCACGTGCAGGTTGTCGTGGTTGGTGCGGCGGTAGGTGAGGCGGTGGATGAGCCACGGGTAGCCGTGGTAGGCGAAGATGACCGGCTTGCTCGTCGTGAACAGCGCGTCGAACTCGTGGTCGGACATGCCGTTAGGATGCTCGCTCTGAGGCTGCAGCACCATCAGGTCGACCACGTTGACGACGCGCACGCGCAGGTCGGGCAGGTGCTGGCGCAGCATGGCCGCCGCCGCCAGCGTCTCCATGGTTGGGACGTCGCCCGCGCAGGCGAGGACGACGTCCGGCTCTCCGTCCTGGTCGTTCGAGGCCCAGTTCCAGATGCCGGCGCCGCGCGTACAGTGCTCGATCGCCTCGTTCATGGTCAGGTACGTGAGCGCCGGCTGCTTGCCCGCCACGACGACATTGATCTTCTGGCGGCTCGTCAAGCAGTGGTTGAAGACGGAGAGCAGACAGTTGGTGTCCGGCGGCAGATAGACGCGGATCACCTCTGCCTTCTTGTTGACCACGTGGTCGATGAAGCCGGGATCCTGGTGCGAGAAGCCGTTGTGGTCCTGGCGCCAGACGTGCGAGCTGAGCAGGTAGTTCAGCGACGCGATCGGCCGCCGCCAGGCGATGCCGTTCGTTACCTTCAGCCATTTGGCGTGCTGGTTGAACATCGAGTCGATGATGTGGATGAACGCCTCGTAGCAGTTGAAGACGCCGTGGCGCCCTGTGAGGAGATAGCCCTCCAGCCAGCCCTCGCAGAGGTGCTCGCTCAGCACCTCCATGACGCGGCCGGCGGCCGCAAGATGGTCATCGAACGCCTCTCGCTCCGCCATCCAGACGCGATCCGTGACCTCGAACACGGCGCCGAGCCGGTTCGACACGGTCTCGTCCGGGCCCATGATGCGGAAGGTGTCCGGGTTGAGGCGCACCACGTCGCGAAGATAGGCGCCCAATACGCGCGTCGCCTCGCTCGTGACCGTGCCCGGCGTGCCGATGTCGACGGCGTAGTCGCGGATGTCGGGCAGGTTCAGGTCGTGCACCAGCACGCCGCCGTTGGCGCGCGGGTTGGCGCTCATGCGTTGCGTGCCCTGCGGCGCGATGGCGGCGATCTCCGGACGTAGTGCGCCTGCCTCCGTGAACAGCTCCTCGGGGCGATAGCTCTTCAGCCACTGCTCCAGCATCTGCAGGTGCTCCGGATGCGTCTTGAACTCGCTGAGCGGCACCTGGTGGGCGCGGAAGGTGCCTTCCACCGGCAGCCCGTCGACTTCCTTCGGTCCCGTCCAGCCCTTGGGCGTGCGCAGGACGATCATCGGCCACAGCGGCCGGTCCGGGTCGTCTTCGTTCATGGCCTGTGCTTTGATTCGCACCACATCGTCCATTACCTGGTCGACGGTGCTGGCCATGAGTTGGTGCATGGTCGACGGATTGTCGCCTTCCACGAAGTAGGGCGTGTAGCCGTAGCCCTGCAGCAGGTGGCGCAGCTCCTCCTTCGGGATGCGCGCCAGCACGGTGGGGTTGGCGATCTTGTAGCCGTTGAGGTGCAGGATCGGCACGACGGCTCCGTCGCGGGCCGGGTTGAGGAACTTGTTCGAATGCCAGCCGGCTGCCAGCGGCCCCGTCTCCGCCTCGCCGTCTCCCACCACGCAGAAGACCACGAGGTCGGGGTTATCGAACGCGGCGCCGTAGGCGTGCGCCAGCGAGTAGCCCAGCTCGCCGCCTTCGTGGATCGAGCCGGGTACCTCGGCCGCGACGTGGCTGGGGATACCGCCGGGGAAGGAGAACTGGCGGAACAGCTTGCGCAGGCCGTCCTCGTCCGGCGTGATGTGCGGGTACGTCTCGGTGTAGGTGCCCTCCAGGTAGACATTGGCGACGATGGCCGGCGCACCGTGCCCGGGGCCGATGACGAACATGGCGTCCATCTCTCGTTGCTTGATGACGCGGTTGAGGTGCACGTAGATGAAGTTGAGCCCAGGGCTGGTGCCCCAGTGGCCTAGCAGCCGCGGCTTGACGTGGTGCAGCTGCAGCGGTTCTCGCAGCAGAGGGTTGTCGAGCAGGTAGATCTGCCCCACGGCCAGGTAGTTGGCGGCCCGCCACCAGGCATCGATCAGTCCAAGCTCTTCGTTGGTAAGCGTGTTCGACGGCCCTACGCGGATTTGCTCGCTCATGTCATAGCTCCAATGCGGCATTTGGGATGGCAGCTCGCGCACCGCGGCCGCTACCCCCTATCGCGAGTATAGGCACCTGCCGGCGCGGCGATGAGTTTTCGATACAGGAGGAATGTTTCAGGTTCCGCCGACGAAAGCATTCTCTCGCCGAAAACAGCGTCGTGGGTGCGGTCGGAGCCTAGAAGAGAACCTTGTGTGACGTGTCTCTCGACGTGCAGAAAGGCGTGTTACAGAACTCACACAATCTCATAGGTCATTTCACGGTTCGTTAGCACACGGCCTCGTCGAGACCTTTAGTCTCGATAGTAGTGAGTGGGGTGAATGGTAGGAGGATGAAGTATGAATAACTCACTTGGTCAGGCAGCACTGCCTGGCAATCCCGGTCAGACGAAGTCGGAAAAGCCCCGCTTCCCCATGGGGCCTCTCGCGGGTATCGTCCTGCTCAGCGCGGCAGTCGGCGCTGGCTTCGGCGCCGTGTCGGCGACGCTCGTGGACAACAACGGCGGCACCACGCCCGCGGCTGCCACGCAGGCGAACACGGCCTCGACTGCCGGGTCCGCGGCGTCGCTGACGCCGGCCGGATCGCAGGTCTCGGTCGCGGCGCTGTACACGAAGCTGCGGCCGGAGGTGGTCAAGATCACGGCCACGTCCGCCGCTTCGGGCGCGACGGGCTCCGGTCTGATACTCGACACGAAGGGCAACATCGCGACCAACTACCACGTCGTTTCGGGCTCGAACAAGCTGGACGTCCAGCTCTCGGATGGCACGATCAAGTCGGCGACCGTGGTCGGCACCGACCCGGGCGATGACCTGGCGGTGATCCACATCGATCCGAGCGGCCTGTCTCTCTCGCCGGTCACCCTGGCCAATTCGTCCCAGACGCAGGTCGGCGACAGCGTCGTCGCCATCGGTAACCCGCTCGACCTGGAAGCGACGTTGACCGAGGGCGTCGTCAGCGGCCTCGGTCGCGTGCTCAACGGCAACAACGGGAGCCGTCCGCTGCGCGAGCTGATCCAGACGGACACGGCAATCAACCCCGGCAACTCCGGCGGCGGCCTGTTCAACCTGAACGGCGAGCTGGTTGGTATCACCAACGCCCTGGAGAATCCGTCCGGCCAGGACTCCTTCTCGGGTATCGGTTACGCCATCCCGGCCAGCACGCTGAAGACGTACCTGCCCCAGATGCTGGCAGGCCAGACGGTGCAGCACGCCAAACTCGGCGTCTCTCTCGAAGCCCTCACCCCGGACCTCGCGAGCCAGCTGGGTCTGAGCGTCGACCAGGGCGTCCTCATCGGCTCGGTTGACCCGAGCAGCGCTGCGGCGCGTGCTGGCCTGCGCGGCGTCCAGACGAACGCCTTCGGCCAGACGTCCGGCGCGGGTGACGTCATCGTCGCCATCGACGGCAAGCCGGTGAAGACGTACGACGACATCGCCAGCTACCTCGACACAAAGAACCCGGGTGACCAGGTCACGTTGACCATCATTCGCAACGGGCAACAGCAGGACGTGAGCCTCAACCTGGATGCCTGGACGTCGTAGCCGGGTAAGGACCATCTCGTGAGGCCGAGTGCCTTTCTAATCAGGAGGAGCAGCGCCCCGATTCGTCAGGGCGCTGTTCCTCGTCCGCGAGCGTGGTGCTAGACTAATCGAGGGAGCTGTATCATGCCTGACCTTGGACCAGCCGAACTTCTCATCGTTCTCGCGATCGTCTTGTTGATCTTCGGACCGACGAAGTTCGCCGATCTCGGCGGCTCGTTGGGCAAGGGCGTACGCGATTTTCGCCGCTCGATCAAGGATGACGACGACGGCGGTTCATCCGTTGCGGTGCAGGACCCGCCGCCCGCCGCGCCCGTCGTAGGCGGTAAGGTTTGCGCCGCCTGCGGCACGTCGAACACCGCCGACTCCCGCTTCTGCATCGAGTGCGGTGGCAGCCTGACGGAAGCGCCGGCGAACGAGGAGACCGCGGCCTCCACCTGATCTAGAACAGCGATACGCAATCAAGAAGCCGCGGCCTATCCGCGGCTTCTTCGCGCGCAGCGTTCAGCACCCTGCTAGTTACGCCTGTTTTGGCCAGTGGCGTGCAGTTGTTCGCGGTCGATTTCCAGCCGCTCGTGGTGCTCATCACCGAACTCCATCGTGCAGCGCGGCAATTCGTGGGTGCCGGCGCCGTGCATGGATGCGAGTTCCGGCTGCACCGTGACGTGGTCTATGCCGTACTGCTCGTGCAGACAGCGGCAGAGGTCGGAAAGCACCGCATCGGTGGGCGTGTCGCCCGTGAGCTGCACGTGCGCGCTCAGCGCGACGTGGCCTGACGTTACGGTCCAGATGTGCAGGTCGTGCACCGAGGCGACGCCGGGGCGCTCGCGTATCGAGTCCCCGACCTCGTGGACGCTGAGGCCAGCGGGCGCGAACTCGAGCAGCACGGCGAGCGACTCGCGCAGCAGGTGGTACGCGCTGAACAGGACGAGTACGCCGATCAGAACGCTGATCAGCGGGTCGGCGTAGTACCACTTCGTCGCCAGCATGACGATGGCTGCAATGATGGCCCCGATCGAGCCCAGCAGGTCGCCGATGACGTGCAGGAAGGCGCCGCGCACGTTGAGGCTCTCGCCGGCGTGGCCGCCCAGGAAGTAGGCGCAAACCACGTTGGCAACGAGGCCGCTGGCCGCCACCGCCAGCATGGGTGCGGAGTCAATGCTGGGCGGGTCGCCGAAGCGCGTCGCCGCTTCGTAGAACACCCAGACTGTTACGCCGATCAGCAGCAGGCCGTTGATCAACGCCGCCAGGATCTCGACGCGCTGAAAGCCGTAGGTACGGCTGGCCGTGAAAGGACGGCCCGCCATCCAGAACGCGACCAGGCTCAGCCCCAGCGCGGCGACGTCGGAGAGCATGTGGCCGGCGTCGGCGACGAGCGCCAGGCTGCCCGTGAGGATGCCGCCGACGAACTCGATCAGCATGAAGACGGTCGTAACCGCCAGCGCCAGCCGCATCGCAGACTGGCCCTTGCGTGAGCGCTGCAGGCTGCTGGCTTCGTGGTCGTGGTCGTGGTCGTGCGCCGTCATGGCTCCCTCACGTGCTGGAAGCTGTCCTCCAGCACCCGCCGGACGTGGTGGTCGAGCAACGAGTAGTAGACATTGCGGCCGTTGCGCCGTGCGCGCACCAGGCGCTGGAGGCGCAGGTCCCGCATCTGGTGCGAGATCGCCGATTCGGTGAGGTTGAGGAGCGACGCCAGGTCGGAGATGCACAGCTCGTCTCGCATCAGCAGGCTGATGATGCGGATGCGGGTCGGGTCGGCCAGGATGCGGAAGACGCCGGCGAGCGCCTCGACGTCCTGGTCGGACGGCAGGGCGGCGCTCTCCAGCGCTTCATTCGGGAGCGTGCTCTCCATTACGCGGCGAAAATAGCTGAGCGGTTGCTCAACTGTCAAATCGTCGGCGCTTCAGCAAGTCCCGGACTCGCGGCCGAAGAAGCTTCTGTAAACATTTCCCGCGCGATCGCTGCGGACTGCGTTGATAAATGCGTTCCGGCTGCCTACCATTAGCTGAAGTCAGGTCTAGAGGGGTCTGGATGTCCGGTGTGACCGCCCTTCCTGTCATTGCAACTCTCGGGGCGAGGCCTGCGTTGCCTTTCGTCCTCGAGACCAGACCCTTCGACTCCGAAGGTCAGCTTGTCCAGACCATCCTGGAGCGCCTCAACAGCCTCCAGGAACTCGCAACCCAATCCCAGAATGAGCTCGTAAACCTGCGCCGCCTCAACGTCGAGATTCTCGAGGCGATGCGGCAGCAGCCGCCGCGTCCGGAGCCGGTGGCGCCGCCGCCGACAACGAGGGTCGAGACCGCGCAGCGCATCAATCTTCGGCTGCTGGGCCCGTTTCAGGCGGCGGTCGGCGAGTCGCCCATCGTCAGCTGGCCCGGCAAGAAGGCGCGTCTGCTGCTGGCCTACCTGGCGATGGAGCGAGGCCGCATGGTGCCGAAGGACCTGCTCATCGAGCTCTTCTGGCCCGGCGCGCGCTCAGATCGGGGCGCAAACAACCTGAGCATCGCTATCTACCAGATCAGGACGAGCATCGCGGCCATATCGCAGCAGGCCACTCAGGCCGTCATCGTGCGGCAGGGCCTGTACGGGCTCGATCCCGCCCTCGTCGACGTTGATCTGTGGCACCTGCAGTCCGACCTGGAGAAGGCGCGCCAGGCGCTCGAGCGGCGCGAGTCGGACAGGGTGCACGAGCATCTCTTGAGCGCCGTCGGCTTCTACCGCGACGAACTCCTGGCAAGCGACCTGTACGAAGAATGGACGATGGAACCGCGCCGCACCCTCGGCGCTGCCTGTCACAAGGCGCTCGCCTGGCTGGCGCTGGAATCGTCCGAGCAGGGCGAGTGGCCCGGCGTCCTCGATTTCAGCCGCCGCATGCTGCAGCACGACCCCTGCGACGAGGCGGCCCATCGTCTGCTGATCACGGCCTACTGGAAGATGGGCAACCGTAGGCAGGCGCAGCAGCAGTACGAGCTCTGTAAAGAAGCCCTGGACAGCGAATTGAGCGTCGAGCCGTCCGAAGAGACGCGGCTTCTCTACGCGCAGGTCACGAAGGCGGGCTAGCAGCCCGGTCTGCACGGTTATTGGACCGGGCGCCGGAGGGTCTCGGATGCGCCCGTCTTGTCAGTCTGTCTCCCACCCGGGATGCCAATCCCTCAAGGCGTCAGGATCAGCCTGACCTTGTTCTGGTCCTGCTCTGCGGTCCAGCCGCTGTTGCCGTCGTCCGTCTGCACCTGCCACCACACGAGGTCTTCGGCGCACTGCGGTCCGTCCGTGATTACGCCGCTCATGTTCGCGCCGCGGCGGTTCGTGTCGGCGCCGCCCGGCGTCTCGCGGATGATGGCGTCGGCGCGCAGCGTGACCTTGTCACCCACCGCGAGGCCGATGTCCGGGTCCGGCGTGCAGGCCGTTCCGGTACCGGTCGCTCCGGCGGTACCGGTCCCCTCCGCAGTGGCTGACGACTCGGTGGTCGGGCTGGCTTCTACGGCCGGAGTGCCGGCGCCCGGCGTCGGTTGGTTCAGTAAGCCCTTCTGCAGGACGGAAGGCGCGCCGCCGCATTTTTCCTTGACCAGCGTCGTGCCTGATGAGTTCTCGGTGTAGGTGTCGCCGGCGGCGCAGGTGATCGCGGTGGCCGCTCGTCCGATGCTGGAGAAGCCGATGACGAACAGCATTCCTACAACCGCCGCGACGAGCATCAGGACGATGGACCAGAAGAACATCCGCGCGCTGAGGAAGGGCTGGTGCACGAAGCGTGCGTCGAAGGAGCGTGCCGCCGAGCTACCTTCTCCGGCTGGGCTGACCCGCAACCGGAAGTCGTAGGTGCGAGGACTGCCTTCGAAGCCCTGGCGGTTGGCGCCGACCCAAATCGGCACGACGGTCTCCTCGCCGACCTCGAGATTGCTCGGCGCCTCGTACTTGAACTTGCACATGCCCTGCGGGTCGGAAGCCTCCAGCCAGGGGCTGAGGGGCAGTCCTCCCGTGTTGACCAGCGTGAGCTTGAACTTCTCCTTGCGGCCTGTCGTCTGGGCCGGCGTGAGACGTGCATCGAAGCTGACCGTGCCGGCAATCGAGAGCGTGCCGGCCACCTCCGCGAACGAGTCCGGGTACCGCAGCGGCGCCACTCGGACGCGGAAGCTGTAATCGCCGGCCGGGAACTGCGGCCCGACGCGCGGCGTGAGGCGCAGCGGCACGGACTGGCTGGCGCCCGGCTGGAGTGAAACCTCCTGGGTGTCTATCTGGTACCAGTTTTCGTCGACGCCTCGGATGAGTATCTGATAGCGCTCGATGAGGGCGCTCTGGTTCGTGATAGTGATCGTCGCCTGCGACGTGACCTCGCCGGGACCGAAGCGGAAGGAGCTGCGCGGCCCCAGCCTGACCTCGGGTGGCATTGCCGGCGGCCCGGTGCGTTCTTCCTCCGGCGGCGGCTCTTCCACCGCGATCGGCGAAACGGTGCGCTGCTGCGTCTGCCTCGGCGCCGGCGCCGAGACGATGAACGTCATGCTGCCTTCACCGCGGATCTGCTCGTCCGACGCGAGCGTCGCGACGACGGTTAGTGTGTAGTTTCCATAACGTGCCTGTCCCGGCGGATTGACCGTGATCGGCACGTCGACGCCCTGGCGCGCCGGCACGTTAACTTGCTCGGCCAGCGTGCACCAGGTCTCGGGTACGCCCCAGGCCGAAAGGCGGTAGGTCGCGTCTTCCGAGTCCACGTTGCGGACGGTAACCGTAATCGTCTCGGCGCCCTGCGCTTCACCGCGCCATTCGACGTTCTGCGGCGTCAGCGTGAGGCCCGGCGGCGTCGCAGCAGGCCGTTGCGGCGTCTCGACCGGTCGCGGGGGTGGAGCCTGGCCCGGCACCGTCACGTCGAGCTGGCAGGCGACGGTGCTCTGGTCCGAGCCCGCGCGCACGGTCACGCCGAAATCGAAGTGCGCCGCCTCGGCCTCGCCGGGGACTTTCACGAGCAGGCTGGCCGTGCGCCGCTCCCCGGGGAACACGCGGCGGCGGGCGTCGAACTCCACCGTGTACCAGCCGGCCGGCAGGCCGGCGATGTCGAGAGTCTGGGCCTGTGCTTCCCGGCCACGGTTCTCGATCGTGATCAGGAACACGCCTTCGTTGCCGTGTTCGACGTGAAGCGCGTCGGGAGCGACGTCGACGTAGAGCTGCGGCGACTGAGACGCTTGTACCATCTCAGACCACCTGCCTTGGGCGCTCGATCGCGCTCGTCTGCCAGAGCGGGAAGTAAGTCAGTTGCGGGCCTTCGTCAGCGGGCACGATCATGCTCTGCTGAGATTGCCGCCACTTCTCGAGTTCGACGTCTCGTGATTCGCCTCCGCACTCCTTCTTCTTGACCGGGTTCTGATCGACCGCGAACCGGTAGTTGTTGTCGATCTTGCAGCCGACCCAGTTGGCGGCGTTCTTGAACGTCGGCGTGAACAGCCAGACGAGCAGGAAGACGAAGGCCACGAGGGCGCAAACGAAGCTGGCGAGGAAGACGGGGCGGTAGCCGAGCTTCGGCTTGTGAATGAAGCGGCCGTCGAAGACGCTGCGGTCGGCCTGGGCGCCGCCCTCCGTGTCCTCCAGACGCAGGCGGAAGTCGAAGGTCTCTGGCGGACCCACGAGCCCGTTGCGCTTGGCCCCAACTTTGACCTGGATCAGGCCAACCTGCCCCGGCTCGATGTTGCGGGGCGTGGGCACGGTGAACTTGCAGCGATTCTCCGGGTCCGAAGCGTTTACGGCGATACGTACCGCCATGTCACCCGTGTTCTCGACGCGGATATTGAAGTCTTTTCGCAGGCCCTGTGCCTGGAGCGGTTCCAGACGCGCCTCGTACCTCGATGCGCCGGCAACAGAGACGACGCCGCGCGATTCGCCGTAGTAGTCCGGCGCTGCGTCCGGCAGGGCACGCACGAGGAACTCGTACTCACCGGCGGGCAGGCCGGGACCGGTCACCGGGTTGAGCCGTAGCGATAGCTGGCGGCTCTCACCGGGGTCCAGGCGAACCTCGTCGTCGGAGAGGCGGTACCATTCGGCGGGAATTCCGTTGATCGAAATCGCGTAACGCTCTCGCACGCGACCCCGGTTGGTCACGGTGACGATCGCCTGGGCCATCGGCTCGGACTGGGTGAAGCGGAAGCTGGCCCGCGGCGAGAGCAGGACGTCTGGCGGCACGATGCGCTCGCCGGACGGCGTGGTGGGTGGCGGTGTCTCCGGTTGCGGTGCCGGCGTGGACGTCGCCGGCTGGGACGCTTGCCCTCGCGTCCGCGGCAGCGACAACCAGCCCATCGCCTCCGATTGCAGATCAGGCTGGCCCTCGACCCTGACATGGATCTGGTACGGGTAGTCTTGCTCCCGGGCGCCGCTCGGCGGATGCAGCGTGAAGTCGATCTGCAGTTCTTCGCCCGCCGCGACCCGCACGCGGTTGAGCACCGTGTACCAGGTCGCTTCCAGGCCCTCCACGTCGATGACGTAGTCCGCGTCGCTGCCGCCGGGGTTGTGGATGGTCAGCGCCTTGCGCTCCGGTGCCTGTCCGCCGCCCCGCCAGATCACGAGCCCTGCTTCGAGGGACACGTTGGGGCGGGCAGCGTCGCTGGTGGCTGTGGCCGCGGGCGCGGCGGCCGGCTCCTCCAGAGGCGGCGGCTCCGGCAGTGCGCTTGAGATATGGATCGAGCCGCTGGCTGTGGTCTCGGCGGAGCCGCTCAGAACGGAGATATCGAAATCGTAGGACGCGCCGCCGACGTTGGGCGGCACCATGATGGTGAGGCGGCCGGAGCGCGTCTCGCCGGGCGCCACACGCTCAGTCGTTTCATACGCAAAGCGGTACCACGAATCGGGTAATCCGGACAGCTCGATGCTCTGAGCCTGCGCCTCCGTGCCGGTGTTCTGCACGGTGATGGCAAACTCGGCCTGTTCTCCGGGACTGACGGAGCGTGTTTCAGGGTCGAGCGAAAGACGAATTAGAGGCGATTGAGGCAACGGCTCACCAACCGCGAACCAGGAGACAGTCTTGCCTCAATGCGAGCTCCTGCAATGTTTCTAAGACCCCGCCGTGGATTCTACTTCCTCGGTCGTCTCAGCGGGAGTCTCAGTCGTTTCCGGTGTCTCCACCGCTTGCGTTGCCTCCGCGCTGCGGGACGCTCGGGATGGCCTCTTCGAGTCGCCTCCCCGGTCTTCGGCCCGCTGTCCCACGCAGAAGCCGGCGTTGACGCCGAACTCGAGCGCCGCGCGCACGAGGTCGCGCTGGAAGACGTGCTCGCCGCGACGGCCCGCCCACGCGCAACCGTAGTCACGCGGCGAGAGGATTATGCGCTCGCCCCAGAGCATTTGACGTGTGGGGAAAGCACCGGGTGGCGCCGTTCCGAAGACATAGCGAGAACCCATCATCAGGTTTTCGGTTGCGCCGCCGCCGTTCGGCTTGAGCAGCGACCGGAACGATTCCACCATACCGTTGTCTGAGCCGCAAGGGTCGACGAACAACCAGGCGCCATCGCTCACGCGTTCGCCCATGCGCTTGACCACGGCGGAGGGCATGGCAGCGCCGGAATCGCCGGTGACGTACAGCATCTCTGTCTCGGGCACGGTGGAGTCGTACGACTTGGTCACGTCCGCCCGTAGACCGCAGTACTCCAGCTCTCGCAGGAAGAACTGGAAGCCCTCGAGATGCGATGGGCTCAGCGCACTATCGCCGCCCTGGACGACGAGGCCAAGACTGATACGGCGCGGCGCCGTGACGAGCAGCCGCGGCCGGTGTCGCAGGTCGATCTCGTTCTCGGTCGGCAGCCACGGGTTGGCGGCGCCGACGATCGAGGCGCCTTTCTTGACGTCGACTCGCGCCAGCTCGATCGAGTGAGGCTCGGGGATCGTCTGGATCGCCCGCAGGCGGAAGTCTTCTTTGATGCGCGCTCGCGTGTCGCGCTGGTCGCTATCGGACGGGATGCTCTCGACATAATCGAGCACCAGGTAGGTCACGCCGGAGTTCTCTCCGATCGCGACATGCTGCCGCTCCGGGACGACGATGGTGTTGCCCAGCGGGTCGATAGCGACACCTGCCTCGATGACGACGCTTTCGCTGGGTGGGTCCGTCGAGATGACGTCCAAGCCCTGGGCGACGCCGCTGCCGTGAAGACTGAGGAGGTGCAGTTGCTGGTGATTGCGGTGGTAGTCGTGCGCTGTCGCCCAGGTATCAACGTCAATGACCAGCCCGCTGAAGGGGTGAACACGAATGGGCGAATGCAGCGAATGCTGATTCATCACGTAACCTCAGATCAGCTCGCAGGGGTCACGAAGGAAACGGTGTAGACAGCTCCCGCCGGCTTGTAGTTCCGGATTATAGCATGCACCAGCGAGAGGTCGAGCTCTTCCGGTTGACAATCGAACAGGATGTGAATCTGAAGCGGCACACCTTCGTTCAACGATGTGTTAAGTCCCAGGACAGCGTCCTCTCCCAGAACCAGGCCGGGCGAATATTCCGTGATGTACGGCCGCTTCGACGTGATGGACTCAAGCGCCATGCGCAGGCCGCGCTTGGTGCCGCGCATCTGATTCAGCGTGATTGCCTTGCGCACCAGGCCGCGAAGCTCGGCGTCAGGCAGCTCGCCGAATTGGGTAGCGCCGACCCAATTCGCCAGGAAGAGCAGCATCTCCGGCGGAGCCAGACCGGGGTCGAAGAGCATGGCTCGCCGCGACACGTCCTTCTGAATCGGCGAGAGGATGTCTTCGAAGATGTGCAGGAAACGGCCGATGAAGGAGTCCTGCCAGTAAATGGCGGGCAGGTAGCGCAGGTACGCGCTCGGCTGCAGATCAACCGGAGCTTCGTCCAGGTGATGGTAGCCGTTGCTGCTGGCGCCGTTTGTCGTCGGCGGGGCGAGGTCGATAGTCATCAGTCCTCCACCGTCTCCGCGAGAACGTAGCAGCGGCCCAGCGCCAAGATGGCGTCCGAGTCCGGCTGCAGGCGCATCAGCTCTTCAGTCTCACCCTGGCGGCGCAATAGCACGCGTTCGACGTAGACCACGCCGGGCACGTTCTGCAGCGTGCCGGCGATCTGCGACATCGTGATAGCGCCGCCGAAGGTGAGGCCGTGTCCATCCAGTCCGCCGACAGTGGGGTGGAGGAGCCGTCGCAGTCGCTCTTCCGCGGCGGTTTGGGCCTGGGCCGGGTCGAAGCCGCGAGCGACGTAGATGTGGGCGTCGATCTCTGCCCAGAGGACGGACACCGGCGCCATCTCCACCACGGTGCCGAGGCTCTTGCGCTCCTCGACTGCCGCGCCCACCGCCTGGAGCAGCTCCGGCGAGGGAAGCATGATCTCCGGTGTCAACTCGACCTGCGGATCCGGCAGCTTCGGTAGCAGCAACAGCCGGATCACGCCCGGACGGCCGCCTTCTCCCGGCGCGACGCAGCGCGCGCCTCCCACTCCGGGGATTTCTCGCGCCAGGCGCTCGAAGTCATCCCGCGTAACGGCCGTGACCGGGTGCTTGAGGGACGCGACGGCGCGCAGCTTGGTCTCGTCCATCGTCTCTTCGTCCAGCCCGCCGGCAGCCGGTGTGTAGTTCGTCACGGCTGCAACGTAGCCGACGGACGATCGCATCTGCGTGATGGTACGCTCGCCGACGTTGCCGCGCGTGCCGCCGCCGCTGTGATAGGAGAGCAGCCGCAACTCCGCACTCGGGCGGGGTACGGCGCCGTGCTGTCGCTCCGTGCCGTCGCGGGCGCGGACGGAAGGGCCAAAGCGAACCTGGCCTGTCGGGTAGTGGATGGTGAAGTGGCGGTCGTGCTCGCCCGAGAGGGAGAAGTCGTCCACCTCCACCCACTCCGTGACCTCGTCGCCCAGCGCCGCTTCGATCATGTGCGGCTCGCTGCGGCGCAGAATGGGCTGCCAGTTCACGGTGAACTGGTCACCGGCCTCGCCGGAGGCCGTCCCCAGGTACTCGTTCTCGATCATCTGCGACTGGCGCGCGCTGACGGTGCCGCCTACGCACGTCAACCTGAGGCCAGTCACCCGCGGTGACGCGGTATAGCTGGAGCCTGCCTTCGGCTGATGGCGGATGCGGAGCCAGGTCGCGTCGATCCCTTCGATGACCTGTGTGCCGGAGTCGGCCGGGATGTTCAGGAAGACCTCTGCTGACCGGTTTAGGCCGTGCGTTGGGTCCGTCGTCAGCGGCTCGCGTAGACGCCCCGTTCCCGACTGATCGAGCAGGCGCAGGGGGTGCCAGAGCCTGGTCACCGTGGACCAGTACTCCCAGGCGAGAGGCGGGTCTTTCGGGTCGATGTGCACGCCTTCCAGCTCCTGGCAGTCGATTTGCAGTAACAGGCTCCTGCCCGCCATGTCCTCTCGCAGGCCGATGTACAGCGCATCATCCTCCTGCGGGTCTTCGTTGAATATCGGCGCGTCTACCAGTCCACTGGCGACGTACGGCATGTAATCTTCGAATCCCTGGCCCTGACGCCAGGCGCGCAGGCCTGCCAGCGACGGCGGCTCGATCGTCAGCGGTTTTGTAGTCGCGAAGATGATGGCGTCCTCGACGTCGGTCTGCTCGGTGGCGATCTGCGTCTCGACAGGGATCGTCACCTGTCCGGTGACGCGCTTCGAGAGGTAGAACGTGACGTCGACCATCGCCGGCTCGGGCGGGTGACGCTGCACGCCCAGAAGGTCGAGGAAGTGCTCGTGCATCTCGTCCGGCACGCGATTGAGCTGGTAGAGGATCATCTCCGTCATCCAGGCGAAGAGCTCGACGATTGTGATGCCGGGGTCGCTGACATTGTGGTCGGTCCACTCGGGGCAATAGCGCGGGATAAGGCGCCTCGCCTCGTCGACGATGTCCTGGAACTGGCGCAGGTCCAGGCGGCGTTCGGTAACCTGCATCGTCATGGCTATTCCTCCCCGATCGTGTAGAACGGATACACGAGGGTCCGCTCGTCTTTCGTCGCGACGACCTCGTAGCTGATCATGATGTCGACGCGGCCCTCACTCATATCTGGCGCGATGAGGACTTCGCGCACTCCAATTCGCGGCTCCCACATGCGAAGAGCGTCCTCCACGTAGAACCGCATCAGGCTGAACGTTGCCTCGTTGGCGGGCGCGAAGACCAGCGTGTGAATGTCGCAGCCGAACGTGGGCCGCATACGGCGCTCGCCCTTCGCGGTGGCGAGGATGATGCGTATGGCCTGCTCGATGTCGTCCTCGTAGCGCGCCAGGGCGATACCGCCACCGCCGCGGTAGGGCGCCTCGATCTCGTGCGCCATTCGCCGGTCGACGCGAACGGGGAAGTTCCAGCCTACTCCCAGGATTTCCTTACCCGTGACGTGGTTGTTCATCGCAATCCCTTATCCGAGGCTCACGGTCGGCGCGCTGACGGACGCGTTGGCGCCGCTTTCCATCCTCACGCTGGACGTGCCCTTGAATGTCGCCTGGCCGTTGCCTTCGATGGAGACGTTGCCGGTAGCTTGTTCCGTGATGTTGGCCTGCGCGTTGACGGAGAAGTCGGTCCCTGCTTCAAACTTGATCGCGCCAACGGCCTTGAACGACATGTCACCGTTCACCTCGGCGGTGAGGCTGTTGTCGTCCGTCTTGAGGACGATCTTGTTGTTGCCAGACGCGTCGATGATGCTGATCGAGCCGCTCGAGTTGCTCTGGTCCTCGAACAGGATCTGGTGGCCGGTGCGCGTTTTGATGATGCGCTTCTGCACCTCCTGGCTGGGAGCTGCTTCGTTGCTGCTCAAAGGCGGCAGGTCCTCGGAGCTGTGTAGGCCGCCGAGCACGTAGAGGTTGTCCATGCTCGTACCGATCACGAGCACCTCGTCGTCCACTTCGGGCAGGAACTGCCATCCCCGGTTTTTGCCGCCGCCGGGCGAAAGCACCCTGCACCAGTCCGATACGATGTCGTCGCCGAGCATCGGCAGCTTGACCTTGACTCGCCCTATCCCGACGTCGTCATTCACGGCGTCGACGATGCCGGTCATGAGACGTACCTGCGACTGCTGCGGCGGCGCCAGCAGGCTGACGAGGTCCGTCGAGCGGCGAGCCGTGATATCGAAGTAGACGTTGTAGCCTTCTGGTCCGTAGTCATGGCTGATCTGGGTGACGCGGTACGTGCCCGAGAACCTGCTACCAACTTTCGCGACCTTTACCTGGCCGCCCAGCTGCAGCTTGACATCGCCCCTCACTACGCCGGTGGCGTTGACGTAGACGCCGGCAAGCTCGTCCAGCACGGCCTGTGCCAGGCGTGTCGCCTGCTGCTGGTCGTAGATCGGCTGGCGGGATACCACCATCTTTGTCCGCTCGTGGAACGCGGACTGCGCCAGGGCCCCGGCCGTGGGCGTTTGTCCGATCTGGGGGAAGTTCTGGGACGATGAGGCCGTGCCCACGACCACCTGCTTGTTGATGGGATCCCAGCCTCGCACCTCGACGCTGTTCACCTGCTCGCCGGTCGTAATCGTCCCCCGGAACGAGAGCATATCCTCCATCCACGCCACTTCCACGGCGCTTCCGACGTTTGTCGGCGGTTTGAAGATCAGCTTCTTGTCCTTGACCTGGACTTCGAACCCGTTGCGTGCCGCTCGCTCCTGCAAGAACTCCCAGTTGGTCTGGTTGTCCTGCAGTACCCACTCGTGGACACCCGGAGTCGTCTGGACATCGGCGGTCAAACCCGCCTCGCGCGCGATCTGCTGTGCGAGCTGGCTGTCTTTAACCTGTTTGAAGACGCGTGTCTCGCGGCCGCGGTGTAGCCGGTGGGAGCGGTCGTAGCTGCGGACGCGCAGAAACATCCGGCCATCCATCCCCGGTTCCGACTCAAGGGCCGTAATTTCGCCGGCGAAGGCGGGCTCTTCTCTGGGTTCCTCCGACTTCTCCTCGGCGTCGCCAAAGCCGATCTTGATCTCACTTCCGATCTTGAGCTGGGTCGCCGTCCACATAGCTCGAATTCCGAGTCATCGAACTCGAGGATCGCCATGTCGGGCAGGTGCACGCTGCCGTCTACCCGGATGCGCAGCAGATTGTTCATCATGGCGCTGGGCAAGTCGCGACCATCCACCTTCACGTAGGCATTGGTGATGAGACGCTTTTCGGCTGGAGTTGCGGTTGCAGCCATGATTACCTCAGCGGTGCGACGACGAGATACTGCCCCGGCACGATGGCGAAGGGGTCGTCCAGGTTGTTGAGCTCGGCGATGTAGGGCCAGTGGCTCGCCGACCCCAGCTCTTGATACGCGATCAGGTCCAGCGTCTCGCCGGCGATGACGCGGTGCGCCCGAAGGTCCGCGTTGCCCAACGAGGTGGGGTTCTGGCCCTCCGGCTTGTCGATCCACTCCTGCAGCTGCAGGCTAACGGTGGCCCGGGCCGGCGTACCGTCAGCCAGGAACATCGTGTAGTTCACGTTCAGTGAGTTGATGACGGCCTTGAACTGAGCGTGCTTGTTCGCCCAACTGAACATCACGACCGGCGGCCGCCCCTTGCCCGAGTCCTTGGCCGTGCTCTTGTCCACCTGCGTGAACTTGATCAGCTGCTGCACCCTGTCGACGAGTTTGGCGCCGTCCGTCGGCTTTTCGTAGTCGTCGAGCATCAGCTCCATGCTGATCGTGCGGCCCTTGCCCTGCACGAACTCCAGCGGCGGCGTGTCCTGCCCCTTCTGCTCGCCCTGCTTCCATTGCAACGAAGTGTTCACGGAGTACTTGGTTGGGTTGTACTGGAACTTGACCTCGGCGCCGGCCGGATCGACAGCCCGAATGCTGGCTTTCTCGAGACTCATCGCATACCCTCCGCCGTCATCTACCGATCAACCCGTTGCCGAAGCCGGCGCGCTCGCGGTCCACCAGCAGCCGCCAGCGCAGCTCGTCGTATACCCTGCGAGCCAGTATCTCCAGGCTGATCTCACCCTTCTCCTCGCCGCCCTGCCCCTTCTCCTCGCCCTCGTTGCCGGGAAGGGTCATGTTGGAGACGGTCGCGGCAGGGCCTGCATTCGCTGCAGGCGTACTCTGGGTCGACCCATCTTCCGCCGCCACCCTCGCAATGGTTCCGTCTCCCGCGGCGTTCCCGCGCATCGCCGCAACCGTCTCGGGCGCCACCTGGAACGTCGTCATGCCGGGCGTTTCCTCGCGGGCGATAGCAGCAGCAGGACGGCGCAGGATCAGCGGAGCGGCCGTGCCCCCGGGCAAGGCCGCGGCGCGTGCCTGCCCCGAAGGACGGCGATTGAGCACGCGAGCAGAGGCCGCCCGCGATCGCGCAGCTGTGGCTATACGCGCCGCAGGGAGTCCGGCAGGCGGCGACATGTCCCGGTCTGTGCTGCCGCCGGCGGTGCGGCTGGACAGCGCTTCTGAAGATAGCGGGGCACCGGCAAACGGCTCTGTTGCCGGTGGCGCCTGGTGGGCCAGGATGAGTGGCTCTGGGGCCGGTGGCGTCGCGGGCGGCCGTGACTCAGGGGTGCGTTGGAGGTCGTGTACTGCTTCGGGAGCTTCGGGGACGAGAGCGCTGGACGCTGCTGGCGCCTCCGCGGTCTCGTCTGCGGTCTCACGCTGCAATGCCGCCGGCCTGCGCAGGACCTGCTCAGAGCCCGCGGCCGGCCTTTCCGGTGGACGCGTATCGTCTTGCCGTGCCAAAGCGGGCTCGCTCGATGGCTGCACCGCGGAGCGCTCAAACGCAGGTGACGATGGAGCCGGCGCGGGAGTAGACGCGGGCATCGCGTTCTCGCGGCGGGCGGCGACCGGCGGCGGAGGCGCGGCGGTCTCAGCCGTGGGCCGGTCCACGCTGCGTCGTATTGGCTCGGTGGCATCTTCCGCCGGCTGGCGGCGGACCAGCCGCCGCAGCGTGAAGAGCAGGCCGCCGCTCTCCCTTTGCGGCGTCGGCGCCGGCAGCGGCGCCTCCTGAGGCTCCGGTGTCTCAACCTGCTCCGAGCGTGCCAGCGGCATCGGCTCGATGGCAGGGGCCGGCTCGATCGAATGAGGTGTCTCGAACGATACGACTGCCTCTTCGGGTTCTTCAGCGGCTCGCACCACGGGCGCTTCCGCCGGCGGCTCCGGGGTCGTTGAGGCCGGGCGCGCCGGGAGCTGCGTCGCGGCTGGAGGCGTTGGAGTAGCGGACGGCGGTGCGGCTTCGCTGCTAGTGGAGCGCGCCAGGTCGGCTGACGGCGTCGACTGGGGCGCCGGCTGACGGCGGAAGATGCGCAGCACGGAGTCGGCGACACGGCGCGGCGCGGAGCTCATCGAGCGCTGCACGGCCGGGGCAGCTACCGGGGCTGGTTCCCCAGCCTGCGCCGATGCTCTCGGCAGCGAAGGCTGCGCGGGCTGAGGCGTCTCAACCGACCTCGCGATGGGTAGTGTCTCAGCCCCGCGGGGCGTCTGCGATTGTCCGGCCGGCGTCGGCGGTTGTGGCGTCTCCACGGCTTCAGGCTGCTCGGTCCGTGGCGCAGGCGTCGCCGAGGGCTCTGATCGCGTTCGCTCCACACGAAAGACGGGTTGAGCGGGCGGCGTTGGCTCGGATTGCCGGGGCGCTTGCTGAATCGACGGCGGTGGCGCGCTGGCAGACGGTGGCGTCGGCGACCGTGCGATGCTCGGCGATTCGGCCTGCGGCGCAGGCGGTTCCGACGTAACGGCGTCGGCGCAGCTCCAGCGATGGCGGCGTGGCGGGTGGCCGCGTCGTGGTCCCTGGTGTCGACGCGGGAGCCTCCGGAAGCGTCTGCGTGTTCAGGTCGGCGCTCGGCGCCTCAGGGGGTGGGGCCGTCTCGGCTTGCGGCGCCGCCGAACGCGCTATCGGCGGCGCGGAGGTGCCTTCCGGCGCCGCCGTTTCGATTGGGGCCTCTGGCTCGGGCTCGACTCGCTGCGACATCTCGTCGGTCATCTCGGGCTTCGGCTTGCGGAAGACGCGTAGCACGCGGTTGAGCAGCGAGGGGTTGGTCTGCTGCCGGACCGGCTGGCGAGGCGCCTCCCGGGGCGATGATTGCGTCGCTTCATGCTCTGCCCCAGCGCCCGCGGTTGGCTCCGAGAGCTCCGGAGTCGTGGCCGGTGTGGTCGCCAGGTCTGCCGGCTCGGGCAGCAGGCCGGTCGAGAGATGGCTCTGAACCGTGAGCATCGGCGGGCCGATGTGCTGCTTTGGCTTCGGCAGGCGCAGGATGAAAGGCTGCGTGCGCGGCAGGGCCAGTGCCGTTGATGCGCCCGGCCGTCTACCGGCGCCGAACAGCCGCAGCGTCGGCCGGTAGCGGCGCGCGATGCGTGTCGACATCGACAACGACCTGAGGGGCGATGTTGCGAGGCGTGTCTGCCACCTGGCAGTCCGCCTGGTCGCCATTCCGGACCAGTCGCGCAGTGGCATGCCTTGCGGTTCTCGTTCGTTTGTCACGCTTATGCTTCCACGAATCCTTCGTGAGCCAGCTCGAGCGTCTCCACGGCGATCGCATTAGAAGTCGACTGCAGGGACGGCCCCGTCCACTTGACCGGGAACGCATCCACGAACTGCCAGCTCGTGATCTTTTCCAGATCCGCGTTGAAGACGTGGATGGAGATGTTCTGGCGCTTCCGCTTGCCCCTCATGACGTCCTGCACCCAATCGAGAAGGTCGGTTGACTTGGTGATGCCGCGCTTGAGCGTGATGTTGGAGAAGTCGGCGCGGCCCGGCAGCTTGTGGGTGGTGTAGTTCAGCCCGCCCTCTTCGACTTTCTCTGTCTGAAGGGTTACGCCGATGCCGGAGCACTCGGAGAAGGTCGCGACCAGCTCGCCGCCGATCTCGATGCCAAAGAGGACCGAGAGTGCGATCTTGTCGTCCTGGCGCGTATCGCCCGCGAACGTGGGCATGTCGTTACCTCCGGTCCCTCAGCGGTGGCGCCCCACGGCGTTCCTTTTCGATGACGATTTCGTCCCGAAGCAGCCGGTAAACCAGGTCGCAGAGCTTCCGCAGGTCGTCCTCATTGAGATCGGGGACACGGTCGGCCTCAGCCGCCTTGGAACCTCCGGAAGTCGCGTCTTCAGGCATTGCTCAGAACCTCGCGTCGTTAGAGCGACGCTATTACCGTTTCGCCGGCCGCCTCATCGTTCAGCCGTCGGTTGATGTCGCTGATCTCCTTCGCCCAGCGCCGTCGCTCGGCGTGCTCAAGGTTGAGGATCTGCTCCAGTGGCCAGTGGAAGTGGTAGGCGAT
Organism: uncultured Chloroflexia bacterium; assembly: GCA_963711035.1. GTDB lineage: Bacteria > Chloroflexota > Dehalococcoidia > DSTF01 > WHTK01 > WHTK01. The sequence continues at coordinate 301,224 of CAVQCN010000002.1, forward strand.
AAATGCCACCTCCTTCGCGATCTCATCCTCGCGGTCGGCGACCTGTTGCCAGACCCTGCCTAGCGACTGGAACGGGATCAACTCCTCGTCCTCGTCGCTGCCACCGCCGGCGCTCACGCTAAAGGGGAGCCGCTGGTCTCCTCCGCGCCTTCCGCCAGCGGTACGAAGTACTCGCCGCAGGCGGGGCACCGCACCTGGCCTTCCGGAGCCACCAGTTCGTTCTTGGTGCGGTAGAGCTCCTGCAGGAAGGCCAGGTCGGCGGTAAACAGCGACTCGATCACCGCCGTGTCGATAACGGCGACGGTGCCCAGGTGCGTGATCACCCGCGATAGCAGGATGATTGTGTGATACGCCGGATTCTGCCTCACGCGGGCGTCCCGCAGGGGCGCGATCTCGTCCGCGGCGGTCGCAAGACGCATACGCCCCTTGCGATGCACCGTACCGCTGCGATCGACGTACCCCCGCGGGAGCGTGAAGTCGAATTCAGTCTGAAGATTCATCACTCTGGCGAGAAGCCCTCGTGCGAGATGGTGATCTCTTCGATCAAGGCGTTGTTGTCGGCGACCTTGACGTCGCTCACCTTCCACTTGGACGGCCAGCCGCGCACGAAGCTCACGCGCCGGATCTCCATGTCGCGCGCGTCGTAGAAGACGACCGAGCCGCTCTTGCGAGCCAGGTCGATCTGGCCGTCCTCAACCTGCTTCCGCCACTCGTAGAGCTCCTTGGAGTCGGTGACGCCGCGCTTGAGGACGATGTCGTCCCACTTCATGTTGCCGGCCTGCTTGCTGATGTGCTGTTTGCCGTCGGCGCTCGATTCGCGGTGCTCGACGACCTCGTTGCTGCTGCCGAAGCCGCTCGCTTCGCTGAAGGTCACGCCCTCCAGACCCTGTACGTCCAGACCAAAGTGATCGACGACTAGCGGGTCAGCCAGGCTGTCAAAGATGTTACGTGGCACCTATGTACTCCTCTTCTACTGCTATTCCTGCTATTCCGTCACCGCCGGGGCAGACCTACTCGGTCGCCCCGGGCGTGATCTGGCGGATGTGGAAGATGACGAACTCGGCCGGCTTCACCGGCGCGATGCCGATTTCGCAGACCATCATGCCCGCGTCGATGATCTCGGGCGGGTTGGTCTCGCGGTCGCACTTGACGTAGAAGGCCTCGCCAGCGGTGGCGCCGAACAGCGCTCCCGTGCCCCAGACCCGTGTCAGGAACGCCGTGATGTCGCGGCGTACCTTGGCCCACAGGGCCATGTCGTTCGGCTCGAACACGACCCACTGGGTGCCCCGCTCGATCGAGCCTTCGACGAAGTTGAAGAGGCGGCGGACGTTGAGGTAGCGCCATTCGGATGCGGCCTCGGCCAGGGTGCGGCCGCCCCATACACGGATGCCACGGCCCGGGAAGGCGCGGATGCAGTTGATGCTCTTCACGTTCAGCGTGCCGAGCTCTGCCTGCGTCACGTGCATCCCCAGGTCCAACGCGCCGATCACTTCTTCGTTGGCAGGCGCCTTGTGGACGCCCCGGCGGTCGTCGGTGCGGGCCCAGATGCCGGCCATGTAGCCGCTGGGCGGGATGAATGACGTGCCGCGTGTCGCCGGGTCGTCGACCTTGATCCAGGGGTAGTACAGCGCACCGTAGCCGTCGTCCGAGATCAGGTTGGCGACGCTGGTCTTCCAGTTGTCGACCTGCGTTGGGTCCAGGTCGGGCGGCGTGTCCAGGATGGCGACGCGGTCACCCATGCGCATGCAGTGGCCCAGGATGGCCTTCTGCAGCGAGATGACGCCGTCCATGTCGAGGTGGCCGTCCTGGTAGGCCTTCATGATGTCCGGCACCACGACCATCGTGACGTCGTCCAGAGCTTCGAGCCCTTCGATGCCCGACCGGGTCGAGACGCTGCCCTGGAAGTCGGCCGGCACCAGTGACGTCATGGACTCGCTGCCGCCGTCGAGGGAGTAGCTGCCCGCGCTCGGCACGCGGTCCGCGACCGAAAGGCCGCGCGGCGAGAGGTCCTCGACCGAGATGAAGCGCGAGCCTGTCTGCTCGTCGTTGATGACGTCTACGACGTTGCGCGCGTCGCCGCGGCGCAGGGTGAGGTTCTCGAATACCTCGGGGCCGCCGCCGAGGGGACCGCGGATTGTCATGCGGAAGCGTGGCTCCTCGGTAGAGGCGGCGGCGCCACCGCTACCTTCGCCCTCGCCTTCGGCAGGCGGTGCGGGCGGAGGGGCTTCGTCGGCGATCTCGATGGAGATGTCGTTGCCGTCCGCACCGATCAGCTTGGACGTGAAGCGCAACGTGCTGGCATCGCCGCCAGCCCGGGCCGGCAGCGATGCCACGGCGGGCGTGCTGACCACGTCGCCGCCGACGCGCACGACCCAGGCATTGCCGCCGCCGTTGGCGAAGAAGCCGTACACGGACAGCGGCATGTAGCCGCTCTTGATGAAGCCGCCGAACGTGTTCGTGTACTGCGTCCAGTTCGTCACCCGGACCGGCGCGTTGAGCGGGCCTTTCTCGGCGAAGCCGACGAAGGCTGCCACCGCAGTACCGACACCTTCGATTGGGCGACTGCCGCCCGGTATCTCCTCTACGTAAACACCTGGTGCCTGATAGGTTGTTGGCATGTTCTCTCCTTCGCCCCGAGTCGTCGGGGCCCACTCACCGACCTATTCCTGGCCTGTGTTCCTGGTTCTGCGGCCTCTTCGCCCGCTGCTCCCCGGCGGCCCGTCGCCGCCGGTACCATTTGTTGAACCGTTTCCGTTTGCCGAACCGTCGCTGTTTTCCGTGCTGCTTGGTAGCGTGATCACCGCGTCCCTGGGCAGGTTCAGCTCGAACTGGTAGAAGTTGCCTTCGTAGCGCACCCAGACCAGCTGTTTGCCAGGGGTCACGTTGTTCAGGGAGTATTCGCCGCGGTCGTCCGTGTTGGTCGACGAGTAGTCGGCCCGGACGAGAGCTCCCACCACGGGCTGGCCGTCGCGCTCCACGCGACCCGCGAGACGTATGGGCCGCGTCGGGGACGGCGTCCAGTTGGGGCTGTCCATGCCGACGTCGTGACCACTGACGGCCGGGCTGCTGTACTCGACTTCGAGCTCCAGAGGGATCGTCACCGTCACGCGCACCGACGGGTGCAGGTCGTTGTCGAGTACGCTCCAGATATCGACGACGTCCTTGAAGCTCTCCGGCTGCGCGACTTCGGTCCTCACCTCGTCGGCATCGACCAGGGCGCCCTGCAGGACGTCGATAGGCAGCACCGGATGGCGGAACAGCACGCGCGTGGCGCCGGCCAGCAGGCGGTGCTCGTCTTCCACCTCATTGGACCAGGCGGTGATCATGTAGTTGCAGTCCAGCTTCACCGGTGGCCGCCGCGTGGTGGCCGTACCGTTCGCGCGCGAAATCATCCATCGGCGGCCGCGCAGCTCGCGGTTCTCCTGGATGTTGTAGAGGTAGAGGCAAAGCGTGGGCCGCGTCAGGCGCGAGCGAAAGTCACGGTTCGGCACATCGAAGCTGATGTCGAAGCCATCCGCTTCGATGCGCTCCATGACCCGCGGCAAATCCTGTACAAGAAGCGCTTTCAAGCTCTCGTCCAGTTCGTTCAGCATCGCTGCAAGGAAAGGGTACTCAGAGACGATTGAGGAAAAATTGATTGCGAATTGAGAAATGGAGACAAAAGGGGCTCTTGGGGGCCCTTCGTCACGTTGTCTCGGTCTTCGGTGTCACTCCAGCCAGCAGCACCTGGGCAGTAAAGCGCCGCCTCTGACGAGATCAGAGGCGGCGATGGTCCGGACGATGGAAGGAAGAGCCCCCGTGGCCGGCGGCTCGCGTCTAGCGGTGAGGGCCTGCGATTTCTTCGGATTCTTCAGAGCGGGCGATAGGCGACATCGCTACTTCTTCTTCCTCTTGCTCCGGCTCTTCTTCCTCCTGACGGTCGATCGCCGAAGTTTGAAGTTCCTCTTCTTCGGGCGCTGCTTCACGGGCGATGGCGGACATCTGAAGCTCGTCCTCCGGCGCGGCTTCGCGGGCGAGAGAAGACGTCTGCAGTTCCTCCTCCTCCGGCGCGGCTGCGCGGCTTACGGGCGCGGCGTGCGCGTTGAACGAGTCGGCGACGTTACCCGCCTCGCGCTCGGAGGCGTCGTCGGGGCTGCTTACGGTCATCTCGGAGGCCGGAGGGGCGTTCTGCTGCTGTACCACGTGAGTCAGCTCGTGCGCCAGCAGCTTCTGGCCGTCGCTGCTGCCGGGGTTGTACTTGCCGCTGCTGAAGAAGATGTCTTTGCCGGTCGTGAAGGCCTCGGCCTTGACGGCGCGGTTCAGCGAATCGGCCTGGCCGTCGGTGTGGACGCGGACGTCGGAGAAGTCTGCGCCGAGAGATGGCTCCAGCGTCCGCCGGGCCGTGTCGTCCAGGGGCGCGCCGCCGCCGCGTTTCGATTGGATCGTCTGGGCGACCGCGTCATCGACCGAGCCCGAGCCGTCGGCGGCGCGGTGGATCGCAGCGGAGCGCATCAGGCGCTGCACGCGGGCATTGCCCAGCGCGGAGAGCAGCGTCGTGTCGGCGCCGCCATCGGCCCGTGGGCTGTTCTGCTTCTCTTGCTGACGTCGTTGAGCCTTGACCAGCTCGTCGTTCGCGTCGTTACTGTGCCTCGCCATCACTATCCTCCGTCATTACGATAGACCGTTCGTCAATGGCCTACTGTGTTGTCCCCGCGTCGAGCTACTCGCTGGGGGCTGCCTCGGACTCCTCTTCGTCCTTCGTCGGCTCGACGCTCAGGTCGAGCGAGACGCCCTCCGTCTGTCCATGAGTCGTATCGGTATCGTACTGATCCTGCGCTCCCTGCAGGGAGTCCATCTGCTCCTGCCAGGTGGTCTTCAGGTCGTCTTCGTGAATGCCGTTAAGGGCCGCTGGCAGGCCGTTCAGGTGACTCTGGGCGATCGTCACATGGTGATTTTCGTGGCCGCGCAGCGCCGTGAGCATCCGGTTCCACTCGGTTTGCACGGCCTTGGGCTGCTTCGAGAGTTGGGTCCAATGGGGCAGTCTGCTGAACACGACGGCAGTAATCGCGACGCTGCTGACGACGCCGTCGTCTTTGACCAAGCCGCCCGTGTACTTGATGTTCGCGCGCCGCCCTGGCCCCATTCGTCCAGGGCATTGAGCTCGTCCGCCGCCGATGAGAGGGTGCTGCCGGTGACGTCAAAGGTTTCGTGGCGCACCGCGCCGGTCGTCACAGTCACTTTGGTCTTCGCCGCCTCGCGCTGGATCGCTGCCGGCGCCTGGGGCGAGCGCGCCAGGCCGTTGGCCATGGCGAGGCGCTGCACGTACTCGTTGCCGTGCGCTTCCTGCAGCTGCAGGACCTGTCGCGCGATCAAAGGCTGCATTGCGCCTCTCGATGGGCTCGCTGACGAGGCGAGCCGCCAGGCAAGCCCTGGGTGAGTAGCGGTGGGCGCAAGCGCGTGCGCGCCGGCTGACCGGCGCGAGTCGCGTCGCGCTGAGTCGGTCTGCGGCGAGCCGGTGGAGGGGACGGCGAGGGGGCATCTACCGCTCCTCCGTGGTCAGCGCCGTTGCGCGCCTGTCAAACATCACGAACCCGGTGCTCATTTCCAGATGTACTTCCCCAGGTCTACGGTCACCATCATTCCCTTTTCTTTGGCGCCGGTCATGAACTTCACCGTCGTCGGCACTTCGAGGCCCGGGATCTTGAACTCCTTGCCGTCCAACTGCTTGAGCATGAAGTCGCGCGCCTGCGGGTCGCCACCGGCCGCAGCCAGCGCCGGGCCGGCGATCGCCACGCTGGTCACGATCAGCGCCGCTTTCTCGCCCGCCTTCATCTGATGGAAGTCTTGCGCCAGCTTCGCCAGCACCAGGTCCGGCACCCTGTCGGCGCAGGTCGCGATGGCCAGGGCGCGCGCCAGGTCCTTCTCGCTGGCCTTCTTCGGCTTCTCCGGCCCGCCCTTCAGCTTCCACGGTGGCTTGTCCGAGTCCGCCGCCTTCTCGGCGGCCGTCGGCGGTGTCAGCCAGGCTGGCGGCGGCTCCAGGTTGAGGTCGAGGCTGTCGAAGCTGACGAGCAGCTGGCCCAGCGAGAGGGCTCTCTCCGCGTCCTTGATCGCCTGGAGCTTCTCGTCGTCCGACGGGAGCTTCTTGCTGGCTGGCGCTGCAGGTTGGTCCTGACGCTGGATGCGCATGACGTACTGATTGCCCTGCTGGCGGCTCAGCTGCTGCGCGGCTTGCGCCCGGAGCGGTGCCGCCATTTCCTGGCGTGCGTGCAGGGCGCGGAGCTCCTCGCGCTGATCGACGCTTCGCGAGTCTCCTTCGCGTTCGCGGCTCGTACGCCTGGCCGGTTCCTGCCTCTCGGGCAGGAGGTCGGATGCTTTCTTGCGACGCCTCGGCATTATGCTGGCCCTTCAGGTTTCCCGGCCGTCCAGACACTTACCGAAGCCGGGTTCGGCGTGTTTCTGATGCTCGTGCCTGCGTTGGCTCGTCCAGTCATTCCAGCGTTTCCATCACGCGGCTCAGCTGGATGAGCCGCAGCTCAATGCCTGCCTTGAGGTCCTCTATTGACCTGGGTGTGTCAACCCATTCGCTCACGCCATAGGTAAGATAGGGCTTCAAGGCTTCCTCCAGCGCCTTGACGCCATTGATTTGCGCCGACACGTCGTGCAGGAGTTCGTCGTTGAAGCTGTGGTACTCCACGCCCTGCTCCAGGACTGCCCGCATATTCGACATGGCGCTGCGGAGCTTGAACTGCGCAAGGTCTATCTCGCCAGGCTTCAGGGGTTTTGGCTCCTGAAGGACGGCCATCGCATACCGTACGTCCGGTAGTACAAGGTGCTCCCATCGTCTCGACAAGTACTCATCCTTGCTGCGGAGGAGCGGTAGCATGCGCTCGATTTGTTCGTACCGAATTTTCAGATCGGACTCCGTCTGCTCAAGGGGGTACCGCACGCCGGCGTAGGGCTCGGTCTCTCGGATCAGGACGCCGATCGCGTTGTATTGATTGACCAGGTCCGCGGAGAGCGGCCTGTTCGTGGCGTTGTACTCAAGGACTAGCGAGTAGATCAGTTGTCGTGCCGCTTCCAGCCAGTGAATGGCCCGCTTGGGGGCCTTTTTGTCCAACGCTTCAGACGCCCATAGCATCTTTTCCTTGGTCCGGGTCAGCTTGAGCAGCGCTTGTTCTGTAGACCCGGCCTGCTTGGTACCCGCCACGTCGCGCGAGATTTGGTCGACGGGGGTAACGTTCACTCGCCACGCGGGCAGCCAGCTGCGGCGCCGAGCGCGCCAGCATGCGACCGACCGCCTGGTTGCCGTGCAAGCGGCTCACCTCGAGTGCGGCGCGGCTCAGGGTCGAGGTTGCCATCTTGCTGCCGCCGCCGAGCGCTAAACGGCCGTGCGCGGCCTGGTCTCGTCCCGCCGGCAGCGGCGTCCCGCGTCGCGGGCGCACGCCCGCCCGCGACGGGTCGGGGTGCTCGTGGAGTCTCTTTCGCCTGCTCAGACCCTAGCCTCCGCTATCGTCTGCGATGGATGCTGCCGTGCTGCATCCGGTTGCCGTCACTCGTCCAGGTCCTCCTCGAGGCCGTCCAGCCACTTGCCGAAGTCCGATTCGGCGATGAGGCGGCCGAGCTTCTGGTACTCCCGCTTCGCCCCGCGGATCATGTGCGACATGGCGATCGGCTTGCCCTCGGCCGCGGCCAGGAACGCCGCCAGCAGCACGATGTTGCGGATGTTGCCGCCCGCGATGCGGAACTGCTGTGCCATGAACTGCAGGTCGACGTCCGGCGCCAGTGGCGCCGCCGACGATAGCGTGCGCTCCCAGATGTCCAGGCGATCCTCGACCTCCGGGAACGGGAACTCGACGATGGCGCGCATGCGGCGCAGGAAGGCCTCGTCCAGGTTGGCGCGCAGGTTTGTCGCCAGCACGACGATGCCGTCGTACTCTTCCATCTTCTGCAGCAGGTAGCTGATCTCGATGTTCGCGTAGCGGTCGTGCGAGTCGCGCACCTCGCTGCGTTTGCCGAACACCGCGTCCGCCTCGTCGAAGAAGAGGATCGCGTTCGTGTCGCTCGCCTCCTCGAAGACGCGCGCCAGGTTCTTCTCCGTCTCGCCGATGTACTTCGAGACGAGGCCTGAGAGGTCGATCTTGTAGACGTCGAGGCCGAGGTCGTTGGCGATGACCTCCGCCGCCATCGTCTTGCCCGTGCCCGACTGGCCGGCGAACAGCGCCGCCACGCCGCGACCCAGGTTCGACTTGCGCGCCAGGCCCCACTCCTCGTACACGACGTGCTGGTACAGCACCTGGTTGGCGATCTCGCGTAGCTGCGCCATGCGGTCGTCCGGCAGGACGATGTCCTCCCATGTGTAGTGCGGCGTGATCTTCTGCGCCAGGCTGGTCAGCCGCGGCTGCGATTGCGTCCGCGCCGCCGACTTCACGTCGCTCAGCGTGATCTCGCTGCGTCCTTCCAGGTGCGCGAGGCTGCGCGCCATCTCGATGGTCGAGCGGATCTCACGCGCGCCGAGGCGGTACATCGCTGCCAGCTGCAGCGCCTCTTCCGGGCTCAGCCCGCCGGCGAGATGCCAGCGCTGCTGCCGCGCCTCGAAAGGCGGCGCCGGATAAGCGAACTGCAGGTGCAGGTCGACGGGCAGGTGGGCCGGTGTCACGGGGCGGTCGCAGAAGATGACGGGCAGCGAGTGGTCCTTGAGGCCCGTCGCCAGCTCGCTGCCGAAGGTGTCGAGGTCGAGGTCCGACTCCTGGCCGCCGTAGCCGTCGATGATCAGCGCCGCGTTGAGCAGACGCGCATCGCGCAGGGCCAGCGATAGCAGCTTCGCCGGCTCGGAGGCGCGTGCCAGCGCCGGCATCGCCAGGTCGATCAGCTTGATGCCGAGCAGCCGGCAGGCGTAGGCGATCGTCTGCTCGCGCTCTTCGTGCCAGCGCCCGCCGATGTAGGCGCGCGCGTCCATGCGCTGCCGCAGCGCGTCGGCCAGCCGCTCGCCGTCCGCTGATTCGCCCACCATGACGTCCACCTCGCGGGCGATGCCGTGCAGCCGGGGGTCGAGGCCCTCGTATCCCAGCATCACCTCGGCGACGTGTGGGTCGAGCGACAGTTGGCGGTTGGGCAGCGCCGGTCCATTGGACGAGGCTTCGCCGACCGCGATGAGGTTGTGGCGCACCAGCGGCGAGCTCTCGTAGAACAGCTGACGCAGCGCCAGCCGCTCCTGCTGGTCGTCGCTCAGCACCTCCAGCGTCAGGCCGATCGTAGGCCAGCGCTTCGTGATGTCGTCGTTGGCGTAGGCGAAGACCTTCTCGTACGCCGTGTCCAGGTACGGCGCCAGCGCGATCACGAGAACGAGGCGTTCGTGCGGCGAAAGGTCGAAGTCGCGCGTGATGCGCTCGACGGGCAGCGCCAGCCCGGCCTCGATGCTGGCCGCGGCGCGCGCGTCGAGCTCCTGGCGCAGGGCCGTCGCGAACTCGATCTGGCGGTCGACGACCTCTTCCGTGCCGTCGCGCGACAGCAGGTGGTCGACCTCTTCGTCCGTGATGTAGAGACCGCGATACTCCGACGGCGGCCCTACCGACCGCGCCTGCCGCGAGCGTTCCACGACGACGCGCAGGCGCGCCGATACCCAGCCCAGTTCGGACTCAATCTGCTCGAGGACAGAGCTGAAGGCAGGTGCTGCGGCGCTCGGTGCTTCAGTCATCTCGGTTGCACCAGAGTATAGCTTTCGTAATTGACCAATGATTTATGGAGTATTGAAACTGCCCGTGGGCCTTCGCTGCGTTGTCATGCTCTGAACCGCCCTCACAGCTGTCATTCTGAGCCGCAGGCGAAGAATCTCCCCCCGGCACCAGGCCCCGAGCGCAGAGACGCGGCGCGCGCCGTTCGCGGACGACGGCCGGCCGTCTCGCCCGCGCGGGCGGTGGCTCGATGCACGGCGCCGGCTCGGCCGGGAGATGCTTCACTGCGTTCAGCATGACAAGGGGAGGTGCCGCCGTCCCCGTCGTTGTCATGCTGAACCGCCCTCACGGCCCGTCATGCTGAGCCACCCCTCACAGCCTGTCATTCTGAGCCGCAGGCGAAGAATCTCCCCCCGGCACCAGGCCCCGAGCGCAGAGACGCGGCGCGCGCCGTTCGCGGACGACGGCCGGCCGTCTCGCCCGCGCGGGCGGTGGCTCGATGCACGGCGCCGGCTCAGCCGGGAGATGCTTCACTGCGTTCAGCATGACAAGGGGAGGTGCCGCCGTCCCCCGTCGTTGTCATGCTGAAGCGCCCTCACGGCCCGTCATGCTGAGCCACCCTCACGCCTGTCATTCTGAGCCGCAGGCGAAGAATCTCCCCCGGCACCAGGCCCCGAGCGCAGAGACGCGGCGCGCGCCGTTCGCGGACGACGGCCGGCGGTCTCGCCCGCGCGGGCGGTGGCTCGATGCACGGCGCCGGCTCGGCCGGGAGATGCTTCACTGCGTTCAGCATGACAAGGGGGAGGTGCCGCCGTCCCCGTCGTTGTCATGCTGGACCGCCCTCACGGCCCGTCATGCTGAGCCACCCCTCACGAGCCTGTCATTCTGAGCCGCAGGCGAAGAATCTCCCCCGGCACCAGGCCCCGAGCGCAGAGACGCGGCGCGCGCCGTTCCGGACGACGGCCGCGCCGTCTCGCCCGCCGGCCATCCCCTCTCCGAAATCGGAGAGGGGACCGAGGGGTGAGGTGCCCCTTCCTTTCGTTAAGAATGAACGGCGTTTCTTGAATACGAGACCCCTGCGAACCTGACCGAATCTTGACGCTGGGGGGGCGACGTGATTTGATCCGGCCGTGCTGCCCCGCCGGCTGGCGGGGGCACTTATGTGCGCCGGAAAGCTGGTCGCGGGTGCGGAAAATCGCCGCTGTCCTCGTCCTGATCGTTGTCGCCGTCATCATCTATCTCCTTTTGCGGGGCGGCGGCACCAACGCCGAAGCCAAGTACGACGGCGTCCACCTCTGCTCGTCCAGCCAGCAGGAAGCTGCCACCGTCGCCGCCAAGGACGCGCCGCCCGCGCCGACGCCTTCGGAGAGCGGATCCATCACGCTGCCCAACGGCCTGACCCGCGGCACCAACGGCCCCCTCTTCGCCCAGAACGACCCCGCCTGGGGCGCCGAAGAGTACGACCACGGCAACGACCAGGACGTCGGCTGCGGCACCACCATCGCCCAGTGCGGCTGCGCCATGACCTCCGTCGCCACGGTGCTGAGCCTGTTCAACGTCATGACGGACCCGCACGGCAACGCCCTCAACCCCTCGACCCTCAACGCCGCCTTCAACGAAGGCGCCCAGCTCACCAGCTCCGGTTGGGTCAGCGCCGGCTACTCCTACGGCAACGTCAACTGGACCGCCGCCGACAGCATCTCCGCCGCCGCGGCCGCAAAGGGCCAGGGGAAGACAGTTCGCTTCGAGGGCTGGGGCACCGCCAGCGATTCCGAGATCCGCGCCCAGCTGCAGCAGGGCCTGCCCGTCATCCTCGAGGTGCCCGGCCACTACATCGCCGCCGTCGGCCTGCAGGGCGACCAGATCCTGATCGACGACCCCTACTACGCCAACCGCACCACCCTCAACGCCTACGCCGGGCTGGTGAAGAGCAGCCGCAAGTACGCGCCCAGCGACGACCTCGGCTCGATGATGATCACCGTCCCGTCCAACATGCGCGTCCTGGTCACCGACAAGGACGGCAAGCAGGTCGGCACGCTGTCCGGCAAGACGCCGGCGGACGCCCAGTCGCAGGCCGCGCAGGACGCGGGCCAGTACCACTTCGAAGAGGCCTGGCGCGACCCGACCTGCACCGAGCGCCCGCCGAAGGACGGCCAGGGCACCAACTCCGTCTTCATCCCCCACCCGGACGGCGAGTACCACATCGTCGTCGTCAATCCGGACGGCGGCGACACGGCAGGCGTTGTCCACGTCACCGAGCCGGACGGCACCGATCACATGACGACCCACGAGGGCGGCGACCGCATCGAGTTCGACGTCGAGTACGGCCCGTTCACGTCGAGTGGCAACCCGAACCCGAACGGCTCGCCCACGCCGCCCCCGGCGACCGTCACCGGCACGGTGACGCCCGGGACCGAGACGCCGACGATCACGCCCACGACAGCCGTCACAGCCGCAGTCGGGCGTCACGCCGGAAGCCCCGACGGTCACACCGGAGCCGCCGACCGCCACCGCCATCAATTACGCCGGAGGCGCCGACCGTCACCGAAATCCCGACGATCACGCCGACGGCTACCGAACACGCCGATCACGCCGACAGCCGTGCCCGCCATGTCCGTGGCGCCGCTGACCGCTGAGCATGAACCCGGACGGCCTGAACGGGAGCTGCGGCACCCAGATCAGCTGGACGGTGAGCGGCGACCCGAAGGGGACCATCACACTGCTGCGCGAACGGCGCGCCCATCGCCACCGGCCCGCCGATACCCGGCAGCTTCAACGACATCCATTCTGTCTCGGGTACGTCACACCTACATCCTGCAGGCAACGAACAGCGACGGCGTCATGACGCAGTCGCCGCCGCTGACGGTCACGCCAGTGGTGCGTCCAGCAACTACACCATTCGTACGTGCACGTACACCTGTGACGGCTATCTGTCGCGGGAATCAGCATTCGCTGGCAGTTCCTGGGCAACGTCCAGGGCACAGCCAAGATCGTGAGGTTCCGTTTGGGTACGACCGTGGCGACGGTTTCCGCCAATGCAAACGGGTACTTCGACGCAGACCCGGACTGCGAAGTACACATCTGTAGCTATCAGCTCGTGGTGACTGTTGGCTCGCAGACGGTGACGTTCGCCGATGTCCCGAATCCAACTTATCTGGCCGGTTGAGTGGAGAACGATGAGAAACGATGACATTGAAAGATGGATCGAGAGAGTGCACGGGACATTTACCGGGATGAGGTCTCCCGTAGAGTTGGTCGGGGCGCAAGCAGATCCGGCATCCCGTGAACGGCTGATGACCAGCAGGAGGTCAAGCAGGAATGAAGAAGCTCATAAGGCCCAGTCTGGCCACGCGGCGCTGGCGGTTCTTGCCCTGCTGCTCGGCGCTGTTCCTGTGCACGACAGCCAGGCCAGCTCCCCGAGTCTAGCGTCCCGACCTCGATGACCGTTGGGACGACCATCACCATCAGCTTCCAGCTCACGGTCGGCAACACGGACGCCGACTGCAACGTTAGCGGCACGCCAGCGAACCGGCGACGGCTACTTCGATGCCGCGGGCTTGACGGACAGCGACGGGACTGATTGCCTCACAGGCCTGACCTTGATCGCGGACACGCCTGTAGCTGGCATATGGCACTACCATTCTGACCTATCGGCCTCACCGCCGATCCTTGCGATGCAGCTTACGACTCACCCAACTTTAGCCTGCCCTTGAACGGCACGGCAACGTGGTACTGCAGCGCGCCGGGCGCAACGACCTTCACGCTCACCAAGCGGGCGAACCAGACAGACCGCGACCGTGAACTGCGTGGTGCCAACCAACACCGCGATCCAGGTCGTACGTGACGCCTTCCAGGACACCGTGGCCACCTGTCCCGCCAACGTGCGCATCGAGGCGCGCATCGTTGACAGCAGCGGCACCCCGCTGGTGCCGGACGGCACCAACGTCGTGTTCAACACCAACGGCGGCCAGCTCTCGGCCGGCTTCGCCTCGACGATCAACGGCATCGCCACCGTCAACCTGGCGGTGACGGCGCCACCGCCCTTCGACATCACCGTTACCGCCCAGGTTACGACCGGCGGTCAGACCCTGGTCGGCAACGCCGACATCACGAGTGAACTGCCCCACGTCGCCGATCGAGTCGGACCTGGTGCAGGTGAACGCCTACTCCAGCGACGTGCCCTGCGGCGACAAGACGCTGGTCAACGCGCTGATTACCGACGCATCCGGCAATAGGGTGGCAGACGGCACGCCGGTCAAGTTCCTCGGCACCGGCGGCTCCACCGTCGACCCGACCGACGGGACGACCGTGAACGGCACCGTCACCACCACCTTCACGGCGCCGGCCGCGCCGGGCAACGTGGACGTGGTCGTCTCGGTCGGCGACCTCTTCGGCAAGGCCCGGATCACGGTCGACTGCGAAACGCCGACGCCGGGCGCCGAAGGGGCAGCCTCGGGCACGCCGGGCGCGTCCGGCACGGCAGCAGCCGGCGGCAGTAGCGCCGCGGGCGGCACGGGAGGCGCCGGCGGTGCGGGCGGCGCAGCCGGCAGCGGCACCGCCGTCGCGGGCGAAGGCGGCGCGGGCGGTACCGGTGGTACCGGCGGCAGCTCGGCCGCGGGCGGCACCAGGGCGCCACGATCACGCCGCCGAACACCGGCGACGCGGGCCTGGCGCAGACCAACGGCGCGACGGCGGCGTACGGCATCGTCCTGACGCTGGCGCTCGCGCTGGCCACGTACGGCCTCGGCCGTCGCTGGCGCCGCGACGAGGCGTGACGTAAGGAGACAGGACACTGCGGGATGAATCCCGCAGCGACTGCGCTGCGAGCTACGAGTACGGAGGGAGGGCTCAGAATGAGCCCTCCCTCTCCTTTGTCGTCGTCATTCTGAGCCGCCCTGACGTCGTCATTCTGAGTCGCAGGCGAAGAATGACAGGCGTGAGGAGTGGCTCAGAGTGACGGGCGTGAGGGCGGCTCGCCGCTCCTGGCTGACGCCGGCCGCCGGCTGCTGTAGGCTTCCGACATGCAGCAGCTCTACAACGAGATCCACTACCCGCCGCTCACCCATTCGGAGACGCACCCGGACCGGCTGGCCGTGGTGGGGAAGCTGATGGGGCTGCATCCGCCGAGCCCGGAACGCTGCACCGTCCTCGATATCGGTTGCGGCAACGGCGCCAACGTCATCGCCATGGCGGAGCTGCTGCCGGAGGCGCACTTCGTCGGCATCGACTACGCGGCGAGCCAGATCGAGGACGGCAAGGACATCCTGCGGCACATGGGTCTCACGAACGTCGACCTGCAGGCCGTCGACATCATGGACCTGCCGGACAAGTGGGGCAGCTTCGATTACGTCATCGCGCACGGCTTCTACTCCTGGGTCAAGGAGCCGATGCGACGCAAGGCCATGCGCCTCATCCGCGAGAGCATGACGCCGGAGGGCCTGGCGTTCATCAGCTTCAACGCCTATCCGGGCTGGCACCACGTCGAGCCGCTGCGCGACATGATGCTGTACCGCGGCCGCGGCATCGAGGACCCGGCGGAGCGCGTGCACGCGGCGCGCGCGTTCATCGCCATGGCGGCGGACGCGCAGGACGAAAGCAGCGTCTTCGGCGCCTTCATCAAGCAGTACGCGTCGACCTTCTACGCCCGCGGCTCGGTGCCGGAGTCGCAGATGGTCTCGACGCTTCTCTACGACGAGATGAATGAGACCAATCAGCCCTTTTACTTCTACCAGTTTGCGGAGGCGATCAGGGCGGACGGCCTCGAGGTGCTCGTGGAGGCGGATCTCGAAGGCTCGACGCCGATAGGCCTCGACAACGAACTCGTCAAGCAGCTCACCTCGTTCAGCCACGACCACATCGAGATGGAGCAATACGTCGACTTCATCCGCAATCGCATGTTCCGCCGCGTGCTCGTCTGCCACCCGGACGCGCCCATCCAGCGCCACCTCGACGCGCGGTCCGGCGTCCTGAACGGGATGTTTCTCAGCGCCCAGCTCAAGGAAGAGCCCGACGAGGACGAGCCCGGCAAGCAGCGCTTCACCGCCGCCGACGGCCTCTCCTTTTCCACCGAGCGGCCGCTGCTGCAAGCCGCGTACCGCCGTCTCTCGCAGCTCTACCCCGAGGCCGTGCGCTTCGAGGACCTCGCCGCCCACGCGGCCGAGGCTACGGGCTCGACCGAAGCGGAAGCTGCCGCCGTCCTGGGGCCGCCGCTGCTGCGCAACTTCCTCTACGGCCGCTCGCTGCTCGAGCTGCACACGGCGCCGCGGCCGCTGGTGACGCAGGTCAGCGACCGGCCGCGCACCACCGCCTTCGTGCGGGAGATGATCCGGCGCGGCGTCGAAGCCGTCGCCAACGTGCGCCACGAGCGCGTCCGCATCACCGGCAAGTCGCGGCCCTTCCTGCCCATCCTCGACGGCGAGCACGATATCGTGGCCCTCCAGGAGGCGACGCGCAACGGAGGCAGCGAGCCGCTGACCGAGGCCGAAGTGCGCGGCGAGCTCCAGTGGCTGGCGCGCATCGGCATGCTGCTCGCCTGA
Organism: uncultured Chloroflexia bacterium; assembly: GCA_963711035.1. Taxonomy (GTDB): domain Bacteria; phylum Chloroflexota; class Dehalococcoidia; order DSTF01; family WHTK01; genus WHTK01. The sequence continues at coordinate 317,410 of CAVQCN010000002.1, forward strand.
CGCGGAGACTCTGGGCTACGTAACCTGAACCGCCACCTGCCCCGGGTTCGTGATCGCAATGACCCCACCCCAGGCGCACATGCACGTGCAGCCGCTGTGCAATGCGGGTACGCCGCGAATCTGCACCTTGACGGCGCCCGGCGTCCATGGTGCCGTAACGACGGGGATACACGGCATCGGCGTTAGCACTCCCAGGGCGGCGCTGGTTGCCGCGGCCACCTGAGGGTTGCTCGGTGTCGTGCACATGCCGAAGGGCATGATGTTCAACATGGGCACCATGTCCGCCACGGTGGCCGCGGGCAGGTTCGTAGCGTTCACCATGTTCGTCGGCAGCACGTTGAGGGTCGATGGTGCGACCCCAAACGGACACTGCAGCATCGCTCCGGTCACTACGAGTGGTGGCATGAGGTTCTACCTCCGTTCATCCGGGCTATCCGCCCGTAGTCTCGACATTCCTGACGCCGGCGCCCCTACGACCCAAGAAGCCGCGTCGTCCGTACCCTAGCCGCAGTCGATTGGGTCAGAATTGAAAGAGATTGAATCACGGAGCTATCGTCCTCGGGGTCCGTCTGCTCAGGCCTCTTGCGACGAGGCGTAGGCGCGGACGCCCTCCGAGCGGAGCATCGCGACGGATACGGCTAACAATGCTGCCGTCAGCAGCGCGGTCACCAGCACCGCGTCCTGGAACCCTTGTGATGAGACGGTTGCCTTGTTCGCCACCAGGCTGCCGCCGATGAGCAGCACGCCGAGCAGGTTGCCCAGGTAGCGCATCATCGAGTTGAGGCCGGCCGCCGCGCCGCTTTTTTCATGGCCTACCGCCTCGAGGGCCAGGGAGGATGCGGCCGGCACGCCGGCGCCGATGCCGCACCCCACCAGGAGCAACGCCGCGCCGAACTCAGGTATCGAGGCGTTCCAGTGCGCCGCGAGCAAGACGCCGGCCAGGCCGGCCAACTGCAAGGCGGCGCCGCTCATCATGGGTGGCACCCTGCCCATGCGGTCGGAGAGGCGGCCGCTGGCCGGCGACAGCGCCACGACCAGCAGCGACATCACCCCGATCAGCCCGCCGGCCGCCGCCAGCGAGTGCCCCTCGACATCGACGAACAGTGCCGGTACGCCCAGCAGCACGACGTAGATCACGGCGTTGCTGACGAAGCCATATGCCGCCGCGAACAGAAAGCGCGGCGAGTGCAGCGGCGTCGTGTCGATGATGGGATAGCTGGTGTGCCGCTCGGTCTGGTAGAAGAGCACGACGGCCGCCGCCAGCGGCAGGAAGCCGATCCAAACGTAGGCGCGTGACAGGCTGGTCGCCCCGCCTTCGACGAAGAAGCCGGCAGCGAGCAGGATCGCCAGCAGCAGCGCCACGGTCTGCCATCGGAGGGCCGCCTGCCGGCTCGTCGTCCGCCGCGCCGCGGACCAGCGCAGCGACAGCCCGAGGCTGATCAGCGCGATCGGGATCGTACTGACGAAAATCCAGCGCCACGACGCCGCCGAGAGGATCAGTGGCGCCACCAGCGGACCGATTGCCGCCGCCAGGGCGATCGACGCACCGGTGATGCCAAGGTACGCGCCGAGCTTCTTGGGCGGCGCTTCATTTCTAATCAGCGCCATGCCGTTGGGGATGACCAGCGCCGCGGCGCAGGCCTGGCCCATGCGCGAGAGCAGCAGCAGCTCGAAGTCGGGCACGACCGCCGCGGCAATCGACGTGACGACGAACAGGCCGAGCCCGGAGCGGAACATCGCTGCGTGACCAATGCGATCGCCGATGCGGCCGCAGATCGGCTGGCCCAGCGCCATGATCGCCAGGTAGATGCCGACCAGCCACGTGGCCGACGAGTAGGTGAGCATGAGATCGTCGCGGATACGAGGCAACGCCAGGGCGATCATCGTGGCGTTGAGCGGCACGAGGACGATGCCCAGGCTGGCGATGAGCAAGATGCGGCCGGCCCGCCCGGCCTCGTTCGAGGACGATTCCACTTTCTTCCAGACTACGCCCGAGACGCGTCGAGCGCGAACTGCTTTCTTTTTCCCCAATCACCTGTCGCGGGACGAGGCTTGTCGTGACGCCCGCCGCAGCGCATAGTGTGCACGCCGCTCCATCTTTGCTCTGAGGAGGCTCGTCGTGACGTCGAAGCTGCTCGTGTCGCTTCTCGCGCTGATCGTTCTGGGGTTCGTCGCCGCCGGTTCCGGGACGACTGCGACGGCGGAGGCCGCCCAGACGGCCGGCCCGTCGCACCACGCCGCCGTTGCCTTGCAGCGACTCGGGAGACGCCTGCGGTACCGCCTTGATCGACGTGCCCGACTCCGGTGCCTTCTTCGACTTCACCCGCGCCTGCCAGGGCCACGATAGCTGCTACACGACCGGCGGCTCGGAGTGGGACCGGTACGTTTGCGACCGAGACTTCCGTAGCGCCATGCTGCAGGACTGCTCCACGCGCAGCGGCCTCGCCGCGTTCAAGTGCCGGCTGCTCGCCAATGTCTACTACATCGGCGTCCGTATCGGCGGAGAGTTCTTCTTCAACTACACGTAGGTCGCGTCACGGCAATGGGCTTATCTGGCCGCCGGGCGCGGTGAAGTCCAGCGCTTCTTGCGTGAGCGTATCTGCGTCGATGCGGAGCAGGCCGTTGGCGCCCGAGCACGTAGACGTGCTTGCCGTCGTGAGACCAGACGACGGAAGGGCGCGGGTCCGCCAGGTCGATGAGGCGCTTGAGGCCGGTGCCGTCGCGGTTGATCATCCAGACGTCCTGCAGTGTCGGATGCATGGTCAGCGAAACCAGGTGCGTCGCTTCGTGCGAGGCGGCGAGCGACTGTACGGTGGGGTCTGCCGCCGTGAACGCGAGCCGCGATTCGTCCGGCGACCACGCCAGCGAGCCGATCAGGATCTTCGTGCTGTCCGGGCCGAGGAGGCTTTGCTGCGTCATGTCTGCCAGGTGGGTGATAACGATGTCTTCCTGGAACGTCGTCGGGTTGATGTGCACGCTCGCCAGGTCGTTGCCGTCCGGTGAGACCACCGGCAGGGAGCTGTCTTCCAGGAAGCGCTGCGTCTGACCGCTGTCCACGTCGACCCGCGCGATGTACCAGTCGGCGTCGCCGTTGGCCTTGTGGCCCTGCACCTCGACGAGCAGCGTCTTGCCGTTGTCGAGCCACGCGGGCGAGCGCACGAATTCGCCGACCTGCTCGTGCTGCATGACCAGCTTCGCCTGGCCGCCACTGGTGGGCGCCACGTAGACGTCGGAGCCGAAGTCGATGCTGCCGTCCTCCAGGCGTCGCGACGGGAACTGCAGCCCGAAGGCGATGTACTTGCCGTCCGGTGAGACGGCCGGGTCGAGGACGAAGGACGAGTCCTGGAAGGTGAGCAGTGGCGTCTCCTGTGCGGAGGAGAGCTCGAAGAGACTGCCGTCCTCGTTCACCAGCAGAAGCGTGTCCGTGAGGTCGGGCAGGTTGACAGCGCTACCGGTCTGCGTTTGGGGCGTGGTCGCGGAGCCGCCTGTGCCCGAACCGGCGCTGCAGGCTATCGCCAGGCTTGCCACCAGTCCGGCAAGCAGGATCGTGATGTGTCGTAGGTGGAGGAGGAGAACGCTGCACGGAACGGCCGGCCTGGTTTGAGAATTGAGACGGTGTCTCTGCGTGCCATCGTACATCGGCTACGGCTGGCGGGAGCGTAGGATGGTCGAATAACGGCGCCTCGGCGCCCCGTATAGGTACAGGTGGTGAACGACCGATTTCTCCTCGACGACGAAGGGCTGCTGCAGGTCGATGACGATGCTGCCGTGATGAATGTGCCTCACTGCGTCCGCTGCCGCGCACCCCTCGCTCCCGGCGTCGCATATCCCCGGCCAGGGCCGTTCTGCCAGCAGTGCATCGAGGACATCATCGCCAGCGCCCGCAGCTTCGGCGGCAGCCCCGGCGATGTCGCCGAGCGCTATAACGCCAAGCTCCTCTCCTTCCTGCCAAATGAGGGATTCAGCGCCGTCTAATCTCTGTTGCCCTCATCTTTGCGCCGTTTGATTCGATTATTCAATTACGGGAATAGGCTTTTCGGCCCATGCGCATATGACTTTTGCTGGTCGAGTCGTTAAGTAGATGACAACGGCCTGGATCCCGTCCCGGGCGAGTCACCGGGAGCGGAAATGATCTCAGCAAAGCATCCATCTTCCTGGCCGCGGCCAATCTATCTGCTCGCCGTCTTCGCAGTGGTGCTGGCGGCCGCGTGCAGTGCGGTATATCTTCTGCACCGCCACAGCTCCAGGGAGTTCAACATCGCGGTCCAGAACGACGAGTTGGCGATGACGGCCTTCCACTACAACACGTCGGCGTGGCGCTACGTCATCGCCGCGGTGACGGATGCCCACGCCCCGACGGCTGCCACCGCCGAGGAGCTTTCGACGTCCAGGCAGTTGCTCGCACAGGCAACGGCCGCCTTCAGGGCGGAGACCGGCGAAGGCAACAAGCTGGCCATTCGCAGCGATATCGACCAGATGGATAGAGGCACCGTCGCTGCCTTGCAGCTTGTCGATGAAGGCCTACCCGACCAGGCGATGGCCGCGATGAACGAAACGCACGATCCCTACTACTCCATGGCGGACCAGGCCTTCATCTTTTCCCAGCAGTACATCGACAACGCTCGCCGTGCCGCTGCAATCGCGGATCTGGCAACGGTTGTGGTGTTCATCCTCGCGTTCCTTGCGGTTGCTCTGGCCTACTGGCGCTATCGGGTGGCGCAGCGCCGCGGTGAGAAGATGGAGGCCGAGCAGGAGATCCTGCGTCGCAGCGAGGCACGCTTCCGGCCTCTGGTGCAGAGCTCTGCCGACGCCATCGCCGTTATCGACGAGCGGAACGAGTTCATCTACGCCAGCCCCGCGATCCGCAACTTGACCGGACTCGATCCGGAGGAGGCCGTGCATCGCTCGGTGCTCGATTTCCTCGTTTCGAACGAGCGCCACGCGTTCGAGGCGTTCATCAGCGACGTCAGAAACCGGGCCAATTTCTCCAGCGCAACCGAAGTCGAGCTGGTGCCCGGCCACTTGGCCAAGGAGAGCCGGTTCGTGCACGTGGTCTGCACCAATCGTCTACACGACCCGGACGTGCGTGGCCTGGTGCTGAACATTCATGACATAACGGAGCGTCGCGTGCTGGAGAATCAGCTGCGCCACCAGGCCTTCTACGACTCGCTGACCGGTCTCGCCAACCGCCTGCGCTTCATGGACCGTCTCGATTACGCGCTGCTGCGCACTCGCCGCTCGGGTCGGGAGAAGGTTGGCGTCCTCTACATGGACCTCGACCACTTCAAGTACGTGAACGACGAACGCGGCCACACGATAGGCGATGAGCTGCTCAAGCAGGTCGGCAGCCGGCTGATGGAGTGCATTCGCCCGATAGACACGGCCGCCCGTCTCGGCGGCGACGAGTTCGCCGTCCTGCTGGAGGACGCGCCCAGTACCGACGCGGCACACCACATCGCCGACCGCGTTCTGGCGGCGATCGCGCGGCCCTTCGTCATCGAGGGACATGAGATCCATATCACGGCTAGCCTGGGGCTGGTCACTACTGACACGTCGATGTCGACCGAGGACGTTATCCGCAACGCGGACGTCGCCATGTACGACGCCAAGGAGAGCGGCCGTAACCGCGTCCACGTGTTCGAGTCGGGCATGCAGATATCGCTGGTCGAGCGTCTGCGCCTGATCAGCGAGCTCAACGAGGCGGTGGAACACGACCAGTTCGTGATCTACTACCAGCCCGAAGTCGACCTCGAGAGCGGCGGCATCTCCGGCTTCGAGGCGCTGGTGCGCTGGGAACACCCCACCAGGGGCCTGCTGGAGCCTGTTGAGTTCATCGCTCTGGCGGAAGAAACCGGCGCCATCCACGAGCTGGGCCGCATCGTCCTGGAGCGCGCCTGCGTCCAGATGAAGGTCTGGGAGACAGAGCTGCCCCAGACGCGCGACATGACGATGAGCGTCAACCTTTCGGCCAAGCAACTGGCGCGTGACGGCTTCGTCGAGAGCGTCAAGGCCACCGTGGAGGAATCAGGCCTCGATCCGCACCGCCTCGTCCTCGAGGTTACGGAGAGCGTCCTCGTGCCGCAGCCGCTGCAGGCGTTGACCGTTCTCGATCAGCTCAAGAGGCTTGGCATTCGGGTTGCCCTGGACGACTTCGGCACCGGCTACTCGTCCCTCAGCTACCTCAAGCGCTTCCCGATCGACATCCTCAAGATCGACCGCAGCTTCATCGATGGCGTCGACACGGTGGACAAGGACCGCCTGCTGGTTCAGACCGTCATCGACCTCGGCAACACGCTCAACCTGGAGGTCGTTGCGGAGGGCATCGAGCGCCAGGAGCAGATGGAGCGCCTCAAGCTGCTGCACTGCGCCGTCGGCCAGGGCTACCTGTTCTCGAGGCCGCTGGCGCCGAAGGCTATAACGGAACTGCTGGCGAAGGAAACGTCGAACGCCCCTCCGTCCCCGTCACCGGCTGCAAACCCCGCCGCCTGACATCGCCACCCGCCGGCGAGCTTCGAAGAGGGACCGTACCACCCACGGTCCCTCTTCCTGATTGACGCCGGGTGTAGGCTGTCGGCGAACAACCACGGCCCGTCACGCAGTGAAAGGGTGGTCTGCGATGCAGTCGAGCAGTGTTCGTTACGACCCGCAGGCGCGTTTCATCGTCAGCGCGCGCGACATCGTCTACCGCCGCGACGGTACGCGGGAGTGGCTGGCTCGTATCTACGAGCCGCAGGGCCCCGGCCCCTTCCCGGTGCTGCTCGAAGTGCACGGCGGCGCCTGGCAGAACGGCGACCGCCTGCAGAACCAGGCGATCGACGAAACGCTGGCCGCGAGCGGCCTGCTCGTTGTCGCCATCGACTTCCACCTCTCCACCGAGGCGCCGTACCCCGCCTCCGTGCGCGACGTGAACTTCGCCGTCCGCTGGCTCAAGGCGCACGCGGCCGAGTACAACGGCGACCCGGCCACCGTCGGCGGCAGCGGCTTCTCCAGCGGCGGCCACCTGATCATGCTCAGCTCTATGCGCCCGCACGACCCGCGCTACACCGGAATCGAGCTGCCCGAGGCGCCCGACGTCGATGCCTCGCTGCCGTACGTGATCATGGGCTGGCCCGTCATCGACCCGCTCTCGCGCTATCAATTCGCCCAGCGTACGGAAAAGGCGAACCTCGTTGCCGCCGGCCTCACCTACTTCGGTGACGAAGCGGGCATGAGCGAGGCGAACCCGCAGCAGATCCTCGAGCGCGGCGAGAGCGTGCAGACGCCGCCCGCGTTGCTCGTCCAGGGCTCTGCGGACGCGTCGCTGACGCCGGGCATGGCGGAGCGCTTCGTCGAGGCGTACTGCGCCGCCGGTGGCATCATTGAGCTGGGCAAGTACCCTGGCGCGCCGCACGGCTTCGTCCGGGAGGAAGGCGCGAACCGGGAGGCAGCGCTGGAGCAGATCCGCTTCTTCATCGCGAGGCAGCTGTCGCACATCGGCGCCTGACGGTCCGGAGATACTGACCTCACTGCAGTGGTCTGGCGTCGAGATTTTCTCCAACATCACAACTGTTATCTCTCTTGTAGGGCCGCTCTGCGCGGTGTATGCTTTTGAGAAACATTACAGTTGTTATGTCGGAGGGGATAAGAATGCGCAGAGGTGCCGATTATCGGGAGAGCATCCGCGACGGCCGCAAGGTCTGGATCCTGGGCGAAGGGGAAGTGGATGACGTAACCACTCATCCCGCCACGCGGGACATGGTCAACGAGTACGTCACCTGGTACGACCGCCACTTCGATCCGGAGTGGCAGGATGCCGTCCTCACGCCGCCCGACGCCAAAGGCGAACGCCGTCCCGTCGCGCTGATCATCCCGAAGAGCGGCGAGGACCTGCAGCGCATGGGTACCTGCTTCGACGAGACCCTGTTCGCGAGCGCCGGCAACGTCACGCACACGCCCGCTTACGGCAACCTCATCTCGCTCGGTATCCTGGACCAGGTTCAGCAGATCAACTTCTCGCAGAGCCAGATCGACAACGCGATGGCCTATCGCCAGAACATCGAGGACACGGGCCGCTTCCTCACCTTCTCCTCAGGCGGCGCCACTATCGGTTACCGCTTCCGCCCCGACCCGGAGGACCGCTACTCCATCAAGGTCGTACGGGAGAACGACGCCGGCCTCTGGGTGACCGGCAAGATCGGTATGCACACCAGCCCGGCCTTTGCCGAGGATGTCTACGTCGGTGGCATGGGCGGCGCCAGCTACAACGGCAAGCGCCTCTCCTTCATCACGCCGCTCAACGCTCCCGGCGTCACCACCATCTGCCGCAAGATATCGCCGCGCCACTCGAACGTCTTCAACGCGCCGATCAGCAGCCGCTTCGACGAGCTGGACGGACAGCTCTGGCTGGACGAAGTCTTCGTGCCCTTCGAGCGCGTCTTCCTCATGGAAATCCCCGACCAGCCCGACAACACCAACTTCTACCGCCGCGAGAGCATCGCCTCCTGGCTGTTCTGGCATCAGACGTACGACTGGCTTGCCAAGGCCGAGTTCATCCTCGGCACGGCGCTGGCCTGCGCCGAGGTCATGGGCCTGCGGGAAGCGCCGCCGACCCAGGAGTACCTGGTCGACATCATGTCCGAGGTGCAGATGGTGCGCAGCTGTCAGCGTGCCGCCGAGCTCGATCCGGAGTGGAATGTGGCGGGGTACGCGGTACCGAACCAGGTGCACGTCGCTGCCGGCGCCCTCGCCATGCAGCGCGGCCGTCAGCGCATGGCCGAGATCCTGCGTATCCTGCCCGGCTCGTCGATGGTCATGGCGCCGTCGGACACCGACCTGGCCTCGCCGAAGATGAAGGAGGGCCTGGAGGAGTCGTTCGGTGGCGGCGGTTACACGGCGCTGCAGCGCTCGGCTCTGCTCGCGATGGCGTGGGACCTGATCGCTTCCGGTCTGGACGCCCGCGAGTCTGCCTTCGAGCTGCACGCCAACGGCGGCATCCCGGGCGCCCGCCAGCGCCTGCGCCGCAACTTCGGCGACTACAACAAGCTGGCGAATGGCGTGCTCAAGAAGCTCACCGTCGACATGCCGGAGATCGACATCGACGGCTTCCGGCGCACGAGCTATGCCAGCCGTCGCCGTGACGTGAGGCCGGAAGCTTCGAAGCCGGAGACAGCCACCGCCGAAGCCAAGTCCTAGTTCCTTCTATCGCACGCCGCCTTAGTGACCGAGGAGGTCTTCATGCGCACCGGCGCAGACTACCGCGAGAGTGTTCGCGATGGTCGCAAGGTTTGGGTTCTGGGTGAGGGTGAAGTCGATGACATAACGACGCATCCTGCAACACGCGCCATGGTCGACGAGTATGTCACCTGGTACGACCGTCATTTCGACCCGGAGTGGCAGGACATCGTCCTCATGCCGCCCGGTCCGGACGGCACGCGCCTGCCCGTGTCGTTCGTTCTGCCGACGCGGGCGGATGAGCTGGTCCGTATGGGCAGGTGCTTCAACGAGACCCTGTTCCAGAGCGCCGGCAACGTCACGCACACACCGGCCTACGGCAACCTCATCGCCCTGGGCATTCTCGACCAGACGCAGGCGGTCAGGTACTCCGATGAGCAGATCAATAACGCGCTCAAGAATCGCCAGAACATCGCTGACACGGGCCGTTTCCTCACCTACTCGTCCGGCGGCCCCACGATCGGCTACCGATTCCGTTCCGAGCCTGACGAGCGAAAAGCGCTAAAGCTGGTGCGGGAGACCGACGCAGGTGTCGTGGTCACGGGCAAGGTCGGCATGCACACGAGCCCCGCGTTCGCAGAGGATATCTATATCGGCGGCGCCTCGGGCCTCAACTATGGCGACAATCGCATGACCTTCATCGTGCGCGCTAATGACCCTGGCGTGACGATCGTCTGCCGCAAGATCGCGGCGCGTCACCCCAATCCGTTCGTGGCGCCGATCAGCAGCCGCTACGACGAGCTGGACGCTCAGCTGTGGCTGGACGAGGTGTTCGTGCCCTGGGAGCGCGTGTTCCTGCTCGATATCCCGCCCGAGCCCGGCGCCGACTCGGCCAACGTGCCGTTCCGCCGACGCGAGAGCGGCATCGGCGCCTGGCTGTACTGGCACCAGAGCTACTGCTGGCTGGCGAAGCTCGAGTTTGCCCTCGGCACCGCGCTGGCCTGCGCCGAGGTCATGGGCCTCCGGGAAGCGCCGCCGACGCAGGAATACCTGGTCGACATCATGTCCGACGTGCAGATAGCCCGCAGCTGTCAGCGCGCCGCCGAGTTCGACCCGGACCGGAACGATGCCGGTTACGCCATCCCCGGTCAGGTTCACGTCGCCGCGGGCGGTATCGCCATGCAGCGCTCTCGCCAACGGATCGCCGAGATCCTGCGCATCCTGCCCGGCTCTTCGATGGTCGTTGCGCCGACCGACGAGGACCTTGCCGCGCCGAAGATGCGAGAGGGTCTTGATGAGTCGTTCGGGGGCGGCGGCTACACGGCACTGCAGCGTTCGGCCCTGCTGTCGATGGCCTGGGACCTGATCTCGTCCGGCCTCGACGGGCGAGAATCGGCGTTCGAGTTGCACGCGAATGGAGGCACCCCGGGGTCTCGCCTGCGTCTGAGGCGCAACTTCGAGGACTACAACAAGCTCGCCAACGGCGTGCTGAGGAAGCTCACCGTCGAGATGCCTGAGATCGACATCGATAACTTCCGAGTGCAGCGGGGAGGCCTCCGTCGACAGGTCGCACCTGCTGCACCGCCATCGCCGGCGCCCAGCGCGCAGGCATAGCCCTCCTCGCCTGCAAGGACGCAATCGGCCGCCAGTGCTGGAGTACACTGGCGGCCGATAGCGTGTTGCGCCGCAGAAGCAGGTCCGACCCCTCGAGCAGCTCCCAGGACGCGCTGCCGGCGTACTGGTCACTCCCCCTGCCCGAGCTTTTCGGCGCACTGCAGACGTCAGGTGCCGGCCTCGACTCGGAGACGGCGCGGGAGCGGCTGCAGCAGGTCCGCGGCCTGGCGCCGCGTCACCGCCGCACCGAGCTCGTGCTCTTGTTCCGCCAGTTCGCCACACCGATCACCCTGATCCTCGCCTTCGCGACCGTCGTCTCTGCCTTCCTCGGCGAAACCGTCGATGCGACTATCATCCTCGGCATCATCGTCCTCAGCGGCCTCCTCAGCTTCCTGCAGGAGAACTCCGCCTCGCGCGCGATGGCCGACCTGCTCAAGGCCGTCGAGGTGACGGTGCAGGCGCGCCGCGACGGCGCCGTCGCTGACGTCCGCTCCCAGGACGTTGTCCCCGGCGACGTCGTCCTGCTCGGCACCGGCGACCTCGTCCCCGGCGACTGCCGCCTGGTCGAGGCGAATGAGGTGCTGGTCGACGAAGCGCCCCTCACCGGCGAGAGCTACCCGACTGAGAAGCAGCCCGGCGAGGTCGCCGCGACCGCGCCTGTGAACGCCCGCGACAACTGCCTGTTCATGGGCACTCACCTCGTGCGTGGCACGGCCGAGGCGCTCGTCATTGCGGTGGGCCGTTCGACGGAGTTCGGCCGCACGGCGGAGCGGTTGGAGCGCCAGGTGCCGCCGACCTCCTTCGAGCGCGGCATCTCCGCCTTCGGCGTGCTGTTAATGCGAGTCATGCTGGTCATGGTCGTCCTGCTGCTCGCGATCAACATGGCCCTCGGCAGGCCGCTGGTCGATTCCGTCCTCTTCTCGCTCGCCCTCGCCGTTGGTCTGACGCCGCAGCTGCTGCCGGCCATCGTGAGCATCAGTCTCTCCCTCGGCGCGCGAGAGATGGCCCGGGCGCGCGTCATCGTCAAGCGCCTCAGCGCCATCGAAGACTTCGGCGCCATGGATGTGCTGTGCTCCGACAAGACGGGCACCCTGACGGTCGGCTCCGTGCAGCTACAGACCGCGCTCGACGTGGACGGCAACGCGAGCGCCCGCGTCCTGCGCCTGGCCGTGCTCAACGCCTTCCACCACACCGGCTACGCCAACCCGATCGACGACGCTATCGTGGATGGGCGCCGGGACCGGACCCAGGGCACGCGCCGTTTGGCCGAGCTGTCCTACGACTTCATGCGCAAGCGCCTCAGCGTCCTCGTCGACATGGACGGCGGGCCGCTGTTGATCAGCAAGGGCGCCGTCGATAGCATCCTGCCCGTTTGCACGTCAGTCGAACGCGGCGAGGCCGTGGCGCCCCTTGAGGGGGAGCGGGCCCAGGTGCGTGCCCGGTTCGAGCAGCTCAGCCAGCAGGGCTATCGGGTGCTCGCCGTCGCCGTCAAACCCATGCCGGCCACGCAGAGCCTCGACGTTTCGGATGAGTCGGGCATGACGCTGGCGGGCCTCCTCACCTTTGAGGACCCGCCGAAGCCGGACGTGGACCACACGATCCGTGATCTCGCCGGCCTCGGCATCTCGCTGCGCATGATCACGGGCGACAACCGGCTCGTCGCGGCGCATGTTGCCTCGACCGTCGGCCTCGACGCGCAGCGCCTGCTCACCGGCGAGCAGGTCGAGGCGCTCTCGGACGAGCAGTTGCAGCAGCAGTGCGCCGACGCCGAGGTCTTCGCCGAGGTCAATCCGGTCGACAAGGAGCGCATCGTGCGCGCCTTCCGTCACCGCGGCCACACGGTGGGGTTTCTTGGCGACGGCATCAACGACGCGCCCGCGCTGCACGCCGCCGACGTCGGCATCTCCGTCGATACGGCAGCGGACGTGGCGAAAGACTCCGCCAGCATCGTCCTGCTGGCCAAGGACCTCGAGGTGCTGATGCAGGGCGTGCGGCTGGGCCGCCAGACGTTCGCCAACACGCTGAAGTACGTCTTCGTCACCACCAGCGCCAACTTCGGCAACATGGCGAGCATGGCGGGCGCCGCCCTCATCCTGCCCTATCTGCCGCTGCTGCCGTTCCAGATCCTGCTGCTCAACTTCGTCACTGACTTGCCCGCGACGACGATCTCCTCCGACGCCGTCGACCCAGAGCAGGTCGAGAAGCCCGAAGCGTGGAACCTGCACTCGATCCGCGACTTCATGGTCGTCTTCGGCCTGATTAGCAGCGCCTTCGACTTCCTCACCTTCGCCATTCTGCGCCTCGGCTTCGACGCCTCCGCCGAGCTGTTCCGCAGCGGCTGGTTCCTCGAGTCGCTCTCCACGGAGCTGGCGGTCATGCTCATCCTGCGCACGCGTCGCGCTTTCTTCCGCAGCCGTCCCGGCGCGCTGCTCACGGTAACGTCCGCCGCCACGTTGCTCGTCAGCCTTGCGATCGTCCTCACACCCGCCGGCCACGAGCTGGGCTTCGTGGGACCGTCGCTGCCGGTGCTCGCTACGCTGGTGGCGGTGCTCGCCGGTTACGTCCTGGCGACGGAGATGGGCAAGCGCTGGTACTACGGGAGGAGCAGGGAACCGGGAGCTGGGGACAGGCGGTAGAAGCCACCTGGTCATTCTGAGCCGCCCTCCCTCCTGTCATTCTGAGCCGACAGGCGAAGAATCTCCCCTCGGCACCGGCTCCCGAGGGCAGGGTGCAGAGACGTGTCGCACGCCGTTCGCAAACGACGGCCCGCCCTCTCGCCCGCGCCGGCAATGCTTCGATTCGCGGCGGCTGGCTCCGCCGGGAGATGCTTCACTGCGTTCAGCATGACACCGAGCGGGGACACCCCCCGGTCATTTTGAGTCGCGGCGAAGAATCTCCCCTCGGCACCGGCTCCCGAGGGCAGGGTGCAGAGACGTGTCGCACGCCATTCGCAAACGACGGCCCGCGCTCTCGCCCGCGTCGGCAATGCTTCGATTCGCGGCGGCTGGCTCGGCCGGGAGATGCTTCACTGCGTTCAGCATGACAAAGTTCCCGGTTTCCTCTGCATGGTTGTTAACCAAACGTCACGTTCTTGCGTTATGGATCGCGTAGGGAGACGTAAGGGGTTTCCCTTATTGGCTGCTGCCATCGGCTGCCGTACAACGATGAGGCGATTTCGAAACGCCGCTCGTTGGGTCGGCAACCCAGGGGTGGCAGAAATCAGGTTTCGGACTTCGAGTCGAAAGGACGAGTTGAAAACGGGCCGCAGGGCGGCGGTTGCAAGCTTGGGTATGTCGAGGGATCGATGGCTCAAGCGCACAGACCGTTGACACCTTGGGCGCACGTCAATAGACTCGTCATGGCGATTTCGGTTTCGTGCCGGAACAGACAATTATTTAGGTGGACCAGAGCCCTTGGTCTGGCGGGGGCCTCCTTTCGATGAGAAAGGAAGCACCTTGGGCTACAGCTAGATGCTGTCTAGCAAGACCAGTACCGGGGGTTGTAGTCCATGCATCTCAAACCCAAGTTTCTCCTGGCGATCCTTGTCGTTGCGTTCGGCGTCTTGCTTGGCACCGGCGCAATTGAGGCGGACCCAATAGGCGCGCCCCAAATCACCGCACCCAATTGCACCGTAACTACTCCTTTGCCTTGTGCCGTCATTGGCCAAACCGTGACCGTAACAGCGGCCTGGGGTCCTGACAGTGACCAGACGACGACGCCTCCGACCGATTATGGGGATGCCGTGCTAGCCGCGAGTGCTAACATCGGGTCTTTCGCCGCATGTCCAAGTTCTTCTTGCGTATCGCAATCGCCAATCAATCCCCTTGACGTGGGCGTAGACCTGCCAACAGTCGATCCTCCCGAGTCGGGCCCACCGAGGCTGACGATCCACCAGGACACCGACGATATCGACGAGGACACGCTGATTCAGGCGCAGTTCACCTGTACGTCTCAGGGCACCACGACGTTTACTCTCACTCACAATTTGGTTCACGTCGAGATCCTTCGACGACGCTCAGCTTGCGTCGCTACTTCGGCGACGGGTCGTCTTCATCTCACACTCGACGACACACGTTGGATTGTGGCGGATCGACCGAATCCACGCTGTTCTCGTCGACGAAAATGGCCAGCCGATTGACGGCTCTGACCTCTATTCTACTTCACCTCGAAGCAGGGCTCGGGTACGTTCGAGGCCGGTCACAACGACACGGCCAAGCTGACGTTAAAGCCCGGGAGATCCCGAAAATGCTATCATTTCGGCGTCAACCACCTACAACAACAAGGATTACACCAGCACGCAGACACCTCGGTCATCAGAACTACTGCGCGCAACAGATCGCCGCCATCCAGGTAACGGCGAACCCCACCGTCATCCAGTGTGGCGGTAGCTCTCTGATCACCGCGACCGCCCGCGACAAGGCCGGCCAGGTCATCGATGGCGTTGACTTCGCGTTCGCCCTTGCCGATGGCTCTCAAGGTCTCCTCTTGCCTCCGCCTACTGCGGAAGAAACGCAAAACTCGGCCGTCTTGACCTTCGGCCCGGGTCAGAATACGAGCGGCTCGGCGAGAGTCATTGCTCATGTTGGCGTCGCCGGCGGCACCAACGAGGAAGAGGGGACCGGCTATGTCAACGTGCAGCAAGACTGCCAGGGCGTCTCGTCGGACGGCAGTACGGCGCCGGGCGGCATTAGCCTGACCAGCTCGGAGCAGAACCTGGTCTGCGGCCAGACTGCCTTCATTGGCGCTCGCGTCGTGGACTCGAAGGGTCTGACACCGACCAGCGCTGGTGTCAACTTCCTCGCGACGGCCGGCGACATTCCGGCCAGCGCCACCACCGCCGATGGCGAAGGCGTGCTGAACGTGGTCTACACGGCTCCGCTCATCCAGATGGACAGCGACGTGCGCATCACGGCCGCGGCAGGCGACGCCTTCGGCGCGCTCACCCTGCACGTTACCTGCAACCCGAGTGGCTTGCAGGGCACCGCTGGCGGCGCTACCGGCTGCCTCACCACCAACGGCACCGTCTGCATCACGCCACCCAACACGGGTGATGGCGGCTTGAAGGACGGGCAATAACCGGCGCTCCGTAGCGGAGAACCAAGGAACACCGAACCGGGAACGGGCGTCGCCCGTTCCCGGTTTCTTTTGCCCGTGGCCGGGCGGCGGTCGTAGCCAGAGATTTGCTTCGTCGCTGCGCTCCTCGCAATGACGATGGTGAGATGCGTGTCCTGGTTCCGTGTTCCCTGTTTCGTGTTCCCTCTCCCGCGTCGCATACTGGTAACGGTGGCCGCAACAACGACATCGACGAACCACGTGGGGACGCGCCTGCTGCGCTACGGCCGATCCTTCGGCCTCGGCTCGGCCTTTGCCGTCGGCTGGACGCCTTGCATCGGCCCGATCCTGGCCGCCATCCTGACGCTGGCGGCCTCGTCCGCGACGGTGGCGCAGGGCGCCTTCCTGCTCGCGTTCTGGTCGCTGGGCCTCGGCCTGCCGTTCGTCATCGCCGGCTTCGCCATTGGCGAAGCGATGGCCGGCATGCGGCGCATCCGGCCGCTGATGCCGGCCATCGAGGTGCTGAGCGGCGCCATCGTCATCCTGGTCGGCGTGCTCATGGTCCTCAACGAGTTCACCATCTTCAACACGTATTTCAGCGGCGCCGCGGACACGGTCACCGGCGCCGAGCAGACCGTCTCGGGCCTCAGCGTCACCGGCCCAGCCGGCTTCATCACCGCCTTCGTGGCCGGTATCGTCGCCTTCCTCTCGCCTTGCTGCCTGCCGCTGGTACCGGCCTACCTCGGCCACATGGCGGGCATCTCCTCCGAGGCGGGCGAGGAGTTCGGCACGAACCGCTGGCTGATGGTGCGCCACGCGCTCGCCTTCGTGGGCGGCTTCACGGTGCTGTTCGTCTTCCTGGGCGCTTCCGCTGGGCTAGTCGGCTCCGCCGTTCAGGCCAACCTGCCGTTGTTGGAGAGGATCGCGGGCGTGCTGCTGATCGTGCTGGGCCTCAACCTGGCCGGCGTGATCCGCATCCCCTGGCTGTATCGCACCTACCAGCTCGAGTTCCCAGGTGAGCGCTAACGGAGAATAGAGATTAATGGAAGGCATCGTCGTAGCGGTCAGCCTCAGTTCCACGCACTCGATGGGTAAGCCGAACCAGGAGCGCATCCGCCTGCTGGCCGGTATCGGCGTCGAGGGCGATGCGCACGCCGGGACGACGGTGAAGCACCGCTCCCGCGTGCGTCGCAACCCGGACGAGCCGAACCTGCGCCAGGTGCACCTGATTCACGCCGAGCTGCACGAGGAGCTGCGCGCCGCGGGCCTCGACGTTGGGCCAGGGGCGATGGGCGAAAACGTCACCACACGCGGCCTCGACCTGCTGGCGCTGCCGGCGGGGGCGCGCCTGCTGCTCGGCGACGAAGCAGTGATCGAAGTCACCGGCTTGCGCGATCCGTGCTCGCAGCTCGACGGCGTCTGCGACGGCCTCATGGCCGCAACCCTCGATCGGGACGCCGAGGGCGGTCTCGTGCGCAAAGCCGGCGTCATGGCCATTGTGCTCAGTGGTGGCGACGTTCGCTCCGGCGACGCCATCCGCGTCGAGCTGCCGGAACTGCCACACCGCGCGTTGCCGGTTGTTTAGTTGCCCTCACCCTAACCCTCTCCCAGAGGGCGAGGGGATTCGGCAGCTTCGCCGCCTTTGACCTGATATTCGACGGCCTGTCGAGCCGTAGACAGTTGGCGGACGGCCTACGAGAACGGCTGGATTATCGAGGCCTTTCGCGCAGTTCGCCCTCATGCTAATGGGGCGGCCACTGCTCCAGGCGGTAGGCGCTGTCCCAGAACATCCACTCCAGCCGCGACGACCGTTCGAAGGCCTGTGTCATTTGAGCTCGCTCCGCCTCTGACGCGCCGGACCCGACGGCCTCGACGATGGCGATGGCGCGTTCGACCGACGCGTTGAACTCCTCGCCGGCGTACGTCTCGATCCAGCGGCGGTACGGGTTCGCCTCGAGGCCCTGCTGCGCCGTCTCGTAGATATGGTTGCCGGCCTCGCGATAGATCCAGAAGCAGGGCAGCAACGCCGCGACGGCCACCGGATACGGCTCGACGGCCGCGCAGGCGAGCAGGTAGTTCGTGTAGGCGAAGCACGCCGGCGCCTTCTCCTTTGCGGGCGTTACGCCGAACGCCTCGAAGTAGCCCTCGTGCAAGGCGCGCTCGACCGTGAGGGCGCTGGAGCCAAAATTGAGGAAGGCCTGCTGCGTGGCCGGGTTGGGCGACCGCACGCCCGCGAGGCCGAGGGCGCGGGAGAAGTCGCGCAGGTACAGTGAGTCCTGCTGCATGTAGAAGATGAAGCGTTCGCGCGCGAGCGTGCCTGCCGTGAGTTCGGCGATCAGGGGATGAGCCAGGATCGCTCGGAAAATCGGGTCGATGTGCTGCCAAAGGGTGTCGGTGAATGTCATATTTGTATGGCCCTATAAGTCATGAACTGTGTTGCGTATATCAGGCGATGATTACTGAGAGTCAATACGTGCAGGACCTGTACATATCACTTTACGCAAGGTGCGGCGCTTTCTGAGAGAATAAGGCAATGCGTCTTGCTGAACGCGACACGGACGCCGTAGAGGTCCTCGAGGCCCCAAGCTCCGGACGGTACGGTTCTCGCGTCTTCGACTCTTTCAAGGATCCTGAGTTCGGCTGGTTCTACGCCGCCATGCTTGGCCAGATGGCGGCGCTGAACATGCAGCTCGTCGTCCGCGGCTTGCTGGCGTATGACCTGACCAACTCCTACGCCGCCCTGGGACTCATCGGCCTCGCGGGTGGCTTGCCGATGCTGGTGCTTTCGCTGGTCGGCGGCGTGCTCGCCGATGCGATGCCGAAGAAGGTCGTCGTGCAATTGGGGCAGGTCTTCAGCCTCCTCAACGCTGCGGGGCTCGCCGTCCTCGTCATGGTTCATCTGATCTCAATGGAGTGGCTGGTGGCGTCTGCTGCGCTCCAGGGCGTGATTATGGCGCTGATGATGCCGGGCCGCCAAGCCATGATCCCCGAGGTCGTCGGCATGGAGCGGTTGAACAACGCTATCGCCCTGAATGTCGCGGGCATGAACGGTATGCGGCTGCTCGCGCCGGCCGTCGGCGGCTTCATCGTTTCGTTCCTGGGCTACTCCTGGGCCTTCTGGGCGATGGCGCTGCTCTACGTCGTCGCCATCGTCACGCTGCAGCCCATCCGGTGGCAGCCAGCCAGCGCCCCCGGCGAAGCCGGCGCCAGCGTGCGCGAGATCGGCGTCAAGGCGCTGGTCGACATCAAGGAAGGCGTAGCCTACGCGCGGCGGACGCAGCTCATCTTCATGCTGCTGGCCGTGAGCTTCGTGTCGTCCATCTTCGGCATGCCATACCTGTACCTGCTGCCAGGCTACGTCAAGGACATCTTCGGCGGCGGCGGCTCCGAGACCGGCCTGCTGATCAGCATCAGCGCCGTCGGCTCCCTCGTGGCCACGATCTGGCTGGCGGCGCTGCCGGACCGTAGCCGCGGCCTGCTCATGCTCGTGGGTATGGTCATCCTGGGCGCCAGCATTGCCGGGTTTGCGCTGACCAAGAGCTACTGGATCGGCGCCGCGATCATGATCCCGGTGGGCGTCGGATCGGCCTTGCGCCAGACGCTGAGCCAGGGCCTGATTCAGGCCTACGTCGATAACGTCTACCGTGGCCGCGTCATGGCGGTATACATGACGCAGTTCAGCATCATGCAGATGGCCACCTTTTTCCTCGGCATGGCGGCGCAGCTGGTCGGCGTGCGCGTCTCCTTCGTTGCTCTCGGCGTGGCGCTCGTCGCCGTGACGATGCTCGTCTGGATGTTCGAGCCGCGCATGCGCCGCCTCGACTGAGCCCTCGTGTTCAATGCCTTCGTGCTGTACGGTGGGCTCAGCAACTCTTGTAGCTACGAGTGGAGTAATCGATGCCTGTAACTGAACTGAGAAACCTGGGCCGCTCCGGTCTGCGCGTTTCGCCCCTCTGCCTGGGGGCGATGAACTTCGGCAACCACGTCTTCGGCTGCGACGAAGAGACGTCGCTCAACATCATGGACGCCGCCTTCGACGCCGGGATCAACTTCATCGACACGGCGAACGTCTACAGCGAGACGCGCTCCGAGACGATCGTCGGCAAGGCGATCAAGGGCCGCCGCGACAACCTGGTCATCGCCACGAAGGCCGCCGGCAACGTCGGCACCGGCACCTTCGAGCGCGGCACCAGCCGCAAGGCGCTGATGCTGGCCGTCGAGGCCAGTCTCCGCCGCCTCGACACCGACTACATCGACCTGTATCAGATGCACCGCTTCGACCCGCTGACGCCGATGGAAGAGACGCTCAGCACCCTGAACGACCTCGTGCGCCAGGGCAAAGTGCGCTACATCGGCGTGTCCAACTGGACCGCGTCGCAGATCGCCGACGCCTCGCGCATCATCGAGCAGCGCGGCTGGGAGCCGCTGATCAGTCTGCAGCCCAACTACAGCATCCTGGTGCGCGAGATCGAGCTCGAGATCGTGCCCGCCTGCCTGCGCTTCGGGCTCGGCATCATCCCCTGGAGCCCGCTCGCGGGTGGCGTCCTCACCGGCAAGTACGGCGCCGGCGACCAGATCCCGGAGGGCACGCGGCTCGCGGCCCAGCCGCAACGTCGCGAAATCCTGCAGCGCAGCGACGTCGTCGGCGTGGTGCTGGAGGAAGCGGCGAAGCTGGGCGTCTCGCCCGTGGCGCTGAGCCTGGCGTGGAACCTGCGCCGCCCGGCCGTCGCCTCGCCGATCATCGGTCCGAAGAGCGTCCAGCAGCTGGAGCAGAACCTGGAGGCGCTGGACGTTGACCTGCCGCAGGAGGTCATCGATCGCATCGATGCCGCCAGCGCACCGCAGCTCTTCTACCCGTTCAACATGCCTCCGTCGCCGCCACCCCCGCCGACCGTTAACTAGGTCATGGCCCTCGGTGGATGGGTGGCGTCGAGAACCGGCGAAAGCAGGGGGTAGTGGGAGCGCAGCCCATGCGGGGAGAGTCTGAGGGGTCTCCCTCAGGTCTTTCTCTTTGCCTCCCTGCGAAGCAGGGAGGCAGGAATGGGTGAAGGGGACACCCCCTCGGGCCGAAGGTCGGTCGGCACGCCCTAGATTGGTACCTCTCTCATCGCATCATTTCGATGAGAGAGAACGGCCCAACGCCCAGGACCTGGTGCACGTCCCACTCGATGAGGTCGAAGCGGGCGTGCCCCGCCGCCGTGAACGGGTCGCTCGAAGCAATCGTCTCGGCAGCTTCACGGGACGGCGCCCTGATCAGGTAGACGCCCAGCGGCTCGTCCCGCAGGCGGCCGGGGCCGGAGAGCAGGATGGCTCCGGCCTCGTGCTGCGTCTTCATCCATTGCAAGTGCTCGTCGACGCCGACCGTCCACTGGTCACGAGGCTCCACGGCGTGCCGAAGGGCGATGAACCACATACGAGCTTCCTCCTGGATTTGTTGAGCTTGTCTATTGGTCCTCGGCGTCGGTCGAGTCGGGCATGCCGCTCGGCTGGCCCTTGACGGCAGCCGGCGTCGAGGCGCCCTGCGACGTGGACGGCCCCGGCGAGCGGTTGGCGTTGGCGAGGTCAAGGGTAGTGGCGAAGTGCAGGGTGCGCTGCGGGAAGGGAATGCTGATGCCCTCGTCGTCGAACGCCTTCTTGAGCCGGAGACGCAGCTCGCCGGTGATGGCCCACTGCTGGATCGGCTCCGTGTCTCCTACGATCCTGATGTCGATGGACGAATCGCCGAAGTTGTCGACGCGCAGCACCTGCGGAGGCGACTTGATCTTCGGGCCCCAGTCCGGCGAGGCTGCCAGTTCTTTCCCCACCCGGTTGATCACCTGAATCACGTGGTCGAGGTTCGACTCGTAGGCCACGCCGATGGTCAGGTTGACGCGTGAGAAGGCCTGCGTCAGGTTGCTCGTGTTCGTGATCTCGCTGTGGGGCACGAAATGGACGGTCCCGTCGAGGTCCCGCAGCTTGGTACGGCGCAGGTTGATGTTCTCGACCACGCCTGTGATGCCGCTGATCTCGACCACGTCCCCTTCGGCGTACTGGTTTTCCATCAGGATGAAGAGGCCGGTGATGACGTCCTTGACCAGGCTCTGGGCTCCGAAACCCACCGCCAGGCCGACAAGGCCCAGGCCGGCGATCAACGGTCCGATGTTCAGGCCGAACTCCGGCAGCACCATGATGATCGCCAGGATGAGGATGACCACCATGGCGGTGCGCGATATGACGTTCGAGAGCGTATTGGCGCGCTTCTCGATCTCGATTTCCGGATGACCTTCCATCTGTTCGCTGATCGCGACGCGTACGACGGGCACCGCGAAGTGCTCGATCAGCTTCGTCACCGCCCAGGCAACGATGGCGACGATGATGATACGCACGAGCGACTCGACGCCGTGCGTGAGTATCCGGTCCGTGTTGATGTGAATAGCGAGCGGCAGCAGATTCACGAGGTTGTCGGGTCTTTCTAGACGGCCAGGAAGCCTGACCTGCGCGCGGGCTTTGGGAATCGCCACGACATACCAGGGACAGGAGGAGCGTACCACACCGCATCCAGACCCCTCGCCTGCACGTCGATGGCCGTAGCTTCGAGCCTGGGCGATAATCGTCCTATGAAGCTGTATCTCGTGCGGCACGCCATCGCCGCCAACCCCGACCCACAGGCCTGGCCCGACGACAGCGAGCGGCCCCTCACCGAGAAGGGCATCCGGCGTTTTCGCAGGGCCGCCCGCGGCATCCCTCGCCTCGACGGTTCGGTTGACGTCGTGATCTCGAGTCCGTTTCGCCGGGCGCGGGAGACGGCCATGATCCTCCAGGTCGAGGCCGGCTGGCCCGCGTCGATCTACCTGGACGAGCTCACCGGCGCCTCGCCGAGCGCCTTGTTGGCCGCCCTGCAGCCGCACGCCGCCGCGGACGCGATCGCGCTCGTCGGCCACGAACCGCAGCTCAGCCAACTGGCCGGCACGCTGATAGGCCGTGAGGGCCTTGCCCAGGTCGAGATGAAGAAGGGCGCCGTCGCCTGCATCGAAGTCGATACGCTGGGGCCGGAGGCGCACGGCACGCTGTTATGGCTGCTGCCGCCGAAGGCTTTGCGGGCCATCGCAAAGAGATAAGGGCTCGTCAGCGGCGGCGGCGCAGCAGCCGCGCCAGCATCGTCAAGCGTGGCTGCGCGTGAGGTTTCTTGTCGCCTGATGGAGCTTGCTGCTCCGTATCGTCCGTCTCATCCTTGTCGCCGCGCTTGATCGCCTGCTTCAGCGGCTGCCAGGCGTGGCGCACCTCGGCATAGGTCTTCGGCCAGTGTTGTCGCAGCTCCGCCATGCGCCGCCGCCGACGCTCGATCATCTCACCGACGAGGAGCAAGGCGGAGGGCGTGAACTCTCCCGTCCCTTCCAGTGCCAGCTCCCTCAGGCGCGGTATGGCCACGTGGCAGTCCTGGTGCTCTCCAAGCAAGTCCTGCACGGCCGTGACCGCCGCCGCCATGCGCCGCGCCCGGCGGCCGTAGAGGTCGCGGAAGAACTCGACTGCGTAGCGCAGCTTCTTACCCTGGATGCGCGTGGCGTGGAATGCGGCGTCGTCGGAGTCGGTCTTCAGGTCGCGCGCCAGCCGGCGGAACTGGCGGTAGTGCTTCTTCAGGCGTCGCTCGGCGAACTGGCGGACCGGCAGCGCGGCGTCCTCGCCTTCGGCCGTGCCCTCGCGCAGGGTGGCCGTGAGCTCCGAGACCAGTGCGGCGTAGCGGTCGCTGTCCAGCGCTTCGAGCAGGCGTTGCCGGGGCGGCTCGCGCCGGTCGCGCACGCGTTGCAGCAGCATGCCGACCGCTGCGGCGTCTTCCCAGCCCGAGGACGCCTGCAATGCCGTCAGCGACTCGATCTCCACGTCCAGGTCACGCACCTCGCCCAACGTGGCGCCCACCCAGTTCAGCTCGTCGCGCAGGTGGCCGTAGCGCTCCGGCAGGGCCGTCCTGAAGACGCTGAGGGCGGCGCGCTGGCGCCGGATGGCGACCCGCATGTCGTGAAGCTCCTCCGGGTCTTCGCCCAGGCGCGTGCCCGGCTCGTGCTGGAGCATCTCGCTGCAGTGGCGCCGCAGAGTGGCGATGGCGAACTCGCCGGCCGTCGCATCGGCTGACACGTCGGTGAGTCCCAGGTCCCAGGCCCGTTGCGGCGTCAGGTCCGCTGCCAGCAGACCCGCCTCGAACTTCGAGGTGCCGGACGACGAGAGGTGATTGGCGTCGCGCAGGGCGTCGATGAAGCTTTCGAGGCCGTCCATGCTGCCCGGCCGCGCCTCTTCGACTTCGACACGACTCAGGTCGTGTGTTTCGCCTTCGGGCGGCACGACGCGCGTCTGGTCCAGCGCGATCTCGGCGATGATCTGTCCGCCCTTCTGCACTTGCCATGGCTGCCGCGCGGTCTGCACTACGAACAGCGATCGTAGCGGTTGCTTCCCCGCAATCAGGCGTACGCGCGCCGATACCGGCCCGTCGCCATCGAGGATGCCCGCCTCGCCTTCCAGCGACTGGTTGACCTCGATGCGGCGCACCGGGCCGCTCTCTGCACGGTCGAGCGACTTCAGCGTTGCTTCACGCTTGTCACCTTTGCTGCGCAATCGCAGGGCGAAACCGGCGCGGTAAACGGCCCAGTCCGAAGTGTCGAGATAGGTGTCGTTCTGCAGCACGGCGTCTCGAGCCTGGAAGCCGAGCAGCGCCGAGGCCGGCTGACGCTGCAGCCAGCTATCGACGGCGTCGAGATCAGGCGCCTCGAATTGCCATTCGGACTCGATGTGTTGCTCAGGGTTGGTCAACCGGATCCTCCGCCGCGCAGAGGCCAATTGTACGTGGTCGGCACGATTGATTGTGAGCGCTTCGTTAAATGATGAAGCCGTTCATCTCGATGAACGACTTCATCATGCTATTCGGTTGTATGTCAGCGAGCGGAAGAGACCTGGTCTCGGCGCGGGCTCGTCTCTCGCTGCGATCGTCGTCAGGCGTGGACGCCCATCGCCTGGATGACCTGATCCAGGACCTCCTGACCGGGCATGACCGCCGCCGGGTAGTTCGGCATCTCGCGCATCATGGTGATAGCCTGGTCGACCTCGCGGGCGGTAATCGGCGGCGTGTGGCCGCTGACGATTACGCGGGGGTTCAGCTCGGCGATGCGGTCGACCTGCTGGTTGAACAGGCCGTAATCCGCCACGGCGTGCCACGGGGCCAGCAGGCTCTGGATCATCGGGAAGGCTTCCTTCCAGAACTCGCGGTCCATCTCGCAGACGTCGTCCACGGGGTTCATCACCGTGGTGCAGAAGGCGTCGGCTGCCCAGTACACACCCGACTTGCCGTCGTACAACCCCCGCGTGGCGGGCGAGTCGTAGATTGGCGGGCGGATCGCCACCAGCTTGCGGTCGCCGGCGAGGAACGATTCACCGTCGTGGATCCAGCGCATGCGGTGCGGCGGTATGGCCATGTCCTGCGACAGTCGCTCGATCTGGAACCAGTTCGAGACCAGGACCGCGTTCTCGCAGAGCGCCATGACCTCGCGCAGGTTGCCGACGTGATCCGCGTCGTCGTGGGAGAGGAAGACCCAGCGCACGTCCTTCGGGTCGACCAGCGAGAACGTGTCGTTGAGCCAGTCGCGCCGGTTGGCGACGGTCCCCGTGTCGACGAGGACGGGCTCCTCGCCCAGGATGACCATCGAATTGCCGTAGATGCCCACCGGGGCCATGCCTTCGCCGAAGATCTGACGAATGATGTAGGTGTCTTCCGCGATGCGCAGCGGCTCGTGGTGGAAGAGCGGCGCCATCGGCTCGAAGCTCGTCTCGGGGCTGGTTAGCGTTGTCATCGAATTCTCTCCTGTGATGCTTTCTCGTTCGTTTTCGGTTATGAGCCCGCCGGCCGCCGGGCACACTCAAATGCTAGGTGGGACGCCGATGGCGCGTTCCTAAATGCTCCCTAGCGTCCTCTGCTAAGATGCCTAAGATGATCCTAAATTCCTACTAAAGGCCTCATCTATCTGTTTCGGTGGTGCCCCGCGATGGCGGTGGGGACCAGGAGAGCCCGGTGATCGATTCGGACCTCAAGCAGTTCGTCGAGTCCGACCTCAGCGTCGTCGTCGGTACGCGTGACGCCGAACTGGCTCCCGAGATTACGCGCGGCTGGGGGCCGATGGTGATGCCGGAGGGCGACTCTCTCACCGTCTTCGTCGACCGCGCGGCCGGCACGCGCACCGTGGCGAACCTGCGCGACAACGCCCTGATGAGCATCACGCTGACCCACCCGATGAGCCACAAGGCGGTGCAGTTCAAAGGCCGCTGCGTCGAAATCGGCGACCCCGTCGCGGCCGACTGGCCCCACATCGAACGGCATCGCGAAGCCTTCACGCAGGTGCTGGGCCAGATGGGCTACACGCGCGAGTTCACGCGCCGCCTGTGGTCGCTGCAGGTCGTCAAGCTGCGTCTCAGCATCCAGCAGGCCTTCGATCAGACTCCCGGTCCGGAGGCCGGCAGGCCGCTGTGACCGCGCCGGCTTTCGCGATCCCGCTCAAAGACATCGATGCCTGCTTCGACGGCGCGATCCCATGCACCATCTGCTCCGTCGCGGCAGATGGCGTGCCCAACGTCACGTACCTTTCGATCGTTCACTTGCTGGACGACGAGCACGTCGGCCTCTCGCGACAGTTCTTCAACAAGACCATCGCCAACATGCTGGTCAACCCGCGGGTGGAGATCCTGCTCATCGAGCCCGGCACCGCGCGACAGTTCCGCATCCACGCCACCTACGAGCGCACCGAGCAGGAGGGCGAGCTGTTCGACAAGATGCGCATCCGGCTGGACGCCGTCGCCTCTCAGGTGGGCATGAGCAAGGTGTTCAAGCTGGCCGCAGTGGATGTCTGCCGCGTGTTGCAGTGCGAGCCCGTGCCCGGCGACTTCGACCTGGAGCCGCCGCCCAGCGAGCAACTCGATCTCGGTGCGCTGGACCAGATTTCGCGCCGCATCAACGCGGCCGCGGACATGGACCAGCTGATCAACGTCACGCTGGACTCGCTGGATGAGCTACTGGGCTTCCAGCACTCGCTGCTGCTGCTCGTCGACGAGCGCGGCGACCGCCTCTACACCGTCGCGAGCCGGGGCTACCCCGAATCGGGCGCCGGCTCCGAGGTCTGCTTCGGCGACGGCATCATTGGCGTCGCGGCGCAGCGGCGCCAGACGATCAACCTCTCGAACCTGCCCGGCGACCTGACCTATTCGCAGGCCGTGCGTTACAGCGTGCAGCGGGCGGGCGGTGCCGGCGACCTCGAGAGCGAGATCGACCTACCGGGACTGCCGGACGCCTACAGCCAGCTTGCGGTGCCCGTCATCGCGCGCGATAGGCTGCTCGGTCTGCTCCTGCTACAGAGCCAGGTGCAGTCTCGCTTCCGCGTCGGCGACGAGACGCTACTCAATCTCGTCGCGCGTGAGTTGGGCCTGGCGATGGCGCTCCTGCGCGCCGACCAGCCCAGCCAGACCTTCGTCGCGGAGGTGGGCAACGAGGCCGGCGCCTTGGCTGCGTCGCAGGTGAAACACTACGCCGCGGACGACAGCATCTTCGTGGACAACGACTACGTTATCAAAGGTGTGGCGGGGCGCATCCTCTGGCGCCTGCTGCAGAGCTACGCCGAGGAGCGGCGGGTCGACTTCACCAACAAGGAGATCCGTCTCGACCCCAGCCTCGACCTGCCCGACATCAAGGACAACCTGGAGTCGCGCCTCATCCTGCTGCGTCGCCGCCTCGAGGACCGCTGCGAGCTGGTGCGTATTGCCAGCGCCGGCCGTGGCCGCATCCGCCTCAACGTGCAGCGCGACTTCGTCCTGCGTGAGATTAGCGAGTAGACGGCTTCGGTCAGCCATCGCGAAGCCCGAACCACGAAGCCTGCTATACTGAGAAACAGGAGCTATACATAAACGCTATCAGGCCCCCGGCGGCAGCGCCGCTTTGGGAGCCTTCATTTTGTAACCGGCCAGGTCAGGGCCTCGGAGACCGCATGTACCGCAGGGAAGATATCAGGAACATCGCCATCATCGCGCACGTCGACCACGGCAAGACGACACTGGTCGACTACTTGCTCAACCAGACGGGCGTGTTCCGCGAAGGGCAGCAGGTCGTCACACGCGTCATGGACTCGAACGACCTGGAGCGCGAGCGTGGCATCACCATCCTGGCCAAGAACACGGCCATCTTCTACAAGGGCAAGAAGATCAACATCGTCGACACGCCCGGCCACAGCGACTTCGGCGGCGAGGTCGAGCGCACCCTGACGATGGTCGACGGCGTGCTGCTGCTGGTCGATGCGGCTGAAGGACCGCTGCCCGGCACCAAGTTCGTGCTCAAGAAGGCGCTGGACCTCGACCTCAAACCTATCGTGGTGATCAACAAGATCGACCGTAAGGACGCCCGACCCTACGAGGTGCTGGACGAGGTCTTCGAGCTCTTCCTGTCCCTCGGCGCGACGGATGAGCAGCTCGATTTCCCCACCCTCTACTGCATCGCCAAGCAGGGCATCGCGAAGCGCGATCTGGACGACGACAGCGAGAACCTGGAGCCGCTGCTCGACGCCATCGTCGAGCAGGTGCCGGCGCCCGCCGGGGACCTGGACGGCGCGTTCCAGATGCTGATTACGACCATCGACTACAACGACTACCTGGGGCGCCTCGGCATTGGCAAGATCGGCCGCGGCACCATCCGTCTCAACTCGCCCATGAAGGTCGTGCGCCGTGACGGCGCCATGGACGATGCCCGCGTGCGCAAGATATACAGCTTCGACGGCCTCAAGCGCGTCGAAGTGGACGAAGCCTCCGTCGGCGACATCATCGCCATCGCCGGCATGGAGGAGGTCGACATCGGCGAGACGATCGCCGACCAGGCCGACACGACGCCGCTCTCCTTCGTCTCCATCGAAGAGCCGACCATCTCGATGAACTTCCTCGTCAACACCTCGCCCTTCGCGGGCCTGGATGGCCGCTACGTGACCACGCGCAACCTGGCCGAGCGGCTGACGCGCGAGCTGCGCTCCAACGTCAGCCTGCGGGTCGAGGCGACCGATTCGCCCGACGTGTTCAAGGTGAGCGGCCGCGGTGAGCTCCACCTCTCGGTCCTGATCGAGACGATGCGACGAGAGGGCTACGAGCTGCAGGTCTCCCGCCCCGAAGTCATCTTCAAGCGCGAGAACGACCGCCTCATGGAGCCGGTGGAGCACGTCGTCATCGACGTGCCGGAGGAGTACGTCGGCGCCGTGATCGAGAACCTGGGCAAGCGAAAGGGCGAGATGAAGAACATGGTCTCGTCCGGCGACAACACGCGTCTCGAGTTCATGGCGCCCTCGCGCGGCCTGATCGGTTTCCGCAACGAGTTCATGACGCAGACCCGCGGCGCCGGCATCCTCCACCACACGCTGTACAGCTACGAGCCGCACAAGGGCGAGCTGCCGGAGCGCTCCCACGGCGCCCTCGTCGCCATGGAGGCGGGCGACGCGGTGCCGTACGCGATCTTCCGTCTGCAGGACCGCGGCACCTTCTTCATCGAGCCGGGTACAAAGGTGTACGTCGGCATGGTCGTCGGCGAGAACGCGCGCGAGAACGACATCCCCGTCAACGTCTGCAAGACGAAGCAGCTCACCAACGTCCGCGCCGCAGGCTCCGACGAGGCCGTGCGCCTGGAGCCGCCGCGCATCCTCACCCTGGAGCAGGCCATCGAGTGGCTCGGCGAAGACGAGTACCTCGAGGTCACGCCCAAGGCGATCCGCATTCGCAAGAAGCCCCAGGAGCGCAACCGCAAGATCGCCAAGCAGCTCGAAGCTGCCGCTGCCAGCGGCTGACGGCGCGACGGAAGACGTCCCGTTCTATACCGACGCGGCGTCAAAGATTGCTTCGCTGTCGCTCGCAACGACGAAAGAGCCTTGTACTCCTTTCCTTCCGTCTTGTCATTCCGAGCGCAGCGAGGAATCTGGTTCCTCGCGAAGTGGGACGCTGAGTCTCAAAGAGTGCTTGGGGTGCCGTTGTGCCGGTGGGGACGGAGCTGAAGCTTCGTCTCCGATGGGTGAAACGCCCGGGCAGTGCCTGAAGGTTGTCATCGCGAGAAATGCAGTGACGAAGCAATCTCTGGGTAACGTGGCGTTATACACGCCCTCCGGCTTGGCTGAGGCGGGCTGTCTGGGCTAACCTTGGTCATTCGGAGAAGACATGAGCGACGTCGAACGACTCTTGGGCTGGTTCAAGGACGGCAGCCTCCTGCGTCCTTCGGCTGATACGCCTACTACGGTGCACCTCTCCCGCGCGATGGCCTCGTTGAGTGGCGCTCCCATTGAGTTGGACGAAACGTCCGCGAGCCTCGCTCAGGCGATTGGCCCTGCGGAGCATTACGTCTTCATCCTGGCAGACGGTCTCGGCATGAACCTCATCGAGTCGATGCCGGAGACCTCGTATCTGCGCAGCCACACCGCGAAGGAGATAAGCTCCGTCTTCCCGTCAGCGACGGCGCCGGCGATTACGTCCCTCGCCACCGGCGTCTGGCCGGGCGAGCACGGCGTGTTGGGCTGGTTCCTCTACCTGCAGGAGCGCGAAATTCAGGCCATCGCCCTACCTTTCGTGGAGCGCTTCACTGGACGCCCTTTGGACGAGCTCGGGGTCCAGGAGCGCGACATCGTGGCCGGCTCGCCGCTGCTGCAGGATTACGGCCGTGCCGCCATGATGCTCATGCCGAACGCCATCCAGGACAGCGCTTACACGAACCGCATCTCGGGCGGCGTCAACATCCACGGCTACGAAGAGCTGGACGGCGCCATCGAGACCCTGATGCAGCGCATCGACACCGCCTCCGGCCCCACCTACACGTACTGTTACTACTCGCACGTCGATAGCCAATCGCACGTCTACGGTCCCGGCTCCGACGCCGTGCGCACCGAGGTGGAGATTCTCAATCAGGCGGTGCGGCGTTTGTCTCGGGCGCTGGGGCGGGACGCCCGCATCGTGCTCACCGCCGACCACGGCCTCTATGACGTCGCCGACCACCAGAAGGTGGTGCTCGATCCCTCGGACGATCTCATGGCGCTGCTTTCGGCGCCGCCTGCGGGTGAACCGCGCGTGCCGGTGTTCCACGTCCTCGCCGGACGCGCGGCCGAGTTCGCCGACCGATTCCGCGAGCGCTACGGCGAGCACTTCGCCCTTCTGGCGGTCGATGAAGTGGACGAGTTGGGCCTGCTCGGCCCGGCGCCGCTCTCTGCGAGGGCGAGGCTGCGCTTCGGCGACTTCATGGCCATCTCGGGCGCAGGTGAGGCGCTGGTTTACCAGCCCGATCAGGGCATCTTTGACATGCTGGGCTACCACGGCGGCCTGAGCGCCGAAGAAATGCGCATCCCTCTTATGCTGGCCTGATTCAGGCGCCGAGCACGTCTTTCTTCCTCGAACCCATTGATTTCGTACGCGCCTCCCGTTAGCGTTCGTCCTGTGAACCACGAATCACCCTTTCAGAGAGGAGCCACCCATGTACGGAACCGTCGCGCGAATGAAAATCAAGCCGGGAACGGCAGCCCGCATGCAGGAGTACGCCAAGTCGTATGAGGGGCTGAACGTACCGGGTCAGATCAATACCTACGTCTTCCAGATGGACGCGGACGCCAACGAGCTCTACCTCGTCGCCATCTTCGACAGCAAGGAGGCGTACGAGGCCAACGCCAACGACCCGTCGCAGGACGCCCGCTTCCGGCAGATGATGGAGCTGCTGGACGGCGAGCCGGAATGGCACGACGGCGAGATCATCTACGCCATGAAGTAAGCCTCTGGGTAGGCCGCTCGGCTCTGGCTGGAGACGAAACGAGAGCGTACGCTAGGTTCGTAACCCTTGCGGAGGCGTGCTTATGGCGCGACGTAATGCGGCGGTGGAAGGTGTGGTGCCGGGCGGCGCCTACACCGCGACGATACGCGCCGAATACCCCAACCGGCCCGGCATGCTGGGCACAGTGGCGTCCGTCATAGGCGAGGCGGGCGGCGACATCAGCTCCATCGACCTGGTCGAGGCCCGCCGCGACAGGATGGTGCGCGACATCACCGTCGCCGGCGTCGACTCGGAGCACGTGCGGCGCATCATCGAGAAGGTCAAGAAGGTCGAGGGCTGCACCGTGCGCAGCGCCTCCGACCGCGTCTTCCTGGCCCACCTCGGCGGCAAGATCGAGCTGCACAACCGCATTCCCGTCGCCACCCGCCGCGACCTGTCCACCGTGTACACGCCCGGCGTGGCGCGGGTCAGTCTCGCCATCCACTCAGATCCCGAAGTTGTTTGGACGCTGACCAGCAAGAAGAACACCATCGCCATCGTCACGGACGGCAGCGCCGTGCTTGGCCTGGGGGATGTGGGACCCGAGGCTGCCCTGCCGGTGATGGAAGGTAAGGCGATGCTGTTCAAGGAGTTCGCCGGCGTGGACAGCTGGCCGATCTGCCTCTCGACGCAGGACCCGGACGAGATCGTGCGCACCGTGAAGGCGATCGCGCCGGGCTTCGGTGGCATCAACCTGGAGGACATCGCGGCGCCACGTTGCTTCGAGATCGAGGAGCGGCTGCAGGCGGAGCTGGACATCCCCGTGTTTCACGATGACCAGCACGGCACCGCCGTCGTTGTCCTGGCCGCGCTGATCAACGCGCTGCGCATCGTCGGCAAGGAGCTGGAGGAGATTCGCGTCTGCATCTCGGGCACGGGCGCCGCCGGCACCGCCTGCGCCATGATGCTGCGCGCCGCGGGCGTGCGCGAGATCGTGGGCTGCGACATCCACGGCATCGTCTATCCCGGCCGGCCGCAGGGCATGAACCCGGCGCTGGAACGCTACGCGCGGGAGATGAACCCGGAGGGCGGCCCCGGCACGATCCACGACGCCATCGAGGGGGCAGACGTCTTCCTCGGCGTGTCGGCGGGCCACCTGATCACGGCCGCGGACGTCATGAAGATGAACCGGGACCCCATCGTCTTCGCGCTGGCCAACCCGGACCCGGAGGTGCTGCCGGACGAGATCGAGGGTTTGGCGCGCATCGTGGCGACGGGGCGGTCGGACTACCCGAACCAGATCAACAACGTGCTGTGCTTCCCGGGGCTGTTCCGTGGGGTGCTGGACGTACGCGCCAGCCGCGTGAACCAGGAGATGAAGCTGGCGGCGGCGAACGCGATTGCCGGGGTGGTGGGGAAGAACGAGCTGTCGGAGGAATACGTCATCCCCAGCGTCTTCAACCGCAACGTCGTGCGCGCCGTGGCGCGAGACGTGAGCCACGCCGCCGTCGCCTCGGGCGTGGCACGCCGCCAGCGCCGCCGCCCCGCCGTGTTCATTTAACGCGCCCGTAAGCGGCGTCTGATGGACGCTGCGATTTGCCTCGTGTATCGTCGGGTTGTGACTGGATACGCTGCCCTCGGATGATCGAACCAGAGTCTCGCTACTTCGAATCCGCTCGTCTTCGCATGCACTACGTCGTCTGGGGCGACGAGTCGAAGCCTGCGCTGCTCCTCGTGCACGGCGGCCAGGACCACGCCCGCAGCTGGGACTTCGTCGCCGAGCGCATGGTGGACCGCTACGCTGTCTACGGCATCGATCTGCGCGGGCACGGCGATAGCGATTGGGCGAAAGGGCCCGCCTACCAGTTCAGCAACCATGTCTCCGATGTCGCCAAGCTGGTCGACATCCTCGGCCGCGACAAGCTCCATATCGTCGGCCACTCGATGGGCGGACGCGTCGTGGTCGATTACGCCTCCTCCTTCCCGGAGCATGTCGAGCGTCTCGTCTCGATCGAGGGCTTCGGCCGGCCGCCGGTCGACCTGACGACGACAGAGCGTGTGCGCAAGTTCGTCGACGACATCCGCAAGAGCGAGGCGTTCCGCCCGCGCGTCTACCAGACGATCGAGGAAGCCGAGAAGCGCATGCAGGAGGCGAACGGCCACCTGACGCCGGAGATGGTGCGCCACCTCACCAAGTACGCGGTGCGTCCCGGTGAGGACGGCGGCTGGGTGTGGAAATACGACCCCTTCCAGCGCGTCCTGCCGACGCCTGACTGGTCGATGGAGCAATTCCGAGAGATGTGGGGTCAGTTGCGGGCGCCCATCCTGCTGATCGGCGGCAGTGAGAGCTGGTTCCAGAAAGAGCGCATGGAGATCATGGAGTCGGCGTTGGCGCACGCGCAGACCGTCATGGTCGAAGGCGCCGGCCACTGGGTGCACCACGACCAGCTCGACGTTTTCGTCAAGCTGATCCGCGACTTCTTCGACGCCGACCAGCCGTAGCCGCAGCCCGGCCGCGAATCTATAATGCCCTCGCCCACGCGGACGTATCGATAAGGACGCCTCATGCTCAAGACTTTCGATTACGACACCATTCAGATCGGCGAGGTGCTGGGTCAGAAGCAAGTCGAGATAACCGACGAGATGATCCGCAGCTACTGCGAAGCGATCGAGACATCCCATCCCTGGTACCTCGATGACTCGCCCTTCGGCGGCCGCATCGCACCGGCCACCATCTTCGGCGACGACACGCTGCGCATCCTCGACGAGCAGTACGCGCGCTTTGGCAGCATCCATGCCAAGCAGGCCTGGGAGTTCACGTACCCGGCCCGCCTCGGCCATACCGTGACATTGACCGTCACCGTCGTTGACAAGTTCGTCCGGCGAGAGCGGCCCTACATCGTCATGGAGATGGCCGCGGTCGATGACGAGGGCATCGAGCTGTGCCGCAGCCTGCACACGTCGTTGATGACGTTGCAGAGAGGGTCGTGAGCATGATCGTCGCGCGCAAGGACCTGCCCATCGGCCACGAGATCGAGCCACTCGACTACGCGATCACGCCGGAGAAGATCGCGCGCTACTCGCGCTTCGTCTTCTACGGCAAGGACACGAAGAACATCCACACGGATGACGAGGCCGCGCACCGCGCCGGTCTGCCGCGCGCCCTCGCGCAGGGCCGCTACCCCGTCGCCTACATCTCGGAGCGGCTGATGGAGTTCTTCGGCCTTGGCTGGCTGCAGGGCGGCAGGATGGACGTCGCCATGGTCAAAGGCATCTACCCCGGCGACACCGTCACCGTGAAAGGCGTCGTCACCGGCAGTGAGGCAGAAGGCAGCGGCGTGCGTCTCACCCTCGACGTGTGGCTGGAGAACCAGGACGGCGAGAAAGTCACCGTTGGCACTGCCAGCGGCCTCGTCGCCTGAGGCTCCTGAAGACTCGACGATGCTGATTCGCGCCGGTGGGATGCTGAGCTGGCCGGCCGAACGCTACCCCGACAAGGTCGCGCTGTCCTTCCAGGGGCGTGACTGGACCTTCCGCGAGACCGACGAGCGTATCAACCGCCTCGCGAACGCGCTGCTCGATCTGGGCTTGCAGACCGACGACCGCGTCGCGGCGCTGCAGGCCAACTCGCCTCGCGCTGTCGAGACGCGCTTCGCCGTGATGAAGGCAGGTCTGACCCTCGTGGCGCTGAACGCGCGCCAGGCGCCCGCCGAGCACGCCTACATCCTCGACCACTCCGAGAGCCGTGTCCTCGTGCTCGACGCCGAATACCTGCCCGTCTGGGAGCAGATCCGCGATCAGTGCCCGCACGTGCGCCACGTCATCGTCCCGTCGGAGTCGCCGCCGCCGGGCTGCGTCTCGTACGAGGATGCGCTGGCGTCGTCGTCGCCGGTCGCGCCCGACGTCATGATCACGCCGGACGCGGTCGAGCGCATCGCCTACACGTCCGGCACGACGGGGCGCCCCAAGGGCATCGTCAAAACGGTAGGCAACGACCTGGCCCGCCTGCGCAACGACTTCCTCAACGAGGACTACCCGACCACCGCCGCGGATGTCTTCCTCAACGTGGCGCCGCTCACGCACGCGGCGCGCAACCTGCTGCACAAGTACTACGTCAAAGGCGCGCGCAACATCATCCTCAACGAGTTCAAAGAGGCGGACGTGCTGCGAACCATCGAAGAGCAGCGCGTGACGGCGACGATGTTCGTGCCGACGATGCTGATCCGGCTCGTCGTCCACCCGGACGTGCGCAACTACGACCTCGGCAGCCTGAAGCGCATCTTCTACGGCACGGCGCCGATGCCGCCCGACAAGCTGCGCGAGGCCATCGGCGTCTTCGGCAACGTCCTGCGCCAGAACTACGGCCTCTCCGAAGCGACGCAGCCCATCCTCTACCTCTCGCCCAACGACCTGCCCCTCGACGACGAAGCAACGCTGCAGGCGCGCCTGGCGT
This sequence comes from uncultured Chloroflexia bacterium, assembly GCA_963711035.1. Lineage (GTDB taxonomy): Bacteria > Chloroflexota > Dehalococcoidia > DSTF01 > WHTK01 > WHTK01. Next base: position 353,433 of record CAVQCN010000002.1, read on the forward strand.
CGGCCGGCAAGCCAGCTCTTGGCGTCGAGGTGCGTCTCGTGGACGAGGGTGGTTCGGACGTGCCGACCGGCGAGGAAGGGGAGCTCTGGATCCGCGGCGACATCGTCATGGCGGGTTACTTGAACGACCCCGAGGCGACGCGGGAGGTTCTCGATGACGCTGGCTGGCTCCATACCGGCGACGTCGCGCGCCAGGACGAGGACGGCTTCGTCAGCATCGTCGGGCGCGAGAAGGAGATGATCATCAGCGGCGGCTTCAACATCTACCCGCGCGAGGTCGAGCAGGTCATCGAGAGCCATCCCGCCGTGCAGGAAGTCGCCGTCATCGGCGTGCCGGACCCGGTCTGGGGCGAAACCGTGAAGGCGGTGCTCGTGCCGCGGCCCGGCGCCCACGTCACCGCCGAGGAGATCATCGACCTCTGCACGCGCAGCATCGCGTCGTACAAGAAGCCCCGCAGCGTCGAGATCGTCGACGCGCTGCCGAAGAACTTCCAGGGCAAGGTGCTCAAGCGCGAGCTGCGTGAGACGTACTGGCAGGGCCAGGCCCGTCGCGTCTAACTCCGTCCGTCACTCAGCAAACGCCACGACGCATGGGCTCCGCCCCTTGCAACCCAGGGCCCGACCTGAAGGTGGGCCGCTACTGCGACGTTTAGAGCAATGACGCGTCGCATGTCATTCCGAGCGAGGAATCTCCGCTCGTCCGACCGCGCCACGTGAAGACGGGCCTGCGGGATGAATCCCGCGGATGGCACAATGTCACTGAGCTGGAAGTTAGGTCTCGTACGATGCGGCCTTGGCTCATCCTTCGAGAGCCTCAGGATGAGAGTGCTGAGCGGCGCACGAGCTCCTTGTTCCGGGTCCCTGTTCCTGGTTTCTTTACGGAAGGCGTGACTCGAGCTTGTCCAGCCGGTCGCGCAGAGCGCGGTTCTCGTCCACCAGCTTGTCGACCTCTTCGCGCAGCTTCTTGAGCTCGTCGCCCTTGTCCGCGCCTTCGCGGATCGCCTTCATGGCGACGCGGGCGGTGCGGACCGTGCGGCCGTCCAGGGCGCTCTGGCTGATGCGGTCCAGCGTCGGCAGCGCCTTCGAGGCCTTGAGCTCCTGCAGGGCGTGGATGGCGCTGAGCTGGGTGCGCAGCCACGGATCCTCGGCCAGGTGCGTCAGGTGGTCGATGACCTCTTCCTTCTGACCCTCGGGCGCGATTTCGGCCAGCGGCGCCAGGGCGGATACGGCGGCGCCACGCACGTTGGCGGGCCGGCCGTAGCCCGACCAGTCGGTGGCGATGTCGATGGCGCGCAGGTCCTTGAGCGCGCCGAAGCCCTCGAAGGCTCCCTGGCGGATAACCTCGTTCTGCGAGTCCTTGTCCAGGCAGCGTTGCAGCGCCGCGAAGGCGCGCGGCGAGCGCGTCTTGCCGATCGCTGCGGCGGCGCTGGCCTCGACGTAGTAGCTGGTGTCACCGGCGTCGATGATGCGCTCCAGCGCTTGGGCGGCGCGCTCGTCGCGGAACTCACCCAGGGCGCGGACGATGGCGCGGCGGGCCTTGGGGTGGCTGACGCCTGTGGAGGCGATGAGCTCCTCCATGGCCGCGTCGGAGCGGATCGAGCCCAGCGCCTTCGCTGCCTCCGCCTGCACGCCCCAGAAGGCGTCCTCGCGGGCGGCCGTGCCGAGCGCCGCGATCGCGTCCTTGTCCGATTTCTTGCCCAGCGCGCGGCACGCTTCGATGCGGCCGAGGGCGTTGTCATCCGACGTGAGCTGGTTGCGCAGCATCTCGCCGGGCTGCTCCAGCTCCAGCGTCTTGAGCACTTCAACGTCGACCCGGACAAACCGAGGCCTGGACGCGAGGGGGACGTAGAAGGTCTGCTCGCGCTCCGTGACCTCGATTCGAGTCGAGACCGGGTCGCCGTTTTCCAGTGCAAAGTCGAGACGCAGGGGCAGCCGGAAGGTCTCTTCGACCTCGTCGCCGGACTGGCCCTGGCGCAGGCTGATCTTGGCCGTCTTGTGCTCCTCGTCCCAGGCGAAGTCGCCCTTGATCTCCGGGTGGCCTGCCCCGTAGACCCACTGGTCGAAGAACCAGTCGAGGTTGCGCCCCGTGGCGTCTTCGATGGCGCGCTGCAGGTCGGACGTCACCACGTTCTGGCTGCGACGGCTGATCGCGTAGCGGCGGATCGCCTTCCAGAACAGCGCCTCGCCTAGAAGGCAACGCAGCATATTGAGGACGATGCCGCCCTTCTCGTACAGGTGCCGGTCGAAGAGGTCGATGGGCTCGTGGTAGACGTTTGTGACGATGGGGCGCTTGTAGCGGCCCGATTCCGCCAGGTAGTTGTCCATTTCGGTGCGCAGGGCGTAGAGGAACTCGTCGCGGCCCTTGTTGTGCTCGCAGTAGGCCAGCTCCATGAACGTCGCAAAGCCCTCGTTGAGCCAGCCGTGCGACCAGTCTCGGCAGGTGAGCAGGTCGCCGAACCACTGGTGGGCTGCCTCGTGCGCGATCAGCGCGTCGGCGTCGGCGTCGAGACGGGCGCGCTCGTCGTAGAGCGCGTTTTCGGTCAGCGTGGTGGCGCTGACGTTCTCCATGCCCCCGAAGATGAAGTCCTGCACGACGACCTGCGAGTACTTGGCGTACGGATAGCGCACGCCGGTCCGCTCCGAGAAGAAACGCAGCACGTCCGGCGTGTTCTCGAAGATGGCGCGCGCGTCCGCCTCACGGCCGGGCGCCACGTAGTAGAGGATCGGGATGCCATCCCACTCGTCGCGCACCTCCGCGTACTCGCCGGCGACAACGCTGAGCAGGTAGGTGACGTGCGGCAGATTCTGGTGCCAGTGGAAGGTGCGCGTGTCCGGCGTCGGGCCGGGGTCGATGCCGCGCAGCTCGCCGTTGGAGATGGCGATGAACGGGTTGCGCACGGTAACGTGCGTCTCGCTGGTCGCCATCTCGTTCGGGTAGTCGTAGCAGGGGTACCAGTGGCGCGAGTCCTCGTCCTGGCCCTGCGTCCATGCCTCCAGGCGCTTTTCGGGATAGGCCTCTTCGGGGGCGATGAAGTAGAGGCCGCGGCGCGGGCTGCCCGAGTAGTCGACGACGACGGTGACGTCCTCGCCGGCGTGATGGTCACCGCCGAGGTCGACGTGCAGCTTGTTGCCGGAGACCGAGTAGGTCAGCGGCTCCCCCGATGCCAGCCGCACGGCACTGACGTCGAGTTCGACCGCGTCCAGCTCGAAGCTGCTGACGCCGTCGTTGATCGGGCTGAAGGTGTGGGCGACGCTGCCGCTGATCCGCTTCTCGTCCAGGTCCAGCGTGATGTCGAGGCGGATGTGCTTGACGTCGACGACGCGGTCGCGGGGATAGCGAGGCTTGTCGCCCGGCAGCGGGAAGTTGCCGCCTTTGGCGAGGGCTTCGCTCATGTCGTGGTCGCGACAGCCGAGCTGCGCGTCCAGGTCTTCGTAACCCATGCTACCTCCGCGTCTGCTGTGCCGGTCTCGGAGCCTGCAGGGTCATGAGCAGGCTCCGTCCTGAGTAGTCGCTATGTGATTGTCGGCGCCGCGGGGCAGCACGATACGGGTATGCACCTACGCCGATGGCATATGCGCTGATACTCGGATTATACGGGGAGACACGTATGCTTCCGCCACATCTTCGAGCACCTCGTTGCGAGGTTACCGCAACGGCTGCCACCAGGCTACGATCTGGTCCCAGTTGACGTAACCGAAGTAGCCGAACCAGATCAAAAGGTTGGGAGCCGCGTCACCAGGCGCCAGGAAGGAGATGTCGGCCAGCTTCGTTGCGTCTCCGGTTGCTACGTCCGCGAGCCAGACCGAGGTGTCGTCTTCGCCGTCCATGCGCGTGAACAGGACCTGCGTGCCGTCCGACGACCAGATGGGGCGCTCCTCGCGATAGCCCTCATCATGCGTCAGTCGGCGCATGTTGCTGCCGTCCGCGTCCATGATCCAGATGTGCCGCTGGTTCATGCCGTCGCGGGCTGCGTTTCCGCCGGGAACGTCGCCGATGTCGGGCGCACTTACGTACGCGATCATCCTGCCGTCCGGCGAAAGCGAGGGCGAAAACGCGGCCTCGTCTGGTGGCGTGAGGTATGTCAGGCTGCCGTCTCCTCCGTCGAGCAGGGCGATCCGTTTGTTTGACCAGGTCGTGCGGTAGCCGCCCGAGGTCAGGAGTAAGCGATCGTCGGCCGTTTCGCCGCCGCGGAAGTCGTCTTGTGTTAGCAAACCCGTGTGACCCCAATCGACCAGCAAGCGAGGCAAAGCGCTGCCGTCCGACGAAATCTCGTAGTACGGCAGGCCGTCGCTGATCGCCGAAGCGGAGAAGAACGGGTCGGCGAAGAAGTGCAGTTCGCTGCCGTCCTCTGACCAGCCGTCGATCATGATCTGCGCGCCGTCGAGGTCGGTGCCCGGCGTCTGCACCAGCGCATGATTGTCGCTGCCGTCGCGGTTCACCACCCAGAGGCTCGACGTGCGATAGACGGACCCGTCGTCGTAGTGACCGAACTCGGCCGGCCCGTTGACCACGTAGGCGAGGCGCCCGCCGTCCGGGCTCCAGGTCAGGTCGTCGCCGCCCCGGTTCAGTCCGAGGGGCTGCAACTGCGACCCGTCCGCCGACTCGACCACGATGTCGTCGTTGTCGTTGCAGACCAGTTCGTCCGTGACCGGGGACCATGCAGCGCAGCCTTTCGCATCGCGTTGTTTACCGTCGTCGACGTAATAGACGGTCTCGTTCAGGAGCAGCCAGTCGCCGGAGGGAGACCACTGGGGCGGCTGGCCGCTGCCGTCCGGCAGGTTCGCGTCCGTCGTCAAACGCCGCGGCTTGCCGTCCGGCAGGCTCATCACCCAGAGGTCGCCGTTGTCGATATAGGCGAGCTTGCCCAGCGATCCTGTAGCCAGCGGTGCGTGCTTTTTCGCGGCGAAGACGCCGAGGGCCAGCAGTGCCAGGCCGGCCGCGGCTGCGACGATGACGGCCCCGGCCGCGAGCTTTCCTGCTGCCGTCCACGTGAGACGGCCGCGTAAAGGGAAGATGCCGCCCAGGTCGAAGCCTCGCCTCGGTGTCGTTGTCGGGCTGCCAGGCTGCCGCCTCGCGCCGGCTGCTGAGGCCGAGCTTGGTGAGGATTTCCGAGACGTGGTACTTGGCGCCGTTGACCGAGATCGAGAGGCGATCGGCGATCTCCTCGTTGGTCAGGCCCTGTCGCAGTAACTCCAGCACCTGCCATTCGCGCGGGGTGAGAATGTCGCTATGCTTGGGGCGGCCGCGTCTCATGGTGCGGCTTTAGTCTAGAATCGGGCGACGGGAATTACCCTACCCATTCTTTGCGGATCGGCCTTTACTTTTATCAGTGGGGCATGCGATAACAGTTGTAATGTCGCGGGGCGCGCCGCAACCAGCAGGCGAAAGAGGAGAACACTGTGACCGTAGACAAGATGGTGTTTCGAAGGGTGATCGGCTCCTTCGCCACTGGCGTGACCGTCATCACCACCGGCTCGAACGGGAACTACCACGGCATGACCGCCAGCGCCGTCTGCTCCCTGTCGCTGGATCCAACGCTACTGCTCATCTGCGTGGACAAATCGGCCGAGACGCTGCCCTACCTGCGTGAGACCGGGAGCTTCGTGGTCAACGTCCTGGCCGACGGACAGATCGGCCTCTCGAACTCGTTCGCGTCCAAGTCGTCGCCACAGGCTCACGGCCTCACCGGCGTCGACTATCACCTCGGCAAGCTCGGCGTGCCGGTCCTCGACGGCGTCCTGGGCCACCTCGAGTGCCGCGTCGTGGAGTCGATCGAGGGCGGCGACCATTACATCTTCGTCGGCGAAGTGGCAGAGGCCGACACGGTGGATCTGGGCGAGCCGCTGCTCTACTGGCGTGGCGCCTATCGCGCCCTGGCGCCGATGGGGGAGTAGGCGTTTTCTTTACCGCTTTTAACTCTGCATGCTAGAGTTGAAAGGCCTTCGAGAGCTCCCGCCTCAGCGCGGGAGTTTTCTTCGAACAGGCAACCTTCGTGGTGGGCGTGGCCTAGTGGTTAAGGCGCCAGGTTGTGGCCCTGGAGATCGAGGGTTCAAATCCCTCCGTCCACCCCATTAAATCCCTGCAGGACTCGGGTCCTCGGAGAGGCGCAATGAACGAACCGAACCCGCCCGCCAGCGCCGAGGCTCCGGAAGCAGCTTCCCAGTCTCCCCAGAACCAGGAAGAGACGGCGCCGCCCGCCGAGAGCGAAGCTACTCCCTCCGATGCGAGCGTCATGACCGCCGAGCCTCCAGAGCCGCCGTCTCCGCCACCACCGACAACCTCGGGCACACCCGGGATGCGCTGGCCGCTGCTTGTCCTGCTCGTCGTCGTGCCGGCCGTGATCGTCGGGGCCATCGTCTTCGTGCTGCGTGGCAACAGCAGCAACAACGGTGGCGGCGGTGGTGCCGGCCTCGTCGAGGGCTTCCTGCGGCTGGAGCTGGGCTCGGACCAGAAGCTCACGCCGTTCGGTGACAAGGCGCCGTCGAAGTTCCCCGGCGACTTCCCCGTCTTCAACAACGCACCCATCGCAGCGTCGTTCGAGATCGATGGCTCGGATCAGGCCAGCTACGTCGTGGCCTACAACGTCAGCGCTCCGGTAATCGATGTCTACAACTACTATCTGGACGCGCTGGACAAGGATCCGTGGCAGGTGGACGTTTCCCGGAACTCGGAGGACTTCACCGGCATCCAGTTCAGCCGGCCGGACAATGCCGACATCCAGGGCAGCGTCACGATCAATCACTCCGATCTGGACAATAGCACCTCGATCTTCGTCATCGTCGCCGACACGTCGCAGGGGGCGATCGCCTCGCCGTCAGGCGACTATACGCCGCCGTCCTCGCGCGCCTTGCCGCCCGACTTCCCGACCGACATCCCGGTCTACCAGGGCAATGACCAGTCGGTCGTCACGGACACCTACTTCCAACGCGATCCGGGTACGAACAGCTTCCTCGTCACCTTCGTCACGAAGGACGCCGACCAGGACATCGTCGATTACTACAAGAAGGAGTTCTCCGACCGCGGCTGGAACGTCTCCGACGCGCCTCCGACGGCCGGCGACTTCTCCCTGACGATCCAGTTCGACGACGGGAACACGCAGGACCTGCAGGGCACGATTCGCGCCGACGCCCTTGCGGACGACCCCAGCTACACGGAAGTGACCCTCTTCCTACAGGTCAGCGCCACGCGCGGCCGAGGCAACTAGGACTGCGTCCGGCGTAGCCGCGCGGAAGCCCTCGATACACCACCGCAAACCTCGTTCTGAAGCGCCCGTCGAGCTGCCGTTGGGTGGCGCTGCCATGGGCCTCCGGCGCGGAGCCCCATGCTAGACTCTGAGTGCATGCGCTCGTAGCTCAGCGGATAGAGCACTGGTCTTCGGAACCAGGTGTCGGGGGTTCGAATCCCTCCGAGCGCGC
>CAVQCN010000003.1:0-793867 GCA_963711035.1 uncultured Chloroflexia bacterium
TGCAGGCTGCTAAAAAGGGGCGCACAATCATCGATCGTGCGCCCCTGATGGTTCGATGGAGCGGGAGACGAGGTTCGAACTCGCGACCCCCTCCTTGGCAAGGAGGTGCTCTACCGCTGAGCTACTCCCGCGCTCGCGTCCTCGAAGTATAGCGAACCCACCCGTCCTGTGGCCAGATCTTGGGCCGAATATACATATCGGGAGGGCATGCTTTTGTCATTCAAACAGGCCGTTTGGAAATCGACCCCCCATTGGGGCGTTGCTATAATTTTCGGACTGGTCGAATAAACGCCGGTCGGATCATCGATCCCTTCATAGATCTTCTCAGACGAGGCAAACATCATGGCGTCGATACCCGAAACACCCACCGCGACTCAGACGGCAACGGCAAAGTACGTGTACCGATTCGGCGGTGGACATGCGGACGGATCCGCCGACATGCGCAACCTGCTGGGTGGCAAAGGCGCCGGCCTGGCTGAGATGACCAACCTCGGCATCCCTGTACCGCCCGGCTTCACCATCACCACCGAAGTCTGCACCGTCTTCTACGACAACGGGCGTCAGTACCCCGCCTCTCTCGAGGCTGACGTTACGGCGGGCGTGCGCTTCATCGAAGGGCTGCTGGGCCGTCAGTTCGGCAACGCCGACAAGCCGCTGCTCGTCTCCGTGCGATCAGGCGCCCGCGTTTCGATGCCCGGCATGATGGACACCGTCCTCAACCTTGGTATGAACGACGAGGTCGCGGCGGCGCTGGCCCGGGAGACGAACAACGAGCGCTTCGCCTACGACTCCTACCGCCGCTTCGTCTCGATGTACGGCGATGTTGTGCTCGGCCTCAAGGGCGAAGGCTACGAGGTCGACCCCTTCGAGGCGCTCATCGAAGCGAAGAAGCAGAAGCTCGGCGTCGAGCTCGACACTGAGCTTCCCGCCTCGGCGCTGAAGGAACTCGTCGCCGAGTTCAAGCAGGCGATTCTCGACCGGAAGGGCATCGTCTTTCCCGAGAACCCATGGGACCAGCTGTGGGGCGCGATCGGCGCGGTCTTTGGCTCCTGGGAGAACCCGCGCGCTGTCACCTACCGTCGCATGTACAACATCCCCGGCAACTGGGGCACTGCCGTTAACGTGCAGGCGATGGTCTTCGGCAACCTGGGTGACGACTGCGCCACCGGCGTCGGCTTCACGCGCGACCCATCGACCGGCACCAAGCACTTCTACGGCGAGTTCCTGGTCAACGCCCAGGGCGAAGACGTCGTCGCCGGCATTCGCACACCGCAGCCTGTCGCGGCCGCCGACAAGACGGATGGCCAGGTGTCGCTGGAAGAGGCGATGCCGGACGCCTATGCGGAGTTGACTCGCGTCTATCAGACGCTCGAGCAGCATTACCGCGACATGCAGGACATCGAGTTTACGATCCAGAACCAGCGCCTCTGGCTGCTGCAGACACGCTCCGGCAAGCGCACGGCCCGTGCGATGGTGAAGATCGCCGTCGACCTCGTGAACGAGGGCGTGCTGAGCCGTGAAGAGGCGATCATGCGCGTCGAGCCGGACAAGCTCGACGAGCTGCTGCATCCCAGCTTCGACCCGTCGGTGATCCGCGACGTCATCGCCACCGGCCTGCCGGCCTCGCCCGGCGCCGCCGTCGGCAAGGTCGTCTTCAACGCGGACGACGCCGTACGCCAGGCCGACGCCGGCGAGCGCGTCATCCTCGTGCGGCTGGAGACGTCACCGGAGGACATCCACGGCATGAAGGCTGCGGCCGGTATCCTGACAGCTCGCGGCGGCATGACATCGCATGCTGCTGTCGTCGCGCGCGGCATGGGCCGCTGCTGCGTCGCCGGCTGTGGCGCCATGCACGTCGACTACGCGGCGCGCCAGTTCGTCGTCCACCTCGATGGCCGCGAGGTCGTCGTCAGCGAGGGCGACCTCATCAGCATCGATGGTTCGACCGGCGAGGTCATGCTCGGCGAAGTGCCGGTCGCGGCCGGCCGTATGGACGAGGACTTCAACACGCTGATGGGCTGGGTGGACTCGATCCGTAAGCTCAAGGTGCGCACCAACGCCGATACGCCGTCCGACTCCGCCAACGCGCGCAACTTCGGCGCCGAGGGCATAGGCCTCTGCCGCACTGAGCACATGTTCTTCGAGCCGGACCGCATCCTGGCGGTGCGCGAGATGATCCTGGCCGAGGACGAGGAGGGCCGCCGGCGCGCCCTCAACAAGATCCTGCCGATGCAGCGCGAGGACTTCGAGGGCATCTTCCGGGCGATGCACGACCTGCCGGTCACCATCCGCCTCCTGGACCCGCCGCTGCACGAGTTCCTGCCGCATACCGACGCCGAAATCGACGAGGTTGCGCAGGCGCTGGGCCTCGACCCGGCGACGGTGCACTCCCACAACGACTCGTTGGCCGAATTCAACCCGATGCTGGGTCATCGCGGCTGCCGTCTCGGCGTGACGTACCCAGAGATCTACGAAACGCAGGTGCGCGCCATCATGGAAGCGGCCTGCCTCCTCACGCGCGAGGGCGCCAAGGTTTACCCCGAGATCATGATCCCGCTGGTCGGCATCGAGGAAGAGCTGGAGCGCATGCGCAATCTCACGGTGAACACCGCCGAGCAGGTGATCCGCGAGACCGGCACCAACGTCGAGTACACCGTCGGCACCATGATCGAGCTGCCGCGCGCCTGCATGATCGCGGACGAGATCGCGGCGCACGCCGACTTCTTCTCCTTCGGCACCAACGACCTGACGCAGACCACCTTCGGCATCTCCCGCGACGACTCGGCGCACTTCCTGCCGGACTACATCGACAAGGGCGTGTTGGAAGTCGATCCGTTCGTGCGGCTGGACCAGGTGGGTGTCGGCGGCCTGATGCGCATCGCCGCCGAGAAGGGGCGCAGCGTTCACTCGAAGCTCAAGATGGGCATCTGCGGCGAGCACGGCGGCGAGCCGAGCTCCGTCGAGTTCTGCCACAGCATCGGCCTCGACTACGTCAGCTGCTCCCCGTACCGCGTGCCGATCGCGCGCGTCGCGGCGGCGCAGGCCGTCCTGCGCGAGCGCGCCGACGAGGGCCGCAAGGCCGAGTAGGCTGTCCTGCCTACGGCTCTAAAGAGTTACTTGCTGTCCCCCGCCTGAGGGATGATTTCGTCGATGGCGGCGATCAGCTGTTGTACGTCGCGGGTGGCGGTTTGCCAGAGCCGCCTGGCATCGATCTCGCCATACTCATGCGCCAACACGTTGCGCTGGCCGATGATGTCGCGCCAGGGAATTGCCGGATGCGCTGCCTGGAAGCCGGACGAAACCCGCCGGGCAGCTTCGCCGATCAGCTCAATGGCGCGCTCGACGGCAAGACGGATGACTGAGTCGGGGCCGAAATCCTCAAATGATGCAGACTCGACGATGGCAGCGGCACGAATGGCGCTGGCTCTCATATCCCAGAGATAGGAGAGGTCCCTTTCGTCAGGCGGCGTAGACAACTGCCATGTCCCGCTCTATCGATGCGCGCCGATAGGGGTTGCGGACAGTGCCCTTCTCGATGAGATCGACGGGCCGCCCAAGTAGCTCTGCCAGCTCCCGCTGCATGTGTACCAGGTCCCACAGACCAAGTGACGCCTCGTCCTGGAACTCAACCAACAGGTCTACATCTGAGTCTGGACGAAAATCACCGCGGGCGGCGGAACCAAAGAGCGATAGTTCCCTGACACGCCAGCGTTCGCAAAAGGCTTTGAGCTCAGCCTGGGAAACGTCCAGATTGGGGTGAACATGCGTCATGCGCTCAATGTACCGCAAGCGAGGCGCCGCGTGCGCATACGCCGCCGCTACTCTGGTGTGCCGTTGCCGTAACATGAGAGGAGGAGCAAGACATGAACAACCGGCGCGGCGTGTGGTACGTCCTCTCGATGCTCAGCCTGCCGCTGCTGTTCCTGGCGCGCCTGGGCCACTTCGGTCCGCAGGCCCGCGACGAATCGGCGGTCGCAGCCGGCGACTGGGCCGCCTACGGCCGCGTACTGCTCACCGTGCTCGCGGTGATTGCGCTGGGTGTACGATTGGGGTTGTTATCGTGCTGATCGTAGGTTGCATCATTACCCACAGTCGATGCTCATAGTTGGCGGCTTAGCTAGTCCCTGTCTTGACAATCTTCTGGGCCAGGGATGCCAATTTGGCGGGTCTCGCCGCCAGCGCGAGTTCTGCGTTCCCCGGGTCCGGAGCTCAGGCTGCCTCTCATTGATTGGTGATCATCCGATTCTCTGGCCGCATCAGCTCGGGTTTCGCGCAGATGCACTACTCGTTTCAGCAGTTAGCCGTCCTCGCTCATTGCTCGAGTCCATCTATGGTTGCGCAGGTCTCAGCAGCGCTCGTCAGCAGTCTCGAGCTCGAATAGGCCTTCGATGTATTTGAACGGCGGCCTTGCACCAGCTTTACGGGAAGCCCCTGCCACAATCAAGGCGACGTGGCGATGATTTCGGAACCTGTGAGCGACACTTCTCTAATTCTCGCCAAGTCTGCCTGGTGCACGCGAATAGGTCACTGCTTCTGCCTAGTGGAAGCCCGAGCTGAGGTCAAGACATCACCGTCGATAGTCCTAGCATGTGAAGCGAGCCGGACGTTCTCGGGCCGGTGCTCGACCCGATCGAGTCGGCGACGGCAGGCGCGCCCGTGCTACTCCACCGCCTCGATGCCGCTGAGGACGAGTTCGGCGGCGTCTTCTGCGCTCATGTCGTCCGTGTTCAGCGTCAGGTTGTAGAGCGACGACTCCTGCCAGTCGACGCTGTAGATGTGCCGGAAGAACTCATGCCGGCCGCGGTCGAAGTCCTTGATCCGCTTGGCGGCCTCGGCGGGCGGGATTTCGAGCTCGACGGCGAGGCGCCTGGCGCGCGCCTCTTCGGAGCCGTGCACCAGCACCTTGAAGACGCCTTCCGCCTTGTGGCGCAGGATGACCTGTCCCGCGTGTCCCACGATGACGCAGCGGCCGCGGTTGGCCAGCTCCATCACGACGCGCTCGATGATCTGGCGATAGTCGGAGGAGGTCATCGTCAGCACCGCCGTGCTGGGCACCGAGCTGCCCGGCACCACCGTCTCGGAGAGAGAGCTGGCCTTGGCGAGGCGCTCCAGCATGCGTTCGACGAAGGTGGGCCAGCGTTCGGCGCTGGCCACCGTGTCGGGTGAGACGCCGGCCAATGCCGCGGCTTCGAGGATGATCTCGCGGTCCAGGTAGTTGAACCCCAGGCGGTCGGCCACGATACGGGCGATTGCGAGCCCGCCGGAACCTTCCTGCACTGCAAGCGTGACCACGGATACGGACATATGCGTCTCCAGCCGGCTTCAGGTGCTTGCCGCACGTATTCTGCCGTATTCGCGTCGCGCTGTCGCTGGTCGAGGGCTCGTTGCCGACGATGCAGTGTGTTCTCCGTTGGCAGGCTAGCTCCTGGTTCGAGAGCCTCACCATGAGCGCCAGGGCTCTCGCTCGTCCTGTCCGAAGGACTCCGGACTGCTGCGGAGAGGCGCTCGAAGGACGAGCCAGCGGATCGTCTGGCTTGACGCGGCGCGTCCCGGGTGCGCTACGGCAGCGGGGCCGTGTCCGAATGAACGGCGAGCTCGGGGGCGCTGATGGACCCGGCGATGGCCAGCGCCACGAGCGCGGCGGCGACGGCCCCGAGGAAGGCCTCGACGGGCAGGACGTCGAGGATGGCGCCGGCGAGAAAGGTCGGCAGCAGGGCGGCGATGCTGCCCAGCGCCGACTGCGTGGCGAAGACCTGGGCGATGAGGGCGGGCCGCACGCGTTTGTAGACCTCGGCGCGCGCCGAGACCTGCACCAGGCTTATGCCGAGGCCGGCCCACGGCAGGATGACGACCGTCATGATCACCTGGCGCGAGAGGCCGGTGAAGCTACGCAAGGAATCGAGAAAGCCGACGTGGTTCGTAACGAAGAGAGAGATCGGGTCGATGAAGGGCAGCGCGATCAGCACCAGCGTGAACATGCAGTAGCCGACCACCGCCAGGGTGCGTCCGCTGATGAAGGCGAGCAGCGGCGGCGCCAGCAGCAGCCCGATGCCGATGCCCAGCGCTGCGGGCGACGCGATGTAGACGGCGTACTCGGAGCCGGCGTTGAGCGAGTCCTCGATGAACTTGGGCGCTGCGACCACCACCATCATCGTGCCGGTGTCGAGCAGGATGCGCAGGATTGTGATGCGGACCAGGTCGTCGTCGCCGCGGATGGCGCGATAACCTTGCGGCAGGGAGCTCCACCAGCCGGTCTGCCGCCGCTGGGGACGGCCGGCCGGACTGAGGCGCGGGATGATGGCGTAGAAGACGGTGCTCGTCACCAGCAACCCGCCGACCAGGTAGAAGAGGCCGTCGCGGCCCAGGAACTTCACGGCGATCGGCGCCACGGCCCCGGCGCCCAGGAGCTGTGCGGCCAACGACAGCGCCTGCAGCATCGAGGTCGCGGAGGCGATCTGGTGCGGCGGCGCGACGGCGGGCAGGGCGGCGTTCTCCGCCGGCGTGAAGAACTGGTAGGCGGTCCAGGCCACGAAGGTCAGGATCAACACCGCGCCGACACCCAGGCTGAAGTCGATGAACAGCCAGACGATGGCGATACGCCAGACCATCGTCGCCAGCAGCACCGTCTTCTTGGGCAGTGCGTCGGCGACGAGGCCGCCCGGCAGGCTGAGCAGCACGGACGGCAGCACGGAGGCGAGGACGAAGGCGCTCGTTGCCAGGTACGACTTCTGGTCGGCGATGACGGTGATGAAGAGGCCGTAGATTAGCGCGTTCTGCGCCACGAGCTGCAGGAACTTCGCCGTCGCGAAGCGTACGAAGCGCCGGTCGGCGAGCAGGCGCTCCAGGGGCTGATCGGGCGGGTTGGCGTCGACCGGCCGGTCGGGTTGCACGAGGTAGCCTCCGAGGTGTGGTGCCGGGTATCGCCCCTGCGGGCCATGATACCTGTTGCATCAAACGGTCCGGGAGTTCGCCGGTCTCGACGGAGGTTGTCGGATGGCAGACGGTCCGGCTTATCGCAGACGGACTGTGTGCCGGAGGAGATCCTTCGCCTGGTGGCTCAGGATGACAGTGGGAGGAAGCACCCTCGCCGCGCCTGTCATTCTGAGCGGAGCGAAGAATCTCCCCCGGCGGACGGCGCGGCGTCTCAGGGGACTCGTTATTGCGGTCGCCGCCGCGCTTATGGCCTAGCCGAAGACGCGCGGCCGGTCTACGCTATGGCCATCGGCAGAGAGGCCCTGATCGTGGATTCGATCAGGCCGCGCGGCGGGCAGCCATCGAGCGGCCGCGCACAGCAGTAGAAAGGCAACACGACTATGCGACCTAACACGGTGATGCAGAAGTGGCGGGAGGGCAAGGCCACAATCGGCGGCTGGCTGGGCATCCCGGCCAGCACGACGGCAGAGACGATGGCGCACCAGGGTTTCGACTGGCTCTGCGTCGACACGCAGCACGGCCTCATCGACTACACGACCGCGCTACCGATGCTGCAGGCGATCTCGACAACGGACACGATGCCCTTCGTCCGCGTGCCCTGGAACGAGCCCTCGATCATCATGAAGTACCTCGACGCGGGCGCCTACGGCATTATCGTCCCCATGATCGAGACCAAGGAAGACGCCGAGCGCGTGGTCTGGGCCTCCCGCTACCCGCCCAAGGGCATGCGCAGCGCCGGTCCGGCTCGCGCCGTGGTCTACGCCGGCGCCGACTACATGCAACACTCGAATGAAGAGATCGCGATGATAGTGATGATCGAGACACCGAAGGCGCTGGAGAATCTCGATGCGATCGCCAGCGTGGAGGGTATCGACGCTCTCTTCATCGGCCCGTCCGACCTGAGCCAGGCCCTCGGCCTCGGCCCGCGCTACGACGCCGACAACCCAAAGCACGCCGCGGCGGTGACCCGCGTGCGCGAGACGGCCGTGAAGCACGGCAAGGTCCCCGGCGTCTTCACCTCCGGCAATGTGCTGACCAACCGTTACCTCAAGGAAGGTTTCAAGATGGTCATGCTGACCTCGGACGGTGTCGGCATTGGCGCCAACGCCCGCGCCGAGCTCGGCGCTATCGCCGACACGCTGAAGGAGGTCAACGGCTAGCCATGATGCAGGAAGTCGACATCCGGGTTGACGCCGAGAAGCTGCGGCGCCTTGGTATCCGCGCTCTGACGAAGGTGGGCGTGCAGGAGGAGCACGCCGAGATGGCGGTCGAAATCCTGCTGCGCGCCGACCAGCGCGGCATCGAGTCGCACGGTTTCGCCCGCTTCGTCGACTACTACGTCATGCGTTCTCGCGACGGCGAGAACAACCTGAACCCGCAGATCAAGGTGCTGCACGAGGCTCCTTCGGCCGCCTCGCTGGATGGCGACCACGCCCTGGGCTTCGTGCCGGGCACGATCGCCATGCGCATGGCGATCGAGAAGGCGCGTAACACCGGCATCGGCATGGTGTCGGTGCGCAACAGCACCCACTACGGCGCCGCATCGCCTTACGCGCTGATGGCGCTGGAGCACGACATGATCGGCATCTCGATGACCACCGGGGGGCGCTACGTGGCGCCTCCCGGTGGCGCATCGCGCACCTACGGTCTCAACGCGCTGTCCTACGCTGCGCCGAGCCGGCCGCCCGAGGCGCCGTTCTGCCTCGACATGGCGGCATCGGTCGTCGCTGCAGGCAAGTTCGAGATCGCCCGGCGTCGCGGCAAGATGGTGCCAGACGGTTGGGGCATGGAGCCGGACGGCACGCCCATTCACGACGCGAACCGTCTCTGGGAGGCCAACGGCGTCATTCATCCCCTGGGCGGCGACGTGCTGCACGGCGGCTGGAAGGGCTTCGGTCTCTCGATCATGGTGGACATGTTCACGGGCATGCTGAGCGACAGCACGACCAGCGCCACCATGCCTCCGCGCGGCGCCAACCACTTCCTCGGCGCCATGCGCATCGACGCCTTCACGTCCGTCGAGGCGTTTCACGACCAGATGGACGCTATGAAGGCGAAGATGCGTGAGGCCGACCGCCTGCCAAGCGCGGGACCGCTCACTTTCCCCGGCGAGCCCGAGGCCGCGATGGAAGAGGACTGCCGCCGCAACGGCGTGCCTTACCACCCCTCGGTCGTCGAGGGGATCAAGAAGATGTGCGCCGAAATCGGCATCGAGTACGACCTGGAGTAGCGCAAGGGGCCCTGAGGCTTGAAAGCCCAGCTTTGACGCACCACGTCGTGACCCTCGCTCAGGATGAGCGAGGGTCACTGTCATTCTGAGCTGACTGGCGAAGAATCTCCCTCGGCAGGCGCCACGCAATGAGATACGGGGCATGTTTGTACAGGGGCCAGATTCCTCCCGCTGGTCGGAATGACAACGTGGCGTCTAGGTCACAGCGCAAGGATTATTTCTGCTGCTGCCGCTGGATCTCGTACAAGACGAGAGCCGTGGCGATCGAGAGGTTCAGCGACTCTACATAACCAGCCATCGGTATGCGGACGAGGGCGTCGCAGAGGGCGATCTGCTCCGGCGAGATGCCGATGCGCTCGTTGCCGCCCAGTAGCAACACCGGCCGCGATGCGTAATCGGGCTCGCGGTAGTCGACGTCGCCGTCGGGCGAGGTGCCGACGATGAGGCAGCCCGATTGGCGCGCCCAGGCGAAGAAGTCGTCCTGCCTGGTCTGCACGATGCGCTGGCTGAAAATGGCGCCGAGGGTGCCGCGCACCGCGACTGGGTGGTACGGGTCGGTCGACTGGCCGGAGAGGATGACGCCGTCGCCGCCGATGGCGTCGCAGCAGCGAATGATCGTGCCCAGGTTGCCGGGATGCTGGATGTCGTGCAGCGCCACCCAGCAGCGCCGGCCGCTGGTCTGCGGGGTCAGCGTCTCCCATCGCTGCTGCACGACGGCGCCGATCGCCTGGCCTTCCTCGCGGAAGGAGACGGAGTCGAAGACATCCGGCGACACGTCGATGACCGGCACCTGACGCTGTGCCATCGCGTCGGCAATCGCTTGTTCGGCCGGTGAGATGCGATCCGGGCAGAAGAGCACCTGCTCGACCTCGGCGCCGTAGTCGAGGGCTGCCTGCAACAGGCGGGCGCCCTCGGCGAAGAAGACGCGGCCGGCGTCGCGGTCGCGGCGGTTGCGCAAGGCGCGGATCGCCTTGATCTGGGGGTTGGCGCGACTGGTGATCAGGGACACGTGGCGTCCTTCGCTGCACTGGCAGCCCCGGAGTTGCCGAGGCTCTGACCTATACTAGCTGCGCATGCAGGCCGGGGCGACCGAAGCGGACAAACGGCAGTGGGCGGCGTCGCTGCTGGCCTCGGAGCTGGAGCGGCTGGGTCGCGGCGACCTGCCCTGCGTCCTCTGCTTCAGCGACGCTTCGTGGCGCGAGGCGATGGCGTCGCTCAAGTGCCCCGCCTATATCGCCCGCCTGGCCTCGCCGACGACGCGACGCAGCACGCGCGGCAAGCTGGGTATGGCAACGATCTGCCATTTGCGCCACGACCACCCCGGCGTCGTCTACATCCGTACGCGCGGTCGCGACTGGCCGGCCGTCGCCGAGACGGTGCGCCACGAGGCGCTGCACCTGGCGCGACCCAGCTACAGCCACCGTCAGATTGACGCGGAGCTACGCCACCGGAGCTAGGCGACAGGCCGCGGGCTCATCCTTCGGGGGCCGTCAGGCCGGCCGACCTTCGGCCCAGGATGAGCGGGAATCGCGCGGCCTCGGCTGCCAGGGCCAGATTCCTCCCTGCGATCGGAATGACACTCGGAGGGACCGCACGGAGCCGAGGCATTCATGCCTCGGAATACCGGTGTTCGTCTACCAGAAACGCCACCAGGGCTTCTTCGGCTCGGCTGCGACCGGCGAGGCTGGTGGCGCACTCGTCTCCATCATGCCGTGGCCCTGGCTGTGGTCGTACTCCGCCTCGCGCTGCAGGATACCTGCCGGGTCCTCGTCGAAGTCCATCTTGCAGCCGCGGCCGCAGAAGTAATACGTGACGCCTTCGTATTCGGACGTGCCGGCCGCCGTTGCGGGGTCGATGTCCATGTGGCAGACGGGGTCGTGGACGGTTGCGTTGGTCATGGCTGAGCTCCTCTCGCTCCTATGAGTCTAACCCCTGCTTGCAACTGCTTACGTTTGCGGCTGGTTGCGTTTAGTCAAGGCCGGCCGGCCGTGGCTGCTGCCGCCGGCAGACGGTAAGATGGCAGTGTTATGCCTTCGTCCAAATCGAAGCAGCCGCCGTTCGAAGACCTCTACCGTCAGCTGGAAGAGAAGGTCGCTCTGCTGGAGCAGGGCGGTCTCAGTCTGGACGACTCGTTGACCGCCTACGAGGATGCCGTGACCCTGGCGCAGCGCTGCCAGAAACTGCTCGACGGAGCCGAGCTGCGCATCACCCGTCTGCGTGAGACGATCGCGGCGGAGCAGGACGGCGGCTTCGAGCTCGAGGTAGAGGAGGACGAGGGCTAGCTTCGCACATGGGCAGAATCAGAGCCGACTTCC
This sequence comes from uncultured Chloroflexia bacterium, assembly GCA_963711035.1. Lineage (GTDB taxonomy): Bacteria > Chloroflexota > Dehalococcoidia > DSTF01 > WHTK01 > WHTK01. Next base: position 11,479 of record CAVQCN010000003.1, read on the forward strand.
ACAGCCACAGCCACTACTCGCGCGACTCGGTGATCTCGCCACAGGCCTACGTCGACGCGTGCGTGCGCAAGGGCATCACCTGCGCGGCCGTCACGGATCACAACGAGATCGAGGGCGCCTTCGTCATCCAGAAGCTGGCGCCGTTCAAGGTGATCATCGGCGAAGAGGTGAAGACGTCCGAGGGCGAGATCATCGGTCTCTTCCTCAAGGAGTTCGTGCCACGCGACATGTCTCCCGAGGACACGATCCGGGCGATCCACGAGCAGGGCGGTCTTGCCGTTGTGCCGCACCCCTTCGACGTCTTCCGCCGCTCCGTAATCAAGAAGGACGCGCTGGAGCGTATCAAACATGACGTAGACGCCATCGAGGGATTCAACTGCCGCAACATCCTCGCCAAGCACGATAAGGAAGCGGTAGAGCTGGCGCGCAGCGTGGGCAAGCCGATGACGCTGGGCACGGACTCGCACTCGACCTGGGAGCTGGGCGGCGCCTGTCTCGAGATGGATGACTTCGAGACACCGGATGAGTTCCTGCAGGCGTTGCCGGGCGCCCACATCGCCGGCCACCGCTCGCTGCCGATGGTGCACTGGATCAGCACCTTCGCCAAGGTGCGCTGGCGCGTGGGGCGGCGGCCCACCTATCCCCCGTTCGAGCACCACGTCTGAGCCCGGGATGACGATCAACCTCGCGGTGCTGCTCTCCGGCAGCGGCCGCACGCTGCAGAACTTCGTCGACGAGATCGCCGCCGGACGGCTCGATGCGCGCGTCCAGGTCGTCGTCAGCAGCCGCCGCGACGTGCTCGGCGTCGAGAAGGCGCGGGCCGCCGGCGTGCCGGTTGAGATCGTGCGGCGCCGCGACTTCGATTCGGACGAGGCCTTCAGCGAGGCGATCACGGCCGTCCTCGACCGCTATGACATCGACCTCGTGCTGTTGGCGGGTTATCTGCAGCGCTACGTTTTCCCCCTGCGCTTCGAAGGGCGTGTGCTGAACATCCACCCCGGCCTGCTGCCGAAGTACGGCGGCAAGGGCATGTACGGCCATCACGTACATGAGGCGGTCATCGCCGCTGGTGAGCGCGAGTCGGGTTGTACGGTGCATATCGCGGGGCACGAGTACGACACGGGGCCGATCGTCTTGCAGAAGCGCGTCCCCGTGCTGCTGGACGATACGCCGGACACGCTGGCGGACCGCGTCTTCGCGGCCGAGTGCGAGGCGTACCCCGAGGCAGTGCGTATCGTAGCCGCGCGGTTAGCAGGAACGAAGCCTGCGGGCTGAATCCCGCGGGCCACGCCGTTTCTACTTCTTTTCGGGCTGGGCCCTGATGAGGAGCACCGGGATCTGCGACTGGCGCAGCACCGCGTCGGCGACACTGCCGTAGACGAGACGGCCGAGGCCACCGCGGCCGTGCGTCGCCATGACGATGAGCGAAACGTTGTGCTCCTGCGCTTCGTGCAGGATAGAGTGCTCTGCCGTGCCCTCCACTACCAGCGTGCGCGTGTCCAGGTCGGCGGAGATCATGTGGCTCTTGACGCGGTTCATGTAGGTGTGCGCCGACTCCAACTCTGCCTCAAAGCGCTGGTGGGCAATATCGGCGACGATCTCCGGCGCTGCGATGGTAGTTTCGCTCACGACCTCGCTCAGCGCCTGCCCGGAAGGTGTGACGGCCATGAGCAGGAACAGCTGGCCGCCCTGCTTCGAGGCGAGCTCGAGGGCGTAGGGCAGCGCCTGCTCGGCGAGCTGCGAACCGTCCAGCGGAACCAGGATGCGTTCGAACATGTCGGAGACCCCTCTTTGCTGCTGCGCAATCGTGGTGCCCATTATGGCTCTTCAACCTGCTCTGGCGACAGCGGAAAACGAGCCGGAGGAATCAGACGATAGCGATTGGCGAGGCGCCGTTGTCATTCTGAGCGGCAGCGAAGAATCTCCTCGGCGGACAAAACAGCGTCCACCGGCAGTTCGTCACGCCTCGGGTAGACCGCGGTTGCTTCGTCGCTTTCCTGATCGCAATGACGAGAGGGCGACGGTTGTACCCCTCCCGAAGCACAAACCACGGCCCATCCGACGAGGCACTGGATGTTATACTGTGCCCCGTCAACGACAGCATCGCTTGAACTTGAATAAGAAGAGGAGACGCCCCGATGACCACCCAGGAGAGCGTTGTTACCCCGGAGAGACTGCAGCAGGGCATCAGCTGGGAACAGTGGATGGAGACCATCGAGCGCAACAAGGACAAGTTCACTGAGAATTACGAGGCGACGACCCTGAACCCGGACGACGTCGCCGCCATTAAAGCCCTCATGGCCAAGGCCAACGGACCGGCGACGGTCCTCGTTCTCGGCGAGCCCTGGTGTACCGACGTCGTACGCGGCATGCCGGTCATGGCCCGCCTCGCCGAGGCAACCGGTCTGGAGCTCAAGATCTTCTTCCGCGATCAGAATCTCGACATCATGAACGAGTTCCTCTACAAGGGCGAGTTCCAGTCGATTCCCGTATTTGTCTTCTACACGCGCGACCACAAGTACATTGGCCACTGGATTGAGAAGGCGAAGAAGGCGCGTGAGGAGATGAACCTGATCAGCGAGATCACCGCCAAGATGCGCGACCCCGAGCTCTCGCAGGAGCAGCGCGACGCCTATATGGCGGAGTACACGGCCTTCCAGCACGGCCCGGTCTGGGACAGCTGGCGCCAGGCCGAGGTTACGGAGATACGGGAGCTCCTCGAGGCCGGCTGCCAGTAGGGCTCGCATTCTTCATTTGACGTAAGAACGGAGGGCCTTCAAGGCCCTTCGTTCTTGTCTTTAGATTGACGCCTCCTCTGCCGGGGCCCTACGCTCAGTTCGTCGTCAGAGCCGGCTATCGAGGGAGGGCACGGATTGGTCGGCAGCTTCCGCATCGGCCGGCTTTTTGGCTTCGAGATCAGCATCCATTGGAGCTGGTTGTTCATCTTCGTCCTGATCACCTGGACGTTCGCTACCGGCCTGCTCAAGGACTTCTATCCTGATTGGACCGACTCGCGCCGCTGGGTCGTGGGCGGCGCTATCTCGGTCATCTTCTTCCTCTCAATCCTGTTCCACGAAATGTCCCATTCCGTCGTAGCGCGACGCTACGGCATCCCGGTGACGACGATCACGCTGTTCGTCTTCGGCGGTGTCTCGAACCTCAGCAAGGAGCCGGAGAACGCGCGACAGGAGTTCTGGATCGCGATCGTCGGGCCGCTGACCAGCTTCGTGTTTGCTGCGCTGTTCGGCATCGCCTACCTCATCCTTCATCCCATCGAGGATGGCGCCGCCGGCGTCTCGATCAACCTGGCCGCGATCAACCTGGCGATCGGCATCTTCAATCTCGTTCCGGGCTTCCCGCTCGACGGCGGGCGCGTGCTGCGCAGCATCTTCTGGGCCCGCAAGCACAACCTGCTCACCGCCACGCGCCTCGCTTCGAACGTCGGCCAGGGCGTCGCCTATTCGATCATGGCGCTCGGTGTCGCGTCGTTCATCTTTGTCTCGGTACTCACCGGCATCTGGCTCTTCCTCATCGGCAACTTCCTGCGCACCGCATCCGCGTCGAGCTACGAGCAGCTCTTCGTCGATAGTGTGCTCAAGGGCATCCCCGCCAGCGCCGTCGTACGCAAGGACTACGCGCAGGTGCCGCCGGACATGACCCTGGGCCAGCTCGTCGAGGAGCACGTGCTGTCCGGCGTCGGCCGTTGCTACCCTGTCATGGCGGGCGAGGAGCTGCTGGGCCTGATCACGATCAGCGACTTGCGCGCCATCCCCCGCGACCAGTGGGCCACGACCACCGTGTATCGCGCCATGACGCCGGCCACGAAGTTGCGCACCGTTAGTCCCAAAGATAACCTGACCGACGTCCTCACGCAGATGGCGGCGGGCGACATCAATCAGGTGCCGATGCTCGACGGCCGGCTGCTGGTCGGCATGATCTATCGCGGTGACGTGATCCGCTACATCCAGGTGCGCCAGGAGATCGGCAGCGGCGCCAGCACGAACTGACGAGGCTGCTATAATCGCGCGGTGGAAACACTGCGCTGCCCTCGCTGCCAGGCCCCCCGGGACACCGAAGACAACTACTGCCGTCACTGCGGTCATCAGCTGACCGTGACGCTGCCGGCGGTACGACCTGAAGTGCCCCCTCCAGCGAAGCCCGCCGTCATTCCTCCGTCCGTTGTTGGCAGCGTTGCTCTGCTCGTGGTTGGCACCGGCGTCGAGTGGATCGCGCGCCGCCTGGCGAAGAACGCAGCCGGTGCGGCCGGACGCGCCATCGTCGGCCAGGAGCGCCGGCCCGGTAACCGCGCCCACAACGAGGAACCCGAAGCCGCCTCGGTAGACGAGCTCGTCTACGTGCGAAGAGTCCAACTCCGCCGTTAGGTACTCGAAGGCAAGGAGCGCCCAAGAGTCGAACGACGGAGGACTGATTGCGCCCACGATGGCTCGCGGCGTCGCTGTTGCTGGCGGTGCTCTTCGCCTCGCCCTCGATTTTCTCCTCTCGATTCCTGTCGCTCGCGACGGCCGATGAGTTGCTGACCAACGGCGACTTCGAGCAGGGAGCAAGCGGCTGGACCAGCGTGGGCGCCTGCACCGGCCGCAGCGGCAACGGAGGTCTGCTCACGGCGCCGTCCGCTCAGACCGAAACCGTCGCGGCAAAGCAGACGCTCGCCGGACCGTTCAGCAGCAGCGAGCATGTCTTCCAAGGGTACGTCCGCCTCGTCTCCGGTACGCCGCAGGACGTCGGGGCCGTGCTCTGGTGGCTGGACGCGAGCGGCACCGTCGTCGGCAACGAGACCCGGCCCGTTTCCCCTGTCGACTCGTACACAGTCTTCAGCGTCTCCTCCACGCCGCCGCCAAACGCCGCTCTCGCCCGCGTCGAGGTCGATCTCACGGCGACGGCCACGACATCCATCTGCCTCGACGACCTGTCGCTTACCGGTGACCCGCCCCAGCCCGAAACGCCCACTGCAATTCCTAGCGCGACCGAGACTGCGACGCCGACCTCCAGCGCGTCCCCGTCGCCGGGCAGCGCCACGGCAACTGCCACGACAGCGGCGAAAGGCACCACGACGCCAACCCCGACAGCGGAACCGGGGCTCTCCTTCGTCAACGGCGACTTCGAAGACGGGCTGTACGGCTGGCAGAAGTACGGCGGCGAGCTCAAACTCGCTCAGGGCGCTGGAGCAGACGGCAGCAACGCGGGCCGTTTCGACAGCGCTACCGCATCGACGAAGTGGGCCTTTCAGACAGTCGCCATCGAGCCCGGAGAAACGTATGCGTTCCAGGGTGACGTCGCAACGTCCGGCGCCGTGCAGAGCGCCTACCTGCGCATCTCCTGGTACGAGAGCGGCGACGGCAGCGGCTCCACCCTTTCGACCGCCGACTCGCCGGACGCGGTCGATGGGGCCAGCGACGGCTTCGTGCACCTGACCACGGGCCCGCAGCCGGCGCCGGAGAACGCCCACTCGGCCCGACTGCGCGTCATGCTGGCGCCGGCAAGCGGCGCAGGCGCGGCGCTCCTCCTCGACAATTTCGCCTTTGCGACCGCAACTCCGGAGTCCACGCCAACGCCAACGCCAACGCCAACGCCGTCGGCCACGGCCACTCCCCCGCCATCGACGGCAACTGTCCCGGCAGCGGACGCCACGGCTGCGCTTGCCGGCCCCGACACCAGCCTGTCGCCGGCCCCGGCGGCCAGCGCCAAACAGGCTCCTACCGAGAGCAACGCCCGCGCCACACCGACCGCATCCGCAATCGCGCAGGCGGCTGGCGTCCGCGTGGAACGAACCGCTACGGCGGTCATGGAAGCACACGATCAGCCGCCCGGCGGCGGCGACCCCTCACTACCGCCGTGGCCTCTCGTCGCGGTGCCTGCCGCGCTGCTGGCTATCGGCGCCGGCTATGTGTACGCCCAGCATGGCGGTGTCTGAGAAGCCTTGTTCGGGTCCGGGGCGCCCCCTATAATCGCGTCAGCTTGACGCAAGACTCATCCTCGAACGCCAACTCCCGCCCAGCAGGCTCATCCGCTGCTTCCGTAATCGCCATTGATGGTCCGGTCGCGTCCGGCAAATCCGCCGTCGGTCTCGCCCTTTCTCGCGAGCTCGGTTATCGCCTCGTCGACACCGGCATGATGTACCGCGCCGTCACCTGGCTGGCGCTGCAGCGCAACGTCGATCTCGAAGACGAGGAGGCGCTCACGGCGCTGGCTCAGTCCTCGCAAATTCACCTCGATCAGCCCGGCGACAACGGCATCACGCGCATCAGCATCGACAGCCACGACGTCACGTCGCTGCTGCGCCTGCCCGAGGTCGACCGCAGCGTCTCCTACGTCTCCCGCGTACCGGGCGTGCGCGCCGCCATGGTGGAGCGACAGCGATCCCTGGCGCGCGAAGGCCGCCTCATCATGCTGGGCCGCGACATCGGCAGCGTGGTCCTGCCCGACGCGCCGGTGAAGGTCTACCTCAGTGCCTCGGCAGCAGAGCGCGCCCGCCGGCGCCACAAAGAGTTGGCCGAGAACGGGGTGGAGCGACCGGAGGCGGAAATCCTGCAGGAGCTGGTGCAACGCGACGAGATGGACACCAACCGTCACGTCTCGCCGTTGCGGCCGGCGGACGATGCCCTGATCATCGAGACTGACCAACTCACCCTGGAGCAGGTCATCGAACGCGTCCGCCGTGCCGCGGACGCCGTCAAATGAGCCTCTTCGTCTACCACGCGGCCAACTGGTTCACCCGGCTGGTCCTGCTGCCGCCGTACTGTCGCATCGAAGTGCGCGGCCTCGAGAACTTGCCCCGCACCGGCCCGCTGATCATCGCTTCCAACCATCTCAACGACGCCGACCCGGGCATCCTCTGCACGCGCCTGCCGCGGCAACTCGTCTTCATGACGAAGGTCGAGCTGTTCCACGTGCCGGTGCTGGGCCAATTCCTGCGCGCCTACGGCGCTTTCCCGGTGCGGCGCAACGAAGCCGATCTCTCTGCCCTGCGCCGAGCCAACGAGACGCTGAAGCAGGGCCTGGCGCTCTGCATCTTCCCCGAGGGTACGCGCGCCGGCGCCTCGGCGCGGCTCAAGCAGGGTTGGCCGGGGGCGGGTCTCCTCGCACTGCGCTCCGATGCACCTGTCGTGCCGGTCGCGATCGCGGGCAGCCAATACATGGGTGTGCCAAAGATGTTCCTGCGGCCCTTCCGCCGCTACCACGTCACGCTGACTATCGGCGAGCCGTTCCGACTGCCGCGTCCAGAGCGCATCGATGCCGAGGCCGCGCGTGAAGGCAGCCGCCTGATCATGGAGCGCATCGCCGCTTTGTTGCCGGAGCAGTATCGGGGCTATTATGGAGGGACAGAGGACGGCGGCTCCGGCCAGGTCGAGCCGCCGGCGCAGGTGAACGATGAGAATCCTCCGGGCTAGCGAGATGGGCTTCTGCTTCGGCGTGCGGCGTGCCGTCGAGATGATGGAAGCAACGCTGCACGATGACGGGCCTATGGTCAGCCTGGGCTCCGTCGTGCACAACCCGCAGGTCGTCGAAAAGCTGCGCGGCGATGGTCTCGACGTCATCGCCGCCCCGTCCGATGCCGCCGGCCGCCGCGTCGCGATCACTGCGCACGGCGTAGGTCCCGATGTCATTGCTACGCTCGAAGCCCAAGGCGCCGAAATCGTCGACACGACCTGCCCCATCGTTACCCGCTCGCAGCAGTGGGCGATGCGTCTCTCGGAGGAAGGCTTCGCCGTCATCATCTTCGGCGACCCCAATCACAAGGAGATGCGCGGCGTGCGTGCCTGGGCGAAGGGCAGCGTGCTGAACTGGCGCTCCGAAAGCGACGTCGAACGCCTGCCGGAGGACTTCCCCTCCCGCGTCGGCATCCTGTCGCAGACCACCGAGACGGAGGCGCACTTCGCGTCGTTCGTCAAGAAGGTCTTCGAGATGAACATGGACCGCATTTCCGAACTGCGGGTCCTCAACACCCTCTGTCACGCGACGACGTCGCAGCAGACGGCGACGATGCAGCTCGCCGCCCAGGTCTCCCTCATGATCGTCGTCGGCGGCCGCGAGAGCGCCAACACCCGTCACCTCGCCGACGTTGCCCGCGAGTGCGGCGTGCAGACCTACCACGTCGAAACGCCGGACGAGATCGATGCACAGTGGCTCGACGGCCACGACGCGGTAGGCGTCACGGCCGGAGCGTCCACGCCCGACTTCATCATCGATGAGGTCGTCGAGCGCCTGCATCAGCTCTCAAACTAACTTCTCCTCCAGCGGCAACACGTATTCCACTTGGCTCGTCAGTACCAGCGGTGGTGGGGGCACAGCCCATACGGAGGGAGTCTGAAGGGGCTCCCCTCAGGATCGATTTTCCCGTGCGGAGTACGGCCGACAAAGACAGCCGACCACTCGGCTCGCAGAGCGACGCGCAGCAGAGTGCGCCGTTTCGGAGCATTGCGTTCTCTACAGCGGTGTTATAGTTGGGCGGTACGTTTCGTTCCTAGTGAAAGGAGGCAGGAGACTCCGAGCAAGGCTGTCACAGTAGCAAGCGCCAGGTCCTGATCGCCGGCCGGTGATCAGGATGACGAGGAAGAGGCTTTTCGAAAGACTCGGCGGGTGGCCTCTCGGCGGCACGGTCGTTACGGGCGGGACAAAATGGGATGCGAAAGCTCCCAACAAAGCCAAGCCTGATGTGCACAGCGGCAACACAGTCGCAATCCCCAATCTCAAGACAGCCGCGCTTTGTGAAAGAACTGCCCCGCCCGTTGGGCAGGTGTGCGCCTCGTGGCGATCGCCTGCGAGTTCGATCTGGAGGATCGTATGTGCGGCATTGTGGGTTACGTAGGCGGCGAAGCGGCCGCCCCCATCATTCTCGAAGGCCTCGCGAGGCTCGAGTACCGCGGCTATGACAGCGCCGGCATCGCCGTCATCGATGGTGAAGGCGCTATGCGGGTCACGAAGGACATCGGCAAGCTGGCCGGTCTGCGTGCCCGGCTCGAAGGCGCCGTCCCCGACGGCAGCACCGGCATCGGCCACACGCGCTGGGCTACACACGGTGGCGTCAGCGTCCTCAACGCTCATCCTCACACGGACACGACTGGTGACGTAGTCGTCATCCACAACGGCATCGTGGAGAACTACAGCGAGCTCAAGGCAGAACTGGTGGCGCGCGGCCATATGTACCGCTCCGAGACCGACACCGAGGTCATCGCTCACCTGATCGCCGACGGCGTCGCCGATGGCCTCGACCTCGAAGCAGCGACCCGCCGGGCCGCGGGCCGTATCAAGGGCGCCGCGGCGATCCTGGCCATGCGCCGCCAGGAGCCGGGCGTGCTCGTGGCGGCGCGCGTCGCCAATGCGGGCGGCGTCGTCATCGGATACGGCGATGGCGCCATGCACGTCGCCAGCGACCTGCCCGCGTTACTGGGCCACGTGACGGGCGTCGTCTTCCTCGAGGATGGCGAGGTCGCGCGCATCACGCCGCAGGGCGCCTGCTACTCGCGCACGACGGGCGAGGCGCTGGACAAGCAGCCGCAGCCCATCCCGCTCGACGACATCGACATCGGCAAGGGCCTGTACGAGCACTATCTTGCGAAGGAGATCGCGGAGCAGCCGGCGGCGGTCCTCGACACCCTGCGTACGGCCGCGGACCTGGAGCCGCCGTCCATCCACCTCAAGGACCTCAACCTCAGCGACGAGGATATCGCTGCTATCGAACGCGTCGTCCTGGTCGGCATGGGCACCAGTCTCCACGCGGCCATGATCGGCCGCACCTACATCGAGCGCCTCACGGGTATCACCGCCGAGGTCGATAACGCTTCCGAGTTCCGCTACCGCGAGCCGATCATCGACGGCCACACGCTGGTCGTCGCGGTCGGCCAGTCCGGCGAGAGCGTCGACACGCTGGCGGCCATGCACGAAGCGCGGCAGCGCGGCGCCAGGCTGGTCACGGTGTGCAACACGCCGGGCTCGCAGGCGACGCGCGTTGCCGACGGCACCGTGTTCATGCGCTGCGGCCCGGAGATTGCCGTCGCTTCGACCAAGACGCTGGTCGGCTCAATGGTGGCGCTGTACTTGCTCGCCGCCGAGATCGGCACCCGGAGAGGCTTCCTCGGCCCCGAGCACCTGACGCAGGCGCTCACCGACCTCGCCGCCATGCCCAACCTGATTGGCGAGGCACTGAAGTGCGAGCCGGAGGCCGAAGCCATCGCCGAGCGCTTCTGCAACGTCGAGCACTTCCTCTTCCTGGGACGCGGCCTCGAGTTTCCCGTTGCGATGGAGGGCGCCCTCAAGCTCAAAGAGGTCAGCTACATCCACGCTGAGGGCTACGCCGCCGCCGAAATGAAGCACGGCCCCATCTCGCTGATCGACGAGCGCATGCCGGTCGTAGCCGTGGCCGTGCGCGACGAGCACTACTCGAAGATGCTCAACAACCTGGCAGAGGTGCGCGCCCGCAACGGCATCGTTATCGCCATCGCCAGCCCGGACGACCACGAAATCGAGGAGAAGGCGCAGTACGTCATCCGCGTGCCGGACGCGCCGGCCCTGCTCCGGCCTCTGGTCACGGTCGTGCCGATGCAGTTCCTCGCCTACCACATCGCCCGCCTGCGCGGCTGCGATATCGACCAGCCTCGCAACCTGGCGAAGACGGTGACGGTGGAGTAGCACCGGAGAGCCCGATGGAGCGCTCCGGCCGTCATTCTGCCAGCGCAGGATCCCCCCCGGCAGGGCAGGCAGCGTCTAAGGGCAGCTCGTCACGCCGAGGCGGCCCGAGATTACTTCGTCGCTGGCGCTCCTCGCAATGACAATGCATCTCGTTTGTCGTTCCGAACGGGGTGAGGAATCTGGTCCCTCGCGCAAGACGGCTGCGTCTCTGGGAAACACGTCTACGTGGGGCAGAGAAAAAGCATCGCGACTGACGCTCTGCACCCGGCAGGATACGAATCGGCGGGGCATTCTTGATTCGTATCCCTGGTGCGCGGCCTCAGTCGCGATGCCGGGATTGTACCACAGATCAAGTCAACCGCTTAGCTACTTGACTAAAACTTTTGCATTTGTAACAACTCCGCATTTCTCCCTTCGGCCGCTCGCTATACTGGCTCATCATGCGCATCCTCAGCGTCTCCCAGGCCGTCTCCTACCTGCGTGAGCTCCTGGAGACCGACGTCGTCCTCGGCGACGTCTGGATCTCGGGTGAGGTCTCCGGCCCGCGCACGCAGCCGTCCGGCCACACCTACTTCGTACTCAAGGACGCAGATGCGCAGCTACGCAGCGTCCTGTTCCGCTCCGCCTTGCTGCGTCAGCCCCAGGTCGGCGAGTACCTGACGCAGGGCTCGCAGGTCATCGTCCACGGCCGCCTCACCGTCTATGAGGCGCGCGGCGAGCTGCAGATCGTGGTCGACTTCGTGCAGCCGGAAGGCGTCGGCCTGCGCCACGCCCAGTTCGAGCGGCTGCGCGCCCAGCTCGAGGAGGAGGGGCTGTTCGAGCAGTCGCGCAAGCGCCCGCTGCCGACCTTCCCGCGACGCATCGGCGTCGCCACGTCGTCGGCCGGCGCCGTTTTCCACGACATCTGCAACGTGCTGGCGCGCCGCTGGCCCCTCACCGAGGTCGTGCTCGCGCCGACGCCCGTGCAGGGTCCGGACGCGCTGCCCGGCGTGGTTGCCGCCATCGGGACGCTGAACGGCGAGCCGGACATCGACGTGATCATCGTGGCCCGCGGCGGCGGCTCCATCGAAGAGCTATGGACGTTCAACGAGGAACAGGTGGCACGTGCCGTCTTCGGCTCCATGATTCCCGTCGTCTCGGCGGTCGGCCACGAGACCGACTTCACGATCTGCGACTACGTGGCCGACGTACGCGCGCCGACGCCCTCGGCCGCCGCCGAACTGGTGGCGCCGGACCGGGCCCAGGTGAGCCGCTGGCTCGCCAACCGCCTCGCTTCCGCTACGGCCGCCATCGACCGCGGCGTCGTGCAGGATCGCAACCTCATCGCCTCGCTACTCTCACGCGCCGAACGCGCCACCGTGGACGTCGAACGGCAGCGTCAGCGCCTCGACGACTTGGAGCGCCGCGCCACGGCCGCGGTGCAGGCGCTGCAGATGCAACGTCGCGAGCGGATGCGCCACTGCGAGGTCCAGCTGGCGGCGCTCAACCCGCAGGCTACGCTGAACCGCGGCTACGCGGTCGTACACAAGGGCGGTGCCGTAGTGAGCAGCATCGCCAACGTCGCCAGCGGCGATGCGCTGGTGATCAAGGTCGCCGACGGCGGTTTCCCGGCCCGCGCTGAATCGGGCGGTCAGCGGCGCAGCCGACGTAGCGCTGCAGCATCAAAGAACGGCAAGCACCAGGCCGAGCCGTCCCTTCAACCAGTGCTGTTTCCCTAGGCAGCAGAAGTCGCCGACAACGGCGCGTTGGTCTCGATGTCCCCGAGCAGGGCTTCAAACCAGGCATGCAGGTCGTGGCGCCGTACGACCTGGCGCAGGCGCGCGGCGCGTTCGTTGCGCTCCGCCGGTGTCATCGTCAGGCCCTGGTACAGTGCGTCGGCCGTTGCCTGCACGTCCTCCGGGTCGATGCCGATCGCACCGCAGGCCATCTCCGCCCAGGCGCCCGCCTGTGTCGAAAGGACGAGCACGCCGTCACGCGCGTTGAGGGTCGGCCCCTCCTTTGCGACCAGGTTCATGCCGTCCGCCAGCGGGTTGACCAGCAACACGTCGTACAGCGACATGGCCGCCAACGCCTGCGTGCGGTTGTTTTCGTAGAAGACGCGGATCGGCTTCCAGTGCACATTACCGAAGCGCTTGTTGATCTCTTCCGCGTACGCTTGTGTTTCGTCCTGATAGCGGCGGTAGGAGGCAATCTCGGACTTCGATGGCACCAGCAGGGCCAGGAAGTTGACCTTGCTAATCAGATCGGGGTGCTGCAGCAGCAGGCGCTCGTAGGCCTGGAAGCCGCGCATCACGTTCTTCGTCGGGTCGAGGCGGTCGACGCGCACGATGGTGCGCTGGCCTGGCCCCGGGCGCAGCTGGTAGCGATAGCGCGAGAACTCGGGCGAGGCAGCTTCCTCGGTCAGCTCCTCCGGGTCGACCGAAATGCCGTTGTCCCACACGCGCGTCGTACGATCGCAGAACGTGACGCGTCCGGCGCGGATGTCGACGGCTGCTTCGGGCAGGAAATCGCGACAGGTGAGCAGGAAGTTGCGCGCCGATTCCGGTGTCTGAAACGAGAGGCTGTCGTTGCCGAGCAGGCCTTCGCAGATCGCGGCCAGGAAGGGCTTCTCCAGCCGGGACCACTCCTCGGACGACGGCCAGGGGATGTGGATGAACTGTTGCAGGTAGATATGCGGCAGTTGGCCGCGCACCATGCCCGGCGCTACGTAGAAATGGTAGTCGTGGAACATGACGGCACGATAGTCGCCGGTCTCGACTTCTTTGACCACGGCGTTTGCGAAGTCCTGGTTGACGGGCACGTAGCCGTCCTCCCAGGACTCGTACATGCGCTCCAGGGTCAGCTCCTCGGGCCAGGGCTGACCGTGCTGCAGGAACCAGAGCACTTCGTTGGAGAACGTGCCATAGAACAGCTTGTACTGGTCGGGGTCGGTCACAACGAAGCGGGCGTTGCTCTGCGTCGGGCTGTCAACGCGCCCCTCGGCGATGGCGCGGTCGCCCTGGGTCATCGCGTTGGAGAGCCACGTCATGGGGCAGAACGAGGCCGCCGCGCGCAGGGCGGTGGCCAGGCCGCCGGAGCCGGGGATAACCTTGACCTCCCCCATCTCGTCGACGTGGAACTCCATCGGCCCGCGGTTGCTCACGGTCAGCAGCTTCCGTGTCGCAGCCCGTTCCTGTCCCGTCTGGCCACCCATCACTCGCCTCCTTCTGGCACGGACCGTGCCAGAGCTACCAGGACCTCTTCCATCATCTCCACACCGGCGACGGCGACATCCGCCGCTTCGCGCACCGAATCATGCGTCTCCCGATCGACGATCGCGACAGCCAGGCTGGGCTTGCCGTCCGAATCGCGACGTCGCTTCATCTCCCGAAACACGACGACGTCCGAGATGTCATCGCCGAAGTAGATCGCTCCGTTGATGCCATGCTCTTCCAGCAACCGCCGGATCGCGGTCGCCTTGTCGGGCAGGCCCTGCGGCACCATTTCGATGACCTGCTTGCCTTCCAGGAGCCTGGCGTTGGCTTCGCGTGCCACCGGCTCGGCGATGTCGAGCAGGCGGCGCCGTGCCGTGCTGCTGTCTTCGCAGTGGCGATAGTGGAGCGAGAACGACAGTCCTTTGTCCTCGAACGTGACGCAGGGCAGGTCGGCTGCTCCGAGCCGCTCTCGCACGGCTGCCTTGGCGCCTTCGAGCTCGTCTACTCGCAGACTACCTGCGGACGTTTCGTCGAGGCCGTAGTGGCCAATATAGGTGAGGTGGGGTGCGCCAACCATGGCGCGGGCGACGGGCTCTTCGCGGCCCGTGATCACGGCGACGAGAGCGAGGCGGCTGAGGGCCTCGAGAGCGTTGCGGGCCTTGTGACTCACGGTCGCGTCTTGCGGACGCGGCACGATGGGGCTGATCGTACCGTCTATGTCGGTGATCAAGGCAGCAGGCTTTGCCTCCAGAACTCGCTGAACGGCAGACACCACAGCGTCCGCTGAACTCACGGCTCCATTCAGGGCAATCCCGTCCACAGGACTAGATCCTGTCGGTGCGTTGTAGCTCGGTCACCGGTAGCTCCATTCAGAAGCCTGCGAGGTTAGCTGCCGGGTTAGGGCCTGAAAGTGCCCCTCCTCTTTCGAGGATTCACCCCTACCTTACTGGGTCCCCCGCTCCAACCGTGAGGTCGGATTCGGCCAGCCGCCACGGATTGACGGCTGCACCGATTCTAGCACCGTCTCTGGCTCGCAACCCAATCTCGACCATCGTTGCCGAATCCGAAATGACCTCAAAGGGCCATCCTTAACGTAATCTTTATGCCAAACGGCCCCCCGCTTTCACCGACCTGAAAGCGGCTCGAAGCGCCAAAACCGCGGGCGACAGCATACCCCCTAATACATCGGCTTGCTAGAATGTGCCCTGCAATGGCAGTACTGCAGATCGTCGCCTCGCGTCCCTTGGCCGGTAAGACGGCTATCGCCGCCGCCCTGGCGCGCGGCCTCGCGTCGTCGACGACCGTGCGCCTGGTGCGTACCGGCAGCGGCAGTGCTGCCGAAGAAGACGCCGCCACTTTCGCCGATTACAGCTTCGCTTCGACGCCTGGCCAGGTCCTGGCCACGAGAGCTCTCCGGGGCTTCGATGCGAACGAAACCGTAATCGTGGAGCCAGACGCCGGCGACGTGCCGCTGAGCTCCGCCGCAGCGCTCGTCGTCGTGCGCGGCGAACCGACTGAGGACGACGCCGCTCTCGGCAAGAAGCTCGGCGAGCATCTGGTCGGCTCCATCGCTACGGACGTGGCACCAGACCGCATCGAAGAGGTAGCGCGGGCCCTGACCAACTTCGACCTGCGCCCGCTGGCGCTGATCCCCGAAGACCGCGTCATTGCCGCGCCCTGCGTCGCGGAAATCCGTGACATCCTCAAGGCGCAGGTGCTGTACGAGGGGGAGAACGACCATGAGGTCGTCGAGGACGTCCTCGTCGGACCCGTCTATGCCGATCCGGCGAGGCCGCATTTCCGCCGCTTCGCGTCGAAGGCGATCCTGGCGCCCTTCAACAAGACGGACCTGCACCTGGCTGCCATCGAGACCCAGGCAGCCTGCCTGATCATCACGGGCGGCCACGACCCCAGCCCCTACGTCGTCAACCGGGCCCAGGGGGAGAGCACGACGGTGCTTCTGGCGCCGGACGAAACGCCCGAGACGATCACGTCGTTGAGTGACGTCTGGCTCAGCAGCCGTTTCCGCGGCGTCTCCAAGGCAGAGGCCGCGTTCGGCCACTTGCAGGGGCGCCTAGACTTCGAAGGGTTGCTGAAAAAGCTCAGTTCCTAGTCTTATCAATCGTCAGAACGAGCAGCACGAAACGACTGTCGGGCGGTCTTCTACGTGGGATCGACCGGCATCAATCTCCCTGCGCAGGACGCCGCCACGCAGTGGCTAGCTTTCGCGGGTGGCGGCGGGACGGCGGCGGACGGCGGCGCCTCGGAGCCGTTCCCGCTGCGAGGCGTCGTGCTGCGCGTCGGCGGCTGTAGCGGCTCCGTCTCGACGATGCCGCGCTCCTGGCGCTGCGGGCGCATGACCGGCCGGTCCGTAGCGCAATAAGGGCACGTCACCCAGCTCGTGCGAATCGAGCGGCCGCAGGAGCGGCAGGCCTCTCGCAGGATGGTGCGGCAGTGCGGGCAGACGAGGAAGTCATCCTCGATGGGGCGCTGGCAGGTCTGACAGCTGTTCGCCGTAATTTGCAGCTCGTGCAGGATTGCCTCGGTCTCGAGTGACTTCTCGTACGCGTCGGCCATGGTGTCATGGGGCCGGATCACGAGGTAGACGAGGAGTCCGGGCACGTTGAACACGGCCACCAACAGCACGGCGACGAGCTGCGAGGCGGGATCGCCGGTGCGATTGCGGACGTCCCGGTACACCCAGACGACGGCGCTCAGCCAGAGCACCAGGGCGTACGAGATGAGCATTAGCGCCCCGAGCTTCAGCGCCGAATTAACGCTACCGCCGGGCCAACCGAGGAGAAATGGTGTCATAGGTTCATCCGTGATTGTGCGTGTGCCAGTTGAATGATTGTAGCATGCGGTCTCGCTAGGTTTTACGAGCTGCAGCAGTCAGCTTCGAGCTTGCACCTACGAGTTTCGAGCCATGAGCACCGAGCCATCAACATTGCGTCAGACGGGCCATTTCGGCGGCCTTCGGCTTGAGGGAAAGCTGATGGCTGACGGCTCGCAGCTTCTCAGAACAGGCGTGTTAGAATCCCAACGAATCCATGTCGATCCTCGAAGGCCTGAACCCCGCCCAACAAGACGCCGTCATCTACGTCGAAGGACCGCTTCTGATCCTCGCCGGTCCCGGCAGCGGTAAGACGCGCGTGATCAGCCATCGCATTGCCTACCTGGTGAGCGAGATGGGTGTTGCGCCCGGCCGCATCATGGCCGTCACCTTCACCAACAAGGCGGCGCGCGAGCTGCGCGACCGGGTGGAGGGCCTGCTGGGCGGCGCGGCGCGCAGCCTGACGCTCGGCACCTTCCACGCCGTCTGCTCCCGCATCCTACGCGTCGACGGCGAGCAGATCGGCGTGCCGCGCAGCTTCGCCATCTACGACGACGCCGACCAGATGTCGATCATGAAGCGCATCGTTGGCGACTTCGGCCTCGACCCCAAGCAGTACCCACCACGCGCCATCCTCTCTGTCATCTCGAAGGCGAAGAGCGAGCTCGTCTCGGCCTCCGCCTATGGGCAGAAGGTGAACAGCTACTTCGAGGAGATCGTGTCGCGCGCCTACCAGCGCTACCAGGCGCAGCTCACCGAAAACAACGCGCTCGACTTCGACGACATCCTCATGAAGACGGTCGAGCTGCTGCGCGAGGTCGACGAGGTCCGCGAGCGCTACCAGGACCGCTACGAGCAGGTGCTGATCGACGAGTTCCAGGACACCAACGTGGCGCAGTACGTCCTCGCCCGACTGATTGCGCCGCCGCCGGACTCCAATATCTGCGTCGTCGGCGACCCCGACCAGTCCATCTATTCCTGGCGCTCCGCCGACATCCGCAACATCCTCAACTTCGAGCGCGACTATCCGAGGGCGACCGTCGTCCATCTGGACCAGAACTACCGCTCCACCCAGACGATTCTCGACGGCGCCATGAGGATCATCGCCGCCAACACGCAGCGCAAGCAGGACAAGAACCTGTGGACCGAGAAGGGTCCCGGCGACCCCATCGTCGTCTACGAGGCGTACAACGAGGAGCAGGAGGCGTCCTACGTCGCCAACGAGGTCAAGCGCATGCAACGCAACGGCGTGCGCCTGGGCGATATGGCCGTCATGTTCCGCACCAACGCCCAGTCCCGCGCGATGGAGGAGCGCTTCGTTGCCGAACGCATCCCGTACCGGCTGGTTGGCGGCACCCGCTTCTACGAGCGGCGCGAGATCAAGGACCTGCTCGCCTACCTGCGCCTCGTGCTCAACCCGTTCGACTCGGTCAGCCTCGAGCGCGTGCTGAACGTGCCGCCGAGGCGTATCGGCGACAAGACGCAGCAGGAGCTGCGCGCCTGGGCCCAGGCGATGGAAGTGCCGCTCTACACCGCACTGCAGATGCTGGCGCCGCCCGAGAGCGTTCCGGGTGGCACCACCGAGGACAACGCCGGCTGGTACGACTCTGCGAGCGCCAACGCGGGCATCGCCACGCTGCCGCCGCCGTTCGGTCAGGCCGCGCGAACGGCGCTGCTCGGCTTCCTGACGCTGCTCAACGAGCTCATCGCCGAGGCGCCGGTGCTCACCGTCTCGCGCCTGCTGGGCATGGTCGTGGACAAGACGCGCTTCCGCGACTACCTGGCGGACCAGTTCCCGGTCGACCATGACGAGCGCTGGGAGAACGTTCAGGAGCTGCGCAATGTCGCCTCTCAGTTCGATGAGCTGGAGCCGGAGCACGCGCTCGTCCGCTTCCTGGAGGACGTGGCGCTCATGTCCGACACGGACGAGTACGACGAGCAGCTGGACGCCGTCACTCTGATCACGCTGCACGCCGCCAAGGGCCTCGAGTTCCCTATCGTCTTCATCGCCGGCATGGAGGAGGGCATCCTGCCCCACATTCGCTCCTTCGACGACCCGCACCAGATGGAGGAGGAACGCCGCCTGGCCTACGTCGGCGTGACGCGCGCCAAGGACCGCCTCTACCTGCTGCGCGCCTTCCGCCGCTCGATGATGGGCCAGAGCAGCCACAACCCGCCCTCGCGCTTCCTCAAGGACCTGCCCGCCGAGCTCGTGCACCAGGTGTCGCAGAACATGGAGAGCACCTACCAGCGCCCCGCCGCGGCGATGCGACAACGCCAGCCCGACTGGACGCCCGGCTTCGTCGGCCGCGAGCGCTACGATCGATCTGCCGACGCCGCACCGCTGCGCGCTGCCGCCAGCTTCAAGGCCGGCGAGCACGTGCGTCACGGCAAGTTCGGCGAGGGCATCGTCGTCAACGCCGTCTCCACCGCCAACGGCGCCGACCAGGAGGTCACGGTCGCCTTCAAGGGAGCGGCGGGCGTCAAGAAGCTGCTCCTCTCGTTCGCGCCGCTGGAGCGCCTGGACTAGCGCCGCATGACCATCCACCTGCCCGCGCTCATCGCCTGGATCCTCATTGGCCTCGTCGCTGGGTGGCTGGCCAGCACGATCATGGGGCGCCGCGGCGGGCTGGTCGGCAACGCTGTGCTCGGCCTGATCGGCGCGCTGGTCGGCGGCTTGCTCTTCTCGCTGATCGGCCTGGGCGGCGCCACTAATCTCCTCGGCACCATCGTCATCGCCACGGTGGGTGCCGTCATCGTGCTTGCGGTAGTGGGACGCTGATCGATCGATGGAACGTCAGCTCAACACGTCGCCGCAGCTCATGAAGGTGCTGCGCGTCCTGATGGCCGAGCCGGACGAGTGGCGGCTGGGTGAAGACCTGGTCAAATCGACGGCGCTGAAGCCGCCTGTGCTCTACGCCATCCTCAATCAGCTACAGTCGCACGGCCTGGCCGAGACGTCGCGGGAGGAGAAGGCGCCGAAAGGCCGGCCGCCGCGACAGCTCTTCCGCCTCACTGAGGCCGGCGTCGAGGCCGCTTACGAGGCGCCGCTCGCCTACCAGTCGCAGTGGTCCTCGACGGCCCGTCGCAAGCTGCGCCGCAAAGGCTGAGGCCCGTCGTCCATTGGACGGTTTTCGCGTCCGACGGCTGGTCCGTCCGTTGGGGCGTGGGAGATTCTTCGCTGCGCTCAGAATGACAGCTTCGGTGGGTGGTCTTTCTACTCGTCCTGCTTGACGGCGGCCCAGAGTTGCATGAGCTCCTCACGGGAGGCTCCTTGCATATCGAGGGCAGCGGCGCGGGCGCGCGTCTCGACGCCTTCGAAGCGAAGGCGGAACTTGTGGCTCGCCTCGCGCAGTGCCTGCTCCGCATCGATGTCCAGGTAGCGGGCGTAGTTGGCCAGGTTGAGGAGCAAATCGCCGAACTCTTCAGCCGCTTCTTCTTTCGTCCTCGCGTTCGCCAGCTCCTCGAGCTCTTCGTCCACCTTGGCGATGACGTCGCGACGGTCCGGCCAGGCGAAGCCGGCCTTCTCGGCCCGGCGCAGCAGCGTCTGCGCGTAGGACAATGCCGGCATGGCGCGCGGCACGCCGCTCAGCGCCGACTGCTCCTCGGTCCGCTCGCCGCGCTTCAGGTCCTCCCACTGTCGCACGACCTCGTCCGCGGTCTCGATGTTGCGGTCGCCGAAGACGTGGGGGTGGCGGCGCACCAGCTTGTCGGCGAGGCCGCGCATGACGTCGGTCATGGTGAAGTCGCCAGCCTCCTCGGCGAGCTGGGTATGGAGCAGGATCTGAAATAGCAGGTCGCCGAGCTCTTCCGGCAGCGAGTCGATGTCCTCATCGTCGAGGGTGGCGACGACCTCGAAGGCTTCTTCGATGACGTAGGGGCGCAGGCTGGTGTGCGTCTGCTCCCGGTCCCAGGGGCAGCCGTCGGGCGCTCGCAGACGGGCGACGATGGCGCGCAAATCGGCGTACTGGCTGGCTTCGGCGTCGCTGGTCATGTGGGGACCTCGCACTGGTCTGAGAGGGAAGAGGAAGCTAGTCTCTTTACGTAACGGCGGCCGGGCAGGAGCGTTGACACCCAAATGGCTCGAACCTACGATACCACCAACCCAGACGACCGAGACGTGGCGGGCGCCTCAGGCCGGGGAGGCTGATGTTGGGCGCCTTTCGCATACTCGCCGCGCTGCTCTTTGTGCTCGCCATACCGGTTGCTCTCGTCACCACTAACATCCGCTATTTGGCCAACGAGTCGCGCGTCTATCGCTACGCCGTCGACGAGTACGATGCCGTCGCGAAGACCGGCATCGACCGCGCCGAGCTGCTGAGCGCCGGCGCTCAGCTACGCCATTACTTCAACGACAACGAGAAGGAAGTCAACATCCGCGTCATGCAGGACGGGCAGGAGGTCAACCTGTTCAACTCGCGAGAGACGGCACACCTGAAGGACGTCAAGGACCGCTTCCGGATCATGAACCGGGTGCAGGAGTTCAGCGTGTTGTACCTCATCGCCTACGTGGCTGCCGTGGTGCTGTGGGCGAAGGAGATCACGCCACGCCGTCTGGCGGTGCAAGTGATCATCGGCAGCCTGCTAACGCTGGCGGTGATCGGCGGCCTCGGCCTGATCAGCATGGCGGGCTTTGATTCGGCCTGGACCGACTTCCACCAACTGATCTTCAGCAATGACTTCTGGCGCCTCAATCCGGATACGGACCACTTGATCCAGATATACCCGCCGGCCTTCTGGCAGAGCATCGTCTTCCTGATGGGGCTGCTCGTCGCGGCGGAGGCGGCGCTGGTCTTGATCGTCTCCGTGCTCTATCTGGGCGCGACGCGTCAGGCGGGCGCGCAGAGGCTCGAACCGTACTACGCCTGAGGCGTGACTGTGCGAAACGGAACAAGGCGGCCCCGATCGGGCCGCCTTCGCGTTACGTGTCGCTGTGTCTCTAGCGCGTGATTAGCAGCAGGAGCAGCTATCGCCGAAGTCGCCGCCGCAGCAGTCGTCCATGCCGGCGTGGTTGTGGTCGTCCATCATCGTCGCGACGTTGCTGCCGCCAGAACGAGGCAGCGGGGCGAACAGGGAGAGCACCCGGTTGTTCGTGGTGTGGCCGCTGGGACAGACCGCCGGGTTGTCCATCTGGCTGACGGGACGAAGGACTTCGAACTGGGTGCCACAAGGGGCGCAGAAGTACTCGTATAGCGGCATATCAACCTCCTGCTTGTGCTGGTGGGATGGTAGCGAAGGGGCATTGCGCCCGTCAACGGCAGCGGCACCGTGATACAAAATCTTCTCGTGGACGAAACGCAATCGAAGCTCGCGACGGCAGTCTGATATGCTCGGGCCACACGAGATCAGAGAGTGCGAGGAGGCAGACGAATGCAAGTCTCGAAGGCCAAAGACGCCAGGCCGGAGCGCGTCACCAGCGACCTGTTCATGGGCGAAGTCCATCGCCACCCGATGGTTGAAACCGGTACAGAGCGGCTGCGTATCGGTCTGGTGAAGTTCAGCCCCGGCGGCCGCACGAAGTGGCACACGCACACGTTCGAGCAGGGCCTCGTCATCCTCGAGGGCAAGGGCATCGTCGCGACCGAGGCGCAGGAGCACGTCGTGGAGCCGGGCGACGTGATCGTGATCCCGACCAACGAGAAGCACTGGCACGGCGGGACCGAGACGACAGCGATGGCCCACCTCTCGATCGGCGCCCCGGACGGCAAGACGACGACGCTGGAGCCGGTCGACAAGATCCGCACCCAGAACCCCTGACGTCGTGCAGTAAGCCGAGGCCACGTCTTACGCGAGGGAAGGCACCATGACCAGCAGTGGGAGCGAGCCCGGTGCCGGCGCAGGCTGGGCGCTCTTCCCTGGGGCGCGGCAGCCTCCGAATCGAGGACCGCTGGTCCCGATGCGGCAGGCCGAGGTCAGGCTCGATGCGGGCGCTGCGGGCGCGGTCACCGCTCGCTGGCGAGAGCCCCAAGGGCCCGCCCGCTGGACCTTCGTCTACGCGCCCGGCGCCGGCTCGAGTATTCGTGATCCGTTCGGCCTCTATGCTACGCAAGCGCTGGCCGCTCATCAGGTTTCGAGCCTGCTCTTCCAGTTTCCCTACCAGGAGGCCAAGCGCCGATCGCCCGACCGGCCGGCGGTGCTTGAGGCGACGTGGCGGGCCGCCCTGGCCGAGGCGCGCTTGCGTAGCAGCCAACGTCTCGTCGCCGGCGGGCGGTCGATGGGCGGGCGCATGGCATCGCACGTCGTTGCGGCGGGTGAGTCTGTCGAGGCACTGGCGTTGTTCGCATACCCGTTGCATCCGCCCGGCAAGCCCGAGCAACGGCGCGATGCTCACCTGGCATCGATCGCCGTGCCCGTGCTGTTCTGCTCGGGCGACCGTGACGCCTTCGCTTCAGTAGGCGAGCTCGAAGAGCTCACTCCTACCCTGCCCGACGCGCAGCTACACGTGCTTGCTGGCGCCGACCACGGCTTCGGCGTGCTCAAGGCGAGCGGCCGCACGCGCGAGGACGTCTGGCGCGAGGCCGTCGAAGCGCTGCTGGCCTTCGTAGAGCAGAAGGGAGCGCGTTCTTGATCGTCGACCTGCGCCTGCCGGACCTCGTCGCGCTGCCCGGCGGCAGCTTCGTCATGGGCAACGCCGACGCCCGCGCGGACGAGCGACCGGCGCATCTCGTGACCCTGGCGCCGTTTCGCGCCGCGGTGCGTCCGGTGACCAACGCCGAGTACGCCGCCTTCGTGAAGGGCGTTGGTCAGATGCCGCCGCCCTTCCTGGACGACCCGCGCTTCGCCGGCCCGGACCAGCCGGTGGCGGGCATCTCCTGGTTCGACGCGACGGCGTATTGCCGCTGGCTGGCGCGCGAGAGCCGCGTGCCGTTTCGCCTGCCGACTGAGGCGGAGCGCGAGTTCGCGGCGCTGGGCGGGCTGGAGCATGCCGACTGGCCCTGGGGCGACGAGCCGCCGGACGAGGTCGAGCGGCTGGCGACGGTGGCGAAGCCTGGAGCAGCCCCACGTGCCCGGGCTCCGAGTGCGCCAACGGCTACGGTCTGCTTTGCATGGCGGACAACGTGCACGAGTGGTGCTCGGACTGGTACGACGCGGGGTACTACGCCGTCTCGCCTTCCGAATCGCCGGTGGGGCCGAAGAGCGGTCGGCGACGGGCCAGCCGGGGCGGCAGCTGGCGGCACCAGGTCAAGTTCAACCGCGTCTCGGCGCGCTCCAGCCTGGACCCGAGCTTCCGCTACAACGACTACGGCTTTCGCGTCTACGCCGACGCCTGATCTGGTCTATACTCGCTGCGTCGGTGAGAGGCCGGCGCACGAAAACTGCATACGCGTCACGGGTGACCCTCCGGTCGAGGAGGGTGAAATGCGAAGCCGGTCCAAGTCCGGCGCTGTCCCGCAACTGTAGTCCTCGACGTTCCGTCGGGGAGAGCCAGGCCGCCAGCCCGTTGATCAGTCTCGTCGATGCCTTCGCGGAAGAGGCCGGAGACAGCCTGGCCTGCCAGATGTCGCCCCGAACCGATCCCGCGTCGGCCGGGGCGTTTTCATTGGCGCCGCATCTGGAGGTGGTCGGGTTGTGAGTTCCCTCTTCGAGTCCGTTCGTCGTGGCTGAGGCCGCTCGGGCCGCGCTGCCGCCTCGGGTGGCGTTGCGACCGCTGCGCGGCCTCGTCTTGCCCAGCGCGGTCGTGCTGCTCGGTGCCTGCATGGTGCTGGGCGTCATGGTCGGGCCGGTGAGCATCGCGCCCAGCGACGTGCTTAGCGTCATCGCGCATCATGTGGCGGGCCTCGACACGCACGTCTCGCCTTCGACCGACGCGATCGTCTGGCAGATCCGACTGCCTCGCGTGCTGCTGGCGGCGCTGGTCGGCGCCACGCTGGCGTTCAGCGGGAGCGCCTACCAGGGCGTGTTCCGCAACCCGCTGGCGGACCCGTACCTGCTCGGCGTCGGTGCCGGCGCGGGGCTGGCTGTCGCCGCCGCGCTTGTCCTGGACGTGCCGTTGGCGAGCGGCGACTTCAGCCTGCTGCCGCTCGTCTCGTTCGCCGGCGCAGTCGCTGCGGTGCTGACGACGTATGCCATCGCGCGCACCAACGGCCAGACGCCGAACACGACGCTGATCCTGGCCGGAGTCGCCGTCTCCTCGATCTGCGTGGCAGCGATTTCGTACTTGCTGCTGCTCGACCAGCGCGACACGGTGGCGATCCTGACGTTCTTGCTCGGCGGCTTCAACGACACGAGCTGGCGTGAGATCGCCATCTTCCTGCCGTACGCGA
Source organism: uncultured Chloroflexia bacterium (assembly GCA_963711035.1). Classification (GTDB taxonomy): domain Bacteria; phylum Chloroflexota; class Dehalococcoidia; order DSTF01; family WHTK01; genus WHTK01. Next base: position 36,417 of record CAVQCN010000003.1, read on the forward strand.
TACCCGCCGCGGCAGTGATCTATCTACATGGCCGCCTGCTCAATGTCCTGCAGCTGGACGAGGGCGAGGCACGCCAGGTGGGCGTTGACGTGGAGCGCACCAGGGCGTTGGTGCTGCTGGCGGCGTCGCTGGCGACGGCTGCGGCGGTGGCGGTGGCGGGCATTGTGGGCTTCGTAGGGCTGATCGCGCCGCACGCCGTGCGCCTCGTCATCGGCCCCGACTACCGGCGCCTGTTGCCGGTCGCGACCCTGGTGGGCGCCAGCTTCCTCGTGTTGGCCGACCTCGGCGCCCGTACGCTGATGAGTCCCAGCGAGCTGCCGGTCGGCGTGATCACGTCGCTGGTGGGGGCGCCCTTCTTCCTCTACCTGCTGCGGCGCCAGCGCAAGGTGTTCTTCTGATGTTGGCCGTCTCGGCGGCGCGAGCCGGCTACGGCGACCGCGAGGTGCTGCGCGGCGTGCACGTCACGGTCGAGGCGGGCGAGGTTGTCGGGCTGATCGGGCCGAACGGCTGCGGCAAGACGACGCTGCTGAAGACGATCACGCGGACGCTAACGCTCACGTCGGGTGACATAACAATAGAAGGCATCTCGATCGCCGCGCTGTCGCCGCGCGAGCTGGCGTTGCGGGTCGCCACGGTCAGCCAGGGCACGCTGCTGCCGGCCGGCTACACGGCGCGCGAGGTTGTACTGATGGGCCGTACGGCGCATCTCGGCTTCTTCCAGCAGGAAGGCGCCGCCGATCTGGCGAAGGTCGATGCCGCGTTGGCGCGGGCTGGCGCGACCGAGCTGCGCGACCGGCCGGTGGACGAGCTCTCGGGCGGCGAGCGCCAGAACGTGGTCATCGCCCGCGCCCTCGCGCAGGAGGCGCCGCTGCTCCTGCTGGACGAGCCGACCGCGAATCTCGACATCGGTCACCAGATCGCAGTTGCCTCGCTGGTGCGCGGGCTGGCGCGGGAGCAAGGCATCGCCGTGCTCACCGCCGTGCACGACCTGACGCTGGCGGCGCTGTACTGCGACCGGCTGGTCCTGCTACGAGACGGCGTCGTCCTGGCGGCGGGCTTGCCGGCCGAGGTCCTGACGCGGGAGAACCTGAGTCTCGCGTACGGCTGCGATGTGATGATCGCGACGCTGGAAGGCCTCGCGGCGCCGGTGGTGCTGCCGGTTCCCGCCGATCAGGACGAGGTCAGGAGCCTGTCGACCAGAGTCGATTCGAGCTCGTAGGGGCCGATGCGGCGCTGCCACAGCGCCAGCAGCCCCACGACCACGCACAGTGCGATGCCGAGGCTCCCGAGGACGGCTCGCTCGCCGAAGACGTCTGCGGCGAAGCCGACCGGATAGCCGGCCAGCGACGAGATGCCCCAGGCCAGGAACATGAGCGCGATGACGCGGCCGTAGAACTCGGCGCCGGTGAGGCGGACGGTGATGGCGTTGTTCAGCGTCTGGAAGCCCGCGGTGCAGCCGCCAACTAGCAGCATGGCGCCGAGCGCGAGTAGGAAGGTCGGCGCCAGCGCCAGGAGGATGAGGCTGACGCCTGTGCCGGTGCTGATCGTGAGCAGGTAGGCGGGCGCCTTCTTCGAATCGGCGATCGAGGCGACGAAGAGGCTGAGCACGAGGCCGCCGAGGGCGGCTGCTCCCAGCATGAGGCCGAGGCCGGTGGTGCCGGCGCCCAGCACGTCGATAGCCATGCCCGGCATCAGCACCTGGAACGCCATGCCCAGCGTGATGACCGCGTGGAAGCTGACCAGCAGGTGCAGCCGATGCGGGTCGCTCACCACATGGCGCATGCCGAGGCGAATGTCCTGCAGCATCGAGGTGCGGCTGACGCGCCTGGGAGGGCTGGGAGGCAGGCGGTAGAAGGTCGCGATCACGAAGATGAAGACGGAAGAGATGAGGAAGTAGGCGCCCGCTGCCCCAGTGACGGCCCAGGCGAGCAGCAGGCTGGCCACGAACGGCCCCGCGATGCGCGAGACGCTGCCGGCGACCTGGACGAGGGCGATCGCGTTGCCGAGGCGCGTCTCTGGCACGAACTCGCTGACCAGGGCCGTGCGAGTGGGGCCAAGGAACGAGAACATGCAGCCGGTGACGAAGGCGGCGCAGGCCAGCAGGCCGATCGTGAGCACGTGGGTTGAGAGCATGAGGGCAATCGAGAGCATGACGACGCCAATTACGGCCTGAGCAATGATGATGAGCAGCTTCTTCGAGAAGCGGTCCGCCACGGCACCGGCGAACGGGTTGAGCAGCAGCATCGCCAGGCCCTGACCGAAGGCGACGAGGCCCACGGCGCTGTTGTCTCCGGTGAGATTGAAGGCCACGACGCTCTGCGCGGTGTTCGACATGTTGAAGGCGAGGAAGGCGAGGAACGTGCCCGAGCCAGACGGTGCGGTAGCCGGGTAGCTGCAGGGCGTCGAATGTGGTTGCGGCCCAGCCTGGGCTGCGAGCCGCAGCCGTAACCGGGACCGCGACCGGGACTGATTGGGTCGCTTCGATGCCGAGCTCGGTCATCGAGATATGAGGTCTATTTCGAGAAACAAACAGCGCACTTTGTACGCATGGTACTACAAGTGCGCTCCGATTCGGAGAAATCTGGTCCTCTAGACGGTGGGGGTTTGGTCGTCCGGTGGCGGTTCGTCCGGCGGCTCGCCGCCGAGGTTGCCGAAATTCCCCAGGTCGCCTAGGTCACCCATGTCGCCGAGGCGCTTGCGGAGCTCTTCTTCGAGCTCGCGCATCTGCTCAGGCGAGATGCCCATGCGCTGCAGCGTCTCCTGGATGAGCCGCTGCACCTCGGTCATGTCGTGGCGGATCATCGCTTCCGCCAGCTCCATCTGCGTCTCAACGGCCACAAAGGCCTCGCGGCGGTCGCTCTCCTGCTCCATCGAGAGGATGGTGGAAGTGAGGCGCGTGAACAGGTTTGCAGTGCGGGCGATGCGGATACGGTCCTGGGGATGGTCCGGGAAGTTGCCGGTGACCTGCACCTCGAGACCGGTGCGCTTGTCGGTGGCGACGTACTGCTCAGGCATGTCGCTCTCGATCCTACGCTCCTCGGCGTGGCGACGAAAGGACAGGTGCGTTCCGATCTACGCGCCGATGAGTTGCTGGCGCAGCGTCTCCTGGTCGGTCGTCGGCGCCTGGCAGACGAAGCGCTCGCAGAGGTAGGCGGTTGTCTGACCGTCGACGAGGGGCCGGTCCTGCAGCAGCGGCGTCGCGCGGGCGCCTTCGCCTGCCTTCGCACCGACCAGCAGGAGGTGGGGCAGGTAGACGCCGCGTACGGTGTCCAGGAAGGGCTGGGCGTCCGTTGTGTCCTCGGGCCAGACGAGGGCCAGCTCACGCGCGGGCGAAAGTTGGAAGTCCAGTGCGCTCAGCAGGTGGCCGAACGACGTCGCGACCTGCTGCAGGTACGGAGCCAGGGTGCGCAGCACGGCGCTGGCGCGCTGCTCGTACTTCTCGTCGCCGGTGAGCAGGCCGAGACGCAGCAGGGCATACGTGGCCAGCGAGTTGCCCGATGGCGTGGCGTTGTCGAAGAGGTCGCGCGGCCGGGCGACGAGCGCCTCCTGGTCGCTGCCGGTGTCGTAGAAGCCTCTGACGTCCTCGTCCCAGAAGAGGTCGAGCATGCGGTCTGCGAGGTCGCGGGCGGCCTGCAGGTAGCGCAGGTCGAAGGTGGCAGCGTGGGTGGCGATGAGCCCGTCGATCACGGCGCCGTAGTCTTCCAGGTAGCCGTCGATGCGGGCGACGCCGTCTTTCCAACTGCGCTGCAGGCGGCCGTCGACCACCATGTGCTCGAGGAGGAAGTCGGCGTTGCGGCGGGCGGCTTCACGGTAAGGCTCGGAGTCGAGGTAGAGGGCGGCATCGGCCAGGGATCGCAGCATGAGGCCGTTCCAGCCGCTCAGCACCTTGTCGTCGCGGCCGGGGTGGACGCGCTGCTCGCGGGCGGCGTATAGCTTCTCCTTCGCCGCGGCGACCTTGGCGTCGAGGTCCTCGACGCGGACGTGGTGGGCGTTGGCGAACGCGTCGGGCGCCGTCTTGATGTGCAGGATGTTGCGGCCCTCGAAGTTGCCCGCCTCGGTCACGTCGAAGTACTGAGCGAGCAGGGCGGAGTCGTCGCCGAGGACGGCTTCGAACTCTGGTGGCGTCCAGAGGAAGAACTTGCCCTCCTCGCCCTCCGAGTCGGCGTCCTGGGTGGAGTAGAAGCCGCCGGCCGCGTCGGTCATCTCTCGCAGCACGTAGTCCAGCGTCTCCGTGGCGACGGTGTGGTAATAGCCGTTGCCGGTGATGCGGAAGGCTTCGAGGTAGGTACGGGACAGCAGAGCGTTGTCGTAGAGCATCTTCTCGAAGTGCGGCACCAACCAGACGGAGTCGGTGGAGTAGCGGTGGAAGCCGCCGCCGACCTGGTCGTAGATGCCGCCGTCCGCCATCGCGTAGAGCGTGTCCTCCACCATCTCCAGTGCACGCGTGTTTCGAGTGCGATAGAAGTAGAGCAGCAGGAAGGACAGGTTCATCGGCTGCGGGAACTTCGGCGCCGGGCTGAAGCCGCCGAAGTCGGTGTCGAAGTGCTGCTCGATGGCAGCGAAGGCCGATTCGAGCAGCGCGTCGCTGAGCAGGTTGTCGCCGGGCGCCAGGTTCGTCGAGGAGGAGATGTGGGCGACGATATTCTGGCCTGCTGCCTCGATGTCCTGACGGCGGTCGGTGAAGGCCTCGCTGACGGCCTGGAGTACGCGGGGGAAGCCCGGCATACCCTGGCGCTCGACGGGGGGATAGTAGGTGCCGCCGTAAAACGGCACGCCCTCCGGCGTGAGGAAAACGGTCATCGGCCAGCCGCCGCGTCCGGTCAGGGCCTGTACCGCCGCCATGTAGATGGCGTCGACGTCCGGCCGCTCCTCGCGGTCCACTTTGACGGGCACGAAGAGCTGGTTCATCTGCTCCGCGATCGCCTGGTTCTCGAACGACTCGTGCGCCATGACGTGGCACCAGTGGCAGGCGGAGTAGCCGACCGAGAGCAGGATGGGCTTGTCCTCTTCGCGGGCCTTGGCAAATGCCTCGTCGCCCCAGGGGTACCAGTCGACCGGGTTGTCCTTGTGCTGCAGGAGGTAGGGGCTGGTTTCTTGCGCGAGTCGGTTTGCCATGGCCTCAGTGTAGTCGGTCTGGGAAGGCAGGCTGAAGGCGTTCGCCTGCCGGACCTCGTCGAGAACCTTGGCCTCAGGATAGATAAGGGTTCTTTTCTTTCAGCTCGTTTCGCCGGTGACGGCGGCGTACTCTCGATAGAGAAGGAGGCCGACGTGCTGAGGATTTTCGTGGTGGTGGTTCTGATGGGGATGGTGATGACGGCGTGCTCGAGCAACAAAAGCAGCAGCACGGAGACCGCAACGAGCGGCGTTCCCGGCGCCACAGCGACGATAGCCTCGACTGCCGCGCCGGGCGCATCGGCTACGGCGACGCCGGGCGCAACCGGGACGCCGGGCGCGACCGGAGGGTACACGGCCGCGGCCGTCTGGGATGCTGCTGCCGGTGGCAACCTGCCTCAGACCGTGATGCAGCAGCTGTACGAGTGCCAGGGGCCCGGCGGACACAAGCTGCGTAGCCCAGGTCATGCAGTCGAACGGGGCATCGGACGAGGCGGTCGCCTTCTTCCAGGACACGGGCTGGTTCCTGGTGGGCTTCCGCGACATGGGGACGCTGGCTCTCGGCCGGATATTCCTGCCATGGCGCGCGAACGCGAACCTGCAGTACTACGTCATGAACGGCCAGCCGCCGCTCGTCTCGCCCGAAGACGAGGGCGCGAAGCTGTCGTTCAGCGACGATCCCGACTACCAGCGCCTCACTGACGCCGTTAGCGCCGCAGGCATCCCGCCGACGCCGGTCGCTCTGAGCATCTTCCCGGCCGACGATGCTTTCGAATCCACGACCGACTTGCCGCAGGGCGGCACGCGCTTCGTGTTCCAGTACAACGTGGTCAACGTCTGCCACGCCTGCGGCACCGGCTATCAAGAGCGCGTCGGCCTCGACTTCGATAGCAGCGGGAAGTACGTAGGTCCGACCCTCATCGGCCTCTGTCGTGGGGCCAACGCGCAGGTGGACGTGAGCGGCGTCGCGGACTGCCCGGCGACGTCACCATGAGCACGTACCACTGGACCGGGCGTCTTGTAGGGACCAGCGTGCTATCGTACGATCGGTCAGAACCTCGGACAGCCCCGCTTCTGATGGGTGCTGAACGGCCCGGCGGTCTTATTGACACGTCTGGGGGCCGCTGGTAGCATCTCATTTTGGCACGTCCCTGCATTCGACTCTTTGTCGAAGGTCGATAGACCGAAAGTGACAACGGCAGGCCGTTCCCTGTCCAGCGGACAGGGCTTCGCGAGCGAAGAGGTCTGCTGGCTCAGCAATCAGGCTTTCGACCTTTCATCGTGGGTGCCGGGACGCTAAATTCGAGAGGAACTGAAGCAGTGCCAACAATCAATCAGCTGGTACGCCGACCCCGTCAGGCAGCGACGCGCAAGACCAAGGCGCCGGCGCTGCGCTGGCGCTACAACGCGCTGCACAACAAGACGGAGTGGACCAAGGGCTCGCCGCAGAAGCGCGGCGTTTGCGTCCAGGTCCGCACCATGACGCCGAAGAAGCCAAACTCCGCGTTGCGCAAGATCGCGCGCGTGCGCCTCACCAACCAGATGGAGGTCACAGCCTACATCCCGGGTGAAGGCCACAGCCTGCAGGAGCACTCGGTGGTGCTAATCCGCGGTGGTCGCGTCAAGGACCTGCCGGGCGTGCGCTACCACATCATTCGCGGCGCGCTGGACTCATCCGGTGTGGCCAACCGCAGGCGCGGTCGCAGCAAGTACGGCGCGAGGAAGAACGGCTAGCCATGGCGAGACGAGGACGAGCCCCCAAGCGCGATATTCAGCCGGACGGCAAGTACCACAGCCGCTCGCTGCAGATGTTCATCAACAAGGTGATGATCGACGGCAAGAAGAGCACAGCCGAAGGCCTGGTCTATGACGCATTGGCCGCCATGGAAGAGCAGGCCGGCCGGCCCGCCATCGACGTCTTCGACCAGGCCCTCCGCAACGCAACCCCGGCGATCGAGGTGAAGCCTCGGCGTGTCGGCGGCGCGACGTACCAGGTGCCGGTCGACATCCGGGCCGAGCGCCGTGTCTCCCTGGCTATGCGCTGGCTGGTGCGCTCCGCGCGCGCCCGCCGCGGCCACTCGATGGCCGAGAAGCTGGCCGGCGAGCTCATGGACGCCGCCAGCGGTCAGGGCGCTACCGTAAAGCGCCGCGAAGATACGCACCGCATGGCGGAGGCGAACCGTGCCTTCGTCCATTACCGCTGGTAGAGACCTGTCATGCCCCGCACTGTAGCTATCGAGAACAACCGCAACATCGGCATCATTGCCCACATCGACGCCGGCAAGACGACCGTCACCGAGCGCGTCCTTTTCTACACGGGACGCACCTACAAGATCGGTGAGGTGCACGAGGGCACGGCTGTCATGGACTGGATGGCGCAGGAGCGCGAGCGCGGCATCACGATTACCGCCGCCGCGACCTTCGCCACCTGGCAGGGCCACCAGATCAACATCATCGACACGCCCGGCCACGTCGACTTCACGGTCGAGGTAGAGCGCAGCCTGCGCGTATTGGACGGCGGCGTCGTCGTCTTCGACGCGGTGGCCGGCGTGGAGCCGCAGTCCGAGACGGTGTGGCGCCAGGCCGACCGCTACTCGGTGCCGCGCATCTGCTTCGTCAACAAGATGGACCGCACCGGCGCCGACTTCTGGCGCACCGTCGACATGATCGTCGAGCGGCTGGACGCGGTGCCGGTGCCGGTGCAGATCCCCTGGGGTAACGAGGCCGACTTCCAGGGCGTCATTGACCTGGTGGAGGGCAAGGCGGTGTATTTCAGCGGCGAGCGCACCGACGCGCCGGAAGACCGTCCCATCCCGGCCGACATGCAGGAGGCCTACGAAAAGGCCCGCGAGTCGATGATCGAGAAGGTGGCTGAATCGGACGAGCAGATGATGATCTCCTACCTCGAAGGCCATGAGATCACTGCTGCGGAGCTGAAGAAGGCGATCCGCCGCGCCACGCTGAGCAGCTCGATTACGCCGGTACTGTGTGGCTCTGCCCTGCGCAACAAGGGTGTGCAGAACATGCTCGACGCGGTGATCGACTACCTGCCGTCGCCGATCGACGTGCCGCCGGTGAAGGGCACGAACCCCAGGACGGGTGCAGAGGAAGAGCGCTCCCCGGACGACGGCGAGCCGTTCTCGGCTCTCGTCTTCAAGATCGTTTCGGACAAGTATGTTGGCCGCCTAGCCTACCTGCGCGTCTACTCAGGCCGTGCGCCGAGCGGTTCCGCCGCCATGAACACGAGCCGTAACCAGCAGGAGCGCTTCGGCCGCCTGCTGCGCATGCACGCCAACCAGCAGGAAGAGATCACGGAAGCGCTGGCGGGCGACATCGTCGCGGCGGTCGGCCTCAAGAACACGCTGACGGGCGACACGCTGTCCGACGTCAACAAGCCGCTGCTGCTGGAGCCGATCAAGTTCCCGGAGCCCGTCATCTCGGTCGCCATCGAGCCCAAGTCGAAGGCGGACCAGGACAAGATGGGCGAGGCGCTGGGCAAGCTGGCGGAAGAGGACCCCACCTTCATCATTCGTTTCGAGGAAGAGACCGGCCAGACGTTGATCTCTGGCATGGGTGAGCTCCATCTCGAGGTCCTCGTCGACCGCATGCTGCGGGAGTTTGGCGTCAATGCCAACGTGGGCCGGCCCCAGGTCGCCTACCGCGAGGCGCTGCGCAAGCCGGTCAAGGTGGAGGGGCGCTTCGTGCGCCAGAGCGGCGGTCGCGGTCAGTACGGCGTCGTCGAGCTCGAGGTCGAGCCGCAGGAGCGCGGCGCGGGCTTCGCGTTCGAGAACAAGACGGTCGGCGGCTCGGTGCCGCGCGAGTACGTCGGCCCGACGGAGCAGGGCGTCAAGGACGCACTGGAAAACGGCCCGGTCGGCGCCTATCCGGTCGTGGACGTCAAGGTTTCGCTGGTGGACGGCTCGTTCCACCCGGTCGACTCGTCGGAAATGGCCTTCCGCATGGCCGCTATCGAGGGTATGCGCAAGGCGATGGAGCGAGCCGACCCGGTGATGCTGGAGCCGATCATGAAGGTCGAGGTTCGCACGCCGGACCAGTTCTTCGGCGACGTGCTGGGCGACGTGAACTCGCGCCGCGGCCACGTCGAGAACGTGGAGAGCTTCGGCCAGCTGCAGATCATCAAGGCGCAGATGCCGCTAGCCGAGATGTTCGGCTACACTACGGAACTGCGCTCGCTGACCCAGGGTCGCGCGACCCACACGATGGAGTTCGATCACTACGCAGAAGTACCGCCGCACGTGGCGGAGAAGGTGGGCGCCCGCGCACGGGTGCGCCACTAGGGAACAGGGTAGGAAGCTAGAACATGCCGCGACAGAAGATTCGCATTCGGTTGAAGGCGTTCGACCACCGCATCCTCGACCAGTCCGCCGAGCAGATCGTTGAGGCTGCGGAGCGGACCGGCGTGTCTGTCGCGGGGCCGGTGCCGCTGCCGACCGAAATCAAGAAGTTCACCGTCAACAAGTCGCCGTTCGTCGACAAGGACTCGCGGGAGCAGTTTGAGATTCGCACGCACAAGCGTCTGATCGACATCATCGAGCCGTCTTCCCGCACCGTAGACACGCTCATGCGCCTGCAGCTGCCGGCCGGCGTGGACATCGAGATCAAGCTGTAGTCATGGAAGCGATTTACGGCCGCAAGCTCGGCATGACGCAGGTCTTCTCGCCCAACGGCACGGCGCATGGCGTCACCGTGGTCGAGGCCGGGCCGTGCATCGTCGTGCAGATCAAGACGAAAGAGAAGGAAGGCTACGACGCCATCCAGATCGGCTTCGGCGAGCGCAAGCACATCAACGACCCGCTGCGGGGCCACATGAAGCGGCTGGGCCAGTTCCAGTTGCTGCGCGAGGTGCGCGTCGACGACCCCAGCGTCTACGAGGTCGGCCAGCAGATCGGCGCCGACCTGTTCGAGGACGGCGACGTCATCGACGTCACCGGCACGTCGAAGGGCCGCGGTTTCGCGGGCGGCGTCAAGCGCTACCACTTCCACGGCGGCCCCAAGACGCACGGCCAGTCAGACCGCCATCGCGCGCCCGGCTCCATCGGCTCCGGCACGACGCCGGGCCGCGTCCGTAAGGGCCTGCGCATGGCCGGCCACATGGGCGACGAGCGGGTCACCGTGAAGAATCTGAAGGTGTTCAACGCCAACCCGGAGCGCAACCTCCTCCTCATCGAAGGGGCCGTGCCGGGCGGCGTCAACGGCATCCTGCGCATCCGCAAGACCGGCAGGAAGGGCTAGCCGCGATGAAGCTGACCGTTTACGACACGCAGGGCGCGGAGGTCGACAGCATCGAGGCGGACGACCTCGTCTTCGGCGTGGCGCCGCATCACGCGGCTATGCGCCAGGCGTTGCTCGCCCAGCTAGCCAACCGCCGCGCCGGCAGCGCCAATAGCAAGACACGCGGCGAAGTGCGGGGCTCTACGATCAAGACCCGGCGCCAGAAGGGCCTCGGCGCCTCGCGCCAGGGCAGTATCCGGGCGCCGCACCACCGCCACGGCGGTATCTCCTTCGGCCCCAAGCCGCGCTCCTTCAAGCAGGACCTGCCCAAGCGCATCCGCCGCCTGGCGATCCGCTCGTCGATCTCGGCCAAGGTGCTGGACGGCGAGCTGAAGGTCGTACGCGGCCTCGAGCTGGATGCGCCCAAGACGAAGACCATTGCCGAGGCGCTGGGCCGCCTCGACTTCCGCCGCTCGGCGCTGCTGGTGACCGGCGCGCCGAACCGCACGCTGCTGCTCAGCGCTCGCAACCTGCCCGACACGCGCGTGCTGCCGGCCGACTACCTCAACGTGGCCGACCTCCTGTCGCACCGTGGCGTCGTCATGACGGAAGAGGCGGTGCGGCGGGCCGGGGCGCTGTGGGGCGGCGAGCGCGCGACGAAGCGCATTGCGCCAGTACCGGAGGTGGCACGTGGATAACGCACTCAACCCGTACTCGGTCATCGTGCGCCCGCTGGTTACCGAGAAGAGCACGGCGCTCTCCGTCGCCAACCAGTACGTGTTCGAGGTCGACATGCGGTCCAACAAGCCGCAGATCAAGGACGCGGTCGAGAAGGCGTTCGAGGTTACGGTGCTCGGCGTCAATGTCATGGTCATGAAGGGCAAGCGGCGTGGCAATCGCCGCATGGGACGTCGCGAGACGTTCAGCAGCGACTGGAAGAAAGCGGTCGTCACCGTGGCGCCGGAAGACCGTATCGAACTGTTCGAGGGGATTTAGCATGCCGGTAAAGCAGTACAAGCCGACTTCGCCGGGTATGCGCGGCGCCAGCGGCCACACGTTCGACGAGATCACGACGACGAAGCCGGAGCGCTCGCTGCTCGTCTCGAAGAGCAAGAGCGCCGGACGCAACAACCGCGGCATCGTCACGGTGCGGCATCGCGGTGGCGGCAGCCGCAAGATGCTGCGCAAAGTCGACTTCAAGCGCGACAAGATCGGCGTGCCGGGTAAGGTCGCGACCATCGAGTACGACCCGAACCGCACGGCGCGCATCGCGCTGATCCACTACCGCGACGGCGAGAAGCGCTACATCCTGGCGCCGACCGGCCTGCAGGTGGGCAGCACGATCGTCGCAGGGCCGACGGCGGAGATTCGCGTCGGCAACGCGCTGCCACTGCGCAACATGCCCTCGGGCACCGTCGTGCACAACATCGAGCTGATCGTGGGCCGCGGCGGGCAGATCGTCCGCAGCGCCGGCGCCTCGGCTCAGCTGATGGCAAAGGAAGAGAAGTATTGCCTGCTGCGCCTGCCCTCGGGCGAGATGCGCCGCGTCCCCTCGGACTGCATGGCGACGGTGGGGCAGGTGAGCAACGTCGAGCACTCGCTGGTGAAGCTTGGCAAGGCGGGCCGCAATCGCTGGCTGGGCCGGCGTCCCCAGGTGCGCGGCTCGGCGATGACCCCGCGCGATCACCCGCACGGCGGTGGCGAGGGCAAGGCGCCCATCGGTCACGCCAGCCCGAAGACCCCGTGGGGCAAGCCGGCCCTTGGCCTGCGCACCCGCGGCAAGAAGCAGAGCGACCGGCTCATTGTCCGGCGCCGCTACGAGACTTAGGAGACGATAGGTGTCGCGCTCTACGAAAAAAGGCCCGTACATCGATGCGAAGCTGCTGAAGCACGTCGAGGCTGCTCAGCGCACGAACTCCCGCACCGTGCTGCGCACCTGGTCGCGCGCATCGACGATCATGCCCGAGATGCTCGGCATGACGATCGCGGTGCACGACGGCCGGCGCCACGTGCCGGTGTTTATTACCGAGAACATGGTCGGCCACCGGCTGGGCGAGTTCGCCATGACGCGGACCTTCCGCGGCCACGCGGGCCGCTCGGAGCGGACGACGCAGGTGCGGAGGCGATAGGTGGAAGTCCAGGCGAAGGGCAAGAACGTGCGGATTTCGCCGCGCAAGGTGCGTCTGATATTGCAGCCGCTGCGCGGTCGCAGGATCGACGAGGCTGTGTCGATCCTGCGCAACGTGAACATGCCCGTGGCGCGTAAAGTCGAAAAGCTGGTGCGCTCGGCCGCAGCCAACGCGGAGAACAACTTCTCGCTGGACGCGGACGACCTGCGCATCAAGGCCGCCTACGCGGACGAAGGCACGCGCCTGCACCGCTTCCGCGCCGGTCCTCGGGGCCGCGCCAAGCCGTGGACGCGCCGCTACAGCCACATCACGATTGTCGTAGAGGATAGGGGCTAGGCCATGGGTCACAAAGTCCACCCGATCGGCTTCCGTCTGGGGATTCTGTACCCCTGGCAGAGCAAGTGGTACGCCGACAAGAACTACACGGAGCTGCTGCACGAGGACCTTGGCATTCGCAAGCGCATCCTCAGCCGGCTCTCCGACGCCGCCGTGTCGCGCGTCGAGTTGGAGCGCAACGCCAACCAGGTCATCGTCACGATCCACACGGCGAAACCGGGCATTGTCATCGGCCGCGGCGGCCAGAAGGTCGATGAGCTGCGTACCGACCTCGAAAAGGTTACGGGCCGCCGGATCCGCATCAACATCAGCGAGATACGCCAGCCAGAGCTGGACGCGTATCTCGTCGCGCGCAGCGTCGCCGATCAGCTTGAGCGCCGCGTGGCCTTCCGCCGCGCCATGAAGCAAGCGGTCTCGCGCACGATGCAGCGCGGCGCCCGCGGCGTGAAGATTCAGGTCGGCGGCCGTCTGGGCGGCTCCGAGATGTCGCGGCGTGAGACGGAGAAAGAAGGGCGCGTGCCGCTGCACACGCTGCGCGCCGACGTCGACTTCGGTATCGCCGAGGCGCACACGACTTTCGGGCGCATCGGCGTCAAGGCGTGGATCTACCGCGGCGACGTGGTGCCTGAGCGACGCCTGCCGCCGGAAGCGGCCGGGTCGGACGGCGGCGCCCCCGCGCCCGAGCCGGCAACGGCGCCATCGGGGGAGGCGTAAGCATGCTTCAGCCGAAGCGAGTCAAGTTCCGCAAGCAGCACCGCGGCCACCGGCGCGGCATGGCCAACGCCGGCAACGAAGTGTCGTTCGGCGACATCGGCTTGCAGGCGACCACGGCCGCCTGGGTCGACAGCCGCCAGATCGAGGCCGCCCGACGCGCTATCACGCACCACCTGCGCCGCGGCGGCAAGGTGTGGATCCGCATCTTCCCGGACAAGCCGGTCACCAAGAAGCCGGCTGAGGTTCGCATGGGCTCCGGCAAGGGCCCCCTGGACCGCTGGGTTGCCGTCGTGAAGCCGGGCCGCATGATGTTCGAGATCGCCGGCGTGCGCGAGGACGTTGCCCGCGAGGCGATGCGTCTGGCGTCGCACAAGCTGCCGGTGCAGACGCGCGTCGTCGAGAAGGTGCGTGAGGCGGTCTGATGGCGAAGCGAACCAATCGAGACGCGGGCGAGCTGGCGGCCCTGGACGACGGGCGCCTGGCGCGCGAGCTGGACGAGAGCTACAAGCAACTGTTCACGCTGCGCCTGCAGGTGGCGACTCGCCAGCTGCAGAACGTGAAGCAGATCGCCCGGGTGAAGCGCAGGATCGCCCGGATCAAGACACTTCAGCGCCAGCGTGAGCTGGTCGCCGCCATGGGAGGTGGCCAGTGAACGAGACGCGAGGCAGGCGCAAGACCATGATCGGCACGGTGGTCAGCAACAAGATGGACAAGACCGCCGTCGTGGCCGTCGAGCGGCGCCATCGGCATCCGCTGTACCGCAAGATCATTCGGACGACAAAGCGCTACAAAGCGCACGACCCGAACAACAACGCGGTGCTCGGCGACGTGGTGCGCATCATAGAGTCGCGGCCCATTTCGAAGGAGAAGCGCTGGCGCATCGCCGAGACGCTGGTGCGCGGCAACGTGGCCGATATCGCGCCGCGTGAGATCGGTATCCCTGAGGAGACGGAACCGGAGCCCAAGGCGGCGCCGGTCGAGGCTGCTTCCGTTGCCGAGACGGCTGCGGCGGTCGAGGAACCTGCTGTCGAGGCGTCTGCCGCTGAGACGGCTGCGGCGGTCGAGGAGCCTACCGTCGAGGCATCTGCCACCGAGACAGATGCGGCGGTCGAAGCGCCTACCGCCGAGAACGAGGAGCAGGGCACGTGATCCAGAAGTTCTCCCGACTGCGTGTCGCCGACAACTCCGGCGCCCGCGAGATCATGTGTATCCAGGTGCTGGGTGGCACGCGCCGCCGCTACGCCGGTATCGGTGACGTCATCGTCGCAGCGGTGAAGCAGGCGCAGCCTGCCGCCGGAGTGAAGAAGGGCGACGTGGTCAAGGCGGTCGTCGTGCGTACCGCCAAGAGCTACGGACGGCCGGACGGCTCCTACATCCGCTTCGACGACAACGCGGCGGTGATCCTGTCTGACAAGCAGAACCCCAGGGGCACGCGCATCTTCGGGCCGGTGGCACGAGAGCTGCGCGAGCGCAACTTCATGAAGATTGTCTCCCTGGCGCCGGAGGTCATCTAAGAATGCAGAGCGTGCGTCGCAACGACAACGTGCTCGTCATGACGGGCAAAGACCGGGGCAAGACCGGCGTGGTCCGCTCCGTGTTGCCCAAGAAGTCACGCATCGTGGTCGAGGGCGTGAACATGATCAAGAAGCACCAGCGGCCGACGCAGACGGCCGGCACGGCGATGCCCGGCGGCATCGTCACGCGCGAGGCGTCGATCAGCGCGTCGAACGTCATGGTGATCTGCAAGGAGTGCCGCAAGGCCACCCGCACCGGCCGCCGCGTGCGTAACGACGGCGTGAAGGTGCGTACCTGCAAGCGCTGTGGAGCCGACATTGACTAACGCAGTCGCCACCCGAGTCGAAGATACTCTATCGCGAGCAGGCGTTCGCGACGTTGCAGCGCGAGTTCTCCCATCAGAATCCGATGGAAGTGCCGCGGCTGCAGAAAATCACGCTGAACATCGGCCTGGGCGAGGCGCGGGAAAACGCTCGCGCCCTGGAGACGGCCTCGGCCGACCTGGCGACGATCACGGGCCAGAAGCCGGTGATCACGCGCGCCACGAAGTCGATCGCCAACTTCCGTATCCGCGAAGGTATGCCGGTCGGTGTCATGGTGACGCTGCGCGGCCGGCGCATGTACGAGTTCTTCGACCGTCTGGTCAACGCCGCGCTACCTCGCATTCGCGACTTCCGTGGCTGCCCGACGGATGCGTTCGACGGCCGTGGCAACTACAGCCTGGGCGTACGCGAGCAGCTGATCTTCCCGGAGATCGAGTACGACAAGATCGACCGCATCCGCGGCATGCAGATCAACATCAACACGACGGCCCGCACCGACGAAGAGGGCAAGAGGCTGCTGGAGCTCCTCGGCATGCCGTTCACCAGGAGCTAAGGGAACAAGAGATGGCAAAGACATCAATGATCGTCAAGGCCAAGCGGACGCCCAAGTTCGCGGTGCGAAAGCGCAATCGCTGTCGCATCTGCGGCCGGCCGCGCGGCTACATTCGCATGTTCGCGCTCTGCCGCATCTGCTTCCGGAAGCTTGCCCTCGAGGGTCAGATTCCGGGCGTGACGAAGTCGAGCTGGTAGGTCAGGAGGCAACATCGTGACGATGACCGATCCTATTGCCGACATGCTGACCCGCATTCGGAACGGCGTGTCCGCCAAGCACGACACCGTGGCGATGCCGTCGTCGAAGATAAAGGTGGCGATCGCGAAGGTGCTCAAAGAAGAGGGCTTCATCCGCGATTACCAGATCGACGCGGACGGCACTCGCTCCATGCTCAAGATCGACCTGAGCTACACGGGCCGCAAGGAGCCGGTGCTCACCGGCATCAAGCGTGTCAGCAAGCCCGGCCTGCGCGTGTACGTCCAGAAGCGGGAGATCCCGCGCGTGCTGGGCGGCCTCGGTGTCGCGATTCTCTCGACGCCTGAGGGCGTCATGACCGGCCAGAACGCCCGCCAGAAAGCGGTGGGCGGCGAAGTCCTCTGCTATGTGTGGTAAGCCATGTCGCGAATAGGTAAGCAGCCAATCACGATTCCCGCGTCCGTCAAAGTCGAAATCGACGGAGTCAACGTCAGCGTTACGGGGCCGAAAGGCACGCTCACGCGTGAGGTGGTGCAGGACGTGCGCCTGCACCTCGAAGATGGCAAGCTGGTCGTCACGCGGCCCAGCGACGAGCCGCGTGATCGCGCGATGCACGGCCTTACCCGCGCCCTGCTTGCCAACATGGTCACCGGCGTCGACACGGGCTTTCGCAAGACGTTGGAGCTCGTCGGCGTGGGCTATCGCGCCCAGATGGCCGGCAGCAACCTGACGCTGGCGCTGGGCTTCTCGCACCCGGTCGAAGTGACGCCGCCGGAGGGCATTACCTTCAGCGTCGAGGGGCCGCGCGTGCACATCGATGGCATCAATAACGAGGTGGTGGGCCAGGTGGCGGCGAACATCCGCAAGCTGCGCCCGCCGGAGCCGTACCTGGGCAAAGGCATCCGCTACCAGGGCGAGGTGGTCCGGCGCAAGGCCGGCAAGTCAGGCAAGGGCCGCTAGTCATGAAGAAGACGAAGACGATGCGGGCGGCGCGCATTCGCCGCCACCAGCGCGTACGCAAGCGCATCAGCGGCACCGCCGCGCGACCGCGGCTGGCGGTGTTCCGCAGCCTGTCGCACATCTACGTGCAGGTGATCGATGACGTGTCGCGTCAGACGCTGGCAGCAGCGTCTGACGTGGAGCCGGGCCTGCAGAAGCAGATTGCCGGCAAGAAGAAGACGGACGTCGCCACCCTGATCGGTGGCGTCGTAGCGGAGCGGGCGAAGGAGAAGGGCGTCGACGAGGTCGTGTTCGACCGCGGCGGCTTCCCGTTCCACGGCCGCGTCAAGGCGCTGGCCGAAGCGGCTCGCTCCGGCGGCCTGAAGTTTTAAGGAACGAACGAACATGAGCGAGGGCGAAGGCTAATGGTGACCACGATGAGTCAGCACGTCGACGCGACGGGCCTGGAGCTCCAGGAGAAGGTCGTCTTCATCAACCGCGTCGCGAAGGTGGTCAAGGGCGGCCGTCGCTTCAGCTTCACCGCCGTGGTGGTTGTGGGCGACCGCCAGGGCCACGTCGGCGCCGGCATGGGCAAGGCGAACGAGGTGCCGGACGCGATCCGCAAGGGCGCCAATATCGCGCGCAAGAACCTGATCGAGGTGCCGCTGAACGGTGGCACGATCCCGCATACGGTGGAGATCAAGTTCAAGGCGGCGGAGGTCCTGATGAAGCCGGCGGCTCCCGGCACCGGCGTCATCGCCGGCGGCGGCGTACGCGCCGTGATGGAGATGGCCGGCGTCAAGGACATCCTGGCGAAGTCGTTGGGCAGCTCGAACATCATGAACGTCGTGCAGGCGACCGTGAACGGCCTGCTGACCTTGAAAGACCCGAAGCAGGAGAAGGCACGCCGCATGGCCGCGGTCGGCCGTTAACCGTTATGGCACGTTTGAAGATCACCCTGAAGAAGAGCCCGATCAGCCAGAAGCAGGACCAGCAGCTTACGGTCCGCTCGCTGGGCCTGCGCCGCATGCACCAGACTGTCGAAGTGGAAGACTCGCGTTCGGTGCGCGGTATGATCCAGAAGGTCCGCCACCTGGTGGTCGTCGAAGAGGAAGAGGCCGACTAGATGCACATCAGCGACCTGCGGCCGGTCCCCGGCTCCATCCACAAGAAGAAGCGCATCGGCCGCGGCAACTCCAGCGGTCATGGCACCTACTCGACGCGCGGTATCAAGGGCCAGCAGTCCCGCAGCGGCCCCGACCTGCGTATCGGCTTTGAGGGCGGTCAGAACCCGCTCGTGCGCGCCCTGTCACGCAAGCGGGGCTTCAACAACCGTTTCCGCATCGAGTACGAGGCGATCAACGTCTCCGATCTCGCCAGGCTCGCGGCCGGCTCGACGGCCACGCCCGAAAGCCTGCGCGCCGCCGGCATCGTCAAGTCGGCCCGCAAGCCGGTGAAGATCCTCGGCAACGGCGAGATCGGTGTGGCGCTGACGGTGCAGGCAGAGAAGTTTTCCGCGACGGCTCGGTCGAAGATCGAGGCGGCCGGTGGCAGCGTCGTCGAGTTGAGTTCGACACCCTCGGAAGGAACTGAGGTGACCAGCTAGCAATGGCTACAGGCGCCCGCGCACAGCAGCCGTCCCGCCCGCGTCTGCTCCAGGCCGTCCTGGATGCCTGGGCGCAACCCGATGTCAGAGAGAAGCTCGCCTTCGTCTTTGCCATGCTGGTCGTCTTCCGCTTCGTTGCGCACATCCCGATCCCGGGTGTGAACAGCTCGGCGCTGGACAACGTCTTCAACGCCAACACGAACACGAGCGCCTTCCTGGGCACTCTGAACGTCTTCAGCGGTGGCGCACTGCGACAGCTCAGCGTCGCGGCGCTCGGCGTCTATCCCTACATCACGGCGTCGATCATCATGCAGATACTGATCCCCATGGTGCCCAGCCTCACGGCGCTGTCGAAAGAAGGGGAGCAGGGCCGCGACCGCATCGAGCTGTACACGCACTGGATATCCGTGCCGATGGCGGTCGTGCAGGCCTACAGCCAGCTGCTCATCCTCAACAGCGCCGGCAACGGCCAGGTGCTGTCGCATTCGGTGAGCCTCAGCGGCTCGGCAGCATTGCCGACCTTCGCGGCGGTGATGTCGATGACGGCGGGCTCGATGTTCCTCGTCTGGCTCGGCGAGCTGATCACGGAGAAGGGCATCGGCAACGGCATCTCGCTGATCATCTTCGCGGGCATCGTGGCCAACGTGCCGTCGCTGATCCCGCAGATCACGCAGTCGAACATTCCGTTCTTTGGGCTGCTGCTGCTGGGCATCATCGTCCTGGTGGCGATCGTCTCGATCGTCTACTTCCAGGAGGCGCAGCGGCGCATCCCGGTGCAATACTCTCGGACGCAGTTCCGCGGCGGCCGCCAGTACCGGCAGCAGGGTTCCACGCACATCCCGCTGCGCGTGCTGTCCGCCGGCATGATCCCGATCATCTTCGCGTACTCGATCATGCTGTTCCCGTCCTTCCTGGGCGAGACGCTGCGAACCTCAAATGGTAGCTTCTGGCATGGCCTGGGCGTTGGGCTGGTGAACGTCTTTGGCCAGCGCAACGTGCCGTACTACATCATCGTCTTCATCTTCGTCATGCTGTTCACGTTCTTCTATACGTTCGTGACCTTCCAGCAACAGAACCTGGCGGAGAACTTACAGAAGCAGGGCGGCTTCATCCCCGGCATCCGTCCGGGGCCGCCGACATCGCAGTACATCACCCGCGTCCTCGTCCGAGTGACGTGGGCAGGCGCGATCTTCCTGGGCCTCATCGCCGTCATGCCGTACTTCGCCACGACGTTGACGAACGTACAGGCGCTGACGATCAGCGGCACCGCCTTGCTGATCGTTGTGGGCGTCGTGCTGGATACGATGAAACAGCTAGAGGCGCAGTTGATGATGCGCAACTACTCAGGGTTCATTCGATAGGCGCACCGCGCGAATCGGGTGGCCGCTCAGGTTCGGACCTGAACCGTGCGGCCGGATTACGACAGAGGGTTGGCTAACGTGCATTTGATTCTTCTCGGCGCTCCCGGCACGGGCAAGGGGACACAGGCCGCTGTCCTGTCGCAGCGCAACTCCTGGACCCACATCTCGACCGGAGACATGCTGCGCGCCGCCGTCGCCAACGGCACGGAGTTGGGCCGCAAAGCGAAGGAGTACATGGACCAGGGCGCATTGGTGCCGGACGAGCTGGTCATCGACATGCTGATCGAGCGCATCGGCGAGCCGGACGCCAAGGACGGCTTCTTGTTGGACGGCTTTCCGCGCAACTTGCCCCAGGCGCAAGCGCTGGACGAGGCCCTGAGGCGCAGCGGTACGTCGATCGACTTGGCGTTGAACATCGTCGTGCCGGACGAGGAGCTGGTGAAGCGCCTGGGTGGGCGCTGGCTCTGCCGTAGCTGCGGTGCCATCTACCACGAGGTGACCAATCCGCCGAAGATCGCCGGTCGCTGCGACCGCTGCGGCGGTGAACTCTACCAGCGCGACGACGACAA
Organism: uncultured Chloroflexia bacterium; assembly: GCA_963711035.1. Classification (GTDB taxonomy): domain Bacteria; phylum Chloroflexota; class Dehalococcoidia; order DSTF01; family WHTK01; genus WHTK01. The sequence continues at coordinate 57,001 of CAVQCN010000003.1, forward strand.
GCCGGAGACGGTGCGTGCCCGCCTGGAGCGACAGAAGCCGCCAGCGGACATGATCGAGCACTACGCGAAGGCCGGCAAGCTGGTCGAAATCAACGGGATGCAGGCGGTTGAGAAGGTCACCGAGGACCTGCTCGCCGCCGTGAACCAGAAGGCAGGATAGGCGGCTCCGACGTGATCACGATCAAGTCCGACGAAGAGGTCAAGATCATGCGCGAGTCCGGGCGCATCGTTGGCGAGACGCTGCAGCTGCTGGTCGATGCCTGCAAAGCCGGCGTCGTCTGCAAAGACCTCGACAAAATCGTGCGCAAGGAGTACGCCCGGCGCGGCGTGACGCCGACGTTTCTCGGTTACGGCTCACCGCCGTACCCGGCGACGGTCTGCATCTCGGTGAACGACGAGCTGGTGCACGGCATCCCCGGCAACCGGGTGCTGCAGGACGGCGACATCGTCAGCATTGACCTCGGCGCCACCTACAAAGGCTTCGTCGGCGACAGCGCCCTGACGATCGGGGTCGGCGAGATCACGCCGGAAGCGCAGAAACTGCTCGACGTCACCAAGGAGTCGCTGTGGCGCGGCATTCGCGCCGCGACGGCTGGGGTGCGCCTCGGCGTCGTCTCCAATGCCATCGGCACGTACATCGAGAGCGAGGGCTACGGCGTGGTGCGGCAGTACGTCGGTCATGGCGTCGGCCGTCAGATGCACGAGGAGCCGCAGGTGCCGAACTACGGCCCGGCGGACCGCGGCCCGGTGCTGCGCAAGGGCATGGTGCTGGCGCTGGAGCCGATGGTTACGATCGGCGATTACCACACGAAGACGCACGACGACGGCTGGACGGTGAGCACGATCGACGGCAGCCTCTGCGCCCATTTCGAGCACACGATCGCGATCACGGATGGCGAGGCGGAGGTGCTGACGCTGCCCTGACTGGCCACTTGCGTTTGGGTACACCAAAAACGCTAAAATGTAAGGTACTGTCTTTCACGAAGGAAGAGAGAAGGAGCGAGCCGACCTTCGGGTCGCTATGCCAAAGAAAGAGACAATCGAAGTTGAGGGTGTGGTCAAGGAGCCACTGCCGAACGCAATGTTCGGCGTGGAGTTGCCCAACGGTCACAGAGTCCTGGCACACCTTTCCGGCAAGATGAGGATCAACTACATCCGAATTACTCCCGGCGACAGGGTTCTGGTGGAGCTCTCCCCCTACGACCTGACCCGGGGACGGATCACCTACCGGCTGCGCTGATAGGTTCGAAGGATAAAGGACATGAAGGTTAGGGCGTCAGTAAAGCCGCGCTGCGAAAAGTGTAAGATCATCCGCCGCCACGGCGTGGTGAGGGTGATCTGCGAGAACAAGCGCCACAAGCAGCGCCAGGGCTAGGAGCGAGGAACAGATGGCACGCATCGCCGGCGTCGACATTCCACGCGAGAAGCGCGTCGATATCTCTCTGCGCTACATCTTCGGCATTGGTCCGAGGAGCGCGCAGACGATCTGTGAGAAGACCGGCATCCAGCCGGCGACCAAGGTGCGCGACCTGACGGACGAAGAGGTCGCCCGCATCCGCGAGCTGGTCGACCACGAGTTCGTGGTCGAAGGTGATCTGCGCCGCGACGTGCGCCAGAACATCCAGCGTCTGATCGAGATCAACTGCTATCGCGGCATTCGCCATCGGCGCGGCCTGCCCGTGCGCGGCCAGCGAACCAAGACGAATGCCCGTACCAAGCGCGGCGCCCGCCGGACCGTGGCCGGCAAGCGCAAAGCGGCCAAGAAGTAGGCGAGGAGTAACCTGTGGTTCAGAGGCGAGGGCAGCGTACTCGACGCCGGGAGCGAAAGTCGGTCCCGCGTGGCAACGTGTACATCAAGTCGACCTTCAACAACACGATCATTACGCTGACCGACCCCAACGGGAACGTCCTCAGCTGGGGCAGCGCCGGCACGGCCAACTTCAAAGGCTCGCGCAAGAGCACGCCCTTCGCCGCCCAGATGGCTGCCGAGGGCGCCGCTCGCCGCGCCATGGACCATGGGTTGCGCCAGGTAGAGGTCTTCGTCAAGGGCCCCGGCAGCGGTCGCGAGGCCGCGATCCGCGCCCTGCAGGCGGCTGGTCTCACCGTCCTCAGTATCCGCGACGTCACACCCATCCCTCACAACGGCTGCCGCGCGCCCAAGCGACGCCGCGTCTAGAGAAACAGGATTAGCGAATGGCTCGATACACTGGCCCGGTTTGCCGCCTCTGCCGCCGTTACGGCGACAAGTTGTACCTGAAGGGTGACCGCTGCTTCAGCCCGAAGTGCGCCTTCGAGCGGCGGCCGACGCCGCCCGGGTCCGCCAGTCAGAGGCGCCGTAAGGTGTCCGACCGCGGCCTGCAGCTCCGCCAGAAGCAGCGCGCCCGCGTCTACTACGGCTTGCTGGAGCGCCAGTTCCGCAGCTATTACGAAGAGGCGCTGCGCCGCACCGGTGTCACCGGCGACATTCTGATCCGCATGCTCGAGTCGCGGCTGGACAACGTCGTGTACCGCCTGGGTCTGGCCGACTCGCGCAAGCAGGCTCGCCAGCTGGTGCGTCACGGCCATATCAACCTCAACGACCGCAAGACTGACATTCCTTCGGCTCTGGTCAAGGTAGGCGACCAGGTTGGCCTCTCCACTCGCGGCGCCAAGTCCGAGTACGCCAAGATCCTTCAGGAGACCCTGAAGTCGAAGCAGGCGCCGAGCTGGCTGTCGCTGGACATTGGCGGCATGAAGGGCCGCATGCTGGCCGAGCCGACGCTGGAGGGGGCGCAGGCCTTCTTCGATCCGAACGTCATTGTGGAGTACTACTCGCGCTAAAGCTCGGTCCGTCCGAGGAGCGATGACGTGACACTACGGACAGGCCCGTTCCCCGAGAGCCGGGGCCGGGCCGTCTGTCTCAGGAGGTGCCTTTGGTGACGATGGTTAGCAACTACAACGCGGACGAACACCCTCAGTTGACCTTCGAGGAAGAGGGCGACGAGACGTTCAGCAGGATCGTGGCCGAGCCGCTTACCGCCGGCTTCGGCATCACGGTGGGTAACGCTCTGCGCCGCACGTTGCTCAGCGCCCTTCCCGGCACGGCGATCACCGCGGTCCGCATCGACGGAGTCGACCACGAGTTCACGACCATCCCTCACATGAAAGAGGACGTGGTCGAGTTTCTGCTCAACATCAAGGACATCCGCATCCGGTCGCTGACCGACCGGCCCGGCAAGATGTTCCTGGAGGTGTCGGGCGAAGGACCTGTGACCGCCGGTCAGATCCAGCAGACGGCCGACTACGAGATCGTCAACCCGGAGCTGCACCTGGCGACGCTGGAATCTGCCGACGCTCGCCTCTCGGTGGAGCTGACGGTGGAGCAGGGTCACGGCTACGTGCCGGCCGGCACCAGTGACGGCCTCTCGATCGGCGTCATCCCGGTCGACGCGATCTTCTCGCCGGTGCGGCGCGTCAACTACAAGGTCGAGCACACGCGCGTCGGCCAGGTGACGAACTTCGACCGCCTCATCCTGGAGGTATGGACCGACGGCACCGTAACGCCGACCGATTCAGTGAGCAACGCCGCCGAAATCCTGGCCGAGCAGTTCGAGCTGTTCTCGCGCCTCGGCCGGCCACAAGCTGCGGTCGTGGGCCGCGGCCTCGGCTCCGGTTCGGCGCTACCGCCGGACCGTTACAACACGCCGATCGAGGACCTCAACCTGTCGGTGCGAGCTTACAACTGCCTCAAGCGCAGCGGTCTCATGACCGTCGGCGCCGTGCTCGAGAAGAGCGAGGAGGAGCTGCTGGCGCTGCGCAACTTCGGCCGCAAGTCGTACGACGAGCTGCGGGAGAAGCTGGTCAGCATGGGCTTCCTGGCGCCCGGCGAGGTGGACGAAGACAGTGTCTCGCTGCCGCTGCACCAGGCCACCACCCGCACCGTAACGGCGGAGTCGTCGGACGATAGCGATGAGGAGTTGGGCCCGGTGGCCAAGGCGCTGCTCGAAGCGCTGAAGGAGTCCGGCAACCAGGACTTGCTGGGGACCGACGACGAAGAGCAGGACGAGGAGTAAGGCACCGTGAGGCACAAAGTAGAGTCTCGCAGGTTTGACAGGCCCACGGATCAGCGCCTCGCGATGTTCCGCGGCCTCGTGACGGACCTGCTCAAGCACGAGCAGATCAAGACGACTGAGGCCAAGGCCAAGGCGATCCGCGGCCTGGCCGAGAAGATGATCACCCTGGGCAAGACCGGCGACCTGCCGGCCCGCCGGCGGGTGCTGAGCTACGTTTACGATAAGGACGTTGCCCGCAAGGTGTTCGACGACCTGGGGCCCCGCTACCAGGATCGCGCAGGTGGCTACACCCGCATCGTGCGTCTCGGGCCCAGGCTCGGCGACGGCGCGGTGATGGTCCAGCTCGAGCTCGTCTAGCCATTTGGCAAGGCGGCGAACTGCGCGAGAGGTTCTCGCTCACAGAGCCGCTTGAGAGAGACCGTCCGCCAACCGTCTGTTAGACCGATAGACCGCTGCGGAGAGCACCATGGCCCAACAAGCGGCCGGAACGGAGACGTCCGGGCCGAACTGCCGCCGCCTCGCGCTGCTGCTGGAGTATGACGGCGGGCGCTACGCGGGCTCTCAGCTGCAGCGGAACGCCCTCACGGTTCAGGCCGTACTGGAGGAAGCCATCGTTCGCGCCACCGAAACGCCGGCCCGCGTGGCTTTTGCCGGCCGCACCGACGCCGGCGTGCATGCCCGAGGACAGGTTGCGTCCTTCGTAACGCCGAGCCGACTGGAGCCGGCCGTCATGTGCCGCGCCCTCAACGCCTGGCTGCCGGAGGACGTAGCCGTGCTGGCTGTGAGCGAGGTGGGCGACGACTTCGATCCGCGCCGCCACGCCCGCCGTCGCCACTATCGCTATCTCATCCACACCGGCGCGTCACGGCCGGCGCTGGCGCGCTCCCGCGTCTGGCACGTTGGCGCGGAGCTGGACGTCGAGGCGATGGCGAAGGCTGGAGCGCTGCTGGTGGGCGAGCATGACTTCGCAGCCTTCGCGGGGCCGATGGAGCGCCAGGACGCCAGCACGGTGCGTCGGCTCCACGCGTTCGACGTGAGCCGTCGCGGCGCCGTCGTTGTCGTCGATGCCGTGGCGAACGCCTTCCTGCCCCACCAGGTGCGGCGCATGGTTGGCTCGCTGGTGGACGTGGGCAAGGGCAAGCTGACGCCGGCCGAATACGCTGCGCAGCTCGATGGCCCGCCATCGAGCGCGGGCCCGGCGGCGCCGGCGCAGGGGCTCTATCTGATGCACGTGGAGTACGCGGTGCCGCTCTTTGACGAGGCACTGGATTGGCAATCGGGAGTCTGTTAGGATAAAACTCTTGTGAAAACGTACACGCTCAAGGCTAAAGACATCGACAAGCGCTGGCGCGTCTTCGACGCCGAGGGGCAGCCTCTCGGCCGTCTGGCGACGCAGATCGCCGACGCACTGCGCGGCAAAGACAAGCCGACCTTCTCGCCACACCTCGACATGGGCGACTTCGTCATCGTCACCAACGCCGAGAAGGTGAAGCTCAGTGGCCAGAAGCTGATCCAGAAGGTCTACCGGCATCACACCGGCTACCTGGGCGGCCTCAAAGAGGTTCGCGTCGACGAGCAGCTGCGCCGCCATCCGGACCGCGTTATCCGCGCCGCCGTCTGGGGGATGATACCGAAGGGCAGGCTGGGCCGGCAGCAGATCCGTCACTTGAAGGTCTACAGTGGCCCGGACCACCCGCACCAGGCGCAGGTCAACGCCGGTATGGGCAAAGGCCACAAAGAGGAGGCAACGACCAGTTGACGACTCAGCAGTATTTCGCCGGGACGGGCCGCCGCAAGACTGCGGTCGCGCGCGTCCGTCTTTACCCCGGCGCCCAGGAAGTAATCGTGAACGGGCGTCAGCTTGACGACGCGCTGCCGCGCATCGGCCTGCAGGAAATCGCCATGCAGCCCCTGGTCGCCGCCGGCCAGCAGGGCAAGTTCGGCGTGCAGGTCAAGGTCGCCGGTGGAGGCGTCACGGGTTGGGCCGGCGCCATCTCCCACGGCATCGCTCGCGCCCTCGTGGAGTTCGACGAGACGCTGAAGCCGCAGCTGCGGCGCTACGGCCTCATGACGCGCGACCCGCGCATGAAAGAGCGCAAGAAGTACGGCCTCAAGCGTGCCCGCAAGGCCGCGCAGTACACGAAGCGCTAGAGAGCCGTCAGCAAAGAGCCTTCAGCTTTCAGCCGATCAAGGAAGCCGCCCGCTAAACGACGGGCGGTCTTCGTTTCGGTGTCAGGTGGTTAGAGCTGCGAGAGGCGGTTCTTGAGCCAGTCGATATTGTCGATGGCCATGGGCCTGACGCCGGTGAGCATCGCCAGGTAATAGCTGACGAAGTTGGCGTAGAGCGTGCCGTTGAGCATCGCCTCCAGCGCTTCTCCGTGGCCAAGGTCCAGGCGCTCATAGTCGATGCCTCGATGCTCGAAGAGCTCGGCCGTGACGTGGTTACGCCGCTTCAGCGTGTCCGACAAGCCACTGTGCTCCAGGATGACCGCGTAGATTTCGCTGGAGATGTGTGAGGGCATGCTGAGGCCGACTGCGGTGTTGTGATGCAGCTCCGGCACCTCGTCGTAGATGGCCCATGCTTCCGGGTTCTCATTGATCTGGCTCTTCCAGCGCCGCGCCACGGGAAAGAGATAACCTGCGCCAACGATGTAGGGCAGGCGGCCATCCAGGCGCCTAGCCAGCTGCTTCGCGGGGTTGGCCTTCTCCGGCACGTCGCCGTCCAGAGAACGGCGCAGGCGGTTCATGCTCGCGATAGCGGCGTCAACCTCCGCGGGATCGATTGGCATCGCTCCGACGGCGTGCAGCAGGGCCAGGAGCCGTAGGAGCTGGTGTCCGATGGCGGCGCGTGGCTCCGGCGGATAGTCGTAGGTAAGGACGGGAAGGTTGCACTCGGTCGAAAGCTCTTTGAGCCGCCCGCCGGTCGTGATCGCGACCGTCCGGGCGCCGTGGGCCAGTGCCTCCTGGAAGGCAGAAAGGGTCTCTTCCGTGTCACCGCTGTGGCTGCAGGCGATCACGAGGGTGTCGGGGCCGGCCCAGAGCGGCAGATGCGAGCCACGAACGACGCTGACGGGCAGCGGCGAGCGCGTGAAGGCCAGCGCCTGCACGAAGTCGCCGGCGATGGCGGAGCCGCCCATGCCCGTGACGATGATGTTGCGTACGTCCATGTAGGTGTCGGGCAGGCTGAGGCTGCGAACAGCCTCCCAGGCCTCCTGACATTGCTCGGGCAGGCTGCGGTTGCGTTCGTAACTACCGTCGGGATCGAGTTGCGCTCGTAGGGCGGGTGAGTCCAGGTCGGTCACGACCCTGAGGCCCTTCGCTGCCGTACTGCGCAAGTCACTCTGCATATCAGTAATGATCGGCTGTCGGCCGCGAATCTAAACGCCCGCAAGCTCGCGGCCCGCCTGCAGAAGCGGCTTGACCAGCGCCTGGTCGGTCGTCTCGGTGTAGATGCGTAGCAACGGCTCGGTGCCGGATGGGCGCACGAGCAGCCAGCCGGCGTCCGTCTCGAAGCGGAAGCCGTCGATGCTGTCGCGCCTGGTGACCTTGTGGCCCGCCAGCGCGTCGGGTGTTGCGGCTGCGACGCGGGCGATGGCGCTTTCGCGCTGGCCCGGCTCCAGGTGCACGTCGATGCGGTCGTAGAAGTGCTCGCCGACCTTCGAGTACAGCTCCTGCACCATCTGCGATGGCGTCTTGCCGGTGCGCGCCAGCAGGTCGAGGAAGAGCAGACCGGCGTAGCAGCCGTCGCGCTCGGGCAGGTGCTCGCCGAAGGAGTAGCCGCCGCTCTCCTCGCCGGCCGCGATGGCGCCGGTCTCGATCATCTTGGGGCCGAGGTACTTGAAGCCGACGGGTGTCTCGTGCACCGGCACGCCGTAGATCTGGCCGAGGCGGTCGATCATGCGCGTGCTGGTCAGGGAGCGCACGATCGGCCCGCGAGCGCCGCGGTACTCGAGCAGGTAGTAGCAGAGCAGCGCGAACGTCTGCAGCTGGTCGACGAATTGGCCGTGCTCGTCGATGACGCCGAGGCGGTCGGCGTCGCCGTCCGTGGCGAGGCCGACGTCTGCATCGCTGTTAACGACGGCTTCCGAGAGGCCGCTGAGGTTGCGGGCGATGGGCTCGGGCGCCACCATGCCCGGGAACGCGGGATTGCGCTCGGCGCGGAGCTCCGCGACGCGGGTGTTGCCGCCCTCCAGCAGGCGCTTGATGACACCGGAGCCGGTGGCGTGCATGGCGTCGAAAACGATGCTGAGGCCGGCTTTGCGGATGCGGTCAAGGTCGATGAGGCGGGCGACCTGAGCATCGTAGGCCGGCCGCGGGTCGAAGCGCTCAACTAGCCCGTCGGCGATGGCCTTGTCGATGGCGACGCGCGCCGGCGGTCCGTCATTCTGGCCCTCCGCGATGTGCTTTTCGAGCGAGTCGACCACTTCCGGAGGCGCGCTGCCGGCGTATTCCGGTTTGAACTTGAAGCCGCTGTACGATCCGGGGTTGTGCGAGGCAGTGATGATCACGGCGCCGCCGGCGTGTTTATCGAGGATTGCGTGGCAGGCGACGGGTGTCGCCGCGGCAGAGTCGAAGAGGAAACACTTGATGCCGTGGGCGGCGACCACCTCCGCGCAGGCCGCTGCGAAATTTTCCGATGCGAAACGGGTGTCGAAGCCGATGACAAGGCCTTTCGCGGCCATGTCGATCTGCTTCATGTGGCGAGCCACGCCTTCGGCGCAGGCTCTCACGTTGTCGAATGTGTAGTCTTCGGCGATGATCGCTCGCCAGCCGTCGGTTCCGAAGCGAATCTCTGTCGTCATAAGCTCATTATGAGACTAACCGGCGACTTCGTCAGGCTCCAATCTGGCGCCGCGGCTCAACTGCGTGTTGCGTTTGACGCCGGCGCCGTTGGCCAGCACCGCGTCTTCCAGCACGCAGCCATCACCGATCAAGCACCCGTCGCCGATGATGCTGTTGCGTATGACGGCGCCGGAGCCTACCTTTACGCCCTTCCAAAGGACGGAGGAACCGATAGTCGTGTTATCGCGCACGATGCAGTCGTCGCCCAGCACGCTGGCGCCATCGATCTTGACGTTGCCGCCGATGCGACAGCTGCTGCCCAGCACGACGCGCGGTCCTATCTGCGCATCCGGCCAGATCTCGCAGCCCGCGCCGGTCTCGTAGGCGTCGTGTGCTGCGAGTAGGTCGCTGTGCACCGTGAGATAGCGCTCCGGCGTGCCGACGTCCATCCAGTACGCATCGGACGGGTAGCCGAGGACGAGGCCGTTGTCGGCGATGAGTGAGGGCATGACGAGCCGCTCGATCGAGCCGTCCATCTTCTCGTCGGGGATGTGGTCCAGCACCTCGTGTTCGAAGAGCCAGGTGCCGGCGTTGGCCCAGCGGCTGCTCGTCTGGCCCGGTGCCGGTTTCTCCGTGAAGCGGACGATCCGATCGTCTGGGTCGAGGTCGGCGATGCCGAATGAGCCGGGGTCGGTGACGGCGGCGACGAAAATGCTCATGGTCGCGCCGCGCTCACGGTGACGCCACGCCATCTCCGTAAGGTTTACGTCGGCCAGGACGTCGCCGTTGCAGACGAAGAAAGGCCCGTCCAGGCGCGCCGCAGCTTGTTTGACGGCCAAGCCGGAGCCGAGTGGTTCGGCCTCGTAGGCGTATTCGAGATGGAGGCCGAGGCTGGAGCCGTCACCCAACGCCTCCTCGATGCGCTTGTCCGACGCGGACGCGGCCATGACGACGCGCGTGACGCCGTGGCGTCTCAGGTTGTCGAGTAGATGGGTGATGAGGGGACGGTTCAGTACGGGGATCAGGGGCTTGGGTACGGCATAGGTAAGGGGCCGCAACCTGGTTCCGCCGCCGCCGACCAGTACTACCGCGTTCATGCCGGGGCCAATACTCCTACAAGTGATTGCAGGGTACACCCGGTCGCGGAGTTAGGGATAGGGAGACTCGCCTGACGGTCTCGGTCGAATCGGCACCGGGTCGGGGGTACGAAAGCTAAACCTCCACGACTTCTGCGCCGGGCTTCTCGGCCCGCCAACGCGCCAGCGCGCGACGCATGAGCGGAATAGGTGAGAGGCTGGCGCGCCGCGTGATCATGGCCTCGACCAGGCGGACCTGATCGCTGAAGCCGAGCGTTTCGTAGATGTGGTGGGCGGTGCGGTTAGCCGGGTCAACGTTTAGGACGATGAGACGGCCGTTGGCCGCGAGCAGGTGCTCGACGACGGCGGCGGTTACAGCGGTGCCGAAGCCGTGGCCGCGATAGTCCGGGTGAGCGAAGACGTTGCCGACGACGGCGACGCCTAGGTCTCGCGAGTAGATGTGAGTGCCGGCGGCGGCGACCAGCCGGCCCCGCGAATAGGCGCCGTAGTAAATGCCTTCGCGCACCTGGCGGCCGGAGTAGCGCAGGCCATCATCCTCGAGGGCGTAGAGGCGGTTGAGCTCGGCCGCGTCGGCGTCGATCAGGCGGCGTGCTTGCGGCAGGCCCTCCGGACGGTGATAGGCGTCGCGGTCGACACGCATGCGCAGCATAGTCTGCGGGCGCCAGAGGTTGTGCGTCTCGAGGAGCAGGTCGACGTGCGAGGTCTCGCAGGTGATGAAGGCCTGGCGCGGTCCCGGATGCAGTCGCATGAGAGCGGCGACGAGACGCGGCTCGCCCAGCGCAAACGTCGAAGGCCCCAAACCGCCGCGAGCGTGCATGACCAGGGCGCGCTTCTCGCCCGCGATGGCTTCGTAGAACTCGGCCAACGGCAGGAGGCGGGAGTCGAGATAGGCGATGGCGTAGGCGGAGTACGAAGCGAGCGGTTCCAGCCAGGCGCGAACGGATGCGGGCTCCAGCAGGCGTCGAATTTCGACCTGGTTGCGCGCGGCAGTCTGAGCGCCGGTGGTGCTGTGCGCGGTGCGCGCACTCATCGATGGCCCCTCGTGAGGCTCAGATGAGCCGGCTTATGCAGACGCGTACGCACTCGTTACCTTGCTATCGAACGAGGGACTGCTCGATCGGAGAAGTCCTCATTCCCCTTGTGTTATCGTGCGGGGCGGACGGCCGCCTGGCTGCACAGTATTGCCGTCCGACGGCTAGATGGGCCGTCCTCGATTCGCTTTTCATAATCGTAGGTTCAGCCAAACCGATCGTCAAGGAGGTTCCCCCGCGCGAGCCGGCCAATACGGCCTGAACGCGTTGACTCTAGCGGCCCTGCTTATATGATCGGCAGGGAGGGAGAAGCCCAGATGCCAAGGCTCGATTTCTCAGTCGACATAAAAGCGCCGCGAGACAAGGTGTTCCAGTACATCTCGAACGTGGAACTGCAGCCCCAGTGGGTGAAATGGGCCAAGGAGGCTGAGATAACCTCCACTGAACACACCGGCATCGGCACCACCGACACGATGCTCATGCAGGTCGGGCCGCGCAAAGAGCGCGTGGAGGGCATCGTCACCGAGTACAAGGACGAGCAGCTGTACACCCGGCGTCACACGCGTGGCATGCAGATGACGGAGCGCTACTCCCTCGTCAACGCCGGCGACGGCACGAAGGTAGCCTGGAGCATCGAGTACGTGCCGCCGATGGGCTCGATGGGCAAGCTTATCGACGTGCTCTTCGTCGTGCGCCTCTTCGAGCAGCTCATGGAGGACTCGTTGCAGAACCTGCGCGAGAAGGTGGAAGCCGCTCGATGAGCTGGGGCACGACACGCGAGGTGTTCAGGTGCTAGAGCTCGACGATTCGCTGCTGGACGTCCTGCCGCTGGACGGCATGATGGTGCCGCGCATTCGCATGACCACCTGGGGCCTCCCCGAAGTGGAGATCAAGGTTGGTGACGAGGAGTACACCTACCAGAAAAGCTTCCCGATCAAGGGCCACTCGGCGACGCTGCCCAAGCGCATCGCTGAGCTGCTCGACGCCGGCAAGACGCCGATGATCGTCGAGCGTACGGACCGTTTCTACCTCTACCTGCCGAAGTCGCAGGTGGAAGAAGAGGCAGCCTCCTAGGCCATTCGCATGGCGGCAAACCGCGCCGCAGGGCTGCTGCTCTCGTCGCGTCTCGAAGACCGGCCAACCCCGGCGGCCAAACCAGCAGACTCTAGTTCGACTCCGTCTCCCGGCTCTGGTCTTCCGCCTCGGCCCAGCGCTGCTCGCGCTGCGCTTTCAGGTGCACCATGTGTTCGATGAAGGTGCCGCCGTGGATCGGCGGTGTGCTCATGATCACGGCGTCCTCGTGGTTGTCGGAGTAGTAGCGGCGCCGCACGCCGACTTTGAGGAAGCGGTACTTCTCGTAGAGGGCCTGGGCGACGAAGTTCGAGCGCCGCACTTCCAGCGTGACGATTTCCTGCCTCTTCTCCATCGCCAGGTCGATCGACTCGGCAATGAGGAGCTCCCCGATGCCGCGGCCGCGGTAGGCCTCGCGGACGGCGATGGCGACGATGTGCGCCTCGTCCACCATGAACCAGATGCCGACGTAGCCGACGAGGTAGTCCGGCGTCTGCGGCGTGTCGTCGTGACGCAGACGCCCCAGCAGGTTACGCCGCACCGGTCTGGGGGAAACGGCTTCGTGCTGACGATCGACGACGACGAGATAGATGGCGAGCTTGTTGGCCAGCTCCCGCTTGTAGGCGGTGCGGGGCCAGGCAGTGGGGAACGACTCGCGCTCGATCTCGCCGACCTGCGCGATGTCGGCTTCCGTCATCCGCCGAACCTGGTATCTCTCGAGGGCAATCATGAGCCGGGAGCCAGGATAGATCAGGGGTGCTAGCGAAGGCAAAGCGACCTATATAGGCGATAGCCAGGTACGATTCAGGGGTATGGTTCGAGGGACTGCGCGACATGAAGGATTGCGTCCTTGCCCATCGTGCCGCGTACGACGTAGAGACGCCCTGGTGGCTCTACACCCGCTTCCTGCCAGTAGACCCAGCTGTCGTCGGTGGAGGCATCGTAGAGATGAGCCTGATTGCCGCGCACGTCGACAAGTTCCTCGGTTCCCTCCATGGCTGCCGGTGGATTGAGGAAACCGGCGCCGATCCACAGCGAGCCTGCCGTTCCCGTGTACCGAGCCATGTACGTGTCGTGGTCCGGCTTGTTGGCCAGGATGTCGACGGTGGCGCTGTCTAGGCCGCTCGGTAGCCAGGTCGGTCGCAGAACCAGGTCGATGTGTCCCGTCACCCAGTCCCGGATGAACTGCCAGATCGCGTCGTCATCGGTCGCAGTGGTCGTCGGGAGGCCGATGGAGGTGGGAGTCGGGTCCGCGGGTGTCTCAGCGGGCATGGGCGAAGGGCTCGCGGTCGGGGACGAGTATGCGGACGCGTTGGAGGAAGAGCACGCCGTCAGCAGCAGGCTGTTAAGCAGGACGAGGCAGAGGATGCTGCCCGGAAGACTGACGAGCGCACGATGCCATCCGCGACGGTCGATCACGACTCGCCCTGGTCTGGTGCGATCACGGCGTCTGCTTCGATCTCGACTAGCATCTCCGGCGTTGCCAGGCGGCTGACCTCGACCAGCGTGGCGGCGGGGCGGATGTCGCCGAAGGCCTCGCGGTGGGCGCGGGCCACGTCATCCGACATCGACATGTCGGTGACGTAGATGCGGGTGCGCACCACGTCACGCAGCGAGGCGCCGGTCTGCTGCAGGGCCCAGTCGATGTTGATGATGGCCTGGCGCAGCTGTGCGTAGGCGCCGTCCGCCAGACGGCCGTCAGGCTGCCAGCCAACCGTGCCCGACACGAACACGAGGTCGCCGGCGCGGACGGCGCGGCTGAAGCCGATTACGGGCTCAAAGGGCGAGTTGGAGGAGACGTTCTGCCGCATCAGGTGTCGAAGAGGCTGCGCTGCGGCGGGCTCTCCTTGTGGCTGGGCGGCACGAGACCGAGGTGCTCGTAGGCGCGCGCCGTCGCCTCACGGCCACGCGGCGTGCGCTCCAGGAAGCCCAACTGCAGCAGGTACGGCTCGTATACGTCCATGATCGTGTCGGACTCCTCCGAGATCGACGCGGCGATAGTCTCGATGCCGACGGGGCCGCCGCGGAACTTCTCGATGATGGCGCGCAGGATCTTGTGGTCGACGTCGTCCAGGCCGAGGCCGTCGATTTCGAGACGGCCAAGCGCTTCCCGCGCCGCCTCGCCGGTGATCGTGCCGGCGGCCATGACTTCGGCGTAGTCGCGCACGCGGCGCAGCAGCCGGTTGGCGACGCGGGGCGTGCCGCGCGACCGTCGGGCGATCTCGCCCAGGCCCTCCTCTTCGATGCGCACGCCGAGCACGCTCGCGGAGCGGCGGATGATCTCGCCGATCGCGACATCGTCGTAGTAGTCGAGGCGGTAGACGGAGCCGAAGCGGTCGCGCAGCGGTGGGCTCATCATGGCGTAGCGCGTTGTGGCGCCGATCAGCGTGAAGTGGGGCAGATTGAGCCGCACGCTGCGGGCGCCGGGCCCCTTGCCGATGACGAGGTCGAGCGCGAAGTCCTCCATCGCCGGGTAGAGGATCTCCTCCACGGCGCGGGAGAGGCGGTGCACCTCGTCGATGAAGAGGACATCGTTGGCCTCGAGGTTGGTGAGGATGGCCGCCAGGTCTCCGGGCCGCTCGATGGCCGGACCGGAGGTGATGCGCGCCTGCACCCCCATCTCGTTGGCCAGGATGCAGGCCAGCGTCGTCTTGCCGAGGCCAGGCGGGCCGTAGAGGAGCACGTGGTCCAGCGGCTCGCCACGCTTCTGCGCTGCCGCGATGGCAATGCGCAGGTTCTCCTTGATGCGGTCCTGGCCGATGTACTCCTCAAGCCGACGTGGACGCAGGGAGGCGTCGAGCGAAAAGTCGTCGGTGCGGGCGGCGCCTGAGAGGATACGATCATCAGTCATAACGCTTCGCCCATTATAGAGCGGCACTGGAAGGACTGCTGTTCAGGTCCAGACAGCAAGCAGGACGGCGTCGTTGGGGTTGGCGGTGTCGAAGAAGAGCACGCCGACCTTGCGGCCCGCGACCAACTCGGCGCTGTCGATGTTGCGTGCCACGGCGATGCCACCAAGCCAGGAGCCGAGGCTGCCGGCGATCTCCACCGTTGCCGTGTACGTGCCGGAGTCAAAGGAGCGCAGGATAGCGCGCTTCAGTTCCATGTTCTCACCTCTAGGGGCTGCCCAGGAGCAGCGTCATGTCGTAACGGGGCCGGTTGCCCGTCGCGTAGCGCCAGTTGAGGCCCAGCACGCGGCGTCGGGCAGCATCGAGGCCGATGCTCTCGTCGGTGACCGTCACCACGTCGTACAGCTCCTGGCCGCAGTTGAGACCGAAGACCTGCAGCTCGTCGCTACGTTGGTGCACGACCGTGTCGCGCAGGATGATGGCGGCCCGGTCGGAAGCTTCCTCCACCGTCGTGACGTTGAGGTCGACCACCTCGGCCGTGCGCTCGCCCTGCGCCTCCGCGTCGGCGAAGTCGAAAGCCTCATCGAAGATGCCGTCGCCCGTGACACGTGCCCGGTTGGCACTCGGACCGTCGAGGCGGTAGCGTCCGGCGACGATGGTGTGATCGTCTCCGCCTGCCGACTCCGCCGAAGCGTAGGCGTAGACGGCGTCTTCGTCGGGGTCGAGGACGTGGATCAGCAGCTCGGCGCCGTCGAAGCGGATGCGGTCGGGGACCAGGTCCAGCAAGCGGCTCAGCGCCGTCTTCCCGCTTTCGCCCGGGTGGATAGTGAATGCCGGCTGCACCGACCCGCTCATCGTGCTGGCGCCGGACCCGGCTGACTCCAGCCCGGCGCGGGCGGAGACGAAACGCAGCAGCTGGAAGACGTTTGCGTCCCCGAGAGCCCAGGCGAACTGGCGTCGTGCGCGCCAGCGAGCCAGCAGCCACCAGCCGCCGCGCGCGCGGACGACGACGCGTGCGTTAGACCCCGTCAGGTACTCGATGCTCTCGACCCAGAATGATGAGGCGGGCGGCGTCTCAATGCCCGCGGCGGTGCGATAACCGGGCGCGAGGTCGATCTGCATGCCGGGAGCCAGCTGCACCACGCCGGCGTAGCGTCCCGCCGCTCCTGCGCTCGCCGAGGAATCGTTGCGCAGGACGAGGCGCACGCGCGCATCCTCTTCGCCGACATCGACGGCTGCTTCCAGGACGTCGTCTGAGACGTCGAGGTCCGCGAGGGCGGGCAGCGGGCTGTGCCAGACGCCCGCGGCGGATGTGAGCCAGACGTCGCCGTAGGACACGGTGATCGCGACGCCGTACTCGCCGGTCTCCCCTGAGCTTGCCGAAGGGCAATCGAAGGCGGCCGGCTCGCGCCACTGCGTCTGGTTGATGTCCTCCTGTAGCGGCATCGTCGACCACTGCAGGCGCGTGTAGGCAACGTCGCCGGCGTACTGCTCGACGAAGGTGAGGCGCCAGGCGTCGTTGACGGAGTCGATGGCGGGAGCGCGATAGGTGACGTCGCTGCCCGCCGCGGCGCTAATGACCGGCCGCAGCGTCCCCCAGGTGTCGGCGGGCCAATTGGCGCCGTCGCCGTAGATGACGGCGTTGACCTGCGCATCGCCGGTCGTATCCGCTGTGCCCGTGACGACGACGGCCCAGTCATCGAGGAACGTGCAGGCGAGGCCGCTGATCGAGGCCATGCTCGGCGTCCAGGTCGCCGGCGTTTGCCATGCCCCCGACGCGTAGCGGCAGGCCCAGACCTCCCCGCCGACCGTCCAGAAGACGACGCGGTCGCCGCTGCCCGCGACTGCCGCGGCCAGGTACGTGACGGCGGAGGCGGCAGTCGCGACCGTGACGGCGGCGCCGAACGTGGCGCCGTTGTCGTCGCTCTGCCGGACCTGCACCTGCAACGTGTCGCCATGCACGAAAAAGAGGAACACGGAATCGCCCAGCGCCGCCAGGGCAACGGCGCCCGATGCGCTGACCGTGCCCTGCGAGGTCCAGACGCTGTAATCGGACGCGTCGTCCGGCGCCGCGACGCGCTGCGTAGACAGCACGTGCGAGGACGGGTCGATGCGGGCGCGGATCAGGGAGCCGTCACCGGCCAGGACGGCGGCGCTGTAGTAGTCGGGCTCGGCGCCGTCGTAGTAGCGCACGAAGCGGGCGCGGTCGAAGCCGCCGTACGCGTCGCGCAGCACGGCACTGACGTACGGCTCGCCGCTGGCGGACCGCTGCGCTGCGAGAAGCGTGGCGCTGAGCGTACGCATCGCTCTACAGGTCCCACTGCACGACGTTGCGCGATGCGTCGGGCCGCGCCGGCGCGAACAGGGAGCCAGAGCGCAGGCGAGCGCTCTCGCCCAGGCCGCGCAGCTGCTCGCGGAAGCGGCGCATGGCGTCGGCGCCCCAGCTGCGGTAGTTGACGAAGGCCTCGGTGCCGGCCACGTTGGCCCGGTTGGCGGCGAAGTTGGCCCACTCGGTCGCGGCGTAGGCGCCGGCGCCGAGTACGACGATGTCCTCGACCGTCGAGGGCAGCGTCGAGACGGTGTCGTCCAGCGTGTGCAGCTTGCCCCAGTACACGTTGATGGCCTCCGCATCGCCCGGCAGCGATTGCGTCAGCAGGGTGAGGACGCCGCCGTACAGCGAGAACTGGACATAACTCGGCGGCCAGCAGCCGGTCGGATACTCGACCGCCTCGATGCGAACGAGGTCGGTGAGGGTAGAGACGCCGACCTCGCGCGAGCCTTCCGTCGTGGAGAGGGCTGTCTTCTGCTCGTGCGGCAGTACCAGGCTCAGCTCGCGTACGGCGCGGTCCAGGTGGCGGTCGAGCACGTCGTCCTGCCAGCGGTAGGTCTCGCTGTCCTCGTCGTGCAGCTCGCGCCGCAGCCGGCCGCGCAGGGTGGCAATCGTTATCGTCATATCATCACCTCGTGCCCCTCTTCGAAGTGGTCGAGCAGTAGCGTCTGGCCCGCCGACGCTGGTTGCGTGGTGTAGGCCCTCCGGCCTCAGCCGGGTCGAGGGGCAGACTAGGAGCGGCGGCGGTTAGCTCGAAGCGGTATCTGACACCGAGGCGGCGAGCTCCGCGTAGCGGAAGCAGCTGGTGACGTGGTCGTTGACCAGGCCGGCGGCTTGCATGAAGGCGTAGCAAATCGTCGGGCCGGTGAAGCGGAAGCCTCGGCGCCGCAGTTCCTTGCTCATCGCCTTCGCGACGTCGTCGCTGGCGGGTACGGCGGACAGCGAGGCGAACGCGTGCTGACGCGGCCGGCCGCCGACGAAGCGCCAGAGAAACGCGTCCAGCGAGCCCTCTGCCTCGATGACCGAAAGCGCCGCGCGGGCGTTGCCGATCGTGGCGTCAACTTTGGCTCGATTGCGGATGATGCCCGCGTCGGCCAGCAGGCGCGCTCGATCGGCGTCTCCGTACGCGGCGATGCGGGCGATATCGAAGCCGTCGAAGGCACGACGGTAGCCTTCGCGGCGCTTGAGCACTGTCTCCCAACTGAGGCCGGCCTGGGCGCCTTCCAGGATGAGCAGCTCGAACAGGGCGCGATCGTCGTGCTGCGGCGCGCCCCACTCTTCGTCGTGGTAGCGCAGCATCAGATCGCCGTCGGGCCGGCCGGCGACCCAGGCGCAGCGGCTCGGAGGCACGTTCGCGTCAGACGGTAGCGCCGGCATGGTGGCCGTTGGAGCGCGGGCAGACGTGGCCCTCCGGTTCCATGGGCATCTCGCACAGCGGGCAGATCGGCCGGCCCCCTGCTATCACCGAGGCAATCTTGCGCGCCAGCACGCGCGCCTGGCCGCGGCTGATCAGGGCGCGGAGGGTCGGCGTCGGGTCTTCGAGAGTGGTCTCGCCGCCGAAGGCGTGCAGCGTGTAGAGGTCTTCGTCTTCCTGGTAGCCGAGGCCGATCTGCACGGCGCGGAAGTCGAGCTCGAAGTTCACTGGCAGGGGCGCGGGCTCCACGTCCGGATCGCTGGTCGGCTTCTCCTGGTCCAGGCGGTCGCCGATCTCCTCGAACCAGTCGCCGATACTGGCGAGCTGCTGTTTCTCCATCCAGACCGAAGCCGCGCGGACGCCGGAAATGACGATGAGACGGAAGCGCCGGTTGCCGGGCTGTCCCACCGCCTCCGCGTCGACTGAAAGGGTCTGGCCGTAGTCGTTCTCGGGTGCATTCATGGGCACCAATTATAGGAGCCCGATTCCAATGGGTCACGACCGAGCGAACGTGACGTAGCAGCGGCTTTCAGGCCGCCACGGCGGGGCGTCCCTGCTCATGACGGGACGCAAGGGCAAGGGCGAAGCCTTGGCTCTACAGGAATGTGCCGTAGGGGCGACTCTCGTGTCGCCCTGGGGCCGGGGTGACATCCCCTGATCGACGAACAGAATATCTGTGCTACGTTCCGAGCCACAAATCAAGGAGGTAGCAGGTGTGGATGAGGAGTTGTTGGTGCTGGAAGAACAGATGGCGTCCGCCCAGGCGGACGTAGAGCGCTTGCAGACGCGGCTCGCCGAGGCCGAAAGCCTGGTCGAGACGCGCGACGCGGAGCTGGCCCAGCTGCGCCACCAGCTGGAAACGTCGCGTAACGAGCTGAGTCAGACGGCCGCCAGCGCCGCCGCCGAGGCCGAGACGCTGCGCACGGCTGCGGCGGCCGCCGAGGAGCGCAACCGCGAGGCAACGCAGCGCTATCGCGAGGTGGCCCTGGCACGCGAGCCGGAGCTGCCCGCCGAAATGGTCGGCGGCGATTCGGTGCAGGAGATCGACGCGGCGCTGGAACGGGCGCGACAGACGGTGGCGCAGGTGCGCCAGAGCCTGGAGTCGCAGGCCCAGGCGCTGCGTGTGCCCTCCGGCGCACCGGCGCGCAGTGCGTTCGAGGCGAGCGACCTGACCCCCGTCGAAAAGATCCGCCGCGGCCTGCAGAGCCAGTAGCCACCGGTAGAGAAGGAGAAACGACATGGCCCTAACCCTGGCGGAAGCCGCCAAGCTCTCCAACGACGTCGTCTTGCAGGGCGTGGTCGAGACCGTGGTCAAGGAATCGCCCGTCCTGGAGGTCGTACCGTTCGTCGAAGTCGTCGGCAACGCGCTGACCTACAACCGCGAGAACGCCATGGCCACCGCCGCCTTCTACGACGTCGGCGACACGTGGTCGGAGAGCACGCCGACCTTCACGCAGGTGCAGGCGACGCTGAAGATCCTCGGCGGCGACGCGGACGTCGACCAGTACATCGCCACGACTCGCAGCAACGTGCAGGACATCGAAGCCGCGGTACTCGAGCTCAAGGCGAAAGCAGTGGCGCACCAGTTCGAGGACGAGTTCATCTACGGCGACACGGGCGTCGACTCGAAGGGCTTCGACGGCCTGCACGCCCTCTGCGATAGCGGCCAGCAGGTGCACGCCGGCTCCGGCACGACACCCGCCGCGCTCTCCCTCAAGAGCCTGGACGAGACGATTGACCTCGTGCGGCCCGGCAAGCCCGACTTTTTGCTCATGAGCCGCCGCACGCGGCGAGGCATCTCCGCCTACGCGCGCGCCCTGACCTCGCCGGTGCACTTCGAGGCGGGCGATTTCGGCCAGCGCCTCATGTACTACGACGGCATCCCGGTGCTTGAGAGCGACTTCCTCCTCGACACGGAGGCAATCGCGTCCGGCGCCTACTCCGCTTCGACGGGCGGCGCCTCGACCAGCGTCTTCGCGGTCAAGGCCGGCGAGGGGCTGCTGGCCGGCATCACCAACGGCGGCGTCCAGGTCGAAAACGTCGGCGCGCTGGAGACCAAGGACGCACGCCGCTGGCGCTGCAAGTGGTACGTGGCGCTGGCGCTGTTCTCCAATGTCGCCCTCGCCCGCCTGGACGGCATCTCCTCCGAGGACGTCGTGGCCTGAACCTTCCTCCCGGGCCTCGGCCGGACGGCACCCCGACGCGATCGGGGTGCCGTCCTTCGTGTCCGGGCCGTTTGTCTCTGTGCAGCGCGGCGGCAGATGGCTACGATCAGCTCATGAATGAGCAGCTCAACCTCTCCCTCCAGACCTTGCGCCCCACCGAGCAGCAGGCCTTCGACGCCTGGCGCGCCCTGGTCGAGGCCGAACGGCGCCAGGTCGAAAGCATTCCTGACCGTCCCAACCCGAAGGACTTCTACGCCCCCGTCGCCGAGCGCTTCCGCGACGACCCGCGCCGCACTGACGACCCCTCGCTCGACTTGCTGCGGCCCTTGCTGCAGCCGGACGAGACGTGGCTGGACCTCGGCGCGGGCGGCGGGCGCTACACACTGCCCGTGGCGTTGGGCGTGCAGCGTGTCTTCGCCGTAGACCCCTCGCCGGGCATGCTCGAGGTGCTGCGCGACTCGATGCAGCGCGAGAAGATCGACAACGTCGAAATCTACGAGGAGCGCTGGCCGGGCGACAGCACGGCGCCGCAGGCGGACGTGGGCTTCATCAGCCACGTCGGCTACGACATCATCGATATCGGCCCCTTCATCGGCCAGCTGGAGCAGCACACGCGGCGCCTCTGCGTCGCCATGCTCTACGACCGCGCGCCAATCATGGAGTACGCGCCGCTCTGGCAGCCGGTGCACGGCGAGCCGCGCGTCACCATGCCCGGCATGCGCGAGTTCGTGGCACTGCTCTTCGCCCGCGGCCGTCACCCGGAGCTCCGCTTCGTTCACCTGCCGCCCCGCATTTACAAGGACGCCGAGGATCTCGCTGCTTCGGCGCGGCGGCCGCTGTGGGTCCTGCCCGATACGGATCCCGACCGCCGATTGCTGCAGGCCGCGCGCGAGCTGGCGGTGCCCGTGCCGGGCGGCATCGCGCTGGCGCCGGGCGGCAGGCACCTCGGCGTCGTCACCTGGACGCCGCGCTAAGACGTTGGCGTTGGACTCTCTGATCGGGTGTCTCGTGAGACAGAGTCTTCGGGGGTAGTGGGGGCGAAGCCCATACGCGGTGGGCCTGGGAGGTGTCCTCCCAGCCTCTCTCTTTCCATTGAGAGAGCGGAGCAGCGCTGGGCGATGTGAAGCGACCGTGGTTTCGGACTCTCGCAAGAAAGGAAGAGACGACAGTGATTACCACTGCCGCCTCTGAAGGCCGCCTACGAATTGCTTTGATGGGACGCCTGTCTTGGCGAAGCGTCTACCTTGCGGACGGAACGACAATCTCCGGGTCGCGCACCAGCCGCAGGAACGCCTGTACCGAGACGTGTGACAGGTGCGGATGCCGGAAGGATGCGTTCGCATTCAGGCTGTAGCTATTGCGCCGCCCTTCCCGCAGCACCTCGAGCAGGTCCGCGTCGCGCAGGTCCTTGAGGATCTCCATGACGCGCCGCTCTGTCAGGCCCACCTCGGAGGCGATCTCCCGGATCGTCACGTTTGGGTGGCTGGCGACGTAGAACAGCACCAGACCGTGGCTCGTCACCAGGGTCCAGGCCGGTCTCATGTCGCCGTTACCCGGGTCCGTGTCGTGACCTCTGTAGGTGTCGATTAAGGGGCTGGTTCTTTGCTCTCCATTACTGTTCACGATTAGGCCGCCTTCCTGTTTCGGTCGCCCTGCGCCGTGCTTTTGCCCCGCAGACAATCGAATTCACGAATCTTCATAGGCAGCTAAGCACAGCTCGCGCCCATGATGCAAACCACGGGAATTTCCCGACGCCTTTCACTGCAAGTGTAACTCGACTGGGCTTAATGGGTTGACAAGTTTGCCGCTCCCGGTCGGGACTCTTCCGGGAGCGGCAAAACGCTCCCCCGCCTGCCGAGGTCAAAGGCCCAGCGGGCCAGGGTTGCGGAGGGCAGCGGAAGGACTGCTTCGGTCAGCTGAACCTCATCCTCTCGTCCCGGCTAGAGTCAGGCTTTTCATGTACTCATGAATCGCCAGGTCTTTTATCTGTAGTCGCAGCCAGTCCTGCAGCTGGTGGCTCGAGACCCCCAGACGCAGCCGCTGCGCCATCGACGCTCGCGTTTCTTCGTCCAACTGCAGCGCTTCTTCCAGCGCGGCTGTCTGCTCCTCGACGTCGAACGGGTCGATGCCGATGACGCCGGGCCGTAGCTGCTCGTACGAGCCGGCCATCTTCGACAGGACGACGACGCCATCGCGCTCGTTGAGCACCGGCCCCTCCTTCGAGACCAGGTTCATGCCGTCGGCGGCAGAGTTGACCATCAGCACGTCGTACAGCGAAAGGCCGGCCAGGGCCTGGGCGCGGTTCTGCTGGTGGAAGATCGAGACCGGCCGCCACTCTTCGGTACCGAAGCGGGCGTTGATCCGCTCCGCCAGCGCCAGCGTCTCGCGCGTGTAGTGGGCGTACTCGTTGATCGATTCGCGCGACGGCACCAGGAACGCCAGGAAGCGCACCTGCCCGTGCAGCTTGTGGTTGCGCTCCAGCAGCCGCTCGTAGGCCTGGAAGCCGCGCAATACGTTCTTGCTCGGGTCCAGGCGGTCGACGCGGACGATCAGTCGTTCCGGCGTTCGAGCCAGATGACGTTTGAAGTCCTGCACTTCGGGCGCGGCCGCTGCGGTCTGCAGGTCGGCAATGTCGAGCGAAATCGGGTTGGCCCACGCCGTCGACGTGTGGTCGAGGTAGTCGATCTCGCCACGGCGCTCCCACACCTGGGCGCGCTGCCCCAGGTAGGCGCGGCAGGTGGCGAGGAAGTTCTCGACGTCCGCGTCGGTCTGGAAGGCGATGCTGTCATTGGCCAGGAGGCCGTCGAGGATGTCGCGCACCAGGCCGTCGGGCAGTACCTGCCAGGCCTGCGGGCCGGGCCAGGGGATGTGGACGAACTGCTGCAACGTCGCGTTGGGACGCGCATCGCGGATCAGGCGCGGCGCCAGGTAGAGGTGGTAATCGTGCAGCATGACGCGGCCGCTGCCGGCGCGCTCGATCTCCTCGATCACCGCATCGGCGAAGACGCGGTTGGCGGGCACGTACCCGTCGCGCCAGGCGTCGCTCGCCTCGGACGTGACGTCGCGTCCCTCCAGGTACTCGACGAGGCCGTGCTGGATGAACCAGAGCAGCGGGTTGCAGAATACGCCGTAGTAGGCGTCGTAGATCTCTTCGGGGATGTTGACCAGCTTCATCAGGCTACCGTTGCCAAGATCCACCTGGCCGCCGGCGATGGCGACAGTCTTGTCGGCGAAGCCGCAGGCGGCCGCGATCCATGTGATGGGCTCATCCTGCGCCACGGAGTTGAGCGCGACGGCCACGCCGCCGCCGGCATCGCGCCGTCGCATGCGCCCGAAATCGTCGATGTAGTGCTCGACGCCTCCGCGGTTGCTCACGACGATGAGGCGTGAAGATGCGCCCAGGTCGTGGCTGTCCAAGCGAGTTCTGAGGTCCTGCTGGTAGAGCATCCGGTTTCCTCCCGCGCAGCACAAGGCAGGGTCCAGCCGTACTGCGAGACTGGGGAGGAGGGCTTCGGCAGAAGCTTGGGATTGTGGCGGCTGCCGAGCAAGGAGGGAAGTAAGCAGCCGGACGAACCGACTTGCAGCCGAATACCCATCCTCTTTCAGTGGCCTACGAGGTTAGCTGACGGGTTAGGGCTGAAAGAGTGTCTGCCCCGTCGCCCGAAGGCGGCTGCACCCCTGAAGTGGTTCCCCCGTTCTCCCTCGACGGGAGGGAGACTCGGCCTTTGACCTCTTCACGGTAGGCCATTGGCGAGCCCTTGTCCAGCGCCAAACGTTTCGCGAATGTTAATTTCAGCCCGTCTATGACACCTGTTACGTGTTTGCAACTTCAGCTTTCACTGGTCCAAGGAGGCTCAGTCGCTGGGGTTCAGCCAGGTCGGCGGCTGCCAGTTCGGGTCTCGCGGCGGGCCCTGGATCGGGGGCAATTCCGTATGCACGAAAACGCGACTCCTGCTGATTTCTACCGGGTAGCGGTCCAGGCCGCGCGGGCAGGGGCCGTAGACGCAGATGCCGTCCAGCGTGTACGTGTCGGCGAAACAAGGATCGCGGAACCAGCCCTGACCGCCAACACCCTGAGCGTTGTACCACGTGAAGGTCGGTCGCCAGGGGACAGTACATCCCTCGTACGGATCGACGGCGCTCAGCGCCAGGAAATCGTCCTTCCCGCGCCGCACGAGCCAGAATTTGCCCTCGGTGAAGAACTGCGGCTGGTCGATCGGGATATCGTTGACCCAGCCGGCGGTCACGGGGCCCGGCCTTCCCAACGCCGTCTGCGGCCAGAGGAACACGGCGCCGAGCGCAACGAGCCCAATGGTAGCGGCCGCCGCCGCGAGCAGCACCGCGAGGCCGCGCCTGCGCTGTGATCGATACATGCTCCAGGTCGTATACGCCATACGAAACCGCTTCTAACGCTGACGATGAATTGTAGGAAATGTGTGGGCTACAATCTCTTCGAGAACATGAGTCTCTTCGAGAACATGAGCCAGGCCGGCGTCCATCCCATCGAAATACGAGTCGCCACCCCCGAGGACGCGGAGGACATCGCGCGCGTGCATCTGGCCGCGTCCGTCGTCGCCTATCGACCGATCGTCGGTCCCGACTACGACGGCGGCGGCCTCGAGCGGCGGCTGGCGCAGTGGCGCCGCATCCTTAGCCGCGATCCGACGCTCGATCCCCCGGCCGCCGAGCGTGTGTTCGTGGCCTGCGAGGACGGCGCAATCGTCGGCCTGTGCGCTGTCGGTCCCTCGCGTGACGAAGACGCCGGGGCTGCCGGCGAGGTATTTACCCTCTACGTTGCCCCGGAGCGCTGGCGCAGCGGCGTCGGCAAGCAGCTCCTCGATGTTGGTGTCGGCTATCTCGTCGAGCGCGGCTTTCCCGAGGCAACGCTCTGGGTGCTGGAGCCCAACGCGCGCGCTCGGAGCTTCTACGAACGCGAAGGCTGGCGGCCGGACGGTGCTCGTAAGCCCTCCTTCTCGCGCGCCGACCTCTCGCAGATTCGCTACCGTCGCTCCCTCACCTGACGTCGGGAGCCGGTACGACGGTTGTCCTCGCGCGGGCCTTTATCGTTCAATCCAGGAGAGATAACAAACGCGCCGGCCTGGCCGGCGAGCGAAGGAGACACGATGGTTCAGGAGATCAAGCTTGGCAAGATCGGCCAGATCGCCCGCGGCGTTAGCGACATCGGCCAGGCCGTCGAGTGGTTCGAGCGCGTACTCGGCGTGCCGATGCTCTACACCTTCGGCGACCTCGCCTTCCTCGACTGCGGCGGCACCCGCCTCTTCCTCACCGAGCTGGACGACGGCGTCAGCGCGGCGAATTCGATCATCTACTTCCAGGTCGACGACATCAACGCCGCCTACGAGGGCCTCAAAGCGCGAGGCGCCGAGTTCATGGGCGAGCCCCATATGATCTTCCGCCACCAGAACGGCGTCGAGGAATGGATGGCGTTCTTCAAGGACATGGACGGTGCTCCGCTGGCCATCATGGCGCAAGTCCAGACGTAGATTTGCTGCGCGCCGTGTGAGTGTTGAGGCTGTTTGGGAGGCTCTTGCTAGGGACGAAGGACGAAAGAACAGGGGCAGCGGGGGCGCAGCCCATGCGGGGGGAGTTTGAGCGGTCTCCCCTCAACATTGCTTTTCCAAGAGCGGTGCGAAGCTCGTCAATAGCTAGTGGTCGCCCGTGGTCGCCAGGTTGTCGTCGGTCTTGCCCTTGACGAGCATCGACGCAAGCACCGCAATGACCAGCACCAGCGCCACGACGCCGAGCGATGCTGCTATCGGGATGTGGTACCACTCCGATGCGATCATCTTGGCGCCGACGAAGAACAGGATCGCGACCAGCGCCTGCCGCAGGTACACGAAGTACTCCATGATGCCGACCAGCGCGAAGAACAGCGCTCGCAGGCCCAGGATGGCGAAGGCGTTCGACGTGTAGACGATGAACGGGTCGTGCGTGATGGCGAAGATCGCCGGGATCGAGTCCAGCGCGAAGACCAGGTCGGTCGATGCCAGCACGATCATCGTGATGAAGAACGGTGTCGCCATGCGTCGCGAGTCGATCTTCACGAAGAGGTTGGTGCCGTGGAACTCGGACGTGACCGGGATAACCATGCGCAGAACCCGCACCACGACGTTGCGGTCCGGGTGTACCTCGGTGTCACCCTCGCGCAGGAGGCGAAGCGAGGTGAAGATCAGCAGCCCGCCGAAGACAAAGATGACGTAGTGGAAAGCGTTCAGCAGCGCCGCGCCGGCCAGAATGCAGCAAAGCCTCAGGAACAGGGCGCCGATGATGCCCCAGGTCAGCGCCTTTGGCTGGAGGGTCTGCGGCACCGCGAAGAAGCCGAAGATCACGAGGAAGACGAACAGGTTGTCGGCGCTGAGCGACTCCTCGATCACGTAGCCGGCCAGGAACTCGAAGCCCTGCGTGTGCCCTACGAAGAGGAAGACGGCGAGGTCGAACAGCAGCGCCATGCTGATCCACATCGCGCTCCACATCAGGGCAGAGCGCACCGTCATCACCTGCTGGCGGTTGCTGATGACTTTGAGATCGACGACGAGGAGTGCGACGACGAGGACGGTGAAGACCACCCACAGGATCGCTTCGTGCATGGAGCCCGTTCCTCTTCAGCGGTTGGCTAGACGTTCACGCGATCGAGATCTGCCGCCTAGCGCATGACACGCCACTTGGCCGCAGGTCTCGCCAACCATCCGGTCTGCGGCACCGGGCAACTCACGCTGCCGTGCTGACGACGCCGCACTGACTCCATGGGAGCTGGGCTAATCCCCTGGGGGCCGTATTCTCTACGGGTAGGTCAGGGCCGAAGCCCTGGCTCATCTATAATCTTCGGGTCGCCCCACCGCCCAGTCAAGCTACGAGGTGCTCGCCCTCTCATGAACCAACCCTCGCGCCTGCTCGTCACCTGCGACGGATCCGACGCTTCTCGCACCATCTTCGCCCCCGCCATGCAGCTCGCTCGCCGTTTGCAGGATGAGGTCGTGCTGCTGCGTGTCCATCACGCTCCGAGCCCCGTCTGGGTCCATCCCGATGCCGCCTTTCGCGAAGCGCGTCTCGCCGAGCTGCAGCAGGAGTGGAACGCCGATATCCAGGCGGCTGCGTCTGACCTGATGAAGGAGTCGTCGCCCGACGGGATCGTCGTGACGCCGGTGGCGCGGCTGCTGAGCCAGCGCTGGAGCGTTGCCGACGAGATCCTGGCCGTGGCCGACGAATACGACGTCGACTTCGTGTGCATGGCCACGCACGGCGAGAGCTCGCTGCGCCACTTCTTCCTCGGCAGCACGGCGCTCAGCGTCCTGTCGCGCTCGAAGCGGCCGGTGCTCTTCCTCAACGTCCACCCGCAGTAGGCTCTCTGAACTGAAGAGAGCACTGGCGATGCGTTCCATCGGTCATAGCTGAGGGATTGATCCCTCAGACTGCCTTCCTCCATCGAGCGGCTCGATAGCGGACAGGCGCGGGCTCATGGTTCGAGAACCTCACCATGGGTGGAGGAAACGCTCATCCTGGGGCGAATGTTGTCGTCACTGGAGGCTTCACGCCAGCGAATCTTCCTGAGCGAGTTGCGTTTGGCCGGCAGGGGGTTCATGGCTTCAACGTAGACGGCGTAGCGGGGCGAAGCCCATGCGCGGTGGGTCTGGGAGGTGTCCTCCCAGAATCTCTTTTTTCAGAGAGTGGGGGCGGAGCAGCCTGCTAAGGATGCGCAGCAAGCGTGGCAACCGCGCCAACGGGTGGCAGGTGGTCATCCGAGGGCCAGACTCTTTGCTGTCGTTCAGAGTGACATTTTTTCTTGGAGAAACCGCTTGACATGCCTTTCCGTTGCGCTATATTTAACCAGACAGTTATTTAACTTACTGGTGTAATAAGAGATGACGACAGACCCGCTCAGCATGACCTTCGCCGCCCTGGCCGACCCCACGCGTCGCGCCATCCTGGCCCGCCTTGCTGGCGGCGGTGAGGCCTCGGTCACCGAGTTGGCCGCGCCGTTCGACATGAGCCTGCCGGCCGTGTCCAAACACCTCAAGGTGCTGGAACGCGCCGGTCTCATTACCCGCGGCAGGGACGCGCAGTGGCGGCCCTGCAAGCTCGAGGCCACCCCGCTGAAAGACGTCGCCGAGTGGACGGAGCGCTATCGCCGCTTCTGGGAGGAGAGCTTCGACCGCCTCGACGATTACTTGCAGCAGCTCAAGCAGCAACAGCAAGAGAAGGAGAACAACGATGCAAATGGCCAGTAACGCCCTGCAGCTCACCACGCCTTCGGACCTCGAAATCGTCATGACGCGGCGCTTCCCGGCGGCCCGTGAGCTGGTATTCGACGCCTTCACCAAGCCGGAACACATTACCCGGTGGCTCGGCCGCGCCGGCGATGTCATGTCCGTCTGCGAGGTGGACCTTCGCCCGGGCGGCGCCTGGCGTTACGTCTGGCAGCTGCGCGAGGGCGGCGAGATGGGCATGTACGGCGTCTTCAGCGACGTGTCCCGGCCTGACCGGCTCGTCACCACCGAGAACTTCGACGAGCCGTTCTTCGAAGCGATGGGCAGCGGCACCGTCAACACCACAGCTTTCGAGGAAGCCGGCGACAGCACGACAGTGACGATCACGGTCCTCTACAAGACGCGCAAGCAGCGCGACGCTGTCCTTCAGTCCGGCATGCGGGACGGTGCCGCTGAGAGCTTCGACCGTCTCGAAGCGCTGCTGGCGGCGATGGCATGAGCACGGTGGCGCCCGAGGTGGAGGCCTATCTGGCCGCGGTGCCGGCCGAGCACCGCGGTGCCATCGAGGCGCTGCGACGCACGATCCGCGAGGTCGTGCCCGACGCGGACGAGGTCATCACCTACGGCATCCCGACCTTCAAGCAGAAGCGCTCCATAGTGGCGTTTGGGGACTTCAAGAACCACTACTCTTTCTTCCCCATGAGCTCCGAGCTCGTTGAACGTCACGCTGCGGAGCTTGCCGGCTACTCCATTTCGAAGGGGACCATTCGTATCCCCCTCGACCGACCGCTACCGGCCGATTTGATCCGGACTCTGGTTCGGGAGCGTCTCGCTCAAAACGAAGCGCGCGATCAGAAGCAGTCGCGCAGCACCAGGAGGAGGAACGACATGACCCAGAACAACGCCCCCGCAACGGAAATGCATCGAGAGGTTACTCTTACTCGCGTCTTCGACGCGCCTCGAGAGCTCGTCTTCAGAGTCTGGACGGAGGCCGAACATCTGCAGCGCTGGTGGGGGCCGCACCACTTCACCAACCCGGTCTGTGAGATCGACGCCCGGCCCAACGGCGCCATCCTCATCCACATGCAGGGTCCGGACGGCATCACCTACCCGATGACCGGCACTATTGACGAAATCGTCCCGCCTGAGCGCTTCGTCTTTACTTCTCAGGCTCGCGACCCGGAAGGTAATGCGCTCCTCGAAGCGCGCACCACGGTGACCTTCGAGGACGAAGGTGGCAAGACGCGGCTCACGGTGCACGCCAGCGCCGTCGGTCTGGTTCCAATTGCGGCTCAGATGCTGGCCGGCATGGAAGTGGGCTGGAGCCAGTCGCTGGAGCGTCTCGGCGAGCTCCTGGCGCAACTCAGCTAGCTCGAAAGCAGAAGAGGAAACAACGATGGTCGCAGCAAGCAACGAATCCACGTCGACGTCGGATCGCGAGATCGTCATCACACGCGTGTTTGACGCGCCGCGCGAGCTCGTGTTCGACGCCTTCACCGATCCCGAGAAGGTCAGCCAGTGGTGGGGGCCGCGCGGCTTCACGACCACCACGCATTCGATGGACGTGCGTCCCGGCGGCGCCTGGCAGTTCGTTATGCACGGCCCGGACGGCGTCGACTACGACAATCGCATCGAGTACGTCGAGGTCGTGCCACCGGAGCGGCTCTTCTATCACCATGGCTCCGTCGATGAGCCCGGCCAGTTCGACGTCACGGTCACGTTCGTCGACGAGGATGGCAAGACGCGGCTTACGATGCGCTCGCTGTTCCGTACTGCCGAGGAGCGCAACCACGTCGTCGAGAAGTACCACGCCATCGAGGGAGGCAACCAGACCCTCGACCGCCTGGGCGAGTTCCTGGTAGGAGTGTCGCGATGAGGAAAATCGTGCTTCTCGAACACCTGTCGCTGGACGGCTACCTGGCCGGCCCAAACGGTGAGATGGATTGGATTCGCATCGACGATGAGCTGTGGGACTACATCGGACCGCTGACGGACGAGGCCGATGCCGCGGTCTTCGGCCGCGTCACGTACGAGATGATGGCTGGCTATTGGCCCACGGCGGCCGATCAGCCAACCGCCACGCAGCACGACGTCGACCACAGCGCCTGGCTGAAGAAGGCCGCGCGCATCGTCTTCTCACAAACGCTGACGGAGGCGCCGTGGGGCAGCTGGGGCGGCTCTCAGGTCATCGCACGCGTCGACCCCGGCCAGATCGAGGCGCTGAAGCAGCAGCCGGGCAAGAATCTACTGCTCATCGGCAGCGTCAGCCTGGCGCGTGAGTTTATCGCTCAGGGCCTTATCGATGAGTACTACCTCAACGTCAATCCGGCGTTGCTGGGCGGCGGCAAGCCGCTGTTCCCGGATGCAGGTACGCGCCAGACTCTGGAGCTCGTTGGCAGCAGGACGTTCCGTTCGGGCGTCGTCGGGCTGCACTACCGGGCTGTCTGACGCGGCGTCAGAGATAACAAGAGAGGCCCGTCGATAGACGGGCCTCTCAGTCTGCTTACGAGAGCGGCTTCTAGGCCGAAACGTCTTTGACGCGCTCGAGGCTCGCGTCCTCGGGCGCGATCTCCTGGCCGCTGCTCGTCACCAGCAAGGGGCGCGTCCGCGAGCGGATCGTGTCGCCGTTGACGATGCACTTCTGTACGTCGGAGCGCGATGGCACCTCGTACATCACGTCCAGCAGCGTGTCCTCCAGGACGGTGCGCAGGCCCCGGGCGCCGGTCTTGCGGCGAATCGCCTCGTCGGCGCAGGCCTCCATCGCGTCCTGTGTGAAGGCCAACTCCACGCCGTCCAGCGAGAAGAAGCGCTGGAACTGGCGTAGCACCGCGTTCTTCGGCTCCTGCAGGATGCGAATCAGGGTATCGCGCGACAGCGACTCCAGGCCGACGACCAGCGGCAGGCGGCCGACGAACTCCGGGATGAGGCCGTAGGACAGCAGGTCGTCGTGCGTGATGTGCTTCATCAGCTCGTCGGTGCGGTCCTGGCCCGTCTTGCGGTCGAGGTCTGCCTTGAAGCCCATGCCGCGCCGGTCGCGTCCCAGCCGCTTCTCGATGACGCCGTCGATGCCCTCGAAGGCGCCGCCGCAGATGAACAGGATGTTCTGCGTATTGATCTGGATGAATTCCTGGTGCGGGTGCTTGCGGCCGCCCTGCGGCGGCACGTTGGCAATCGTCCCTTCGATGATCTTGAGGAGCGCCTGCTGCACGCCCTCTCCCGATACGTCGCGGGTGATCGAGGGGTTGTCGCTCTTGCGGGAGATCTTGTCGATCTCGTCGATGTAGACGATGCCGCGCTCGGCCCGGCTCACGTCCAGGTCGGCAGCCTGGATCAGGTGCAGAAGGATGTTCTCGACGTCCTCACCGACGTAGCCGGCCTCGGTCAGAGCCGTGGCGTCGGCGATTGTAAAGGGCACGTCCAGGATCTTGGCCAGCGTGCGTGCCAGGTGCGTCTTGCCGACGCCAGTGGGGCCGACGAGGAGGATGTTGCTCTTCTCGAGCTCAATGTCGGATGACGGGCCGGCGTTGGCGTTGACGCGCTTGTAGTGGTTGTAGACGGCAACAGAGAGGATCTTCTTGGCCTGCTCCTGGCCGATGACGTACTCGCTCAGCTGCTCGTAGAGCGCCTTGGGCGGCGGTACCTTCTGGCCAGCCTGAGGCTTGGCCGGGCCGCCCTCCTCCTCGATGATCTCGCGACACAGGTCGACGCACTCGTCACAGATGTAGACGGCGCCGGGGCCGGCGATGAGCTTCTTGACCTGGTCCTGGCTCTTTGCGCAGAAAGAGCACTGATACTGGAGGCGGCTGCCCTTGGTTGTTGCCATGAATCCTCCTGGCTGGAGTCTAGCTACCCTGTCTCGACAGGATTTCGTCAATCATGCCGTATTCTTTCGCCTGCTGGGCGTCCATGTAGAAGTTTCTGTCGAAATCCCGCCGGATGCGCTCCGGGTCCTGGCCCGTGTTGGTCGCCAGGATGTCGCGCAGGAGGTCGTTGACTCGCAGAGTCTCACGGGCCTCGATCTCTATATCGGCAGCCTGGCCCCGAGTTCCACCCATCACCTGGTGCATGTGGATGGTGGAATTCGGCATAGCGTAGCGCTTGCTGGGGTGTCCCGAGCTCAGCAGCACGGTAGCCATGCTGGCGCACAGGCCGACGCAGTACGTGGCCACGTCGCAACGGTTGAGGCGCATGGCGTCGTAGATGGCGAGGCCGGCATGCACGGAGCCGCCGGGCGAGTTGATGTAGAGCGAGATGTCGCGATCGGGGTCCTCGCGCTCCAGGTGGAGCAGTTGGGCGATGATGGCGTTGGCCACCTGGTCGTCGATCGGCGTGCCCAGGAAGATGATGCGCTCGCGCAGCAGCATCGAGTAGATGTCATAGACTCGCTCGCCGCGCGGCGTATTTTCGACGACCGCCGGAACAATGGCCTGAGGTTGCTCTGAGTTCATCGGTTCTCCTAGTAGATCATCGTCAAATGAGGCCATCTCAGATAGACCTATTCGGACGTTTTCGGCGCCGATCGGCGTGATCTGGCGGGCCTTCTCGCCGGCTTCTTCTCTTCAGTAGCCTCGTCCGTTGTCTCAGTGGCTTCGGTAGCCTCGGCGGCAGGGCTCTCGGACTCGCCGTTTGCCATGCCCGTCAGTCGCGCGAAGGTCTTGCGGGTGAGCAGGGTGCGGGCCAGATTCTCGCGTCCCTGGTCGCTCCCGAAGATGCGTCGAATCAGGTCCGCCTGCTCGCCGGCCTGCCCGACCATCGTCTCGATCTCAGCGTCGACGTCCTCCGGCCCGATCGTGATGCCCTCGGTGTCGGCGAACTTGCTCAGCACGAGCGAGCGCAGCAGGCGCCGCTCCGCGTCCGGACGCACGCTCTCGCGCGCTTCCGCTTCGCTCTTGTTCATACGCTGCATGTAGATCTCGAGGGCGCGCGGGTCGCCCGGGTCGAGGTTTGCCTGCTCTTCGAGGATGTGGTCGACTTCGTGCTCGATCATGACAGCGGGGAACTCGACCGTCGCTTTTTCTACCAGCGCGTCGAGGCACGCAGTCTCGTACGCGGGACGGGCGGTCTCTTCAGCAGAGCGCTGCAGGTCCTCGCGGATGCGCTGCCGCAGCGCGTCCAGCGTCTCGAACTCCTCGTTGACTTCTTTGGCGAACTCGTCGTTCGCCTCGGCCAGCTTTTCCTCTTTGACGTCGTGCACGGTCACCGTGTAGTTCACGGTCTCGCCGCGAATGCTCTCGTCCTGGTAGTCGTCCGGGATGACGGCGGAGCTTTCCTTCGTCTCGCCCTTCTTCATGCCGATGAGCATGTCGGCCAGGCCGGGCAGGGAGGCCAGCGTGTCCTCGGAGAGACGGAACTCGATCTCGTCCTGCTCAAACAACGTGCGGTCGCCGGAGGTTGCCTTTACGTTGCCGCGGATGACGTCGCCGCTGGCTGCCGCGCGATCGACCGGTTCGAGCGTGCCCTGGCGCCGCCTCAGCTCGGTTAGCGACTCTTCGACCTCTTCGTCCGTCACCGTGATCGGGGCGCGCGGTATGCGGATCGACTGGTAGTCGCCGAGATCGACGACCGGCTCCAGCGGCACCGTGGCGGTGAAGACGAGGGGCTCGTGGCTGACCAGCTCTACTTCCGGGCTCGCGACCGGCACGATCGACTCTTGCTCCAGCGCCTCGCGATATGCCTCCGGCACGACGATGTCCATCGCCTCGTCCAGCAGCCGGTGATGTCCGATCTCCTTCTCGATCAGGGCTCGCGGCGCCTTGCCGGGTCGGAAGCCGCGAATGCGGACGCGCGGAGCCAGACGGCGATACGCCTGCTCCATCGCGGCCGCATGGCGGTCGTCGTCGATCTCGATTTGCAGCTTTAGCTGTCGCTCGGGCAGAGTCTCAGTCGTTACTTTCACGGCTCTTCATTCTGGGCGCGCTGGGCGCGCAATGCCACGCTCTCGCTATCGGGGTACGTAGAGGCAAGTATACCAAGCGTGTCCGCCAAAGCGCAGAGTACAGAGTGCGGAGCTCAGAGATCGAGAACAGTCAGGTTCATGCCGGGGCCTCGTCATTCCTGCACTCTGCGCTCCGTTAGCGAGTCCGCGGCGTGAAGATGTCCGTCAGGGCGTCGCCCAGCAGGTTGAAGGCGAAGAAGAGTACCGCCACGACCAGCCCGGGGAAGACGAGCAGGTAGGGGTAGGTGTGCACCGTGCGTACGCTGCTCGCGTCGAAGATCAAGGCGCCGAAGCTCGGCCGCGGCGGCTGGATGCCGACGCCGAACCAGGTCAGCACGATCTCGGAGCCGGCGATACCCGCCAACCCCAGCGAGAGGCTGACGATGATGATATTGCTCACGTTTGGCAGCAGGTGCCGGAAGAGAATGCGAGGCGTGGACGAGCCCAGGGCGCGCGCCGCCAGGACGAACTCCGTCTCCCGGATTGCCAGGATCTGCGCCCTGATCACCCTGGCGCCGCCGACCCAGCTGAACAGTGAGAGCGCGCCGAAGACCAGCAGATAGTCGGGCGCCCCCGATTTGACAATGCCGTGGATGCCGCTGAACTTCTCGAAGTCGGCAGCCAGCGAGCGCGCCTGGCCCTTCAACGTGGCGTTGATCAGGATCAGCATGAGGATGCCCGGCAGGGAGATGAAGATGTCGCCGATGCGCATGATCAGGCTGTCGACCCAGCCGCCGACGTATCCAGACAGCAGTCCAAGCCCGACGGAGAGTATGAGGCCGCCCGTGACCAGCGTGGCGACCGTGATGATCACCGTCGTTTGCGCCGACCAGATCACGCGGGCCAGCTGATCACGCCCCAGCCTGTCGGTGCCGAAGGGGTGGCTCCAGGACGGTCCCTGCAATGTCGCGCCCAGGTCCTGGTGCAGATAGGAGTGGATGATGTGGAAATGGTCGAGCAGCGGCGCCAGGATGCCGGTGAGATAGAACAGCAGGATGTAAATCAGCGCCAAAAGAGCGATCTTCTTGCGCAGCAGGCGCCGTATCGCCATGCGCGTCGGGCTCTGCGGCCGGCGCTGCACGTCCGCGGCGGTCAGGAAGCCGGCTTCAGCGTCTGTTTGCGTCATAGCGAATTCGCGGGTCGATGAAGATGTAGGCCACGTCAATGGCGATGCTCATCATCACGAACGAGGTCGCGCCGATGATGCTGATCGCCATGATCATGTCGTAGTCGCGGCTGCCGACTGACTGGAAAGCGAGCTGACCCACACCCGGTATTCCCGTCAGCGTCTCGACGAAGAATGAGCCCTCCAGCAGACCGATGAGGGCGAAGGCGATCAGCGTGCTGAGCGGCAGCAGCGCGTTGCGCAGGACGTGCCGCATCATGATGCTGTACTCGCTCAACCCTTTGGAGCGCGCCGTGCGGATGTAATCCTCCTTCATCACATCCAGCGTGAAGGCGCGTGTAAACCGGGCCCACACTGCGACCGCCGGCAGCGACAACGCGACGATTGGGATGATCGCCTCGCGGCTGAACACGCCGATGCATTCGTAGCTCTGGCCCAGGAAGTGCAGCGCCACGTGGCAGTCCTGCGGCTGCGGCCAGCCGCGCGCCGGTAGCATCCTGAGGTCGACGGCGAAGAAGAGCAGCAGGAACGGTACGGAGATGATGCCCGGGATCGACTGCAGCACCAGGAAGCTGCCGATCGATGCCGGGTCTGCCCAGGTCCCCTGGCGTCTCGCAGCGAAGATGCCCAGAGGGATGCCGATTCCCAGAGTGATCATCAGCGCGACCAGGTTGTACTGGACCGTGCGCCACAGTGCTGGAAACAGCACGCCTCCGACGCCAATGTCCTGGTAGCGGTAGCTCTGACCAAAGTCGCCGCGAGTAAGCACGCCTTTCATGTAGATGACGTACTGGTCGTAGATCGGCTTGTCGAGTCCGCGCGCGGCGCGCACGCGGGCGAAGGCTTCTTCGTCGTGGAATTGGCCCGCCGCGACGCGAATCGGGTCACCCGGTCCCAGACGGGCCAGGGAGAATGTCGCGAAGGTGACGACGAGCAGAATCGGCGGCACCCACAAGAGGCGCCGCATGAGGTAGGAGAAGGTGCCTTCCATCCCGATCCCGCGTGGCTATTTCTGGATCGAGACGTAGCGCAGAATCGGTATCTGCAGCGGCGTCGGGTCGAAGCCCTTCACGTATGGCTTGACGACATAGTGCTGCTGGCCGAAGTACAGCGGGATCCAGGGCAGGTCGTTGATCAGGATCTGCTCGGCCTGTTGGTAAAGCTGCAGGCGCTTCTGCGGGTCCTGCTCCGTACGGGCCTGGACGATCAGGTTGTCATAATCTGGGTTGCTGTAACGCGAGTCGTTGTTGGGACTCTTGCTGTAGAACAGCAGGTCCAGCAGGTTCTCCGGGTCCGGGTAGTCCATGATCCAGCCCGATGTCCACATCTGCAGGCGGCTCTGCTGGATGTCGTCGAAGTAGGTCGCGGTCTCTTCCTGACTGATTGTGACGTCCACGCCCAGGTTGTCCTTCCACATCTGGACCAGAGCCTGGGTATCGTAGTCCGCTGTAGCGCCGGCGCCGGAGACGGTAAGCGTGATGGAGCCGAGCCCGGCGGCGTCGTGGTACTTCGATTGGGCCAGGGCCTGCTTGGCAGCGTTCGGATCGAAGGCGGGCAGCGTGGCGTCTTTGTTGTAGCCGGGCAAGCCGGGCATCATGAAGCTGTTCGCCACCGGCAGCATGCCCTTGTCGACGACCGTGGCCAGCTGGTTGCGGTCGATCGCCATTGCGAAGGCGCGTCGCACGTTGGCGTCATCGAAGGGTGGTACGTTGGTGTTGAACGCGATGTACCAGACGCTAAGCTCGGGTCCTGTCTTGTAGTCCTGGCTCAGCGGGTCGCTGGAACTCTGCACGCGGCTATAGTCGTCCGGACCGATGCCCGAGATGTCGACCTCATTGCTCTCGTATTGGGTGAGTGATGAACCGCCGGCGAGGTTGTAGAAGATGCGGTTCACGCTGGGTACGCCGTTGTAGTAGTTCTCGTTTGCCTGCAGGATGATGCGCTCGTTGACGCGCCACTCGACCATTTTGAAGGGGCCGGTGCCGTTGGGCTTACGGGTCCAGTTGCGCGGGTTCGATTCCACCTGCTGCTGGTCGACCACGAAGGCGGTCGGATAGGTCAGCTTGGCCAGGAAGTAGGGCTTGGGCTGGTCGATCGTGATCGTCAACGTCTTGTCGTCGATCACTTTGATGCCGCTGATCGTGTCGGCGTGGCCGAAGATGACGTCTTTGACGCCTACGATGTCACCCAGATACGCCTCGGCGGTAACCGAGTCGCCGCTCTGGCCGAGCTTGGCGGCGCGGTTGAGCGAATACGATACGTCGTTGGCTGTGACCGGCCGGCCGTCCTGGAAGCGCGCGTTGTCGCGCAGCGTGAACGTGTACGTGAGGCCGTCAGGGCTGACGTCGACCTTCTCTGCCAGGTCCGGGACGACGTGCAGGTCCTTGTCGATGGTCATCAGGCCGCTGAATATCTCGACCACGTAGGGAGCGGACCCCGACTCGAAGACTTCGGCCGGGTCGAGAGTGAGCGGGTCGGTGCCCAGGAGGCGCAAGTCGTTCGCGGTGGGCGCTGCTGCGCCGCTGTCGTTGCTGCTGCTACTGTTGTCGGAGCTGCCGTTGCTGGAGTTGCTCTTGCCGCCGCAGGCAAAGGCCAGCGAAACCGCTGCAAGCAGTACCAGAATGGTGGCAAATCGCCGGCCTCTACCAAACATCTTCACCCTCCAACCCCCGTGTGCCGCGCCTCCGGCCCGCCTGTGCCCAGATTTGACATTCAATACTAGCTACGAATGGTAGCAAAGCGCGGTTTTAGCGGACAAACAATGACGAGAAAGCTCACTGATTCGAGTGAGAGCTGCGTCATCGAGGGTCGCGACATCGACGCTTACGCACTTCCATGTGACCAACGGCTCCTAGGCGCGCCGGGCTGGGCGGAGTAGGTTGGTGGAGAGAAGGGAGCCAGGCGACATGAATGGACACAGCTATCTTCGGACCCACAACCTCGAAGCAGAGCACATGCTGGTCGATCTCGGAGAAGCCGTCACGGAGTTGCATGGCGAGAGCGGGCGAGACCGGGCCCGAGGCGGCGTCACGCTCGTCAAGGAAGGCGGCCTGAGCGTGGTGCTCGTGCATCTCCACAGCGGCGCGACGATACAGGAGCACACCGTTCCGGGCGTGGCTACCGTTCAGGTACTGGACGGCCATGTACACGTTCGGGTCGGCGACGACCCTCTCGATGCGCCGGCCGGCCGGTTGCTCGCCTTCAAGTCGGGCAGCCGCCACTCCGTGGAAGCGATCGAAGATTCGACGCTGCTGCTGACGCTGACGGAGTAGCGCAAATCGACATGCCGTTGATGCCGGGCGGCAGACTACTAGGTCTGCGTTTCGTCCTCGGGCACGATCTGGATGTGCAGTAGCTCGAGTTGCGCCGGGTCGGCCGGCAGCGGCGAGCCCGTCATGGGGTCGGATGCGCTCTTCGTCTTGGGGAACGCGATCACCTCGCGGATGTCGCGCTCGCCCGCCAGGAGCGCCACGATGCGGTCGAGGCCGTGGCCGAAGCCGCCGTGCGGCGGCGCACCGTACTCGAACGCCTCCAGCATGTGGCCGAAGCGAGCCTGCGCGTCCGCGGGCGCGATTTTGAAGAAGCGCATCATCGTCTCCTGCAGCTCGCGGCTGTGGATACGGATGCTGCCGGAGCCCAGCTCCTGGCCGTTGCACACCAGGTCGTAGTGCTGCGCGCGCACCTTGCCCGGGTCGGTCTCAATCAGCGGGATGTCAGACTCCATCGGCGAGGTAAACATGTGGTGCTCCGGCTCCCACCACTGGATCTCGTCGTTCCAGGCGAAGAGCGGGAAGTCGAGCGTGAAGCAGAACGCGAACGTGTTCGGGTCCGCCAGCTCCAGGCGGGCGGCCAGTTCGCGGCGCAGGGCGTCCAGGCTGGCGTTGACGGTGCGCGCCGGCCCGGCCACGAACAGCATGAGGTCGCCGCGCGATGCGCCGACGCGGCCGGCGAACGCCGCGACCTCGTCAGGCCGGAAGAAGCGCGCGACGGGTGAGCGCACGTCTTCGCCCGTCAGCGAGCTGAGGTCGCCGCTGCCGGTCAGGGCGAAGGAAACGAGGCCCCTGGCGCCGTACTGCTGCACCAGTGTCGTCAGCTCGTCGATCTGGCGGCGCGTGAACTCGGCGCCGCCGGGCACGCTGAGGCCGCGCACTTCGCCGCCGTCAGCCACGGCCGACTTGAAGACGCCGAACTCGCTCCCGGCCACGAGGTCCGTGATCGCGGCCAGCTCCAGCCCGTAGCGGATGTCGGGCTTGTCGGAGCCGTAGCGCGCCATGGCGTCGGCGTACGAGAGGCGCGGGAAGGGCCGGATCAGCTTCGCGTCGGGCCGGATCGCGCCGACCAGCGATACGTACAGCTCTTCCATGAGCTGCAGGATGTCCTCGCGCTCGATGAAGCTCCACTCGAGGTCGATCTGCGTGTGCTCAGGCTGTCGGTCGGCGCGCAGGTCTTCGTCACGGAAGCAGTGCGCGATCTGAAAATACTTCTCCATGCCCGCGACCATGAGGATCTGCTTGAACTGTTGCGGCGACTGCGGCAGCGCGTAGAAGTTGCCGGGGCTGATGCGGCTCGGCACCAGGTAGTCGCGGGCGCCCTCCGGCGTCGGGTTCGCCAGCACCGGAGTCTCGATCTCGACGAAGCCTTTCTCGGTGAGGAAGTTGCGGACGAACTGCGTCGCGCGATGGCGCAGCAGCAGGTTGCTGTGCATGCTCTCGCGGCGCAGGTCGAGGTAGCGATAGCGCAGGCGCAACTGGTCGTCGACCTCCGTCTCCTCGTTGATGTAGAAGGGCGGCGTCTTGGAGCTGCTGAAGATCGTGATCTCCTCGGCAGCCACCTCGATGGCGCCGGTAGGCAGGTTCTCGTTCTCGGTGCCGGCGCGGCGCGGTGTCACGGCGCCCTTCACCTGCAGCACGTATTCGTTGCGTGCCTCGCTGGCGACGGCGTGCGCCTGGGGCGCCGTCTGCGGGTTGACGACCACCTGGACGATGCCGGTGCTGTCGCGGAGATCGAGGAAGATGAGGCCGCCGTGATCGCGGCGGCGGTGCACCCATCCGGCCAGGGTGACGTTCTGACCAGCGTGCTCGTTCCGGAGTTCACCGCAGTACTGGCTCTTGAGCACCGTTGCCTCCCAGCAAGTTGGTCGCAGACAGATAGACCCCGATGTGGGTCGGGGTCACAGGAAAAGTGTTGCATTGCCCCTGGCCTCGGTCAAACGAGGCGTGGGGAAGGCTGCGTCAGGCGGAGGCGTCCCCGCCGGCGTCCGAGCTCTCGGGCTCTGGCTCCTCGTTGCTGCGCTTGCGCTTCCTCATGGCGAACATGGCGACCACCGCGCCGATAATCACGCCCATGAACGGTATTCTTCTCACTGAACGCCTCCTCTGACTGCGATGCCCATCCTACAACGTTCGTCCAGCCCGTTGCCGCGCCTTCACGTCCTGCCGGCGCTACACTGGCTGCGTGACGCAACCTCTCTCCCTCTACGTCCACATCCCGTTCTGCAACGCGAAGTGCAGCTACTGCGATTTCAACTCCTACGCGGGTCAGGACTCCTTGTTCCGTCCCTACGCTGACGCCGTCGCGCGCGAGGTGGCGTTGTGGTCGAAGCGCGTCGCGGGCCGGCCGGTCGAGACGGTCTTCTTCGGCGGCGGCACGCCCAGCCTGCTGCCTCTGCCCGAGATGCAGGTCATCGTCGAGGCGCTGCGCGACGGCTTCGATCTGCAACCTGGCGCCGAGGTCAGCCTGGAGGCGAACCCGGGTACCGTCGACGCCGCTCACCTGGCCGGCCTGCGCCGCCTCGGCTTCAACCGCATCAGCTTCGGCGTGCAGAGCTTCCACGACGAGGAGCTGCGCAGCCTGGACCGCATCCACGACGCGGAGGAGGTCGAGGACGCCTACCGCTGGGCGCGCGAGGGCGGCTTCGAGAACGTCAACCTGGATCTGATCTACGGCCTCGCCGGGCAGGACATGGCGGGCTGGCAGGAGAACCTCGACCG
This sequence comes from uncultured Chloroflexia bacterium, assembly GCA_963711035.1. Classification (GTDB taxonomy): domain Bacteria; phylum Chloroflexota; class Dehalococcoidia; order DSTF01; family WHTK01; genus WHTK01. The sequence continues at coordinate 99,067 of CAVQCN010000003.1, forward strand.
CGCCCTTGCCCTGGCGCCGGAACACCTCTCGCTCTATGCGCTGACGCTGGAGGAGGGTACGCCCCTCACCCGCGACGTCGCCCGCGGGCGCGTGGACGGCCCGGACCTCGACCTGCAGGCCGATATGTTCGAGTGGAGCCGCGATCGCATGGCCGCGGCCGGCTATCAGCATTACGAGGTGTCGAACTGGGCCCGGCCGGGGCGCCAGTGTCGCCACAACCTCGTCTACTGGCGCAACGGCGACTGGCTCGGCCTCGGCGCCGGCGCCCATTCCCATCTCTTCGGCTGGCGTTTCGCCGACGCCTCCAGCCCGCGCCGCTACATCGACTCCGTGAACGAGACCGCGCTCGCCTACTTCGCCGAACGCGTCGAAATGGAGGACACGGCAGCGCTGCTGGAGTCGATGCGCCAGGTAACGCTGCGCGAGCCCGCCGACCGCGAGCGCGAGATGTCCGAGACCGTCATCCTCGCTTTGCGCCTGCGGGAAGGCCTCGACCTCGCGGCGTTCGAGCAGCGCTTCGGTGTCAGTTTCGGGGCCGCGTTCGGCGCCGCGTTACGAGAGACGCTCTCGCTCGGTCTCGTAGAGCTGTCGGGCGGCCGCCTGCGCCTGCGCGACGAAGCGGTCCTCCTCGGCGACGAGGCCTTCCTGCGCTTCCTCCCGGATTGGGCACCAGTCGTAGCAAGACGATGGCGTCGTAACCCCTCACCTCAATCCTCTCCCTTAGGGAGAGGAAGCTCAGCCCTTCGATTGGCAGGCTTGAGTGAGGTGGCCTCAGCAACCCGGCCGCCTCCGATTTGCGAGATGGGATGCCGTCGCTCGAGGACAGGATCCCCTCTCCCTCAGGGAGAGGGCCAGGGTGAGGGGTTGCGTGGTTCCTTAGTTGAGCCCATGCAGCTCTTTCACCGATGCGATCAGCTCTTCGATTGACGGCGCCTGTCGCGGCGGCGCGGCGCCTACCGGGTCCGGCGTCGGCTCTTCGCCGAGCAGCACCTCCATCGTGTTGCGGATGCTCCACGACAGCGCTGTCAGCTCGTAGCCGCCTTCCAGCGCCATGACGAGGCGTCCTTCGCACAGCTCGCCTGCCAGTCGACGAGGCGCTGCGTCAGCGCCGCGTAACCGGCGCAGGAGATGCGCATCGCCGCGCCGCTGATCGTGTCGGCGAAGTGGGCGTCGTAGCCCGCCGAGACCAGGATGAGCTGCGGCCGGAACCCGCGCAACTTTGGCGCGATCACCTCGTCGAAGACGCGCAGGTACTCGGCGTCGCCGCAGCCGGGCGGCATCGGCAGATTCAGCGTGGCGCCGAGACCGTCGCGGGCGCCGGCCTCCCGCCAGTGGCCGCTGCCGGGGTAGAAGGGGTACTGGTGCGTCGAGACGTACAGCACGCTGCCGTCGTTGTAGAAGGCGTCCTGCGTGCCGTTGCCGTGATGCAGGTCAGGATCGACGATGGCGACGCGTTCGAGGCCGAGAGCCTCGGCGCGCGTGCGCCGCCGCGATCGCCACCGAGTTGAAGAGGCAGAAGCCCATCGCTTTACGAGGCGTGGCGTGGTGGCCCGGCGGCCGCGTCAGGCAGAAGGCCGCGTCGCTCTCGCCATCTACCACCGCCTCCGTTGCGCTGAGACAGGCGCCGGCCGCGCGTACCGCCGCGGCGTACGACTCGCGGTTGGCGATCGTGTCCGGGTCCAGCATTACCGGCCCCTGCTGCGATGCCATGTGCATGAGCTCGATGTGCTCGCGGGTGTGGATGCGGGCCAGCTCCTCGATCGTGGCGTCGCGGCAGGGCGGACGCTGCAATCGCGCAGCGACGCCGGACTCCTCCAGCAGCTGCAGCGTCGCGGTCACGCGTTCGGCGCGCTCCGGGTGCTGCAGCGTATCGTGGCGCGGGAACAGCGAATCGTAGTACAGCGCGACGCGGCGGGCCATGGACGGCTACTCGATCTCGAACTCGGGGCCCGTGTCGTGGGTACGGGGCTGCTTCTGCGCCGCGATTACGACAAAGCCCTTCGATCGCGCAACCGTCTCCGAATTGCCGAAGACGCGCTCGACCTCCTTGCGCAGGCTGAGCAGACGGTTGATCACGAGATAGAGCCGTCCGCGTGGCTTCAGCACCTGGTAGGCGCCCGCGACCATGTCGTCCAGCACCTCGCGGCCGCTGTGCGTCGGCGGGTTGCTGACCACGACGTCGAAGCGCGCCTTGGCCGGCAGGTCGTGCACGCCGTCGCCGAGGATCACGGCCCCGTTCGTGACGCCGTTCATCTCCAGGTTGCGCTGCGTCAGGCGTGTCGCGCGGATGTCGGAGTCGACCAGCGTCACCTCGCCACGAGTGGCTAGCTTCGCTGCGGCGATGCCGATGGCGCCGTAACCGCAGCCGAGGTCGAGCACCTTCGCCGTCGGCGTGACGTGCATCACCTCGATGAGCAGGCGCGTGCCGAGGTCGATGCCGCGATGGGCGAAGATGCCGGGCTGGGTCATGAGACGCAGGTCCAAGCCGCGCACCTGCTCGTTGATCAGGCTGCTCTTCACGCCGTCACCCTAACACCCGGGCTCAGGCCGCGGCCGCTTCTTCCCGCTTTCGACCCAGGAAGGGCAGTTCGCCCAGGTCCCAGGTGATCAGCAGCTGGCTCGCCACGAAGATCGACGAGTAGGTACCGCTGACGAGGCCGATCAGCATGATGATCAGGAAGTCGCGCACCGTATCGCCGCCGATCAGGATCAGCGCGATCAGGGTCAGCACCACCGTAATCGACGTGTTCAGCGAGCGCGCCAGCGTCTGGTTCAGGCTGGCGTTGACCGCCTCGCTCAGCGAGACGTGCAGTCCGGCGGCGGCGGCGCGGTAGACGTTCTCGCGCACGCGGTCGAATACGACGATGGAGTCGTGCACGCTGAAACCGACAATCGTCAGCATCGCCGTGATGAATAACGTATCGATTTCGAACCCGGCGATGCGTCCCAGGATGGACGCCACGCCCAGCGTGATCAGGACGTCGTGGGCTAGCGCCACGATGGCGCAGGTGCCGTAGCGGATCGGGCTGGGCACCGAGATGAACGAGATGGTGATGTACCCCAGGATCGCCAGCGACGCCACGAGAACCGCGATTGCGGCGTTGCGTCCAATGTCCGTCGACACCGATGGCGATACCGACGAAAACTCGATGAAGCGATGGCTGACGTTGCCGTTGCCGTCCAGCAGCGGCCCGAACCGCTGCTCCAGCGCGGCCTCCAGGGACTCACGCTCGGACGGCGGCGCCGCGCCGACGGCCGGCGTCTCGGCCGCGCCCTCGATCAGGTTCGTCTTGACCAGCAACCGCCCTTCTGCGGTTTTCTGCACGCGCGACTCGGGGTGGCCGAGCTCGGCCAGCGCCTGGCGCATCTCCGGCTCGGAGACGTCGCGCTGGAAGGCGGCGCTGAAGGTGGTGCCGCTGCTGAACTCGATGCCTGTCTTGAAGCCACCCGGCAGAACCAGCGAGATCGCTCCCGGTAGCAGGAACAGCATCGAGAAGAGATAAAACCAGTTGCGCTTGGCTACGAAATCGATCACAGTTCAGGACTCCTCGGCGCCTGGCCGCTAGCTGGGGTGAGGGAACCAGTGGCCAGGTGGCGCGCCTCTTCGACATCGCTACCGAACAGCCACAGGTGGCGCATGACCGGCGTGCCGACCAGCGCGTGCAGGAAGGTCCGGGTCACGATGATGGCGGAGAACATACTGACGACGACACCGAGGGCCAGTGTGAGCGCGAAGCCCTTGACCAGGCTGGCGCCGAACTGATCGCCGAACCAGAACAGGATTGTGCAGGTGATCAGCGTCGAGACGTTGCTGTCACGAATCGAGGTCCAGGCCCGGCTGAAGCCCGCGTCGATAGCGCCCGTGAGGCTGCGCCCGAGGCGCAATTCCTCCTTCATGCGCTCGAAGATCAGGATGTTCGCATCGACGGCCATACCGACGGATAAGACGAAGGCCGCGATTCCGGCCGAGGTAATGGTCACCGGCCACAGCTTGAACACCGCCAGCGTCAGGGAGACGTAGACGAAGAGCGCCAATGCCGCCAGGGCGCCCGGCAGGCGGTAGTAGAGGATCATGAAGATCATGACCACCAGGATGGCGATGAGGCCGGCCTGCACTGACTGCACGACGGCGCCTTCGCCGAGGGCGGCGTCGACGTCCTCCTGCTGCACGACCTTCAGCGGTACCGGGAAGGCACCGGTTTGCAGCAGCTTCGATAGCTGTTGCGCGTCGCCTAGAGTAAGGCCGGAGATCTGGCCGTTATCGTTGATCTGCGATTGCACGAACGGTACCAGAATGTTGCCGTCTCGGCCCTTGATCATCTGGCCGTCCAGCGCGAAGCCCATCGGTTGCGGCGGGTTGGAGAGGCGGGCCGTCGCCTGCCCCATCAGCTTCGATCCTTCTCCCGTCATGCCGAACTGCAGCACGGGGAAGCCCGCCACGTCGCGCGAGATGTAGATGCTGCTGCGGTCGAGATACGTGCCCGAGAGCTCCCGCTCGACCCCGTTGGAATCGACGACGGTCACGGGTTTGTACTTGGCGGTCTGCAACACCGCCTGGTTCTGCAACGCATCGCCCAGCGCCATCGTCGCTGTTGTGCCGTCCGGTTTGGTGTAGATGACCTGGTTGTCCGTCGTGACGTCCAGCTCCATGAAGGTGAGCTGCGCCGTCTTGCCAATCGTGTCCACCGCCTCCTGGGAGGAGATGCCCGGCAGCTCGACGGCGATGCGATTGGAGCCGACGCGCTCGATGATCGCCTCGGCCACCCCGAAGGCGTTGATGCGCCGCTCGATGACCTGCTTGGCCGAATTGAGCGCGTCGTTCAGATTGACGTTCTGTTGGCCGCTGACGTCAGCTTCCAGCACGAGGCGTGTACCACCGCGCAGGTCGAGGCCGAGCCGCATCTCGCGCCGGTTGAGTCCGAAGAGATCGACGCCGTGGCCGATGCAGATCGGTCCGACGCAGGTCGGCTTTGGCCAGGGGATGAAACTCGGCAGGTAGTGGTTCGGGTCCGACGGCCACGAGACGAGTATCGAGAACGTCGTCAGTACCACGATGAACGCCAGCAGGAGCTGGGTCGAGCGTCGCCTCATGCTGATGCTTCCTTCTTCTCCTGGTTCGCTGCCGTCTCGTCCGAGGCGGCAGCGCTGAGCCGGCGCAGAATCGCACTCGGCAGCGCCGTGAAGATTACACCGTCGGCCAGCTCGAGCGAGATGTGTGTCTCACCGGAGGCCGTCAGCGTGATGTCGCGTACTTTCGCGATGAAGTTGGAGGTCGTCACCACCTGGTCGCCGGGGCGCAGGTCGCGCATCTGCTGCTTGTGACTTTCCTGCTCCTTGGCAACGGGACGCATGAACATGACGTAGAACGCCACGACCACGCCCACGAATACGGCCGAAATCAGAGCTGCGTCACTCATCTCGCTGTCTCCTCCGCCACATCTTGAAGCTGCCGTCGCGCATAGTCGAGGGCCTCTTCCCGGCTGGCGATTTCGCCGGCGCCGATCGCTTCGTCCAGCGCCCGCAGTAGACGCCCCACGATAGGCCCCTCCTGCAGGCCGAGCTCGGCCATCAGGTCTGCGCCCGTGACCAGGCGGGGCTGCGTCGCGGTGACCCGCGACTGCTCTTCGTGACGGTCGAGCAGGTACTTGACGTAAGTAACGTGCGCGATCCAGCGCCCCATGGTCAAGCGTGGTCCGGCCGCGGCCGATCCGTCCGCCAGCATGAGCAGCAGGCAGGCCGGTGCCGCGTCTCCCAGGTCGCGGAAGAAGCGGTAGACGGCGCGGTGGCTGGGCAGGTCGCCGCTGGAGAGCTGCGTCGGGCGCAGGTGCTCCTCTACCAGCAGGGCGACGAAGTGCGTCTCGTTGTTGCCGAAGCGCAGGCGCCGGCAGATGGCCTCGGCCTTGCGCGCGCCGATCTCCGGATGTCCGTAGAAGCGGATGCGTCCGCTCGCTTCCGCCGTCTTCGTCTCCGGCTTGGCGACGTCGTGGAGCAGGCCCGCGAGCTTGAGCAGCACCAGACGCGGCGTGGCGCGCTGCCTCGCATCGAGGTACTCGCGCCAGGGATAGCCTTCCATCACGCCGTCGAAGGCGCGCCGCATGCCCAGGGCGCGCGGCTCGGCCGGCTCCTCTGGCGAGAGCAATGCGTTGAGCGCCGCCAGCGTCTCGACAGAGTGCTCGAAGACGTCGTAGTAGTGATGCTTGCCCGGCTGCTCCACGCCGCGCGCCTCGTCCAGCTCGGGCAGCAGCGCGCTCAGCAGCCCGAGGCGGTCCAGCAGGCGCACGCCCTCCGCCGCGTGTGGTGTGGCGAAGATGCGGACAATCTCGTCGCGCTGCCGCTCGCCCGCGGCCGTCGTTATCGTCGATGCCAGCGAGCGCACTGTCTCGGCGGTCGCCTCTTCGATGGCGTAATCGAGCTCGATGGCCAGGCGGGCGGCGCGCAGCAGGCGCAGCGGGTCGTCGAGCAGCGCTGTCTCACTCACCATGTGCAGCGTATGCGCTTCGAGGTCTCGCAGGCCGCCGGCCGGGTCGATGATCTCGCCCAGGCTGCCGTCAGATTCGATCGGCGCTGCCATGGCGTTCACCGTGAAGTCGCGCTGCAGCAGGTTGGCGGCGACGTCGCCCTGCAGCGGTCCGATGTCGATGGTGCTGACGCCGCTCCCGTCCTCGAGGACGACGCGGTGCTGGCCGCGCTCCGTGTCCATCACGAAGGCGTGGCCGCCCAGCGCATCCCGCAGCGTCTCCGCCGCGGTTTGCGGGTCGCCCGGCACGATGACGTCGATGTCGGAAGGCTCCCGGCCGTCGAGCAGGTCTCGCAGCGCGCCGCCGACCAGCCAGGCATCGGGCGCCGCGGTAGCGATGTGGGTGAGCAGAGCTCTGAGGGACGGTTCCAAGCGGTCAGGATCGATGCGCACAGGGGCGGGGGCGGCAGCAAGCAGCATCTTGCACGAAGTTGGACTCCTTCAGGAGCCCTTCGCCGCGTCCTCCTCCTCCGCCATCGCCTGCGCGACTTCGGCTGGTTGTGCTTCCGGCGTCTCGTCTTCGTCTTCTTCGTCGCTGGCCCAACCGTATGGCACCAGCTTGTCGACGTCGTCCAGGTAGTCGAAGTACAGCGTGCCGTCGAGGTGATCGACCTCGTGCTCGATCGCCTCGGCGAAAAGGCCGCCGGCGGTGTAGCGGATCGGCCGGCCATCGCGGTTCAGACCCTTGACCGTCACCTTTTCCGAGCGCTGGATGGTGCCCTTGTAGCCGGGCAACGAGAGGCAGCCCTCGTCGCATTCGCGGGCGCCGCTGCGCTTGACGATCTCCGGATTGATTAGCACGACGAGGCCGGGGCTTGAGTCGTGCGGGTCGTCGCTAGTCGGGTCCTGCGCGTCGATCACGCAAATGCGCAGCGAGAGGCCGACCTGCGTCGCCGCCAGGCCGACACCGGGCGCGTCGTACATGGTCTCGGCCATGTCGTCGACCAGCTTCTGGATCGACGCGTCGATCTTCTTGATCTTCTTCGTCTTCTGCCGCAGGACCGGGTCCGGGACATGAACGATGGGCATGATGGCCATGGCTCAGCGATAACCTCGGCAGCTTGGTTTCTGACGCTGGCTATTCTAGCGCAGGCACTTCGTTACGGGACAGGCGACGGGCCTGCTCACGCCAGTGACGCCGGGTCGATGTCCACGGCCCAGTTCTCCGGCCACGTGACGTCACCCAGCAGCTCGGCCGGGTCCGGCGAGCGCACCGTGATCTGCCAGCGGAAGCGGCCGTGCCACTTCGGCACGTAGGGCGGCGCCGGCCCCAGCACCTCGACCGACGGCAGACCGCGCTTGGCGACGTCGGCGCGCAGCTCGCGGGCCATGCGCTCGGCCTGGCGCTCGCCGTATTCCGGGTTGCTGTGCGAGTAGACGAGGCGCGCCAGCCGCACGAAGGGCGGGTAGGCTTCCTCCCGCCGTAGCGCGATCTCGCCGGCAAAGAAGCCGGCGTAGTCGTGCTCGGCTGCCGCCAAGATCGCGTTGTGGTCCGGCGTGTACGTCTGGATCACGACGTTGCCGCGCGGCGGTCCGCCTTCTGCGCTGACGGTGCGCCCGGCGCGGCCTGCTACCTGCGTCAGCAGTTGGAAGGTGCGCTCGCCGGCGCGAAAGTCCGGGATGTGCAGGCCTATGTCGGCGCTGATCACGCCGACGAGCGTCACGGCGGGCAGGTCGAGGCCTTTCGCCACCATCTGCGTGCCGATCAGCACGTCGGCCTTGCCTTCGAGGAAGGCGCTGAGGATCTGCTCGTGCGCGTGACGGCCGTGCGTGACGTCGCGGTCCCAGCGAAGCGTGCGCGCCTCGGGGAACGACTCGTGCACCGCCTCCTCGACCCGCTCGACGCCGAGGCCCATCGGGCGCAGCCGGTTGCTGCCGCACATGGGGCAGCGCTCGAAGAGGCGGCGGCTCCGGTTGCACTGGTGGCACAGAAGCCGCTCCACCTCGACGCCGTTGCCGTCGAGATGCTTGTGATAGCCCAGGGCGATGGCGCAAGCAGAGCACTGCGGCACGAAGCCGCAGTCGCGGCACTGCAGGAAGCCCGCCGAGCCGCGCCGGTTGAGGAAGAGGATCGCCTGCTCGCGGCGCTCCAGCGTCTGAAACAGACCCAACTGCAGCGGCCGGCTGAAGATGCTGCGGTTGCCCGACTTCAACTCCTCCCGCATGTCCACGATCTCGACCGGCGGCAGCGCCTCCGACGTGTTGACGCCGGCGTAGACGCCGTCCGCGCCGACGATGGGCCGCACCCGCTCGCGCAGTTCGATCAGGCCGTAGCGGCTCCACAGCGCCCGCTGGTAGCTTTCGACATCCGGCGTAGCCGAGCCGAGCACGACGGTGGCGCCCGTAAGCTCGGCCAGCTTCAGCGCCGCCTCGCGCGCGTGGTAGCGCGGCGTCTGGTCCTGCTGCTTGTAGGTCCACTCGTGCTCCTCGTCGATGACGATGAGGCCGAGGTCCGGCTGCGGCGCGAACACCGCCGAGCGGCTGCCGATGACGACGGCGTAGCGGCCGTCGCGGATGCCGTGCCACTGGTCGAACAGCTCGCCTTGCGAGAGGCCGCTGTGCAGCACGGCGACCTGGCCCGGGAACCGCTCGGCGAATCTCCGCACCGTCTGCGGCGTCAGCGCGATCTCCGGCACGAGGACGATGGCGCGCTTGCCCAGCGCCACGCTGCGCTCCAGCGCTCGCAGGTACACCTCCGTCTTGCCGCTGCCGGTGACGCCGTGCAACAGGAAGGTGTGAGGCCGGTCGCTGGCCAGCGAGGCGGCGACGGTGTCGAAGGCGCGCGCCTGCTCCGGCGTCAGGGGAGGGCCGGGCCGTGGTTCGTAGTCACGGCCCGCCAGCGGGTCGCGCTCGACGGTCTCTTCGCGCACTTCGACCAGGCCCATCTCGGCCAGCGGTCGCAGGGCGGTAAGGCCGACGCCGCTCGCCTGGCGCAGCTCCGTCGATGTCATCGCGGCGTCGGCTTCGGCCAGCACTCGCAGAGCGCCGGCCAGCTTACGCTTGCGGTCTCCCTCCAATGCCCGCGCCGCTTCGAGCGCTGCTTCCGGCGGCGCTCCTAAATAGACATAACGCGAAGTCTTGGCCCGCACGCTGGGGCGCGCCATGCCGTACGTCCGGTTGACCAGGCCTCGCACCGCCAGCTGCGATAACGCGGTCGCGACGCCGCGCAGCCTCACCTCCCGCTCGATCGCCTTTGCCTCGCGTTGACCGCTCTCGATCAGGTAGTTGAGGACCTCGCGCTGGCGCGGCGGGATCGTCAGGTTTTCCGCCTCTTCGGTCGTGACCAGCGCTTCGTAGTAGGTCAGAGGGCGTTGCTCGAAGCCGGGCGGCAGCATCAGCGATACGGACGCGAAGAGCGGCGCCAGGTAGTACTCGCTGATCCAGCGCGCCAGCTCTACACGCTCCGGTGAGATCACGGGACGGTCGCCGATGCGCGCATCGACCGGCTTCGGGTCCGCGAACGCCGGGATGTCGACGACGTCCATGACGATGCCTTGCAGGTAACGCCTGCCAAAGGGCACAAAGACGCCGTCGCCGGCCTGCAGGCTCATGCCCTCGGGCACGGCGTAGCTAAACGTCTGCCGGTGCGGCAGCCCCGAGTTGACCGCGACTTCGACGAAGCTCACGTCTCGATGCTCCTCATTGGGAGCATACGTCAGGACCTCACCCCCTGCCCCCTCTCCGCTTGCGGAGAGGGGGTGACTTCGTCCGTCGAAGCTAGTTTCTTGCTCAAACCGGAGCGTCGTAAGACCCCTCTCCGAACTCGGAGAGGGGTGGCGGCAGCCGGGGTGAGGTTCGTGCGGTATGGTAGGGGAGTGCAGAAGGTGTCCCTCTATACCTGGGTCGGGGGCGCGCCGACCTTTGCCCACCTGGTCGATGCGTTCTATGCCGGCGTCGAGAGCGACCCGGTCCTGCGGCCTCTGTACCCGCAGGACCTCGAGGGGCCGAAGGAGCGGCTGACGCTGTTCCTCATGCAGTACTTCGGCGGGCCGACCACCTACTCGGAGCAGCGGGGCCATCCGCGACTGCGCATGCGCCACGTGCCCTTCGTCATCGGCCAGGTAGAGCGCGACGCGTGGGTGCGCCACATGAGTGCTGCCGTCGACGCCGCTGAGATCGAGGAGCCGGCGCGGACAGAGATGCTGCGCTACTTCAACGATGCAGCCACCTTCATGATCAACCAGGAACCGTCAAAGGAGTAGGCGTTCGTTCCATTTCACTGGGACCTGTGTTATATTCCCCTCGGCTAAAGGCGGGGTGAGGCTACCGTAGGAAGGTACCTTACCGGATGTTCCGCTATCTCCCACCCCTCGCTGTGTTCCTCTTATTGACCCTGGTCGGCGCCGGACTGCTTCTAAGCAGGGGCAACGTCGCGCGCGCCGCGATCGGCGGCGTGTCCTCGTCGCAGCCCATCTTCTCGCCCGGAGACGAGCTCACTATTACCGTCCTCGCCCAGGACGACATCGCCGGCGGGCCTCTGACGATCATCTCCAACCTGGCCGGCAGCGAAGCTCACGGTGGAGAGCTGCACCGGCATCGGCACCAAGCGCTCGGGCGAATGTGACGCCAGCGGCATGGACGCCGTGGGCGGCCAGGGCACGGAATACATCACGGTCGACACCCAAGTCCTCGACTCCGACGACACGGTCGAGCCTCTGACGGTTACGCTAAAGCTGGTCGCCAGCTGCACGCAGGAGACCGTCGTCACCGTCTCGGCCAACCAGCCCAACAACGTCGGTCCAGACGACGTGACGATCAACTGCACGCCTTCAACGCCAACCGCGACGCCGACCCAAACGCCGACGCGAACTCCGAGCCCGACGCCAACCGACACCCTGACGCCCACCGTCACGACGACGCCGATGCCTACGGACACGCCGGAGCCCCCCGCGACGCCGACGCTGGTCGTCGAGACGCTCTCCGAGATCCACCCGCCGAACACCGGGACGGGCGGCCTCGTCCGCTAACGCCGTTTCGTCAATCAAGAGAGGCGCTCCGACTCGTCGGGGCGCCTCTCTTCGTCTTCAGACCGGGCGCGCTTCGTAGATCGACCAGAGCGTAACGAGGTACGCGCCGATGATCAGCACGGCCGTGACGTCCAGCGGGAAGCGGCGCCGCTCTGCCTTGATCACGATGCCAGAGATGCCGATCGCGGTGAGCAGGATGGCGCCGGCGGCGGCGACATGCAGCTCGGCCGCGGCCGTCGCGAAGATCGGGCCGTGGCTGTAGGCAAGGTCGAGGGGCAGGATCAGGGCCATGTTCGTCGCGTTGCTGCCCAGCAGGTTGCCGATCGCCAGGTTGAAGGCGCCGATCCTAATCGCGGAGATCGCGACCGTGAGTTCTGGCAGCGAGGTGATCAGCGCTAGCGAGAACGTCCCGAAGAAGGTCTCTCCCAGGCCTGTCTGGTCGGCGAGGTGGTTCGAGCTGCTGGCCAGGAAGGGTCCGGAGACCAGAATCACTACTGCCGCAAAGACAAAGAGCCGGACTGCCAGGGACGACGTGAGATTCCACGGCGGCTCCTGACTCTCCTCAGCTTCGACTGCTGCCTGCCGCTCCTGCGCTGCATAGGTACCGACGAGGTAGGCAATAGCGATCACGAGCGGCCCTACGCCGATGTTCCCGATGGCACCGTGCCCATCGCTGCTGAGGAAGAGCAACGCAGTCGCCAACAGCGAGATGGAGAGGGCGCCGCTCAGGATGTGCTCCAATGCGGCGCGCTGGATGAGCCGCCGGGAGCGAAAGAGCAGGGTCACGAAGCCGAGGATCGCCATGTTCGCCATGCAGGAGCCGAACAGGTCGCCGAGGGCCAGGGCGGGCGCGTCCTGGCGTACGGCCGCGACGGAGGTGACCAACTCTGGAAGCGACGTCACCAGGGCGACGACCACTGCCCCGAACCACAGTGACCCCAGACGGATGCGCCGGCTGAGCACGTCCGCGCTCAGGGCGAGGACAATGCCCGCCGCCACTGTTGTCATCGCTGCGGCGACGAAGATGGCCCACTGCATCGCCCCAGCGTACTGAAAGCGACGCCGGGATAACACCTGACGTTCGGCAGGTTCGGTGCCTGTCAAACAACCTTTACACTCGGAACATGGTGGGACCGCCCGAAAGACCCGTCCCGTGGCACAGCCTTGCTCCCGACGAAGCGGCTCGGCGTCTCGAGAGCAACCTCGACCGCGGCCTGAGCGCAGCTGAGGCTCAGCGCCGTCTCGATGAGCTGGGCGAGAACCGGTTGCCCGAGGAGCAGGCGCCGGGGCCGCTGCGGTTGCTCCTCGACCAGTTTGCGTCGCTGCTGGTCTATGTCCTGATCGGCGCCGCGATCCTGTCGCTGGTGATCGGCGACGTCGTGGAGTTTGCCGCCATCGTCATAATTGCGGTGTTGAACGCGGTTCTTGGCTTCGTGCAGGAATATCGCGCCGAGCAGGCGTTGAGCGCCCTCAAGTCGATGTCCGCGCCGTCCGCCACCGTCCTTCGCGACGGCAACCCGCAGCGCGTCCCGTCCAGCCAGGTCGTGCCCGGCGACGTCCTCGTCCTCGAAGCGGGCGATATCGTGGCCGCCGACGCGCGCATCACGCAGACGGCCAGCCTGAGCACCAGCGAGGCCGTCCTGACCGGCGAGTCGCTGCCGGTGGACAAGCGCGTGGAACCGGTCGACGCGGACGCCGATCTGGCGGAGCGGCTGAGCATGGCGTACCAGGGCACCATCGCGGCTCGGGGCCGCGGTCAGGCGCTCGTCGTGGCCACCGGCGCTGCTACTGAGATGGGGCGCATCGCCGTCCAGGTCGGTGGCAACCCGCGCGGTCAGACGCCGCTGCAGCGGCAGCTGGCCGTCGTCGGGCGCTACCTCGTGATCGCGGCGGCGGTGCTTTGCGTCTTCGTCTTCATCGTGGGCGTGCTGCGCGGCATCTCCACGAGCGAGATGCTGCTCACCGCCGCCAGTCTCGCCGTCGCCGCGATCCCGGAGGGACTGCCGGCAGCCGCGACCATCGTGCTTGCGCTGGGCGTGCAGCGCATGGCGGCGCGCCATGTCATCGTGCGGCGCCTCTCCAGCGTCGAGACCCTCGGCGCCGTCACGACCATCTTCACCGACAAGACAGGCACGCTGACGGAGAACCGCATGCGTGTCGCCGAGAGCTGGCCGCTGAGCGACGAGGCCGATCTCGTCCGCATCGCCGCGCTGTGCAACAACGCGACGTTGTCCGACGAGAACGGCGCCGAAGAGTCCGGCGACCCGACCGAAGTCGCGTTGCTCGCCTACGCCCGCGACCACGGCGAGGACGTCTCACGGGCTCGCCTGCAGGGCCTGCGAGAGATGGAGCTGCCCTTCGATGCCGCCCGTGCGCGTATGACCGTCGTCGTCAGAGGCGAAGATTCCCGGCGCCAGGCGCTGACCAAAGGCGCCCCCGAAGTGCTCCTTCGCCTCGCTTCTCAGATCGGCGGCCGGCCGGCGAGCGAGACGCTGCAGCGCGAGGTGCAGGAGCGGTCGTCCGCGATGGCGTCACAGGGCATGCGCGTGCTGGCCCTGGCGACCCGGCATCTGGCCGGCGAGGTCGGCGAAGACGACATCGAGCGCGACCTGGACCTCGCCGGGCTGGTAGGTCTCGCGGACCCGCTGCGGCCGGAGGCGGCGCAGGCGATCGAGCGGGCCCGCGACGCCGGCATCCGCGTCGTGATGCTCACCGGCGATCAGCCCGCGACCGCTGCGAGCATCGGCAGCGGCGTCGGCCTGGGCGGCGACGTGATCACAGGGCGCGACGTCGAGGATCTGCCCGTCGAGGCTCTGGAACAGCGCATGAAAGCGTCGGAAATCTTCGCCCGCGTCACCAGCGAGCACAAGCTGAAGATCGTCGAGGCCGCGCGCGATGCAGGTGAAGTCGTTGCCATGACCGGCGACGGCGTCAACGACGCGCCGGCCCTGCGCAGCGCCGACATCGGCATCGCCATGGGACGCGGCGGCACCGACGTCGCTCGCGAAGCCGGCGACATGGTGCTGACGGACGACAACTTCGCCTCGATCATGGCCGCGGTGGAGGAAGGGCGCTCGATCCACGCCAACATCAGGCGGTTCATCCACTTCCTGCTGTCCTGCAATGCGGCGGAGATCGCGGTCGTGTTCCTCGCGCTGCTCGCCATCGGCGAATCGCCCCTGACGCCGTTGCAGATTTTGTTCGTCAACCTGCTCACGGACGGCCTGCCGGCGCTGGCCCTCGGCGTAGAGCCGGCCGTCGCGGGCGTCATGCGTCAGCGGCCTCGCGGCCGGGACGCCACGCTGATCTCGATACGTTCGCTGACGCCGGTGCTGGGTATTGGCAGCTTCATCGCTGCCGCATCACTGCTGGCCCTGGCGGCCGGCCGCGCCATGACGGGCGACGCCGATTCGCACAGCATGGCGTTCGCCACGCTCGTGGCCTCGCAGCTCACGGCCTCCATCGTCTTCCGCAACGAGACGCGTTCGGCGCTGGACGTGCAGCGCAACCCGTGGCTCATCGGTGCGCTGGCGGCGTCGCTGGTGGCGCTGTTGCTCGTCTTCGCAGTGGGGCCACTGCGGGACGTGTTCAAGACGGTGTCGCTCAGCGCCGACGAGTGGCTCGTGGTCGCCGCGCTCTCGCTGACGCCGCTCGTGGCCGGCGAGCTGGCCAAGGCTACGGGGCTTATCACGCGCCTCGGCCTGGGGCCCGCAGGCGACGAGTGAACGAGAGGGCAAGAGCAGCCCTCCAGGACGCAACGAAACGTAGGGACGCAGCTTTAGCTCCGTCCCCGCAGCGTCCCTTGTCCAGCGAGACGTTGCTTCTCTCGAGTCCTACGGGAGGCGGTCAGAGGGGGACGCGCCGTTCCCCTCCACCCCAGATTGCCACGCCTCGCTGCCGCGATGGCTCGCAATGACGAACGAGGGGGACGCCTGCATCTCATTGAATATGAGGCGCTGTAGGGACGCAGCTCTAGCTCCGTCCCCACGTTCGAGCCTTACCCTCTTGCCCGATTGCCCCGTCCTATCCCCAGACGCGCTGGGCGACGCGGGCGACGAGCTCCAGCTTGGCCTTCTGCTCGTCCCAGGTCAGCAGGTTGCCCGGCGCCGTCGAGGCGAAGCCGCACTGCGGGCTCAACGCCAGGTTCTCGATCGGCATGTACTTGGCCGCTTCCTCGATGCGGCGGATCAGGTCGTCCTCCGACTCAAGCTGCGGCAGCTTGGAGCTGACCAGGCCCAGCACGACCATCTTGTCGCGCGGCACGAAGCGCAGGGGCTCGAACCCGCCGGCGCGATCCGTGTCGTACTCCAGCAGGAAACGGTCGACGTTCATGCCGGCGAATAGCTTCTCCGCCACCGGCTCGTAGCCGCCCGCGCCGCCCCAGGCGCTGCGGTTGTTGCCTCGGCAGATGTGGTGTCCGACGACGACGCCCGGCGTGCCGCGCGCGCCCGCGATGCAGGCGTTGTCCATCGCGATCTGGTCGTCGAGCTCCTTGTCGAGGTCAATGCCCTGGTCGATCATGGCCTGGCGCCGTTCCGGCACCATCCAGGAGGTGTAGCGGAGCGAGTCGAGCTGTACATAGGAGCAGCCTTTGTCGATGGCCTCGCGCACCTCCTGGTTGAGGAAGCCGATCAGCTCGTTCGCGAGGTCTTGCACCGTCGGGTAGAACTTGTCCGTGATGCCCTCGCGGTACCAGCCGGCGGCGCGGTTGGCGGTTGAGGCGAAGGTGATCTTCCAGGGGCCGGGCGCGTGCGTCTTGAGGAAGTCCGCCTCGTCACCGACCAGGCTTCGTACCTTCTTCAGCTTATTCGCGACCACCCATGAGCCACCTATCACCTCGGTCAGCGTCTCGCGAGCCAGCTCGGCGCTGGGGCCCTTCCAGCCGCCGCCGGCCGGGACAGCCGCGGGCGCCGGCGATTCGGCGTGCTCCAGGCCCTCCAGCGAGTCGAACATGGCGCCGGCCCACCAGCTGCGGCGGTACTCGCCGTCCGTGAAGACGCTGATGCCGGCTTCCTTCTGCACTTTGATGGCTTCGAGCGCCCACTTGTCGGCGTTGGCGCGCAGCTCGTCCATCGATATCTCATGCGCGTCGTACTTCTTGCGCACCTCCAGCATCTCCGGCGGGCGCAGCAGGCTGCCGATGTGGTCGGCGCGGTAGGCAGGTTCGGTTGGCATTCCCCTCACTCCTTTTCATGCCCGGCCGGAGGTTGAGCGCGGCCGAGGGCGCGTGATCGTCGCCCGATCATTTCAGCCGCTTGCGGGCGCTACATCGGCTGCAGCGCCAAAAGATCGCGTACGCGGCTCGTGAGAACTCGATAGAGACGGCTCAGCAGCGCCGGCCGATAAACTCGAGGGCGCGCTCGGCGCACTCGTCCGGCCGCACCGCCGCCACGTGGTAGGAGTCGCCCTCGACCACCTGTAGCTCCGAGTCCGGGATGAGCTGCTGCCACTCGCGCACGACGTCCACCGAGGCGAGCGCGCTGCCCTGCGTCGTCATGATCAGCGTCGGCGCCTTGATCGTCGGTAGCGCTGCGGAGATGTCGAGGCGATCGACCATTTCGTGGATCGAGATGCACGTCTCCTGGTCGGTTCGCCCCATGTAGTCGGTCCACCAGGCGATCTGCTCTTCGGACGCTTCGTTGCCAAGCCGGGCGCGCATCGTCTCGGCGGCCCAGCCGCGGATGCCCTTGTTGCGCATCATCGGGCCGAAGGTGTGCAAGTCGGCGCTGCCACCCGTGTTGCTCGACCGCACCGGACCGCTGATCACCGTCAGGCTGCGGGTGCGCTCCGGGTAGCTGGCGGCGAACTGCAACGACACGCTGCCGCCGATCTTGGCGCCGATGACGTGCACCTTCTCGACACCCAGCGTGTCGAGAAGGTGGGCGAGGTCGTCCGCCAGATTTTCCGGCGTGAAGTAGTAGCCCGGCGCCGGCGTCGATTGGCCGAAGCCGCGCAGGTCGGGCCGCAGCACGCGATAGTGCCGGGCGACGTGCGGCACCCAGCAGCCCCAGGCCAGGCCGGATTCGGCGACGCCGTGCACCATCATGACGGCTTCCGCCTGCTTCCACGGCTCGCCGAAGTAGTCGTCCTCGTAGTGCATGGTCAGGCTCTCGTCAATTCGCACGTCCGGCATCGAGGTGGTCCTTTCTCGTGATAGCTAGCGCGCTCGCTTGCGCGTTCTCGACTTCGTGCCCGGCTCCTTCGCCGGCAGCTTCGATGCGACGCCGTACGCCTGGTCGAGCCAGGCCTTCAAGGCGGCGTCGGAGGCTACAACCGAGCCGTCGACGAAGAGCATGCCCCGCGACGTACGGCCGCCCATTTCCATCGGCCGCGCGCCAGGGCGAGCCAGCCATTCGTCATGCGCGTCGGCGCCGACTCGCACCATGAGCTCGTCGTTGATGACGCCCGCGTACATGTTGCCGCCCGTCATGAAGCACAGCCCGCCGAACATCTTGCGCTCGGTCAGCGCCGGGTCCTCGCCCATCAGGTCGCGGATGCGCTGCGCCAGTCCCTCGTCATAGGCCATCCCGGTGCTCCTCTAGGTGAGCGGTTGCCACATCGAGTGCAAATCATAGCGCTCGCGGAAGTCGGGATGGGTGCTGATGTAGACGTATTGCCAGCAACGCTGCGCGGGCTCGCGCCACTCCTCCATCGGCAACTCGACGAAGCCCAGGCGCTGCCAGAACGTCCACGAACCGCCCGTGAAGAGGTAGACGTCGCGGGCGCCGCGCCGCTTCCCCCCGTCGATGAGCAATCTCGACAGATGCTCGCCGATGCCGTTGCCGCGTACGTCCTCAACCACCGCCACGCTGCGCAGCACGGCCGCATCGTCGTGCAGCTCGAAGCCGCCGCACGCCACGACGCGCTCATCCGTCTCGGCCACCATGAAGCCGTCGATGAACTCCGCCAGGTATCGGGACGGCAGCCCCGCCTGCGAGAGCAGCGCTTCTATGCTCGGGACGTCGTCCAGGCTCGCGGCGCGGTACTTGAGGCGGGCGTTGGTGTCGGCGGTCACGCGTCCAGTGTACGCACCGATGTCATTCCGACCGCAGGGAGGAATCTGGTGGGGCAGGATACGGCTGCGAGGTTACCGGCAACGGCCACTGATAACGCCTTCGTCTTCTCGCGAGATCCGAGGCGACATCAGTCAAGACGAACGTTCCCCGCCGCCCCGGATTGCCGCGCCCTCCGAGCCATCGGGGTGGCTCGCAATGACAGCTCGGGTGAGGCTACGGCTGCTCCCGATGCATCTGCTCGTAAAGCTTCTCCGCCGTGAAGGGCGGTTCAAGGAAGCGGATGCCTGTCGCGTCGGCGATTGCGTTGGCGATGGCGGGCGCCACCGGGCCGATGGCGTTTTCGCCGATGCCCTTGAGGTGGTACGGCCCGACGCCGGCCTCGTGCTCAACCAGCACTGTCTGCAGCTCCGGGATGTCGCGCATCGTCGGGATCTTGTAGTCGCCGAACGAGAGGCTGGTGACGCGTCCGTCTTCCACGTCGAGCTTCTCCATCAGCGAGTAGCCGAAGCCCTGCATGAAACCGCCGTTGATCTGCCCCTGATGGCCCACAGGGTTGACGATGGTGCCGACGTCGTGCGCCGTGGTGAACTTGCGAACCCATATAGCGCCCGTCTCCGGGTCAACCTCCACCTCGGCGACCTGGGCGGTGAAGGCGCCGATGTGGGCCGGCGCCGTCTCGTCCACCTCAATCCTGGCCTCGACGTCGCCGCCGGCGCGGGCGACGAGCTCGGGCCACGGCACCGCTTCGCCGTTGTCGATGCGCCGCACATGGCCCTCGCTGAAGCTGATGCCCTCGGCCGGCCATTCGAGCTGCTGGCGCGCCAGGTCCATGAGCTCTTCTTTCGCCTTTTGCGACGCCTGAAACGCTGCGACCGTGTTGACGCGCGTGCCGCGGCTGCCGCCGATGCCGGAGTCCATGCGCACGGCGTCCGTGTTCCAGACCTCGACCTCGATGTTCTGCGGGTCGATGCCCATCTCTTCGGCGACGACCTGGCGCAGCGTCGTGTAGGTGCCGGTGCCCTGGTCGAAGATGGCGGTGTGCAGCACGGCGGTGCCGTCGGCGCGCAGGACGATGCCGGAGTTGCCGATGCCGCCCGCCGGCCCGCGGTCGCCGATAGCGACGCCGCGGCCCACGTGCGGCGCCTTCGGTGCCGAGTAGCCCGCCGCGTCAAGGGCGCGCTGCAGCGTCTCCTTGACGTAGACCTGGTGCAGCGTCTGGCCGGACGCCGCCTCTTCGCCCTCGTCGATCAGGTTCTTCATGCGCAGCTCCACCGGGTCCATCCCGATGGCGCGCGCCACTTCGTCCAGATGAGACTCGATGGCGAACATGCCCTGCGGCTCGCCCGGCGCGCGCATGTGGCCGCCCGGCACCGTGTTCGTATAGACGTGCACGGACTCGACGCGCGTGTTGGGGATGCGGTACGGCCCGGCCGCCTGGTTGGCGCCGCCGATGAAGCCGCGCGGCTTGAAGCCAGCGTAGGCGCCGCAGTTGACGCGGAAGTAAACCTGGTGCGCGACGAGCGTGCCATCGCGCTTCGCTCCGGTCTTGAGTCGCATCTCCACCGTGTGACGCGGGTTACCGGCCATGAATTCTTCCAGGTAGTCGGGCACGATGCGCACGGGGCGGCCCGTCATCTTCGAGAGGTAGTAGGCGATGGGCAGGTCGGGCGGCGTTGCTTTGCCGCCGAAGTCGCCGCCGATGTAGGCGTGGTTGATCGTCACGTTCTCAATTGGCAACCCGACCGCCGTCGCCAGCGCGTCGCGGACGTTGAACGGCGTCTTGCTGCCGCACCACACATTGACGTGCTCGCCTTCGACCGACGCGACGACAGCCTGCGTCTCCATGTAGGCGTGATGCACTCGCTGGGTGATGTACGTGCGCTCCACGACGACGTCTGCTGCCGCGAAGCCCGCATCGAGGTCGCCGCGGTCGTTGCGGCTGTAGGCGTAGGCGTTGGGCCACTGGGACGGCATGGCGCCGCGATAGGTCTCGTAGTCCGGGTGCAGCACCGGCGCATCCGGCTGCATCGCCTCCTCGGAGGTCAACACGGCCGGCATCTCTTCGTACTCGACGTCGATCAGCTCGATCGCCTGCTGGGCCACGTCTTCGTCCTCGGCCGCGACCGCGGCGACGCGCTCGCCGAAGAATCGCACGCGATCGCGGGCGATGGGCGGGATGTCGCGCACAGCCTGGCGGCCGTAGAGGCCGGGCGCGATGTCGGCGCCGGTGAGCACCGCGTGCACGCCGGGCAGGCTGCGCGCTGCCGACGTGTCGATGCGGACGATGCGGGCGTGGGCGTGCGGGCTGTGCAGCACCCTGCCCCAGAGCATGCCGGGCAGCTTGACGTCGGCGGCGTAGATCGCAGAGCCGGTGACCTTGTCGAAGCCGTCCACCCGGGGGCTCGGCTTGCCGATGACGCGATAGCTGACCATGCATCTTCTCCTTCAGTCCAATAGCAGGCTGACGTGATCGTAGTTGGCGCCCGAACGCCAGGCAACGCCGAAAGAAGGTCGTACGTACGGCCTTACAGGTCTGGTCGAGGATTGTCGAGTGGTTTCCCGGAAGCGCGCCGCATGCAGGACTTATCCCGCGCGGTTCGCCGCCATGCCAATGGTTACGGCAGGTATTTCAGCGGATCAACGATGGCGCCGTCGAGATGGACCTCGAAGTGCAGGTGGTTGCCGGTGGCGTTGCCCGTGCGGCCGCCGAGGCCCAGCACCTCACCCTGCGTCACTTCCTGGCCGGTCGTCACCATGATCTTCGAGAAGTGCGCGTACAGCGTCTCGAAGCCGTTGTGGTGGTCGACGATGACGTAATAGCCGTAGGAGCAGCACGGATCGCCGCCGGCGAAGGTCACGGTGCCGTCTGCTACCGCCACGACTGCCTGGTTCGGGTCGTGGAAGAAGTCGATGTCGATGCCGAGCGGGTGCGGTCGGGCCGAAGTAGCTGGAGATCGTGGTCGATTCCGTCGCGGGCCACATGAAGCCGTAGGACGAAATGCCCTTCAGACGATGCCGAGGTCGGCGTTGCCGAATCCGTCCGGTACGGCGTCTCAGTCGCCTCGGGCGTGTCGGTCGCTTCCGGCTCCGGCGTGTCGGTGTCCTGCGGCGCGGGGGTTGCCGTGTCCTCCGGGACCGGTGTCGCGGTGTCTTCGGGGAGCTGGCGTCGCGGTATCTTCCGGCACCGGCGTGGCCGTATCCTCGACGACGGCTGCGTCATCGGCGGGCGGCGCCGGGTTGGTGATCTGCTGTGGGTCGGGCACCAGGATCTCCTGGCCCACGGTCAGTGCGTTGGCGTCGTCGATCTGGTTGACGCCTACCGCTTGGATTGAGTCGGCCGTGACGCCGTACATGTCGGCCACGTCCGTCAGCGTTTCGGCGTGGAAGACGGTGTGGATCAGGCCGTTCTCGACCGGGATGCGCAGCTTGAAGCCAACGGTGATCTCGTCGGAGTCGACCACGTCGGGCTTGTTGCTCTCGGCCAGCATTGCCGCGGGCGTAACATCTTCGCCGCCCTTGAGGCCGAAGTCGGCGGCGATCGCCGACAGCGTGTCGCCGGGCTGCACCGTGTAGATGCAGTAGAGGCCGCTGGAGTGCGGCTCGCACTGGTCGGCGCGCGATTCCGGCGTGGCGGTGGCTGTCGCCGTGGCGGTTGCTGCGGCCGAAGACGTCACGCCAGTGGGCAGCTCCGGCTCGAGGCCGAGCGCGCTGAGGCGCTGCTGCAGCACGGAGAGCGTGTCCTGATTGCTGCCCTCGAGCGGCTCCGTGCTGGAGGACGCGTAGTCGGAGACCAGCGTCTGCGGTGGAGCAGCCTGCAGCGCGGCAAGCTCGGCGGTCGGGGCTACCGTGGGAATCGGGATCGTGGGCGACGGCGCCACCGCGAGCTCGCTGGCGCCGATCGACGGTCCACCTGCCGCGAACATCGCGTACATGGCTACGGCGAGAGACACCAGCAGGACGGCGAGATGGGTAAACGGACGCGCCGAAGCGCGAGAGCCAATCTGCCTCGTGTTTCTCCGTGAGCGGGGGTTGGAGTGGGACCGAGGGTGTCCCTGGGTGGAATTGGAAATGGGTCCAGTGCTCCTACGCGATTATTTGTAGTATCGGCAGCGCCCTGCCTCACGCTTTGAAGCCACCGCGCGCATTGTACCCCGGTTTTGCCATTTGTACCCCCTTCGGTAAAAAAAGCATCAATTTGTAACGTGATCTGCACTGCTGGAATCGTACGGTCTTCGTATTGGCCGCATCGCAGAGAACCACAAGGCTGTAGCTACCGTACACTGGAGAGAACCAGAACGAGGGTAGAGCCTTGCTTCGATCCCTCCCTCACCCGCCATCATGACCCGAGAGCCCAACCGACAAACCCGCAAGCCCCCTGCGCGCCCTCCAACCGAACGACGCGCACCGGAGCGCGCTGCGCCGCCCTCTGCCCGACAGCGGCGGGCTCGGCCGGCCAGCGGCACGTCGGGCCGTCCGCCAAACCGGCCGCCGCCGCGCCGTCGCAACGGTGCCTCCGGCGGGGGCAAGAGACGGCGGCTCCGATTCACCAGGCGCTGGTTGCTGCTGATTCCCGTGCTCATCGTTGTCGGACTGGCGGCGATGTACGTGGACGTCGCACTGACGATGAAGTCGCCGCAGGAGATGATGCTCGGCGTCCAGGGCCTGCAAATCCTGGACCGCAACGGAGAGGTCATCTACGACGTCGCCAATCAGCCCGGCTCGAATCAGGTCGTGCCGTTGCAGCAGATTTCGCCCAACCTGATCAACGCTACCGTCGCGACCGAGGACGCCAACTTCTGGCAGAACCCCGGCGTCAACTTCAAGGGGCTGGCCCGCGCCGTCTACGAGAACCTGGCCTTCTGGAAGCACGGCGGCTTCTTCAAGGGCTCCGGTGGCAGCTCGGTCACCCAGCAGCTGGCCAAGAACCTCTACATCCCGCCGGACCAGCGCTACGAGCGCAATCCGCTGCGCAAGCTGAAGGAGACCATGATCGCCGTCGAGCTGAACCGCCGCTACTCGAAGGAACAGATCATGCAGTGGTACCTGAGCAACATCTTCTACGGCGAAGGCGCCTACGGCATCGACGCCGCTTCCCATCGCTACTTCGACAAAGCGCCGATCGACCTCGACCTCGCCGAGGCGACGCTACTGGCCGGCATTCCGCGCTCGCCGTCCTACTACGACCCGATTACGAACTTCGACGCCGCCAAGCAGCGCCAGGAGGAAGTGCTGAGCCTTATGGTGCGCAACCGCTTCATTACCCAGGACGAAGCGGACGCGGCCGCCGCCGAGCAAATCAACCTCCAGGAGGGGCGTTTGCCGGAGGCTACAGTGACGAGCGACGTCGGCATCCATTTCGCGCTGTACGTGAAGGGCCTGCTGCCGGACCTCATAGGCAAGGACAAGGCGAAAGGCGATCTCCGCGTGACGACGACGCTCGACCTCAACCTGCAGAAGGAGGCGGAGCAGATCGTCGCGACCAAAGTGGACTCGTATGCGTCGCTCAACGCGACCAATGGCGCCCTCGTCGCCATGGACCCGACCACGGGGGAAATCCTGGCCATGGTTGGCAGCCGCGACTTCAACGACGACTCGATTAGCGGCCAGGTGAACAACGCGATCGCCCTCAACCAGCCCGGCTCCTCGATCAAGCCGGTCACGTATCTCACGGCGTTCATGAAGGGGTGGTCGCCCGATACGCCGATCGTGGACGAGCCGATCACGCTTGGCAGCGGAGACAATGCCTACACGCTGAACAACGCCGACCTCTGGTACCGGGGCAACGTTACGGCTCGCACCGGGCTGGGGAACTCGCTCAACGTGCCCGCCGTGAAGACGGAGCGCTACGCAGGTTTGCAAAACGTCTACATCATGGCCAAGCGTCTGGGCCTGACGACGCTCAAGGACCTCAGCTTCTACGGCGACTCGTTCACCCTCGGCGGCGAAGACGTGACCTTGCTGGACATGACCTACGTCTACTCCGTGTTCGCCAATGGAGGCGTGCAGACGGGCATCGACAGCACCCTCGGCCTGCCGCCCGGCAACCGCGATCTCGACCCAATCGCGGTCCTCAAAGTGGAGACGGCCGACGGCAAGGTGCTCTGGCAAGCCGATCCGAAATCGGAGCGAGTAGCGCCGGCCGACAAGGTTGCCGAGATCACCAATATTCTCTCCGATGACACCGCGCGCTACTCCATGTTCGGGCCGCACAGCCCGCTGGACCTGCAGAGCCGCCCGGCGGCCGTCAAGAGCGGCCTCACCGATGACGCACGCGACGCCTGGGCGATCGGTTACACGCCGCAGCTCGTCGTCGGCGTCTGGGTCGGCAACGCCAATAATGTTCCGATGAAGGGCGCTACGAGCACCTACACCGCGGCGCCGATCTGGAATGCATTCATGACCACGGCGTTGCAGGGCCAACCGGTCCTGGCCCTCGACGGTCAGGCGCAGACGCCCGCAGTTACACCGGATACGCCGACGCCGCAACCGCCCTCCCCGACGCCGTCGCCGGAGCCGACGGAGGCCGTCACGCCCGAACTCACGTCGACACCGGCCATCACCGCTACGCGCCGCGTCACGAGTCCAACCGCCACGCAGTCTCCCACTCGGACATCGACACCGCGCGCCACCAGGACTCCCCGGCCGACGCACACGCCGAAACCTACACAGACGGCGCCGGCGGGGGAGACACCGCAGGGTCCGTAAGCCGGACAGCAGCTCACTCTTGCGGCGGTCAGTTGGTCGCTAACGGCATCCCTTGCTCAAAGGATGGCTTCGCGCAGTTCGCCGTCACGCCAGTGGCTAGAGCTGCCCCCTGCGAATGGCGAAGACGATGAGCGTCGCTACGAACGGTGCCGCGGCGATAGGCAGCGCCCCGAAGTGGACGAGCGGCCAGATGGCGAGGCAGAGGCTGAGGTATAAGCCGACCGCCAGCGGCGGCAGCCCGACCTGGATCCAGCGGTGACTGCGCGCGACGAACTTGTCGAAATCCTCATAAGGGAACTGCACGTGGTGGTAGGCCACCGGCAGCACGAAGACCATCGTCGAGCTCGCGACCATCACCATCGCGATGGCGTAGACCCAATCTTCGGTGCGGGATGCGGCAGTCGGGCTCGACGCGAGCAAGAAGCCGAACAGGAGGACGGAGACCGTCGTGAGCAGGGCGAGCTCTGCCAGGATCGTCCGGTAGTTCTCGACCAGAACATCGTGATCGCTCCGCTTGATGGCTTTTCGGTCATCGTCGAACAGCGGCATCGTTATCCGAATCTTAAACCGGCGCTTACGAGGCTGCAGATTGGCCACGCCGGCTGGCGTAAGCTACGCAGCATGAAGCGTGTGAGCCTGCCTTTCGGCCGCGGCGCCGTCGACGTCGAAGTGCCTGACCAGGCCCTGGTCTTGCCGGCCAACCCCATGACGCCCATCGATGACCCCGAGCGCGCCATCATGGCCGCGCTGCGGGAGCCGATTGCGGGCCCGCCCCTGCGTGAACGTCTCCGCCCCGGCCAGACCGTGGCTATCGTGATCAGCGACATCACGCGGCCCGTGCCCAACCAGGTGCTGCTGCCGCCGCTGCTGGCCGAGCTGCACGCCGCCGGCATTCGCGACGAGGACGTCACCATCGTCAACGGCACCGGGCTCCACCGCATCAACACGGAGGAAGAGCTGCGCTGGATGCTGGGCAGCGCCATCCTGCGCCGCTATCGTGTCATGCAGCACGAGGCGCGCCGGCCGGAGACGCTGACCGAGGCCGGGCGCACGGCGAGCGGTGTCCCGGTCGCCCTGTGCAGCGCCTACGTCGAAGCCGACGTGCGCATCGTCACCGGCTTCGTGGAGCCGCACCTCTTCGCCGGCTACTCGGGCGGCGCCAAAGGCGTCATGCCCGGTGTGGCCGGCGCCCATCTGATCATGAGCAACCACGGCGCCGCCCACCTTTCGCACCCCAGGGCGCGCTGGTGCTCGACCGAAGGCAACCCGGTTTTCGAGGAGATGCGCGAGATCACGAGCCTCTGCCCGCCCCACTTCCTGCTCAACGTCACCCTGGACGTCGAACGTCTGATCACGGGGGTCTTCGCCGGCGACCTCGTCCCCGCCCACGACGCCGCCATCGAGCAGGCCAAGCGCCAGTACACCGTGGAGGTGCCCAACGCCTTCGACGTCGTGGTTGCATCGCACACCGGGTACCCAGCCGATACGACGTTCTATCAGTCCGTGAAGGGCATGTCGGTGGCGGCGGAAGCCGTGCGCGAAGGCGGCGCCGTCGTCCTCGCCGCCGGCTGCGAGGAGGGCATCGGCGGGCCGGAGTACACGGCCTTCCTCAGCGAGGGCGAATCGCCGGCCGCGTTGCTGGCCCAGATTCACGCGCTCGATCACCCGCGGCACGACCAGTGGCAGATCCAGTGCCAGGCCCTCGTGCAGGCGAAAGCGGAGGTTTATCTGCACTCCATGCTCTCGCCGGAAGACACGCGCCGCGCCCACGTCCACCACTGCGCCGACCTCACCGAGACGGTGCAGCGTCTCGTCACCGAGGCGCAGTCGCGCGGTCTGCCCGGCTCCGTGTTGGTCCTGCCGCACGGCCAGCTCACGGTGCCGGTCGTCACCTAGTCTTGCGGTATGAAAGCCGCAGCTGGACGCGAAGCTGCGGCTTTCAAGCCGCAGAGTGGTTTTATCAGCCTGTTAGCGCTCGACAACATCTTCCGGCCGGTCCTGGACATGTGATCGAGGGCTGGAAGCCCTTCGCGCGGGCTCGCGGCCAGGCAATGGCCTATGCCAGGCGCTGCTTCAACTTCATGATGCGGGCGTACGACTCGGCGATGCGCTCTTCGGTGATGCGGCCGGCTTGCACCGCAGTGTTCACGGCGTCGAACGCCTTCTCCGAGATGTCAGGATCGAAGGGGCCGTTGTTGGCGATGGCGAGGATGTCGGCGCCGGCGTTGACCGCCAGCTCGATCGCAGCATCGAAGCCGTAGTACTGGCGGATGGCGCCCATCTGCATGTCGTCCGTCATGATTACGCCGTCGAAGCCGAGCTGCTGTCGTAGCATGCCGGTCAGCACGGCCTTCGAGAGCGTGGCCGGGTACTTGTCGTCCCAGTTGGCGTTGAAGATATGCGCCGTCATGATCACGTCGGCCTTGCCCGCCTTGATCACGTTGGCGAAGGGCTCCAGCTCCATTGGGGTCCAGAGGTTCGTGACGTCGACGAAGCCGAGATGCGAATCCGCCTGGGAGCTGCCGTGGCCGGGGAAGTGCTTCATCGTGCAGAGCACGCCCTGCTCGTGATGCGCGTCGATGAACGCGAGCCCTTGTTGGGTCACGATATCGGGGTCAGGGGAGAAGCTGCGTTCCAGCGATCCGATCACGGGGTTGTCGGGGTTGACGTTGACGTCCATCACCGGCGCCAGGTTGAGGTTGACGCCCGCGTCGGCCAGCGTCTTCGCCATCGTGCTGGTCACCTGCTTCGTGTAGGCAGGATCGTTGCGGTTGCCCAGCGTCTCCTCCGAGACCGTCGCCGGGAAGCCGTAGGCGGGCTTGAGGCGAGCCACGTAGCCGCCTTCCTCGTCGCATGAGATGAAGGGCGTCGTTGCGGCGAGGTCGCGCAGTTGCGCCGTCAGCGCTTTCACCTGCGAGGGCGACTGAATGTTGCGGCCGCCGCCCGTCGGTCCGTCCACGTCGAACAGCACCACGTTGCCCAGCGTCCCGTCTTGCAGCCGGGGCCGGATCGGGTCGTCGTCTGCCACCTCGTAGCCGCGGAAGCCGACCATGAGCATCTGGCCGATCATCTGATCCAGCGAGGCTTGCGGCGTTGCAGTGGCACTGGGAGGCGGCGTCGGCGCTGCCGGCGGGCTGGCTGTCGGGGCGGGTGCTGTTGGGCTCGGCGCCGTTGACCCGCCGCTGCAGGCGGCCGCAACGGCGCCGGCGCTGAAGAGCGCGCTCAGGCGCAGGAAGTCGCGTCGATTCAAGTGATCGAAGTTGGGGCGGAGTGAGGGCATATGTCCAGTGTAGGAGGGCGATGCGAATCTGGCACGCGAAACTGGCCTGCCGGGACAGGTTTGCGGTGGGGGCAACGGGCGGGTGTCAGGCTTCGTTCGAGCGGGTCTCTGCGTTTACGACGATGGCGACTTGACCGCGCAGCGCGTTGGAGACGGGGCAGCGCTCCTCGGCTTTCTGGGCCAGTGTCGCGAACGTCTCCTGGTCCATCCGTCCATCCCAGGCGCTGGCGTGAAGCTCCATCTCCTGGATACGCAGGCCTTCCTCGGTGCGATGCAGCTTGCAGACCGCCGTGACTTCCAGCCGCTCGGGCCGGTGGCCGTTGGCGTGCAACGTGTTGGCCAGCGCCATCGCGTAGCAGGACGCGTGCGCCGCCGCCATAAGCTCCTCCGGGCTGGTGTTCTCGGACTCGGACTCGAGACGGCTGGGGAACGAGACAGGCGCCTGGAAGCTGCCGCTACCGCTCTCGATACGACCGCCGCCAGTTTGGATATCGCCCTGCCAGACGATGCTGGCAGTACGTTCGGCCAGGGGCATCGGTCGGCGCCTACGAGGACAGGAAGAGGCGGGCTTGGCCGTCTACCGTCTCGACGTCGATGGTAGCGTCCTCGAGCATGCCGACGACGTCTTCGGAGGCGGTGAGCACCAGGGTACCCTGACTCTCGAAGCGGAGGTCGCTCTCCTGCGGCTCGCCGAGACCCAGGACGAATTCGTCTTCGCGGGCTTCCAGACGCAGCACCTGCGTGTCGTCGGTACGGGTCGATTCCAAGGTGTCTTTGAGGACCTGCAGAGCGGGATCGGACACTGTGAACATCGTATTCCTCCTTGGCGGCCCCGAGCAGCACCCGGCGAACCGAATAATCCCCAGCCTAGGGGACGCTCCAGAGCCTTACCACCGAAGGATGCTTCCACGAAGCAATCGTCATGCTTCTTATACGCTTTGGCCGTGGATCGTCGTGGATTCGCAGGATACTTTGCGCCCGTCTGCTGTTCACTCGGGAGCCATTACGAAAAAATTCGCGGCCTGGCCGCATGATTTCGCCAGGAACGAAAGATAAGCACTTAGCCCTGTTAGCCCTAAAGGTCGGGCGCTAGCCGTCGATTGTTATATTGATGGACTCGCTCAATCTGCCCCGGTCGCCGTCTCTTTTGGTGTCCAGCAGCAAACGGTTGGCTGCCCGGCGTCGCGCTGAGCGCGGCCAGAGCATCGTCGAGTTCGCGATCACTGCTCCCCTGCTCCTCATTCTCTTACTTGGTCTGATGGAAGTTGGCCACGCCTTGAACTCGTACATCACTATCGTTGCTGCGGCGCGAGATGGTGCCCGTCTCGGTGCGAGAGGCGGCGACGATAGCTCGATACGCGCCATGGTCAGCAGCGAAACTGATCATCTGGAAACCGCTGGGCGCACCGCGCTGGATACCGGCTCTGATTGCAGCTCCAGTAACGGCGGCATTTGTATCACCTATCCAACGGTGGATGGCTCCGATGCCGTGGATGTTCGTATCTGTTACGACCACGAAATGTTCCTTGGTATACATGGTTGGCCCAATCCCCTCCGGATGTGTACGGAGACCACGATGAGGATTGCCGATGCTTCGTCGTCCTGAAAGTCCGTCGTTGTTCTCCCCGCGTAGTAAGGCCTGCTCAAACGAGGGAGGCCAGATTATCGTTATGGTGGCCCTCGCAGCTTTCGTATTGATAGCGGTTGTTGGGCTCGCAGTCGACATCGGCCGGCTGTATATCACCAAGGCGGAGCTCTCCCGTTCGGTCGACGCGGCTGCATTGGCCGGCGTGGCGGAGCTGAATGGTAAGTCGGATCAGGTGACGCGGGCATGCGAGAAGGCCACCGCCTATTTCAACCAGAACGAGGGCGGCGCCGATGCTTCGCTTACCGGTTGCTATTCCCCAGGCCAGAACGAACTGCGAATCGAAGGCTCGAAGTCAGTGCAGCTCTACTTCCTCGACATGATCCCCACTGTGTCCCACAGCGTTGGTGTGGACGCCCACGCTGTCGCGAACTACGGCGTTCAGACTCAACCTGTGGATGCCGTCATGTTGCTTGACGCGACAGGAAGTATGTCGGGCAACAAGATCGATCAGGCCAAGATCGCGGCCGGCGACTTCAAGACGGAACTCCTCGGAGGTACCAATGGCAGCGTGCAGGTGGGCATCTCGCCCTTCCGCGGTTGCTTCCGGTCGACCTCGCCGGCCTCGATCTCCCCGAAATATTCGTCTCAAAGCTACTGCGCCAACTACGACAGCCAGGTCAAGTACCTGACCAGCAATTCCTCGGAGATTCAGTCGGTTATCAACAACGTGGACGCGCAGGGTGGCTCCGGTACGAACGTCTGCGGTGCCCTGTTCATGGGCGCCGACATCCTGAATGGCCCCGGTAACCAGATCGGGAAGGATAACTACAGCGGCTATCTCATCCTGCTCTCGGACGGCAACAACATCTACAACGCGTATTCCTACCAGAGCTACAACCCCGTCTCTCCTTATGCCTCCTGCACACCGAGCTACAATCCGTCGAATTCGGACCCCAACACAGGCACGGGTTGCTACTCCGGCCAGACACGCTCAACGCAACTTGACGCGCTGACCCTGCAGGAAGCAGAGACGATCAAGGCTTCCGGCATCAAGATTTACGTCGTCGGCTTCGAGGTTTGCGGGACCGATAACGGCGCGACTTTCACGCAGGCGCAGTGCGATTCGCAGGTAGGTAACGGCGACAGTGACAACACTGCCGACCGGCGCTTGCTGAAGTGCGTCGCGTCGTCCAAGTCAGGCACCAACGACCACTACTGGGAGACGAGCGACGCCAGTGAGCTTCCAGGTATCTTCCAGACCATCGCCAAGCAAATCGGCGACTTGCACCTGATCGACTAACGATATGCGACTGATGAGACGGCACAACAGAGGAGAGAAACCTACCATCCGCGACCGCGGGCAGGCTCTCGTGGAGTTTGGCATCATCTCGATGGTCTTCTTCCTCTTTGTCATCGGCATATTCGACATGGCTCGCCTGTTTCAGGCTTGGAACACCGTGCAGCATGCTGCACGCGAAGGTGCACGCTTCGCGGTCACCGACAAGCAGGACTGTGGCGGAGGATCGCTGGGCCGCGAGCAATGCCTCATTTGGACGGTAAAGAACGCTACGACCGGGCTTTCCGGCGCCGGCGCGAATGCATCGCCAGACGTACTCGATATTTCGTACTCAACTCTCTCCGCGAAGTCCAACTACACGGCTGCCAGCACTGTCAATCCACTGGGTGAGCAGTGCGATCTGGTCGACGTTGAGGTCAGGTACAAGTTCACGTTCGCTGCGCCGATCCTGCAAAGCATCGGCGGGATCACCCTGAGGGGAAGTCAGAAGATGTTGAACGAGCCCTGGGGGCCTTGTCCCAATGGCGCGGCCTACGCAATCGCGGCCACCAATACTCCTGTGCCGCCCACGGCGATACCGACGAATACCCTCACGCCGACCCCCACGCCGACTAACACAGCGACGCCCACGCCGACCAAGACGTCTACACCGACGCCTACCAAGACGCCGACCATCTCGGCAACGCCCACGAGGACGCCGACGATCACGGCGACGCCGACTCGCACCTCAACGCCGACGCGAACGCCGACCTCAGCGCCGCCGACACCGACACCGACACCGACAGCGACGCCGTCAAGTTCGTGTCCGCCGTTCTGGCCGCCGTGGTGGTGCCGTTACTTCGGGTACTAGTCGGGTACTAGATCGTTCAGGCTTCCTGAAGGCGGCCGTCCAACTGGACGGCCGCCTTCAGTCTCGACTCTTGGCCGGACGTTGACTACGATCGGAGCGTGACTAGATCGCTGAGTCAGGGAAGCCCGGCATGACCACGACCAACCAGCTCGAAGAGGGCGACGTCCTCACGCTCGATTTCACCAAGCTCGATAGCGTGGCGGGTGTCATCCCCTGCGCTGTGCAGAACGTCGACACCAATGAGGTCATCCTCGTCGCCTACGTCAACCAGCGGGCGCTGAGCACTGCGATCGAGACGCGCTCGGCCGTGTTCTGGAGCACGTCTCGCAACGAGCTGTGGGAGAAGGGCAAGACCTCCGGCGAGACCTTCGATCTGCTGGAGGTGCTGGTCAACTGCGAGCAGAACTCGCTCGTCTACCGCGTGCGCCCGCGCCGTGGCGGCATCTGCCACACGAAGAACCAGGCGGGCGAGCCGCGCAATTGCTACTATCGCCGCCTCGACCTCGAGACCGGCAAGCTCGCAAACCTCGATCCGTAGACTTCCACCTCTGGCACAATGGGATCGAGGTGATCCTATGTTCAGCGTCAGACGTCTCAATCACGCCGTACTCTTCGTTGCCGATGTCGAGCGCTCGGCAACGTTCTACCAGGCCGCGTTGGGCTTCGAGGAGGTTGAGCGTATGGGCGACGCCGCCGTCTTCATGCGCGCCGCCGGCTCCGGCAACCACCACGACCTCGCCGTCATGCGCGCCGGCAGCGCGACCCCGCATCGGACCGGCAACGTCGGCCTCTATCACCTTGCCTGGCAGGTTGACACGATCGAAGACCTGGTCAACGCCGCGATCACTCTTTCAGAGAGCAATGCGCTGGTCGGCATGAGCGACCACGGCGTCTCGAAGTCGCTCTACGCGCGCGACCCAGACGGCATCGAGTTCGAGGTCATGTTTGCGGTGCCGCGTGAAGCCTGGGGCGACTTTGAAAAACACGGAGTGACACAGCCGCTGGATCTGCGGCGCGAACTCGATCGCTTCGGCGCGGCCAGCTCAGCCTCGAGCTAACTTGGGTTCGTCTCTCAGGGATAAACGATGACGCTGTGCACGTCGTAGCCGGTCAGACGGCTGCGGCCCTCGAGGCCCTCCAACTCGATCAGGAACGCTAACCCGGTCACCTCGGCGCCGAGCATTTCGACGAGCTGCGCCGCCGCGGCGGCCGTGCCGCCCGTCGCCAGCAGGTCATCGATGATGACGACGCGTTGGCCGCGCTGCAGTGCGTCGGCGTGGATGTCGAGCTGACCACCGCCGTACTCGAGCGAGTACTCCACGCTCATGCGCTCGGCCGGGAGCTTTCCCGGCTTGCGGACCGGCACAAAGGGCAGACGCAGCGCCTGCGCGATCGGCGTCCCAAACAGGAAGCCTCGCGACTCGATGCCCACGACGGCATCGGCGTTGCGGCCGGCAACGTACCGCTGCATGGCGACCAGGGCGTGCTCGAAGGCGGCGGCGTTCTGCAGGATCGGCGTGATATCGCGGAAGAGGACGCCGGGTTGGGGAAAGTCCGGCACTTCTCTCACCAATGTCTTGAGGTCCATTGCGTCTCCAGGAGCAGGGAAAACGGAACCGGGAACACGAGCTGTGGGACGGTCCTTGTTCCAAGTCTCAGCCTACCACGCGCTCGCGGCCAGTTGCCGAAAGCTGACCGCTGAAGCCTGAGGGCTGGGGCCCACTCCGGAAACATGCTCTTAACTTGCTGCTAGGTCGATTGATACCTGCTCGTAACATACCCGGCCTACCCTTAGCGAGAGTGGAGGTTGGCAGAGAGATGAACCTGGACGCGGCTGAACGTGAGCCAGAAGACCAACCTGAGATCATCACCCTCGGCAACCTGACCCTGAACCTCAGCAGTTTTCGCCTCACCCTCGATGGCGAGTTGGTTGACCTCACCTACCACGAAATGGAGCTGCTGCGCCTGCTCTTCGCCCAGCCGGGCCGCATCATCAGCTACGCTGCGCTGGCCGAGGCGCTCTGGGACAACTCCACCCACTCTTCCATCCGGCACCTCAACGTGTTGGTGCACCGCCTGCGGATGAAGCTGGCGGGTGCCCAGCCCTACGTCATCGAAACAGTGCGTGGTCGCGGCTACGGCCTGTTGCTGGCGCGCGAAGCGGAGCGCTCTGCGTCCTAGGGACCAGCGTCCTGCGCAACCTGCGTGGAACTCAAGGCAAGGTGGAGCCGGTTCGTGACCGCCCGGAGTGCTGGTGCTGGCCGATATGATCCCCGGCTATGTCAGGCCTGTTAGCCACGCCGATACACCGTCGCAGATCCGTCTGTAGACGTCTTCGCGGCTGCCGTTGCCGTCGATCTCCAGCAGCGTGCCCACGAAGCGCCCGTCTTCGATGGCGATGCGGTACTGACGTAACGTCGCTTTGAGGCGGTCCAATCCTTCAAAGCGCTCCGGGTTGGCGCCGCGGGCGCGGATGCGCTCCATGCAGATCGCCGGGTCCGTATCGATAAAGATCGTCAGGTCGGGCTCGAAGGCGCGGGCGTTGATCGAGTGCAGCCATTCGACGTCCATGCCGTCGCTTCCCTGATAGGCGATCGAGGAGAGCACGTAGCGGTCGGAAAGCACCCAGCGTCCCGACTCCAGCGTCTCGCGCACGCCGCCGGCGCGCTCGAGGTGATCGATGCGGTCGGTGGCGAAGGCGAGAGCAAGCGCCGCCGGACTGGCTGCGACGTCGCCAACCAAGATCTGCCGGATCAGCGATCCGAACGGGCCGGTAGACGGCTCCCGCGTCGTTTCGACGTCGATTCCTTGCTCTCGCAGCCAGGCTGCCAGCAGTTCGAGCTGCGTCGACGTGCCGGCGCCGTCCAGCCCCTCGAAGACGATGAAGCGGCCGGTCACGATGACAGGGAACAGGGAACAGGGGACAAGGAACAGGGGCTGGAGAACAGAGAACGGGCATACCCGTTCTCTTGTTCCCCGTTCCCGGTTCCCTTTTCCTTAGTCGATGACGATTGGCGTGTCGTCGCGGTTGCCCCAGTCACGGAAGGAGCCATCGTAGTTGCGCACGCGGCCGTAGCCGAGCAGCGTCAGGGTCATCGCCATCTGCGCCGCCCGGATGCCGCCCTGGCACATGGTGACAATCTCCTTGTCGGGCGTGACTCCGGCCTTCTCGAACATGGCGCGCAGGTCGTCGGCGGACTTGATCTTGCGCTCGCCGGCCGGCTCGACGTTGTTCACCCACTCGATGTGTACCGCGCCGGGCATGTGACCGGCACGTTTGTTGCCACGGTTGTTTGTGCCCGCCCACTCCTCGTCCGTGCGTACGTCCAGCAGGACGATGTCGGGGCGCTTCATCTCGGCCATGATGTACTCGGCTGTGGCGCGCATCGATTCGTTCGCTTTCGGCGTGAAGCTGGCACGCGGCGGCGACACCGTCTCCATCGTCATCGGCCGTCCCTCTTTGAGCCAGCGGTCCCAGCCGCCGTTGAGGATGCGAACCTTGGGATGGCCGTAGTAGTTCAGGCACCACCAGAGGCGGGCGGCGTACAGCGAGCCTGACGCATCGTAAGCCAGCACTTCGGTGTCGTCGCCGATGCCGAGGCTGGCCATCGTCTCGGCGAAGGTACCCGGCTCCATGACGAAGCGCAGGTCGTTGCCTTCCTTGTAGTAGTGATGGCCGCGATAGACCGCGGCGCCGGGGATGTGGGCCCGCAGGTATTGATCCGGTACGTCGCAGTCCATGATGCGCACGTTCGGGTCAGCCATGCGCGACTGGAACTCGTCGGGTTCGATGAGCATCTCGGGTTTGGCGTAGCCGGCCATATGAGGTCCACCTCCTTCGCGCGCTTAGCTTAGACCAGGGAACCTGGAACAGGGAACAAGGAACGGGGTCGCGCGTGGGATGCAATCCCTCAGAAGCGGGTGAGACGCCAGAAGAAGCCTGCGTTCGGCAGGTCGTCCTTGAGCGCGATCGCCACGCTCTGCTGCTGCTCGCCGACGCTGACGTTGAGTGTGCCGACCTCGTCGCCGGCTTTGAGCGGCGCCTTCACGTCGTCGAAGTCGATGCTGCTGCGCATGGCCATGCCCGGCCAATAGATCATGGAGACGTCCTGCGTCGCGATGACGTCGACCGGGTCGCCCCAGGGCGAGTCGAAGCTGGCGACGACGTCGCCCTGGTGGACGACGACGGTGGTCTGCAGGTTGGCCGCGATGGCGTCGATCACCTTCACCGTCGCGTCAAAGGCGTGCTGGTGGTCGGCCTGGCCGAATATGGCGCCGATGATCTCGATCTCTTGACCGAGGGCTTGCTTCTTGGCGGCGAAGACGAGGTTACCGCCCGCCTCCTCCGTGTAACCCGTCTTGATGCCCACGATGCCGTCGGTGCCGAGGACCGCGTTGGTGCTGGGCACGTCACCGATGCCTGGTAGCGTCACGTGGTTCATGCCCACGATCTGGGCGAAGACCGGGTTCTGCATCAACGCGCGGGCCAGGATCAACTGATCGGAAGGCGTGCTTACCGAGCCCGAGTCAAAGCCGCTCGTATCGACGTACGTTGTGCTCGTCATGCCGAGAGACTGCGCCGACGCATTCATCTTGGTTACAAAGGCGGCCTCGTTGCCCGCATCCCACTGCGCCAGGATTTCGGCGAAGTTGTTGGCGGAGGGAATCAGCATGCCCTCCATCATTTGCAATTGGCTGTAGCTCGTGCCCGCGGCCACCGGCAGGGTGGATTGGTCTTGCGCAAGGTCCTCCTCGTAGCGGGCCTGATCCGCCGCCGTGAACGTGATGTCTCGGTCCGGACTCGCCTGGGCTTCAATGGGTGGTCCTGCAGGATGACGTACGCCGTCATCATCTTGGTCACGCTGGCGATGGGCTTCGGTTCGGTCGTGCCGGACGTGGCAATCGGACCGACGCCTTCGACGGAGACTGTGGCGGCGCCGGCTTCAGGCATCGCTGGCGACGCCGCTTGGCCGAGGGTCGATTGCGCCGGGAAGATGGTCGTCGCCTCGATCGAGGGCAGGGAGCGGCTCAATTGCAATGCGACGAGCGCAACGACGGGAACGAGCACGATAAGTGCCAGCAGGGGCGTGAAAGGCAGTCTCTGGCGGGGTTCGTATCGATAGTTCATGAATGGCTGCTCATTCCATTGTGCCGGGTCCGTACCCTACGCCCAAGGCTGCGCAGCCTGGATTCGAGGGCTCCCAGTCCGACTTCCTTTGATACGACTTCCGCGTTATGAGAATGAGATATGGAATCGCGATGAAAAAACGAGCTTTGTAAAAATCACGTTTCGCGTTTCGATAGACACGATATCTGGTTCAGATTACGGACTTCTGGACGAGGATTTAGATAGAGGTTCATAGGTATCGGACCTTGCTGTGTTCAGAAATGCCGAGAGGAGTCGGAGAGAATGAACCAGAGAATCGCGGTCGTAGCAATCATCATCGCCGCTTTTGCCGCCCTGGTGGCCTTCGCGGGGTCTTCTCAGGCCCAGTACCCGTCTCCGGAGGGGAATGTCACGGCCAAGGCGGACAACACCAGTCCGGGCACCAACTCTGACGTCACGTTGACGTGCGAAGTCAAAGATGAGGCCGGTGCGGCAAAGGTGAACGTCCCTTGCATCTTCAAGATCGAGTCCCAGCCCGGCACCGATGCCAGCCTGGACGCGAAAGTCAGGTTTACTGACGGCAAGGGCATCGCTACCAATGTTCTGCACACCGGTTCCACCTCGGGCGCGATTGTCATCAGCATGACTTCGGATGTGCTGTCAAGTACGGTCATCGTCCAGGTTGGCGGCGCCCTGCCGCCGGCAGCGCCTCTGGTGCCGCCGAACACAGGAGACGGTGGACTGGCCTGCACCTCCTGTCGCTAGGTATGCACGTCTAGATAACTGAGGCTCGTCCATGGCAATCCGACGAGAAACCTCCGCCCAACTCGTCGACGGATGGGCGGAGGGGGATGAAGCTGATCTCCACGCACTGACGCGGCAAGAGGCCGCCGCGGCTGGAGTCTTCTCCACGCCGTCGTATTCTGCCGAGGCTGCCACCCGAGGAGGGTTCTACCGCCGTCGAGGCAAACGCGTCCTCGATCTCGCGCTGGGCATACCGCTGGCTTTAGTCGCGCTGCCAATCGTGGTTGCCAGCGCCGCCGCCGTACTGATCACGTCGGGCCGCCCCATCTTCTACAGGGCGACTCGCATTGGTCGGGGTGGCCGCGAGTTCTCAATGTGGAAGTTGCGTACCATGGTTCCCAACGCGGAGCAGGTGCTGGCGGACTGGCTGGAGCGCAACCCCGAACTCGCCGCCGAGTATCAGGCCAACTTCAAGCTGCGCGACGATCCTCGCGTTGTGCCCTTCGGACGTTTCCTGCGCCGCACAAGTCTGGATGAGTTGCCTCAACTCCTCAACGTCCTGCGCGGCGATATGTCGCTCGTCGGGCCGCGTCCTTACTTCGACCACGAGCTCGAGCCCTTTCCGGCTACCCGCATCGTCGATTATTGATGTGCGGCCTGGTCTTACTGGGCCGTGGCAGGTACGAGGACGCAACGCTTTGGCGCCTTCGACCCGGATGTTCCTGGACCGAAGGTACGTCAACACGTATAGCCTGAGTTCAGACATACGCTATCTCCTCTCGACAGTGCGCTGCCTCTCGCGCCCGGATGGACTCTAACCGGGTGAGAGTGCTCCTCATCGGCATCAACTACGCGCCGGAAGAGTCCGGCAATGCGCCCTACACGACGGGTCTCGCCGAGCACCTGGTGGAGCAGGGCCACGATGTCGATGTGCTGACGGGCTTGCCTCATTACCCGAGTTGGCGCCCGCACGCAAACCTGGGTCATGGCTCCACAGAGCTGAACGGTGTCCGCGTACACCGGCGCTGGCACTACATACCGGAGAGACACTCGGCACTGCGCCGGGGGCTCTATGAGGCGTCGTTTCTTGGTAGTGCGGCCTTGATGCGTGGCCTGCAGAGGCCGGATGCCATCGTTGGCGTCATACCAAGCATCAGCGACGGCGTTCTCGCGCGCGTTGCCGCCCGGCGCTTCGATGTGCCCTACGGCCTCCTGTTCCAGGACCTCATGGGGCGTGCGGCGGGTCAGAGCGGCATCGCCGGCGGCGGCTCTGTCGAAGGCCTCGTACGTCGGAGCGAAGGCTGGATCGCGCGCGGCGCTGCCAGCGTTGCGGTCGTAGCCGAGGGTTTCCGGCCATACCTCGAGTCCCTTGGCGTGGCGAGCGAGTCGATCCACAGGGTACGCAACTGGACGCATGTTCCCGAGCCGGATACCGAACGAGTCGTCGTGCGGGAGTCCCTAGGCTGGCCCGGGGACGCGTTCGTGTGTCTGCACGCCGGCAACATGGGCCACAAGCAGGGCCTCGAAACCGTAATCGAGGCGGCGCGACTGGCCAGCGAGAAGGTGCCGGAACTGCGTTTCGTGCTCATGGGCGACGGCAACCAGCGCGCCGTTCTCGAGGCAGCGGCTGCCCGCTACGACCTGGCTAACCTGCAGTTCCTGCCGCCGCAGTCCGACCCGGCTTACGCCAGCGCCCTGGCAGCGGCTGACGCTTTGCTGCTCAGCCTCAACCCTCAGGTAACCGACATGGCGTTTCCGTCCAAAGTCGGTTCGTACGTCGCCGCCAGCAACCCCATCGTCGCCAGCGTCTCGCCTCAGAGCGAGATCGGTAAAGAGCTGGAAAATCACGCCGCGGCCCTCATGGTTCAGCCCGGTTCTTCCGAAGATCTCTTAGAAGGAATTATCCGGCTCGCCTCGGATGAAGTTCTGCGCAGACGCCTGGTGAACGCGGCACAGGAATACGGCCGTACTGCCTTCGCCAGGGACGCCGCGCTGCAAGAGCTCGAAAGCTTCATCTACGGCATCGCCGGTATGCCCGAGCCCGTCGAGCGGGGGAGGGAGGCACTGGAGGCCGCTTGATGCGCAAAGCCCTTATTACCGGCGTAACAGGACAGGACGGCTCTTATCTGGCCGAGCTGCTGCTCGACAAGGGCTACGAGGTGCACGGCACCGTACGCCGGTCCAGCAGCTTCAACACTGAGCGCGTTGACCATCTCTACCGCGACCCCCACGAAGAGGGCGTCCGGTTCTTTCTCCACTTCGTCGACATGAACGACCCGCTCTCGCTGGTGCGACTCCTGGAGCACGTGCAGCCGGACGAGCTGTACAACCTTGCGGCGCAGAGCCACGTCCGCCTCAGCTTCGACATGCCGGAGTACACGGCTGAAACCGTGGCGCTCGGCACGTTGCGCCTACTGGAAGCCTTGCGGGAGGAGCGCTACCCGACGCGGTTCTACCAGGCCGGCAGCAGCGAGATGTTCGGCAGCATGCCGGCGCCGCAGTCCGAGACGACGGAGTTCCGTCCCCAGAGCCCGTACGCCGCCGCGAAGGCTATGGCCCACTGGCTGACGGTGCAGTACCGCCAAGGCTACGGCCTCTTTGCCTGCAACGGCATCCTCTTCAACCACGAATCGCCTCGCCGCGGCGGCACCTTCGTCACCCGCAAGGTGACGAGTACGGTCGCCAGTATCGTCGCTGGCAAGCAGGATGCCCTCTTCCTCGGCAACATCACCGCCAAGCGCGACTGGGGTTACGCGCCCGAGTTTG
Source organism: uncultured Chloroflexia bacterium (assembly GCA_963711035.1). Taxonomy (GTDB): domain Bacteria; phylum Chloroflexota; class Dehalococcoidia; order DSTF01; family WHTK01; genus WHTK01. The sequence continues at coordinate 139,905 of CAVQCN010000003.1, forward strand.
TCGAGGCCATGTGGCGCATGCTGCAGGCCGACGAGCCGGACGACTACGTAATCGCGACCGGCGAAACGCATTCCGTCGAGGAGCTGATCGACACGGCCTTCACCCTGGTGGGCCTCGATTGGCGCAAGTACCTTCGCTTCGACGAGCGATATGTGCGCCCCAACGAGGTCGACGAGCTGTGCGGCGACGCCACGAAGGCACGAGAGAAGCTCGGCTGGCAACCAAAGACCACCTTCAAGCAGCTCATCCAGATCATGCTGGAGCACGACCTGCGGGCCGAAGGCATCGACCCGGCGTCGGTGCTTACGGTCCCGGCGTTGCAGGAGGCAGCCTGATGATCGACCTCGCGAGCAACAGAATCATGGTGACCGGCGGCAACGGCTTCTTGGGACGCCGGGTCGTCGCCAAGCTGCGCGAGCACGGTGCCCAGGACGTCTTCGTCGTCAGCAGCAATGAGTACGACCTGCGCGACATCGAGGATGTACGGCGCTCAATCGCCGATGCTCGCCCCGACGTGATCATTCACCTCGCGGCCGTGGTCGGCGGCATCGGCGCCAACCGGGAGAACCCCGGCCGTTTCCTCTACGACAACGCGATCATGGGCCTGCAGCTCATCGAGGAGGCGCGCAAGGCGAACGTCGCCAAAATGGTGACGATTGGCACCGTCTGCTCCTATCCCAAGTTCGCGCCCATCCCGTTCCGCGAAGAGGACCTCTGGAACGGCTATCCGGAAGAGACCAACGCGCCATACGGCATCGCCAAGAAGCTGCTGCTGGTCCAGAGCCAGGCCTATCACCAGCAGTACGGCATGGACGCGATCTTCCTCATCCCGGTCAACCTCTACGGTCCGGAAGACAATTTCGACCCGGCCAGCTCGCATGTCATCCCGGCGCTGATCAAGAAATGCGTCGATGCGCGTGAGGCCGGCGACCCGTACATCGATGTCTGGGGCACTGGCTCGGCGTCACGCGAGTTCATCTACGTCGACGACGCTGCCGAGGGCATCGTCCTCGCGACGGAGCGCTACGACGACCCGGAGCCGGTGAACCTCGGCGCCGGCTTCGAGATCACGATCCGCGACCTCATCGAGCTGATTCGCGAGCTCACCGGCTACGAGGGCGAGCTGCGCTGGGACGCAACCAAGCCGGACGGCCAGCCGCGCCGCATGCTCGACGTCTCGCGCGCCCGCGAGCGCTTTGGCTTCGAAGCCAAGACCACGTTCCGTGAAGGCCTGCGCGAAACGATCCGTTGGTACGAATCGCAGCGCGTGGTGTCGAAAAGCGCGGCTGGTCACTCCTAGGCGAGTGATAGGGCGCCACTGGACGAGATTGTGTTAAGCAAAGCACAAACCATTCCCGCTATCGCTTCAAACCAGCGTTCTAAGCCGATGGTAACCGTCCGTCCTGCCCATTGGTGGACGGGAGTAAGGTTTGATGCCCTCTGGTACTATCGGGAGCTTCTGTACTTCCTTATTTGGCGCGAAATAAAAGTCCGATATAAGCAGACGTTTTTCGGATTCGCCTGGGTTTGGCTTCAGCCTCTCGCAATGATGGTTGTCTTCACAATGTTCTTTGGTCGGCTCGCGAAAGTCCCCTCTGATGGTATTGCCTACCCGGTTTTTGCCTATATAGGTTTGATGCCGTGGCAGGTCTTCTCGCGTTCCCTCACGGAGTCGGCGAATAGCGTCGTGACCGATCAGAGGCTCATTACTCGGGTCTATTTCCCCCGCATCATTGTTCCGCTGGCGACGACGCTTGCTGCAGGAGTCGATCTGCTGGTGGCCTCGATTCTTGTCGTGCCATTGTTCGCGTTGTACACGATCACGCCAAGTATCAATATCGTGTTCTTGCCGGCATTCGTTCTGCTCATGGGCATCAGTGCACTCGGAGTAGCCTTCTGGCTATCGGCGTTGAACGTGGAGTTTCGCGATGTCCGGTACGTTCTGCCATTCCTCTCCCAGTTGTGGCTCTTCATCACGCCGGTTGTCTATCCCACTTCGATGGTCCCTGAAAAGTGGCGTATCGTGTATGGCCTCAATCCAATGACAGGCGTCATTGATGGGTTCCGCTGGGCCTTTCTCGGTGCGAACGCACCTGAGACGACGGTGTTCGTTAGTTCGACAATCGTGGCCCTGGTCGTATTCCTCACCGGAGCTGTCTGGTTCTACTGGCGGGAGGGATCATTCGCCGACACGCTGGGTTCAGGTGGGCGCTAGGTCATGGAAACAGCGATCCACGTGGAGGGCATCAGCAAGCGCTATCGGGTCGGTGAGAACCGCTCTTACAGGACCCTGCGTGAATCTGTGGGCGCTCTCCTTCAGCTGCCTCTCAAGGGAGTGAAAGGCCGTTCGGAGCGTTCATCGGCCGGTACGTTCCTGGCGCTCAATGACGTTTCCTTTGATGTCGAAGAGGGTGAGGCGTTGGCCGTGATTGGCCCGAACGGCAGCGGCAAAAGCACGCTGCTCAAGGTCCTCTCCCGGATCACGGTGCCGACAGCTGGGAGCGCGGATATCCATGGCCGAGTGGGTTCGCTGCTGGAGGTCGGAACGGGCTTTCATCCAGAGTTGACCGGCCGAGAGAATGTCTATCTCAACGGGGCGATCCTCGGCATGAAGCGGTGGGAGATCAATCAGAAATTCGACGACATCGTCGAATTTTCCGGCGTCTCCCAACATATCGATACCCCGGTAAAGCACTACTCCAGTGGCATGTACTTGAGGCTCGGCTTCGCTGTGGCTGCCCACCTGGAGCCGGAGATTTTGATCGTTGATGAGGTCTTGGCTGTAGGCGACGCCGAGTTCCAGCGACGATGCCTCGGAAAGATGCAGGACGTGGCCAGAAGCGGCCGTACGGTCCTCTTCGTCAGTCACAACATGGGCGCCGTGACACGTCTCTGTGACCGCGCCATTCTCCTGGAACACGGTGTCGTGACATCGCAGGGCAATGCCTCGAGCGTGGTGGCCGACTATCTCGGCAAGTTCGCCGGGTTAAGCACGGTTTTCTCGAGGGAGAACGACGAGACCTCGCCGGTGTCACTCCTGGAAGCGAGCATCGTGGGCGAGGATGAGTTGGTCGACGTGCTCGCGCGCCAAGACGACATTCGGATCCGTTTGAAGTACTGCGTCAATCGCGAGGTCTCCTCGGCGCATGTGTACGTCAACGTCCTGTTGTCTGACGGAACCGTTGCTTTTGGAACCGGAGACGCTGACGTCCATCCCAATCGATTCGGTACCCGCAAACCAGGAACCTACGTCACCGAATTCACGATTCCGGGAATGCTCCTGAATGAAGGCTACTACTTGGTGAGCGTTTCGATGGGAATCCCCTTCCAGCGGAACTTCCAGGAGAACAACGGCATTCTTGCCTTCTCCCTGGTGGATGTCGTGCGGGACTCGCGTCAGGTTCATCAGCGTCGCGCCGGTCTCATGCGCCTCGACTTGCCATGGCGATACCCATGTGGGAATCCATTCGAAACGTCAGATTGTGAAGGCCAAGGATGACCAACAGATCCAGACTTTGCCCGGAAACTTGCTTGATATTCGTATCGTATGGCCGCGCTGAAATCGCAGCCCGGTCGTACGCATCACTTTCCGTGGCCTTGGCTCCGTATCGAGACAGGATTCGCATCGTGCTTTCAGATGCCACGGATGACATGGAAAAGATCGCCTGGGCTCGTGATACGGATGCTGATGACGTAATTCTCACTCCCACCGGTGTGCCTGCTGCCACTTCTCGCAACCTCGCAACGACGCTGGCGTTTGAGAAGTACTCCCCAAGATACCTGTGCTTTGTTGAGGACGATTTCGAGTACTCCGCGGACTGGTATCCGCAGCTGGTGGCCACAACCGAGCGTCTCTACGGCACGCTGTCCCCTCTGGGCCTGGCGTACGGAGTGTTTACAGCCTCTGGTCACCACGTTCCTAAGAAACTCTGCAAGGACGATTCACAGAACGGAGTGACCGCCTATTTCTTTGGTGCCGTTGCCTATCAGCGGTTCATGCCGACAGCTCACTACCTGACCGTCATGCGTGAATGGGACCCGGACGTGCTGGGTATCAGTTATGCCCAGACGGGTGGTCAGACATTTCGCAATGCTATGCGTGGTTTCTGCGGGGCAATCTTGCCCTCAGTGCTTTCCTGGCCTATCGACGTAGCGGGCTCCGAATCGACGTGGAGCAAAGGCAAACGTCATCCGGGACCGCCCGCGCATTCCTTTGAATTGAAAGACTATGAGCCCGTTCTCGAGGCCGTGGCGAGAGCTGGGAGATATCAAGGATGAAGAAGGACCACGTCGTACTGACGACGATTCGGGAGCCGCACGTGCTGACCGATTTGCGGGACAACGCCAAGCGGTTTGGTCACCTGGATTCGACGGTTTGTTGGGTGATTGGGGACGTCAAGACCCCGCAAACGGTGGCCGACCTGTGTCAGCGCGTTAGCGCCGCTGGCCTCGACGCACGCTATGTCGACATCGATTCTCAAGATGAATGGGGCAAGAGCTGTCCTGAGTTCTATGCCCTGATGCCGAGGAACAACGAATCTCGTCGCAATATCGGCTATCTCATGGCTCTCGAGGCCGGCTGCGAACGGCTGATCTCCATCGATGACGATAACTTCCCGACGGACGATGACTTCATCGGCGGCCACGCTCGTACAGGTGGTCACGTTGATGGGAACCTGACGGAGGATGCATCCGGCTACCACAACATTTGCGAGCATCTCGATGTCAGGCCGGCTCGACCAATCTTTCCCAGGGGTTACCCCTTCAAACTTCGTGACAGTAGAAATTGTTCGAAACTGAAGCCAGCTCCGGCTGATGCAATCGTTGGTGTAACTGCTGGTCTCTGGCTCAAAGAGCCCGATGTAGATGCAACCACGTGGCTGAATGGCAAGGTCCAGGCCATTCGCTACACGGCGGCCGACAACGTCGTCCTGCATCAGAACACCTGGAGTCCGATTAACACGCAGAATACCAGCGTTGTCAGAGAGCTTATCCCGGCGTTTCTTTGCGTTCCTATGGGTTTCAAGTTTGCCGAGGGTAGCATCGAGCGTTACGGAGACATCTGGGCAGGTTACTTCGTTCAGGCTCTCATGGCTGGGTCTGCCTATCACGTCTCCTTTGGAGAGCCCATCGTCGAGCACCGGCGAAATCCGCACGACTATCTGGAAGATCTGCGCCACGAGATGTGGGGCATGCTTCTGACGGATTGGCTCCTGACAGAGTTGCGTACTGCGTTTCGGCCAGCCAGTAGTCGAGATCGTGGACCGCGTGCAGGAGTTGGCCGAGTTTCTGCAGGAAGCGACCTGCAGGCTCCCGCGCTGGTGTCCGGCTGCTTGTGGGGATTTCCTGGTGTCCACCTCAAGGGCACTGAGCGCCTGGGCTGAGGCTTGCCGTGACCGGATATAGCAGCATCGCTGGCGTGACCGACTTGATCAAGCATCGGGGTGTGGATCTGGCCCGCTCAGCCCAGCGTTGCCTGATAGACGGCCACACCCTGCCTCCAGAGGTTCCGCTGAAGCAGAGCAAAGCAGAGTTGCTCTGGCAGACGACCCGATACAAGGCGGCTGGCCTGGGACTGCATCTGTCCGACAACGAAAAGCGGCTTGTTTCGCATGCCGACAAATATCGCGGCCGGCGGGCCTTCGTGCTCGGTAACGGACCAAGCCTGAAGAATTGTGACCTGACGTTTCTCACGAACGAGATCACGTTCGCGGTCAACGGTATCTTCCTGGCAGGCTTCTTGCCGACCTTCTACGTGGTCGAGGACATCTTCGTTGCGGAAGATCGCGCTCCTGAGATCAACGCGTTGCACGGCCCGACCAAGTTCTTCGGCAACTATCTTCGCTACTGCCTGCGGGATGCGCCAGACACGATCTGGCTCAATGTCAGGTATCGGTATGACGATTACGCTGGTTTCCCCCGGTTCTCACGCAATGCGGCGAGGATGGTTTGGACCGGAGGGACGGTAACGTTCTTGTGCCTTCAACTCGCGTACTACATGGGCTTCTCTGAGGTGTACCTCGTGGGCTTCGATCATTCCTATTCCATACCCGATAGTGCTCAGGTTACCGGTACGGAAATCCGCTCGCGAGAAGGCGATCCGAATCATTTCGACGAGTCCTACTTCGGGCCTGGCTACCGCTGGCATGACCCGCGTGTGGACCGCATGGAGCAGGCGTACACAAGGGCCAAGCAGGCGTTTGAAGCCGATGGGAGACACATTTACAACGCGACCGTTGGCGGTCATCTCGAAGTGTTCGATCGTAAGGAGTTCACGAGTTTGTTTCCGAACCGTGAGCTTGCCGCGTGAGCCGTGATGAGATCTGATCCGATGGTTGACCAGCTGCCCCAGCAAATGGATTCAGACGAACGGTGTGTCCATATCTCCGCGATCATTTGCACCTATCGTCGGCCTGACACGCTGCCCGCCGCTATTGCCAGCTTGATGACGCAGTCGTTACCCAGCTCCGAGTACGAGGTAATAGTTGTCGACAACGATGAGCAAGGCAGTGCCTGGCCCGTCATGCAGCGCTTCGTCGGCGAAGCGGTCTCCAACTTCAGGTACGTACGCGAGCAGGAGCAGGGCCTTTCGCACGCCCGCAATCGTGGCGTGCGGGAGGCCAGTGGAGAAATCGTCGCGTTCCTGGATGACGATGCAGTCGCGGGACCGGACTGGCTGGCATCGATTCTGCGACATATCTCACCGATCCGTCCGTTGGTGCCGCTGGTGGCAAGGTCTTGCCGATTTGGGACTGCGAACGGCCTGCGTGGCTGACCGACGTGAGGCTGCGTAGTCTGAGTCTGCTGGACTTGGGCGAAGCTTCGCGGTCTCTCCAGTGGCCGGAGCGGATAATCGGAGCCAATTGCTCATTCCGCAAGGGCCTGTTTGAGAAGGTTGGTCTGTTTGCCACCGATCTTGGCCGGCGCGGCTCGTTGTTGTTGGGCGATGAAGACACGGAGATCCAGAAGCGAATTCACGCCTCAGGGCTCAAAGTCGTCTACGTGGCGGGCGCGGTGGTACAGCATCACGTTCCTGCCGACCGTCTTACGAAGAGGTATTTCTACCGTCGCTCCTTCGGCAGCGGCATGTCCGCAACAATCGTCGCGAGTAAGCAGGTGCGCAGTGTCGTCGGCAAGTGTCTCGCTCTTGCTCTTCGGCTACCAGCAAGGTTCGTGCTCCTCGTATTCAGGTCTCGAGACGAACAGCAGGCCATGTCTTCCATGGAGCGTATTGCCTTCGAGCTTGGCTTCTTACGACAGAGCAGTGAATTGCTCCTCGACAAGATGAAGACGGGCGCCAGAGCCTGATGAGGTCAGATAGACGGACATGTTGAACAAAACGCCCACAATTTCCGTTATCATCCGCGCCTTTAACGAGGCTGACCACATCGGCAGGCTGTTGGCCGGCCTGAGTCAGCAGACGCGCCAGCCAGACGAGGTCATCGTCGTGGACTCCGGGTCCACCGATGCGACGGTTGAGATTGCGCGGCTGTTCGGCGCGCGGATCGAGACGATCGCGCCGCAGGACTTCACGTTTGGGCGCTCGCTGAACGTCGGCTGTGCCGCAGCCACCGGTGACGTGCTGCTGATCGCCAGCGCCCACGTCTATCCGCTCTACGACACCTGGGTTGAGGCGATGGTTGAGCCGTTCAAAGATCCCTCGGTCGCGTTGACGTATGGCCGTCAGGTCGGTGACCACCGCACGCGGTTCTCCGAGCAGCAACTGCTGGCGAAGTGGTTTCCGGCCCGCTCCGATCCGGACCAGGCCCATCCGTTCTGCAATAACGCCAACGCGGCCATTCGGCGCGGCGTCTGGTTGGAGCAGCCGTATGACGAAGAGCTGACCGGCCTCAAGGACATGCACTGGGCGAAGCGGGCGATGGATGCCGGTCATCGTATTGCCTACGTGGCGGGAGCGCCGGTTGCGCACGTGCATCGCGAAGGCTTCAGCCAGCTCAAGAACCGCTATCGACGCGAAGCGATTGCTACGCGCGCATCTTCCCGGAGCAGCGCATGAGCAAGCTCGACGCGGTTCGATCGCTTCCGCCAACGTCATGAGCGACTACGTACACGCGACGCTACGCGGCAAGTCGCTGCAGAACCTCTTCGATATTCCGCGGTTCCGCGCGGCGCAGTTCATCGGCAGCTACCAGGGGTTCCAGCAGCGCGGTCCGGTGGCGGCGACGCTCCTGCGCCACTTCTACTACCCGACCGGATCGAAGCGGTCAGGGGGAATTCGATAGTCAGGCCGTTGGCCGGCCGATTCAATACGAAGAGATGGGTCGACGGAATGCTGCTCGAGGTTACCGTCGTCCTTTCGTCCGCGAGAGGAGTGGTGGCGTGATGGCGCCGAGAATCGTTGCTCTGGTCCCAATGCGCCACGCTAGTGAGCGCGTGCCGGGAAAGAACTACCGCGAGATCGCCGGCCGGCCGCTCTACCACCACATCGTGACGTCATTACTCGCGTGCCCTTCGATTAGCGAGGTGGTCATCGACACGGATAGCCCAGTCATCCTGGACGAGTGCCCGCGAAGCTTCCCGAACGTGCGGCTCATCGAGCGGCCTGGGCACCTTCGCGATGGCCACATCCCCATGAACACCATCCTTCTGCACGATACGTCTCTCGTCGATGCGGACTCTATTTGCAGACACACAGCACGAATCCGCTACTGAAGAGCTCGACAATGAAGCCGCTATCGAGACCTTCCTCGCGGCCTGGCCGGAGCGAGATTCGCTCTTCGGCGTGACGCCCATGCAGACGCGGCTCTGGTGCGGCGACGGAACAGCCGTCAATCACAACCCCGCGGTCCTGGAGCGTACGCAGAACCTGCGCCGGTGTATGAGGAGAACTCCAACATCTACATCTTCAGCCGCGAGACACTCGCCGCACGCGAGAACCGCATCGGTGAGCGGCCCATCCTCTTCAGCATCAATCGCCTCGAGGCGTGGGACATCGATGAAGAGGAGGACTTCCAGATTGCGCGTCTCTTGCTGGAAGCGGCTCTTCCGGATGGAGCCCGACGGTGACCCTTCGTGCGCTCATCGCCTGCCCGCATTTGCAGCGCAACCTTGCGGCGACCTGCCGCGCTTCGCCGAACTCGGCATCGAGGTCGAGGCGCCTGAGGTCGACCAGCAGCTCAGCGAGGAGTACCTGCTCGCCAATATTCACCGCTTCGACGGCGTCGTGGCGGGCGACAGAACGCTACACGCCGGCCGTGCTCGCCCACGCAGACCGCCTCAAGGTGCTCGCCAAGTGGGGTATCGGCATCGATGGCATTGACGCGGCGGCGGCTCGAGAGCGCGGTATCGCGGTGGTTAACACGCCGGGTCAGCTCTCGGGCGAAGTCGCGGACGTGGCCATTGGCTACATGATCATGCTCGCGCGCCAGCTGCACGTCATCGATGCAGCGGTGCGTCAGGGCGAGTGGGCCCAGATCCGCGGCGTGAGCCTGGCCGGCAAAACGCTGGGTATCGTGGGCCTGGGCGCGATCGGCACGGCTGTTGCCCGACGCGCTATCGCCCACGAGATGCACGTAATTGGTTACGACCCGTATGCAGCAGGTCGCTCGGACCTGGCTGACATGGACGTCGCACTCGTTTCGTTGCCGGAACTACTCGCGGCGTCCGATTTCGTTTCGTTGAACTGCGCCCTGACTCCGGAAACGGTAGGCCTCATGGGCCAGAGCAGTTCGCTCGTATGCGTCGTGGCAGCCGTCTCGTCAAGACGTCGCGCGGCGCCCTGATCGATGAGGCTGCACTGGTTGAAGCCCTGCGCGACGGCATCATCGCCGGCGCTGCCCTGACGTGTTCGAAGTTGAGCCGCTACCAGCCACGAGCCCGTTAGCCAGTTCCCGCAATGCATCTTCGGCTCGCACAACTCCTCGAACACGTCTGAAGCCGTGGATCGCATCAACGAGATGGCGGTCCGCCAATTTGCTGAACGGCATGCTGGTGAGTCAGCCGTGAGGGCCGCATGACCAGCGCGAAAGCTCTTCTGAAGCCCGCCCTCCAGAGAGCCATCAGTGTCGAGCGAACCCAAGCCTTCTCGCTGCGATTGACCGATGCTCGCAGCAAAGCGTCCTATCGGCTGCTGCCGGCAGGACGCCGCTATGCCGCGCGTCTTCGCGCCCTGCGAGACAGTCACCGCGGCCAGCGCTGCTCCATCATCGGCAACGGGCCGAGCTTGCGCTCCATGGACCTGTCGCCCCTGCGCGATGAGTTCACGTTCGGTTTGAACCGCGTCTACCTGATGTTCGACAAGCTAGGCTTCGTGACGGACTTCCTGGTCTGCGTCAATCCTTACGTCATCGAGCAGTCGGGTGCTGAGATCGCCACCCAGCCATCGATGAAGTTCGTCAGCTGGGCGACCCGTCGAGTAATGCCCAAGGACGCTGAAATCACCTACGTTCGGTCGTCTATCCACCGGGCCTTCTCCACCGATGCAGTGTCAGGCGTGTGGGAGGGGGCCACGGTTACGTTCGTGGCGATGCAACTTGCCTACCTGATGGGGTTCCAGCAGGTGGTACTGATCGGCGTAGATCACTCTTTCGCAACCAAGGGAACGCCGCACCAGCTCGTACAGTCCGAGAGCGATGACCCAAATCACTTCGACCCCTCCTACTTCGGCAAGGGCTACCGCTGGCAGCTGCCGGACCTCGACACCTCGGAAATCGCCTACCGAATGGCACGCCAAGCCTTCGAGGCCGATGGGCGCCAGATACTGGACGCAACGGTCGGTGGCAAGCTCGAGGTCTTTGACAAGACGGACTATGCGGCGCTGTTTCCTCCGGAGCGAGTCAAGGGCTTGGCGAGCTAATGGGCAGCACAGAAAAGCCGCTCGTGTCCATCCTTACGCCTTCGTTCGACCAGGGACGGTTCATTCAGGATTGTATTGACTCTGTGGCGGCCCAGACATACTCCCCCATCGAGCACATCGTCATGGATGGTGGCTCCACGGATGAGACACTGTCGATTCTCCAGCAAGCACCATCGCACGTCCGCTGGGTGAGCGAGCCGGATCGAGGCCAATCGCATGCCTTGAACAAAGCACTGGCATTGAGCCGCGGCGACATCATCGGCTGGGTGAACAGCGATGACGCGTATGCAGATCGCCGAGCGGTGGAATGGGCGGTGGAGGGGCTCCAGGGCAACACGGCCGCTGTTTTCGGTCATGCCTTGCTCATCAATGAGTACGACGAAGTGCTGCAGGTTCTGGCCTCGTTCCCATTTTGGAAGCGTCTGCTTGAAGCATCTCACTACGTATGCCAGCCGACCTTCTTCTTTTCCCGGCAGGTCGTCGGCGCCGGTTTGTTTGTGCGCGAAGACCTGAACTACGTCATGGATCGTGACTTGCTCCTCCGTTTGGCAGGACGAGGCCGCATTCGGCATCTCGGAAGGGTGATTGCGGCCGATCGACATCAGAGCAACCGCAAAGTCCTGTCGCCTCAATACCTGCAGGAGGCTGCATCTTACGACCGCGAACGGGGTATTCGACCTACGAATGTTCACAAGTTGGCATCACTGGTCACGCGATATGCGATGCGGATGTACGGAATATTGCCCACCATCACGATGGAGCAGAGGCTGCAGCCGGCTTTTGCACTGCTGATCCCGCCATTGAGTACCAGACTGCTCCGTCAAAGCCTGATCAGACGGTCATCGATGCCATTGAGGTCTCTCGCGGAGGTCCGGCAACCATGACCGCACAGGCCACGCTTTCGAGCCGGGTGGGGCATGACCGTTCGTGGTCCACACTGGTGGCCGGGCTCCCAACTACATTGGCCACGCGGATCGTTCTCGGTCTCGTGGTTGCGTCCCTCTTCCTGGAGAAGAACGAGCTCGTGGGCTACAACAATGGCAGCTTGCCTTTACCTGACTTCTTCTTCATTGCCGCGATCGCGGTGTTGGCAGCCAAGCTGCTGATGGACACGGGTGCCCGTATCTCACAACCTCAGCCCTTGACTACTCTGGACGGTGCTCTCGTCCTCTTCGTTTGTTTGCTCGGCGTGGTGTCCGTCTATCCTGCAATAGCTCTAGGTTTCACAGGTCAGACGTTTAAGACCTTTGTGCACCTCCTGTTCTTGCTATGCGGCTCGTTATTGATAGGCCGCTCTCTCAACCGAGAGATGCTGCATTACGTGTTAATGGCCTATTTCGTAGGCGCCGTCATTGTCTCGGCGGTAGGTATCCTGCAAGCCGTCGATCAGAATTTCGTTTCGTTTGGTCTAACCGACACGTTAGGGCTGAGGTACCGAGACTCAGGCTCCTTTGTCAGACCCATATCGGTCTTCAGCGAGCCTGCGTATCTTGGCTACGCAGGACTTGCAGGGATCCTTGTTGGTATCTGGAGGCTTCACGCCGGGCGTGCCAAGAGTGTCATTCTCGGCATGGGAATTTGTAGTGTGTCCTTGCTCTTGGCTGGCGCAATCGGCCCAGTAGTCATCGGCGTGGCAATCTTTGCAGTGCTCTCTCTCGCACGTCGCTCGATCAAGATCAATCCGCTGGCCTTGATAGGCGCAGGGCTCGTTGTTTTGGTGCTTATCTTCAGCCCGGCTGGTCGCGTGCTCCTGGACAGGGCAGACAGCATTCTCTACGGGAGAGATCCCTCTCTCGATGCTCGCAGTTCCTTGAATCAGGGCTCCATATCAATCTGGAAGCTGGCGCCGATCACTGGAGTTGGCCTGGGTAACAGCCGCTTTTACCTGTATCAATTCGTTCGGATTCCCGGTATAGATGAGCGGTCGAATTTTCCCGCTGCTAACGCTTATCTGGCGTTACTTGGTGAAACGGGGCCAATCGGAGTCTTGGGCCTGACGCTTGTTCTGCTATTGATGCTGCGTGGCCAGGGCCCGCTGTCATCGTTGTCTTCCGATGAGAATCTCGTTCGTACGCTGGTTCTCATGACGGCTCTGCAATTCTTCATTATCGGTACATTCCTGTTACCCCCTTTCTGGTTCTGGTCTGGCCTACGTATCGGCCAACTGCACAACTCCGACGGTGCTGTGGAGGCGGTGGAGAATGGCTCGTAGAGTCCTCTTTCTGACTCATCGACCACCCTATCCGCCATCCTCAGGCGATGCAGTACGGAACTGGAACCTGATGCAGCAGTTGGCAGCAAGGGGATGGCAAGTATCGCTGTTTACACTCGCATCCGGTGAGAGCCTTTCGGAGCATCAGGAAGCCCTGAGTCGAGTGTGCGAGCACTATATATCGGCTCCCGTCAGCATCAGCCGACCTGAGCGTCTCGGCCGACTGCTTCGGGCGAGCATCTTGAGGCAACCTTTTCAGCTTGATTATTTCTGGGACGAGTCTGCGGCGCGTTTGCTTCACGATGAACTGAATGAGCGCGAATATGACGTTCTCATGATGGAGATTCTCTACATGTTGAGATACGTCCCGGAGGAATGGCTTTATCGCTCCGTGCTTGATACTCACAACGCGGAGTTTCTGCGTCTGAGGAGCATGGCGAAGGCCGCCGGCTTTTCTGCACGAGGAATCGCTGCTCGTCTTGCCATAGGACCTTCGAGACGGCTTGAGGCTTGGGCGGCTACTCACGTGGCTCAAGTCCTGGCTGTCAGCGGGGAAGAGCAGAGCTACTTCGAGACTCTGGCGCCAGGCAAGGTTTCCCTTATACCGAACGGAACGGTGATAGGCGAGGAGCACTCGAGCCAGGCCAGTTCTACTGACGTCCTTTTCGTAAGTAGCCTCGACTACAGCGCCAATGCTAAGGGCGCCGAGTTTCTCATCGAGTCGGTTCTGCCCAAGCTACGAAATCCTGCCGCCCGGCTGACCATCATCGGCCGAAATCCGCCCGCCAGGCTGGTGAAGTTAGCAGCGTCTGCCCCGCTCCCCGTTGAGATACTGGGCTACGTTGATGATCTCGCGCCGTATTATCGCAAGGCACGAGTGGTGGTGGCACCGATCCTTTTCGGCGGCGGAACGCGTCTCAAGATCCTGGAGTCGATGGCTCAAGGAACGCCTGTAGTGTCGACCAGCGTTGGATGTGAAGGTACCGGCGTAATTGATGGTGAGCATCTCCTGATTGCTGATGACCCGGCCGGGATGGCGGCATCAATAGACAGGCTGCTGGTCGATGATGTGTTGTGCGAGCGGCTATGTCTGGCCGGAAGGAATTTCGTGCAAGAGCGGTACGATTGGCGCAATATCGGCGGGAAGTTGGACGACGTGCTTACCGGTCTTCTTCGGGACCAGCCGCTCTCGCGAGCTGGTTGAAGTTCACGCGAAGCAAGGTCTCGGACGAAAGCTCACTGGTCGTGAAAGTAAATTTGGCCCTGACTAATAGCCGCGGCTATGAGCCGGGTCGGCCCTTTCTTACTCGAGCCACTTGGTTACTGGTGGAAGCTGCCATCATGTTGAATCCTGCGGTGACGTCGTACGGACTGAAGACGCGGCTGTTGCGCCTCTTCGGTGCGCGCATCGGTCGAAACGTAATCATCAAGCCGAACGTCCACATCAAGTATCCCTGGCATCTCAGAGTCGGCGACAACTGTTGGATAGGCGAACGCTCCTGGATCGACAACTTTGTAAAGGTGTCGCTTGGCGATAACGTCTGTATCTCCCAAGGGGCGTATCTGTGTACTGGTAACCATGACTGGTCGGACCCTGGCATGGGCCTAGTCCTGAAGCCGCTCGTCGTTGAGGACGGCGCTTGGATAGCTGCCTTCGCCAGAATTGCCCCGGGCCTAGTCATTGGCGAGCAGGCCATCATAACCATGGGCGCCGTGCTGTACAAAGACGCGGAGCCCTCCGGCATCTACTCGGGCAATCCCGCGACCAAGGTCGGCGAACGCAAAGTTCGAGACCTACCTGGTCCGGCCGCTGGTCGCAATTGACTCAGAGAAAACCTGACGAGGTTCGCTACGCCGCCCGGCGTGTCGGGGGTGACGGCGTGCGCTGCGTCTCGCCGGTGGCCGACTCGAAGCGCTCGTAACCGTAGCTGTAGTAGCCGTAGCCGTAATAGCCCTTGCCCCGTGGCCGCACCTTGTTGATCACGAGACCGACGAGGCGCGCCTGGGTCGGCTCAAGATCGCGGATGACCCGCTGCAGAGCCGGCTTGCGCGTGGCGCCGGCCTGCGCGACGAGGATCGTACCGTCGGTGCGGCCGGCCAGAATGGTGGCGTCCGTGACGGCCAGGACCGGTGGGCTGTCGAAGATTACATAGTCGGCGCGCTCGCTGAGGCGCTTCATGATGTGCTCCATGTTGGACGACATCAGCAGGTCGGCCGGGTTCGGCGGCAGCGGCCCCGATGGCAACACCTGCAGGTTCTTGATGCCGGGATCGATGAGGGCAGCGGACGGGTCTTCGACGTCGCTGAGCAGCAGGCCGGTCAAACCGAACGAGTTCGGCACCTGGAAGATCTCGTGCAGCGTCGAGCGGCGCAGGTCCGTATCGACGATGATCACTCGTTCGCCCGCCTGCGCCATGACGACTGCGAGGCCGGCTGCCGTGGTCGACTTGCCCTCGCCCGGGCTGGAAGAGGTCACGACCAGCGTTTTCAGCTTGGTGCCGACGCCGGCGAAGTGCACGTTGGTGCGTAGTTGCAGATATGCCTCCGAGGTCTCGTTGGCGAGCGGCGCCGGGCGGCCCAGCCGCTTCTCTGGCTTCAGCCTGCGCACTACGCCCAGCGTCGTGACGCCCAGCTCCGCCTCCGTGTCGTCCGTCGGTTTGACGGCATCGTCCAGGTATTCGAGGACGAAGACGAGACAGCCCACGACGAGCAAGCCCATCATCGCAGCCAGGGCCGTGTTGAGCTTGATGTTGGGCTTGGACGGCGAAGTCGGCACGCGCGCGTCTTCCGCCACCGATACCGTACCTGGCCGTCCTAGGGAGTTGGCGTTGTCGTCGATGAACGCGGTGGCCGTCGTGTTGGCGATGTCGGCCGCCAGCTTCGGGCTGGGGTCTTCGACCGTGATGCGCAGCAGCTGTGTGTTGCTGATGGTAGAGACGCTGATCTTGCTCGAGATCTGGTCAGTCGTCAAAGGCAGGTCGAGGCGTGTACGTACGTCGGAGAAAATCTGGTCGCGTTTGATCAGTTGGGCGTAGGTGTTCGTAAGGCGCTCCGACGTGAGGATGTCGTTGTACTGCACCGTGCCGGGCACCTGCGTCTGGTTGATGAGCAACGTAGCCGACGTGGAATAGACAGGCGTGAGCTGCTTGCTGACGGCGAAGGCGGCAAGTCCTGCGAGAACGGGGCCCATGACCAGTAGCCACCAGCGGCGGCGAATGATCTGGAGATAAGCTCGCATGTCCATTGCGATTGCTCTCCTTGCTAGCCGCTCGCCACTGCCAACCAAGGCCCGCGGCGTGTGGCCACTTCCTAGGTGAAGTATCGACACCGATTGGCGGGAGCTTTATCGGGTGGCCCTCGCAAAGACATCGCGATTAACGGCCGAAAATTCACTATGCCCTGTAGCCATCCACTGCCCTCGAGAATCTCGCGCCCGAAACGCTCGTCGGCTAGCGGCGTTTCCTAAAGTGCATATGCTCGCAAAGTACAAGAGGCCCCTCGCTGTTTTCGCGGTCTTGCTGGCGCTGTTTGGCGCCTACGAGCTCTACACCACGTACGTCTTCTATCGCGACCTCAACGACGGCCGGCAGCTTCTCAGCGGCCTCGAAAACCGGGTCGATCTCGAAGACCTCAACATGTCGCAGGCAGAGGCGATGTCGACCCGTGAGGACTTTCGCGACGCCCAGGTCAAGCTGAGCGCTGCCCAGCGTCACATGGACACCGACCCGATGCTCAACGCCGCCAAGCTGGTGCCGGTTCTCGGCAAGCAGGTGAAAGGCCTCGACGTGCTGGTCGACCTCGGCGCCGAGTCGTCACGCGTCGGCTACGACGCTACGGACGTCCTGCTGGCCTATGCCAACTACCAGGGTCAGGATGGCGAAACCGCAATCCAATCCGGTCTCGACTTCCTCGAAAGCCAGGCTCCGGCGATGCAGAAGGTTGACCAGGGGCTGCAGGGCCTGCTGCAGCGTCGTGCCGACCTGCCGAGCGGGCTGATGGGTCCCTTGCAGGACGCCACCGTGTCGTTCGACAACGCGACGGGCAAGCTGCAGAAGCTCGTCAACGGCTACAACGAGGCCTACGCCACGCTGCCCACGCTGCTCGGCGCCGATGGCCCGCACACCTACCTCGTGCTGCCTCAGAACGACGCGGAGCTCATGCCGTCCGGTGGCCTCATGTCCAGCTACGGCATCGCGACCTTTGACCACGCTCAGCTTGGCGACATCACCTTCGAGTACTTCGGCACGTTGTTCGACCGCTGGCAGCAGCAGTCAGGCGGTGAATACGTCGCGCCGCCGGCGCCGCTCAAGAACTACCTGCTGCGCAACACGTCCTGGGGCCTGGGCGAAGCGGGTTGGTACCCGGACTTCCCGACCACGGCCGGTTACGCCAGCATGTTCGTCGAGAAGGGCGGCGCTCCGACCACTGATGGCGTCATCGCCCTCGACCAGCAGTTTGTGCAGGGGCTGCTCGACCTCGTGGGTCCCGTCGACGTCCCCGAGTACGGCGTGACGATCGACTCCAGCAACCTGATCGAGAAGACGTTGGAGCTGACCCGCGACGACCAGTACGAACCGAACGTGCCGAAGAAGGCGTTCCTTTCCTATCTGGCCCACGCGCTGCTGAACAAGGTCTTCGCCACTCCCAAGGACGACTGGGTCGCCATGCTCAAGCTGTTCGGCCAGGAGGCGCGCGAGCGTCACCTGCAGCTTTACTTCAACGACCCGAAGCTGGAGGCGCTGATCAGCGAGTACGGCTTCGACGGCTCGATGGTGAAGACGGACGGCGACTACGTCATGCTGGCCGACGCCAGCGTCAACAGCACGAAGCTCAACATCGTGCTGCAGAACAAGGCCTCTATCGACGTGCAGCTCAACCCGGACGGCACCGCAGACACGACGGTGACGTACACCATCGACAACCCCTACGACCAGTGGAAGATCGGCCGCGACCCGCACCTCATGGCCGCGCTGATGCTGGACGGCGTCTACGGCAGCTATACCCGCGTTTACGCGCCGACGGGCTCCCGTCTCATCGACGTGAAGCTGGATGGCCAGTCGGTCGGCGCGGAGCAGGTCGACGAGGAGGTCGGCAAACAGGCCTTCGGGCGCTTCTTCCCGGTGCTGCCCGGCCAGACGCGCACCCTGGCCGTCACCTACCGCACCCCGGTCGTCGTCAAGGACGACAGCAGCGGCTCCGTCTACGACCTCTACGTGCAGAAAGAGGCCGGCATGCGTCCCATTCCTCTCACGCTGACCGTGCGTTTGCCCAACGGCGGGCGGTTCCAGTCCGCGGCCCTGGACGGCGTGCAGACGGACTCCCTCGACGGCATCACGACCAACCTCGACACCGACCACACGCTGCAGGTGCGCTTTGTCGGTCCCGGCAACGGGGCAGGATAGCCAGCCGCGTACGCTGCCATCGATCAGGGATACGCAGGCCCGCGCAGGATGAGCTGGACGTTGTTTCCATAGGCCGCGCTCACATTCGTCGTGAGAAAAACGCTTGGCGGCCCGATACAAACGTAGTCGACATAAGTGACACTGCCGTCGTCCTCGACACCGAGCAGGACGCCCTCGGCACCTTCGTTGGTCTGCTGGTTTGCGACCTGAAGGAGCACGCCGTATTCAGGCTGAGGATAGTAAGGTAACCCCCAGATGGGCGCCGTGAGGTTGAGTTGGACGACGCCGTACAGCTGAGGCTGGCGCGTCAGCAGGCTATCGGCGACAGGTGCCAGGTCGGTCCGCCATTCGGCTTCGCAACTGCTGACCGGGAATGCTTTCACGAGTGTGCCCTCCGATGGCTTCCCTGGCTGATTGAGGCATGTCGGCGGCCCACCCATGCCGAGAAAATTCGTGCAGGCTGTCTCCGTGAAACGAAACAGCGAGGTCAGCCCCGCCTCGTCGCCGGAGAGGACCGCGCGGATGACGTTGTCGATGGACGCGATGCCGGTCTCCGTGCCGGTGGGAACTGAGGCGGTCGGCGTCGGGCTGGGCGCTGCGATCGTGGCGGATGGCAGGGCTGTGAAGGACGGCGACGGTTGCGAGGAGCCGTCGCAAGCGGCCACCAGGGCAACAAGGACGGCGAAGCAGGTCATCGCGAAGAAGCCTCGCATCGTGACATCCACTTTAGTCGACATCCGTGCCTGGATGTGCGAGCTTGGCATAATGGGGGAAGACCCGCGCCTGACCGCGGAACGCTTGCCCAGGCAAGACGGGTTGCGGAGGGAGCCATGAGGTCGCCGCATCGAATTTGGCATGCCCTGTTCGGGCACAAGAACCTCTATGTTGATCTGGCTGGCGAGCACTGGACGGCGAGCTGCGACTGCGGCTTTCAGTTCCGCGTGCGCGAGTTCACGATGAGCAAAATCGGCGCGCCGTAGCCAGAAGTTCGTGCTGCGACTCCACTGCGTCCTCTACGCAACCTTCAGTCATCGTATGCTCCGGGCATGACATCTGACGCAGGCTTTTCACACGGTCGCCTCGCCCGGCGTATCCAGCGCGGCGAGTTCGCCGTGACCTGTGAGCTGTCGCCGCCGCGCGGCGCGACCCTGGAGCCGCTGCGCCGTAAGGCGGAGCAGATCCACGACTGGGTTGACGCAGCTACCGTGACCGACGGTCAGGGTGCTCAGACACGGCTCTCGAGCTGGGCAGGCAGCATCGCTGTGATGCGCGCCGACGTGGAGCCGATCATGCTGCTGCAGTGCCGCGACCGAAACCGCCTCGGCCTGCAGGCGGACCTGCTCGGCGCCGCCGGCGTCGGCATCCCCAACGTCGTGCTGCAGACCGGCGACACGGCGGTGCATGGCGACCAGCCTGGCGCCCTCGACGTCTTCGATCTCGACTCGCTGGCCGCGATTCGGGCGGCGCAGGGGTTGAAAGAGAAGCACATGCTCTCCGGCCGTGAGCTTCCCGCTGCTCCCGAGTGGCTGATCGGCTGCGTCGAGGACGGAACGCCCGCTGACCTGCATCGGGTCGACCGGCTTGCGGCCAAGATCGAGGCTGGCGCCCAGTTCGTCGAGACGCAGTACGTTTTCGACCTGCAGCGCTTCCGGCGCTGGATGCAGGCGGTGCGCGACCGCGGCCTCGACCGGCGCTGCGCCATCCTGGTCGGCGTCGGCCCGATAACCTCGGTCAACGGTCTCGCCTTCCTCGAGAGCCTGGACGATATCTACCTGCCCGACGAGGTCAAACGCCGCCTGCACGAGGTGCCCGAGGGTCAGCTCACGCAGGCAGGCGTCGACCTCTGTGTGGAGACGATCCGGGTGATCCGGGAGGAGCCTGGCGTGGCCGGCATCTACCTGCTGGCCTCGAACCGCGAGCAGCTCATCCCGCAAATCCTCGAGGCCAGCGGCATCGGCAAGCGGCCACCGCTCGTCTAGCGGGTTATGCGCTTCCGAGGCGCTGATGAGATGTTAACGACAACGAGGAGACTGCAACGCCGTAACGTGGCACACTGAAAATGTGAATGGAACACGCGGGGCTGGCTGGAGAGAGCATGGACTCACTTGCTGATGCCTCCGGGCTGAAGACGCT
The DNA here is from genome assembly GCA_963711035.1 of uncultured Chloroflexia bacterium. GTDB lineage: Bacteria > Chloroflexota > Dehalococcoidia > DSTF01 > WHTK01 > WHTK01. The sequence goes on from CAVQCN010000003.1 coordinate 160,468, forward strand.
CCGCAAACCCCAGGGCCTCAACCTCCTGCGACAGCGCCGCTACGGCGCTCTCATTGGTTCCAACAGCTTCACCGCCCTCGGCACCAACATGCAGCAACTGCTGCAGGGCTGGCTTGCCGTAGCGTGGGGCCACAGCGTCCTCTTCCTGCTCGTCTTCGGCGCCGCCCGCGTTTTGCCCAAGGTGGCGCTCACCGTCCCCGCCGGCGTCATCTGCGACCGCGTGCCGCGCACTCGCATCCTGTTTGCGGCCCGCTGGCTCAACGTCCTCGCTTCGCTACTACCGCTTCTCGGCTTCATCCTGCCGATACCGTTCTTCTGGCTACTGAGCGGCATAGTCCTCGGCGGCGCGTTGCATGCCTTCGACCTGCCTGCCAGCCGCGCCGTCCTCGGCGACGTCACGGACCGCGAGGACCTCTTCCCGATCGTGGCGTTGAACAACGGCGGCTCGCATCTGGCGGCGCTCGTCGGCCCCCCTGCAGCGTTCCTGATGGGCCCGGCCGGCTTCGGCGTCTCCGCGGTGCTGCTCGCCTCTGCAGCAATCGTGACGTTCGCGATCCCGAAGAGCGCGCCGCTGCCTCGGCCGGAGCGTCAGGACGGCTTCGGCGTGAAGCCGCTGGTCCGCTTCGCCCTCGGCGCGCCTTCCGTGACTGCGCTCGTGGCCCTCGGCCTGGCGCCCGGCGTCATCGACAAGGCGGTCGTCCTTGTGCTGCCCAGCGTGGCCTCGCAGGCGGGCACGGTGAGCATGGCGCTCCTCGCTCCGGAGGTGGGCGGCATCGTCGCCGCGCTCGTCGTCTCCTGGGCGTCGATTCGCTTCGGCGTCATCTCCATCGGCGTCTCCGCGGTGGCCTACGTGGCGCTGCTGGTCATCGCCTTCGGCTACTCCTACGAATCCGAGGTCTTGATCACGGGCCTTGCGCTGGCCGGCGCCGCCAAGCTCGCGTTCTTCACCTCGACGCAGACCCAGGTGCAGGAACGCGTCCCGCCAGACCTGCGCGGCCGCGTCCTCTCGTTCTGACCGCCCGATTTCCACTTCCGCAAGCTGCGTAGACGCCTGTCCACGTGTGTAGAATGCACGGGCGAGCGCCGGGCCCAATGGCCGGCCGCCGCTTCTTCATCGAGACCAGGGCAGGCAGCCCAAGAGGAGGTGCCACGTGTACAACGGTGTCAAGGTTCTGGACGTTCACGGTCACGTCTCCGCTCCGGCGGCGGCGCGAGCCTTCATCGCCGGTATGCTCGCTTCGAACACGCCGACGCGCAGTCCCATCGCCAGCGGTTTCTCGCCCGCGAGAGGCCGCAACGGGCTCGACCTCTCGGAGGAGGCGTTCCAGGCCTCGTGCGGCGGCCACGCCGCCTACATGGACGAACGGAACGTCGACGTGCAGATCATCGGTCCGCGCCCCTTCACGACAATGGGCTGGATGGAGCCGCACCTGATCCCGTACTGGGTCAGCTTCACGAACGACACCATCCACCTGCAGACCCAGATGTACCCGGACCGCTTCCTCGGTGCCGCGCAGCTGCCGCAGATCTCGGATGCGCCCGATCTGAGCAACTGCATCCCGGAGCTGGAGCGCTGCGTCAAGGAGTTCGGCTTCGTAGCCTGCTACCTGACCCCGGATCCGGCCGGCCGCCGCACGACTCCGGGGATGAACGAGCCCTACTGGTACCCGGTCTACGCAAAATGCCAGGAGCTGGGCGTCCCGATCATCGTGCACGGCACCAACTGTCTCGACCCACGCATCCGCATCATTCCGCAGAACTACCAGATCGGCTTCGTCGTCGAGCAGTTCATCGCGACGCAGCTGCTATCGCACTCCGACGTCTTCGAGCGCTTCCCGGAGCTCAAGGTGATCATGTGCCACTGTGGTGGCGCGCTGGACCGCTTCATTGCGACGGACAACCACCTTGGGCAGAAGGATCTGAGCAACAACCTGTTCTTCGACACCTGCGCTTACGAGCTCAACTACCTCGAAGCGGCGATCAAGCAGCGCACCGTGGCCCGCACCTGCTACGGTTCCGAGGCGCCCGGCTCCGGCGGCGCCGTACGACCGGAGACCGGTCTCACCTCGGACAACCTGGTGCCGGTGATCAGCGCCTTCGACTTCCTTTCGGAGGCGGACAAGATCGCGATCTTCAACACGAACCCGAAGAAAGTCGTGCCGCAGTTCGCCAAGGCCGAAGCCGGCGTCTAGCTTCTGGTCCTACCAGCGAAGGAGCCGTCGAAAGCGGACAGCTCCTTTGCTTGGCGAGGCCTACCCCTGCGCATTTCGCAGCCGGCGACGATTATGTTGATAGAGAACATAAGAAAACGCCTGCGCAGGAGTACCGCCTTGGATTCGTCCGCGTTGATCTTCGTTGGATGTGCCGTTGCCATCGCGGGGCTGCTGAATCAGCTGCGCATGCGTCGCGGCGAGTCAAGGCGCCTGCTCGGTCCGGCGGCGTCGGTTCGTAGTTACGAACGCGGCAGCCTGAGTGCCCGCGGCCGCGGCGATTCGGCGTCGCTGCGTCTGATGAACGCTGCTCTGATGACCGCCGGCCTCAGTTTGGCCATCGTCGGCGTGTTTGTCGTCTGAATCGCGCGGTTCTATCCATAACGCTCGTGCTATACTGAACAAAGTACAGCGCCTGAATGATGAGTCTCCGATAGGCGGTAATGACCGCGCTTCGTCTTCTGGAATCGAATATCTCACTATCGATCTTGCGTCCATTCGGAGAGGTGCAAGCTCCCGAAAGGAACGCCGTTGTCATTCTCTAGCTTCAGGCTCCGCAAGACGAGCCTGGACGTCCTCACATCTCAAGGCATCACCGATCCTACCCTCATCCAACAAGAATCCATCCCCACGCTCCTCGAAGGCCACGATCTCATTGCTCAGGCCAAGACCGGCTCCGGCAAGACGCTCGCCTTTGGCCTGCCGCTGATCGAGGTTATCGATCCGGAGGTCAAGAAGCCCCAGGCCCTCGTCCTGACGCCGACGCGTGAGCTGGCGCAGCAGGTCGGCAGCGTCATCGGCAGTCTGGCGAAGCCCGCCGGCCTCTCGCTGGTCATGCTGTTCGGCGGCGTTGGCTATGGCCCGCAGGACGATGCGCTGGCCGCCGGCGCCCAGATCGTCGTGGGCACGCCGGGGCGTATCCTCGACCACCTGCGCCGCGGCTCGCTGCGCCTCAATGAGCTCACTTATCTCGTGCTGGACGAGGCGGACCAGATGCTGGACAAGGGCTTCGGTCCCGACGTCGAGCGCATCATTTCCATGACGCCGCAATCACGCCAGACAGCGCTCTTCTCGGCCACCACGCCCGGCTGGGTGAAAGACGTCTCAGCGCGCTACCTTTACGAGCCAAAGCACGTCTCGATTGGCGTGACGGAAGAGGCGCCGCCCGAGATCGAGCACAGCATCGTCGAAGTCTGGTCCGGCGACAAATTCAACGTCCTCGTAGCGTTGCTGGACCAGCCCGCCGCCGGTGCAACGCTGGTCTTCGGTCGCACGCGACACGGCGTCATCAACCTGGCGCGGCGTCTGAACCGCCTCGGCTTCGAGGTCGAAGCGCTGCAGGGGGACCTCAGCCAGCCGGCACGAGACCGCATCGTCAAGCGCTTCCGCGAGGGCCGCATCCCGATTCTGCTCGCGACCAACGTCGCTGCTCGCGGCCTCGACATGCTGAACATCACCCGCGTCATCAATTACGACCTGCCGGAGACGGGTGAGCTGTTCGTCCACCGCGTCGGCCGCACCGGGCGCATGGGGCGCTCCGGCACGGCGATCACGCTGCTGGCCGCGACGGAGCTGCAGAAGATGCACGAGATCGAGCGCACGCTGGGCCACAAGCTGCCGCGCGTGTCGGTCGCTCAGCTCGACACGCTGGCGCCGTCCGCCGCCGAACTCGCCGAAGCACAGCAGAACATATTCGAGCCTGAGATAGAAGACGAGCCCGTCGAAGCAGCCGCGCCGCCGGCACAGCCCGCCAACCCGAACCGCAGGCCTCGCCGTCGCCGTCGCGGGCCGCGCCCCGGCTCCGCGGCCGAGGCGGCTCCCGCGATCTAAGGGCGGTGCTTCTGTTTCGCCTCGGCTGGCAGCTAAGCTAGATACGATCATGCCTTGTGCCATTTGCGGTGCCCAACTGCCCGAAGGCGCCAACTACTGCCCCAATTGCGGCAATCGCGTCCAACGACGGCAGCAGCTTGCCGGGGAGCCGCCCGAAAGCGTTTGGCGCCGTCCCGACCCGAACCGGTCGCCGAGTCCTTTTATCGAGCCGTTGACTGCGACCGCCAGTGAACCGCCACCCTCAGTATCCGTCGAACCGATAATCGAGTCGCCGGCCGTGGCACCTCCTGCACCGGAGTCCCGCCGCAACCTCCAGATCGCTACGCCGTCCGTTCCGCCTCCTCCGACGCGGCCCGCAGCACCTCCGCCCCAGCCGATCGTCACCCTGGATGATGACGTGCTGCTGTTCAGCTTCTGGCAGATCGGAGCCCTGGCCGGGCTGGGCCTGGCGGTGCTCGGCACGGTGCTGGCCTGGGTACGTGTCTCGGATGGCCTCGTCGACAGCACGGCGTCGGCCTGGAGCAACGACGCCCGCTTCCGCCTCGCCGACTGGCTCTCGTCCGGCCTGCCGGTCGATGCCGTCGTCATCGTCGTCTTGTCCCTGATCGGCGCCTATGTCATTGCGAGCGAGCTCATCGACGGCGCGACGCGCATGCGCTACGTCGTGCCCGTGATCGGCACGTTGCTGGCGATCCTCGGCATCCTCAACTGGCTCTTCATCGATACGCGCGGTACCGATTTCCCGCGTCTCGGCGTGAGCATCGGCCTGGGACTTTACGTACTGATCGCCGGCGGCCTCATCGCCGCGGCGTGTGGCCTGGTGGACGAGTTCCAGCGCGAGACAGCGCTGCCGAAACCGAATGCCGAGCCAACTTCGTCTCCCGGCCCCCAACGTTGACACTCTGAATCTGCCGAGCGCATCATGGCCCGACTCGCACGAGCGCCGCAGTGAGTTTGCGCGCCTCTGCGCGGGTTTGCGAGTGCCAGGAGCCGACCACGTATGAACGATGAGTTTTCGCCCGTCCTCTGCGAGCGCGACGGCGCCATCGCCGTCGTCCGCCTCAACCGTCCCGAGAAGCGGAACGCCATGAACCGGGCCCTTTCGGCCCGGCTGGCGGAGATCTTCGACGAGCTGGATGCGGACGAATCGGTCCTGGCCATCGTCCTCACCGGCGCCGGTGACCGCGCCTTCAGCGCCGGTGCCGACATGAACGAGCGCATGGCGTCGTTCGACAGCGCCGAAGGCTCGCAGAGCCCGGCCGTGGACGGCGTTGCGGCCGTGGCGCGCTGCCGCAAGCCTGTCATCGCCGCTATCAACGGCTTCGCCTACGGCGGCGGAGCTCGTCTCGCTATCACCGCCGACATTCGTCTTGCTTCCAGCACGGCGCGCATACGCTTCGTTGGAGCCTCGTACGGCCTCGTGGTGGGCGGTACGCTGCTGCCCTGGCTGGTCGGTCCGGCCGTCGCCAAGGAGCTGCTGTTCACCGCCCGTATCGTCGAGGCGGAGGAGGCGCAGCGTATTGGCCTCGTCAACCACGTCTACCCGCCCGAGCAGCTCATGGACGAAGCGATCGCCATGGCTCGCCTCATCGCCTCGAACTCGCCGCCGGCGGTGCAGTGGTCGAAACGCGTCGTCGACGCCTCCACGGTCATCGTCGAGGGCCTCGAGGCGGAGGTGCAGGCGAACCAGGCAACTCGGCATTCCGAAGACCACAGTAGCCGCTTCCGTGAAGCGACCGAGCGGCTCGTAGGAGGACGATGAGATGGCTGCACCCGAGGGCGCTCTGACCGGCTTCAAGCTCCTGGACCTCACCACGGCTCGTTCCGGCCCCACCTGCGTGCGCTTCCTTGCCGACATGGGGGCGGACGTCATCCAGATCGTGCGGCCGTCGTCCTCCCTGAACGAGACGAGACTGACGATCTTCGACAGCGAAAACCTGCATCGCAACAAGCGGTCGATGGTCCTCGACCTGCAGAAGCCGGAAGGCAAGGACGTCTTCATGCGTCTGGTCAAGGATGCGGACATCGTCGTCGAGAACTACCGTCCGGACGTAAAGCACCGCCTGGGCATCGACTACGAGGCGGTTTCGGCAGTGAACCCGCGCATCGTCTACGGCAGCATCTCCGGCTTCGGCGAAGACGGGCCCTACAAGCGCCGTCCCGCCGTGGACCAGATCATCCAGGCGATGGGCGGCATGATGAGCATTACGGGCTTTCCCGGCGACCCGCCGTTGCGCGTCGGCATTGCCATCTCCGACCTCTCCGCCGGCATTACGCTGGCGGGTGGCATCCTGGCCGCGCTGGTCGAGCGCTCTCGCTCCGGCAAGGGACAGTGGGTGCACACGTCGCTGATCGAGGCCATGATCAGCATGCTCGACTTCCAGGCGACGCGCTGGCTCATCGACCACGAAGTGCCGGGGCCAGCCGGTAACGACCATCCCACTGTCTTCCCGTCCGGCGTCTTCGACACGGCCGAGGGCCAGATCAGCATCGCGGCGACCAGCAACCGCATGTGGAACGACTTCGTCCGCGTGCTGGAGCTGCCGGAGCTGCTGGAAGACGAGCGCTTTCAGGACCGCGCCGGCCGCGCCCGCAACCGCGAGGCCCTTCGCGTCATCTGCCAGGAGAGGCTGCTCACCAAGACGGCGCTGCAGTGGACTGACGAGCTCAACGCTGTCGGTGTGCCGGCCGGGCCGATCTACACCGTCGACCAGACCTTCGCCGACCCCCAGGTGCAGCACCTGCACATGGCTGCGCCGGTCGAGAGCCCCCTCTATGGCCACCTCGACCTGCTGCGCCTGGCGGTGACCCTCGACCGCACGCCGCCGAGCGTGCGCACTCCCGCACCGGTGCCCGGCGCCGACACCGAGGCTATCCTGCGCGAGAACGGCTTCAGCGACGCGGAGATCGCGGCGCTCACCGAAGGCGGCGTGGTCTCAGCGTCAGCCTGACCCTTCCGCCTCACGTTGCCCGGCTGGCCTCGATGCAGCCGTGACCCGCCTCGCGGTTTCTTCTGCCTCTGCCTCGTTCTCGAACTCGGAGGTTGGGCGCCCCAGCCATCGCAGCGGCTGCGCGCCGGAGCCGATGAACAGTGCCATGCAGACGAGCAGCGCCGCGACGAACCCAGCGACCAGCGCAGGCCGACCATGTCACCGGCGGCGCCGATAGGCCAGGACGTTAGGGCAGCGAGGCCGGCGCCCATGCTCCACAGGCTGATCACGCGGCCCAGCAGCCGCTGCGGCACGTGGATCTGGAAGATGGTCTGACCGGTAATCGCCATGCCCGAGTTGAAGAAGCCGTAGCCGACCATGAAGAAGAACGCCGGCCCGGTCCAGGGGTTGATGCACAGGAGCACCAGGCTGAGAGCAAAGCCGCCCGCCGCGACGGCAAAGCGCGTAACAGTTGCCCTGATCTGCAGGACGACCATGAGGAGGCTGGCAACGATCGCTCCTATACCGCTGCACATCAGGAAGAGCCCGGTCTGGCCGGCCGTGAAGTGCAGTTCCTCGCGGGCGAAGCCGACACCCAGGTACAGGAAGGCCAGGCCCAGCGAGGCAATACAGATCGAGAGCGTGATCACGCGGCCAACGACTTCGTGCCCGAAAGTGTAGCGCACGCCCTCGATGACATCCTGCATGGGCGACGTGGGCCGCAGGACGGGGACGAAAGGCGCCGCATGCACGAGGAAGAGGCAAAGGATGCCGGCCGCGGCGAACATGGCACTGATGATCAGGGCAACGCCGACGCCGAGGGTTCCGATCAGCAGGCCGGCTGTCGTGGGCCAAATGATGCGCGACGACTGCAGCTGCATCGACGCGAGCGCGACGGCGTTCATCATCTCTTCGTCGGTCACGAGGCTGCGGATCAGGGCCTGGCGTGCTGGCATCGTCACCGCCTGCATGAGACCGAGGCCGATTGCAAAGAAGTAGAGGTGCCAGACCTGGATCATGCCGGCCGAAGTGAGCATTCCGAGCAGCAGCAGGTTGGCAAACGTGAACGCTTGGCTCAGCTGCAGCAGCATCTTGCGGTCGTATCGGTCCGCCAGCACGCCGCCGAACAGCGACGTGACCGTCATCGGCAGCCCTTGCATCGCGGTGACGAGACCCAGCTGCCCGGCGGAACCGGTGAGGTCGAGGACCAGCCAGCCCAACGCGAGCTGCTGAATGCCCTGCGAGCCGCTCATTCCCAGGCCCGCGAACCAATACCAACGGTAGTCACGGTTGTGTAAGGCCTGCAGGGATTGGCCCAATCCACGCCCCGTGGTTGAGGAAACATTTGTCATGTTTAGCGAGCAGCTTACCGCATGACCCGGCCCGCAGCGCGGCGATAGACATATTTCATTGCCTCGCTCGCCGCGGTAGAGCGGTCGTCTCCCTCCTGGGAGGCTGCGGCTAGTCGCTCGTCAGCAGCGGGCGCAGGTCGCGTACGTCGGTAACGCTCTCGATGGCGAAGACGCGGTCGATGAGGCTGCGGGCGCGGTCGGCGCCGAGGACGGGCGCGAGCAGGTCCAGTGACTTGTCCTCGACCTCCTGGCGGCTCATCGGGTTGGCCGCGGTACCCGGTACGGCGCGCATGTGGTGTTGGTGCTGCTCGCCGGTGGTCGTCGTAACGATGACGGTTGCCTGGCGTGGCGGGTTGGAGCCCTCCAGCGATGGCTCCGCCTCGAGGCGGATGCGCCCGCGTAGCTCCTGCACGCGGGCGTCGGCCATGCGGGGATAGTCGTGCGCGGCGGCGAACGTGAGGCGGCCGTCGATCAGCGTTACGGCCAGGATGTACTGCATGTTGACGTCCGGCATCTCGCGCGCGTTTGTGATGCGCGCGCCGCGCGGGTCGACGCGCACCTCCACTTCGGCGACGTTGTCGGCGTTGAGGCCGTGTTCGCGCATGAGGATGGTCAGCGCTTCGGTTGGCGCTTGAATCGGCGAGCCGACGGACCACTTCTTGATATTAGTTGCCATAATTTCGAACCGGCTCCCAAGTCCGTCGGCCAGCACCTCCGGCTTTGCGTCGTCCGAGAAAGCGGCAAAGAAGTTCTGGTCGCCGCTGAACACGTCGTCGACGCCGGTGAAGCCGAGGCTGGCCAGCACGGCGCTGGTGACGCCGGCGCGGGCGCCGTTGCCGGCGAAGTCGAACGCCTTCTCGACGTGCTCCGAGTCGCGCGGCCAGGTCGTGATGCCCGAGGCCTGCTGCGCCGTGTAGGAGAGCAGGTAGCGCGCCTGCCGCGCGTCGAGGCCGACGAGGGCGCCCGCCGCGGCCGCAGAGCCGAACATCGGCCCGATCGTGTGACTGCTGTGCCCCTTGCGGTCCATCGCCAGCGGCCCCAGCGCCATCGTCGTGCGCGTGCCGATGTCGTAGCCGAGCGCGACGGCGCGCAGCAGCGCCTCACCGTTGCTGCTCTGACGCTCTGCCATCGCCAGCGAGGCTGGCACGATGGCGCAGCCGGGGTGGGTGAGCGACGGGGCGTGCGAGTCGTCCGTTTCGTCGGCGTGGGCGCTGAAGCCGTTGGCCATCGCGGCGTTAGCGGCGGCGACGACCAACGGTGAGCCGATCACCGTGGCCTCCGGTGTCCCGCCGACGCTCTCGGCGTACTTGCGGCCCATCTGGCCCGGCAGCATGCGTGAGCCGCTGGCGATAGCGCTCAGCGTGTCCAGCAGGTGGTGCTTCGTCTTCTCGGCCACTTCCGGCGGCAAGGGGCGCTGCAGCGCCGTCGCGACGTAGCCCGCCACCTCATCCATCAGTGCTGCCATCTCGGTCCTCCTCCAGAGTGCGACGTAGTACAGAGTGCGAAGTCCATAGTGCGGAGACACCCAAACTCTATTGAGCCACGGGTCCGTGTCTCTGCACTTTGCACTCTGTACTTTGCACTACACGGCGCACCGTTGACGAGGTGTCGCCGTGAGCGCAAGATTTTCTCCAGCGAGCTGAATACAGAGGAGGGCGCAGTCGTGACCGCGAACACCATCGTCGAAGAGACTCAGGCCCAGGCGTATGCCGAAGAGAACGTGGGCAACATTGTTCTGCTGGAGCACGTCAACGTGGAGGTGAGCGACCAGTCGGTGGCCACGCTGTTCTACCTGGTCGGTATGGGCTTCACCCGCGACCCGCACATGATGGTAGGTCTCGAGAACATGTGGGTGAACCTGGGCGAGCAGCAGTTCCATCTGCCCACCAGGCCGCAAGCGCAGGTGCTGCGCGGGCACGTCGGCATCGTCGTGCCGAGCCTGGACGCGCTGGCAGATCGCCTGGAGGCCGTGGCGCCGAAGCTGGGCGGCACGCGCTTCAGCTGGAGCCGCGAAGGCGACCACATCGACGCGGTGAGCCCATGGGGTAACCTGCTGCGGTGCTATGAGCCCTCCGAGGCGCTGGGCGGCATCAGCCTGGGCATCCCCTACGTCGAATTCACGGTGCCGGTTGGCACGGCGGACGGTATTCGCCGCTTCTACGAGCAGGCGCTCCTGGCGCCGGCGTCAGTCGTCGACCAGGGCGGCCGTCGCGCGGTCGTGCAGGTGGGCAACTACCAGGAGCTCGTCTTCCGCGAGAGCGACGTCGTGCCGGCGTACGACAACCACCACATCGCCATCTACATCGCGAACTTCTCGTCGCCGCACGCGTTCCTGGCCGAGCGCGGCCTCGTTACCGAGGAGCCGCGCAACCACCAGTTCCGCTTCAAGGACATCGTCGACCCGGACAGCGGCGAGCTGCTCTTCACCATCGAGCACGAGGTGCGCGGCATGCGCCACGTGCAGTACCGCCGCCCGCTGGTCAACCGCATGGCTGGCCAGTATCTGGAGCCGCGTCGCGTGAACGGTCAGACGGTTCTCGGCACCGTGATGTAGCACAGAGTGCGGAGTACATAGGGCAGAGACAACGAGCCGTCGGTTTCACGCCGGCAGCTCGTTGTCTTGTACGAAGCTCTGATCTCAGGACGGTACGCGGTCGACGACGGAGTAGTGCGCTTGCGCCGTTGCCCTCGCCCGCGAGAGGGCGATGTCCGCGTTGCGAAGCAACTCGGGCGCCTTGCAGTCGGCCTTTGTCGAGTGACCGATGCCGACGTGCGTGGCGATGTATCGCTGGCGTCCGCCCAGAAGCGGCGTCGTTCGTGCTTCTTCGACGACGCCGTACGCGAGATGCTCTACCTGGCGGAGCGCCAATCCGTTGCTGACCAGCACCGCGAACTCGCGGTCGCGAAGCCGGCCCACGAGATGCTCTGACGGAACGTAGGAACGCATCATGTTCGCCAGGTCGGGCAGGAGGGCGTCGCGTTCCCGCGGATCGCCGTCATGGATATTGCTGAAGTCGACGATGAGAAGGGAAACGGGCGCCTTCCGGCGCGCGTCTTTCAGGGTTGCGCCTACCATTTCCACCACGTGCAAGCGGCTCGGGAGGCCGGTGACGTGATCGATTCGATCGCCGACGAGAAGCGGCTTGTTGGCACTCCTGGTGCCGCCAAAAAGAGTAAGGATGCTCATCCTCGCAAACCTCCAACGACTCGATTTGAGCGCTAGAAGCCCTTACCTGGGCCTGCTGCATTGCTTATCGTTCGAAGGGATGCGGATCGTACGGCTTCGCGTACGGACCCCGAGATCTTTACAATCCGTCCGTCAGCGGTCGGCGAGTCTGCCGATGGACCTTTAGAGAAGCCGGCCGTCCCAGGAGATGCCGCCGCGACCGGGGAGGTTCACCCAGGCGCTGGTCTCGTGCGGCAGCGTCGTCGGGTGGGCTTCGCGGACATAGTCCTTCGTGAGCTGCGACAAGTTCGTGAGGCCCATGAGGCCCATCGACACCATCATCTCCTCCTCGAGGATCTGCAGCATGCGCAGCAGTGCCTCGCTGCCGCCGGCCGCCAAGCCCATCGCCTGCATCTTGCCGATGGCGACCGCCTTGGCGCCCATCGCCACCGCCTTGATGATGTCGGTGCCGCGGGTGACGCCACCGTCCATGATCACGTCGGCGCGGCCGTCGACGGCTTCGAGCACCTCGGGCAGCACTTCGATCGAGCCGAGGCCGTGGTCCAGCTGGCGCCCGCCGTGGTTGGAGACCCAGATCACGTCCACGCCGTGCTCGACGGCAATGCGCGCGTCCTCGGCCGTCGCGATGCCCTTGACCATGAAGGGAAGGCCGGCGAACTCCTTGATCTCGTCCATCTGCTCCCAGGTGACGGCGGCGCGATAGTCGCGGTTGCGGGCCGGGTTCTGACGGCTGGGCGACACCCAGCGCGACAGCAGCGTCCGCTCGCGCTTGCTGTAGATCGCGACGTCCACCGTGAGGCAGAGGGCGTTGTAGCCGGACTCTTTGACGCGCGAGAGGATGTCGCGTATCCAGGCGCGGTCGCCGTCGACGTAGAGCTGGAAGACCTTCGGGCCCTGGCTCGCCGCGGCCGTGACTTCCAGGGCCGGCTCCGTCGAGGAGCTGACCACGGGCATGATGCCGAACTCGCCCGCAGCCTTCGCCGAAGCGGCAGCGCCTTCGGGGTAGAAGACCTGCAGCGCGCCTACCGGGGCCAGCAGCAGCGGGATACGCAGCGGGTGACCCAGAAACGTGGTCGAAGGATCGACCTTGGAGACGTCGACGAGGACGCGCGGCCGGAAACCGATGCGGTCGAAGCCCATGCGGTTGCGGCGCATCGTGGTCTCGGACTCGGCGCCGCCGATCAGGTAGTCCCACGGCCCCTGGGCCAGGTTGCTGCGCGCCGCATGGACGATCTCTTCGTTGGTCGCGAACTTGAGGTTCATGTCGTCTGCCCCTAACGTCTCTTTTCCTCTGCTGGACGGTAGGCAGAGTCTACCGCGTCCCGCCGTCTGCTTCTAAGCACGGTACGGTGCGATTTGACGGCGCCTGGCTTGTCCCGGATACTCGCGCTCGGGTCGGCAGGCAGCCGCGGACGACGCGGGCAGGGCAAGGAGAGAACGGTGACGGCTATTCGCTTCGTAATCCAGAGCAACTACGCGGACGCTGACGCGCGCCTTCCGGCCCTGCTGCAGTACACGAAGGGTGCCCGCGCCGAGGCAGGCTGTCTGCACGCCGAGGACTTTCGCAGCACCGAGTACGCCGACGACCTGCTGCACCTGGAGCTATGGGAGTCGTCCGCCGCCTTCGACGCGCACTGGCAGCGCGTCCGTGAGAGCGACTACATGCGCCAGGCGCTGGTCTGGCAGGCGCCGAACCACGGCGGGCTGCTGACGGCGCCGCGTCTGCACGGCCAGAGCGGCATCGAGGTCTACCGCCACGCGCCGTACACGCGCCACGAAGGCGCCTGGGCGCCCGCCGACGAGGCGCTGCGCTCCGGCTCGGTGCAGTTCCCAGCGTGGGGGCCCGTGCGCATCATCATCCACGGCACCTCGCCCGCCGATAGCGATCCGTCCGCCGCGCTCGAGAACGCGCGTCAGACCCGCCTCGAGCCCGGTTGCCTGCACTTCGAGAACTTCCGCGGCGTCGAGTACCCGGAGAACACCTGCCTCATGGAGCTGTGGACGACGCCGCAGATCTACGACGCGCACTGGCTCAACCGCCTCATCCAGCAGTCCCGCGCCACGCCGGGCCCGCGCCCCACGCCGATGGAGCGTCGCTACGGCAGCGCCGGCTTCGAGTGGTACACGCACAGCTTTGCAGCCGTCGTTGATGGTGTGCTGGTGCCGGAGGAGCCGGCTCTGCGCATGTCCACGGTGCGGTGGTAGCAGCGTCATGGCAGACGACGTCTCGGCTTTCGCCCAGGGCGACGTCTTCAGCGACCAGACGTTCTCGCGGCTCGATCTGAGCGGCCCGGAGCCGCGGGGACGCCGCTTCGAGGCCTGTCGCTTCGTCGAATGTCGCATCACTGCCCGCGCCTTTCGTACCTGCGCCTTCCTGCACTGCGTCTTCGACCACTGCGACCTGAGCAACTGGGACGTGGAGGGACTGCGGCTGGTTGAGGCGGAGTTTCGCGAGTCGAAGCTGGTAGGTATCGAGTGGGCCAAGCTCAAGGCCGATCCGCTGACGTCTTTCGACTTCGAGGACTGCATGCTCGACTTCGCCGACTTCTCGCGCGTGAAGCAGCCGCGCCTCAGCCTCGTACGCTGCTCGGCCCGCGGCGCCAATTTCGAGGACGCCGATCTGCGCGGGGCCAACCTGCGCGACAGCGACCTGGCGGAGGCTCGGTTCAGCCATACGGAGCTCTCGGACGCCGACCTGCGCGGCGCCCGCGGTTACGCCATCGATCCGCGCGACAACCGTCTCAAGGGCGCGAAGCTCTCGCTGCCGGAGGCGCTGAACCTGCTCAGCGTCATGGAGATCAAGGTCTACGCCTCGGACGAAGACGATAGCGAATGAAAAGAGGCGCCGGAAAGGCGCCTCGTAATCCTTGGGTTCGATCTAGCAGACAGTTGGCGGACGGTCACCCAGACGGATCAGCGTCTGAGAACCTCTCGCGCAGCATGCCGCAGGCCAATGGCCTAGCTGACGCGCTCTACGAAGACCTCCATGATGCCGCCGCAGATCTTGTCGTCGCCCTCGACGTTCTCCGTGAGGTCGACGGTCATCAGCTTCGGCTTGCCCGTCTCGAACACGTTCATCGCTTCCTGCCAGACCTCGGCTTCGCCACAACCGCCGCCGATGGTGCCGCAGAACGTGCCGTCCTCGCGAACGGCCATCTTGGCGCCCGGCTTGCGCGGCGTCGAGCCACGGCTGGCCGCCACGGTCGCGATGACCAGGGGTTTGCCCTCCTTGAGGGCGGTTTCCATTTCGGTAAGTACTTCGTCGTTCATTGCATACCTATGATCGCAGGCGAGGTAAACGCCTGTCAATTCGCGTGCGACGGTTCGTCAGGAGCGCTGGCCATTGGCCGGCGGCGGCTGGCAGCGCACGATCGTGCTCACGGTGGAGTGCGCGGCGCCGCTTTCGGCGATGACCTGGAACGTGTGGCTGCTGCCGTCCGGCACCTTCAGTGTGGCCGTCCGGTTGTACTCGCTCTGGCTGATCTGGCCGCTGTCTTCGGCGACGCTGCCGTCCACCAGGAAGCGCACGCGCGTGAGCAGGCCGCCGCTGGCCCGCGCCGAGTAGTTCACGTCGATCTCGGAGCCGGAGTCGAGCAGGTGGCAGCTCCCCGAGATACGGGTCGCGACTAGCGTGGCGTTCCGGTTCGAATCGGACGGCGTCGGCTGCTGCGAAGGCGTCGTGCCGGAGCCAGCGCCACCGCCGGACGGCGTGACGTCGTTACCCGAGACGGCTGACGGCACCGGGAAGGGCTCTCTCGCGGAGCCACACGATGCGACGAGCAGCAGGCCGGCGAATGCAGCGATTACTACGGCGGCGCGCAGCGCTCGGCTCAGCATGATTCGGTCCGCGTCAGTGCGCCTTCCAGGTCGTTCCCTCGGGGCTGTCTTCGAGGGCGATGCCCAGCTCGCCGAGGCCGTCGCGAATGCGGTCTGCGAGGGCGTATTGCTTGGCGCCGCGTAGCTCCTTGCGCAGCTCGATCAGCAGCTCGATGAACGGCGCTGCTGCTATCGACTCGTTCTGCGGCTCCTCCAGGCGCAGGCCCAGGACGCCGGCGATCTCGCGCATGACGCTCTGCGCTTCGCCGACGGAGCGGCCTTCGCTGCGGCCGCGGTTGATCTCGCGAGCCAGCTCGAACAGCAGGGCCAGCGCCTGCGACGTATTGAGGTCGTCTTCCATCGCGGCGACGAAGCGCTCGCGGTACGACGAGGCGTCGATCGGCGGGCCGGCGCCCTCGTCCTCGAAGGAAACAGCGGTGCGCAGGCGTTCGGCGGCCTGCTTGGCGGCGGCCATCGCCGATTCGCTGTACGTGAGGGGGCTGCGATAGCTGCTGCCCAGGATGAAGATGCGCAGGCCGTCCGGGCCGTACAAATCCAGCGCTTCTCGCATGGTGATGAGGTTGCCGAGCGACTTGCTCATCTTCTCTTCGCCCATCTGCAGGAAGCCGTTGTGCACCCAGAAGCGCGCGAAGGGTACCTCGCCAGTGAACGCCTCCGTCTGCGCGATCTCGTTCTCGTGGTGCGGGAAGACGAGATCGAGGCCGCCACCGTGGATGTCGATCTGCGCGCCGAGATGGTGCAGCGACATAGCGGAGCACTCGATATGCCAGCCGGGCCGGCCGCGCCCCCACGGGCTATCCCAGGCCGGCTCGCCCGGCTTGGCGCCCTTCCACAGCGTGAAGTCCATCGGGTTCTCTTTGCCCTCGAGGGGCTCGATGCGGGCGCCGGACAGCATCGAGTCCAGGGTGCGCTTGGAGAGCTTGCCGTAGTCGTCCTTGTGGTCGACGCGGTAGTAGACGTCACGGCCGCCTTCGCGCTGCAGGCCGGGGTAGGCGTAGCCCTTCTCGACCAGCCCCTCGATCATGGCGATGATCTCGCCGATCTCCTCGGTGGCGCGCGGGTAGACGTGGGCGGGCTGGATGTTCAGCTCGGCGGTGTCGCGCTCGAACTCCTTGATGTAGCGCTCGGCGATCTCCGACATCGGCTTGCCCTCACGCTCGGCCCGGGCGATGAGCTTGTCGTCGATGTCGGTGTAGTTCTGCACGTGTTTGACGTCCATGCCCCGGTACTCGAGGTAGCGGCGCAGCACGTCGAAGATCACGTAGCTCATGGCGTGGCCCAGGTGGCTTTCCGAGTAGGGCGTGATGCCGCAGACGTAGAGCAGCACCTGATTGTCGCGCGGCGTGAACTCTTCGACCTGGCCGCTCAGCGTGTTGTGAAGACGCAAGTCACCCCTCCAGGGTCTGCAACTAGCAGCGTGTGCTGAAAACTACGGTGCGGTGGCGCCGTGGACGCCGCCCGCGGCCTTGCGGTGCTCCGCCAGCTCCGCCTCGAGAGCGGTGACCTGGCTTCGAAGCTCCTCCAGACGCTGGCTGAGCTCCTCGATGTGGTCCCACTCAGGGTCGGGCAGGCGCACGGTCGTCTCATTGCCTGGATCGTAATACGCGACGACCTTTCCGGGCACGCCTACTACGGTAGCGTACGCGGGCACGTTCGTGACAACCACGGAGCCGGCGCCTATGCGCGCGCGCTCGCCGATCGTGATGGCGCCCAGCAGCTTTGCGCCGGCGCCTACCGTGACGTTGTTTTCCAGGGTCGGGTGGCGCTTCTCGTGTCGGTTGCTCGTGCCGCCCAGGGTAACGCCCTGCGTCAGGTGACAGTCGTCGCCGATCACCGCAGTCTCGCCGATGACGACGCCCATACCGTGGTCGATGAACAGCCCCTCACCGATCTGGGCGCCGGGGTGAATCTCGATGCCGGTCACCGAGCGATTGACGTACGAGAGCAGATTGGGCAGCAGCGGCACGCCGGCCCGGTGCAGCGTGTTCGTGAGGCGGTGGATCTGGCGCGCGTGAAAGCCCGGATACGTCAGTACGACGTCGACCCAACTCGAAGCTGCCGGATCGCGATCCAGCGCTGCTTTGATGTCTCTGCGGACGCTCTGTAAGACTGACATACCTGCCTCTTGCTGCTGGGGCCCCTTCGGGCTGGCGCCCTACCGACAGACGCAGCCAAGCAGGTTCAGTGAACTCCTCGTAGGCACGGTACTAAATATACCACCCTCTCGACGCACACTCGGAAACGAAAGCCGGGAGCACACACGCCTGAGTTTTCTATGGGGGAAATGCAGGCCCCTTATCTGGCCCCCTCGTGTCCACAGCCACCACAGCGCCAGAAGCGCGGTAGGCGAGCGTAGTCGATGTCTCCGTCGTCGGGTGGCGTCGGTGTCGGTGACGGATCAGGCCAGGCGAGGTTGCTTTGAGGCAGTCCCGGGACGCCGGGTGCACCGGTTACGGAGCTTTGGAAGAGGTTACTGGCGGGTCCGCCGCGGGTGCCCCACGAGCCGAAGAGCAGTTCGATAGTGCTGCGCAGCCACGCTGCGATGAGCTCTCTGCGGCGTGGAATGCGTGCGCTGAAATCGTTGGAGCCACACTCTGGACAGACCAAGTCGGAAATCTGCGGTTGTTCGTTCATCCGAAGTAGGACTACGACTCCTCGATCAGCGCCACGGCCTGCACCGCGATGCCTTCGACACGGCCGATGGCGCCCAGGAAGTCGGTCGTCGTTGCTTTGACACTGACCCGGTCGAGGCCGATCGTGATCGCCATCGCCAGGCGGCGGCGCATCTCCTCTACGCGGGGGGCGATGCGCGGCTGCTGGGCGACCACCGTCGCATCGATGTTAACGACGTGATAGCCCGCCGCCTTGACCAGCTTCGTGGCCTGCTTGAGCAGCTCGATGCTGTCGGCGCCGCGCAGCTGCTCGTCGCTGCTGGGGTAGTGCGTGCCGATGTCGCCGAGGGCGGCGGCACCCAGCAGGGCGTCGATCACCGTGTGAGTGAGCGCGTCGCCGTCGGAGTGACCGGCGAGGCCGGTTTCGCCCTCGAAGAGCACGCCGCCGAGGATGAGCTGGCGACCCGCCTCGAAGGGGTGAACGTCGAAGCCCTGTCCGATCCTCATGATGTCTCCTTCAGGCCGGCGCTACGCAGCAGTGCCTCGGCGATGTCCAGGTCATCCGGCGTTGTCACCTTCAGGTTTCGGGACGATCCGGCAACGAGCCGTACGGGCTCTCCCAATCCTTCCACCATGATCGCATCATCCGTTGCGGCGCCGTCGTAGCGCTCGTGGGCTCGCAGCAGCAGGTCGCGGCGAAAGGCCTGCGGCGTCTGCGCCAGCCACAGCCCCTCGCGCGATAACGTCTCGCGCACAAGGCCGGTCTCGTCACCGCGCTTCAGTGTATCGGCCAGCGGCACCGCGCAGATGGCGGCGCCGGTCTCGATAGCGGCCCCCAGCGCCGCTTCGATCATCGCTTCTGTGACCAACGGCCGCGCGCCGTCGTGCACGAGCACGTACTCGACGTCCGGTAGCGCGTCGATGCCGGCGCGGACCGAGTCCTGGCGCCGCGTTCCGCCGAGCACGACGCACGCCTCAGGCGCCATCTGCGAGGTCAGCTTCGTAATCGCGTCCTGGTTGGTCTCCGAGGCAACGACGACGATGGCGTCGATGGCGCTGTAGGCGGCGAAAGTGGCGATCGAGTAGGCGATCAGGGGACGGCCATGCAGCGGCTGGAGGAGCTTGTCGCGTCCGCCCATGCGCTGGCTGCTACCTGCCGCGACGATGATTGCGCCGGTCGTCATCTCGTTACCCGCTGCGAGCGTACGGCATCGCGCTGCTCTCGGCTACGGCTCAGAGTAGGCCGCCGACCAGGCTGATGGAGAAGGAGCCGCCGTAGGCCAGGAACAGGTCTTTGATAATCTTGCCGCCCAACGTGGCCAGGAAGAAGCGCAGCGGCGGCATGCGCGTGGCGCCTGCTGCAGCGCCCGCCAGGTCGAAGAGCGGGTTGGGGAAGGTGCAGAGCAGGAAGATCGTGAGCATGCCGTTGGCGTGCATCCAGCGCTCGAAGGTGGCGTAGACCTTCTGGTGCTTGACGAGGTCGGTGCCGGCGTAGCCGAGGCCGTAGCCGGAGAACTCGCCCAGCGCGTCGCCCAGGCCGGCCACGAGACCCACCAGCAGTGGCGCCGGGATGCCGAATACCGGGTCTACGAGGGCGGTGCTGCTGAAGATGGCCAGGGTGCTCGGCGTCGGCAGGATAATCGTCGCTGACCCGGCCATCGCCACGAGGAAGATGCCCAGGTAGCCCCAGCGGCGCAGCTGATCGAGGTCGATGGAGAGGGCGAAATAGGCGAGGGCGTAGACGCCGAAGAAGGCGAGCACGAGGCCGAAGAACAGGTACTCGAGGCGCAGCCAGCCGCTACGCCGCGTAACGTCGATCAGGACCTCGGCGTCCTCCTCGACCGCCTCCGCGGCGTCTTCCAGCGCCTCGAAGCGGTCGGACAGGCTGTCTGCGCCCTCACTCATCTGCCTACGCCAATTCTAGCGAACCGCATCAACGGGCCGTACGAGGAGCGTCCATAGTGGCGGCCGGCGTCCCGATCCGGCAAGATGGATCTCGTAAAAAGGGGGTGAGTTGTACCGCATGAACGAGAACGTCCTGAGAAACATCGTCCCGGCCGTCGTCGAGAACACGCCGCGCGGAGAGCGCGTCTACGACATCTACTCGATGCTCCTGAAGGAGCGCATCATCTTCCTCGGCACCCCGGTCTTCGACCAGGTGGCGAACAGCATCATCGCCCAGCTGCTGCACCTGGAGCGCGAGGACCCGGAGCGTGACATCTCGATCTACATCAACTCGCCCGGTGGCGAGGTCCACGCCGGCCTGGCCATCATGGACGCGATGCAGCTCAACCGCTGCGACGTGGCCACCTACTGCGTCGGCCTCTGCGCCAGCATGGCGACGGTGCTGCTGAGCTCCGGCACGCCGGGCAAGCGCTACGCCATGCCCAACTCGACGATTCACATGCACCAGGCACTGGGCGGCGCCCAGGGGCAGGCGGCCGACATCGAGATCGAAGCGCGCGAGGCAATCCGCATCAACGACAAGATCCGTCATCTCCTGGCCTCGAACACGGGACAGGACCCGGAGCGCATCCGACGCGACTTCGACCGCAACTACTACATGACAGCGCAGCAGGCCAAAGAGTACGGCATGATCGACGAAATCCTGGAGCTGCCGTCGCGCGCGTAGCGAGTGTTCACCGTTCCTTCAACGAGAGGCCGTCCTTCGACGGCCTCTCGTTTCGTTTACTCGGGCAGTGGAATGGTGTTCCGTGGGCTGATCGATGCCCGGATGCCGGCGTAGATGCCCCCTAGGAGCACGAGGCCGCCGATCAGCTGCAGCGCCGTCGGCGTCTCGCCCAGGACGGCGGCAGCCAGCAGCGTTGCGCCCACCGGCTCGCCCAGGATAGCGATCGAGATCGTCACGGCGGGTAGGTAGCCCAACGAGCGGTTCACCGCCGTGTGGCCAATGAGCTGCGGCACCAGTGCGAGCAGGATGAAGTAGGCGTAGGTGTCGCGCGAGTAGCCGAAGAAGGCGTCGCCGGAGACGGCGAGCGCCAGGACCAGCAGCACGGCTGCGACGGCGTAGGCGACGGTGATGTAGGCGCCCCAGCCGGCGCCGGAGGTGCGCACCGCCCGCCCTGTCAGCACGTATGCCGATGCGCATACGGCGCCGAGTACGGCAAAGAGGTCGCCCTGCAGGCTGTCGCCACCGGCGCCGACGTCCTGCGCCACCATGATCAGCGTTCCGAGCAGGGCTATACCGACGGCGAGCCAGATGGCGCGCGAAGGCGGCTCGCCCAGGATGGGCCCCGAAGCGAGGCCGACGTACAGCGGCTGCGACGCCACGAGCGTCACGGATGTGACGACGGAGGTTTCCTGCACGGACGCGATCCAGAGGCCAAAGTGCAGCGCCAGGAAGACGCCCGCCAACAGGCTGAGAAGCAGGTTGCGGCGCCCGTTGATGACGACGCGCCGTCGCGCGCCGGCGTAAAGGAGCAGAGGCAGCGAGGCCAGCGACAGCCGGTAGGCGGCGATCGCCATGGCCGGGGCGTCCGCCTCGCGGATCAGCACCGCCGCTGTGCTAACGGCGCAAATGCCCAACGCCAGCACCGCGAAGTCGAAGGAGCGCCCTTGCATGGCGCCCATGCTACGGGATGCGTGCCCGGATGGAGGGATCTAGACCCGGAGATGCAACGCGAGGGCTCAGCCGGGTACCCTCGGATCATGCTGCGATACGTCTTGCTCGGCATCGTCCTGTCGCTGGCTGCAGTCGCCTGTGGCGGCTCCAGCGCAACGCCGACTTCGACGCAGGCTGCGCTCTCGAGCGGGACGCCGTCGCTGGAAGGCGCCGCTGCTACGCCGGCATCGGATGAGCTGCCGCAGGTGCACGCGGCGCGCGTCTACCCGAACCTGAGCTTCGAGCGCATGACCGGCATGTACCAGGCGCCGGACGGCCGCATCTTCGTCACCGAGCAGCCGGGCCGCATCCGCGTCTTCGACGACAACGACGGCGTAACGGACGCGCCGGTCTTCCTCGACCTCACGGACCGCGTGCTGTCGGACGGGGCGGAGCAGGGGATGCTCGGCCTTGCATTTGCGCCGGACTTCGCGACGAGCGGTTACTTCTACGTCGATTACACAGCTCCCGACCCGCAGCGCACGGTCGTATCGCGCTTCGCGGTAGGCGCCGATGGCAAGGCCGATCCCGGCAGCGAGCTCGTGATCCTGCAGGTCGATCAGCCGTTCTCGAACCACAACGGCGGCCAGCTCGCCTTCGGGCCGGACGGCGACCTCTACGTTTCGTTCGGCGACGGCGGCAGCGGTAACGATCCGCAGAGCAACGGCCAGGACCCGGGCAACTTGCTCGCCACCATCCTGCGCATCGACGTCTCGCACGCGACGGCTGACGCGCCGTACACGATTCCGTCCGACAACCCTTTCGCGGCCAAGCAGGGTGCGCGCGGCGAGGTCTGGGCCTACGGCCTGCGCAACCCGTGGCGCTTCTCCTTCGATTTGCAGACCGGTCAGCTCTGGGCCGGCGACGTCGGACAGAGCTCATGGGAAGAAGTGGACATAATCGAGCCGGGCAAGAACTACGGCTGGTCGATCATGGAGGGCTCGCACTGCCTCCGCGGCAACTCCTGCAATCAGACGGGCCTGACGCCGCCGCTGATCGACTACGCCAGCAACGGCCCCAACTGCGCCGTCACCGGCGGCTTCGTCTATCGCGGCTCGGCGATCCCGGCGCTAGAGGGGGCCTACGTCTACGGCGACTACTGCGGCGGCACCGTCTGGGCGCTGCGCTACGACGGCGCTCAGGTGACGCAACAGGGCGAGATCGTGACGCCGGGCTTCTCGATCAGCTCCTTCGCGCAGGACAACGCCGGCGAGCTCTACGTGCTGCAGTACGCGGACTCGGGCGGCATCTACGAGCTGACGCCGTGACCGTAGGCAATCAGGCAAAGAAGCGAGACTGTAGGTCTCTGACGGGGGCTAGATTCCTCGCTGCGCTCAGAATGACATACGAGAGAACGCAGCGACGGCTCCGCAGGGGCGAGGCTCGCTCGCCGACAGTTCGTCCGATCCAGTCGGGGCGTCTGCTAACCGCCGGTACGTTGAAGGGCGGCCGTGAGACCGCCCCCTGTGGGCTCGAAGCTGAAAGCTGTTAGCTGACAGCTCCTCTCACCACCAGACCTTGGTCTCGAGGTCGTCGGGCAGGTCTTCGTACTCGATGTTCCAGAGGTTGGTCGAGAGATACTTCCAGCCGCCGTCCGCCAGCAGCAGGACGATGTTGGCGTGGTCGAAGCGGTCGGCGACCTTCTGGGCCGTCCGCAGCACGGCGCCGGCCGAGATGCCGGCAAAGATGCCCTCTTCGTCCATCAGCTGCTTCGTCGCGGCGAACGAGTTCTGCGAGTCGACGACGATGCGGCCGTCGAGGATGGACTGGTCGAAGACGGGCGGGATGAATCCCTCTTCGAGGCTGCGCAGGCCCTGGACGCGGTCGCCGGGGTGAGGCGCCGCGGCGATCACCTTGACGCTGGGCTTGCGTGACTTGAGGTAGCGTCCTGTGCCGGTCAGCGTGCCGCCGGTGCCGAGGCCGGCGATGAACACGTCGACCTCGGGCAGGTCGCGCAGGATCTCGGGACCGGTGGTCTCGAAGTGGGCGCGCGGATTGGCGTCGTTGCCGTACTGATAGAGCATCACGAGGCTCGGGTCGGCGTCTGCCAGCTCTTGCGCCATCGCGATCGACCCGTTCGTCCCCTTCAGGCCCTCCGAGTACACGATCTCGGCGCCGTAGGCGCGCAGCAGGTTGGTGCGCTCCTCGCCGGCGTTGTCGGGCAGGACGACCTTCACCTTGTAGCCCTTGAGCTTGGCTACGAAGGCGAGCGAGATGCCGGTGTTGCCGCTCGTCGGCTCCAGGATCGTGCAGCCGGGCGTGAGGACGCCGTCCTGCTCGGCCTGCTCCACCATGAGGCGGGCGATGCGGTCCTTGACGCTGCCGGTGGGGTTGGCACCCTCCAGCTTGGCGAAAAAGCGCACGCGATCCGACGGGCTGAGGTGTGGCAGCTCAACCAGCGGCGTATTGCCGATGGTGTCGAGAATGCTCCGGTAAAGCATTACGCGATGCGCCGTTACCATCAGGCTCCGCCTGCCAGCGCCGGGAGAATCGAGACGACGTCTCCCTCGTTGACGGGCGTGTCGAGCGACTGGAGGAAACGAATGTCCTCGTCGTTCACGTAGATGTTGACGAAGCGGTGCAGCGAGCCGTCTTCCATTGTGATCTGCTCACGGAAGCCCGGATGCTGGGCGTTGACCTGGTCCAGCACCTCGCCGATCGTACTGCCTTCGCTCTGGACCGACTTGGCTCCGACGACCCGCTGCAACACCGAAGTTACTCGTACCTCTACGCTCACGCGTTTTACTCCTCGTTCCATGCGGGTGCGGTGCCGCAAAACTCATCGTAGTCAATCAACTGCGTAACGGTCGGGTTGTCGCCGCAGACCACGCAGTTGGGGTCGCGACGAATGCGCACCTGACGCGTCTCCATGGAGAGGGCGTCGTAGAGCAGCAAGCGCCCGTTGAGGCTCTCGCCGACGCCGAGGATCAGCTTGAGGACCTCAGTCGCCTGAATCGACCCAATGGTGCCGCAGAGGGCGCCCAAGACGCCGGCCTCGGCGCAAGAGGGCACCATCCCCGGTGGGGGCGGCGTCGGGTACAGGCAGCGGTAGCAGCCTTTGCCGGGCAGGTACACCGTTGCCTGGCCGTCGAACAGCAGGATCGAGCCGTCGACCAGCGGCTTCTTGAGGAAGACGCAGGCGTCGTTCACCAGGTAGCGCGCAGCGAAGTTGTCGGCGCCGTTGACGATGATGTCGTACTGGCCGATGACGTCCAGCGCGTTCTCCGAGTGCAGCGGATACTCGTGCGCGACGACTTTCACGTCCGGGTTGTAGGCGTTCAGCGTCTCCTGCGCCGAGACGACCTTCGGCTTCCCGACGTCGTCGTTCTGGTGCAATATCTGACGCTGCAGGTTCGACAGGTCGACAACGTCGAAGTCGACGATGCCGATGGTGCCGACGCCCGCCAACGCCAGGTACAGCGCGATGGGCGAGCCGAGGCCGCCGGCACCCACGATTAGCACCTTCGATTCGAAGATCTTGCGCTGACCGACGCTGCCGACCTGGGGCATGATGATGTGTCGCGAGTAGCGGGTGACGCGCTCGGGCGTGAGGGCGAAGCGAGACGGATCGTCATCGGCATCGGGCGCGCCGCCGGCCAGGGCCGGGATGACGGCGACCTGATCGCCGTCGGCGAGCCTGGTGGCGGGACCGTCCAGGGTGCTGATCTCCTTGTTGTTCACGTAGATGTTGATGTGGGTGGGGATGGCGCCTGCCTGGTCAGAACACAGGTTGCGGAAGCCCGGGAACTGCTCGTCCAGGTTGGCCAGAAGCTCGGCGACGTCGCGGCCGGCGGCTTCGACGTTCGGCCGGTTGCCGACGAAGCTCCGGAACGGCGTCGGAATATAGACGTTTACCATTGGATTGCTACCCTCCCGCAACGGTTCCACCATGCTCGCACAAACACTCGCTGTATTAAAAGTTTACGCTCAGATACCTCTCCCCGGTATCGGGAAGCAGGGTCACGACCCGCTTGCCGGGGCCGAGCGTCTTGGCCACACGGAGCGCCGCAACGACGTTCGCGCCGGCCGAAATGCCGACCAGCAGCCCCTCGGTGCGCGCCAGCTGTCGCGACATGTCCATCGCCTCGTCGTCCTTGATGGCGATGAGCTGGTCGTAGATCTCACGGTTGAGGACGCTCGGCACGAAGCTGGCGCCGATGCCCTGGATCGCGTGCAGACCCGCCTTGCCGCCGCCCAATACGGGCGACTTCGCCGGTTCCACGGCGACGACCTGCAGCGCCGGCACCTTCTGCTTCAGCACCTCGCCGACGCCGGTAATCGTGCCGCCGGTGCCGACGCCGGCTACGAACGCGTCGACGCGCCCTTGCGTGTCGCGCAGGATCTCCAGCGCCGTCGTGCGGCGGTGCGCCTCCGGGTTGGCGGGGTTGTTGAACTGCTGAGGCATGAAGTAGTCGCGGTTCTTCGCCACCATCTCCTCCGCGGCGAACACGGCGCCCGTCATGCCCTCGATGGCCGGTGTCAGCACCAGCTGGGCGCCGTAGCGCTGCAGCAGCTTGCGCCGCTCCGCGCTCATGTCGTCCGGCATCGTCAGGATCAGGTTGTAGCCCTTCACTGCGGCGACGAGCGCCAGGCCGATGCCCGTATTGCCGCTGGTGGGCTCCACGATGGTGGCGCCGGGCTTCAGTAGCCCCTTCTCTTCGGCGTCCTCGACCATCGCGAGGGCGATGCGGTCCTTGACGCTGCCACCCGGGTTCATCGACTCGAGTTTGGCCCATATGTCGGCGCGCCCCTCCGGCTGGATGCGGTTGAGCTGCACCATCGGCGTGTTGCCGATGAGGTCGAGGGCGCTGGCGGCGACGCCGCGTGCTTTCTCTGCCTGCATAACGTATCCCTAGATGGCGTATCGCTCGACGCTGGCGGTGCGCTCCCGCTCTGCCAGATCGGCGATTGAGATGCTTTCGAGGATGCGGACGGTCGCGGCTTCGATTTCGCACCAGACCGGCCGCAGCGTACAGGAGGCCGTACCACGACAGCCGTTGGGGTCGTCCAGGCAGGCGATCGGCGCCAGTGAGCCTTCGAGGGCACTGATCGCCTCGCTGAGGCGCAGATCCTTCGGGTCGCGGATCAACGCGTGACCGCCCTGCGGGCCGCGCACGCTGCGGATGAAACCGGCGCGGCGCAGCGCGGTCAGCAGCTGGTCGAGATACGGCTCCGGGATCGACTGACGGCTGGCGATGGTCGAGCTCTGGATCGGCCCCTCACCGTAGTGGTGAGCCAGCTCAACCAGCGCTCGCACGCCGTAATCGCCCTTCATGGAAACCTTCATCGTCGCCGCCTGTCAAAGTTAAGTAAGTTCATCAACAATAATAGCATTCGGCCGGCCGTAAACAAGGCCTGCACTGTAAATTTTACTGTGTATTTCGAGCGTTAGCCGCGGGCGCGGCAATCACAGCAGCGCGAATCGGGAGTGATGCGGGTCAGCAGTTAGACCCCGGCGCGAGCGGCGTCGATCAGAATCTGCGCCACCTCGGGACGGCTGAACTCGACGGGCGGCACCTCGCCGGCCGCCAGCATCTCGCGTACACGAGTGCCGGAGAGGCTGACGTGCTGCTCGTTGTCGTGCGGGCAGGTCTTCGCCGTGCCCATCGAGCCGCAGGCGCGGCAGAAGAAGCTGTTCTCGAAGAACAGGGGCGTGATGCCGAGCTCGCCGGGTTGGAACTCGCGGAAGATGTGCTGTGCGTCGTACGTGCCGTAGTAGCTGCCGACGCCGGCGTGGTCGCGGCCCACGATGAAGTGGGAGCAGCCGTAGTTCTTGCGCACGATGGCGTGGAAGATCGCCTCGCGCGGGCCGGCGTAGCGCATCGCTGCCGGGAACACGGAGAGCAGCACGCGGTCCGCGGGGTAGTAGCCATCGATCAGCGTCTCGTAGCAGGCCATGCGCACGTCGGCGGGGATGTCGTCGTTCTTGGTAGCGCCGACCAGCGGGTGCAGCAGTAGGCCGTCGACCATCTCCAGGGCCGTCTTCTGGATGTACTCGTGGGCCCGATGCACCGGGTTGCGCGTCTGGAAGCCGACTATTGTCTTCCAACCCCGCTCCTCGAAGGCGGCGCGCGTCTCCTTGGGGTCGCGGCGGTGCTCCAGGAACTGCGTGTGCTGTTGGCGCTGGAAGACGCGAACGGGGCCGCCCAGAGCGATCTCGTCCTGCCCGTAGACTGCTGCGACGCCGGGGTGCTGCTCCTCGTCCGTGCGATAGACGAGGCGAGCTTCCTCCTGCTTGTCGTAAACGTACGTTTCCTCGACTTGCATGACCGCGATCGGGTTGCCCGTCTCGTCGGCGAGGGCGATCTCGTTGCCTTCGATACCGCGCGCGAAATCACGCGTGGCCGTGACCGTGATCGGCAGTGACCAGGGCTCGCCTCTCATGAGGTGCATGTCTTTGACGACGGTGCGATAGTCGGTGCTCGTGAGGAAGCCGGGCAGCGGGCTGAACGCGCCCACCGCGAGCATTTCGAGGTCGGAGAGCGATCGGGTCGAGAGCGGCAGGCGAGGCAGGCCCTTCGCCTTGTCCGCCAACTGCTGCACCTCGGCGCCTTCGGCCAGGCGGTTCACTAGCGTGCCGCCATGGGGCGCAATCAGTCCGTCGCTCATGGGTTCGTACTCCTCGTCAGTTGGATAGGGGCGTGTGGCTAGGCACGTGCTGCGGCGGGCTGCAGGTAACCGCGGTTCTCGAGCAGGTTGAGGATCTTCTCGAGGCTTTCCTCAACCGTCTCGAGCTCCGTATCGACGATGACGTCCGGGCTGAGCGGCTCCTCGTACGGGTCCGAGATGCCGGTGAAGTTCTGGATCTCGCCGCGCAGGGCCTTCTCGTAGAGGCCCTTGACGTCGCGCCGGGTGAGCTCATCGATGCTGCATTTGGCGTAGACCTCGATGAAGTCGCCAATCAGGGTGCGGTTCTGGTCGCGGATCCCGCGGTAGGGCGAGATCGCGGCAGTGATCACGGCAACGCCGTTGCGGCTGAGCAAATGGGCGACGAAGCCGATGCGCAGGATGTTGGTGTCGCGGTCTTCCTTGCTGAAGCCGAGGCCCTTGCTCAGGTTGGTGCGCACCACGTCGCCGTCCAGGATCTCGACGCGGTGACCGCGCTCTTTCAGGGCCGGCTCCAGGGCCTGGGCCAGCGTCGACTTGCCGGCGCCGGACAGGCCGGTGAACCAGATCGTGAAACCGCGTTCCGTCACAAGTTGCCTCCTGATGTTTGTGTGATTCGTGGGCTGCGCGAGGGCGTTTAGGCGTCTTGCTCGCTCTCGGCGTGCAGAACCTCCACCGTGCCTTCCTGGATGCCGCATTCCGTCTTGTCGAAGCCGGACCAGCGGCCGGAGCGCGGGTCCTCGCCGGCCTGGACGGGGCGGGTGCAGTAGGTGCAGCCGATGCTGGGGTAGTTGCGGTCGTGCAGCTCGTTGTAGGGCACGTCGTTGCTGACGATGTAGCTCCATACCTGCCGCTCGCTCCACGCAGCCAGCGGGTTGATCTTCACGAGGTTGAATTTCGAATCCCATTCGACGACGCCGATTTCCCGCCGCGTCGAGGACTGGTCGCGGCGCATGCCGGCGATCCAGGCCGTCTTGTCGTCCAGGGCGCGGTGGTTGGGCTCGACCTTGCGGATCTCGCAGCAGGCGTCCGGGTCGCGCGACCAGAGGGCATCGCCGTGCTTCTCGGCCTGCTCAGCCGGCGTCAGCAGCGACTTGTAGCCGACGGGCTTGAAGCCGTAGCGCTGCTCACAGACGTCCCGCAGGCGGTAGGTCTCGGGGAACAGGAAGTCGGTGTCGAGGTAGAAGACTTCGACGGTCGGGTCGAGCTTCATGACCATGTCGAGCAACACCATGCCGGACGGTCCGCCGAAGCTGCAGGCCATCGTCAGGCCGGGCTGGAATTCGCTCGCGGCCCAGCGCAGGATGTCCTGCGCTTCTTTGCCCTCCATCGCGGCGTTGAAGCGCTGGATCGTCGCCTGATCGTAGGTCTTGGTGCTTCCGGCCATGCGATCGCTCCACTAGTCGATAAAGACGATCAAGTTTGTCAAGAATAGGGAGGCAAACGGCGATTGTCAATGTGCAATCGATCACAAATCGGAAATTCTGGGGTCGTTACGGCGTGGCGATGGCCTCGCGTACGCGGTCGGGGTAGTCGGTGATCACGCCATCGAGGCCGGAGGTGAGGCGTCGCTCGTCCAGGGCGAACTCCTGGTGGTAGGAGTAGACGCGCAGGCTGAGGTGATGGGCCGCAGCCACGAACTCCTCATCGATTGCGTGCCAGTGAGCCGATACGGCACGGGCACCCAGCTGCGCGGCCTGGGCGAGAAACGCCAGCTTGCCGGCTGGATCGATGACGTCCTTGAGGTAGGCGACCTCGACCATCGGCGCTTGGCGAACGGCGTAACGAACGGCGCGGGCGCTCGTGCACCAGACGAGGACTCGCCGCTCCATGCCCCGTCGCTTGATTGCGCGTATCAGGGAGCGGATCGCCCACGGCGTCTTGACGTCGACCGCAAGCAGCATCTCGGGCGGCAGTGCGTCCAGCGCCTCGTTCAGCGACGGCACGCGGCCACCGCCGGCCAGCTCCTGGCGCCGCACGATCTTGCCCGGCGTCATCTCCATGGGCAGCGGCCAGCCCGTCGTGCGGCTCATGGTCCAGTCGTGCATGAGGAAAGGGCGCTGGTCCAGGCTGAGGCGCAGATCGATCTCGACGCCGTCGGC
Organism: uncultured Chloroflexia bacterium; assembly: GCA_963711035.1. GTDB lineage: Bacteria > Chloroflexota > Dehalococcoidia > DSTF01 > WHTK01 > WHTK01. The sequence continues at coordinate 190,756 of CAVQCN010000003.1, forward strand.
GCCGAGGGCGGCGGATCGCTCGATGCCTTCCAGGCTGTTCTCAGGTGCGTCCTTGGGACAGGTGCGGTGGGCGATGATGAGCGGGAACATAGCGCCCCTCATTGTACCCCTCACTGGCTAGAGGGCCGCCCTCGGGTATGCTGCGGATGTCATGAGAATTCCTGCTCTCGTTCTTACCCGTCGCTCACATGGTTGAATCGAACCCCTGGCAGACGCTCTCATCGGAGCTCAAGTTCTCGACGCCGTGGATCGACGTGACCGAGCATAAGGTGATCAACCCGGCGGGGCGGCCCGGTATCTACGGCACGGTGCACTACCGCAACCTCGCGCTCGGCATCGTCGCCCTGGATGACGAGGGCTACACCTGGCTCGTTGGGCAGTATCGCTTTCCTCTGGAACGCTACTCCTGGGAGATTCCGGAAGGCGGCGGCGATCCGGCGGTCGAGCCGCTGGTTGGTGCGCAGCGCGAGCTCAAGGAAGAGACCGGCATCGAGGCGCGAGAGTGGAGGCTGCTCATGGAGATGGACCTCTCGAACTCCGTCTCGGACGAACACGCGCACATCTATCTGGCGACGGGCCTCAGCTTCGGCGAGCCGGAGCCGGAGGAGACGGAGCAGCTGCAGGTGCGGCGCTTGCCGCTGGACGAAGCCGTCGCCATGGCCCTCGACGGCCGCATCGGCGATGCGATGTCGGTGGCGGCGCTGCTGCGCGTCCGGCTGCTGCAGCTCGCCGGCGAGCTTTGAGCCGCGAGGCCATCCCTTTCCCAACCTGGGTGCCCTGCCATACGATGCTGCCAGCAGAAGGAGCAGAGTTATGACTACGACCGATACCGATACCCGTGCTCACAGCCGCGTCATGCTCGACGGCGCCGGCCGCGCGCCTGCGCGTGCCATGCTGTACGCCACCGGCCTCACCGAGGAAGACCTTTCGAAGCCGTTGATCGGCATCGCCAACACCTGGATCGAGATCGGGCCCTGCAACTTCCACCTGCGCCGCCTGGCCGAGCGCGTCAAGGAAGGCGTGCGCGCTGCCGGCGGCACGCCCCTCGAGTTCAACATGCCCGTCATCTCTGACGGCATCACCATGGGTACCGAGGGCATGAAGGCCTCGCTGGTCAGCCGCGAGATCATCGCCGACTCCATAGAGCTCGTGGCGCGCGGCCACTCCCTCGACGGCATCGTCGCGATCTCGGCCTGCGACAAGACGAACCCGGGCTGCCTGATGGCGCTTGCGCGCCTCAACCTGCCCTCCGTCATGCTCTACGGCGGCTCCATCGCCCCTGGCAGCTTCGAGGGCCGCGACGTGACGATCGTGGACGTCTTCGAGGCGGTGGGCGCCTACTCCGCCGGCAAGATGACGATCGAGCAGCTGCGCGAGCTGGAGGGCGTCGCCTGTCCCGGCCCCGGCGCTTGCGGCGGCCAGTACACCGCCAACACGATGGCCATGTCGATGGAAGTGCTGGGCATGTCGGTCATGGGCAGCGCCTCGATCCCAGCCATGGACTCGCACAAGGACGACATTGCCTACGAGACCGGCCGTCAGGTAATGGAGGTGCTGCGTCAGAACATCCGCCCCCGCGACGTCATCACGCGTGCCTCGCTGGAGAACGCCATCGCCTCGATCGCGGCCAGCGGCGGCTCCACGAACGGCGTGCTGCACTTCCTCGCCATCGCGCGCGAAGCCGAGGTGGACCTGACGATCGATGACTTCGACCGCATCAGTAGCAGCACGCCGATGCTGGCCGACATGAAGCCGGGCGGCCGCTACGTCGCGACGGACCTCTATGCCGCCGGCGGTGTCCGCCTCATGGCCAAGCGCATGCTCGAAGCGGGTGTTTTGCACCCCGAGCCGCTGACTGTGACCGGCAAGACGATCGGTGAGGAAGCGCAATCGGCGGTGGAGACGCCCGGCCAGAAGGTGATCATGCCGGCGGACAGGCCGCTCAAGCCCACGGGCGGCCTGGTGATACTCAAAGGCAACCTGGCGCCGGAAGGCTGCGTCATTAAAGTCGCCGGCCACGAGCGCATGCTGCATCGCGGTCCGGCCCGCGTTTTCGACCGCGAAGAAGACGCCTTCGAGGCGGTGCAGGCGCGGCAGATCAAGGAGAACGACGTCGTCGTCATCCGTTATGAGGGGCCGAAGGGCGGTCCCGGTATGCGGGAGATGCTCGGCGTGACGGCGGCCATCGTCGGCCAGGGGCTGGGCGAGAGCGTGGCGCTGCTCACAGACGGCCGCTTCTCCGGCGGCACGCACGGCCTGATGGTCGGTCACGTGGCGCCGGAAGCCGCAGTCGGCGGTCCGATTGCGGCCGTGCGCGAGGGCGACATCATCACCTTCGACGTGGAGAACCGCCGCCTCGACGTCGGCATCAGTGAGGACGAGATGCAGCGCCGCCTGGCCGCGTGGGCGCCGCCGGAACCGAACTACAAGACCGGCGTCTTCGCCAAGTACGCCAAGCTGGTCTCGTCTTCCTCCGAGGGCGCCATCACACGCTAGCGGGCTGCTAAGAAGATCGGACGACGATCCTTCGTTCGGCTCTCCGCAGGAGTCCGGAGTCCTTCGGGCAAGACGAACGGGATTTCGATTCCTTTCGTGGTGAGCCTGTCGAACTACGGCTTGTGCAAGAGGGTCTCCAGCCGCGACATATATCCCTCTCCGCACATTTGTGGAGCCGGCCTCGCTTTGAACTCGTCCAGAGAGATGCTGTACACGATTTGCGTCTATGCGCCGGCGGCGCGAGGATGATGGTGCGAGCTACCTTCGTTTATTGGACGCAAGGCCCTCGGCGATAGCACGGGTACTGGTTTACGGCACAATTGTTCGTGAAACATATGTCCTTGGCCGGAGGGGATGCGCACGTTAAGATAGAAAAGCCCCGTTGATTACTAGAAATTATTCATGACAACCAGTGTCGCAGCGCGGCAGGATGCTCTTGGCTTTCTGCACCGCCACGTCCTCAACGACTACCTCCGCAAGTGGGTCTTCCTCGGTGCGTTGATCGGCATCGGCGCCGGCGTTGGCGCCATCATCTTCACAATCCTCATCAACGGCTCGACGTGGCTCTTCCTCCAGCAGCTCGCCGGCGCGAAACCGCCGCTACCGGCCGGCGAAGGCGATGCTGTCGTCACTCCCATGGCCCGCCGATGGCTCCTGCCGCTGATCGTGGCCCTGGGTGGCCTCATCAGCGGCGTTTTCGTGTATTTCCTGGCGCCCGAGGCGGCTGGCGACGGTCCGGCCATCGGCGCCTTCCACGAGCAGGGCGGTCGTATCCGGGCGCGGGTTCCAATCGTCAAGGTGCTAGGCGCGGCGCTGCTCATCGGCTCCGGTAGCAGTACCGGTCCGGAAGGTCCGTCGGCGCAGATGGTGGCCGGCTTCGGCTCCTGGGTGAGCGACGTCTTCCACCTGACGCCCCAGGATCGCCGCACCGCCCTCGCAGTCGGCCTTGGCGCCGGCATCGGCGCCATATTCAAGGCTCCCCTCGGTGGCGCCATCCTCGGCGCCGAGCTGATCTACGTGCGTGACTTCGAGCTCGAGGCGCTGGTGCCCGGCTTCATCGCTTCGGTGGTTGGCTATACGATTTTCGGCGCCTACGCCGGCTGGGACCCGATCTTCGGCTCAGGCACCGGTCTGCGCTTCAGCCAGCCGGAGCAGTTGATCTGGTTCGGCGCGCTTGGCATTGCCTGCGGAGTTATCGGCATCCTCAATGTGCGCGTCTTCTTCGGCGTGCACGACCTGTTCAATGGCTTCCGCGTGCCGCGACACGTTCGGCCCGCCATCGGCGGCGTCGTGGTCGGCTGCATCGCATACTTCTTCCCGCAAATCATGTCCACCGGCTACGGCTGGCTGCAGCTGGCAATCAACGGCAACACGCAGGAGCTGGCAGTCAGCACCATCGTCGTGCTCGTCTTCATCAAGATCTTCACCACCGCATTGACCGTCGGCTCGGGCGGTGCCGGTGGTGTCTTCGCGCCGGGCCTCTTCATCGGCGGCATGGTCGGCGCCGCGATGTGGGGGCTGCTACACAACGTGCTGCCGGGCCTGCCCGCGACGCCGGCGCCGTTCGTCATCGTCGGCATGGCGGCGATGTTCGGCGGCATCGCCAAGGCCCCGATCGCCGTGATCCTCATGGTCGCCGAAATGACGAACGAGTTCTCCATGGTCATTCCGGCGATGCTGGCGGTGACGCTCGCCTACCTGGTCGCGGGCAACGTGCGCATTTACGAGAGTCAGCTGGAGACGCGCTCCGATTCGCCGGCGCATCGCAGTGAGTACATCATTCCGTTCATCCAGACCGTCTCCGTCGCAGACGCGATGACCACGACGGTTCAGGCGCTGTCGCCCGGCGACTCCATTGCGGACGCAGAGGAGCGCATCACGCAGACCGGGATTCGGGGCTTCCCTGTCGTACGCAATTACGAGCTCGTGGGCATTTTCTCTGCCACTGATGCGTTGCGGGCGAAGCAGGCGGACTTCAAGACGGTGGGTGAGGCCATGACGACAACGCTGCTGCTCGCGTTCCCGGGCGACAGCGCCCACGTGGCCCTGCGTCGCATGACCGAGGGCGGTGTTTCACGCCTACCGGTCGTCGCCCGTGACAACGAGAAGAGCGTCATCGGCATGATCAGCGTGCGCGACATTGCCCGCGCTCTCGATTCACAGATCGCGTCCCTCTCCGTCAACCCTGACGGCGAGCATCATGAGGAGATCAGCCACTTCGACCCGTTCTCCTCATTGCCGGTGCGTGAGGCGATGACGCGCGACTTCGACTCCTTCCTCGAGGAGACCCCTACGTCGCAGGTGCTCGATCGCCTCGTCGCTACCCGGTCGCACTCGGCGGTGGTGGTCAACGATCGCGGCACGCTGGTTGGCCTGGCGACGTTGGGAGACTTGCGGCGTCTGACGCCGGAGCAGTTGGAGCAGCCGATTCGCCAGACGGCCACCATGAAGGACCTCCTCGTGGCTCGGCCAGCCCAGGCCGTGGCCGAGGCGCTGGCCCAGCCCGGCGCCGAGACCGTGCGCCAGTTGCCGGTCGTGCAGGGCGTCGGCGCCAATCGCATCCCGGTCGGTATGCTGCGCCGTATCGACGTCGTTTCGGCGTACCTGCGTGCACGCGACCGCCAGGCCTCGATCTCGCGGCGCCTCATGTCCCTCAACGGCGGCAGCAGCAAGGACGACCTCACGACGATTGACGTCTCGGTGCACGACAAGGACGCTCTCAACGGGCGCTCGCTGTCGGAGCTGGGGTTGCCGAATGACGCGATCATCACGTCCATCGTGCGCGGTGGCCGGCCGATGATCCCGCGTGGCCGCGTGCGCCTGCAGCACGGCGACGTCATCCACATCACGGCCAAAGTCTCGGCCCGTGAAGCGGTGCTCGAGGCCCTCGGCGAAAACGTCGTCGCGGCTCACAACTAGGCCGAACCGAGACATAGGCCGTTTTCCCCTCGACTCCCGTCCTTTCGGCAGGAACCTTTAGGCGTCTCCCGGCGTCAGTATGAGGAGTCCCTCCCGCCTGTGACTGCCTTGCAACGCTTGGCGTGACCTGTGTTAGTTGGCTGTGAGGGCAGAACGGGTCAGCTAGAAGTTGGCGACGTTGCGCTCTGCAGGCCATGGCGGTGGAACCCTGCTCGGTGCTCTCATACGCCGGCCAGACCCCTTGGAAAGGAAGAGACACATGGGAGGAAAGCGATTTCGGTACGCCTCGCTGTTCTTGGCAGCGCTGTTTCTCGCGGTTGCGGGATTGGCGTTCCAAGGCACGGAACGAACCGACGCGGCGCCGAACGGTGCCGCAATGAACCTGCACGTGGTTCAACAAAGCTGTGCTTCAGATGGATCGATCACGGCATCCTTCGCCTGGTCGCCTTCCGGCCTCGGTACTCAATGGTTCGACGTAAGCACGAGCAACTTCCAGAGCGGCTGGTGGCCCTTCGGCCCCTACAACGCCAGCAAGAGCTCGCTCCAGATCTTCAAACTGCAGCGGAACGTCACGTATCAGATACGTGTCACCACCTTCGACGGGTCCGGGTACCTGGCGAGCGACACGCTCGCATTCCTGCCGACGGCGTGTGGTGGTAGCACGTCCTTCACGCCGCCGACGAACTTCACCGCGTCCGCTTCAGGCTCCAACACGGTATTCAACTGGACGCGGGGGTCGGACAACGCCTTCTTCTGCGTCGATACCGCCTTCAACCCCATCGACCTGACTACGATCAGCGGTTCCTGGCACAACTGGGGCTGTGGCACGGCGGGCACGAGCTTGTCGGTTTCCAGCCTGCAGTGCGGCACGCTGCACTACGCCCGCGTCTGGGCAGTTGGTGCAACCGGCAGCGGGTACAGCAATACCGTGAACTTCGTCACGCCGCCGTGCCCCTTCACGCCGCCGAGCAACCCCAACGCGCAGGTGCAAGGTCCGAACACCGTGACGTTCAGCTGGACCAGGGGTGTGAACAACTCCTGGTTCTGCATCGACACGGCGTTCAACTCCAGTGACCTGGTCAACCTGACCGGGTCGTGGGGTAACCACGGCTGCGGCACGTTGGGGACGACGTTCACCGCCAACAACCTGGTCTGCGGCCAGACGCACTACTATCGCATCTACGCCGCGGGAATCAGTGGGGGCAACGGGTATAGCCAGATTGGCACCTTTACGACGCCGGCCTGCACCTACGGCGCGCCGTACAACCTGACGGCCGACGTGCAGGGGCCGAACACCGTCGAGTTCGACTGGAGTCGCGGCACCAGCAACGTCTGGTTCTGCGTTGAGACGGCCAAGAGCATGAGCGACCTGACGAGCCTCAGCGACACGTGGGAGAACCACGGTTGTGGCACGACGGCGAGCCAGCTCACGGTAGACAGCCTGGACTGCGGCACCACGTACTACTGGCGCGTCTTCGCCTGGACAGCGCAAGGCGGCGTCTACAGCGACGTCAGCACGGCGACGACCGATCCGTGCGTGACCTTCACGGCGCCGACGAACCTCACGGCCGAAGCTCAGGGTTCCACCTCCGTCTACTTCGATTGGGATCGCGGCACGAACAACACGAGCTTCTGTGTCGACACGGCCACGAGTCTCTCTGACCTGACGAGCAAGACGGGCAGCTACCACGAGTACGGGTGCGGCACGACGAGCAGCCACCTGACCGTCAACAGCCTCACCTGCGACACGACCTACTACTGGCGCGTCTACGCCACGGGTCCGAACGGCAATGGCTACAGCGATTCGTCGACTGTGACCACGGACTCCTGCTAGGGCATCACGCCGTACTGGTGAGGGAGTTCTCTCGCCGGAGTCTTCGCTGGCTCACCGCCAGGGCCGGCCGCTAACGGAGAGGAGGGCGCCATTGGCGCCCTCCTCTCTCTGTGCCTCGCGACCGCGCGTCAAGGCCGAGGCCTGGCGACTCCCCTGATCGCCGGCAGGAGCGGGCCCAGCCGGAACCGCTCCTCGATGTCGACCTCGAAGCCCGCATCTCTCAGAGTGGCCTCGGTGGGACGGTTGATCTGGCAGCCGGCCGCAAGCCAGCTCCACGCCGGCCTCACGATGTCCTGCAGGTTTGCCCGCAGGCCGGCCGAGCGCACGTGCTCCGTGAACAGCAGGCGACCATCCGGTTTCAGCACGCGGCGTATTTCCGCCATGGCGCGATCTGGATCCGTCACAGTGCAGAGCACCAGCATCGAGACGGCGCAGTCGAAGCTGGCGTCGGGAAAGGGCAGCGCTTCGGCGGGCGCCTCCTGGAGTCGCACCTTGGCGCGTACGGTCTCGGGCAGGCGCCGCAGCTTTGCGTCGGCATGGTGCAGCATGAACGCGTCCGGTTCCGTCCCGTCCAGCGACTCGACCTGCGACCAGTCGTAGTACGCGAGGTTGAGGCCTGTGCCGATGCCGATCTCCAGGACGCGGCCGGCCGCCCGCGATACGGTCGGCAGACGCATGTGCTCGTCGCCGCGGCGGTTGAGGTGAGCGGTGAGGTCGTAGGCAGCAGCGTGCCAGCGGTGTCGCGGTTTCGGCCAGGATGACGCCATGGACGGGTGCTAGCCTGGCGCCCCGACCACTCCCATGAGGCTCACGCCACCGTCCAGGATGATGGTTTGGCCGATGATCATTTCCGCGGCCGGGCTGCAGAGGAACGCAACCAGGTTCGCGACGTCGTCTGTGGTGACGTGACGGCCAGCCGGGATGCTGCGGCGCAGGGCCTCGCCGAACTCGTCCGGCAGGGCAATGACGCCGCCGGTCTCGTCGACCCAGCTGGGGCAAACGCCGTTGACCCGGATCTTCATCGGTGCCAGCTCGACGGCGAGGTACATGGTGAGGGTATCGAGGGCGCCCTTGGTCACGCCGACGGCGGCGTAGTGCGGCATGTAGCGTTGCGCGCCGAGGCTCGTCAGGTTGACGACGGCGCCGCCGCCCCGCGCCTCCAGCAAAGGCGCTGCCTCTTTGGTGCAGAACCAGGGGCCCATCACGTTGATCTCGAAGGTGCGACGCAGGTGGTTGGGCAAAGAGGCGATGGCGTTGCGGGGCCGCTCCAGGCCGCGCGCGGCGCTGTTGATCAGGATGTCGAGGCCGCCGCAGCGCTCCTTGATCTGGGCGAAGAGCTCGTGGATTTCCTCCAGGTTGGAGAGATCCGCTTTGACCGCGAAGGAATCGACCTCGTACGCCTTGAGCTCGTCGACTACCCGCAGTGCGTCTTCTTCGCGCCGCGAGTAATTCACGACGACGTCGGCGCCCTCGGCCGCGAGCTTGCGGGCGATGGCGCGGCCGATGCCCCGTGTACCGCCGGTGACGAGTGCGATCTTGCCGGAAAATGGCTTGCTCTTCACGACGGAGAGATTCTAATCCGCGCCGCGCTAAGCCGATAGGGGTTGCAAGCCCCTCGGCCGTGATGGTCGGGGCGTCACCGTGACGGGCGCCGCTTGGGGCGTGATGTAACGAGCAGCGTCACCAGCACCGCGACGGCGACGCCTGCGTAGCCCGAGAGCAGGTCGAGGATGTCCGGGTCGCGGGACGGAAAGAAGTTTTGCGAGAACTCGTCCAGGGCCATGTACACCATGACTAGCAGGGTGCTGCGCAGCATGACACGGAGCCGGCCTTCGTTGGGAAAGAGCCGCAGGGCGGTCATGTCGACCATGAAGGTCAGCAGGCCGAAGAGCAGGAAGTGCCCGGCCTTGTCGCCATAGTGGTACTCGTAGACGACGCCGAGCGGGCCGAGGTGGCGTGTGTCCGCCAGCACGCTGAACAGGACGATGGCGCCCAGTACGGCGAGGGCGCCGAGCAAAGGCAGGAGCGCCCGCGAGAACCTGGCGGCCAGGGAATCAGCGGGAACCAGAGCATCGGACATAAGAACCATGGTACCGATATTGGCCGCTAGCGCTAGGCCGGAGCCTCGTCGTCTTGTGTTGACTCCGATGCGCCGCGGTTCTTCTCCCAGCCGACGTCGCGGGAGCGGTAGTAGTGCCTGCCCTGGAGCCGCTCCGGCAGGTAGGTCTGGTCCGGCGCGATGCCGCCCTCGTAATCATGGGCGTACTGGTAGCCGCGGCCGTAGCCCAGTTGGCGCATGAGGCCTGTTACGGCGTTGCGCAGGTGCAAGGGGACCGGGTCGTTGCGCGTCGCCTCTACGTCGGCGAGGGCGCGGCCGTAGCTGGCGCCGACGCTGTTGCTCTTTGGCGCCAGCGCCAGGTAGATCGCGGTTTCGGCCAGCGGGTAGAAGCCCTCCGGCATGCCGACGAAGTGCACGGCCTGCTGGCAGGCCGTCGCGACGACCATGGCCTGCGGGTCGGCCAGGCCCACGTCCTCCGATGCGAGGATGACCATGCGCCGCACGATGAACAGCGGGTCTTCGCCCGCTTCGATCATACGCGCCAGCCAGTAGAGGGCGGCGTCCGGGTCGGAGCCGCGCAGGCTCTTGATGAAGGCGCTAATCGTGTCGTAGTGAGCGTCGCCCTGGCGGTCGTAGAGGTAGGTGCGGTGCTGTAGCGCTTCTTCCACGACGGCGCGTGTGATCACGCGGCGCCCATCCGCGTCCGGCGTCACCGACATCGCCGCCGCTTCCAGGGCGTTGAGTGCGGTGCGGGCGTCGCCGCCGACGGACGCAGCGAGCGCCTCGGCGGCATCGTCTTCGAGTACGACGCCGACGGAGCCGAGACCGTGCTCGGCGTTGCTGGCGGCGCGGCGCACCAGCGCCTCAATCTGCGCTTCGTCCAGCGCCCGCAGCGTGAAGACGCGTGAGCGGGACAGCAACGGTCCGATCACCTCGAACGATGGGTTCTCGGTGGTGGCGCCGATCAGCGTGACGGTGCCGTCCTCGACATAAGGTAAGACAGCGTCCTGCTGCGCCTTGTTGAAGCGATGGATCTCATCGATGAACAGCACGGTGCGCTGCGGCCGCCGCGACTGCGCTTCGGCGACAACGCGGCGCAAGTCGGCAACGCCGGCCGACACCGCGGACAGGGAGACGAAGTGCGCTTCGCTCAGCCCGGCGACGATGCGTGCCAGCGTGGTCTTGCCGCTGCCGGGCGGGCCCCACAGGATGATGGAGGGCAGCTGGCCGGCCTCGATCAGGCGTCGCAGCAGCTTGCCCGGCCCGACGATATGCTCCTGGCCGACGTACTCGTCCAGATTGCGCGGCCGCATGCGGGCAGCCAGCGGCGCACCGGCGCCGGGTTCAGCGATGCCCTCGCTGCCGGGGATGAGCGCTGCCTGCGCCGGCGGCTTGCTGCGGCTGTAGGAGGAGCGAGGCATGATTCATTGTACCGTCGGTTGCGAAGGGTCTATTTGGCGAAAAAGTTTGCGCTTTTTACCATTTTCAGCTCACGAAGATATTGTCAACTTGACCGGCACGTGTTAAATCTTAGCCACTCGATCTAGGGAGTCGAAAAGAGAGGTTCGAGATGCAGAACATGCAGGAGAAGTTCAACGAGCTGAGTCTGGGCGAGAAGCTCGTCTCCATCGGCGGCCTGGTCATGCTGATTGGCTCCTTCTTCGATTGGTATCACTATGACGCGGGCGTCTTCGGCAGCATCGGTCAGAGTGGCTGGGACGCGCCCGGCTCGATCTGGTCGGTCCTCGCCATCCTGGTTTCGATCGTCCTTGCCGGCATCGTCGTCGCGGTCAAGTTCGGCAATGTGACGATGCCGGCGCTGCCTGAGGGCGTGACCTGGGGCATGGTGTACGGCGGCGGCGCTGCTGCCGTTGTCGTCCTGATGCTACTCAAGGCCTGGCGCATCTCCGACGTGCCAATCGGCGGCTTCGGTCTCGGTTTCTGGATCGGCGCTATCGCTGCGATTCTCATCGCGGCGGGCGGCTACATGCTCTACAGCCAGGAAAAAGCCGGCTCCTGAGCCCACTCGTCTCGACTACTGGAGCCACCCCGTCGGTGGGGCGGCTTCAGTCTTTACCGTCCTTGACCTATGATCCGCCTACGATTGACTCTCTCGTCATCGGAGGGGAATAGCAATGACGAGTGCTCACGCTGATGTGCCCGTGACCCTACGCTCCGACCGTCAGCGCTTCGGCTGACGGTCGCGTCGTGCGCTTCGCGTTGCGACGCAGCTGGTGGGTGCGACCGCTCCTCGTCTTGCTGGGCGGCGCAACGGGCTCGCGGAGTTACCTCGAGATCGGCGGCGAGCAGCTGGTCGTGCGGTACGGATGGTTCTTCAATAACGCCATCGAGCTGTCGAACATCGAATCGGTGCAGGCGAGCCGCTGGCCCTTGTGGGGCGGGCTCGGGCTGCGCAGCAACCTGGCAGGGATGATCGCGGCGGTGGCGAGCTACAGTGGCGTCGTCGAGATCAGGTTGAAGCGCCGTATTCGGGCGCAGGCGATTCTGCCGCCGATTCACCTATCCTGCGACCGGCTCTTCGTCAGCGTCGAACGGCCCGGCCAGTTCATCGAGGCGCTGAACCGGGCGGTGGAGGCTGAAGATCGCGACGTGAACGTTCGATAAGGTGGTAGGACGAGCTAGATAGCGAGGCGCGCGTGTCCGTAGTTCCCATCTCCGAGCTCAGGCCCAAGATCGACCCGGCGGTCTTCGACTTCGAGACGACGGCCGAGGTCGAGCCGCACGGCGGCCTGATCGGTCAGGACCGCGCCGCGGCCGCCATCAAGTTCGGTCTCGCCATCGAAGCCAGCGGTTTCAACATCTGCGTGACGGGCGAGCCTGGCACCGGCCGCACCTCTGCCATCCGCGAGTACCTCGAGACGTTCGCGAAGGCGAAGCCGCCCTCCAACGAGTTCTGCTACGTCAACAACTTCGCCGAGCCGCACGAACCCCGCGCCATCGAGCTGCCGCCGGGTAAAGGCCGCGCCTTCGCCTACGCCATGGAGCTCATGATCAACGAGGCCAAGCGCATTATTCCCCAGACCTTCGAGTCCGACGACTTCGTCAACCGCCGCGATGAGATCGTCGGCTCCGTGCAGCATCACCGCGAGACTGCATTTGCCCGCCTCGCCGAGCGGGCGCGCGACGCCGGATTCTTGCTGCAGGGCAACCCGGCAGGCTTCTTCCTCGTGCCCCTGGTCGGCGACAAGCCGATGGACGATCAGGCCTTCGCGGCGCTGGGCGAGGAGCAACGTGAGCAGATCATCACCAAGCGTGACCAGCTCATGGAGGAGCTGCGGGCGGCGCTGAAGCAGGAACAGGGCATGGAGGCGCAGGCCAGCGAGCGCCTGGCCGAGCTGGAGCGCACCATCGCTACCAACGTGGTCGATTCGCTGCTCGACCGGCTGTTCGGCGAGTACGAGCAGCATCCGGCCGTCGTGCAATACCTCATCGAGGTGCGGCGCGAGATGATCGACCACATCGGCGACTTCCGGCCGGTGCCGGAGCAGGCCGCGCAGATGCAGATGGGTGGCCCGTCGATGCGCAGCATCGTCAATCCGCTGCGCAAATATGAAGTCAACCTGCTGGTCGACTGCTCGCAGAACGAGTGCGCCGCCGTCGTTTTCGAACTCAACCCAACGCCGCAGCGCCTCTTCGGCCGCATCGAGAAGGAAGCGATCTTCGGCGCCGTCACCACCGACTTCACGATGATCCGGCCCGGCTCTCTGCACCGAGCCAACGGCGGTTACCTGGTTTTCGACTTCGACGACCTGCTGCAGTACCCGCTCTCCTGGAACGAGCTCAAGCGCACGATTAGCACCGGCCTCCTGACCATCGAAGAGATGGGCGAGCGCCTGGGCTACATCGAGACCAAGACGGTGCGGCCGGAGCCGATCCCATGGACGGGCAAGATCGTCGCCATCGCCCGGGAGTCGGTGTATCGCGCGCTCTACGGCCTGGATTCCGACTTCCGGGAGCTTTTCAAGGTCAAGGCAGACTTCGACATGCACATCGACCGTACGGCGGAGCACGAGCGCGCCTACGCCGGCCTCATCGCCGCTGTCACGAAGCGCGAAGAGCTGCTGCCGCTGGACCGGGGCGCCGTCGTCCGCGTGATCGAGGAGGGCATGCGCCTGGCCGCGGACCACAACAAGCTCTCGATTCGCTTTGGCGACATCCTCGACATCGTCCGCGAGGCCTCGCACTGGGCAGAGCAGCAGGGCTCAAGCGTCGTCACGGCGGAGCAGGTCGCGCAGACCGTGCGAGAGCGAATCGAGCGTGTCAACCTGATCGAGGCGCACGTCCGCGAGTCCGTCGAGAAGGGCATCATCCTGGTCGATACGGAGGGCGAGTCCGTCGGACAGGTCAACGGCCTCTCCGTTGTCGATCTGGGCGACACGGCATTCGGCCAGCCGTCGCGCATCACCGCGACGGTCGGCGTCGGCCGTGAAGGGCTCGTTGACCTCAACCGCGAGGCGAAGCTCTCCGGCCCCATTCACTCGAAGGCGGTGATGACGCTGCAGGGGTTCCTCATGGACCGCTACGCGCATGAGGCGCCGCTGGCGCTGGCGGCGACGCTGTCCTTCGAGCAGAGCTACGGCTTGATCGAGGGTGATAGCGCCACCTGCGCCGAGACCTGCGCCCTGCTCTCGCGCATCGCCGACGTACCGGTGAAGCAGAACCTGGCCATCACCGGCTCGATGGACCAGCGCGGCGAGGTGCAGGCGATCGGCGGTGTCAACGAGAAGATCGAAGGCTTCTTCGACGTCTGCCGCATCAAGGGCCTGACCGGCGACCAGGGCGTCGTCATCCCGGCCACGAACGTCCAGCACCTCATGCTGCGCGAAGACGTCGTGCAGGCGGTGCAGGACGGCAAGTTCGCCATCCACTCGGTCTCGACCCTCGACGAGGCGCTGGAGGCGCTGACCGGCGTGCCAGCTGGCGAGAAGCAGGCGGACGGCAGCTACCCGCCGGACTCGATCAACGGCCGCGTCATGAAGCGCCTGGCCGAGATGGCCGAGAACCTGCGCAAGTCCGGCCTCGCCGGTCGCGGTCCGGCCGAGCGCGAACGCAGCGAGAGGCGCGGCGAGTGATCGTCGGCACCGTCCGCGAGTTGAAAGACGAGGAGTACCGCGTCGGCCTAACGCCGGAGGGCGCGTCCAACCTGACTCGCGCCGGCCATCGCGTGCTGGTCGAGACCAACGCGGGCGCCGTCAGCGGCTTCGACGACGCGGCTTACGCGGCGGCCGGCGCCACCGTCGTCGCAACCAACGGCGAGGTGTGGGGCAGCGCCGACCTCGTGGTCAAGGTGAAGGAGCCGCAGCCGCAGGAGTTCGGCCTGCTGCGCCGCGACCTGACGCTGTTCACCTACCTGCACCTGGCGGCGCTGCCCGAGGTGGCCCGCGCCCTCATGAGCGCCGGTACGACCTCGATTGCCTACGAGACGGTGGAGACGGCAGACGGCATGTTGCCGCTGCTCGTGCCCATGAGCCAGATCGCGGGCCGCATGGCGCCGCAGGTGGGCGCCCGCTGGCTGATGAAGCCGGGGCCGGGCCGAGGCAAGCAGCTGTCCGGCCTGCCGGGCTCGCCCGCCGCACGCGTCGTCATCTTCGGCGCCGGTACCGTGTCCCTCAACGCCTGCGAGATCGCGCTGGGGCTCGGCGCACGCGTGCAGATGCTGTCGATTGGCCTGGAGTCGCTGCGCCGCGTGGAGCAGCGCTGGCGTGGCCTGGTCGAGACGTCGCTCTCCACGCCTGCCGCTATCGAGGCCGCGCTGGACGGTGCCGACCTCGTGATCAGCGGCGTCAACGTGCGCGGCGGCCGTGTCGCGCCGAAGCTGGTCACGCGCCGGATGCTCGACCTGATCGGCGCCGGCGGCGTCATCGTCGACGTTGCCATCGACCAGGGCGGCATCTTCGAGACATCCCGCCCGACCACGCACTCCGACCCGGTGTTCGTCGAAGAGGGCGTCGTACACTACTGCGTCGCCAATATGCCCGGCGCCGTGCCGCGCACCTCGACGAGGGCCCTGGCGGCGGCGACGTCGCCCTATGTCATGGCGCTGGCGGACCAGGGCGCCGAAGCCGCCCTCGCCGCCGACGCGTCGCTGGCCAAGGGCCTCATGACCCGCGGCGGCGAGCTCGTCCACGAAGGCGTGAAGCGTTCCCTGAACCTGTAGGGTCGACGTCTCTAGTCAGACGTGTCTCGATCGCCTCTTCGCTGACCTCGCCGTTGGTGATGCGGTAGGCGCGCACGACGGGCGCGTTGCGGTCTTTCAAGGAGACGAGCACGTAGTAAGCGCCCGGATACGTCTCGAGGGGCGGGTCGGTCTGCGTCTGCGCCAGGCGCACGTCGGTCGGCGAGGGGTAGGCCTCGGACGCGACGTGGGAGTGGTAGATGACCATGACGTCCCAGTCGTTGTCCCAGAGGTCGCGGTGCACCTTGAGCAGGTCCTGCGGGTCGATGTTGTAGCGGAAGGGGCTGGCCTCGGCGTTACGGGTGCGGTAGAGGCGGGCCGCGCCGCCCTCGCCGCCGGCGATGATGCCGCAGCATTCGTTGGGCAGATCGGCGATGGCGTGGGCGACCATCTCGTCGACCATGGCCTGGGGCAGGCTAAGCGTCACGCGTGGCTCCTTGTCCAGACTACTCATGGCGCAGCTCACCGTCGTCGAAGCAGGAGCCGGGCGCCCGCGATTCGGATGCGTAGCCCACAGTGTGCCACTTCGACGCATTCGATAGAAGCGCTACACGTAGTCGAATTTGCCCACGAAGGGGTTCGAGGCATCGGTGGTCAGTGGCAGGCTGCGGCGGGATAATGAACGTTACACCGCACTAGGAACGGAGCCGACCATGACCATCGATATCGCCTTCGAGAAGTACACGCTGCGCAACGGCCTCGACGTCATCCTGCACGAGGACCACTCGATACCCGTTGCCGCCGTCAACGTCTGGTACCACGTCGGCTCGCAGAACGAGGAGCCGAACCGCACCGGCTTCGCGCACCTCTTCGAGCACCTCATGTTCGAGGGCTCCAAGAACCACAACCGCGAGTACTTCCAGCCTCTGCAGGAGGTCGGCGCCAACATCAACGGCTCCACCAGCACCGACCGCACCAACTACTACGAGAACGTCCCGTCCGAGTACCTGGAGCTGGCCCTGTGGCTCGAGTCCGACCGCATGGGCTACCTGCTCGACGCCACCGATCAGCATCGCCTCGACGTGCAGCGCGACGTGGTCAAGAACGAGCGCCGCCAGAGCTACGAGAACCGCCCCTACGGCATGTCCGGTATGGAGATTCGCAAGGCGCTGTTCCCGCCCAACCACCCCTACCACTGGCAGACGATCGGCTCGCAGGAAGACCTGGACGCGGCCTCGCTGGAGGACGTCAAGGACTTCTTCCGCCGCTTCTATTCGCCCAACAACGCCAGCCTCTCGATTGCCGGCGACATCGACGTCGAAGAGACGAAGCGCCTCGTCGAGAAGTACTTCGGCGACCTGCCACCGGCGCCGCCCGTCTCGCGCCTGCACCGCTGGCTGCCGCAAATCGACAGCGAGGTGCGCCTCAGCCTCGAGGACCACGTGCAGCTGCAACGCCTCTTCTTCGCCTGGACGGCGCCGCCGCGTTTCGACCCGGACGAGGCGCCCCTGGACGTCCTCGTCTCGATCCTGGCCGAAGGGCGCAGCTCCCGTCTGCACCGCTCGCTGGTCTACGAGAAGCAGATCGCGCGCGACGTCAACGCCTACTTCGCTGCGATGGAGATCGCGGGAGAGCTGCGCATGGACGCGACCATCGTGCCCGGCGGCAGCGTCGAGGCGGTCGAGCAGGCCATGTTCGATGAGGTGGCAAAGATTCAGGCCGAGCCGCCGACCGAAGAAGAGGTCCAACGCGCCGTCAACCGCATCGAGGCGCATTACGTCCGTCAGCTGGAGAGCGTTGGCGGCTTCGGCGGCCGCGCCGACCTGCTGAATTACTTCAACGTCTTCACCGGCGACCCGGGCGGCCTCAGCCGAGATCTCGACCGCTACCTGGCGGTGAAGCCTGCCGACGTGCAGCGGGCGGCGCGCCAGTACTTCACGCCGCAACGCGTGCGCCTCGTCGTCTCGCCGGTCGAGGAGGTCGCGGCGTCGCAGACCGAAGTCGATCGCACGCATCAGCCGGGCCCGGGGCGCGCCCGCGAGTTCCGGCCGCCGGTGCCGCAGCGCCTGACCATCGCCGGCGGCCTCGACCTGCTGATCGTCGAGAAGCACGAGGTGCCGCTCATTGCCGCAGGCGTCTACCTGCCGGGCGGCGCCGTACTCGACCCGGCTGGGCAGCCTGGTCTCGGCTCCTTCACGAGCCGCCTCATGACCGAGGGCACGAAGTCGCGCTCCAGCATCGACATCGCCGAGGAGGGCGACTTCATTGCCGCGCGCCCGTCCGTCGGCGTCGACCGCGAGAACGTCGTCGTCTCGACGGAGGCGCTGGTGCGCCATTGGCCCAAGGCCCTCGAGCTGCTGACCGACGTCATGCTCAATCCCGTGTTTCCCGACGCAGAGGTCGAACGCGTCCGCCGCGAGCGTCTCACCGACCTGCAGCGGTTGCGAGACGACGCCAACGCCATCGCCGACCGGGTAGAAAACGGCCTGCTCTACGGCCGCGACGCGCCGCACGGCCACCCGATCAGCGGTCGCGAGGACTCGGTGGCCGCGTTCACGCGTGACGAGCTCGTGGCGCAGCACCAGCGCCTCTACGTCGGCAGCCGCCCCACGTTCCTGGTCGTCGGCGACGTCGATACGGATGAGGTCGCGAAGCAGCTCGAGGCCGCCTTCGGCTCGCAGCCGTTCGCGAGCGCGGCCCCTGCAGCCGTTGACGCCAACGCGTCGCGTCAGCCGAGCACGATCTACCTCGTCGACAAGCCAGGCGCGGCGCAATCCGTGATATCGGCCAGCCAGGTCACTGTGCCGCGTGTGCACCCGGACTACGCGCCGCTGGTCGTGATGAATATGGCGTTCGGCGGCCAGTTCACGGCGCGTCTCAACATGAACCTGCGCGAGGACAAAGGCTACACATACGGCTATCGCTCGCGCTTTGACTGGCGGCGCAGCGGCTCCGGCTACTCGGCTGGCGGCGCGGTGCAGACCGCCGTCACCAAAGAGGCGCTGGCCGAGACGCTGAAAGAGTTCAGCGACCTGCACGCCAACCGCCCCATCGGCGAGGAGGAGTTCGAGAAGGCGCAGATGAGCCTGGTGCGCGGCTTCCCGCCCAGCTTCGAGACGCCGAGCCAGGTGCTGCGCCGCTTGCTCGACCTCGTTCATTTCGGTCTGCCCGACGACTACTTCGACGACCACGTCGCGCGCCTGCAGAACGTGACGCTGCCCGACGTCCATCGCGTCGCCCTGGAGCACGTCGATCCGCAGGCGCTGACCATCGTCGTCGTCGGCGACCGCGCCGTCATCGAGCCCGGCCTGCGCGAGCTGGAGCTGCCCGTCGTGCTGGTGGACTACGAGGGACGCCCCCTGGAGTAGTCGCTCCCGCGATCAGACATTGAGAGATTCAATCAGGCCGTGGCCCCACCACGGCCGATATGTGCTGTCCGGTTCAGCGTTCTTGTCTGAGAAGAGTGTTCCGTTTCACAGAACGCAGAGCGGAGTTATGTAATCATTGGAAACTGGCTTCAGGGTCGGGGCGTAGCGTGGCAGCATGGCAACCCGGCAAACCAGAAGCCAGCGATTCGACCGGCAGGGAGGCCAGTATGTCCAACGTGTTCCCAAATGATTCATCGTCGGGCGCTAGAAGACGAGATGGCTCGTCTCCTCTCGGTACTCGCGCTGCGAGGAAGGGGAGGCGAGGGCCTCGTTTGCTGAGTCTTGCTGGCTTTATCTTTGTAACGGCGTTCGTAATTGTGGGGGGCGCGGCTATTCTGCCGACTGCGACTTCGTATGCCGCTTTAACCGGCGCCATCCACACCACGGACTCCTCATGTCAGGTGGTCAACGGCAACATCTACGATACGAGGCAGGACGTGTACGTCGAGGGCGGTCCTGCCCATGGTAGCGGTTCGGTTATTCCGGATGGTGACTACTACATCAGAGTCACCGATCCGAGTGGCGCCGTGGTACTTGGTACGTCAGGCAGCAACACGCCTATTCACGTCACCGGTGGAGCGTTCGCCCAGTGCTACCAGATCTGGTCTGTCGTTTCGCACGGCGCAACCCCGGGGTATCTGCCAACGCCGAACAACGGCGGCGAGTACAAGGTCTGGATCTGCAGCACCTCCGACTTCGCCGCAGACAACTGCAAGACGGACAACTTTAAGGTCAACAATGCCGGTGTCACGCTGGTCATTGCCAAGCAATGTGCTCCCAGTGGTTATGCGCACGCAACGGCTGACTTCGGATTCGACGTGAACGGAAATGGCTCGGACCCGGCAGCGGGTGACAACAGCGATCCGACCGTGAGCTGCAATCACTCCTCCTCAAGCATTGACCTCGATCCGAGTACGCCCTATACGGTGACTGAAACCACGTTACCGTCGACGCCAAGTTCCGACTGGAGCTTCGCGAGCGCCGACTGCACCGGCGTGACGCTAACCAGCACGCCGACTGATGGCGTTGCCTTCACGACTCCTGACAGCGGTGCGATTACCTGTACCTTCCACAACACCTATTCGCCGCCGAGCCCGACGCTTGTGATCTCGAAGGTCTGCGACCCCAACCCATATGAGAACGCAGCATCTACCTTTGGGTTCACGGTGGATGGCACAGGGAGCGCAACCGGTGACGGCGGTTACAACGTCGACTGCGGGAAGTCCTCTACGCTCATCAGTCTCGATAGCGGCACAGACTATGCCGTCACCGAGGACACGTTGCCTTCGACTCCAACATCCGATTGGAGCTTCGGCAGCGCTAACTGCACTGGCGTGTCGGCGACAGGTACGCTTACAGGCGTGACTTTTACAGCACCTGATAGCGGTGCAGTCACGTGTACCTTCCACAACACGTATACGCCTCCACAGCCGACACTCCTGTTAACGAAGGTCTGCGCTCCGCCTGGCTACGATACCGCCTCCGTAAGCTTTGGCATCACGGTGGATGGCACAGGGAGCGCATCTGGTGACGGCAGGTACAACGTCGACTGTGGGAAGTCCTCGACACTCATCAATCTGGATGGCGGCACCGAGTACACGGTCACGGAGGATACACCGTTGCCGACCGATTGGAGCTTCGCCGGTGCTGGCTGTGATGGCGTCACGCTAATTGGCACGCCCACGAATGGCGTGACCTTCACGGCGCCCGCCAGCGGCGCAATAACCTGCACGTTCCATAACACCTATACGCCGCCGAGCAATCCAACTCTGCTCGTCGCCAAGGCGTGCGCTCCTGCGCCGTTCGAAAACGCCGGCGCCAGTTTTGGCTTCACAGTTGACGGTCAAGGTGCTCTCGGCAGTGGCGGTCTCGATGTCAGCTGCGGCAATTCGTCTCAAGTCATCGACCTTTATCCCAATACCACTTACATAGTGACGGAAGACACGCTGCCGTCGCCGAACTGGGCGTTCGCCAGCGTCGACTGCAGCGGAGTCTCGTACGGCATGTCGGGGGACGGTGTCACGTTTACCACTGGTAACAGCGAGGCGATCACCTGTACCTTCCACAATACGTTCACCCCGCCGCCGGATCCCACCATCTCCATCGCGAAGTCGCACTCGGCGGCGGCGAACTTCCTGACGCCGAACGAGAACTTCCAATGGATCATCACGGTCACGGTGTCCAACGGGCCCTTCTCGGGCAACGTGTCAGACGTCGTGCCGGGCGCCTTCGACATCGTGGGCGTTACCGACAACAGCCCTCAGATTGGCTGCGGCGTCAACGGCCAGACCGTGACCTGTTCGCTGGACCAGACGGACGATGGGACGTATGAGATTCTTGTCAGCGTCCAAGCGCCGAGCGGCAGTCCGATAACGAACTGCGGTCCTTACACGAACACTGCAAATGCGTCCGATGTCACGGGAGCCCCGGCCGACAGCGATAGCGACACGGTAACGATGGTCAACTGCGTGACGAACAATACGGTGCCGACGCCGACCAATACCCCGACGCCGGGCGTGACGACGCAGGAGCTACCCACCGTGACGCCGACGTCGCAAGTGGCGGGCGTCCAGGTCACGCCGACGCCGACATCGACGGTCGCAGCATCGCCGACGCCGGAGCCCAGCTTCACCTCCGAGGTGGAGGCGGTGAGGACACTCCCGAACTCAGGTTATGGCCCATCGTCCTACGCCCACTCGCAGAGCGGCCTGTTGATCTGGCTGCTGGCTGCAGGGGCCACGGCCGCGGGTGTGATCCTGCTCAGCTCGGGCTGGTTCCTGAGCCGTCGCAACCGGTAGAAGGCGAGTAGGAACGCAAGAAAAGGGGGTCGGGTAACCGGCCCCTTCTTCTTTGACCGCAAGTGGCCTATGTAGCAGATCATCGGGCTTGCGGCTCATCGGGTGGTTCCAGCGAGCGCGCCAGCTGCGCTCCGCACCTTCGCGTGGCTCCGCGCGGGATGCTAATCCTTTGGCGGCAGCGTGGCGTGCAGCCACGGCACCAGGTCACGCACGACGTTCAGCGTGATCTCGTGGCCCATCTCGTACTCGTGGTACTCGGGCGTGTAGCCGGCCTGCACCAGGAAGTCGCGCGTCGCGTGGCCGCGTTCGACGTCGATCATGGGGTCGTGAAGGCCGTGGGAGATGAAGATGGGCTGGCTGCGCTGCTGCGGTAACGTCTTCTCGACCTCCTCGGGGTCGCGGAAGGCGCCGCTCATGACGATGAGGCCGGCGAAGAGGTCGGGCCGCGGCAGGCCGTAGCGCAGGGTGAGGCCGCCGCCCTGCGAGAAGCCGCCGAGCACGATGTTGCCCGGCTCGGCGCCGGTCTCGGCGATGACCTCCGTCATGAAGGTCTCCATCAACTCCGGCACGTCGGGCATGTCCGGCGCCGGCGGTTCGACGCCCTGCTGCACGGCCCAGCTATAGCCCATCATGCCGGGGCCGATGGGCAGGCGGTACGGTGCGTTGGGGAAGGCGTAGACGTAGCCCGTCTCGTCGATGACGCCGGTGAGGCCGGGCAGGTCGTACATGCTGGCGCCGCGGCCATGCGCCAGGACGACGAGCGGCCAGCCGGCGCCAGGCTGGAATCCCTGGGGTTTCATGAGGACGTAGGAGAGGGCCTTGCCTTCGAAGACTTGCGATTCCATGGGGCGCCTTTCTGGCTACGCGGCTCGGTTCGGGACGATCTTCGCCGTTCACGAGCGCGAGCGCCAGGGGATTGCAGGAATAGAAACAGCCCCCCGAGCGGGTTCGGGGGGCCGTTTCCAGGAAAGGGGGCCGGCGATCAGGAGATGCCGGCTGTGCGCAGGCCTTTTGCGACTTCGGCGGTGAAGTGGGCGCCGCAGCTCTCGCAGACGAACTCGATTGCTTTGTCCTCGTCGCCCATGTCCTCGATCCTGTCCCACCGGGGTAGCAGAATCGTGTGCGGACAGTCGATCGGCTCTTGAGCTACCTCTGTCACCTGCTGCTGCCTGGTGTCACGATCGCGCTTCGAAAAAAGACCCATACTCACCTCCAGAGTTCCGCGCTGGACCTGAATCGAGTCAGGCTGCGCGTCTCTGTCAGTGGTCTGCGGGGTTAGCTGACGGGTTAGAACTGACAGACTGTTCTTCCTCAGGTTGAGGATTCACCCCGGAACGTGGTTCCCCCGCTCCTTGCGGATTGGACCATCAGGTTTGATGGCCTCAAGGTAGCTCGGCTGAGGTGAATTTCCTGCAAATCTGTTTCGCTACTGGTCTCGCGAATCCGTAACAGTGGTATAACAACCCATCACAAGAAGAGGCCGGGAGGTTCATCCTCCCGGCCTCTGGTTCTCGCGTTGCTAATCCCTTAAGGGTTCCAGACCGCGAAGGCCTTGCTCGAGTTCTGCAGGTAGCTGGCTGCGAAGTCGTTCCAGTCGGGGCTCTTGTGGCCCAGCGCTTCCATGGCGCCGAAGAGGCACCACCAGTTGCGCACTTCCTGCAGGCCGCGGATCTCGACGTCCTCGTTGGGGATGGCGCGCAGGTAGTCCCAGTCACCACGCACCATGGCGTCGTACATCTGCATGTCCGAGTCGACGTTCGGCCACATGAAGTAGTTGTTGACCGAGAGGAAGGCGTGCGACCAGCTGGACGACGCGATGAGCGCGACGCGCCAGGGGCTGCGCTCGAACACACGCGCGACGGCGGCGCCGACTTCCATGCAGCGCTCCGGCGACGGGCCGGGCGGGTCCACTTCGCCTTCCGGCAGGTGGATCTTGCCGACCGGGTAGGCGCCGCCGCGGTTGACGATGACGCGGCTGCCGTAGCAGTTCACCTGCATCGGCAGAACCGGGTAGTCGAAGCCCTTGCGGTCCCAGTCCAGGTAGAGGACTGAGTTGAGGAAGGCGTGGGCCAGGCTGCCGTAGTGCAGCGGCTCGTACGCGTAGGCAACGTCGATCTTCTCTTCGATCAGGCCGCGGGCCAGGAACTTGCCGGCCTCACGCTTGCCGGTGATGTGGACCGTGTAGTCCTCGGGCTCGTTCCAGGAGTTCGGCGGCGCTGCCTCGCCGGGCTGGCGGCCGACGGTCGAAACGGCTCGGTTGGTGTCGAGGCGATCGTGCAGCGGCTTGTAGGGCTGAATGTCCATGTCGTCGTAGGCGAGGACGCAGAAGGACGGGACGATGTCCTCCTTGAAGTTCTCGTACTGGTCGTCGCCCCAGACGAGGATGAAGTCCGGGTTGAAGGCGTCCAGCATCTCGCGCTGCTTGCGGCAGTTCTCGATGAACTGCTGGCGGTGGGCCAGGATGTGGTTGTGGCCCTCGTCGTCGGCCAACTGCTCGATCATCATGGGCGGCCAGTTCTTGCGGTCCTTGAACTCAGCCGGAATGTCAGGCCGGTTGATCGCGTTGAGCACGAATTTGTCCGGTGCCGGGCGGACCATGCCCGGGTAGTGGCTCATGCCGATGCCAAGAATCTCACCCATGAGGGGCTCCTCCTCTACTTGCTGCAGTTCTGAGCAGAATGCACCAGTCGGGCCTCATTCTGCTGCCGCGTCCATGACGATCACATCATGGCCCACGCACGATTTTTTCTATGGCGATTGTAGACCGCGTCCATATTCGAGGTCACGCCTCCGGCTCCGCTCCTTGCGGTCCGTCATCCTCCAGCTCGTCGGGGCCGACGATGGACAGCGCAGCCCACAGCAGCAGCGCGTCCACCACGCCGAACAGGTACCCCAGGATGGCGCCCACGACCGCTCCTATCACAGCGCTCACGGGTGCGATCGCCAGAAACTCGATAACGGTGAACTCGCCGATGCCTCGGACGCCATGCCAGTTGCCGCTGATGAGGCTGTCGCCGTAGTTGATCAGCACAGAGAGCACGGCGGTGACTGCGCCTGCCGTCGCGCCCCCCACGAGGCCGTAGCCGGGCGGGCGCAGCTGGCCCAGGAACATGCGAGGGATGAGGACCCAGCCGTCGTACAGAGCCCGGCGCGCACCGAGCCAGGTGGCGAGCCATAGAGCGCCGAACAAGAGCAGGCCGAGCACCGTCCCCTGGGCGTCAAGGAACTTGCCCAGGTCGCTCCTCAGATAGACCACGAGGACCGCGAGGAGCAGCAGCAGCGAGGCGTGGAAGGCGCCCAGGCACCAGACGAGCAGTCGCAGCCGGCCTCGATCTGCCATCTCAGAAGTGGGCCAGCGCCACGGCGATGCCGACCACGCCCGCGGCGAGCACGGCGGTTCCCGTGTACAGCATCTGCAGAGAGTGCAAGCGTTTTCGGGTCAGGACGGTTTCAGGAGTCAGCGCCACGAATAGCGCCAGGCAGCGCACCATCGAGTAGACGAGGAGGACCGCGACCAGCGCCAGCTTCGTGACGAGTTGATGGCCCCAGTCGCTCCCGGACGGAGGGAGTGCACGGCCGAAGTGTCCCAGGTTGCCGACTGCCCGTCGCGACGATGAGACCGACGGCGCCCCAGAAGCCCCACTCGTACGCCTCCATCAGCGTGAGCTGCCATCGCGTTTCGGTGAGGCGCTTCTGGTTCGCGACGAAGAAGACGAGGATGAGGAGGATAGCGCCGCCCAGGATGAAGGCGGCTGAGCCAACGTGAACGGTACGTACGAGGAACGCCAATAGGGCCGCGTCTCCGAGTTTCCCTAACCGTACGGTGGATGCCGTCTACGGTCTACGTGCTCGTCCGGGCCGAGTCGCCGGGCTGGATCAGCGTGCCGCCGGACGGTCGCCGCCGCGTCTTCTTCGTAATCCAGCATTGGCGCGGATCTGCCGAATGCTAATTCCGCAGCAGTCCGATGAGCTCGCTCACGTTGGCCACGCTGCGCAGGTCGTGGATCAGGGCCAGGCTCGCCTCGATCTGGTGCTGCCCGAGGCCGGAGGCCGGCATCAGCGCCCGGTACTTCGCGTCCACGTCGCTCCACGAGACGCCCCGTGAGGCCGAGCCCTTCGGAGCGTAGACCGTGCTGCTGTAGCTGCGCCCGTCCTGCGTGCGGATCGTGACGATGCAGCCCTCGTGGAAGCGCTCGACGTCCTGGGTGATGGGCTCGCCGATTCGCACCTTGTCCTCGAGACTGACGATGACCGGATCGGCGATCTTCTGCGGCGTCGCGTGCTGCCAGGAGAACTCGCGGTCGGCAGCGCCGGCGGAGAGGAAGTAAGCGGGGCTGTGCGCGATGCCGATCAGGTCGGTGGGATGCACCGGTCCCGGCAGCTGTGTCAGGCCGACCTTCGACATCGTGATCGTCTCGATCTCGTTCGGCTTGACGTCGCCGGCGATGGCGGCGTTGGCCGCTGCTTCGGCGAGCGCGTGATGCGGGTGGCCGCCGGGCACGAGCTTGACGGCGATCTGGTCGAGGATCTGCCATGTCTTGCCCAGGTCTCGCGTGGCGCTCCCCGTGTCGCTGCCCTGGTAGATCTCGAAGTAGCCCTCTGCCGTCTCGAAGATGTGCTCCTCGGCGCGATAGCCCTTCTGCGCCGCCAGCGCAGCCAGCACGCCGTTCTGTGCCGCCATGCCGCCGTGGTACTCGCGCGCCACGCTGGTGTTCGCCGCCGCCATGATGCCGCCCATCGACGTCGCGGACAGGGCGAGCGCGTGCGTCGTCTCGACGGCGTCGAGGCCCAGCAGCCGGCTGGCGGCCACCGCCGCGCCGAACACGGCGACGATGCAGCCGTGGAAGCCGAGACGGCGGAAGCCCGGTGTAATGGCGCCGCCGATGCGGCCGGCAGCCTCGTAGCCCAGGACGATGGCGCTGAGCACGTCCTCGCCACTGCGGCCCTGCCACTCGCCGATCGCCAGCGCGGCAGAGACGAGTGGCGTGCCGGGGTGGACGATGTTGCGCAGGTCGCTGTCGTCCGAAGCCGCCGCATCGCTCATGGTGGCGTTGGCGCGCGCTGCGAGCACGGCGGGCAGGCGGGGCCCCTTGTCGTACCACAGCGACGCCTGCGGCTCGCCGCCCTGCTCCCTTGCCAGCGACCGGATGATGCCGGCCGATTCGATGCCGGAACCGAGGGACGCGCTGGCGAGCGTGCTGGCAACCAGCATGGCGCCGTACTCCACTGCCTGCGGCGGCAGGTCGGAGAACCGCCGGCTGACGAAGAACTCGGCGAGCTCGCTCGCAACGCTCATTGATCGTCCCTCCTCATGCGCGTTCCTGACGCGGCGCTAGTGAACATAAGCCGCGATTACGTCAGTGTCAAAGACGCCGGCTACTGGTCCAGGACGTAGGCGAAGATCAGCGGCGCAACGATGGTCGCGTCGGACTCGATGACGAAGCGCGGCGTGTCGACGGAGAGCTTGCCCCACGTGATCTTCTCGTTGGGCACGGCGCCGCTGTAGGAGCCGTAGGACGTGGTGCTGTCCGAGATCTGGCAGAAGTAGCCCCACAGGCGGCAGTCCTGGTGCAGGTCCTGCTGGATCAGCGGCACGACGCAGATCGGGAAGTCGCCGGCGATGCCGCCGCCGATCTGGAAGAAGCCGATCGACTGCTCCTGCGAGTTCGCCTTGTACCAGTCGACCAGCGAGCCCATCATCTCGAGGCCGGACTTGACGCAGCCGTAGTCGACCTCGCCTCGGATGGCGGCGGCGACGAAGACGTTGCCGAGCGTCGAGTCTTCCCAGCCGGGCGTGAAGATAGGCAGGCCGCGCTGGCTCGCGGCGACGACCCAGGCGTCGTTCGGATCGGACTCGTAAAGCTCCTCCAGCACGCCGCTCTCGACAAGCTGGTAGATGTACTCGTAAGGGAAGTAGCGCTTGCCCTCGCTCGACGCCTTGCGCCACAGGTCGAGCATGCGGCGCTCGATGCGGCGCATTGCTTCCTCCTCCGGGATGCAGGTGTCCGTGACGCGGTTCATGCCGGAGTTGAGCAGGTCCAGCTCTTCCTGGTCTGAGAGGTTGCGATAGTTAGGCACGCGCTTGTAGTGGTCGTGCGCCACCAGGTTGAAGATGTCTTCCTCAAGGTTGGCTCCGGTGGAGCAGATGCCGTGCACCTTTTCGGCGCGCACCATCTCGGCCAGTGAGATGCCGAGCTCCGCCGTGCTCATGGCGCCCGCGACGGTCATGAACATCTTGCCGCCCTGCGCCAGGTGGTCGACGTACGCCTGCGCCGCGTCGACGACGACCGCGGCATTAAAGTGGCGGTAGTTATGGCTGATGAAGTCCTTGATCACGCTCATGGGTAGGGCCAGCCTTTCGTTAGTGCCAGTTGCCCTCGGCTCCGATCAGAACTTGAGGCGCTTGAATATCTTCTCAGGCAGAGCGCGGATGATCAGCATGATGGGGGACCAGAACCAGGGCGTATAGACCACGTCCTCGCCCTTGAGCATCGCCTCGTAGATGCGGCGGCCCACTTTGTCCGCCTTGCCTGTGAGCGGACCCTTCCTCAGGTCGGCCGTCATCGGCGTGTCGACGATGCCCGGCTTGATCGTGATCACACTGACGCCGGACTTGCTCAGGCGCGCGCGCAGGCCGCTGGTGAAGGCGCTCACCGCAGCCTTGGCCGAACCGTAGACGTAGTTGCTGGCGCGGCCACGATCGCCCGCGACCGAGGAGATGACGGCGATGCAGCCGGAGCCCTGCTGCTCGAAGCGATTGCCCAGCAGCGTCAGCAGCGACATGTAGCTGAGCGCGTTGGTGCGCATCTCGGTCAGCATGACGTCAACGCTGCTCTGCGACTGCTGCTGGTCGCCCAGCGTGCCGTGCGCAATCAGCACCGCGTCGAGGCCTCCCAGGGCGGTTGCTGCTGCCTCGATGACGCGGGGGTGGTCCGGCAGGTCGGCGATGTCGGCGATGATCGTCTCGACGCGGCCGGCGCCGCGCGTGCGCAGGTCGTCTGCCACGCTCGTAAGGCGGGTCTGGTCACGGCCGACGAGGGCGATGTCCGCTTTGTCGGCCGCGAAGTTCTTCGCCGTTTCCCAGGCGATGGCGGACGTGCCCCCAAAGATCGCAAGTTTCACGCTGCTCTCCTGCTTGAGTCTCCGGTCACGCGCCGCCAGAAGCTGGACGAGAAGCGCTGGTCGACATAGGGTGCGAACTCGCGCCATTTCGGGAAGCTGGCTTCGAACATGCGCGGCGACATACGCGCGTCCTTGGCAGGATAGACGGCGCCGCCATGCGCCAGGACGATGTCGTCCAGCGAGTTGAGCAGGCGCAGTGTGCTGTCGCCCAGGTTGGCGAAGTCGAGCGCCAGCGTGGCGCCGGGGCGCGGGAACGACATCATGCCGGGCGATTCGAGGTCGCCGAACTCCTTGAGCACCGCGAGGAAGGAGCCCTGACCCGCCGCCGCCGTCTGCTCGAAGATGGCCGTCAGCGCCTCGCGCGCCGCCTCGTGTGGGATGACGCACTGGTGCTGGAAGAAGCCGCGCTTGCCGTAGAGCAGCCGGTTCCAGTTGCCGATCGAGTCCAGCGGATAGAAGAAGGGGTCGTAGGGAACGGTGCGCCGCATGCGCTTCGGCAGCTGGCGGTGATAAAGGGCGGTGTTGAACGCCTTGAGCAGCGGGCCGGTGATCAGGCCGGAGGGTACGTCGAAGGGCATGCTGAGGCGCTGCTTGAAATCGCCGCTCTTGCCGGGGATGCGCGGCTGCCAGGCGTGGTTGCCGCGCATGAAGAGGCCGCGGCCCATGCTCTTGCCGGTCGCCATGCAGTCGACCCAGGACATGGTGAACTCGCTGGACGTGTCGGACTCGCTCGAGACCTCGAAGAACTCGTCCAGCGACCCGAAGCGGATCGACTCCATGTCGATGAAGGGGCCGGAGACGGCGCGCAGCCGGATCTCGGCCCACAGGATGATGCCGGTGAGGCCGAGCCCGCCGATCGTGGCCCGGAACAGCGCCTCGTTTTCGGACGGGGAGCAGACGAAGCGCTGGCCGTCGGAGCGTAGCAGCTCGAAGCGCGTGACGTGGCGCCCGAAGGTACCGGCGACGTGGTGGTTCTTGCCGTGCACGTCGTTGGCGATGGCGCCGCCGATTGTGACGAACTTCGTGCCGGGCGACGTCGGCAAGAACCAGCCGCGCGGCACCGCGAATCGCAGGATATCGGTCAGTGTCACGCCGGCCTCGCAGCGCAGCGTGCCGGTAGCGTCGTCGAAAGCGATGAAGCGGCGCAGGCGGCTCGTGTCGATCAGCACGCCGCCCTCGTTGAGGCAGCTGTCGCCGTAGCTGCGTCCCAGGCCGTATGGCAGCACGGCGCCAGGTGCTTGCAAAGCCGTTGCGACGTCGTCGATCCACTCGGGCGTGACGACGGCCTGCGCCTCGACGGGCGGGTAGCGGCCCCACGACTCGCGCACCCGCGTCGTCTGCGGAGGCAGCGGTGCGGCGGGCATTGTCGTTCGAGAGAAGAGGCGTGGAATAGGCAGTTTTGCTGCTCCTGCTGAAGCGACAGCTAGCTATCGAGTCTAGAGACTGACGGCCGCGAACTCAACTCTCGCGGCGTGCGGCGCTCGTCGTTACATGGATCGTCGGCTGTCGCGTTTCATTCAGCAGAGGAGCTGTCCGCGGTCCGGAATTCCATCTACCTCTGCGGTCAGTCAGATGATACGGTTCAACTCGGGAGCGATGGCGTGTCCTGCAGCCACGACGATGAGGTCATGTCCATAAGCTAGTACGTTGTTCCGGTGAACACGATGAGCAAAGAACCAACAGCAGGGGTAGCGGGGGCGCAGCCCATGCGGGGGAGTCTGAGGGGACACCCCTCGCGCTCCCTGTCAGCTTCTGCACTTCCCCGCAGGTGCGCTCGATGCAACTGCGCACAGTCACTGCGACAGAGGAACTAGAGTAACGCAGGCAATGAATCGAGCCGTCGAACCTGCCGCCGCGTCGTACACCGGCCTCACGTCTGCCGAGGCGCAGGCTCGCGCTGCCGCGGGCCAGGCCAACGCGGTCGCCTGGGTCAGCAGCCGCAGCTTCAAGCGCATCGTCTTCGACAACGCCGGGTCGCCGATCAACATTGCTCTGTTCGCGATTTCGATTGTCCTGCTCGGCCTCGGTCTCTTCGGCGATGCCTTCCTCACCGCCGGCCTCGTGGTCGGCAACGTGGCGGCGGGCGTCTTCCAGGAGGCGCGCGCCAAGCGTCAGCTCGACCGCATCGCGCTGCTGCACCGGCCGCTCGCCACGGTTATCCGCGACGGACGCGAGCGGGAGCTGGCGCCCGAGCAGATCGTCCTGGGCGACTACCTGATCCTGCGTCCGGGCGAGCAGGTCTTCGTCGATGGCCGTCTCGTATCCGCCACCGGCCTTGGGATCGACGAATCGCTGCTCACCGGGGAGTCGGACGTCGTCAACAAGGGCGAGGGCAACGACGTTGTATCGGGTACATACTGCCTCACCGGTAGCGGCGTCTACGAGGCTACACGCGTCGGCGCCGACACGACGGCCAACGAGATCACGCTGCGAGCCCGCCAGCACCGCGCGCCGCAGACGCCGCTGCAGCGCGAAGTGAGCTGGGTGCTGTGGGTCATGAGCGCCGTCGTCGTATTGCTGGGCTTCACTGTCGCGCGCTCCTTCCAGCAGGCGCAGGGCGGCGTGTCGTTGAACGAGACGGTACGAGCCGCTGCGGTGATCGTGGCGCTGGTGCCGCAGGGCCTGGCGGTGATGGTCACGGTCAGCTACGGTATGGCCGCCGTGCGCATGGCCGGCAGCGGCGTCCTCATCCAGCACATGAACGCGGTGGAATCGATCAGCCACGTCAACGTCCTTTGCCTGGACAAGACGGGGACGCTGACCACGAACCGACTCACCATCGAGCAGATCAAGGCTTTCACCATCGACGAGGGGCGGCTGAAACTGCTCCTGGGCTACTTCGCCGCCAGCGCCTCGTTCCGCAATCACACGGCAGACGCGATTCAGCAGGCGTTTCAGCAGCCAGAGCACAAGTTGAAAGACGAAGTGGCCTTTGACTCGTCGCGCAAGTGGAGCGGCATGACGTTCGATGACGCCGGGCTCAAGGGCGCCTACGTCCTCGGTGCGCCGGACGTCATGGCGTCGCACGTCAAGGACGCCGCCGGCTACGACCTGGCGGCCGAGGACTGGACGCAACGCGGCTTCCGCGTGCTGCTCTTCGCCGTTGCCGAAGACGCCGAGGGCTTCGCGCACGCCGGTGGGGTGCCGCAGCTACCTTCCGAGCTGAAGCCGCTCGGTCTCGTCGTGCTGCGCGACGAGACACGGGCCGACGCTGCGGACGTGATCAGCGAATTCGCCCGTACCGGCATCGACCTCAAGGTCATCTCGGGCGACCACCCGGAGACGGTCGCGGCGCTGGCCAGCCAGGCCGGTCTGCCTTTCACCGGGGAGCCGGCCTCGGGTCCGGAGCTCGACGCCCTGGATGACGCCGCATTCGCAAAGCGTGTCAACGAAGCGGCGATCTTCGGCCGCATCTCCCCCAACACGAAGGAGCGCATCGTCAGCGCGCTGCGGCGCAGCGGTCACTACGTGGCCATGATCGGCGACGGCGTGAATGACGTGCCCGCCCTGAAGTCGGCGCACGTCGCGGTCGGACTGCGCAGCGGCAGCGGCATCACGCGAGACATCGCCGACATGGTGCTGCTGGACGACGCGTTCTCCAGCCTGCCGCGCGCCTTCCAGGAAGGCCAGCGCATTCGGCGGGGGATGGAGAGCATCTTCCGCATCTTCCTGACGCGCACCGTATCGCTGACCCTGATCATCCTGGCCGTTTCGCTGCTGGACGACCCGTTTCCCGTGACGCCGCGTCACACGGCCCTGATCGCGATGCTGACGGTGGGCATCCCATCGTTGTTCCTGGCGGTGTGGGCCAAACCGGGCAGAACATGGCGTCTGGTCATCCTCTCAGGCATCGAGTTCGTCGTGCCGGCCGGGATCGGTATCGCGGCCGTGGGCTTGATCGCCTTTGAGTTCTTCCTCTCGTCCACCGGGAACATCGGTCTGTCGCAGTCGGCGTTGACTTTCACGGCGGTAGGCTGTGGCCTGCTCGTCATCCTCTTCCTGGAGCCGCCGACGCCGTTCTGGGCCGCCGTGAACCAACTCAGCGGCGACTGGCGCCCGACGGTCCTTGCGGCAGGTATGGGCGTCTTGCTGATCGTTGTGCTGGTCGTGCCGGTGGTGCGCAGGTTCTACGAGGTGGACCTCCCGACCATCTGGGGCTTCCTGGTCATCGGCGCCATGGTCGTGGCCTGGACGGTGACGCTGCGGGCGTTCTGGCGCCTGCGCGTCACGCAGCGGCTGAGGCGCCTGCTGGGCATGGAGCCGAGCGTCGACGGCGCGTCCGAGGTCTCGAGCTAGCCGGGAGACTGTGGCTGCGTTGAAGCCGTCTCGTGAAAGGCTTCCGGCGAGGAGTTCATCGTCTCGGCTCGGTGCTTGATGCCGCGCAGGACGCCGACCTCCATGACGAAATGCATGGGCTCGCCGGTCAACGCTCCCGCCAGCGATGTGGGGAGTCCGGCCTTTTCGGACCGCGTGCGCGCGAGCAAGCGGGTGCTGCCGTTGGGCTCCGGCTTCAAGAGCAGTGACCAGCTCCATTTGCCGGTCCTGCTTTTGACCACGAGCGAGCGGTTCGCGTCCACCCTTACGACGGTCCAGCCGAGGGGCTCAAAGCGCTGAATGTAGCGATAGGTGCGCACCAGGTCCCCGGGCTTCAGGCTTTGCCACTCCTGCACGATGCGCTTCGAGTTGTGGATGTTGGCGCCGGCCAGTCGTTCGAGCCAGTCGTAGCTGTAGAAGCCAGCCCGGTCCTGGCCCATCTGGACGAGCCATGGCCACACCGTCTCGGGCGGCGCATTGATCGTAATGGCCCTCGTACTCACCGTGGCGCTTGCGACGATGTCGTCGCCGGGCATCGGCGCGCCGCCTTCAATTGCGGACGCGCCCCAACGCATGTGCCAGTGACGCAGCAGCGGCGCCGCGATGAAGACAGGCAGGAGGGCTAATCGGTCGCGGATCATCTGACATGATCTTCACGTCTTTACAGGCCGCGTCACAGGGCCGGAGGAATCATGGAGCCGGGCCACTCGTCCTGTAGGTGGCCTACGACGTCTTCGGTCCAATCAATCCTTGAAGTTGAGCTTACCGCTCTCGATTCGGAGATAGACCTGGATCAGGAGGAACAGGAGCAATCCTCCCCAGAGGTACGCGCCAAGGACGTCCGACGCCCAGTGCGCGCCCGCGTAGATTCGCTGCAGGCCCATCAGGATGACCCACGACAAAGCCGCGACCGTCAGCGCCCAGCGCCGCGGGTGGCTATGCGTAACCTGCATGAAGACGAACCAGATGGCGCCGACCAGGAGGACCGTGCCGAAGACATGGCCGCTGGGGAACGAGAAGCCGGACGCACCTTCGACAAACGAGAGCTGGGCGCTCGTCGGCCGCGGCCTTTCGGCGAAGTCCTTGATCAGGATTACGAGAGCACGGGACGCGACGGCAGTCGCGACGAAACCAGAGGCTGCATAGCGTCGGTTCCAGACCAGCCACGCCACGGCGCCAAGTGCGACCAGAGGGTAGTACGGCGTCATGCCGAAGTCGTACAGCGCCGTGCTCAAGGGCTGCAGCGCGGTGGAATGCAGGCTCTGCAACTCTCGTGAGAACAGGATGTCGGTCGGGGGATAGAGGCCATGCGCCACCAGGATTGTCGCCAGGAGCGTCAGGCTAAGGACGGCCGTCCAAGCCTTCCAGATCGCGGGAATCGAGGGGACGGGGGACTTGACGGGGAGTGACATTCGATGAGCTTTCTGTGCTCGCGCCTTGCAACTGATTCGGAGGGAACCCGAAACGTTGAGGCGCCGAGAACGAGGGCGTGCTTGTAGTAATTCTTAGCACACTAACTCAGTCGCTGCTGGCCTGCTCAGCCGGGAATCCGTCACGGGCAAAGGACTCCAGGCGTCGCCGGTCTCGATCTGACTCTGAAGGTATCAGATTGTGATTATATAAGGTTGAAGTTATTCTATGCTGGATGGATGTTTTCGAAGCCGTGGCCGAGCCGACCCGTCGCGGCGTCCTGGATCTCCTGGCGGGGCGTGAGCGGTCCGCGGGCGAGCTCGTCGCGGCGTTCCCCGCGCTCACACAGCCGGCCGTGTCCCGGCACCTCCGTATCCTGCGTGAATCGGAACTGGTGGACGTGCGCGTCGACGGGACGCGGCGTATGTACTCGTTGCGGCCGGCTGCTATGGCAGAACTCGACCGCTGGCTCGAAAGCTACCGGCGTTTCTGGGGCGAGCGACTGGACGACCTCGAAGCACACCTCGATTCGAAGGCAAGCGGTTCGCGTGGCGAGGAGGCAACGTGACTCAGGCTGATGGAACCCTCGTGGTCTCCGGCGACATCGCCGTGATCGCGTTCGAACGCCGGCTTCGTCATCCGATCGATGCCGTCTGGGCGGCGCTGACGGATCCGGAGGAGTTCGCGGCCTGGCTGGGCCCCGGCGTCATTGAGGCCGGCCAGGGAGGCCAGGTTTCGGTCCGCATGGGGCCCGAGGACCAGCCCCAACGTCAGCGGATGATGTCGGGCAGGATCCTGGCGTGGGACCCGCCCCGTGTCCTCGAACATGAATGGGTGCAGCCCGGACTCGACATCTCGGTCGTGCGGTATGAGCTCGAGGCTGACGCCGGCGGG
Organism: uncultured Chloroflexia bacterium; assembly: GCA_963711035.1. Classification (GTDB taxonomy): domain Bacteria; phylum Chloroflexota; class Dehalococcoidia; order DSTF01; family WHTK01; genus WHTK01. The sequence continues at coordinate 226,166 of CAVQCN010000003.1, forward strand.
ACGATCCTCAGGTTTACGCATCGGAGGAGCGTGGCACGCGGTGCGACCGGCGGCCGGGCCGGCTGGCACGCATACCTCGATCGCCTCGCCGCGCACCTCGATGGGCAGCCGGTCCCGGCCTGGTCTGTGCGGCGGGCGGAGATCGAGGGCGCTTACGGGGAAGCTCCATTAGGGCACTAGAGGAAGCTCAGGAAAGGGAAGAGAGAGCATGACTGCTGAAACTGCGAGCGTTCGATACATGATCAACGACGTACCGGCGGCGATCGACTTCTATACGAAGCAGCTTGGTTTCACGCTGGAAATCGATGCTTCGCCCGGCTTCGCGTCTGTGGTTCGGGGGCCGCTGCGGTTGCTGCTGAGCGGCCCGGAAAGCTCCGGGGCGTGGTCGATGAGCGACGGCAGCAAGCCGGTGCCGGGCGGTTGGAATCGCATCCATTTGCCCGTCGACGATATCGAGCGAGAGGTGGCGCGCCTGAAAGAGGCCGGTGTAACGTTCCGAAACGAGATCGTGAAAGGCTTCGGGGGTTCCCAGGTACTGCTCCTTGACCCTTCGGGCAACCCCGTGGAGCTGTACCAGTACGACGCGGCCAATCCTCTTCGTTGATTGGAACGTCTGGTCAGGGCGCCTGCCGAGAGGGTATGGCGTCCCTGGAGGGATTCGAACCCCCGACCCGCCGCTTAGAAGGCGGCCGCTCTATCCACTGAGCTACAGGGACGTGTGGATTACGCCGCGACTGCGGCGGGCTGTCGTCTGGTTCTGACCTTGTGGAAGCGCCCGTCCGGCCGCGACTCGATCGAGACGATCTCAGTGTCCTGCAGGTCGGGGCTCGTGGTGACGTAGCGCTGGATGATGCGGCCCAGCGGCTGCGCCAGCGTCACGGCGGCGATGCCCGCGACCATCGCCGAGGACATCTTGCCCTTGCGGTCGCCGTTGCCAACCACTGCCAGGGTGGAGAGGCTCGCCAGGATGCCCGCCGTCGCCAGGTTTGTGCCGCAGAGGGGCGTCACGGCCCAGAAGCCCTCGCCGCGCTTCAGGCGGGCCAGCGCGTCGGTGACGCACTCGGCGACCGCCTCGGGCGGGATGTCACCGTAGAGGAAGAAGCCATCGCCGGAGGCGCGCCCGACTACTCGGAAGGTGGGACCGAGCTTGGAGATGAGCAGCGAGACGGTCGCGTGCTCCAGCGCGTGGTTGCGTCGCGTGTTGCCGATGATGTCGCCAATCATGCCCTCAAGTATAGCTGAAGCCGCCCGTCAGGCTCTCTCAGGGACGCCCCCGATAGTTTGCCGGCGATGCGGCGGTCGGTCGACCGCGGCGATCCCTAATTCCGCGTGACGCCGGGCACGCCGAGACGGATGGCCTGGTAGGCCTCGACCTTGATGGTCTGCGTCTCGTTGGTGCCCAGGCCCTGTACGGTCACGGTCGCGGTGGCGCTCCCCGACGGCATCTTCGACGGATCGATACTCATCTGCAGCTTGCCGGTGCGGTCGCAGGGCACGTTATCGGCGCAGGGCAGGTTGGAGCCGACCGCGACGCCGGTGTACGGGCTCAGCACGAGCCAGTCGGCGCTGGTCGTCGCGTACCAGGACAGAACACCGGTGCCCGAGTTGTCGATATCGACGACCTTGATGCCGGCGCTGCCGTCGGACGAGAAGCCCACCTTGACGTCCGTGCTGCTTACGTCCATCTGCGGATCGCCGAGTATCTGGTCGCGCAGCGAGGGATCCGGCCGCGGCGTCAGGTCAGTGTGGTAGGGCTGCGGCGAGGGGATGTCCATGGCCGCGTAGGGGAAGACGAAGTTGTCCAGGCTTAGGGGGCCGGACCACTTCGGGTCGTTGAGGTCGGGCAGCGTGATGGGCTGCGGGGCCCAGAGCTGGTTGCCGTCGACGACCGGCGGGTCGGAGACGCAGCCAAAGACGAGCTCCTGGTACGGGTAATTGCCGCGATTCTTGCCTTTGTCGGCGTCGTCGGTGCCGCAACCGAACGGCTGCCGGGGCCAGCTGCCGTAGATCGGGTCCATCGGGTGGTTGCTGCGGTTGGCGCCGGGTCCGGTGAAGCCGTTGTAAGCCCAAACGGCGTAGTACCAGTTCTCGAGGATGGCGGGGTGGCCGTCCGTGTCGGTGCCGACGATTGGCTTCTTTTCCGGCGCCTCGTTCCACTTGTCGACCAGGATGTGGGCGCCGCGGGCGATGTTGTAGGCGAAGTTCGTCGCCACCAGCGCCTGCTCCGGCGAGCCGAGGCCGTTCTCACCGTCCGGCACCGTCATGCCCGTCGTGACCTGCGCGACGCCGTGTCCGCAGTCGAACGAGACGAGTGCGTTGCCGATGGAGCCGAAGGGCACGTCGGTGGCGCCCTGCGTGATGTTGCTCTCGATCCAGGCGATGGCTTTGAGCAGCACAGGCGGCACGGTCCCGTTCGTCTCGCTACGGTCGTTGCGTGTGCCGATCTCGATCTTGGGCAGGCCGAAGTAGTCGTCGCCGGGGAAGAGCATGTTGTAGGCCGCCAGGTCGATGGTGTTGAGGAAGAGCTGACGGTCCTTGAGGTCTTCGTACGTCGTGGGCGTGACGGGGAAGACGCAGTCCGCCTGCGCCGTGTTGGCGGGCTTCAGCGCGGCGAGGGCGCCGAACAGCATGCCTGCCAGCACCAGGGGCAGCGGCAGCAGTAGAAGACCGAGTTTCAGCTTACGGGTTGATCCAGCCAAGGAAGGTTACCTCTCCGGAAGCGATTTGGTGGCGGGCGCCGGCCCCGTCGATCACGGTCAGGACGGCGCGTCCAGGATTGGTGGCAGAGGCGCCGTCGAAGCTGCGTACTGCGATGCTGCCGCCCGCGTCGATGGCGAGCGGCACGTCGAAGCCCTTCGATGGTGCCGTCAGAGCGGTTGTCGAGTTCGACCCGATGATCTGGGCGGCTGTCGATGCGGCGCCGGAGGCGAGCTGACCCAGGACGAGGTTGCCGTTCGCGTCCCAACGGGGGCTGAAGGCGTCGTCCCCGGCGTCGCCGACGGGTTGCACGGCGCCGCTGGCGATGTCCAGCACTTCGGCGCTCGACGCTACGTTACTGGCGTCGCTGCCGTCGATGGACAGGTAGGCGAGGCGTCCGCGGTCGGGCGAGAGGGACCAGTCGCGTGTCAGCCCGTCCGCGAGCTGTGCAATCTGCGTCTCGGCCCCGGTGGCAGTGTCGACCGATGCGAGGAAAGACCCCGTGTCGTTGAGGCGCACGAAGTAGAAACGCGCCCCGTCGGCCGAGTAGCCGATGGGGAAGAGCGCATCCGTCTTCGAGGTGACGAGCGTCGTTTCGCTGCCGCCCGTCGTGGGGACGCTGGCCAGCTCGTAGGTGTCGTCTGCGTTGGCGCCGCTGCGCCGGAAGACGACGCTGGAGCCGTCGCTGCTCCACACGGCGGGCACGAGCAGGTCGACGTCCTTCGCGAGCAGCGCCGGTGGGTCACTCGACCGGGCGTCGGCCAGCCAGAGCTGTGCGGCGGCGTCTGGGCCGGGAATTGGCGTGTCGGGCGGCAAGACGTTGTAGACGAGACGGTGGCCGTCGGGCGCCAGGCTCGGCACGATGCCGTAATCCGGCGCATGGCTGACGCTGAAGCCGCCGACGCGCTGGTCTGGATGCGCCGGGTCGGCGAGCCAGAGGGTGTCTGCCTGGCGGTTGAACTGGAAGTAGGCGATACGAGAGCCGCTGGCGGGTGCGGCGGCCGGCGCGTTGACGTGCTCGCCGTGCGGCAGCCCGGCGCTGAGCAAGGGAAGGAGCAGCAGCAGCCCGACGCCGAGCAGGGCGATCAGCCAGGGCGCGAAGTGACGGCGGCGTGGTTCGGCGGTGATGTGTGCCATCGTCTGCCTGCGACCTCAGGCCCGTGTTCCGACGCATCGGGACGTGTGGACCAACCCCCCGCCAAAGCTGGCGCTTTCGGGCCTCAGGGCTAGATGCTGGCGCTGCCTCCCATGATTCGTTGGTCGCGTCCGGCCAGCCGAGCCGGATCGCCTGCAGCAGGCATACGTACGGCGTTGACGCGGGCGGGACCTGTCAGGCCGTCGGGTGCTCTGCCGAGAGATGGTGCGAATTCTGGCGTCGTCGGAACATCGATGGCCGGCCGTGAGAGGGAGGCGCGGGCGCTGAATGCGAGGTCGGAGACACGTAGTCCGGTGCGCTGAGTCAGTCGACCCACCCCCATCCACGTCGGCCCCGCTTCCGACTGATGCCCACTGAGTCTATCAGAGCCGCGCGCGGGAGGGAAACCAGCGTCGGAACCAGGAACAGGGATCGAGTCAGTGCAAGGTGTCAATTGCGCGCCATCGCGGTAGCGAGGCGCGGCAATCTGGGGTGGTGGGGCGAGGACCCGTCTCGGCTAACGACGGTTGAGATACCGCGCAGAACGTCTGGGCATGACGGACGTGCGGGGACGGAGCTGAGTTGCGTCACGCAGGTTACTGCGGCCGGATCACCAGGTTGTCGCCGTAGTAGGGGCGTAGCGCTTCCGGCAAGACGACCGTGCCGTCCGGCTGCTGATACGTCTCCAGCACCGTGGCCAGGAGGCGCGGCAAGGCGACGCCCGAGGCGTTGAGCATGTGCGGAAACTCGGGCGAGGCGCCCCGTTCACGGCGGAAACGGACGTTGGCGCGGCGAGCCTGGAAGTCGGCGCAGTTTGAGGCGCTGCTCACCTCCAGCCACTCCCGCGAGCCCGGCGCCCACAGCTCCAGGTCGAAGCTCTTCACCGCCTTGAAGTCGATGTCGCCGGAGCAGAGCTGCAGCAGACGGTAGTGCAGGCCGAGCGCCTTCAAGACGTCCTCGGCGTTGTCGATCATGGCCGTCAGGTGCTCTTCCGACTCCTCCGGCAGGCAGAAGCGGAACATCTCCACCTTGTCGAACTGATGACCTCGCTTGATGCCGCGCACGTCGCGGCCGGCCGAGGCTTTCTCGCGGCGGAAGCAGGCAGTCCAGGCGCAGTACTTCAGTGGCAGCGCGTCCGGCTCCAGGATCTCGTCCGCGTGCAGGTTAGCGATGGGCGCCTCTGCAGTCGGGATGAACCAGAAGTCGTCTTCCGCGTCGTGATACATCGTGTCGCGGAACTTGGGCAGATGGCCGGAGCGGTAGAAGTTCTCCTCCCGCATGACGAAGGGCAGGTACAGCTCCGTGTAGCCGTGCTGCCGTGTATGCATGTCGAGCATGAAGGTGATGAGGGCGCGTTGCAGGCGGGCGCCGTCGCCCCTGAGGACGTAGAAGCGGGAGCCGGCCAGCTTGGTGCCGCGCTCGAAGTCGATGATGCCCAGCGCCTCGCCGATGTCCCAGTGCGGCTTCGGCTCGAAGTCCTGCACGACGGGCTCGCCTTCGACGCGAACGACGACGTTGCTCTCCTCGTTGGGGCCGATGGGTACGTCGGGCGCCACGAGGTTCGGCACCTCGAGCAGCGCCGCGTTCAGCTCCGTTTCGATAATGCGCAGGCGGTCGTCGAGGTCGCCGACGCGGGCGCTGACCTGCTTGTTGCGTTCGAGGAGCGCCGCGCGCTCATCTGGAGCGGCGCCGCCGATCTGCTTGCCGAGGTTGTTGCGCTCCGCCTTGAGGTCGTCGGCTTGCTTGGTGAGCTCGCGCCGCTGGACGTCGAGCTCGAGGATGCGGTCGATGGGCGCGGTTGTGTTGCGGTCGGCGACCGCTTTGCGGACGACGTCGGGATGCTCGCGGATGTACTGCAGTGCGAGCATCGGCTACCGGGCGCCCGTGGCGACGTCGCTGGTCGCAGCCAGGCGCAGCGCCTCCAGGGCGAGCGCCTGTACGTCGGGCGGGAACGGCACGACACGGCCGTCGACGGCGGCAGAGCCGGCCGCGAGCTGTTCGGCGTCCAGCCAGTGGATCGGGTAGTCGGGGTCGTGGGAGCGGCCAGGGTAGCCGCTGACGAGGCGTAAGAAGTAGACGAGGTCGACGTGGCCGTGGTCGGGCGCAGGCCAGCAGTCGAGGATGGTATACGGCGGCTCGATCTGCGCCGGACCGCCCTCGTACGTGATGCGCTGGCCGAGGCGCATCGGCTCCGCTTCGACGGCGAACTCCTCGCGCACCTCGCGCAGCGTTGCCGTGAGCGGGTCCTCGCCCTCCTCGATGTGGCCGCCGGCGGGCAGCCACATGCTCAGCTTGCGGTGCCAGTGCAGGGCGACGCGGCCGTCGTGCACGACGAAGCCGGACACGGTCATGTGTCGTTCCATGGCTCAGATTCTAGCAGCCCGTTTACTTACAGACCGACGGTCTCGATGGGAGGTTACCGACTCACAGAATTTCTTCATGGTGAAGTATGCTTCGCTCAACCAGCCGACGGCGTATCGTTACGGGCCGGCTGCAGAAGTATAAGGAGATTTCCAGGAATGTCTGAAGAGAACAAAGCGGTAGTGATGCAACTGTTCGAGGGCATAAGCAAAGGGGACCTCAGCGTGTTCGACACGGTGCTTGCGGACAACTTCGTCGAGCATGAGCAACTACCACCAGGATTGCCTGCTGGCAAGGAAGGCGTAAAAGCGTACTTCAACATGCTGCAGGGTGCCTTCGCCGGACATGAAGATGGTCCCGGTGCATTTCATTGCCGAGGGCGATCTCGTCTCGGCATTCGTGGCGGTAACGGCCACGCACAGCGGCGAATTCATGGGCATACCGGCGACCGGCAAGGCAGTTTCGGCGAATCTTACGGACTGGATGCGCGTCCAGAACGGCAAGGTTACGGAGCACTGGGGTGTTATGGACACGGCGGGCCTGATGCAGCAGCTGGGGGCTAGCTAGGCAGGACTGCCTTCGAACCAGCCTCTATTTCGCCGCGACTAACCCGGTATCGAAGGCCTCGAGGCTCCCGAGCACCAGGTCGGCATCGGCCAGCGGCGGAAACGCGGTGCTGGCCGAGCGTACCTGAACGGCGAACATGCCCGCGGCCTGCGCCGACGCCACGCCGGCCGGTGTGTCCTCGATGGCGATGCAGAGCTGCGGCGCTATGTTCAGCAGGCGGGCGGCCTCGAGATAGATGTCGGGCGCGGGCTTGGCGTGGGCCACGTGCGCGCCTGACACGACGACGTCGAACTGTCCCTGCAGGCCGAGGCCGCCCACGAGCGCGTCGATCCAGCTCGGCTGCGACGAGGATGCCAGGGCAAGCGGCGTGCCGAGCTGCTTCAGGCGACGCACCGTCTCGATCACGCCTGGCAGCGGCGTCGAGAGGCGTGACAGGCGCTCGACGACCTCGCTGGAGTAGGCGCGGATCACGACTTCGATCTCCGCATCGACGCCTGACATCTCGAGGAAGGCGCGCACGGAGTCGTTGACGCCGTGGCCCATCTGCGTGCGGTGCTGCTCGTCGGTGATCTCGCCGCCGTAGCCACGCAGGACGGCGTTGATCGACGCGAAGTACACGGGTTCGCTGTCGGCCAGCACGCCGTCCATGTCGAAGACGACGGCGCCGTAGGTGCGCGATGGGGTCATGAGCTCGGGCCAACCTGTCGGCGCGGTCTGCGGTTCAACATGGTCAGCGCTGCCGCGCGGTAGGCCGCCATGCTAATGGCCTAGTGGCTGCGCTCACGTAACGTCGGGAAGAGGATGACTTCGCGGATGGAGCGCTTGCCGGAAAGCAGCATAACCAGGCGGTCGATGCCGACGCCGAGGCCACCCGTGGGCGGCATGCCGTGCTCGAGGGCAACGAGGAAGTCCTCGTCCGCAATCTCTGCCTCTTCGTCGCCGCCGGCCCGCAGGCGCGCTTGCTGCAGGAAGCGCTCGCGCTGCTCTAGCGGGTCGTTGAGCTCGGAGTAGGCGTTGCTGAACTCGAAGCCGCCCGCGAAGGCCTCGAAGCGCTCGACATAACGCGGGTCGTCAGCCTTGCGCTTGGCGAGCGGCGAGAGGTCGACCGGGTAGTCGATGAGGAACGTCGGCTGTACGAGCTTCGGCTCCACGAGCTCCGTGACCACCTGGTCGAGGAGCTTGCCGAAGCCGGCGCCGGGCTCGGGCGGGATGTTCAGCTCGTGCATCTTCGTCTTCAGCGCCTCGATGTCGTTGTGGTAGTGCTCGAGGTCCAGGCCGGCGTAGTCGACCAGCGCCTGGCGCATCGTCAGGCGGCGCCAGGGCGGCGTGAAGTCGATCTCCTCCTCGGAGCCGTCGCCGTGCTCCCACGTCACCTTCGTAGCGCCGATAGCCTGCTGGGCGGCGAAGGAGACCATCTCTTCGACCATTGCCATGACGTCGTTGTAGTCGGCGTAGGCCTCGTAGCTCTCCAGCATCGTGAACTCGGGGTTCCATTTGAAGCCGATGCCCTCGTTGCGGAAGATGCGGCCGATCTCGTAGACCTTGTCGAAGCCGCCCACGACCAGGCGCTTCAGGTAGAGCTCGAGCGCCACGCGCAGGTAGAGGTCGCGGTCCAGCGTGTTGTGGTGGGTGATGAAGGGCTTGGCTGCGGCGCCGCCCCAGTGATCGGTCAGCACCGGCGTTTCGACCTCGATGAAGCCGCGGCCGTCCAGGAAGCGCCGCACCGCCACGACGACCTTGCTGCGCATGAGGAAGAGGTCACGGGACTCTTGATTGGCAATGAGGTCGCGATAGCGCTGGCGATAGCGCTGCTCCACGTCGCTGAGGCCGTGCCACTTCTCCGGCGGCGTCTGCAGCGCCTTCGAGAGCATGGTGAGGCTGCTGGCCTCGACCGTGATCTCGCCGGCGCGCGTGCGAAACAGCCTGCCGCTGATGCCAAGGAAGTCGCCCAGGTCGGTGTCCTTCAGCGTCGCCGTGTCGTCTTCGCTGACGCCGTCACGGCGCACGAAGACCTGGATGCGGCCCGAACCGTCGCGCAGGTCGAGGAAGGAGGCGCGGCCCATAGCCCGCAGGGCCGTGACGCGTCCCGCGACGGTGACGACGGGCGCCTCGTCCTCGGGCGCATTGGTCGCCTCCCAGGCAGTGAACGCATCGATGGCCTCGGCGGACGTGCTCGTGCGGTGGAAGGTCGCGGGGTACGGATTGACGCCGCGTTCGCGCAGCCGGTTCAGCTTGGCGACGCGTTCCTGAAAGAGCTCCTCTTCGCTTGGCATGGCTAGCTCAGCATACAGAGAGCGGGCCGCTGGCGCAGCCCGCTGTCGTGATCGACGTTGGATCCGGGCTCAGCTGATCTCTTTGACCGTGAGGCGCAGCACGCCCTTCGGCACCTGCACCTGCACCTGGTCGCCCACGCGCTTACCGAGCAGGGCCCGGCCGACGGGCGATTCGTTGCTGATCATGCCCTCGGTGGGGCGCGCTTCCGCCGGCCCGACGATGGTGTAGACCAGGGTGTGGCCGTCGCTGCTATCGAGTGTGAGCTTGGAGCCGAGCTGGGCGCGGTTGGCGTGATGCGCCGACTCCTCGTCGATGACGCTGACGTTCTGCAGCAGGTGCTCCAGCGTCATGATGCGTCCCTCGACGAAAGCCTGCTCGTTCTTCGCCTCTTCGTACTCGGCGTTGTTCTGGGCGCTGGCGAGCTCCTTAGCGGCGTGAATGCGCTCGGCGACCTCCGGCCGCCGCACGTTACGCAGTTGCTCGAGCTCCTTTTCCAGTCGCTCGATGCCATCTTTGGTCATTGGTACAGCCTTTTCGGCCATGGACAGGACCTCGCTCGTCTGCGGTTGGCTCACCGCGATGTCGTCCCAATACAAAAGAGACTGAGGCGCGAAACGCCTCAGCCAGGACGCAGGTACCTAGATGCGGATAAGCATAGTGGGCGGAACCAAAGCTGTAAAGGGCCGGTATCGCAGCTCGATCAGCCCGGAAACGTGGCGACGTGCTCGTATCTGGCGCCACCGGGGCCAAGATAGCTGCGCATGAGAATGACGCGCTCGACCCGGAACGCGTCGAGCTGCGGCAGCGGTACGGCGTTCGTCAGGTCGGCGATGCGCTGCCGCACGGGCTGAGACAGGTCGTTCGGCAGGCGCGCTAGGGTGAGGTGAGGCTGAAAGGAGCGCCGTTCGCGCTGGAAGCCGGCGCTGGCCAACCACGTGTCGATGCGTTCGGCCAGCAGGCGTAGCGGCTCCGTCTCTCCGCTCAGCGTGGCGAGGATGACGCGCGGCGCCCGTCGGTCGCTGAAGGAACCGGCGCGGCCGAGGCCCAGCGTGAAGCCGGGCGCGTCGGGCACCGCTGATGCCAACGCCGCGTCGATGGCCGGGACGCGAGCTGCCGGCGTCTCGCCGAGGAACTTCAGCGTCAGGTGAATGCCCTCCGGCCGTGTCCAGCGCAGGCGCGGTGCGCCCCCATCGTTGCCGAAGGCGGGAGTGAGGGCGGCGCGCATGGCATCTTGCAGCTCGCTCAGGCCCTGCTTCCATTCGTCTGGCAGGTCGATGGCCACGAACAGCCGCGGCCGCTCTTGGCGCCCTTCGTTCTCGCTCATTCGATGCCGAGCAGCCGTGCCGCGTTGCCGCCCAGGATGAGGTCGCGTTCCGCCGGGTCCAGCGGTGCCTCTTCGATGCGTCGCTTGCTGCGCTCCTGGCCCAGAAGCGGGTAGTCGCTGCCGAAGAGCACGGACGCGGCACCCGTGATGGACGGGATGGCCGCGAAGATCTCGGGTCCGTAGAGCAGGCTGCTGGCGGCCGTATCGAAGCTGACGTTTGCCAGCGCCTTTCGCACCTCCGGCATGAAGGCGTAAAAGGGCAAACCGCCGCCCCAGTGCGCCGCGACGATGCGCGCTTGGGGGTGGGACAGGATGAAGTCGTAAAGGCCGCCGATATCGAGGCCCAGCTTGCCCGGATACGCGTGGCCGACGGGCTCGCTGGCGTGAAAGAGCAGGACGGCGCCCGTTTCGCCTGCCACGCGCCCCAGGCGCTCGCCCGCCTCCCCAGCGAGGTCGACGCCAAGGTTGTCGGGCCGCAGCTCGCCGAAGCCGAGGGCGCCGGCTGCCAGGCAGCGCCGTGCTTCCGCCTCAATGGCATCGGCGCCCTCCGCCAGCGGCAGCGTGCAGAAGGGGACGATGCGCCCCCGGCTGCGCCGCCCGGCGTCGAGGAGGTAGTCGTTGTGGACGCGGCCGGTCTCGCCGTCGTGCCAGGCGAAGCCCAGCGCCACCGAGACGTCGATGCCGGCTTCGTCCATGCTGGCGAGCAGCTCGTCGGCCGTGGCGAGCTTGGCGTCGGGGCTCTCGTAGAGCTCTGCGAAAGTGGCGTCGCGCTGTACGTATGCATCGCGGCCGGCCGCGATTTCGGGCGGGAACACGTGCGTGTGGAAGTCGACGATCACGCCGGGGATCATAGCACCGGGCTTTCGACCTGAATTCCTGTCGCATTAGTGGGGAAATGTTGACCATAGAAGTCAACTTTGCCTATAGTGCCGCCACGAGGAGGTGTGCTTGCCGGATTTCTTGGTGTGGCCAGGGCTGGTCTTGCTCGGTATTTCGGTGGGCGCATACGGGACGATGATCGGGGCCGGTGGCGGCTTCGTCCTCGTGCCACTGCTCCTGCTCCTCTACCCCTCGGAGCCACCCGAGCTCATCACCAGCATGTCGCTGGGCGTGATCTTCTTCAACGCGTTGTCGGGCACGTCCGCCTACTTCCGGCAGCACCGCATCGACTACCTGGCCGCGAACAGCTTCGCGCTGGCGACGATACCCGGCGCCATCATTGGGTCGCTGCTCACCGGCCTCCTGCCGCGCAACCTGTTCGACACGCTCTTCGCGGTGCTGCTGCTCGTCGTCTCAGCGGTGCTCTTTCTGCGGCCGGAGCCTCGTGTTTCCACCCGCGCCACGCGGCGCGGCGAAGTCTTCCGTATGCTGACGGATAGACACGGCGATACGTACGCGTACTCCTACAACCTCTATCTCGGCCTCTTCCTGAGCATGATGATCAGCCTCATGGCCAGCATCCTCGGCATCGGCGGCGGCCTGATCCACGTGCCGATGATGATCCAGGTGCTGCACTTCCCGGCCCACGTTGCGACGGCAACGTCGCACTACGTGCTGACCGTGACGGCGGGTACGGCGACGCTGGTGCACATCGTCAACGGCGACTTCGCCGGCGGCGTCACCCGCACCATCGCCATCGCAATCGGGGTCATCGGAGGCGCGCAGGTCGGCGCCATTCTCTCCGTGAAGTTGCACGGTTCGATCCTGGTTCGGCTGATGGCGTTCGGCCTCGTCGTACTGGGTGCACGCCTGCTCGCCAGCGTGCTGCTCTAGCAGTGCAAAGTGCAGTAGCTGCCCCGTCTCCAACCAGACGGTCTGGATGAGTAGCTGCTCCGTCGGTGGAACGGTGCGGAGACTCGTGAACGCGGTCCGTCTCTCTGCACTTTGCACTCGGCCTATTGCAGCGACCGCGCCATCTTGAGCACGGTGTCGCGCTCTTGCGGTGGTCCGTATACCTGCAGCTCGTAGAAGAGGTCGTTCTGTTCCCAGAAGAGGTGGTACAGCGCCTTCGATGAGCCGTCGTAGACCTCGATCAATGTAGCGGGGACGTTGGTGAAGAGGGTGAGCGACACGTGGGACGCGCCCGACGGGTCTGGGGAAACGGGCGGCGCGGATTGCGACTGCCGGACGGTCATATCGTACGGGCCGGAGAAGACGAGCTCGGAGCTCTGGCGGCCGGTCGTGCCGGTCACCGACTGGCTCGTCAGATGTTCGGTGTTGGGCAGATAGCAGGGGTAGACCAGCGTAAAGTCGGTAGAAGACCTCGCCTGGGCGAGCAGGTTCGCTTCGTCGCTGCCGGGAACCGGAGTGGGGCAGCCGACGGTCGGCGCCGCGCCGCTACAGGTCGCGAAGCCCAGCACTACGAGGGCTACGGCAATGCCGCCGCCCGCGTAAACGGCCAGTTGACGCAGCCTAGACGCCAGCGTAGCTGTGCAGTCCCGAGAACACGAAGTTGACGGCGAAGTACGTGAAGAGTACGGCGCCGAAGCCAAGAATGAGCAGCCAGGCGGCGCGCTTGCCCTCCCAGCCTCGCAGGCCGCGCGCGTGCAGGTAGCCTGCATAGATCAGCCAGGTGAACAGCGCCGAAGTCTCCTTGGGGTCCCAGCCCCAGTAACGGCCCCAGGCCGAGTTGGCCCAGTAGGCGCCGAGGGCAATGCCCAGGGTGAGCAGCGGGAAGCCGACCAGCACCGACCAGTAGGCGATGTCGCCCAGCGCCTCGGAGTCGGGGAGGCGGGCAAAGCGGCGGCCGGAGCCGTCCGCCTGCACCATGTACAGCACCGACGCGCCGAACGACATCGAGAGGGCGCTGTAGGCCAGGATCATGGTCGTGACGTGGATACCGAGGATGCGATTGGCCTGCAGGGCCGGCACCAGCGGCTCAATCTGGGACGGGAAGAAGGCGAGCGCAATGGCGCCCAGCGTCACCGACGCGGGCAGCATGACGACGCCTAGCGTCCGCTCCTTGAACGCCTGCTCGAAGACGGCGGTGAAGAGGACGATGCCCCAGCTCAGCGCCGTCGTGTACTCCCACAGGTTGCCGACTGGCGGCCGGCCGACGGCAATCCCGCGCGCCACAACCGCCAGGGTCAGGAAGACGAGGGCCAGGTAGAGGGCAAATCGGCCAAGCGTGGCGGCCCCGCTGGGCAGACTGACCGAGACCGGGAAGCTGATCGTACCGGCGTCCGTGGCGGCCTGGCGGTAGGTGGTCCAGCTGCCGATCGCGGATAGCACGTAGGCGGCAGCGGCGATAACGGTGATGACGAATCCGGTGAGGAAGGAGTAATAGGCTACCTGTTCGATGACTCTGCCCCCGCAGGAGCCGTCTGGCCCGCTGCGGCAGCCTGCTGATCGCGTTGCTGCTGCGGCCGGCCGATGTGTACCCGCTTGAAGCTCTCGAACATGCCCTGGCGGCCCTGACGTTGGGCGCGCTCGCGCATGTTCTTCAGCATCTCGTCGCGGTCGTGCGTCGACACCTGGCTCCTGTGACATAGCATAGCGTCAACCTTCTTTTCCAAGAAAGCGCCGATGTCGACGAAGTAGTCAGGTTGGTCTGCGCCGGCCAGCAGCATCTCGTTGACACGATGCTCTTCCAGGCCCGCTGCGGCGTGTTCCGGGTAGTAGAGATGGTCGCGCGTCGCCGGGTAGACGGCGTCTCGCACGGCAATGCCGATGTTGCGGTGGTCGATGTGGTTGAAGCTGGTGCGGAAGCCGTCCCAGGTCAGCACCACGTCCGGCTTGTACTGCCGGAATAGCTTCACGATCTCGCCGCGCAGCTCCGGTGTCGGGTAGACGTAGCCGTCCGGATAGCCGAGGAAGATGACGTCCTTGACGCCGAGGACGCGGGCCGCGTCTCGCTGCTCCTCCTCGCGCATCGCCGCCAGCTCCTGGCCGGTGAGGTCCTTGTCGTGCGTGCCCTTGTCGCCGCTGGTGGCGAGGACGTAGTAGACGGTCCAGCCGTCGGCGCACCACTTGGCGATGCTGCCGGCGGAGCCGAAGTCGATGTCGTCCGGATGGGCCATTATCGCCATCATGGTCAGCGGGCCGTCGGCGCCGAGCGGCGGCAGGTTCTCGGTCTGCTCGCCGCCGCCAAAGGGGCCAATCGAGGCGGGATGCTTGCCATTCTTCAGGCGGCCGGAAAAGAACCAGGAAATCATGGGAACGCTCCTATAGCCCGGCGGCGCTGCCGGCCAGCAGGTGGCCGCGTGGGTTGGTCAGGCTTTCGTACACGTCCAGCACGCCCGCGGCGACGTTCTCCCAGCGATAGCGGCTTACCGCTTCGCGAGCCGCTTCGCCCAGGCTGCGTCGCAGGGGCTCGTTGTCCAGCAGCAGCTCGATGCGCTCGGCGAAGGGCTCGGGGCAGAGCCAGGGCACCAGGTACCCCGTCTCGCCGTCGCGCACGGTGCCGGTCAGGCCGCCGACGCGTGACGCCACGACCGGGACGCCGCTCGCCATCGCTTCGACGGCGACCAGCCCGAAGCTCTCGTAATGCGACGGCACGACGCACAGGTCCGCGGCGTTGTAGTACAGCGGCAACTCCTCGTGGTCGACGGCGTCGACGAAGCGCACACGCGGCGCGATGCCGCGCTGTTGGGCCAGCTCGTGCAGCTTGTTCACCTGGTGGCCGGACGATTCGTCGCCGCCCACGATGACGACCTGGCACTCGACGTCGCTGTCCAGCATCGCCACGGCGTTGATCAGGATGTCTATGCCCTTGAGCGGCTCTACGCGGCCGACGAAGAGGATGATGGGCTCGTCGGTGAGGCCCAGCGCGGCGCGCGCCGCCGCCTTGTCCTCGGGACGGAAGCGCTCGAGGTCGACGCCGAGAGGGATGACGCTGACTTTGCCCGGATCGGCGGCGTAGAGCTGCCGGATCGAGTTGCGCTCCTGCTCCGTGGCGCAGATGACGCGGTCGACGCCGCGGATGATCTCCGCCTCGGCCTCGATGCGCAGGTCGGTCTCGTGCTGGCCGGGATCGGCGCGGTTTTTGATCTCGCCCAGGGTGTGGAACATGGCAACGTGCGGCACGCCCCAGGCCTGCTTCAGCTCCTGACCGACGAGGCCGGAGAGCCAGTAATGGCTGTGAATCAGGTCGTAGTGTGCGCCGTCGCGTCCGGCGAATTCGATCAGTGACTCGGTGAAGGCGGGCAGATACTTCAGCAGGCTTTCAGGCGCCAGATAGCGGGCCGGTCCCGCCTTGAGGTGGATGGCGCGGAGGCCGGGCTCGATTTCGGTGACCTCGGGCAGGTCACGGGCGGCGGCGCGACTGAAGATGTCGACGCTGCAACCGCGGCGGATGAGCTGCCGTGCCAGCTCGAGGACGTAGACGTTGAGGCCGCCTGCTTTGTGACCGCCTGGGCGGGCAAGGGGCGAAGTATGGACGCTGAGGACGGCGACGCGCAGAGGCGGCACCCTAGCGCCTCACCGTCAGCTGGTAGATCTCCTGGTTGACGGCGCCCAGGTCGTACTTGTACGACTCGTCGCCGCGCAGGAAGTCGACGCCGGTCTTGCCGTTCTCGATCGCCCACTGCAGCACAAGCGCCTTGGACACGAGGCCGACGGCAAGCGAGGAAAACTCCGGGTCGTAGCCCGAGTTGTACAGGTAGATGTGGCTGCCGGCATCGAATCCCAGGACACAGGCGGCGGGCCGCTTGTTGACGTAGAGCATGAACAGGCGGATAAGGTCGGCGGCGGCCAGGGCGGAGGCCATGCGGCGGAAGAAGGTGGCCATCTCCGGCGTCATGAACTCGGTCTTGTCCATGCGGCTGCGCGTGTGCAGGTCGAAGAACGTCTCGATGCCATCTGACACCGCTTGCTGCTCGCGGAGCACGTCGAACGTGACCTCGGCGCCGCTCTCGAACAGACGGCGGATCTTGCGGCGCAGTTCGTGGCGGTCCTTCTTGTTGAGCGTGGCCAGGTACTCGTCCCAGCTGCCCGGCAGGTCGACGCGCGGCGAGACCGCTTCGAGCTCCTCGTGCACGGCGTAGCCGGCCTCCCGCGCCAACGTGGTAATCGCATCGCGCGTGGCGGACGAAGCGCGCAGGCCCCAGAGGTCGAGCAGTGACCAGTCCTCGTCCCGGATCTGCTGCCAGAGGTCGGCGTAAGCGGCGGATTCGGTCTCCGGGGCAACGAGGAAGTCCATGAAGTCGCAGATCGAGCTGTCGCCGACGAAGGTGAGCCGCTCTTCGATCCGCATCAGGGGCGCGAAGCCACGATAGCCGTCGCTGCCCGAATGCAACAGCAGCGGCTCGCAGTGGTCGCCGAACTCGGAGAGCCAGGTCTGCAGCCAGACCGGATGGACAAAGATCAGTTTTTCGGCGTGCTCAGCCATGAGGCTCTCGAGACCTGAATTGAAGCTGGGGACGCTGGTTTCGGCTTCCTGCACGCTTGCCTTTTTCTTGCGCTCGAAGTTATCACCGTGGCTACTTCGCCAGTATACAGGCGTGGTGGCGGTGTGTTGCAGGGGCCGCGTCGCTTCAGGCCGAAAGTTTGGAGAGTTGATCCTGGCCTTCGCCATTGGACAGCTTGAGCTGTGGTTTGCCCAACAGGTAGCCCTGGACGCCCTGGATGTTGAATGGGCCGGCGCGGCCGTTGATCTCCCGAACCAGGCGCAGCATTGCCATCGTCTCGATGCCTTCGGCGATGACGAAGGCGCCCGCTTCCGAAGCGAAGACGACGATGGCGAGCATGACCGCGCGCCCCGCCACGTCTTTGAGGGCGCCGTGCATGACGCTCTGGTCGACCTTCACGTAGTCGACTTCAATCTGACGGAGCATCTCCAGCCCGGAGTTGCCGGAGCCGACGTCGTCCAGGGCGATACGGAAGCCTCGCTCGCGCAGCAGCTTGGCCTCGCGGGCGAGGATGTCGATGGGCGCCGTCGAGCGTTCCGTGATCTCGAAGCAGATGCGGTCCGGGCGCAGACCGGCTGCCACCACGCGCTGGTACAGGGCTTCGGCAGAGAATTCGGCGTGTTCTAGCGTGCGGGGCGCCAGGTTTACAAACAGCAGATGGCGCGGTGGCACCTCGTGGGCGCGTCTGAGCGTCTCGGTCAGGCAAATCTCATCCAGGTCCTGGCCACGCCCGAGGCGCTCCGCGATCGTGAAGGCCTCGTGCGGATCGCTGAGTTCGAAGCCGGGCGGAATGCGGGCCAGCGCCTCGTAGCCGACGATATTCGTGCAGGCGGAGTCCCAGACGGGCTGGAAGGCAATGTCGATGTCCTGCGCGCGGATCAGGTCGCGCAGCGCGTTGATCTTCGACTGCGTGACGATGCCCTGCTCGCTCGTGTCGCCGGAGAACTCGGCCACGGCGTTGCGCCCGCGGCGCTTGGCGGTGTACAGCGTTGCGTCGGCCTTCTCGCGCAGGATTTCGACGTCGTCACCCGGCTCCAGTTCCGCGATGCCGATGCTCACGGTCGTGAGCTTCTCCGCCACGGTCTGGCGCAGGTGCTCCATGCGTATCCTGGCGTCGTGCTGGTTGACACCCGGCAGGATGACGGCGAACTCGTCGCCGCCGATGCGGAACAGGTGGTCCTGACGCGCGGCGTTCTGGCGCAGCAGGTTGGTCAGCTCAACCAGGAACTGGTCGCCGCGAGCGTGGCCGCCGGAGTCGTTGACCTCCTTGAAGTCGTCTATGTCGATGAGGGCCAGGGATAAATGCCTGGCCGCGGCGAGGGCAACGGTAACCTGCATCTCCAGCTCTTCCTGGAAGGCGCGGTGGTTACCCAGGCCGGTCAGTCCATCAGCCAGGGCGGCGCGCTCAAGCTGCATCATTTGCAGCTGACTGAGCGCCTCGCGCCGTTCGAAGCGGCGCACCATCTGCAGCAGGAGCAGCATCATCGGCAGACCCAGCGCGAAGCCGGCGAGGCCGAGGAGGAGCCGCGTACGTTGTGCGCTGCGGTACGAGTCGACGATGGTCGTGGCCTGCTGCTGATGCTCCATCTGGGGAGCGTCGAGCTGGTTCTTGACGTCCTCGATGATCTGGGCAGGCGGTAGATCGTTGCCGGTGAAGGGAACCCCCATCTGCGCCTGATCGAAGGCGGTGGTCATCTGCTGCACCTGCGACCCGTACTCGGCGAAGATGCGCGCGATGAGGATGCGGTCCTCAGCGCTGCCGTTGATCTGAATGTAGGCCAGAGCATCTGCCGTGTGCAGGAGCGCATCGTCGAAAGCCGTGCGGTCGGCCTCGTTTGGGGAATCCATGAAGCTCGTGGCGCGTACCTGCGCCTCGGTGATGCTCTGCAGGGCGCTCTCGTAGGCGCTGCTGATCTGCGTGGTGCGCACCACGTCGTCAAGCGCGCGATTGCTCTGCTGCAGCGACCAGGCGCCCATACCAATAAGCCCGGCGAGCAGGGCAGTGAAGACGAAAATCGATAGCTTGACTACCGTGCGTGGCTGCAGGGCGTCGCCTCCCAGGGCCTCATGAAGTCCCTAGGGAAATAATCGGTGAAATGGGGGTGGTCTTGAGTTTTCTAGTAGCCTATCGCCCGCTCGATGTCGGCCAGGATCGGCGCGACTTCAGTCTCATTGGCCTGGAAGATTTTGGCGGTCTCCGGGTCCTTCAGACCGTTGCCGGTGATGACGCACACGCATGCCTTACCCGCGAGACTCGTCGTCGAGGCGAGCTTGATCAAGCCGGCGACGCTGGCCGCGGACGCAGGCTCACAGAACACGCCCTCTTCGCGCGCCAGGCGCTGGTACGCGGCGATGATCTCGTCGTCCGTGACGCTGTCGATCTGGCCCCCGGACTCGTCGCGGGCTGCGAGAGCGCCGCGCCAACTCGCCGGATTGCCGATGCGGATGGCGGAAGCAATCGTCTGTGGGTCTTCGACGATCTCGCCTCGCACGATGGGTGCCGCACCGGCCGCCTGGAAGCCCATCATGTGCGGCAGGACGCCGGACAGACCTTCTGACGCGTATTCCTTGAACCCGGCCCAGTAGGCTGTGATGTTGCCGGCGTTGCCGACCGGGATGAACAGGTACTCTGGCGCCTCGCCGAGGGCGTCGACGATCTCGAATGCGGCCGTCTTCTGCCCGGCGATGCGATGCGGGTTGACCGAGTTGACCAACGACACGGGATGCTTGCTGCAGAACTCGCGCGCCAGGCGCAGCGCGTCGTCGAAGGTGCCATCGATGGCGACGACGTTGGCTCCGTAGGCCACGCTCTGCGCCAGCTTGCCTGGAGCGATGCGCCCCTTGGGCAGGAAGACGAAGCTCTGCAGCCCGCACGATGCCGCGTATGCGGCGGCCGAGGCGCTTGTGTTGCCCGTGGACGCGCAGAGAACGGCGCGAGCGTTCTCCTCCATCGCCTTGGCTACGGCAACGACCATGCCCCGGTCTTTGAACGAGCCGGTGGGGTTGCAGCTTTCGAGCTTGAAGTACAGCTCCTCGATGCCTAACGAGGGGCCGATGCGCCGCGAGCGCACCAGCGGCGTGCTGCCCTCGCCCAGGTCGACGAGCGGCGTCTTCTCCGAGACCGGCAGGAACGCGGCGTAGCGCGCCAGGACGCCAGGGCGAGGGTTATTCGTCGAGGAAGTTGATGGCACGGCCGCGTATGTCCCGAATTTCTTTCTCTAGGCCACCGATCTCGCGCTTGCGTATATCGGCGGCCAAATCGTTGAGTCCCTGCAGGTAGTTCGTGAGGGTTTCGCGGTCGGACCGCAGGCGCTCTTTGAGCTGGCGCAGCTCCTCCTGGTAACCGGTCATGCGCGCCTCGATGAGGGAGGTGCGCTCGGCCTGGTCCGTGATGAAGCTCTCGACCTGCTCCATCTCCTGGGTCAGCTCGTTGAGCCGCTCGTTGTGACGGGTGCGCTCCGCCTGCACCAGCTCCAGCCGGTCGTCGATGCGGTTGATGCGATTTGTCTCGGTGCGCATCGCTTCGATGTCGTTTTCGAGGCGCCGCAGCGTCTCGAAGGCGGTGTTGATGCGCTCGTGGTGGCCTGTGTCTTCGCGTTCGAGGTTGTCCAGGAAGCCCGTGAGACGTTGGATTTCGCCGTCGATGCGGCTGATCGCCGTCGTCGTGCGGGAGCGAAGGCTCTCGGCATCGAGCTGGTTCGCCTCCAGCGTCTCGATACGCTGAGCCAACTGTGAGACGAGCTCCAGATTGCGGCGGTTCATCTCCTCGACGCCTGAGAAGCGCTCGACCCAACTGTCGAGCAAGCGCTCCTGCTCGCCGAAGCGCCTGCCGATCTCGTTGCGGTCCTGGCGCACCCGCTCCGCCTCGGCGAGGACGAACCGTTCCATCTCCTCACGGCTCTGGTTCAGCAGGCGGATGTCGTCCTGCGTGCGCACAATCTGCTCACGGGAGGTGCTGGCATCGCTCTGGAGGTGAGCTAGAGCGTTGTCCAGGCCGGCGAACTGATCGAGATCGGTTCGGACCTGCTGTGCTTTGTCGGAAGCGTCGGCAGCCAGCGCCCGGCTTTGCTCGGCAGCCTGCTGCGCCAGCGCGACGCGGCTCTTGATCTCGGCGAGCTCGCTATGTACCCAGCCTAGCGAGTCGCTGACGATCGGGATTTCGCGGCGTGTCGTCATTGCTCTTCTACCCGCAGGAAGTTGCCGATGCCTTCGACCACGTCCAGCGTGGCCACCGCCTTCAGGGCGTCCTGCATCGATGCCTCTCGTGCTTCGTGAGTCATGATAACCAACTCGGCCGTGCCGGCGGCTTCGTCTGCCTCCTTCTGGATGACGGAGGCGATGCTGATCGAGGCGTCGCCGAGGCAGGTTGCGATCTGGGCCAGTACGCCGGGGCGGTCCTTGACGGTGAGGCGAATGTAGAAGCGCGTGCGAAGCTCCTGCATGGGCGCGACACGGCTGGGTGCCTCCTCGGTCGGGTGGACTTCGCGTCGGCCGCCGATGATGCTCTGAGCAGCGTCCAGCAGATCGGCGATGACGGCGCTGGTTGTCGGGAAGCTTCCCGCGCCGGGGCCCTGGAAGTGGACGCGGCCCAGCAGATCGCCTTCCACCTGCACGGCGTTGAGCACGCCATCGACCTTTGCCAGCGGCGCGCCGATGGGTAGAAGCGCCGGGTGGACGCGCGCCTCAAAGCCGCCATCCAGCGAACGGGCGATGGCGAGCAGCTTGATCGCGTAGCCCAGCTCGGCCGCGTAGCGGAAATCCTTGGCGGTCAGGCGGGTGATGCCTTCGCGGTAGATGTCGTCCGGGTGGACTGGCGTCCGGAAGGCGAGGCTGGCGAGGATCGCGAGCTTGTATCGCGCGTCCTCGGCTTCGACGTCGTTATAGGGATCGGCTTCGGCGTAGCCCAGCTCCTGCGCGCGCTTCAGTGCGTCGCCGAAGTCGGCGCCGTCGTTGCTCATGGCGGTGAGGATGTAGTTCGTCGTGCCGTTGATGATGGCTGCGATGCCGGTAAGGCGGTTGGCCAGCAGGTCGCGCTTCAGGGGAGCGATGATCGGGATGCCACCGCCAACGCTGGCCTCGTAAAGCAGGTCGACACCGTGCTGCTGCGCCAATGTGAGCAGCTCCGGGCCGTGCTTGGCCATGACCTCTTTGTTGGCGGTAACGACGTACTTGCCCGCGCCGAGAGCGCGGCGCATGTAATCGAACGCCGGCTGTTCGCCGCCGATGACCTCCACCACCACGTCGACTTCCGGATCGTCGAGCAGGCGATCAGCATCGGTCGTGATCTGCGCGGCGCTGAGGCCGAGACGCTGGCGCGACGTGTCGCGCACGAGCGCGCCGACGACGTCGATAGGATGGCCGAGCTGTCGCGCATACACGTCGCGCTTCTCGGAGAGAATGCGGGCCACGCCGCCG
Organism: uncultured Chloroflexia bacterium; assembly: GCA_963711035.1. Lineage (GTDB taxonomy): Bacteria > Chloroflexota > Dehalococcoidia > DSTF01 > WHTK01 > WHTK01. The sequence continues at coordinate 248,286 of CAVQCN010000003.1, forward strand.
CCGACGACGCCGGCGCCGAGCAGCGCGACTTTGACGGGGCCGTGCCTAGCCACCGGTGGGCCTCACCGCAGCCTGGACCTTGACGGCCAGCTGCGTGAATCTGAGCTCTGCGTGAGCGAGAAGGAGGAGCCGACAGCATCGCGCGTATGGTTGATGATCTGGTTGAGCGCGTAGTCGACGACCTTCTGCTTGGCCGCATCGTCCACGTCGCGCATTTGCTTGTCCCGCAGGTGGATGATGTAGAAGCCGTCCGGCTCTTCGATCACGTCGCTGATGGTGCCGACCTGCTGGGAGAAGATCTTGTCTTCCAGGTCGGTCTCCATCGTGCCTTTCGGTATCCAGCCCAGCTCGCCAGCCGGAGCTTTGAGAGGGATCAATCGAGTCGGAGGCACGATGGGGGCCATGTCGGCGCCGTTATCGAGCTTTCTCTTCAGCTGCAACGCCCTCGCTTCGGACGATACCTTGAGGAGACGAATGTCGACCTGCTCTGCTTGCGCCGGTACCTGCGCTCCGAGCTGATCACGGAGTTTGGACTCGATGACATTGGCGCGGGCCATGTTCTCGAACTGGCTGAGGCTGTAGCCGGTTTGCTGGAGGTGAGAGGCGAGGAGCGCTCGCTACCGTCTCTGGCGCAATCTCCTTGGAGAGGCCCAATTCTTTGCGAATTTCCGCATCCAGTTCATCATGGCTGACGTCGATGCCCTGACTCTTGGCGGCCTCGATTCAAGAGGCCTTCACGCTCGATCGGTGCTCAGGATGGAGGTGACGTAGTTGCTGAAGGCATTGCTGGACGCGAGGTCGGAGGAGCGTCGCGCCGTCGACAATGCGGCGCTCCACGTAGTTGTACTTGTACGTGTTGATTCCCGACGATGACGACCGTGTCGTTAGAGGACGCGAGCTTATCCGTGTAAAAGCCGTACGCGACGATGAGAATCGCGACCAGCACGACCAGAGAGATGCCACCAACCGCGAGGATGGTGTTACGTCGTTCTGAATCGATGCTCGACAGATCGAGGGTGCGGCTCATGAAGCTCCGCACACGCTGCATCAACGCGGGGTGTCCCCCCTTGCAAAAATCGCGACCATTGTCGAGTTAGCTCGGGCGAAACTCAAGACCGGGAAGGGAAGACACCGGTGATGTGGATGTGTTCCGCCGTGAATGGCAGCAACGCCAGGTGACGGGCGCGCTTGAGTGCCGTCGTCAGCATGCGCTGGTGCCTCGCGCAGGTACCTGTCTTGCGTCGCGGTTCGATCTTGCCGCGGTCGGAGACGTAACGGCGCAGCCGTGCCGGCTCCTTGTAGTCGATGCTCACGACCTTGTCGACGCAGAAGGAGCAGACGCGGCGGCGTCCGAAACGGCCACCGCCACCACCACGGCGCCGTGGGCGCTCCGGGCGATCAGTTCGCGGCGCGCCGGCCTCGCTGGTTGGGGCCTGCTGCGGTGCCTCGGATGGCGTCTGGCTGGTTTCTTCTGCTGTCGCTTCGCTCACTGGGTGCTCTTACCTCCGCGCCCTTCTACTCAAAGGGTAAATCATCAGGGTCAATGTCGCCACCAACGTCGGGCATCGCCGCGCCCTGCGGCCGGTCCAGGAACAGGACCTGATTGGCCACGACCTCCGTGCGATAGCGCTTCTGTCCATCCGGTCCGTCCCAACTGCGCGTGGCCAACCGGCCTTCGACGAAGACCTTGCGGCCTTTCTGCAGGTGCTGGCCCAGAAGCTCGGCCAGCTTGTTCCAGGTGACGATCGTGAACCACTCCGTCTCTTCGCGCCGCTCGCCGTCGCTTCCGAAGCTGCGGCTGACGGCGATGCGGAAGGTGGTTACGGCGCTGCCGTTTGCCGTGTAGCGCATCTCGGGGTCGGTACCAAGGTTGCCGATCAACATTACCTTGTTTAACCCGTCCGGCATGGTCGTCTCCCTCCGCGGCGGCCCGGTCCTGAAGGGCCGGGGTCAGGCTATTCGCCGGCCTTGACGATCAGGTGACGAATGACGTCTTCCGAGATGCGTAGGCTGTTCTCGAACTCCACGATTTGGGTTGGGTCCATCTTGACCTGGCTGGCGACGTAGTTGCCTTCCATGTGGCGTTTGATCGGATAGGCCAAGCGGCGCCGCCCCCAATGGTTGACCTCGACGACCTCACCACCGTGGCTGGTGATCGACTGCGACACGCGGTCGATGCTTTCCGTGACCGCGTCGTCGCCGATCTCTGGGCTGAGGATCACGATCAGTTCGTAGTCTCGTAGGGCGGTGGCCAAACTATTCTTCTCCCAAACAAAAATCGCCCGCGCTCTAATCAAGCCCGCGGGCTTCGATCATGCACTCGATAGCCGGGCTATTGTAGAGATGCAGCCGGTGGCAAGTCAATTTGACCATCGCGCCCCGGGCCGCATGCTAGAATAATCGGCAACTGATCATCTGGATGATCGTTAAGGGGTAGGGTTGCAAGAGGGCACTCGCGGGCGGTTACCGTTACCGGCCCTGATTCTCTCGTTCATCGTCGTCGCGATCTTCGCCGGCGCCGCTTCGGGTGCGGTGGTTGCGCTGCTGCTCGATAGCGGTGACAACGGTCCTTCGCCCAGCGGCGCCGCCGCTGCCAATCCAACGGCGGTCGTCGCAGCGGCGGGCAACACGGTGCCCGGTCTCGTGCAGAACGTCCTTCCCTCGGTCGTTACGATCATCGACGAGCCCCAGACGAGCGATCAGTCGAACACGGTCCTGGCCGCGGTGGGTTCCGGCTTCATCGTCGACGCGCGGGGGTATATCGTCACGAACGAGCACGTCGTGCATAACCCCGGCGCGCTGATAGTCGTACTGAGCGACGGTGAGGAGCGTCCGGCGGAACTCGTCTCGGCAGACGCCCCGTTTACCGATCTCGCCGTCATTCGGATTCAGCCGGGTGGTCTGCAAGCGTTGAGCTTCGGCGATTCTGACCGCCTGCAGTTGGGACAGCAAGTCGTCGCCATTGGAACGCCGCTTGGGACCGGCTTTCAAAACAGTGTTACCGTAGGCGTGGTGAGCGGGTTGCAACGCTTTTGGCTGCGGCAGGGCGTATACATGGAGGATCTCATTCAGACCGACGCGCCGCTCAACTCGGGCAATAGTGGCGGCCCCCTCATCACCATGGACGGCAAGGTTGTCGGCATCAATAGCCTGGTCATTCACAGTAGCCAGCCGCTCGACACGGTGGAGTCTCAGGCCCCGCTCGAGCCGGTGAACGACATGGGGTTGGCGATTTCCAGCCGGGTCATGCAGCCGATCATCGCGTCGATCATCGCGAGCGGCGAGTACCCGCGCCCCTACTTCGGCATCGACCACGAGAACATCGACCCGAGCCTGGTCCAGAGTGAGGGGCTCGCCGTCAGCCAGGGTGCGCTGGTGACGAACGTGACGCCGGGAAGCCCAGCCGACAAGGCCGGCATCGAGACCGGCGACGTCCTGCTGCGCATCGGCCACACGGACATCACCAGCGACGTACCGTTCATCAACGCGCTGGCGGAGCAGGCGCCCGATCAGCCCGTCGACGTGCGGGTCTGGCGCAACGGCAACGTGATGACTACGACTGTGGATCTACAGCCGCGATGAGCGAGCAGGGACCGTTCGAGCACAGGCGCGAAGGGCGCGGCGGCGGCCGCCCCCGCGATGAGGGCGCCCGCAAGATCCTCATCGGCATGGGCGTGGTCGGCGTCATCCTGCTCATCCTCATCCTGCCGCCGATCTCGCTGCTGTCCGGCGGCAATTCGGGCGGCCCGGCCGTGCCGCCAGGCGTGACCGGGAGTGAGATTGCGACGCAGAGCGGTAGTAACGCCCTGGTGCCCAAGGCGCCGGACGGCTTCGAGGTGCTCAGCGTCCTCAACACCAACCTGAGCGACAAGGGGTTGCAGGGCCCCTTCGTGCTCACGGTCAAGCTGCTGCAGCCGGTGACGGACGGACGCAACCTGGGCCTCTACACGTACAAAGACAACCAGTGGACTCGCATCGCTGCCGGCACGCTGTCGGAAAACGGCGTCGAGGTGAAGGCTCAGGTGGCGACGATCCCCGACAACGTCGCCGTCCTGCGCCGCACGACGAGCGCGGCCGAGGTCAGCGGCTGGTTGCCCGCTGGCGCTCAACCAGACGCCAACGCGCTCTCCGTCCTGACCACGATCAATCCACTAGGAGTCACGCCGGCTGCAGACGGCAGCCTGGCAGGCACCCAGACTGATGTGCCCGATGTCCAGGGAAACGTTATCCCCACGGTGCGCGCCACGTCACCGGAGGAGATTGACGCAGTCAACACGATCCTGACCTCGCCCAACCTGCAAGACGCGCACGTGCAGGCGCTGGTGCAATTGGCCCTGCAGCCCGGCAACGCCGGCGTCGACCTCGATTACCGTAACGTGGCGCCGGCCCGCAAGGCGGACTTCACGCAGTTCGTGACGTCTCTGGCGCAGCAGCTGCATCAGTCCGACCGGAGCCTGACCCTGACGCTGCCGATGCCCGTGCAGACGGGCGTGAGCTGGGACACCGGCGCCTACGATTGGGCCGCGCTGTCCGGCGTGGCCGACTCGCTGAACCTCGCCGCCGAGCTCGACCCCTCCGCGTACTACGACAAGATGGACGCGGTCCTCGGTTACCTCAAGCAGAGCGTCGATCTGAGGAAAGTCCACCTCATCGTCACGCGAAAGAGCATCGAGAAGGCCTCGGACGGCTCGCTCTCGTTCCTCACGCTGCACGACGCGCTGAGCCGCGCCACGGACATCGAAGTGCGGACCACCACGCCGATCGTCGCCAACTCGTCTGTCGTCATCGTGGGCAAAAACATCTTCACGGACGATGGCGCGAGCGGTCTCTTGTGGGATCAAAACGCCGACGCCGTTTCCTTCTCCTATCCGGGTACCGGCGGCCAGCGTACGGTCTGGATACAGAACAGGCTCAGCCTCGCCTTCCAGCTGGACCTGGCGCAGCGCTACGGCCTCGGCGGCATCGCCATCGACGACGTTTCCCAGAACGACGCGGCGCCGGACGTCTGGAACCTCGTCGCGAGTTACGGCGAGACGGGCAGCGTCGACCTCGTGGCGCCGAATAGCGTCATGCTGAAGCCGACATGGAAGGTGCAGGCCGGCTCGGCCGAGCCTGGCTCCAAGGGCAACCTGGTCTGGAAGGCGCCCGCGCAGGCCGGCTCCTATGAGATCCAGCTCATCGTCAGCGATGGCGTCATCTGGGCAGAGCAGAAGATCAACCTGGACGTCACCCCGCAATCCTCCGCGGACTCGTCGAACGAACCGACGCCGACCACTACGGCCTCGCGGTAGCTATCGCCATGCCGATGCGTGTAATCGGCGGCGTTGCCGGCGGCATGACGCTGAAAGGTCCGCCGCGTAGCGGTGTGCGACCCACGACCGACCGCGTGCGCGAAGCCATTTTCGACGTGCTGGCAGCGCGCGATGCCCCGATGGACCGCGTACTCGACCTTTACAGCGGCACGGGCGCCATGGGTATCGAGGCGCTGAGCCGGGGCGCCGAACACTGCGACTTCGTCGAGGCGGATGCCCGCGCTGCCGACGTGGTCCGGGAGAACCTGCGCCGCACTCGACTGGCGGAGCGAGGCACCGTGCTGCCGCTACCAGTCGCCCGCGCCGTGAGCCGCCTGCAGGGACCGTACGACCTTGTAGTCGCTGACCCGCCCTATGAGTATGATCGGGCCGAGGCGGAGATCACGGCGGTCGTGGACGCCGGCCTGCTCGCTGCCGAGGGAACGGTGGTGGTCGAGCACTCCAGCCGTCACCATTGGCCGGAGACGCTGGGCGGTCTGGTGCGCAGCTTCAACCGGCGCTACGGTGATACGAACGTCAGCATCTACGAATGAGGGACGAATGCAACCAGTGACCCAGGGCCTCGTCGAAGCCGCAAGCGGGCTGCGCTCATGACCGTCGCGTTGTACGCTGGCCGCTTCGATCCCGTCACCAACGGGCACCTCGACATTGCCCGTCGCGCCGCCGCCCTCTTCGACCGCCTCGTGGTCGGCGTCGCGGACTCCAAGTCGACGATGTTCGCCACGGACGAGCGCGTCCAGCTCTTCACCGAGGCGATCAAGGATCACGCCCACGTGAGCGTGCTGCCCTATCGTGGCCTCACGGTCGACTTCGCCCGGACTCAGGGCGTGACTGTCCTCATCCGCAGTATGCGCGGCGCCACCGACTTCGAAGCCGAATTCGATATGGCCCTCATGAACCGCAAGATGGCCCCCGAGATCGAGTCGCTCTATATGATCTCGCGCCTTGAGAACCTGTTCATCAGCGGCACCCGCATCCGTGAAGTCGCCTCGCTGGGTTACGACGTGGCCGACCTTGTGCCGGCGCACGTCGCGCGGGCGCTGCGCACCAAGCTGGGTCAGGATTAGCGCGTGGACATCCTTCACCTCATCGACCGTCTGGAAGAGCTCGTCGCGGAGGCGCGCCGCATGCCGATCGGCCAGGGTGTGGTCATCGACAGGCGCCGCCTGCTGGAGCTCGTGGACCAGATGCGCTCCTCTGTGCCGTGGGAAGTGCGTGATGCGCGCGACATTGTGAACGAGCGCGACGCCGTCCTGGAAGAGGCGCGCCGCGAGGGTGAGGGCATCATCCACGGCGCCGAGCTGCAGGCGCAGGAGATGCTGGAAGAGCACTCGCTGGTGCAGCAGGCGGAGCGACAGGCGCAGCAGGTGCAACAGCGGGCCGAAGAACGGGCGCAACTGACGCTGGACCAGGCGCAGGAGCAGGTGCAGGCCCGCCTGCGCCAGGCCGAGCAGGCCGCCAACAACCAGATGGACGAGGCCGACCGCTACGCGCTGGAAATGCTGCGGCGTTTGGAGCAGCAGCTCGCCGCATTTAGCGCCACGGTGCGCGGCGGTATCGATGCGCTGGAAGAGCGTGCTGCACCACCGCCTCAGCCTGCGACACCCAGCGAGCCGACCTACTACGACGATGACGACGAAGAAGACGGGGATTCGTAGCCTTACCACAAGCCGCGAGCTTCAGCACTGGTTCTATCTCCAATCGCCCAGAGAAATGTCGCAAGCGATGGGTAGTCGCGGCGATTTTGCCCAATCTGAGGCGTCTCAATCCTGTGGATATCACCAGTGGTTACGTTCATACCCTGTATTGACTACGCGATAAGATGAGCGCGTAAAGCGCAGGAGAGTGTCTATGCATAACGTGCTTCTGGTAGCTGCGGCGTTTCTCGCGTCCGCCGTCGAAATGGTCGAGGCGCTGACCATCATCATAGCTGTGGGCATCACGCGCGGCTGGCGATCTGCCTTCCTCGGCGTGATTGCCGCCTCGGTTGCGCTCGTCGTCATCGTCGGGGCGCTGGGCAAGTCGCTGGTCGATTACGTGCCGCTTGGCGACCTTCAGGTGACCGTCGGTATTCTGCTGTTGATCTTCGGCATGCAGTGGCTGCGCAAGGCCATCCTGCGTGCCTCCGGGCTGAAGAGCATGCACGACGAGGACAGGATCTTCCAGGAAGAAGTCGAGGAGCTGGAGCACGCGGCCGGCGGCCACGACTGGACCGGCTTCGTCGTCTCGTTCAAGGGTGTGTTCCTCGAGGGCCTTGAGGTCGCGTTCATCGTCATCACGTTCGGCGCCAACTCGGGCCGCCTCGACCTCGCTGCCGGCGGCGCCGTCGCTGCCTTCTTCGTCGTCTCGGCCATCGGCATCGTCGTCCACCGGCCGCTGACCCAGGTGCCCGGAGAACGCCATCAAGCACGGCGTCGGCGTCATGCTGATGTCCTTCGGGACGTTCTGGGGCGCCGAGGGCGTCGGCGTTGACTGGGCGCTGAAGGAGCCGACCATCCTGATCCTGGCCGCGCTCTATTGGCTGACGTCGCTGGTCCTGATCTCGATGCTCAAGCGCTCCGAGAGCGCCGTGCTGCAGGAGGCGACGGCCTGATGAAGTACGTCGTCGGCTTCTTCGAGTTCTGGTATGACTTCATCGTCGGAGACTCGATCCTGCTCGCCATCGGCGGCGTCTTGATCCTGGCGCTGGGCTACGCGCTCGTGCAGGCAGGTTCGCAGGGCGCTGCCGAGGTGATCATGCCGGCCATCGCGGTCGTCACGATCATCATCAGCGTGCCGATCCTCAAGCGCCGCTAGGCCAGGCACTGCGTTGCGGCGGAGTGCGACCTTCAGGTCGCCACCTACGAGCCTTATCGATGTGCCGTTTTCACTGCGTGATGAAGTCAAGGATCGCCTGTGTCACCTGATCGGCGGTACTGCCCTGCAGCAGGGCGATGCCGTGCGCTGAGCCGTCCACGAGCAGGCTCTGCTTTGGCTCCTGCGCGGCGTTCATGAAGGACTGCACCGCACCGGCGGCGTCGCTGTCGTCCTTTGCAGCGATGAACAGCTTCGGCGCCGTAATCGTTGCGATGTCGCCGCTGGCGTCCAGGCCCTGAATCGAAGGAGGCGCCGAGAGCGTGATCACGCCCGCCACGTCTTCATGCGCCGCGACCTTGAGTGCCGCCGTGCCGCCCATGCCGGCGCCGACAAGGTAGATCGATGGGTAGTCGCGCGACTGGAGCAGCAGCACTGCGGTATCGAGCTCTCCATCGATCTTCGAGTCGTCCTTCGATCCGCCGGTCTCACCGTAGCCGCGGAAGTCGAAGGTGAGGGCGGCGATGCCCTGCAGCGCCAGCTGTTTGGCGAAGGGCGTCCAGTCCGTCTGGTCGCCGTCGACGTCGTGGCTCAGGATGACGATCTGCTTCTTCGGACCCGCGATCGCATAAAGATGGCCGTGGACCGTCACGCCGTCCGGCGTCTGAAAGGCGACGGGCTCGTTGCTGACGGGGCCGCTGTCGCCGGAGCCGGCCGTGGCGGTCGGTTCGGCAGCGGAAGTTGACGTAACAGGCGTGTCTTTGATCGAAGGGCTGTCGGATGGCGTGTTGGTAGGTGAAGGCTTGCTGCTGCCGCCACAGGCCGCCGCTAGCGCCAGGATCACGATGCCTACGAGGAGAAGGAGCGGGGTTCGTTTCACGGGATCGCCTCTCGGGGTTTCTCCCGTCGAGTCTTGCGCCTCGGCGGGGAGGCGTGCGACTCAGCCGACCGCGGGCCGGCTGTCAGCGCACGACGATATTGACCAGGCGGCGCGGCACGAACAGGATCCTGGTGATCTCGTGGCCGCTGGTGAAGGCCTGGACTTTGGGACTGGCCAGCGCCATTTCGCGCGCCTCGTCCTCTGTGATGTCGACCGGCACATCGAAGCGCTCGCGCAGCTTGCCATTGACCTGGACGACCAGGGTGAAGGTCTCGGCCGCTGCGAGGCCTTCGTCGTACTGCGGCCAGGTCTGCCGGTGCACGCTGTAGCCGTGACCGCTGCGCGTCCACATCTCCTCGGCGATGTACGGCGCGCTGGGCGCCAGCATCACGAGCAGCGTGTCGACGGCTTCCTGCCAGGCGGCGCGATCGACGGGGCCGGCGTCACGCGTGCGGCCCAGGAAGTTCGTGTACTCCATCAGCGCCGCGATCATTGTGTTGAAGTGGAGGCGCTCGATGTCCTCCGTCGCCTTCTTCAGCGTGCGATGGGTCCAGCGGCGCGTCTCCTTGATTGACTCTTCGTCCTGGGCGCCGTACTCCGGCTCCTCCAGCACCATCTGCCAGACGCGGTTGAGCCAGCGATAGACGCCGCGCAGGCCTTCCTCGCTCCACATGACGTTCTGGTCGAAGGGGGCCATGAACAGCTCGTAGCACCGCAGCGAATCGGCGCCGAGGCGCTCGACGACGCTGTCGGGCGTGATCACGTTGCCCTTGCTCTTGGACATGCGCTGGCCGTCCGGCGCGTGGACGACGCCCTGGTTCATCAGCTTGGAGAACGGTTCCTTGAACGGCACGATCTCGGCGTCGTACATCACCTTCGTCCAGAAGCGGGCGTAGAGCAGGTGCATGACAGCGTGTTCGGCGCCGCCGACGTAGAGGTCGACGGGCATCCAGTAGTTCATCGCGGCCGGGTCGAAGGGGTAGCTGTCTTCGTGCGGGCTGGCGAAGCGCAGGAAGTACCACGACGAGCAGGCGAAGCCGCCCATCGTGTCGGTTTCGCGCTCGGCAGGGCCGCCGCACTTCGGGCAGGTCGTGTTGACGAACTCGGGGACCGTCGCCAGCGGGCTCTTGCCGCTGCCGGAGGGCCGGTACTGGTCGACCTCGGGCAGCAACACCGGCAGCTGGTCGTACGGTACCGGCACCTCGCCGTCCTTCGGGCAGTAGACGATCGGGATTGGCGCGCCCCAGTAGCGCTGGCGGGAGATCAGCCAGTCGCGGATACGGTAGGAGACCGTGCGCTGACCCCAGCTCTCTTTCTCGATGTGAGCCGCGATGGCGGCCATGCCGTCCGCGTTGGGCATGCCGTCGAACTGGCCGGACGCGATCATGGTTCCGGCCTCGGTGTAGGCCTCTGTCAGCGGCGCCCCGTCGTAGTCCGGCGGCGAGATGACGACTTTCACCGGCAGGCTGTACTTCTGGGCGAACTCGAAGTCGCGCTGGTCGTGCGCGGGGACGCCCATGACCGCGCCCGTGCCGTAGGTGGCCAGGGCGTAGTCGGCGATGTAGACCGGCACGCGGTCGCCGTTTAGGCGGTTGACGCAGTAGGCGCCGGTGAAGACGCCGGTCTTCTCGCGCTCGGTCGAGAGGCGGTCGATCTCGGTTGTGCGGCGCGCCTGCTCGACATAGGCATCGACGTCGGCCTTGCGGTCCGGCGTCGTGATCTGGGTGACGAGGGGATGCTCCGGCGCCAGCACCATGAAGGTGACACCGTAGATCGTGTCGGGCCGCGTGGTGAAGACGCGGATCTCACCGGCGCCGCCTTCGAGGCTGAAGCCGACCTCGACGCCCTCGCTGCGGCCGATCCAGTTGCGCTGCATGATCTTGATGCGCTCCGGCCAATCGAGGTCTTCGAGGTCCTCGATCAGGCGGTCGGCGTACGCCGTGATCTTGAAGAACCACTGCGGCATGTCCTTCTTCTCGACGGGCGTGCCGCAGCGCCAGCAGAGGCCGCCTTCGACCTCCTCGTTGGCTAGCACGGTGGCGTCCTTGGGGCACCACCAGGCCGCGGTGGTCTGGCGGTAGGCCAGGCCGCGCTCGTACAGCATGAGGAAGAACCACTGCGTCCAGCGGTAGTAGTCCGGCGAGCTCGAGTTGATCTCGCGGGACCAGTCGTACGACGTGCCGATCAGGCGCAGCTGGCGACGGTAGGTATCGGTGTTGGTGCGAACCGTTTGCGCCGGATGGATGCCGGTCTCGATGGCGCGGTTCTCGGCGGGCAGGCCGAAGGCGTCCCATCCCATGGGGTGCAGCACGCTGTAGCCGCGCATGCGGTAGAAGCGGCTGACCACGTCGGTCGGGACGTAGTTGCGGCAGTGACCTACCGAGAGGCCATCACCGCTGGGGTAGGGGAAGAAGTCGAGGCAGTAGAACTTTGGCTTCGAGGCGTCCTCGACGCTCCTGTACAGCTCGTCCTGCTCCCAGCGCTGCTGCCAGCGCGATTCGATCTGGGACGGTTCGTAGCGTTCGACGCGTGTCTGAGTCATGCCCCACGATTTTAGCAGGAGGCGCCGCGTTATCGGAATTCGGCTCGCGTTGTTTGCTTGACGTTGCCGGACGGGGCGCGTAGGTTCCGAGACACGGAGAGGAACCTGCATGAGCTGTCAGGCTGATACTGCCTCGATGCTGCGCGCGGCGGGCCAGAAGGTGACGCCTCAGCGCATGCTCATCCTCAGCTCGGTGCGTCACGCGCACGGCCACATCACCGCGGGCGCCATTCTCGAAGAGGTGCGCGCGACATATCCCTACGTGGACGCCTCCACCGTCTACCGCACGCTTGCCGTCGCCAAGGATCTGCGCCTGGTCAGCGAGACCAACCTCGGCAGCGGCGACAACCTGTTCGAGTGGCTGGGCGCAGACCGACACCATCACCTCATCTGCCGTACCTGTGGCCAGGTGACGTCGCTGGACGAGCATCATCTCGATGCCCTGGCGGGGACGCTCGAAGCCGAGACGGGATTCGAGGCCGATCTGGACCACATCGCCTTCTTCGGCACCTGCCGCGCCTGCCGCGAGAAGGCCGCCGCGGAGGCTTAAGCGCTCTTTCTGCCCACAACGATCTCGGATGGCCAACCGGCGCCGTGGCCGCTGTAACGGCGCTCGACGTCCGCGAAGCCTGCCGCCTCGAAGAACGGCACGAGGCTGATCGGCCGCGCGCCGCCGTAATATTCCGGGTCCGCCGCGAAGCCACGCCGCCACTCGTCGCTGATCGCAGCGTCTTCCGCCTCGCCGTCCGTCAGATCCGCGGCGACCAGTCGCCCGCCGGGCCGCAGGATACGCAGCATCTCGTCCATCGAGGGCGCGAACATCTCCTCCGGCAGGCACTCCAACGTGTACGTGCAGAGCAGGCCGTCGAAGATGTCATCACGGAAGGGCTGAGCGCGAATGTCGCTGAGCAGCAGCGCCGGCCAGCCGTCGCTGCCCGGGCCCAGCCGCTGCCGCGCTACGTCGATCATTCCCGGCGCCACCTCGCTGCCGTACGCCTGCTCGGCACCGGAGGCCGCGATGAGTCGCTCGAACGCCCATCCGGTGCCCAGAGCGACTTCGAGGACGCGCTCGCCGGCCCGCCGCGCCAGCACCTCGATCGCGATTTGCTTGGCCGCGGCTTGATGCACGGCAACGACCTCGTCGTAGAAGGCGGCGGTGCGGTCGTAGATCTGCTGCAGGCGCGCGGCGCTCAGCCGGTTGGGCAGCGCCCGGGACGATGCGTCATACACGGGCGTGGTCCGGCCCGCTCATGACGAGGACGGTGGACTCGGACCAGTGGCTGTGCTTGTCGAAGTAGACGACCGGCGGGCCGGATTCGTGCAGCTTGTCGACCGTGGCGCGCGCGCGATCGTCCAGCGGCATGAACTCGCGCAGCTGGTAGATGGGCGGGATCAGCGTGAGCGACGTTACGAGGCGAAAGCTGCCGACGCTTGGCCGTCCCGTGCGAGGTGGCGCGCCGATGATCTGCTCCTCGTCCTCCTCCACGAACGGCAGGCGACACCACTCATCCTTGAAGATCGGCCAGGTGGCAAGGTGCAGCACGAGGCGGCGGTAGGGCTCCAGGGCGGTGAAGTCGGCCGTGAAGTACCAGAACTCCCGCGTCATGCGCCGCACGCGTGCTTCCCACGCTGGTCGTTGATCGGGGGGCATCTGCGTGTCGAGGATGTATTCGATGATGTGCTTGCCCCCGAGATAGGCGTCGGCGTTTGCAAGAATTGGCGACAGGTAGCTGTTCCATGCGCGGATGTAGTACAGCGTATCGACCATGTAGGCGGGAAAGTCGCTGCGAAGGACGCGCTCCGCTCGCTCACGGAAGAGATCGACGGAAGGCGGAACACCGGCCGGCTGCCGCAAAGCGCGCTGCAAGAACGAGGTCTGGTTCGGCGTCAGTCTGTACGCGGACGCGAGGTTGGCCGCATCGGAGGCGTTGGGCCGCAACCGTCCCGATTCCCAGCGGCGGATCGTGGCGCCGGAGACGCCGATCTCACGCCCCAGCTGCTCCGGCGAGAAAGGATGGCCCCGCGAGTCACGGCGCCGGTGACGAAAATTCGCGAGCCATGATCCCAGGTCCAGCGGAAAGGGAGGTTCGAGAGACGTGGTCCTCATGACGTAGCTTCTCCGAAAGCCCACACGCCAGGCATGTTTTCTGGCGGCTCCAACGCGGGCAACCCGTCATCTTAACGACGTGTTTGCAACCTGACATGCCAGAGTATACATGACTCATCTTGAGTGCTATTTGGCCTCACGCATTGTCTGGTGCCATTGGTCGCTTGTTTTGATTTGATTAGTTGGCGGCGTATTCCCGTTACAAATCAACTGTTACTTGAATTTCGGCTCGTGAACGACTTTTGGTTGGCGAAGCTGGGAACTTGAGCCGGGACGCCTACGTCTCGCGAGAAGGCGGCCGTTGAGCCCAACGGTTGATGTCGTTGCTGGCTACTACTGCTGTGGCGACGTGCAGAAGGCGCAGCGTCGTGCGTCGATCGGGATCTCGCTGAGGCATTCCGGGCACTTCTTCGTTGTCGGGTCCGGCGTTGGCTCGCGGCGGGAGCGCGCGATTAGTGTGTTCATCGGCTTGACGACCAGGAAGAAGATGACAGCCGCGATTATGACGAAGCTGACGACCGAGTTGATGAACGCCCCGTAGCCGAACACGCTGCCGTTGATCGTGAAGGTGAGGGCGCTGAAGTCGTGCTTGCCGAAGATTGCGGCGATGAGCGGCGTGATGAGGTTCTCCACCAACGACGTGACGACCGCGCCGAAGGCGACGCCAATTACGACGGCCACCGCCAGATCGACGATGTTGCCTCTGAGCAAGAACGTTTTGAACTCCTGTGCCAGCTTCACGGTCCTCTCCTCCTTGCAGACTTGGCCACGCGAGCGATAACTGGATGGCTCACATCATAATCAGGAAATCGGTCGCAGCGTACAGCCTTCGATCTCCGAGACAGCGCTGGCCGTGTGGCTCTCGGCTATGATTGCGGCAGATGCCTGAGCTTCCCGAAGTCGAGAACATCCGCCGCAGCCTGGAGCAGCGCCTCGCCGGCCGGCGAATCACGGGCGTGCGCATACCGTCCGAGAGGGGCAAGGCCGTGCCCGTGATCAAGGGCATGGACGAGACCTCGTTTCGCGAGCTTGCCGTCGGTGCCCGCATCGAGGGCGTTTCGCGGCGCGGCAAGTATCTGATCCTGCACCTCGACAACGGGTTGCTGCTCGTCATCCATCTGCGCATGACCGGCGCGCTGCTCTTCCCGGAGGCACCCGAGGACCGTTTCCTGCGGGCCGTGTTCACCTTTGACGACGGCGTCGAGATGCGGTTCACGGATATGCGCAAGTTCGGCGGCTTCTGGCTGGTCGAAGATATCTCGCAGGTCACGACCGAACTGGGCCCGGAGCCGCTCAGCGAAGGCTTCACCGTGGCGTCGCTAGCAGATGCGCTGGCCGGCCGCAAGTCGCCGGTGAAGTCGGTCATCCTGGACCAGCGCCGCGTTGCGGGCATCGGCAACATCTACGCGGACGAGGCCTGCTTCGCCGCCGGCATCGACCCGCGCCGCCTGGCGAACACATTGAGCGACGACGAGATCGTGTCCCTCCACGCCGCCATTCGCGACGTGCTGCTGGCGGGCGTGGAGCGTGGCGGCGCCAGCTTCCGCGATTACCGCAACACCGGCGGCAACGTCGGCAGCATGCAGAACTTCGTCAAAGTGTTTCGCCGCACCGGCAAGCCATGCTACACCTGCGGCACGCCGATCGAGCGCGTCAAAATCGGCGGCCGCAGCACTCATTACTGCCCGAAGTGCCAGAGCTAGCCTTCACCGACCAGACGGACCGGTTGCGCCGCATCGTCAGCAACGCGCTGAACGGTACGACGTACGAGGGCTCGCGCGTCGAAGAGGAAGACCGGCGTCACCTGCTGATCGAGGCGCGGCGGCCGGATGGACGGCAGGTGAGCGTGCGGTTTCGCGCCGTCAAGGACTCGGTGGCGACGGACGAGATTCCCGCGGGAGCGCAGTTGCGCCTGAACAGCGTCCACGCTGGCGGCGGCTGCTTCCTGCCGAGCCGCCTGTTCCCGCATCTCTTCCCCAACATTCCGGCCGGATCGTCGCGTGTTAGGATCGACGCAGGCGACGTACGCCTCGACATTGTCTGCGAGGACGCGGAGTGGTTCGAGGACGAAGCGCCGCCCCAAGGCGGTCTTTCGTGAACCACTATCCAACCTCCACTGGCGATTCCTGTAGCGACTGCGGCACGGCCCTCGAAGGCCACGATCATAGCCACGAGGGGCGTTGCCCCGCCTGCTTCGACCGCCATCTCTTCGACCTCGACGTCGGATTCCTCGAAAGCTACCGCAAGTTCGGCTGCCGCAGCCGCCTCGTCGTCGCCGAGACCTGCCTGAGGGGGCTCGTGCTCGATACGCCGGAGCATCGCAAGGTGCTGGCAATGACGATTATGGAGCAGTACGTGCTGGCGATGAGCGATCTTGCCGGCCTGTTCCACGCCTTCCGCAACCGGGTCAACGCGCCGATCCTGAAGTCGTTCCTCGAGTTCAAGCTGGACGCCACCAGCGCCTACGACTTCTTTCAGTCCGTGCACCTCCTGAGCGACGTCGATCTGTGCGCTGCGCTCGACCTGCCTCTGCCGCACGAGGTGCCGTACCGCTACGGCCACCTGGACGAGAAGGACGCTCGCGAGCTCTCGATCGCCATCCATCACCTCGTGCAGGACCTCCGCAAAGCGACGGACCGGGATAGCGCTCTCGCGCTGGCGCAGTTCGCCGGTCACGGCGGTGCCATGGTCATGGCCAACGACACCTCCTGGCTGGAAGGTCCGGACGTGACGCCGGACCAGGTAGCAATGCTGGTTCTGGACTCGCGACGTCGCAGCCTGGTCGTGCAGGGCCTGACCGCGGACGAGGGCTCGATGGGCAAGGTCGTCGACGCGATCGACACCGTGACGCGAGCCGGCTCGAACCTGATCTACGCCTACCTGCAAGCCAACGATCTGTGATTCGGCTGGCGTGGTTCGCCCCGCTGATTCTACTTCTCATGGCCTGCGGCTCCGGTTCCAACACGGCAACGCCGACCATCGCTGAGCTGGCGCCGCCGCCCGTCGATCCGCGCCTCAATGTGCTCGGCGACGGCCGCATCGAGCTCAACATCCCTGCCGGCGGCCTCCAGACCGTGGCGCCCATGCAGCTGGCGCAGTCGCAGGGCATCCAGGCGCCGCCCTGCGCGGGCTTCGTCTTCCTGTTCAGCTGGCAGACCGATTCCGGACGAGAGGTCCGGTTCACGGGGGCGTTGCAGGGCACGACGGTTGAGGTCAGCCGCGGTCCGACCGGCAACGCCAGCACGGACGGGTGCATGGAGATCGACGTGCGCAATGAGGGCTCGCAGCCCGTGACGGGCCAGTTGCGCTACGTCCTGGCAGACGCGAGCGGCGGCGCATGAAGCTCAACGACGCTATCACCGATGTCGCCGGCATCAAAGTAGGCCACTGGACCGACCGACGCGCAGTTACTGGCTGCACCGTCGTGCTCTGCGAGGCAGGCGCGATGGGCGGCGTCGATGTGCGCGGTGCAGCGCCCGGCACGCGCGAGACGGACCTGCTGCGCCCCGGGACGCTGGTGCAGTCCGTGCACGCGGTGCTGCTCACCGGCGGCAGCGCCTTCGGCCTCGATGCGGCCGCGGGCGTGATGCGCTGGTGCGAGGAGCACGACGTCGGCTTCCGTTTTGGTGGGGCCGTCGTGCCGATCGTGCCCGCCGCGGTGCTCTTCGACCTGAGCATCGGCCGTGCCGACGTGCGGCCGGGACCGGACGCTGGCTATGCGGCCGCGCAGTCGGCACGAAGCGGCCGCGTAGCGGAAGGCAGCGTCGGCGCCGGTACGGGTGCGGTCGTGGCCAAGGCGCTAGGCGTCGATTACGCCATGAAGGGCGGCATCGGCACGGCCAGTGAGGCCACGGACGATGGGCTCATCGTCGGCGCGCTGTTCGCGGTCAACGCGGCGGGCGACGTCTACGAGGACGATCACCTGATCGCGGGCCCTCGCAGGCCCGACGGCCTGATGACCGATGCCCTGACGGCGCTGCGGGAGCGACGCGCGACACCGCCATCGCCGGAGAACACGACGATCGGGGTCGTCGTCACGAATGCGCGGCTCACTAAGGAACAGGCCAATCGCCTCGCCACGGTGGCGCACGACGGCCTGGCGCGCGTGGTGCGGCCGGCTCACACGATGGCAGACGGCGACGCGATCTTCGCGCTGGCGACCGGTGAACGAGAGGTCGAAGCGCCCGACATCCGCCTGATCGAGGCGCTAGCGGCGCAAGCGACGGAGCGGGCCATAGTCGAGGGCGTGCGTGCGGCGACGCGCCTTGGCGGCGTGCCCGCGCTGCGAGACATCTAATTCAGAGAGGTCGAAGCTTAACGGACCCTTGTCGGGCGGTCACCGGGGCGTCCCGTTTGTCAGACCAGCCGTCGCGCAGGACGCCGCGATGCTAATCGCCTCAGCTCGATACGCCGAAGGCGCTGAAGCGGCGGCGCATCTGCATGCCGAGGCGCTCCTGTAGCTGAGGCGTCTCCTCTGCCAGGATCTCGGCCTCCTTTTGCAGGCGTGCCAGGGCGGACGGCGCTTCCAGCAGGTCCTGCTTCGCTGGCGGCTGCACGTTCATCTCCACCGCGACGACGTTGGAGAGCGCGGCCGGGTCTGCGGGCAGCGCCGGTACCAGGATCTTGCGCGGCTCACTCGACTCGTCCGCCGCGGCCTGCGTTGCGACCAGGGAGGACATGTCGAACATCATCGTCGGTTCGCCGGGCATGGCTTCGCGCTGCCAGCCGCCCATCAGGGCGACGACGCTGCGGTAGTACTCGTCAAACATGCTGGCGACACGCTGGGCGACCATCGCCTGGGCGGGCGCCGGCGCCTCTTCGTCCGGGTACGGTTCGACGTCGCCGACCAGGTATTCGGCCTCGCGGCGGTCCAGCGACGTGACGCGGAAGCGCTCGCCGCCGCGCACCGTGATGTGGTAGCAGTTGCCGCGGTGGGGCGCCGGCACCTGGCACTTCCCCTCCTCGACCTCGTTCACGTCCGTCACGTAGGCGAAGGTGCCAATCGAGTGTGGTGTGCCGCGGCCGAACCGGCTGTTGTCGCGCACCAGGACAATGCCGAAGGGCGTTTGCTCCTTGAGGCAGCGCTGCAGCATCGCCTTGTAGCGCTCCTCGAAGATGTGCAGTGGCAGCGTCTGGCCCGGGAAAAGCACGAGGTTCAGGGGAAACAGCGGGACTCTCATAGGAAGCGGTTCTCGAAGCTAGCTGGTGTGGCCGACTCAATCAATTCTAGCAGGCCGTCTTCCTCTCTTCGAGGCAAGTGGAGAAGAGGAAGAACCTGAGGCGAGATTCCCCAGACTCCTCGCATGGCCCATCGACCTGGCTCAGGGTGAGCTGCACCAGCTCTAGGCCTGCTTCTCCGGAGTTGACCGTATCCAGGACAGGAAAGCCTGCGGGATGAATCCCGCAGGGTGGTCTTCGGCACTCTGCTAGCTGCGTGCCGGGACCGGCGCGGGGCGCACCGTCACGGTCGGGATGACGCCGTCGCCGCTCAGCAGCCGGTTGACGATGCCGCCGTCGAAGTACAGCGGCAGGTAGACCGAGCCCGGCGCGACCGCGTCCGTCAGCGCCGCCGAGAACATGATCTCCTCGGTGCCGTTGCTGACCAGCACAGGGTGGTTCTGCTCGATGCGCAGCGCCATGGCGTCCGCCGGGTTGATCTCCAGGAACTCCTCGCGATGCAGCTTGTCCGCCTCTCCCGAGTGGATGGAGGCGCCTTCGAGGCTGGTGTACAGCGTGCGCGACGTGGTCAGCGTCATCTGGCCGTTGCTCGACGGTAGAGATGGCGGCGTCACGGCCTGCAGGCGGGCCGCTGCCGGGTTCTGGCGGAGCGCGCGGGTGATGCCGGACTCGAGGCTGTCGTAGGCCGCGCCGGCGTAGCCGTCGACGGCGAGCGAAGCCTCGGTCATGACGTCTTCTGCCGTGACGCCCGCGGCCTGGAAGGGCTTGCCGAGCTTTTCGGAGAGCGCGAGACCCAATGCAGTGATCGTCTCGAGGGCGTCTCGCTGGTCGCCGGTGGCCGATTCGGCGCGGGTCAGGCGCGAGACGCGGTGGTCGGCGTTGGTATAGGTACCGTTTTTGCCGTAGACCGGCAGGTCGGCGAAAACGACGCCGGCCAGCTTTGCCGTGTCGGTGGGCAGCGACGAGATGACGACCAGGGAGTCGAGCGCCTTGAGCGCCGCTTCGGTCGCAGCCTGGCCGGGCAGGTGCATGACTGGGTTATCGCCGACGACGATCAGCGCCTTGACGCCACCGCTCAGCATCTCGGCTACGGTCTTGCCGTTCTCGCCGGGCGTGGCGCCCATGTCGGTGACGCCGCGCGCGTTGGGCGCTGCGGGCATGACGTAGAGGCCTTCGGCGGCGCGCTGGCCGCGGCAGACGATCGCCAGGTTCGCCACCGCCTTGGCGGTCTCGGCCGCCAGCTCCGGCAAAGCGGGCGTGGGCACGTAGACGAAGGCGGTGCTGCTGGCGTTATCGCGCACGATCGAGGCCGCCCTCTGTAACTCATCTGCGTCTACGCCGGGCACTTCGAGGGCGGCGGCGGTGACCGTCTCGACGCCAGCAGGCTTTTCTGAGAGGCCTTCGGCGACGGCGCGACCGAGGGCGGCGACGGCAGCGGTCTCACCTCCTGCGGCGGGCCGCAGCCAGACGCCGGTCTGCTCGGCCGAGTGCACCTGTTGCGGCGACGGCATGATCGAGCCGGCGGGCGGCGGTGCGATGAAGTCGCAGATTTCACCGAAGCGCGAGCTGATGACGACGAGGCGGGCGCCGTTGCGCACCACCGCGTCCTTGACGCGCAGCGCCAGGACGTTGTTGCTCGACTCGAGGTCGTCGGCGACGACGACGATGGTCGAGGCCTTGGTCAGGTTCTCGAGGTTGGCGGGCAGTATGGCAGTGCCGAAGGCGCCTTCGAGGGCGCCGTCGACGGCGCGTGCCAGCGGCCCAGCGCTGGAGTCGATGTTCTCGGTGCCGATCAGGCCGCGGGCCAACTTCTGCGCGGCGTAGGCCTCCTCGTTCGTGGCCCAGGGGCCGATGAGGAACCCGACGCTCTGTGGGCCGCCGGCCTGGATGACGCTCTGTAGGCTCGTCGCCGCCTGTTCGATGGCGGTCTCGAATGGCGCTGGCGACTGGATGTCGCCGCTGCGCACCAAGTGACGCGTCAGGCGCTCGCGCGGCTTGAGGGCGTCGTAGTGGAAGCGGCCGCGGACGCAGATCTGGTCCCAGCTGAACGGGTTGAGGCGGTCCGGCTTGACCATGACCACCTTGCCGTTGCGTACACCCATGCTTAGCGTGCAGCCGACGCTGCAGGAGTTGCAGGTCGTCGAGACCCACTCTTCCGTCTTGGCGATCCACTTGTTGGGCTTCTCCAGCAGCGTCGCCGTCGGGCAGACGTCGATGCAGGCGCCGCAGAAGTCGCAGCTGGAGTCGTGGATAGCACCGCCGGCACCGAAGGCGATGCGCGTGGAGAAGCCGCGGCCGGCCAGCGTGATGGCGCCGGTGTGGCGCAACTCGTCGCAGGCGCGCACGCAACGGGTGCAGATGATGCACATCTGCGGGTCGAACTCGAGGAACGGGTTGGCGCGGTCGGCTTCGGGCTGCTCGGATTGGTAGTAGGTGCGCTCCTCGCCCAGCCACGGCTCGATGTTGGCCATGTCGAGCATCTCGTTCGTCGTCTGCAGCTCGCAGCGGTAGTTCTTGGCGCAGGTCAGGCAGCGGTGGGTGACCGTGTCGTCGCGCAGGCAGATGTCGCCCGGCTGGCAGTGCACGCGGCGGTGGCAGGTGAGGCAGCGGTCCGAGTGGTTGGCGTTGATGATTGAGACGACCGACTGGCGGGCGTCCAGCACTTGCGCAGTGTCAGTACGTACGACCATGCCCTCGGCGACGCGGCTGGTGCAGGCCAGCTGCAGGCCGCGGGCTCCTTCGACCTCTACCAGGCAGGTGCGGCAGCCGGCGTAAGGGGCCAGGCCGTCGATGTAGCAGAGGTTGGAGATGAAGATGCCGTTTTGCTTGATGACCTCGACGAGAGGCGCGCCGGCTTCGGCTTCGACCTCGACGCCGTCGAGTGAGAACTTAGCCATTTCGTGGAGCCTCCCGCCCAGGCTGGGCCGGAATCTGCGCGTGCGTGCCACCGGGGGGCGACGCGTCTTTGCCCGCGGCCTCGGCGTCGATGAAGTCAATGACGGATTGGGGCGCTTTCATACCGTTGGGGTAGGTGTACTCATGCTCGCGCAGGTGCTTGTGGGCGAGCTGGGTGAGCTCGTACTTGTCGTGGTACATGTCGTCGAAGAAGTAGACGGCGTCCTTGAAGGTGCCGCCCGCCTGGATCGCCTCGTAGGGGCAGGCTTCGACGCAGAGGCCGCAGTACATGCAGATGCGGAAGTCGATCTCGTAGCGCACCTTGTTCATGCTGCCGTCCTCGCGCGGCTCCGTGGCCACGAGGATGCAGCCGTCCGGGCAGGCCTGCGCGCAGGTGCTGCAGCCGGTACAGCGCTCGTCGAACCAGAGCAGGTTCGTGCGGGCGCGGGCTGGGAAATTGCGCACCTCTTCGGGAAACTGCACCGTGATGGGCGGCTTGAAGAGGTGGCGGAAGGTCACCATGAGACCTTTGGCAAGTCCGACGCCGTACATGATTTTATCCCCCGCGACGATTGTATCGGCCGAGGCGCGTTAACGAAACCGCGACTACGTAAATCTGGTGGCGATTCGCGTAAACAGATCAGAAAACATAGTGCCCCAGGTCGGTCGCCACCAGCAGGCCGTCGAAGTCACCCGGCTTGTCGAGGCCATCGAGATGGGTGAGGACGATGCGCGCATGCGGTGACGCGATGGCGCGGATCTGGGCGATGTCGGCTGGCTTGAGATGCACCGGCTCGACGCCGCAGGAGCACTCGAGGACGAGGACGTCGGCGCCGGGCACAAGACGCGTGAGCCCATCGCAGAGGGTGGTGTCTCCCGAGTAAACGACTGTGCGCCCGCCGCTCTGCACGCGGTAAGCGAAACACTCGAGCTCCGGTACGTGGATCACCGATGAAGCCGTGAACGGCAACCCCGCGGCTTCTGACTTCAGCCCGTCCCGTGCCTCGATGTAACGCGTCTTGAAATCGAGACGCCCCGGCACCAGCTCGTAGCCCACCGCCATGATCGCAGCCAGCTTCGCCTCGACGTTGGGCGGCCCGACGATGACCAGGTCCTCGGTGCGTTGGCTGCGCCAGGCGTCGAGCAGGAAGAATGGCAGGCCGAAGAAGTGATCGGAGTGGAAGTGGCTGATGAAGATCGCCTTGATGTCGTTGGTCTCGATGCGCGCCTTGCGGATCTGCTGCAAAAAAGTCGGTCCGCAATCGAACAGGTAGCGGCCGTTGAGCACGACCGAGCTGAATGCGCGGCCCTCGGCTGCGAAGGCGTTGCCCGAGCCGAGGAAGGTCAGTTCGATGTCGGATTTCGGATCAGCCACAGTACCTCCGCCGAGATGGTGCGCTAAGAGTACAACGCCTCCGAACCGCGAACGAGCGGAGTCAGGAGGTCCTTCGTTTGTTAGCAGTGGTCGGACGGTCCGGACTCACGTTCCGCCGTCTACGGCAGTCCGCGCAGCATGCCGCCATGCTAATGGCTAGACCTTCTCGGTGACCCGGTACTCCATGCGCCGGTTGAGCAGCAGGCGGATCTGCGAATCGAGCGCCGGCATCGCGGAGCAAACGAAGGTGATCGGCGATATTAGCAGCCAGTTCACGTACGCCAGCGCTCGCATGCGCTGCGAGAGGTGCAGCGGGGCCGGCGGCCGCATCCGCGTGTCGAGCGTGATCAGGATGACGTAGAAAAGCATGCACGGCGTGAGCAGGATGCTGCTACCGAAGTGGAACCAGCCCGGCAGCAGGCTATGACCGGTGAAGATGCTGAAGACGAAGGGGATGAAGCCGCCCAGCGTGACCAGAAACCATTGTGTGGACCACATGAAGTGGTTTTCGAACACGTACCAGGCGCGCAGGTAGCGCTGCTGCCAGGGGATCTCGGTGCGGAAGGCAGCCTGCTCCATCGCGTAGGGCACGTCGACGGCGCCCCAGGCCCAACGCCGCACCTGCAGGTAGTGGTTGGCCACCGTGGCGCGCGGCGTCGGCGAAAGCGCCGCGTCGTTGCCGATCGGGAGGTAGATCGGTTCCACATCGACCTCGCCGGCCAGGTTGTAGTAGCACTTGAGGAACATGTGCCAGTCCTCGGGGATGACGTCCGTGTCCCAGTAGCCGACGTCCTGCGCCATGCGCATCGAGAGACTGTAGGTCGATTGCGAGAACAGCACCTTGCGCTGGCGCGACAGCCGCGCCAAGTGCACGAGGCCGCCGAGGGCGCTGGGCACGCGCAGCGGCGCCGGTATCTGCCAGATGTTGTTGTAGAAGAAGATGGGCGCCTGCCAGAAGCGGCGGTAGCGGTTCACGTCCGTGGCGAAGTGGAAGGTGAGCGCCTCGAAGTACTGTGGTGGGAACTGCGTGTCCGCGTCGCAGCTCGTCAGCGTGACGTCGTGCACGTTGAGGCCGCGGCGGTCGAGGAGCTCTTCGGCGGCGCGGTGCGCGGCCCAGGCCTGGTTGGAGGACTTGCCTCGCACCTCGCCGGGCAGGTCCTTCGGGTGGCAGGTCGCGAACATCGCCGCGAAGGCGTCGCGGAACTCGGTCAGCAGACGAACGGCCTTTTCGGACGATTCCGGGTCAGCCTCCTCCATGGCAAGGACGGGGATCACGCTGTCGTGGACGCCGTTCGCCGCTGCCAGCGTCGAAAGCGTGGAGCGCAGCTTCTCCAGCGACTCCTTGTAGTTCGGGATGATGACGACGTGGCGCACGTCTTCCCAGGCGAGCACGTCGGTGCCGCTCTCACGCATCGCCTCGTATTCGGCGCGCCAGTCCCGCTGCATCGCCGACTTGATGCTGCGCGCGCCTTTGACCGCGTGATAGGCGATGGTCCACGACTTCCACAGCCACATGGCGTCGAAGAGCAGGAGCGCAACGGCGAGCTCGGTTGGGAACCACACGTAGCCGGCGAAGAATGCCGTGAGGATGCCGAGGGCCGCGGCGCCGGGCAGGGCTTGCAGAATGCGCAGCGTGGTCGGTGACCAGCCTACGGCTCGTGGTCGGTGAAGAATCTCCTCTGCGGCGCCGATGCGGACGCCGCCGGGAAGAGCCAGGCCGTGGGCACCGGGTACGTCTCTTCTAGGACGTGCGGGCAGTTCAATTGCCATGCGTTCTCCTTGAGGCGGGAACAAAGAGAGCAGGACGTCGAATGCTTTTGAACAGCAAAAACGCCCCCTCTCTCAAGGAAGCGCCCTTCGTTATCGCCTACGAGGTTAGCTGACGGGTTAGGGCCGAAAGGCTGCCCCTGGCGAATGCCATGCACCCCTGTGCCTGGTTCCCCCGTTCCTTCAGGTGAAGGATTTGGCGTCTATCAATTTTCATCGAGGTTAGGCCGCTCTTCGACACACGTCAAGAACACCTGTATCTAGATACGTCGCCAAAAGGCGAATGGATTCATTGTGTCTTGCGAAGTGTTCTTTCATCTTTCTTCAGCTGTGATGGTTGTATGCTCCTCTCATCGAGAGACGGTGCGCGTGAGGAGCGTCCTATGAAGGCAATTCGGATTCACAAATCCGGCGGTCCGGAAGTGCTGCAGTACGAGGACTGTCCCGAGCCCATTGCCGGCCCCGGCCAGGCCGTCGTCCGGATCCAGTACGCCGGCGTCAACTATGGCGACACCGGCGTGCGGCGCGGCACCTACCCTGGCGGCGACGTGCCGGGCGTTACGCCCGGCATCGAGGGCGTCGGCGTGGTTACGGAGGTCGGCGAAGGCGTCACCGAGTACAGGCCCGGTGACTCGGTCGCTATCGCCGGCGAGCTGGGCTGCTACGCGGAGCTGATCGCGGTGCGCAGCGAGCGGCTGATCCCGATGCCGGCGGGCATCGACGCGAAGCTCGCCGCCGCCGGACTGCAGCAGGGACGTACCGCCCACTACCTGGCGCACGACGCCTACCCCATCCAGCCCGGCGATCGCGTGCTGATCCACGCCGGGGCCGGCGGCGTCGGCATGATGCTCGTGCAGATGGCGAAGAACCGCGGCGCCTACGTCTTCACCACCGTCTCGAACGACGAGAAGGCCCAGTTCGCGCGCGAGATCGGCGCCGACGAGGTCATCGACTACACCCGCGACGATTTCGCCGCGGCCGTCCTCAAGGCGACGGACGGCGACGGCGTGCAGGCCGTCTACGACCACGTCGGCAAGACGACGTTCGAGGGCAGCCTGGCCTGCGTCGGCCGCAAGGGACACCTGCTCATGTACGGCCAGACCAGCGGCCCGCCGCCGCCCGTCGACTTCGGCGCGCTGCGCAGCAAGGGCAGCTTCTACGTCAGCACCCACTCCGGCGCCGACTACCGCCGCACGACGGAGGAGCTGATCGCCCGCGCCCACGACGTCTTTCGCTGGATCCGCGAGGGCGATCTGCGTGTGCGCATCCACAAGGAGTACCCGCTGGCAGACGCCTGGCAGGCTCACCGCGACATCGAGAGCCGCGGCACCATCGGCAAGCTCCTGCTCGTGCCCTGACGAAGTCCGTCATGCTGAGCTGCGGCGAAGCATCTCCTCCGGGACTTGTCGTTTTGACGCTCCCGGCACGTCCCAGACGGCGGTCAGTGGGCTCATGGTTCGAGAGCCTCACCATGAGCGATGGCGGCCGGTTGCTGATCAGCCTGCAAAGAAGGTCCTTCCTTAACCGCTCACCCTGAGGCTCTCGAAGGGCGCCCGTGTCTTGACCAAGTTCCTGAGGCAGAGCCTGGCCGCTAGCCTTCCGGCTCCCGCCAGTCGCCGCGGTCGAAGGCGTGCTTTGGCGCTTTCGTACGCTTCCGGCGTGTTCAGGTTGACGTGGATGGCGAGGTTCCCCATCTCGACCGCCTCGATCTCGGCTGAAGTGATGCGTCACGACGGCGCGCAGCCCCAACTCTTCCTCGGTGACGGTGCGCAGTTCCGGCAGCAGGTGGCCGGAGAGCAGCACGGGGTGGCCGCGCTGTCCCTGGTAGCTCGCCATGACGATGGCAGGGTGACGCTGGCGCCAGTGCTGAATGAGGCGGCGCGTGATCCAGGCAGGGCGCGGCTGATCAACGCTGAGGATGAGGAAGGCGCCTACTGCGTCGTCGATCGCCTCGGCGCCGCAGCGGAAGGATGAGGCACGCCCCTCCTGATACGACTGGTTGACAGCGATGCGCGCGTCGGTGCCGCTGGCGATCAGCGAGTCGCGAATCGTCTCACGCTCGTGGCCGAGCACGACGACGACGTCGTCGACGCCGGCGTCGCGCGCCTCTCGCACCTGCCAGTCGAGCAGGGTGGTGCCGTCCCAGGGCAGCAGCTGCTTGAGGCGCCCCATGCGGGTCGATTCGCCGGCGGCGAGCACCATGGCCGAGATCGTGCCGTCGTTCATCTCGCTCTGTCTCAGGTCTTGAGGTTGTCGAGAGCGCGGTTGGCCAGCGCGTCGGCGTGTTTGTTGAGCTCGCGGCGCACGTGGTGGAAGTCGACTTGGTCAAAGCGGCGCCGCAGCTGGTTGAGCTGGTTGAAGTAGGGGATGAGGCCGGGGTTCTTGACGCGGTAGCGCCCCAGCGCTTGCCGCACGATCAGCTCCGAGTCCATCCGCACCTCGACCTGGCGGGCGCCGAGCTCCAGAGCGGCCTCCAGGCCGGCGATGAGGCCGCGGTACTCGGCGACGTTGTTCGTCGTCACGCCGAGCGCTTCCGAGATCTCGCGCTGCACGGTGCCCTGCGGGTCTATGACGACGGCGCCGGCTGCAGCGAGCCCCGGGTTGCCGCGCGATGCCCCATCCGAGTAAACGATCCAGGTCTCGTTGCCGTCGGCAGCCGTCATGGGCGCAACGTGATATGCACTTCTTCGTCTGTGACCTTGATGTTCTCGATCAGCTCGCGCAGCAACTGCTGCTTCTCCTGTAGCGACAGCGTTTCCCAGTCGGCGACGAGCAGGTTGAGGGCGGCGTTGCGGGTGCGGCGGCGCTCGGCGGCGGAAGCGTAGTGCTCGGAGCGCCAATCGGAGTCGCGCAGCTCCTCTTCGACCTTGAGACGTTCCTCCGCCAGGTCGAGGCCCTGGTTGCGCAGACGCCCGCGTGAGGCCCCTGCCATCGTGGCGTCGTCCAGGTAGCGGCCGATGCGGCGGTCGATGTGCTGCAAGCGATCGCGCAGGCGCCGCGATTCGGCTTGCCATTGGGCGATGACGGCGCTGTCGTCGCCGGCGGTGGCGAGCTGCCGAGGTTCGGTAGCCGCGAGCTGCCGGCGCACCTCTTGCTCCAGGTCCTCGGCGCGGCGCGTGTGGTAGGAGCAGATGCCCTGGTTGGTGCGCGATTCGCACTGGTAGTAGCGGTAGGAGGCGACCTGCTCGCTGCCGTCGCGCTGGCGCGTCCACGACTGCTTGCGACTGACGCCGATCAGCCGGTTGCCGCAGTAGCCGCAGAGCAGCAAGCCGGAGAGCAGGAAACCGCTGACCTTGCGCGGAGAGTAGTTGGTGCGGCGCTCGCTGAGGCGCTCCTGCACGTGGCGGAAGTCGTCCGGCGAGACGAGGGCTGGATGCGTGCCCGGCACCCGCACGCCGAGACGCTGGTAGGTGCCGAGATAGGCGCGGTTGCGCAGGATGTCGCGGATGCTGACCATGCTCCAGGGCTGGTTGCGGCGCGTGCGCAGGCCTTCCTCGTTGAGGCGTCGCGCGATCATGCGGATGCCGAGGCCTTCGTGCAGGTAGAGACGGAAGATGTAGCGCACGACGACGGCCTCGTCGTCGACGACTTCGAGGCGGTTGCGGGCGCCGACTCGATAGCCGTAGGGCGGGCGGCCCAGCACCTCGCCGCGCACCGCTTTACGCCGCAGGGCGGTGCGCACCTTTTCGCGCATGCCGTCTTCCTGGCTCGCGGTCCAGGCCGCGATGATCGAGTCCATGGCGTCGCCGTCTGCGTTGTGGTTGCCTTCCATGAACTGGACGCGCGCGCCGAGGTGCTCGATCTGCAGGCAGCGTGCGGCGGCGACGACCTGATCTTCAGAAAACGTGCCAGGCGCGGGCGCCACGACGATGATGAAGCCCTTCTCGGGGCGCTTGAGGTACTCGAGGAGCTGGATGAAAGCGCCGCTGCTGGTGCGGGTTTCTTCGGAGAAGGTGGAGGCGACCTCGTAGCCTTCCGCTTCGCAGTAGTCCAGGAAGCGCCGGTTCTGCTGACCGATCCCGCTTCGCTGAGGCGCCGCGCTCTCGCGGAAGTAGCCGATCGCCCTCATTAGCCTGCCACGAGGATCCGTTCGCAGCGCGGGCATTGCACCAGCGTCGCCGCTTCCCGGACTTTCTGGGTCATGTTGGTGGGGAGGCTGACATGACAGCCCTCGCAGGTGCCGCGCTTGACCATGGCGACGGCACGGCCCGCCTTGACGGGGCGCAGTTGCTCGTACAGGCCGAGCATGTTGGCCGGCGTTCCATCGGCGCGGAGGGCCCGCTCCTGATCGAGCTGCCCCATCTCCTCCTCGGCGCGGGCGCGCTCGCTCGTAAGTCGCTGTTGATCGGCGCGCCAGTCGGCTTCGAGGTGTTCCAGTTCTGCGGCTGCCTCGAGGACCGTCGCGTTCGCCGCCTCGATGATCTCGAGGCCGGAAAGGGCCTCGTCGTCCAGCGCGGAGCGGTGCTTCTTGAGGGATTCGACCTCTATCTGCAGGTCGGTGAGCTCCTTGGGGTTGTGGATGGAGCCGCCGTAGAGCTTCGTTTCCAGGGGCCGGATCTTGGCGTCGAGGTCCGCCACCTGCGCCTCGAGCTCGCGCTGCTGGCGCTGCAGCGTCGTGGCCTGGTGCCGAGCGTCCTCCAGCTCCTCGCGGGCGGCGATGAGCTCTTCGGTCTCGCCGAGGCGCGAATCGATGTCGGCTATGAGGGCGCGGAGTGCGTCGCGTTTGAGATCGACTTCCTGCAGGGCGAAAAGGTCCGCCGCACTTGTCATAAAGGGCCTCGATCAGCGGTACGAGAGCGTGGAAGTGTATCTAACCGGGAGAGCCTGCTCGTTTAGCATGCTTCGGGATTATAGGCCTCGGCCGGAAAGGGGAACAAGGCTGCGTGCCTGGCAATGCCGTCACACATGCGCTCCTTGGTGGCTTCGTTTGACCCTTTACGAGGCCACCGAATATCCTTGATTGGTCATGCTATTCAACGTATCTGGACTGATGCTTGAAGGCATTGGCGAGACTCGGTTCCATCAGGTTGACGGCACCTTGCACACGCAGGGTAGGCCGCCGGAGCACCTCACCGGCACGGTGGAGATGCTGCGGACCCGGGACGGTATCCTGGTCCGCGCCAGCTTCGACCTCGTCGATCCGGAAACCTGCAGCCGCTGCCTGGCTCCTCTCGAGGAGACTATCCATATCGGCTTCGAAGAGGAGTTCCGGGCCACGGTTGACCCGCGGAGCGGCCGGCCCGCGTTCGAGGACCCGAGCGGCGATGCCTTTACGATTGATGAGGACAACATGCTTGACCTGACGGAGGCGGTGCGGCAGTATCGCGAGGCGTCCGCGGACATGCAGCCCCTGTGCCGGCCGGACTGTCGAGGACTTTGCCCGGTATGTGGCCAGGACCTCAACGCCGGTGACTGCGGCTGCGCAGGCGATAGAATTGACAGCCGCTGGGCAGGCCTAGCCGCGCTTCGTGGCGCAGAGATTGAAGGAAGGGAATAGCTCGTGCCACCACTGCCAAAGAAACGCTATCCGAAGGCGCGCCAGGGCAAAAGGCGGAGTCATCTCGCTCTCAAGCTGACCGGACTGACGCGCTGTCCGCAATGCCGCACTATGCGACGGCCCCACCACGCGTGTCCCGTCTGCGGTTACTACAAGGGGCGAGAGGCCGTAGAGGTCCAAGGCCCCTCCCTTGGCGAATAGTCAACCCATCTTCCTGCCTGACGCTTCCGATGCGAGCCTGGCCTGGCTCTTCCCCGGCCAGGGCGCTCAGGAAGTCGGCATGGGCCGGGACCTCTTCGAGGCCTCCGCAGCTGCGCGCCAGGTCTTCGAAACGGCCGATGCCGTGCTCGGCTCCGATTTGAGCCGCGTTTGCTTCGAGGGCCCGGAGGAGCGACTGCGCGACACCGAGTTCGCCCAGCCGGCCATCTTCACTGCCAGCCTGGCCAGCCTTGCAGCCGCGATCGAATCGGGCATCGTACAGCAGCGTCCTGCCTTCATGGCAGGTCACAGCCTCGGCGAGTACACGGCGCTGGTCGCCGCGGGGGCGCTGCGCCTGGACGACGGCCTTCGACTACTGCGTGAACGCGCCCGTCTCATGGCCGAGGCGGGCCGCAGCCAGCCGGGCGGTATGGCCGCCATCCTGGGCCTCGACGAAGACACGGTACGCGACATCTGCCGCACGGCAGACGTCGACGTCTGCAACATGAACTTGCCGACCCAGACGGTGATCGGCGGCAGTCCGGACAACGTCAAGAACGCCGTTGCACTGGCAAAGGAGCAGGGCGCCCAACGAGCGCTGGAGCTGAACGTCAGCGGAGCCTTCCATAGCCGGCTCATGGCGCCAGCCGTCAACGGCCTGGCCAAGGCTGTGAGCTCGGCCGCGATAGGCATGCCGCAGGTCAGCGTCGTCGGCAACGCCAGTGCCGCGGTGCTCGATGGCGTCGAGGCGGTACGGACGGAGCTGAAAGAGCAGGTCGCCAGCCCGGTACGATGGCACGAGTCGGTTACACTAATGGCCGCGTCCGGGGTGACGACGTTTGCAGAATTCGGGCCGGGGAGGGTGCTCACCGGCCTGGTCCGGCGTTTGGCGCCCGGCGCGAGGCTGATGAACATTGGCAGCATGGCGGATCTCGCCGGAAGCTAGCCGGGAGAAACGAACCCGTGTTTAGGCTGGATGACCGAGTCGCGATAGTTACCGGCGGCACACGTGGTATCGGCCGAGCGATCTCGCTGAACCTGGCGAAAGCGGGTGCGCGACTGGTCGTCAACTACCTCTCCGATGAAGCCTCCGCCCAGGCCATCGCCAAGGAGATCGGCGAGATAGGCTGCCAGGTGATGCTCGCCAGAGGTGACGTGCGGCAGGCCGACACGGCTCAGAGGGTGGTGGACGAGGCGATCGAGCGCTTTGGCCATGTCGATATCCTGGTCAACAACGCCGGCCGTACCGCCGACAACCTCCTGGTGCGCATGACGGACCAGGAATGGGACGATGTGATGGACACGAACCTGCGCAGCACCTTTCTGTTCAGCCGCGCCGCCATCCGGCCCATGCTGCGCCAGCGCTCCGGCCGCATCATCAACATCGCCAGCATCGATGGCCTCGTCGGCAATCCAGGGCAGAGCAATTACTCGGCGGCCAAAGCCGGCATCATCGGCTTCACGAAGGCGCTATCGCGCGAGGTGGCAAGCCGCGGCATCACGGTTAACGCGGTGGCGCCCGGTCTGGTCAAGACGCGCATGACCGAGGTGCTCAACGAGAAGCAGTGGGAGCATCTGCTCACCAAGATTCCCATGGGCCGCGACGGCAAAGCGGAGGAGATCGCGCCGGCCGTCACCTTCCTTGCTTCGGACGAGGCGTCGTACCTCACCGGCCAGGTCATCGCCATCGACGGCGGCCTCACGTAAGCCATGGCGGGCTCCCGCCGCCGCTCCCGAGAACTGGCGCTGAACGCCCTGTACGAGATGGACGTGGCCGGTCACGATCCGGTCGAATCGCTGGAGCGCCAGATTCGCGCCACGCGTTTGGACGACGAGTTCGCCGTCTTCGCGCGGACGCTGCTGCAGGGCGTAATCGATAATCTCGGCAGGCTCGACGCGGTCATCGAGCGAACGGCGCCGCTGTGGCCGAGCGAGCAACTGGCGCCGGTTGACCGGAACATCCTCCGTATTGCGATAAGGGAGTTCTTAGTGGATAATCTGACACCGGCTGGAGCTGCCATCAACGAAGCTGTTGAACTGGCTAAGCGCTATGGCAGTGAGAGCTCTGGAAAATTTATCAATGGCGTCCTGGGGTCGGTGAGCTCCGCAGGAAGAATCGCGCAGGAGGGTCAATAGGCTTGGCAACAGTGTACGAGCGCGTCCGAAAGATCATCGTCGACCAGCTGGGCGTTGATGAAGAGCAAGTCGTTCCAGCGGCCTCGTTCGTCGACGATCTGAACGCTGACTCCCTCGACCTTGTGGAACTCATCATGTCTCTGGAAGAAGAGTTCAGCAAGGACGGCAAGGCCCTGGAAATCTCCGACGAGGATGCTGAGAAGATCGTCACCGTGCAGGACGCGATCGACTACCTCAAAGACCTCGGCATCGAAGACAGCTAGGCGTCCTCTACCTTCCGAAACGCAAGGCCGGGAACAGGTCCCGGCCTTTCTCGTGTCCCCGGTCGCGTTTTGGCACGCGTCCGGCGCGTTACGTGCGACGTATGGTTCTATGGGGTAATCTGGCTGTAGCTTCGGCGTTTCTGGTTTAGAATCGCGGAACGCGACGGGGAGAGATACCGACCATGCAGATGTTTGGCGTCGGTCCGCTGGAGATGATGGTGATCTTGATCATCGCCGTCATCGTCGTAGGGCCCGACCGCCTCCCGCAGGTGGCGGCCGACCTCGCGCGCTGGATCAACCGCGCCCGCGCTTACGCCAATCACCTGACGCGCGACTTCAACGAGGTCGTCTCCGAGCTCGAGAAGGAAGTCGGCGCCAGTCGCGACGACTGGAAAGAGATCGGGAACGCCATCCGCGGCACCACGGACGAGATCACGGGCGAGGTCCAGAAGGCTGCCGGCGAACTGAAAGAGTCGGTTGACCTGCAGGAGACGAAGCCTGAGGCTGCACCGGCAGTCACGGCTGAGGCTGCTACGACCGACACCAACGGCAACGGCACCGGCCTGATCGAGGCGCCCGCGGGCGACACAGACAACTCGACGGCCCCTGAAGGCGCTGCCGAGACAGAAGAGGGCGAGCAGCCCTGGTACGCTACCGGGCGAGCCAGCCGGCGCCGCTCGCGAGAGCAATGAGTGCCGCAACTGCAACCGGCGCCGACGACAGCGGCGACAAGAACCTAACCCTCCTCGAGCACCTGCGAGAGCTCCGCTACCGGATGATGGTCTGCGCCGGTTCGCTGGTAGTGACCATGATCATCGCCTTCGTCTTCGCGACGTCGGTGCTGCGCTGGATGAAGAAGCCGGCCGAGAGCCGGGTGGAGAATTTCAACCTTATCTTCACCCAGCCGCTGGAAGCCTGGGCGAGCTACTTCAAAGTCGGCCTGCTACTCGGCGTCGCGCTGGCCATGCCCATATTCATCTGGCAATGCTCGCTTTCGTCGGACCAGGCCTCACGAAGACTGAGAAGCGCTGGGCCTTCCCCATCGTTATCGGCGCCAGCGCCATGTTCGTTGCCGGCTGTGCCTTCGCCTACTACATCGAGCTTCCCCCGGCCCTGGGTTTCCTCCTCCATTCGCCGGGCGACTTTGCAACGCCGCTCATCTCCGTCCAGTCGTACATCGACTTCGTGACGCGTCTCATGTTGATCACCGGCCTCGTGTTCGAGACGCCGTTGCTCGTGATGGCGTTGGCCAAGGTCGGCGTCGTCACCTCACGTAAGCTCTTGAAGTGGTGGCGATTCGCGATCGTGGGCGCTTTCGTCGTGGCCGCCATCGTTACCCCGTCGATCGATCCCTACACACAGACGCTTGTTGCCATTCCGATGATCGTCCTCTACTTCGCGGGCATCGCGCTTGCGAAGCTCGTCGAGAGCAACCCGATCATCCCGCATTGAGCAGCTTAAACGCGTAGCCGGATAATCACTTTTCGTTTGACGAGGACCGGCCTCGATGCTAGGATCCGCCTGTCCGGAGAAACGATGTCAAAGTTCTTTTGTGCCAGGATTTGATGGTCTGACAGAGGCGTGTTTCCGCCTCTGTTTTGTTACGCGCTATGAATGACCTCGATGCCAAACGAACCGCTCTTTCCCAGCTGAACCAGCAGGTGCACGCCTGTCATGCCTGTCCCCTCGGGGCGCAGCGCACACGCGCCGTGCCCGGCGAAGGACCGGTCGACGCTGAGATCATGTTCATCGGCGAGGCGCCGGGCTACTACGAGGACCAGCAGGGCCGGCCTTTCGTCGGCGCGGCCGGGCAATTCCTCGAGCAGCTGCTGGCCAGCATCGGCCTCAAGCGCACTGACGTCTTCATCGCCAACGTGATCAAGTGCCGCCCGCCCGGCAACCGCGACCCGTTGCCGGAGGAGATCGGCTCCTGCTCGCAGTGGCTCTCCACCCAGACCGAGATCGTGAAGCCCAAGGTGGTCGTCACGCTGGGGCGCTACTCCATGCAGCGCTATGTGCCCGGTACGCCGATCAGCAGGATTCACGGCCAGGGCCGCAAGGTCGGCAACGTCTGGGTCGTTCCCATGTATCACCCCGCCGCTGCGCTGCACCAGGGCAGCCTGCGCCGCACGATCGAAGAGGACTTCAAGCGCGTCCCGTTCTTCGTGGAGAAGGCGCGTGAAGAGCTGGCAGCGGCGGTGCAGGTAGAAGAGCCAGTCGTGGCGGCGCCCGAAGTGACGCAGATGAAGTTGTTCTAGTGCCTGAGAGCGAAAAACTCCGGATCATCCCGCTGGGAGGCCTCGGCGAGATCGGCAAGAACATGATGCTGATCGAGTACGGCGAGGACATGATCGCCATCGATGCCGGCCTCATGTTCCCGAAGGAGGAGATGCTCGGCATCGACCTCGTGATCCCGGACGTCACCTACATCGAGGAGCACCGCGAGAAGTTCCGCGCCATCTTCATCACTCATGGCCACGAGGACCACACGGGCGGGCTGCCGTACGTCCTGCGCCGTGTACAGGCGCCGATCTTCTGCGCGCCGCTTACCTCGGGGTTGATCAGCGTCAAACTCAAGGAGCACCACCTGCTTAACGATACGGACCTGCGCACGCTGCTGCCGGGCGAGTCGGTGCAGGTGGGCTGCTTCCGCGTCGAGCCGTTCACGGTGGCGCACAGCGTGCCCGATTCCTGCGGCTTCATCATTCGCACGCCGATCGGCAACATCGTCCATACGGGCGACTTCAAGCTGGACCACACGCCCGTGATGGGCCAACTCACCGACCTGGCTCGCCTGGGTCAGATTGGCGACGAGGGCGTCTTGCTGCTCCTGGCGGACTCGACCTACGCCGAGATCCCCGGCTACACGCCGTCGGAGCAGGTGGTGGGGGATTCGCTCAACAATATCCTGCTCAACGCCGACGGCCGCGTGATCGTTGCGACCTTCGCTTCGTTGATTTCGCGTATTCAGCAGGTCGTGGACGCGGCGGCGAACAGCGGCCGCAAGGTCTTCGTCACCGGCCGTAGCATGATGGACAACGTGCAGATGGCCCGCGAGCGCGGCTACCTGAACTTCCCGCGCGAGATGTCGCTCAACGTCAATGAGCTGCGCAACATGCCCAACGACGAAGTCGCTATCGTCACGACGGGCAGCCAGGGCGAGCCGACTTCGGCGCTCACGCGCATGGCGAACGGCAACCACCAGCACGTGCAGATCGAGCGTGGAGACACGGTTGTGCTCAGCGCCTCACCCATCCCCGGCAACGAGCAGCTCGTCTACCGCACCGTCGACAACCTGCTGCGCCTCGGCGCGCGCGTGCTCTACAGCCGTGTGGCGGATGTGCATGTGCGTGGCCACGCCTCGCAGGAGGAGCTGAAGATCGTGCAGGCGCTGGTGCGGCCGCAGTTCTTCGTGCCGATCCACGGCGAGTACCGCCACATGGTCATGCATTCGCAACTGGCGCAGTCGATGGGCGTGCCGCCCGAGAACGCTCCCGTGCTTGTCGATGGCGACGTGCTGGAGCTGGACGGCGAGACGGCGCGCGTCGTGGACAAGATCCCGGCCGACTACGTTTACGTCGACGGCGTCGGTGTCGGCGACGTGGACCACGTCGTGCTGCGCGACCGCCAGCACCTCAGCACCGACGGCATGGTCGTCGTCATCGTGGCGATGGACAAGCAGACCGGCCGCCTGGTCAGCCGCCCTGACATCGTCTCGCGGGGCGTCACCGGCATCGAGGAGTCAGAGGAGCTCACGGAGGGCGCTCGAGATGCCGTCGTGGCCGCCCTCGAGGGTGCCGATCACATCCTCGAGTGGTCGATCGTCAACCAGGCCGTGCACGAGGCGGTCGCCAAGTACGTCTACAGCGAGACGCACCGCCGGCCCATGGTCCTGCCCATCGCCGTCGAGGTTTAAGTCCGGCGCCTCTTACGCCTCGAGTAGTCTCCGCGATTCAGCGGCATCGCCGTTCTCACTCTTCGGCTTGTCCAGCAAGCGCGCCATCTCGATCAGCAGGTTGGTGCGGGAGTGCAGCGTCATGCTGAGGCCGTTGAGCAGCCCCATGACGCGCCCGACGAAGAGCAGGTCCGGCGGAATCTTGATCAGCGGGTTGGCGCGCAGGATGCGAAACACCTCGCCGTAGGACTCGCCGAACATGTCGCGGTCCGCCCAGCCCGCATCTGACTCCGCCATCTGGCGCGCGATCTTGCCGACGTAGGCGTCGCCGAGGAGCTCGTAGCCCTCGGCGGTGTCCTTCTCCATGCGAAAGCCCAGATCACGGAAGGTGCGCCCCAGAGCGGTCTCGTCCGAGGACATGAGGGCGCGCGTCATCTGGGCGAAGACGAAGCGGAAGGCAGGCCCGACCTCCTTCACCTGGCCGAAGTCGACCAGGATCAGCTTCGGGCCCGGCGCGACGAGCAGGTTGCCAGGATGCGGGTCGGCGTGGAAAAGACCGTGATGCAGCAGCATCTCGCTGAAGGCGACGACCAGGATCTTCGCCACGTCGGACGGCTCGATGCCCATGTCGCGCATCTTCTCGGTCTCGTTGATCTTTACGCCCTCGACGAACTGCATGACCAGCAGTCGCCGCGTCGTGTACTGCCAGTAGATGGCCGGCACGACGATGTCCTCGACTCCGGCGAAGTTGGCCGCGATCGCTTCGGCGTTGTGCCCTTCGCCGACGAAATCGAGCTCGCGCGGGATCATGCGGCTCATCTCCTCGGCGATGAAGCTGTAGTCCATCGTTTTCTCGAAGCGGTTGAGGATTCCGATGAAGATGCGGATGTTCTTCAGGTCGTGCTCGACGATGTGGTCGATGCCGGGGTACTGCACCTTGACCGCGACGACGCTGCCGTCGCGCAGCCGGGCGCGGTGCACCTGCGCCAGCGATGCCGACGCGACCGGCTGCGGTTCGAACTCGCTGAACACGTCGTCCAGCGGCCGGTCTAGCTCGTCTTCGACGACGCGGCGTACGACCTCGAAGGGTTCGGGCGGCACCTCGTCCTGCAGCTTCGACAGCACCTGGACGTACTCTTCGGGGAAGATGTCGGGGCGGCTGCTGAAGAACTGTGCCGTCTTGATCAGCATGCCCTGGTTTTTGACCGCTACGTCGTAGAAGCGCTCGGCGCTCCAGCGGTTGTGACGGTGCCGTTTGGCCTCAGCCCACTCCT
This sequence comes from uncultured Chloroflexia bacterium, assembly GCA_963711035.1. GTDB lineage: Bacteria > Chloroflexota > Dehalococcoidia > DSTF01 > WHTK01 > WHTK01. The sequence goes on from CAVQCN010000003.1 coordinate 286,398, forward strand.
CGCCTCGCCAGCGTCCCAGGAAGGAGATGACCTTGTAGCCGGCGAAGACGCGCGCCAGCATAAGACCGACGTTGAGAAAGCGGGCGGCGCGGCTGCGCGGCGGGCGGGAACGGGTCCGCGATTTTGTGAGAGGCATCACATCTATGGTGCCACGCGGCCGGAGCAGAACGCGAACCGGTTCAACGACGACATGACGTCCGTTATTATTGGCGCCACTGGAGGCAGCCATGACAAAGAGTAAGGTCTATTCTTCCGCCGCCGATGCCGTCGCGGACATTTTCGACGGGGCGCTGATCAGCGTGAGCGGCTTTGGCCCGGTGCGCAACCGGCCCATGGGCCTGATCAAGGCGCTGGCGGGGCGCCCCGAGGTCAAGAACCTCACCGTCGTCTCGAACAGCTTTCAGTTCAACGAGTTCGCCCAGCAGCACCAGATGAAGCGCTTGATCGCGGCCTTCGGCGGCTCCGCCTACCGGCGCCAGAGCCCGACGGAGGAGGCGATCCGCAGCGGTGAGATCGTCTTCGAGCCGTGTCCCCAGGGCATCATGGTCGAGCGCCTGCGGGCGGGCGCCGCGGGCATCCCGGCGTTCTACTCGCCGGTCGGCGTCGAGACGCTGGTGGCCGAGGGCAAGGAGCGCCGCGTCTTCGACGGCCGCGAGCACATCCTCGAGACGGCGCTGCGTCCCGACTTCAGCTTCGTGCGCGCCGCCAAAGGCGACGAGATGGGCAACCTGGTGAACCTGGGTTCGTCGCTGAACTTTTCTCCGACGATGGCCGCAGCGGGCAAGGTGACCATCGCCGAGGTCGACGAGATCGTGCCCGTGGGTCAGATCGACCCCGAGGACGTCGACATCCCCAGCATCCACGTGCACCGCATCGTCAAGTACGACTCGGCGCTCGATGAGGAGCTGGCCCAGATGCAGACACAGATGCGGGCGCGGCGAGAGGTGGCGCAGGAAGAGCGTATCGGCCTCTCGCGGGAGCTGATGGCGATGCGCGTGGCGCACATGCTGAAGCCAGGTGAGTACGTGAATCTGGGCATGGGCCTGCCGACGCTGGTGGCCAACTTCATCGACGCTGAAAGCGGCGTCATGTTCCACGCCGAGAACGGCCTGCTCGGCTACGGGCCGGAGCCGCCGGAGGATGAACGTGTCTGGTACTACTACAACGCGCAGAGCCAGCTCGTCTCCATCCTGCCGGGCGCGTCGTTTTTCAGCAGCCTCGACGCTTTCACGATGGCGCGCGGCGGCCGCCTCGACACCGTGATCCTGGGTGGGCTCCAGGTCTCGGAGAAGGGCGATCTGGCGAACTGGTGGGCGCCCTACATGGCGGCCGGCGGCATGGGCGGCGCCATGGACCTCTGTACCAACGTCCCGGAGCTCATCGTCCTCATGGAGCACACGACGCGCGAGGGCGAGCCGAAGATCCTGCACGAGTGCAACTACCCGCTCACGACTGCCGGCAAGGTGACGAAGATCGTTACAGAGCTGGCGTACATCGACGTGACACCGCAGGGCCTTGTCCTGCGCGAGACGGCGCCGGGCATCAGCGTCGAGTACGTGCAGGAGCGAACGCAGCCGAAGTTGATCGTGGCGCCCGACTGCAAGGAGATGACTCTCTGACGACGACACACGCCGGGGCCGGTCGAGAGCCGCCTCGTTCGCGGCGAGCACGGCCCTGAGCCTGGTCAGGAGGACGGCTGGCGTGGCCGTCCTCCTCGCTTTGGGCGGCATCGTGGCCGCGCGAGTAGTGAACAGGCGCCAGCAGCGACCGCTGGCGTTGATCGCCGCACCCGCGGCACCCGTCGCGCTGCTGCCGGCGCCCGCGGCCGTGTCAGGTACCCTCGCGGCGCCCGCTGCATCTGCCCAACCGGCTGCGCGACCGCTGGGCGTCTTCGGCAACGTCAGCCTGCAGGTCTGGGCGGTCATGCTCGCCTTGATCGGCGGCGCGCTGGGCATCGGCGGCGCGTTCCTGCAGGAGTTTCAGACGTCGGTCGGGCCGGCCGGGCTGCTGATGATTTTTATTGGCGCGCCGATGATCGAGGAGGCGCTGAAGCCGTCCGGCGTCTACCTGCTGCTGCTCGAGTGGCCTCGCGCGCTGCACGGCCGGCTGCATATCGCGCTGCTCTGCGCCTTATCCGGTCTCGTCTTTGGCTTCATCGAGAGCTGGGTCTACGTGAACATCTACATTCCAGACGCCAGCCACAGCCTGATTCTCTATCGCTACACCGTGACGCCACTAATCCACGCCACCGGGAGCTTCCTGGTAGGCATGGGGCTGAGCCATCAGCTCATCGACTGGGCGGCTGGCCGCGTGCCTCTGCCGAAGCGCACGCGCAACTTCTACCTGTCGGGCTTCGCGCTGCACGCCTCGTACAACACGATCGTCACGATCATCAGCGTGCTAGGGGTCATCAGCTTCAGCTAGAGCAGAGTGCCCTCACCCTGACCTCTTCCAGAGGGCGAGGGGAGTCGCATCTCACTATGCGACTGAGAGGTCTGGGGCTGAACTCTGCCCTACTCCGCCAGCCAGCGGGCCGCTTCTTTGGCGTGGTAGGTGATGATGATGTCGGCGCCGGCCCGCTTGATGCCGGTGAGCAGCTCCAGCGTGGCGGCGCGGCCGTCGATCCAGCCGTTGGCGGCCGCGGCCTTGATCATGGCGTATTCGCCGGAGACGTTGTAGGCGGCGAGGGGCAGGTCGAAGCTCTGGCGCGCCTGCGAGAGCACGTCGAGATACGGTATCGCCGGCTTGACCATGACGACGTCGGCGCCCTCCTCGATCTCGGACTCGATCTCGCGCAGCGCCTCGCGGGCGTTGGGCGGGTCCATCTGGTAACTGCGGCGGTCGCCGAACTGCGGCGCGCTGTCGGCGGCGACGCGGAAGGGACCGTAGAAGGCGGAGGCGAACTTGGCCGCGTAGGCCATCACCGGCGTCGAGGGATGGCCCGCGTCGTCGAGTGCGGCGCGCAAGGCGGCGGTGTGTCCGTCCATCATGTCGGACGGCGCCACCATGTCGGCGCCGGCGTCGGCCTGGCTGACGGCAGTGCGCGCCAGCAGCTCAAGCGTCGAGTCGTTCTCGATCTCGCCGGTGGGCGAGACGATGCCGCAGTGGCCGTGGTCGGTGTATTCGCAGAGGCAGACGTCGCAGATCACGAGCAGGGACGGGTCGGCGTCCTTGAGGGCGCGCACCGCCTGCTGCACGATGCCGTCGTTGTCGTAGGCGCCGGTGCCTAGGGCGTCCTTGCTCGGCGGCAGGCCGAAGAGCAGCACGGCCGGGATGCCCAGCTCGCGCAGCTCCCGCGCCTCACCGGCCAGCTGGTCCAGCGAGAGCTGATACTGCCCCGGCATCGACGGGATCTCGTCTCGCACGCCACTGCCATGCGTGACGAACAGCGGGTAGACGAAGTCGCGTGGGTCGAGGCGCGTCTCGGCGACGAGCTGGCGCAGGGGCGCGCTGCGGCGCAGGCGGCGGAAGCGGCGGAAGTCGGTGGTGATCGGTGTCGTTATGGTCATGACCTATCGATGATACGACAGGAGTCCCCGTCACGTGATCCTCGTTTGTCATTGCGAGCCATCGCGGCAGCGAGGCGCGGCAATCTGGGGCGGTGGGGAACAGTCCGTGGTGGTGGATCTGGCTTCGAGTACCGTCGCAAAGGCGAGGCGTCGGGTGGCGACTGAGGGGCGTGTTCGGGACGGAGCTGAAGCTGCGTCCCTACGTTTGATTCGGCGACAGCGCCTCCACCAGCCCGTCCGGATACAGCGGCGCTTCGCCGTTGAGGAAGCGTTGCGCGGGCACCCAGTGCACCTCGAAGGCGGAGCCGCCCTCGTCGGCCGTGAGGATGTCGCGGGCGTAGAAGGACGGGTCGGTGAACGAGGCATCGAACAGCCAGACGAGCTCGTGGCCGGGCTTGCCGACGAACGTAAAGATGTTCTCGAAGACGCCCAGCAGCCGCACGTCCTCGATCTCGGCGCCGAGCTCCTCGCGGATCTCGCGCCGCGCCGCGTCCGCCGCCCGCTCGCCAAACTCGATCTCGCCGCCGAGGGGACGGTAGAAGCGCTGCTGCTTCACCGGGTCGTAGCCGGGCGCGACCAGCAGGGCGCCGTCAGGGCGGCGGAAGAGGACCAGGGCCATCGGCCGGATGACGTTGGGCGGACCGTCGGCGCCGCTGTAGTACCTGGCGTCGTCGGAGGTCACGTCGCCGGGGTCTGAGCCGTGAAGTGGGCTTCGAGGGCAGCGACCAGTGCGGGGATCGTGTGCTCCTCCGGCTCCACGTCGACGCGCAGGCCCAGGTCGCGGGCCGTGGCGGCGGTGACGGGGCCGATGCAGGCGATGACGGCATCGTGCAGCGGCGAGAGGTCGCCGCCCAGCAGCGAGGCCAGGTTGCGTATAGAGGATGACGACGCGAAGGTGGCGACGTCGATGGCGCCACTGCGCACGAGCGCCAGCGTCTCCGCGTCAGGCTCCGCGGGCGGGCGCGCCTCGTACAGGACGACCTCGTCTACCAGTGCGCCCAGGTCTTCAAGGCCGCTGACCAGGCTGGCGCTACCGCCGGCGGCGCGTGGCAGCAGCACGCGGGCGGCGTGCAGGTCGATGCCCTGCAGCGATTGGACCATCCCCTGCGAGCTGAAGTCGGCGGCGATGAGGTCGGCGCGTAGGCCGTGGGAACGCAGCGCATTCGCGGTGGCACTGCCCAGCGCGGCGAGGCAACTGCGGCCAAAGGCGCGCACGTCGCGGCCGGTGCGCTCGAAGTACGCGAGTACGGTATCGATCGCGTTGGTGCTGGTGAAGATGCACCAACCGTAGGCGCCCTGCTCGAGCCGGCGAGACATCGCTTCGAGCTCTTCGTCGTCAGCGACGGCTGCCAGGTCGAGGGTTGCGAGCTCGACGGGCTCGGCGCCCTCGTCGCGCAGCAGCTCGGCGAGGCTGCTGGCCTGCTGCCGGGTGCGCGTCACGAGCACGCGCTTGCCGAACAACGGCCGCTGCTCGAACCAGCCTATCTGCTCGCGCAGCGCCGCGACTTTGCCGACGACGGTGAGCAGCGGCGTGCCGAGGCCGGCTTCGCGCACGGCGGCGGCGATTTCGCTGAGCTGTGCTCGGGCGCTGCGCTGGCGCGTCGTCGTGCCCCATTCGATGCTGATGGCGGGCGTCGAAGGGTCGCGGCCGCCATCGATCAGGGCGGCCGCCACGCCGGCGAGGGCGGCGCCGCCCATGAGGATAACGATCGTGTCGACGGCCGTCGCCAGGTTGCGCCAGTGGACGCTGGCCGACTCTTTGTCGTCGTCCTCGTGGCCGGTGACGACCGCGAAGGAGGAGGCGAGGCCGCGGTGCGTGACCGGCACGCCGGCGTAGGCCGGGGCCGCGACCGCGGACGTGACGCCGGGGATGACCTCGAAGGGCACGCCGGCCGCAACCAGCGCCAGCGCCTCCTCGCCGCCGCGGCCGAAGACGAAGGGGTCGCCGCCCTTGAGGCGTACGACGCGTTTGCCCTGCAGCCCCTTCTCGACCAGCGTCTGGTTGATCTGCGTCTGGGTGAGCGCCTGCCGCGCCGGCGACTTGCCGGCGAAGATCATTTCTGCGTCCGCAGGCGCGAGGCTGAGCAGCGCGGGGTTGGCGAGGCGGTCGTAGACGACGACCTCGGCACGCTCCAGACGGTCGCGGCCGGCGACGGTCAACAACCCGGGGTCGCCCGGGCCGGCGCCGACCAGCGAGACGAAGCCGTTGCTCATCGTCCTGCCCCCGTTTCCAGTGTCAGGCCGGCGCGCGCTGCCAGCTGCTCCGCCAGCGCCACGCCGAGCGCTTCGGCGTTCTCGGGCGGTCCGCTCAGCTCGTCACACTGCACGGCGCCGTCGTCCCCGGCGACGAGCCCTCGTAACCGCAGATGACCTTGCTCCAGCGCTGCGTAGGCGCCGACGGGCAGGCGGCAGCCGGCGCCGAGGCGGCGCAGGAAGGCGCGTTCGGCGGTCATGGTGACGTGCGTGTCGGGGTCGTCGATGCACTGCAGCAGCGCCAACAGCTCGGCGTCGTCCGCACGGCACTCGACGGCGAGGACGCCCTGGCCGATGGCTGGCAGCACCTCGTCCAGCGAGAACACCTGCGTCGCGTGCTCGCCAAGGCCGAGGCGTTCGAGGCCGGCGAAAGCCAGCACAGCTGCATCGTAATTGCCGTCGCTGACCTTGCGCAGGCGCGTGTCGACGTTGCCGCGGATGCTCTCGATGGTCAGGTCGGGGCGCAGGGCCAGCAGTTGCACGGCGCGACGGCGGCTGTCGGTGCCGACGCGGGCGCCCGGCGGCAGCTGAGCCAGCGTGGCGCCGTCGCGGCCTGCGAGGGCGTCACGGGCGTCGGCGCGCGGCGGCACGGCGCCGATGGTGAGGCTAGCAGGCAGCTCGGCGGGCATGTCCTTGAGGCTGTGTACGGCGAAGTCGATTTCGCCGCCGAGCAGGCGCGCTTCAATGTCCTTGACGAAGACGCCCTGGCCGCCCAGCTGTCCCAGCGACAGGTCGCGCCTCCTGTCGCCCTCGGTGTGCACGGTGACCTGCTCGATATCGACTCCCGGTTCGGCGTCACGCAGCGCGGCGATGACGAGCTCCGTCTGGCGCAGGGCCAGAGCGCTGCCGCGGGTGCCGGCTCGCAGGCGACGCGTCATCTCAGTTACCCGGACGCTCGGCGGCGAACGCTTCGGCGACGCCCAGGTTCTCGACAAGGCGGGCCCGCGCTTCGTCGGGGCGCCGTTGGGCGAGCAGGGCGCGGAAGCGCGGGTCGATGGCCGTTTGCCACGTCTCGGCGTCCACGGCGATGCCGCGTTGGCGCAGCTCGCCGCGCACGCTCTTCAGGACGTCGGCGAGGCCGGCGTAGTCTTCGGCCAGAAAGGCGGTCAGCTCCTCGCGCAGGCGCCGGGCCAGCGCCGGGCTGGCGCCACCGGTCGACGCCGCGACAACGACCTCACCCTGGCGCACGACGGACGGCAGGATGAAGTCGCAGTTTGGCGGGTCGTCCGCCGCGTTGACCCAGACGCCGCGGCTGCGCGCCTCAGCGGCGACTGCACTGTTGACCGCGCCGTCGTCCGTGGCGACGAAGCAGACGTCGAAGCCCTCCACGTCGCCAGTCGGCGTACTCGCGCGCGACCCAGTCGAAGCGTCCGTCCGCGCGCTGCGCCTCGAGGGCAGGCGTCAGGTCCGGCGAGACGACGGTTAGCGAGGCGCCGGCAGTGAGCAGGCCCTGCACCTTGCCCTCGGCCACGTTCCCGCCGCCGATTACGAGGCAGCGCTTGCCGCTCATCTCCACGAAGATCGGGTAATAGCCCATACAGTCATTGTAGAGCAGGTGCCCGCTTCGCCCGAATCTGCAAGAAGCTGGAAGAAGCTCTCATCTCTATTGCGGGCAGTCCTTCAGCGCGTTCGTGATCGTCGAGGCGTTGGCCTGCATCATCTTGATGTAGGTGTCGCCGTTGCTGCCCTTGGCGCCGAGAGAGTCGCCGTAGAGGGTGTCGATGATCTCAACGCCGGCTTCGCGCGCCACTTGCTGACTCAGTGCGGAGTTGACGGACTGCTCGGCGAAGATGGCCGGCACCTTCTCCTTGCGGATGAGGTCGACGAGGTCGGCGATGTCGGAGGCGGAGGCGGCTGCTTCCGTGGTGGTGCTGGGGATGACGGCGCCGATGACCTGGAAGCCGTACTCCTCGGCGAAGTAGCCGAAGGCGTCGTGGTCGGTGACCAACCTGCGACAGGCCTGGGGCACGGCGGCGACTTCGCTGCGAATCTCCGTGTCGAGGGCGTCTAACTGCGCGAGATAAGCGTCCGCGTTCTGCTGGTAGGTCTCGGCGTTGGCCGGATCGGCGGCGACGAGCGCGTCGCGGATGTTGCGTACCATGATCTCGGCGTTCGGCACCGAGTGCCAGACGTGCGGGTCGCCGTTGCGCGTGTCCGTCTCCGCCTGCGTTCCCTGGGTCGAGAGCTCCTGCTTCGATGCGGGCAGCAGGTCGATGCCGTCGGTGACGACGACGATAGTGGCGTTCGATCCGCCGATCGCCTTGTCGGCGAAGGCGTCGAGGTCGAGGCCGTTACGCAGGATGAGGTCGGCGCTGCTCATGGCGCGGAAGTCGCTGGGCTTCGGCTCGAAGTCGTGCGGGTCCTGGTTGCCCTGCAGCAGCGTCGTCAGGCTGATAGCGTCGCCGCCCACGTTCGCCGTCATGTCGCCGATCTGCGACGTCGTGGCGACGACCTTGAGGCGCCCGTCGCTGCTGCCACCTGAGGAGCAGGCGCTCAGGGCTGCGAAGGTGATGAGAAAGGCGGTCGCGAGCAGAAAACGCATCTCAGTTGATACTCAATCTCAATTCAACTGAGATGCTATATCAGTTGCTGTCTTGAAGCAAGTCCGTCATGTTTGCGCACTAGGGGGAGGACGCTGATCGCTGAGAGATGAACGCTGGTCAGTTGCGCGCTTTGCAGCGCGGGCAGACGCCGTAGACCTCGAGGCGGTGGCTGACTACGTCGTAGTCGGTGGCTTCGCGGATGCTGTCCAGCACCGTCTCGACGTCCGCGAGGTGGACGTCCTCCGTGGCGCCGCAGCTGACGCAGACGAGGTGGTGATGGTGCGCCTGGTGGCTGAGGCGGTAGGAGACGGAGCCGTCCGACATGATCACGCGGCAGAGCAGCCCGCGCTCCTGCAGCAGCTTCAGCGTGCGATACACCGTCGCGCGGCCGATGGGCGCCATCTCTGCGGCCAGCTCTTCAGCCGTGAAGTTCTCCTCGCGGCCGGCGAGGCGCTCGAGGACCTGCTGGCGCGGCGTCGTGATCTTGAGACCGCTGTCGCGCAGCTCGTTGACCAGTTCGTCGACTTCGGAGAGGTCGGTCATGGCGCCATTATAGCTAGGCGGCGATCCGGGGCGGTTCGAGATCGCTTGCGGAAGCGTCGCCGATGCTGTCTGATAGAACCAGAGACGCCTGTTAACGACGAGGAACCAGATGCCGATTTACGATTTTCGCTGCTCCAAGTGCGGCCTCGAGTTCGAGGTCTCCCGACCCCGCGACAAGGCCGGCGACCCGGTGCAATGTCCCCAGGACGGCGCCGAGGCGGTGCGCATCTTCAGCTCGCTGGGCTTCGTGATGAAGGGCGGCAGCGAATCGATCGCGCCGTCGTCACCGCCGCCCGCCGCGCACGACCACAGCCATGGTCACGGCCACACGCACGGCCCCGGCACGCACACGCACTGACGAGTGCCCGCAGCGCGGCAATCGGGCAAAAGGCAATCGGGCAAATCCAAGACGATACGAGCGGCCGGCTCCTTGCCTGATTGCCCTCTTGCCCCTAGATCCCGACCAGTCGCATCGCTTCCTTCACCACGTCGACGTGCAGGGCGACGCGGCGTTCGAGCGCCTGCTGCTGCCCCATCTCCGCCAGGATGGCGCTGAGGCCGGTCACGTAACGCGGCAGGCCCAGGCTGGAGTTGCCGATGCCACCGGTGCCGGGCGCGCCGGTGAAGGTGCCGTCGGTGGCGCCGCCGGCGGGGCCGCGGAGGCGGAAGGTCAGCTCTTCCTGCGGCGCCTCGATCTCCTGGTTGACGGCGTCGACGATGTCGCGGGCCAGCGTGATGCCGGGCTCGGCCGGATAGCTGGCGACCGTCTGGCCCAGGTAGGCTGTGCCGCCCTGCGTGGCGGTGCGGTCGCGGTAGAAGGCCCACGATTCGTGCAGGTCCAGCACGAGCCCGACGTGGAACTCGCGCATTGCATCGACGAGATGCGCCGCCATCTGTGCCATCGGCAGGCCGTTGGGGTCGCCCGGGTAGAGGCGGTTGAGGTCGCCCAGCTCGTCCGTCGTGCGCACGAACTGCGAGATGGCGACCGTATTTGCATGCGGGACCACGATGAGGGCGCCCGCGACGGGGCGCACCGACGCGACCACCTCGTCGGCCGCCATCCAGCCGCCCGGCTCGTTGCCGTGTACGCCGCCGAGCACCATGAGGACGGGTCCGGCCAGGCCGCTGCCGAAGAGGTGCAGCGGCGTCTCAGAGGGCGTGCCGGCCATCAGCGCTCGCGTCTGCTCGCCGGCGGGCAGGACGAAGGGGCGTTGCCGTCGCGGCGGGTGACGGTTCGACGGTGGGCGAGGTCGTCTCCGTGTTCGCAGCGCCCGCAACCGCGCTCGACGGTAACGCGCTGCCGGAGCAGGCGGTCTGCAGCGCCAGAGGCAGACCTGCGAGGCCGACCAGCAGCCTTCGGCGGCTGAGACGGCGCGCGTCCACGTTTAGCTGCGAACGGCCGCCGCTGTCAGCGAGTCGAGCAGGCGTTGCGACGCCTCGGTGATCTCGCGTACGGCGGTCTCGAAGGCCTCTTCGTTGCGGCGCGAAGGCTGGCGGTAACCGCTTACCTTGCGCACGAACTGCAGCGCGGCGGCTTCGATCTCATCGGGGTTGGCGGTCTCCGCGCCGCGGCGTAGCGTCTTGATGCTCCGGCACATCGTTCGTCCTCCGTCCCGGCTCCCGGCCGGTCGATCAGAGGATATGCGGCGCCCGCCAGCGCGACAACAGCGCGGTGCTATGCTCGACCCGAGGACGAGGAGCAACGCATGGAGCCGCAGATTCAGGAGCTGGGCCGCCGCCTGCTGGCGGCTTCTCGGCATCGCGAGCCGATCACGCTGACGCCGGAGTGGTGGCAGGAGCAGTTCCTGCACTGGGCCACCAGCGACCCCGATTTCCGTGTCAAGCTGCTGCGCTTCGTCGACGTGCTGCCGACGCTGCGCAGTGCCCGCGCCGTCGCCGAGCACGTGCGCCTCTACTTCCGTGACGAGTCGCCGCCGCTGGTGCAGCTCGGCTCCGGGCTGGCGGCGCAGTCCGTGTTCCGGCCCGTCGTCTCCCGCGTCGTGCGTGAGGGCGTGTACGCCATGGCGCACCGCTTCATCGCCGGCGAGAGTCCGGCCGAGGCGGTGCCCCGCCTGCAGGCGCTGGGCCGCGAAGGCACCGCCTACACCGTCGACCTGCTGGGCGAAGCGACGCTGTCGGAGGTCGAGGCCGACGTCTACGCGCGGCGCTACGCCGAGCTCATCCAGACGCTGGCGGCGCAGGCGCCCGGTCCCGAGGGAGACGTCTGGCAGGGCGTGCCGCGCGTCAATCTCTCGGTCAAACTGACGGCGCTGTGCTCGCAGTTCGAGCCCGCGGCGCCGGCCGCCGTCGGCGATGTCGTGGCTTCGCGCCTGCGGCCGCTGCTGCGCCTGGCCCGCGAGCGCGGCGCCTTCATCAACGTCGATATGGAGCAGTACCGCTTCAAGGACCTCGTGCACCACTGCTTCGGAACGGTCATGCGCGAGCCCGAATTCGCCTCGTTCAGCGACGTTGGCATCGTCGTCCAGGCGTACCTCAAGGACAGCAAGGACGATATCGCCCGGCTGGCGGAGCTGGCGCGGGCGCGCGGCGCGCCGTTCAGCGTGCGCCTGGTCAAGGGTGCGTACTGGGAGGAAGAGCGCATCGTCGCGGCGCAGAACGAGTGGCCGGTGCCGGTCTACGAGGACAAACAGGCCACCGACGCGTCCTACGAACGCTGCACCGACACGCTGATCGCGGCCTGGCCTCACCTGCGGCCCGCTTTCGGCACGCACAACCCGCGCTCCATCGCGCAAGCCATCGACAAGTCACGCGGGGCGGGACTGCCCGCGGGCGCCGTCGAGTTTCAGACGTTGTACGGCATGGCGGAGGAGCTGCGCCACGCAACGGCGCAGGAGGGCTATCGCACGCGCGTTTACGTGCCAGTCGGGGCCGTGATCCCGGGCATGGCCTACCTCGTGCGACGGCTGCTCGAGAACACGTCGAACCAATCGTGGTTTATGCGCTCCGGGCCGGAGGCGCCGGCCGAGGAAGTGCTGGCGCCGCCCGTACCTCAGGCCGCGGCGCCGCCGACAGAGCACGACGGCTTCCGCAACACGCCGCCGCTGGAACTGCACCGCCCCGACGCGCGCCTCGAGATGGGAGACGCGCTCAAGCAGGTGCGCTCCCGCTTCGGCCGTACGCAGCCGTTGCTCATTGGCGAGAAGCAGGTCTCAGATCGAAAGCTGGCCGAGGTGCGCTACCCGGCGGATCCGTCCCTTGTGCTCGGCGTCGTGGCGCAGGGTACCCCGGAGGACGTCGACCGTGCCGTGCAACTGGCGCACGGCGCCTTCCCGGCGTGGCGCGACAAGCCGGCCTCGGCTCGCAGCGACATCCTGCGCAAGGCCGCCTCGATCATGGAGTCGCGCCGTCTGGAGTTGGCGGCGATCATGGTCTACGAAAGCGCCAAGCCCTGGCACGAGGCCGACGGCGACGTGGTCGAGGCGTGCGACTACCTGCGCTATTACGCGGACGAGGCCGAACGCCTGCTGCAGCCCGTGCCCATGATGCCGGTGCCGGGGGAGGACAACGTCTATGTACGCGAGGCGCGCGGCGTGGTCGGAGTCATCGCGCCATGGAACTTCCCGCTGGCCATCATCTGCGGTATGACAACGGCGGCGCTGGCGGCGGGCAACTGCGCGATCGTCAAACCGGCGGCGCAGTCGCCGCTCATCGCGGCCCGGCTGGTCGAGATCCTGCGCGAGGCTGGGGTACCGTCGGAGGTCGTGCACTACCTGCCGGGGCCGGGTGGCAGCGTCGGACAGGCGCTGGTCGAGCACCCGCAGGTGGAGGGCATCGCCTTCACCGGCAGCAAGGAGGTCGGCCTCTCGATCCTGGAGACGGCCTCGCAGGTGCGGCGCGGGCAGCGCAGTGTGAAGCGCGTCGTGGCGGAAATGGGTGGCAAGAACGCGATCATCGTCGACGAGGACGCCGATCTCGACCAGGCAGTTGCCGGTGTCGTGACGTCGGCCTTCGGCTATGCGGGACAGAAGTGCAGCGCCTGCAGCCGGCTCATCGTCGTCGGCTCCGCCTACGACGAGATGATGACGCGCCTGGCGTCAGCGGTCGAAAGCCTGGTCGTCGGCCCGCCCCACGAGCCGCGGAGCTTCGTGCCGTCCGTGATCAGTAGCGAAGCGCGCAGGCGTATCGAAGACTACATAACGAGGGGAAAGGAGACGGCTCGTCTGGTGGTGCAGGGTGCGCGTCCAGACGGTGACGGCTTCTACGTGGCGCCTACCGTCTTCACTGACGTGGCGCGCGACGACCGCCTGGCGCGGGAGGAGATCTTCGGGCCGGTGCTCAGCGTCTTTCGCGCCGTCAGCTTCGACGAAGCGCTGGAGATCGCCCTTGACTCCGAGTTCGGTTTGACGGGAGGGCTGTTCTCGCGGCAGCCACGCAACATCGAGCGGGCGCGGCAGGCGTTCCGGGTGGGAAATCTTTACATAAATCGCAAGACGACCGGCGCCATCGTCGGCCGCCAGCCATTTGGCGGGCTGGCGATGTCTGGCATCGGCGACAAGGCGGGCGGCCCTGATTACCTGCTGCAGTTCCTGCAGCCGCGCACCATCACGGAGAACACGATGCGCCGCGGCTTCGCGCCGGAGCGCGGTGTGTAGACGCATCAAGTTGTCTGGTCAGACGACGGGTGCCCTTCGAGAGCCTCAGGGTGAGCGGTTTAGGAGCGTCCCAGGAGGTAATGCCGTGTTCTCAATGACCACTGGAGTGCGTGTCAGAGGCGTATGAGGCCGGCGTTCGTCCGGCTGAAGCCGCAGCGCTCATAGAACGTGGCGTAAGTCTCTTCCCAGTCTGCGTGAAGCCAGCTACAGCCGGCAGCACGAGCACCTTCGGTTGCGCGCTGCACCAAGGACGTGCCGATACTGTGTCTTCGGTAGTCGGGATGAACCGTCGTATCGACGAGGAATGCGTGCGCGCCGCCGTCCCAGGTTACGTTGATGAAGCCGACCATGCGCTCGTCGTCAAAGGCTGCTACGTCCGCGAGGCTATGCCGGAGAACCCGCCCGCAGTCGCCCTTGTCGCCGTCCGGCCATGCCGCGCGAAAGAGCTCTTCGAGCTGGCCGGGTATGAAGGATGGATTCACCTCGTAGCGCATAGGAGTGAGCGTACTCCTCCTGGATGAGCGAGGCGTGGTAGGGACGGAGCTGAAGCTTCGTCCCTACGGGGACGGGTTCGTAGCTCGTGGCTCGAAGCTTTCAGGGCTTGCGTTTGCGGATGCGCGTCGGCAGCGTGACGACGGACCAGATGGCGCTGAGGATGCCGCCTACGGCGAAGCCCAGGAGGCGGAAGGGCAGCAGGATCAGCCAGACGACGGGATAGATGAGCAGCGCGATCAACGCGAGCGGCCAGCAAAGAACCACCAGGATGAGCCAGAGGAGCAACGCGATCATCAGATGAAGGACTACGAGGGCTGCGAGGCCTCGCGGATTTGTTGCGCGTGAGCGAGCAGGTGCCTGGCGCGAAAGGCGAAGATGCCGGCGACGTCGCCCATGCGCTCGTGCGGCTTGGCCAGGTCGGCCTCGCTGAGGTCGCCGGTCTTCGTCTCCAGCTCGGCGCCGTAATCGAAGATGCCCTTGATTGCGTCTGCCGGCGTGGGATAGGACGGCTCGACCGTGTCGACGCCGGCGCGTCCGGCTGTCTGGAGCAGGCGGCTGGTGTAGGTGCTCTCGGTCGTGACGACGTGCTCAGCGACCTGGCGCGGCGACCAAGCTTCTTCGCCGTCGCCTGAGGGAGGCTGCCGTTCCCAGTAGCTGGCGGCTCCCTCAATGGCGGCCTTGATCTCCTCGCGGGCCGCGCGGATGTCGCGGTTCAGCTCTTCGAGCGTGGGCATAGCTCCCTCTTCCAAGCGCTAAAGCGCTGCGGGCGGGGCTGCGACGGGTCTCGCCGCTGCTTACTTCTTGCCGCGGGTCTTGCCGACGGAGGTGACCGTCGCCAGGTACGCCAGGATCGACTCGCGCGGGACGAGGGTGCGCACACCGTCGTTCACGACCGTGACGCGCCCTTCCTCGATGAGTTTCTCCAGACGTTCCGGCGTCACTCCCAGGGTGCGAACCGCTTCGTCGAACGTGAAGTCAACTTCAACCTGTGCCATAGCGTCATGATTATACCGGCTGCAGACGCGCTGCGGAATTTCCCACGCCACGAATATTGCTGCTGGCAGGCCTTGATGAGGGGTTGTAGAGTACCGATACGGCGGGATTTAGGAAGAACGGTTCGTGTTCAAACTTGAGGTCTCGTATCGCGGGCTCATCGTAATCATCTTCTCCCTGGTAGCCGTCTGGGCGCTCATCAAGCTGTGGCCCGTCATCCTGCTGGTTTTCGTCTCCTTGCTGCTCATGATCGGGCTGATGCCCTACGTGGATGCCCTGGTGCGCCGGGGTCTGCCGCGCGGCGCCGCCGTCCTGGTTCTCATGCTGGCGATCTTCGTCGTAGTCGTAGCGCTGGTGAGCATCATGGTGCCGGCCCTGATCCAGGAGACGAAGGACGTACGCCAGAACCTGCCCGACTCGGCGCACGAGATCGAGAAGCTGCTGGCGCGGTTCGGCATCGACGTCCATCTCCAGGACCGCGCCCGCAACATCGACTGGAACAGCCTGATCTCGGGCCGGTCCGCCGTCAACGCGGGCCAGCGCGCCGTCACGATCACGATCTCCGTGATCACGGTGGTCGTCATGACGGCGTACCTGCTGTCCGATACGCCCCGTCTCGGCCGGTTCGTCACCCAGTTCATCCCGCCGGACCGCCGCAAAGACGCCAACGACCTCTTTCTCTCGGTGACGCGGGTAGTCGGCGGGTATCTGCGTGGCCAGCTGATCACGTCCCTGGCGATCACGGTGTTCACGTTTCTTTTGTTGCAGATCATCGGCGTGGCCAACCCGCTGGCATTTGCCGTGCTGGCCGGTGTCGCCGACGTGGTGCCGCTGGTTGGCGCCTTCGTCGGCACGGTGCCACCGGTGGCTGCCGCGCTGCAGAACTCGGCGACGCAGGCGCTCGCCGTGCTCATCGGTATGGTGCTGTACCAACAATTCGAGGACCGGTATCTGGTCCCGCGCGTCTACGGCCGCACGTTGAACCTGCCGCCGATCATCGTGCTGATCGCAGTGCTGGCCGGCGCCGAACTGCTCGGCATCATCGGTGTGCTGCTGGCGCTGCCGCTGGCCGCCGCGGGACGCGTGATGATCGACTACGCGATGGCTAACCGGCCGCAGTGGGAGAGCGATGAGGCCGAGCAGATCCTGGCGCCGAGATGAGCCGGACGAGTCCGAAGACGAGTCGCCGGAGACGGCCGGCGCTCGCTTCTCTTAGGACAACTGGGGGTTGCCGTCGCCGGCTGGCGGTGACGGGTTTGGCTGCGACAGCTTCGAGAAGATCGAGATCGGGCTTGGGCCGGTCGGCGCCGCGGACTCAAGAACGTGTGCAGACGGCTGCTGTTCGGCCTGGCGACGGTCGGGCGCCTGCCCCGACTCGTAGAGGCGTTGCTTGAAGTCACGCAGCTGGGCGTCGGCGCGTGAGAAGAGGTCCTCGAAGCTCTCGCCCGGCCGGTTGGCCGCGACACCGTAGGAGAGGTGAAACGAGTGCTCATGGTTGCAACTGCCGAAGTGGTGATGCAGCGGTTTGAGCGCATCGAGCAGTGCCGTCATGCTGTCGCCCTGGGCGCGATCGATGAGGACGGCGAACTCGTCGCCGCCTATGCGGTAGGCGTGACCGGGTCCTGACTTGAGGTGCTGAGCCGCGACGATGAGCAGCTCGTCGCCGGCCTGGTGGCCGCATTCGTCGTTGATCTGCTTCAGCCCATCGACGTCCAGCAGGATGAGTGAAAAGTGGCCGGGCTGGGCGTTGTGGAGAGCTACGGCAGCTTCGCCGGTGAAAGCGCGGCGGTTGTGCAGGCCGGTGAGGTCATCGTGCAGGGCCAGGTCGCGCACACCCGCGTTGGCAGAGACATAGAAACGATTCGCTGAGACGACGACGATCGGAAGCCCGGCCAGCAGGAGCAGTGGCAGGACGGCATCGCCCAAGGGTGGGTGCGACTCATTCACGGACACGATGAGAAGGAGAAGCCAATAGAGCGAGACAATGAGAACGGCTCGCGCCGCACCCGGGTGCTTGAAATACCCTGCCACCTCTGCCCCCATCCTTCCTCGGCACCAGGCTTGGGGCTGTGCCGCCAGACAAAAACAAATACCCGCTCCTCTCACTCGCGTGAGAAGAACGGGCCGGTCGGTTTTGCCATTAGGCTCCCCGAAATCCGCTGGCAACCACTTTCGGACGTCGGATCGCTGCCACCCGGCGGTATGCAGCGCCCGTCCCTGGGCTGTGACAGTCGCAATCCATGCAACTACTTACTCAAACGCCGGAGGGCTGAAAACATTACAACGTCGTGGAATGGGAAAATGTCACAGGCCGGTGCGGGGACGCACCTGGTTGCCGCGCTCGCGGTCCCGCTCCCGGTCGATGAGCGCCTGCACCTGGCGCGGGTTGTCGATCCCAGTGAGGATGAAGTCCTCGTGTTCGGAGGCCGTCTGGCAGATGATGTCGCCGTAATCGAAGACCGTGCGCAGCAGGCCGGATCGCACCACGGTCATATCTTGCACGTTGACCAGATCGGCCGTCGCGACGCGCAGGTTGAAGGGGTTGCTCTTGTAGCTGTCGATGAGGCGCTGGCTGGTGATCACCCAGATGTCGTGCTGGTAGCGATACCAGATCAGGAAGCAGCGCGCCGCCCAGTACAGCAGGTAGACGGCGGCGACGACCCAGAAGATGCGCGCCACGATGCCGTCATAGAGGTCGAGCGCGTCGAGGCCGAAGCCGGCGACGAGCGCCGGCACGAGGCCGGCCAGTGCGTAGAGACCGACGAGGGGCCAGAGGTAGAACCAGTGGCGCCGGCAGACGTCGAGCACCTGCTCGCCGGCTTGCAGCGGCACGGGCACACGCTGGTCGTGTACGGTCGAGGGCGACGCCTGATTCATGCGTCCATCTTCGGACATTGAGACGGAGGATCATAGCCCCTTGGGTGAAGGGCACGTGCGAAGCGGTGGTTACCACCAGCCGATCTTGTAGTACCAGCCCTTGGTCTCGCGGCCGCGTTCGCCGGCCTTGCGTAGTCGCTCCAGGTGCTTGCGGCACAGCTGGACCGTGAGGCGCTCCTTGTCCTCGCCGCGCCAGCGCAGGACGGCCACTTCTTCCAGCGGCGGGTCGGTGCACCAGAGGCAGCGCGGTGCGGGCAAGAGCGATCTCCTTAACTAAGCTCAGTCTTCGTGATTGCCAAGACACGGAGAGTGCATTGGTTTGGTCAAACGGTGCGTCGGCCGGTCACCGATCAATGCTCTTCTGTCCTTCATGCTTCGGGCGGCTCCGCGCGGGATGCTCATCCTCCGCCGATGGCAGGCAGCATGCGGACGGTGCCGTCTTCTGGCACGAACTGGATCAGGCCCTCGGTCGTCTGCTCGTCGTTGATGAAGACGGCGATGCCGAGGCGGATGCCGCCATCGACGATCAACTCGTCCTTGATGCCGGGGCACTCGACGTCGAGGTTCTCGAAGACGCGGCGCAAACTAGCGCCGGCCGCGACCTCTACTCGGTCGCGGCCGCCGCTGTATTCGCGAAATGCCGTTGGGATAAAGACTGTCGCCAATCGCTATCCGGTTAGGCCTCGTCCTTGAGCAACTCGTCCAGGATCACCCGAGGCGAGATGGGCAGGTGGGTGAACTGTATGCCGGTGGCCTCGGCGATTGCCGACTGCACGGCCGCCAGCGGCGGTACGATCGGCACCTCACCGACGCCGCGCACGCCGTACGGGTGGCCCGGGTTCGGGACCTCTACGAGCACCGTGTCGATCATGGGCACGTCGAGCGCGGTCGGCACGCGGTAGTCCAGGAAGCTGGAGTTCTGCATGCGGCCGTCGTCGCCGTAGAAATACTCTTCCGTGAGAGCCATGCCGATGCCCTGGGCGACGGCGCCCTGGATCTGGCCTTCGACGTAGCTGGGGTGGATGGCCGTGCCGACGTCCTGGACTGCGGTGTAGCGCAGGATCGTCGTCTTGCCCGTCTCGCGGTCGACCTCCAGGTCGACGATGTGGCCGGCGAAGGCCGGACCCACCGAGCTGCGGTTGATGTTGACGCCGACCTCGATGGTGCCGCCGGTGTGGTGCAGGCGGCCGCAGAGCTCCTCAAAGGTGAAGCTGCGGTCCTTCCCCTCGGCGTCCTTGGGGCCGTGGATCACGCCGTTGTCGGCGTAGGTGACCTGGTCCTCGCCGCACTCCCAGATCTTGGCGGCGCGCGTGACGAGCTCTCGGCGCATCGCCATACCGAGCTCGTAAGCAGCCCAGCCACCTGCAAAGGTGGTGCGGCTGCCGGCCGTCATGTTGGTGAAGCCGATCGAGTCCGTGTCGACTACTTTGGGGTGGACGCGGTCCTCGGAGATGCCGAGCGTCTCGGCCAGTTGCATGCTCAGCGAGGAGCGGGTGCCGCCGATATCCACCGAGCCTATGATGAAGCTCACTGTGCCATCGACGTTGATGCTGCCGCTGCTGCTGGTCTCCATGCCCGCGTTGCCCCAGTAGCCCATGGCGACGCCGCGGCCCCGGTCGTTGCCTTGCAGCTCCGACTTGTAGTGCGGGTGGTCGCGCATCGCTTCCATCACTTCGACGATGCCGACGCGGCTCCACTTGCCACCCTGTGGACGGTCGTCGCCCTCCTTGGCGGCGTTCTTGAGGCGCAACTCCATCGGGTCCATGCCGATAGTCGTGGCCAGCTCGTTGAGCAGCGACTCGACGCCGAGCTCGCCGGCGGGCGTGCCGGGAGCGCGGTAGGCCGCCGTCTTCGGCCGGTTGACGACGACGTCGTAGCCGTCGATCTGGAAGTTCGGCAGGTTGTAGGGCGCCAGGGCGCCGTTCATGCCGCCGCCGACCGGAGCCCCCGGGAAGGCGCCGGCCTCGTAAGCCATGTAGACCTCGGCGGCGGTGATGGTACCGTCCCGCTTGATGCCGATCTTGGCGCGGCTGTAGGTGCCGGAGGTTGGGCCGGTCGCCTCGAAGACCTCTTCGCGGGTCATGACCATCTTCACGGGGCGGTTCGCCTTGCGTGACAGCATGGACGCGAGCGGCTCAAGGTACATCGGCAGCTTGCCACCGAAGCCGCCGCCGATCTCCATCGGCACGACGGTGATCTCGGAGACGGGCTTGTTCAGCACCTCGGAAAGCGTAGTGCGGCAGCCGAAGGGGTTCTGCGTGCTGCACCACACGGTCAGGTGGTCGTCGCTGTTCCAGAAGGCGGTGCCGTTCTGCGGCTCGATGTAGCCCTGGTGGTACATCTGCGTCGTGTACTCACGCTCGAGGACGACGTCGGCCTCGGCGAAGCCCTTGTCGAGGTCGCCCTTCTTGTACTGCATGTGGGCGGCGACGTTGGTGGGCTTGTTCGATTTTTCGACCGCCAGCGGCGTCGTGTCCTGGGTGCGCAGGTTCTGGTGCAGAATCGGCGCCGAGTCTGCCATGGCGTCGCGCACGTCGAGGACGGGCGGCAGCACTTCGTACTCCACGTCGATCAGTGCGAGTGCGTCCTCGGCGACGTGCGGGTCCGTGGCGCAGACGGCGGCGACCGCGTGGCCGCGGTACAGCGCCTTCTGCGACGCGAGGAAGTTCTCCAGCACGAAGCGCAGGCTGGAGACAGCGCCTTCGCCGACGTCGGTCATGCCTTCACCGGCGGCCGGGAAGTCGGCGGCGGTGATGACGGCCCTTACCTCGGGCAGCGCCAGCGCCTTCGACGCATCGATCTTCTTGATGCGAGCGTGGGCGTGCGGGCTGCGCTTGACGCGGCCATAGAGCATGCCGGTGAGATGAATGTCGGCGCCGTACTGGGCGCGGCCCGTGACCTTGTCGGTGCCATCCGGCCGGATCGGGCGCGTGCCGATGACTCGATACTCTTTGTTCGGGGTGGTAACCATTGCTGCCTCCAGTGGCTGCATCTGCCTACATTAGTGAGGACGTGCGCCCGCCTCATCGCCGCGAGCGAATCGGATCGGACGCCTTCAGCTTAAATGATTAGCGGGGGGATCGTCAGGGGGCTACCGATTTCCGGTAGCCCCCTGCGGTTCTCGAGATTGTCAGGCGTTGGCGCTGGTCGCTTCGCTCGCCTTTTGCACGGCGCGGATGATCTTGTCGTAGCCGGTGCAGCGGCAGAGGTTGCCGGCCAGCCAGAAGCGGATCTCGTGCTCGTTGGGGTGCGGGTTCTTGTCCAGCAGCGCCTTCGAGGCGACCAGGAAGCCCGGCGTGCAGATGCCGCACTGCAGCGCTGCTTCCTCAAGGAAGGCGTCCTGCAGGGGAGTGAGCTGACCATCCTTGGCAATGCCTTCGACGGTCATCAGGTCAGAGCCCTCGATCTCGGCTGCCATGACGCAGCAGGAGTTGACCAGGCGTCCGTCTAGCATGACGGCGCAGGCGCCGCAGTTGCCGTTGTTGCAGCCTTCTTTGGCGCCGGTCAGTCCGAGACGCTCGCGCAGGGCTTCGAGGAGGCTGTCGCGCTCGTCCACCAGGAAGTCCGTCTCGTCACCATTTATCGTGGCGTGTACAACAATCTTTTCGCTCAATTTACTCGCCTCTTGCTCGCTGACCGGCCCGGCGCAGGGTGTGCTGCACCAGGACGGAAGATAGGTGCTTGCGCTGCTTGATGGAGCCGCGCATGTCGTCGATGGGGGTAGCTGCGGCCTTCGCGGCTTCGCCGGCGGCGAGGATGGTCTCTTCCGTGAGGGGCTTGCCCACCAGGGCGTCGGCCGCACCCTGCACCAGCAGGGCCGTCGGCGCGACGGCGCCGATGGAGACACGGGCCCAGGTCACGGTGTCGCCTTCCAGACGCAGGGCGGCGCCGGCGTTCGTGACGGCGATGTCCATCTCATTACGAGGGATGAACCGCTCCCAGGCCGAGCTGCTGTGCGCCGGCGTGGACGGGAACTGGATGGAGACGACGAACTCGCCGGGCTGGAGGACGTTGCGCCCCGGGCCGGTGTTGAAGTTCTCGACCGGGACCTGGCGCCGGCCGTTGGGTCCGGCGATGTTCACCATGCCTTGCAGCACGATCATGGCCGGTACCGAATCGGCCGCGGGACCCGAGTTGCACAGGTTGCCGCCGATGCTGGCCCTACCCTGGATGGCAGTGCCGCCGATGACGGACGTGGCCTCGACCAGGGCCGGGTAGAGCCGGCGCACGGTGTCGTCGCCGTAGATGCGATAACAGGGCGTGGCCGCGCCTACGGTGAGACCGGCATCCGCGTCATACGTGAGCTGCTGGGTTTCCGCGATGGGCTTGATGTCCACGAACATCGAGACTTCGCGGCGTCGTTCGCGGGCCTGGACGATGAGGTCCGTGCCGCCGGCCAGGACGCGTGCCGTGGGGCCACCTTTTTGAAGCAGATCGACAGCTTCATCGACAGTTGTCGCTCGCGCGTACTTTACGTCTTGCAATTTTCTCCTCCGCTTGGCGTACCCTAACTCGATTTCGAGTCTGGTTGCAAGCTGATCGAAGTCTGAAAAGAACGGTCCAATCTCCTCTGGACACAGGCGAATCTGCCGATATATGCTTCAAAGGTCGCACGCAGATGTGCGGCCTGCTGGCATCCTGCCGGGGAGCGGTTTGGCGGCGTCGGTTGTTGACGCTGGGCGAAACGCAGTGCTAGGATGCTCGGGTAGCTCTCGACCTTACCAAGTTACGCAAAGACCGCGCTGTCGGTTTTGACGAGCGCGGTCTTGCATGCTAGTCTGGTCGGCGCTCCGATTCGTCGGAGCGGCACCTTGACAACTGAATAGTGAGAGGAAGCACGGGTAACCCGTTAACAAAGGGAAATCCGGACTCGCGTTTAGCGAGTTTCCAGGTTTAAACGGAGAGTTTGATCCTGGCTCAGGATAAACGCTGGCGGCGTGCTTCAGGCATGCAAGTCGAACGAGCGATGCCGGTTCGCCGGCAAAGCGAGTGGCGGACGGGTGAGTAACACGTAAGCAACCTGCCCAGAAGTGGGGAATAACCCACCGAAAGGTGAGCTAATACCGCATGTGATAGCTCTTCCCTGGAGGAGTTATTAAAGGCGTAAGTCGCTTCTGGAGGGGCTTGCGGCCGATTAGCTAGTTGGTGGGGTAACGGCCTACCAAGGCGACGATCGGTAGCTGGTCTGAGAGGACGGTCAGCCACACGGGGACTGAGATACGGCCCCGACTCCTACGGGAGGCAGCAGCTAGGAATATTGGGAATGGGCGAAAGCCTGACCCAGCAACGCCGCGTGGGCGATGAAGGCCTTCGGGTCGTAAAGCCCTTTTGCGAGGGACGATGATGACGGTACCTCGCGAATAAGCCACGGCTAACTACGTGCCAGCAGCCGCGGTAATACGTAGGTGGCAAGCGTTGTCCGGATTTACTGGGCGTAAAGGGCGTGCAGGCGGTCTGTTTAGTCTAGGGTGAAAGCTCCCGGCTCAACTGGGAGAGGTCCTTGGATACTGGCAGACTCGAGGGAGGCAGAGGAAAGTGGAATTCCCGGTGTAGTGGTGATATGCGTAGATATCGGGAGGAACACCAGTGGCGAAGGCGGCTTTCTGGGCCTTTCCTGACGCTGAGACGCGAAAGCGTGGGGAGCGAACCGGATTAGATACCCGGGTAGTCCACGCCGTAAACTATGGACACTAGGTGTGGGGGGTATCGACCCCCTCCGTGCCGCAGCTAACGCAGTAAGTGTCCCGCCTGGGGAGTACGGCCGCAAGGCTAAAACTCAAAGGAATTGACGGGGGCCCGCACAAGCAGCGGAGCGTGCGGTTTAATTCGTCGCAACGCGAAGAACCTTACCAAGGCTTGACATGCTAGTGGTACCGATCCGAAAGGTGAGGGACCCTTCGGGGAGCTAGCACAGGTGCTGCATGGCTGTCGTCAGCTCGTGCCGTGAGGTGTTGGGTTAAGTCCCGCAACGAGCGCAACCCCTGTTGCCAGTTGTATTCTCTGGCGAGACTGCCCCGTAAAGCGGGGAGGAAGGCGGGGATGACGTCAAGTCAGCACGGCCCTTACGTCTTGGGCCACTCGCACGCTACAATGGTCGGTACAATAGGTTGCCAAGGAGCGATCCGGAGCTAATCCCTAAAGCCGGCCTCAGTTCAGATTGCAGGCTGAAACCCGCCTGCATGAAGGCGGAGTTGCTAGTAACCGCCGGTCAGCACACGGCGGTGAATACGTTCCCGGGCCTTGTACACACCGCCCGTCACGCTATGGAAGTCGGTAACACCTGAAGTCGCTGAGCTAACCGCAAGGAGGCAGGCGCCGAGGGTGGGATCGGTAACTGGAGCGAAGTCGTAACAAGGTAGCCGTAGCGGAAGCTGCGGCTGGATCACCTCCTTTCTAGGGAGTGCAAACGAGCCATCCAAAAGCCGAACGGTGTTTAGGCGGCTCGCAAGCCATCCTAGGTCGATCGGTAATCCCTTTTCGGAGGGAGCCGTGAGAGCTAGTCCAGCTCTAAACTGGACAACCCCTTACCCGTGGGTATGCTTCCTTTCACTATTTAGAGGTCAAGGTGCACCGCCAGGTGCCTTCGCCGTCATGAGGCAGCGAAGGTTGCTACCGGGGCCATTAGCTCAGCTGGTTAGAGCGCGGTCCTGATAAGACCGAGGTCGGTGGTTCGAGTCCACCATGGCCCACCACCGAAAGCTCGGAACCAGCCGGTGCAACGGGTTTGCTCAGGATGGGGCCGTAGCTCAGTTGGGAGAGCACCTCCTTTGCAAGGAGGGGGTCAGGAGTTCGAGCCTCCTCGGCTCCACCAGAAAACAGGGTTGAGTCTCTTGCGCCGGGATCGCCGGGCGGGCTATGATGAGTGTTGGAGCTTGAATGACACAGTGCGGAGCCGAACTCGATAGCTGACCCAGATGCGGGTAGACCGTGAACCACGATCGGCCTGAGCATCAGGCCGATTTTTGTGTCAGGCGAGTAGCGTCAGGGCTCCACAGAAAACGAACGAGGACACGGGCGGGAGGAGTTCTTCCCTCGAGAAGGACTGATCCCGCCGGCGGCTTCGCCGGATGCCGGAACGGGGCAATTGCCCCAGGCCGGCGGCACCTTCAAAACTGAATAGAGTTGAAGCTGGTACTTCAATTATCTCGATCGCGTAATCGGACACGATTTGATTGCGCGTGGGCCTTAATGTAGGTCAAGCTACTAAGGGCGCACGGGGGATGCCTTGGCGTCATGGGCCGAAGAAGGGCGTGGCAAGACTGCGATAAGCTCCGGTCGGTTGTCTAGCAAACTTAGCCGGAGATACCCGAATGGGGGAACCCAGCCCGAGTCATGTCGGGTTGCCCCGGACTGAACACATAGGTCCGGTGGCGGGAACCGGGGGAACTGAAACATCTTAGTACCCCGAGGAAAAGAGATTATTCTCCTAGTAGCGGCGAGCGAACGGGGAGAAGCCCAAACCAGTACTGCTTAGTGGACTGCAGTCCTATGCAGTATTGGGGTTGTAAGGCCGGCAGGTGAGCTCTGCGGGGCTCACAAGGAGTTACCAACCGTCACGTTAGGCGAAGGTCCCTGGAACGGGCCGCCATAGAGGGTGACAGACCCGTAGTCGAAAACGGCGGCGGCTCCTGCCGATACCTTGAGTACCGCGGGACACGAGGAATCCCGTGGGAAGCTGGGGAGACCACTCTCCAAGGCTAAATACCCATGATGACCGATAGTGAACTAGTACCGTGAGGGAAAGGTGAAAAGCACCCCGGGAGGGGAGTGAAATAGATCTGAAACCGTGTGCCTACAAGCAGTCGAAGTCTCTCTTCGGAGGGATGACGGCGTGCCTATTGAAGAATGAGCCGGCGACTTACTCTATGTAGCAAGGCTAAGCAAGGGGACTTGCGGAGCCGGAGCGAAAGCGAGTCTGAATAGGGCGTTCAGTTGCATGGAGTAGACCCGAAACCTGGTGAGCTACCCATGGCCAGTGTGAAGCTCCGATAATCTCGGAGTGGAGGCGCGAACCGGTTAGATTTACGAGTCTATCGGATGAGCTGTGGGTAGAGGTGAAATGCCAATCGAACCAGGAGATAGCTGGTTCTCCCCGAAATGCCTTTAGGGGCAGCCTCGGGTGATGGGCCTTGGAGGTAGGGCTCTGAATGGGCTAGGGGGCTTACCGCTTACCAAACCCAATCAAACCGCGAATGCCAAGGTTACTAACCCGGGAGTGAGACTGCGGGCACTAACGTTCGTAGTCGAAAGGGAAACAACCCAGACCATCGGCTAAGGTCCCCAAATGCAGGCTAAGTGTTAAAGGATGTTGAGTTGCTAAAACAACCAGGATGTTGGCTCAGAAGCAGCCACCATTTAAAGAGTGCGTAATAGCTCACTGGTCGAGTGGCTCTGCGCCGACAATTCAGCGGGGCTAAGCCTGTTACCGAAGCCATGGCTTTCTGACAATAGTCAGGAGGGGTAGGGGAGCGTTCCGTTCTGCAGTGAAGGTGGAGGTGTGAACCTCGCTGGAGCGTTCGGAAGTGCGAATGCCGGTATGAGTAGCGTAAGACTGACGAGAAATCAGTCCACCGTAAGCCCAAGGTTTCCTACGGAAGGTTAATCCGCGTAGGGTTAGTCGGGCCTAAGCTGAGGGCGAAAGCCGTAAGCGATGGACAGCTGGTTAGTA
This sequence comes from uncultured Chloroflexia bacterium, assembly GCA_963711035.1. Classification (GTDB taxonomy): domain Bacteria; phylum Chloroflexota; class Dehalococcoidia; order DSTF01; family WHTK01; genus WHTK01. Next base: position 312,892 of record CAVQCN010000003.1, read on the forward strand.
TTCCAGCACCACTAACAGGGCGTTTTAAGGCTAAGGGGTGACCCAGGAGGATAGGCGGATCGTGCCCATTGGACATGGTGCGTCCCTGGTCCGTAGGCGTCTGGAGTGAGGAAAATCCCACGCCAGGTTAAGCGGAGGGATCGGGGCAAGGAGGAGACACTAGTCAAATCCGAGTTCGTTGAGTCCACACTGGCAAGAAAAGCCTCGTAGCTAGCACTGTTGGTGCCCGTACCGCAAACCGACACTGGTGGGCGGGGGTAAGTACCCTTAGGTGATCGAGATAACCCTCGTTAAGGAACTCGGCAAAATAGCTCCGTAACTTCGGGATAAGGAGCGCCCCGGTTGGTGAAACTCTTCGCGAGTGGAGCTGACTGGGGCCGCAGGGAGCCGGCCCAGGCGACTGTTTACCAAAAACACAGGTCTCTGCCAACCCGTAAGGGGATGTATAGGGGCTGACGCCTGCCCAGTGCTGGAAGGTTAAGGGGAGAGCTTCACGGCTTGAACCGAAGCCCCAGTGAACGGCGGCCGTAACTATAACGGTCCTAAGGTAGCGAAATTCCTTGTCGGGTAAGTTCCGACCCGCACGAATGGCGTAACGATCTGGGCGCTGTCTCAACGAGGGACTCGGCGAAATTGAAGTACCCGTGAAGATGCGGGTTACCCGCACCAGGACAAATAGACCCCGTGGAGCTTTACTGCAACTTGCCACTGAAAGTGGGCCAGTGATGCGTAGGATAGGTGGGAGACTTTGAACCTGGGGTTCCGGCCTCAGGGGAGTCAACGTTGAAATACCACTCTTCTCCGGTTTACTTTCTAACCTCTGATCAAGCAGCGGGACAGTGGCTGGTGGGCAGTTTGACTGGGGCGGCCGCCTCCTAAAAGGTAACGGAGGCGCCTAAAGGTTCCCTCAGGGTGGATGGAAATCACCCGTCGCGTGCATTGGCATAAGGGAGCTTGACTGCGAGGCCTACAAGCCGAGCAGGGACGAAAGTCGAGCAAAGTGATCCTACGGTTCCGAGTGGAAGGGCCGTGGCTTAACGGATATAAGTTACCCCGGGGATAACAGGCTTATCTTGCCCAAGCGTTCACAGCGACGGCAAGGTTTGGCACCTCGATGTCGGCTCGTCGCATCCTGGGGCTGGAGCAGGTCCCAAGGGTCCGGCTGTTCGCCGGTTAAAGCGGCACGCGAGCTGGGTTCAGAACGTCGTGAGACAGTTCGGCCTCTATCCGGTGTGGGCGTAGGAGAATTGAGAGGAGCTGTCCCTAGTACGAGAGGACCGGGATGGACGGACCGCTGGTGTACCGGTTGTTCTGCCAAGAGCACCGCCGGGTAGCCAAGTCCGGCAGGGATAAGCGCTGAAAGCATCTAAGTGCGAAGCCCACCTCAAGATGAGTTCTCCCATCCGAAAGGAGTAAGACCACGGGTAGACCACCCGTTTGATAGGCGACATGTGTAAGGGCAGCAATGTCTTCAGCTGAGTCGTACTAATGGTCGAGGGCTTGACCTACATTAAAACTCGCGCACAATCGCGTATCCTGATATTTGAAACCAGCTTCAACAACTCTATTCAGTACGTCGCGGGATGGAGCAGCGGTAGCTCGTCGGGCTCATAACCCGAAGGTCGGGGGTTCGAATCCCTCTCCCGCCACCAAGGTTCCTTCTGAGAGGCCTCCGAATTGGAGGCCTCTCAGCGTTTCTCCACCTGTGCCTAACCGGAGATGGGCGCGATAATGGGACGCAGCATCGAATGACTGACCTGCTGCTTGCCTTCCATCCCCACCCGATCCTCGGGCTGCTCGTCTTCCTGCTCTATTTCCTGCCCGCCTCGATCGCCGTCCTTCGGGGCCATCCGCAGGTCGTGCCGATCTGTATCCTCGACTTCTTCCTGGGATGGACCGTCATCGGCTGGCTCGTCGCGCTGTTCTGGGCCACGCGCAGCTTCCCCGCGGCACAGCCGGCGAAGCAGAAGCGCCGGCGCTGAAATTGACCGAACTCAGCCTGGCGGCGGTACGATAGATAGGGAATGCAGAGCGTTCGCAATCACAAGCTCGTTGCCGGGATCCTCGCCGCGATCGTTGTAGACGCAATCGCCACGTTAGCCACGTGCGTGCTGCTCAAGCCCGAGTGGCCCTACATCGTCCTCGGCACACTGTTACTGCCCCTCTTCTTCGCATTGGACCGGAGCCTGTCCAGCCGGGGCTGAGTCAGCTTCCTCCGGCCCTGGCAAAGAAGAAGGCCCCTCCAACGGAGGGGCCTTGGCGTCGGATTCGGCGCGTTAGCGATTGCCTGCGGCAGGACGGCCGGGCGGGCCGGATGACGATTCGTCCGATGGGTCGGTGTTTCCGATCTTCGGGCGTTCGACGTCCCATTTGTCGTCTTCGGCAAGCGCAGCGAACAACTCGGCGAGGCTGCCGGATTCAGGCAAGCGCTCACGCATGCGAGAGCGCATGTTCGCCAGTTCGCCATTAGCCTGGGCTTCGGACTTCTTGCGAAGAAAGCGCATTTGTAAAAATGTCGGCAATGCCATACCCGTACTTAACGCTTCACGGGCGCAATCTATTACAGGTGTAGTCTATTGCAGGTCTTGCAGTGTTTCTCTCGCGCGAGTTAGCAAATCAATGCGTTGCTGATTCGACGCGAAGTTGCCGTTGAGATTGATGCGCAAGTAGCTGGCGCCGAGTTGCTGCCACGCCTGCGCCTGCTCGATCCAGGCGTCCGGCACGTCATCTGGGCTGACCCGCAGGCCTGCCTCGATGCCTATGCTGGCCGGGTCGCGGCCCGCGGCGTGCGCGTAGCCGCGGAAGCGCTCGACCAGGGCGCGCGTCTCCTCGTTGGGCGGGAACTGCGGGAACCAGCCGTCCGCGAGACGCGCGACGCGCTCGATAGCGCGCTCGACGACGCCCGAGAACGTCGTACCCATCCACAGCGGAATGGGCCGCTGCACCGGCAGCGGGTTGATGCCCATGCGGTCGATCTTGTGGTACCGCCCCTCGAAGGTGACGAGCTCTTGCGTCCACAGCTCGCGCATCAGGGCGATCTGTTCCTCGATACGGCGGCCACGGTTGTGGTAGTTGACGCCCATCGCCTCGAACTCGACCGAGTTGCGGCCGACGCCGATACCGAGCCGCAGGCGGCCGTTCGAGAGCACGTCCAGCATCGCTGCCTGCTTGGCGACGAGCGCCGTCTGGCGCAGCGTGACGGCGATGACGGCCGGCACCAGCTGCAGCGTCGTCGTGCAGGCGGCCACGAAGCTGAAGAAGACGAACGGTTCGAACCAGGGCGTGTCGTAGCTGTGCAGCGCCTCGCCCTGCACGTGGCGGTCCGGGTGGACGCCGAGGACGTGCTCGCCGGTGAGGATGTGGTCGTAGCCGGCGCCTTCCAGGGCCTGGACGAAGTCGCGGATCGCGGACGGGTCGCTGCCGATGTCGCGCGGGGATACGGTGGCGCCGAGCTTCATGCGAGTGTCTCCTTGGTTGAATCGCGCCGAACTCGACCACAGTACGGCGGCAAGGGAGCTGTTGCTAGTCGGTCGGCGATGGCAATGTGGCGTCAGGGGGCGTCATCGGCGCGCCGCACTGGCTGCAGAAGCGCGCGACCGGTGGGTTGACGGTCTGGCATGCCTCGCAGGCGCGGCCGCGACGCGACCGGCTGCTGCCCGACTGCGACGACGTCAGGGCGCTCGCCGCGACGCCCAGCGAGCCGCGCAGGCGTGTGCGCGCCAGCGTATCGGCGGCCTGGCGCAGCTCGTCTTCATGCTCGCGGGCGAGGCGCAGCGCCTGACGGCTCATCTCCTGCGCTCGAGGCCGGGCGCGGGCGACGATGTCGTCTAGCTTGGGCTTCGATTCGCGGTAGATGGCCATGGCGCGCTCGGCGAGCTCGTCCTGGCGAGTCCGCGGCTGCTCGGGCTGCTTCAGCGGCCGTGCGAAGCTGATCTCATGGCCGTCCGGGTCGCTGATGTGGAAGAAGCGCTCGCCCCATTCGGCGTCGCGCGGCTCGGTCGTCGGCTCCAGGCCCTTCGAGAGCGCCAGCTGGTAGATTGCGTCCACGTCGTCGACGTAGAGGATGACGCGTCCCCACTGGCCCTGCGTCGTGGGGATGTAGGCAGGATCGAGGTTCAGATTGACGTGGCCGCCGCCGACACGGAAGCTGGCGAAATCATCCGCCGGCCCGCCGTAGGCGTGCTGAAAGCCCAGCGACAGGTAGAACTGCAGGGCTGCCGCCATGTCCCGTGTGCTCAGTGTGACCGCGCTGATGCTCTCTATCGTCATGTGTCGAGTGTAGCAGCGCGGCGACGGGTCAGCGGACGACGCGGATCGAGCTGAAGGCGCCGTGGACTTTGAGCTTGATGAGCAGCCTTCCACCGGGCAGGGACTCGTCACCGCCGATACGGCTGCTGTCGAAAAGCGAGCTATTGTCGATCTCGACCCAGGCATTGTCCGGCACGCGCAGAACGACAGCGCCGCCGACGGAGTTGACGTTGAGCGTGAGGTTGCCGCTGTCGAAGTGGGAGTCCGAGAGGTCCAGCGTCAACGTGCCGAAGAGGTTCGTGTACTGCGGGTGGAAGTCCTGTGTGAAGGGATACACGGTGTGGTTACCAAAGGTGGGACGGTAGTTGAGCGGGGCCAGAACAAGGGTGATGCCCAGCCCGACGGCGAGCAGCATTCTCTTGGAACTCGGGCTGCCGCGCCGGACGATAACGCCGCCAACTGCAATCACAAGGGGTGCAATGACGATAGCGGCACCTAGCGTACTCGCTCCCCGGCCTGCGAGCAGCAGCGCCGCCGCAATGCCTCCGGCGATGAGCAGCCCGACGACGAGGCCGCGCACATCCGCTTCGGGCTTCGCGTTGACGTTCGTCGTGTCCGCCTCGAGCGGCATGATAAGCCAGGCGAAGACGTAGGCGACCACGCCGATGCCGCCGGCCAACCCCATCAGCGCGAAGACGAAGCGCACGATGGCGGGGTCGATACGCAGGTACGTCGCGATGCCGCGACAGACACCGGTCAGCCAGATGCCCTCACGGGAGCGCGTCAGCCGGCGAGTCGGTGCGTCCTGATGGTAAGCGCTGGTTGTCATGACCTCACTCGTATTTCTTGTCGAGTCGACAAGGGCAGGGTAGATCGTCGGCGGCTGTGTCTCAAGCGAGCTGACGCAGCACGCGACAGGGGTTACCCGCCGCCACCACGTTTGCCGGCACGTCCCGGGTGACGACGCTGCCGGCGCCGATGACGGAGTTGTCGCCGATCGTAACGCCTGCCAGGATGATGGCGCCGCCGCCGATCCAGACGTTGCTGCCGATGATCACCGGCCCTGCCAGCTCCAGACCCGCGGCGCGCGTGGCCGCGTCGGTCGGATGGGTGGCCGCGTAGATCTGCACCGCCGGACCGAGCATCGTGCCGCGGCCGAGGGCGATGTCGGCGCAGTCGAGGAAGACGCAGTTGTAGTTAATGAAGACTCCGTCTTCTATATAGATATTGCTGCCGAAGTCGCAGTGGAAGGGCGGTTCGATGAGGACATCCTGCCCCATGGCGCCGAAGAGCTCCTGGAGCAACTCCCGGCGCTGCTCGATCTCGTGGGGCGGCGTCTGGTTGAAGCGAAAGGTCAACTGCTGGGCGCGCAGATGTTCGATCTGCAGCTCCGGGTCGGCCGGCGAATAGAGCTCGCCGGCCAGCATCTTCTGCTTCTCGGAAAGATCTGTCATGCGCGCACAGGCTAGCAGGGGTGGGGGCCGCGTACCAGATGGCAACGATGTTACAGTCTTGTCTGCAAATCTATGCGGGACGACGTTCTTACTTATCTTGAGATGTGCGGCAGAGAGCGAATGTCTCTTCAGAAGGGCATGAACTTTCGGACCCCACCGCAGACATCCATATTCCTCATGTCACAGAGACCTGGCGCACCGTACGAGGACGAGCTCGACTCCGACGGCGAGGGGCTGACGTATGAGGGACATGACGCTTCCAGAACATCCGACGTCGCTCCGAAGGCCGTCGATCAACCCAGGTTTCTCCCTTCAGGGAATCCGACTGACAACGGCAAGTTTGCGGATGCTGTAGACGTGAGTTCGGAAGGTAATCGGCCGCTTGTCCGCGTATATGAGAAGTTGCGAGACGGTATCTGGTCAGATCGCGGTTTGTTTGATCTGGTCTCGTACTCTCTCGATTGGAAGCCTTCAGAAGGCCGGCGAGTCTTCAGGTTCCGCCTGCGACTCTCTAACATTTCCGATGTTGATGCCGACGATGTGGTGCCCAACGAATCACGGCGTCTCATTCCATCCTGGGTGAAGCAGTTCGTCTTTAAGAGGGACAAAGGGAGGTGTGTCGTTTGCGGATCGCAGGAGCAGCTCCACTTTGATCACGACCTGCCCTTTTCCCGGGGTGGAAGCAGTTTCACCCCAGACAATGTCCGGATTCTCTGCGCTCGACACAACCTTCAGAAAGGGGCTCGGATCGAGTGAATGGTCTTGTCCGAAGGGCCGGGTCTGGTATAATGCCTGCATCGGTGGCTAGAGCGCGGTGGCCCCACCCGTTCCCATCCCGAACACGGAAGTGAAACGCCGCAGCGCCGACGATACTGGGGGCGCAAGCCTCTGTGGAAAATAGGCCGTCGCCGGTAACTTGAAGGCTCTCACGTAAACGTGGGGGCCTTCTTCATTCTCACGTAAGGGTGAAGTTAATCATCATCCGTTTTTGATACACCCCTGTGCTAGAATGCATCGACTTCGGCGCATAGCCGATCTATCGGAGGAACAAGGTTTGGTGAATAACCCCGACGAGCAGGGGGGACAGCGGGGTGGGGCTGTAGTCGACGATTCTCTCATGGACATGGCGGCTCTTCTTGAGATGGAGGAGCGAGGCCAGATTCGCTCGCTCCGGCGTGGTGAGGTAGTCGAAGGAACAATCATCAGCGTTGGCCGCGATGGTGTCATTGTCGATATAGGCTCCAAGTCCGAGGGTCTCATCCCAGTAAATGAGATGCACTCGATGGGTGCGGACCCGCTCAGCAAGGTCGCAGTCGGCGACAAGATCGTGGCGTACGTGATGCAGCCGGAGACTTCCGAAGGGGAAGTCCTGCTCTCGTTGGACCGCGCACGTGGCGAGAAGGGTTGGCGCGAGCTGCAGACCCTCTTCGAGAGTGGCGAGAGCTTCGAGGCTGAGGTTACCGGCTTCAACAAGGGCGGCTTGCTGGTGAACGTGGAAGGCGTCGCGGCGTTCGTGCCGCTGTCGCAGCTGGTTGGCCTGCGCCCTGACCGCAACGATACGAGCGGCTCCGGCCTGGCTCAGGCCGTGGGCAAGCCACTGCGCCTGAAGGTCATCGAGCTCAACCGGCGCCGCAACCGCGTCATCCTGTCGGAGCGCGGCGCTTTACAGGAATGGCGCAGTCAGCAGAAAGACCGCCTCCTCTCCGAGCTGGAGGAAGGCGAGATCCGCAAGGGCCGCGTCAGCTCCATCCGCAGCTTCGGCGTCTTCGTCGACCTGGGTGGCGCCGACGGTCTCGTCCACCTGTCTGAGATCTCCTGGGACCGCACCAAGGCGCCCGAGGAGCTCTTCAAGGTCGGCGATGAAGTCGACGTCTACGTCATGAAGGTCGACGCCGAGAAGAAGAAGATCGCCCTCAGCATCCGCCGGGCACAGCCGGCGCACTGGGATGGCATTGTCGACAAGTACCAGGTTGGCGAGGTCGTTCCTGGCGTCGTCACCAAGCTGGCGACATTCGGCGCCTTCGCGCGCATCGAGGGCCCCGTCGAGGGCCTGATACACGTCTCCGAGTTGGTGGACCGCCGCATCTCGCACTCGCAAGAAGCGGTGCGCGAGGGCGATATCTTGCCGCTGAAGATTATCCGCATCGAGCGCGACCGCCATCGCCTGGGCCTTTCGCTCAAGCAGGCGCGCGACCGCGGTGAAGACATGGGCTTCACCTTCAGCCCGGACGGCGAAGTGCTGTCCGTGCCGGAGGAGATCAAGGCCGCCTTCCAGGATGAGGTCAACGCCATCATCAGCGAGACCGGCGCTCGGCAGGAGACTGCGAGCTCTGCGACCGAGACCACCAGCGCTCCCGCGGCTCGTCAGGAGACCAGGGAACGAGACGTGGAAGAGCCCGAAGCCGACGTTGCCGCGCTGACCCGCGCGCAGCCGGAGGAAGAGGAGCCGCAGACTCAGATGGCCGCTGCGTTCGCCGCGCTGCGCCTCGAACAGCTGGCCGGCGACAGCCCTTCAGAGGAAACAAACGCGTAACTTCTAAGGGCCTCTTCTACTTGGACTCGTACGCCTAGCGTGTGCTAACCTGATTCTACGAATAGGGGGCGCTAGGAATACGATGGCAGACCGATTCGACAAGTTCACAGAGAGAGCGCGCCGGGTTTTAACGCTGGCTCAAGAAGAAGCTCAGCGTTTTAACCACAACTACATCGGCACCGAGCACCTCCTCCTCGGCCTCGTGCGCGAGGGGGACGGCGTCGCCGCCAAGGTCCTCAACAACCTGGGCGTCGAGCTGAGCAAGGTACGCTCGGCTGTCGAGTTCATCATTGGTCGAGGCGAAAAGTCGATCAGTGGTGAAATTGGTCTCACCCCGCGAGCCAAGAAAGTCATCGAACTTGCGGTGGAGGAGGCGCGACGTCTCAACCACAGCTATATCGGCACGGAGCATCTCCTCCTCGGCCTCGTGCGCGAGGGCGAGGGGATCGCGTTCGGCGTCCTCGAGTCGCTGGGCGTCAGTCTGGAGCGCGTGCGGACCGAGACGGCCCGTATCCTTTCCCAGAGCACACCGCAGAGCACCAGCACCGGCGGACGCACCAGCACCCGGACGCCCACGGTCGACCAGCTTGGTATCGACCTGACGGCGGCCTCGCGCGCCGGCAAGCTGGACCCGGTCATCGGCCGCAGCCGCGAGATCGAGCGGCTGATCCAGATCCTCTCGCGGCGCACCAAGAACAACCCGATCCTGATCGGCGAGCCCGGCGTCGGCAAGACGGCCATCGTCGAGGGGCTGGCCCAGCGCATCGTCGCCGGCGACGTGCCGGAGACGCTGCAGGGCAAGCGCCTGCTTACGCTGGACATCGGCTCGCTCGTCGCCGGTACCAAGTACCGCGGCGAGTTCGAGGAGCGCCTCAAGAAGGTCATCGAAGAGATCAAAAACTCCGGCAACTGCGTGCTGTTCATCGATGAGATGCACATGCTCGTCGGCGCCGGTGCCGCGGAAGGCGCCGTCGACGCGGCCAACATCCTCAAGCCGTCTCTGGCGCGAGGCGAGTTGCAGTGCGTCGGCGCTACTACGCTGGACGACTACCGCAAGCACATCGAGCGCGACTCCGCGCTGGAGCGGCGCTTGCAGCCCATTCAAGTGGAGGAGCCGAGCGTCGAGGAGACCATCGAGATCCTGAAGGGCGTGCGTGAGCGCTACGAAGATCACCACAAGCTGACTATCTCAGATGAGGCTCTCAAGGCCGCGTCCGAGCTGGCCGCCCGTTACGTCTCCGACCGCTTCCTGCCCGACAAGGCCATCGACCTCGTCGACGAGGCAGCCTCGCACGTGCGCATCCGCAAGTCGGCGACACCGCCGTCCATGCAGGAGGCGCTGCGTGGTCTGGAAAGCCTCCGCAAGGAGAAGGACCAGGCGATCGGCGCCCAGCAATACGAGTTCGCAGCGGAACTTCGCGACCGCGAGCTCAAGCTGCAAGAGCGCATCGAGAAGATGGAAGGCGAAGCCCAGGCCGAGACCGGAGAGCCGTCGCAGGCGCAACCGGCCGCCGGTGAGGCTGGCAAGCCTGTTGTCACCGAAGAGGACATCGCCGAAGTCGTGGCGATGTGGACGGGCATTCCCGTCACCCGCATCGCCAGCGAGGAGTCGGAGCGGCTCGTCCACATGGAGGATGCGCTGCGCGCCCGCGTCATCGGCCAAAACGAGGCGATCGTCGCGATCAGCAAGGCCGTCCGTCGCTCGCGTGCCGGACTGAAGGACCCGAAGCGCCCCATCGGCGTCTTCCTGTTCCTCGGTCCCACTGGTGTTGGCAAGACCTTCCTGCCGCGTGTGCTGTCCGAATTCATGTTCGGCAGCGAAGACGCCATGATCCGGCTCGATATGTCCGAGTTCATGGAGAAGCACAACGTCTCGCGACTGGTTGGCGCTCCTCCCGGCTACGTCGGCTACGACGATGGCGGTCAGCTGACCGACACGGTGCGGCGCAAGTCTTACTGTCTCATCCTGCTGGACGAGATCGAGAAGGCGCACCCGGACGTGTTCAACATGCTGCTGCAGGTCTTCGACGACGGCAGTCTGACGGACGCCAAGGGCCGCAAGGTGGACTTCCGCAACACGATCATCATCATGACGTCCAACGTCGGCTCCGACCTGATCCGGCGTGAGAGCGCTCTTGGTTTCTCCGTGAAGACGGAAGAGGCCAAGACGGAGGATCAGCAGTACAAGCGCATGAAGGACAAGGTCACGGAAGAGCTCAAGCGCGTCTTCCGGCCCGAGTTCCTCAACCGCATCGACGCCCAGATCGTGTTCCACGCTCTGGCTCGCGAGCACATCCGCTCCATCGTCGACCTGCAGCTGCGCGACGTGGCCAAGAACCTGATGCTCAAGGGCATCAGCATGGAGGTCTCGGACGCTACCCGCGACTGGCTGGGCGAGAAGGGCTACGACCCGGTCTTCGGTGCCCGCCCGCTGCGGCGTGTCATCCAGAACGAGATCGAGGACCGTCTCTCGGAGGCGCTGCTCGAGGGCCGCTTTGAGCCCGGCGACACGGTTCTGATCGACTGCGAAGGCGAGGAGCTCATCCTCACCAAGCAGGAGACGCCGGCCCTTTCCGGCAGCGCCTAGCTCGCGCGACAACGTAACCAAGAAGAGGCCCCCGAAATCTCCGGGGGCCTCTTCTTTTCGCGTGACGCACCGCGTGTCATTGCGAGCGACGGAGAAGCAATCCCGTGACGTGGCGTCTTGCACAACGGGGCGGCCGAGACAGTCGCTGTCGCTCCTCGCAAAGACAACCTGGGCCTGAAGGCGGAGGGGCTCCGCGCGCACGTGGGACTCTCGACGAAGATCGGCAGGGTAGCGGGGCGAAGCCCATGCGCGATGGGCCCGGGAGGTGTCCTCCCAGTTCTCTCCTTTTTCTCAGGGGTGGCGGTGGGGCAGCGCAGAGCGATGTGGAGCAGACGTGGCGATCACAAGCGAATTAGACACCTGGTCGGCCGGAGGGCCAGTCTCTTGACACCGTTCGGAGTGACAGTTGGAAGCAGCCATCTTCGGGAGAGTTCTTGACCGCTGCTGCAGATGGCTGTCGCTCCTTAGAGCGTCACCTGTCTATGACGCATCACGACGCTCTGCATCAGCCCCACGGCGATGAACACCGTGACGAGCGAGCTGCCGCCCAGGCTGATGAAGGGCAGCGGAATGCCGGTGACCGGGAAGAGGCGAATGTTGACGCCGATGTTGATGAAGGCCTGGAAGAGGATGAAGATCACCACGCCGATGGCGATGAGCCGGCCGAAAACGTCCTGTGAGATCGACGCCGCGCGCAGGCCTCGCATCAGCAGCAGGATGTAGAGCGAGAACAGCACCATGGCGCCGATGAAGCCCAACTCCTCGCCGAGGACGCTGAACACGTAGTCGGTCGTCTGGGTGCGCAGGTAGTCGAGCTGCGTCTGGGTGCCGTGCAGGAAGCCCTGTCCCAGCAGGCCGCCGGAGCCGACGCTGATTTCGGCTTGCAGGATGTTGAAGCCGCTGCCCAGGGCGTCGCGGGCAGGGTTGATGAACAGGCTGATACGCTCGCGTTGATAGTCCGTGACGGCAATGATCAGGGCGAAGGGCGCCATCGCCACCACCATGCCCAGGCTGCCGAGCACGTGGCGCATGTCGGCGCCAGCCATGATTACCATGCCGAGCCAGATGAGCAGGAACACGGAGGCGGAGCCGAGGTCGGGCTCGGCAAAGACGAGCAGTGCCGGCACGCTGGCGATGACCAGCGAGGTGAGGAAGACGCGCAGGCTCTGAATCTGCTCGTGGTGGTCGGACAGGTACTTTGCCAGCACGAGAATGATGACCAGCTTGCCGATCTCGGATGGTTGAATCTGCTGGCCGCCGATATCGATCCAGCGTCGCGAGCCATACTGGGACGTACCGGCAACCATGACGAACAACAGCGCCGCGATCAGGCCGATGTACATGCCGGCCGAGCCCTGGGCCAGAAACCGGTAGTCGAGTCGCGAGACGATGAGGCAGGCGACGATGCCGACCACGGCGAACATCCCCTGGCGTCCCGCCGGGCTGGTGAGCACGCTGCCGGCCTGATGCGTTGTGTAGCTGCCGCTGTAGATCAGCAGCATGCCGAAGATGGTCAACGCGATCGCCGATGCCATCATGATGTAGTCGAAGGGCCGTCGCTCACGCCAGCTGATCACGGATTCGCTCCCGCGGCCGAGTTCTGCTGGTTGAAGTACCAGCTGAGGATCTTCGAGGCGGCCGGCGCCGCGTCAACGCCACCGATGCCCTTCTCGAGGAAGACGACAATCGCGACCTGCGGGTTGTCGAACGGCGCGTAACCGGTGAACCAGGCGTGCTCGGGGTAGGTGCCGTCCGGCTTCTTCTCGCCGAACTCCGCCGTGCCGGTCTTGCCGGCGATGACGACGCTGTCGGAGTGAGCGGCCTCCGCCGCGCCGTTAGCTACCGACTCGTGCATGCCCTCGCGCATGAGATCGAGGTTGCGCGGGTCGATGCCGAGGTTTCGGCGCACCGGCTGCTGATACGGATTGATGACCTTGCCGTCCGGCGTGTCGATTTCCTTGACCAGATGCGGCTGCAGCAGATCGCCGCCGTTGGCGACCGCTGCCGTCACGAGCAGCATCTGGATCGGGGTCGTCGCCAGGTAGCCCTGGCCGATACCGAAGGTATAGGTGTCGCCGAGGAGCCAGTCTTCGCCAAAGGTTGCCTTCTTCCACGCCGGGTCTGGGACGAGGCCCTCTGCCTCGCCGGGCAGGTCGATGCCCGTCTTGTCGCCGAGGCCGAAGCGGCGCGCCCAGTCGGCTAGCTTCTGCGCGCCGAGGCCCTGGAAGATCTGCTGTCCGTTCTCCGAGTAGCCGCCCGACAGGTAGTAGAAGTAGACGTCCGACGACATGGCGACGCCGCGTACGAAGTTCAGCGTGCCGAGCACCGCCCAGTCGCCGAAGCGATACGTGATCGAGGGGTCGTACTCGTTCTGCACGTAGATCGCCCCTTTGCTCGTGATCGTCGTGTCGGCGGTGGCGATGCCCTCCTGCAGTGCAGCCAGGCCGGTGACCTGTTTGAAGGTACTGCCCGGCGCGTACACCTCGCTGATCGCGTGGTTGACTAACGGCTTGCCTGGGTTGTCCTCGATCGCCTGCAGCGCGTTCTCGTCGACCGGCCCGCTGAAGATGTTGTTGTCGTACGTCGGCAGCGAGACCATGCTGAGGATCTCGCCCGTGTGGATGTCGATGACGATGGCGGCGGCGTTGAGCGAATCGCCTTCGTATTCGTGGAGGACGTCCTCCGTCTCCTTCTGCAGCCCGAGGTCGATGCTAAGCACCACGTTGCTGCCCGGCGTCGCCGGCACCTGGTTGATCACGCTCAGATCTCGGCCGGAAGCGTCCGCCTCGACCTCGCTTACGCCGGGTTTGCCGCGCAGCGTCGACTCGTAGGAGTACTCGATGCCCGTCTTGCCGATGCGGTCGTTGAGCTGGTAGCCGGCAGTGGCCAGCGTCTGGTATTCGTCCTCGTTGATCGGGCCCACGTAGCCCAGGATCTCGGAGACGAGTTCGCCCTGGGGGTAATCGCGCGTCGGCTCCACGATGACGCGCACGCCTGGCAGGTCTGACAGGCGCTCACGCAGCGTGAAGGCCTGCTGCTGGTCGAGGCCGCTCTTGATCACGTCCGGTGTGAACGGGTCGATGGAGTCGCGCCGCTGGTCGATTTCGTCCTCGATGTTGCCGGCCGGGATACCGGTCAGCTCCTGCAGCTGCAGGGCGATGTCGCTCTGCCTTTCTTTCGGCACGTCAGCCGCAACGACGGCCGCCGCGAACGTCGCCTTGTTCTCCACCAGGGGGACGCCGTTACGGTCGTAGATCAGGCCCCTGACGGGCAGGATGGCCGTTTCGCGCAGCCGGTTGTTCTCGGCGCGCTGACGGTACTTGGCGCCGTCGATCAGCTGCATGCGAGCCAGCTGCAGCGTGAGGATGCCGAACATGAAGACGATGACGATGCCGAAGAAGAGGACGCGCCGCCGGACGGAGTAGCTGGCCTCCTGGTTCGAGGGTGTCTCTCCTCGCCACGGCTCCGACTTCCACGGCTTGCGACCGGTCGAAAAGCCGCCCATCAGCGGGCCTTCGCTCCGTTACGCATAGTAGCTCGCCCGCCTTGGCTCGCCCTTCGTTGCGCGCAGGATGGCGTAGATCGGCACCAGGATCACGACGTTGAGCAGCGTGCTGGGGATGATCGAATGCGTGAACGCCACCATCCAGCTACCCGCCTGCCCATCGATGGTGAAGACGAGCAGGTAGACCAGGTTGTAGACGACGGTCATGACCACGGTGAAAAGTGCCGTGAGGGGGAAGCCGGTCTCGCTCAGGCGGCTGCCGCGCACGTCGTGCAGCAGCGCCAGCGGCGCCAGCGCCAGCAGCGCCGTGCCCATCGGCGCCGAGTCGACCAGGCCGAGCAGGATTCCCGCGATCGGGATGAAGAGGAAGGCTTCTCTGTCGCCGCGCACCATCAACCAGGCTACCAGTAATACGAGCGTCGGGTTGGGCTGCAGCCCGCCGATGCGGAACATCGGCAGGACCGACGCCTCGAAGGTCGCGGAGAGCAGCAGGAGCACGGGGCCGACGTAGTAGCTCACGGCCCCGTTACCTTGTTCGGCAGGAAGCTCGTCATCACCAGCACGGACTCGAGGCGCGAGAGGCTGGCCAGCGGCTCGACGGAGACCTGGCGGAAGAGGTCCTGCGGGTTGCCGCTGACGCCGGTCACCTTGCCGAGGACAAGGCCCTCGGGGTAGGTGCCGCCGATGCCGGAGGTGAGCACCGTATCGCCGTTGTTGACGGTCGACTCCTGCGTGACGAACTCCATGCTCATCTTGTGGTTGTAGCTGCCCGCGACGACGCCCTGAGCGCGCGATTCGAGGACGAGGCCGGCGACGGCGCTATCGACGTCGGTGACTAACGTGACCCAAGAGTGGCTGCTGTCCACCTCGGTGACGGTGCCGACCAGCGTCTTGCCCTCGGTCACGACAGGCATGCCGACTTTGATGCCGTCGCCGCTGCCCAGGTTGATTGCGACGAGGTCGCGCAGGTTGTTCGTCGAACGGGCGTAAACCTTGGCGACAGCGAACTGCTGGTCGGAGAGCTGCGTCTTGACGTCGAGCAGGCCGGCCAGCTGGTCGCGCTCTACGGCTTCTTCCTGCAGACGCGCGACTTCGGCGTTGAGGCGCTCGTTTTCGGCGCGCAGGCTATCGTTCTCGGCGGTCAGGTCGCGCACGTCGCCGTAGTTGGCAACGGTGTCGGCGATCGGACGGGCGATCGAGCGGAGCGCGGATTCGAGGGGGGAGAGGAAAATATAGGAGACGTCCTCGAGTGGACGAAGCAAGCCAAGACCAGAAAATGCGAGGAGCACCAACCCCGCCCCCATCACACTCGCAAACCAGGCGGCAGTCCTTGCTGTCAGAAGCAGAACCTCCTCGGGGGTAGCCGCCCCAAGGGCAGGCTGGGTAGTGGGGTGTTAGCGCGGCGGCTTGCGCGCGGCGAGCGCTGCATGCACTTTCGCCAGCATGCGGGCCTCTTCCAGAACCTCGCCACAGCCGCGGACGACGCTGGTCAGCGGGTCGTCTGCCACGTAGACGGGGAACTTGGTCTCCTGCTGCAGGCGCCGGTCCAGGCCGCGGAGCAATGCGCCACCGCCGGCCAGGCAGATGCCTTTGAACATGAGGTCCGCGACGAGCTCCGGCGGCGTCACTTCGATCGCCAGCCGCACCGACTCGATGATCTGGCCGACGGGGCCGGAAAGTGCATCCCGAATTTCCACGGTACTGACCTCGACGGCCTTCGGCAAGCCCGTCGCCAGGTCGCGGCCGCGAATCTCGATCGTCTCTTCCATCTCAAGTGGGTAGGCAGAGCCGGCAGAAATCTTAATCTCTTCAGCGGTGCGCTCGCCGATCACCATGTTGTGGACCTGGCGAGCGTAAGAAATGATCTCCTGGTCCATCTCGTCGCCGGCGGTACGGATCGAATGGCTCTCGACGATGCCGCCGAGGGCGATGACCGCAACCTCGGTTGTGCCGCCGCCGATGTCGACGATCATGCAGCCGGACGGGTCCATGATCGGCAGGCCGGAGCCGATCGCAGCCGCCATCGGTTCCTCGATCAGGTATGCCTCGCGTGCGCCGGCGTTGAGAGCCGCGTCATGCACGGCGCGCTTCTCGACCTCGGTCACGCCGCTGGGGATGCCGATAACGACACGCGGGCGCGGAATGCCGAAGCCGTAGCGCTCGTGCACGCTGCGAATGAAGTAGTGGAGCATACGCTCCGTGACGTGAAAGTCGGAGATGACGCCGTCTTTCAGAGGCCGTACAGCGATGATGTTGGCCGGCGTGCGGCCCACCATGCGCTTGGCCTCGGCGCCGATCGCGAGGACCTTCTTGGTCACGCGATCGATGGCGACGACGCTGGGTTCGTCGATAACGATGCCACGGCCCTTGACCATGACGAGGGTGTTGGCTGTGCCAAGGTCTATCCCAACGTCGTGAGAAAAGAGCCCGAGAAAGGAGCTAATCGGGTTGAAGGCCATGCCACCCCGCCTTCAGTTCAAATAAGAAGCCGCCGCAATTATAACCGAGGCATCTATTGAGGTCAAAGAACTGCTAACTCGACGTAACGATTCTGGCACAAGCTATTCAAAGCATAAACTGGCATGCGCCGCCACGAACTCAGGCAATACCCTTATCCTGCAGCAACGCCTGGAATGCCTCTTCGTCCAGCACCTGCAACCCGTACTCCTGCGCCTTGGCCAGCTTCGAGCCCGGGTTCTCGCCCGCGACGACGTAGCTGGTCTTCTTCGTAACGCTGGAGCCCACGGAGCCGCCGGATCGCTTGATAATTGACTCTACCTCGTTGCGCGACCAACGGGATAGGCTTCCCGTAACCACAAAAGCCAGCCCCTGCAGCGGTCCCTCGCGTCCGGCAGCTTCGCCCGTCATGTTGACGCCTGCCTTGCGCAGCTTGTCGATCAGTTCCTGGTTCTGGTCATCGCGGAAGTACTCGAATACACTCTCGGCGATCTTGGGGCCGATGGTCGGCACTGCCTCCAGCTCCTCCTGCGCCGCGGCCGCGATGGCCTCGACGCTGCCGAAGTGGCCCGCGAGCAGCTCCGCCGTCTCGTCTCCGACGTGGCGGATGCCGAGCGCGAAGAGCAGGCGCGGCAACGGCCGTGTCTTGCTCGCCTGGATGTTCGCGACCAGGTTTGAGGCGCTTCTCTCGCCCATGCGCTCCAGCTTGAGCACGTCCTCGACTCCCAGCGTGTAGAGGTCGCCCACGTCATGCACGAGGCCTTCGTGCAGCAGCGCCGCGGAGGTCGACTCGCCCAGCCCCTCGATGTCCATGGCGCCGCGGCTGGCGAAGTGGACCAGTAGCCGGAAGATCTGCGCCGGGCAGGCACGGTTGGGGCAGTAGCTCATCGCTTCGCCCTCCGGCCGCAAGACGGCTGTGCCGCACACCGGGCAGTGCTTCGGCATCTCGAAGACCTGCTCTTCGCCGGTGCGGCGGCTGACGACGGGCCCGACGACCTGCGGGATGACCTCGCCCGCGCGCTGCACGATCACCGTGTCGCCGACGCGGATGTCCTTGCGGCGGATGTCGTCCTCGTTGTGCAGCGTGGCCAGCTTCACGGTCGCGTGGGCCACGACGACCGGCTCCAGCACGGCGAATGGATTGAGACTGCCGGTACGGCCGACGTTGACGTCGATGTTCAGCAGCTTCGTCGTCGCCTGCGTGGGCGGGAACTTGTAGGCGATGGCCCAGCGCGGCTCACGGCCGACGGAGCCGAGCGCCCGTTGCAGGCCGAGGTCGTCCACCTTGACGACGAGGCCGTCTATCTCGTACTCCAGGGCCTCCCGCCGATCCTCCCAGCTCTTGATGAACTCGAGGACGGCGTCGACGTCCGTGAAGCGGCGGATGTGAGGGTTGACCGGGAAGCCGAGCTCGCCCAGCCAGTGCAGCACCTCCCAGTGGCTGTTCGGCGCCTGTCCGTCCGCCCAGCCGAGCTGGTAGCAGAAGAACTCCAGCGGTCGCGAAGCCGTCACTGCCGGGTCGAGCTGGCGCAGCGAGCCAGCGGCTGAGTTGCGGGGGCTGGCAAACAGGGGCTGGCCCTGGTTGGCGCGGTCCTCGTTCAGTCGCTCGAAGCCCGCCTTCGTCATGTACACCTCGCCGCGTACTTCGAAGCGCTCCGGCACCGGCTGCCGCACTGAGAGTGGGATGCTGCGGAGCGTGCGTAGGTTCTGCGTGACGTTCTCGCCGCGGCTGCCGTCGCCGCGCGTGGCGCCCTGTACGAAGCTCCCGTTCTCGTAGACCAGCGCGATGGCCAGGCCGTCCATCTTCGGCTCGCAGACGAAGGTGATGTCGCTGCGTTCCGCCTGATTGACGAGGCGGCGGTGCCAGGCGCGGAACTCCTCCTCGCTGAAGGCGTTGGCCAGGCTGAGGAGCGGAACGCGGTGCTCGACCACCCCCAGCGTTTCGACCGGCTGGCCGCTGACACGCTGCGTCGGCGAGTCCGGCGTGATCAGCTGTGGGTACGTGCTCTCTAACTCGCGTAGCTCGCGCATGAGTGCGTCGTACTTCGCGTCGTCGATCTCGGGGTCATCGAGGACGTAGTAGCGGTAGTCGTGGTAGCCGATCTGCGAGCGCAGATCCTCGACGCGGAGCTTGGCCTCTTGGACGCCTCGTTCCTCGCCCGTCATGGCCGTGGGGTGCTGTTCGCTCACACCTTGAGTATAAGTCAGCGCCTCGTTGGGTCAGAGGCGGCGGCCGCGACCTACAATCCGTTCGTGGAAATCGCAGCTATCCTTCTCGACCTCGAAACGCGGCTGCTCGATCCCGTCGTCAGGCGGTCGGGCCAAGCTGCCTCCCTCCTGCACGATGACTTCATCGAGTTTGGCAGCAGCGGACGGGTTTTGACTCGCAACGACGTGCTGGCATTGCTTGCTGCCGAGGAGCCATCTCGCTGCGAAATTGATGACTACAGGTGCACCGTGCTCGCGCCGGACGTGGCCCTCGTCACGTACGGGCTGAGAACCGTCAACGACGATGGTTCGGTCACGGAGAGCTTGCGCTCCTCAGTCTGGCAGCAGAGCGCTGGCTCCTGGCAGATACATTTTCACCAGGCCACGCAAAGTGCTGGCAGGGACGAGTCATAGTCTCGAGACATTTCGACTCCCAGCGCGTTCCGGATGTTTCCCTTATGAATCCTGGCTTGACTGCTCCTGAACCCGAGCCTATGTTCGAGCCGCCCCGCTGGTTCCATCTATCAAAGGAGAATGCAGGGATGCAATCCAGTTGGCAGCGGTGGATACCCCTCACGGGCATTCTGGCGGCGGTCTTTCTCTTGATCGGCTTCAACATGGCAGTTGGGCCCTCGAGCACTGAGAACGATGACAAGCTTCTGAAGTGGTATGCAGATGGCGGCCATCAGACCACGGTCATCGTCGGCGCGTATCTCATGGCGCTTGCAGGCGTCGCGATGCTGTTGTTCCTGAACCGGCTGCGTGCTGTCATCGGCGAAGCCGAGGCAAGGCCGCTCCTGGCCACCTTTATTCTCACGGCCGGCGCGGTCTTTGTTGCTGCAATGGCCGTTGCCGGTGGCTGCTTCGCCGCTGTCTCCGCGGACGTGAAGTTCGGTAGCGACCCGGCCTATCAAGTCCCGGACGTCATTCGCGCATTCAACTCGGCTGGCTATGGTTCCCTCATGGTTCTGGGCATGTTCCCGTTAATCTTTGCCATGTTCACGACGGCATATGCATCCATGCGTTACAAGATCTTTGCGTCCTGGTTTAACTGGCTGACGATCGTTTGTGGTATCGTCCTGTTTTTCGCCGTCGCCTTCATTCCCCTTGTCGCGTTGCCAATCTGGCTCATCGCTGGTGGCATCGTGTTGATGGGACGGCAGCCGGGAGCCACCACCGCTTAGGAGGACATCCGGTCGCGTTGCCTGTCCTCGTCGGAAGCGACGAGGTACAGCGTTCCGTGCTATACAGGCGCTGTGAACGCCTTCTCCATCCGCGACGCCACTGAGGCCGACCTGCCCGCCATCTTCGCCATCTACAACGACGCCGTACACAACAGCACCGCGACGTGGGATCTCACCGAAGTGGCGCCGGCGGAGCAGATCGAGTGGCTGGCTGAACACCAGTCGCCGTACAGCGCCCTTGTCGCCGAGGCGGCTGGTGTGGTGGTGGGCTGGGGCTCGCTGTCGCAGTACCGGCCCAAGCCGGGCTATCGCTTCACCGTCGAGGACACGATCTACATTCGCGACGACTGGCAACGTCGTGGCCTCGGCCGTGCGTTGCTCGACGAGCTGCTGCAGCGAGCCCATGTGGGGGGCTTTCGCGCCGTGTTGGCCAAGATCTCGGCCGACAACGAGGCGAGCATCCGCCTGCACGAGGCGCTTGGCTTCTTCGAGGCGGGCCGCGAGCAGCAGGTCGGTCATAAGTTCGACCGCTGGCTCGATCTGGTGACGATGCAGAGACTCCTGACTGATTGCTAGGCCACCGGCGTGGCGGCGAACCGCGCCGGACGCTTTCGTGATAAGGCTCCGTCACGACGACCGGCCAACAGCCGTCTACCACCCGTGGGCTGGTAGACTGGGAAGGTCATGAAGCAGGTCGTCATCGTCGATTACGGCGCCGGGAATCTGCGCAGCGTGGCTCGCGCTGTCATGGAGCAGGGCTACGAGCCACTGGTCAGCTCTGATGTAGCCGCGGTCGACGATGCAGAGGCGGTTATCCTGCCCGGCGTCGGCGCCGCGGCCGACACGATGCGTAACCTGAACCAGCGCGGCCTGGTGGAACCGCTGCGGCGGTATATCGCCGGTGGCCGGCCCTT
The DNA here is from genome assembly GCA_963711035.1 of uncultured Chloroflexia bacterium. Taxonomy (GTDB): domain Bacteria; phylum Chloroflexota; class Dehalococcoidia; order DSTF01; family WHTK01; genus WHTK01. Next base: position 333,982 of record CAVQCN010000003.1, read on the forward strand.
CCTCGGCGTCTGCATGGGGCAGCAGGCGCTGCTCAGCATCAGCGAAGAAGGCGGCGAGCACGCCTGCCTGGACGTGATCAAGGGCCGCGTCAGGCGCTTCCCCTCCGGGCATCTCAAGGTGCCGCACATGGGCTGGAACCGCGTCGAGCAGACGCGCGACCATCCCGTGTTCGAGGGCATCGACGACGGCGCTTACTTCTACTTCGTACACAGCTATTACCCCGCCCCGGACGATTCAGACGTCGTCATCGGCGAGACGGAGTACGGCCTGCGCTTCGCTAGCGTCCTGGCCCGCGACAACGTTGTCGCCACCCAGTTCCACCCGGAGAAGAGCGGGAAGGACGGCCTCCGTTTCTACGCCAACTTCCTGCACCTCGCCTTCGGAGACTGAGCTGCGTCCAGGGGAGCAGGTATCGAAGCCATGAGTTCGCCTCGCGACGACAACGACCTGCCTGACGAAGGCATTCGCATCGACCTGCCCTTCATCTCGCTTCGTATGGGGCGCTTCGGCCGCGTCTCCTACTACACCCCCGGCTCCGAGAACGACGCCTACGAGCAGGCGCGGCGCCGGGTGCGAGCCCGTCTCGGCCTCTACCGCCACATCGCCACCTACTTCGCCGTTATGGCGGCGATCTTCTTCATCGACCTGATCACCGGCGGCGGCCTGTCCGAGCCGGTGCTGTGGCTGGCGGGTCTCTGGGGCGCGTTGATCGTCTGGCAGCTCTTCAACGTCTTCGTCTTCCCCTCCGTGTGGAGTCCGGAGACGGAGCAACGCATGATCGACGAGGAGCTGCGTCGCCACCAGGACGACAGTTGACCGGCTTCGAGCTCATTCCTGCCATCGACTTGCGCGGCGGACGCTGCGTGCGCCTCTATCAGGGCGATTACAACCGCGAGACCGTCTACGGCGAGGATCCGGCCGCGATGGCGCGTCACTGGCGCTCGCTGGGCGCCACTCGGTTGCACGTCGTCGACCTCGATGGCGCGCGCCGCGGAGAGGCCGTCAATGCGGCGGCGGTGCGCTCGATCGTTGCGGCCGTCGATATCCCGGTTGAGCTGGGTGGCGGCGTGCGCGATATCGATGCCGTCACGCGCTGGCTGGACAACGGCCTCGACCGCGTCTACCTCGGCACCGCCGCGGTCACCAACCCCGAGCTCGTGCGCGAGGCGTGCGGGCGCTTCCCGGGGCGCGTCGCCGTCGGCGCCGATGCCCGCGACGGCCGCATCGCGACGCGCGGCTGGGAGTCCGATTCCGGCGAGGACGTCATCGACTTCGCCCGCCGCGTCGTCGCGGATGGCGCCCGCACGCTGACCTACACCAACGTCTCCCGCGACGGCACCTTCGAGGGCCCGGACACCGCCGGCGCGACGGCGCTGATCGAGGCGCTGGCCGACGAGGACGTGGCCGTGATCCTGGCGGGCGGTGTCGGGTCGCTGGAGCACGTGCTGGCCGCCGCCGCCGTTCCCGGCCTCGCGGCGTGATTATCGGCCGCGCCCTGTACGAGGGGCGCGTAGACCTGAAGGAAGCTATCGAAGCAGCTGCCAGCGCTGGGAATTGAGGCGAGTGCGTCTACATGCGCGTCGTCTGCTGGCTGGAGACTTCGTCGTGAGTGCCGAGCCAGCCGTGCTCTGAAAGGTCTACCGTGACGCCGTCCGGGCACCAGAACTTGACCTCGACGTTGCCTCGTTTGGCCATGTCCTCGGTGCCGGGATAGGGCCGGTGTACGGCGCCAGCAGCTTCAAAGCGAGCGCGGGCTTCCTCCATGTTCTCGACTTCGACGCCCATGTGATGGATGCCGGCGTAGCGGGGTGCTCCCTCTGCCATAGCAGCGTCGTCTGTCTTGAACCGCAGGATGGCGAGGTTCACGTGACCGTCACTGAGGTAGTAGCCTTCAGCGGTCGCCGATTCGACGCGACCGACCTGCTCGAGCCCCAGTCCCTCGATGTAGAAACGGGCCGTCGACTCCGGGTCCTGAGTGGCGATGGCGATGTGCCGAATGCGGGCCATGATGTCCTCCTCGTGATTTCAATCGAGGTTGCGTGGCCGGTATGCTCTGCCCGAAGCCGTCGGTTGTCAACGAGGCTTCACCAAGACTCCCTACCCTATACTGCCTTTGTATGCTGACCAAACGCGTCATCCCCTGCTTCGACGTCGACAAAGGGCGCGTCGTCAAAGGCGTTTCCTTCGTCGAGCTGCGCGACGCGGGCGACCCGGTAGAACTGGCGCCGCTCTACGACGCGGAGGGCGCCGACGAGCTCGTCTTCCTCGACATCACCGCTTCGTCCGACGATCGCAACACGACCTACGACATGGTCGAGCGCACCGCCGAGAAAGTGTTCATCCCTTTCACCGTGGGTGGCGGCATCCGCAGTGAGGCGGACGCGCGCACCATGCTGGAGTTGGGCGCCGACAAGGTGTCGCTGAACAGCGCGGCGGTGAACGACCCGCTGCTGGTCGCGCGCGCCTCGGAGCGCTTCGGCGCGCAGTGCATCGTCGTCGCCATCGACGCGCGCGCCGTCGGTGAGGGGCGCTGGGAGGTCTACACGCACGGCGGTCGCCGGCCGACGGGCCTCGATGCGGTCGAATGGGCGAAGAAGGTGGTCGAGCTGGGCGCCGGCGAACTGCTGGTGACCTCGATGGACACCGACGGCCATCTGGACGGCTACGACGTGCCGTTGACGCGCGCCATCGCCGACGCGGTCGAGGTGCCGATCATCGCCTCGGGCGGCTGCGGCACGCCGCAGCACATGGTCGACGTGATCGCCGAGGGCAACGCCGACGCGGTCCTGGCCGCGAGCATCTTCCACTTCGGCACGTATCGCATCCGCGACTGCAAGGCCTACATGGCCGGCCACAACATCCCCGTCCGCCTTTAGCCACTGCGTGGCGGCACCCCGCGCGAGGGGTTGTGCACATACGGCCCTATCCGCGTGACCGTCCAACGACTGTCTCTGAGGGTGCATCGTCGTGAATGGACTCGTCTCAGGCGGCGACGGCCCGGTTGTCATTGCGAGCCATCGCGGCAGCGAGGCGCGGCAATCTGGGGCGTGGGGGAAGGCCTCGTCTCTGTGTGACTCGAGTTCGTGGAGGACACGGCCTTAGCCAGGACGAGTCCGTTTCGCTTCAGGCCTTCGCCTTCCTAACCGAAAATCCCTATAATCGAACAAATCATCTAAACAGGTGCCTACGCCAATGCTCCGCCGCGATACAAGTGCGCGATTCGTCAAGTCCGGCATCTCCGTCTTCAGCCGCTATCGCTTCCACGCGGGACGCTTTGCCGCACCCCGCTCGTTGAATCGCGGCCGTTACGACGCGCTGCTCGCCGGGCAGCAGGAGGCGCCGGTCGTCGTCGCGGAGGACGAGCAGCGGCGGCGGCGTTGGTGGTGGTTCCGGGACGAGTTCTACTGGGAGGACGACGCCTACGAGGCGCGCGAGGTGCAGGCGCTAATCCTCGAGCGCGAGGGGCAGAAAGGGCGGCGCCTCAAGCGCGCGATGGCGCTGCTGGAGCAAGGCGAGCTCAGCGCCTCGGCACGCGAGCCGATTTCGGACGAGGTGCGCGCCTTCGTCTGGAACCGCGACGGCGGGCGCTGCATCCGCTGCGGCAGCCAGGACCGCCTCGAGTTCGACCATATCATCCCGGTGGCGCTGGGCGGCGCCAACACGGCCCGTAACCTGCAGCTGCTCTGCGAGATCTGCAACCGCTCGAAGGGCGCGTCGGTGGTCTGATCATCGCACTGTCATTCCGAACGCAGCGAAGAGTCTGGTCCTCGCGAAGTGCGGTTCGTGTAGTCGAAGGCCTGCCGGATGAATCCCGCGGCTACGAATTCGGGACGTGTCGCCCAAGCTGCGGCATTCATGCCGCAGGTCGCGTTCCTCTGTTGACGGGGCGTCGTGTGGGACGGAGCTGAAGCTGCGTCCCTACGTTGCGAGGCCGTCGGTCGTGGTGGTCAGCGGACGACGAGCGTGCCCCGCATTGTGTCGGGGTGGGCGTCGCAGCGGAAGTAGTAGACGCCCGGCGCCGGCGCCGTGAACGTGTAGTCCTGTGTCTTCACGCCCTTCACGAAGTCGCCTTTGTAGATGCTGTCGGACGCGGTTTTGTCGGTGTAGATCGAGACGTTGTGCAGGACGCTGCCGTCCTGGTTGTCGAGCGTCAGCGTGATCTGCTGGCCGGCCTGGATGACGAGCGTCGACTTGTCGAACTTGTCGTTCTTGGCCGTGAGCTGCACCTCGGTTACGGCCGGTGTGGCAGCGGCGGCAGTCGCGTCGGCGTTGAGGTCGACCGGCTTACCGCCACCGCAGGCGATGAGCAACGAGCCGCCGAGAACGATTGCGAGGATACCGGCCAGAAGTCTGGCGAAACGAGTGTGAGTGGACATAAGATTACTGTAAGGGCCCTCCTGTTTAGGTTCCAGCCTGACATGGAGCGCCCTACCCCCGCCCGGCGATAGAACTTAGGGGTTTTCCCCGATACTCGCCGCTCCTGCCGATTTATAGCATGGCGACACTAACCGAAAGGAGCTCGGCAGAGTGGAAATCCTCGTCACCATCGTAGCCTTCTGGCTCATCCTCGCCGGCGCGTACGGCGTCTTCAGCCTAATTCAGGAGCGGCGTTCATCGGAGCCGTCGGAGCCCAAGATGCGGCGCCGTTCCGGCAAGCAGCCGCCCATGATCGGTCCCTTCGAGCCGCCCACTCTGCCCGAGAGCAAGGCGCCCAGCTTCATCGTGCAGCGCCCCACGTTCAGCGACCTGCCGCACCCTGAGCACCCCGCGGCCGGCGTACAGGAAGAGCGCGCTCCCGTCGAGCCGCTGACGGCAGCAGCGGCGCCCCGCCGTGGCCCGTCGCACTCCGAGGTCGACTTCCTGCGGGCCCAGGTCGAGCACCTGCGCTCCGAGGTGAACGCCCTCTCGAGCAACCCGGAGCGCTTCGAGCGGCCGCAGCAGCGCCGCTACATCACCGGCAACTACACGCACCTGCCGCGCACCCTGAAGCGCCAGGTCAACGAGGCGCGCGACTACCGCCGCCACGCCTGACGCCAACCGAAGGCACGAGAGAAGGGACCGGGTCGATTCGACCCGGTCCCTTTGTATTCCCGCCGTTCCGTTGTCATTCTGAGCGCAGCGAAGAATCTCCCTCGGACGGCACACCGTCCGTGAGATAGCGTCGCCGTTGTCCCGAGGTTGCTTCGCTGTCGCTCGCAATGACGCTGGTCACATCGTTCGCCTGACGTTTTGTCATTGCGAGCCATCGCGGCAGCGAGGCGTGGCAATCTGGGGTGGTGGGATACGGAACGTCCTGGTGAATCACCGGCATCTTCCCGCGGTCGGAACCACGCCGGGACGGAGCTGAAGCTTCGTCCCTACGATCGTGCTAGGGCTGCGTCGGCAGGATCAGCGCGAGGCTGGCGGTGAAGCCGTGCAGGAAGTTGTGGCCGCCGACGGGACCGATCTCGCCGTTGCAGAAGAAGCCGGCCACCGGCAGCGGGCCGAGCACCTCCTCCATCTTCTGCACGTCGTGGCCGGCGGTGCCGAAGAGGCCGGCGCCGCGGCCGTTGCAGCAGCAGAGCAGCGCACCGACCGGCGTCTGCTCCGCCAGGTCGCGGCGGGCCAGCGTCAGCAGCTCGCTGAGGTCTTCGTCGGCCGCCTGCGGGTCGCGTAGCTGGAACTGCAGCGTCTGGCCGACGCGCGGCCAGGCGCCGACCGCGATGGAGCCGTTCTGCTGGTCGACGCCGACCAGGTTGCGGATCAGGAAGTCGCCGCGGCCGAACTCGTCGCGGTACTCGTTCATGGCGAGGCCGACGAGCAGGTTGCTGCGGGCGCGCTCCTGCGTCTCGGGCGGCAGGGCGCGGAAGGTGTCGTACAGCACCTCCAGGGCCGGCTTCATGCCGATGGTCTCGATGATGTTGCCGTTGACGCCCGTGATCGTCCACGCCTCGCCGATCGGCGCCGCGCCCTGCGACACGACCGACTTTGCCGTGTAGGCGCCGCCGATCGCCAGCCCCACGGCGCCTTCGTTCACCACTTCGCCGTCGAGGAACAGGTACGTGCCGCGCACCCGCATGTCGCCGGAAGCGAGGCCGCCGACCAGCGAGACGCCCGGGTACAGCTCCGACATGAACTCGATGAGGCGCTCGCTGTCCAGCGTGAACGGGTCGGCGAAGAGCAGCCAGGCGTTGACCTCGTCCACGGCCGGCAGGCCGGGCACCGAGGCGCCGTTGTCCGCGATGTCGGCCTGCGTCAGCCGCACGGTGCGCAGGTCGGCGCCGGGCAGCGAGAAGAGCTGCAGGGAGATGGCCGGCTCGTTCTCGATCTCACGGCCGGGGCCGATGATGCCGCCGCCGGAGCAGCCGACGACGATGCGGGCGCCCGTGACGCGCTGCACCTCCGGGATGAGGTCGTGGTAGTCGAGCGCGTAGGAGGAGCTGGCGAAGAGCAGGGCCAGGTCGACGCTCTCGCCGCCGCCGATCATCGTCAGCTGGCGCTGCAGGTCCAGCAGCACCTCCTGCCAGTCGGTCCCGGTCGCGATCGCCGCTTCTGCTCTCATCGTGCGCCTCCTCCCTGCATAGTAGCCCTTCGTTTGAGGGAATAGGAGGAGCCGCGAGCACCGATAGGTTCTTAGAAACTCTTCGGACCTTCCGTGCGTATACTGCGCATGGGACTACTTGAAGGCGAGCATACGACGCGATCGCCATGCGACGTCGGAAATTGCCCAAACATGGCAGTGGCGCTCATACGCGACTTGCGGAGACTTGGACTGAGTCTAGGGACGCAAGTACCTCAGCAAGCGCGGGAAGTTCGTCTGCCCGGACGATTCGGGTGTCATCCGCTCCGATTGTTAGGAATCCGTTTCTATTCGGTCTCTCGATCGCAAAAATCGTTTTCATCAGCAGGGACGATAGCCACTCAGTGTATTTGGTCCGTACGCGTTTCCAGGCGGCAATGTTGGCGATCGGGGCGATATTCTGGTTACGCAATCAATGGCGCTATGGTAGTCAGTTAGACGCACGCCATGAAGCAGTGAGAAAGCCTCCGGAGAGAGAAATGTTGAGCGCACTATCGAGCTTTGGGACTATGAATGGATGAAGGTTGTTGCGGCATTAACGACCGTTGACAATCGACTACGGGATGCATGATTCAATCTTCCACCGGTGTTACGATGTAATCTCAGCGTGCCTTGAAAGCTTGGGAACCAGCGATAGTGTCACGAGATGGAAGCTGCTTACATCTATCAGATGTTCACATTCATTATCGCTGAGACTAGCTGAATGGACGCTCTCAGGGAGTTCAACGGGAAGATAAGCGGGCACTGAACGATTACTGAATCGTCTGCGTCATTGCGTCTGATGCGCAGTTCAGCCCGGATTCCGATTTCGTGTGCTCCTCGTGAAGTGCCGGCGAATCATCCAGAGTCAGCCGACCCCGCTGCGTTTCATAAGCCATGATGACCTAACCGACCAGACCGGACGGCCTCGAAAGAGCTGTGAATCTAGTCAAGACAAGAACATTGAGGCAACGACGCGGAATGTTACTCCCTGCGCCGTCGTGCGTCGGTTCAGGAGGTCGAACCGCGCCTCCGCATCCTCTACGCAGGCTCAAATTCTTTCGGTACCGCGTGACGCAAGCCGAGTCGTCAATACTGCCATTTCGATAAGCCCATTGTGTACACCGAGCTTGGCAACGATAGGGTGCAACAGAATAGTCACGGGTGGACACGGGAAAATGAAGTCAAATGTAGCCCCCTCTCGTTTGACACCCCCGGAGGGCGCTTCGATACTGGGATCAGCCCTGCAAACGAGAGGATTCCATGCAAGAACACCCAGATCTGCCCTTCGTGCCGCGCCGCGTCGACATCGACCCGATTGTCGAGGCGCTGGAGACCTTTCCCTACGCCCTCTACATCGTCGGGTCGCGCGGCTCCGACAACGTCAACGGCATGATGGCTGACTGGTGTATGCAGGTCTCGTTCGAGCCGCGCCTGGTCGCCGTGTCGCTGGAGCGCAGCAGCACGACGCTGCGCAACCTGCGCGAGACCAACGTCTTCACCGTCAACGTCCTGCGCTCGAACGGCGTGGAGCTGGCGCGCAAGTTCGCCCAGCCGCGCAACGCCTCGAAGATCCAGGGCCGGTCCGAGACCGCCAGCGCCGTCATCTACGACAAGCTGGCGGGCGTCGCCCACACGCCGGGCGAGTTCACCAACTGCCCCATCCTCGACGAGGCGCTGAGCTTCATCGAGTGCGAAGTGCAGCAGTTCGTCGAGGCCGGCGACCACGTCGTCGCCATCGGCCTCGTCATCAGCGGCGCCGTCATCAACCACGGCGAGCCGCTGACGTCGCACGCCCTCGGCTGGTCGTACGCGGGCTGACGAGCAGTCAGCCTAGGTCAGCCGTCAGGTGATCAGCCGGAAGATCTCTCCGCTCAAACTCGAACGGAGTTGTTCGTTGAGATTAGAGGGCCTTAGCCCTTAGTCTTGCTGCGAGCAGCGGGAGGGCCAATCGCTGACGCTGAAATGCCGATGATGTTGCCCTCACCCCAACCCTCTCCCAGAGGGCGAGGGGGCTAATCGCTGAAAGCTGCAGGCTGACAGCTGAGAGCTGGAGGAGACGACATGATCGGCGTGTACATCCAGGAACCGGACGCAAAGACGATGGTCGAGACGATCCGCGTCGCCGAGACGAAGGACGTGCCCGCCTTCTGGCTGACGATGGGCGGCACCAGCGCGGACGCAACGACCGTTTTCGGCGCCGTGGCGATGGTGACGGAGCGCATCAAGCTCGGTACGTCGATTATCCCGACGTGGCCGCGACATCCCGTCGCGCTGGCGCAGCAGGCGATCGCGCTGGCATCGCTGGCGCCGGGGCGTTTCCGTCTCGGCATCGGCCCCAGCCACCACACGAGCATGGGCGAGATCTTCGGCGTCGAGTACAAGCGGCCGCTGAGCAACCTGCGCGAGTACCTCACCGTGCTGACGACGCTGCTCAAGACCGGCGAGGTCCACTTCGACGGTCGCTTCGCCAAGACAGACGTCAAGCTGCCGGGCCCGGTCGACGTGCCGGTGATGGCCTCGGCCCTGCGCCCGGCCTCGTTCGAGCTGTGCGGTGAGCTGGCGGACGGCGCCATCAGCTGGGTCTCGCCGTGGCCCTACCTGCGCGACACGGCGCTGCCGGCCATGAAGCAGGCAGCCGCTGCCGCCGGCCGGACGGCGCCGCCGCTGATCGCGCACCAGCCCGTGTTCCTCGGCGCCAACAAGGAGGACATGCTGGAGCGCAGCCGCGCCATGCTGGGCCGCTACGCCACGCTGCCCAACTACCAGGGCATGATGGCCGCCTCCGGCCACGCCGAAGTGACGTCCGGCACCATCGACCCGTTCCTCGAGTCGCTGGTCGTTTGGGGCAACGACGACGCCATCGTCGAGCAGCTAGGCACGCGAATGGCCGAGGGCGCCGGCGAGATCATCGTCCATCCCGTCTTCGCCTCGGGCGACAACACGACGGCCTACCACGAGCGCGTCTTCGAGCTGGTCGCCGAGGCCAACCGCGCCGTCGCCCGTTGACGGCCGGGCTGCCGAGCCATTGCTGAGCCTGAGCCGTCTCCAGCAGGAGCGGGGCGGGTTGCTCGCCGCGCTGGCCGTCGCCTACGGCGTGCTGGCGACGGTCGTCGACAACCTTTACGTGGCGACGCTGGACAGTACCCGCTGGGCCGCGGGCCTGCTCGTCACCGACGTCTTCCTCTACGCGTGGCTGGCCGTGTTCGTCTGGATGGGCCTGCGCTGGCCGAAACAGCGGGCCAAGCTCTTCCTCTCCGGCGTGATCCCGATCGGACTGCTGGCATTCACGCTGCTCTTCGCCTGGCCTATCCACCTGCCGGCCGTGCTGCTCATGGCCGTCGCGATCTACCAGGCGCGCATCACGTTCGTCGCGTAGCCGCTTCAGGCCTTCGTGCGGTAGTGCACGTAGACGGTGCCGTTGGCAAAGCGGCGCTCGTCGAGCAGCTCGAGCTCCAGGCGCAAGTCGCGTGGCAGCCAGTTGGTGCCGCCACCGACCACAACCGGCACCGCGATCAGGTGCAGCTCGTCTACCAGCCCGGCATGAAGCGCTTCTGCTGCCAGGGTTGGTCCGCCGATCGTCAGGTCGCTCGTTGAGTCCGCTTTCAAGCTCCGGACGGCCTCAGGGTCGAAGGTGCGCTCGATGCGGGTGTGCGGCGTGGTCGCTTCCTGCAGCGTGTGCGAGTAGACGATCTTGTCGGCGGCGCGCCAAATCGCGGCGAAGTCCTGGATGACAGCTGGTTCGCCTTCGGTGGGCAGCGTCTCCCACACGGACAGCACCTCGTACATGCGGCGGCCGTAGAGGTGGGTGCCGATCGGCCGCACGAGGTCGTTGACGAAGGCGTGCACCTCTTCGTCCGGCGCTGCCCACTCGAAGCTGCCGCTGGCATCGACTACGTAGCCGTCCAGCGATGCGATGGCAGCGTAGATGAGTTTTGCCACGAGGGCTACATTCCCAGCGCCGAGCCTTCGCCGCGCAGGTCTGAGCCGAGGGCCCAACCGCCTGTCGCGACCTGGCCGATGACCTGCGTGCGCGACAGCGTGCCGTCCCATGCGGCCGTGAGGTTGACCTTGTGCCCGCGCGCCGCCAGCTCCTCGCGAACCGCAGGCGAGAAGCGCGATTCCATGACGAGCTCGCCGTCGCCGACCGTGGCCCAGCGGGGCGTATCGGCCGCGGTCTGCAGGTCGAGCCCCCAGTCGAGGGCGCCGCAGATCGTCTGCAGGTTGGACTGCACCTGGAAGTCGCCGCCCGGCGTGCCGCCGCCGATGACGAGGTTGCCGTCGCGGAAGACCATGAACGTGTTCAGCGTGTGGATGGTGCGCTTGCCAGGCTTGAGCACGTTGGCGTCGCCCGGGTTGAGGCTGAAGCCGCGCAGCCGGTTGTTCATCAGGACGCCGGTGCCGGGAACGACGAAGCCGCTGCCCCAGGCAGAGAAGACGCTCTGGATGAAGGCAACTGCCATCTCCTCGTCGCCGACGACGAACTCGGTGGTGTCTGAGGGCAGCAGCGCCGGTCCAGGACGGCCGGCGCGCTTCATGTCGATCTCGGCGGCGCGCTTGCGGGCGTGCTCCTTCGACAGCAACTGCTCGGCCGGGACGCTCTCGACCTCCGGGTCGGCGCTGTAGCGGCGGCTATCGGCGAAGGCGAGCTTCGTCGCCTCCAGCATGACGTGCACGGCGTCGGCGCTGGTCGGGTGCCAGTCGGCCAGCGGGAACTGCTCGACGATGTTCAGCGCTTCGAGCAGGATGATGCCCTGCGACGGCAGCGCCTGCTCGTAGACGTCGTGGCCGCGGTACGTGGTGACGAGCGGGTCGCTCCAGATCGCGACGGGCTGTTTCAGGTCCTCGAGATCGATGAGGCCACCCGAAGCGCGCATGCCTTCGGCGATCGCTTCGGCCGTGGCGCCCTCGTAGAAGCCCTCGCGCCCCTCGTCGCCGATGCGGCGCAGCGTCTCGGCCAGTTCGGGCTGGCGCAGGCGCTCGCCGGGCGCGTAGGGTGTGCGGCCGTCCTTGAGGAACACTTTGCGCAGCGTGTCGCCGTGCGACCCTGCCAGCCCAGGCAGCATCGTCATGGCGCCGGACAGTCGCTGCGAGACGGGGAAGCCTTGCTCGCACAGTTCAATCGCCAGCTCCATCAGCTTGTCGAGCGGGAAGGTGCCGTAGGTGGTGCTGAGCTCCGCCCAGGCGCCAACCAGGCCTGGCACCGTGCTGGCGCGCGGGCCGCTGACGTCGATGCCGTTGGGGAAGGCGTCCGGCGTGGCGTTATGCGGCGCCAGCCCACCGGCGTTGAGGCAGTTGACCGCCTCGTGGTTGCGGCGCCAGACCAGGGCGAAGGCGTCACCGCCGACCTGTGTCATGTAGGGCTTTACCACCGCGTTGACGGCAGAGGCGGCGATGGCGGCGTCGGCCGCGTTGCCACCGCGCCGCCGGATGCTCAGCGCCGCCATCGTGGCGAGGGGATGGTCGGTGGCGACGGCAAACGTCGCCCCGAAGACGGGGCCGCGGCGCGGCGCGTCGATGCCGTCATCGCTCCAGGAGCCCGGTACCGGCATCGCGCCCAGGTTTGCCAGGTCGACTTTCTCGGTCATGACGCCTCCTTCGCGGTGCGCCGATCATCCCCGCGCCCGCGTGGCGGTGTCAATATCGCTGCGTCCTCGTGGAACTGCGGGATGAATCCCGCGGCGTACGTAGTGCGGTTCATCGTGCTTGGCTGGGCCAAAGGTTGGCCGGCCTGGCGGCCCGGCATTCATGCCGCAGGGTCCGTCCACTACACGCGTGGCGCTGGCTCATGGTTCGAGAGCCTCACCATGAGCGGATTCCTCACCACCCGGAACAGCGTGTGTGTCCCTTTTCTCCTCAATCGAACGATGGCGTACCATTCGCCTTAGCCGATTCGAAGCCGTAGACGCTAGCGGAGAAGAACTATGACCAGCACCCTGCGAGACCTGCTCAACGCCGGCGCCGACCACCTGCCGGCCATCGTCACCGTCGACGGGCACACGCTGACGCACGGCCAGCTGCGCGCCCAGATCGACCACCTGGCGGGGCAGCTGGCAGCGCTCGGTGTCGGCCGTGGCGACCGCATCGGCCTCGTCCTGCCCAACGGGCCCGAGGCGGCGATCTCCTTCCTCGCGGCGGCCTGCTGCGCTACCGCGGCGCCGCTCAACCCGGCGTATCGCGAAGAGGAGTTTCGCTTCTACCTCGACGACCTGGGCGCGAAGGCGCTGATCACGCTGCCGGACGATGCGCCCGCCGCCCACGCCGCCGCACCTGCCTCGGCGTTGCGACTGCAGTGGCGCGGCGAGCCCGGCAGCTACTCGCTGTGGCACGACGGTGCGGAGGTCCAGCCCGCCGCACCCGTCTTCGCCGAACCGGCGGACGTGGCGCTGGTGCTGCACACATCGGGCACGACGGCGCGCCCCAAGATCGTGCCGTTGAACCAGACGAACCTGGTGATCTCGGCCGGCAACATCATGAAGGCGCTGAACCTGACTCCCGCGGATCGCTGCCTGAACGTCATGCCGCTCTTCCACATCCACGGCCTCATCGGCTGCCTGCTGTCCTCGATGGCGGCGGGCGCGTCCATCGTTTGCAGCCCCGGCTTCGACGCCTTTCGCTTCTTCAACTGGATCGAGGAGACGAAGCCGAACTGGTATAGCGCCGTCCCTACGATGCACCAGATGGCGCTGGCCCGTTCCTCCCGCCACGCCGACGTGATCAAGGCGAACCAGTTGCGCTTCATTCGCTCTTCGTCTGCTTCGCTGCCACCGACGGTGATGGCCGAGCTCGAGGAGACGTTCAGCGCGCCCGTCATCGAGGCGTACGGCATGACGGAAGCGACGCATCAGATGGCGACGAACCCGCTGCCGCCCGGCGAGCGCAAGCCCGGCTCCGTCGGCCTCGGCGCCGGCGTCGAGGTTGCGATCATGGACGACGAGGGCGATCTGCTGGACGCGGGCGTCGTCGGCGAGGTCGTCATCAAAGGTGGCAACGTTACGGCTGGCTACGAGAACAACCCGGACGCCAACGCGTCGTCATTCACGCACGGCTGGTTCCGCACCGGCGACCAGGGCTACCAGGACGAGGACGGGTATCTCTTCCTGACCGGCCGCATCAAGGAGATCATCAACCGCGGCGGCGAGAAGGTCAGCCCGCGCGAGGTCGACGAGGTGCTGCTGCAGTTCCCGGGCGTCGCGCAGGCCGTCGCCTTCGGCATGCCGCACGAACGCCTCGGCGAGGAAGTCGCGGCCGCCGTCGTCCTGGCCGAGGGCGCTTCGGCGGACGAGAAGGCGCTGCGCGACCACGCCGCTCAGCACCTGGCCGACTTCAAGGTGCCGCGCTCGATCGTGATCCTGCAGGACATCCCCAAGGGGCCGACCGGCAAGATTCAGCGCATCGGCCTGGCCGAGAAGCTGGGCCTGGGCAAGAAGTGAAGATCGCCATCTTCGGCGCCGGCGCCGTCGGCGGCTACATGGGCGCCAAACTGGCGCAGGCCGGCGAAGACGTCACCCTGATTGCGCGCGGCCCGCACCTGGCAGCGCTGCAGCAAAACGGTCTGCGCCTGATCGAGGGCGAATCCGAGATGACGGTGTGGCCGCGCGCTCTGCAGGACACACGCGAGGCCGGACCGCAGGATTGCGTCATCGTCGGGCTCAAAGCGCACCAGTACTCCGACGCGGTGCCGCAAATCCAGCCGCTGCTCGGCCCCGAGACGCCGGTCGTCAACGCCCAGAACGGCGTGCCGTGGTGGTACTTCTACGGCATCGAAGGGCCGTACCGCGACCGCCGCCTCGAATCCGTCGATCCCGGCGGGCGCATCTGGGATGGCATCGGCCCGCAGCGCGCCATCGGCTGCGTCGTCTACCCGGCCTGCACGATCGAGGCGCCGGGTGTCATCCGCCATACCTCCGACGACCGCTTCATCCTCGGCGAACCGGACGGCAGCCGCAGCGAGCGCCTCTCCGTCATCTCGAAGGCGTTGATCGGCGCCGGGCTGCGCGCCCCTGTGCGGACCCGCATCCGAGGCGACATCTGGGTGAAGCTGTGGGGCAACGCCGTCCTCAACCCGGTCAGCGCCCTCACACGCGCCTCGCTGCAGGCCATCGCGGGCGACTCCGAGACGCGCGCCGCGGTCCGCACCGCGATGATCGAGGTCGAGGCAGTTGCGACCGCGCTGGGCGAGAAGCTGCCGGTGAGCGTCGACGCGCGCATCGACGGCGCCGGCGAGGTCGGCGAGCACAAGACGTCGATGTTGCAGGACCTCGAAGCCGGGCGCGCCCTGGAGCTCGACGCGCTGACCGGCGCCGTCGTGGAGCTTGCGCACCTCACCGGCGTCGAGGTGCCGTACCTGGAGATGCTCTACGCGCTGGTGAAGCTGCTGGCATCGCAGCGCTGAGGGGACTGCGAAGCATCCGTCCTTGACTGACGATGATATGGATGAGCGGTTTGCAATGCGCGATTCGGCATCGAGGTCGATTGGACGATGGGCTTAGAGGGCTTCATCAGGCTCTATTGGAACCGGGCATTCGGACCGGAGCCTCCGCTGCCCTTGCGGCCCGCTGAGAGGCTCTTGCTTCGCACGAAGGCAAGACAAACCTATACGCAGTTCAGCGGTAGCTATGGGGAGCTTATTCTTACGAACGAGGATCTCATCTACTGGCTGTCAACGTCGCTGCTCATGGCCGTCCAGAGAAAGGTTCTGAGATGGCCGATTGCGGAAATTGCGCGGGTTGATATCGGAGGAATTGTCGAGCGGATTCTCTTTATCAGCATGAATGACGTCATTCGAGTAAAGCGAAATCTGGGAAGACTGAGCTATTTCATGTCAAAGACAAGAAGATGTGGGCCGAGTGTCTCACACGGGAAATCAGCTCGCTGGGGGCGGGGGAGGGCTGGAGACCCTGCCGGACGAATCCGGCAGCTTGAGCGGACGCTGCGTCGACGTAGCTGCGGCATTCATGCCGCAGGGTCCGTGTACCGTGCACGCGACGCCGGCTCGTGGTTCGAGAGCCTCACCACGAGCGGTCATGACCTCGGCGTCCTCTGCACTTCGCCCTCTGCACCCTGCGCCTGCCGCGCGCTCGATATACTTTCTCCTGATGACATCGCTACTCGAGGCGCAATCGTGAACGCGATGACCCTGCGTGTGGCCGAGGCGCTGGCCCGCGACGTCGGGCGCGGCCTCGTGCGTCTCGACCCGAGCGATATGGCGGGCGCCGGAGTCGGCACCGGCGAGACGGTGCAGCTGATCGGCAAGCGTGCCACCGTGGCCAAGGCGCTGCCCGCCTACGCCGAGGACCGCGGCCAGGGCATGGTCCAGATGGACGGCATCGTGCGCGAGAACTCGCAGACCGCCCTCGGCGAGCGCGTCACGCTGCAGCGCATCGTCTGCCCCATCGCACGCAGCGTCACGCTGCAGCCGCTAGGCGACGCGGGCGGCGCGCTGGCCACGGACCCGAAGCACGTCGGCGGCGTGCTCGAGGGCCTGCCGGTGACGGCCGGCGACAAGGTGCGCTCGACCTTCATGGGCGGCATCTACCGCGAGTTCAACGTGGTCGAGACGAGCCCGCGGGGCCCCGTACTGATCACGAGCACGACCAGCGTCAACGTCAAGGGCGAATCGCTGTCACGGCCCGGCTACCAGGAGACCGGCGTCACCTACGAGGACATCGGCGGCCTGCGCAAGCAGGTGCAGCGCATCCGGGAGATGATCGAGCTGCCGTTGCGCTATCCGGAGCTGTTCGATCGCCTCGGCATCGACCCGCCGAAGGGCGTGCTGCTCTACGGGCCGCCCGGCTGCGGCAAGACGCTGGTCGCCAAAGCGCTCGCCAACGAGACGGCGGCGTACTTCACCCACATCGGCGGGCCCGAGGTGATGGGCAAGTACTACGGCGAGTCCGAGGAGCGGCTGCGCGCCATCTTCGAGGAAGCGCAGGCTCACGCGCCGTCCATCCTGTTCATCGACGAGATCGACGCGGTGGCGCCGAAGCGCGAGGAAATGGGCAGCCAGCAGCAAGTCGAGAAGCGCGTCGTGGCGCAGATGCTGTCGCTCATGGACGGCCTCAAGTCGCGTGGCCAGGTCGCGATCATCGGCGCCACGAACGCCCCGCAGCTCATCGATCCTGCGTTGCGCCGCCCCGGCCGTTTCGACCGCGAGATCAACGTCGGCGTGCCGGAGAAGAGCGGCCGGCGCGAGATCCTCGACGTGCACACGCGCGGCATGCCGCTGGCCGAGGACGTCTCGCTGGACAAGCTGGCAGACCTGACGCACGGCTTCGTCGGCGCCGACCTGGCAGCGCTGTGCCGCGAGGCGGCGATGGCGACGCTGCGCGGCATGGCGGAGGAGATACCGCTCGACGCGGAGCACATCCCCTACGATTTGCTGGCGAAGCTGCAGGTAACGATGGATGACTTCCTCGAAGCGCTGAAGGAGGTCGAGCCGTCTGCCCTGCGCGAGGTGTTCACCGAGGTGCCCGACGTCCGCTGGGACGACGTCGGCGGCCTGGACGAGGCGAAGGCGACGCTGAAGCAGGTCATCGAATGGCCGCTGCAGCACGCCGACCTCTTCGAGCGCGTGGACGCTACGGCGCCGAAGGGCCTGCTGCTGACGGGCCCGAGCGGCACCGGCAAGACGCTGCTGGCCAAGGCGGTGGCCAACGAGTGCCAGGTCAACTTCATCGCCATCAAAGGGCCGGAGCTGATCTCGAAGTGGGTGGGCGAATCGGAGCGGCTGATCCGAGAGATCTTCAAGCTCGCCCGCCTCAGCAGTCCCTGCATCGTCTTCTTCGACGAGATCGAAGCCATCGCCGGTCGCCGCGGCACCTCTGACACGAGCATCACGGAGCGCATGATCAGCCAGATCCTGGCCGAGATCGACGGCATCGAGGAGCTGCGCGGCGTCATCGTCCTGGCGGCCACCAACCGTCCCGACCTGCTCGACCCGGCCCTGCTGCGCGCCGGCCGTTTCGAGGTGCGCCTCGACCTGCCGTTGCCCGACGAGGCTGCACGTCGCGCCATCTTCGACGTGCACCTGCGCGCCAAGCCGCTCGCGGACGATATCGACGTTGGTGCGCTGGCCGCGACGACGCAGGGCTTCAGCGGCGCCGACATCGAGGCCGTCTGCCGCCGCGCCTCGCTCGAAGCGATCCGTGAGGCGTTGGAGGAGCGCCGCGAGGGCGTCGTCCCCGAGCAGGACCTGCGCGTCACGTCTGCTCACTTCGCAACGGCCGTCGAAGCCATCGGCAGTCTGCACGAGACGGCACCCCGGACAACGGAATGACGAGTCCACTCAATCCACCGTGATCCTCCGCCGGAACGGCTGCACCGTATAATCGCGGCGACGTCTGCCACCCCGTCATGGCGACGTCCGATTCGAAGCGAGGACGATACGTGGCACTTTCATCGGAGACCGTTGCGGAGCTGGCCCGGGCCCTCTACGCGGCAGAGCAGAACTGCGAGCCCATCGAGCCGCTGACCGACGACTATCCCGACATGGAGATGGAGGACGCCTACGCCATCCAGCTCGAGGTCATCCGCCTGCGCACCGGCGGGGACGCGGACCGTATCGCCGGCTGGAAGGTGGGCCTCACCAGCCGGGCGATGCAGCTGATGCTCGGCGTCGACGAACCTGACTTCGGTCACCTGCTGGCCGACATGCGCCTCGCCGAAGAGCAGCCGTTGGTCGCCGAGCGCATGATCTGGCCGCGTGTCGAACCGGAGATCGCCTTCCACCTGCGTGGCGACCTCCGGGGCCCCGGCGTGACAGCCGAAGACGTTATCGCTGCCACCGACTTTCTGATGCCGTCGCTGGAGATCATCGACAGCCGCATACGCGATTGGAAGATCAAGCTCTGCGACACGATTGCCGACAACGCTTCGTCCGCCGGCTACGTCCTGAGCCGCCACCAGACGCCGCTTGTCGGCATCGATACGCGGCTCATCGGCATGAACTACTACGTCGACGGCAACCTGGTGAGCACGGCAACGAGCGCCGCCGTGATCGGCGATCCGGCGGCGGCGGTGGCATGGATCGCGAACACGCTGGCGCCGCTCGGCCAGCACCTCAAGGCAGGGCAGGTCGTCATGCCCGGCTCGCTCGTCGCGGCCGTCGACGCCAAACCCGGCTGCACCATTCGCGCCGATTTCGCGCAGATCGGCTCCATTGAGCTGCAGGTGACGTAGGGGGACCGGGTGTCTGCGGCATGAATGCCGGGCCGCCTGGCCGGCTGACCTTCGGCCCAGCTATCAGGCACCGGCCGCACAGTTCAAGCTGCCGGATTCACCGGGCACGCGCCCGTCTCCTCTTGAAACGCCGCGGAGGCGTGGTCAGCCGGGGCTAGATTCTTCGCTGCGCTCAGAATGACAACGAAGCGCCTTCCCAGCAGACGTCCCGTTGTCATTGCGAGCGATAGCGAAGCAATCTCTGGTGCGCGTCAAAGAAGGACGCAGCGGCCCGAGATTGCCGCGTCGCTGGCGCTCCTCGCAATGACGGACGCGGTGGTCAAAATGCACGCAGCCTCGCAGCGCCGGATGATCGCTGATGTCTGAAGCCTGACGGCTGCTCGCTACAGATGCACCTCGGGGCTGGTGCCGCCCATCACCGAGATCGACTCTCCCGTGATGCTGATGGCGAGGGGCGAGCACAGGAAGACGATGACGTTGGCCACGTCCTCCGCCGTCGGGTAGTGCTTCAGCGGCGTGCGGTCTGCTGCCTGCTGGAGCAGCGTCTCGATCGGCACGCCCTGCTGCTGTGCGCTGGCCTGCAGGCGCTCGATACCGGTCTCGGTGAGGGTGCCGCCGGGTATCACGGCGTTGGCGGTGATGCCGTACTGTCCCAGGCCGTTGGCCAGAGACTTCGCCAGATTGATGGTGCCGATGTTGCGAATGCCGGCGCTGATCCCGGATCCCGGGTTGCGGGCCGCACCGCCGCTGATGTTGACGATGCGTCCCCAGCCGGCCTGCTTCATATGCGGGACGCTGGCCCGAGCGCAGCGCAAGTAGCCGACAACCTTCTCTTCAAAGTCGTGCAGCACGTCGGAATCCTGCACGTTTTCGATCGTCCCGGGTGTGCCGCCCACGCGGGCCGCGTTGTTGATCAGGATCTCGATGCCGCCCAACTCGCGCGCGGCCGTCTCGATGAATTGGGTAATCGAGTCGGCGTTGGCTGTGTCGCACTGGATGGGCACGATCTTGCGGCCCGTCTCCCTGGCGATCTCCTCGGCGGCCTCGCGCAGCGGCCCTTCAGCTGCGAGAGCAGATGGCGACGTCGCAGCCTTCCCGGGCCAGGGCGCGCGCGGTTGCCTTGCCGATGCCGCGGCTGCCGCCGGTGACGACTGCTTTCCGATTGGTTAGCTGCAGATCCAAGACGTTGCTCCCCTCATTCCAGACCGCTGCGGGCGATGTCCATTTCCGTCCCAAACTATAGGGGATCGGATATCCCGCGGAGAGCCGCGCAAGGCTGAATGTTCGAGAAAACCTGCTCTGCAGCCGGCCTTTCGCCACGCCTGTTATCAACCCGGCGCCTGTCCTACACTCACACGCAAGGAGACACTCGAATGCGTTACATCTTCTACGGGGCAGGGGCCATCGGCGGCGTGATCGGCGCCAAGTTGCACCTGGCCGGCCACGATGTGTTGCTCATTGTCCGCGGCGAGCACCTGCGCGTGATCCGTGAGCGCGGCCTGGAGCTCCGCGTTCCTACCGAGAATATGGTGCTCGACATCCCGGCCGTGGGGCATCCCTCCGAGATCGACTTCCGCGAAGGCGACGTCGTCATGCTGAGCATGAAGTCGCAGGACACGGAGCCCGCCCTGCGTGAGCTGCGCGCCGCCGCCGGCGACCAGATCCCGGTCGTCTGCTGCCAAAACGGCGTCGAGAACGAACGCCTGGCGGCGCGCCTCTTCGCCAACGTCTACGGCGTGATGCTTCTGCTGCCGGGCACGCACCTCGACCCCGGCGTGGTCGAGACGCCAGTCTGGCCCACGAGCGGCATCACGGACATCGGCCGCTTCCCGCGCGGCGTCGACGCGCTGGCCGAGGCGATCTCACGGGACTTCGCGTCCTCCAACCTGCTGACGCATACGACCGACGACATCATCGCCTGGAAGTACGCGAAGCTGGTGCAGAACCTCAACAACGCCGTGCAGGCAATCTGCGGCCGCGACGTCGACACGAGCGATCTCGCGAGCCAGGTGCGGGCCGAAGCGAACGCCTGCATCGAGGCTGCCGGTATCAACTGTGTCTCGCGCAGTGAGTTCAACGAGCGCAATCACGCCTTCAGCCGCGACCAGCTACCGCCCGACGCCAACATCCGCTCAGGCTCCTCCACGTGGCAGAGCCTGGAGCGCGGCTCCGGCTCGATCGAAGTCGACTACCTGAACGGCGAGGTCTCGCTGCTGGGGCGGCTGCACGACGTCCCGACTCCCGCCAACGAAGTGTTTCAGCTGCTGGCTGACCGCATGGCGCGCGAGCGCATGACGCCAGGGTCGATCAGTCCGGACGAAGTGCGACATCTGATCGCGCAGCGATCGGCAGTAGGCGCCCGCGGCGTTGAGGCCGGTGGCGCCTGACGTCGCGCGCGTTTCCGGGCTTCTTGCGTCCGACTTTGCTGCCGCTGCTCCGGCCGTATAATGCTATGGTGTCAAAGCGCTTGCCTATCTCGCTGAAAGCAGCGCGCAACTCCCGTGGCGACGGCTCGGTTCGATGACCACTCCGGAGAACACGCTCCGCCTCGGCATCCCCAGTCCCGGTCCCAGCTTTCGCGGCGCCCTCAAGAGCCGCGATTTCACCCTGCTCTTCATCGGCCAGGTCGGTTCCGAGATCGGCAACGGCGCCGTGCAGCTGGCGCTGCCCTGGCTGGTGCTGGAGCAGACGGGCTCCGCCTTCCAGCTAGGCCTGTCCTACTTCTTCCAGTTCCTGCCCATGTTGCTGTTCGGCATGATAGGCGGCGTCGCCGTCGACCGCTGGGACCGGCGCCTCACGATCGTCGTCGTCGACTCGATCCGCGCCGTGGCGTTTCTCTCCGTTGCCGGCATCTACTACGCGGGTCACCTGACGGTGGGGTATATCTACACCGTCATTTTCATCGAGGCGTCCCTGGCCAACTTCTTCAACCCGGCCCGCGTGGCGATTTTGCCGAGCCTGGTGCCGGAGGAGAGCCTGAGACCGGCCAACTCGCTGATGGAGGTGTCGCGGCACATCGGCTTCCTGGTGGCGCCGCCGGCCGGTGGTGTCGTCAGCGCCGTGCTGGGTCCGGCCTCGATCATGCTGTTCGACGGCGTCACCTTCGCCCTGTCGGCCACGATGGTGTACTTCATCCGCTGGCGCCAGGCGACGCGCGAGATTACGCCGTCGGAGGGGATGCGTCACTCGATCGAGATGGTGATCGAGCAGATGCGCGCCGGTGTGAAGACGATCATGCGCGTCAAGCTTCTGCAGGTGGCGCTGCTGCTCGGCTTCAGCCTCAACCTGATCGTGGCGCCCATCCAGGTTCTGGTGCCGCTCTTCGTCAGCGAAACCAAGCACCAGCAGGCCGATTACTTTGCATTCCTTGTCGCCGGCTTGCTCGTCGGCCTGATTGTCGGCTCGTTGTCCTCGCCCGCCGTAGCCCGCCGCGTCGGACTGGGGCGGCTCGCGATCGGCGCCGTCTTCATCCTCGGCATCGTCATTGCCATCGCGACGTGGCCGCCGGGCCTCTATCCCGCCGTCGTGGCGATGGCGATTGCGGGCACGGCGATCGGTTCGCTGAACGTGGCGCAGACTACGATGCTGCAGACGAACACGACCGATGACGAGCTCGGCCGCGTCTCTGCCACGTATTACACGTTTTCGCTGGGCGTGCGCCCGTTCGGCTTCCTGGCGATGGGTCTGCTCGCGTCCGCCGTCGACATCAGATGGCTGTTCGTCGTCATGGGCATCTTCTCCGTCATGGTCGGCTTTGGCTTGCTGCGCGTGCGCGAAGCGCGAGAGTACCACTGAGGCCGGGCCGGATGGAGACGACGTGAAGGCGCCCCGGTGAACTACCGGGGCGCCTTCACGTTCAAGCCGCGATCAGCAGCAGCCTTCCGGGCAGTCCGGGCAGCAGTCGCAGTCGCAGCAAGAAGCTTCGTCCGCGTCTATCGAGACGAGCTCGATGACCTCGTCCTCGATCCGCTCAAGCGTCGAGTTCATGTGGCACCTCCTTCCCGTCGAGAATTTCGCAGTACCCACAGTCGGAAACAGCCTGGCCAGGCTCGCATTCACAGTGCGCGACGTGTCTCGCCAGATCATCGAGGTCGCTGCGAAGCGCCTCGAGCGCGGCGATCTGGCGGTCGATTTCGGTCCGTCTCCGGTCGAACGTCTCCCCGACTTCCAGCGTGAACTCCGCGCAATCGGCGGTCAGGGTGCTTTGCAGGAGCGGCCGGATCTCATCCAGTGGTACGCCCAGCGCCCGCATGCCGCGCACGAGCCGGAGCCGTCTTACGTCCTGCTGATTGTAGAGACGATAGCCCGATTCGCTGCGAGCGGCGGGCGGGATAAAGCCCGAGCTCTCGTAGAACCGGATCGCCTTCACCGACAGCCCCGTGAGCTCCGCGACGGCTCCGATCTTCAGTTCCTTCGTCATGGCATCACCGTAGACATTCCCGTAAGGGGAGAGTCAAGCACTTTTTCGAGGGATGTGTTCGTCTCCGTGTGCAGCCCATCATAGGTCGGCGGCGAGCGGGCGAACGCAGACGCCGGGCTCGAATCTCCGCGGGCGGCAGAGTACGCTAGGCGGTAATCGAACGGGAGGGAACGACAGCAGTGGAAGTAATCGAGGCGATCCATAACCGCCGAAGCATCGGCCGCATGCGTCCGGACGAGCCGCCGCGCGAGGTCATCGAGCAGCTGCTGGCTGCTGCCGTCCAGGCGCCCAACCACCACCTGACGCTACCCTGGCGCTTCTTCGTTCTCACCGGGGCGGCGCGCGAGGCGTTGGGCAACGTCGTCGCCGATTCGGTGCGGCCTACGCTGGTCGAAATGGATGAGGAGCGCCGTGAGGGCATCCTCGCGAATGAGCGTGTGAAGACCTTGCGTGCGCCGGTGCTGATCGTCGTCGGCGTCAAGCACGACCCGGAGAAAAAGGCGATTGCCAGCGAAGACCTGCAGGCCTGCGCGGCAGCGATCCAGAACATGCAGCTTGCCGCGACTGCCCTCGGCCTCGCCGCAACCTGGCGCACCGGCGCGGGCGCCTACAGCGCCGACGTGAAACGCTACTTCGGCTTGGAGCCGGAGGACGAGATCGCTGGCATCGTCTACGTCGGCTACCCGGAGCCGGAAGCAGTGACCGCGATGTCGCCGCGCGTGCGCTCATTCGAGGACGTGACCGTCTGGAAGAACGGCTCGGGTAGCCACGACGTTCGCAGTTGACGGACCCTGCGGCATGAATGCCACAGCTATGACCACGACTCGTCGACGGTAGCTGCAGGAGTCATCCTGCAAGTCATGACGAACCAATGGACCCCTCGTCCGCCGAGGGAGATTCTTCGCTGCGCTCAGAATAACCAACGGCGCTGCATCGTCATTGCGACGAGCCGGAGTGACGAAGCAATCTCGGGGCGACTGAGGCGAGGCGGATTGCTGTAAACGTAGCGTCGTCCGGAGAGATTCTTCGCCTGACGGCTCAGAATGACAGCGTGGCTGGCTTCCGTCGCTGATCTCGTAGCTGAACGCTGACTGCTCCCTTCAGAAGCCCTCCGGGTTGAAGCGACGCTCGTAGACGTCGATGAAGTGCTGGGCACGGTCGCGGGTAAGCTCCGAAACGGGGAATTTGTCGAGGCGCGTCCAGGCCGTGAGAGCGATGGTGTTCGGCTCCATGTCGGGATAGGGCGTCAGCGCCACGAGTTCGCCCTGCGCGATCGCGTTCTTCACGACGTCGGTGAGCAGCGCGATGGCCTGCTGGTCGTCCGTGTTGTACCAGAAGACGACGCCGCCGTGCTCCAGGTTGTGTACCAGGTACTCCTTGCCGGTGGGCTGCGTGAAGACGCGGAACGGCGCCGGCGTGGCCGCGTGCGGGCCGGACGTGGGCGGGTTGCTGGGGTAGCAGAGCGGGTCGCCGTAATCGTGCGCGTCGAGCTGCGCTTGCGTGCAGATCGGGATGACGGTGCCGTTGGCGACGTGGGCGCGGTCGTCGGCCGTGTAGAGCTCGCCGTCGGCGCCGGGGTGCGGCGGGATGTACTGGCCAGGCAGGTCGGGGTTGCTGTCTTCCTGCACGACCTTCCAGTCAGCCGGCTGCGGCTTGAGTTGGGCGGACCAGTAGCTGCTGTGCTCGCTGGTCACGTACCAACGGCCGTCGATTTTCGATGTGAGCAGCACCCTGTTCGTGACATCCGTGGCGCTTTCTTCGCCGTTGGCGTCCGTGGACACGATCTGCGTGCTGACGAAGACGCGGGCGTTCTCGCGACTCGAGTCGTATTCGGCCCGCAGTGAGAGCTTCTCGAAGGATAGCTGGCCCGCCTTCGCCTGGTTGAGGATGTCCTCAATGCCGACGCTGCCCGGCGTGTCGTTGTAGACCGGATCGATGGCGTCGGCGATGCGCTGCTGGTCGCCGCCGGCGATGCCGTCCAGCAGCATGCGCACGACGCCTTGCGGCTTCGACGTATCGGGCTCGTGAGAGCCGGAGCAGGCGAGGAGCAGCGTGGGAGCGAGGAAGAGCGCGACGAGCCACCAGATACGCATGTATCCGATCAGGATGTCCTTTGACTGCGGCGCCGCATGACCAGCAGGCCGCCCGCGGCGACCGCGGCTGAGAGTAGCACGCGCCCGGAAGACTTCGCCGGCCCGGGCGGCGGCGGGATGAGAGCCGCGTCCTCGTTGCCCGCGTGGCGGCGGCGGTTGGCTTCGCGATGCAGGCTCTCCTCGCCCTGCGCCATCGCCCAGCGGTGATTGGCAATGAACAGGGGTCGGCCGGCGAGGGAGAGGGAGCGCATCAGCCCCTTCTTGACGTCGACCTGCCAGTCGTGGGTGACGTTGGTCCAGATGCCGTCCTGATCCAGCGTCCAGGCGCCGTAACCTTCGAGGTCGCCCCAGACCTGGAAGTGGAGCTCGCGCGGCGCCTCGATCCTCTCGACGCGCAGGTGCCAGCGCTGCACGTAAGGCAGCCAGCCGCGCGTCTCCATGCGCAGGATGCGGCCAATGCCATCGGGCGCGCCGGGATCGATTTCGAGCACTTCGCGGAAGCACGCGGGCCACCAGGATGAGAGCTGCTCCTGTTCGGCGATGATGCTGAACAGCTCCTCCGGCGTACCGAGGATGCGCCAGTTGCTCACCAGGTGGTACTGGTTGGTCGTCATCGGGTTGCATCGATGCTATCACAGCGTCGTGCCGGGCGCCTTTGGTGGGGTCTGGATACAAGCGTTGGTATACTAGAAGAGCAAAAGGCAGTTAGCAGAGAGGATATTGAGGGATGGCAACCAAGGACCCGCGCGAGCCGTTTACGCGCATCACGGTCGCCGAGGCCAAAGAAAAGATCGAGAACGACAATGTCCAGGTCATCGACGTCAGGACGCTGGGCGAGTACGGCGGCGGCCACGTGCCGAACGCGCTGAACATTCCTCACATGTCCGTCGTCGCACGCCAGGCGGATCTCGCAAAGGACAAGGAGCTCGTCTTCATCTGCGAGATGGGCACACGCAGCGCCCTGGCCTGCGAGTTCGCTGCCGCACTGGGCTTCAAGGGCCTCTATAACGTCGAAGGCGGCACGTCCGCCTGGATCAAGGCCGGCTACGAGGTGGAGAAGTAGGTCTGAGTCACCAGACCTGACATGTCATCCAAACGCCGGCTCTACCTCTTCGACATCGACGGCACTTTGATCAACTCAGGCGGCGCCGGAGGCAGGGCGATGCGTGCTGCTTTCGAGGCGTTGTGGCGCGACATGGCTGCCTTCAATGGCATCGAGTTCTCCGGCCGCACGGATTACGCCATCCTGAAGCAGGCGCTGACCACCGCCGGCCTCTATAACGACGACTTCGCCGATGATATGCGGCGCTTCAAGCGCGCCTACTTCCGCCGCCTGCGCGCCGGACTGCCGGCCTCGCCGGGACGCGTGATGCCCGGGGTGCCGGCGCTCCTCCAGCGCCTGAAGCAGGACCCGGACGCGACCGTCGGTGTCGGTACCGGCAACTTCCGGGTCGGCGCCGGCCTCAAGCTGGGACACTACGGCCTCGATCACTTCTTCACGGTCGGCGGCTTCGGCGACACGACGGACGACCGCGCCACCCTGATCGCCCAGGGCATCCGATCTGCGACGCGCAAGGCAGGCCGCCACGCCACCGTCTTCGTCATCGGCGACACGGTGCATGACATCACGGCAGCGCGCGCCAACGGCGCCGTCGCAGTCGGCGTCACGACGGGCGGTTTCGACGCCGAGGAGCTGTCGAAGGCGGGCGCGGACATCGTGGTCGAGACGCTTGTGGATGCCGAGAAGGCGCTGGGGCTGACGCTCTAGTCAGCCTGACGTCGGGCGGTCTCGGGCGCGGTTTTCATCGTTATCCATCCTTCGCGCGGCTCTGCGCGGGACGCCAGCCCCCGTTGACGGCCTTGATCGCGTTGCTATACTTGCTCTGCGATTGACCCCTTCCCGCAAAGGGCAGTCAGCGGGTGAGACGAGAGCAACGGACAAATCTGCTCGGATCCGGTTGTGACCGAGACTGCATAGTGGAAACGCCAACGCGTGGTTCTCTGTGCCCTCCGGTCCAGCCAGGAGGGCTTTTTGATGGGGGGAGCCCGCGATCTGCGGCTCGGGTTCATTGGCGCGGGGCGTATCGCCGCCGCGCTGGCTCCGGCGCTGAACGTGGCCGGCTACGACATTACTGCCGTCGCCAGCCGTTCGGATGCTTCGGCCGAGGCGCTGGCACGCCGCCTGTCCTCCTGCCGCGCGCTCGATGCGCCGCAGGCCGTCGTCGATAGCTGCGATCTCGTCTTCCTCACGGTTCCTGATGCTGCCGTCCGTGGGCTGACCGCCTCGCTGCACTGGTGCGCCGGCACGCGCGTCGTGCACACGAGCGGCGTCGAGTCCCGCGAGGCGCTGAGCGCTGCTTATGAGGCCGGCGCGGAAACGGGCTGCCTGCATCCGCTGCAGGCCTTCGCGTCGCGAGAGGCGCCGCCGTCGCTGGACGGCATCGTCTGGGCCGTCGAGGCTGAGGATGAGCTGCGGGCGACGCTGCTTGAGATCATAGACGCGCTGGGCGGCACGCCAGTCGAGCTGCGCGCCGAGGACCGGGCCCTCTATCACGCCGCTGCGGTGCTGGCCAGCAACTACGTCGTCACGCTGACCAAGATGGCCTCCGACCTCTGGCTGCGCTTCGGCTGGGAGCGACCTGCAGCCGTGCAAGCGTTGCTGCCGCTGCTGCGCGGCGCCGTCGACAACCTCGAGGCGCAGGGCGTGCCGGGCGCACTCACCGGCCCCATCGCCCGCGGCGACGTCGAGACGGTGCGACGCCATATCGAAGCGCTGCAGGACGCAGCCCCCGAGCTGCTCCCCGCCTATCGAGAGCTTGGCCTGCAGACGCTGCCCATCGCGCTGGCGAAAGGCGGCCTGCCTGACGACGAGGCGAACGCCCTTCGAGCTCTGTTGGAGCAGGACGTGGTGGGTGTGAAAAGGACCGGGGGTCAGCGATGAGAACCATGCTCAGGGGCAAGATCCACCGCGCGACCGTCACGGAGGCGAACGTCGACTACCAGGGCAGCATCACGCTCGATGCGGCGCTGATGGAGGCGGCCGGCATACTGCCGTTCGAGCAGGTGCATGTACTGGACATAACGAATGGCGCGCGCTTGCAAACCTACACGATCGAAGGTGAGCGCGGCAGCGGAGTCGTCTGCCTCAACGGCGCGGCGGCGCGCCTGATCGACGAAGGCGACCTCGTCATCATCCTGGCGTACGACCTCGTGGCGGATGAGGAGGCGCGCGACTGGCGCCCGACGCTGGTCTACGTCGACGAGCGCAACCAGGTGTGCGAGGTCA
This sequence comes from uncultured Chloroflexia bacterium, assembly GCA_963711035.1. GTDB lineage: Bacteria > Chloroflexota > Dehalococcoidia > DSTF01 > WHTK01 > WHTK01. Next base: position 362,500 of record CAVQCN010000003.1, read on the forward strand.
CGCACGACATTCCGGCCGGAGTGCACTAGGGCAGGAGGGAACGACATGGCGCGAATCACGGTTGGCGACGTCAAAGCGATGAAGCAGCGCCGCGAGCGCATTGTCATGCTGACGGCCTACGACTATCCCTCGGCGCGCATCGCCGAAGAGGCGGGCGTCGACATGATCCTGGTTGGCGACAGCCTGGGTATGGTCGTGCTCGGCTACGACAGCACCATCCCGGTGACCATGGAGGACATGATCCACCACTCGCGCGCCGTCGTGCGCGGCAGCGAGCACGCCTTCGTCGTCACGGACCTGCCATTCATGAGCTACCAGGTCTCCGTCGAAGAGGCGATGCGCAACGCGTCGCGCCTCGTCAAGGAGGGCGGCTGCCAGGCGGTGAAGCTGGAGGGCGGCGTGCACATGGCCGAGACGGTGCGCCGCCTCACGCAGGTCGGCATCCCGGTCGTGGGGCACATCGGCCTGACGCCGCAGTCGATCAACCAGCTCAGCGGCTACAAAGTGCAGGGCCGCACGCCGGAGACGGCCGAGCGGCTGGTCGAGGACGCCGTGGCACTGCAGCAGGCAGGCGCCTTTGCCATCGTCATCGAGACGATCCCTGCACCGCTGGCGGAGCTGATCAGCAAGCGCCTGCGCATCCCGACCATCGGCATTGGCGCCGGCGCCGGCTGCGATGGCCAGGTGCAGGTGTGGCACGACCTGCTCTCGTACTCGACCACCTTCGTGCCGAAGCACATGCCGCGCCACGTCAAGCAGTACGCTGACGTCGGCGAGCAGATGCGCACCGCCATCGAGCAGTACGCGGCCGAAGTGCGCGCGGGCACCTTCCCCACCACGCGAGAGAGCTTCCGCATGGACCCGGCGTTGCTCAGTGACCTGACGGAGACGAGCGTCTGATCCAGGTCATCGAGACAATCGCCGGCGTGCGAGAGGCGCGCCGCAGCCTGCCAGGAAGCGTCGGCCTGGTGCCGACGATGGGCTTCCTGCACGAGGGCCACCTGTCGCTGGTGCGTGCCGCCCGCGAGCAGAATGACCACGTCTTCGTCAGCATCTTCGTTAACCCGACCCAGTTCGCCCCGAACGAAGACTTCGCCAGCTATCCGCGCGACCCGGAGCGCGACCTGACGTTGCTCGCCGCAGCGGGCGTCGATTACGTCTTCAGCCCCTCGGCGGCCGAGATGTACCCCGAGGGCTTCGATACGAAGGTTGAGGTCGGCGCCGTCACGGAGACGCTGGAAGGCGCGGCGCGCCCCGGTCACTTCACCGGCGTCGCGACCGTCGTGCTGAAGCTGCTCACCATCGTGCAGCCAGACCGCGCCTACTTCGGGCGCAAGGACGCGCAGCAGCTCGTCGTCATCCGCAAGCTAGTGCGCGACCTCAACCTGCCGGTCGAGATCGTGCCGATGCCCATCGTGCGCGAGGCGGACGGGCTGGCGCTGAGTAGCCGCAACAGCTACCTGACTCCGGAGCAGCGCAAGGCGGCGCCCGTGCTGCACGACGCCCTCACCCTGGCGCGGGAGATGTGGACGCGCGGCCTGCGCGACGCCGATGCCTATCGCGCCCGCCTGAGCGAAGTCATCGAAGCGGAGGCGCTGGCCTCGATCGACTACGTCTCCGTCGCCGACACCGAGACGCTGCAAGAGTTGGAGCGCGTGCAGGGCCCGGCGCTCATCTCGCTGGCGGTGCGTATCGGCCGCACTCGCCTGATCGACAACGTGACGCTGGGGGAGTAGGGGGACGTTTACGTACCCGGGGTGAAAGCCGGGGTGTTCTCTTCGTGGGCCCGTTGGCTCAGCCCGAGGCTCTCGAACCACGACCCGGACCGTCGTCAATGAGAACCGAGGGTGTCGTGGGCAATACTCGGCTGGCTTGCACGAACAATGGTGCTAAACTAGCCCTCAATAACCAGATTCAGCCGACCAAGGAGACGCTTTTCTACGTATGGCCGGACATTCGAAATGGAAGCAGATCAAGCGCTCGAAGGCGATCGTCGACGCCAAGCGCGGCGCCCTGTTCACCAAGCTGGGCAGGGAGATCACTATGGCAGCGCGCAACGGTGGCGGCGATCCGGACGGCAACGCCCGGCTGCGCCTCGCCATCCTCAAGGCGCGTGAGAGCAACATGCCGATGGACATCATCGACCGGGCCATTGCCAAGGGTGTCGGCTCCGACGACACCTCGCAACTCGACGAGATTGTCTACGAGGGTTACGGCCCCGGCGGCACGGCCGTCCTGGTCGAGGCGATGACCGACAACCGCAACCGCACCGTCGCCGAGGTGCGCAATGCCTTCGGCCGCGGCGGCGGCAACCTCGGTGAGGCAGGCTCTGTCGCCTGGGTGTTCACGACCCGGGGCGTGATCGGCATTGACCTGGGCGGCAAGCTCGACCCGGAAGAGGTCGCGATGGTCGCGATCGACGCCGGCGCCGAGGACTTCGAATCGGACGACGAGAGCCTCTCCATCTACACGAAGCTGGAAGACCTCGACACGGTGCGCAAGGCGCTCGTCGAGGCCGGCTACGAGCCGACCTCCGCCGAAATCGACCGCGTGCCCAACACGACGGTGCCGCTGGAGGAGCGAGAGGCGGAGCAAACGCTACGCCTGCTCGACCGCCTCGAGGACCTGGAGGACGTGCAGCGCGTCTACTCCAACGCCGACTTCCCGGACGAGGTGCTGGCCGCCTTCTCGGGCTAGCCAGCCGTCATGACCGGCGTCCCCGTCTCGGCGCCTCTCGTTCTCGGTATCGATCCCGGCCTGCGCATCTGCGGCTGGGGCCTGGTGCGCGCCGGCCAGCCACCTTCCTACGTCGCCTGCGGCGTCATCCGACCGCGTCCCAGCGAGACGATCGCCGAACGTCTGCTGGTGCTGCACTCGCGTATCGTCGAACTCGTCGACCAGTTCGGGCCGGACGAGATGGCGATCGAGGACCCGTTCGTCGGGGCGTTGTCGCCGAAGTCGGCGCTGGCGATCGGACAGGCGCGGGCCGCGGCCGTGCTTGCAGGCGCCGTCAAAGGGCGTGAGGTGGCGTTCTACGCGCCGGCAGCGGTGAAGTCGGCTGTCACAGGCTACGGCCAGAGCGACAAGCGTCAGGTCCAGACCATGATCAAGATGCTGCTCGGCCTCGACGCGGCGCCTGAGCCCCCCGATGCTGCCGACGCGCTCGCCATCGCCCTCTGTCACCTGAGCCAGCGCCGCATGAAGACGCTGGAGCGCATCGCCCGATGATCTCGCACCTGCACGGGCGCCTCGCCCGCAAGAACGAGATCGAGTCCAGCGTGGAGGTAGACGTTGGCGGCGTCTGGTACGAGGTCGAGCTGCCCGCCTTCGTCTGGCGCGCCCTCGAAGACCGCGCTATCGGTGAGGAAGTCGACCTCGAGACCTTCTATTTCGTCACCACGAATGCGCCGATCCCGCGCCTGATCGGCTTTCTGCGCGAGGTCGAGCGCGAGTTCTTCAAGAAGCTGGTGACGGTGCCCAACGTTGGGCCCACGACGGCGACCAAGGCGCTGGTCTTCAGCGTCTCCACCATCGCCGGCTGGATCGAGTCCGGCGACACGGCGCAGCTCTCCCGCCTGCCATCGATCGGCAAGCGCACGTCCGAGACCATCGTCGCCCAGCTGCGCGGCAAGGTCACCGAGGAGGCGCTGCTGGCCGACGAAGGCTTCGACAAGCCCGAGGCGCAGCGTCCGGCCGGCGCCAACGACGTCGCCCGCGACGCCATCGACGCGCTGCAGGGCCTCGGCTACGGCCGGGCCGAAGCCGAGCGCCTCGTCCAGCAGATCGAGGCCGAGGGCGCGCCCGCCAGCGTCGAAGATGCGCTGCGCGCGGTCTTCCGCCGCCTCAACCCGGTGTAGGGGAAGACGGATCCTGCGGGATTCATCCCGCCGGGTCACGTAGAATCACGGCGTGGACCTGAATCCGTATCGAGACTTCATGGTCGAGCTGGCGCGGCAGAGCGGCGACTTCATTCGCCCCTACTTCGCCAAACCGAACCTCGTCGTCGACCTGAAGGCAGACGAGACGCCGGTCACCGCCGCCGACCGCGGCGCGGAGCAGCTGCTGCGCGACCTGATCCGGCCGCCGCTACCCGCAGCACGGCATCATCGGCGAGGAGTACGGCGACGAGAGCGCCGACGCCGAGTTCGTCTGGGTGCTTGACCCCATCGACGGCACGAAGGCGTTCACGACCGCCGTGCCGCTCTTCGGCACGCTGATCGCGCTGCTGCATGACGGCGAGCCGGTGCTCGGCTGCATCCACCAGCCCGTCCTCGGTCAGTTGCTCCTCGGTGACGGCGCCGTGACGACGCTGAACGGCCGCCCCGTCCGCGTGCGTGAGACATCGAGGTTCGAGGACGCCACGTTGCTCTGCACCGACCTGCTCGACGTGGCGCGCTACCAGAACGGTCCCGCCTTCGACGCGGTGGCGCAGCGCTGCCGCCTCGTGCGCACCTGGGGCGACTGCTACGGCTACTTCCTGGTCGCGACCGGCTGGGCCGACATCGCCTGCGACCCGGTCATGAACCCGTGGGACATCGCCGCGCTGGTGCCGGTGGTACGCGGCGCCGGCGGCGTCATCACCGATTGGCAGGGCAACGACCCGGTGAACGCGGCCTCGACCGTCGCGGCGACACCGGGGCTGCACACGCAGCTCATCGCGGCGCTGAACCCGTAGAGGTTGATTTGCCCCTTCCGTTTCCGGAATATAACCGCACTCCGAGCACGAGGCTCGTAGTGACCGGTGCGGTTTGAGGTGGCCTCGAACCTGACTCACTCAAGCTGAAGGAGTCTTCAATGCGTTTCCTGGTCGTGACCAAGTCTTCCAGTCCTGCGCCGCCGCAGATGGTTGTAGGAATGTTCGATGCGCTCGACGCTTGGGCGAAGCGGTATCTGGAGCAGGGAAAGATCGAGCAGACCTGGGGCTTTGCGGGTATCCAGGGCGGCGGCGGTATCCTGAACGTCAACACGCTCGAAGAGCTCGACGCCATCATGGCCGAGTTCCCCCTCGCGCCCTTCACAACTGTCGAAATCCTGGGGCTGGTGGACTTGCCGGGGGCGGTTGAGCGATCGCGAAACGCCGCCCGCGCGATGATGCCTCCCGCCGGCTGATTTGCGTAAAGAAGACGGACGCTCATGCGTCCGTCTTCTTAGTCTTGTCCTAAGGCTTCGCTCTACAACGTTGGCTTCTGACGGCGCGCCCAGCTCACCGTTTCGCGGATCGAGTCGCGCAGGATGTCGACGATGCGATCGACCTGCTGTTCCGAGACGACGAGCGGCGGCGCCAGGAGGTAGCTGTCGGCCAGGTTGCGACTGATGAGGCCTCGATCGCGGCAGGCGGCGACGAGACGGCCGCCGACGCCGAGGCTGACGTTGAACGGGCGGCGCTTCTCCTTGTCCTCGACCAGCTCGACGGCGCCGATCAGTCCCAGGCCGCGAACTTCGCCGACGCCGTCCTCGTCCAGCAGGCTGCGCAAGCCGTCTTGCAAGCGCTGGCCCATCGACGCGGCGTTTTCGACCAGGCCTTCCTCCTCCATGATCTGCAGGTTGCGCAGGCCGACGGCGCAGGCGGCCGGGTGGGCCGAGTTGGTGAAGCCGTGCATGAAGCGATCCTCTGCGCCGAGGAGCGCCTGGTGGATGTCACGCGAGACGATGGCGCCGGAAAGCGGGACGTAAGCGCTGGTCACGGCCTTGGCGAACGCGACGATGTCCGGTTCGACGTCCCAGTGGCGCAGGGCGAACCAGCGGCCCGTGCGGCCGAAGCCGGTGATCACCTCGTCGGCGATGAGCAGGACGTTGTGGCGGTCGCAGATCTCGCGCACCCGGGGGAAGTACTCCGGCACGGGCGGGATGACGCCGCCGGCGCCGTGTACCGGCTCCGCGATCACGGCCGCGACCGTGTCGGCGCCTTCGCGCAGGATCGTCTCTTCGATCGCCTCGGCGCAGTCGAGGCCGCAGCCGGGGTAGGTCTTGTTCCACTCGCAGTGGTAGCAGTAGTTGGTGCCGGCACGGATGAAGGTGGGGTCCAGCGGCCCGAAGCCGCGCCAGAAGGGCGGCAGGCCGGTCGCGGCCGTCGTGGCCAGGGTGCCGCCGTGGTAGGCCTGGCGGCGGGCGATGATCTTCACCTTGTCCGTCTGGCCCTTGAGGAACCAGTAGAACCGCGCCAGCTTGAAGGCGACCTCGTTGGCCTCCGAGCCGCTGTTGGCAAAGAAGACGCCGTCCATGTTGCTGTAGCTGATGTTGCAGAGCTTCTCGGCGAGCTGGATGGCGGGCAGGTTGGAGTAGCCGGTGTAGCCGTTGGCGAAGGCCAGCGTCTCCATCTGCTTCGCCGCAGCCTCGGCGAGCTCCTTGCGTCCGTGACCGACCGCGACGTTCCACAGCGAGGACAGGCCGTCGATGTATTCGTTGCCGCGCACGTCGGTGAGGATGGCCCCCTCGCCCTTCTCGAAGATGATTTCCTTGCGCTGGTCCGCCTGCATGTACTGCGGGTGGATCAGGTGCGCAACGTCTCGCTCGATCAGGGCCTGGTATTCGCTGTCGTTCAACTCGTCACCTCGTCTAGAACCGCCGGTTCGTCCCTTCTTGACACCGGTCGATTCTACATCGGTCACGGCTTTGAGTCAGACGAGGCTGGTGTTCAATGTGTAGCAAGCCCCGGCCTTCAGGCCGGGGTGTAATGCAACGAACCCCGGCTTGAAAGCCGGGGCTACGTCTGGAGATGCCTCGGACTGAAGGCCGAGGTGTATACGGCTAGCCCAGGAACGCCTTGATCGCCGCAACGACCTCGTCTGTGCGCTCACCGGGGAGGTTGTGGCCGGCGCCTTCGAAGACGGTGAGGCGGGAGCCCTCGATGAGCTCGTGCGTCTCTTTGCCCATCGAGACGTCGTTTGTGGCGTCGTCCGAGCCCCAGAGGATCAGGGTTGGCGCCTTGATGTGGGGCAGGCGGCGCGCCATGTAGTAGCGCTGCCGCGTCAGCGGATTCGTCATATGGCGCATGACGCCGGCGAAGGCGTCGATGACGTCGGGACGGGTGAGGTGCTGCACGTAGTCGTCCGCCAGCGCCTCGCCGTCGAGGCCGGCGGTGGCGGCGCGTGCGATGGCCGCGGCGCGCATGTCGGCCTCGGGCGGCGGCGTGAAGCCGACCATGGTGGCGAGCGGGCGTGTGGCCATGCCGCCGCTGGCCATGAGCACCAGCTTGTCGACCCGGTTCGGGCTCTCGTAGGCCAGCAGCGAGGCGAGCCAGCCGCCCATCGAGTGACCGACGATGTGGCAGCGCGCGATGCCGAGCGCGTCCTGGAACTCGCGCACGAAGTCGACGAGGTAGGCGAACGAGAACTCGTTCGGGAAGGGGTCGCCGAGGCCCCAGTTGAGGCAGTCCGGAGCCAGGATGCGGTAGCGGGCCGCCAGGCCGGCCACGCAGGGCAACCACACATCGGCGTTGGAGAGATAGCCGGCGCCGTGCAGCAGCAGGACGGTCTCGCCGCTGCCCGCCTCGATGTAGCGGGTGCGGCCGTGGCTCAGCTCGACGTAGCGGTGCACAGGCGTCTCGGTCATCGAGGCGATTCTAGGTGGCGCAATGTCCCGCCAGCAAGCGTCGCTACGAGTTGTCATTCTGAGCGGAGCGAAGAATCTAGGCCACGGCAGACGGGGTTGCGTCGGGATGACTTAGGCGCTTGCGCCCTCATGTTCAGGTGCGACGCTGGCTCATGGTTCGAGAGCCTCACCATGAGCGGCCGGTAGGCCAAAAGCCCCTATCGGCGCCGCCTATACTGGATACGACATGGGAGTGGTAAGGCGACGGCCGTTGGGCACGCTGGGTGCGCTGCTCATTCTGATCGTTCTGCTGGCGACGGCCTGTAGCTCGTCGACGCGGGCGCCGGGGCAGGTGCACGTGCTCACGTGGCACGGCGACGTCAACCAGATCATGGTGCGCTACGTCGACCGCGGCATCAGCACGGCCGAGAAGTCGAACGCCGCCGCCGTCGTGTTGCGCCTCGATACGCCCGGCGGCCTCGACACATCGATGCGGGACGTGATCAAGCGCATCGAGGCGTCCAAGGTGCCGGTCATCGTCTACGTCGCGCCGGCGGGGGGCCGGGCCGCCTCGGCGGGCACGTTCATCACGATGGCCGGCCACGTCGCGGCAATGGCGCCGAACACCTCGATCGGCGCCGCGACGCCGATCAACTCCAACGGGTCCGACATTCAGGGCGCCCTCGGCCGCAAGGTCGAGAACGACGCCGTCGCCTACATCCGCAGCATCGCCGAGCTGCGCGGCCGTAACGCCGACTGGGCCGAGAGCGCCGTCCGCGACGCGGTGGCGGCCTCCGCCGATCAAGCCGTTGAGCTGAACGTGGTCGACTTCATCGCCACCGGACTGCCCGACCTGCTGAAGCAGTCGGACGGGCGTCAGGTGCAGGTCATGTCGGACGCCGGCGCGCCGGTGACCGTGACGCTGCATACGGCGGACGCGCCGGTGACCTTCGACGGGACGAACCTGTTCGAGCAGCTGCTCTACGCCATCGCGGATCCAAACATCGCTTTCGCGCTGCTGCTCGTGGGCGGCATCGCCATCGTCATCGAGGTGATCACGCCCGGCTTCGGCATCGGCGTCTTCGGTGCGATCATGTTGATCCTGGCGTACTTCTCGCTCGCCGCGCTGCCCACGAACTGGGTCGGCGTGGCGCTGGTGGCGCTGGGCCTTGCCCTGCTGCTGGCGGAGGTCTTCATCGGCAGCTTCGGCCTGCTGGGCTTCGCCGGCATCGTTTCGCTGTCCTTCGGCGGTCTATTTCTGACGAGCAGCAGCCAGGCCGGCTACGAGGTTTCGCGCTGGCTCGTCTTCGGCCTCGCCATCGTCGCGGGCGTCCTCGCCCTGCTGCTCGCGACGGCGTTGCTGCGGGTGCGGCGCATGTCAAAGACAAGCGGCCCGGCCTGGATGATCGGGGCGAAGGGGAGAGCCCGTACCTCCCTTGAGCCGGACGGCATCGTGCGCGTGCGGGGCGAGCTCTGGGAGGCGACAGCGGACGACCCGCCACTGGAGGAGAACGCGGATATCGTTGTCACGCGCGTCGAGGGCCTGCACGTGTGGGTGAAGCGCGACCCGTCTTCGGTAAAGCTGCTGCCGGCGGCGCAGGGCGGAGACTCGGCCTGATGGCGCGCCTCGATCTAAAGATGTTCATCCGCGCGACGCCCGAGCAGATATGGCCGATCCTGGCCGACTTCGAGGCGCAGAAGGTGTGGATGGTCGACGTGCACCGGCTCGAGGTCGTCAGCGAGACGCGGTCCGGCGCTGGCGCCGTCATTGAGGTGACGAGCGACCTGTTTCACCTGCCGGTCGTGAAGGACGTCATGGAGGTCGACACTTGGCAGCCGCCCTATCGCTACACGGTGGTGCATCGCGGCCAGTTCAGCGGTAGTGGCGCCTTCGAGCTCGTGCGCACGGAGGGCGGCACCGTTTTCCGCTGGTGGGAGGAGTTCAAACCGCCCTTCTGGCTGCTGGGCGAGCTGGCGTTTCAGCTCGCCGTGAAGCGCCATCTGCGGCGTGTCTTCACCCGTTCGATGACGAACGTGCGGCGGTTGGCCGAGGCGATTGCCGCGTACGCGCCCGTTACGTCCGAAGCGTGACGTCGCCGGCGTCGACGCGCACGCGCCGGCCGCCAGCCTGCTCGATGATCAGCGCTCCGTCCGGATCCACGTCGACTGCGACACCCGTGATGCGCGTGGTGCCCTCGGTAGCGGTGACCTCGCGGCCCAGCGTCACGAGGCGGTCGCGCCAGGCCTGAAAGGGCGCCAGGCTGCCGGACAGCGCCTGCTCGTAGAGTCGCTCGAAGTGGTTGCAGAAGGAGGCGAGCAGCGGCTCGCGCGGTACCTCGGCGCCGACGACATGGCGCAGGCTGGTGGCGATGTCGACAATCTCGGGATAGGCTCGGATGTCGAGGTTGACGTTGATGCCGACGCCGACCAGGGAAACGGGGCGTCCTTCGGCGTTCTCCGTCAGCTCGATCAGCACTCCGGCCACCTTCTTGCCGTCGATCTGCACATCGTTGGGCCACTTGAGGCCAGCGTGCAGCTCGGCGCCGCGGCTTGCGCCCATCTCCTCTGCCGCCAGTGCGATGGCGAGAGGGGTGACGTAAAAGAGGTGGCGCTGGTCGGCGGGCTGGTCGGGCAGCAGGACGAGGGTGAACTGCAGGTTGACGTCCGGCGCTGACACCCACGCGCGCCCTGCTCGGCCCCGGCCGGCGGTCTGCATCTCGGCCATGACGATGGCGCCGGAAGTGAGGCGAAAGCGCTCCAGCATGCGGCGCGCGTCGTCCATGGTCGACTCGGTCTCGGGGCGGTAGACGAAGCGGCGACCGACGTAGTCGGTGGTGAGGTTCCAGGAAAAGTAGGGCTTGGAGAAGAGCGGCAGGGTCTCGAACTGCATCGAGTCCATCTGGCGCCGGAAGCGCTCGAAGCTGGATTCTGCCAACCGTTCCCTCCTGGATGCCTATCGATTATAAAGCGACAGCCCCGGCACTTGTGCCGGGGCTGTCTGTCTATCCGCTAAACGCGGTCAGTTGCCAGGCTGAAAGCCCAGCATCGCCTAGTAACTAGGCCGAGACACCTCGATGCATAGTCAGTAGGCGGATGGCCAGGCGATCAGCCTTGCAACGTTGATGGTCCATCCGCATCACCTCCTTTCCTGCCCGAGATACTAGCAAAGCCAGATCAGGCCGTCAATGTTCAAAGTGAGTAGGCGCCTTATCTCTGTGACAGTATTTGTCAGCAGCACAGGGTCGTGCTCGCGTGGGATAATGGACGGACCGATGACCGAGTTTCAGGTTGTTTCCGACTTCCAGCCTACCGGCGACCAGCCGGAGGCGATCGATGCGCTGGTGCGCGGCCTCGACGACGGGTTGTGCCGCCAGACGCTGCTCGGCGTCACGGGCTCCGGCAAGACGTTCACGATGGCAAAGATCATCGAGCGCTGGCAGCGGCCGACACTGGTGCTGGCACCTAACCGAACCCTGGCGGCGCAGCTGTGCTCCGAGTTCAAGGAGTTCTTCCCGCACAACGCCGTCGAGTACTTCGTCTCGTATTACGACTACTACCAGCCCGAGGCCTACATCCCGCGCACCGACACCTACATCGCCAAGGACGCCGACATCAACGACGAGATCGACAAGCTGCGCCACGCCGCCACGCGCGCGCTGTTCGAGCGCAAGGACGTCATTATCGTCGCGTCTGTCTCCTGCATCTACGGTCTGGGCGAGCCGGAGGAGTACCAGAGCTTCGTGCTGCACTTCCAGAAGGGCGAGGCGGTGCCGCGCGCCCGCATCATGCGCCGCCTGGTCGACATGCAGTACGAGCGCAACGACAGCAACCTGGTGCGCGGCAAGTTCCGCCTGCGCGGCGATAGCCTGACGTTGCTGCCCGCGTATGAAGAACTCGCCCTGCGCATCGACTTCTTCGGCGACGAGGTCGAGCGCATCATGGAGATCGACCCGCTGACCGGCGAGCTGCTGGCCGAGCGCGACAGCATCGACATCTACCCGGCCAAGCACTTCGTCACCTCCAAGGACAAGCTCGAGCAGGCCATCAACGACATCGAGGCCGAGCTGGAGGAGCGCCTCGTCGAGCTGCGGGAGGCAGGACGCATCCTCGAGGCGGCGCGACTCGAGGAGCGCACCCGCTACGACATCGAGAGCCTGCGCGAGGCCGGATACTGCTCCGGCATCGAGAACTACTCCCGCCACCTGGCGCGGCGCGGCGCCGGTTCCACGCCCTGGACGCTGCTCGATTACCTGCCTGACGAATGGCTGCTGTTCATCGACGAGTCGCACATCGCCATCCCGCAGGTGCGCGGCATGTACTTCGGCGACGTCGCGCGCAAGCAGACGCTGGTCGATTTCGGCTTCCGCCTGCCATCGGCGCTCGACAACCGGCCGTTGAACTTCGAAGAGTTCGAAGACCACATCGACCGCGCAGTCTACGTCTCGGCGACGCCGGGACCCTACGAGCGCGACCACAGCCAGAACGTCGTGGAGCAGATCATCCGCCCAACCGGCCTCATCGATCCGTCGATCGAGGTGAAGCCGACGAAGGGCCAGATCGACGACCTGCTCGAGGCGGTGAAGGAGCGCACGGAGCGCAAAGAGCGAGTGCTGGTTACGACCCTCACGAAGAAGATGGCCGAGGATCTGGCGGACTACCTGCAGGAGATGGGCGTCCACACCCACTACCTGCATTCCGAGATCGACACGATGGAGCGGGTCGAGATCCTGCGAGATTTGCGGCTCGGCGTGCACGACGTAGTCGTCGGCATCAACCTGCTGCGGGAGGGTCTCGACCTGCCGGAGGTGAGCCTTGTCGCCATTCTCGACGCCGACAAGGAGGGCTATCTGCGGTCGGGCGGCTCGCTGGTGCAGACGATTGGCCGGGCCGCGCGCCACGTCAACGGCCACGTCATCATGTACGCCGACACGATCACCGACTCGATGCGCTACGCCCTCGACGAGACGGAGCGCCGCCGCGCCATCCAGATCGCCTACAACGAGGAGCATGGCATCTCTCCGGTCGGTATCCAGAAGGCAATACGTGACATAACCGACCACGTGCGCAAGGTCGCCGAAGAGCAGGCCACCTACAACACCGAAGGCAGCATGCCCAAGGAAGAGCTCGCGCGCATGGTCATCGAGCTCGAGAAGCAGATGAAAAAGGCAGCCAAGGAGCTCGAGTTCGAGAAGGCGGCGATGCTGCGCGACCAGGTCGTCGAGTACCGGCGCGCTTTGGCGTCGGACACGGATGCGCTTACCGAGCTCGCCGCTGTGGCCGGCCGCGATGGCAAGGTGCCGTTCTCGGAGGGCAGCCGGTCAGGGGAGCGACAGGTCAGCTACAAGCCGGGCCGTCGCGGCGCCCGCTACCGCCGCTAGCTAATCCCAGGCGCCGAAAAGGATCTGCGAGCCGGTCATGCCCGGCGCTTCGCACGTGACCACCTCGTGGCCTTCGACGTCGCGCACCGGCGTCACGCAAGAGAAGGTCAGCTTCCTGTCGACACGCACGCAGCAGACGCCGCAGGTGCCGTGGCGGCAGCTCGTCCCGGTCTGCGTCAGGTTGAGTTTGCGGTTGAGGAAGTCGATCAGCATCTGGTCCGGTGACGCTTCGATTTCGACCGCCTGATAGTCAACGGTCAGTCGAACAATGCGCGGCGGTTCCGGCACGCTCATCGTCGCAGTCGCCTAGGGCTTCGTGCCCACCGCCAGGACACAGGGCATCGGCAGGTCGAGGGAGCCGTCGGGGCGGCGGTAGGGCGCCGCGCCTTCGCGGATGGCGTCGTGCACCGCCTGCACGTGGTCCGGCGGCTGGTGACGCAGCAGCGCGCCAGTGCGCACGGTGCCGTCCTCGTATGCGGCGATTAGCGCTTCGTTGGAGGCCAGGTGCCAGGTCTGGGGAAACTCGGTGACGCGCACGTCGATGAAGCCGGCCTCGACCATTGCCTCGTGGAAGGCGCCGTGGTCGCTGAAACGGAAGAAGCCGGGCCCGGGCGGCAGCGGCACGTTGATCTGGCCGCGCATCTCCATCGCGTCGAGCATGATGCCAAATCCCACGGCCGTATGCGGCGCGGCCCACACGGTCGCGGCAGCGCGGCCGCCGGAGCGCAGCACGCGGTACGTCTCATGCAACGCCTGGTCGGGGTCTGCGTAGTGCAGCAGGCCGAAGTTGGCCGTGACGGCCTCGAAGCTCTCGGTATGGAAGCTCAGCGCCAGCGCGTCGTCGACCCGGAAGTCGACGTCCGGGAAGCGCCGTTTTGCCTCATCGACCATGCCGGGCGCGAAATCGACGCCGATGACCTCGGCGCCACGCCTGGCGGCCTCTGCGGCGACGTAGCCGGGCCCGGTCGCCACGTCCAGCAGGTGCACGCCGGGGCCGGCGGCGACGGCATCGAGCATCGATGGGATGACGTTGACGGTGAGGTGGCCGAAGCCTTCGGCGTAAGCCTCGACGACGCTGTGCGTGCTCCAGCCCTCGCGCTCGAATTCGTGGAACGATTCGTTTGCCATATCGCACGTAGCATAGTCGAAAGCGTGCTTCGAGGCGTGGGGATTCCTCTCTTCAAGGGCACCAGCTTTGCGTCCAACCCAGTTCCCGAGTTATGGTCGAGTTAGGTTCCTCTGCGGGACGCCGGCACAGTAGTGCGACGAGTCGACCCCTCAACCGGAGCGCGTCGACGAAGATCGCCGGTTCAGTATTGCCGCCCAGCCGTCCACCGACATCTCCTTCACCGCAGGACCTTTCGCAGCGATGCACAGCAGAGCGCGCGGAGTTCTCTGCCGTGCGGATAGAAAGCATGGAGGTGAGCATGAGAGCGCGCAACAAGTTCGAAGTATGGCTACGACGTGCACAAGGTATGCCGACCGGGGTCAGGTGGCGTTCCAGGTCATTAAGCTGGCTTTTCGTCATCGCCGTGCCCGTCTTCCTTCTGGCTTGCGGCGGGAGCCAGAGCTCAGCGACCGCGACGCCTCCGCCTACGGCGACGAGTTCCAGCAGTCAGGCCTCGGTCACGCCTACGGAGGCAACTACGCCGAGCTCTGGCGCGGAAGTTGGCGCCACCCAGGTCGGCCAGCTTGGCACCGTCCTGGTCAATGACAAGGGCTTCACCCTGTACGTCTTCCAGCCGGACAAGCAGTCGGCGCCGACCTGTACTGGCAACTGTGCCGTGGCATGGCCGCCCGTCGTGCTGCCGCCGGGCCAGTCGGCTCCGACCGGGGGTTCGAACGTCCAGTCGAGCCTGCTCGGCACTGTGAAGCGGGCGGACGGGAGCGAGCAGGTCACCTACAACGGCTGGCCGCTCTATCGATGGACTGGTGACACGAAGCCAGGCCAGGCGACCGGCGAAGGGCTAAATAGCCTCGGCGGGCTCTGGTACGCGATCTCGCCGCAAGGGAATGTCGTGAAGTAACCCGGTGGCTCTCCCCGCGTCGGCATTGCGGTGCGAGGAGAGCCACGAGAGGCTATGCTCGCGTCATGAAGATCCTGGCGGTCAACAGCGGCAGCTCATCCTTGAAGTTCAGCCTGATCGAGATCGACGCCGGTGGCAGCGAAGCGCATCCTCACCGAGGGTAACTTCGCGGGCATCGGCCACGAGGGGCAGGGCCACGCCGAGGCGGCGGCGGAAGCCGTCGCGCGCGCCTTGCAGGTCGCCATGATCGACGCCGTGGCGCACCGTGTCGTGCACGGCGGCGCCGCCCTGCGCGGGCCGGTCCGTATCGACGCGACGACGCGGGCGCAGATCGACGCGGCGACGGCGCTGGCCCCGCTGCACAACCCGGCGGCGCTGGCGGCGATCGACGCGGTCGGCGACGAGCTGCCCGGCGTCCCCATGGTCGCCGTCTTCGACACGGGCTTCCACGCTTCGATGCCGCCGCGCGCCGCCACCTACCCCATCGAGCGGGAGCTGGCCGAACGGCACCAGATTCAGCGCTACGGCTTCCACGGCCTGGCGCACCGCTACATGATGGAGCGCTACGCGGCGCTGGGCGGCGCGGGACGGCGGCTGATCACGTTGCAGCTCGGCTCCGGCTGCTCCGCTGCCGCCATCGAGGACGGGAAGGTGGTCGACACCTCAATGGGTCTGACGCCGCTCGAAGGGCTGATGATGGAGACGCGCTCCGGCGACGTCGACCCATCTCTGATTGCCTACCTGGCGCGCGAAGAGCACGCGGACCCGGCGACGGTCGAAGAGTGGCTCAACCAGCGCTCCGGGCTGCTGGGTGTGTCCGGCCTGCGCGACATGCGCCAGCTCCTGCAGGCGGAATCGCAGGGCGACGACCGGGCGCGGCTGGCGCTGGAGATGTTCGTCTACCGCATCCGCAAGTACATCGGGGCCTATACGGCGGCGCTGGGCGGCGCCGACGCCATCGTCTTCGGGGGCGGCGTCGGCGAGAACGCGGCGCCGATCCGCGCTCGCGTCGTCGGCGGCTTCGAGTGGCTGGGCGCGCGCCTGGACGATACCGCGAACCAGGCGACGGCCGGCGTCGACGCGCGGATCAGCGCCGCCGACTCCGCAATCGAGGTCTGGGTCATCGCCGTCGACGAGGCGGTGATGCTGGCGCGCGAGGCCTATCGTTACCTGACGTCCGGCTGATCGAGGCGCTTGAGACTGTCCAGCGCTTGCTTGCTTCCTGCTTTCGGGTATGCTGAGCGGCAGTGTGGCCGGCGGGCAGCCGGCGCGCGTGCTACCGCCCCGTATACAGCCAAGGAGATGCACCCATGAAATACGGTACCGGCCTGTCGATCACGGAGCCGCCCGAGATTACCCCGGTCCGCGACCAGGTTCAGGCGCTGGACGGCGCCGGCTTCGATTACGTCGGCCTGCCGGGCCATGTGCTTGGCGCCGTGGCGGACCGTTACCCGGAGCGCCCGACCATGACCTACGTCGGCCCCTTCCACGATCCTTTCGTGCTTTTCGCCTATCTGGCCGGCGTGACCCAGAACATCCACTTCATGAACACGATCCTGATCTTGCCGCTGTATCCCACGGCTCTCGCCGCCAAGCAGGCCGCGGAGCTGAGCTACGTCAGCGGCGGCCGCTACGAGATGGGCATCGGCATCAGCTGGAATCCGGACGAGTACGAAGCCCTGGGCCAGACGTTCACGAACCGCGGCCGGCGCTCGGAGGAGCAGATCGAGCTCATGCGCAAGTTCTGGGCCGACCCTGTCGTGACCTTCGAGGGCAAGTACCAGAAGATCAACGGTCTTGGTCTCAATCGCCCGCCGCTGGACATCCCGGTCTGGATCGGCAGTGGCACCGACGACCGGCTGCTGCGCCGCGTTGCCCGTCTGGCCGACGGCTGGTTGCCCACCGGCGACACGGCGGAGGCGATGACGCGTCTGCGGCCCATGCTGGAGCAGGAAGGGCGCAACCCGGCCGACTTGAAGCTGCAGGGCCGCGTCGTTGCGACGCCGGAGGGCCCGTCGGCCTGGGTCGAGGCCGGAAAGGCGCAGGCAGCCATCGGCGTGACGCACATCAGCCTGGGCGCAGCGCCCGGCACGCCGCCAGCGCAGGCGCTCCAGACTCTCATCGAAGCGAAGCGCGTCCTCTCGGAGGAACTCGGCTAGGCCACTGGCATGGCGGCATGCTGCCCGGGGCATCCTGGAAGGGTGAGCCATCCAGGGGACCGTCCGGCGGCAGGTCGAAGGCCTGCCGAGCAACCTTCTCCCACTGGGAGAGGGTTGGGGTGAGGGGTTGCAGCCGCCGAAGGGCTACGCCAGCTCGCGGATCGTGACGTCCGTTTGCAGCTCGGCCCTGACCTCGCCGCGATAGCTGCCGCTGACCGGCGCCGACTCTCTGGCGGCGGCGCTGCCTGCCAGCGCGACGTGGCGGTCGGACACAGCCAGGCCGATAGACGGGTCGAAGCCGCGCCAGCCGCCGCCTGGCACGTAGACCTCCGCCCAGGCGTGCAGCTCGTGCTCCTCGCCCTGCGGCGGCGCGTAGTAGCCGCTGACGAAGCGGGCGGCAAAGTTCATGGCGCGCGCCGCTTCGATGAACAGGATGGTGAGGTCGCGGCAGGAGCCGGCGCCGCGCCGCAGCGTGTCGGCCGCCGCCAAAGGCTCGCCGTGCTCGCGATAGATCTGGGTGCAGCGGGTATGTACGGCGGCGGTTAAGGCGAGGATGTAGCGCTGCGCGTCGTCATCGACGCTGCGCGCGACCTCTTCGGCAAAGCTCCGGACGGCGGGGTCGGGCTCGCAGGCCTGGAAAATCTGCAGAGGCCCGGCCAGCTCGGGGGCATAAACCATTGGCAGCTCGTGGTTGCCCATCCAGATGTAATCGAACGGGTTGCTGCGCACGGTTTCGACCACGCTCTTCGTCTTGATGTCGAGCTGCATGGTCTCGCCGTGGAACCAGACGGCGCAGACTTCGTTGCCGTCGAGGTCGAGGTTCTTGCCCATGCCTGCCGGCGACGGGCTGACCTGCACCTTGTAGTCGAGCAGGCGCTGGCCGGCGTCGGAGCGCGGTTTGAGGCGTAGGAGGTGTGGTTCCAGAAAGACCTTGGCGCTGTAGGCGTAGCGGGTCTCGTGGCTGATTTCGAAGCGCATCGCCATCAGTCGAGCAGCAACGCGCTGGGCGTTACAGAGCCAGCCAGATCGGCGCCGGCCTCGCGTTCGACATCGACTTCGGCGAAGAAGCGGTCTAGCCAGGTCGAAGGCAGGTTGGCGACCGAGTTGCGCAGGCGCTCCTGCCACCCTTCGGAGATTTCGACGAGGTCCTCTTTTTCGAAGCGGTGCTGGATCAACTGCCCCGTGTCGCGGAAGTAGAGGACGACATCGATGGGGAAGTCGACGTCCGCGGCGCTGATCCGCGTCGAGTCGAAGGCCAGGCAGCCGACCTTGAGGGCAAAGCGCAGCGAGTCGTCGTACTTCAGGGTGCGGTCCAGTACCGGCTTGCCGTAGCCGCCGGCGCCGAGGATGTGGTACGGGGTGCTATGCCCGACTTCGACCCAGTTGGCCTGCGGGTAGATCAGGTACAAGCGGGGCTCGGGGTCGTTCGCCATCTGACCGCCCATGAGGCCAAAGATGTTGAACTGCAGGCCGCTGTCCTCCAGCGCTTCCTTGTCCTCCTTGGCGACGCGGCGGATCTGGGCCGCGAAGCTGTTGACGACCTTGAACATGCGGTCCGTGGGCTCGGCTGTGCTCTCCAGCACCTCGCTGAAGTAGGCGACGGCCTTATCGCGTACGGAGCGCAGGCCTGACGTCATCAGGAAGAAGCTGCGCCCGTGGTGTTCGTAGACGGCGATCTTGCGCGCCGAGATATTCTCGTTGCCGGAGATCACTCTCGTATCGGCAATGCCTACCAGCCCCTCGCTTACCTTGATCCCCAGGCAGAAGGTCACGCGTTCAATCCTCCGAGACTCATGCTCTGATTCTGCTCCGCCTCCACCCCGAAGAAGGTGCCGGCGATGGCTTCCCCAACCGTGTTCAACTTGCCCTGCAGTCCGTCCAAAAACTCGTGCAGGCCTCGCGCAATGATCTCATACACTTGCGCGTAGGCGAGCTCCGAGCGCAGCTGCCCCAACCGCCGCTCCGCCTGGTTGGCGTAGCCGCCGACCCTGCTGCCGGAGATGGAGTGCAGCGACTCCTCGGCGTTGAGCAAGCAAAAGAGGATGGCGCGCGGGAACTCCTGGTCCACAAGCAGGAAGTCGATGACGTTCTCTGGTTCGATCTGGCCGTACTTCTTGCGGTACATCTCCAACGCCGAAGCCGAGTTGAGTAGCACCGACCACTGCAGCTCGTCCACGGCGCCGCCCACGTCTTCGACCGAAGGCAGCAGCAAGAAGTACTTCATGTCCAGTAAACGCGAGGTGTTGTCGGCGCGTTCCAGGAAGCGGCCCATCTCCATGAAATGCCAGGACTCGCCGTGGGACATCGTGTTGTTGGCCACGCCGCTAATCAGCTGGCTGAGCACGCGCACGTCGCTGTAGAACTGTGCCGAGTCGCCGAAGGCGCGGCGGGCGGCAGCGCGGTTGCTGACGAGCAGGTAGAAGCGGTTGACCTGCTCCCACGTTTCCGACGAGATGATCTCGCGCATGGAGCGTGCGTTCTCGCGCGCGTTGGTCAGACAAGACACGATCGAGCTGGGGTTTTCCTTGTCGAGCGTAAGGAACTGCAGCACGTTGTCGCGCGTGGGCACCTCGTAGCGGTTGAGGAACGATTCGAGCTCGCCCGTAATGGCGACGAGCGGCTCCCACTGCTCCGAGAAGGCGCGCGGCGCGTCGAGACTCAGCTGCAGGTTGACGTCGATGAAGCGCGCCGTGTTTTCGGCACGCTCGATATATCGCGCCATCCAGTACAGCGAGTCCGCAACGCGGCTTAGCACGGCTTGGTCCCGCCGGCCAGCACCCAGGTGTCTTTGCTGCCGCCGCCTTGCGACGAGTTCACGACGAGCGATCCCTTCTTCAGCGCGACGCGGGTCAACCCTCCCGGCAGGACGTAGATGTCCTTGCCGTAGAGGATATAGGGGCGCAGGTCGACGTGGCGGCCCTCGAAGTGGTCGTCGACGATCACTGGCGCGCGGGAGAGCGCGAGGGTCGGCTGGGCGATGTAGTTGCGCGGGTTGTCCTTGACGCGCCGCGCAAACTCCTCGAGCTCCGCCTTGCTCGCCTGCGGCCCGACCAGCAGGCCGTAGCCGCCGGACTCGTTGGCCGGCTTGATCACGAGCTCCGCCATGTGCTCCAGCACGTAGGCGAGGTCCTTCTCCCGCCAGCAGAGGTAGGTCGGCACGTTGGGCAGGATGGCGTCCTCGCCCAGGTAGTAGCGGATGATCTCGGGCACGAAGGCGTAGATCACCTTGTCGTCGGCGATGCCGGTGCCGGGAGCGTTGGCCAGCGCCACGTTGCCGTGCTGATAGGCGCGCATCAGGCCGGGCACGCCGAGCATCGAGTCTTTGCGGAAGACCTCCGGGTCGAGAAAGTCGTCGTCGATGCGGCGGTAGAGGACGTCGACGCGCTGCGGGCCGCGCGTCGTGCGCATGTAGACCGCGTCGTCGATGACCTGCAGGTCCCCGCCCTCTACGAGCTCGATGCCCATCTGCTGCGCCAGGTAGGAGTGCTCGAAGTAGGCCGAGTTGTAGGAGCCGGGCGTCAGGACGGCCGCGTGGGGATGCTGGTCCTTGTGCTTGGGCGCGATGCAGGTCAGCACCTCAAGGAGCTTGCTCGGGTAGTCGTCCACCGGCCGCACGAGCGAGGTGTGGAACAGGTCCGGGAAGGTGCGCTTCATGAGGCGGCGGTTCTCCAGCACGTAGGAGACGCCGGAGGGGCAACGCAGGTTGTCCTCCAGGACGTAGAACTCGCCGTTGCCGTCGCGCACGAGGTCGGTGCCGGTGATGTGGCACCAGATGCCGGCCGGCGGGTCGAGATCGACGCAGGCAGCACGGTACGACGGCGCGCCGCGCACGAGCTCCTCCGGCACGACGCCGTCGCGCAGGATCCGCCCCTGGTGATACACGTCGTCGAGGAAGAGGTTGAGGGCCTGGATGCGCTGCACGAGGCCGCGCTCGATGCGGTCCCAGTCCTCGGCGCGCACGACGCGCGGCACTATGTCGAAGGGCAGGACGCGCTCGACGCCGGCGCCGTCGCTGTAGACGTTGAACGTAATGCCGAGGTTGACCAGCGCCGCGTTCGCCGACTCCTGCAGCCGGCCGAACTCGCCCTCCGGCAGTGAATCTATGGTCTGCAGCAGGATCGCGGCTTCGCTGCGCGGCCTGCCCCGGTCCTCAAAGAGCTCGTCAAACCAGCCTTCGGTCTCGTACGTATTGAACAGCATGGAACGCCCCAGTTCTCATGTCGACGTGGGTCTCAAGACTTTGAACCGCCAAGGATAGGATAGGCCTGCCGGGTTTCGTGTTGGTTACCCGGGCATGAATAGTCTGTTACATGCGTCCGAGCAGTCCAGCGATTAGCCTTCAGCTTTGAGCTGTCGGCGTTCAGTTCGAGTTGCCTCAGAGTTGTCATTGCGAGCCATCGCGGCAGCGAGGCGCGGCAATCTGGGGCGGGGCTACACTCCGGTGTGGCAGAGGCGAGACGACCTCACCCCGGCTGGGCCGAAGCGCCGGCCGACCTATCGGCCCCGCCACCCCTCTCCGAGTTCGGAGAGGGGATCGAATACGGAAGGCGATGCGAAAAAAGGCGGGCCGAAGCACTAGCACAGATGTGCGTGGAGCCGCTATAGTTAGCTCCGTGAGCATTTACCCCCCGCCTGCTCCGAAGCGCACGACGCAAGACGACACCATCGCCGAGGTAGTTCGCAAGTACTGGGGCTACGACCAGCTGCGTGACTTGCAACGCGAGGCAATCGAGTGCTCCCTGAGCCATCGCGATTCCCTGGTCGTGCTGCCGACGGGTGGCGGCAAGTCGTTGTGCTACCAGGTGCCGCCGATCGTTGCCGATCGCATCGACATCGTAGTCTCGCCGCTCATTTCGCTGATGAAGGACCAGGTCGACGCGCTGCGGGCCGCGGGCTACCCGGCCGCGGCGCTGCACAGCGGCCTGCCGGACGACGAGCGGCGCCAGATCATGGGCAAGCTGGCGGCGGGCGAGTACCGGTTGCTGTTCGTGGCGCCGGAGCGGCTCCTGACGCAGTCGTTCCTTGGCCTCGTACAGCGCCTCGGCGTGCGCTCCTTCGCCATCGACGAGGCGCACTGTATCAGCCAGTGGGGCCACGACTTCCGCCCCGAGTATCGCAAGCTGGCCGTGCTCAAGAAGATGTTTCCGGACGCCAGCGTCCACGCCTACACGGCGACGGCCACGCCGCTCGTGCAGCAGGACATCATCAAGCATCTCGGCCTGCAGAAGCCGAAGCTCCTCATCGGTCGCTTCGACCGGCCCAACCTCACCTATCGTGTCCTGCCGCGCACCGACCTGCGCGAGCAGCTGCTCGGCATCGTGCGCCAGCATCGCGACGAGGCTGTGATCGTCTACTGCATTAGCCGCAAGGAGGCGGAGCAGCTGGCGGAGGGCCTGCAGGCCGGCGGCGTCAAGGCGGCGGCTTACCATGCCGGCCTCGACGCGCGCGAGCGGGCCCGTACCCAGGAGGCGTTCAGCGCCGAGCGGATCGACGTCGTGGTCGCGACGGTCGCCTTCGGCATGGGCATCGACCGCAGCAACGTGCGCTGCGTCGTCCACGCGGCGATGCCGAAGTCGATCGAGCACTACCAGCAGGAGACGGGGCGCGCCGGCCGCGATGGCCTGGAAGCGGAGTGCGTGCTGCTCTACTCCGCCGCCGACCTGCGGCGCTGGCAGTTCATCGTCGAGCGCGCTTCGTCTGAGTCCGAGTCCTCAGAGGAGGTTGTCGCGGCGGCGCTGGAGCAGCTGCGCCAGATGCAACGCTACTGCAGCTCCTCCGAGTGCCGTCACAAGCAGCTCTCCGAGTACTTCGGCCAGCCCTACGAAGCCGAGAACTGCGGCGCCTGTGACGTCTGCACCGAAGAGCCCTCTTCAGCTGAGGACGCGACCGAGATCGCGCGTGGCGTCATCGCCTGCGTCAAGGCGCTGCGCGAGGGCTTCGGCGCCGCGTACGTCGTCGACGTGCTGGCAGGCTCGCGAAACGAGCGGATCCAGCGCTACGGCCACGATAAGCTGCCGGTCCACGGTGCGCTGCGCTCCGTCTCGCGAGACGTGTTGCAGGATGTCGTGCGCCAGATGGTGGCGAACGATCTGCTGGCGCGCACGGAGGGCGACCGGCCGGTGCTGACCCTGACGCCCGCCTCTCGTGAGGTGCTGGACGGATCGTTGCAGGTCCGGCTGCGTCTGGCGAAGACGGCCCTGCAATCCGCGCCGTCCGAGAACGCCTGGGAGGGCGTCGACCGAGGGCTGTTCGAGCGGCTGCGCGAGCTGCGCAAAGCGGCTGCGTCCGACCTCGGCCTGCCCGCCTTCACCGTGTTCAGCGACGTCACTCTGCGAGAGCTGGCCCGCGTGCGGCCCTCTCGCCTGACCAGCTTCCGCGAGATCCGCGGTGTCGGCGAGCAGAAGGTGGCCGACTTCGGCGAGGCCTTCGTCAACGCGATCATCGCCTACTGCCGCCAGAACAGCGTCGCGATGGACGTCGCGGCGCCACGTCGTGCTCCTGCGCCGCGACCGGCTCCGTCGTCCGATCCCGGTAGCGCGCGCAACCGGGCCTTCGCCATGTTCGACCGCGGCTGCTCCCTGGATGAGGTCGAAGCATCGACGGGCCGCACGCGCAGCACCGTCGTGGGCTACCTCGAGGACTACGTCGCGGCCCGCAAGCCGGACAAGATCGATACCTGGGTGAACGAGAACGAGTACCGCCGCATCGAAATGATCGCGCGCCAGACTGGCGGCACCTTCCTGCGACCCGTGTTCGACGCACTGGGCGGCGCCGCCTCCTACGACGACATCCGCATCGTCATGCGCCACGCTGGTTTACGGTAGAACCACGTCGTTGCATTTGTCATTCCGAGCGGAGCGAGGAATCTGGCTCCTCGCGAACGACGGTGCGAGTGGCAACGGCCCGGTTCTGAAGACGGACCGTCTGGGACGGAGCTAAAGCTGCGTCCCTACCTCCGCGCAGCTCGGGGCTCGTGGTCTTCGTTGAAGGGCGCCCAGGATTGCTACGTCCCTGCGACAGCCGGTGCGGGCGTCTACCGAGGGTCTGGGTAGAGCGGTATAGGCGTGCCCTGGGGCAGTCTGTCACTCATGCGGTCAATGTCGCGGACGCTGAGGATGTTGTTGTAAAGCACGCTGTGCGGGTCGCTACTCGGTGCCATGTGCAGGTAGTGGAGCCCGACGTACTTCAGCAGCAGCTTGCCGGCTCGCTCCCGCATCGTGTCTCTCGGATCGGACTCCGTCTCGATGCCGAAGGGTAGCTTGATCGACCAGCCGGGGAAGAAAGACGCCATCTCGTACGTCGAGATCACGCCGACGGTCATGCCCCATGGGTAATCCCCGGTCTGACCAAAGACGAAGCGCCATTGGGGCCACGTAGGTAGGTAGATGTCCGCCGGCGTGACGGCGATGAGCAACGTGCCGGGGACGAAGCCGTTGTCGGCGTACGTGTTGAAGGCAGCATCCGTGATTTCGAAGGTGCCGAACTGATCGCGAGTGGCGTCGTAGGCCGTCGATGGCATCGCAATAGGCGGCAGGACGTGAGCCTGCAGGCCGGTGGCCTCGTGGATGAACGTTACGAGGCTGTTGATGGTCTCGACGTCCAGCCCGCCGACCGGCACGAGGCAGATGTTCGGCCTGGGCATAGGAGTCACGGCTGTCGATGGCGCTGCGGTTTCATCGCAGGCGTTCGGATTCGTGTAGGTTGCGGCAGCGTCTTCGTCTACGGCAACGCAGGCGTCGGTATCCTTGAAGATGCACTGGTCCAGGGCGGCGTAGACGTGGACGTGATAGGAGCCGACCTGAGCCTGGGTCGTGGCCAGAGCAGTCAATGCGACCGTCCCGGCGATCAGGAGGGCGGCCAATACTGCCAGAGGCCACGGCGTGCTGCCTGGCTGATCGCCGACCGGGATGTCAGGATAGCTGGGGTACGGCGGCTGGTTCGACATATCACGTAAGAGATATATCGCCATGTCGAGGGTGAAACTGGAGCTGCGTTCTCTGCGGTCTCGGGAAGGACGGGGCGCCTCCCATCGGCCGGTCCGGAAATAGGTTTGTTCTTTGATTGTGCTTCGCGCGGCTCCGCGCGGGATGCCAATCCCCCTACGCAGGCTCTTCGATGGGCGCGGTGCCGCTGCGGTTCGAGAAGTTCGAGAAGACGGTTGTGACGCCCGCGTTCGCCGCGCCGGAGACCACCAGTGTGATCATGTCCGGCCCTGTGCTGTTCGGGATCCAGGCGTCTTCTGGCTCGTCCTCGAGGCCGATGATCTTGCCGTAGGTGCGCAGCTGCGCCTTCGTCTTGCCGAAGTGCTCCCAGAGGAACTGCTTCACGTCCTGCTTGGACCAGCCTCGCGCCGCGATGATGTTGGCGTGCTCCGGCCCCATGACGACGACCGATCCGCACGTGCGGTTGAAGGGCGGCGCCTCGTAGATGCCGCCAGCGTAGGACATGGAGTCCGCGATCGTGAGCAGGATCTCCTCCGGCACCTGGGTGCTGCGGTGCTCGACGTGCAGGTCGCTGCGCACCATCTGGATGGACGCGGTGCTGGTCTCGGCCGAATAGCCGCGCTCGACGTGCAGCGGCTCCCACGGGCTGTCTTCCTCGTTCTCCGCGATGCAGCAGCTGTATTTGGCGGGCGTGCCTTGCGTGCTCTGATCGAACTCGTGCGGCCGGACGCCGAGTGCATTGAGAATGATGAGACGCAGCGCCCGGCCGACGGTGGCGTTGGCGCGGTCGCCGGGGCCGAAGATGTTCTCCTTGCTGTTGAATCCGAGCCGGTCTCGCACCGGTCCGTTGACCACGATGATCTGCGCCTGCCCCGTCGTACTCTGCAGCAGCCCCAGGCCGGCGCCGATCGATTGGAATGCGTCGAGGGCAGCGACGAGGACGGGCAGGTACTCGGGCCGGCAGCCGGCCATGATCGCGTTGATGGCAGCATGACGCAGGGTGCAGACGCGATTGAGATGGTCGACGCTCAGTAGCGGCTCGTCCGGGTCGCGGTGCATCTGTGCGAGGAACTCTTCGAGGAACTCTGGGATAGCCGGGACGACGGGCAGGCCATCGGTCCAGCCCTGCTCGTAGCAGTACTCGATTGCGGCGCGGGCGCGCCGGGCGTCTTCCTCGGTCATTTCACGACTGCTGGTCTGGGTCATCGGTTGCCTCCAGGGATGGGTCTACAGCGGCAGACCCAGGATCTCAAGTACTTGAGGCAGTACTTGGAGAGCGCGGTCTTTGACTTGCTCTGGCTTCAGGTTGCCGATGGGATGCTGCATCGTCGCATATTGCATGCCCGGGAAGCCCTGGCGCTGGGCCATCGCATCGGCCGGTCGCGTGAATGGCGTCGTGATGATCGATGCGGCGGCAATGCCGCGCTTCTCAAAGATGGTCCCGTCGGCCACACTGGCCGCGCTGCAGGACCCTCAGTCGCCTACCCCGGCGAGGACGATATCGGAGTCTGCCGCCAGCGCTTCGATGATCTCCTGTGGAGCCGGCCTGGAGAAGTTAGGCTTCTCACGATGGGTGACGTTCGTGATGTTATATCGCTGGGCCAGCAACTCCCCGATCGCCACGAGGACCGCATCCGCGTTGAGCTTGCTGTTGCCCAGCAGGCCCAGCCTCAGGCCTTCGGCCTTCTCGTAATGGCGCGGCGCCAGCGGGTAGCGCTCTTCGTTGGAGCTGCCTTCAGGGCTGAGAAACACCATGGCTCACCTCTCGTTCTAGTTCGGTCTTGAGACTAGGCTCAGACTGGGGGATCGTCAAGCGCGGATGCGAGGCGTCTTCATGTGGCGCCTATACTGTGCGGCATGGACGGCGCATCCTCGGGCCTCACGGTCATGTGCCTCGTCCGCCACGGCGAGACGGACTGGAACCGCAGCGGCCGCCGCCAGGGACGAGAGGACCTCTCGCTGAACGAGACGGGGCTGCACCAGGCGAGGCTCACCGGCGCGTATCTCCGTCAGTGGCCTTGGGACGCGATCGTGACGAGTCCGCTGTCTCGCGCGCTGCAAACGGCGACGATCATCCGTGAGATGACAGGCGTCGAGGTCTGCGAGCCGGTGGCCGAGTTGGTAGAGCGCGACTACGGCGCCTCATCCGGCATGACGGCGGAGCAGGCGTCCGAGCGCTGGCCCGACGGCAACATCCCCGGCCTCGAAAGCCACGCCGAGCTACGCGACCGCGCCTCCTCCGTCCTCGAAGCTCTCGCAGCGCGGTTCGCCGAGAAGCGGCTGCTCGTCGTGGCGCACGGCAGCCTGATCAACGCGATGCTGTTCGTCGTCTCCGGCGGCGAACTCGGCAGCGGCAGGACGTCGCTCTCGAATGCCTGTCTCTGCCACCTCTCCCGCCTCGATGACCGCTGGCGCGTCGACGAGTACAACAGCGTCGTGCACCTCGCCGAGCCCGCGGCGGAAGCGCCGGAGGCGCACTAATGGGCACGACCTGCGTTCGCTGATGAGACGGGCACGCTCCGGTCTTCCCTCAGCGATACGAAATCAATTTCCGGTAATCGACGTTCAATAGCCCGGGATCATGATGGTCCAGGAGCCAGCCGGGTCAACCTTTGCGGGGGATTGCTGCCGTGGCCGAGCAGAGTCAGGTTCCCGTCGACACTGCCCTGAGGCGTCAGCGTCAGGCGGATGAGTCTGCGTCTCAGTCCGACACCTCGCGCGACGTAAGCGCGGCGTCTGCTCGCGCCCACCTTCCCCCTCCCCATCGCCCCTTCGATCGCAACAGCGTCCGTCTGCTGCAGCGCACCGCAGGGAACGCCGCCGTGGCGCGTCTCATGCACTCGCGACCGCTGCGGCCCGGCGCGACTTTGGCGGGCCATGCTCCCGCTGCCCGAATGGCAACGGCTGCGCCGGAGACCGGTGGCGTTACCGAGGCTCCCGGCGCCGAAGAGTACGCGGTGACGCCCGCCGATGCTGCGCCGTACATGGCGCCGCCGCCACCGCCGGACGGCTCCGGCGGGCCGTCGTCGAACGGCGAGGTCCAGCGACAGGCAGCAGAAGCACCCGAGCGCCCGGCGAGGGAGGCGGAGACAGAGGCTTCGGTGGGCGAAGTTGGCGCCCCTGCTCAAGAAGGAGCGCCGCCTGCTAGTGACGGCAGCTCAGAATCGCAGCTCGCGGCCTGCCAACACGACGCAGGTCTCCGGTGACTCCGAGACGGCTTCAAGAGGGGCAATGCCTGCGGGCGAAGCGGGCGAGCCAGAAGCCGGTGAGCCAAACAAGCTGCCCGTAGTCGGGGCGACTTCCGCCGCAGGTGCACCTGCCGGAGGCGAAGGTGCGTCCGGCGAAGGGGCAACGGGCGGCGCCGGGCCCGCTGCAGAGGCTCCGCCAAGTCCCCCCGTCACACCGCCTCAGGCCAATGGCGCCGGGTCCGTGGCCGCGGATGGGGCGAACGGACCGGCGCATGAAGCTGTGGAGGCTGCGGGTGAGGAGGGGCCGCATGCCCCCAAGCCCAAGGCGGAAGAGAAAGAGGGCGCGGAGGCCAGGAAGGCCGCAGCGAAGACCCTGTCCGCCAAGCCGCCTTCCAAGGGAAAGAAGCCGCCGGCAGCGCCTCCCAAGCCGGCCGCCTCACCACAGGGCATCGGCGAGATGCCGACGATCACAGCGCCGTCCTTCTCAGCGCCGCCAGTAAGTACGCCGGCGGCAGGCGAGATCGCCGATCAGGTCTCGGCTGCCGCGGCGGAAGGGCAAGGCGAGTTGGCCGCTGTCGCCTCCGAGGGCATCAGCGAGATCGACGCGCGAGTGAGAGAGCAGCAGGCCTCGCTGGACGCTGTGGCGGCGGGTGAGCAGGCGAGCGTGGCGGCGAGCTTCGCGAGCGCGCAAGCCATGGTTACGTCGGCTATTCAGTCCGCCACTTCGCGACTGGTCGGCGGCGGTGCCGGCCAGCAGGGGCGTCTAGCCGGCTGGTGGGCTTCCGCCAACTCGCGCGCCAACCGCGAGTTCTCGACGCGCCAAACCAAGGTCCGGAAAATGGGACGCAGCCGGGGGGATGAAGCCGTCCGGACGTCCAACGCCAAAGCGGACGAAGCGCACTCGCGTATCGAGGGCTTCGCGGGCGAGGCTCATCAGCACGGCGAAGCAAAGGCCGCCCAAGCCGGCGGAGCGCGGTCCGAAGTCATCACGGCCAAGCGAGCTGCCGCCCGGGAGGTGGCACGCGACAGCGCCTCGAAGATCACCGAGTCGCTTTCGGACACGATGTCGCAGCTCCGCGGTATGGGGCCGGAGGTTCGGCCGCAGTTCATCCAGCAGGCCAACGACATCGCCAACCAGCTGGGAGAGATGCTCCCGACCGTGTTATCCCAGTTGGCATCCGTCTACAACGACGCCTCCGGCAATGCGACGGTCACGGTCGCGTCCGGCCAGCAGGCGATCGATCAGCTGGGACAGACGATGACCTTGCGGCTGGCGGGGATGGAGGCGAGCGTCCTGGGTTCGCTCGCCATGCAATCCGCGACCTCGAAACAGTCGCTGACTTCGGCGGGCCAGCAGGCTGCTCAATCCGTGGCAGAGCAGCACGAAGCGGCGGCCACCGCGGGCGCGAGCATGGTGAACTCGCTGGTCGCTTCCGTCGGCAGCCGCCGTCTGCGCCGAAAGGCCGCGCGCCGCCTGGCCGCTCAGATGGGTCAGCAGGTGCGCACCAGCTACGGCAAGACGTCGCAGGACGCGCGCGTCGGGATGGCCCAGATCGCGCAGACCTTCGCGGTCGCGGCCGAGGAGCTACAGAGCGCGATTCAGCAGTCTGCGGCGCAGTCCCAGGCTCAGGCCCTGGGCTTCGCCTCGGACGCTGCCTCGACGGCCAATACCCAGACCAACCAGCTGATCCTGCAGCTGACGCAGATGGTTACGGCCGCGGTCCACTCCGGCGACCAGGTCGTTTCGCAGGCCGTTGCGAGCCTGGACAAAAGCGTCGGGGACGTTGATACCCGCTTCGGGCAGGCGATCGCCGACCTGCAGGGCCGGCTCAACGGCAAGGTCACCGAGGCCGCGAACAAGGCCCACGAGCCGCTGACCGACATCGACAGCCGCATCGACGAAGCGATGGCGCGGGCCGAGCGGCGCATGGACCAGAGCTGGTTCGAGCGCCAGCTGTCCGACGCCCTCGAGAGCATCAACTGGGGCTTCATCGCCGGCCTGGTGGTCGGCATCCTTGTGACCATCGCGATCATCGCTCTGCTCGGCACCGGCATCGGTGCTCTCATCCTGGCCGGAGCGCTGGCTGGGGCGCTCTCCGTGGCCGCCTCAACGCTGACGCAAAACGCCATCGATGGCAAAGACACGGACTGGGCGAAGCTCGGCCGAGACATGGTGGTCGGTGCTGTCTTCGGGGCCATCGGCGGCGCGATCGGCGGCGGCGTTGCCGGAGCCCTGGGCAGTGCCGTCGAAGGTGCGGTCATTTCGGAGGTGGCGGCTGCCGCGATCGGCAAGGCGTCGGGCGTTGCGGTGAACGTCGTCCTCGGCGCCGTCCAGAACGTGGCAAATGGGCAGCCGTGGGACCACGGCCTGCTCCTCAATGCAGCCGTCGCGGTGGGAATGTCGTACGGCCCCGGTGGAGAGGCGATGGAGTCGCTGAGCGAGAGCGCGGCTTCTTACCACGAGGCACGGACGGGCGGCGCCACGCCCGTTGCGGAAGGTCCGGCCCCGGTCTCCGAAGGAGGAGGCCCCGGCCCGAGCGCCGCCGAGCCGCCGACCGCGGGACCGGCCGAAGCGGCGCCCGAGGCGCCCAGCGGGGCGGCGCCCGAGGCGCCTGCTCCGGAACCGGCCGCGCCCGAAACGCCGTCCTCGACCGCGGAAGCGCCACAGACGGGCGAAGCGCCTCCTGCTGCCGGGACGGAGGCTGGCCCCGCTGAGCCGGCTGCGCAAGGCCCGACGGAAGGGGCCGCTGGTGAGCCGGCAGCGCCGGAAACAAACGGGGCCGAGCCGGAGGCGCCGCGAGCGCCGCGCAGTCCGGAAGAACCGGCTGGCCTGGGCGAGGAACCTACCGTCGTCGACGAGCAGTCGCCGTTCAGCGACGAGGAACCGACGCTTGTCGACCAGAAGTCACCCTTCAGCGATGAGGAACCGACGCTTCCCGGCGGCGAGCCGGAGGAAACGACGGTGGTCGACGACATCGTGGACGAAATGCCGGACGAGACCGTCATGCAGCCGGCCGATCCGCGCGACGCCGCCAGCGCCCACGAGATGTACGACAACTCGATCGCCGAGTCGCCGACGCGAGAGGCCGCGATCTACCGCAACAGCGAAACGGGCGAGTACATCGTGGTCCAGGGCAACGAGAAATTCGTCTCGGTAGGCGAAGGCGAGGGCCCTGGCGCCGGTCCGCAACGCTGGAAAGAGATTCTCGACGGGGCCGACGTCGGCAACTGGGAACTGGAGGCGCATTCGCATCCCGTCAACGCTGGAACCGAAGTTGTCGATCCTGCCGCCCAGATGCCGAGTGGCGCCACCGGCGACATGGCCGTGATGGTGAACGAATCGATCGCGGCCGGAGGTGAGCCGCGCTCCTCACGCATCGACTACACGACGGCGGACGGACCGGAGCATACGCAGTTCGGCTTCGATCCGAACCAGGAGAAGCCCTTCTGGGTCGATGCGCCCGACGGAGCCGGCGGCCGGCAGAACCTCCCGTTCCGCAGCCTGGAAGCGTTCCACGACTACATGGAGAACACCTATGCCAATGTCGATATGGGCGAGGTCCCGCCGGAGCTGTCGGGCCGCACACCGGTCGATCGGGCTCTGGCGGAAAGGCCGACGGAGCCGGAGACACCCGCGGCGCCTACGTCGCCAACCGAGAACGAGCCCTCGGCTCAGGGAGAGTCCGCAGGGGGTGGACCAGCGGCAGAAACGGCGACTGGAGCCGAACAGGGAGGCGAACAGAATCCGCTGGCAGGCCTAACGGACGCCGAGATCGAAGGCGCCCTCAATGGCCCGGCCGAAAGCGGGACCATGGTAGAAGGTCCGGCCGGGCCAGAGACCGGCCAGTCGCTGGTCGATATGGAGACGGTGTCGCGGCTAAACGACGAGGTGCGCGAACTCGTGGCTGGTAGGGGTGCCACCGAGCCACCGGAGGCCGGGCCCGCCTTCGAGCGTTCAGAGACGGAAATCGCCGTCGCACGCAAAGTACTGGAGAATCCGGATTCCTCGCCGGCGGCCATCAACCAGGCCCTCGAGACCGTTGTTGAGCGGGCTGTAGCCGACTTCCGGGCACGCTTCCCGCACAGCGGTTCGTCCGACACGCTGAAGGCTCTCACGGCAGACGACCTTCGCGGTGCCTGCGGCCCAGGCCGCGACATCACGGCTGACTCCATAGCTTCGCTGACAGTCGACTCGAAAACTCCGGTGGTCGTGCACCGCATGCAAGCCGCTCACCTGATAGAGAACGCTCAACACGCGTTCACTGTTGTCGTGACGCCTGAAGGCGGCTTCATCGTCGACCCGACGTTTGCGCAGTTCGCCGACCAGGTAGGCGGACGGACCTTTACCGCCGAGGAGATGCTGTCTGATCCGCGTGGTGTCGGGACAGCGCGCGACCTTCTGAGGGATGGCTTCATGTCGCTGACGCCGGAGAACGCGCGCGATTATGCTCTGGGGCTAGGTGCAACCGCCGAGCAGGCTGACGAAGTAGCAGCCAGGATTCTCTCGGGGGACGCATCGGTCCTGACCGATGTCGTCGTTGACGGGAAGGTCACTCGCGCCAGCGATTACCCCGGCGAGGCGTA
Organism: uncultured Chloroflexia bacterium; assembly: GCA_963711035.1. Classification (GTDB taxonomy): domain Bacteria; phylum Chloroflexota; class Dehalococcoidia; order DSTF01; family WHTK01; genus WHTK01. Next base: position 395,309 of record CAVQCN010000003.1, read on the forward strand.
CAACACCATGGCCCTGCCTGTTGACGTAGATACGCCGGAAGCAGGCACCGTTCAGAGCATCAACACGATACTTTCGCGGCTTCCTCCATCAGATCCCGTCAGGCCGATACTCGTTTCGCTGAGAGACAGGCTGCTCATGATTGCGTCCATGCAGCCACAGGTTACGCCGGAGGGCGTGGGCGCACCGCCGGGCAATACAACGGGCTCGAACCCGTGATCGCGGAAGAACGACCTTGGCGCAAGACGAGTTTTATGGCGCTGGAGATTCCTGGTGCCCCCAAGGGGATTCGAACCCCTGTCTCCACCTTGAAAGGGTGGCGTCCTAGTCCCCTAGACGATGGGGGCGGAGACGCCACTAGAGTAGCATCCGGCGTGGCCTTGCGACAGAATCCCCGATGCCGGCGAGGGTTGCTCAAGCTGGTATAATCGCTGGGCCGGTGAATCGCGAGTGGCGGGCGCGAAGCCGGTCGAAGGTTGTTATGGCACGAACAAGCGCACGACCCCGCCAGGGCGCTCGCCGCGGTGGCGTCCGTTCTCAGCCCCGCTCCGCCGGCAAGCGGCGGCAGGGCCCTTCCCTTATCGAGACCTTTTTCGCGTGGCTGACCCGGGTCGAAACCCTGGGGCTGTTCATCGTGTCCTGCGGTGTCGTCGGCCTGCTCTCGCTGTTGTCCCTTATCCAGGCGCCCGGCCTGCTGGACGGTCCGACTCGTTCGATCGGACTGCTCATGTTCGCCATCATTGCACTGGTGATGGCGGTGGGCGTCGGCGTCTGGCAACGTCAAATGGGTCTCGTCATGCGGTACCCGCGTCACGTGGCGGCGCTGCTGCCGGGCTTCCTGGTGGCGGCGGCGCTCCTCAGCCTCTTCGCGCCAGACTGGACCTTCAGCAGCGTCTCGCTGCAGCAGGTCTCGGCCGGCGGCAAGCTGGGCGCGGCGCTGTTCGGCGACCCGCTGGGCGTGCTGCTCTGGCTGGCCTGCGCCGTGCTGCTGCTCGTCATGCTGTGGCCGCAGGGCGCTGCCGGCGCCGTCTCGCGTATGCCGGGCGCCGCGGCCACGGTGTGGAGCTGGCGCCTCGACCTGAAGCTGCTGCACGGCGCGCTGGCCGTCGTCGATTTCGCGTTCCCGACCAAGCCACCGCTGGATGAGCGGCCCTCGCACACGCCTCCCGCCTGGCTGCCGCCGGACGAGGACGACGACGAGCTGTACGAAGAAGAGGAACTGGAGGAGGAGGAGCCCGAGGTCTTCGAGGCGCCGTTGCGCCAGGTCGAGCTGCCCATGACCTACCCGGAGGAGCCGGAGGTCGAAGTGCCGGAGCCGAAGCCGGTGGTCAGCGAGTGGACGATGCCGCCCATGGACCTGCTGACCAACGCGGCGCCCGCGGACGAGAGCGCCCGCCCCGACAACGTCATGCGCTCCAGCCTCATCGTCGAGACACTGGCCAGCTTCGGTGTCGACGCGCGGGTGGCTCAGTACCACGAGGGTCCCGTCGTCACGCAGTTCGACGTCGAGCCGGGCTGGGAGATCAAGTACAAGACGGTCCAGGACCGCGACAAGGACAACAAGCCGATTATCGACAAGGACGGCAGGCCGCGGACGCATCAGGTCGAGGTTTCGCGCACGCGCGTGCGGGTCAACCAGATAACCAGCCTGGCCAACGACCTGGCCCTGGCGCTGGCGGCGCCGTCGCTACGCATCGAGGCGCCCGTGCCGGGCCGCTCCGTCGTCGGCATCGAGGTGCCGAATACGGCCGCGTCGGTCGTCACCATGCGCAGCGTGATCGAGACGCCGCCCTTCCAGCGGCTGGCGGCTCGCAGCAAGATCGCTCTGCCGTTGGGCAAAAGCGTCTCGGGCGAGCCGGTGGTGGCCGACCTGGCCAAGATGCCGCACCTGCTCATCGCCGGCGCGACGGGTGCAGGCAAGAGCGTCTGCATCAACTCGATCGTGGCCAGCATCCTTATGCAATCGCGGCCGGAGGAAGTGCGCTTCGTCATGATCGACCCGAAGCGCGTCGAGCTGTCTGGCTTCGCGATGATCCCGCATCTGGCGTTCTCCAGCATCGTGGTCGACGCCGAGAAGGTCGTCGGCACGCTGGGAGCCGTGCTGCACGAGATGGAGGACCGCTACAAGAAGTTCGCGGCGCTGGCTGTACGCAACATCGATTCCTACAACAAGCACGCCAAGGTCACGGAGCCGATGCCGTACTGGGTCGTGATCATCGATGAGCTCGCCGACCTGATGATGGTGGCGCCGTTCGAGGTCGAGCGGCAGATCTGCCGCCTGGCCCAGCTGGCGCGCGCGACAGGCATTCACCTCGTCGTCGCCACGCAGCGGCCGTCGGTCGACGTCATCACCGGCCTGATCAAGGCCAACTTCCCGACCCGCATCGCCTTCGCCATGACCTCGCAGGTCGACTCGCGCACCATCCTCGACATGGCGGGAGCCGAGCGGCTGCTGGGCCGCGGCGACATGCTCTATATGGCGACGGACGCCTCCAAGCCGAAGCGCGTGCAGGGCGTCTATGTCTCCGACCAGGAGATCGACCGGCTGGTCGGCTTCTGGGAGAAGCAGCGCGCCGCCCACGCGACGCAGGTCTTCGACCATCTCCTCGATCAGGCGCAGCAGGCCATCGAGGAGGCGGAAGATGCCGACCCGATGTACGAGCGCGCCAAGGCGCTGGCAGAGGAGCACACCCGCATCTCGACGTCGCTGCTGCAGCGGCGCCTGCGTATCGGCTACCCGCGCGCCGCCCGCATCATGGACCGTCTCGAGGAAGAGGGCTATACGGGCGGTGGTGGAGGATTCACTCCCCCATCGAGCAGCACGATCGTGCCGCTCGACGCCCTCGATGATCCGGAGGTCGAAGAACTCCGCTAACCACTGCGTGGCGACATGCTGCGCGACTCGCTTTCGATCACCGACCCGTCAACGAAACCGGCCCTGGCGGCGTCTACGCCGATGGAAGCACTTAGCCTGCTGCACCGGCTGCGACGTCTGCCTCGTTGGCTACTGCTGGCTCTCGAATTGCCAGGAACAGCCCCGCACCCAACGCGACCATGATCCCCGCCAGGATCACGAACCCCATGTCGATCGAAACGGCGGCGATAAGCGTGGCGCTGAACGGCCCTACGATGAAGGCGACGGCCTGGGCGCTGGAGGCGATGCCGAAGGCGGTGCCGCGTCGCGACCGCGTCACGTTCATGGCGATCAGCGTGTTCGTTGCCGGGATCATGGCTGAGATCATGATCGTGATCAGGATGAAACCCGCGATGTAGACGGCCGCGTTGAGCGAGAGCGATAGCGCCATGAGCAGCATGCCGCCGCCCGCGATGAGGCAGCTCACGGAGATCGCCTGGCGCAGCCTCCCGGGCACGAATACGCGCATGGCAATGACGAGGACACCGAAGGCGCTGAAGGCGCCCGCCATCGTGAAGGCGACGCTGGAGATTGCCTTCACGTCGTCGGCGTGCTCGATGGCGCGCAGGGCGATGGGCGTGATCAGGCGCGCCAGCTGGTTCGTGGCGAACAGCATCATGAACAGGAAGATGGCGATGGCGAACTGCATGGTGGGACGGAAGGGCTCGAGTCCGGCGGGTTTGCCGGATGCCTCCACGCGCGCGGTCTCGATGCGGTCGCGCGGCACGAAGGCGTGGATGATGGCGCCGGCGACGAGGGGCAGCATGGCGCCGATCAGGATCGTGCCGCGAAAGCCGAGTATCACGGCCAGTACGCCGCCGACGGCCGGCCCCACCGTCGAGCCGAGGTATTGGGCGCCGGTGACGATGCTGATGCTCTTGTTCAGCTTCACGTCCGGCACGCTGACGCTGACCAACGCTACGGCGGGCGCGATGAAGCCCGAGAAGATGCCTTGCAGCGCCAGCGCAAAGGTGAGCTGCCACGGGTGCGCGATCAGGGCCGCCGCGGTGCCGGTGAGGGCGGCCAGGTACAGCGTGCGCAGGAACATGATCTTGCGCCCCAGCTTGTCGGCCAGCACGCCCCAGATCGGGCTGGTCGCGAGGCGGCAGATGCCCTGCGCCGACGTGGCAGTGGCGACCCAGAACAGGGCGTTGGCATCGCTGGTGGCGCCCAGGTCCAGCATGTACAGCGGCATGAAGGGCCACCAGAAGTTGAAGGACGAGCTGCCCAGGAAGACGGCGAGCGCGGTCAGGTAAGTGGTGCGCGTCCCGGCGCTGTCGGCGAGGCGATCGTCCGAGTCGGCCGGGGGCTCGGCTGGCGCCGCGTTCATGAAGCAGGTGCCTTTCGCATGTCGAGTCCCCGTCTGAGCAGGGTAGGATGATGCGGCTCATAGTACGGCTCAATTTCCGATAAGGACAGTACGGAATACGACCTATAGACAGGTTTGCGACCTGCTATTCGACGCTCGCGAGCGCGTTACTCACAAGCGATTACGGCTTTCATAAGCCTCGAGGCTTGTCATAAGGGGTACAATAATAGTGAAGGAAAAAAGAGAAAACCGAAGAGAAAGAGAGGTCAGGTGATTCCGCCGACTGAAGTCAATCGACATCACCCCGGTTCCAGGCTCCTGACCCGCGTTTCCTGAGCAAAGTGGGGCATCGGTCCCGAGGGACGGCCCGGACAGCGGTTAGTAACGCTGAGGCGACGGGGATGTGAGCTGCGGCGGAACCGGACAAGACAGTGCGAGGAGAGGTCCCACGGATGGGACCTCTCCTCTTTTTCTTTGCCTCTCCCCTTCGCGGATCGTCGACGGTGGGCGGCCGTCGGACGGTTTCCGTACGCGGTTCGCCGCCACGCAGTGGCTAGGCTTCGAGGCGGTTGGCGAAGTACTTCTGCGGTTCGATGACGATGATCACACGCTCGCCGCCGGAGCGGGTTTGCGCCGGCCGGCTGCCGCCTCCGCCGCCTTGCCGCCCCGAGGCGAGGCGATCCTGATACGCCTCGGCGGCGCTGCCGCGGACGATGCGCGCCGTGCCGTAGACGGTGACCGCCTTCGGTCCGTCCGTCACCAGCAGCGAGACCTGGCCGCGCTTGACCACGTTCTTCGCCTTGGCCGAGTCGTCCGAGGTGCTGATGGCGATGTCGTTGCCGTCGTAGTTGTAGGCGATGAGCGCCTGCTGCGGCGAGCCGTCTTTGCGCCCCGTCGCCAGCACGCCGAGACGGTGGCTCTTGAGGAACTCGCTTTGAATGTCGCTGGGTTGCGTCGTCATGTCGGCCTCGGTTCCGGTCAGAGAGTGGCGGGGTAGAAGCGCTCCGGCGTCAGCACGATCATGACGCGGTCCTCGCGCTTGAGGCGGTCGGCCAGCTCTGCCTCGGACTCGGGCGGTTGGCGCAGGGCACGCAGGCGCGCCGCATGCAGGCGAAACACCTCGTCCGGGTCGCGCACGACGCGCGCCGTCCCGTAGACGACGAGCTGGTCGCCGCCGTCGATCACGGCCATCGAGACGGCGGGACGCGCGCTGATGTTCTTCGTCTTCAGCCGCTGCGCCCGCGTGCTGAAGACGATGTCGTTGCCGTCGAAGTGGTAGGTGATCAGCGTCTGCTGCGGCGTGCCGCTCCGGTTCGTCGTCGCGACGACGCCGTTGCGATGCGCCTGCAGGTAGCTGGCGATGCTGCTGGGAACCTGGTTTGTCATCGTTGTGCTCCTCTAGTCCCCCCGAGTCAGAGACTCGACACAGTGGTTGCTCTAGCTGCTGCGCATCCCTCTCGGTCTGCTCCACTCCCGGTGGGAAGGAAGGAAAGGGGGACACCCATTCCCCCGCGTATGGCTTCCCCCCGCTACCCGCGGTTTGCCGCGGAACCCCGAACGTGTCTGACTCGTCATGCTAAACGTCGATCAGGACCTTGATCACGTTGTCTTCGCGGCTGGCGAACTGCCGGAAGGCTGCGTCCACGTCGTCGAACTTGTAGCGGTGCGTGACCATGTACGACAGGTCGATGCCGCCGCGCGCCGCCAGGTCGACGGCCGCCTGCACGGAGGGCACCACGTCGTTGGAGCGGCGGCTGTTGGTGACGACGATGGTCGGCAGCTTGTTGTACATCGTGAACCAGTCGAAGACGATCGGACCATCGCCGTGCGGCATGCCGAAAACGATGGCAGTGCCCTGCAGGCGCAGGATGTGAAACAGATCGTTCATGGTCTCGGCGTGGCCGCAGGCGTCGATCGCGACGTCGACCATCTCGCCCTTGGTGAGCTCGGAGACGGCTTCGACGAGGTCCTGCTTCTGGGGGTTGATGCCCGCCGTCGCTCCCAGGCTCTTCGCCACATCGAGGCGGTGGTCAACCACATCAGTGACGATGACCTCGCTGGCGCCACTGCGTACGAGCAGGTCGGTGAAGATGAGACCGATTGGGCCCTGGCCCAGCACGGCGACGCGCTTGCCAAGCACGCTGCCGGCGCGCTGCAGGGCGTAGATCACGGTGCCGACCGGCTGGCACATGACGCCGAGGTCGGGGCCGATGCTGTCCGGAATCGGTATCAGCAGCTCGGGCGGTACGGAGGAGTACTCGACCAGGCCGCCGGCGTAGGCGAGGGAGATGACGCGCTGGCCCTTCTGGAAGACGCCGTTGTAGCTTTCCTCGACGATGCCGGCGCACTCGTGGCACGGATAGCCGGTGCGGCCGGGGTAGTCCTCTTCGGGCAGGACGCGCTCATAGGTCAGCAGGTCGCTGCCGCAGATCGAGAGGTGCTCCATGCGGATCAGCACCTCGCCCGGCTGGGCCTTGGGCATGTCGATGTCGAGAACTTCTAGCCGCTGGGGGCCTACGATGCGCGCTGCCTTCATGAGCGTCTTCCTCTCCTCGTGCTGCTGTCTGCGTACGATGTCGCCCGCATTATAAGAGGCGGGACGGCGCCGTCGATCAGGAGGAGAGGGTTTAGCAGGGCGCTGAGAAACAGAGATAACGTCCTTCGCGAACCTCAGAATGAGCGTGATTCAAATTCCGCTCGTGGTGAGGCTCTCGAACCACAACTTTGATCGAGAACTGGTTTCTCAGCGCCCTGCTAGCGTTACTCGGGCCGCTTGGTGAAGGCGTTGGGGATGATCGCGGGCGGGCGAGCCTGCGGGTCCGTCTGAGCCGCGGCCAAGCGGTCGCGGACGTCGTAGAGCACGGCGCCGAGACGCGTCTCGTGGAAGAGCCAGCGGTTCAACGTCGCCGAGTCGGGTGCGTGCTTGCCGGGCTGCATCGAGACGGCCTCGAGGTAGTAGGTCTTGAGGTCATCCGCGGCGGCGCGCAGGGCGGCCGGCACCGGCAGGCCCATAGCGGCGGGCGGCTCCACGTCGGCGCCCTTCGCGTAACTCGCGACGAAGCCTGCGAGCTGGTCGATGGCGCCGATCTCCACCTTGCTCAAGCCGAAGAGGGTGCGGTCGTGGACGTGGATGAACTCGTCATACCACGGCTTCAGCTGGCCGATCTCCGCCATGAGGCCGTCGATGGTGCGCTGGACCTCATCTTCGCTCTCGTCCACGGGCGGCAGCGGCAGCATGCAGGCCCAGTCCTCGTCGGAGTCGGCGGCGACCGGCGCGTCCTTGGGGAAGTCGTGCAGTACCGGTCCCGACGTCTCTTTCAGGGTGTCGAGCAGGGCGTGCAGCACCTCCATCTGGAACTCGGGCTCGTTCGGCGGCCCCAGAGGACGGCCCAGCTCGAACGGCACCCAGAGGGCGCGAGGCGGCTTCATCTTCTCCGTCTGCTCGCGGATCAGGCTGATACCGGCGGTCGAGACTCCCTGCGCCTCGATGTGGTGGCTGAGCGTACCCACGGTACGCGTGCAGAGCGGTCAGACGGGTGTGAGGAGCACGACGTCGACGCCGTCCTCCTTCAACAACCTCCCTACTTCGGGGCCGGCTTCCACCAGGCGCGTGTAGTCCGTCGCGCCCATGAATGAGTAGTGCCACCGGGCCAGCGAGCCGATCTCGCCGCGCTCCAGCAGCGTGCGCAGGTGCGGCAGCGGGAAGACGACGTTGACGTCCTGCTGGAAGCCGGTGCGATCGAAGTTGATGCTGAGGTGGCTCATGATGAGCTCATCCGGGTCGATGTCGCCGGGGATGATGCGGTAGTCGGAGGCGCCGGGATTGAACCGCGCGTCCGAGCGGCGATGCAGGCCAGCCGTCGTGACGAGGGCGACGCGCGCCGTCTTGAGATCCGGGGGCGCCGGCGTCCACGGCGCCGAGTCGAACTCGGGCAGTGGCAGGCGGAGATAGCCTTCGGCGACTTCGGGGGGAAGGGACGAGAGCCTGACCACGAGACCTCCTCAGGTGTCTTACTCAGCGACTCTACCACATGAGGCGCTGGGAAAAATACACCGCCAACTTCGTTCCTTCCTCAAAACCGATCCGGATAGAGGCACTTCGCGAGCGCCTGCAGTGCCTGGACGATGTGCGGGCCGGGCTGGCTCACGAGGTCGGGATCGATAGTGCAGATGCGGTCGTTTTGCACGGCGTCGATCACGTCCCAGCCGGCGCGCGCCTTCACCGACGCTGCATCCACGCCGGCGTCCTCGTCCGCCAACACGATTACCTGCGGGTTGCGTTGCAGGATGACCTCGGCGGACAGCTGCGGGTACTCCTGGTCCGCGCCGGCGGCGATGTTCTGCGCCTTGAGCAGATGGTAGAGGTCGCCGATGAAGCTCTGCGGCGCTGCCGTGTAGTAGGTATTGTCGAGCTCGTGGTAGACACGCGGCCCCTGCCCGACGTCCGTGATCTTGCTGGCAAGGTCCTGGATGCCCTGCAGCATCGACATTTGGAGCTGGCCCGCCTCGTCACTGTGGCCTGTGATCCGGCCGAACAGGCCAATCTGGTCAACGACGCCAGCGACAGTCGTTGGGAGCGGCAGATACAGGACGGGGATGTCGAGCCGCTTCAACGCGTCGACCAGGCCGGACGGGTCGTACGCCGTGAAGACGAGGTCGGGCTTGTAACCGGCGATGGCCTCGACGTTGGGCTGGAACGAATCGAGCTCCGGCTTGGCGCTCGAGCCTTCCGGACAGTTGGCGTACGTGTCGACGGCGATCAGCTGATCGCCGGCGCCGATCGCGCAGAAGATCTCGGTCGCGGCCGGCGAGAGCGAGACGATGCGCTGCGGCGTGGCGTCGAGCGTGAGCTGCCCGCCGCCCGGCAGATCGAAGACGGTTGGGGTCGCCGTGGCGGCCGGCGCCGTGGTCGTGGCGACGATGGTGGCGGTTGACGAAGTCGCCGCATGAGAGCCGCTGCTGCATCCGCCGAGCAGCAGGGCGAACAGAACGGCAAACCCGAAGATGGTGCGTTTCATGGGAGCTCCTTTCCTTGCTGGATCAGGAGCCTCATTGGCTCGACCGCTGTGAGCCGGGCAATGAAAAACCCCGGCTCGAAGCTGGTGCCGGGGCGACAGTCACCCTCGTAGGGCGAGTCTCGGTCCGGGCCTTGTACCTCGAAGGCTCCTGACTTGTTGCTAAGGGCTGGCGACCTGGCTCTCCTCCACCCGAGCGGAGGACTACAGTTGCGGGACAGCGCCGGACTTCGACCGGCTTCGCATTTACCCTCCCCGACCTTAATCGGGACCAAGGCACCCTTGAGCGTTTCTCTTCAGTTGTGAAGGTTGCTGGCCGGATGATAGGCGGCAGGCCGATCTTCGTCAATGGCCGGTCGATGCGCTACTCTCGGGGGAGCGAAACGGAGGAAGCATGCAAGCCGAGCTGCCCGAAAAGCTGAACGTCCTGGTCATCATGCCCGGCGGCGAAACCACCATGGAGCGCATCCGCGCCGTGGCGCCGGACCGCCTCAACGTCGTCTCACTCTGGAACGAGCTCATCCCGGAGATCGAGCCCGACTGGCCGGAGCGCATGATGCGCCGCAACGTGGGCCAGGCGCGCCCGCCGAAGTTCACGGCCGAAGAGACCGAAGCGCTGCTCCGCGATGCGCACATCGCCCTGATGGGCGTGCCGTTTCCCTATCACCTGGTGCACCGCGCGCCCAGCCTGATCTGGGCCCACTTCACCTTCGCGGGCATCAGCAACGTCAAGCCCAGCGACTGGTGGGGCTCGTCCGTGGTGACGACCAGCTCACGGGGCCATACGGGCGCTCGGCCCATCGCCGAGACGGCCGTCGCCGGCGCCATGATGCTGGCCAAGCGCCTCGACCTGGCGGCGCGCAATAGCACGCCGGACTTCGACCCGAATCTCGTGCCGGACATGCTGATCATCGAGGGCAAGACGATGGGCATCGTCGGCCTGGGAGGCATCGGCGGGCAGGTCGCGAAGATGTCGAAGGGCCTCGGCATGCGCGTGCTGGCGACGCGCCATTCGGCCACGACGCGCCAGAAGGACGTTGACGGCGTCGACGAGCTATTCCCCGTCTCCGAGACGAAGGAGATGCTCGCCGAGTGCGATTTCCTGGCCGTCTGCGCCATCTGGACGCCCGAGACGGAGAACATGTTCAACCGCGAGACCTTCGCGGCGATGAAGCCGGGTGCTTTCCTCCTCAACGTTGCGCGCGGCGAGCTCGTGGACGACGAGGCGCTGGTCGAGTCGCTGCGCTCAGGCCATCTCGGCGGCGCCTACCTCGACGTCTGGCCCGATGACTTCTCGCGGCCGCCGCACCCCGAGCTGCTGGCGATGGACAACGTCGTCTTCACGCCCCACATCTCGGGCCGCGGCGAGGTCTCGCACAACTTCGGCTTCGAGCTTTTCCTCGACAACCTCGGCAAGCTGCTGCACGGCGAGCCGTTGATCAACGTCGTGGACTGGGACCGCAACTACTAGGCTCGTTTCGGGCAATCGGGCAAGGCATGCCGTCGCCCCAATGCCGTCATTCTGAGCGGAGCGAAGAATCTCCCCGGACAGCACAACGTGTGTGGGACTACGGTCCGACCGGGATTGGTTCGTCGCTCCGCTCCTCGCAATGACGATGCCGCCGCCCTTTTGCCCCGGTGCCCCGTCGCGTATGCTCCAGAAAACGACAGAAGGACCCACCCCGATGGCTGCCTACCTCGCCCGCGTCTACGTCTCCCTCAAGCCGACGGTCAACGATCCCCAGGGCCTGACCATCGCCGACGGCTTGCGCTCGCTGGGCTTTCGTGAGGTGGAGGGCGTGCGCGCTGGCAAGTACATCGAGATTCGGCTCAACGCCGCAAGCTTCGAAGCCGCGCGCCTCCAGGTCGACGCGATGTGCGACCGGATGCTGGCAAACCCAATCATCGAGTCCTACCGCTTCGAGATCGAGGAGATGGTCTCGGCCTGAGGGGATTGCATCTCACGCACTCCCGCGCGGTAGGCATGTGCCAGAAGAGAACCTCCGCGGGAAACCGTCCGACAGAGGTCCGTCAGGTAGTGGCGACGAGAAATTCTTCCGCGTTGTTCGGCGGACGCAGGCCATCGGCTCGGCCGGCAAAGTAGCGTTCGGTGAGAGAGGCCGCCGAAACGTGCTCGGCGTGTCGAAAACCGGCCTCTCGGGCCAGCGTCAGTATTTCGTCCGGTGTGAAGAAGCTGATGAACGGCGTCCCGCTGGCCCGCGCGCCCTGCGCCGCACCCTGGATCCCCGGACGCGCTGCCGACTCCGCCAGCTCGAACGGCAGCAGGAACGACATGGCGAACGTCGACCCCGGCGCCAGAGTCGCAAGCTGGCGCAGCGTTGCCGCGTTCGCCTCCTTGGTCAGGTACATGCTCACGCCCGTCGACGCCACGACCGCCGGCTGCCCAGCGTCGAAGCCGGCAGCGAGCAGTCGTTCCCACCAGCCTTCGCCCGCCTCGAAGTCGACCGGCACGAAGCGCAGCCACTCCGGGACGCCGAAGCCGAGTTCGATGAGGCGCTGGCGCTTCCAGGCCTGAGGACCAGGCTCGTCCACCTCGAACAGGTGCAGGCGGGAGGCGATCTCCGGCCGTCGCTGCGCGAACGTGTCCAGACCCGCTCCGAGGATCACGTACTGGCCGACGCCACGACCCGCCTGCTCCTCGACCAGGTCTTCAATGAAACGGGCGCGGGCCACGATGGAGGCGCGAAACTGGCTCGTCCCCTGGGGATGCATGTCGCCGCGTTGACGCCAGCCCTCCTCCGGCGCCACCAGGGTCAGCCCGATCTCGTCCTCGATGACGTGCGGCGGCGCATCGACCTCGACGTGCAGGGCTCGCCACAGGGCGACTCTCACGGCCGTGCTTTCGGGGGCCACCTCTTCCTTGTCAGGCATGATGCTGGCCTCCGGAACCGTCCGTCTTACCCGGCGCCTGCAGGTTCCAGAGGTGCCCGTCGGGGTCGCGGACGATCATTTCTCTGGTTCCGTAATGGGTGTCCTCGAACGGCGTCACCACCTCGATGGCGGAGTCGGGACGAAACGCGGCAGCATCCGGCACCTTCAGGACGATCTGCATCCGCGTCTCCTGGTTTTCGGGCACTTCGGCGATGAAGACGTACGGGCCGTCGCCGTTCTTGAGCTGACCGGAGTCATGGTCGGTCTCGAACTCCAACTCGAAGCCCAGCGCCTGAAAGAACTTTGCTGCCTTGCCCCAGTTGTGAGTCTCCAGGAACACGGCCTCAATGCCCTCGGTCGTCATGTCCTCTCTCCTTCTTCAGACGATTCCTGCTGCTTCCTGTGGGTGTCGTCGAGGTAGGCGCGCAGCGCATCGGCAACCAATGCCGAGAGGGACAGACCCGACTCGATGGAGTAGTGCTTGACCTGCTTGATCAGACTGATCGGCAGGTACACGTTGAACTGCTTGACCTCTTCGTCACTCACGGCGCTAGTATGCTAGCAAACTAGCTTGACGGCAAGCAACGCCCTTGGAGGCCGATTCTCCATTCAATCCGAACGGTAGAACGCCGGTTCCCTACCCGAGCGCTTCTTTCGTGCTCGGCGTCTGGCCGGCGCGGCGCGGGTCGATGCGCGTGGCGTTGCAGAGGGCGCGCCCCAGCGCTTTCGCCATCGCCTCGGCTTTGTGGTGGTCGTTGACGCCGGCGAGGATGCGCGCGTGCAGGTTGAAGCGGCCCTCGTCTGCCAGCGACTGCAGGAAGTGCTCGACGAGGTCGCAGGGCAGCTCGCCGACGCTGACGCCGGACCACGAGACGCCGATCACGGCGTAGCCGCGGCCTGAGAGGTCGACGGCCACCTGCGCCAGAGCTTCGTCCAGCGGCACGAGCGCGTCGGCCATGCGCACGATGCCGCGGCCGTCGCCGACCGCCGCGGCCAGCGACCGCCCCAGGGCAATGCCAACGTCTTCGGTCGTGTGGTGCGGGTCGATGTGCAGGTCGCCGGTGGCCTTGACGCTGATGTCAAAGATGCCGTGGCGCGCGATCTGCGAGACGATATGGTCGAGCATGCCGATGCCCGTCGAGATGTCGGCCTGGCCGCTGCCGTCCAGGTCCCAGGTGACCTCGACGCTGGTCTCGCGCGTCTCGCGTTTGTAGGTGCCGGTGCGTTCTGATGCCATAGTCGTACTAGAGTCGCCGTACGGGCGCGAAAACGCAATCGGTCATTTCGCCTAATACCCTGCCCTGACGCTGGCGACAGCCTCGCGCAGGGCGGCAAGCACACGGTCCGTCTGCTCGGGCCGGCCAACGCTGAAGCGCAGGTGGTTCTGCAGTAGCGGCGTATCGAAGTAGCGCACCATGATGCCTCGATCCATCAGCGCCGTCTGCAGCCGCTTCGCCTCGACGCCGTCGATGCGGCAGAGGATGAAGTTAGCGCGTGACGGATACACCGTGAACCCGGTCAGCAGCGCCAGCCCCTCCGCCAGGCGCTCGCGCTCGGTCTGCACCGCCGCGACGCGCTCCTGCAGCAGCGCCAGGTCTTCGAAGCTGGCCAGGGTCGCCACTTCGGCCGCGACGTTGATGCTGTAGGGCTGCTTGATGCGCATCGCGATCTCGGCGACGGCCGGATCGCAGATCATGTAGCCGATGCGCAGACCGGCGAGGCCTGCCCACTTGCTCAGCGTACGGATGATGATCAGGTTTGAGCGCTCTCGTACCAGGTTGACGTAGCTCTCACCGGCGTACTCGGCGTAAGCCTCGTCGACCACGACAGGCAGGCCGGTGGCGAGCAGCGCCTCCAGCTCCTGACGAGTCAGCAGGTTGCCGGTCGGGTTGTTGGGTGAGACGGCGAAGATCAGGCGTGTGCCCTGCGCCGCATCGAGCGACGCCTCGATGTCCAGCGCGAAGTCCTCGCGGCGCGTGACGTGAACCGCCTCCTGGCCCAGCGTGCCGGCGAGGAAGGAGTACATGCCGAACGTGGGCGGGAAGTCGAGCAGCGCCTGTCCGGGGCCGACGAAGAGGCGGCAGCAGAGCTCGATGAGCTCATCGCTGCCCGCGCCGGGCACGATCCACTCGGGGCCGTAGCCAACATAACGGCCCACAACCTCCCGCAGCCGCATCTGCTCCGGATCGGGGTAGATGTGGTAGCTGCGGTAGGCCGCCAGCGCTTCGAGCGCCTTCGGGGCCGGACCGTAGGGGTTCTCGTTGGCGTCCAGCTTGTCGATGCGCTCTACCGACACACCCAGGCGCGAGGCGAGCGCCTCCGGCGGCTGAACGGGTACGTAGGGCGGCGCCGACAGTAGATGCGGCTGTACGAGATCGAGGAGACGGTCCGAGCTCATTGCGGCAGGCGCTCTTCGATGGCGCGCGCGTGGCCGACGAAGCCCTCGGCGCGGGCGATGACGGCGCCGGCCGGGCCGAGGTCGAAGACGCCATCGGAGCTGAGGTCGATGACGGTGCTGAACTTGAGGAAGTCCTGCACGCTGAGCGGCGACGCGAAGCGCGCGGCGCCGCCCGTCGGCATGACGTGGCTGGGTCCCGCCGTGTAGTCGCCGATCGCTTCCGGCGACCCGTCGCCGATGAAGACGCCGCCGGCGTTGCGCACCAGGCCTGCCAAGCGGTGCGCGTCTTGCGCCAGGATGCAGAGGTGCTCGGGCGCGTACTCGCTGGCCAGCTCGACCGCCTCTTCGATGGTCGCGGCCACGACGGCTCCGCCACGATTGGCGAAGGCGGCACTGGCCACATTGCGTCGCGGCAGCACGGCAATGCGCTGCTCCAGCTCGGCGGCGACGTTGTCAGCCAGCTCCCGCGAGTTCGTTATGAAGATGGGCGAGGCGAGCTCGTCGTGCTCTGCCTGCGCCAGCAAGTCGGCGGCGCACAGCGCCGGGTCGGCCGTCTCGTCCGCCACGACCACCGTCTCCGTGGGGCCGTAGAGCGAATCGATGCCCACATCGCCGAAGACGGCGCGCTTGGCCAGCGTCACAAAGATGTTGCCGGGTCCGCAGAATCTTGTCGACGCGCGGGAAGCTCTCCGTGCCGTAGGCGAGCGCCGCGACGGCCTGGGCGCCGCTGGCCGCGAAGACGCGGTCGGCGCCGGCCATGGCGGCTGCTGCCAGCTTGACCGGCGGCACGACGCCGTCCGGCCCCGCCGGGCTGACCAGGACGAGGTTCTCGACGCCGGCGACCTTGGCCGGGATCAGCGTGTGCAAGACGGAGGACGGGTACACCGTCAAAGTGCCGGGGGCGTAGACGCCGACGTTGCGGATGGCGCGCACCTGCACGCCCAGGCCCTCGTCGACGTAGGAGGCGAGCACGCGGCGCATCTGCCCCTCGTGGTAGCGGCGCACGCGGCCGGCCGCGAACTCCAGCGCGTCGCGCAGCTGCGGCTCGATGGCGTCGACGGCGGCCTCGACCTCGGCGCGCGGGATCTCGAAGCGCGGGTACGGGAAGCCATCGAAGACCTCGCAGTAGCGGCGCACGGCCGCGTCACCCTCGCGACGCACATCGGCGATGATGCGCTGCACGCTCTGGCCAGCGGTAAGCTCCTCGCCAAAGACGGCCGCGGTCATCGAGCGGCCCGCTTCGCCCAGCTCAAGCTCGGATGCTGCGCCGCGGCGCAGGATGGTGCGTCGTGCTTCGTCGGCGCCGACGAAGATACGCAGCGTCATAGCGCGCCGCCATCTCGAACGGCGCAGGCGCTGGTCGGAGCCGGGCCTGGTCGTAGCGCTGTGATAGGGCTTACTCGATGATCTTGTTCAACGGGTACTCGACGATACCGTGGGCGCCCGCCTTCTTCAGCCGGGGCACGATCACGTGAACGAGGTCCTCGAGGACGATCGTCGTGACGTCCACCCACGCCGGGTCGGAGAGCGAGGCGACGGTGGGCTTGTCGAGGGCGGGCAGGATGGCGAGGACGCTGTCCAGATCGTCTCGCGCGACGTTCATCGAGAGCCAGACCTTGCCTTCGGCCGCGAGCGCGCCGCTGAGCATCAAGGCAACGTCCTCGATCTTCTGACGTTTCCAGTCGTCCTGCATGGCCTGCGGGCTGGCAATGAGACGAGGCCTGCTCTCGATGACGGTGTCGATGATGCGGAGACCGTTGGCCCGCAGAGAGTTCCCGGTGACCGTCGCCTCCATGATCGCGTCGGCGAGGAGCGGAACTTTGACCTCCGTGGCGCCGTACGAGTACTCGACGAGGGCGTTGACGCCACGCGCTTCGAGAAACTCTCTTGTCAGCGACACCAGCTCCGTGGCAATCCTCTTGCCTTCGAGGTCGCGCACCTCGTGGACGGGGGAGTCATTCGGCACACAGAGCACCCAGCGCGTGAAGAAGCCGCTGGTCTTCGAGTTGACCTCGAGGATCTCGACTACGTTTGCTTTGGCCTCGCGAATGAGGTCCAGGCCCGTGAAGCCCGCGTCGATGAGGCCGTCCTGGATGTAGCGGGGCTGCTCTTGCGGCCTCACCAGCATGCACTCCATTTCGGGGTCGTCGACGCTGGGATGATAGGAACGGCTGGATACATTCATGTTGTAGCCGGCTTTGCGGAACAAGTCCACAGCCGCCTGCTGCAGGTTGCCGTTGGGAATGGCCAACCGGATCCGCCGGGACTCCACGATGCGTTCCTCGTAGAAAAAAGAGCGCCTGCCGAGTGGCAGGCTGCCAGGGTACTGCCTTTCGCACATAGTACCGCAGCCCCTCAGGAGCGTCCAACTGAGGTGACGGTCCGTCGTTGCGGGGAGCGGCAGCGACGAAGCAATCCCGGGCTCGGCGGCGTTATCTCTCAGACGGAGCGTTGTCCGAGGGGAGATTCTTCGCTCCGCTCAGAATGACAGCGCTGGTGGCGGCGGCCGGCCTTGCCCGACTGCACGATTGCGGCCGCCGCGCTAGAACCGCAGCAGCTCGCGGCCGGTGAGGCGCCGGTAGGCCTCGTGGTAGCGCTCGCTGGTCTTGAGGACGATGTCGTCGGGAAGGGTGGGCGGCGGCGGCTCGCGGTTCCAGCCTGAGTCGAGCAGCCAGTTGCGTACGAACTGCTTGTCGAAGCTGGGCTGTGATCGGCCCGTCTCGTACTGGTCGGCGGGCCAGAAGCGGGACGAGTCCGGCGTCAGCATCTCGTCGATGATGATCGGCTCGCCGTCGACGATGCCGAACTCGAGTTTCGTGTCGGCGATGATGATGCCGCGCTCGCGGGCGTACTGCAGGGCGTACTTGTAGATCGCCAGCGTGCGGATACGGATGGCGTTGGCGACCTCGGCGCCGACGAGGTCGATCAGCTCATCCGAGCTCATGTTCGTGTCGTGGCCAACTTCTGCTTTCGTCGTCGGTGTGAACAGCGGCTCCGGGAACGCCTCCGATTCGACCATGCCGGCCGGCATGCGCAGGCCGCAGACGCGCCCCGTCTCCTGATACTCGGCCCATGCTGAGCCCGTGAGGTAGCCCCGCGCGATGCACTCCACGTCGAGGCGCTGTGCCTTGCGCACGATCGTGCTGCGGCCGAGCAGCTCCGGCGGCAGCGCGAAGGGGAGCTCGTCTGCCTCGGAGCCGTCGGCGAGGCGCAGGAAGTGATTCGGCACCACGTCCTCGGTGAGCTGGAACCAGAAGGCAGACATCTGGCTGAGCACGGCGCCCTTGTCCGGGATGCCGTTGGGCAGGATGGAATCGAAAGCGGAGATGCGGTCCGTGGCGACGATCAGCAGGCGGCCATCGCCGAGGTCGTACGTGTCGCGCACCTTGCCGCGGTATGTGCGGTCGGGCAGCTCGGTGTCAAGCAGGACTTGCGGGCTCATTGTCGGACACTGCTTTCTTTGCTTTGAGATCGTAGAACATCAGCGTCGCCGAGACGGCGAGGAACGAAAACGTCGCCAGGTTGGGCAGTGACGAGAACAGGATACCACCGATACCCGGTATCGCTGCCTGCAGGATGCCCGCCAGCAGGCTGGTCGGGATGCCGATGACGAGGCCTACCACCGCCGATCGGCCGAAGGTGCGCCACCAGTTGTCCTTGACCAGCGCTGCGCTGTAGGCGAGCGCATCGCGGCCCTTCTGACCGTCGATCATGATCGCCTGGATCAGGAACAGCCAGCAGATGCCGCGGTGGATGGCGAAGACGATGCCCGCACCGATGATGATGGAGGCGAAAACGACGCCAACCCAGCCCAGCGTGACCACGAGAGCCAGCCCCGCGCCGAGACAGCCCAGCACGACGAACATGATGATGGCGAGCGCCTTGAACTCCGCCAGCATGAGGTCCGCGAAGTGGTCCTGGGCGGCGTCGAGCGCGTCGCCGACCGAGGTCTCCTTGCGCTGGTCGAGCTGCAGCAGGCGAAAGCAGACACCGGCCGTCACCAGCTGCTCCGCCGCAAAGAGAAAGGGCAGGCCGCCGAGGAAGATGGCCTCAATCAGGACGGTGTTTTCCTGTCTCGGAAGCTGAGCAAGCAGCTGCGTCGCCAGGCTGACGAGCAGTGCCGGCGCCACGATCATGAAGAGCGAGGGCATGTCGCCGAAGAACATGGCGAACGAGTCCTGGATCAGCTCGCCGAGCGGTCGCTGCCGGTTGAGCAGTGGGCGTGGATTCATGTGCGAGTCTCCCTGCGGATTCTCGCAGATGCCGGCGGCCGGGGTCGAGGCGGGTTCGGGGTCAGGCTTCGAGGAGGCCGACGCGGGCGAAGCTCTTGTCGACCTCGCGGGTGAAGTAGCCGTAGTCGAAGAGGGCGTCGAGCTCGGCCGGCGTCAGCAGCTTCTGCACGGCGGACTGCTCGCCGATCGTCTCGCGGAAGGGGCGCCGCTCGGCCAGCGCCTGGTGGGCGGCGTACTGGACAATGGGGTAGGCGGTCTGGCGCGCCATATCCTTCTCGACCAGCGTGAGCAGCACGCGCTGCGAGAAGACGACGCCGTGGGTCAGATTCATGTTCTCCAGCATGCGCTGCGGATAGACGACCAGCCCCCGCACGATGCCGGTGAACAGCGTCAGCATGTAATCCAGCGCCAGGCAGGAGTCCGGGATGATGACGCGCTCGACGGACGACTGGCTGATGTCCCGCTCGTGCCAGAGGGCGACATTCTCAAGGGCGGCGTTGGCGTTGGCGCGGAGGATACGGGCCAGGCCGCAGATGCGCTCGCACTTCTCAGGGTTGCGCTTGTGCGGCATCGAGCTGGAGCCCTGCTGGTGCAGGCCGGAGGTCGAGCCGCCCTCGATGGGGCGCAGGTGCAGGTCCATGCCGCCGGTGCTGAACGGCTCCTCGGCTTCGCCGACCTCGGTGCGCTGCAGGTGACGGATCTCGGTGGCGAAGCGCTCCAGCGAGGCGCCGATCAGGGCCAGCGTCTGCAGGTAATGGGCGTGGCGGTCACGCGAGACGATCTGGGTGCTGACCTTGTCGACGCCGAGGCCGATGCGCTCGCAGACGCGCTCTTCCAGCTCCGGTGGCACCGTCGCGTGGCTACCCACCGGCCCGCTGAGCTTGCCAACGGCGATGTCTGCGCGCGCAGCTTCCAGGCGCTCCCGGCCGCGGCGCACCTCGTCGAGCCAATTGATCAGCTTGAGGCCGAAAGTGATGGGCTCGGCGTGCATGCCGTGCGTGCGGCCCATGCAGATCGTGTCCTTGTACTCGAGGGCACGAGAGGCGATCGCCGCGTCGAGCTGCTGCAGGTCTTCGGCGATAAGCTCGGCGGCCTCGACCATGCGCAGGGCGGTGGCCGGGTCCTCCGTGTCGTACGAGGTGAGGCCGAGGTGCAGCCAGCGCTGCTCCTCGCCCAGGCTGTCGTTCACGGAGCGCAGGAATGCATTCATGTCGTGGTGCATCTCGCGCTCGTAGCGGTCAATGTCCTCGACACGGAAGGAGGCGTTGCGGGCGATCTTGTCGGCGTCCTCGCGCGGCACGGCTCCGAGGTCGGCCCAGGCCTGTACGGCCGCGATCTCCACCTTGAGCCAGGAGGCGAACTTGTTCTCCTCCGACCAGATGCGGGCCATTTCGGGACGGGAATATCGGGATATCACAGCTTAGTCTACTCCGGCGCTGAGGAGCCGAACAACGGCGGGACGACATCGGGCAACCGGGCAGTCCGGCAACGACGTCGCATCATCCGCCAGCGTTGTCATTCTGAGCGGAGCGAAGAATCTCCCTCGGTCACGGCTCGACCGACCGAGATGCCGCTTCTCGCATGACGAAGGGCGGCGTTGTCATTCTGAGCGGAGCGAAGAATCTCCCCGGACGACGCGCCGCCCGTGAGACGGCGGCCCCGACCGAGATTGCTTCGTCGCTATCGCTCCTCGCAAGGACGAAGGACGACGCTCCTACTCCTGCGCGATCGTCACACGTCGCCCCGTCTTCGCCGACTCACGCACGGCATCGAGGATCTGCTGGTTGCGCCAGCCGTCGTAGAAGTTCGGCGCGCGTGACGTGCCGGTCTCGATCCCCCTGAGGAAATCGCGCACCTGGAGGCGGAAAGGCGGCAGCCGCTCGTCGCGCTCGTCCACGATCGGACCCAGGCGGGCCGGCACCTCGAGGTCGTGGCGCTCGCTCTCGCCCGCCTTTGCGCCGCTGAGGCTGCCGTGGGCCGGAGGGTTGGGGCCGACCTGGGGTGCGAAGATCGTGCCCGCGTCGCCGTAGATTTCCACCGAGGCGGCGGAGGGGAAGAGGCCGGAGCGGCTGGAAATCATCTGGGCGGAGCCGCCCTTCACGAAGTTCAGCGTGAACGTGAAGGTGTCATCATCGAAGGCATCGACGGCCTCGTCCCGAGAAAGGTTCTGCGAGTAGTTCGAGAGCTCGCCGCTGACAGACTCGACCTCGCCGAACCAGTCGCGCAGGCAGTCGATGTAGTGGGAGCCGAGCCCGAAGAGCATGCCGCCGCCGGGCACACCGCCCATCCGGCGAGGCGGCTGGTTCGGGTTGGGCGGCGGAAAGTTGAGAAGCAGCTTCATCAGGCAGAAGCGCAGGTTGCCGACGTACCCGGCGTCGATCAGCTCCTTGGCGGCGCTGCGGCCGGAGGAGTAGCGGAACTCGTGGGCGATGACCGCCGTCAGGCCGCTTGCCTCCGCGGCGTCGTACATCTCGCGTGCCTCGGTCTCGTCCACGGCGAAGGGCTTCTCGCAGATGATGTGCTTCTTCGCGGCGATCGCCTTCATCACCATCTCGTGATGGAGGTTGGCGGGCGTGACGATGCTGACGGCGTCGAGTCCGTCCAGCTTCAGCATCGCGTCGTAGTCGGTGAAGGTGTGCGGGATGTTGAACTTCTTCGCTGCTTCCTCGGCGCGCTCCGGCCGGCGCGTGCAAACGGCGACGACTTCGAGGCCCTCCGACTGAAATGCGGGGATGTGGACGGTCGCGCCGAAGCCGACGCCGGCGACGCCGATCTTGAGGCTGTCGCGTGTCATGTTGCGGTCCCTTCTTGCTAGGAGTTGTCTACTGGCTGACTGCTGCTTCGCGTTCCGGCGCCGGCAGGATGTCCACCTGCTGGCCGGCGTGGAAGATGGTGCGGCTGCCGTCCTGATCGAAGACGACGGCGCGTTTGTGGCCCATGACGTGCCAGCCGCCGTCGTCCCACACGAGGGCGGTGTCTTCGTCGACGCCGACGACCTTCTGGCCGGGCTGTACGAGACGGAGAGCGCGCTGCAGAAACTCGGGACGGCGCGCCTCCATGCGGTCGAAGTGGGGCAGGGCGCGCAGCGGCGCCGCCAAACCGAGACCGGTAGGCGGTTGCGTGCCCTCAATCTCCGGGTCGTGGGTGTGGACGTTGAGCACGCCGAGGCCGCCGCTGGAGCCGGCGACGATGGTGCCGGCGCGGTTCGCCGCTTCGAGGGCTCGCCAGGCCAGCGTGTCATGGAACGCCTCGGCCAAGTAGGTGGCGCGGCCGCCGGAGAACCAGACGAGGCCCGCCTCGGCGATGCGTTCGGAGTGCTCCGGCTGGTTGGCGTCGTGCTGATCGCGGATTCGTACGGGGGTTGCCTCGACGCCGTGGCGCTGGAAGTGAGCGGCGCCCATACGCTCCCAGCGGTCCATGACGTCTTCTCCCTCAGGCGCGCAGGCCGTGGCGATGAGCAGCACGCTGCGGCCGCCGAGCCGCTGGATCAGATGGCGGTCCACGATGTCCATGGTCGGCGTGTACTCGCCGGAGCCGGCCAGGACCAGGGTCCCCAGGGTTTGCATTGCAGTCATGGGTTCAGCGCCTCCCCGCGCCTGGCTAAGAATGTAGCGCTCGGCTGGCAGCGGCGGCAACGTTGTCTTGATCACGAGCGAAAAACGCGATGCGTTTCACTGTCTATGCAGCGCCGGCTCCTTTACTATCGTTTCATGCAGGCCGGGTTTCCCAACCGGGGGCAGCGCTCATGAGAGACCTACCCGCTGACGGCGCCATTCCGCCGCGGGTTGTCATCGAGCACGTCCAGCCAGAGGTCGATGGCGGTCGATTCGCCGTGAAGCGCGTCGAGGGCGATCTCGTGCGCGTCGAGGCCGACATCTTCGCCGACGGCCACGACGAGCTGGACGCGCGTCTCTTCTATCGCAAGGCCGGCGAGCCGCATTGGCACGAAACGGCGATGACGCTGATTAACAACGACCACTGGTTCGGCGAGTTCACCGTCGAAGAGCTCGGCGAGTACGTCTACCGCCTCACCGGCTGGGTGGACCACTTCGCCACCTGGCGCCGCGACTTCCGCAAGTGGTTGGAGGTGCGCCAGGACATCGAGTCGGAGCTGCTCGTGGCGGCGGGCCTCGTGCGGAATGCGGCGGCCAACGCCTCCGGGCAGGACGCGAGGCTGCTGGCGGAGCGCGCGGCCGCCCTGGCCGCCGCCACGGACGTCGATACTCGCGCCGAGCTGGCGCTGGACGACTCGTTGGCCGATCTGATGGTGACCTACGGCGATCACGGCACGATTACCGAGTACGACCGCGGCCAGCGCATCTTCGTGGACCGCGAGCGGGCGCGCTTCGGCACCTGGTACGAGATGTTCCCGCGCTCGACGTCGCCGGATGAGAGCCGGCAGGGCACCTTCCGCGACTGTATCGCGCGCTTGCCGTACGTCAGCGACATGGGCTTCGACGTCGTCTACTTCCCGCCTATCCACCCTATCGGTGAGACGAACCGCAAAGGGCGCAACAACTCGCCGATCTCGCAGCCGGGCGAGCCGGGCAGCCCCTGGGGCATCGGCTCGGCGGCGGGCGGCCACAAGGCCATTGACCCGAAGCTCGGCACACTCGAGGACTTCCGGGCGCTCGTGGCGGCAGCGCAGGATCGCGGTATGGAGGTGGCGCTCGACATAGCCTTCCAGTGCTCGCCGGACCACCCGTACGTCAAAGAGCAGCCGCAGTGGTTCCGGCACCGGCCGGACGGCTCGTTGCGCTACGCCGAGAACCCCCCGAAGAAGTACGAGGACATCTACCCGATTAACTTCGAGACGGAGGACTGGCAGGCGCTCTGGCAAGAGTTGACCAGCGTGATCCTGTTCTGGGCGGAGCAGGGCGTGCAGATCTTCCGCGTCGATAACCCACACACGAAGTCGTTTGCCTTCTGGGAGTACGCGATCGCAGCCGTGAAAGCGCAGCACCCGGGCGCCATCTTCCTGGCCGAGGCGTTCACGCGACCGCGCATCATGTATCAGCTGGCCAAGCTGGGCTTTACGCAGTCGTACACGTACTTCACCTGGCGCAACGACCCCAGGGAGATGAACGAATATCTCACCGAGCTCACGACCACCGAGGTGAAGGAGTACTTCCGCCCCAACTTCTGGCCCAATACGCCAGACATCCTGCATGAGGTCCTGCAGACGGGCGGGCGCCCCACCTTCCTCATGCGCTACGTCCTCGCCGCGACTCTGACGGCGAACATCGGCATTTACGGGCCGGCGTACGAGCTCATTGTCAACGAGCCGCGGGAGCCGGGCAGCGAGGAGTATCTGCACTCGGAGAAGTACGAGGTCAAGCACTGGGACCTGGATGCACCAGATAGCCTGGCGACGTTCATCGGCCTCGTGAATCGCATCCGGCGCGACAATCCGGCGCTGCAGTGGAACGAAACGTTGCGCTTTCTCGACAACAGCAACGGCATGATCCTCGCTTACACCAAGACGAGCCGTGACGGCTCGAATGTCGTGCTCGCCGTCGTGAACATGGACCTCTTCAACCGCCAGGAGGTCAGCTTCCGCCTGCCACTAGCGGAGCTTGGCCTGCCGACCGACAATCCGTACGAGGTCGAAGATCTGCTGCACCAAACGCGGTTCACATGGTCCGGCGAGTGGCAGACCGTTTCTCTCGACCCGGCAGAGCTTCCGGCCCTGATCTTCAAGCTGAATCCGTAGGAATCGATGGCTGAACGAACCCGACCAATGACGACCACCACCGAGGCTGACGATCCACTCTGGTTCAAAGACGCCATCATCTACGAGCTACACGTCCGCGCCTTCTTCGACAGCAACGATGACGGCATCGGCGACTTCGCGGGTCTGACCCAGAAGCTCGATTACCTCAAAGATCTCGGCGTCACCGCGATCTGGCTGCTGCCTTTCTATCCGTCGCCCTTGCTGGACGACGGCTACGACATTGCCGAGTACACCGACGTACACCCCAACTACGGCAACCTGCGCGACGCCCGACTCTTCATCCGCGAAGCGCATCGCCGCGGCCTCAAGGTGATCACGGAGCTCGTCTGCAACCACACCTCGGACCAGCACCCGTGGTTCCAGCGGGCCCGCCGCTCGCGGCCGGACAGCGCCGCGCGGAACTTCTATGTCTGGAGCGATACGCTCGACAAGTACAAGGACGCGCGCATCATCTTCAAGGACTTTGAGTCCTCGAACTGGTCGTGGGACCCGGTGGCGAATGCCTACTACTGGCACCGGTTCTATCGCCACCAACCCGACCTGAACTACGACAACCCGCGCGTGCGCGATGCCGTGCGCCGGGTCATGGACTTCTGGTTGGAGATGGGCGTCGACGGGCTGCGGCTTGATGCCGTGCCGTACCTCTACGAGCGCGAGGGCACGACCTGCGAGAATCTGCCGGAGACATACGAGTTCCTGCGCGACCTGCGGTCGCACATCGATGACAACTTCCAGAGCCGCATGCTGCTGGCGGAGGCGAACCAGTGGCCAGAAGACGCCGCCGCATACTTCGGCAACGGCGACATGGCGCACATGGCCTTCCACTTCCCGCTGATGCCCCGCCTTTTCATGGCGATCCACATGGAGGATCGCTTCCCCATCGTCGACATCGTGCGTCAGACGCCCCCAATCCCGGAGAACACGCAGTGGGCCGTCTTCCTGCGCAACCACGACGAACTGACGCTTGAGATGGTGACGGACGAAGAGCGCGACTACATGTACCGCGTCTACGCCGCCGAGCAGCGCATGCGCATCAACCTGGGCATCCGCCGCCGTCTGGCGCCGCTCCTGGGCAACCACCGCCGCCGCATCGAGCTCATGAACGGCCTGCTCTTCTCCATGCCGGGCACGCCGGTCATCTACTACGGCGACGAGATCGGCATGGGCGACAACGTCTACCTCGGTGACCGCAACGGCGTGCGCACGCCGATGCAGTGGAGTGCCGACCGCAACGCCGGCTTCTCTCGCGCGAACCCGCAGCGCCTCTTCCTGCCCGTGATCATCGACCCCGAGTACCACTACGAAACCGTCAACGTCGAGGCGCAGGTACAGAATCAGCATTCGCTGCTGTGGTGGACGAAGCGCCTGATCGCGCTGCGCAAGCGTTACAAGGCCTTCGGCCGCGGCACGATGGAGTTCCTGCAGCCCGACAACCGCAAGGTGCTGAGCTTCATCCGCCGCTTCGAGGACGAGCGCATTCTCGTCATCGCCAACCTGTCGCGCTTCGCGCAGGGCGTCTCGATTGACCTGAGCGAGTTCAAGGGCATGGTGCCGATCGAGATGTTCGGCCGCGTCGAGCTGCCCGCCATCAGCGGCGAGCCCTACTTCTTCACGCTCGGGCCGCACAGCTTCTTCTGGCTCTCGATCGAACCGCAAAAGGTGTCGTTGACCCGGCCACAGTGGCTGACCGGCGAGTCCGAGGTGCCGTTGCGCGTCATCGAGGGCAACTGGCAGGAGCTCTTCGAGGCCCGTGAGAACAGCCTGACGGACCAGCTGCAGGAGTACGTCACCGGGCAGCGCTGGTTCGCGGGCAAGGGGCGCCGCGTACGCTCCGTTGCCGTCGAGGAGGTGCTGCCCATCCGCGACAACGGTCGCAGCTACTTCCTCAACTTCCTCAACGTGCAGTACTCCGAGGGGTCGCCCGAAACCTACATCCTGCCGCTAACGTATGCCTCAGGCGAAGCCTCTCTGCAGCGTGCCCGCCAATCGCCGCGTTCTGTCTTTCTGCGCGTCCGTTCCAGCAAGACGGGGGAGGAGGGCATTATCTTCGACGCCATGTACGACGAAGACTTTGCCAACGTCATGCTGCGTTCAATCGAACGGCGCCAGCACACCAAGACGAGTAGTGGCGAGCTCGTCGGCTCACGCACCTTCGCGTTTCGCCAGATAGGCATCGAGCATCCGGTGAGAGCCGAAGTGCTGCGCGCCGAGCAGTCCAACACTTCGGTGAACTACGGCGACCGTATGCTGCTGAAGCTGTTCCGCAAGCTCGAGCCCGGCGTCAACCCGGACTACGAGATCGGGCGCTATCTGACGGAGCACGGCTTCCGTCACGCACCACGCGTCGCCGGCGCCATCGAGTACTACCGCGGCCGCAGCGAGCCCGTCACGCTGGCGGTGCTGCACGAGTTCATCAAGAAGGAGTCGGACGCCTGGGAGTACATGCTCGACTCCCTGCGGGACTTCTTCGACCGCACGATGACGATGGGCGACGCGCCGGAGGTGCCGGCGCCCACGGCCCATAACCTGCTGCAACTCACCGAAGAGGAGCCGCCCGAAGTGGTCATGGAGGCGATCGGCTCGTTCTTGGAGGGGGCGAGGCTGCTAGGCGAGCGCACAGCGCAGATGCACGCCGCCCTGGGCGCCGACGCGGGCCCGGCCTTCGCGCCGGAGCCGTTCACGCCCCATTACCAGCGAGGCCTCTACCAGTCGCTGCGTAACCTGACCACGAACAGCTTCCAGATGCTCGCCCGCTATGTGCGCGAAACCGAAAGCGTCATCCCGGAGGCGGCGCGCGTACTGCTGTTAGAGGACGCCGTGCTGAGCCACTTCCGCCAGCTGCTCAGCCGCAACCTGACTTCGGCGCGTATCCGCACGCACGGCGACTACCATCTCGGCCAGGTGTTGCATATCGGCAACGACTTCATGATCACCGATTTCGAGGGCGAGCCGTCGCGCACGATCACGGAGCGTCGTATCAAGCGCTCGCCGCTGCGTGACGTCGCCGGCATGCTGCGCTCCTTCAGCTACGCGGTGCATACGGCGCTGCGCGAGGAGCGCGCCAGCGGCATGAGTGACCCAGAGGACAGTGTTCAGGCCTGGAGCCGTGTCTGGGAAGCCTGGGTGAGCAGCGTGTTCCTCAAGGCGTATCTCGAGGAGGCATACAAGTCGCGCATCCTGCCCGGTGATTCGACAGAGATCGACGTGCTCCTCGACACCTACATGCTCGAGAAGGTGGTCTACGAGGTTGCTTACGAGCTCAACAACCGCCCCGACTGGCTGACGGTGCCGTTGGATGGTCTGTTGGACATGGTCAACCCGGAGGAGCACGCCTGATGTTCGAATACCCGGACTGGCAACAGTCGGCGCGGCTCAGCCTGGAAGAGATCAGGGCGGATGCGAAGGTAGCTGAGGTCGTCGAGGTGCTGCGGCGGACGCGCGGCCGCGAGCGCAGAGAGAAGACGCAGCGGCGGACGGCCCGCCCGTCAGGTCAGCAGATTCCTCACAACCCGTTTATCGAGAAGAGGTCGCCGGGCGGTCACTGACCAGGGGCGCCGTTATCTGAGCTTCTGCGGGGTTATGCCTGGGCTGCCAATCCCTCAGGTACCGGCCTCGAACACCCGGCCCAGCGTCACGATCAGCACACCCAATAAGGCGATGGCCAGGAACTCCATCACGACCGGCGCACGCAGATCGTCGTTGAGGTGGTGCTGCACCAGGCCGCTGACCATGTAGAAGACGAGCAGCAGGAAGACGCCTGCCAGGTAGCTCTCCACCGGCAGGAAGTACAGCACCCAGCGCGCCTCGGCCACGATCAGGCCGACGATGCCCGCGAACACCAGGGCGCGGAACGGGTCGGCTTCCGCCTCGCGCAGGATCTCGACGGACAGCAGCATGCTGACGAGTCCCACGGTGAGCGCCGCAGGCACGAGCGAGATGTCGAAGGCGTAGACGACGGCGTAAAAGCCGAAGGCAGTGAGGTAGGTTCCGATGTTCAGCACGAACCGCGCCGTGGGGTAGAAGGGCGTCAGCGGGTCGATCGACGCCTGCTCCGAGAACAGCACCGCCGACATGAGAGCTGAGACCACCACGACGCCTGGGATGACGACGTAACCGCTGAGCGCGTCTTCCAGGAAGAGTCCGGCAGAGAGGGTCAGCAGCGTCGGCAAGAAGAGGAGGGGCGCCGTCCAGGCGACGTCCTCTTCGCGGCCGCCGGCCTGCTCGCGCAGGACGCCATCGGAGCCGACGGCCATGATCGCGGTGACGACGAGCAGTATCCAGGGCTGCGTCGGCTCGATCGCCAGGAACAGCGTCTGACCAACGGCGAAGGCAGCGACCAGGAGCAGTACGCGGGAGGAGCGGAAGGGCGCCGGAAGGTCTTCCTCCGGCTGATAGCGTCAGCGGTTGACTCGAGCTCGTCCGCCTCCAGCGTTTCTTCCATATCGTCTTCGGTTGGTTGCAATGTGGATTGATGCCCGGTGGTGTCGGGTTCTCGCGGCGCCTGAGAGTTCAGACCGGGGCGATTGTACGGCCGGACATGGCTTGGAGCAAGGTGAACCGTATACGGGCCCAATACGGAAGCACTATTCCTCGGCCCAGACCGGCTCCTCCAACTCGAAAAGCTGGGCCGCGTTGCGGTACCAGATCAGGTCCTTCTCTTCCTCCGAGAGGCCGAGCTTGTCGAAGATGGCGGTGAAGCGCTCGACGTGCTCGTGGATCTCGTCTGCCGGGCAGTCGGAGCCGAAGATCAGCTTCTCGATCGCGATCTCGCCGCCGATCAGGCCTCGCTCTACCGCGTGGCGCTCGATGGTGCGGCCGCCGGACATGTCGAAGTACACCCAGCGGCGCCAGCGTGCCACCGAAGCCGCCTCGTCGTAGTTGCCGGTGCCTCCCAAATGCGCGCCGATGATCTTCAGCTTCGGGAAGTAGTTCGACAGCGTCTCGAGCTGGAAGGGGCGCATGTTCATGGCGGACGTCTCGCGTGGCCCGCGACGTGGCGGCTGAGCTCCCGGCTGACCCTCAGCAGCGGCGGTTTCCTGGGCGTCCTGTTCGCGCAGGCGCTTGGCGGTCGAGGCGTCGCGGCGCGGGTGGCGGTTGAGCCAGTCGACGCCGCCGCCGATCACGCCGCAGTGGAAGACGATCGGCATCGAGAGCTCCTCAGCAGCGCGGTAGACAGGCGAGTAATCCTTGGTGTCATACGGCCGGCGCACGCCGATCATCTTGAGACCGCGGTAGCCCATGTCGTGCAGCGCGTGGATGCGCTGGTAGGTCGTCACCTCCGGGTCGACGACAGCGTGTGGCACGAAGAGGTCGGGGTGCTTCTGGGCCATCTCAATGCAGCTCTCGTGGGTCAGAGGCATCTGCTGATTGGCCATGGGGCCGGTCGTCGTGGGGCAGAGGAGGCTGGCCTTGACGGCGCCGCTCTCGCGCAGGCGTTCGGCCAGGTGATCGAGCAGTTGCTGCGGGTCCTGCGGCTCCTTTTCGGGGTCGCGAGGCCGGGGAAAGTGCACGTGAATGTCCCAGATTCTCGGCATCGAAGAGCCTTTCTGTCTGCGAATCTCGCCGAACGTCTGCAGAAAGCTTAAAGGAAGTCGAGATTTTACAGGGGAGTTCGGGCCGTAAAGAGCTAGACTTCGGCCGCTCCTGGATCGAATATCTAGTTGCCTTGGAAGATAACGAAGCACCCGTTGACCTGACATTTGCCGGCGCGATCCGCATGAAGATCGAGCGCTGGCTGCAGCAAGAGGGCTGGACGGTGGAGCCGCGCGCCGGCCAGGGCTCCGTCTGGACTCTGCTCGCCGTCGACCGCCTCAAACGGCGCCTGCTCATCGCCCAGCACAAGGGCCACGAGGATCGTGTGTTGCTGGAGGCGCGCGTCGTGCCCAGCGCCGACCAGGCTGCGCGCCTGACCGAGGCCTCGCCCGACCTCGCCGCCGAGCTCATGTGGGACATCCGCATGGAGCTGAACCGCATGGGCATCGACTTCCAGGGCGTCAGCCTGCCCTTCCAGCGCGCCGTCCTCACCGAGGCGATCTACTTCGAGGGCGCCTTCGACTCAGGTCTCGCCAAGGACACCTTCTTCCAGCGCATCGAGCACGTGCGCCGCGGCATCGCCATGGTGCAGTTCCTGCTGCAGCGTCGCCTCATCGGCTAGCGATCAGCTTCTCTGAAGTGAGCCTGCGGGATGAATTCCACGGCATCGATCTGTCGTTACGGCTCTGGTGTCACCGTGAGCAACGGCGTCCCTGTCGGGATGGCCGCAACGCCTTGTCCTGGTGATGGGGTGGATGCGGGCGGCAAAAGCTCATTGTTCACAACAGTTGGGTTGGAGAGCTCGGGCGTCCCCGTCGGGACGGGCGTGATGCCGGCGGTCTGTTGCGCCTCGACCGTCGCCGTCTGGTCTTCGGGGGCGACATAGCCGATCTGGCGGGTGGCGAAGTAGAGGACGCAGGTAATGACGACGATAATGGCGATGCCGGCGAAGATCGCGAGGATCACCGTCCGGCCCTTCGTGCCCTGTTCGTTCACGTGCTGGCCGCCGCTTCCAGGGCGCTGTTGATCGCGTCGACGGCGCGCACGAGGCCTTCGCGCCAGCCCTCGCCGAGCGCGTCGCGGTCCAGCCGCACCTGGTGTTGCGTAATCTGAGAGCCGGGTGGCACCTTGCCGCTGACGGCGCGGCGGTCGAGGCTGAGGCCCGGCAGCATGCGGATGACGAGCTGATCGTTCTCGGTCTGGATCGCGCCGATGCCCGCCATGCTTGCCATTAGCCTCAAGCGTACAACCCAGACCAGGTTACGAGCAGCAGGCGGCAGCTCGCCGAAGCGGTCGCGCAGCTCCTGCTCGATGGCGGCGACCTCGGCGTCGTCGGCCGCTTGTGCCAGCCGTTGGTAGACGGCGAGACGCAGGTTGAGGTCGGGAATGTAGCCCTCCGGCAAATATGCCGTGATCGGCAGATCGAGGTTCACGGCCGGTTTGGACGATGCCGGCGGCGGAGGCGTCTCGCCGCGCTTCAGTGCCTTGAGCCGCTCGACGGCCTCGGAGAGTAACTTCACATAAAGATCAAAACCGATCGCCGCCATATGGCCGCTCTGCTCCGCGCCCAGCAGGTTGCCGGCGCCGCGAATCTCCAGGTCACGCATAGCGATCTGGAAGCCGGCGCCGAGCTCCGTTGCCTCGAAGATGGCCTGCAGGCGGCGCTGTGCCGTCTCCGACAGGGCGCGGCCGCGGTCGTAGAGCAGGTAAGCGTAGGCGCGCACGGCGCCCCGGCCGACCCGGCCGCGAAGCTGGTAGAGCTGCGCCAGGCCGAGGCGGTCCGCCTGGTTGATGATGATCGTGTTGGCGTTAGGGATGTCGAGGCCGGACTCGATGATCGTCGTGCAGACCAGCACGTCGATCTCGCCGTTGGCGAAGTCGAGCATCGTGCGCTCGAGCTGGTCCTCGTGCATCTGACCGTGGCCGATGCCGACGTTCGCCTCAGGCACGAGCTGGCGGATGTGCGCCGCGATCATCTCGATGTTGTAGACGCGGTTGTGGACGAAGAAGACCTGGCCGCCGCGCTCCAGCTCGCGCACGATGGCCTCGCGGATGATGTGGTCGTCCGACTCCAAGACGTAAGTGCGGATCGGGATGCGGTCCTCCGGCGGCGTCACCATGTTCGAGAGGTCGCGGATGCCGGCTAGCGACATGTGCAGCGTGCGCGGGATCGGCGTGGCCGAGAGCGTGAGCACGTCCACCTCCTGGCGCATCTGCTTGAGGCGCTCCTTGTGCGCGACTCCGAAGCGCTGCTCCTCGTCGATGATCACGAGGCCGAGCTTGTTGAACTGCACGTCCTTCTGCAGGATGCGATGCGTGCCGATCAGGATGTCGACGCTGCCGTCGGCGACCGCCTCGATCACCTGGCGCTGCTCGTGGTCGGTGAGGAAGCGCGAAAGCATGGCGACGCGCGCGGGCAGGCTGGCGAGACGGTTCTTGAAGGTGTTGTAGTGCTGTTGGGCCAGGACTGTCGTCGGCACCAGCATCGCAACCTGGTAGCCGTCCATGACTGCCTTGAAGGCGGCGCGCACCGCCACCTCCGTCTTGCCGTAGCCGACGTCGCCGCAGATCAGACGGTCCATCGGCTGCGAGCGCTCCATGTCTTCTTTGACGGAGCGGATCGCGGCCATCTGGTCCGGCGTCTCGACGTAGCCGAAGGACGCCTCCATCTCCTGCTGCCAGGGCGTGTCCGGGGAGTAGGCGTGGCCCGGCAGCACCTGGCGCGCCGCGTAGAGATCGAGCAGATCGTGGGCCACGTCGGCAACTGCGCGGCGCACGCGTTCGCGGGTGCGGGCCCAGTCGCCGCTGCCGAGGCGGGTGAGCGACGGGCGCGCGTCGCCGGGGCCGACGTAGCGAGCCACGCGGTCTGACTGATCGACGGGAACGTAGAGGCGGTCGCCTTCCGCGTAGGAGAGTTCCAGGAACTCGCGCTCGACGCCCTCGACGTTGCGCACGATGAGGCCGGTGAATCGGGCGATGCCGTGCTCGAGATGCACGACGTAGTCGCCGGGCGAGAGCTCGGCGACGAGGCCGGTGCGGTCCGGCCCCGGCTGGCGCAGGGCGCGCCTCTGCTTGACGAAGCCGAAAATCTCGGCGTCCGAGAGCAGCGTGAGGTGCGTGTCGCCGCGCAGCAGCCAGCCGTGCGGTAGCGAGCCACGCAGGATCTGCGCCACGCGCGGCTGCGGCTCCTCCGCCGCGTCCTCGACGCGCTTGATGCTCACGCCATCGTCTGCGAGAAGCGTTGCGAGGCGGGATGCCTGCTGTGAGACGATGACGATGGCCTCGCCGTGACGCGCCGCCTCGTTGAGCTCGCTGCTCAGCACGCGCACGCGGCCGCCGAAGGCCGGCGCCGGACCGAAGGCGGGACGGATGCCGCCGGACTCCTCGGTGAGGAAACGCAGCAGCTGCACGACTTTCACGGAATCGAGAGCGGGCTGCAGGTCGCTCCAGTTCGCTTGCGCCGGCGGCAGGCCGGGCGGCAGCAGGCGGCGGCTCTCCCGCTCAATGCGCATCGTCGCGGTTTCGGCGACGTACTCGTCCAGGGCGCGGTTGAGGTCGACCGGCTCGTCGAGGATGACGGTGGCGTCGGCCGGCAGGTGGTCGAGCAGGCTGTAGGGCGAGAGTAGCGACGGAACGAAGGATGGGCCGTCCGGCTGCCGGCCCTGCGTCAGCGCTTCCAACTCCTCCTGCAGGCGGGATCCGGCCTCTTCTTCGCAGGCGTCGAAGTCGAGCTCCTGCAGCAGCTCCTGTGCCAGCTCGCTGTCGGGCGAGAACTCGAGCGCGCCGCCGAGATTCACACTCTCGAGGCGCTCCTGTGAGCGCTGCGTTGCGGGGTCGAAGGAGCGGATGCTCTCGACCGTCGAGCCGAAGAATTCGATGCGCACCGGCAGATCCGCTTGCGGCGGGTAGACGTCGATGATGCCGCCGCGCCGCGCTGCCTGCCCCGGCGCCTCGACCAGAGGGACGACGTCGTAGCCGCCGTCTTGCAGCCGGCGCAGCAGTTCGTCCGGCGTCAGGCGCGCATCGACCGTGACGGCGGAGACGGCCTCTCGCGCTGCACGGCGGGACAGTGTGCGCTGCGCTACCGCCTCGACGGACGCAACGACGATGAGCGCTTCGCCGCGATGCAGCGCCGCAGACGTGTCGAGGCGGCTGCGGACGTCCCAGGGGTCGTCGGCAGCACGTTCGTAGGGCATGACGTCGCGCTCCGGGTAGAGGCGGACGTTGGCGCCGCGCTCAGGGCCGAGCCAGAATGTCAGCTCCTCGGCCAGATCGTGGGCGCGGCCAAAGCGCGGCACGACGACCAGCGCCGGCGCCGTCGCGTTGCGCACCAGCGCCGCGATCACGGCGGGCTTGGCGGCATCGCCGACCCCGACGCGCGCGGCAGCGCCCGGGCGCGGCTCGACCGGCCCCAGGGCGGCATCGACGGCTGGCAGTAGCTGCGAAAGGTCCATCGTTACACGGCAAAAGGGCCCTCACCCGCTGTGGGGGCCTCTGCATTCAGGGTACCAAGTTAGGCGTGTGGGGATAAGCCTAGCGCTTCTTCTCAGCTCTGGACTCTGCTCGCGGCCGTTGTTGGAGGCGGTAACCGACGCCGTGTAGTGTCTCAATTGCGGTACGGGAGATACCTATCGCGGCGAATGCGTTACGCAGTCTCGAGACATAGTCGTGCAGAAGATGGGCGTCTTGGCAGTACTCAGGCCCCCAGATCTGGGCCAGCAGGGCATCGCTGCGAACGAAGACACCTGGACGTTCGGTCAAAGCGAGGAGCAGACCCCGCTCGAGGCGAGTCAATGTTTTGGTTCCCTTTGGCCCCTTGATGACGTAGCCGTCTTGCCCAAAATGCAGGTCTCCGACGGCATGGCCGTCTCCGAGTTCACCATCCCTGCGCCAACGCATTCCTTTATGCCTCCGGGAGCGGATCTAATGTGGATTGGCTCTTCTTCGATTGTAAGGAAACAGTTGTTACGTCGCGAAGCCCTGAACGGCTCGGTTCAGTCGGGGAATCGGCTTGGCGTCAGGGGCCATTCGGCCTTCAGGTTGTCGTCGCGCGGTTGAAGACGTCCATGGCGCGCTCCCAGCCGACGCGAATGACCGCCTCGATGGCATCGCAAGCCCGTTCCACGGCATCGTGGAGCATCTGCTTCGAGACGGCGGGCGGGTCGCCGAGCACGTAGTCCATGACGATGTCTGGATCCCAGGTCGGAACGCCCTGGTGGTACGGCCGCCCGATGCCGACACGCACACGGCCGAAGTCGCTGCTGTTCGTGGCGGCGATGATCGACTTGAGGCCGTTGTGGCCGCCGGAACCGCCGTGCTGGCGGATGCGGATGCGCCCCTCCGGCAGGTCGAGTTCGTCGTAGATCACGAGCAGGTGATTCGCCTCCACACGCTCGCGTTTCAGCGCCGGACCGATTGCCCTCCCGCTCTGGTTCATCCAGGTGCGAGGCTTGATCAGCAGCACCTCGGCGCCCTCGATCGTCCCCTTGCCCTCGGCGGCGGTGCGGCTGCTCTTCATGGGGATCGAGTGGCGGCGTGCCAGCTCGTCCACGCACCAGAAGCCCGCGTTGTGGCGCTGGCCTGCATGCTCGGCGCCGGGATTGCCCAGCCCGGCAATGACGTAGTCGGTCATCGGGTCTCGTCCGTTCCCTGCAAGCGAACCGTTCCTTCCCGTCGTAACTGCTCGGTTAGTAGACGCCGCAGTTCGGCAACGGCTTCGTCCAGATTATCGACTGTGACCTCCGGGTATGCCTCGGCCAACGCGGCCATGACGTCCGGCTCCGGCTGGTCGGCCAGGAGCCCGTCCAGGAAGCGCACCAGCTCATCGTCCAGCACCAGCGTGAGACCGGCAAGATCGGATGCCTGCACGACTTCGATGAAACGCTGCAGCTTGGCCTCGCTGCCGGCGGCGGGCCGGCCCAGCAGGCGCGAGACGACGCGGCGGGCCAGCCGCGCCTGCTGACCAACGAGGCCGCGTTCCAACGCCTGGCCGACCTGTCGCGCCTCGGCCAGCGGCGCCTCATCGCCCAGGGCAAAGCCGCATGCCGGGCAAATGGGCGCTTCGGCCAGATCGACGCGCAGAGTGGCTTCCTCGCGCTGGCAGGGGAAGAGGCGCTGCAGCTCTCGAAAGCGCTGCAGCGGCGTGACCGCCAGCGCGGGGCCGAGGCGTCTCAATCCATTGAGCCGTTCCAGCGCTGCCGCGACGTTCTGCAGCGCGTCGATCTGATCTGCGACCTGGGCAAGGGCGGCCTGGTGCTCTGCGTGGGCGGCCAGGTAGGGCCGAATGTAGGCTCGCTTCCAGAGGTCGATGACCCTGAGCATCCATTCGAGGAGTGTGGGCTCTGACCAGAGCCGGGCAAACGAGGTCGAGTCGAGGGTGGCGACGCGGTCGGTGGCGAGTTCGGTCTGACCTGGCGGCAGGGACGCTGCTCCCAGATACGTGCGTCCCGCCAGCAGCTGCAGTGTCCGGGCGGCGTCGCGGCCGAGGCAGCGTGCGCAGTAGATCGTTTCGCTGAAGGCCTCTGGCGTGGCGAAGCGCTCCCGGGCCCGCGCGATGGCGGCTTCAAGGCTGCGCTCGGCCGCGACGTCGGCCAGCGGCGTCAGGACGGGCAGCGCGACCGTCTGCGCGTTCGAGGCCGCAATCGCATCGGCCGTCACGCGGTCGAGGAGGAGGAGAGGCGACGCGTCGCGGACGGCGGTCGTGGCGCCTGCCAGCGATTCGTAGAGGGCGTTCTGATAGGCGCGATATTCGGGGTCGGCCGCCATCGAGCTAATGATAGCGATGCGACCGCCCAATGGGCTTCTAGCGGGAAGTGGGCCTTGGACTCCTGCCCACAAAGCTACAAACAAGCGCCCCGTGCTTCAGGCCGGGGCTTCGTGTCGAGTAGCCGCGGCTTTCAAGCCGCAGTGGGCTCGTCTTACCGTGCGGCGGCCACGGGCCGCATGCGCGCGACGATGTCGGGCAGCACGGCCAGCAACTGGTCGAGCTCGGCGTCGGTGTTGGCGTCCGAGAGCGTGAGGCGCAGGCCGCTGACCGCGTCGGGCATGGAGAGGCCCATCGCGAGCAGAACGTGGGAGGGCTCCCAGGACGACATGCCGCACGCGGCGCCGGCGCTGGCCGCGACGCCGGCCTTGTCCAGGGCCAGTACGAGGTCGTCGCCGCGTACGCCGCGAATGCTGATGTTGACGTTGTTGGCCAGCCGCTCGGTCGGGTGGCCGTTGAGGCGCGAGTCGGGCACTGCCGCGAGGATGCGCTCGATCAGCTGGTCGCGCAGCCGCAGGCAGGCCTCGACCTTGGTCTCGCGCTCGGCGGTGGCGATGGTCAGCGCCTTTGCCAGGCCGACGATGGCCGCGACGTTCTCGGTGCCCGCGCGGCGCTGTCGCTCCTGGCCGCCGCCGGTGATCTGCGAGACGAAGGGCACGCCGCGGCGCAGCACGAGCAGGCCGGAGCCCTTGGGACCGCCAAACTTGTGGCCCGAGAGGCTGAGCAGGTCGACGCCCAGCGCGGCGACGTCGAGGGGCAGCAGGCCGGGCGCCTGCACCGCGTCGGTGTGGAAGGGGATGCGCTTGCGTAGCTCGCGGGCCCGTTCCGACACGAGGCGCGCTGCTTCCGCCACGGGCTGCAGTGTGCCGACCTCGTTGTTGGCCAGCATGACCGAGACGAGGACTGTGCGGTCGGTCACGGCGGCGGCGACGTCCGCGGGGTCGGCGCGGCCGTTATTGTCGACGGGCACGTAGGTGACCTCGAAGCCGAACTGCTCCAGGTAGTTGCAGGTATGCAGCACCGCGTGGTGCTCGACCTCGGTGGTGACGATGTGATTGCCGGCGCGCGCCTTCATCTGGGCGAAGGCGACGCCGCGCAGCGCCGTGTTGATCGATTCCGTGCCGCCGCTGGTGAAGACGATGTCGGAGGGGCGGCAGTTGAGGATGCTCGCGACCTCTTTGCGCGCGTCGTCGATCGCCTTCTGGGCCTGTCGTGCCAGCGAGTAGGTGGCGGACGGGTTCCCGAAGCTGCCGCTGAGGTAGGGCAGCATCGTCTCCAGCACTTGGGGATGGAGGGGCGTCGTTGCGGCGTTGTCGAGGTAGATCAAGGTTAGGAGCTACAGGGAGAATCCGTGATCACGTGCGTACGATACGGCGGCGGGGGTGCGCTGTCAATTTTACAGTGCCCAACCGTTCGATTGCTGAGAGTCTGCCTTCTCCATGAACATATGCTCCGAAAATCTTGAAAGAAATTGCTGCATATCCTATCGACATGGTCGATTTTCTGATAGAGTGCTTCTACCTGACCGCGCGGTCACGGCGAGGCAGGAGTGGAGGAGCAACGACATTGACCTCGGTGCAACATGTACCTGATACCGCCTGGTCCGGCTACGCCGACATGGAAGAAGGCGAGCGCGAACCAATGATGCTCGATCGCATGCGCGCGCTCGCGAGCCTTGACGAGGAGGAGCGGCGCGATCAGTTGCACGGCGTCGTCGCTGCGGAATACAGCTTGCCAAACGACAAGCTGAAGCCGCTCTCGAAGTCGCGCCTGCGGGCGCTGCTGCAGCTCGAACGCGAAGAGGCGCAGCGCTTCGCCGGCTCCTATGACGCGGCCATGCAGGCAATGCCCGCCGCGGCCGCCATGCGTCGCGTCACCATCGTCCAGTCGTTGGCCAGCGAGTTCTCGACGGAGGAAGAGGCTCAGCTCGTCGAGCTGCTGCCCAACGTCTTCGCGGGCGCCACCAGCCGCGGCGGCATCGAGGCAACGATGGGTCTCGTGCATGGCCTCGGCTCGCGCGGAGAGACGAAGAGCAAGCCCTTCTGGGCGTTCTGGAAGAAATAGGCGCGTCGTTTCAGAAGAAGACGGCCCCGGGGTTGCGGACCCGGGGCCGTCTTCTTCTTATACCACCTGAGTGCTCGCAAGACGGGAGCCTGGCTCATCCTGAGGCTCTCAAAGGATGAGCGACTACGATCACAGCCTTCGCTGACACCTAGTCGAACGTGATGACGGTGCGGACGACCTCGCCGGCTTCCATCGCCCGGAAGGCCTCCATCAGGTCATCG
The DNA here is from genome assembly GCA_963711035.1 of uncultured Chloroflexia bacterium. GTDB lineage: Bacteria > Chloroflexota > Dehalococcoidia > DSTF01 > WHTK01 > WHTK01. Next base: position 434,381 of record CAVQCN010000003.1, read on the forward strand.
AGATGGGCGCGGCGCGTGACCATCTCGTCCAGACGCAAGTTGCCCTGCATGTAGAACTCGACGTAGCGCGGCATGTCGATGCGGAAGCGGTTGCTGCCCATCTGGCTGCCCTGAAACTTGCCCCGCATCAGCCAGCGCCCGTCGATCTCGACGTTCTGGCCCACCGGCACCAGGCCGATTACCGTCGCCGTGCCGCCCACCGCGATCGACTGGATGCACTGCTCCGCCGTCTTCTTGCCGCCGATCGCCTCGAAGGCGTAGTCGACGCCGCCGCCCGTCATGTCGCGGATCGCCTGCACCGGGTCGTGCGAGGACGCATCGATGACGTGCGTGGCGCCGAATTCCTTCGCCGTCGCCAGCTTGTTCTCGAATACGTCCACGGCGATGATCTGCCGCGCTCCGGAGATGCGGGCGCCCTGGATCGCCGAGATGCCGATGCCGCCGGCGCCGAACACCGCGACGGTCGAGCCCGGCTCCACCTTGGCCGTGTTCATGACGGCGCCCATGCCGGTCGTGACGCCGCAGCCGATGAGCGCGGCCTGCTCGAAGGGCATGTCGTCGCGGATCTTCACCAGGGCGTGCTCGTGCACCAGCATCTTCTCGGCGTGCGTGGAGAGGCCGCTGTGCTGGAAGAGCGACTGGCCGTTCCAGCTCAGGCGTGGCTTCTGGTCCGGCGCGCGCAGCAGGTCCGGGCGGTTGGTGCAGCGGAAGGGGTTGCCGCTGAGGCACTGGTCGCAGTTTCCGCAGAAGGACGAGAGGCACATGATCACGTGGTCGCCCGGCTTCACATAAGTGACGTTGGGGCCTACCGCTTCGACGATGCCGGCACCCTCGTGCCCCATGACGGCCGGGATGTTCATGATCGGAGTCGCCGTGCAGGTAGTGCAGGTCACTGTGGCAGACACCACTCGCCATGGTGCGCACCAGCACCTCGTTGGCCATCGGCGAGTCGATCTCGACGTCTTCGATGGCGACTTCGGGGAACGGCGCGCTGGTCTTGCGCAAAACGGCAGCTTTCACGATCTCTCTCCCTCTGCTTGCGTGGCGTGGTGGTGGCTGGCCGCAGTCTCGTCAAAGCGGCGTGGCGTGTCAAGGCGAAGCGGCGCCGAGGGTGACACACGTGGCGCGGAAGCGCGTTAGAACATAAGAGACCAGGACAAGGATCGTCTGGTGTCGCTGTGCCGGGAAGGAGCCGTTCGGCCTTCGCTTAACCCCTCTTCTCGACAATAACATCCAGATTGACGACGGATTCGTATCTCCACTGGACGGATCTGTCGCCTCGCCCGTCTCGCTCGAAATTCGCTCTGAATTGGGGGCCTCTTACCCTGTCCGTCGACCAATCTGCTCAGCCCGAGGGGCGAACCATGGTGACAGACGTCCGGGTCGCGACCTCGGTTGGACACGTGCCTCAAGACCTGGCACGGCAAGCGGGACGTCGCCGTGAATCGTTGCGTCTGACGCGCGGCTGGTGCGTCCTCTTCATCCTGGCCCTGACGGTTGCCGTCGATCTGCTGATCATCTCGCGCATGGTGTTCCTGATAGTCGGCGTGTCGAGCGGTGTCGGCTCGACGGTCGTCGACGTGACGAACCCCCTGGTCACGCCGTTCCTGGGCGACATCTCGCGCCACATCGACCACGACCAGACCTTCGAGCCGGAGCTGCTCATCGCCGTGGCGTTCTACGGCGGCATGGGGCTGCTGGCCGCGTTCCTGTTGCTCATCGCCGGCCTCCTTGCTCGGCTGTTCGGGTTCGTGCTCGGCGTCTTCCACTCGGAGCCTCGCGCGCCTCTGCCGATCGATGAGGGGCAGGAGGCTCGGATCCGGGACCGGGTCGGTCGATGATCCAGCGGCGCCGGCGCAGGTCGATCCTCTTTCACCTCAGCATCCTGGCCATCCTCGCCTTCGTCGGCGTGTTCATCGCGGGCCTCGTCGCGTCGAGCGCCGCGTATGTCGTCTACCGCAACGAGGTCAGCGACTTCGTTTCGCCCGATGAGCTGGCCGTGAACCAGCCGGCGGTCGGCGCCAAGATTCTGGACCGCAACGGCAACCTCCTCTACCAGGTCGTCAGCAGCGACTACGGTATCCGCAACCCGGTGACGCTGGACAACGTGGCGCCTGCGTTCCTGGCGGCAACGATCGCGACCGAGGACAAATCGTTCTACCAGAACGCGGGCATCAACCTGCAGGGCATCCTGCGCGCGTCTACCGAAAACCTGAACTTCCTGGGCGGGAAGGACCTGTTCCAGGGCAGCGGCGGCAGCTCGATCACGCAGCAGCTGGTCAAGAACCTCTACATCCCCCAGGACGAGCGCTACGAACGCAGCCTCGACCGCAAGGTCAAAGAGGTCGTCTACGCCCTGGAGATGACGCGCCGCTACAGCAAGGACCAGATCCTGCAGTGGTACGTGAACCAGATCAGCTACGGCGGCCTGCTCAACGGCATCGAGGCGGCGTCCGAGGGCTACTTCGGCAAGACGGCGAGCGAGCTGACCCTGGCCGAAGCAGCGCTCATCGCCGGCCTGCCCCAGTCACCGGCCGAGTACGACCCGTACGAGCATCCCGACACCGCCATCGCGCGCCGCAACGAAGTGCTCGACCTCATGGCAAAGATGAAGCGCGTCCAGATCGGGCCGGACCGGTACTTCGACATATCGCAGCAGGACATCGACGCCGCGAAGGATGCTCCTCTCGAGCTGAAACCGCGCGACATCGACATCCGGGCGCCGCACTTCGTCCTCACCTACGTCATGCCGCGCCTGGAGCAGATGTTTGGCACCGAGGCCCTGCAGCGTGACGGCCTCGTCATTCAGACGTCGCTCGACCTCGATCTGCAGAACGAGGTGCAGGGCACCCTAGAGAAGTGGGTGGCGCAGTACGAGGACGCTTCCAACAGCCACAACGGCGCCGTCACCGTCCTCGACTCGCAGACCAGCCAGATCCTGGTCATGCTCGGCAGCCGCGACTACTACCGCAAGGACATCCAGGGCGAGAACAACAACCTGCTGGCACTGAACTCGCCCGGCTCGTCATTCAAGCCGTTCGTGTACCTGACGGGCTTCGCCGACCTGGGCTGGACGCCCGCGACCATGCTGGACGACAAGCCGACGCAGTACGTCGAGTCGGACGGCTCCATCTTCGTGCCGCACGATCCAATCAAGAACCAGTACCTGGGGCGGGTCACGGTGCGCTCGGCGCTCGGCAACTCGCTGAACATCCCGGCCTTCAACGCGGCCAAAGCGATCGGCATCCAGTCGATCGTCGACATGGCGCACAAGTTCGGCTTCACGACGTTCAACGGCCAGTACGGTCCGTCCATCGCCATCGGCGGCACCGATATCCGCGTCCTCGATCTCGCCTACGCCTACAGCACGCTGGCGCGCGCCGGCGAGATGGTCGGCGACCCGACGGTGCTGCCGGACGATCTCGACAAGCGGCAGATGGAGCCCGTCTCGATCCTCTCGGTGAAGGCGGCGGATGGCACCGTGCTCTACGACTGGAACCAGCGCCTGCTACGCACGCAGGTCGTCTCACCGGAGCAGGCGTTCCTCGTGACCTCGATCCTGACCGACGGCCACGCCGAGTGCATCACCTTCGGCTGCGGCGGCCTGCAGTTCAGCGGCATGACCGTCGCCGTGAAGACGGGCACCAGCGAGCCCTTCGCTCCGGACGGCCCGGACGCGGGCAAGATCGGCGAGACGCTGGCCTTTGGCTACACGCCCGACTACGTCGTCGGTGTCTGGGCCGGCAACGCGGATAACTCACCCGTGCAGAACATCTACAGCACGACGATCGCGTACCAGATCATGCACGACGCGATGCTGGAGACGTACAACGGCCGCCAGGCGACGCCGTTCGCGGAGCCGCCTGGCGTCACGCACGTCCGCATCTGCGATCGACGACGGCTGTCGCACGGACCTCGCCCTGAAATCGCAGGTCGCTGAGCTGACGCGTGCGGCGCAGAGCAGCCCCACGCCGGCGGTGATCGATCAGCGCACCGGCCAGCCGGCGAATGACTCGACGCCGCCGCAGTTTCTCGTGACGGCCACTCCGACGCCGACCACCACGAGCGCCAACGGCCAGCAGAACCAGGCCCAGGCTGCTCCGACGCCATCACCGACGTCCACGCCGATCCCGGCTGCCACGACCGCTCCGACGAATAGCGGCGGCAACGCCGTGCCGCCGAGCGGCGGAAATCCCGTGGCGGTGATTACGGCACCAAATGGCTCCGTGGCTGCGGGTAGCGTGGTTCAGATCACGGGCACGGCCACGTCTATCGCCTTCGACCACTACACGTTGCAGTACAGCAGCACTGCGTTACCCGGGAGCTGGGTCACGATCGGCACGTCGCCGACGCCGGTGACTAGTGGCACGCTGGGCACCTGGGTCCTGAGCGGCGTTCCCAGTGGGCAATACGTCATCCGTCTGGTCGTCGCCGACAAGGTCGGCCAGACGGCGAGTTCGATCGCCCAGATCGCGGTGCAGTAGGAGCGTATGACGAACAACGGGTTCAACGGCGGCGGAGGCTCGCGCGTACGGTTGGCGTTCATCGCCGGCCTGACGTTCGCCGTCCTTGCCCTGGTCTGGGTTGCCGTCTTCTACGTAGCGGCCGGACTGGCGCACGACCAGGTCGACTCCCTGAGCGACGCTACGGCGCCTGCGGCTACGCCCTCGATGGACATTCGCTTCGACTGCGAGGAGATCGAACGCACCGCCTTCCGGTCTGCCGCCGAACGCGACTGGTTCGAGTCGACGTGTCCACAGGCGCAGCGGGAGGTTCAGCCCACGCCTGCGCCGCTGCCGACGGCCGGCCCTGACCGCACCGACTGCAACGAGATTCGCGGCACGGCCTATCGCAGCCCGCAGGAGCGGCAGTTCTATCTCTCGAACTGCATCGCCAACTAGGGAACGCTGCAGCATCGCCGAGGCCGCAGCGCGCTTGGACGTAAAGGACTTCTCGTCTTTTCGGGGTGCCTGCCGGGGGAGATGCTTCGCTGCGCTCAGCATGACAACCGTGGGCCTCGCGGCCGCCCGAGGCCGACGCTGAGGAGCCGAGTTGCTACACTGCGCTGCGGAATGGGGCACGGCAGTGGCCGTCGCGCTTTGACACTGCAAGGGAGGAGACTGGGCAATGGTTCGCACGAAAGACGGCGTTTTGCTTCTGGACAAGGAGGAGAACGGCCGTATCTGGGTGATAACCCTCAACCGGCCTGAGCGGCTCAATGCCTTCAACGGTGAGCTGCGCAAGACTCTGCACGAGACCTACTTCGAATTCGCGGCCGATGACGATGCCTGGGTCGCCATCCTCACAGGCAACGGCCGTGCATTCGGCTCCGGCCAGGATCTGAAGGAGCGGGCAGACCGCAACGCCGCAGCCCTGGAAGGCCGGCCCGATCCGATGGTGCAGATGCCGGACTACATGCGCGATATCTTCCCGCTGGCCGAATCGCTGAACTGCTGGAAGCCGATGATCGCGGCCGTCAACGGCATCGCCGTGGCCGGCGGCTTCAACCATGCCATCCAGTGCGACATCCGTATCGCCGCCGAGTCGGCGGAGTTCGGCGTCACCGAGGTGCGCTGGAACCAGGGTGGTACGTGGATCTGGCAGCTGGCGCGCATCATCGGCATGGGCCATGCACTCGAGCTCTGTATGTGGGGCGACCGGCGAATCACGGCCCAGCGTGCCTACGAGATCGGCCTCGTCAATCAGGTCGTCCCGGACGATCAGCTGATGCCGACCGCGATGGAGTGGGCCACGCGCATGATCGACCTGGCGCCACGCTCGGTGCGCAACTTCAAAGAGCAGGTCTACAAGGCCTTCTACACAGGCCCCTTCGAGGCGCGGCGGGCCGGTGCACACCTCGAGCAGAACCTGCGCGGCATGCAGGACTCGATCGAGGGGCCGAAGGCCTTCGCGGAGAAGCGCCGGCCGAAGTTCACGAACAGCTAGGCCACTCGTTGGGCTAAAGAGAACCGGGAGCATCGCTTGCTCCCGGTTCTCTTGTCTCGGACGCTGCTCAGTCCCGCTTGGGACCAAAGAAGGGCATTTTGCGCGGATAATCCTTGGCATACGTGTTGCCCGGCGGCATCGCGTCCATCTGGTTGTAGCGGCCGATGACCTCGACCCAGCGTGAGAGGTAGCTGGATGTGACCTCGTAGCGGAAGAAGCGCGCCTTGCCGCGAATCTCCGGGTTCGGCTCGTTCTCCGAGAAGTGGTCGATGAGCTTGCCGCGCAGGCCGTAGCGGGCACGGCTACCGGCGTAGCCGACGTAGAGCACGCGCATCGACTCGTCGGCGATCTCGTAGACGCCGTTGCTGCCCGAGAGCTTGGCGGCGGCGGGCGTCCAGAGGGGCGTGCCCTCGTAGTTGCGCCAATCCTTCCATGGCATGCGAATCTGCCAGCTGGCGCGGTCGACGTTGGTCATGGTGCAGTCCTTTCGACTGGGAGAACGGTGGCGCCGGCCTCGACAAGGGCGTCGATCTCCGCCTCGGTCATGCCGAGGAGGTCGCGCAGCACCGTTTCGGTGTGTTCGCTTTGTTGCGGGCCGCGTCGTGAGACGATGCGTGAGTGACGCGCCGTCCAGCCGGCGCGGCTGACGCGCAGAGTTTGGCCGTCGCCCATGTCGATTGCGTTGAAGGCGTTGCGATGCAGGTACTGAGCGTCCTCCGCGATCTCGGCAGTACTCAGTACGGCACCGGCCGGCACGCCGGCCTGCTGCAGCAGGTGCATCGCCTCGATGTGGTCTTGTGTCGCCGTCCAGGCCGTGATCTCGGCGTCGAGGCGGTCCTCGTTGCGCTTGCGGTCGACGGCTGTAGCGAAGGTGGGCTCGGTGGCGAGGTCCGGACGGCTCATAACGTTGCACAGCGCCGTCCATTCCGCATCGTTCGTCGCCGTGATCGCGAGCCACTTGTCGTCGCCGCGGCAGGGGTAGATCGAGTGCGGCGCCAGCATCGGGTCGCGGTTTGCCATGCGCTGGTCGACGCGGCCGTTGAGCGCGTAGTCGAGCACGTACTCGCCGACGAGCTGCGTCTCGCCGTCGCGCATCGCCACCTCGATCATCTGCCCCTCGCCCGTCTTGCGTCGGTGGTAGAGGCCGGCCATGACGGCAAGGGCGGCGTGGACGCCGGCGTTGTAGTCGCAGTAGTAGTTGCCGGGCTTGAGGGGAGGCTTGTCCGGGTAGCCCGTCAGGAACGAGAGGCCGCTCATAGCGTCGATGCCGGGGCCGTAGGAGGTCATGTTGGCGCGCGGGCCGGTCCGTCCGAAGGCGGGCATGGACACGGAGATGATGCCGGGGTTGATCTTCGCCAGATCTTCGTACTCCAGGCCCCAGTTACGCATGACGCGCGGGCTGAAGTTCTCGATGACGACGTCGCTGATGGCGACGAGGCGTTTGATTACGTCACGCGCTTCCGCCGTGCCCATGTCGAGAGCAATACCGAGCTTGCTGCGGTTGCGCTCCTGGAAGCTGGACCAGTGGTTCGTGCTGCCCCAGCCATCGGCCGGCGCCGTGGGGCGGGCTGCGCGTGTGCTCGACCTTGATCACCTCGGCGCCGAGCTCGCCCAGCAGCGACGTGCCGACCGGGCCTGCGACCACGATCGTGAAGTCGAGGACGCGGACGCCAGCCAGTGGCGGTACGGAAGCGTCGACGCGCATCAGATGATCCCCTGCTCGCGCATCAGCGAGAGCTCCTCGTGCGAGTAGCCCAGCCTGTCGCCGTAAATCTCGACGTTGTGCTCGCCGAGCAGCGGGGCGCGCTCCACCTTCAGTGGCGTCTTGGTCATCGAGAAGGCAGCGCCAACGTGCGGAAAGCGGCCGACGATGGGGTGGTCGCGCTCCGTGAAGAAGCCGCGCTCCACGAACTGCTCGTCGTTGAGCAGGTCGGAGGGGTCCATGACCTCCGTCCAGGGGTGGCGGAACTCCTGGGCGATGGCCACCGCGTCGCGCTTGTTCTTGTCGGCCAGCCAGGCCGTGATTAGCCGGTCGACTTCGTCCGCGTGGCCGCGCGGCGTCTCCCACAGCTCCGGGTCGCTGAGGCGCGGCGTCTCGGTGAATAGGCCGAGCAGCGTTGGATCGCTGGGAGCCCAATGGCAGTGCATGAAGCCGTCTTTGCAGGGCAGGATCGTGGACGGATAGAGGGCCGCCGGTGACTGCGAGAGGAGGCGCGCGCCGACGCGCTCGAAGACGATGCCGGCGTTGAGGGCGGGTGGCATGCCGGCGTGCGTGAAGCAGGTCGCCTCCGTGATCGACACGTCGAGGTGGTCGCCGTCGCCGTGCGAGTCGGCGTAGAGCAGAGCCGCCATCGTCGCGGCACCGGCGTGCAGGCCGCCCTGGTACTGCGCCTGGTGGCCTCCCGCCTTCAGCGGCTCGCGGTCCGGCAGTCCCGTGAGGTTGGCGTAGCCGGCGACGGAGTAGTCGACCAGCTCGTTGCCCTTGTAGTCCGCGTACGGACCTTCTGTGCCGAAGTGCGTGACCGACGTGACGATGAGGTCTGGGCGGTCGTGCTCCAGCCCGTCATAGGTGAGGCCGGCCGCGGCGAGTTGCTTCGCGCCGCCGCTCTCGACCAGCACCTGGCTGCGAGCGATGAGGTCGCGCAGGATTGCCTGGCCGGAGGGCGTCGTGATGTCGAGCGTGACGCTCTTCTTCGCCATCGAGAGGTGCAGGTGCAGGATCGACGTCTCCACGTTGGGCACGTCGTCCTTGAAGGGCGCCAGTCCGCGGATCGCGTCGCCCGAGCCCGGCCGCTCGACCTTGATCACCTCGGCGCCGAGCGCGGCGAGCAGCTTGGTGCAGTAGCCCCCGGCAATGCCCTCGCTGAGGTCGGTGACGACGATGCCGTCCAGGACGCCGGCCATGCGCGACTAGAAGTCCTGCTCGAACTTGCCGGGCTGCACCGAGCCGTAAGCCAGGTCGCGAGCCATGATCAGCCGCTGGATCTCGGACGGACCTTCGCCGATGCGGCGGATGCGCAGCTCGCGGTACCAGCGTTCGAAGGGCATGTCCTTGGTCATGCCGTAGCCGCCGTGGATCTGCATCGAGCGGTCGACGACCCGGCCGGCGGCCTCCGTCGCGTACACCTTGGCCATCGCGGCTTCGAAGCGGAAGGGTTCGTTGTTGTCGAACTTCTCGGCGGCGGTGAGGATCAGCCAGCGCGAGGTGCGGAGGTCGATCTCGTTGTCGACGAGCATCCACTGGATTGCCTGGCGGCTGGCGAGCGGCTCGCCGAAGGTGACCCGGTTGCGCGCGTACTCGACCGCCATGCGGTGCGCCGCGACGGCGACGCCGATGCCGGCGGCCGCATAGGTGATGCGGTTACTGCTGAGACGGGCGTTGGCGTTGGCGAAACCTTCGCCTTCCTTGCCGATGAGGGCGGAAGCGGGCACGCGCATGTCGGTGAACGACAGTTCGGTCGTGTAGTGCGAGCGCAGCACGTGAATCAGAGCGGCGCACCTCGAACCCAGGGGTGTCGGTGCGTACCTTGAAGGCGCTGATGCTCTCACGGCCTTGCGTATCGCCGGTGCGGGCGTAGACGGTGCCCCAGTTCGCGGTGTCGGCGCGTGAGTTGAAGACCTTCGAGCCGTTGATCACGTACTCGTCGCCGTCGCGCACGGCGCGGGTGCGGATGGCTCGGCCGGGGTCGGAGCCGCCGGTAGGCTCCGTCAGGCCGATGAAGCTCTCGCCCGTATACTCACCGTCGCCGCCTTCCTCCTCCTCAGCCTCGTCGCCGCCAAGGCGGAAGAGGCCGTAGCAGGGGTGGTAGAGGCCAGCGCGGTGCTGCGCCGCCTCCTCGACCATGAACACCTTCGTCTTGACATCGAGGCCCTCGGCGCCCGGCAGGCCGGTCGATTCGGCGATGGCGCGCAGACGCTCCTCTTGCTCCTCCGGCAGCTCATAGGCGTCGGCGTCGAGCTCCGACTCCTCCAGCGGGACAATCTCCTCCCGCACGAAGCGCCGGATCGTGGCGCAGATCATCTTCTGCTCTTCGGTCATCCGCAGGTCCACGGCTTCATCCTCTCCTGGGCTCACGTCGGCGTCCTGGAGTGCCCAGGACGCAGGCAACTGCTCGAATCTGAGCAAAGCCCGCTCGAATCTAAATAGTGCTCTCGTCAATGTCAATGCGGCCCCGAAACAGTTGTTTGGTCGACGCGCCAAAGGCTGCTACTCTTCAATTGACACCACCGGGGACCGGCCCTAGCATTGGGGCGCTTTTCGCCGGCCCGGTTCCGACGTCATTCGCCGCCTCGAGGTCGGGGCGTTTGCTCTCGGAGGGGATTCATGCCCAAGACCACCAAGCGCATCGCCTTCGTCGGCTGCGGCTATACACCGATGACCCGCAATGCCACCAAGCCGGAGACGGAGCTCGCCGTCGAGGCCTGCCTCATGGCAGCGGCCGACGCGGGCATGGACCCGGCCGATATCGACGGCATCAACACGCAGGTGCACCACTGGCCGCCGCCCTCGACAGCCGAGATCGTCAGAGGCATCGGCATGCGCGAGGTGAACTGGCAGCGCGAAGGCGGTCTCGGCATCTTGCCGGCCGGCATCGCGGCGCAGGCGCTGGATGAGGGCAAGTGCAAGGCGATCCTCGTCTGCAAGATCATGAACACGATCGCGCCGGTGACGACGCCGCAGATCGATCCGGAGACGGGCCGCATCGGCGGCTGGCAGCAGTTCGAGGTGCCTTACGGCCTCGGCTACTCAATGCAGCGCATCGGCCTGCGCGCCCGCGCTTACATGCACCGCTACGGCGTGACCGAGGAGCAGGTAGGCTGGGTCTGTATCACGGAGCGCCAGCACGCGCTGATGAACCCCTGGGCGGTGATGAAGAAGCCGCTGACGATGGAGGACTACCTGAGCTCCCGCTGGATCGCGGAGCCGGTGCGCCTACTGGACTGCGACATGCCGGTCAACGGCGCCTTTGCTTTCCTGATGACCACGGAGGACATCGCGAAGGATCTGAAATGGCCGCCCGTCTATTTGCAGGCCTGGGCGCCGCAGGTCACCGACTACCCGGACCACCTGCAGCCCGAGATCCTGCAAGGCATGTCGCCGTTCGCCGAGACGCTGTACCGCGACGCCGGCCTGGGCCCGGCCGACATGGACGTCTGGTTCATGTACGACGGCTTCAGCTTCTTCGTGCTGCACTGGATGGAGAACCTGGGTCTCGTGCCGCGCGGCGAAGCCGGCCGCTACGTCGACGGCGGCACACGCATCCGCTTCGACGGCGAGCACCCGCTCAACCCGCACGGCGGCCAGCTGTCCGAAGGGCGGCTACACGGCCACGGCCACGTCCTGGAGGCGGTGCAGCAGCTGCGTGGCAACGCCGGACCGCGCCAGGCGAAGAAGGCGAACACCGCGATCATCTCGTCCGTCTTCCCGGACACGGGCGCGGCGGGCATCCTGGTTCGAGACTGAGGAGTACGGCGATGACGAATCAGCAACCCAACGTCCAGACCAAAGAGGGCCAGCAGCAGCTACGCGAGATGGGCATCCGTGTCGTCCCGCAGCCGGACCAGCTCACCGCGCCGTACTGGGACGCGGCCCGCCGTCACGAGCTGCGTATCCAGCACTGCCGCTCCTGCGGCACATACCAGCATCCGCCGGAGCCGACCTGCCGAGGCTGTCAGGGCGGCGAGTTTGAGTGGGTGCAGCTCAGCGGCCGTGGCACCGTCTACGCCTTCATCATCGACCACCGGCTGATGGTGCCGGGGTTCGATGAGCCGTACGTCGTTGCGCAGATTACGCCGGTTGAGACGGACGACAACATGGTGCGCATCACGGCTAACATCAAGGGCTGCGACATCCACGACGTCACCGTCGGCATGCCGGTGGAGGTCTTCTTCGAAGACGTGACCAACGAGGTCTCGCTGCCGCAGTTCAGGCCGGTTACCGGATGACGCTCGACGCCGCGGGCCGTCCGCCGCACATCCTGCTGGCCGAGGACATCCCGGCCTACCTCGACCGCATTGTCGGCCTCTTCGATCACCTCGATCTCGTGATGAACCGCGCCATCGACGGCCAGGAGGCCATCGAATACATCGAGGACCTGCAGCGGCCGCTCGACCTGCTGATCACCGACCTCGACATGCCGCGCCGCAACGGCTGGCACGTCATCGAGTCGCTGCGCCGGCATCGTGGCGAAGCGGTACCGGTCATCATCCAGTCAGGCGATGCGAAGTACCCCGAGGTGCAGGCGCAGGCCGCCGCTCTCGGCATCCTCCTCATCGACAAGATTCATGTCGACATCCGCCTCGTCGCCGCTGTCGAGCAGGCGCTCACGCTCGACGCCGCGCGTTAGGCGCAGCGCTTCTCGACCGGCCGAACCGTCTGCTTCACGCTCTTGCGAGTCTGCGTCTCAATCAGCGAGGATGCGCAAGGCCCGTGGACCCGATCCTGACCGCGGCGCTATCCAGGAGAGGTATAGATGGAAGTTCCGAACCACCACGAAGGACATGATCACGCCAGTCACGGCCATGTCGAGTCGCCAGGGCCCGACCGAGACTGGCAAAGCCAGGAAGTCGTGGCCGAGTGGTTGCAGCGCGAGGCAGCGCGTGCTCCGGTGAGGCACCGCCAATTCGTCGTGATGCGCGCCCTGATCCCCAAGGCGCCGGACCAGGAGTTTGCTTACGTCAACATTGGAGCCGGCTCAGGCAACCTTGATGAGGTTCTCCTGACACACTTCAAGCAGGCACGCGCGACGCTGGTGGATGGTTCCCAGGCAATGCTCGATTCCGCGCGTGAGCGACTCAAACCATTCTCCGATCGCGTGGAGTTCGTGGTTTCGGACTTGTCTCGCCCCGATTGGTTGACTGCGGTCACCGGCCCATTCGAAGTGGTCGTGTCCAGCTTCGCTGCTCACCATGCCGGCGCCGCCGAACGAGTCCGGGAGCTTTACGCCGAGGTACATGGCCTTCTCGAGTCAGGCGGCGTCTTTGTGAATCTGGAGTACGTTCGCTCGTCCCGGCCGGACCTGGTTGCTCTTTCTGAATGGGCGGCGAACGATCCGGATGCACAACTCAGCGCTGCGACGCCACGACACTCCTTACCGGGCACAATGATCGAGCAGATTGGCTGGCTCTCCGAAGCGGGTTTTGCGACTGCAGACGCGATGTGGAAGAACCTGAGCGTGGTTTGCTTCTGTGCGCTCAAGGATCAACTGCATCTACCCGAAGCGTAGAGTTCTCCCAACCTCGAATCGTCGCCGCCGTGGAGAAGCCGCTAGCGATGGGCGGCGCCGGCCGGAGGAGCAGTGCTTCTCGAAAGACGAACTAAGTCAGCCCCGGGCTGTAGGCGTCTGCGATTCAGGATCCTGGCTGCTGATACAATGACGGCGCGTTCGTGCCGCGAGCGGGGGTAGCTCAGTTGGTAGAGCTCCTGCCTTCCAAGCAGGTTGTCGCGGGTTCGAGTCCCGTCCCCCGCTCCAAACATCAAGCAGGCTATCGTTCTTAGATTCAAAGCGTGTCTTGATTGACATTGTGGTTCGCCCAACAACCCGACAGCCTGCTTTTCAAGCGCCAGCCTTCCTTCCCAGAGAAGACCTTCGGCTCGTCTGGACGCTCTCTCGAGTGACAGCCTGACTTTCAGGAAGCAGCCCACAGATTAGAACACTAGTGCTATAATCACCTCGATGCTCCGACCCCGCCCGGAGTGATGGGGCAGCTTTGTGCGGATCGCCTTCGTTTCGATTCCTCGATTCCCTTGCGCCGTAGAGGTGCAGCGTCAGCCTCGGCTGGCTCATGGCCCGCTGATCGTGGGCGACGCGGAGCAACCGAAGCGTGTCTTTGATTGCTCTGAGAGCGCTCGTGAGCAAGGTGTGCGCTATGGCATGACGATTCGGCAGGCGTTGAGTCGCTGTCAGGAAGCTGAGATCGTGCCCCCGGACCCCGTGCTGTACCGCACTACTTGGGAGTCAGTGCTCGCCGCATTGGGTGAGGTCAGCCCGGAGGTGGAGGACGAGGAATTAGGCCGCGCTTACGTTAATGTCGAGGGTCTCGGCAGTCACTACCGCGACGACGCAGCCCTTGCATCGCATCTCGTCCAGACCGTCCATGATGCTTCGGATCTCGATGCTCGCGTTGGGTTGGCAGAGGGGAAGCTTCCCGCCTTCGCCGTCGCTACGACGTGTGGACCGCAGGAGAGCCGCATCGTCCCCGCAGGCAGCGAGCGGGAGTTTCTTGCGCCTCTTACGATCCAGATGCTCCCGCTGGAGGCAGAGGTGGTTTCCCGGCTGCAGCTGCTCGGCCTCGATTGCATCGGCGATGTGGCCGAGCTGACTGTCCCCGAGCTCATGGGCCAGTTCGGCTTCGAGGGTAAGCGCATCTGGCAGCTTGCGAACGGCATCGATGACGAACCGCTGAGGCCGCGAAAGCTGCCGGAGACACTGCAAGCGACGGCGATGCTCGAATCCGCTGTCGCCGGCATCGATGTCATGATCGCGATCACCGGTCAGTTGCTCTCGCGTATGCGGCTCTCGCTGGCTGGCCGTGCCGTACGGGACCTCACGGTGCAAGCCGAGCTCGAATCGGGCCGGAGCTGGCAGCATCGCCTCGTCTTCCGGGAGGCGGTGAGCGAGGACGAGCGCCTGTCCTTCCTGCTGCGCGCCGCCCTCGCGAACAACCCACCACCCCAGGCGGTCCGTAGTCTTTCCCTGCGTTTGAGCGGTCTGACGGGAGAGACGGGCAAGCAACTCACCTTGGGGCAGAAGCAACGTCAGCAGCGACAGCTAGAGGAGGCGATTCGACAACTCAAGACCCGGTACGGGTACTCGCCCGTGTATCGCTGTGTGGAGGTAGAACCATGGTCAGTCATACCGGAAGATCGTCAGATCCTCGTCGAGTCCGACGCCTGAAGTCGACTCGGGCGGTCGAGGTCAAGGACGGAGACGACGGTGTGCCGGTGAGCATGCGAGTACACGGCGTCTGGCAGAACGTCAGCTTGGTGCGCCGTCCCTGGCGCATCGACCAGCACTGGTGGCGCAGCGAGCCGATCAGCCGTCTCTACTACCGTGTCGCGCCAGATGACGGGCCGGCACTGACCATCTACTACGACTTCAGAACGAAGACTTGGGCGCGGCAGGAGTATTGATGCGTCCCTATCGCGGCCCTGTCTCTGCAGGCATCATGCGTGGCTGGCCCACGGGCGAGAAGCGTCACCCTACACCCACCGCCGTCGCACGACGTATGCCAGCCGGTCGCTACGTGGAATTGCACTGCCATAGTGCCTTTTCCTTGCACCAAGGTACGTCGCGGCCGGAGAACCTGGCCGAAATGGCAGCCGCGCTAGGATACCGTGCGCTCGCCATCACCGACCACGATAGCCTCGCCGGCGCCATGCTGTTCGCCCAGACCGCGAAAGAACTGGGGCTGCAGGCGATCATCGGCGCCGAGATTACCCTTGAAAATGAAACCCACCTCACCTTGCTCTGCGAATCGCCGCGCGGTTACGCAAACCTCTCACGATTGCTCAGCCGTGCTCACCTCGAAGCCTTGAATCGGGATGAGCCCAGGGTCCCGTTCGAGTGGCTGTCCGACTATGCCGAGGGACTCATCGCCCTTTCGGGCTGTCGCAAAGGCGAAGTTGCGTCGCTGGCTGAACACGGAGAGCTCATCGCGGCACGAGAAGCAGCGACGCGCTATCGCGACGTCTTTGGCCCAGCCAACTTCTTCATCGAACTCCAAGACAATCTGGTCTACGAGGATCAGACCCGCAACGAACACCTCGTCGCCCTGGCACGAGACCTCGGCCTCGGCATCGTGGCGACCAACAACGTTCATTACGCCGTGCGGGAGCAGCACCGCCTGCACGATGTGCTGACCGCCGTTCAGCACCACACAAATCTGGAGGAAGCAAGGCCGCACCTTCATGCTAACTCCGAGTTCTACCTCAAGACACCCGCGGAGATGGAGCGCCTGTTTGCCGAACTACCGGAGGCAATCGAGAACACAGCCCTTATCGCCGAGCGCTGCTCCCGCTTCGATTTGACGCGCGATCTGAGCTACGAATTCCCAGACTTCGACTCCGGAGACGGTCGCAGCGCCGACGAGTTTCTGCGTGACGAGTGCTACCGGCTGGCGAAGGAACGCTATGGGACCGTGCTGGGTTCCCTGCCAGGAAACGTACAGGAAAGGCTCGACAAAGAGCTCCGGTTAATCCGGTCCAGCCGCCGCGCCGGATTCTTCTTGCGACTGTGGGACATCCTGCGCTACGCCCACGACAATGACCTGCCTGTGCGCGGGCGCGGCTCCTCTGTGGGCTCTCTGGTCTGCTACCTGCTCGGCCTGTCCGGCATCGATCCGATTACCTATGAGCTGGCGGTCGAGCGCTTCCTCAGCGAGGACCGGCCCCAGAGCGACGTGCCGGACGTCGACCTCGATTTCGGGCGTGACGCGCGCGACCGAATGTTCAAGTACGTCTTCGAGACCTATACGACCGATCGTGCCGCCATGGTCTGCACGTTCATTGAGTATCGCTGGGCCAGCGCTATCCGTGACGTAGGCAAGGCGCTGGGGCTGCCGGAGAGCCAGGTCGACCACATCGCCAAGCGCATGCACAGCCGGTTCGCCCAGGGGCTGCGATATGAGATGTCGCAGATGCCTGAGTTTGCCGGGCGTATGCGCTTCCGCATCTGGGAGGAGTTCATCGATCTGGTGGAGCAGATCATCGGCCTACCGCGCCACCTCAGTCAGCACTCCGGTGGGATCATCGTCGCAGCGAATCGCATGGACGAACAGGTGCCGCTGCAGCGGACGGCCATGGAGGGGCGCTACATCTGCCAGTGGGACAAAGACTCGATTGCGGATGCAGGCTTCATCAAGCTCGACTTCCTCGGCTATCCCAGCCTCGATCAGCTCAATCGAGGTCTGCGTTACGTGCGTGAGCGTTATGGCAGGATGGTCGATCCGATGAAGGACATCGATCTCGCAGACCAGGAGGTCTACGCGATGATCCAGCGCGGCGACGTCCTCGGCATCGTCCAGATCCAGAGCCGGGCTCAGATCCAGGTGCTATTGCGCATCAAGGTCGCCTGTATTCAGGACATGATCATCCAGGTCGCCCTCATCCGCCCCGGTCCGATCCAGGGCGGCGCCGTGCACCCTTACGTCTCGCGCTGCCTAGGCGAGGAGGAGGTGACGTATGACCATCCTCTGCTCGAACCGTTCCTGGAGGAGACGAAAGGTGTCTTTGTCTATCAGGAGCAGGTGATCCAGGCAGCAATGGCGATAGCGGGCTTTACCAGCCTTCAAGCCGACCAGCTTCGGCGTGCGATGAGCCGCAAGCGCTCTCGAGAGGAGATGGAGAAGCATCGCCTGGACTTCATGGCCGGCGCCGAGCGCAATGGTGTGAACCTGGAGACGGCGAACACGATCTACACCAAGATTCTCGCCTTCGCATCGTTCGGTTTTCCGAAGTCACACGCGGCGGCGATGGCGGTGACAGCGTTCCAGGTCGCATGGCTCAAGCGCTACTACCCGGCGGAGTTCTACTGCGCCTTACTCAACGAGCAGCCGATGGGCTTCTACACGCCTGAGGTCATTGCAAATGATGCCCGCCGCCACGACATCGAGATCCGGCCCGTCGACGTCAACCGCAGCGAGGTGGAGTGCACGATCGAGGATAACGTTGAGCTTCCATCCAGGGGCGCTGTGCGATTGGGCTATCGCTACGTCAAGGGCGTGGGGCAGGCATCTTTGAACCGGCTTGAAGCCGAGCGGACGAATGGACCGTATCGGTCGCTCTGGGACTTCTGGCGGCGCACTCGGTTGAGCCGGGAGGCCATCGAGAACTTGATCCAGGTTGGCGCCTTCGCCTGGACCGGCCTGCATGAACGATCGTTGCTCTGGCAGCTCGGCACGTTCTATCGGCCGCTGGGTGCTCAATTGCCCCTGGCACTACTCCCAGCAGAGACCACGCCCTCTCTCGCCGAGCCGGTGCACAACGAGCGCGTTGTTACGGACTTCATGCTCGTTGGCATCGCGGTTCGCGGTCGCATGATGGACCTGGTGCGCGATGGCCTGCACGAAGGCGTCACGCCGAGCAACCGCCTCGAAGAGCTGGAGCAGGGTGCGCGGGTGACGGTCGGCGGCCTCGTTGCTGTGCGCCAGTCGCCGGAGACAGCGAAGGGCTTCGTCTTCCACACCCTGGAGGACGACTACGGGTTGATGAACGTGATCACATCCCCACAACTCGTGAGAGACAAGCGATGGCGCCCCTTGATCGAGAGCGCCCCGGCCCTCGTCGTCCACGGCCACATCGAGCGCCACGAGCGCTCCATCAACGTCATCGCCGAGCGCTTCGAGGAGCTCGGCGCCATTCACTACGCCGAGAAGCGCGTGCACAACTTCGGGTAGAAGCTGCACGCGAAGATTTAACTTCGCTGGTACGGATGCATAAACCCGACAGCCTAACTCTCGCCCTTAGGGGCACAGGTCGGAGGCGAGTGCAGATTCAGAGGCGTTAACCTTCCTTCGCAGTTGGGTGCCTATCCCTTCCAAGCAGGCTGTCGCGGGTTCGAGTCCCGTCCCCCGCTCCAAATTGCAAATTTGAAATCTGGCTAGACACCAAACACCAACCGGTCCGGAGCCGGTGACCTGCGCCGTCGCGGTGAATCCTCGCGCGACAATAGTCGACTAACTGCCCCCTGCCATGCTCAGAAAGACTATCCTTGCTACATCGCGGGGGGTATCTTCGTGGCTGCAGCCCTCTCCCAGAGCAGTGAGGAAATATTGCAAACGACCCAGGCTTTCGGCTCAACACGCAACACAATCGCAGATCCTCGACGCATTCATCAGGAAAGCGCATACACGGAACTCAAAGCCCTCATCAGAGCCAAGGGCCTCTTGGAACGGGAGCCGTCTTACTACCTGGTCCAGGCAGGGGTGACCGCTGGTCTGGTCTTGCTCACGATTGTTCTGCTAGTGACCGCTCACAGCCTCTCGGTACGACTCCTCACGGCCGTTCTCATGGCCGTAACGTCGGCTCAACTAGGTTTCCTCGGCCATGACCTCGGACACAGACAAGTCTTCAAGAAGCCGCTGTATGACGATCTGGTGATGCTTGTGATCACCCCACTCCTGGGGATCCTTCCGAGTTGGTGGATCGACGCTCATAATCGGCACCACAGCACGCCAAATGATCTTGAACGTGACCCACACACGACGATCCCTGTACTGGCGTTTTCTGAAGGACAGGTTCGGAGGAAGACGGGGATTTCCCGGTTTCTCATAAGACAGCAGGCGTATTACTTCTTACCGCTCCTATGCCTCTCAATAGTCGGGACCAAGCTAAACGGCATCGTCCATGTCGCAAGAGGACAAGCGAAGTATCCTCTTGCTGAGGTCTTCGGGTTTTCCCTTCACGTCGTCCTGTATTCCGGGTTGCTCATCTGGACTATGCCTCTTGCAGATGCATTGCTCGTCGCGACAGTGCATCACGCTTTGACCGGCTTGTATTTCGGATTGATGTTTGCGCCCAACCACAAAGGCATGCCGACCTTCTCGTCCGCGCAACGACCGGACTTTCTGCGTTCTCAGGTGCTAACTAGCCGTAACATACGGCCCAACCCGGTCACCGATTTCCTATATGGAGGCTTGAACTACCAAATCGAGCATCACCTCTTTCCGAACATGCCTCGCAATCACCTCAAAGCTGCCCAGCCGATCGTACGGTCTTTCTGTCTGGAGCGAGGAATAAGCTACTACGAGACATCGTTCTTGAGGTCTTACTCAGAGGTCTTCGGTCACCTCAAGAAGGTAGTGGCTGTCTGACTTCTCCAGCCATCTGGGCACGGACTTCACCGCTCCCGGATTCAAAGGGAGATATAGCAACTTTTCTCGCGGAAGCAATCGGGGCAGTCTGAGACGGCGGTCCGGCCACGAGGAGAACGAACCCTACGGCAGAATCTCGATCTGCATCCGGCCGAGGCGCTCGGCATCGGCCACCAGCTCGATCTCGGTCACCTTGCCATCCCGGACCGTGAAGCTGAACGCCACCACCGGCCTGCCGCTAGCGGCCCACACCCCGCCTGGCACGCCATCGATGAGGGCGAGCTGGGCGGCCTGCGCCTGACCCTTGAACTGGTTCGCCACGGCTGTTGCCCCGTGGATGTCCGAGGTGATCCAGCCGTTCCGCCGACCCATTTGGAGCGCCGTCTCGTCAGGCCGTAATACGACGTCCGGATCGAGTACAGCCAGCAGCGCCTGCAAGTCACCGTCGCGCGAGGCTCTGAAGAACGCGTCCACGATGTCCCGCTGCCGCGCCACGTCCCCGCGCGGCCGTCCTCGGACGCGCCCTGCACCCGTCGGCGGCCACGGCTGGCGAGCTGGCGGGCTGCAGCAGGCGAGCGGCCGACGATGCCGGCGATTTCATCGAAGGACACGCCGAAGACGTCGTGCAACACGAATGCCACGCGCTCGGCGGGCGCCAAGCGCTGGAGCACTGCCAGCATGGCCAGTCCCACCGACTCCGAAAGTATCGCCTCGTGCTCTGGGTCAGCAGCATCCGGAATCGATTCGCCGTCCGGCACCAGCGGCTGCTCGCGCCGAGACCGGCGCGAGCGCAGCATATCCAGGCACACCCGCGACACGACCGTGGTTAGCCAGCCGCTCAGGTTCTCCACCTGACTCGTGTCGGCACGGCTCAGCCGGAGCCAGGCTTCCTGCACCGCGTCGTCGGCCTCGCTGGCCGAGCCGAGCAGGCGATACGCCACCGTTTGCAACCGTGTGCGGTCAGCCTCGAAGCGTTTCGCCAGCAATTCGTCGTCCATCGGTCACAGTCTCCCGTCTTGTTACGTCATATCACTGACGGCCGAGACGCGGCCGATGTGACAAAGGCATGATGGCGGGCATCACCAAGGTAGCGCACACGTCCGGTTAGGCGCGCCGTGTGGTACCAGCGAAACGGAGCCGGTCACATTCGCACGACGTCACCCGTCAGATCGGTGAAGGAGGACGACATGCAATTCGTAATGGTTATCTATCACGGGAGCTTCCCTCTGCCGGGGTCGGCTGCTTGGAAGGCGCTGCCCGAAGCGGAAGAGCAGGCGATCTATGCGGACTACGCAGAGCTCAACAAGACGCCGGGGATCACGTTGCGACTTCCCACCATCGCGCCGGCCAAGGCCACGACGGTGCAGGTACGGGACGGCAAGGCGGAGGTCAAGGATGGGCCGCATCTTGGCGAGGGCATAGGTGGAGCGTTCGTCTTCGACGCTGAAGACCTCGATGCAGCGATCGCGCTGGCTTCCCGCATTCCGCAGGCACGCCTGGGTGGTGCGGTGGAGATCCGGCCCGTCGAGAAGTACTTCTGAGCATATCCGCTCCTCGTTGAGCCTCAAGTCACTGGGAAGGAATCAGAGCATGAAGATCAAGCTGACCAGCATCTACGTGGACGACCAGGAAAAGGCCCTGCGCTTCTACACGGACGTCCTCGGTTTCACCAAGAAGGGTGACTTCACCCAGGGCCCATATCGCTGGCTGACGGTTGCCTCTCCCGAGGAGCCCGATGGCACCGAGCTGCAGCTGGCGCCGAACGCCAATCCGGCCGCCGAGGCCTACCAGCAGGCGATCTTCGGGCAAGGCCAGCCGGCTGCCATGTTCTACACCAACGACGTTCAGGCCGACTATGAGCGCATCAAGGCTGCCGGGGCCGAATTCACGATGCCGCCCACCAGCCAGCCCTGGGGATCCATGGCAATGCTCAAGGACACCTGCGGCAATCTGATCCAGCTGACGCAACTGTCCTGGCAAGCCTAACGTCTACTCACCGGCGTCGCCGCAACCGTTGCCGCGGCGGCGCCGAACGACGCAGTATCATCGAAGAACTGCGCTGAGCCGTCTGGCGATCGAGGATACGACCTGCGTAGACGGCTCGGCGTCCATGAGGGAGAGAGGCCTTTCGTCATGCCCTACACCGTGGATTTCACGACCGTCTCGACCGTCGGTCTGGAGTCGTCGCCGGTTGCGGCCGCGCTCGCTGGTCTCCGGGCCAACGAGGCCCGCTACTTCAAGAACAAGTACAACCACACCTTCACGGTGGAGCCTGCCAGCAACGCCAAGACGGCCATCGACTGGGTGCACCGGATCCTCAAGGAGGAACGCGACATCGTCATCTCGTCGCCCCCTCTCGAGGCTACTGCCTTTCAGGTCGAGAACATCCGAATGGCCTACGTCTTCTACGAGAGCGGTCTGTCGATCAACGTGATGTATACCGTCGACGATCCCAACAAACGAGCGGTCGGGTTCAAGCTCTCCGACGGGATGGAAATCCCCGCGGAGCTCGCCTCACGGTTCAAATTCGCGAGGCAGAAGTCGAGGCTGGCGGGAACCATTCGTGGTTCCTACTTCGCCTTCAAGACCGAGTACTGATCCCGGATCGGCTCTCGTCAGGTCAGCCACTTCGTGCCGGTCCTGTCCCGCTGCTCATTGGGTGAGCCGGCCGTCTTACCGACATCCGACGGAAGAGTGAGCTTCCCGCAGCACGAGGTGTCGTGGGGAGCCCTATTGTCCCAACGACGCGGCGAACCTCGACGGAGGCGCCATGTGGCCGAAGGGAGACGACCTTTCCAACTCGACTCGCGTTCATCTTCTGGTGATTGAGCTGGCTATGACAGCCCGTACAGCGCGGCCGCGTTGTCGTGGGTGAGCGCCCGGCGTGTCTCCGGCGTCAGCTGCGCCATCTGACGCTCCACCGTTGCGCGAGAGTTGGGCCACGTGCTGTCCGGGTGAGGATAGTCGGAGGCCCAGAGGACGTGGCCTTCGCCGAAGAAGTCGAGCAGGCTCATCGCTACGTAATCTTCCTGGAACGTGACGTAGACCTGCCGCTTGAACAGCTCGCTCGGCTTGAGCTGCAGGTTGACGCCTCCGTGCTGCTGCCAGTACTCCCTTGCCTCCCAGAGTCGCCAGTGCCGGTAGTCCAGCTCCTGGACGATCCAGGGCAGCCATCCCAGGCCGCTTTCGGCCATGACCAGGCGGAGCTTTGGGTGGCGCTCCAGGATTCCCCAGGCGAACAGGTCGACGAAGGGGTCGAGAAACTGCCCCATGAACAGCTTCGCGTTTGAGAAGACGCTGGCGGGCGTGCCGGTGGCCGGATCGCTGGGGTCGTTGAGACCGAAGACGACGACGTGGAACGACATGATGAGGCCGGTCTCTTCAAAGGCGTTCCACAGCGGCTCCCAGGCCTTGTCGTGCAGCCGCGGGTTCGCGAGCGCCACCTGGATGTTCGCCTGCCGTATGCCGCCCATCTTGGCCAGCCGGTAGACCTCCTGGGCGGCCATCTGCGGGTCCTCGGACGGCAGGATGGCGATGCCGAGCAGTCTGTCCGGTGCGACGGCGCAGAACTCGCCCAGCCAGTCGTTGTATGCCTTGATCGTGAACCCTCGTAGCTCGGGGTCCGGTATCTGCATGGACGCGACGGGGCCGAAGAGCGAGTGCGCCTGAACGCCGTCCCGGTCCATGTCCGCCAGCCGCATCCCGGGATCGGCCGGACGGCGCCCCACCTCGTCGATGCCGCCGCGGTCGAAGGCATTGAACGTCGCCTTGGGGCCCGCCGGTCGCGGCTTGCCGCCCGCCCAGGGCGCCCACCGCCGTCCGTCGATGACCCAGGACGGCGCGTCGTCCTGCTCCTCGACGTGCGCGACCCGTTCTCGAAGGTTCGCCGGGGCTCGCGAGGTCCAGAGGTCGGCGGGCAGGTACTGGATGTCAAGGTGGTCGTCGCACGAGATCATCTTGTAGTCGTTCATGTGTCCATCTCCGGTGGTGCAGGCTTCTCCAGGTTCGCAGCCTCAGTCGGCGAGGCCGTACATCTGGTTGAGTTCTCGATAGCGCTCCGGATCCAGCTCTCGGCCCGCGAGGCCGGGGAAGTCGGGCGCGTAGCGATGGGCGCGGAACACGGAGTTGCGCGCGCCGACGCGTGAGCTGAACGGGCTGATCCATTCCCAGACGATCTGGCCGCGCTGGGTTACCTCGAAGATACGCCCCGTGCCGCCCTCGCAGATGAGCGTGTTGCCGTTGGGCTGTCGCTCGGCGCCTGAGATGTGACTGCTGAAGAACTGCGCCTCCGGCTCGGCGACGTATCGCCAGACCGTGCTGCTGTCCTTCGGGTTGACCTCGATGACGCTGGAGCGCGGGCCGCCGCGACGGTGCATGCCGTTGTCGAAGATCTGGATGTTGCCGTTGGGCAGGACCGTGGGGTGGTGCTGGTGCGACAGGTTGGGGAAGGTGTACTTCCAGATCACCTTCTCGCGCGACGGGTCGATCATGCCGACCAAGCTGTTGTTGCGGCAGGAGAAGACGAGGTCGCCGTCGCGGTCCATGGCGATGCCGTTGAGGTGCGTCCATTCGTTGCGCGCCTCCAGCGGGCAGATGGCGTCTCGCACCGGGTCGAGCAACTGCCACAGGTGTGTGCGGCCGACCTCCTTGCCGCGGGCGTCGATCTCGAGGATGTCGTCGGAGATCAGCTTCGGTTGCGGCCGCTCGCGAAAGCCGCCCCGCACGCGCTTTGCCATCTCTTCGTCCAGCTCGATCCACAGCGGCAGCAGGGTGTTGCCGTTGGGCAGGCGCATGAAGTCATGGTGGGTGGCGACGTTGTCGTAGGACCAGAGGACGTTGCCGTCCCAGTCCATCTCCTGGATGCGCGTGTAGCCGCCGCCCAGGGTCCGGATACGTTGCTCGAAGGTGCCTGGCGCGGCGCCGCTAGCCGGGCGCAGCGGGATGTCCGTATCGGTGCCGGTGACGAGCAGGGTGCCGTTGGATTGCAGGCGTCCGTACCAGCTTCGCAAGCCGGGGAGGCTCCAGCGATGCACGATGCGTCCCGCCATGTCCAAGAGGTAGCTCCCGTCGCCGCCGCTCGGCGTGATCAGCGTGTAGCCCTTGAACGAGTGCGGCGCAAAGTGATGCGTGAGGCCCGTAGGCCGAAATGGCGACCATCCCATCTGGTACCCCTCTGCTAGCGGCGGCGCGCTCTCCTGTCGTTCACCCGGCCGTGAAGACTTGCAGGTCCTCGCCTACGGTTACCGGGCCTTTGAAGTCTCGTGCCGCCTCGTCCTGCAGCTTCTCAGTCGTGCCGCCGCGCATGACGAGGTGGCTGAGCACGAGGTGCTTGGCGGCGGCGTCCTGCGCGATCTTGCCGACCTCGTCCGACGGAGTGTGGTAGGCGTTCACGGCCCGGCGTCGCATGATCAGCCACGGATCGGCGTCGGCGGGCGGTTCGGGGCCCGCCTCGATCACTTCGTGCACCAGGATGTCGGCGCCCTGCGCGCGCTGGATCAGGTTCTCGCAGCGTCTCGTGTCGCCGGAGATGACGATGGAGGCGTCGGGGCCGTCCATGCGATAGCCGAAGGCTTCATCGACCTGCACGTGGTCGACGCGGAAGGCGCCGAGTTGCCAGTCGGAGCCGGCACACTTCCAGCCTTCCTCCACCTCCTCGACCTTTGGGATAAGCCACTCCTTGTGCAGGCCTTCGCCGTCTGGCGTGCGGGTGCGCACGGCGATGTCGTAGGCGAAAGCGTCGAGCAGCGTCTCGACGAAGCGCTTTGTACCGGGCGGCCCGGCGATTTCGGGCGGCGCGTCCCACCAGCGACCTACCCAACCGGCCCAGAGCAGGTCGGCGAGGCCGGTGATGTGGTCGGAGTGCAGGTGGGTGATGGCTAATCGCCGGATGGAGCGGCGCGCGTAGCCAGCCTCGACGAGGCGATGGGCGACGCCAGCGCCGCAATCAATCAGCACCAGATCGCCGCCGGACTCGATGACTTGGCTGGGCCCGCGGCGTTGCGGATTGGCGCCCGGCGTGCCCGTGCCGAGCAGCGTGAGCTTCATATCTTCCCTGTGCCCCTCTCTCGCCCCGCAAGCCTACGCTGAAGGCCGCGATTTCGCCAGATCAGGACATAAGCTCTCGCGCGACCTCGGCCAGGTTCAGGCGTCTCACGAAGCGCACGGTCGGGATGCCGGCCAGCAGAACCGTGATCAGCGCGCCCAGGGCGGCGAGCACGTAGGTGCGCGTGAAGATCACGAGCGGCATGTCGATGATGTCGCTTTGGTACAGCGACGCGAAGTAATGGGCAATGACCAGCCCGATCGGGATGCCAAGGACGACTCCCACGGCCCCCACCAGCGCGTTCTCGACGAACAACACCTCGACCACGCGTCTGAGCGAGGTGCCGATGATGCGCATCGTCGCCAGCTCTCGCTGCCGTTCAAGCGTTCCGATCGTGATCGAGTTGAAGATGACGACGAAGCCGAGCACGGCGCCGAAGGCCAGCATGATTGTCACGAAGACGATGAACAGGGTGCTGAACTGGCCGATGTAGTCCTTCACGTCCTGCTTGAGCTGGACGGTAGCGACGCCGGAGACGTCGTAGAGATCGGCCTGCACCTGGCTGGCGTCCCTACCCTTGATCTGCACCAGCATCGAGGTGCCGGCTGGACCGTCGCCGAGCAGGCTCGAAGCCGTGTCGAGGTCCGTGACCAACACGCTGCCCAGCGGCTGGGTGACGATTCCGTCGACCGTGAGCTGCGTCGGCCCTGCGCTGCTCGCGAGGGGCTGCAGGCTCACCGTGTCGCCGGTGTGAAGGCCGAGGCTTTTGGCCTCCGTCTCGGGAAGCAGCAGGCCGTTGCCGGGGCGGACCTGGTGGTGGTCGGGCGTGTAGACGCGCAGCAGATCCTTTTCCGGCTGCACGCCTTGCAGCAGCACGTCCGACTGCTTCCCGTTGGCTGATATCTGGACTGGCACCTCCGCGATCGTCTCTACGGACTGGATGCCAGCGATCGTCTTGACGTCCTGCTCCGTGGAAAGCGGGAACGGCGCCGAGAAGTCGACGCGCGCGTCGTAGTTCTGGATCGAGTCGAACTGCAGGTTGACCGCGTTCTGGAACGAATCGAGCAGGCTGGCGGCGACGAGGACCAGCGCCACGCCCGCGCTGATGCCGAGCGCCGTGAACAGCGAGCGGCGTGGCACGCGGAAGATGTTGCGCAGCGGCAGCTTGACCACAGAGGGGAGCTTGCGAGCGCCGGGCAGCAGGCGCTCCAACGGCAGGCGCAGGCCGCGCGGCGGCGCCGGCGGGCGCATCGCTTCGGCGGGCGGGATGCGTGCGGCCGACCAGGCGGGCAGCAGGCTCGAGAGGAGTACGGCGCCGAGGCCCGCCGCGAAACCGATGACGATCAGGGACCAGTTCGCGCTGACGACCACGAACGGCACGTGCAGACTGCTGGCGTAGCCGCGCGTCGTCAGGTCGGCGAGCAGCCAGCCACCTATGGTGCCCAAGGTGGCGCCCACGAGCCCGACGAGCAGGCCGAAGCCCACGTAGTGGCGCATGATGGCGCCGCGTCCGTAGCCCATGGCGCGCATCACGCCGATCTGGCCGCGCTGGCTCTGCATCATGCGGTTGAGCAGGGTGTAGACGGCCAGGCCGCCCACCAGCAGGAAGAGCACCGGGAAGACCAACGCCAGGCTTCGGAAGCTATCGAGGTCCAGGTTCAGCAGACGGTTCGAGAGCTCGTGGGCGCGGTCGGTCATCTTGCTGGGTCCGTACGGTTGCAGCACCGAGGTCACCTGCCCCGTCGCCGTGTCCAGGCTGGCGCCGGGCGCGAGGCGGACAGCGACATCGTTGATCTGCCCCGACCGCCCCAGGAAGGACGCGAGCGTGTCGTAGGGCAGGAACAGCACGCCGAATTGCGAGGGCGGCGTGAACATCTCCTGCTCGTTGCGCGCCGCGAACAGGTACTCCGGTGAGACGACGAGGCCGGCGACGTTGAGGTCCAGCGTCGTGCCGTCCGGAGCCGTGGTTTGGATCTGGTCGCCGACCTTGAGGTGGTTGAAGCTGGCGAAGCCCTGCTCCAGCAGCACGTCGTTGGGGTTCTGCAGGTAGTGGCCCTTGATCACGGAGACGTCGTTCACGCCGGGGCGCTGGTCGCTGCCGGCCGTGAATGCCACGCTGACCAGCCGGCCGACAATGCGCTGCGATTCGAGGCGCTGGGCCGAGATCGGCAGGTCGACGACGAGGCGCCCCTCCGCCGCTTGCACGTCCGGCAGGGCCCGGATCTGGTCGGCCGCGCTGGTTGGCGCGCTGTCGAAGTCGAACCAGGCATCCGCCATCGAGAGCTGCTCGTAAGTGCGGTCGTAGGAGCGGCGCAGGTTCTGGAAGGAGCCGTAGCTGGCGACGAAGATCGCGACGCCCAGCGCCGTAGCTACGCAGACGGCGACGAACTGCCAGCGCGAGCGGCGGACGTCTCGCAGAGTCTTGAGGGTGGTGCGGGAGAGTCTCACCAGGTAAGCTCGGCGGCGGCCTGCGGCGACTGGTTGACGTCCACCGAGGCGATCTTGCCGTCGCGCAGCCGCACGACGCGGTCGGCCATGCGGCCGATGACCGAGTTGTGCGTGACGACGACAAAGGTCTTCTGCCGCTCCTGGCCCAGCTCCTTCATGTAGGCGAGCACCGCCTTGCCGGTCTCTTCGTCCAGGCTGCCGGTCGGTTCGTCGCACAGGACGAGAGGCGGATCGGTGACCAGGGCCCGGGCGATGGCGACGCGCTGCTGCTCGCCGCCGGACAGTTCGGAGGGGAAGTGATCGGCTCGGTCGCGCAGGCCGACTTCGGCCAGCACGTCGAGCGCATCGCGCGGCTGGGGCGAGAGTTCGGCGGCCATCTCGACGTTCTCGATGGCCGTGAGGGTGGGGATCAGGTTGAAGAACTGGAACACGAAGCCGACGTGACGGCGGTACTCGGTGAGTCCGGCGTCCGACAGGTCACTGATGTCGCGTCCTTCGACCACGACGCTGCCGCTCGTCGCCGTGTCGATGCCGCCGAGGATGTTGAGCAGCGTCGTCTTGCCCGATCCGGACGGGCCGAGGATGACGATGAACTCGCCCACCGGAAGATCGAGGTTGACGTTGTCGAGGGCTTGCAGGGCGAGGTCGCCGCTGCCGTAGGTCTTGGAGACGTGATCGAGGTGCGCGATCGGCGCCGGAGGGGCGTCGGGGCTGGTCATGAGGCAGCCTTTCTCTTTTCGCGAATGCGGTCCAGGGTCGAGTAGGCGAGCAGCTTCACCTGGTCGTTAATCAAAAACCATCCCACCGCGTAGCACCAGACCAGGCCGGCCTTCTCCCAGCCGATTGGCGTGATCAGGAAGCCGTACACGGCGATGAGCGTCGCAATGCTCTGTGCAGCAGTGACGGCGCCGACCAGGATCCAGCTGGGCCGATCCGACCAGAAGCGTCCCCGGGTGCGTGTCAGGAAGATCGTCATCTGGCCGGCGGCCGAGAGCTTCAGGTAGATCAGCGTCTGAATCGTGGCGCGGTCGAGGTTGAAAACGCGGTCCGCCAGCACGAACAGGCTGAAGGAGGCAACGACGCCGATACCACCCAGGGCAGAGGAGACACCCAGGACGCGCCCCATGTCCCATCGTTCCGGCGTCTCCGAGTAGATGACGCGGTCATAGGCGATCGAGAGGATGGCGCCGTCGTTGAGCAGCGCCAGCAGCACGATCATGACGGCTGTCACCGGGTAGAAGTCGAACACGATGATGGAGAAGCTCATGAAGAGCAGCACACGGATCGTCTCAGCTATGCGATAGATCGCATAGCTGTTCATGTGCTGGAAGATCTTCCGGCTTTCCTTGATGGCGTCGATGACTACGCTGAGGCCCGGCGCCAGCAGGGCAATGTCCGCGGCGGCGCGGGCAGCGTCGGTTGCGCCGGAGACGGCGATGCCGGCATCCGCCTGCTTCAGTGCTGGAGCGTCGTTCACGCCGTCGCCCGTCATGCCCACGATGTGGCCGCGCTTCTGCAGCACGTCGACGAGGGCGAACTTGTGCTCCGGGTAGACCTGCGCGAAGCCGTCGGCGTCTTCGATCGCATCGAAGACGCCGTCGCCGGTCTTGTTCGATGCCTCGGCCAGCAGCGTGGCGTCGACGATGTTCGTGCCCAGGTCGAGACGCTGGCTGATCTCACGGGCAATGGCGACCTGATCGCCGGTGACCATCTTGATGTCGAGGCCCAGATCGCGGGCTTCGGCGATCGTCTTGGCTGCATCTTCACGGGGCGGGTCGAAGAGGGGGAGCACGCCGAGGTAGTGCCAGGCGCCGTCCTTGTCGGTGCGCGCTACGCCGAGAGAGCGGAAGCCGCGCTTGGCGAAGCCATCGACCGCCTGCGTGACCGCCGGACCAACGCCCTCGGCGTCGGCTGCCATGGCCATGATCACCTGGGGTGCACCCTTCGCGACCTTGATCTCGGGTCCGTCGTCGGTGCGCACCGACGCCTCGGTATGCTTGATCACCGGGTCGAAGGGCTGGAACGAGGTAACGTGGTAGTGATCGAACTTGTTGGCGTCCTTCACGCCGCTGAGCACGGCCAGATCGATCAAGTCGCCGTCTTCGGCGCGCGAGGCCAGAGCGGCGGCGGTCACGATTTCGTCGGCCGTGACTCCCGGCAGCGTGAAGGGGTCGCCGAGGGTAAGCCGGTTCTGGGTGAGCGTGCCGGTCTTGTCGCAGCAAAGCACGTCCATGCCCGCCATCTCTTCAATGGCGGCCAGGCGGGTGACAATCGCCTCCTTGCGAGCGAGGTTGCGGGCTCCCACCGCCATCGTGATCGAGAGCACGGTTGGCATGGCGACCGGGATGCCGGCCACGATCAGCACGAGAGCGAACTGCATCGTCGAGCTGAGACTCTGCGAGCGGGCGATCGAAACCGCCACGATGAGCGTCACCAGGAATACAGCGACGATGATGAGGAAGTTGCCGATGCGCAGCACGGCGCGCTGGAAGTGGCTGACGGCGTGCGCCGTCTCCACCAGGTAGGCCGTCTTGCCGAAGTAGGTGCGGTTGCCCGTCGCTTCGACGCCGGCTTCCATCTCGCCCCGCTTGATTACGGAGCCGGAGAAGACCTGCTCGCCTTCGTGACGCGTCACTGGCAGCGATTCGCCGGTGAGCAGCGACTGGTCGATCTCCATCTCGCCGTCCCCTTGCAGGCGCGCGTCGGCGGGGACGATTTCGCCCAGGCGCAGGCGGATGAGGTCGCCCGGCACCACCTCTCGGGCCGGGATGCTGTGCCAGGCGCCATCACGTAGCACGCGCGCCTGCAGCGAAAGGCGGGCCTTGAGCGCTGCGATGGCGTTGCCGGCCTGGAACTCCTCCCAAAAGCCGACGACGGCGTTGGCCGCGAGCAGGACCAGGATGATGGCGAGGTCGTCCCAGTGCTTGACGGCAGCCGAGAGCGCCGCGGCCGCCTCGATCATCCAGGGGATAGGGCCCCAGAAGTAACCGAGGAAGGTGAGCACAACGTTGCGCTCGACCTCGAGGATTTCGTTGAAGCCGTAGAGGTTGAGACGGGCCTCGGCTTCCTGCGTCGAGAGGCCGGTGGTCTCAGCGGGAGTGGCCTGCTCCGAACCGGCCACACCGGGCGGGGTGCGGTTGGCGGAGTGCTCGCCGGAGCCGAAGGTGTTCGCCATAGGACGGGACCTTGTCTTCCGTCCCTAAGCCTACTCCGTTATCGATAACGGAGCGAACCTTGGCGCCGGTTCATGCCATTCCGTGCAAGGAAAGGGCGGCCAGTGTGAGGCACCGGCCGCCCTCGTCGTACTTCACGCGGTCGCCTTGCCGAGGATTGGCCCAATCGTGTCCACCACGTCGAGACGCTGAACCGTAGGTTCGGATGCGGGGCGGCGGCCGCCGAAGGCGCGGTCGACGGCCGGGTGGATGCGCTGCTCGAAGGCGCGAGCATTCGCCTCTTCGCTCTCCCAGACTTCGATGTAGTAGAGCGAGCCGTTCTCACGGCGCACGCAGAGGTGCAGCAGCAGGCCTTCAATGGGTTCGGAGCCGATCTCCTGCGTGATGCGGCTGTACATCTCTTCCGTGATCGGAACGTCCTGTGTGTAGGCGTAGACCATGGTCGTCGTCCTCCGGCCTCCAAATTTAATCCGAATACTATTCGGATTGATATGCGTACAATAGGCAGCATGAACGACACCGTCAAGTCGAGGCGCGCTTACGATCGCAGCCATCGCGCCGAGCAGGCGGCGAGCACACGCCGAGCGATCCTGGCGGCCGCCCGCGATCTGTTTGTGCGACAGGGTTATGTCCGAACGACGGTCGGCCAGATCGCCCGGCAAGCGGACGTGAACGTCGACACCATCTACGCTGCCGTGGGGCGCAAGTCGGCACTGTTGCGCGAACTGGTCGAGACTGCGCTCTCCGGCCGCGACGAAGCAGTGCCGGCTCGAGAACGCGAGTACGTGAGGCAGATCCAGGCGGCGCATGACGCACGCGCAAAGCTCGAGATATACGCGGCGGCGATTGCCGAGATCCAGCCTCGCATGGCTCCTGTCTTCCTCGCGCTGCGGGACGCTGCTGCCAAGGACGAGGCTTGCGCCGCTCTCTGGCGCGAGATCGGCGAGCGTCGCGCGCGCAATATGCGCGAGCTGGCGGCGAATCTACGCGCGACCGGCGAGCTCCGCCCTGATCTGACTGACGACCAGGTTGCCGACGTGATCTGGAGCATGAATGCGGCCGAGTACTGGGTGCTGCTGGTCAACGGGCGCGGCTGGACCCCGGAGCAGTTTCGGAACTGGTTGACGGACGCCTGGATACGGCTCCTCCTCTTCCGGTGAGGCGGTCAGGCGGCAGTGCGCCTCCGTGTTTGCCAGATGAGGCGCAGCAGGTAGACGGCAAAGATGACCATGCCCGTCTCTGCCAGGGAGCCGGCGACCGCCATCCACAGGTTGCGTTGGTCGTAGGACCAGCCGTCGCCGGCCAACGCGGGCGCGACCCGAAGGGCCGCTGCCAGGTCAATCAAACCGGCGAGCAAGATGGCCAGCCGACGCTGCAGGTTGGGCCGCTGCCGCTGCACGGCAAACTCCGGCAGGATCATCAGCGACATGCCGAGGATCAGGTTCGTCACGACGCCGACGCCCAGGGCGTGGCGCACTGCATCGAACTCATATTGCGACGGCAGCTCAGCCTTCGAGAACGCCTTGAGGCCGGCGTAGACCGCGACGACCGACGCCACGACGAGCCAGACGAAGGCGCTGCGGATCAGCCAGAGCTGTGGTCGAGACGCCGGCCGCAGCCGGTTCGTGGCGGCGCGCAGCACACCGGCCTGCCAGACCAGCCCCAGGAGGACGAGGCCTGTCATGATGAAGCCGAGGTCGGCAAGTCGTGCGATGACTGTCGAGAACGACACGTACTGCAGATAGAGGAGCGATGCGGCGAGCAGTCCGGCGCTGCCGCTCAATCCGACCGGCAGCAGGCGGGCGCCTCGCCCCGGCCGCTCGACGCCGACGACGACGGGCAGGGCGCGCAGCGCGACCCCGGTGATGAAGACGAGCAGGAACCCCAGCAGCTCCAACTGCACGATGGCGTTGTCGGCCAGGTACGGGATGTCTCGCTCGCCATGGGAAACGGCGTCGATCGCGGCCCAGGTCGCGACCAGCGTGGCCGCGAACAGCAGCATTGCGCCCAGCATGAAGGCCAGGCTCGAGGCGTCCGGGCGTCGGGCTTCATCGACGACGGTCGCGGCGACGAGGAAGAGGAAGCAGCTACTGCCGAGCAGCAGGCAGAACGACGAGGCAATCAGCAATGCGTCATGCAGGTCGCCGTAGAACCAGGGCATGAGGATGGCTCGAAGGATCAGCCCGGTGACGATCAGCCACAGCACGAAGGGAGCGAGGCCCGCGAACGCCAGCCGGGCGCTGGCGAATCGTGGCAGCAGGCGCAGGCTGACGCCCAGCGCGAAGAGGCCGGCGAAACCCAGCAACTGCACCTGTCCGTGTGCTTGAATCAGGTCCGCGGTCCGTTCCGCGTGTCCCACGCCGAGGAGCCGGGTCAGAGGCACGTGAATACCGAGCACGAAGCCAACCAGCGTGGCCATCAAGAGACTCGCCACCAGATAGCTTCGGTATGCCTGGTCTGACGGCGCGGTCAGGCCAGGCTGTGGAGTCGTCTCCCGAGTCTCGGGCGTTCCTCGCGTGTTCAATCGACCATCGAGGTCAGGGTAGCGCCACTCGAGCCGTCATGGCGGTGCCGGATGTGGTCGATTGAAGGTCCTGTTAGCTCTGGATCGAGGCCTTGAGGCCGCCTACTTGGGCGGCACGAAGTTTCCGAGGTCTTTCCAAACCAGTGTGGCGCCGGAGTGACCGGCGATGATCATCGTGGCGATTGCGATGACGGCCAGAAGCGAGCAAGCAACGTAGACGCCCATCGTATGGGTGCCGGTCACTTCGAAGAACCGGTGTCCCCATGTCTCCATCGTGAAGAAGCCTGTCACTGCGCCTGCAAACAGGACGGAGAAGATCTCCGCCGCGTTGCCTTGCTGGGGATGATCGCCCAGCACGCCGGACTCGCCTTCGCCGCCCGTGTTGGAGGCACCGGGAACGCCGGCCGCGTACGCCGATTGGTTGATCGAAGACTGCAGCGCCTCGCCGCTTTGGGCCGCGATCATCGCCGACCCGGCGCCAGCCAGGGCGATCAGCGCGACCGGCAGCAGGTAACGTTTGCGCCAGTCAGGTCGCCAGCCTACGGCCAGCAGGCCGAGTGCCCCCAACGGTACGAGGACGACTGCGAAGTGGACGATCAGGATGTGTACTGGCAGACCCAGCACGTTGTCGATACCTAGCATATGTTCCCCAGTAGTCCTTTCCGGTTGGTGAGCTGGGTGTCATTCGCTGTGTTGATAGCGGGCAAGTCTGGCGCTCGCGAACGCCTGCCCATCGTTGCGGATCACGAGGCCCTCCACTTCTGCCTCGCGGTCCAGGTAGCCAAGGGCTGCGTCGCAGCCGAGCAGCAGCCCGACCTTGGCGTGGTAGTCCGCCTCGGATGCCGTGCTGGCCACGACTGTGACCTGCACGGCGTCGCTCTGCGACGGCCGGGCCGTGCGCGGGTCGATCAGGTGATGGGCCCACAAGTCGCCGTCCCGCCAGCGGCGCTTCATCGTGCTGGACGTCGCGACGCCCCGGTCCTCGACAGTGAGCACCATGAGGTCGCGTTCCGGCTGGAACGGGTCAGCGACGCCGATACGCCAGCCGGGCTCGTCGCCGGGGCGTCCCTGGGCGTAAACGTCACCGCC
Organism: uncultured Chloroflexia bacterium; assembly: GCA_963711035.1. Lineage (GTDB taxonomy): Bacteria > Chloroflexota > Dehalococcoidia > DSTF01 > WHTK01 > WHTK01. Next base: position 469,416 of record CAVQCN010000003.1, read on the forward strand.
ACCGTTGACCAGGCAGGGGCTCGTGAGCATCGCGGCCAGCCGGTCGACGGCCCATCCTTTGCCGATGCCTCCCAGGTCGATGCCGCAGCCTTCCGGCATGAAGATCGTCCGCCGCGACGGGTCGAGGACGACGTCATGCCAGGTTGCCTGACGACTCGGCCGGCGCTTGTCGCCGCCGGACGACCGGATCAGCTCGAAGGAGCGGTCGTAGCCGGCGGCGTCGAGCAGCGGCAGCACGGTGGGATCGAAGAGGCCGTCCGAGCGCCGCGCCAGCTCCAGGGCAAGCTCGACGAGGCGGTACAGCTGTGGCGAGGCGCGGAACGGCCTGCCCGCCGACGCGTTCAGCTTCGAGAGCTCACTCAGAATGCGAAAACGGCTGAAGCGGTCCTCGTACGCCGCCAACCAGCGCTCCGCGCGCACGAGCTGGCGCGGCGTGGTCGAATTCGTGGTCAGGAACTCGATGTCGCTGTTCATCGCCCTGACGGTCGTGACTGTCAGGGCTTCCTCATCGGTCATCACGAGCCGCTTCCCTTCATACTCGGCGTCATGGCGCCGGACTGGGGACGCGGTGACGATGGTAGCAGCATGCGGTAGATGATCGCGGCGAAGACCGCGCCGGCTGTGGCCCAGTACATCAACTGCACCGCCTGCAGACCGATATCGCTGCCGGCGGTGATGCCGTGTGCCAGTCCCGCCAGCCACGCCAGGAAGCCCGCATAGTGGAAAGCGCGCCACGCCTTGTAGCCGATGTGGCGCTGCACGTAGCTCGAGCCCACCAGCGCTACGGAAAGGTAGAGGGAAAGGATGCCCAGCGCTGTCGGCAGCGGCCGCCAGCTGGACAGGAACGGCACGAGCGCCGTCGCCAGGCTGAAGCTGACGTGGCTGTTGATCAGGACGAGCGCGAGATGTAGCGCCATCAGGCCCAGGGCAGACATCGTGATCGAGCGATGCGCTTCGAACACCCAGGCGCGCTTGAAGAAGCCATCGAAGAAGCGCGTCTTCACGGCGATGCCCATGAAGACGGACACGCTGAGCATGACGTAGGCCAGCAGCCCCGCCGCGCGAATGAATTGCCAGATGAGCAGGTCGGTCGTCATTCGCTCTCAGCCTTCCTGCCTCACGAGGCGCGAGTCCGCGTGTGTGCGGTGGATGTCGTGGTCGTCGATCGTTGGCTGCTAGCCTGGCTCGACGACTGCGTCACGCTGGTCCCCGTGGTCTGCGTCTGGTTCACGATGGCGCTCAGGTCGTGCCCGGCCAGTACCGACCAAGTGCCGAGGAGCAGGGCGATTGTCGTCCCCGCCAGGTAGAGTCGTGCTTCCCGGAATCGGCTCTTGCCGTTCATTGCTGTCCTCCAGGTTCCGACCTTTCGGTCGTGTAACCACGATATCGAGCGAGAATTTGAGATTGATTTGAGGGAAGTGGCTCGTGCGAAAAGGGGTCGGCCGGCTCTAACCCATCTCCAATTGTTGGGCTGCATACTGTTACAGGAGTGGGGGTAGGCGTACGTCGCACGTTCTCGTTGTAGAAGATGACGTCCGGCTGGCGGAGCTGATGCAGCGCGTCCTGCAGCGGGAGCACCACGTTGTCGAGGTCGTCGGCGACGGCCGTGATGCCCTCGATCTGCTGGAGGTCGGCGATTTCGACGTCGTCATCCTCGACCGCATGCTGCCCGGCCTCAGCGGCACGCAGGTGTCGCAACGCCTGCGCAAGGACGGCAACGCAACGCCGATCCTGATGCTCACGGCGCTGGACTCGATTGAGGACAAGGTCGAGGGTCTGGATGCCGGCGCCGACGACTACCTGGCGAAGCCGTTCGCCTTCGCCGAGCTGCTGGCCCGCATTCGTGCCCTTACCCGCCGCCGTGAAACGATCACGAGCGACGTCCTCGAGGTAGGCGACCTGCTCCTCGACCCCGTCAAGCACGAGGTGAAACGCGGCAGCCAGGAGATCGACCTGACGCCGAAGGAGTTCGCCCTGCTCGAGTTCCTCATGCAGCACGCGGGCCAGGCGCTCAGCCGATCGCAGATCATGGACCAGGTCTGGGGCTACGACTTCTCAAGCGTGGCCAACGTGGTCGATATCTACGTCCATTACTTGCGCAACAAGATCGACAAAGGGCAGAGCAGGCCGTTGATCAAGACCGTGCGCGGCATCGGCTACCGGTTGGGCGACGATTCCTGATGCTGGCGCGGGTCCGGCTTCAACTGGCGGCCTGGTACTCCGCCGCGTTGCTGGCGATCGTTTGCGTTGTCATCGCCACGGCGTACTTCGTGACGGCACATGCCCTCAACGCCGAGGTCAACGACTCGCTACAGTCCAGCGCCAGCAACATCGTCGAGCAGATCGACGATCCTTCGCGGCCGCAAGCCCCGGGCGACCTGCTCGGCTCTGCTACTCCACCGGCCTCCGACAACGACGACGCCGGCCACGGTGACGGCGATACGTACGAAGGGCTGGAGTACTTCAGCAGCGCCGGCAACGACGTCTTCTACCTCGTCCTGGCCTCGGACGGCACCGTGGTGCTGAACCCGCTGAACGTGACGACGGCCGGCCTGGTTGACACTGGGGCGATTCAAGAGGCGCTGCAACAGGGCGAAGCATGGCGCACGGTTAATCATGCGGGGACGCAGACGCGCGTCCTGCTGGTCGCGCCGAAAACCGACCAGAACGCGGTCGTCGAAGTGGGACGCTCGCTGTCCCGCCACCAGTCTGAGCTCGACGATCTGCTGCGTGTCCTGCTCGTCACCGGCGCCGGCGGCGTCGTCCTGGCGTCGATCGGCGGCTTCTGGCTGGCGGGGCGGGCCTTGCAGCCGACGCGCGCGGCCATGGAACGGCAGCGCCAATTCGTCGCCGACGCATCGCACGAGCTGCGCACCCCGCTCACACTGATCCGGGCCAGCGCCGAGGCGATTCAAGGTGGCTCGGCCGGCAAGCTCGATGTCGAGGACCGCGAGTCGCTGGGCGACATCGTCTCCGAGTCCGACCGCATGGCGGGCCTGGTAGAAGAGCTGCTGACGCTTGCCCGGCTGGAGGAAGGGCGCCTGGATCTGCGGCGAGAGCGAGTCAGCGGCACCGACCTGATCGCGGCGGCGTTGCGCGAGGCCGAAGTCTTGTCGCAGGGTAAGGCGCTCGAGCTGAAGATGGAGGCACCGGAGCCGGTGGAGCTGCAGTGCGATGCCGCACGCATCGGCCAGGTGCTACGCATCCTGGTCGACAACGCGGTGCGTCATACGCCCGCCGGTGGCAGCATCACGATTGGCGTACGCTCCGCGGCGGGCGACGCCGAGTTCTGGGTGCAAGATACCGGCCCCGGCATCGCGCCCGAACACCTGGAGCGCATCTTCGAGCGTTTCTATCGCGCCGACGAGCCGCGCTCGCGTCAGTCGGGCGGCAGCGGCCTCGGCCTCTCGATCGCCCGCCGCATCGTGGAAGCGCACGGCGGTAAGATCGAGGCGCGCAGTAGCGGCGGCCTCGTCGGCACCCGCATCGTCTTCCGGTTGCCGCTCCAGGGCTAAGTCGCTGCCTTCACGCTCGTTGTCTGGTACGCTTCGACTATGACTGAGCCCGACCGCCGCCGGCTGCGATTGCTGCACACGTCCGACGTGCACATTGGCGACGAGCTCGATCCCGGCTGGCGTATGGCTGGCCTGGGTTCCGTGGTCGATGCCGCCATCGCTGCCGACGTTGATGCGCTTCTCATTGCAGGCGACCTGTTCGACAACGCCCGCGTGCGGCCGGAGGACATCGACGCGACGCTGGAGCATCTGGCACGCCTGCAGGTGCCCGTCGTGCTGACGCCGGGCAACCACGATTGCCTGGGCTCGCCTTCGATTTACAGCCGCGTGCGTCCAACCGACGCGGGCGACCACGTCTCCTTCCTGGCGGACCCGGAGGGCAGCCACCTTGTGCTGGAGCACCTTGACGTGACCTTCTGGGCGCGCGGCCTGGTCGACCACCACCCCGAGCATTACCCGCTAGAGGGCTACTCGCGCCACGTCGAAGAGCACTGGCAGGTGGCGCTGGCCCACGGCCACTTCGTCTCCAGCATGGAGGGCAACTACCGCTCCTCGCCGCTGCCGGGCGAGCACATCGGCTCCATGACTTGCGACTACCTGGCGCTCGGCCACTGGCACCACTTCCAGGAGGTGAGCGTCAACGGTACGCGCGCCTTCTACTGCGGCTCGCCCAACGAGGGAGGCGCCTATCCCAGCGCCAACCTCGTAACGTTCGACATGGCGGAGGGCGTCAGCGTCGAACGGCTGGAGCTGCCGAAACACGAACGGCACCTGAAGATCTGATTCCGCGCTTCGATTAGCCTCTCAGTCAGCTTGACAAACAGGCCACTGCAAACCGAAGCTCTTGTGCGGCAGTTTTAGCAGCTAAGAGGAGACTTGCGATGGCCTTGTGGAACCAGTTCCAGACAGACGCCTACCAGGGAATGACCGCCGAGACCGAGATGATGGTCGGTCACGACGGCGACTTGATCCACGCCTACGTTGCCAAGCCGATGGGCCCCGGGCCGTTTCCCGGTGTCGTGCTCATCAACCACCTGCCCGGTTGGGACGAGCTCTATCGCGAGTTCGCGCGACGCTTTGCCCACCACGGCTACATCACGGTGGCGCCGAACATCTTCGACCGCTTCGGCCAGGGCTCGCCGGACGACATCGCCGCCAAGGCGCGTGGTGAGGGCGGCGTCCCGGACGCCAGCGTGATCGGCGATGCGCTCGCGGCCAACCAGCTGATCAAGGCGATGCCGAACAGCAACGGCAAGGTCGGCGTCATCGGCACCTGCTCCGGCGGCCGTCACGCCTACCTGGTTGCGGCCAAGACGCAGGCCTTCGACGCCATCGTCAACTGCTGGGGCGGCCGCACAGTCATGCAGCCGGACGAGCTGAACTCGCGTCAACCGGAGTCGCCGGCGTCGCTGACCAAGTACCTCAACTGCCCGGTCCTGGGTCTCTTCGGCAACGACGACCAGAACCCGAACCCGCAGATGGTCAACGACATCGAAGAGCAGCTGAAGTTCTACGGCAGGCAGTACGAGTTCCATCGCTACGATGGCGCGGGCCACGCCTTCTGGTACTACGACCGCCCGGCCTACCGGCCTGAGGCTGCCATGGACGCGTGGAACAAGGTGTTCACCTTCTTCGAGCAGAACCTCTCCTAGGTCTTCGCGACTGCGAGTACCAACGAGGGCGCCCTCCGGGGGCGTCCTCGTTTCATTCTGGCGGCGGTGGATGGTTCAAGCGGCGCCGTGGTGGCGCTGTGTCTCGCGCAGCTCGCGACGCAGGCTGGATAGGTCCGACCGGCGGATCGAGAGAGGGCGGCTCAGCGCGGCGAGCAACTCCGACGCGAAGCCGTGCTCCTCCAGCACCTGGTGCAGATGGCGGGCGGAGATGCGCAGCTCCGTGGCTGCGCGGTCCAGGCTGATGTACTCGCTGGCAGATGACTGGTCGATTGCCGTACCTCGCGGTTCGAGATTCGGCGGGGCCTTGAAAGTAGACTGCCGGCCGCGTCTGTGTCAACGCGCGGCTGGCGCCTTGCTGGTCTGGGGCCTATTCTGCGCTGAACTTCTCGGGTTGAGCAGTACGGAAACGGAGACACGCGAGCATGGAACTGCGGGAGCTTCTCGTCGCGGAGATGGCGGACGTGCACAGGATGATCGGCGCGTCGCTGACCGACCTGACGCCTGAGATCGCCCACTGGGAGCCGGGCGGCACCGCCAACACGATAGCCGGCCTGCTGGCACATACGGTCTTCGCCGAAGACAACGCAATCAACCGCGTGCTGAAAGCAGGCCAATCGCTGTTCGAGCGCGATGGCTGGGCGGCGAAGACGGGCATCCCCACGGGCCGGGGCGCCATCTGGACGAAGGGCTGGACTCTCGAGCTGGCCGCGTTCAATGCCTATCGAACCGCTGTACAGGAGAGCGCCGACGCCTGGATCGCGACCTATGAGCCCGCCGCCCTGGACCGCGAAGTCGAATGGTTCGGCGGACCGCGCTCCGGCGCCAGTCTGCTGCGTGGCGTGATCATCACGCATGCGCTCGGCCACGCCGGCGAGATATCGGCACTGAAGGGCATCCAGGGCCTGAACGGGCTGCCTCTCTAGCGAGGAATACCGAACCGCGAGGTATCTAGACAGGCGTTGTACGCTTCAGCTACTGGAGGTACCCGCCATGCCTCGTTTTCTGGCTGTTTGTGCCCTGATCGTCGTCTCGATTACCCTGGTGACCGCCTGCGGTGGCTCTTCGCCGCTGGACATCCGTACGCCGACGCCGGGAGCGACGGCAACGCGTCCTGCTGCCGTTCAGCAGTCGCCAACGGCTGTAGCATCGCCTTCGCCTCAGTCGAACGAGTACACGGTTCAGTCGGGCGATACGCTCTCCGAAATCGCGGCGCAGTTTGGCGTGACGGTCGACGAGATCGTGCAGCTGAACAACCTCAGCGACCCGAACCAGATCGCAGTTGGGCAGACGATCCTCATCCCGGTGCCTAACCCCTAGCGCTCTGTTGGGTTCAGTCGACCGTTCTGGCGTAGAAGCCGCGCGCGGCTCGCCGCGTCATGCTGATGGCTAGAAGCCCAGGGCTTCTTTGACGAGGATGACGGCGGAGCGGCCTTCCGTCTCGTTCTCGATGATCAGCCACTTGCCGATCTGGCTGGAGTGGCCTTGCGGCAGGCCGATGCGCTGATCCTCCAGCGGGTGCGTGTACTCGCGGATGCGCTTCATGCCGTCGGCGACAGTGGAGCAGATCTTCTGCGCGCCGACTATCCAGACGACGTGCTGGGCACTGTAGGCATAGCGCATTAGCTGGCTGCCCGAATGGCTGGCGAAGATCATCTCGCCCGTTTGCACCAGGGCGTTGACGCTGCCGATGGCGTAGTCCGGCGCCGCATGCCGGAAGCCTTCGACGCGAGCGGCGACGTCCGTGTCGCTCATGATGATGTCGCGCAGATTGGTGCAGCGGTCGGGATGACGCTCCATGTAGTCCATGAAGCCGATATCGACCAGTGTGGTAGAGAAACCCGGGTAGACCAAGGATCCTTGCGGCACCATCTCCAACACCGCATCGAGCGCCTCGTGACGGTTCTCTACCAGCGTGGTCGGGACGTTACGGCTCCGCAGCGCGGCCGCGGTGCGCTCGATGACCTCGATGGCGGGTAAGGTGGAGAAGGGAGCGGACGTCATCAACGAGTACCTCGATAGGGTTCGTGAGGTTCTATACCGCCCGGCCGCGAGGATACGCAAGCAATCGGGGCTATTCCTTGCACATGATGCACATTATGAGTGCGTGACACCGGACGGCGCCGTTTGCTTGCGAAGGCCTGGGCCGTACCGTATGGTGATGCAGGCGGTGGTGGTTGATGTGGTGACCGCGTGCGCTCGTTCCTCGCTCTCCTGTTCGTCTGTCTGACTCTCTGCGCTGCCGGCTGCATCGAGGCCGCGCCGTCCTCCGAGAGCCGCAGCCCCGTCACTGGCTACACTCCTGTCGCGCCGCCCACCTCGCCGCCGAGCACGCCACTGCCGACGCCTCAGGGAGAGACCACGTCGCTGCCCGTCACGACGCCCACGGTGCTCGCGTCGTGCGGCGACAACCCCCGTCCCGATGCGACTCCGAGCGCATCGCCCGTGGCGACGGCAGATACAGACCAGCAGGACGAAGCAACGCCCGTCACACGTCTCATCGCGCCGACCGCGGTGCCGACGCCGCAGCCGTTCACGCCGGCGACCTTCCGCGACGACTTCGCTCTCGAAGCACAGCTGCGGGACATCCTGGGTGACGACGTCGATGGCTTCGCCGTGGTGACGAAGGACCTGGAGACGGGCAAGGGCGCGCGTATCAATCCGGACCAAGTCTTCTACTCGGCCAGCATCTTCAAGATCTTCGTCATGTACGAGCTGTTCTATCAGCGCTCGCTGGGCCTCGTGAACTTCTCCGACCAGCTGATCATGACGCCGTACTACGACTCCTTCGGCCTCGGCCCGCGCGAAACGCAGCTCTGCGAGCAGCTCACCGTGGCGCAGGCGATGGCCGCGATGATGTCGGTCAGCGACAATGCGGCCGCCGTCCTGCTGCAAGACCTCGTCGGAGCGCCGAACATCAACGCCGCGCTCGCCGGGCTAGGCCTCACCGACAGCCACATGGACCCGGATAACATCCCGATCACGGCCCAGGACATCGCCCTGCTGCTGGAGGACATCGGCAGCGGCCAGGCGGTGGATCGCGACGCGAGCGAGACGATGGTGGCGCTGATGACGCTGGAGCAGTTCGACAACGGCCTCGTCGCCGGCGTGCCGAAGGGCACGATCGTGGCCCACAAGACGGGCAACTGGGACAACGCCCGCCACGACGTCGGCATCGTCTTCGCGCCCAACACGACGTACCTCGTCGTCATCCTGTCGGACAACCGCAGCACGACGCTGACCCAGCAGCTCTCTGAGGCGATCTACAACTACTACGCCAGCGCCACGCCCTGACGCGGCGGCGTAGAATCGCACCTGTCGGCCGGCAACAGGGCGAGAGGAGTGAGCGATGGCGCGGCGTCTTTGTATCGACATGAACTGGCAGTACGGCCCGGCGGAGCGCCAGCGGTTCTTCGAGCTGGCTCAAGCAGCCGATCAGTCCGGCGTCGACACCATCTTCGTGGCGGAAGCCTGGGGCCGCGACGCCTTCACGACACTGACCATGCTGGCGGAGCGCACCACGCGCGCCAATCTCGGCACCGGCATTGTCAACTACTACTCGCGCACGCCGGCGGCGCTGGCGCAGCACTTTGCGACGCTGGACGAGCTGAGCGGTGGGCGCATGATCATCGGCCTCGGCGCGTCCAGCGCCAACGTCATCGAGCACTTCCACGGCGTGCCGTTTCAACCGACGCTGGCCCGCATGCGCGAGACGGTGGAAATCATCAACACGCTGATCGCGGGCGAGAAGCTGAACCACCACGGAAAGCTGTTCAACCTCGATCGCGGCTTCACGTTGCGCTTCCAGACGTTCCGGCCTCACATCCCCGTCTACATCGCCTCGTTCCGGCCGCGCGCCGTTGAGGTGGTCGCTCAGATCGCCGACGGCTGGATGCCGACGATGATCCCGATCGACCGCATGAAGCAGCAAGTAGACGCGTTCCGGTCCCAAGTGGCGGCGGCGGGCCGTGACCCGAGCCAGATCACGGTGCGCGCCTCCAACCGCTCGACGGTGACGAAAGACCGCGAGAAGGGGCGCGAGGCAGCGAAGGAGAACATCGCCTTCTACGTGGCGCGCATGGGCGACTTCTACCACGACCAGCTGCGCGACATGGGCTTCGAGGAGGATGTCGCCGCCATTCGCGCTGCCTGGAACGCTGGCGGCTCCAGGCGGGCTACGCGGCGGTGAGCGATCGGCTCGTGGACCAGCTCTGGGCGGTCGGCAGCGTCGAGGAGGTGCGCGAGCGGCTCATCGAGCAAGACGAGGCCGGCGTCGACCTGCACTCTGTGGTATTGAGCGACGTCGATTCGCCCGCCGAGGCCGCGCACATCTACGAGGCGCTGCAAAAATAGCCTGTCGATCCCGCGAGATGGCTTAAGAGCGACTGCGAACCGGCGTAAGATGATCTCGGGTGGAGGCAGCCACCTGCCATTGAGATGACGCTGAGAAAGTGGCCCGCGGAGCCGGCTTCGCAACACCGTCGCGAGACGTGCGACCGGTGCGGCCTGCCGTTCGAGGAAGGCTACACCTGGCCCGGCCTCGGCATCCCCCTCGTCCTCTGCAAGGACTGCAGCGACGACATCGAGGAATCGGTGCGAAGCTACGGCGAGTCGCCTGACGAGGCGCGCGTCCGTCTCCTCGACCGTCTGCGCCGCGTCGGCAGCCACTAGGCCACTGGCGTGGCGGCAGTGCCGCGCGGTCCGTCGTCAAGAAGACAGCCGTCTCGGGAACCGTCCGACGATCGTCTTTGATAGTCGACTTCTCAGCCAAGTGGTGGCGCGTCGGGCGGTCTCCTACAGCGGCTCGCTATTGAAGACTCCCCGCGCGGCTACGCCCTCACGCTAGTGAGCTGGTGAGCGACGGTGGAGGTAGGCGTAGGCGGCGCGCCAGCCGGAGAGAAACGCCAGGTTCACAAGGAACGAGATCAGGGCGAAGGTTGGCGCGAAGGGGCGTCCGAAGGCCAGGGAGCGCAGTGCGAGGCCTACCGCCCAGACCGGCACCCACGTCTTGACCACGTCCGGTACGACGGCATCGATATCCTCGAGGCGGCGCTGCTTGAACATGCCCATCACGTAGGCCACGGGCAGCCAGACGCCGAGGAAGGGCACGAGCACGCGGAGCAGCGTGCTGACCGATGCTCCCTCGTCGTGGCTGCGAATGCCCGCCGCCGCGAAGACGATGAAGGCGATGACATCGCCGAGGACCAGGGCCGGATTGATGCGGTCGCTGTCGTTCATCCTGCTCCGATCCTACCCGGCCGGGACGGTAGGTTCGAGAGGACTTCGACCTACTCGATGCGCTCGAAGATCGATGCAATACCCTGACCGCCGCCGACGCAGAGTGAGACGAGGCCGTAGCGGCCCTTGATGCGCTCCAGCTCGTACATCGCCTTGACGGCCAGGATCGTGCCGGACGCGCCCACCGGATGGCCCAGCGCGATGGCGCCGCCGTTGGGGTTCGTCTTTTCGTCGTCGAGGCCGAGGGCGGCGCTGCAGGCCGCTGCGACCGAGGCAAACGCCTCGTTCAGCTCGATGGTGTCGATGTCGTCCAGCGTGAGGCTGGCGCGAGCCAGCGCCTTCTGCACCGCCGGGATCGGCCCCGAGCCCATGATCTCGGGTCGCACGCCCGCCTCGGCCCGGGCGGCGAGGCGCAATCGGGCCTTGAGGCCGAGCTGCTGGGCGCGGGAGGCGCTCATCAGCACCATCGCCGCGGCGCCGTCGTTTATCGTGCTGGCGTTGCCGGCCGTCACGTTGCCGTCTGGTTTGAAGGCGGGGCGTAGCTTGGCCAGCGCCTCGGAGGACGTCTCGCGCGGTCCCTCATCACGCTCGATGACGATGGTGTCGCGTCCGGACCTGACCTCGACCGGGACGATCTGCTCGTCGAAGCGGCCGGAGTCGATGGCGGCGCGGGCACGCTGCTGGCTGCGCAGGGCGTAGTCGTCCTGCACCTGGCGCGACACTTCGAACTCCTCTGCCAGGTTCTCGGCAGTGATACCCATGTGGTAGCCCTTGTAGGGGTCCTGGAGCAGGTGGAGGATGCCGTCCTCCAGGCTGCCGTTGCCCAGGCGGTAGCCGGAGCGTCCCTGGCGCACGTAGTAGGGCTGCATCGTCATGTTCTCGACGCCTGCGGCGACGACGACCTCCGCGTCGCCCGTCTCGATCCAGCGCGCCGCGTTGTTGATCGCCTCGAGGCCGGAGGCGCAGATGCGGTTGACGCTGAAGGCGGGCACTTCGATGGGCAGGCCGGCTTTGAGGCTCGCGTGGCGGGCGATGTAGGCGTCCTCCGCCACCTGGCCGACGCAGCCGACGATCACCTGGTCGACGTCCTCCGGCGCGACGCCTGCGCGCGCAACCGCCTCGCGGATCACGGTTGCGGCCAGGTCTGATGCTGGTGTGTTGGCGAACGCGCCCTGGAACCGCCCGATCGGCGTGCGCACCCCGCTGACGATAACGACGTCTTCCATGTCTCTCCTCCGGCGTGAAGTGCGACTAGCTTAGTCCTTGCGGTCGTGGCCTGCCAAAGGGAGAAGGCTCCGGCTTCTTGTACCCGGGCTTGAAAGCCGGGGCTTGACGCACGTAGTCGTAGGGACGCAGCTTTAGCTCCGTCCCGAACCACGCTGCGTCGCGCAAGGGAGTTTGTGGATTGGTTCAGCGGGTCTTTGCGGCCTGGCACTGGAGATGAAAGCTAATCGAGGACAGGATCGACGCATGGGCTCCGCCCCTTGCAACCCTGGGCCCGACCTAAAGGTGGGGCACTACGGAGCCCCTCGGAGCAATGACACTCGAAACGCTTACGCGCTGGCCGTCTCGTAGGGGATGGTGTGGACGAGGTCGGCGATACGCCTGCGGTGATAGCGCGGCTCGCCGAGCGCATGGTAGAGGGAGCGCGACTGCCGCGTGTATAGCGTGAGGCCGTACTCCTTCATGACGCCGATGCCCGCATGCACCTCGTGCGCGAAGTCGACGGCCTTGCGATACGCCTCGCTGGCCACGGCCTTGGCGAGGTGAATCGAGAGGTCGGCGTCGCGGCCCGTGTCGAGCTTCCAGAGCGCCTCGTACGTCGTCCAGCGGGCCGAGTCCAGGTGGTTGACGAGCTGCACGATGTGGTTTTGTACGTGCTGGAAGCGGCCGATGGGCTGGCCGAACTGGATGCGGATGCGGCTGTGGTTGACGGAGAGGTCGTAGCAGGCCTGCATGCCGCCGACCTTGTAGGCGCAGAGGATCGGCGTGGCGTTGGCCAGCGCGCGGTCGAGGGCGTTCTTGACCCCGTTGACGGGGCCCAGCAGGTTGCTCTTAGGTACGCGCGCGTTCTCGAATTTCACGACGGACTCGCTGCTCGTGAAGCCGGCCAGCCTGCGCGTCGAGACGCCGGGCGTCGACACGTCGACCATGAGCAGCGAGACCTCGTCGGCGCCGTCGCCGGTGCGCACGGCCACGATGATCTGGTCGGCGACATGGGCGTCGTAGACGAAGAGCTTGGTGCCGTTGAGGACGTAGGCGTCGCCGTCTTCGGCGGGACGCAGGTGGACGCCGGCCGGGCCCCAGGAGAAGTCGGGCTCGCTCATGGCGAACGTGCAGATTGTCGTGCCGCTGGCGATTGCGGGCAGGTAGGCCTGCTTCTGCGCGTCGCTGCCGGCCTGCAGAATGATCTGCGCGGCGAGCACGCCGGACGAGAACATCGGCCCCGGCACCGGGCCGGTGCCCAGCGCCTCGTATACGACGGCGGCGTCGGTGAACTCGCTGCCGGCGCCGCCGTACTGCTCCGGTATCAGCATGCCGAGCCAGCCGGTCTCGGCGGCGGTCTGCCAGATTTTCTCCGAGAAGCCGCGCTCGGTGTCGCCCATCTCGATCAGGGCGGCCTTCTGCGCGTCCCGCGAGATGAAATCCTCGACGCTCTCCTTGAGCAGCCGCTGGCCTTCGTTCAGCGATAGGTCCATCGCGTTAGTCCTTCTACTCCATCGTCTTGCCGGCGGCCTCGCGCTGAGCGCGGCCGATGCCGATGCGACGGGCCATGATCACCTTCTGGATGTCGGCGGTGCCGCCGGGGTGCAGCGCGACGATCGATTCGCGCAGATAGGCATCGATGGTGCCGTTGCTGACGTCGTACTCCGGGTCGTTGATGAGCGCGTAGGGCCCCAGCAGGCTGTGCAGCGTCTCAGTGATGTCGAGGCCGGTGAGTTTGCGGTAGTAGGACGTCTGCGGCCCCTCGTAGGTCATGGGCACTTCGCTGCGGATCATCCAGTAGTTGCGCAGCTCGAACAGTCGCTGGATCTCGGTAGCGACGAAGAGGTCGGCGAGACGGTCGCGCGCCTCCGCATCCTCGATCAGCGGCTTGCCGTCGCGCTTGAGCTCCCGCGACCACTGCAGGGCGCGCGTCAGCCACTTGTTGTGGCCGGCGCGGCCGCCCGCGCCGTGCTCCAGCTCGAGGTGGGTGGCGGCAACGGCCCAGCCGTTGTTCTCGCCGCCGACCAGGTTCTCGGCCGGCACGCGGACGTTATCGAAGTAGATCGTGTTCTTGAAGGAGTAACCGGGGCGCTCGCCCTCGTCGCCGAGCAACTCCATGGGCCGCACGCTGATGCCGGGCAGGTCCATGGGAATGACGAACCAGCTCAGGTTCTTGTGGCGCTCGCCGTCCGGGTCCGTGCGGCAGATCGTCCAGCTGTAATCGGCGCCGTGCGAGCCGCCGACGAAGACCTTCTCGCCGTTGATGACATACTCGTCGCCGTCGCGCCGGGCGTCCGTCTTGGTCGAGGCTAGGTCCGAGCCGGCCTCGGGGCCGCTGAGCAGCTGCCAGCCGACGACTTCGCCCTTGAAGATCGGCGGCAGGAAGCGCTGCTTCTGCTCCTCGGTGCCGTGCACGAGGATGCTGGCGCCGCCCAGGCGGCCGCCCGTGTCGTAGTAGGGTGGGTTGTCGAGGTTGTAGAGGTCCATCTCCTCGGCGAGGACGATGGCCTTGTCGACGCTGAGGCCGCCGCCGCCGTACTCGACGGGCGCCGTCGGCCGCAGCCAGCCCTTGGCGCCGAGCTCGCGGCCCAGTTTGCGGACGGCGGCGTAGTTCTCGTCCGTGTCGGGATGGCCCTCGATCTTCGGAACGTGCTGCTTGAGCCATTCGCGTACTTCTTCGCGGAAGGCTTGCTGTTCAGGCGTATCGGCCGGCGCAAAGTCCACGGCTGGGCCCCCTCCCGGTGCGGTCCGGCGCGATGGCCGAACCCTGCGTCATCTCTCTGGGCGATGAGCTGCGGTGCTCCCTCGCAGGACTATACTACGCGGCGCTCTCAAGTTCGCGCAGCGGCGCTCGGCTCTGCCCGCGTCTCAGGACGGGGCCTGACCTTGCGCTCTCGTTATCGACCTTGAGGCGGCGGGCCACACGAGCAGCAGGCACGAAACGACGCCTATGAGACCCAGCACGCCGACGTAGTCATGGTTGACCGGCTTGTCGAGGAAGTCCTGCCAGATATTGGCGAGGGAGCCCGCGAGACCATACACAGCGATAACGCTCAATGCCATCCTGCTGGTCGAGGGGTAGACGATGGCGAATATTGCAGCGGAGGCAAGCGTGAGCAGCATGACGGCGATGAGACGGCTGCTCAGGAGGTCGCCGGGCCAGGCCCAAATGTCTTTAGAGAAGCCGTCATCGGTCACGAAAAGAGCGAAACCCCAGAGGAGGGTGATTGTCGCTACGGCCACGAGCCATATCCTGATCGGCGCTTGCTGGTCGGCCGTCGCGGTCGGGCGTTGACCAATGACCGGAGTGTTGACGAGGAAATACATCGTGGCACTGCACATGATGACGACGAGAGGAAAGAAGCCCCAGACGACAGGCTCACCGAAGTCGAAGCGGTCGAGGTGGAAGGCGAGAATCGCTGCCGTGATAGGCAGCATGTACACGCCGATCATCACCAGCATGAGACGCAGCTTGTCGTAGCTGGGCTTCACAAGGGTGAAGAGACAACCGACCACGAAGGCAAAACCCGCCGCGCCAAGCATGCGGCTCGCCAAAGGTGGCAGGTCCCAGGCAAACGATGCGTCGGCGTCGAACCACCAGGGCATGGAACCCCAGAAGGCGCCGAACAGGGTGAGGACGATGAAGAGCAGGGCGGCCTTCGAACGCACATCGAGCTCACTCTCCAGAGGCTTGATCCAGGCGACATAACCAATCGCGATACTAGCCAGCAGTATTACGAGAGCGAGCAAGACGAGCATGTTTCGCCACTCCTTCTGAAAGATTCAGAGCAGGCGAATAGTACAACGTGATACGAAGTTCAGCGGGCGGGGAATTTCCCGCCCCTGTGTGGTTCAGTACAAAGCGTCGGGTCAGTGGTTTCCGAATCCGTTGCCGTGTCTCGCGCTCTATTAAGTCGCCGCGGCAGACCAGCAACTTGCAGTCGGCGACGAGCGCGCAGATCACGTCGGACTCAGGCTTGGCAGGCGCCCTCAACCTGACGACTCGGACGATGGAAGTGACGCGTCAGGACGCGAACGGCCAGAGCCGGCGAATGGTCATCACGTCTAACGAGGCTTACACCGGGGCAGCCGGCGAGGGCTATCTGACCGTGCCGATCAGCGGCAGCGACTGCATCATGACCGTCGGGTCGTCGCGAGCTCGCCGGCGCTTTTCATCGTGCAGTAGCCGGCACCGGGCTCTGACGCCCTCAACGCTACTGGAATTGCATCAGCATCCGCTGGACTTTGAGTGACAAGGTCTTTGTTTGGCGGTCATAGGTAAGCGTTTCGTGACCTCGAAGGCGCGCATGCGGTCCGCTGGCTTGAACATCGATCTTGAGAGTGCAGGCGCTGGCGGTGCAGGAGGTTGTGCTGCTCATCTGGCCGTCTAGAGCTGTTCGGAATCCCAGGCTGGTGAACTCGATGACGATATGGGTTGGACCTACCAGAATGCCCCCGGGCACACCACTCAACTCGCCGGCCTGGGAGACCGTGACTCCTTGACCGTCGAGCGGCCCGCCGCCGCGGCAGGTCAAGCTTGCCTCGCCGCTGGCCAGCCACTTGACGTCGACCTTGTTGTCTTGGAGCCGGAGGACGTGAACGATGTCCGTGTCGTCCCAGATAGATGACACGCATGTCTGGGGTGAGGCGGCAGCGTAGGTAGCTTGCGTCGTGGCCAGTTCGACCGAGAAGACGACCGCCAGGAGCGCGATCAACATGGCAGCAGTGGATGACATCTTCATTCCGAGACCTCGTAGCATCAAGTCCTGAACGACCGGGAGACTCGCGTTGCGGAAGCGGGCTCGTTGTACCACCAGGCTGGACCCTCGTCAACGTGCATGTCGACGTGAGTAGTAGTAGGAGCTTTCGGGTGACGGCGGACAGAGCAGAGCCCAGCCTCGCTAATGAGGCTGGGCTCTGCTCTTGAATCAGTCGTTGGTGCTAGCTGCCGCGATTTTGCGGGAAGCCGAGGTCGACGCGGCTCGTCGACGGGTCGGGCCAGCGCGTCGTGATCACCTTCGTGCGCGTGTAGAAGTGGACGCCGTCCGGGCCGTACATGTGCGTGTCGCCGAACAGCGAAGACTTCCAGCCGCCGAAGGAGTAGTAGGCGACCGGCACCGGGATGGGCACGTTGACGCCGACCATGCCGATGTTCACGTCGAAGTTGAAGCGCCGCACGGCGCCTCCGTCGCGCGTGAAGATCGCCACGCCGTTGCCGTAGGGGTTGTCGTTCACGATTTTGACCGCGTCTTCATACGTCGGCGCGCGCACGACGCAGAGGACCGGGCCGAAGATCTCGTCCTTGTAGACCTTCATCTCCGGCTTCACGTTGTCGAGCAGCGACAGGCCCAGGAAGAAGCCGTCGCCCTCGAAGTGCTGCTTGCGGCCATCGGCGACGACGCTGGCGCCCTCGTTGGCGCCGAGGTCGATATAGCTGGCGACACGGTCGCGGTGCTCGCGCGTCACCAGCGGCCCCATCTCGGAGGCCGGGTCGGCGCCATCACCGACGTGCACCTTGCCCATGCGCGACGAAATGGCGTCGACCAGCGGGTCGGCCGCGTTGCCTACGGCGACGACGACCGAGATGGCCATGCAGCGCTCGCCGGCGGAGCCGTAGGCGGCGGAAACAGCCGCGTCCGCGGCGACATCGATGTCGGCGTCGGGCAGAACGACCATGTGGTTCTTGGCGCCGCCCAGCGCCTGCACGCGCTTGCCCTGATGCGTGGCGCTCTCGTAGATGCTGCGCGCGATCGGCGTAGAGCCGACGAAGCTGATGGCGGCGACGTCCGGGTGCTCGATCAGGCGCTCCACGGCGACGCGGTCGCCCTGCAGGACATTGAAGACGCCCGGCGGCATGCCGGCCTCGGTGAGGAGCTCGGCGAGGTAGAGGGCGGCGGAGGGGTCCTTCTCCGAGGGCTTGAGGATGAAGCAGTTGCCGCAGGCCAGGGCGTTGGCGAACATCCACATCGGCACCATGGCTGGGAAGTTGAACGGCGTAATGCCGGCGACGACGCCCAGCGGCTGGTGGATCGAATACACGTCGACGCCGGTGCTGGCCTGCTCGGTATAGCCGCCCTTGAGCAGCTCCGGGATGCCGCAGGCGTACTCGACGTTCTCGAGGCCGCGAGACACCTCTCCGATGGCGTCGGAGAGCACCTTGCCGTGCTCGGCGGTGATCAGCCTGCCGAGGTCTTCGCGGTGCTGGTAGACCAGCTCACGCACGCGAAACATAATCTCGGCGCGGCGGGCGAGCGAGGTCGCGCGCCAGGCCGGGAAGGCAGCCTTGGCTGCTGCGACGACCCGGTCGACCTCTTCGACGGACGCGAAGTCTACCGTGGCCGTTTGCACGCCCAGGGCGGGGTTGAAGACGGGCCCGGACCGCTGCGACGTCCCTTCGACCCGCTGGCCGTTCACGTAGTGGCCCAGTCGCGCCACCGCCCCTTTGGTGACCGTATCGATGGTCATGATTGCCTCCTCGACTTCTCCTGGTTACCGCACGCCGGTGCCGCGAGCGGCGTCTGACATAGTCATCTTAGGCCCTTTGCGAACCATTCGCAGGCGGGCCGGCGGACAGATTCAGCCGCTCGGCGCTTCGCTCATTCCGTCGGCGCGGTCACGGTGGAGGCGTAGCTGACAATCTCCTCGCCCAGCCAGTTGAGGGCCTGAATTGCTCAATGTGCTGCGTTGTCATGATGAGGCGGACACCAAAGTTGGACCGGCGGTAGACTGGGGCGCAGAGTTGGCGATTGTCCTGCTTCTGTGGTTGAGCTATAAAGGGCAGCATAGAATCGTGGCAGCGATTCTCGGACGGAGGGGTAGGTTCTCGTGACGAATGCCAACTCGGTGCAGCCAGCGCTCGATGGCCTCAAGATTGTCGAGCTCGCCGAGGGCATCTCGATGCCGTACTGCGGTAAGCTCCTCGCCGACCTGGGCGCCGAGGTGATCAAGATCGAGCGGCCCCGCGTCGGCGATCCAGCGCGTGCGATGGAGCCCTTCTACCACGACGAGCCCTCAGCCGACAGCAGCCTGATCTTTAACTTCCTCAACACGAACAAGCTCGGCGTCAGCCTGGACGTCGATACGCCGGCCGGTCGCGAGCTGCTCGAACGGCTCGTGGGGGATGCGGACGTCCTGCTGGTCGGCGGGCGGCCGGAGGAGTTGAGGCAACGCAATCTGCTGTTCGAAGCCTGGCGGGAGCGCTTCCCGCGCCTCGTCGTTATCTACCTGACGCCGTTCGGCCTTACCGGCCCTTACGCCGACCGCAAGAACAGCGATCTGATCGGCCAGCAAATGTCCGGCATGGGCGTCGGCACCCCGCGCAGCCGCTTCGGCCCGCCGGACCAGCGGCCGTTGGCCATCGGGGGCAACCAGGCGCTGATGGGCGCTGGACTCAACGCCGCCGTCGCGACGATGCATGCGCTATTTACGCGCGACGCCTCCGGTCGCGGTCAGATGGTCGACATTTCCGAGCTCGAGCCGATGACCTCTTATCAGTTTCTCAACGTGGCGCGTTGGGTCTACACGCACGATTCCGGTGCCCGCGGCTTCGGCGAAGGGGCGCGCAAGTTCTGGTGCAAGGACGGGGCCGTCTCGGTGCTGATCTTTGTGGGCCAGCCGCGGCAGTGGGAGGCTTTCCAGGAGTTGATGGGCAATCCCGAGTGGGCCAAAGACCCTGACTTGGTGCCGCCGATAGAGAACGCGGAAAAGCGCGACCGGTTTTGGGCTCACGTCAACGAATGGGCCGGGCAGTACACGCGTGAGGAGGTCTACCGCAAAGCGCAGGCTCTGCGCATCGCCCTATTCCCGGTAAACACGGTGCCGGACACCATCGAGTCGGACCAACTCAAATCGCGTGGCTTCATGAAGGACATGCAACTCGCCAATGGCGCCACGGTCAGCGGGCCGTCCGCTCCGTACATATTCTCCGAGACACAACCGAGCTTCCGGCGATCGGCGCCGACGCTCGGCCGAGATAACCACGAAGTCTTGTGCACACGCCTGGGTCTTTCGGAAGAGGAATTGCAGTATGGCTACGAGGCCGGTTTTATCTGAACCCCATCAGGACGACTCGCTGCCGCTGGCCGGCATCACGGTCGCGGACTTTAGCTGGGTTCTGGCAGGTCCGCGCTCCACATCGTGGCTGGGCAGCATGGGGGCGCGCATCCTCAAGGTCGAAGGGCCGCGACGCCCCGACCAGTACCGCTTCATCAAGATCTTCGAGCCGGAGAAAGAGAATATCGACGGCTCCGGGGCCTTTCATACGCTGAACTTCTCCAAATACGATTCGGCCATTGACTTCAACACGCCGCGCGGCCTGGAGCTGGCCAAGCAGATCGTCATGATCAGCGACGTGGTCGTCGAGAACTTCGCCTACGGTGTCATGGAGCGCGTCGGCCTCGGTTACGAGGAGCTACGCAAGCTGAAGCCGGACATCATCTTCGTGTCCAGCTCGGCGATGGGGAAGACGGGGCCGGACAAGCACCATGTCGCGTACGGCAACCTGATCCACGCCTTCAGCGGTCTCGACTCGGTCACCGGCTACGACGGCGAAGCCGGTAGCACGGGCGGCACCTACGCCGACCCGATGACGGGCACCAACATGGTGCTGGCGGTACTGGCCGCTCTTTGGCACCGTCGCCGCACCGGCCAGGGCCAGCGCATCGACCTTTCGATGGTCGAAGCGGCGCTCATGCAGCTGCCGGAGTACATCCTCGACTATACGGCCAACGGCCGCGTCGGCAAGTCGCAGGCCAACGACCGGCCGATCAAGGCGCCGAACGACACGTACCTCTGCGCCGACGGCAACTGGGTCGCCATCTCGATAGACAACGACACCGACTGGCAGGCGTTCTGCGGCGTGCTGGGCAACCCGACCTGGTGCCGTGACGAGCGCTACCGCGACCAGATGCGACGCTACGAGAACCGCGAGGAGCTCAACCAGCGCGTCGGCGAGTGGGCGGCGACGCTGACGCCGGCCGAGGTCACGGAGCAGCTGCAGGCCGTCGATGTTTCCGCTTCGCAGGTGTACGACGCGCAGATGCTGTACGAGGACGAGCACCTGCAGGCGCGCAACTTCTACGTGAATCTTGATCACCCGGTCGTCGGCAACAAGCCGGTTGTGCCTATGCCCTGGCATATAGAGCCCGGCCCCAGCGAGCACTTCTGGCCGGCCCCGACCTTCGGCCAGCACACGGACTACATCCTGCACGACCTGCTCGGCGTAGACGAGGCGGAGATCGCCTCGCTGCGCGAAGATGGCATCATCGTCTAGGCGAGGGCAATCGGCGGCAGCCGGGGCCCAAAGAAGGAGAGAGCTTTGCCGGACTACGAACGCATCCTTTATGAGAAGAAAGACAAAGTACTTTACGTAACGCTGAACCGGCCCCACATCCTCAATGCCTACGACGACCAGATGTCGGCGGAGCTGGCTGACGCCTGGTACCAGTTCGACATCGACCCTGACTTGCACGTCGCCATCTTGTCCGGCGCCGGCCGCGCCTTCTGTTCCGGCGCCGACGTGAAGCAGCGCCAGCTGCGGCCGCGCGAGGAGCTGGAGCGCCTTGGCGGCCCGGCGGGGCGCAATGCGCCGCGCGCGCCGCTGTCTCAGTCGGTGAACTGGAAGCCTGTCATCGCGGCCGTGCACGGCTATGCCTACGGCGCCGGCTGGGGCCTGGTGCAGCAGTGTGACCTCGCCGTCGCGGCGGAGGGCGCGAAGTTCCAGATCACGGAGACGCGCCGCGGCCTGGGCGGCGCCAGCCATTTCGGTCCGGCGTGGTTCTACAGCGGCGACCGCTTCGCCAACGACATCGCGATCACGGGCCGCGTCTTCACGTCGGAGGAAGCAGCCGAGCATGGCCTGATCAATCGCCTGACGCCGCCCGACGGGTACATGGCCGCGGCGGAAGAGATGGCGGCAGAGATCCTCAAGAACCCGCCGCTGTCGGTGCGTTCCACGGTGCAGGCGACGCGCTGGATGCGCGCCGAGATGACTCGCAACCTGTCTCTGTACCAGCAGGGCCTCAAGCTGCACCTCACGGAGGACTTCCAGGAGGGCGCCCGCGCCTTTATCGAGAAGCGCGAGCCGAACTTCCAGGGCCGCTGAGCGACCCGTATCCCGTGTCAAGCCGTACGGCGGCGCCTCACTCCAGGGGCGCCGTCGTGTTCTTGTGACCGCTTTGTGTCGACGGCCGAATGGCTCTGTCGACGCACGAATGGCTTGAGATAGATTGAACTGGTGAACTCAGAAGGCAGCGTTCTCCTGCGCACGGTCGGACTCACCAAGCGGTACGGGGCGAAGACCGTCGTTGACCACCTGGATCTGGAGATTCGTCAGGGAGAGGTGCTTGGCCTGCTCGGGCCCAACGGCGCCGGCAAGACCACGACTGTCGCCATGATCCTGGGGCTCGTCAAGGCGAATGAGGGACGCGTCGAGAAGCCGAACCTGCCGTTGAGCCGGATCGGCGCGATCATCGAGTCGCCGGCGTTTTATCCCTTCATGTCGGGGCGAGACAACCTCCGCGCCTTCGGCCTCGTGCTTGGAGGCATTCCAGACCCGCGCATCGATGAGCTTCTCACCTTGCTGGGCCTGCACGAGAGTGCGGACGGCAAGTATGCGACCTACTCGCTCGGCATGAAACAGCGACTGGCGATTGCCGGTACGCTCCTGAATGACCCGGAGTTGGTGATCCTCGATGAACCGACGAATGGACTTGACCCCGCCGGCCAGCAGGAGATCCGCGGGCTCATCCCGCGCCTCGCGGGCGAAGGACGCGCCGTTCTCCTCGCGAGCCATCTCCTGCACGAGGTGCAGCAGGTGGCGGACCGCGTCGCAATCCTGCAGCGGGGACGTCTGCTCCAGACCGGCACCGTACAGGAGATGCTCAGCCGAGGCAGCCACATCGAGATCTCGATCGAGTCTCCGGAGAAGGCAGCGGAGGTGATCGCCGCGCTGCCCTTCGTGGAGCGAGTGGCGGAGGTCGATGGCCGGCTGCGCGTGTTCGCTCCGCCGGATTCCGGTCCCGCGTTGGCGCGGGCGTTGAGTGAAGCCGGTTTCTTCCCCACGTCGATGACGCCGGTGGGCAGCTCGCTCGAAGAGGTGTTCTTGGAGCTCACCACAGCGGGTGCGGGCCAGGATGAATAGTTTCCTTTCGCTATATCGCTCCGAGGTCTTTCGCCTCACGCACCGGATGATGCCGAAGGTGATGGTGCTGGCGCTCGTGCTCCTGGTCGTGGGCGGCTACCTCCTCCTCTGGTTCTCTTCGTCCTCGCTCAGCGAGGCGGATCTTGCGAGCCAGAAGGAGCATCTGAGCCTGGCGAGCGCACCAAAGTACGGTATGGACATCGTTTACCAGGTGACGATGCTGGTGTCGGTCGTCCTCGCGTCGAGCTCGATTGCCACGGAGTACGGCTGGGGGACCATCCGCGTGATCCTCTCGAAGACGGAGAGGCGCTGGGCCTTCCTGGGCGCCAAGCTGCTGGCCATCCTGACGTTCATCGCCGTGATTTCTGTGATCGGCATGGGCGCCGTTCTCATTGGCAGCGGCGCCGTGACGGCAATCGGCGGGCTGGACAGCAGCCTCGGCCACGACTTCCTGATTCGGGTGCTCGGCGCCTTGGTCCGAAACGGCATCGCGGTTCTGCCCTACGTCACGCTGGCGTTCCTCGCGAGCCTGTGGTTTCGCGCAACCGCGGCCGGTGTTGCCCTGGTGATCGTCGTGTTCTATGCGGACGTGCTGATGACGCCGTTGACGGAGAGCGGCGGAGCCCTCAGCTGGTTCCCGGAAAACGTGCTCATCTATCGCAACATTCGCGCCGTGCTCGACGCCAACGCCTTGCAGCGCGCGACTGACCTGCCTACCGCGTGGCAAGGCGCGGCGGTGCTTGCCGTCTTCGCGCTCGTCTTCGCCGCGCTCTCCTTCTGGCGCTTCGAGACCAGAGACGTCTCATCCGCCTGAGGGCGCAGCGGGCGGCGCGTGCCAGCGCGTGAACGACGCTGTAAGATCGCGACATGGTCCCGGCGTGGCGCTAAGCACCTTCCGACGATCCCTTACGAAAGACAATCCCTGGCTGGTGGTGGTATCCGTCGGCCTGGGCCAGTTCATGGTGGTCATCGATATCTCCATCCTGAACATCGCCTTGCCGACCATCGCCGGCAAGCTGCACGCCTCGCTCGCTCAAGTGGAGTGGACCCTCATTGCCTACACGCTGGCGTTGACGGGCCTCGTACCCTTCTTCGGCCGCATCAGCGACGTCCTGGGGCGCAAGCGGCTCTTCATCGCTGGTGTCCTGTCGTTCGCGGGCGCCAGTCTGCTGGCTGCGTTTTCGCAGTCCATTCTCTGGCTGATCGGCGCCAGGATCCTGCAGGCGTTCGGCGGCGCGCTGATCACCAGCAACGTCCTGGCGATCATCACCGACACGTTTCCGCCGGGAAAGCGTGGTACCGCCATGGGGCTGCAGACCATCCTTCTCAGCGGTGGAGCCGCTATTGGGCCTACGCTCGGCGGTTTTCTGGTGACGCATTTCGGCTGGCAGTCCGTGTTCCTGCTGAACGTCCCTATCGGCGTCATCGCGGCGGTGCTGGCCGCGCGCATCCTGCCGCCGCTACAGGAGCACCGCACCCTGGAGCCGATCGACTGGCTGGGCGCGGCGTTGTTGGTGGGCGGAACGGCCATGCTGCTGCTCGGCGTGACGAAGGCGCCGGATTGGGGCTGGTCGTCGGGCACGGTCATCGGTCTCATGCTGGGCGGCCTCGTGACGCTTGGTCTGTTCGTCGTGCGAGAGCTGCGGGCGCAGTTCCCGCTGGTCGACCTGTCCCTGTTCCGCATCCGCGAGTTCACCACGGGCCAAACGGCAGGCATCTTCGCCACCGTCGGCATGGCGACCGTGATGCTGCTCTTTCCCTTCTACTGGCAGAGCATTCGCGGCTACTCGGCCGAGACGGCGGGCCTGATGATGTTGCCCATGGCATTGACCCTGATGGTGGTCGCGCCGCTTTCAGGCAGGCTCTCGGACAAGGTGGGGTCGCGCGGACTGACGACTACCGGGCTGGGCATCGTCATCCTGGGCCTCCTCGCCATCTCCCAGGTGACGGCAGAGATGCCGCTGTGGGATGTGCTGCTGCGGCTGGTCCTCCTCGGCACCGGCCTGGGCACGTTCATGGCGCCGAACAACAATGCCGTGATGTCGTCCGTTCCTCCTGCCAAGCGTGGTATCGGAGCGGGCCTCCTGGGCATGTTCCGGTTCACGGGGCAGAGCCTGGGCATCGCCTTCGCCGGCACGGTGTTCGCGGGTTTCGCGACTGCCGGCGCCTTCTCGCTCCACAGCCTGCCGACGCCGGCGCTGATGGCCTCCGCCTCCTCCGACCCCGCAATGCAGGCGTCGATTCGTGACGCTTTCAACAACGGCCTGCACGCGGCGGCGCTCTTCGCGGTCCCGCTGGCCGCGATCGGCATGCTCCTGTCCTTCATACGAGGCGGGACCCAGGACGAAGCCCGCAGCGGCCCGGGACCCCACCTGGTGAGTCGGCCCGTGGAGCAGGAAATCGCCGAGCGGCGATAAGCCTCAGCAGCCCGCGCTACTGCTTCTGCAGCTCCCGGTAGACCTTCTCGGCCGTGATCGGCAGGTCGCGGACGCGCGCGCCGCAGGCGTCCTGGATGGCGTTGGCGATGGCCGCGGCCGTCGGTACCATCGGCACCTCACCGATACCCTTGACGGCGTACGGACCGGAGCCGACCTCGCCCTCGAGGAGCACCGTCTGCAGCTCCGGGATGTCTGCCATTGTCGGGATCTTGTAGTCGCCGAAGGAGCCGGTGAGCACGCGCCCTTCTTCGACCTTGAGCTCCTCCATCATGGCGAAACCGATGCCCTGCATGAGCGCGCCATTGATCTGGCCCTGGTGGCCGATCGGGTTCAGCACCTGGCCGACGTCGTGCGCGGTGACGAGTTTGCGCAGCTTCACGGCGCCCGTTTCTGGGTCGACCTCGACTTCGGCGGTCTGCACGCAGAACGACGTGAAGTGGCCACGGATGTTCTCGTTGATGTGAGCCTGGCCGCTGACCGACTCGCCGGTCTGACGCAGCAGGTCGCGCCAGTTGACCTTCTCCTCGATGTCGGTGCGCCACACCTCTTCGCCCTGCAGCCGTAGCTCCGCCTCCGGCCAGCCCATCTGCACCGCGACGAAGCCGATCAGCGCCTTCTTCAGCTCCTGCGCCGCCTCGAAGCCGACGGTCGAGGCGAGGCGTGATTGGATGCTGCCTCCCAGGCCCGCATCGAACGGCACGGAGCTCGTGTCCCAGACGTCGACATGGAAGCCGTCGAAGCGGATGCCCAGCTCCTCCTCGGCGACCTGATACAGCGTCGTGTAGGAGCCGGTGCCCTGGTCGAAGACCGGCGTGCCGATGGTGAGCGAGCCGTCCGGGTTCAACGTGTAGCGTGCGTGCGCCTGACCGCCGCCTTGGCCCCGGTCGCCGACGGCGATGCCGCGGCCGACCATCGGCGGCTTCGGGTCATGGTAGCCGGCCGCCTGGACGGCGGCGCGGATCGTGTCCTTGACCCGGACGTAGTCCAGCGTCTCGCCCGCCGCCATCTCCTCGCCGCTCTCGACCATGTTCTTGAGCCGGAACTCGACCGGGTCGATGCCGATGGCGCGCGAGACCTCGTCCATGTGCGATTCCAGCGCGAAGACGGCCTGCGGTTCGCCGGGCGCGCGCAGGATCTGACCCGGCAGCGTGTTGGTGTAGACGTTGGCGGACTCGACGCGGACGTTGTCGCACTTGTAGGCACCAGCGGCCTGGATCGAGGAGCCCATGACGCCGCTGGGTTTGTAGCCGGCGTAGGCGCCGCAGTTGACGATGTGTTCGACGTGGTGAGCCGTAATCGTGCCGTCGTTTTTCACGCCGGTGCGCAGGCGGTAGATCATGAGCTGGTTCGGGTTGCCGAACATCAACTCCTCAACGTAGTCATGCACGATCTTCACGGGCCGGCCCGTGACCTGAGAGAGGTAGTAGGCGATCGGCAGGCTGGCAGGCGACGTCTTGGAGCCGAAGTCGCCGCCGACGAAGATCGGGTGCATGACCAGCCTGTCTTCGGCGAGCCCCATCGACGAGGCGTAGGGCTCGCGGACGCGATAGGGCGCCTTGGAGCAGGCCCAGACCTGCGCCGTCCCCGTCTCCTTGTCGTCCCAGGCGACGATGGCCTGCGGCTCCATGTAGGCGCCGTGCTGCACCTGGCTGTAGTAGCTGTGCTCGAAGACCTGGTCGGCCTCCGCGAACCCCTTTTCCAGGTCGCCCTTCTCGAACACCTGGCGGACGTAGGCGTTGGACGGCTGGTCCAGCTTGTTGCGGACGCCCTCGTAGTCGTTGTAGTCGGGGTGGAGGATGGGCGCGTCGGGCTTCATCGCCTCCAGCACGTCGGACACGGCGGGCAACTCTTCGTACTCGACCTCGATCAGGTCGAGGGCCTGCTGGGCGATGTCCTCGTCGTCAGCCGCTACGGCGGCAACGCGCTCGCCGACGTAGCGCACGCGGTCCTTGGCCAGCACCGGTACGTCGCGCAGGCTGCGGCCGAAGAGGTGTCCCGGCAGATCGGCGCCAGTGATCACGGCGTGGACGCCGGGCAGCGCCTTCGCCGCGGAGGTGTCGATGCGGACGATGCGAGCGTGAGGGTGCGGGCTGCGCAGCGAGCGGCCCCAGAGCATTCCGGGCAGGTTGACGTCGCCCGCGTAGGTTGCCTGGCCGGTGACCTTCAAGAAGCCATCGACACGCGGCACCGCCTTCCCGATGTACTGGTAGGTAGCGACCAAGGGAGAACCTCCACGAGTTCGAATAAGCGAAGAATCGGCTGTGTGTTGCGGGCCGATCGTATGCCCCGGACGGAACCCGTAGCAAGCGAAGGAGGCTTCGCCGTCAGCGCTCGTCGAAGTGCAGCGTCCATGTGGCTGCCGTCGCAGAAGGGCTTGTTGCCGGACGCGCCGCAGCGGCACAGCGTCACGCGATTGCGCCGCTCCCACTCCTGGCCGTCGGCGCCGACGACCGGCACGCCGCCGCGTACCCAGATCGGCCCGCCCGGCAGCACGGCGACGTCCTGGGGCAGCTCCGGCTCGACCGGCGCGCCGTCCTTGTCGAGCAGGACGATGCGGCCGGAGGGGCAGCGCCAGATCATGTCGCGCATGAGCTCACGCTTGGCCGGATCGTCTCGCTCTTCGAGCAGTTTCCAGACGTTGGTCGTGCGCGTGCCGCAGAAGCCGGCCGAGAAGCACAGGACAACGTCGTCGGCGACGGCGTCGTCACCGTTACGGTCGACCTCGGCGCGCTCCAGGTACGGGCGCCGGTCGGCGGTCTCGCTACCATCGAAATCGATCGACTCGTGGGTGGCATCGCAGAAGGGCTTGTTGCTCGATTGGCCGCAGCGGCAGAGCTCCACGGGCCGTCGCCGCACCGGAATCTCGCGCAACGTGTGCCAGTCGATGGGTTCGCCGTTAAAGGTGTGCACCGGCAACATCTCCGTCAAGGGCAGGTCGCCGTATACGACATAGGGTCCGTTAGGCTCGATCTCGACGTGCGGCGACTCATCCATGTGCTGCCTCCTCGCGCTGAACAGTAGCAGGTCTGGCCTTCGTAGGGGATTCATCAACTCTTCTCAAGATGGTGGCGCTTTTGCCGTAGCCAGCCCATATCATGCTGTCGTTCGAGTCCGACGCGAAGAGATGCGGTAAAGCGCGCGGCACTATATCGTAGTGCCTGCGAAGACCGGGCGGCTTTGCGGCCCGAGGCGGGAAAGGAAGGATTTTCGCATGGCAGTCGTAGGCAAGACGGGTGACCTGGCGCCGGGCCAGATTTCGAGCTTCGAGGTGAACGGCGAGCAGGTTGCCGTCGCTAATGTTGGCGGGCAGTTCTACGCCTTTGGCGACACGTGCACGCACCGCGGCTGCAGCCTCGCCGACGGCGAGCTCAACGGCAACGTCGTCACATGCGCCTGCCACGGCGGGCAGTTCGACGTCACGAGTGGCGAGGTCATCGGTGGGCCGCCGCGTGAGAACGTGAAGAGCTACAGCGTCAGCGTCGAAGGCGACAGCCTCGACGTCAGCTAGCAGCGGCCGGCGCGACCGATGAGGCGAAGAAGATGACCAACAACGAGAGCGTTCTGGCCAACGTACCGTTATTCACGGGGCTCGATCCTGCCAGCCTCGATGCGCTGGAGGCGTTTACATTCCGGCGCACCTTCGCGCCCGAAGAGATCATCGTCGAAGAGGGACGCACCGGCAACGGCCTCTTCGTCGTGCTGTCCGGTAACGTCGAGGTGATCAAGGCGATGAACACGCCTCGTGCCCAGAAGCTGGCCGTGCTCGGCCCCGGCGAGCCCTTCGGCGAGATGGCGCTGCTGGGCGAGTGGCCTCGCACTGCCACCGTGCGCGCCATCGAGGCGACCGAGTGCCTGGGCATGGACCGCTGGGTGTTCCTGGCTCACCTCGAGAAGGAGCCAAAGATGGCGATCCGCATGCTGCAGATCCTGGCGCAGCGCCTGGCCGAAGCGGGAGATCAGGTCGCCGAGTAGGCTTCAGACTCCCGCCCGGGTTAGTCAGACGGTTTCACCAGGCTCCGCCGTCAGACGCAGTCGCAGTTCGCCGGCGGCCTAGGCCTCGGCCTCTGCCGGCGTCTGCAGCGCCGCCGCGTGGCGGGCGATAGCATCCCGTACCTTGCCCAGCGCCGCCGGCGCTCCCTGCTGCGATTGCAGGAAGCGGCAGTAGTTGAGCAACTCTGTCATGCGCTCGTGGAAGACAGACCAGCCGGAATCGCGGTGGGCAGGGACTGTAGCGGCGCGGGATAGGCGGAAGCCGGGGCCGGCGTTCTTACCGGGATACGATGGACCGGCGGGCAGCGCGGTCAGCATGGTGCCCAGCGGGTCGATGATGTCCACCATGAGGCCTTCCGTGATGTGCGCCAGCCGCACGAACTCCTCCTCCGATTCCTCCGCGTGCAGGAAGAGGCGTCCCAGCATCTGCACCAACAGCTCGTAGCAGCCGTCGAACAGGTTGCAGAGATCGGCGGTGGTTGCATCGTCGATCATGTTGATGTCGTCGGGGTCGGTCATGTCCGTCGGCATGATTGAGTACGGGTTGGCCAGCACGGGGCGGGCGGGCTGGAAGTCCGGGTCTTCCGACAGGATTTGCCTGTACTCGTCGTAAATGCTCTTGAACTTGGCGTAGTGGGAGTCGGTGGTCTCCTCGCTGGCGCCTTCTCCCTGCACGACGATGATCTTGATTGCCTCCATCGCCGACGGCAGGTCGACGACCGGGACCAGGCCGTCCAGCTCGAAGTGCTCAGTGTCGGTTTGCGCCTCCGGCGGGCCGATGAAAAGCCCTTCGGGGCCGTACTTTTGGGCCAGGTAGATGATGCCGTCCTCAATGCCGCGGTAGAGCTTGCCCTGCGTGTCGAAGGCGCGCTCACTGGAGAAGATGTCGCTGAGTCGCGGCTGGGCCATCGAAGGGAGAGAGCGGCGTCCGGTGACCTGCTCGATGGGCTTCTCGATGGCGATGAACTGTTCCAGCGTCTCCAGAGTGAAGGGGAGGAGGCCAAGCTTGAACTCTGCTCCGTAGGCGCGCGGGCTGGTCGGCAGGTTGGGACGGTGCAGCTGCGGCGCGCCGCCAACCGCGGTGAGGATGTTGCAGACCGACGCCAGGTGCAGCATCTCCTCGACGGCGATCCCTTTGATGAGGCGCCGCCAACGCCGGATGGCGCGCAGCTGCTCTTCGGTTACGCCCTCGTCGACGCCATTCTTCAGTGTGAACGCGGTGAAGAGGTAGCAGCACATGATGCCGTGCTCCAACTCTGCCGCCTCCGTGAGCAGATAGATGAGCTGGGATCGGTTCTCGATCTTGATGGAAGCTTCCATCTCTTCCTCCTTGAGGAGACATTACGCGGAGCGAGACGCCTTGTCCGCGTCACGCACCCTGGCAGATTGTAGCGGCAGCTGCGCCTAGGTTCAGCCTTTCTTCGCACTGGACAGCAAATCAACCGTCTCTTAACACGTGACCCATCTATCGCCCAGGCCTGGCTTCGGCCATGATGAGACCAAGCGACACAGCGAGCAGGATGCCCATGGACTCGACTTTCCGCATCAAACTGAAGCGCCAGACGCAGGTAGCCTCCGGCACCGGATCGTTCTACTTCGAGAAGCCGAACGGGTTCGATTACGAAGCCGGCCAGTTCGTCGAGATGACGCTGGACGGCGTCGAGGAGGCCTCAGACGCCGACCGCGTTCACTCCTTCACGCTGTGCAGCGCGCCCTGCGAGGACGACCTCATGATCACCACCCGCCTGCGCGATAGCATCTTCAAGCAGACGCTGCGCGCCTTGAAGCCCAGCGACGAGGTTGTCATCGAGGGACCGTACGGCACCTTCACGCTGCGAGAGGACACGCCGCGACCCGTCGTGCTGATCGCGGGCGGCGTCGGCATCACACCGATGCGCAGCCTGCTCACGCAGGCAGCGGTGGACGGCCGCCTGGACGACGTCTTCCTCTTCTACTCCAACCGAACGCCGGACGAGTGCGCCTTCTTCGGGGAGCTGGACGAGCTGCAGAAAACGCACGGGGGTTTCCACTTCGTCCCGACGATGAGCGGGCTGACGCCGGAGCACACCGACTGGCAGGGTGAGCGCGGCCGGGTCGATTTCGGCCTGCTGTCGCGCTACGTGGATCCTGTGCGCGCCTGCTTCTACGTTTCCGGCCCGCCAGGGCTGGTCGGCGCCATGCGCACGATGCTCGCCGAGAACGGCATCGAGCGTCAGAACATCCGCGTCGAGAACTTCGACGGCTACTAGCAGGGCGCCGACGCTTTCAGACGCGAAGAGGGGGACTCGGTAAGAGTCCCCCTCTTCATTGGTCAAACTTCGCGGGCGTTAGACCTGGCTTCGTCGTACTCGTGCCTAGTTGATGAAGCCGTTGTCCTTCAGGAACTGCTCGGCGACGTCCTTCGGGTCCATGCCGTCCACGTCCACCTTGGCGTTGAGCGACTGCATGGTCTCGTTGGTCAGCTTGGCCGTAATCGGGTTGAAGATCGCGTCGAGCTGGTCGGAGTACTTGTCGTAGGCGTCCTTGCGGATCGTCATGGCGACGTTGTAGATGGGGAAGTAGCTCTTGTCATCCTGCAGGACGACGAGGTTGTTGGCGGCGATGGTGCCGTCCGTGGCGAACGCTTCGCCGAAGTTACATGGATCGCCCTTCTTGACCTCCGACGGGATCAGGGAGAACTCGATCTCCGAGACGTTGGACTGGGGCAGACTGAAGCCGTAGGCCTTCTCGACGCCTGGCCAGCCGTCGTCACGCGTGAGGAACTCCGTCGCGGCGCAGACGGTAGCGTCGGAAGGGTTGCTGTTCGCCAGGTTGGCGTAATCGGAGATGGTCGAGACGTTCATTGACTGGCTGCGATCCGCGGCCGTCACCAGCGCGTAGGTGTCGTTCATGGGCGCCGGATCCAGCCAGACGATGTTGTTCTTCTGCAAGTCCTCCTGGGCCACCTGCTTGTAGAGCTCCTGCGGATCGGTCGGCGCGTTGCTGACCTCGTGGCCGAGGTGAGTGCTCCAGCCGGTGCCGGTGTACTCCCAGTACATGTCGATGTCGCCCGATGTCAGGGCCGTGCGGACGTTGGACGTACCGGTGATGCCCGTCTTGTCCTCGACCTTGGCGCCGGCGTTCTGGAGCGCCAGGATGGCGATCTGTCCCAGTACCAGCTGCTCGGTGAACTCCTTGGAGCCGACCTTGAAGGACGCGCCGTCCAGGCTGTTCGCGCTACTGCCGCCACCAGCCGACGGGCTGGCGCTGCTGCTGGCCGGCGTGCTCGTGGCGCTGCTGTTGTTGCTGCTACTGCAGCCGACACAGAGCGCCAGCGCTACCAGCACCCCTCCTATACCCATCCAATACTTCATGATGTGCTCCTTCCTTCCATTAGGTGCGTCAGTCACAGCCCGCGAGGGCGAAGCAAGTCTTCCGAGACACCGGCCAGGTAGTCGATGGTCAGGGCGAGGCAGGCGACGAGGACGCTGCCGGTAAACGTCATCAGGGGGCGGCCCTGCACGATGCCGGTCGTGATGATGGCGCCGAGCCCGCCGGCGTTGATGAAGACGCCCAGGGTCGCGGTGCCGACGTTGAGCACCAGCGCCGTACGTACGCCGGCCAGCATCACCGGCACGGCGAGCGGCAGCTCGATGCGGGTGAGTACACCGAGGCGGCCCATGCCCATGCCCCGCGCCGACTCGATGACGAACTCGTCGACCTGCTGCAAGCCGACCATCGTGTTGCGCAGCACGACGAGGGCGGAGTAGGCGACCAGGGCCGCGATCATGGGCCAGAAACCGATGTCCCAAATCAGGGCCAGCAGGACTACGACGCCGATCGATGGCGTTGCCTGGCCGATGTTGAACAACGCGACAATGAGCGGCGCAATACGTCGTGCGAAGCCGCGCGTCAGCAGGATGCCCGTCGGGATGGCGATCACCAGCACCAGCACGGTGGAGACCACCGTCATGCGCACGTGCTCGAGCGTGGCCTGCCTGACGAAGTCCACGTTGATGCGGCGCTGTTCGATGCTGTCGAGGTGCTGACCGTGCAGCCACAGGACCAGCGCCAGTAACGTGGCGGCGATGAGCGCCGGCATGAACAGGTAGCCGGCGATGGATCGACGGTGCTCCGCAGCGAGGACTGATTCCTGGACCTCGGCTCCGATGACAGCCTCTATGACTCGCCGCCTTCCTCGACGTTGCGCATGCTGCGCACCGTCGCGTTGATGCGGTCGATATCGACGACGCCCAGGTAGGCGCCGTCGTCGTCCACCACGACGGCAACGCTGTAGTGCGAGCCGATCAACTCGTTGAGCGTGCTGCTCAGCGTGGCCCGCAGGCCGACCAGTGCGGTGACCGGCACGCCGACCTCGCCCAGCTTGTTGCCGTTGAGGTGGTTGAGGCCTTCCATGTCCAGCCAACGGAGGGGATGGCGGCGGTCGTCCAGCACGAGCACGGCGTTCTTGCCGGTGTCTTCCAGCACACGGCGCACCGTCGCCACGTCCGCGCCGTCCTGCACCGTGGGCCAGACGCCGAGCTCGATCTCGCTGACGCGGCTCAGGTTGAGGCGCTTGAGCGAGGCGTCACGGCCGATGAAGTCAGCTACGAAATCATCCGCCGGGTTGACGAGAATGTGCTCCGGCGTGTCGTACTGGGCGATGCGCGAATGATCGCGCAAGATGGCGATGCGGTCGCCCATCTTGATCGCCTCGTCGATGTCGTGTGTGACGAAGACGATGGTCTTCTTGATCTCGCTCTGGATTCGCAGGAACTCGTTCTGCAGGCGGTCGCGTGTGATCGGGTCGATAGCGCCGAAGGGCTCATCCATCAGCATCACGTCGGGGTCGGCGCTCATGGCGCGCGCCACGCCGACACGCTGGCGCTGGCCGCCGGAGAGCTCCTTGGGGTAGCGGCGCCGGTACATGGCCGGGTCCATGCCCACCATGTCCAGCAGCTCGTCGACACGCTGGGCGATGCGCTGCTTGTCCCATCCCAGCAGTCTGGGCACCGTGGCGATGTTGTCGGCGATGGTCATGTGCGGGAAGAGGCCGATCTGCTGAATGACGTACCCCATACGGCGCCGCAGGTGGTCGGGATTTACGCGCGTGACGTCTTCGCCGTCGAGGAGGATGCGGCCGGACGTCGGCTCGATGAGGCGGTTGATCAGCTTCATCGTCGTCGTCTTGCCGCAGCCGGAAGGTCCGACGAGGATGACGATCTCGCCCTCGGGGATGTCCATGGTGAGGGACTCGACGGCCGGCTCGCGCTGGCCGGGGAACTGCTTGGTGAGCTCCTCCAGGCGGATCTTGATCGTCATCGGATGCCTCTGGGCGTCGTCAGCCGGAACACAAGCACGTAGAAGATGTCGAAGAGTACGGCGAGGACGATGACGCCCAGGATGCCGCCGATCACGAGGTTCATGGCGCCCGGCCGTGTCATGCCGTTGAGGCCGTCGAAGATCTCGTTGCCGAAGCCAGGGCCCAGTACGTACGCGCCCAACGCAGCGATGCCGACAATGAGCACCGTGGCAACCCGGATGCCTGTCAGAATGACCGGCCAGGCCAGAGGCAGCTCGATGCGCAGCAGGCGGTGAACCCGCCCCATGCCCATGCCCTGGGCGGATTCCACGATCGCCGGGTCCACTTCGCGCAGGCCGACAATCGTGTTGCGCAGGATGGGTAGCAGCGCGTACATCGTGAGGGCCACGACCACCGGCTTCGTGCCAAGGCCAAAGGGCTGGATGAAGAGGCCGAACAGTGCCAGGGAAGGGATGGTGAGGAAGACGCCGGCAGTGGCCAGCACCAGTTCGCGTGGACGATCGGTGCGGTAGGTGAGCAGGCCGAGGCTGACGCCGATGACTGTCGCGATGACAATCGCCATACCGACGACGATGGCGTGCTCGATACCCAGGTGGACCAGATGCCGCCAGCGATCCTGCAGGTATTCAGCGAAGGTCAAAAGGCGAATCTTTCCGTTACTACCATCCTTCGTTGAGGCACAAGAAGTGAAGCAAAATTGCGGAGTACTAATAGAATGCTATTGAGCGTTTTAAAGTGGACAAATTCGCACGTTCAAGTGTGAAATGATTTCAATATGACAGGAGCTTTACAAGGGTTGCATATTTCGTGAGAGATATCACTTGCCTTAAATATCAGGAAATTGTGAGGAAGTGACGCGAAGACTGCGGCTGGTTATCGCGAATCGCAAAGAGGGCCGTAGCCCCAACTCAGGCCTGACGGAAGCTTGAGGACTGTGGACTGAAGCTAGCGCGGGCCGCCGTAGGCGTCCGGGCCGGGGTGGCCGATGCGGTAGCGCCGCTGGCCCCCGAACGTGATGACGGCGCCCTCGTGTACGTACTCGATGAAGCCTTTGACGACGTGGCCGTCCACGGCGAGGCCACCGGCGTCGACGATCTCCTCCGCCTCGCGCGTGCTGATGTGCTCGATCTTCGAGATCAGGGCTGCGGTCCACATGGGCCAGCCGTGCTCGCGCAGGTGCTTCAGCGAGTTCTCGCCGGGGTACATGCCTTCGGCGATGGGCAGCAGGTTCCAGGGGACGTCGATGGGATCGGTTTCTTTCGACATAAGCGATTTCTCAGGCGGGGGTGTTGTATCTCGGCGCGCTCAGGAGCCGTACAGGCATTGTCATTCTGAGCCGAGAGGCGAAGAATCTCCCCCGAAGGACGTGCTCAGCCACAAAGGCAGATCGAAGCGAAGAAACTGACTCTCTCGACTCAGCATGACAGACCTCTGAGGCGCCGCGCGTTGCACTATCCCTTCAGCGCCTGGTAGAGCTTTTCGGCCGTAAACGGCGTCTCGCGCAGCCGCACGCCGCAGGCGTCCTCGATCGCGTTGGCGATGGCGGGGCCGATAGCGCAGATCGGCAGCTCGCCGATGCCCTTGACGTGGTACGGGCCGTTGCCGACCTCGCCGCGCAGCAGCACCGTCTGCAGCGCCGGGATGTCGCGGATCGTCGGGATCTTGTAGTCGCCGAGCGAGGCGCTGGTGACGCGGCCGTCTTCCAGCCGCAGGTCCTCCATCAGCGTGTGGCTCATGCCCATGACGACGCCACCGTTGATCTGACCCTGGTGGCCGATCTCGTTGAGGATGGTGCCGACGTCGTGACCGCTGGTGACCCCGAGCAGCGTGATCTCGCCCGTCTCAGGGTCGACCTGCACCTCCGCCACCTGGACGTTGAAGGACGTGAAGCGGGAGCGCATCGGCTCTTGCATGTGGCCTTCGCCGATGACGGGCTGCTGCGTCGTGCTGAGCAGCTCGCGCCAGCTGACCTTCTCCTCCAGGTCGGTGCGCCAGATCTCGCCGTCGCGGTAGCCGATCGAGTCGATGGGCCAGTTCAGCTGGTCGGCCGCGAGCTGACGCAGCTGTGCCTTGACGTCCTGGGCCGCGTCGTAGGCGACGGTGGAGGCGCGCCGCGACTGGGTGCTGCCACCGACGCCGTCCTCGAAGGGCGCGAAGTCGGTGGTCATCATCTCCACCTTGACGTCCTGCATCGGCACCTGCAGCTCCTCGGCGACAACCTGGGCCAGCGTCGTGTAGACGCCGGTGCCGGGGTCGAAGATCGGCGCGGCGATGGCAATGGTGCCGTCCGGGTTCAGGCTGAGGCGGCAGTGCGACTGGCCGCCGCCCTGGGCTCGGTCGGCGATGGCGAGGCCACGTCCGACGTTGGCGGGCCTTGGCGAGCGGTAGTTGGCGGCATCGAGGGTGGCCTGCAGCAGCTCTTTGACGCGCACGTCCTCCATGTCCTCGCCGGCCGCCCACTCCTCGCCGGTCTCGACCAGGTTCTTCATCTTGAAGTCGGCCGGGTCCATGCCGATGGCGCGGGCCGTCTCGTCCAGGGCGCATTCGATCGCGAAGACGGCCTGCTCCTCGCCGGGGGCGCGCATGATCTGGGCCGGCAACGTGTTCGTGTAGACGTTGGCCGAGTCGAACTTGACGTTCGGGATCTTGTAGGGCCCGCCAGAGGCGTTGGCGCCGCCGAGGCCGCCGCCGGGCGAGTAGCCCGCGTAGGCGCCGCAGGAGACGTAGTGCGTGACTTGCAGGGCAGTGATGGTGCCGTCGCGCTTCACGCCGGTCTTCATCGTGTAGACCATGGCCTTGTTCGGGTTGCCGGCCATGAGCTCCTCGACGTAGTCGTGCACCATCTTCACAGGCTTGCCGCCCACCGCCTTCGAGAGGTAGTAGGCGATCGCCATGTTGGCAGGCAGGCTCTTGGAGCCGAAGTCGCCGCCGACGTAGGTCGGGTGGAAGACGATCTTCTCCTCCGGAACGTCGAAGGTGCGCGGTATGGCGGCGCGCAGCCGGTACGGCTTGCTGTTCGAGACCCAGATGTGCACCCGCTCGCTGTCCGGGTCGTCCCAGACAACGACGCCCTGCGGCTCCAGGTAGACGGCGTGGCGGTCCTGCGAGTTGTAGGTGTGCTCCACGACCACGTCCGCTTCGGCGAAGCCCTTCTCGACGTCGCCCTTCTCGAAATTGTTGCGGGCGAAGGCGTTCGAGGGCGTCTCCAACTGGCGCCGTACGCCCGGGTAGTTGTTGAAGTCGGGGTGCAGGATGGGCGCGTCCGGCTTCGCCGCCTCGACCGGGTCGAACACGGCCGGCAGCTCCTCGTACTGCACGTCGATGAGGTCGGCGGCAGCTTCGGCAGCGTCCTCCGTGTCGGCGACGACGGCCGCGACACGCTCGCCGACGTGGCGAACGACGCCGCGGGCCAGCACCGGGATGTCCTTCAGGGCGCGGCCGTAGGGAAACTCCGGTACGTCGGCGGAGGTGATGACGGCGCGGACGCCGGGCACCTGCTTCGCCTCGCTCGTGTCGATGCTGACGATGCGAGCGTGGGGGTAGGGGCTGCGGATCGTCTTGCCCCAGAGCATGCCGGGCAGGGAAACGTCGCCGGTATAGACGCCGGCGCCGGTCGTCTTGTCGACGCCGTCGACGCGCGGAATTCTCTTGCCGACTACCTGATACGTCGTCATGCCGATGACCTCCTGGCGTAACGCCTGTGATCGAAATCGTGGCCCGATTATGCCTACTTGCGCTTGCGGCGGCTAGTAGCGATGCGCGCGCCCTCGGCCAGCGCTTCGAGCTTGGCGAAGGCGATGGCGGGGTGCTGGCGCACCGTGCCGGAGCCCTGTGCGAAGCCGCAGTCGCTGCTAGCGATGATGTTCTCGGGACCGACGACGCTGGCGTAGCGCTCGATGCGCTGCGCGATCAGCTCCGGGTGCTCGACGTGGGAAATGGCGTGGCTGATCATGCCGGGCAGCAAGATCTTGCCGTCTGGCAGCTTGGTGTCCTGCCAGACCACCCACTCCCACTCGTGGCGCGGGTTCGCCGCTTCGATGGAGTAGGCCTGGCAGTTCGCCATCAGCAGCAGGTCGACGATCTCGGCCAGCGGTACGTCGGTGGTGTGCGGGCCGGGCCAGGAGCCCCAGCAGAGGTGGTAGCGCACGCGGTCCTCGGGGATGCCCTTCAGCGCGTGGTTCAGGGCCTCCATCTGCAGGCCCACCCACTTCCGGTAGTCGATGCCGGCGTCGCGGATCGGGTCGTAGAGGTTGGCGAGGATGGCGTCGTCGGTCTGCACCAGCAGGCCGGCGTCGATGATCATCTTGTATTCCTCGTGCAGGGCGTCCGCGACGGCGAAGAGGAACTCCTCGTCCGTCTTGTAGTACTCGTTCTTGTAGTCGACCGAGATGCTGCAGGGCGCCACGACGGGCAGAAACGCTTCTTCGACGTTGACGTTGGCCAGCGCCGCCTTGAAGTTGTCGATGTCGCGCTGCATCTGGCGCCGGCCTTCGTCGGTGTAGGTGATCGGTCCTACGCAGACGGCCTGGCGCCGGGGGCGCGAGCGGTTGGCGGCGTAGAAGTCCTTGAAGCGGCCCTCGGCGTCCCAGCCGGTGATGGTCACCTTGGGGCGCGGCACCTCCCGCATCTCGAAGCCGGTGAGGCGGTTGACGATGTACAACCAGCTCGGCTTGCCGAACTCGCCGTCGCTGATCACGTCGACGCCGGCGTCGGCCTCCTGCTTGACGACGTTGGCAACTTCTCGCTTGAGGGTCGCCTCGTAGTCGGCTTTGTCGTAGGGCTCGCCCGCCATGATCTTGGCAGTGTAGTCCTGGATCTTCTCGGGGCGGATCAGGCTGCCGACGAATGTCGTCAGGTAACGGTCGGTGCTCCTCTTCACGGTCAACTCCTCTGGGCTCAGTCGGACGGTGCGGCGTTTGGAAGGGGACGGGCAGGCTCTCGCCTGACGCCCATCGTGCCGGTGACGATAGGCGCACCGTACGTCAAGGTCAAGAGGCGGCGCTTATGGACGAATAGGCGACGGACGAGCTGAACTACTCGATACGGCCGGGCCGAGCGCAATGATCGCGGCTAGGGTGGAGAACTCGGTGTAGAAAAGGAGAGGTGGAGAGGATGTGGGGGCATGCTCGTGGCTCCGGGCCGGCGTCGGCCGCGTATCGCGACCGGCGCCCAGTCTAGTAGACGAACGATGCCCTGTCGGTGGCCGGCGTACCGGCTTTTCTTACGCGGCGGGCAGGTCGAAGTCGAACGCGCCCTGGCGGTTGTCGACTTCCTGCTCCACAGGGAGCACCGAGCGAGCCAGGTTGTGTAGCGACGTGACGCGGCGGGGGTGCGTGACGTTGCGAATGCCGTTGATGCGCGCCAAGCGGGCCGCCAGGTCGTCGCGGTTGGTCGAGCGCGAGATGCGAGAAGACAGGTTTACCATCGGTCGTTCCTCCTATGAAAAGAGGTTCGACCCTGGCGCAAACCTGCGCTATCGGGGAATTCCCTGAGGTTTGGCGTCTGCGAATCAGCCGTCGAGGAGCTCAACGCTGGCGAGGCGCTTGACGAAGCGGGCAGGGCCGTGGTCGGTCGGGATCACGAGGCGGAATCGGCCGCGGTCCTCGTCGTCGCCGTCGACACCGACCAGGATGTCGCCGTTCATGAAGCGCGGCTCGATCTCGCCGCCTGCGATGACCGCTGCGTAGCCGTCGGTGCTGTGCGCCACGATGACGCGGCGGATGAAGTCTTCATTGATGGTCGGGTCGAGAATAATGCCGGCGCGGTCCAGCAGCTCGTACAGACGCACGCCGCGGTAGCGCCTGCCCTCGACCATGCGTCCGCCGTGACGCGGCGTCTCCAGCGTCTCGACCTCTTGCTGCGGCATCCCGTCGAGTTCGTCGGCCGTGACGGTCAGCGGCTGCTGCACGCGGCCCTTGATTTGCAGCGAGAACGGCCGCGGCCGCTCGTTGCCGGTCTGTGACTCGACGGATCTCAGGCTCACGTCGACCAGGCCCGCCAGCGACCGGCCGCCGATGCCGTCGCCGGGCACGATGAGGCGCACGCCGACGCGCAGCTCCTCGCCGTCCTGCGAGGTGGCCAGCATCACTTGCTTGCTGGCAAAGCGCGGCGCCACCTCCGCGAAGGAGAGGGCGATGTCCGTGCCGTCGTCGGCGGTCACGGAGTAATAGTGCGAGGCGTAGCGGCCGCTGATCGACTCGGGGGTGAAGAGGCCGGCGGCGAGAGCGTAGTCGTGCAGCAGGGCGCCGTGGTACTCGCGATTCGACTCGCCGCGGGGGCTGCGCAGCACGACCCGCTGCGAGACCGATGGCAGGGTGCGCACCAGGTCGCGAATCTTCTCTGTCCGCTCGTCCAAGAGGCCACCTCTGCCTTCCCAGTGCCAGAGCCCGTTAGGCTCAGTACATCGACGTCGCCCACATCATAGCGGCAGCGCGCCTCGTGGCCGAAGAGCGGTGGGATCGCAGCGTCCTGCCGCAGCACACGCAAAGCAGGGGGAGCGGGGCGCAGCCCATGCGGGGGGAGTCCTGAGGGGTCTCCCCTCAGGTTCTCCTCTCCCTCCTGCGAAGCAGGAGGACCCGCGCGCGAGCTTCTGCACTTTTCCCGGACACGTCCATGTCACCTCGCGAAGCCAAGACATTAGTAGTCACTTGGCTGATAGTCAATGATTGAGTTATCATGTCGCCGCTATGCCGAAAATGAAGACCGCCCTCACCCCTGCCGAGTACGCCATCCTCGGCCTGGTGCGCCGCAGACCGACCTACGGGTACGAGTTGAAGCAACACCTCAGCGGCAGCCGAGGCCTGGGCCGCGTTTGCCCCGTCGAGCCTGCCATGGTGTACGCCATCCTCAAGTCGTTGTCCGGCCTCGAGCTGATCGATGGCGAATGGGACAACAGCACCTATCCACCCCGCGCTATCTATAGCGCCACCGACGCCGGCGACCTCGAATTCCAGCGCTGGCTGCGACGGCCCGTCGGGCGCATGCGCGAGATCCGCTCCGACTTCCTCATCAAGCTCTACTTCCTGGTCGACGAGGACGTGGAGCAGGCGAAGGAACTGATCCTCTCGCAGATCGAGGTCTGCCGCGAGTACGCCCAGGGCATCGAGAGCGAACGGGAGGACGACACGTCCTTCTTCGACGCCATGGTGCTCGACTCGAAGTCGTCGGCGGTGCGCATCACGCAGGAGTGGCTGGAGACAGCCATGCAGGACCTGGTTGGAGCCCAGGGAATGGGGAGTATGTGAAAGGCATCGCATTCAGAGGAATGGGCCTCGCCGTCGCCGCGTTCTTCGCGGCGACTCTGCTGCTGGCCTGCAGCAGTTCAAACTCAACGGACAACGGAGCCACGGACGGTGGCGGCACGCCGCTCAAAGGCTCGATCACCGTTTTCGCGGCCGCGTCGCTGACCGAATCGTTCACGGAGCTGGGGCAGGCGTTCAAGACGGCGAACCCCGGCGTGGACGTGAAATTCAACTTCGCCGGCAGCTCCGCGCTGCGCACGCAGCTGGAGCAGGGGGCGCCCGCCGACGTGTTCGCCAGCGCTAATCCGGATCAGATGGACGCGGCCGTGCAAAGCAACGTCATCGAGGGCGAGCCGCAGATCTTCGTGCACAACTCGCTCGTGATCATCACGCCGAAGGACAACCCCGCCGGCATCGAGAGCCCGGCCGACCTCAAGAAGAGCGGCCTGAAGCTGGTGCTGGCCGACCCGCAGGTACCCGTGGGCAACTACGCGCGCGAGATGCTGCAGAACCTGGAGCAGAGCCCCGACTACGGCGCCGGCTTCAGCGACGCAGTGCTCGCGAACCTCGTCTCGAACGAAGCTAACGTCAAGGATGTCGTCGCCAAGGTGGAGCTGGGCGAGGCGGATGCGGGCGTGGTCTACGGCACCGACGTGACGCAGGAGGTCGCCCCGGACCTCAAGGTGATCCAGATACCGGACCAGTACAACGTCATCGCGGATTACCCGATCGCGGCGACGTCCGACGCGAAGAACCCGACGGTCGCCAAAGCTTTCGTCGACTTCGTATTGAGCAGCGACGGTCAGGCCATCATGCAGAAGTACAACTTCGTCCCCGTCAACTGATTCACGGCATCATGACTCGCCCGGCGGAAGCAAACTGAAGACAATACGAAGCACAATGCGGACGAGCGA
This sequence comes from uncultured Chloroflexia bacterium, assembly GCA_963711035.1. GTDB lineage: Bacteria > Chloroflexota > Dehalococcoidia > DSTF01 > WHTK01 > WHTK01. The sequence continues at coordinate 512,070 of CAVQCN010000003.1, forward strand.
GCGGGAGATGAACGATGGCTGATGAAGCCGCCGTCCCGGCCGGCCGGCGAAACGGCGCGGGCGTGCCGCTCATCGTGCCGTTCCTGCCGGCGGCGCTGCTCTTCGTCGGCTTCATGTTCGTGCCGCTGCTGGCGCTGTTCTGGCGTGCCATCGATAGCGGCCGCCTCGGCGATAGCGTCACGTCGAGCGTCGTCGTAGATGCCATGCGTCTCAGCGCGATCACGAGCACGATCGCGCTGGTGATCACGCTGCTGCTAGGCACGCCGGTCGCATATCTCATGGCGCGACGCGAGTTCCCCGGCAAGGTGCTCGTCGACCTGCTCGTCGACCTGCCGCTGGTGCTGCCGCCGACCGTGGCCGGCGTGGCGCTGCTCGTCGCCTTCGGGAGGCGCGGCATCCTGGCGCCGGAGGTCAACACCCTGGGCCTCGACCTCGCGTTCACGACGACAGCCGTGGTGATGGCCCAGATGTTCGTCTCGGCGCCGTACTACATCCGCACCGCCAAGGCCGGCTTCGAGAGCGTGGACGTGCAGTACGAGGGCGTCGCGGCGACGCTCGGCGCCAGGCCGCTGCGCATCTTCTGGCAGATCGTGCTGCCGCTGTCGTGGCCGTCGGTCCTGGCGGGCGCCATCCTCTGCTGGGCCCGCGCCCTGGGCGAGCTGGGCGCGACGCTGATCTTTGCCGGCAACCTGCAGGGGCGCACGCAGACGATGCCGCTGGCGATCATCAGCGTCTTCCAGGGCGGCCGCACTATCGACCTCGCCATCGCCCTGTCCGTCATCCTCGTGGTAGCAGCCGGGCTCATGCTCTTAGTCCTGCGACTCTTCGCCCGTCGCAGCAACGTGGGTTTCTGACGATGCTCTCGATCCGGTTTGAGAAGCGCGTTGGCAGCTTCCACCTGCGCCCGGCCTTCGAGGCGGACGACGAGATGGTGGTGCTGCTGGGCCCTTCCGGGTCGGGCAAATCGCTGACGCTGCGTGCTATCGCCGGGCTGCTGAAACCCGATCGCGGTGTCATCGAGCTGCCGGATGGCGTCGTCTTCGACTCGGAGCGGGGTATCAGCCTGCCGCCGCAGAGCCGAAACGTGGGCTACGTGGTGCAGAACCTGGCGCTGTTCCCGCACCTCACCGTCGAGGAGAACATCGGCTTCGCGCTTTCCTCCTGGACGCGAGAGGCGCGCAGTCAGCGGGTGCACGACCTGGTCGAGCTGCTGGGGCTCGCCAGCCTGGAGCAGCGCCTGCCTGGCGCCATCTCGGGCGGCCAGCAGCAGCGCGTCGCCCTGGGACGTGCCCTGGCTGCGCGTCCTCGCGTCCTGCTGCTGGACGAACCGTTCACAGCCCTGGACGCGCCTATCCGTAGCACGCTGCGCCGCGAGGTCGCCCACCTGCGGCGCCAGCTCGGCCTGCTGGCGCTGTTCGTGACGCATGACCTGCAGGAGGCGTACGCCCTCGGCGACCGCATCGCCGTGTACGACGACGGCGAAGTGCTGCAGTTCGGCTCGCGGGAGGAGGTGTTTGGCCAGCCGGCCAGCGTGCGCGTGGCGCAGCTGCTGGATGCGCGCAACATCTTCGCCGGTACGGTCAGCGCCAAGACGGAGGCGTTCACGGAGATCGAGACGCCGTGGTTCCGGGGCCGGGCGCGGGCGGAAGGCTCGCTGGCGCCGCGCGCTTCAGCTTCCCTCTGCGTGCGACCGGAGCACGTCATCTTGCTGCGTCATGACCGGCCTCACGCCAACCAGCTCGACACGGTGTTGGACGTGGAGCTGGAGGATGAGATCGCCACGGGCAACAACCACCGCCTCTTCCTGCGCGTAATGCGCGACGGTCAGCCCACCGATTGCGTGATCGAGGCGGACCTGTCGGCGCACCCCTACCAGGTCATGGGCGTGGCGTCCGAGAATCGCTGGCGTGTGGCGCTGTCGCTGGAGCAGACGGTAGCGATTCCGACGGAAAGCGCCTGACGACGCTTTGTCTCCTCGCGCTCAGCCCAGAGGGCCACTATGCTCGACGTTTGTCGGCCGGTCTCGTCACGTGGCGTGCTTCGGATACCCTTGCGTGGTTCGCCGCCACGCCAGTGGCTAGAGCAGCTTCGCCTCGAGGGTGATGTCGGAGACAGCCAGGGCACGCGAGACCGGGCAGTTGGCCTTGGCACCCTCGGCGTGCTCCTGGAACGTCGCCTGGTCGATGCCGTCGACCTCACCCTCGGTTCGCAGCTCGATCTTTGTGATCGAGAAACCGCCACCGGTGTTCTCGATGTGGACCCGGGCGGTCGTGCGGATGCTCTTGGGTGCGAAGCCGGCGCGGGTAAGGGCGCCCGACAACGCCATCGAGAAGCAGCCTGCATGCGCGGCGCCGAGTAGCTCCTCAGGGTTGGTGCCGGCGGCCTCTTCGAAGCGGGATCCGAACGAGTAGGCGCCCTCGTAGGCGCCGCTCCCGACCTTCATCGTGCCGTTGCCTTCGCGCAGGTTGCCGTTCCACAAGGCCTCTGAGGTTCTGATCGGCATGGTGCTTCTCCTTCAGGTGATCGAGTGGCGTGTGATCCGTGAAGATCAATCGCCACTAAACGCAGTCGTTACTTCGCTGAGCGTAGCAGTTGATCGCCGGCTAGGCCAGAAGGCGCCCTACGACGACAGCAGTGCCTTCAGGGCGGTCTCGACCTCGTCCTGAGTGGCCACGTTGTCCCAACGGTTGACGATGGTGCCGTCCTTGTCGATGAGGAACACCCAGGGCTCCGTCAGGTTGTCATCGTGGTAGAGCCAGTCCAGGGCGGTCTGGTTGATTCGGTCCTTGATGTCCTGGGCCTGGTAGTCCTTGTAGATCTCGATGTGGATGAAGTTGGCCTGGTCTCCGTATTTCTGCTGCAGGTCGCTGATCATCTGCGTCACAGGGCCGCAGAACTGGCTGACGCAGAACACGGGCGTCGAGAAGACGACGACGAGCGGTTTGTCCTGCTGCAGCGCGTCGGCGATGCTGATCTGGTGCAGGGCAGCGTCCGGAATCGGGTTGCCGCCGGTTGCGCGCGAGTCGATCGCAGCCTGCGGCACGCCGGTGGAGTTGACAGTCAGGCTGTCGGAGGGGATCGCCTTGTCACCGACGGCCGGGTAGTGCGCCGTGTCGTTGACCTGGAAAGCGGCGCTGCCCTGCAAGTCACCGTCCTTGGTCTTTGCCGTCACGTCGACTTGCCAGAAGCCGGCCTGGTCGAACTTGATCGGCTCTACCGAGTACACGCCGCGGCCGTCTGAGGCGGGACCAACGGTCGGTGCGTCGGGCGGGTTGGGGATGCCTTCGCCGGGGATCAGCAGGAACGTGCCCGTGTCCTCCTCGAAGAATTTGGGGTCCTGCTTCGTCTTGCCGTCACCCAGGTAGGAGAAGCGCATCTGCACGGTGCCGTAGCTGACGAAGTCGTTGTTTTGGGTGAGGACGCCGGCGATGAAGCGGTTGTCCTGATTCGCTACGAGGTCGTAGCTGGCAACTGCGATGTTAAGCGCCTGGCCCGGCTCGGCGCCGGCAGCAGGGCTGCCCTCGCTGCTGGCATTGTCGTTGTTGCTGCCGCTGCCGCACGCGGCCATGAAGACGCCGAGCAAGACGACGGCTGTGAAGAGAAGGCCTCGCCGGGGGAAGGCTGGGATGTTGATGCGTGTCGTTGGCATGATGAGTTCCTCATTCCTGACAGCTGGGCGATTGTAAACCGAGCAGAACGGCGGACGCCTGGACCTGCTGCAGCAGCTGGCCGACGAGGTCGACCGGCGATGCCGCTGCCGGCGTCGGGCTCGCCGCGGGCGTTGCGCCGAAGGTCGAGATCAGATCTTCGACGCGGTACTTGGCGAGCAGCAGGTTGCTGGCCTGATTGATGTCCTTCTTCTCGACAGCCGCTGCCAGTTGATGGAGAAAGAGGTGCGACTTGTCGTAGAAGATGTTGTGAGCATCGGTGAGCTGACCTTGCTGCAGATTGGTTCTCATGCTGCAGAGCCCGGCGACGGCAACATTCAACGCGGACTGCGTCACCGGTTCGGTTGGCGCGAGGGCGACGTCGGCCGGGGAGCTGTCACTGCTGAAGGCGCCGGAAATTGCCATGCCGGCGCCAATGGCGAGGCCAAAAGCGACCACCACGAGGATAACCTTCGCGAGCGAGGTGTGCAGCAGGGCTTGCAGTTTTGTCACGAATCGTTCGCCACCGTTCGCGTCATTCGGCCGGTCCGGACGTGGCCGGCGGGGCAGATGTGGCGGTGCAGGTATCGGAGGTTCTCAATCTCCTCCCTCATACTGCCTACCGCCTGGGTCTGGCGCAAGGCGGGTTAGGCGACATAACGTGCGATAGCCGAGTCACTTCACGATGAGCGTGCCGTGCATCGTGTCCGGGTGGACGTCGCAGCGGAAGTAATAGGTGCCGGGCGGCGGCGACGTGAAGCTATAGGTCTTTGTCTCGGGGCCGGTCGTGAAGTCACCGGCGAAGAGCTTGTCGGTGGCTGAGCTGTTCTTGTAGATAGAGAAGTTGTGCAGCACGCCGCTGTCCTGGTTGTCGAGCGTGACGGTTACCGCCGAGTTGGCAGCCAGGGTGATCGTGTCTTTGTCGTACTTCAGGTTCTTGGCGGTGAGCTGCACCGCGATGGGCGCCGGCATCGGCGGACCCTCCGGCTCCGTGGGGCTGGACGTCGACGCGGCCGAGCTGCTGCTGCTACAAGCACCAACGAGCAGACAAATCGCAATCGCTATGGCGAGAGTGAGCGGCGCTTTCGTGAGACTTCTCGATATTCCCTTTCGCATCCTCCACCTCCTCGGCCCGATTGGCAGCGGCTGAGATCGCGCGTGGGCGCTCCGTCCGGTCGGCTTGGATGCTGGCGCTGATATGGAGAGCTCTGGAGCGCGCAGGAAGCGCCGCCTCTTTCATGGTAGGTCTCGGCGGCGAAACGGCTCCATTGAACTTCGTTTCGGGGAGGGATAGATGCGCTTTCGGCGGCGCAATTCGGTAGCGAATTTCTTCATTCATTACCGGTCATACTCTGGTACCGTGAAAGAGAACGAATCTGGATGGTGCCCTAATGAGTGACGTTTCTCGCGAGCCGATTACGCTGGTGGTTCTGGGCGCCTCGGGCGACATGGCCCGACGGCTGCTGTTCCCGGCCCTCTACGTGCTGGACGCCGACCAGAAGCTCGGCGATCTCAAGGTGGTCGGCTACGCGCTGGAGCAATGGAGCACGGACGAGTTCAAAAACCGGCTCAAGGCCGGTGTGCAGGACCTGGCCCACGTGCAGACCGACGCGACGACGTGGCAGCGCTTCGCCGGGCGTCTCTCCTATCGCCAGGGAGACCTGAGCCCCGAGAGCCTGAACGGCCTGAAGGAGACGCTGGCCGGCGGCAACATCGCCTTCTACCTGGCGCTGCCACCGGGCATGTTTGCCTCGGCGGCGTCCGCCATCGCCTCGACGGGCCTCAACCAGGAGAACGGCGGCTGGCGGCGTCTCGTCATCGAGAAGCCCTTCGGCATCGACCTGGCTTCGGCCGAGAAGCTGAACCAGGAGCTGCACGAGAACTGGACCGAGAACCAGATATTCCGCATCGACCACTTCCTGGGCAAGGAGACGGTGCAGAACATCCTCGTCTTCCGCTTCAGCAACCGCTTCCTCGACCCGGTGCTGAACTCGTCTCATGTGGCGCAGGTGCAGATCACGGCGGCGGAGACGCTGGGGCTGGAGGGGCGCTACCGCTACTACGACCGCATCGGCGCCCTGCGCGACATGCTGCAGAGCCATCTGATGCAGGTGCTCACCCTCGTGGCGATGGAGCCGCCCTCTGTCTGGGACAGCGACGTCCTGCGCGAGCACAAGGTGGAGGTGCTCCACTCCGTGCTGCCCATCGCCGACGAAGACGTGGACAAGCACGCCGTGCGCGGGCAGTACACGAAGGGCGCGATTCGCGGCCAGGAGGTGCCCGGCTACCGCGACGAGGGGGGCGTCGGTGAGGAGTCGCGCACGGAGACGTTCGCGGCGATCAAGCTGTTCGTCAATAACTGGCGCTGGTCTGGCGTGCCCTTCTACCTGCGCAGCGGCAAGCGAATGACCGATGATCTCACAGAAGTCGCAATCACCTTCCGCGACCCCCCGCTGCGTCTGTTCAGCGGCACCAACCTCATGGACGGCACCAACAACCGCCTCGTCTTCCGGCTGCGGCCGGCCGAGTCGATCAACCTCTACGTGCAGGCGCGGGAGCCGGGCATCGAGCTGAAGTCGCGGCAGATCACGCTGCACTCGGACTACTCGTCTGCCGGGCACGGCGACAGCAACAGCTACCTGCAACTCCTGCTCGACGTGCTGGAGGGAGACCGGACGTCGTTCCTGCGCTTCGATGAGGTGGAGTGGGCCTGGCGCATCCTGGCGCCGATCCTGTCGCGATGGCAGAGCGGCGAGCCGGAGCCGTACGCGGCCGGCACGGACGGTCCGGCGGGTCAGGAACGCTTGATGGCCGATGGTCAGGCCTGGCGCTCGATCAAGGCAGCGGTGAGCGAATGAGCAGACCGATCGAAGACTACGCGCTGATCGGCGACCTGGAGACGGCGGCGCTGGTCCATCGGGACGGTTCGATCGACTGGCTGTGCCTGCCGCGCTTTGATTCGCCGGCCTGCTTCGCGCGGCTGGTCGGCTCGGAGGAGAACGGCTTCTGGCGCATCGCGCCTGTGGGCCCGAGCACCAGCTCGCGGCACTATCGCGACAACACGCTCGTCCTCGAGACGCAGTTCGAGACGGATGACGGCGCAGTGACCGTCATCGACTTCATGCCACCCTCCAACGGCAAGGTGCAGAGTAGCGTCACGCGGCTCGTGCGAGGCGACCGCGGCCACGTCCGCATGTCGATGGAACTTTCCCTGCGCTTCGACTACGGCCGCACGGTGCCCTGGGTCACGCGTATCGAAGGCGGCATCATGGCCGTCTCGGGGCCCAACACCGCGTCATTGCGCTCTCCCATCGAGCTCAAAGGCCACGATTTCCGTACACAAGCAGAGTTCACTGTCGGCCCCGGCGACGTCGTGCCGTTCGTGCTCACCCACCGGGAATCGACGGACGAGCCATACGACCCCGGCGATCCGGTCAAGCTCAGCGAGCAGACGACGCGCTGGTGGCAGGCGTGGACGAAGAAATGCAGCTACGACGGGCCGTATCAGGATGCGGTGCTTCGGTCCGTGGTCACGCTGAAAGCGATGACGCATCTCCCCTCCGGCGGCATCGTCGCGGCACCGACGACCTCGCTGCCGGAGACGCTGGGCGGCGTGCGCAACTGGGACTACCGCTTCTGCTGGCTGCGAGACGCGACTTTCAGCCTCTACTCCCTGCTCATCTCGGGCCTCAAAGAAGAGGCGGAGCGCTGGCGCGACTGGCTGCTGCGCGTGGCTGCCGGCATGCCTTCGCAGCTGCAGACCCTCTACGGTCCGACGGGCGAGCGGCTGCTGCCGGAGTTCGAGCTCGACTGGCTCTCCGGCTACGAGGCCAGTCAGCCTGTACGAGTGGGCAACCAGGCGCACGAGCAGCTGCAGCTCGACGTGTTCGGCGAGATCATGGACACGTTCCACGTCTCGCGGCGCGTGGGCATCAAGGAGACGCCGCGTTCCTGGGAGTTGCAGAAGGTGCTGATGGACTTCCTCGAGTCCAACTGGCGCGAGCCTGACAATGGCATCTGGGAGATCCGCGGCCAGCGGCGCCACTTTACTGAGTCCAAGGTGATGTGCTGGGTCGCCTTCGACCGCGCTGTCAAGGCAGTCGAGTCTTCGGGCTACGACGGCCCGGTAGAGCACTGGAAGAAGATGCGCGCCGAGATCCACAAAGACATCTGCGAGAAGGGCTATGACGCGGACCTGAATTCGTTCACGCAGTCGTATGGCTCGAACAACGTCGACGCGGCGCTGCTCATGCTGCCGCTGGTCGGCTTCCTGCCGGCCTCCGACCCGCGCTGCAAGGGCACGGTCAAGGCTATCGAGGACCGGCTGCTGCGGGACGGCTTCGTGCTGCGCTACCTGCCCGATCGTGAGGTGGAAGGCCACGAGATCCACGGCGACGAAGGCGCCTTCCTGCCCTGCTCCTTCTGGCTCGTCGACAACTACGCCATGCAAGGCGAAGACGCCAAGGCGCGCAAACTGTTCGAGCAGCTGCTCGAGATCCGGAATGACGTCGGTCTGCTCTCGGAGGAGTACGGCGTCGAGAGCAAGCGCCTGGTCGGCAACTTCCCGCAGGCTTTCACCCACGTGTCGCTGGTGAACACGGCCCACAACCTCAACCAGTCGAGGCCTGCAGCCCACCGCTCGGAGTCTTGAGTTTCGCCCGAAGCGCCGGATGATGCTTCGACGTTGCCTTGCGTACGGTCCGGTTTTCGTGGTCGTGCTGGCGGTCGTGGCTTGTGGCGGCTCCAGCCCTGACCCGACGCCGGCGGATCTGACGGCGACGCCATCGATGATGCTGGAGAGCAGCGCTTTTGCGGCTGGCGAGACGATTCCGGCCGAGTTTAGCTGCGACGGCAACAACGTTTCGCCGCCGCTGCAATGGAGCGATCCACCCGAAGGTACGCAGGCCTACGTCCTGCTGGTTGAGGACCCGGACGTGGCCAGCAATACCTATGACCACTGGGTTCTCTACGACCTGCCGGTCGACTGGCGGCTTCTGGGGATTGCGGTCTCGCCGAGTGGAACATTGCCGAAGGGCACACTGGAGGGGAAGAACAGCGCGGGAAAGGTAGGCTACACGGGGCCGTGTCCTCCCAAAGGGCAGACGCATCACTACCGCTTCCGCGTTTACGCCCTTGACACGCCCACCGGCCTCGACGCCGGCGCCAGCAAGAGCGACGTATTGAAGGCGATGCAGGGCCACGTCCTCGGGTACGGCGAACTGATCGGCGTCTTCGGGCGTTGAGCAAGAAAGAGGGGCGACCGTGCGGTCGCCCCTCTCGTTCACTGTCGTGAAAACCTAGAGGACCTTGTCCCCCCTTTCGCGCGTGCGAACGCGTATCGCGTCGTCCACGGGCGAGACGAACATCTTGCCGTCGCCGACCGCGCCGGTCACGGCGGATTCGGCGATCGCTTCGATGACCGCCTCAACCTTGGCGTCCGGCACGACCATCTCCAGCTTGATCTTCTGGATGAGGTCCACCGTGTAGGTCGTGCCGCGCCACTCCTGCGTGACGCCCATCTGCGCTCCGTGTCCGACGACCTGCGTGATCGTCAGGCCCGTGATGCCGATGGCCTCGAGCGCGCCGCGCACGACGGGCAGCTTTTCGGGACGGATGATTGCTTCTACCTTCTTCATTCCTTACCCCTCCTGTTAGCCGCCGCCGCCACTGGCAGGCTCCGTCAAAATCGTGCCGGGCAGCGGACCGCGGTACGGCTCCGCATCCGGTGCGTAGGCCGTGCTGCCCATCTCGGGGATGTCGAGGCCTTCCAGTTCGACCTCCGGCGCGACACGCATGCCGAAGATGGCGTGGTAAGCCTTGAAGAAGATGAAGGCGATACTGAAGGCCCACACGAAGCAGACCAGCGCACCGACCACCTGGGCGCCAAATTGGCCCACGTCGCCGTAGAGCAAGCCTTTCGCCGTCAGGCCGTTGAAGTTGGCTGTGCCGTCGGCAAAGATGCCGAGTGCTATCTGCCCCCACATGCCGTTGACGCCGTGCACCGAGATGGCGCCGACCGGGTCGTCGATCTTGAGGACGTTGTCGACGAACGCGACCGACACGCAGACCAGGACGCCGGCGATGGCGCCGATCCAGATCGAGCCCATCGGGCTGACAAAGCCGCTGGGGGCGGTGATCGCAACCAGGCCGGCCAGCATGCCGTTGGCCATCATGCTCGGGTCGGGCTTCTTGCTGGAGCCGATGAACCACATGTAGAACATGGCCGACATGGCGCCGGTCGCCGAGGCGAGCATGGTGTTCGTCGCGACGATGCCGATGCGCAGGTTGCCGGCGCCGGAGGCACCGAGGGTGCTGCCGGGGTTGAAGCCGAACCAGCCGAAGGCAAGGATGAACGTGCCGAGCAGGCCCAGCACGATGTTATGGCCCGGGATCGCGTTGCTAGAGCCATCCCGGTTGTACTTGCCGAGGCGTGGCCCGAGGACGAGCGCGCCGGCGAGACCGGTCCAGCCACCGATAGCGTGGACGACGCCGCTACCGGCGAAGTCCAGGTAGCCGTTGCCGAGGCCCTGGCTGCCGAGCTGCGAGAGCCAGCCGCCGCCCCAGGCCCAGTTGCCGAAGATCGGGTAGATGATCATCGCGATCAGCGGGGTGTATGCGATGAAGGCGGTCCACTTCCAGCGCTCACACATGGCGCCGGTCGGAATCGTCGCGGCGGTGTCCATGAAGACCATCTGGAAGAGGAAGAGGACCGCGACGGCGACGTCATAACCGCCGCCCAGCAGGAAGAAGCCCTTGTGGCCTATCAGTCCCCAATCGGTGCTGCCGATGTGAATCGTCAGCTCCTGATTCAGGGTTCCGACGCCGCCGAGGTTGGGTATGCCGGCTTTGCCGATACCGCCGAACTGGAAGGCGAACCCGGCGACCCAGTAGAAGAACATGCCGAGGCCGTAGACCATGAAGTTCATGGCCATGGTGTGGCTGGCGTTCTTGGCCCGGGAGAAGCCGGTTTCGACCAGCGCGAAGCCGGCCTGCATGAACATGACGAGGTAGCCGGTGACCAGCACCCAGACGAAGTTCACGCTGATGCGGTTCTCGTTCACCCAGTCAGCGAGCTGATGGGCGAAGGGTTCGCTTGTCGCCGAATTGTCGTAGCTGTCCTGCGTGATCGTGCCCGGGGGCAAGCCGACCAGGTCGCTGCCCTGGCCGGTGAGGTTACCGGACGTGTCGGGGCAGGCTTGCTGGGTGGGATCGCAGGCCGCATGCACCGTGCCGCTTCTCATCACGAAGATGGCGCATAGCGCGATCACGAGAGCGGCGGCCGGTAACAGCAGGCTCGAGTAGGGTCTTTTTCGGGCGAGACTCAATGCTTCCTCCTTGAACGGGTTCATCGGGCGGCGCTCGGCGCACGCCGAGGGTTAGGGCGCGGGGTCTTGCCGGACTCAGAAAGGTGCCGGCGCAGCAGATCTGCTGCCTCCTTTTGGTGAGAAGCGACGAGCGGCAGACGCAGAGGGCGTTCCCCGTTGCGGCCTGCGAGGACGACCTGACGCCGCTCGACGCTGAAAGACGTGAATTCGCTCCAAGGCCGGAAAACGACGTTGTTGATGCCAACGCCGTCGCTGGTGAACAGGCAGTTCACCGGCCAGTTGATCAGTCCAATGGCGATGAGGACGATGAAAATCTCCATGATCGCCGGGATGACACCTGCGACGGTCATCAAGAGCAGAACGATGCCAAGCGCGTAGACGTTGATGCGCTGCAACAGAACACGCTCCGTCAGGCCGAGGTGAATCACCTTCGCCACCTTGCCCGTCGGTTTGGTGCCGATGGGCAAATAGACGCGCATGAGCATCAGCAGCAGCATCAAGACGAAAAGCAAGATGACAGCCAACATGACCTCCTATCGTCGCGGCCCCTGGCCGCGGCTCCTGCCGATGCCCGGTAGCCAGCCCGGGATCCTGGGCAATGCTGCCTGGTGAACAAAGCTGTTCTTGCTTTTTTCACGGAGCCACCGGTCCAACTCCTGGCAGCGGAGGAGTTCCCGGACGTCGTCAGGCGGCAGCAGGCGCCTTGCTGTCGCCAGGTCATCGATTGCCTGGGGGAAAAGACCGAGACGCCCCAGTAATGAGGCGCGCTCGAAGTGGATGACATAGCTGTCGGGTGTCTCGTGTAAGGCGTCGTCCAGCGTTGCCTTTGCTTCCATGACGTGGCCGGCCTGCACGAGGTTCTCCGCCGCGACCACCACGGCCCGGCCGACTGGATCGGCTGGTGCGTCGGCAGGTGACGGCTCCGCGGCAGGTGCCAGGGCGACGCCGCAGGCGCGGCAGAAGGCCCAGCCTCCCTCGACGCGTGAGCCACAGGCGGTGCAGAAGATCGTGGTCGTCTGGTTGGTAGCGCTACTCATGGCGCTTGAGCGCCTCGGGTGCGATCAGCAAGCCATAGCCGCGGCCGCGCACAGTGGTAATGCGATAAGGCCACGACTTGTCCAGCTTGCTGCGCAGGCGGTGGATCAGGACGCTGAGGTGGCGGCGCGCATCGCGGCCGTTGTCCCCCAGCGTGTTCTCGATCAGGAACCTGTAAGGCTGAATCGTGTTCAGATGGCGGGCGAGCAGGACCAGCAGTTCGAACTCGTGAAATGTGAGCTCGACCACCTCGCCGTCGACCAGGACGCGAAACGCTTCGAGATCGATTCCCAGGTTTCCCAGGACGACCTCGGCGCCCTTCGGGAGTGTGAAGCCACTTGCTGCTGCCGAGCTGGGTTCTTCATACACTGCGTTCATTGCATCTCCTTCACGTATCGAGGCTAGGAGCGCCATGTTTCACGCTGGTGTCAGGGCTATTACCAGACATCAGGGGGCAGTCCGGAAAAGATCAGGAAATAATCAGGACCGATCGGAGGCCGGGGCAGCCCGTTCCTGTCTTGGCTCTCCCGAGGAGGCCCCATGTAAACTGGAAATGCGGCCGCTGGAGGGCGAATGACAGGTTCGACGTTCGATCGCGGTATCTACGTCTTCCGACTGGCGGCGCTGGTCGGTGCAGCTTTGCTCGCCGTCACCCTCATCACGCTCTCGGTCGTCAATACCGACATCCGGCCGCTCAACGCCGGTCTCGTCTTCCTGCTGCTAACGCTGACTGTGTCGGCCACGTACGGCCACTGGGCAGGCATCCTCGCTGCCGTCCTTTCAAACCTGGCGTTGACGTACTTCTTCCTGGAACCGATTCACCGCCTCTGGGTCTCGGACCCGCAGCACATCGGCGCGCTGGCCATCTTTCTGTTCGTCTCGGCCGTGGGCAGTTCGCTGCTGGCATCGCTGAACTCGCTGGCGCGTGAGGCGATGCGAGGCCGCCGCCAAGCAGAGGTGCTGCTGGGACTCAATCGGGCCATGATCGGCCAGACCGATCCGCAATCGGCCTTGCAGGGGCTGTGCCAGGAGCTCGTAGGAGCGTTCGGCGTGCGAGGTGCCGCCGTTCTCGTCAAGCAGTCCGAAGGTTGGGCGGTGGTGGCGGCGAGCGGTATGACGGAAGCTGGCCGCGTGCCGGACGCGGCAGAGGCTGAGCAGGCGACGGCCGCGGCCGACCAGCGCGTCGGTCGCCAGCTCGAGGGCGATTGGGGCGTAGGTCTGGTGCCGCTACAAGTTGCGGGCCAGAGCCTGGGTATCCTCCGCATCGACGGTCTGCCTGCCGTCGGCCCGCTGGGCGAGGATGAGGAGAGCCTGCTTACCGCCTTTGCCAACGAGGCGGCCCTTGCGGTGAGCCGATTGCAACTGGCTCACACTGCTCTCAACGCCGAAGCGCTGCGCCGTGTGGACGAGATCAAGACCGCGATCCTGTCCTCGATCGCCCACGACCTGAAGACGCCGCTGGCCACGATCAAGACGTCGATATCCAGCCTGCAGGACGAGAGCGTGGGCTGGTCGGAGACGGACCGCTCCAGCTTCCTCGACTCAGTGCAGTTCGAGACGGAGCGTCTCAACAAGACGATCAGTTCGCTGCTCGATCTCAACCGCATCGAGTCTGGTGCCGTTCACGCCATCATGAAACCCGTGCGGCTCGATCAATTGGCGGAGGAAGCGGTGGAGGTTACAGCGGGCGCGCTGAGCGACCGGCACGTCAGCATCGTCGTGCCTGCAGTCGAGATCCGCACGGACGAGTCGTTGATCCGCCACGCGCTGACGAACCTCCTCGAGAACGCCGCGGCGTACTCGAGGCCGGACGGCGAGTTGCGCGTGCTGGGGAGGTCGTCCGAGGAGGGCGCGGAGCTTATCGTCGAGGACGAAGGGCCGGGCATCGATCCGGAAGACCTGCCGTACGTCTTCAGCCGCTTCACGCGCGGCCGGCGCACCAGTTCAACGCGTAGCGGTAGCGGCCTCGGCCTCGCGATTGTGAAGGGCTTCGTGACGTTGTGCGGCGGCGAGGTTCAGGTTGAGAGTGCAGCCGACTGCACGCGCTTCACGATCAAGCTGCCGCCTCAGGGGGTGATGTCATGAGCGGCTTGCGTATCCTCGTGGTCGATGACGAGCAGCGGCTGCGGCGCGCGGTTGCGACCTCGCTGGCGGGACACGGCTACGAGGTGGACGAGGCCGAGACGGGCGGTGAGGCGCTGGCACACTTTCGCATCGAGCGGCCCGACCTCGTGCTGCTCGACCTGATGCTGCCGGACACGAGCGGTGTGACCGTGTGCCGCGAGATGCGCCGTGCCTCCGACGTGCCGATCATCGTCCTCTCCGTGATCGGCGACGAGGCGACGAAGGTGGAGGCGCTGGACGAAGGCGCTGACGACTACCTGACGAAGCCCTTTGGTTCGGCCGAGCTATTGGCGCGCATTCGCGCCGCGCTGCGCCGCTTCCCCGGCCATGAGAGTCCTGTGTTCGAAGCGGGCGACCTGCGTGTCGACCTCGCGAGCGAGACTGCCTGGCTGGCCGGCAACGAGCTGCGCCTTACGCCGACCGAGTTTGCCCTGCTGCGCTTCTTCGTGCTCAATGCAGGCAAGGTGCTGCGCCACCCCGTCATCCTGCGCAACGTGTGGGGCGCCGGCTACGAGACCGACACGCAGGTCCTGCGCACCTACGTCAACCAGCTGCGTACGAAGCTCGGCGACGACCGCAGCCGGCCACGCTTCATCCGCACCGACCCTGGCGTTGGCTATCGCTTCATTCAGTCCGAGAGCTAAGGACACGAAAGAGGCGCCCCGACATTGTCGGGGCGCCTCTTAGCTGTAGCTGCTGAGCTGATCAGGCGGAGAACCAGGCCTGGGTCTGGTAGTCCTGACCGCCTACTGGATCCAGGAAGTAGTCCTGGATCTTGGCGTTGACGTAGTTGTACTGCTTCAGCGTGAAGAAGACGTAGCTCAGGCTGTAGGCCTCCAGGGCCTTGCGCTGGATCTGCTTCACGAGATCGATGTTTTCCTGGCGATCGGTCGCCTGCTCCGACTTCGCGATCAAGGCGTCGACGTCCGGGTCGAAGAGCCCGCAGTTGTTGAAGGCGTCGCCCGTGTCGCTGGCCTGGTTCCGCATGGCGCGGTCGGGGACGTCGCCACCGGGTTGAGCGGCCATCGTGAAGTCGTACTTGCCGATGCTCATGTGGTTCGGCAGGTAATCGCCGAGGGGTATGGGGTTGATGCGGAACTTGAAGCCGCCGCGAGCCAACTGGTTTTGCCAGACCTCGCCGGCCTGGGCGTTCGTGGCACTCGAGTTGGAGGTGATGTCCTCCCATTCCTTGCCCGTGTCGTAGCTGGCGGCATCGAACAGTTGCTTTGCCTGGTTGACGTCCTCGACGAAGTACTTGTCGGTTTCGCTCTTGTCCAGCTGGTACGCGGGCAGGCTGGCGTGGATGGGACCCGTGGTCAGGACGCCCCGGCTGTCGTACACGAGGTCCAGGATCTGCTGCCGGTTTGTGAGGCGGTAGATAGCCTCACGCACACGGGCGTCCTTGTGCCAGGGCCGCGGGCCGTCAGTGTTGGGGTTCATCATGAAGTTGATGCCGAAGATGCCGAGGGAATCGAACTCGTGGAGCGTGAACTTCTTCTCGTCGAGTTCGCCCTGGAGGCGGGCAATCGATGAGGCGGGCACTTGGTCCCACTCGTGCAGTTGCTCGCCGCGGAACGCAGTTTCCATAGCAACGACGTCTGTGAGGCCGATACTCTTGCGACCGTCGAAGTAGGGCATCCCATCCTTGGCGCCCCGCCACTTCTCGAACCGCTTGTAGTTGTATTCGGCGCCCAGCGTGGCGCTGGTGAGCTGGAACGGACCGCTGCCGACGGCTGTGTGATCGTCCAGGTGAGGGATGAGTTCCTCAGGCACGATCGGCTGGCCCGTCGGGTTGGCCAGATAGCGCGTGGAGAACAGATATGCAGCGGGCTTGGTCAGGTTCATGACGACCGTATTGTCGTCGGGAGACTCGATACTATCGAGGAAGTTGCGCTGGAAGCCCGCGTTCTCGGCATCCGGGATGCCCTTGATGTACTGCTGGTACGCCACGATGTCTGAGCCCTTGACGGCCCGTCCGCTGGCCGGCTCCAGGTCGTGGAAAGTCATGCCCGGCACGAGCGTCAGCACGACCTTGGTCGGCTCCGCCAGCTCGATCTTCTGCATCGCCTGAAGGATGTAACCGTCTTTCGAATTCAGGTCGACGGTAATCGGCCGGTCGTAGGCGATGATGCCGGAGTTGTTGTAGCCCTCGTGGTAGAACTTGCCCACGTTGTAGTTGCCGACGGTGGCGAACTTCGTGATGTAGGTGCCGCCGGGCTGAGCCTTTGCGGCCGACGGCGTGGCTGTCGCCGCTGAAGGCGAGCCGGTGGTGCTGCTGCCGGATCCTGCAGTTGGTGTTGCGTCTTTGCTCGAGCTGCTGCAGCCGATTAGCGCCAGAGTAGTCGCGCCAACGGATAGAGCCGCCCCCGACTTGAGGAGCCGTCTCCTGTTCATGCGGTGCGTGGTTGCACGTTCCCAGTAGCTGTTATCTGCCATATGCTTCCTCCCTGCGAATGGTTATGTTGGTAACGGATGTTACGACAACATAATAGCCGGAAGGATACGCAATACAGGAAACCTTTGCAACAATAGGGGTTACATATCATAAACGACGTATTTTCAAATTATGCGTCCAGCGTGCCGGAGACGATTGGTCGACGGTCGTATTTGCAGGAACGCAGCCTGTAAATTTCAGGCTTGGCGGCTCGAGCGCGGCTCCTGGTAGCGAGCTACCGAAAAGGCGAACAGCATCGGGATGTTCACGGCGTAGATGGCGAGCATGCCCGTGAGGATGGCCATGATCTTTCCGGGCGTGTTGTCGTACAGAAAGATGTACTCCAGCATGCCGGCAATGACGATGTAGGCAAGCAGGGCCCACTTCGCGACGAGGAAGAAGTAATCCCAGGCGAAGTCCTTCAGCGTCGAGAGCAGGTAGACGTTCACGAGCAGCAGGACGGCAGAAACGAGGAGCAGCGCCAGGGGCAAGCCCAGTGGCACGTGCTGCGGCAGCTTCCCGGCGATGTACACCCCGCCGATGATCACCAGGATCATGACCGCGACGGCGACCTCCGAGATTGGCGGCAGCTCGCGTTCGTCGTTTACCACGTCGCCAGCCTCGTCATGATGATCAGCGTCGCGATCTGCATGAGGCCGGTGATGCCGGCCGTATAGACAAAGCGGCGCATGAGCTTGCTGATCAGCTCGCCGTTGGGTCGCGGCTTCTTCAGCTCGAACAGCACTGCCAGGTTCGCAGGCTCAAGCACGCCCAGTGCCACGACCGACATGATGCCGACGACGATGAAGGATGCCGTGAGCCACCAGTGGTCCGGGTAGGCGACGCCCAGGTTGCCCATGTAGCGCGCCAGCTGCCAGCCGGAGGCCAGAGTCATCGTTACCAGCGTGGGCATGATGAGCAGCATCTTCGGCATGAAGCGGGTGGAGAACTCGATGCGCGACTGCACCGACATACGGCCGATGATCGGGCCGATGACAAAGCCGACGAAGAGGTCGATGGCCGTCCACATGCCGCCGCCGACGATATGGAAGAAATCCAGCGCCCAGAGCTTGTTGGATGCGATGGCGGCGATGAGCAGGACCAGCGCAACGCCGACGAACGGCAGGCCCGCGATCGGCACGATCTGGAACTCCGGCATCGCGGGTGCTGTCGGTGCCTGGGACTGCGCCCCGAAGGGCGGACCGCTCAGTGTCTGTGCTTCGTTCGCCATATCTACCTCTTGCTAGCCGGCCGGACGATAGACGACCCCATTTTGTCGCGGAAGGCGGCGTCTTACAACTAGCACTCTTTTAACACCTTCACACGTCACGGCGTGTCACACTGGTCGTTATTAACAGTAGATGAATGGCTGTAAACGTTAGATGAACGATTCCATTCAGGACTGGATCAACGGCCTTGCCGGTCACGTCAAGATCCTCGATCTGACGATGAAGCTCACGGCCGCCGACGTCATCTACCTGGCGCCGCTGCTGCTGATTGCCCTGTGGTTCTGGCCGGGCTCTCGGGGCGAACGGGCGCTCAACCAGCGCGTCGCGGCCGGCACGTTCTTCGGCGTGCTCTTTGCGCTTGGGCTGGCGGCGCTGCTGGGCATGGTGCACCCTGAAGCGCGTCCCTTCGTCACCGACGCCCCGACGAAATTGCTGATCCACCACTCGGCGGACAACTCTTTCCCCAGCGATCACGCCACGTTGGCCTTCGCGCTCGGCGGCACGATTATCTGGTGGCGCCGTCTGTTGGGCGCCGCCTGCCTCGTGGCCGCCGTCCTCGTGGCGATTGCCCGCGTCTACGTCGGTGTGCACTGGCCGTCAGACGTTGCCGCGGCGGCCATAGCCGGCCTCTTCGCCGGTGGGTTGGCGGCGTTCGTACTCGTACCGCTGCTCGAGTGGCCGCAGCGCTGGTTCAGCCGCATCCTGCCGTCGTTCCTCATTGCTGCGCCGGACTAGCGCTCCTGTCCGTCAGGGGATGATGAGCTCCTGGCCCACCACGATCAGGTCAGGGTCCGAGAGGTGGTTCGCCTTGACGATGTCGTCGACGCTGACGCCGTAGGTATCGGCCAGCGAGCCCACCGTTTCGCCCGGCGCGACGATGTGCGTCTGGTGCGCCGGCGGGCGGTTGCCGAGTTGGTCGAAGACGGCGTCGCTGGTCTCGCCGAAGCGCCAGACGCTGACTTGGCCCGCGCCCCAACGCTTTGCCGTGTCGAGGAAGCGGCCGAACAGCGGGTCGCTGTCCGGTGTGCTCTCCGCGACGGGGATGATCGGCAGCTCGTACTTGCCCAGCACCGCGTCGGTCACGTCGGCGAGGAATTCGGGCGTCACGCCCTCGTCCGGCGGCAGGAAGCCCGCGGCGGCGAACTGGTCGCGGTCGTCCTGCGTGTCGTACGAGGCCCAGAAGTGGAAGGGCGCGAAGCCGTTCACGAAGGCGGCGAACTGGTCCAGCGGCAAGTCTTGCAGGAGCCAGGGGCGGATCTCACATGCCAGTATCAGATTGCCGTCGGGCTGCTGGTTGCGCAGCTCTTTGCCGAACGTCTCGGCGTCCTCCGGCTTGCCCGTCCAGAAGCCTTCGCGCGCCTGGACGCTGAGGTAGAGCGCGTGCGCGCCTACCTGGAGGACTTCAGCCGCCATCGAAGCTTCCTGCCCCGGCTCTTCGCCCTTCAGCACCGTCCAGGCCGAGAACGGCACGCCCTCGTTCTCGAAGAAGCCGGCCAGCGCCGACGCCTCCGACTGGTCCGTTACGGCGAGCGGCGACGTATCGTACTCGGCCATCCAGGTCGTGCCGTCGTGCGTCTTGAGCAGGACGCCCATATCGAGGCCGGCGAGCTTCGAGCTGATGACGTCAGGGCTGCCGTCCTGGTCGAACTGCCACACCCAGCTGAGGTGGCGCGGCAGATCGGCGGCGTCGGCAGGCGTCGTATGCCTGGTGCGGAAGTCGAGCGAGATGAATGGAGCGGCTGCGGCAACGCCGAAGGCTGCCAGCAGCCGGCGGCGGCTGATCCGGATCGAGCGCATGAACGGGGTACCTCGTCGTCGTTATTCCCCGCCAGCGCCGTCGTCATGATACCTCGGTTCCTGGCCGGGGGTGCAAGCGCGGCGCGCTCAATCGCTTTCGGAGAGGACGCGGCGGCTGCGAGGGCGGGCGAGCGGTCGCTGCGTGGCGATGAGGCGGTAGAAGACGAAGAACATGACGAGCGTTGCCGAGACGTAGTAGCCGCCCCGCACGACGTCGCTCGTGGAATCGGTGCCGTTGAGCAGGGCGTGCGCCAGCGAGAGCACGTAGACGGCGAACGTGAGGTAGTGCAGCAGGCGCCACGTACGCTGGCCAATCAGTCCTCGTAGCCAGAACGTGGCAGTGAGGAAGACAGCGCCGTAGAAAGCGACGATGCCGAGCGCCATCGCCGTATTGCGCAGATGCGATTGGAAGGGCAGAAGCACCTCTCGCAGCGTGAAGCCGGCGTAGGGGTCCGGCAGCATGATCAGAGCGTGGAACAGGATCGTCAGCAGCACAAGGACCGACAGGAAGCGGTGGAACTCGAAGACCCAGGCGCGGCTGAGCCAGCCGTCGAACAGGCGCGACCGCACTGCGAGGCCAAGGAGCACCGTCGAGCAGAGCATCCAGTACGAGATGAGGCCGGCGGAGCGCCCCAGGTACCAGTACGTATGCATTGGCGCCTACCTTGGCCCCTCGGTGACCCTGAGCCCGCTCACGAGGGCCTGGTCCTGGTGACGGGCTGCGGCGTTGCGGTAGGGCGGCGTGTCGGCACCGGCGTGGGCGAGGGTGTCGGCGTGGAAGACGGCGTCGGCGAGGGAAGGACCGCGGTGGCGCTCGGTGTCGGCGGAGCCACGGTCGGCACGGCGGCCGAGGCAGACTGCTCGGTCTGAGGCGGTGCGGTTGGCGGCGCCACGGCCTGCTGTTGCAGCCTGAGATTGGCAGTCGGCGTTGCTTCCGGAGCCTGCGTCGGCGGCAACTCGGTGGGCGTTGCGGTCAGCGTGGGCTCGAGCGTGAGCGTGGGAGGCGGGTCGGCGAAGATGGCTGCTGCAGCTTCAGCTTGCGGTCCGTCCGCCGCCTCGATAACGTCGGCGGACGTCGTGGGGGCGCTTATCGGTAGATTCAGCCACGCGATGACGCCCGCGACATAGAGCACGCCAAAGGCTGTCGCCCCAATGATGCAGAGCTTGGTCCAGGGATAACGGCCGAGCAGCTTCATCGAGCTCTCAGGGCATCCCTGCGATGAGGAGGAAGGCGGCGCCTCCGAGGGCGGTCAGGAAGAGGGCGACGAGGAGCGCTTTGGGTCGGGGCATAGGGTACTCCACGTGGTGGTCTGACCGGGCAGGGAGACTCAGTCCGAGCGCGGCCTCGCAGATCAGGGTAGGCGCGGCAGATTAGAGAATCATGAGAGGCCGGTGCAGGCGCATGCCGTTCGCGGACGGAAGCCGGCCGTTCGGCAGGTCGACAACGGTTGATACGACGGGGCATAATTTTTCCTGGCATTAGTCACCTGAGTCAGATATCGCCATTACGTCCGAGGTAGGCCGCGTCCTTCTCCCGGCGCTTGGCACCGAGCGAGGCGCTGCGGGGAAGCGCCGGGGGTAGGTCTTGTTAGATAGTCCCAGGGCCGGGGAATGAATCGAAGGGCCCTGTTCATCTTCGCGGTCGTCGCTCCAGCGCTGCTGATGTCGTCGATCGACGCAACCATCGTGTCCGTCGGTTTGCCGACGATCCTGGGTGAGCTGCATGCAAGTCTGCCCACCGTGGGCTGGATCCTAACGGGCTATCAGCTGACGCAGACGGTCGCGATGCCGCTGGCGGGCAAGATCAGCGACGACTTCGGTCGCAAGCGCCTCTTTCTCGTCTCAGTCGTGCTCTTTACGGTCGGCTCCATCGGCGCCGGTCTCTCTCCCAACATCTACATCTTGATCCTCTTTCGCGTGGTCCAGGGTCTCGGCGGCGGCGCCTTTCTACCTTCGGCGACCGGCATCGTCAGTGATGCCTTCGGAGAGCGGCGTCAGACCGCGATTGGCCTGTTCACGAGTATCTTCCCGCTCGGGGGCATCATCGGCCCGAACATCGGCGGGGTGATCATCGACCTGCTGTCATGGCGCTGGCTGTTCTTCATCAACCTGCCAATTGGCATTCTGATCTTGATCGGCAGCATGATCTTCGTACCGGACACGAAGCCGGAAACGTCGCGACGTGGCTCGATCGACGGAGTGGGCGCGGGGCTGTTCGCGGGTGGCATGCTGGGGCTGCTCTACGCCCTCACCTTCGTCGCGAACCACTCGGACCGTATCTTCTCGCCGGAACCGATCGGCTTCCTGGTGGCCGGCGTGGTGCTGCTCTATCTCTTCCTGCGCCACGAGGACCACACATCCGACCCGATGATTGATCTGCAGCTGCTGCGTCTGCGCCCCTTCTTCGCTACGAACCTCTACAACTTCATGTACGGCGCCGTGGCCTTCGGCTTCTTCTCGTTCATTCCGTTCTACGCCACGGTGGGCTACCACATGTCGACGGCCGCCAGCGGCGCCGTGCTGACGCCGCGATCGCTGGCGATGGCGGGCACGTCCATAGTCAGTAGCTTCATGCTGGTGAGGCTCGGCTACCGTCTGCCGATGATCGTGGGTTTGCTGGTCATTTCGTTCAGCCTGTTCATCCTGTCGCGCGGCTTCCACGACGTGAGCCTGCTGGGGCTCGCGATCCCGAACTTCGTCCTGCTGAGCGTTATCCTGGCGATCAGCGGCACGGGCATCGGCATTTCCGGCCCCGCGTCGCAGAACGCGGCCCTGGACCTGGCCCCGGAGAAGCTGGCGGCAGTTGCCGGCTTACGAGGTATGTTCCGCTCGACTGGCGGCGTGCTGGGCATCGGCACGATCACGCTGGTCCTCAACCAGTTTCAGAACCAGGGCGCCGGCATGCAGTACATCTTCCTCTTCCTGGCGCTCTTCCAGCTCACGATCATCCCAGTCATCTTCATGATTCCCGAAGCCACGAAAGAGGCGCGCATCCTGCCCATCGACGCCGCCAAAGTGGCGGCGGAATAGATCGTTGCGAGCGGGCCCGCTCCGCGGCGATCTACTCCATTGGCAGGCCGAGGAAGTGGCGGCCGGCCGATTCCCAGTTGGCGGGAGCGACCGCTATGTGCTGCGCGACCGCGTGCGCGTCTCGGAAGCACCGTTCCAGCTTGTTCGGCGCCTGGACGGAGCTGGAGCCGCCCAGCAGGAACATCGTGCTCGTGACCTCGCGTGCGACGTCTGCGACCTGGTTGGCGGCCAGCATGCGACGCGCCATAAGGGACTCGGAGAGTGGCGACCCGCTGCCGGCGGCGTCGAATATCTCTTCGGCGACCTCGAGGAAGAAGGTACGCGCCGCCGCTAGCGAAGCCTCGGCCTGCGCGACCTGCGCCTGGACCGATGCCCGCGAACGAATCTCGACGGCGCCGCGGCTTGGCGTGCGTCCGGCGCTGGCCAGCCCCTCGAAGGCGTCCAGCGACGCACGCGCGACGCCGAGGGCCACCGCCGCGATCGGATACCCGAGGAGGACGGTCAGCGGCACCTGATAAAGATGCTCCGCGCGTTGGGGCGTGAAGGCGCCGAAGACGAACCCCCGCTCCTGAGGCACGAACTGGCCTTCGACGCGGAAGTCGTGGCTGCCCGTGCCACGCAGGCCGGGCGAGTTCCAGGTGTCGAGGATTTGGGCAGCGCTGGACGGCATGAAGATGCCTCGCTGCTCCGCGGCGCCGTTGGGCAGCAGCCGGGGCGATCCGTTCTCGACGACGCGGGCGTTGGCCATGAGCCATGTCGTGTGCTTGCAGCCGCTGGCGAGCGGCCACTGGCCGGAGACGCTGTAACCGCCTTCGACGGCACTGGACAGGCCCCGCGGGAGAATGGAGCCGCCGATGATCGTGTCCGGATCGCCGAAGACCTCGCGCCCCTCATCATCCGGCAGCAGTCCGAAGAATGCGCAGCCTGAGCTGCCGATCATGAAGGTCCAGCCGATTGAGCCGTCGCGTCGTGATATGGCCTCGACGGCCAGCAACATTGTCGTCAGGTCGACCATCTCGCCACCCAGCTCTTGTGGCAGCCAGAGGCGGAAGAGGCCCGCCTTTCGCATCTCGTCGATTAAAGAGCGCGGTACTGTGCGTTGTTGCTCCGCCTCGTCCGCTGAGGCTGTAATGTCTTTGCTCAGGGCATCGAGACGCTGGCGCAGGTTGTCGGGAAGCGTGGGCATGGTTGCGTCCTTTCGTGCGGCGCGCCGCGGCCGTGTTCTGCAGGTGGGACGCGGCTAGTCGAGGCCCAGGTGTTCGCGGGCGACGAGGGCGGCGCCGATGGCCGGCGCGTCGTCGCCGAGCTCTGCTTCGACGATGCGGACGTCGGCGAAGCTCTGGGGGAAGGCTTCGCGGGCAGCGACCGCTGTCGCCTCGGCCAGGTAGCGGTCGCCGAGCTTGCGCAGGCTGCCGCCGATGACGATGAGCTCCGGGTTGAAGAGGTCGACGAGGTTGGTGAGGCCGGCGCCGAGGTAGCGCCCCGCCTTACGAATGGCGGCATCGGCGGCGCGGTCGCCGGCATCGGCCGCGAGGTCGAGGATGCGCGCGTCAGGCTCGACACCTTCGCGGCGGGCGATCGTGGCCACGAGACCCTCGGGCTCGGCAGCGGCGATGGCGTCGGCTTCGCGGCCCAGCGCAACGCCGGAGGCCAGCGCCTCGAGGCAGCCCCTGCGGCCGCAGCCGCACACGGGCCCCTGCGGCTCCAGCTGCATGTGCCCCAGCTCGCCGGCCGCGCCGGAGGCACCGCGATAGAGGCGGCCGTCCAGGACCAGTCCGCCACCGACGCCGGTGCCGAGTGTGAGGAGCACCAGGTGCTGTACGTTGCGTCCGGCGCCGACCCGCGCTTCCGCCAGGGCCGCAGCGTTGGCGTCGTTTTCGATCCAGGCGGGCAGGCCGAGACGCTCGCCCAGCAGCCGGGCCAGCGGCACGTCGCGCCAGCCGGGCAGGTTAGGCGGCGTCGTGACGATGCCGGTGGTGGGGTTGGACGGTCCGGGCGTCGAGATGCCGACGCCGCGTATCGTGCGGTCGCCGGCCGCGGCCCGCGCCGACGCTGCCATACGCTCGATGACGGCCTCGGGGCCTTCCTCGGCCTCGGTGGGCCGATAATCGCGGCCCGCCTCGTGACTGCCGGCGTCGAGACAGAGGCTGAGGATCTTGGTGCCGCCCAGGTCGATGCCGAGGACGAACTCGGAGGAGGCCATGGCCCCATTGTAGGCCGGTGAGTCGTTTGCGGCGCCCGCGAACTGTGTTTCGGGTAGGGTAATTCTCTCCGAGAGTTGCTACCGTGTTGTCGCTATGAGGCGAGGCAGACGGCCGCACCCGGACGTGTTGACGCCGCGTCAGTGGCAGGTCCTGGCGCTCATGCGTGAGGGCAAGAGCAACCCGCAGATCGCGGAATCGCTCGGCATTTCTCTCGATGGCGTCAAGTACCACGTCTCGGAGATTCTCTCCCGGCTCGGCCTCAGCAGTCGCGAGGAGGCTGCCGCGTGGCGCTCCAACGAGGAACACCGCGCGGCCCTCGGCCCGCTGATTCTGGCGTTCCGTAAGGTCTCTCCTGGCAGGCTCGCCGTAGCAGGCGTCGTTGCCATGACGGCTGCAGGTCTCCTCTTTCTGGCGATTGGGCTTCTCGTAGTGAAGTCGCCGGGCGGCGCATCGACGGTGGGTGCCGCTGAGGAGCCGGCTGTCACCGTCTCAGAGGGCTCCGAGGGCGGCTTCTTGTTCGGCGGGTCCGGCTTCGCTCCGTTCTCGGCCGTGTCCCTGTCCGGATCGCCTTCCACTCCCCGGGCTGATGGCTTTGGGGGGTTCAGCATGGGAGACGTGGTGCGGACGGATGCGTCGGGAAGCTTCGAGGTGAGCCTCGACCTCGTGAAATGCCTCGGTGCGGGCTCGTTTTCGCTGTGGTTCGATGGTTCGCAGGGCGTCGCCAATCTCACTGTCGACGTGCCGTAGTCTGCGACGATTTGATAGCTCGTATTACCCCGACTCGTGCATTGATTGGTTGGACGAGGAGGCGGACGGCGTGAAGAACGTCGCGGAGCAGGAAGAGTACCCGGTGGGTGAGAGCCGGACCCTGACGACCACGCTCGACGCCGGCAAGTACGTGTTGATCTGCAACATCGCCGGCCACTGCCAGCTCGGTATGTACACGGCATTCACCGTCACAGGATCGGAAGGGTAGCTGTTCAGCACTGTGAGCTGTAGCGAACAAGAGACGGCCCGCGAAAGAGCGGGCCGTCTTGCCGAGGCGAATTGTCGGCTGCTAGAACGGCGCCTCGATGTGGATTTTCGGGGAGTCGACAGCCGTAAAGATAAACGTCGTCTTCGTTGACCCGTCATCTTCGATCAAGCGCACGAGGCGGCCATTCGACACGCACGCCTCGTCGTCAGTCGCGCCGACCGTGTCTCTGAAGGTGTAGATCTGGCAGGTGATGCCGCTGATCGTAGCTCTGCCACCTATCGTGATAGGTGCAGACTTCACAGCTGCGAGGGTCGCGACCATGTTGTCGTGATCGAAGGTCGTGTCGGCGCTGGTTGAGCCTTTCAGCCATACGGTGCCGCTATGGACATAAACATCCGGGCCTATCGCGATGAGTTCGGTACTGCCGAGAGCCAGGTGGTAGCGATCCGGCGCGACGTATTCGATGATTCCTTTCCCCGTTGGGACAGACGAATCGCGGAAGTCCGCGCTCCAGCTCGTGGCCGTCGCGAGCGTATCCAATGCTTCGAAGAGCTCGCGGTACTCCGGCTCCGTGGCCGAATCCGGTGAGCCGGACGGAGCGGCGGCGGGCGCCGTACTCGTCGCGGTAGCCTGACTCGTGACCGGGCTATCGATGACAGCCGCTGTTGGCAGCTCGGAGTTCGTCGTGTTGCCCTTGTTGCCGCTGCACGCAAGGACAAGGCAAACGACGATCGCCAGAAGAGCGCTCGCGGCGAGGCTGTGCGAATGCGGCACGAAGCACCTCCGAGGCCGGCAATGTGGCGGTTAGAGCAGGGCCCCTCGCCTGCGATGTCTTGTGACACCCAAGGGAGGATCGGCCAAAGCGGCAGCTTCTAGAGGCCGGTAAGCCTGTCTTGGATAACAGAGACGGCCCGCAACTGCGGGCCGTCTCTGTCGTTTACGTAGCGTTGTCGCCTAGATGGGCGCCTTGATATCGATCTTTGAGGAGTTGAAGTCGGAGAAGATGATCGTCGATGTCGAGTCGCCATTGTCCTCGACGACTCGCACGGGCAAGTCGTTGGCGACGCAGATGTGGACGTCCGTGGCGCTAGCGGAGTCATGGTAGGTGTATATCTGGCACTTGGTGCCGTTGACCGTGTCCGTGTCGCCCTTCGTCACCTGGGCCTGCTGAGCGGCCTTGATCGTGTCCTGGAACTGGCTGGGGTCGAACAGGGGTCCGGAGCTACCCGACGATGTGCTCTTGATCCAGCTGCCGCCCGCATTGATGTACGTGTCGTTGCCGATCGCGATGAGCTCGGTGCCGGCGATGCTGATGTGGTACTTGTCAGGAGCTACGTACTCGAACGTGCCGTTGCTCGTGGGGTCGGACGAGTCGGAAATCTGCGCGCTCCAGCTCTTCGCGTTGATGAAGTTGCTCATCACCTTGACGACAACGTCGGAGCTCGCGGAGCTACCGCCATTGGAGCCGTTGTTCGAAGACGAGCTGCTGGTTGTCGCTGTAGCGGCCGGTTGTTCGCCGCCGCCGCTGCTGCTCGCGGTCGTGGCGGTTGGGCTGCTCTTGCTGCCGCCGCAGGCGACGGCGAACCCAAGGATTAGAGGTACAAGAACGACGAGGAGTTTGCGTGGGATTGCCAAGACGGGACCTCCGGATTGAGATAGTCCTCACAAAGAGGACGATTGAAGCTTAGCGTTTCCTGTATTTCTGTGCTACGGCCAGGTCGCCTGCACGAAAAGGGGACGGTCCGATAACGGACCGTCCCTGTCATCTTTGGGTGGCGGGCTAGTCTTGCTCCTCCGGATCGGCCGGCCACAGCGTCATACAGTTTTCGCCTTTGAGGAGGGCGATGCTGGCCGCCTGATCGAGCTCCTCGAGGCGTTTGATCGCCAGGTCGCATTGGACCGCCAGCGCGGTGTCGACGTCAGCGACGACGCGGCGTTGGATCATGTCCCAGACGCCGCTCTCGACCATGAATGCAGGTGAGTGCGGCCACGGCACGAAGGTGAACGATTCCGGCCGACCGAGCGAGGGCCGCCGTCTGCCCAGCTGTGCGAGGCGCTTCCGAGGGGAAGACGTTGGCGGGACGACCTGGACCAGGGGCGTCTCGTACTCGTTGTAGCGCGTGTCGACCAGCAGACGCTCGGCAAAGTGAGCGAAGCCGATGACGAAGACATCGGCAACGTCCACGAGCTTGCCGACCTCGCCGAGGTCGACCAGCACGCCATTTTCGCTGTGCATCGCTGCTTTGCCGCTTCGTTTCGGACTAGTACTGCGGCGCCGCCGCAGCCTGCCGCTCAGGGATGTCCGTGACCAGGCAGTTCGTGGTCAGGACCATGCCGGCGATACTGACCGCGTTCTCCAGGGCGGAGCGCGTCACCTTCAGCGGGTCGATGATGCCGCGCTGCAGCATGTCACCGAACTCGTCGCGGGCGGCGTCGTAGCCCTGGCCCACGGGCAGCGTCTTCACTTCCTGGACGATGACGGAGCCGTCCTGGCCGGCGTTGATGGCGATGCGGCGCAGCGGCTCTTCCAGCGCACGGCGCAGAATCGTGATGCCGGTGCGCTCGTCGCCCTCCAGGTCGGCGTTGTCCAGGGCGCTCATGGCGTTGATCAGCGCCACGCCGCCGCCGGGGACGATACCTTCCTCGATGGCTGCGCGGGTCGCACTCAGCGCGTCCTCGACGCGGTGCTTGCGCTCCTTGAGCTCGACCTCGGTAGCGGCACCGACCTTGATGACGGCGACGCTGCCGGCCAGCTTGCCCAGTCGCTCCTGCAGCTTCTCACGGTCCCAGTCGGACGTCGTGGTCTCGAGGGCGGCCTTGATCTGGGTAACGCGGGCGTCGATGTCCTCGCGCGTGCCGTAGCCCTCGACGATGGTGGTCTCTTCCTTGGCAACGACGACGCGGCGAGCGCGGCCCAGGTCTTCGATCTCGGTGGAGTCGAGGGCGCGGCCCAGCTCGTTGCTGATGACGCGGCCGCCGGTGAGAGCGGCCAGGTCACCCAGGTTCTCCTTGCGCCGGTCGCCGAAGCCGGGCGCCTTGACTGCCACGACGTTGATGGTGCCGCGCAGCTTGTTGACGGCCAGTGTCGCCAGCGCCTCACCATCGACATCCTCGCCGATGATCAGGAGGTTCTTGGTGACTTTGAGGACCTTCTCGAGGATAGGTAGGATGTCGGCCACGGCCGAGATCTTCTTGTCGGTGATCAGAATGTAGGGTTCTTCCAGCTCGGCCTGCATCTTCTCCGAGTTGGTCACGAAGTAGGGGCTGATGTAGCCGCGGTCGAACTGCATACCCTCGACGTACTCGACCTCGGTGCGGATGCCCTTCGACTCTTCGACGGTGACGACGCCGTCCTTGCCGACCTTCTCCATCACCTCGCCGATGAGGTCGCCCACGGCCTCGTCGTTGTTGGCCGAAATCGAGGCAACCTGCGCCATCTGGTCGCGCTCGGTGACCGGCGTGGCGATCTCGCGCAGCTTGTCGACGATCTTCTCGGTGCCCTTTTCGACGCCGCGCTTGAGGGCCATTGGGTTGGCGCCGGCGGTGACGTTCTTGAGGCCTTCGGCGACGATGGCCTGGCCGAGTACGGTGGCGGTGGTGGTGCCGTCACCGGCGATGTCGTTCGTCTTGGAGGCGATTTCCTTGGCGAGCTGCGCGCCGATGTTCGGGAAGGCGTCCTCGAGCTCGATTTCCTTGGCGATGGTAACGCCGTCGTTGGTGATGGTCGGGGCGCCGAACTTCTTGTCGAGCACCACGTTGCGGCCCTTGGGGCCAAGGGTGATCTTCACGGCATCGGCGAGAGCGTCAATGCCGTCCTTCATTGCTGCCCGGGCTTCCTGATCGAAGAGCAGCTGCTTTGCCATGCTCAGACCTCCTGAAAGATGTCTTTGTTCTGAAGTTAGTGTCAGGTTAGCACTCAGGCTGCGTGAGTGCTAAACGCATTGTGACCAAAAGGTCCGTCAAGTGCAAGAGGGCTGCGCGGCTGCAATCCGGCCGGGGTGTTGAAGCGAAGCGGCCGTGACATAAGGTGGAGCTAACGAAATATTGACATTGGGTGTATAGATGCTACTCTCAGGTTGAAGAGCTTCACTTCACGCACTTCTATCCATCCGGTTTCCGGAGGCCCACGGCAGGCCTCCGGCCCCTTTTTGCGAGGCGCATGGTATCCGACAACAGTAACTTGTGGCTTGCCGACGCGCTCTGGCGCCTGGGCGCGGTCGAGTTCGGTGAGTACACGCTGGGCCGCACGACGGTCCGCTCTCCGATCTATCTCAACGTTCGCAAGATCATCGGCCACCCAACCGCGCTGTGGCGGGCTGCGCACGTGATCGACCAGGAAGTCTCCGCGCTGCAGGCGATGCGCAACCCGCAGATGGACCAGTTCGACCTGGTCGCCGGCGTGCCGCTGGGCGGCCTGCATATCGCCACCGCGTACTCGCTCACTGCCAAGGTGCCGATGATCTACCTTCACCCCGCACCCACCGACAAGAGCCCGATCGAGGGCGTTTATTCACCGGGGCAGCGCGCAATCATCTTCGACGATCTGGTCACGGGCGGCGGCAGCATCCTGGAGACGGCGGAGGCGCTGCGCGATGCGGGCCTCTTCGTGCACGACGCCTTCGTGCTGGTCGATCGCCAGCAGGGCGCGCGGGAACGGTTACGGCGGGCCGGCATCAACCTGCGATCGGCGCTGACCCTGGAGGTCATCCTCAACTACCTGATGTCCAGCGGCTTGATCGAGGAGGAGTGGTACCGCCGCTCCACGGATTACCTCGAATCGACGCGCATCGAGTAGGCCGGCGCTTCACCTGCAGCCCCTTCTGACCGAGTATTCTTCTAGTAAAACGGAGGGTATTTATGCCTTGTCTGCGTCCGCGCTCCTATCTCTTGGCGGCTGCCGCAATTCTTCTGGCTTTGGCCGTCGCCTGCGGCGGCTCAAAGTCCAGCAACAACACTGACTCCAGCTCGGCTTCCGACTCCGGTTCGGGGCAGGCGCTGCAGCAAGTCAGCCTGTCCGAATCGACCGCCAAGCTCGCGGACCTCAAGAGCTTCCGGTACGACTTCAAGCTGAACATTGACCTGGGTGACGCGCCGTCTGCTGGCAGCGGCGGCGAAGGCGACGCGTTTGGGGCGGCGCTGCTGGCCCTCTTCAGCAACATCCAGGCTGAAGGCGCCTACGTGGCTCCGGACCAGGTGCAGGTGAGCACCACGTTTGCCGGTCAGAAGTTCGAGTTCATCCAGATCGGCGACGAGGCCTGGCAGAACGACGGCTCCGGCTGGGAGACGACGGACGCCGGTTCGAGCATGTTCGACCTGAGTAGCGGTCCGACCTCGATGTTCAACGATCTGCTGCCGCAGCAGGTCCTGAACGTTGCGAGCACCAAGCACGAGAAGGTCAACGGCGTCGACACCACGCGCTACTCGTTCGACAAGGACTCGCTGATGCAAGCGGCGGAGGCGATGGGCGAGACCGACACGACCGGCTTAAGCGATGTCGAGTCGGCGGATCTGTCGCTTTGGCTCACGGACAACGGCATCCCGGTCAAGGTCTCGGTGAACCTCGCCGGCAAGGACGATAGCGGTCAGGAGGTCTCGTTCACGCTGGAGATGAACATCAACGACATCAACAGCGACTCCATCCAGATCGACCGTCCGATCTAGCGGCGCCACAGCAAGGAAAGAGAAGAGGCCGGAGTAACTCCGGCCTCTTCTCTTTGTGTATCGCTGTGTATCGGTCTCGCTCTAGAGCAGGCGGCGCAGCGGCTTGCGGCCCGGTCGCGGGTCGTAGTTGCTCTTGAACATCTCCAGCTTGTCACGCTCGATCAGGTACTTGCCCGCGAAAATGACTGCCGGAACCTTCTTCTGCTTGATGAGCCGTCGCAACGACTGGGGATGAATCCCCAGGATGCGGGCGGCTTCCACCAGGTCCATGTAGTTGTCGAATGGGTCGCTGACCATGTTCCTCAGGGCTAAAGCGTCTCAGGTGCTAAGACACATGAGTGAATATAGCACGAATACACAACAGCTTACACCATTAATTCATTACGCGTGGCGTTTCTTGCGCTCCTCGATGCGCTTCTTCACGGCATCGACGTAGACGCGGCGCAGGCTGGCGCCGTGCTTCTGGACGCGGGCGCGCTCGCTGCGCCGCCGCCGCTCGCGTCGTACCCAGCGGCCGGAGCGGCCCGTCTTGCCTTCGTGGTCGCCGTTGGAAGTCACGCGATCATCGTAGCAGCGAGCATCCTGGCCGGCCTCGCTCTTGGACGCCGCCCTCCGGTAGAATCAGGTGTCCGGGCCAGGAGGAGCGATGTCAGAGCGATCCAGCCTACCTCTGAGCGGTCTCCGCGTTGTCGGCTTGGAGCAGGCGGTTGCTGCTCCGCTGTGTACCCGTCACCTGGCGGATCTCGGCGCCGACGTGATCAAGATCGAGCGCCGCGGTGAGGGTGACTTCGCCCGCCGCTATGACAGCGTCATCCACGGCGAATCGACCTGGTCCGCCTGGCTCAACCGGGGCAAGCGCAGCCTCACCCTCGACCTCAAGCAGCCTCAGGGCATCGAAATCATCACAAAGCTCGTCGAGCGAGCGGACGTCGTCGTGCAGAACTTTGCGCCGGGTGCGCTCGACCGCCTTGGCCTCGGCGTCGCCCAGCTGCACGAGCGCTACCCGAGGCTCATCGCCGCTTCGATAACGGGCTACGGTGAGGACGGTCCCTATCGCGACCGCAAAGCCTACGACCTGCTGCTGCAGGCCGAAACAGGTGTGATCTCCGTGACCGGCACGCCTCAGGAGCCGGCCAAGGCGGGCGTTTCCGTCGTCGACCTCTGCTCGGGCCTCTACGCCTACAGCTCCATCATGACGGCGCTGTATAGCCGCTCGCAGACCGGCAATGGCGCCGCCATCCGCGTGAGCCTCTTCGATTCGATCATGGAGTGG
Source organism: uncultured Chloroflexia bacterium (assembly GCA_963711035.1). Taxonomy (GTDB): domain Bacteria; phylum Chloroflexota; class Dehalococcoidia; order DSTF01; family WHTK01; genus WHTK01. The sequence goes on from CAVQCN010000003.1 coordinate 544,805, forward strand.
ATGAGCCCGTTGGCGCTGATGGGACAGTACGGCCCGCATCCGCAGCGCGCAGGCGCCCGCCACGCCAGCATCGTGCCTTACGGCCCGTATACCGCCGCCGGCGGCGAGGTGGTCATCGCCGTGCAGAATGAGCGCGAGTGGGTGCGGCTCTGCACCGAGGTGCTGGAGCGTCCCGATCTTGCCACTGACCCGCGCTTCGCGAGCAACGAGCTGCGCCTCAAGAATCGCGCCGAGCTCGAACCGCTGGTCGACGAGGCGCTGGGGCAGCTCGAGGTTGACGAGGCGGAGGCGCGGCTGGAGAAGGCGTCGGTAGCGTATAGTCGCCTCAATGACGTGGCGACGGTGCTCAGCCATCCACAAGTCGTAGAACGAGACCGTCTCATGACGATTCGCGCCGGCTCCGGCGTTGTAGACGTGCTGCGCTCGCCGTTCAACATCGAAGGCGCCGAAGAGGCGCCGGCGGCGGTGCCGGCGGTTGGCGAGCACAGCGCCGAGATCCTGGGCGAGCTCGGCTACGACGCCGGCCAGATCGATGCGCTACGAGCCGAAGCGGTGATTTGAGCAGAGAGATTTATAGGCTGATTTAATGCTTTTTATAAACGAGGGCCGCATTGCCTGAGCTAAGATCGACGGCGAGGAGGGCGAGGGATGTCGTTCGATAGCCCTGCCGAACGATCACGAATCCGTTCACTGCGCTGGGGCGTATTGGTAAAAAGGGACGCCCGGCAAGGTGACGGCTCGATCGAAGACTACGCATCGGCGACCGACGATGCGCTAGTCGCCGCTCTCGATCGTCGCGACAGCCGAGCGCTGGAGGCTCTCTACGACCGCCACGGCGACTATGTCTACTCGGTTTGCTTGAGAATGGTGCGCGACGTTCAACTCGCCGAAGACCTTTCGCAGGAAGTGTTCCTGCGTGTGTGGCGCCGGCCTGACCTCTACGACGAGAGCCGAGGCCGGTTCCTGACCTGGCTGCTCAGCGTGGCCCGCAACCGCGCCATCGACGAGCGCCGCAGCCGCGGCAGGCGCTTCAAGCACGAGCAGCCGCCCAGCCTGGCGGCGGAGGAGATGCTCGCCGCCGTGCCCAGCACGGACGACGGCGAAGACCCCGCCGTGCTCAGCGACGAGCGTGTCGTCATCCAGCGGGCCCTTGCCCTCCTGCCTGCCGACCAACGCACCGCAATTCAGCTCGCCTACTTCGGCGGCTACACACAGCAAGAGATCGCCAGCGGCCTGAGCCAGCCGCTCGGCACCGTGAAAACCCGCATCCGCCTGGGCTTGCAAAAGCTGCGCTCGCTCCTCATCGAGCAGCAGCGGGACTGGGGACCACGGCCGCGTTGAACTGCGAACTCTTCCGCGACGATCTCGAAGCTTACGCACTTCGCGCTCTGGACCCAGAGCAGGAGATGGCGGTGCGCGTTCATTTGGAGGAGTGCCACGAGTGCTCCGACATCCTGCGCGCCTATCAGGCCACGGTGGATGAGCTGGCTCTGCTGACGCCCGTCTATCATGCGCCGTCGCGGCTGGGCAGCCGCATTAAGGGCGGCATCTCCGGCCACTCCTTCGGCATCGTGCCGTTGCTGCGCAGCACATGGGTGAGCGCGGCCGCGGCGCTGCTCATCATCGGCTTCGCCGTCGGCGCGGTCGTCTGGGCTATGCAGGTCTCGTCCGAGGTGACGCAGCTGCGTGCGGACAACGAGCACCTGGCGGAGCTCTCGCAGCTCGACTCCGCTCAGCGCGACGCGCTGCTCAACGGCCTGCAGGGTGACCTCAACTCGGCCAAGACGGAGCAGAAGAAGCTCGTCTCAACGTTGCAGGAGCAGGCGACTCTGATTCAGGTCGCGCTCGACCCCGACCTGATCCCGACGGCGCTGCAGGGCACCAGCCTGGCGCCGGGCGCCAACTGCAACTACGTCTGGAGCACAAAGCAGCTCGTTGGCGCGCTGACCTGCAAATCGCTGCCGTCGACCTCGTTCGGCCTCACGTATGAGCTGTGGGCGGTGAAGGGCGACCAGTTGGTGCCGCTCGGCACCTTCGACCCATCGAATGAGGGCACGGCGCAGCTGCTGGTCAAATACCCGCCGGACGTCGATGGCGAGGTGCAGGACCTCTGGGTGACGCTGGAGCGCCAGCAGACGCCGCCGGCGACGGAGCCGCACGGCAGCGTCATCCTCACCCGTTCGCCGGAGCAGCAGGCGATCCGCTAAGCCGCTTACCTCGTTCCTGTTTTCGCCGTCGATGGTGTACACTGGATACGTGGCTACGCATGCCCTGTTCGACTTGAAGCTGGCGCTGGACGAGGACTCAGCGTACTGTCCGGTGCGCGCTACTCTGGCGCTGCTCGGTCAGAAGTGGGTGCCCCGCATCATCTACGAGCTGATGGAGGGCAAGCGCCGCTTCAATGAGCTCGCCTGCGCCGTTGGCGGCTGCAACTCTCGTACGCTGCGCGACCGTCTCAAGGGCCTCGAGGAGATGGGCATCATCGAACGCCACGTCGTCGCTGTGATGCCGCCCTGGGTCGAGTACGACCTCTCGCCGAAGGGCCGCGAGCTGGGTCTGGCGCTGCGCCGCCTGGAACAGTGGGGCCGCTCCTACATGAACGAGCCCATTAGCCAGGCGTGACCACTGCCCTCACCGATTTCTCCGCCGGCCACTCCTTCGAAACCGTAACCTTCACGGTCGACGCCGAGCGCGCCCGTGCCTATCGCGACGCCGTGGGTGACGTGCTGCCGTTGTACGACGAAAACGGCCTCGTGCCGCCGCTCGCGCTGGCTGCGTTCGCCCTCGGCGTGTTGCTCGAAAGCGTGCGTCTGCCAGACGGGAGCCTTCACATAAACGAGTCCGTCAGCTTCCTCAAGCCTGTGCCCGCCGGCGCCGAAGTCGAGTGCCGCGCCACGCTGGTGCAGCGCTCGCTGCGAGCCGGTTTCGTCGTCTCCGTCATCGAGTCCGAGGTGCTGCACGACGGCACGCCGGCCCTGATGGCGCGTGCCACCGTGATGTCGCCGGGAGGCGCCACATGAGCCCCGTCGACGTCAGGCCCGTCGTGCGTCCACTGACGCAGGAGATGCTCAACCGCTACGCCGAGGCCAGCGGCGACCACAACCCGATCCACATCGACGAGGCCTTCGCCCGTACGACGCAGATGGGCGGTACGATCGCGCACGGCATGCTAGTGCTGGCCGTGATGTCGGAGATGATGACGGCGGCCTTCGGCAAGACATGGCTCGCGGCCGGCAGCCTCGACGTGCGCTTCCGCGCGCCGGCCCGGCCCGGCGACACGGTCACGGCCCGTGCCAAGGCGGTCGATGGCGGTAAAGACGGCCGCCAACGCTACGCCGTCGAGTGCGTCAATCAGAAGGACGAAGTCCTGATCTCTGGAAACGCCGAGGTGTCCGCATGAGCGATCCCGAAGCGCCGAACCCCGAAGACCGCCCCGACCTGGCGCGCTGGTGCTACGCCTGCGGCGATCTCAACCCGCTGGGCCTGCACCTGCAGTTCGAGATGCTGCCGGACGGCTCCGCCCAGGCGCCGTTCGTGGCGCGACCGGAGCACCAGGGCTACCCGGGCTACGTGCACGGCGGCCTCGTTACGACGCTGCTCGACGAAGCGATGGGTTGGGCGACGTACGGCAATCGCATCTGGGCCCTGACCGGCAAGATGGAGCTGCGCTTTCGCGGCCCCGTCCCGGCCGGCGAACCACTGATCGTGCGCGGCCGCATCACGCGCGATCGTGGCCGCACCCTGGACGCCGACGCGACGCTGGTCGATGCCGACGGCAAGGTGCTCGCCGAAGCAACCGCGATCCTTTTTCGCGCCACCGGTGAGCAAGCCCGCCAGATCGCTGAATCAGCCCGCGCTCTCGGCGTTCCCAGCGAGTAGACGCAACATCGTCAGGCAAAAGCCCGGCCAGGAGGCCGGGGAGCAAGGCAGCGTACCCCGGCTTGAAAGCCGGGGCTTTTTCATCGCTCGTTTCGACGGTGAAGTTCCCTCTCCCTCGGGGAGAGGGTCAAGGGTGAGGGGTTCTAACGCTCTGTACCCATCAAACAGCGGCCCCGGTGACGAACAGCAGGCCGCGGCCGACCGCCTCGCCCGCAAGGATGGCGCCGACCGCGATGTAGAGCAGCCCTGTCGCCGACATCATCGAGCGCTCCGTGCTGGACCGAAACGCCATGTAGGCCAGCGCGGCCGGGAAGGCGAGGCCAAGGCCGACGCGTAGCCAGAACGCCGGGTTCTGCGGCAGCGAGACGGCCAAGAGCGCGTCCGATTCAAAGTGCGAGCCGACGGGCACGATAGCGTTGATCGCGGTCGTCAGGGCGGCGAATAGCACGGCGCCGAGCGTGATCAGGGTGAGCTCGTTCAACGGTCCCTCGGGCAGCCGCGGGTTCACCAGGTACCAGTGGCCCCAGATCATCGCCACCATCGAGGCGCCGATGGTGGCGGCGCCGGCGAACATTGTGAGCAGCGGCCCCGCGACGCTCCAGGTTGGGTCACGCACGAGGAAGGCCATCAGGATGAGGTTGATGGCGCCGAGGCCGGTCATCGTGGCGCCGGCGGTGTGCGTGAGGAACTGCTCCTCCGGGTTTCGCACGAAGTAGAGGTAGACGAAGCTGAACAGCATCAGCGCCAGACTAACGCCGCGGATCGGCTGCATAAGGTCGGAATCAAGCGTGTAACCGCCGACCTCGCTCACAGGGTGGATGAACAGGGTGGTCAGGGCCAGCATCACGGCGCCGGCCACAATCATCCAGCTGCAGACGCGGATGAAACCGGACTCGAAGGTACCGCGTAGCTCGGCGTAGACCACGAGGGCGGCGACGCCGGCGGTGTACTGGCCGAGCAGCAGAAGCAGCGTGTAGGGTAGCGATTCGACGCTCAAATTGTTGGCCTGATCATGTCAGCGGCGCCTGCCTGGGTCAAACCAAAGCGTCTGGCAGCCATCGTCACGGCTTGTCGACTGTGAAGCTCGTGCCGATGCCGTTCTCCGTGGCGGCCGGCGTCAGGCAGGCGATGAAGTAGTCGCCCGGCTGGTCAACCGTGAACTCGAAGCTATATTCCTGCGGCTCGACCTTTTTCTTGTCGCCGGGCGCGGTCCCCGGCGAGGCCGGCAGGGTCACCGTGCCGACGGTCGTGGCCCGCTCCGGGAAGACGATCTTCTTCTGGTCCTTCGTAAGGTCGCTGCTGTCCTCGTACATGCAGGCAACTTCGACCGGCAACGGGTAGGCCTGCGTGACCGTGACCGTCACGGTGAGCGGCTTGCCGGGCAGAAAGTCGCCCGTCAGCTCGAGCTTGCGAAACAGCTCGGTGCCGTTGAAGGAGTCGACGAAGCGGACCCCGCAGGCAGTGAGGCCAAACAGCGCCAGGATGAGGAGAAGTAGCCGTGGTCTAAGGATTGGATGCAAGCCGCAGCGGATCATAGCATCGGGCCCTCTTAGGGGCATCTCGGTTGTAGGCCACTCGCCTTGCTACAATGGCTTCTACGCAGTTTTCAAAACGAAAGGCCCGCCGTGGAACCGCAAGAGCTCCTTCCCAATCTCGCCGCCCGCATCTCAGACGCGATGGTGCGTCTTTGACATCGCTCACCTAGAGACCGAAGCCCGCAACCTCGAAACGCAGTCCCAGGCGCCCGACTTCTGGAACGACCAGTCGACGGCGCAGTCGGCCATGCGCCGTCTCGCGTCCTTGAACGAGACCATCGACACGTGGCAGACGCTGGAGCGGCGCGTCACCGACGCGACTGAGCTGCTCGAGCTGGCCCAGGCCGACTCGGACGACGAGATGATCGCGCAGGTCGGCAGCGAGGCCGACGCGATCGAAGCGGTATTGCAGAAGATCGAGCACCAGCTCGCCTTCAGCGGTCCGTACGACACTCGCAACGCCGTCCTGGCGATCCACGCCGGCGCCGGCGGCACCGAATCGCAGGACTGGGCGGAGATGCTGCTGCGTATGTACCTGCGCTGGTGCGAGGCGCACAACTTCACGACCGAGGTGCTGGACTCGACGATGGGTGAAGAGGCCGGCATCAAGAGCGTGACGGTGGAGGTGCAGGGCCGCAACGCCTACGGCTACCTGAGGAGCGAACGCGGTGTGCACCGTCTCGTGCGCTTGTCGCCCTTCGATGCGTCGCACGCTCGTCATACGTCGTTCGCGCTGGTCGAGGTGATGCCGGAGGCGGAAGAAGGCATCGAGGTGAGCATCAACCCGGAGGACGTGCGCATCGACATCTACCACTCCTCCGGTCACGGCGGCCAGAACGTGCAGAAGGTGGCGACGGCGGTGCGTATCACGCACATCCCGACCGGCATCGTCGTGACGTGCCAGAACGAGCGCTCGCAGGGGCGCAACAAGGAGTCAGCGCTGCGTGTGCTGGAAGCGCGCCTGCTCGAGAAGGAAGTCGAGCGGCGAGCGGAGGAGCAGGCGAAGCTCAAGGGCGAGCACGTCGAGATGGGATGGGGCAACCAGATCCGCAGCTACGTGCTGCAGCCCTATCGCATGGTGAAAGACCACCGCACGAACTACGAGACATCGAACGCGAACGCCGTCCTGGACGGTGATCTCGACGAGTTCATGCTGGCGTATCTTAGATCGACGATAGGGAGCGAAGCGTGAGACGATTCCTGACCGTAGCTCTGGCCCTGAGCCTCCTGCTCTTCGGCGGTCTGCTCATCGGCTCACCTGCGGTCGCGGACGGCATCCAGGTGACCGATCAGGGAGCGCAGAACCAGTTCCCGAACGGCATACGAGTAACCCTGTCGGCCTCCAGCACTGCCGACATTACGGCGGTGCGACTGCACTTCCGCATTCTGCCGGACGGCCCGCGTTCAACAGCCAATGGTCTCTGCACGACGGGCCGCGTCATCAGTTGCACCTACGACGTTGGAGCTGGCTCCAAGCTCGTGCCCGGTGAGGATGTCCGTTTCTCCTGGGAAATCAGCGATGCAAACGGCAACCAGATCACGTCGGAAGAGCAGGACGTCGTTTACCAAGACAACCGTTTCCAGTGGCAGTCGATCAAGAATGACCAGGCAACGCTGTACTACTACAGCGGAAGCGCAAGCTCTAATCAGCAGCTGCTCGATGCCGCTTCGAGCACGCTCGACAAGTTTTCGAAGATCGAAGGGACGAGCTTTGAGTTCCCTATCAAGGTGTGGGTCTACGCCAGCCCGCAGGACTTGCAGGCGGCGGTCAGTAACTTCGGCCAGGGCGTCATTGGCGGTGAGGTCGAGATTTCCGACACCGCTCTCGTGGCACGCGGCTTCGAGGACGTCAAGGCAACCTTGCAGCACGAAGTGACGCACCTGGTGACGGCGCGGGCAATGCGTTCTGACCAACCCGTCGGTGACGATTACGTGCGCTACGATATGCCTCTCTGGCTCAACGAGGGGATATCTGTCTATGCCCAGGGTTCGCCGGGGGCTGCCTATGGGGGTGCTCTGGATGACGCTGTGCGTACCGACCACCTGCTGCCCATCACGAGCCTGACGCCTTCGCTCCGCGACAGTGGCAACACGGTGAACCTCTGGTACGGCGAAGCCGGATCGCTCGTGGGTTATCTGATCGATACCTACGGGGACGAGAAGTTCGCGGCGTTCATCAAGGCGCTGCGCAACAACCTGATCGAAGACGCCTTGCAGCAAGCGTACGGCTTCGGCCTCAACGACTGGCAGAATCAATGGCGCCAGAGCCTCGGCCTCAAGCCCATCGAGGACACGACGAGCAGCAGGCAGAGTGGAGCCCAGGAAATCCCCACCCTGGTGCCGCTGGGCGCCCCGCAATCGATCTCGGCCGCCCCGGTCGCCACGGCCACGCCTCGCGTCAACAACTCCGCTGCCACATCGACCGATAGCGGTGGCGGCTCGTCCGCCTTGCCGATTGCCGCAGGCGTAGCGCTCATCGTCATCGTGCTGGCGGGCGGCGGCTTCGTCCTGCTCAGGCGCCGCTCGCGCTCGCCTGCTGCCTAAACGTCACGGGTTTCGGAGACAGTCGGCGGCCGGTCTTCAGTCGCTTCGCCGTCGAAGACGCCTACGCGCGGTAACGCCGCCACGCAGTGGCCTAGCGATGGGTGTCTGCCGTGCCCTTGCCCGTCGTCGGCGCCTTCTGCTGTAGTTCCAGGAACGTCGCGCCGAAGAGCATCGGCCGGTAATCGTACAGCGCCGCTGTGCCGCCGATCGCGTCCGGAACCATGAAGAAGCTGTAGCCCTGGTCACGAAGGGCGCTGAACGTGTCGTAGGTCAGGAGCCAGACGTAGCGAATGTCGTGCTGCGTATCGACTGCTTCGCCGCGGTCCGAGAGCATGCTGATGGCGCCGTAGTCCTTCTGCAGGATCTCGTCCTTGAGGTGGTCGCGGCCGCGTATGGCCAGCTGCGGGAAGATGAAGCCTGACAGCACGACGGAGTGATCGGGCACGTTGTCATTCAGGATTTCGTTCACGAACTCGTGCTGCTGGTCCATCGTCTGCACGTTCGAGAAGATGAGGCCGCGGCCGATGCTGGCCGTGCGTAACGCCGAGAGGTCGACGGCGTCCGAGGCGGTCGTCACGTCGATCACGCCTGCGAACAGGATGCCCGCAACGGCGATCACGAGGGCGATGGGCTTGAAGTAGCGCGCCATGATCAGCATGCCGAAGGGGAACACGGGGATCAGGTAGGCGATCTCGTGCGGCAGGCGCGAGAACGTGGCGAAGTAGACGAAGATGACCGCGCACCACACCGCCACGTGGTGGTCGTGCAGGACGATCGCGGGGCAGCTGCTTGAGGCGTGAGAGCGAGAGCGCGGCGCCGGCCAGCACGGCCAGGCAGCCGATGACGCCGAGCGACTCCTTACTCAGCAGGCGCAGCACGTCGCGCCAGCCGACCGAGGCGTCGAAGTAGTTGAGGAAGTGCAGGCCGTACACCGCCAGCACCGGCGCGTAGCCCAGCGCCGACACGCCGCCGGCGGCCAGCGAAAACGGCACGATTGGGCGCCAACCCATCTGTTTCCAGAGGAGATACACCATCGGCGGCCAGAAGATAACGCTCTGCAGGCGGAATCCGACGGCCGCGCCGAGCAGGAGGCCGGCCAGCAGCGGCCGGTCCTTCAGGCCGCTGTAGTAGGAGCCGAGCAGCAAGGTCAGCGTCCACATGTAGTCCATGGTCGCGACGCTGTTGATGAAGAGCAGCGGCGTGAACGCGAAGCCGATCACGACGAGCCCCGGGTACTGCAGCCGGTGGAACTGCACGATGCGCGCGAAAACCCAGACGCCGACGAGCGAGGCCAGCGCCGTCGCCAGGTTGGTGGCGATCCAGCCGCCCGGGATGAACAGCGTGATCACGAACTCGTGCAGCGGGTTGGCGGGCAGGCGGGACGGGAAGTAGCTGCCGGTATCGAGCAGGTGATGCGCCGTCAGGGCGACGCGCCACGCGTCCGGGTCGGTGCCGTAGCCGAAGTTGAGGAACGGGATGCGCAGCGCGATGAAGAGGAAGGCAAGGGGTGCGAACGCTCTCGACTGAGCGAAGTCGGTCTCGAAGAGCTGTATAAACCAGGCGATGATCGCGCTGGACGGGCGGGTTACAGCGGTGCTTGCTTCCATCAGCTATCCCGGAATGATCAGGCCGCTGCTCGTCGTCGTGTAGGACTCGCGGCGCTCCTGCGTCTGTGTCGCGGCGGCTAGCGGCGTTGCAGGTATTCCGGCGAGGGCGGCAGGCAGGGGCTTGTTCTCGACGACGCCGGCGACGAGCTCGGCGAGCTGCGCCTCCGGCATCGCGCCCGCCAGGATGGGGCGGTCATTGATCACGATGGTTGGGGTGGCGCGCACGTCGTATCGCTGAACCAGGGAGGGGAACTCGGTCGCCTCGATGACGTCGACCTTGATCTTCACGTTGTGCAGCGCGAAGCGGAAGGCGGCGAACGCGACGTCGGGCGAGTTGAGGCAGGACGGCACGACAAACACCTGCAGTCGTACCTCGGAGCGTATGCGGCGCAGCAGACGCTGCGTCTCGGGCAGCAGGCTGCCGGCGCCCTTCGACGCCTCGATAAGTGTCTCGATGAACGGGACGAACTGGGTGCCCGTGGGCATGCCGAAGAAACGCAGCGGCCGGTTCGTCTTGCCGCGGATCACGAGTGCCGGCACCTTGTCGACGCCGAGCTCGGCGGCCTCCGCCGGGGCGTCTCGCAGCTCGTGCACCGTCAGGGCGATGCGGTCGCTGAGCACGGCGAGTTCCTGGACCAGCATGTGGGCGTCCTCGCAGAACTCGCAGGGCTGCTGGCCGGGCAGCGTCAGCGGTGACGGGCGCTGCCAGAAGAGGTCGAGGCGCAGCCGGCTTGTGAGGTCCTGGCGGAAGCGCTGGCGGATGCGCTCCTGGTCCGGCGCCGGAATCACGAGGTCGAGTCCTTTGGACCGGCGGTGCGCAGGCGGCTCCAGACCGCGAACAGGCGGTGGAAGGTAGTCAGCAGGGTCATCACGGCCAGCACCCAGAGTACAACGACGAGGCCGCCAAACACGAGTCCAGCCGAGAGCAGGAGGATGCGCACGACGCGCGTGAAGATGCCGTCGTAAATCTGGATGCCTTCCGCTTCGGCTCGGGCGCGCACGTAGCTGACGCAGATCGAGCCCACCATCGCCGTGAACACCAGCATGCACGGCAGCTTGTCGGCGCGGTCGAGGTAGTAGTACAGCACCCCGCCGAGGACGGCGCCCTCGAACAGCCGGTCGATGGTCGAATCGAAGACGCCGCCGAAACGGGTGACGCGGCCGGTCGCGCGTGCCAGGCTGCCGTCGAAGGCGTCCAGAGCCGCCGAGGCCAGCACGGCGATACCGCCCCACAACAGCTCGCCCGAAGCGATCAGCGCGGCGGCTCCGATGCCGCCCAGCAGCTGCGCGACCGTCAGCATGTTCGGCGTCACGCCCAGGCGGGCCAGCACGGCGACGACGGGGCTGGTCACCTGGCGCGGCAGCGCTCGCGGCATCGTGAACACGGTCAGGCCTCCACCTTTTCGTCTGCAGCGGGAATGAGGTTGCCTTTCTCGTAGGCCAGGCGCTCGTAGTACGACAGCACCCGCTGCGAGACGCGTTCCCAGCTGAAGTGCTGGGCGCGTTCGCTACCCTTGGCCCCCATCTCCCGCCTCATCCCCACGTTGCGGGCCAGGTCGAGCAGCGCTTCGGTCAGCGCATCGCTGTCCTTCGGCCGCACGAGCAGCCCCTCGACACCGTGGGTGATCACGCCCGCGAAGCCCTCGATGTTGGTCGCGACTACCGGCAGGCCGGCCGCCATCGCCTCCAGCAAGATGATGCCCTGGCTCTCGTTGCCGGTGTTGGGCGCGCAGAAGATGTGGCTGGAGTGATGATAGCGCGGCAGCTTCTCGAGCGGCGCGAAGCCGGTGAAGACGACGTCGCGCAGGCCTGTCTCGTCTACCCAGCGCTGGTAGCCCCGCTTCTGGCGCTCGTCGTAGCCGCCGACGATGACGAGACGCGCATCCGGCCGAGCCGACTTCATCTGGGCGAAAGCGCGCAGCAAGTAACGCAGGCCTTTGCGCTTCTCGAGGCGGCCGACGAAGAGGACGTTGAGCATACCGTCGTCCAGCTCGGGCAGAGGCTCGGACGGCGCCGCGAAGCGTTCGACGTCGACGCCGTTGGGGATGATGTTGTAGTAGCCGGGGAAGTGCGGCGCGATCAGGCTCGCCGCCGCCTGCGAGACGGCGATCTTGCCGTCGAGGCGGTGGAACGCGTACTTCAACAAACGTCGTGTGTACGTGTAGAGGTGGGCGCCGCTGTCGCGTGCTGCGTGGAAGGTGCCGACGTTGACGGCGTTGGAGAAGCGCAGGAACTGGATCGGCAGGAAGCTGACCAGCGGCTCGTGCACGTGCACGACGTCGAACTTCTCCTCCGCCAGCACCTGCTTCACCGGTCGCGCCAGGCGCGGCGACACGGACATGCGCGCGATCGACCCGCCGGCCGGGATCTGACGGGGATGGCCGATGACGATGGCGTCCTCGCGCAGGTTGCGCACGTCAGACGATGGGGCGATGAGACGCACGTCGTGGCCGAGCAGCTTGAAGTTGTCGGCAAGGTGGTGGATATGGGAGTTCACGCCGCCTGGCACGGCCAGGTCGTAGGGCGAGACGAGGGCGATCTTCACGCGAAATACCTGCTGACGAAGCTCCAGGTCGTGCGGCGCCAGCCGAGCGCTTTCGGCGTGGCGCGCAGGCCCGCGATCGGCAGGCTTAGCGTGCGTGCCAGGCCCACGTCGCGCAGGCGCGGGTAGGCGCGCTGACTGCCGCGCACGGTGCCGTCAGCGAAGGCCTTGCGTAGATCGGCGGCCTTGCTGCCCTCGAACTCGGTGTAGGCGCTGCCGATGGCCTGGACGAAATGCGCGTCCGAGGCGCCGACACCGGCGATGCCGTGCTCCGCTGCCAGCCGGCGCGCCTTGTCCAGGTAAAAGCGCGACGCCGGGCCGGCGTTCGCCGTCTCGATGCCGTCGAACCAGAGGCCTGCGTCGGAGCAGACGCGCTTCAGCGTGCCGGGGCCAATGCTGCGCGTCAGCCAGCTTGCCGGGTGGGGAATGAAGCAGATTCCTCCCTGCGAGTGCACTGCCTCGATGGTGGCCTCGACGCGCTGCAGGCTGGCGATGGGCTTCTCGACGTAAAGCGCGACGAGGTGCCCTTCCAGCGTCGTGATCTCGACGCCGGGCACGAAGTCGAAGTGGTGGCTGCGACGCGCCCAGGCATCGCGGGCACGCAGGGCGACGTCGAGGTTGTCGTGCTCGGTGATGGCAATGACGTCGAGGTCGCCCTGTGCTTCGACGTGGTCGAGGATGGTCTGTACGGCATCGAGACCGTCGCCTTCGCGAGTGTGGATGTGAAGGTCAGCTTTGCCCATCGCCGCGCAGGCTTATTCTACCCCGGCGCGGGCCGGCTCCTGGCTCTCGTCGTGGTGGCCGTCCGTGACAGGCGACTCTGGCTGCGCCGTCAGGGGCGTCTTGATGATCGCGGCGGCTTCGGCAGGCTCGTCGTGCTGGTCCACCGGCCGCCAGATGCGCTCCAGTACCATCCACTGGCCAGGGTCGCGGCGAATCCACTCCTCGGCGCGTCGCAGCAGGGTCTCGGCATTGGTAAGGGCGTCCTGCTTGGCATGGTCTGTCTTCACCAGCGGCACCTCGTCCTCGAAGACGACCTCAAAGCTGCTTCCGCGGCGCTGCGTGAAGCCCGGGATGAGCGCGGCGCCCGTGCGCGAGGCGAACTCGACGGCGCCCAGCGGCAGGCGGGTGACCTGGCCGAAGAACTCGAGCGGCACGCCGGCGCCCTGGATGTCGCGGTCGCAGGTGATGGCCAGCACGCCGCCGTGCTTGAGGTGATCGATGGCGGCCGCGACGGTACGGAAGCTCACGTCCTCATAGCGGGCGCCGTAGAAGGTGCGCAGGTGCTTCATCAGGCGCGAGAAGGACGGTGGGTTGAGCGGCTCCGCGAGCACCATGAGGTTGAGACCCAGCACCGCGCCGGCCTGCACGCCGATCTCCGGATTGCCGAAGTGCGCCGTGGCGACGACGACACCTCGGCCCTGTGCAGTCGCTTCGAGGATCTTCTCCAGGCCGGTGATGTGGACGTCGCGCTCGATGAGCTGCTGTGGTGTCGTCTGTGGCAGGCGAATCAAGTCGACATAATATCGCGCCACGTTGCGAAACACCTCGCGCGACTGGCGCGTAACCTTGTGCTCGGAGGCGGTCGGCCCCAGCACGTGGCGCAGATTGTCTTCGACGTCGGCACGCGTGGCATGGCGGAACCGGAAGGCGAGGTCGCCGCCGAGGCGCGCCATCAGGTAGGAGACGGGTCGGGGCAGATAGGCGCCGGTCTTGGCCGCCAGGCGCAACGACCATTGCATCCACAGCCGCGTCCCGTGTTCCTGATTCATCGCTGCTGAAGTTTCGCGCCAGACCGGCCGGAACGCAAACCACTGGTCGGGGAAGCGTTGCACCATCTTCTCGAACGACGCCGCAATCGCCTGCGTCAGGGAGCGAGCGTCCTCATCCGCGTCGCCCGAAGGCTCGAAGTCGAGGTCGAAGTCGATGATGGGCAGCAGGCGCGTCGGGTCCTGCGGGTCGCGCGCCACGACTGCGGGCAGAACGCGGGCGCCGGTGCGAGCCGCGATGCGGGCCGGCGTGCCGGAGAACTCGGCGGCGCGGCCAAAGAAGTCCACCATGAGGCCCTCGCCGGGCTCGACCGCGTCGAACATGAGGCCGAGTACCTCGCCCCGGTTGAGGCAGCGCAGGACGCCGGGCTTGGCCGACTTGGCCGGGATGATGGTCATGCCCAGGCGACGGCGCAGGTCCTGGATGAACTCGTTCATGGGGCCGTAGGTCAGCGGTTCGGCGATGACGTTAACCGGGTGGTCGTAGGCGGTGAGGGCGCCGGCGCCGAGCTCGGCCTGGCCCAGGTGCAGGGTCACGAAGATGGTGCCGTTGCCCGAATCCAGCGCGTCGTCGAGCGCGCGCCACTGGTGGAAGTCGATACGGCGGCAGAGGGCCTCTTTGCCGCGGGCCGGTATCTGGTAGAAGTCGATGACGTAGCGGGCGAAGTTGCGAAAGACGCGCCGCGCAGCTGCTTCGGCCTGCTCCTCGCCGACGACGGGCGCCAGGTTGGCGAGCAGCCCCTGACGGTGGCGGGTCATGATGCGGTAGCAGACGTCGGCGAAGGGATTGGCGAGCCAGTAGACGGGACGAACGGGCAGGAACCGGCCGACCAGCACGCCAGCGCGAGAGATCCAGAGCGCGACGAACCAGCGCAGCGTAGCCCAGGCTTCACTCATGTACGAATCCAGTATGGCGCGTCTCGCGCTTACACGCTCCCTTTGGAACGATGGCATCTTTTTCTGGTAGTTGTGGAGGCTATCGACGCCGGGTGCGGCCGTGTTAGACCGTGATCTCCTCGCCGCCGTCGACGCCGATCACGTTGCCGGTCAGCCAGTAGGTGCGCTCGTCCGTGAGGGCGGCGATCGTCTGCGCCACGTCTTGGGGTGTGGTCGAGCGGCCGCTAGGGTTGAACTGCGCCGCGCGCTCCAGCAACGCAACGCCTTCCGGGATGCGGCGCAGGGCCGGCGTGTCCGTGACTCCGGCGCGGATTGCATTGGCTGTGACGCCGAGCGGTGCGAGCTCGTAGGCGAGCTGGCGGATGTGCGCTTCCAGCGCGGCCTTGGCGGCCGAGACGGCGCCGTAGCTGCGAATGACGCGCGTGGAGCCGGAGCTCGTCATGGCGAAGATACGGCTGCCGCGGCGCAGCAAGTTGTGCCCGGCGAGGTCCTGAGCCCAGTAGATCAGGCTGTTGGCCATGACGTCCAACGTCATTTCCATCTGACGCTGGCTCAACGCCTGCTTCGGGTCCTCGGCGATGACGGGCTGCAGCGCCCCGAAGGCGAGCGAGTGCATGAGGACGCGTACGAACGAGCCGGTCTCGTCCGTCTTCTTGACTATCTGCTCGACGACGTCGGCGCGCTTGGCGGCGTCGGCGGCGTTGACGTTGAAGTAGACGGCCTGGCGCCCCTCCTTCTCGATCGCCCCGATGACCTCCTGCGCGTTCGGCAGCGTGGCGCGCAGGTCGAGATGAACGCCGAAGATGTCGAAGCCGTTGCGGGCCAGCTCGACGGCGGTTGCGCCGCCAAAGCCGCTGGACGCGCCCAGGATCAGCGCCCAGCCCTGGCCGGTCCCCTTGCGGTTCGCTTCAGTCATTCGTCTCGTTCTCCTAGCGGTTGGGCCTGCTGTGGTGAGGCAGGGGATGCTTCGGTTTCTGGTTTCGATTCGAGCGTGAGAACGCCCTCTGTTTCCATGATCTGGCGGCAGAAGGCCGCCTTGTCGAAATCGCCCTCGATCTGCTGGCGCACAGCGTCGAACAGGTCAGTGGCGCGCAGTACGCAATAGCGCATGCTCTCGGATGCGACGCGCAGGGCGTCCTCGAACTGCTCGGTGCGCTCGGCCGGCGGCAGCTCGCGCTGGCCGTTGACGATGATGAGGCCCTGACCTCGGTTCGTACCTGCGGCGATGCGGTGCTCGATGCGCTCACGCAGGCGGTAGTGCGGGTTCATGCCGACGGGGCCGGCACTGCCTTCGATTTCGACCAGCAGCGGGTCGCCGCTGTAGAGGAAGTAGGCGGGCTCGTCCACGCTGGCAGCGTTGCGGAAGCCGAGCAGCTCCAGCGCGTCGCGCACCGGCAGGTCGAGGCCGTACTTGCCTTCCTGCCAGAGCAGACGGCGGTAACGCTCGGCGGAAAGGTACTCGTTTCGTGCTTCGGTTAGTTCCTGCTCAGCTTCGTCAAACCGGTCTTCTGCCTGCTCAAGGCGGCGCTGAGCCTCGACCAGTCCGGGCAGCTTGAACTCTTCCAGCCAGTCCGGCGGCCCTTCCTCCGCGTCGGTCAGCAGAGTATCGCGGATCGCGTCGATCAGGTTTTCGCCGATGCGAGAGCGCTCGCTGTGCGTGAGGTTGCCCGGTAGCGCGGGCAGGAAGATGAGGCGCCCCCCGCCGGTCTCGATCTCGGCAGCGATGGCAGCGCCACCCGGACTGCGGCCGATCACCTTCAGCGTTTCGCTGAGGCCTTCGGCGCCTTCGGCCAGCGTGGCGCGATAGCGGACGTTGTCGCGCATCGTGTCCAGGTAATCCGCGAAGGGATGCTCGTAGTCGCTGGGCGAGACGTGGCGTCCGGCGGCCGGCAGCAGGTACTTCGGGCCGTAGTCGCGGTCCGGTGGCGCCGGCAGCCAGTAGTAGCGGTGGCAGCCTGTGAAGCCGGCGACGCGCGGGTGCGGGACGTCGGGATACGCCATGCAGACGACGAGGCCGCCTCCCGCCAGGAAGCGCTGCATCTCGGCGCGCCGCTGACGCAGCAGGTCCGCCAGACCGACAGATGTGTCCGTGGTCGGTCCGTCGAGCACCGGCTCGTCGTTGTGGGTGGTGTAGGCGGTGCCGTTGTCGACGATGCCGAGCACGAGCTGCGAGACCGCGATGCCCGGATCGACGATGACCGCGTCGTAGTCGTAGAAGGCGGGTGCGCTGGCCCAGTCGTAGTTGTCGACCAGCGGGTTGGGGATTGGACAGCCGAGCGAGAGGATGCGCACTATTCTTCGCCTAGATCCACGCTGCGCAGGTAACGCCGCAGCCCGGGCGCGATGTCCGGGCGCTTCAGCCCCATGGCGATCGAAGCGGTAAGCAGCTCCAGCGGGCGACCCGTGTCGTAGCGCTCGCCATGGAAGCGCAGCGAGTACATCCCTTCGCCGTCGGCCAGGCGCTGCATGGCGTCCGTGATCTGGATCTCGCCGCCGTAGCCGGGCTCCGTGCGCTCGATCTCGCCGAATATCGCCGGTGTGAACAGGTAGCGCCCGATGATCGCCTGGCGGCTGTCGACGCTGCCAACGGGCGGCTTCTCGATCAGGCGGCGCAGACGGGTGACGCGGTCGTCCACCGGGTCGCCGTCGACGATGCCGTAGCTGGAAATCTGACTCTCGGGCACCTCCTCGACGCAGACGACGCTGGCGTGGTGCTGCTGGAAGGTCTCGATAAGCTGCTTCGTAGCCGGCGGCTCGCCGACCATGACGTCGTCGGGCAGGATGAGGACGAACGGCTCGTCGTCTACCAGATGACGGGCGGTCAGCACGGCGTCGCCGAGGCCCTTGGCTTCGCCCTGGCGCACGTAGGCGAAGTTGGCCATGCGCGAGATGCTGCGCATCTCCTCCGCCTTGGCGGTGTCGCCCTTGCTGTCGAGGAGATACTCGATGTCGCGGGAGCGGTCGAAGTAGTCTTCGACAGCGCGCTTGCCGATGGCGGTGACGATGATGATCTGCTCGATGCCGGAGTTGACGGCCTCTGCAACCGCGTAGTGGATGATCGGGCGGTCCACCAGCGGCAGCATTTCCTTGGGCTGGGATTTCGTGGCAGGGAGGAGACGCGTTCCATAACCGGCAGCGAGAATGACTGCCTTTTGCACCGGTGTCAGATCTACACCTCTCAGCTCAGCGCCGGGTTGGCGGACTGGACGCATTCTAGCACGGCGTTTCGTTCCTGCTGCCGCTTCGGAGAGCCGTTTTCCTCTCGTGGGGCTTGGGGGTATCATCGGGCTGTAGCTTTGGTCCAATAAGAGTGATCCAAGTGTGTTTATGAAGGAGGAGAGATGAACCGCTTCGTCAGCCCAATGCTCCGGCTCTTCGATCGAGTGGCCGAGCCCGAAAGCGTTTCCGCGCACTGCGACATTCCCTGCGGTATCTACGACCCTCACGCCGCACAGATCGCGGCGCTGACCGTCGTCCGGATGAACCAGCTCATGAACAACCTGGAGATGCCGAGCCAGGACAAGGCAGCTATGGACGCGTACGGCAACTCGTTCGCCCGCTACGTGCAGGTGAAGGAAGAGCACGCCGAGATTTGCAAGAAGGAAATGGACATCCTCTGGCACGACTACTTCCGGCCGGAGCACCTGGAGAAGTACCCGGACCTCCACACCACCTTCTGGAACGCGGCCAAGCTCGCCTCTCGCAACAAGCAGACGCACGACCTGGCGGCAGCCGAAGATCTGCTGGCTGCAACGAACCGCATCGCCGAGATCTTCTGGGACACGAAGGGCGTCCCGACCCGCAAGGCCGGCTCCAACCAGGCCGTCGGCGGCGAGCTCGTCTACGTCGACAACCGCTAGTCCATTAGCATGGCGGCGAGCCGCGTGGGGCGCTTCCCAGGAGTGGACCGCGTTGTGAGACCGCCCGACAACTGTCATTCGAGCAAGAGACCGGGCCATGAGCCCGGTCTCTTTTCAATCTGAAGCGCCGATGAGACGACTACTGGGCCTCCTGGCGCTGCTTCTGGCGGCAACGGGCGCGTTCGCGGGCCGCTCACTGCGACGCTACCGCGTTGAGGGCCGTAGCATGCTGCGCGCTTATGCGCCCGGCGACCGCGTCGTCGCCGAGTCGGTCAGCCGGCTCTGGCGGCCGCTACGCGTCGGTGACGTGATCGTCGTGCGTCAGGCCGGCGCCGAAAGGCGTCTCGACCTCAAACGCATCGCGGCGGGGCCCGGCGCCCGGGTGCAGGTCAGGGGCGTCGATCACGTCCTTGGGCCGGACGAATGGTTCCTGCTCGGCGACAACCTGGACGAGAGCACGGACAGCCGCCAGCTCGCCCCCGTGACGAGCCGGGATGTCCTCGGTCGCGTGTGGTTTAAGTACTGAGTGTTCCTGCACCTCGGCCTGAAGGCCGAGGCTCGGGGTGCTGGTCTGAGCCCTGGCTTTCAAGCCCTGGTGCTAGGTGGGCCTAGAACCCCGGCGCGCGGACCAGCTTCGGCGTTTCGCCGCCGTTGGCGTCGCGGGCGCGCTTCAGCTCCTCTTCGGTCGGCTCCCAGATCGCCTCGACCTCGTTGCCCTCGGGGTCGAAGAACATGACGTTGGCCGAGTTCGTGGCCGGGCTGTAGCCGGCGATACGCGCGCCGACGTCGAGCAGGCGCTGATGCAGCGCTTCGAGCGCTTCGAAGGTGTCCATCTCCCAGGAGAAGTGGTACATACCGACGCGCTGCGGGTCCGGCGGTGGGGCGTCCGCGGGCAGAGGCATCAGCGCCAGTTCATGTGAGGCATCGTCGCGGATGCCGAGGAAGGCGATGGGGCCGCCGCGGCCCTTCAGCTTGAGGCCGAGCGCTTTCGTATAGAAGTCGACCGCGCCGTCCACGTCACGGACGCGCAGCGCCACATGCCCCAACCAGCGCGGTATACCCGGGTTCGCGACCTTCGTCTCTTCAGCCATCCCCTGGTCTCCTTCACTCGATCTACGCTTCGGTGGTCAATGGAGGGTTGTCGGAATGGTCTACTGCTACGCGTCCCCTATCGAGAGCATTGCGCGCGGCAACGCCGTCCGCTAGGACCGGAAGTAGCAGCGACCGCCGGGGCGAGCGTCGAGCGGCTGCTCGCAGCGCCAGTCGGTGGCGCTGAGCTGCTCGGCCGAGTAGAAGCGGCCGCAGTAGGCGCACTCGATGGGGCGGTGCTCCACGGGGCCGCTGAAGGGCGCGAACAGCGATTCGAGCTCCTGGCGAATCGGGTCGTCGGCCGGGAAGAACTGGCTGAAGTCGCCGCTGGGCTCGGTGCGAGGTAGGGCGCCGCGCTCGCTGGACTTGATCTTCTCCTGCAGCATCATCAAGCCGGTGAGCAGCGACTCGGGGCGCGGCGGACAGCCCGGCACGTACACGTCGACCGGGATGATGAGGTTGACGCCCGGGACCGTGCTGTAGCCAAAGGCGAAGGGACCGCCCATCGTCGCGCAGCCACCGAAGGCGATGACCCACTTCGGCTCCGGCATCTGCAGGTAGACGCGGCGCACGGCCGGCGCCATCTTCCATGTCACGGTGCCGGCGACGATCATGAGGTCGGCCTGGCGCGGCGAGGCGCGGAAGATCTCGGCGCCGAAGCGGGAGATGTCGTAGCGCGAGGTCGCCGTGGCGATCATCTCGATGGCGCAGCAGGCGAGGCCGAACATCGCCGGCCACAGGGACGAGCTGCGCGCCCAGTTGAGCAGGCTGTCGACCGTCCCCAGCAGCAGGTTCTGTTCGAGGTCTTGCTCGACGCTGGTCGAGATTACGGGTAGGGAGAGGTCTTCCGGGTTCACGTCTAGATTCTAGGCCTTCGGGGAGGGATTAAACAAACCCTGGGCTTGCAGAATCCTCGAAGGTCGACGGGCCTCAGGCGCGGGCCGGCGCGAGGCGGCGCAGCTTCTCGACGATGGGCGGCAGGCGATCGAGGAGCAGGTCGACGTCGGCGCGGGTGTTCTCGTGGCCCAGCGTAAGGCGCAGGCTACCGCGCGCCGTGTCGGCGCCGATGCCCATCGCGGTCAGCACGTGCGACGGCTCCAGCGAGCCGGTCGTGCAGGCGGAGCCGCTGCTGGCCGACACGCCGTTCAGGTCGAGCTGGATCAGCACCGCCTCGCCCTCGACGCCCTCGATGCAGCAGCTGTAGTTGTTCGGCAGGCGCTTGTCGTGGTCGGTGGCGCCGGTGATGCGCACGCCGGGCAGTCGCGCCGGCAGCTCGGCCCAGATCGCGTCCCGCAACTCGCGGACGCGGGCGGTGTTGGCGGCAGCTTCCGTGGTCGCCAGCTCGAGTGCCGTCGCGATGCCGACCGTGCTCGCCACGTCCTCGGTGCCGGCGCGGCGGTTGCGCTCCTGCGAGCCGCCCAGGATCTGCGCCACGAAAGGCGTGCGCGGCCGCACGTAGAGCACGCCAGCGCCCTTGGGGCCGTAGAACTTGTGGCCACTGAGCGAGAGCATATCGACACCCAGGCCGTCGACGCTCAGGTCGAGGGCTCCGGCGGCCTGCACGGCGTCGGTATGGAAAACGATGTGATGGTCGAAGTCTTTGACGGCCTTGACCAGTTCCCGGATCGGCTCGACTGTACCGACCTCGTTGTTGGCGCACATGATGGAGACGACGGTCGTGTCCGGCCGCAGGGCGCGGCGCAGCTCGTCCGGATCGACGAAGCCTTCGCCGTCGACGGGCAGGTACGTGGCCTCGAAGCCCTCGTGCTCTAGCTGCTCGACCGTGTGCAGCACGGCGTGATGCTCGATCGCCGTCGTGACGATGTGGCGGCCGCGCCGTTGGCTGGCGAAGGCGGCGCCGCGGATCGCCGCGTTGTCCGCTTCGCTGCCGCCGCTGGTGAAGACGATATCGTTGGGCCGCGCGCCGAGGACGTCGGCGACCTTGCGACGGGCGCCGTCGAGAGCTTTGCGCGCCTCGCGGCCTTCGTAATAGATGCTCGACGGGTTGCCCCAGGTCGATTGCAGTATGGGCAGCATCGCCTCGAGCACGCGCGGGTCGAGCGCGGTCGTCGCCGCGTGGTCGAAGTAGACGCGCCGTCCAGTCTCCATCTCGCATCGAGCGTATGCGCGGCGCCGAAGCGCGTCAAACGCGACGAGCTGTCAGCGAATCAGCTTCGAGCTTTCAGCTACGAGTCATGAGCGTGGTGTTGCGAGCGCGCCTCCATGTCCAGGAAGACGTTGTCATTCTGAGCGGAGCGAAGAATCTTCTTCGGCACGAACGTCACACCTGGAGACGACGCGGCGACCTGGATTGCTTCGTCGCCTGCGCTCCTCGCAATGACGAAGACGGGGCGCGGTTGGGAGCGCGTGCCCCGCCCCTTGCTGAATTGACTCGGTTCGTTATACTAACCCTGTACTTCGCAAACTACAGCGCTCGCACGAAGGAGCTGACCATGGTAACTGCTGGATCCATCATCACCGTCACCGACAAGGCCGCCGAGAAGGCGAAGGCTCTGCTTGAGGAGCGCGGCATCGAGAACGGCGCCCTGCGCGTTTTCGTGGTCGGCGGAGGCTGCTCCGGCTACCAGTACGGCATGGCGATTGCCCGGACGATGGAAGAGGGCGACATCAGCATCGACGTCTCGGGCCTGCGCCTGGTGGTCGATGAGGAAAGCGCCCCGCTGCTGGACGGCGCCGAAGTCGACTACGTCGAGGACCTCATGAAGTCCGGCTTCACGATCTTCAACCCGAACGCGGTGAAGACTTGCGCCTGCGGCTCGAGCTTCCAGACGGCTGACGGCTCCGGCCAGGCCCGCTCCTGCTGCTAGGCAGACAACCCGTAGAACCGAAAAGCGCCCCGAACGGGGCGTTTTTCTTTATCCTGAACCCGGAGGTGTGAGCATGACCAACTGGATCGTCGTAGGTTCCGCCGAGAACCTGGAGATCGCCCGCGAGCGCGGTTTCGACATGTTCGGTTTCAAGAAGAGCCGCCGCCGCGAGTCGGGCGAGATGCGCCCCGGCGACAAGCTGATCTTTTACCTCGTCGGCATCATGAAGTTCGGCGGCATCGCTACCGTGGAGTCCGAGTCCTTCGAGGACCACACGCCCGTCTTCCGCACTGAGAAGAAGCCGGACGAGGACTACCCCTTCCGGGTCAAGACAAGCGCCGACGTCATCCTCGACCCCGACCAGTTCCTCGACGTCAAGGAGTATGCCGAGAAGCTGGAGATGACGCGCAAGCGTGGCGAGTACTGGCGCCTTGCCTTCCAGGGCAACCTGCACAAGATCGGCGACGACGGACTACAAGCTGCTCGACCACGACATCCGCGCCGCCGCGAAGAGCGCCGTCGCGGGCTGATCGGCCTCTGAGAATCTGCAAGAGCGGAGCAGCGCCTTGGCCAACGCAAGTCTGACGGATGAGATCATGGGCCTCGAGAAGGCATTCTGGGAGGCCATGAGGAGCAAGGACGCGGCGGTGGCCGCAGCCATGACGGCGCCGCAGTGCGTCGTGGCCGGTGCTTCCGGTACGGCGGTGATCGATCCTGCCGTCATGGGCCAGATGCTGTCCGGCGCAACCTGGACCCTCGAAAGCTATGCCTTCGAGAGCCCCACCGTGCAGATGCTGGATGACGACACGGCGATCGTCGCCTACAAGGCCACGGAGCAGTTGACGGTCGACGGCAAGCCTCTGACCCTCACGGCCTTCGATACATCGGTCTGGCGGCGCGACGGCGGCCGGTGGCTGTGCGCCCTGCACACCGAATCGTTGGCCGGCGACCCGTTCGGGCGAGACAGGGGCGGAGTATCCGCCTGAAGCTCGCGCAGGTGAGCGATGGATACGGAGTTGTCCGCCTCAGGACGGCTCCGTATCCTCGATCTATGGACCCTCGCCTCATCCCTTCGTGACGCGTGACATCCCGTCTCGCGCCGTCCTCGATTTGAAGTCTCGCGCTTTCTGGCGGCGCTGCTCGCGCTTGCGCTGCTCGTTGCCGCCTGCTCGTCCGGCTCGAAGCCGGAGCCGACGAAGATTCCGGTCCCAACCGTCACCGACCCGTTCGCGGTCGGCAAACCGCTGGAGCATCCCGGCATCGGCGACGTCGACCGGGCATTTGCGACCTACGCCACGAGTGAGGCGAACCTGATCGACAAGTTCAGGACGCAACCCTGGTTCCAGGACGGCCTCTCGCGGGACGAGGCATTGTTTGCCGAACGCAGCGTCACCTTCGTCGCGCGCTACAGCGGCCCGCGCGTCGCCTACATCAGCGACGCAACGATCGCCGACAAGCTCTACTACTACAAGAAGCTGCAGCTGAGCGATGGCGAGCTGGAGCTGCTGTTGATCTACGAGCCCGCCCAGGATGCGCAGTACGAGATGTCGGTCCTCGAAGCCGTCGTGCCGCAACTCGAGGCTGTCGTCGGCATCCCATACCCGGTGAAGATGATGACCGTGGTCAACGGCGCCTTCGGTATCAACGACTACAACACCGGCGAGTACATCCGCATCGACCGCTGCTGCATCAACAGCGCCGCCACGCTGGCGCACGAGCTGTCGCACACGTATTGGAGCGTCGGGCCGCCCTGGTTCAACGAGGGCATGGCCGACATCTACGCCGTCCTGGTGCTGGAGCGCCTGGACGCCGACCCGCCGGCAGGCTGGCAGCAGACCGGCGCAAACCTGGACGCCTACATCGACGGCCGACGCGCCGCGGCCGAGAGCCATCCCGACGTCGCGATCCCGCAACGACTGGCCTCCCAGGGCCTGTATGAGGGCGCCGACCTGCTGCTCTACAACATCCGCCAGGCCATTGGCCCCGACGCGTTCCTGGCCGCCGCCCGCGATATCTATCTCGCCTCGGATTACTCCCGCAATATGGTCAGCGAAGGGCGCCTCGAATCGATTTTCCTCGACCACGCGTCCTCGCCGGCCGCGGTTGGAGCGGTGAAGCAGCTTTTCAACCAGAACGTCTGGGGCGACAACGGCGAGGCGTTCCAGCGCTACCAGGAGCTACAGGCGAACCCGTAGGTTCAGCGCCGAGGTAAGGATTCGCGCAGGCGGCGGGCCTGGTAGAGGTGGTCGAGGTCATGCTCGTGGATGTCGCGCGCCAAGTCGAGGAGGGTGACGCGGCCGCGATAGGGATGCAGGCCGCCCCGCTGCCACTCGTCCTCGTCCAGCATGCGCAGCATCCAGACCGTCTCCTCGCGCGCTACTTCGTAGTCGTTGAGGAAGTGCTCGAGACGGCTCGTCGCGGTAGTCGCGCTCGAAGGGCAGCACGTCGATGGGCTCGTCGGGCAACCGAGGTTCGTCCATGGCGACGATCATCTCGATTTGGCGCTGATGAAGCTGCTCGGCGTCGCGCAGGTGGGCGGCGATTTCCTTGAGACACCATTCGCGTGCCGCCGGACGCCAGCAGAGGTCGGACTCGCGGACGCGCGCCAGCTGGCCGTAGAGTTCGCCGGTGGACTCGCGGATCGCCTTGAGCAGGAAGCGACGTTCTCCAGAGTCGGTCTCGTAGACCATCACGAGGACGATTTTAGAACTTTCCGTGCCGGCAAGAAATGTTCAGCTTGTTAATCAGATCATGCTTGTGCTAGACTCCCAACGGCGGGTCTGGGGAGATACGACCCTTGCGCTACCTGCGCTGGCTTTTGGCGATTTTCTCGCCAGGGCGGATTATCTTCGTCGCGACGATCGTTGCGGCTGCCTATCTCACGTTTACGGCCGGGCACAGCCTGCTCCACTCCTATCAGGTGGCGGGAGACGAATCGCGTCTGCGGCAGGACGTGGACCAGCTGCAGCAACAACAGTCCGAACTGCAGCAGATCCGCGACTACCTGCGCACCGACCAGTACGTCGAATTCATGGCGCGTCGCGTCTTCGGCCTCGTAGAGCCGGGCGAAACGCTCGTCGTGGTCAAGGCGCCGCCCTCCGATACGCCAACCCCAGATCCCGCGTCTGAAAGCGACATCGCTCCATCAACCGGCGGTGCAGCCACCGACGCGAAGCCGGAGCTGAGCTGGTGGCAGCGCCTCTTCGGAGAGTAGGCGCGTTCGAGGCTGCGCCCGGCCTGAAGGCCGGGGTTCGGATGAGCTGCCGTTATTCGACGACGCTGTCATTTTGAGCGGAGCGAAGAATCTCCCCGGACATCGCTTCGACGGGGAGCGACGGACCGTACGGTGTCACGTTGCCTGGTGACCCCGGACAAGACTGCCCTCCTATACTGCCTGCATGAGCACTAACGACGCCGCGAAGAGGCTGCGCGGGCGTCTGCAGCAAAAGGTCGGGGCATTCATGCGCCGCCACGAGCTGTGGCCGGGCGGTGGACCGCTGGTCGTTGCCGTGTCTGGCGGGCCGGACTCGATGGCGCTGCTGCTCATCCTGGCGCAACTGGCGCGCCGGCGAAACGTCACGTTGCACGTCGCGCACTTCGACCACGGCCTACGCGGCGATGCCGTCTCGGTGGCCGAAAGCGCCTTCGTTGCTGCGGCGGCGGAGTCGATGGCGCTGCCGTTCAGCGCGGGCGCCGGCGACGTCACGGGGCGGGCGCGGAGAGATCACCTCTCGCTGGAGGACGCAGCCCGGCGCGAGCGTTACGCATTCCTATCCGGCGTCGCCGCCGCAACCGGCGCGACACGGGTCGCGACCGGCCACACGGCATCCGACCAGGCGGAGACCGTCCTGCTCAACCTTGTGCGCGGCAGCGGCCTGGACGGGCTGGCGGCGATGTCGCCCGACGGTGCCTGGCCGCTGTCCGGCAGCGCCGGCCTGCGTCTCGTCCGCCCGCTACTCTGCCTGACCCGGGACGAGACATTGGCGTATTGCGCCGCCGCGGGCGCGGAGCCGCTGCAGGACGAGAGCAACGCCTCCGCCGACTTCCGTCGCAACCGCGTGCGGCGCGAGCTGCTGCCGCTGCTGCGCGACCTCAACCCGCGCATCGATGAGGCGCTGGTCCGTCTCGCCGACGCCGTCCGCGACGATGCGTCGTACCTCGACGAGATGGCGCAGGGGGCCGTGGTTCACGATGACGGCGCGTCTCTGTCACGCGCCTGGTTCGCCACGGCGCCGGCCTCGCTACGTGCCCGAGCCGTGCGCGTTGCGCTCGAGAGCGTTGCCGGTGACAGGCAAGGCTTCAGCGCCCGCAACGTCGCGGACGTCGAGACTCTGGCCCGCGACGGGCGCACGGGCGACCGCATCGACCTGCCGCGTGGCGTGCAAGTCGTGCTCGGCTGGGACGCGATCGAATTTCGTTGCCACTCCGAGGCGTCTCGTCTGCCGGACGGGGAGGTGTGCCTGCCGGTGCCCGGCGAGGCGTGCTTCGGCGATTTGCTCGTCGCGGCTGGCGAATCGCCGATCGCCGAAGATACCGCGCACGTTCGCGTCGATGCGGCTGCTGTCGGCGGCGGGCTGGTCGTGCGCCGGCGGATGGCGGGAGACAGGTTCCAGCCATCCGGGATGCCTCGGGAGAAGAAACTGCAGGATTTCTTCGTCGACGCGCACGTGTCCCGTGACCGGCGCGACGCACTGCCGCTCTTCGTCTCGCCGCGCGGCATCGTCTGGATTGGCGGGCTGCGCATCGCCGACTGGGCTCGCCCGCGCGAGGACCGCGAGACTGTCATGCTCAGCTACCGGAGCGCCAGTCGCTCATCCTGAGGCTCTCGAAGGATGGGCTGCCGCTACGTTGGAAGAGACGTGGCGTCTCTGACGGTGTGAGATTGCTTTGTCCCTAGCGCTCCTCGCAATGACTGGCTGGCGCTGAGGCCGTCCCTCCCGTACGCTGCGCCTGCATTTGAGCCATCGCAGCACGAAGGAGCCGTCTCATGCCGCAGACCACGCCTGCCGAACGCCGTCGCCGCTTCCGCACCTTGCTGGCGCGCGAGGCGGTCACCCATCCCGCCTCGGTCTTCGACGCCGCTTCCGCGCGGCTGGCGGAGGCGGCCGGCTTCGAGCTGGGGCTGTTCGCCGGCTCCGTGGCGTCGGCCGTCGTGTTGGGTGCGCCGGACATCGTCGTGCTGACGCTGAGCGAGTTCGCGGCGCAGGCGTCGCGCGTGGGGCGTGGCAACGGCCTGCCGCTGATCGTCGACGCCGACCACGGCTACGGCAACGCGCTGAACGTCATGCGCACCGTGGAGGAGCTGGAGACGGCGGGCGTCGCGGCGTTGACCATCGAGGACACGCAGCTGCCGCGTCGCTACGGCGGGCCGGAGGGAGAGCTGATCTCGCGCGAGGAGTATCGCGACAAGCTGCGCGCGGCGTTGGCCGCCCGAACCGACCCCGCGCTGTGCGTGCTGGGGCGCCTGTCGGTAGCGCGCGCCGGCGTCGATGAAACGCGGGCGCGGCTGGCCGACTGCGCGGCGGCCGGTGTCGATGCCGTGATGCTGCAGGGCGCCCTCGACTTCGAGCAACTGCAGTCGGTGCGCGAGGCGGCGCCGGACATGCCGCTGGTGCTCAGCGTGCAGGCCGCGGCCAACGACGTGCTGGCGGCAAATAGGGTGCGCATCGTGTTCCAGGGCCATCTGCCGTACTTCGTCATGCTGCGCGCCCTTTACGACGCCTACGTGGAGGCGCACGAGACCGGTTCGACGGCCGGGCTGTCGAGCCGCGCGCTGCCCGCGGAGCTGCAGGCGGCGGCGCTACGGGGTGAAGAATACGCGGCGTGGGCGCGCGAGTATCTGGACGGGTGATCCAACGAGAAGCGGTAGCTCGGCTTTCAGCCGGGCTGTTCTGGCCAGGTACCCCGGCCTGAAGGCCAGGGCATGGGTCCTCGGAGCTACAGCCCGCTGACCGTGAGCTTCGACATGCGGAAGCTGGGGGCCGCAGTGCCGCCGCGCCAGAGCAGGTCGTTGCCGACGGCGTCGATGCTGGCGAGCATGTCCTTGAGGTTGCCGGAGAGGTTGACCTCGCTGACCGGATAGGCGATGCGGCCGTCCTCGATCCAGAAGCCCTGGGCGCCGCGCGAGAAGTCGCCCGTCGTCAGGTTGACACCGAAGCCCATGAGGTGGGTGAGCAGCAGGCCTGACTTGACGTCGGCGTAGAGCTGCTCCGGCGCCATATCGCCGGGCTGCATGACGAGGTTCGTGCTGCCGGGCGAGGGCAGCGACGCGAGTCCGCGCGAGGCGGCGCCGGTGCTGCGGCGGCCCATGCGACGCGCCGAGTAGCTGTCGAACAGGAAGTTGCGGAAGATGCCGCCTTCGAACAGCGGCAGCGAGCGCGACCGCACGCCTTCGCCGTCGAAAGGGCGGGAGTCGAGGCGTCCCGGTAGCAGCGGCTCGTCGCTTAGGTTGAAGAGCGGCGAGGCGACCGGCTGCCCTTCAAGATCGGCGAGGAAGGTCGAGCGACGGTACAGCGCCTCGCCGGACGCGGCCTGGGCCAGGATCGAGAGCAGGGCTCGCGATATCGTCGCGTCCCAGATCACCGGCACGGTCGTCGTCTCGACCTTGCGGGCGCCGAGCTGGGCCACGGCGCGCTCCGCAGCCTTGCGCCCGACCGCCTCCGGGTCCTCGAGGCGGTGCAGGGCGCGTTCCAATGTGTACCAGTCATCGTTGCGCTTCTTGCCGTCGGGTTCGTCGCACATCGCCTCGATGGCGAGTGATGCGTAGGTGCCGTGGTAGCTTCCGCCGAAGCCGAGGCTGTTGGCCAGCGACACATGGCCGCGCTCGACCGCCATCTGGGCGCCGTCCGAGTTCGTGACGCGGCTGTCGAAGTCAAAGGCTGCTTGCTCGCAGCGCAGGGCCATGTCGCGCATCTCTTCGGTCGAGAGCGAGTCGATGCGCTCGTCGTAGAGCTGCAGGTTGGGCTGGTCGCCGAACGCTAGCTCGTCGCGCTCCGGCAGGCCGGAGTATTCGTCAGGCTCCGAGATAGACGCGAGTTCGACCGTCTCCTGCACGAGGCGGTCGAGGGCCTGCGGCGTCAGGTCGGACGTCGAGCAGACGGCGGTGCGCTTGTCCTTGATGACACGGATGCCGACGGCGTTGGAGCCGGCGTCGATGACGCGCTCGACAGCGCCGCGACGCACCTGCACCGATGTCTCAGTGGACGAGACGACGTAAGCGTCGACCTCGTCGGCGCCCAGCCGCCGCGCCTTGTCGACGATGTCGGAGGCGAGGGAGAGGGTGTCTTCGTTCATGGTTGCATCCGTCCGAGGGCTAGAGGGCAGCTGTGGGATGTTCCACGTGAAACCTCTCCCGAGGGAGAGGGACTGCCACGAACTTCGTGAGACTGACTACTCCCGGCCACTGAGAGGTCGTGGGGTGGCTTCCGCAGACTGCCACCTACCGCACTCCTTCGCCGAGGCGCAGCACGCGGGGCTCGAAGTCGGTCTGGGTGCGCAGGTAGTCGTCGAGGTTCTCGGCGCGGCGGATCAGCTCGATGGAGCCGTCGGTGCGCAGGAGGAGCTCCTTGGGGCGCAGGCGGCCGTTGTACTGAAAGCCCATCGCCTGGCCGTGGGCGCCCGTGTCGTGGATCAGCAGCAGGTCGCCTTCGTGCACGGCAGGCAGTTCGCGCTGCTTGGCGAACTTGTCGTTGTTCTCGCACAGCGAGCCCACGACGTCGACGACGCCCGAGACGCCCTGCTTCGGCGTGCCGTCGCGGCCGTAGGCGGTGATGTGGTGGTAGGCGTCGTACATGGCGGGCCGCATCAGCGATGACATGCAGGCGTCGACGCCGACGTAGTTGCGGTACTTCTCCATGACGTTGAGCACTTCGGTGACCAGGACGCCGTGCGGCCCCGTGATGGCGCGGCCGCACTCCATGTACAGCTTCGGCGAGTAGCCGTGGGCGCTGCCGAACGCTTCGAACTGCTGCCGCGTGCTCTCGGCCAGCGTTGCCAGGTCGAAGGCGTTGTCCTCCGGCCGGTACGGTATGCCGATGCCGCCGCCGATGTTGATGAACTCGAAGCGGATGCCCAGCTCGTCGCCGATCTCCGCCGCGAGCGCCAGCAGCATCTCGACGGTCGCGATCATGTACTCATGGTTGCGCTCGTTGGAGATCACCATCGTGTGCAAACCGAAGCGCTTGACGCCGCGCTCCTTCGCCCGGCGGTAGGCGTCCTTGATCTGATCGTGGCGCACGCCGTACTTCGCCTCTTCCGGTGCGCCGATGATCGTGTTGCCGGTGCGGCGGCTGCCGGGGTTATAACGAAAACAGAGCAGATCGGGCACCTGCGGTAGCTTGTCCAGGAATGTCACGTCGTCCAGGTTGAGGATGCAGCCACCCTCGCTCAGCGCCTCGCGGTACTCGGACGGGGAGGTGTTGTTCGAAGTGAACATAATCTCGGATGGCTCGGCGCCGACCTGGCGCACCATGCGCAGCTCCGGCACCGAGCTGCAGTCGAAGCCGAAGCCGAGCTCGTCGTGCACGATCTCGAGGATGCGCAGGTTGGGCAGCGCCTTGACCGCGAAGAACTCGTGAAAGCCGTCGATGCCGGCGAAGAGCTGGTTCAGGCGACGGCCGGTCTCGAGGATGCCGGCCTCGTCATAGATATGGAAGGGAGTCCCGAACTCGGCCGCGACTCTGTCCGAGCACCGGCTGCAGGCGGTTGACGAACCCGGACGACATGGGCATGTGGTAGATGGCTCCTTGTTTACTCGGCGGGGCGCTAGCCCATCGCGGTGCCGCCGACGGTCATGCCCGAGACGAGCACCGTCGGGATGCCGACGCCGACGGGCACGGACTGGCCGTCCTTGCCGCAGGTCCAGCGCCCGTCGCTAAGGCGGAAGTCGTGGCCAACGGCCGTGACCTTGGTCAGCACGTCGGGGCCGTTACCGATCAGGTTGACGTTGCGGATGGGCCGCGCGATCTTGCCGTCTTCGATCATGTAGCCCTCGGTGACGCTGAAGACGAAGTCGCCGTTGCTGATGTTCACCTGCCCGCCGGAGAAGGCGACGCAGTAGATGCCCTTGTTCACCGACTTGATGATGTCGTCCGGCGCCGACTGGCCGCCGAGCATGTAGGTGTTGGTCATGCGCGGCATCGGGTAGTGCTGGAAGGACTGGCGACGGCCGTTGCCGGAGGGCTTCGTGCCCAGGGCGCCGGCGCTGATACGGTCCTGCAGGTACGACTGCAGGACGCCGTTCTCGATCAGGACGTTGTAACCGGGCAGGTTGCCCTCGTCATCGATGTTGATCGAGCCGCGGCTGTTGGTGATCGTGCCGTCGTCCACGACGGTGCAGAGCTCTGATGCGACGACCTGGCCGATGCGGTCCGAATAGTTGCTGGTCTTCTTGCGGTTGAAGTCAGCCTCGAGGCCGTGGCCGATCGCCTCGTGCAGCAGGATGCCCGAGTCGCCCGCGGCAAGGACGACAGGGAAGGTGCCGGCCGGCGCTTCGACTGCGTCCTGCAGCAGCACTGCCTGGCGCGCCGCCTCGGCCGCCAGGTCTTCCGGCCGGTTCGTCTCGAAGTAAGGTAGGCCCATGCGGCCGCCGCCGCCCCAGCGCGAGCTCTGGCGCTGGCCGTCGCGCTCCGAGAGGCAGCTGACGTTGAAGCGCACCATGGGCTGCACGTCGCCGGTCATGCGGCCGTCGCTGGTGAAGATGGCGATGTACTTGAGCTCGTCCGCCAGCGTGATGTCGACGCGGGCGATGGACGAATCGAAGCGGCGGGCGGCGTCGTCGGCGCGGCGGATCAGCGCCACCTTGTCGGCGGCGGGCACCTCGATGCTGCTGGCGGCGGGCGAGTAGTAGTGCGCCGTCTCGTAATGGACGACGTCCTGAGGTGGCGTGTGGCCGCCGCGGGAGGCGATCTTGGCAGCGGTCTCGGCGGCGCGCAGCATCGCGTCCGTGCTGAGGTCTTCGGTGTAGGCGTAGCCGACGGCCTCGCCCAGCAGCACGCGCACGCCGAGGCCCTGGGTGATGCTGCGGTTGGCGCTCTTCACTGCCTGCTGCTCGAAGTTGATGTTGCCCGCCGTGCGGTGCTCGAAGTACAGCTCGGCGTAATCGCCGCCCTGGGCGAGCGCCGCGTCCAACAGCCGCGTTGCGACCGCTTGATCGATGCCGTAGCGCTGACGGAAAAAATCGAGGCCGGAGCCGTCAGAGAAAGTCATGCAGTTGCGTCCTGTGAAAAGCCGGAAAACTGGCGCGATGTCTAGCCATTCTAGCATCGCGGCTCTTCAGGCCCGTTCATGGCGGTCGATGATCATCACAGAGTCGGACGCGGTTTTGCCGTCTCCGACGCGTGCTGCATTGCTGAAGACAGAGGAGAGCCGCATGTTGCAGGCCCTGAACCCGAAAGACGCTCGCGTGCTGATTGTGGAAGACAGCCCCAACGATCAGGAGATCGCCAAGCGTGCCCTCAAGAACTTCGGCATCCGTCACGTCTCCACCGCCCGCACGGCGGAGGACGCTCTCATCGATCTGATGAAGCACCGCTATGACGTCGCGCTGGTCGACTACAACCTGCCCGGTATGGACGGCCTGCGGTTCATGGAGAACCTGACGCGCGTCTCGCCCGACACGAAGGTGATCGTGGTCACGGGCGCCCGACAGGAGAAGGTCGCCGTCGCGGCCATGAAGCTCGGCGCCAGTGACTACATCAGCAAGGACGAATACCTGACCTCCGGCATCACCCGCTCGCTGCAGGCCGCCCTGCGTAGCCGGATCGATGAGGCGGAGGAGACGCAGCGCGACTCGATGGCGGTCGAGAACACCGAGCTCGAGCGCTCTGTCCGTGAGGTCGCCTGGCTGCGACAGGCCCTCGACGAGCGCCACGGCTATCGCGGTTCCGAGGCGGCGCCGGACGAAACCTACGGCCCGGACTGGAGCCACGTGGTAGACAACTTCGCCGCCTACATCCAGGCGAGCTGTGGGAGCTTCCCCGAGCCGGCCTCTTACGAGCTCGATGCAGTGCTGCGGGTCCTGGGCGAGCGCGGCGCCAGCCCTCGCGATGTGCTCACCTTTCACATGGAAGCGCTTAAGAGCCTGATGCTGGACCCAGAGTTTGCCTCGCGCGAGCTGCCGATGCGGCCGGCTTTGACTCTCACGTACACGCTGGCCTGCGTAGTCGAGGAGCTGCAGCTGCAGCTCAGCCTACGCGACCTCGCCTCGTAAATACCGATACAAATTTCATTTGTCGAGAATTTTTCGAGGCATTCTCTGTTGCCTGCAGCACATGGATGTCTCTTATGTAACTATGCTAGTAAGGCATTGGACTTACGAGTATTAGTCGTCGAGCCGGAAGCAATACGCCGTCGTCTGCTTGTTGAAGCCGTTGACGCGAGTGAGAACCTGGCATCTGTCGGCGCGTTACCGTCCTTAAGGGGCCAGCTAGAAGACGGCCACAGCCTGGTACCCCAGCCCGATATTTTCCTCATAAGCGGTTCATTGCTCGAGTCGGAGCCCAACGAGCTGGCCGAGATCAACGAACGCTTTCGGGAGTCCTACTTCGTCATCTACGAGTCGCAGCCCCGCCTGGAGACGCTGCTCCTGGCGCGCAACTTGCGCGTTCGCGGCTTTCTCACCTTCAATCACCTTTCGACTGATGAATTCAAATGGGCGTTGGGAGTCGTTGCCCATGGCGGCGCGTTTATCGAGCCTTTGAGTGCCCGCTATCTGCTGGAGCATATCAGTATCACTGTTGAGCAACGAGACGTGAGCCCTTGGTGCGTGCCTGACCTCAGCGCGCGAGAGAACGAGGTGTTGGCGCTGGTCAGGCAGGGTCTTAGCAACAAAGAGATCGCGGTACAGATGTCCATAAGCCTCGGCACAGTGCGAGCTCATCTACGTAACATTTTCCGCAAGCTCGATGTCAGCTCTCGTGCTGGAGCGGCCTCCTTTGAAGGGCGCTTTGGAAGGCCTCGTCGCTTCGTGAGTTAAAGCACAATTACCACGCCTACTCCTGCATAGGCCAAAAGGACGATGTGCTCACATTGTCCTTCGCACGAACCTCACATAGGCCCATCTTCAAACTGGCGCCTTAGTTAGTAGGGACGTGCAGTCTTGGCATCCGATGACGCGACTACTGGCGCAGTGACCGATGCCGCCCGGCACTGGTCCAGGCGGGGACCTTCAGTTGGTTTGCTGCCGCGTATTGTTGCGCTTGCGGTAGTCACGGCGCTTGTCTCCGGCGGTCTCGTTGCGGTGCTATCGATCAGCAATAGCCGGAATGCCTTGCAGGACCAGGTGCTCGGCGGCTTCCAGTCGGAGGCCGACCTGGCGGCAAGCTTTAGCGATCGGCACGTCACCCAGGCTGAATCGGCCCTCGATGCGCTTGCTGCGCAGCAATTCATGCAGACCGCGGTGGCGTCCGGAAATCCGGAGAGTCTCCAGGCGGTGCTGCAGGCCTTCCTGGCGGTACAGAGCTCATTCGATAACGTTGCCATTGTCGATACCAACGGCAACCCGGTTGCGCGGGGCTCCGATACCGGCACTGTGACAAACCTGGCCGACCGCGAGTGGTTCCAAACCGTCATGGCGATCAAGACGCGATACCTGGGAACGCCGATCTACTCCCGGGGCAGCGGTGCTCCCATCGTGGTCTACGCCGTGCCGTTTCTCGACTCCAATGGCGATGTCGTTGCCCTGCTCACCGGCGGCATTTCCCTGCAGAGACTGGCTGACGCGATGAACTCGGCCAATCTCGGTCACAACAGTCAGATCACGCTCGTCGACCGACGTAATGGCGGCCTCGTTCTGGTAGCGCCGAACGCCCAAGACGTCCTTGCACCTTTCGACGGTCCGCAGGCAGCGACCGATGCCGTTCAAAGCGGCGGCAGCGTGGCGCTCAACGCCCGCGTCGAGGGAAACGACACATTGGTGGCCGTGGCGCCGGTCGTCGGCTTGCCCTGGAGCATCGTCGTCGATCAATCGTCGGACACCGCGTTTGCGGCGATAGGCGGCATGACTCGCACGAACGTCATGCTGGTCATCCCGGTGATCCTGATCGCTGCGCTGATATCGGCCTGGATGGCCATGCAGATCACCAATCCTCTGCTCCGGTTGAAGCGGGCGGCCCAGGGCCTCGCCGCTGGCGACCTGTCGCGTCGTCTCAACTTCACTCAGCGAGATGAAGTCGGCGAGGTCGGTCGTGTCTTTGACCTGATGGCCGACTCGCTATCGGCGAGGGCAGCCGATCTCGAGAGCGCGATCAGTTCCCTGCGTCATGAGATCGAGATGCGCGGCCAGACGGAGAAGGCGCTGGAGGAAACGAGGGATCAGTTGGAAGTACGCGTCGAGGAACGCACTAATGCACTGTCCCAGGCGCTCGAGCGTCTTGCCTTCAGCGAGCAGCGGTTCCGCTCCCTCATCGAGGGCAGTCAGGAAGGCATCATCCTCTCGGACGCTGACGGCACCATCACGTACGTGAGCCCAAGCAACGAGCGGCTCCTCGGCTGGCCACCGGACGAACTCATAGGCCGCAACGCCTCTGATATCACCCACCCCGAAGACCAATCCGTTCGCCAGCACACGCGCGATCGCGTTCTTGCGGCGCCAGGCAGTGCAGCAACGGACGTCTGGCGCCTGCAACGGGCGGACGGCGTCTATCGCTGGATGGAAGTTCAGGTTACCAATCTGCTCGATACGCCGGCGGTCAACGAGATCGTTGCCAACTTCCGCGACATCACGGAACGGCGGGAGCTGGAGGAGGCGATGCAAGCCACCCTCGCCGATTTGAAGCGCTCCAACGCCGACCTCGAGCATTTCGCATATGTCGCCTCACATGACCTGCAGGAGCCGCTGCGCATGGTGAGCAACTACACCCAACTGTTGGCCCGGCGCTATCAGGGCCGCCTCGACGACGATGCCGACGACTTCATCGCCTATGCGGTCGAGGGTGCGACACGAATGCAGCAGCTCATCGAAGACCTGCTGCGGTTCTCCCGCGTGGGCACCCGCGGCAGAGAGCTTGAGCCGGTCGGGATGGAGACGGTCCTGGACCGAGCCATGTTCAACCTGCAGACGGCAATTGCGGAGTCGTCAGCGGTTGTCACGCATGATCCGTTGCCGGAAGTATTGGGCGACGAGTCGCAACTGACGCAGGTGCTGCAAAACCTCATCGGCAACGCGATCAAGTTCCGCGGTACAGAGGCGCCGGAGGTACACATCGGCGTCGAATCGCAGGGTAGTCTGGCGCGCTTTTGCGTGCGAGACAACGGCATCGGCATCGATCCGCAGTTTCAGGACCGTATCTTCGTCCTTTTCCAGCGCCTGCACTCACGTGCCGAGTACCCGGGCACGGGCATCGGCCTGACGCTGTGCAAGCGCATCGTAGAGCGGCACGGTGGTGAGATGTGGGTGGAATCCGCCGTCGGTGAAGGAGCGTCGTTCTACTTCACCCTCAAGCCCACGTCGCAAGTCTCTGAGAACCGAGTAGAACGGGCAGGAGCAGCATGATGATCGAAGAAGAACTCGAGGGTATCAGCGGCCTCGGCCGCCCAGTCGAAATCCTCCTGGTGGAGGACAACCCGGCGGACTACCGTCTCACAATGGAGGCCCTCAAAGACGGGCGGCTCGCCAACAACCTCAGCCACGTCACCAACGGCGTTGAAGCGATGCGCTTCCTGCGCCGTCAGGGGGAGTACGTCAAGGCTCCCCGTCCAGACCTTGTCTTGCTGGACCTTAACCTGCCGCAAATGGATGGGCGGGAGGTCCTGGCCGAGGTCAAGAGCGACCCTGAACTGAACTCGATCCCGGTGGTCATCCTCACGACGTCCCGCGCGGAGGAGGACATCCTCCGCACCTATGGTTTGCACGCGAACTGCTACGTCGTCAAGCCTATCGGACTGGACCAGTTCCTCGACGTCGTTCGGTCGATCGAGAGCTTCTGGTTCTGCATCGTCAAGCTTCCGACAGCCCTACGAGGAAAGATTCAGTGATCGACAACATCCACGTTGCCCTGGTAGAGGACAATCCCGGGGACTCCCGCTTCGTCATCGAAACGCTGAAGGATCAGACGGCGAGCTACGAGATCGACAGCGCGACGAGCCTCGCGTCTGCCTTCGAGCTCATCGATGCAAGGCAGCCTGAAATCGTGCTGCTCGACCTCGGTTTGCCCGATAGCCAGGGCCTCGAGACGCTGCTGCGCATGGCGGAGCACGTGTCGACGGTGCCGATCATCGTGCTCACGGGCTACGGCGACGAGCAGCGCGCTTATGAGGCGTTGCGCGCCGGCGCACAGGATTACCTGGTCAAGGGGGAGTTTCAGGGCGCTCACCTTGCCCGCGCTATTCGCTACGCCATCGACCGCAACGAGACCGAGCGCAGGCTGCGCGAGACGATGCACGAGCTCGAGGACCGCACGGAGGAGATGGAATCCTTCGTCTACAGCGTCTCGCACGACCTGAAGGAGCCGCTCCGCACGCTGGAGGCATTCAGCCAGTTCCTGCTGGAGGACTACGCCGAGGTGCTGGATGAGCAGGGTCAGGACTACCTGAACCGCATCGGCAAAGCGTCCGGCCGCCTCAAGGAGATGATCGAGGAGCTGCTCATCCTCTCGCGTATGGGCAGGCGGCCGCACGAGCTGTCACGCATCGATGTCCGGGACGTCGTGGAGCCAGATCATCGCGTCTTCGGACGCCCGGCTGCAGGAAGGCCACGGCCGCATCGAGATCGAGACGGAGCTGCCGGAGGTGATGGCAGACCTGACCCGTATCGAGCAGATCTTCGGCAACCTGATCAACAACGGCCTCAAGTTCAATCGCAGTGCGGAGCCAGTGGTGCGCGTCGGCTTGCTTGATCGCATGGCCGAGTGGGTGACGTTCCGCGTGCAGGACAACGGCATCGGCATTGCGCCCGAGTATCACGAGCGCATCTTCGGCGCCTTCCAGCGTCTGCACGGCCGCGAGGAGTTCGAAGGAACGGGCGCCGGTCTCGCCATCGTGCGTCGCGCCGCTCAGGCGGTCGGCGGTGACGTTTGGCTCGAGTCTGAGCCTGACCAGGGATCGACCTTCTACGTGCGCTTGCCGTTGTGGCGGAAGCAGGTGCAGGCAACAGCTCGCGTCAGAAAGGACGCGGCGTAATGGAGCGGTTTCGCGGTGTCACGATCTTCTTGGCCGAGGACAACGAGGATGACATCGAGATCATGCGCCGCGCGCTGCGGCGCAGCAACCTCGGCTGCACGCTCAAAATCGCGCGTGACGGCGAGGAGGCTCTGCGTATGTTGAGGACCCCTCACGTGCCGCTGCCGGACATCGCGATCCTCGATCTCCACCTGCCGAAGATCGACGGTCTCGACGTGCTCCAGGCGATCAAGAACCAGTTCTGCACCATCAGCTATCCGGTGATCATGCTCAGCTCCTCGTCGCGGGCCGAGGACGTCAACCGCAGCTACGAACTGGGGGCAAACAGCTACGTGGTTAAGCCCGTGGTTTTCGAGGAGTTCGTAGGCACTCTCGAGGCGCTGGCCAGGTACTGGCTGGAAATCGTACGGCTGCCTCGCTACGAACAGGGGGCCAAGGATGAAAGCTGACGAGATTAACATTCTGCTCGTCGACGACAACGAAGATGACGTCTCGATCATTTCGAGGCTGCTGTCGCAGTTCGAGCGTGCCCGCTTCCGCGTCTTCACGATGCGGAACACGGCGAGCGCGGTGGAAATGCTGCAGAGCCGTCAGATTGACCTGCTCATCCTCGACTACTCGATGCCGGGGGAGGACGGACTCAATTTCCTGCGTCGCGCCGCCGCGATGATCGAGTTGCCGCCTGTGATTCTGATCACGGGGCAGGGCGACTACCGCCTCGCGGCCGAAGCGATCCGCAGCGGCGCCGTCGATTGCCTCTACAAGCACACCATGACGGCGGAGAGTCTGGGCCGTTCGGCGCAGCAGGCGCTGGCCAAGTCGCAGCACGAGGCAGAGATTGCCCGGTTTGACGAGAACATCGTCGCGGCGCTGACGAAGTCGTCACGACGCATCGAGCGCTTCGCCAGCCTCGACCGCCTGATCGAGATGACCGAGAGGTTAGGGCGCTCCATCGGATTGAACGAGCACCAGGTCGACCTGCTGCGATATGGCGTGCAGCTGCACGACGTCGGCAAGATCGGCCTGTCGCGCTACCTGTTGGAGAAGCCGGGTCCGCTCACCGACGCCGAGTTCGACGAGGTGCGCTTCCATCCCCTGATCGGCGAGCGCATCATCGCATCCTTGAACATTTCACGGGAAGTGCGGCGCATCATCCGCCATCACCATGAGCGCTGGGACGGCACCGGCTATGTCGACGGCCTGGCAGAGGAGCAGATCCCCATCCTGGCCCGTGTAATCAGCGTGATCGACGCCTACGACGCTATGACGACGGAGCGGCCTTACCGCCGGCCGATGTCGGTCAAGGGAGCGCTGGACGAGCTGGCAGCCGGCAGCGGCAGCCAGTGGGACCCGGAGGTGGTGGAGGCCTTTCTCTCTCTGATGAGCGGTGAAGCCCTCAGCGAGGCTGCCTGACGGCCTGGCCGGGCTGCGCGTAAGATCGTCGGAGACACCGAGGAGGTGGCTCCTGGCAAAGGACTCCGTCACCCTGGACGTGGGCGGCCGCGAGGTCGTCATCACCAATCCGGACAAGGTCTTCTTCCCGCAGAAGGGCTACACCAAGCTGGACCTGGCGCGCTACTACGTGGCTGTCGCCGACGCGGCGCTGCGTGGCGTCTACCGGCGGCCGTCTGTGCTCAAGCGCTTCCCGAACGGCGCCGAGGCGGAGCCGTTCTTCCAGAAGCGCGCACCGGCCAGCCGGCCCGACTGGGTTACCACCGCTCGCGTCAGCTTCCCCAGCGGCCGCCACGCCGACCTCATGGTCTGTGACGAGCCCGCCGACATCATCTGGTCCGTCAACCTCGGTTGCATCGATCTCAACCCGTGGCCGGTGCGTGAACCGGACCTCGACCACCCGGATGAGCTGCGCATCGACCTGGACCCAACACCGGAAGCGGGCTTTGACGTGGTCAAGCAGGTGGCGCTGGTCGCCAACGAGGTCCTGACTGACCTGGGCTATCGCGGCTTTCCCAAGACCTCCGGCTCGCGCGGCATCCACATCAACGTCCGCATCGAGCCCAAGTGGGGCTTCCCGGACGTACGCCGCTGCGCGCTGGCACTGGCGCGTGAGATCGAGCGCCGCGCGCCGGAGATCGCAACGTCGGCGTGGTGGAAGGAGGAGCGGCACGGCGTCTTCATTGACTACAACCAGAATGCGCGCGACCGCACCGTCGCGTCGGCGTATTCGGTACGCCCCACTCCGGAGGCGCGCGTCTCCTGCCCCGTCGAGTGGGACGAGCTGCCCGGTGTCGAGCTCGCCGACTTCACGATCGAGACGGTGCCGCCGCGCCTCGCGCAGCGGGGCGATTCTGCCCGAGCCATCGACGACGTCAGCTACTCGTTGGAGCCGCTGCTCCAGCTCGTGCGAGAGCAGGAGGAGCAAGGCCTCGGCGACGCGCCCTGGCCGCCGCATTTCCCCAAGGGCGAGGACGAGCCAGCGCGCGTGCAGCCCAGCCGCGCGCGAAAGCAAGGTGAGCCGCCGGCGAAAGGTAGTTCCCGCCGGCAGCCTATTCACCCGCTTATCACGGTGGCAAAGGCAGAGAACAAGCAGGACGCCCTGGATGGCCTGGAGAGATGGAAGACGCGCCACCCGGAGGCGGCGGCGCTACTCAACCCTTCCGATGTCCTCGTCGATTCGATGCGCGGTCGGTCCTCGACCTGGACACGCATTCGCGTCAACCTGCGCCACGTCCCTGAAGCTGAGCGGCCGGCTGAGGAGCCTCCGGACCCCGACTACGACCCCTGGGCAGGACTGTCGCCGGAAGTGCGGGGCCACCGGATAAAGCACGGTTAGCAACATTCTCTAGCGAGAAGCTTTCGATTGTCCGATGAGAGGACAGGTCCAAAGCTCAGGACATCGGTTCAGGCCTCTATCTCGCCCTGACCGGCTCCTAGCGGCACCATACCGATCAGGTCCCAGGGGGCATTCTCACGGTGCTCCGGCTGCTGCCAGACCGCGAGATCGTGCACCTCGAAGGTGGCTGACATGCCTTCCGCCTGGTGCGCCAGACGCGTTGCTTCCTGTGGCGGCAAGCCGGTCGTGAGCGTGAGGTGGGGTTGATATTCGGCCTCGGCAGGCAGCTGTGGCGGTTGGGCTACGAGCGGCGCCAGGTAGCGCAGCAGGAGCTCTCGCAGCCCCATCAGTCCGGCGATGCCCGGCTGGCCGGGATCGGCGGTCAGCATGACGATGTCGAGGTTCTCTTTGCCCCAGTACGGCCCCTGCACGATCTGGCTCAGGTGTACTTCGAAGGGCTCGAAGTGCACGCAGGCGTCGGCGATGGCGCGCCGTACGTCTTCGGCCGTATGGCCGCTTTCGAAGACGAGGATGGTGACGTGCGAGGCCACTGGGTCCGTGCTGGCGCCGTGCACGCTTTCGCTCCATGCCGCGATCGCGTCGTGCATGTCGGCGGGCAACAGGGCCGCGATGCTGAAGGCGGTTGGCCTCTCGTCGCGCGGTTGTCCGCTCTGCTCAGCTGCCAAAGACTTGCCTCAACTCGTATGGGGCCGTCGTGGCGATCTGGTCGAAGCCGCACTCGCGCGGTGGCTTGTCGATGCGCCAGCGCTGGAACGTCGCGGCATGCCGGAAACGATTGCCCTGCAGGTAATCGAACGTTACCTCGCAGACCAGCTCGGGGCGCAGGCGCACCCAGCTCATGTCGCGGCCGCCCGTCCAGCGGCTCGGCTCGCCGGGCGTACGGCCGCGGCCGAAGCCCTCGTTGCCGTCGTCCGAAACGTAGGGCCGCAGCTTTTCGACCAGGTCGCGCTTCTCCTGGGCCTTGAAGCTCGACGTGTGGCCGACGTGATGCAGCGCTCCGGCACAATCGTAGAGGCCGAGCAGCAGGGAGCCGACGGAGCGCCCTTCCTCGCCGCGGTTCCAGCGGAAGCCGCCGACCACGCAATCGGCCGTGCGCAGGTGCTTGACCTTGATCCAGGCGCGCTGTCCCGGCCGGTACGGCTCGGCGCGTAGCTTGGCCACGACGCCGTCGAGGCCGGCGCCCTCGAAGCGCTCGAACCAGTCCTGCGCCAGATCGCGGTCCTCCGTTGCGGGTGTGAGGAAAACGGGCGGCTCCACACCCGCGAGGAGGTGCTGCAGCTGCTCACGTCGCCGGACCTGGGCCTGGGCCCGCAGATCGGCGCCGTCCGTGGCGAGGAGGTCGAAGGCGACGAAGCACGCGGGCGTGGTCTGCGACAGCATCGCGAATACGAGATTCGGCCGGGTGGATGCGCATCTGCAGCGCGTCGAAGTCGAGGCCATGCGGTGTGGCGATGACGATCTCGCCGTCGAGCACGACAGGGCCCGGCAACACGCGAGCGAGGCCGCTTTCGAGCTCGGGGAAATAGCGGGCCAACGGCTTCAGGTCGCGGCTCTGCAGGTAGACGTGGTCGCCGTCGAAGAAGACCAGGGCGCGAAAGCCGTCCCATTTCGGCTCGTAGGTCCACTCTTCGCCAGCCGGGATTTGCGGCGCTGCCTTGGCCAGCATGTGTGGCAAGGGCGGCTGAAAGGGGAGGGCAAGCGTCGGTGCCGGGGACGGCTTACTCGTCATAAGTGCTGATCGTGTCTGGGCCAGGGCCACAAACGAGTGGTTGTGAAATCTGTCGCTATTTCTAGAGTCTCGGCCTGCTCAGGCAATGGCTCGAGGATAAAGGGCATCGTATCATGACAATATTGCCTTGCCGTATTCGGACAGTACGACGGCGCCTAT
The DNA here is from genome assembly GCA_963711035.1 of uncultured Chloroflexia bacterium. Taxonomy (GTDB): domain Bacteria; phylum Chloroflexota; class Dehalococcoidia; order DSTF01; family WHTK01; genus WHTK01. Next base: position 588,171 of record CAVQCN010000003.1, read on the forward strand.
TATTGATTCCAACTGCGATAGAAAACGCACATCACTGAGGAGAAGATGCAGGACAGCGAAATTTACGATCTGACGATTATCGGTGCGGGCCCCACAGGACTCTTTAGCTCGTTCTACGCGGGACTGCGGGGAATGAGAACAAAGATCATCGACTCGCTGCCGGACGTCGGAGGACAGCTCACCGTCCTGTACCCGGAGAAGTACATCTACGACGTGCCGGGCTTCCCCAAGATCCTGGCCAAAGACCTGGTGCCGCAGCTCGTGGAGCAGTGCCGGTTGTTCGAACCCACGTACGTCATGGAGGAGCGAGTCGAGACGCTGACGCGCGCCACCGTGGCGGGCGAAGAGGTCTGGCGGCTTGGCAGTCACAACAACAACGCCCACTTCAGCCGCACGGTGCTCATCACCGCCGGCATCGGCGCTTTCGCGCCGAACAAGCTGGACCGCCCCGGTGTGGACGAATTCGAGAACAACGGCGTCTTCTACTTCGTCAAGGACAAGCGGCCTTTCCGCAACAAGAAGATCCTCATCGTTGGCGGCGGTGACACCGCCATCGACTGGTGTCTGAACCTCAAAGACTGGGCGTCGAGCATCGAGCTCATCCACCGCCGTGACGAGTTCCGCGCCCACGAGTCGAGTCTCACCCAGGTGCGCGAGTCGGGCATCCCGATGCACACGTTCTGGGAGCTGAAGCGCGTCTACGGTGAAGGCCGTATCCAGGGCGCCACCATCTACAACAACAAGACGGGCGAAGAGCGCGAGCTGGAAGTCGACATCGTCCTGATTACGATCGGCTTCAAGGCTTCGATGGGCCCGATCGAGGGCTGGGGCCTCACTCAGGCGGACGTGCGGCATCTGCAGGTGGACGGCTTCATGGGTACGAACCTGCCCGGCGTCTTCGCGGCGGGCGATATTGCCTCCGTTGAGGGCGGCGAGCCGTTGAACCTGATCGTCACCGGCTTCGCGCAGGGCGCTATCGCCGCCAACGCGGCGAAGCGCTACATCGATCCGAAGTCGCGCCTCTTCCCCGGCCACTCTTCGGAGCTGCGTCTGTAGCCGCGGCTCGCGGCGCGGAGTCAGGACCGCGAGGCGACCCACAGGTAGGACAGCCCGAAGCCGAACGCCATCGCGACGATGACGACGATCCAGTCCTGGATCTGCGACGAATCAATCGCCATCCTGATCAGCCCTGCGGCGATGAGACCGGGGAACACGCCGACGATCACGGAGACACCGAGGAGGATCAGCCGGCCGGGCAGCTTCTCCGTATCGATCTTCTCCATGCCCATGTAGCGGAGCAGTGCGATCAGGAACGAGCGGACGGGGGCAAGGATTCGGGACGTGTTCACTGGACCTCGCTGACAGGCGACGCGCCGAGGTACACGGCTGAGGCGCACCCCTATGCTACGATTCGCGGGAGGGCCCGTAGCTCAGTGGTTAGAGCGGGCGGCTCATAACCGCTTGGTCGCAGGTTCGAACCCTGCCGGGCCCACCACTTACTCTGTCGAGATTCGCATCTCGCTGCTCTCTCAGTCTAGTGAAAGCTCCTCAGCGTGCGATGCCGCCCTGGCTGTTCGGCGTTGCCGTCGGAGTGTTGGCAGCGTTGTTGCCGCCGGGGACAAGGTGACATTCAACTTCGGTCGCAGTGCTAGCGGTCTGTTTCTGGACTAATTCATAACCCTCTGGGCAGAGGAGGGGCGCGGTCGGTGTTGCAGCCACATTGACATTGGCCGCAACGCAGACTCCAAAGAGTGCACCACTGCGCCAGTACACGATGCCTGACTCGCAGACACTTCCAATCTGGAAATACTCGTTGGTGAGTACAACCGGTGTCGATGTCGGGCTCGTCGTTACGGAAGGCTCTGCCGTTTCCGTGGCGGTTGGTGTAGCTGTTCTCGTTCCGCCTTCTGCTTGCGTCGCAGAAGGAGTCGGCGAGATAGACACTTGAACCGAGGCTGGCCTTTGCGAGTCGTTCGCGGTGTTCGCCTGGCCTATGACGTATCCCACCGCGCCAGCCGTAAGGAGGCTGAGTATCGCGAGCGTGCCTACGAGAACGGCTTTGAAGTCGAGTGTTCTGTTCAACTTCAGGTGAGTCTCGCAGACGGCTGTCGGCCTGTCATCCCGTTGCGATCATCTTCCCCGGACTCACCGTGCGGCCACGCCACCGCGCCAATGGCCTAGAAGAGCGCCATCTCCAGTTGCCTCTGGTACTTCTTCGCCAGCGGGTCGTCGTCGCCGAGGAGCGTGAACAGCGCCAGGCAGGCGCGGCGGGCGCCGTCGTCGTCCAGCTTGCGGTTTACGCGTACAACGTTGACCAGCTTCCCAAACGCGTCCTCGAAGCGCTGCTGCGACACGAGTTCGGCGGCCTCAAGATAGGCCGGTGCACCGGGTTCCTCTGCCAGTCTCTGCGGCTCCTGTCGCACGGCCGAGAGGTGGGCGAGGGTCTTCACCGCTTCGTGAATCCTGATCGGCTCCGTGTCCCTGAGGTTGGCGCCTTCGAGGACCTTCAGCGCCTGCTGCGGGTCCGTCGTGGCCAGCGCCAGCGCCGTCAGCGACCGGGCGGTGGCGTTTTCGGGCTCTTTATCGAGGACGGAGCGCAGCAGCGTGAGCGCCGTCTCGGGATCTTGTCGCAGCGTGGCGCGCGCTTCTTCGATCGTGTCGGCGTTCTCGCTGGGCAGCGCGTTGTCGAGCCAACTGCGCACCTGGGGTTCAGGCAGGGCGCCGATAAACTCGTCGACGACCTCTCCGTTGGAAAAGAGTTTGACGGCGGGGATGCTCATGATCGAGTAGCGCTGCGAGACGGCTGGGTTCTCGTCCGTGTTGAGCTTGGCCAGCTCCCAGCGGTCCGACTCCGCATCCAGCTTCTCCAGCACGGGACCCAGCATGCGACAGGGTCCGCACCAGGGCGCCCAGAAGTCGACGAGCACCGGCTTTTCGTAGCTTCGAGCTAGAACCTCCTGCTCGAAGTCGCGCACTTCAGTTGCCATACGAAGAACTCCTCACCAGGACGGGACGTCCGCGCAGATTGAATGCTCTAATTTTGCCCCGCAGAGGCGGAAAAACGAAAGGATTGCTGCGGAAAAGCCGATTCTTATAGTGATCATAGAGATCATAAACTGCCAATGAACACAGACCGCGAGCACTCCCAGTCCCGCCGGCGGATGTCCCTGTTGATACCCGTCAATCTGATCATGATTGCCGCGGCAGCTACGATCGTTCTGACGAGCGCCCCTCAGGAAGCATTTCTGCCGTTGTTCATCGTCGGCGGGCTGATCAACGTGACCCTGGTCCGGGATGTGATGAAGGTCGATTTCAGCCCGGCCGTCGAACCGGCGCGTCGCAATATCGAGGCCTTCCTGCGTTTCGACCGCAATCGCCAGGGTACGATCCGCGATGAGACGACCGGCCTCTGCACGCGCTGGTACCTGGAGTACCGGCTCGACGAGGAGGCAGCGCGTTGCAGACGCTACAACCACTCGATGTCGGTGGTCGTGTTGCGCACCGGTATCCTCGACCTCGCCAGTTTTTCAACCGACGAGTGGCAAGTACGGTCTACCGAAGCGGCGCGCCGCGCGGCGTCCATCGTACGTAACGTCGATCTGAGTGCGGCCCTGACGCCTTTCGAGTTTGCCATTTGCCTGGTCCATTGCGACCGCGCCGGCGCGCAACGTGCCGTCGAGCGTCTGACGATGGAGCTGAGCGACTACAACTGCGAGGCCGGCATATCGATCTATCCCGACGACGGCCTCGATCCTTCCGCCATGATCGAGGTGGCGCGGACGCGGATGATGCCCTGGCCTTACGAGGCGCCGTCAATCAGCCGGCGTGAGGCCGAAGAAGCCGATGCGGCGTAGCTCCCGCAGACCGCGCATGTGCGTTTTGCCGAAGAGGTAGCCCCCCGGCAGCTCGACCACTTCATCGACGATGCGGCGTACCGGCAGCGGGTTTGGCGAATCCGAGTACGTGAGCTTCAGCACCTGCAGCCCCGGGTCCTCCACGGCTTCTGCCGGCTCGCTTCGGAAGGGGAAGAGGCGCACGGTGTTAGGGGGCGCGTCCGACTGTACACGATAGGAAGGCCAGCCCAGCTTGCTGGTCGCCCACGACCAGGCATTGTCTTCGAAGACGTTGTCACCAGAATTGGTGGCGGCCTCGAAGGTCTTGCCAAGCCAGGGCAGGTAGATGCGCGTCATCCACTCGAAGAACGGGTCGGAGAGCAAGCCCGTGGAGATGCCGATCATCTCGCCGTTGAAGCGTCCCTCCGGCCGCGGCAGCCGCCCAAGGCGGAAGATACGCCCCAGGATTTCGAGGGCAGTGTGGCGGTCACGGTCGAGGCGGGCACGGGCGAAGCGCACCTCCCGCAACGAGCCCTCGCGCAGGTAGCGCTCCTGCAGGTCCGTCAGCGGGATCGATTCGCCCTCGACCTCGTCGAGCGTCGCGGCGATGTCCCTGAGGTAGGTCTCGACGTCGTCCGGCGTGGCGCTGAAAGGCACCGGTTCCTGCTCGCGCAGCTGGTTGATGCGCGCGGTAATCCTGGCGACGTCTGTTTCCGTGGCTATGACCGTCTCCCCCAGTCCAAGTCCCGACAACGACCACAACAGATCATAGCGCAGAGATGCCGTATTGCCTCTGCGCTATGGGGTACGCGTCTGGCTTAGATGCGCGCTGTGCGAGCCGAAAAGATGTCTGGGAAGCGGGTGATCTCGGCCAGCGTATCGCTGTCGAGGTCGTCGTCGAGGCCCAGCACCATGAGGGCGCGGCCGCGCACCTTCTCTCGTCCCACGCGCATGAAGCTGATGTTGATGTCTTTGGCGCCGATGAAGGTGCCGAGGCGCCCGATCATGCCGGGCCGGTCCACGTTCTCGCAGAGGAGCAGGTGGCCTTCGCCGGGTGAAACGTCGACCCAGAAATCGTTGATCTCGACGATGTGGGGGCCATCATGCGCCACCGTAGCGGAGACGTTGGAGCGCCCGGAGCTCGTGAACAGGTGGATGCGGATCAGGTCCTTGTAAATGCCTTCGTCCTGGCCCTTGCGCTCCGTGATCTTGATGCCGCGCTGCTCCGCGATCAGGCTGGCGTTGACCAGCGTGACATTCTCCTCGCTGATCGGCGAGAGCAGGCCGCGGATCACGGCCGACTTCAGCGGCCCTACGTCGACGTCCGCCAGCTCACCCAAGTACTCGATCTCGATGCTCTCGAACTGGCCCGTCGAGAGCTGCGTGGCGAGTGAAGCTGCCTGCGTTGCCGCCTGCAGGTACGGTGCGATGACCTTGAACGTCTCGGCGGCGACGAAGGGCATGTTGACCGCGTAGACCGCCGGCTCTCCGCGCAGCACGGCCAGGATCTGCTGCGCTACGTCGACGGCGACGCGCTCCTGCGCTTCGGCCGTCGATGCGCCGAGGTGGGGGGTGACGATGACGTTGGCGTGCTTGAGCAGCGGCAGGTCCGGCGGTGCCGGCTCGTTGACGAAGACGTCGATGGCCGCACCGGCGACTTTGCCGCTGTCGATCGCGTCCATGAGCGCCGCTTCGTCCACCTGGCCGCCGCGCGAGACGTTGATGACCCGCATGCCGGGTTTGGCGAGCTGGAACTCTGCCTGGCCCACGAGCACCGGGTTGGCCGTGGAGAGCGGTACATGGACCGTCAGGAAGTCGGCCTCGGCGACGACCTCTTCTTTCGTGAGAAGCGTGATGCCCATCGACTGGGCGCGCTCGGACGTCACGAAGGGGTCGTGGCCGATGACACGCATCTCGAGGCCGCGGGCGCGGCGCGCTACTTCCATGCCGACGCGGCCCAGACCGATGATGCCCATCGTCTTGCCGCGCAGCTCGACACCCATGAACTTGGAGCGCTCCCACTTGCCGTTGCTCAGCGAGGCATAAGCCTCGGGGATGTGACGCGCCAGGGACATCATCAAAGCGATGGTGTGCTCTGTAGCCGCAATCGTGTTGCCCTCGGGCGCGTTGACGACGATGACGCCGCGTCGCGTGGCCGCGTCGAGGTCGATGTTGTCGACGCCGACGCCGGCGCGTCCAACAACGACCATCTCGCGCGCCGCTTCGAGGACGGGCGCGGTGACCTTGGTCTCGCTGCGCACGACCAGCGCCTGGTAGCTGGGAATGATCTCGATGAGTTCGGCCGGGGAAATGCCGAGGCGGACGTCAACGTCCGCCTCTCTGCGCAGTATCTCCAGGCCGTCCTCGGCTATCCGATCAGTTACGAGGACTCGCGCCATGGCCGTCGACCTAGGCGTTCCCCGCCACCGGCTTCGTATAGCCGAGGCGGGCTAGCGCCGCTTCGATTGCGTCGAAGCAGGCGTCGATGTCCTTTTCGTCGACGATGCCCATGTGGCCGACGCGGAAGATCTTGCCCATGAGCTTCCCCTGGCCGGCAGCCAGGACAGTGTCGTACTCGCTGTTGCAGATCTTGAGCATGTCGGCTGCGGCGACGCCTTCAGGCATGCGCACGCTCGTGACTGTATTCGACGCCTCGGGTCCTTCGGCGAGCATCTTCAATCCCAGGGCGCGAGCCTTGGCGCGCGTGTAGTCGCCGATGTGGGCGTGGCGGGCCTGAGTCTGCTCGAAGCCTTCCTCCGCCATCATGTCGAGAGCCTTGTCCAGGCCGTAGTAGAGAGAGACGGCCGGCGTGAACGGCGGCTGGCCCCGCTTGGCGTAGTCGCGGTACTTGGCGACGTCGAGGTAGTAGCGCGGCATGCGCGCGGTCTCATACGCGGCCCAGGCGCGGTCGCTCAGCGTGATGAAGGCGAGGCCCGGCGGGATCATGAACCCCTTCTGGGAGCATGTGGTAGCGACGTCGACGCCCCATCCGTCCGTGTCGAACGGCAGGCATCCCAGGCTGCTGATCGCGTCGACGATGTAGAGGATGTCGGGCTTGATCGAGCGGATCGCCTTGCCGATCGCCCGCACGTCGTTGGTGACGCCAGTGGACGTCTCGTTGTGGGTGACGAGGACCGCCTTGATCTCCGAGTCGGCGGCCAGGGCCTCGGCAACGGTCTGCGGGTCGGCGGCGGTGCCGGGCTCGAACTCGAGCAGGGTGACCGAGGCGCCGAAGGCGGTGCAGATGTCGGCAAAGCGCTGGCCGAACTCGCCGATCGAGACGCAGAGCACGTGGTCGTCGGGCGAGAGCGTGTTGACGACCGACGCTTCCATGACGCTAGTTCCGGACCCGGTGACGACGTAGACGTCGTTCTTGGTGCGGAAGAAGGTCTTCAGCCGCTCCATGATGCGTCCCTGAATGTCCGCGAACTCCGGTCCGCGGTGGTTGATCATCTGCCGATTGAGCTCGGCGAGCGTCTCCGGGGGGCAGCTAGTAGGGCCAGGGATGCGTAGGTTCTGCAAGGTTCGTCTCCTTCTGGGTTAATCGGATCGTAACGATGGCACTCCTGAGGGTCAATGGTTCGTGCAAAAAAGTACAAAGCGGCAGCGATAACAGACGGTAAAAGTTACGGCGTCGGTTTAGAGAGCGTAGCAAGGCGTGAGGACGCAGCTTCAGCTCCGTCCCCCACCACGGTCCGTCTTCACGATCGCGCATGGCTCTGTGATAACGCCTGGACAGATAGCTTCGACGAGCCGATCCCCCTCCCAAGATTGCCGCGCCGCGCTACCGCTATAACTCGCGATGACAGCGGTAGGGGTAGCGGGGGCGAAGCCCATGCGCGGTGGGTCCGGGAGGTGTCCTCCCAGGATCTTCTCTAATGAGAGTGGAGCAGCGCATTGGGAGGCGGAACGAGGGAGGGCAGGGGATTGCCCTGGCTCTCCGGCCCAGCCGGCCACCCATGCTAGAATGAAGGCGCTTTTTGAATCTGAAAGGCGTTCATTTCGGTGTCGGAAACCATCCTCGTCGGCGTTGCCTGGCCCTATCCCAACGGCTCCCTCCACCTCGGACAGATCGCAGGCGCGTACCTGCCGGCCGATATCTTCACGCGCTACAACCGCAGCGCCGGCAATCGCGTGATCATGGTCTCGGGGTCGGACCAGCACGGCACGCCGATCACGGTGCGCGCCGAGCAAGAGGGACGCACACCGCAGGAGATCGTCGACCACTACCAGGCCGAGTACCTCGACTGCTGGCGCCGTCTCGGCATCAGCTTCGATACGTACACGACGACCGGCACGCAGAACCACATCGAGACGTCGCAGGAGTTCTTCACCAAGCTCTACGAGCAGGGCGACCTCTACCTCGACACCATGGAGCTCACCTACTGCGAGCAAGAAGGGCGCTTTCTGCCCGACCGCTACGTCGAAGGCACCTGCCCCTACTGTGGCTACGACGGCGCCCGTGGCGACCAGTGCGACAACTGCGGCCGCACCCTGGACCCGATCGAGCTGATCGACCCGCGCTGCAGCCGCGATGGATCGACACCGGTGCGGCGCCCTTCCGATCACTTCTTCCTGCGCCTCAGCGCTTACAACGACCGCGTCAAGGAATGGCTGCAGACCGGCAAGGAGCACTGGCGGCCTCACGTGCTCGGCTTCGCGCTGGGGGTCGTCAACGAGGGCCTGAGGGACCGCGCCATCACCCGCGATATGGAGTGGGGCGTGCCGATCCCGCTGCCAGGCTACGAGACGAAGCGCATCTACGTGTGGTTCGAGAACGTGATCGGCTACCTGTCGGCGGCCAAGGAGTGGGCGCAAACGAACGGCACGCCGGAAGCCTGGCGCGACTTCTGGCAGGACCCCACCGCGAAGATCTACTACTTCATCGGCAAGGACAACGTCTGGTTCCATACGCTGAGCTGGCCGGCGCAGGTGATGATGCACGGCGACCTCAACCAGCCCTACGACGTGCCTGCCAACCAGTACTTGAACTTCGGCGGTTGGAAGGCGAGCACGAGCCGCGGCACGGCGCCGTTCCTGCCGGCGTACCTCGACCAGTACGACGCCGATACGCTCCGCTACTACCTGGCGGCCATCATGCCGGAGACCAGCGACAGCGAGTTCAGCGACGGGGACCTGATCCGCCGCAATAATGACGAGCTCGTCTCGACCTGGGGCAACCTGGTCAACCGCGTGCTGACCATGAGCTATCGCAACTACGACGGCAAGGTGCCACAGCCGGGAACCCTGCAACCCGCCGACGAAGAGCTGTTGGCGCAGGGGCAGACTGCGCTCGAAGCCGCTGGGACGGCGTTATCGGCCTGTCGCTTCCGCGAGGGGCTGCGCGCCGCGATGGCCTTCGCCCAGGAGACGAACCGTTATCTGAACCAGCAGGAGCCCTGGAAGACGCGAGAGTCTGACCCGCCTGCCGCGGCGCGCGCCCTGTACACGGCATTGGCCGCCATCGAGGTGCTGAAGGTGGCGTTTTCGCCCTACCTGCCGTTCTCGTCGCAGCGCCTGCACGAGATGTTGGGTCACGACTCCGAGGTCGAGGCGCAGGGCTGGGCATCGGTGCGGCCTACACCGGGCGCGCCGTTGCGCCAGCCGGAGCCGCTGTTCAAGAAGCTCGACGCCGTCGCGACCGGCGAGGACGCGACCGCCCGGTGACCTACCTCGTCGATAGCCACGCGCACATCCAGGAGCCGGAGTTCGCCGACGACCTGCATGCGGTGCTGGCGCGGGCGCACGATGCGGGCGTCGGCTCTATCGTTGTCCCCGCCGTCGACCTGGAGACGGCGCACGGCTCTCTGGCGTTGGCAGAGCGTTACAGCGGCCTCTACGCCACGGCCGGCTTCCACCCCCATGAGGCGAGCCGCCTGGACGACGAAGCGCTGGCCGCGGTCGAGGCGCTGCTGTCGCACTCCAGGGTGGTCGCCGTCGGCGAGATCGGCCTCGACTACTTCCGCCTGCACTCGACCCGCGAAGAGCAGTTGGCGGCGATGGAGCAGATGCTGGCGCTGGCCGAGTCGTTCGCGATGCCGGTCATTGTCCACTGCCGGGATGCGTGGCAAGATACGGCAGCACTGCTGGAGCCGTGGGCGGCCGGCGTGCGGGACCGGTTTGGGGGCAGGCCGGTCGGCGTGCTGCACTACTTCTCCGGCGACGTGCAGCAGGCGCAGCGGTACGCGGAAGCGGGCTTCTTGATTTCGATGCACACCTCGGTGACTCACCCCCGGCAGGCGCAAATGCGCGACGTGGCGGCCGCCATGCCTCTCGAAACGTTGCTAGTGGAGACGGACTCGCCCTACGGCGCGCCGCAGGCCTATCGCGGCAAGCGCAACGAGCCGGCATTCGTCGTCGAAGCCGCGCGCCAGGTCGCGGAGGCGAAGGGCATCAGCCTGGCGGAGGTCGCCGAAGCGACGTCGGCCAACGCGCGGCGGTTGTTCGGCCTTCCGGTCGATGAGGCGGTCGCCAGCCTGACGGGAGCGGCGACGTGAGCATGTCCGTCGCCTCGAACGCGCTGTACGGCCCGGTGGGCGAGGACATCCCGCGCATCGACGAAGCGCTGGCCGCCCTGCGGCCTGCCGACTTCCCGTTCCTGGCCGGCGCCCTGGACCACGTGCTCGAGGCTGGCGGCAAGCGCGTGCGGCCCGCCCTGGCGTTGCTGGCCGGCCGCTTCGGCAAGTACGACCTCGACCTGCTCGTGCCGCTGGCAGCCTCGATCGAGCTGCTCCATTCGGCCACGCTGGTGCACGACGACGTGATCGACGCGGCATCGACGCGCCGCGGCCGCGCCACGGCGAACGCGCTGTTCGACAACGCCGCGACGGTGATGGTGGGCGACTACATGTTCGCGCACGCCGCCGAGCTGGTGGCTCGCACCGGCAACATCGAAGTCATCCGCCTCTTCGCTCGCACCCTGATGCGTATGGCAACGGGCGAGCTGCACCAGGACATGAGCGCCTACAACTACGGCCAGTCGACGATGGAGTACTTCAATCGCATCGCCGGCAAGACGGCGTCGCTGTTCGCCACGGCGGCCCAGGGCGGCGCCATGATCGCCGGCCTGCAGCCGGAGTGGGTGGATGCCTTCGCCACCTACGGCGAAAACCTCGGCATGGCGTTTCAGATCGCCGATGACATCCTCGACTTCACGGCCGACGAGGATGAGTTGGGCAAGCCGGCCGGCAGCGACCTGATGCACGGCACGTTGACGCTGCCCTCGCTGCTGCTGATCGAACGCTTCCCGCAGAACAACCCGGTGAAGCGCTACTTCGCGGGCCGCCAGCGCGCCGAGAGCCTGCGTCGCTCGCTGCAGATGATCCGCGAGTCCGACATCCTCGAAGAGTCGTACCGCGTGGCGTGCGACTTCCGCGACCGCGCGCTCGCCGCCATCGAAGTGCTGCCCGAGTGCGAACCCAAGGAGTCGATGATCGACGTGGCGCACTGGGTGACGCAGCGCCGTTTCTGAGTATCGCAAAGCAGCGTTCACAAAGAATGAAGAAGGCCGGTCACGATGACCGGCCTTCTCTGTGCTGCGTTGCGTTGATCAGCTCTTGGCGTGGCCGCTGGCGCCCTGCTCCGCCGAAACGATCGGCTTGCGATCGGGGCCAACGGTGAGCGGCATGTTCGAGTCCTTGAGCAGCTGCAGGTGGCGCTTCTCGAGGTGCTTCTTCTCGCGCTGGTTCTCTTGCTCGCCCTTGGTCGGGACCGGATCGGGCCGCGGCGGGTTGAGTTCCGGGTGATCGAAGCCGTTGCCCTGGCCCATGATCGGCTTTTTTACTTCCTTGCCCATGTGCCAGTAATTGCCCCTGTCAGGGATGCGTCGCGGAATACCGTCGCGGAAGGAGAACGCCGTGAACGACGTCGGCATGATGCGCTGTGCGTCGCGGTCGCAAACTGGGCACGGCGAAGGCTCCGATGCTTCCCGCATCGACCTCAGGTTCTCGAAGATGCCGTCGCAGTTCTCGCAGTAGTACTCGTATAGGGGCATCGGCGCGTCCTCCTGCCTGATGTTCTCGTTAACTATACGTTAACGGGCTGCCCTCAAGTTTTCTAGTTCGGGCGATTCTACCCCAACCGCGCTATTCCTGTGTAGTGGCGCGCTCCAGACGCAGGCGCGCGTCGCGGCGCAGCGTCTCGACGAAGCCGGCGCTGCGTACGTCGCGTTCGAGGACGAAGTGCACCTGCGCCTCCAGGCAGGCCTCGATCTCGGCGAGCAGGTCGGCGCTGATGCGGATGCGCGCCGCCTCGGCAAAGCTGGCGCGCTGCAGGATACGCAGCACCTTGAGGGCGTTGACGCTGAGCGGCGCCAGGCGCAGGGAGTCGTCGGCGCACTCCGGGCAAACGACGCCGCCGGAGGCCGGGCTCCAGAAGTTGAGCACGGGTTCCAGCCGCCGGTCGCATACGGCGCAGCGCTCCATCGACGGACGGTAGCCGAGCTGGTCCAGCAGGTGCATCTCGAAGCGACGCACGGCGATGTCGATGTCCGGCTCGCGGTCCAGCACCTGCAGCGTCTCGGTGAGCAGGTGGAAGATCGGCGCGCCCTCGGAGCGCTCCGGCGTCAGGCGGTCGACCAGCTCCGCGCAGTAGATGCCGCGGCTCAGCCGTTCGAGGTCGCCGCGCAGGCCTGGGTAGGCGTCGATCGTCTCAGCCTGCGTGACGATATCGAGTTCACGCCCCTCGGCTAGCAGGTAGGAGCCGTGGGTCAGCGGTTCGAGATGCCCGGCCATGCGGCTCTTGGTGCGCCGCACGCCCTTGGCCACGGCGTCCACCTTGCCGTACTGAGTGCAGTACAGCGTGACGATCTTGTCGGCCTCGCCCAGCTTGCGCTGCCGCAGCACGACGGCCTGAGTCTTGTAGACGCGCGGTCGTGGCATCGTCAGGCAAGATGGTTCATTATGATGCGCCTCGCTAGAGGTCCTGGCGGTTCTCCATGGCGCGCGCCAGGGTGAGGTCGTCGGCGTATTCGAGGTCGCCGCCCATGGGCAGGCCGCGTGCCAGCCGCGTCACGCGCACGCCGAGCGGCTGCAAGAGACGGCTGACGTACATTGCCGTCGCTTCTCCCTCCAGGTTCGGGTTCGTGGCCATGATCACTTCTTTGACCACGCCGTCGCGCAGGCGCTCGAGGAGTTCGCGGATCTTGAGCTGCTCCGGCCCCACGCCCTCGATCGGCGAGATCGAGCCGTGCAGGACGTGGTAGAGGCCACGATAACCGCGGCTGCGCTCGATGGCCAGGATGTCCAGCGGCTCTTCGACCACGCAGATCGCCGTCGTGTCACGCGCCGTGTCGGAGCAGATCAGGCAGGGGTTCACGTCGGTAATGTTCTGGCAGGAGGTGCAGAGGGTGATCTTCTCTTTGACTTCGATGATGGCCTCTGCCAGCGCTTCGGCCTCTTCTTTGCTGGCGCGCAGCAGGTGGTAGGCGAGGCGCTGGGCGCCTTTGGGGCCGACGCCGGGCAGGCGGTGCAGCTCCTCGATCAGGCGCGCGACCGGCGCCGCGGTGCGGCCCTGGAAGGACGGCGAGGAGGGCTCATTCACGCCTTATCTCTTATTGGCGCGCCGGGCGGCGCGGTTCATCGGTTGCTGGGGCGCATCGCCGGCGCCGCCGAGCCCGGGAAGGCCCGGCAGGCCGAGGCCGCCCAAGCCGCCGCCGAGGCCGGCCAGCGGTTCGGCGTGGAAGGCCTGCACCTGGGTCAGCGCCTCGTTCATCGCCGCCATCACGAGGTCTTCGAGCATGCCGAGGTCGTCGGGGTCGACCACGTCAGGCTCGATCGTGATCGACTTCACCTTGTAGCCACCGGTGATCTCGACTTTGACCGCGCCGCCGCCGGCCGTAGCCTCTGCCACCCGATTCTCGATGTCCTCTTGCGCCTTCAGCAGCTTCTCCTGCATCTGGCTCAACTGGGCCATCATGTCCTTGTTCATGACTTACTCCTCCGGTGGTGGCTCCGACGATAGGACGCGGGCTCCCATTTCCTGTGCGGCGCGCACCAGCGGGCTGCGGTTCGCCGTCTCCCGTGTGCGCCAGGTCTCGACGCTCGGCTCCATTACGCAACGGACCGTCATGGGCCGGCCCATCAGCTTCGAGACGATCCCGTTCAACAGTTCCACGTTGGCGGCCGAGCCGGCGCGGTCGGCGTGTACCGGGTACTTGAAGCCGATGACCAGCTCCGAGTCGCCAGCCTCAATGATATCGCAGGCGCTGTTGATCAGGGCGCCCAGCGGCGCCGAGGCGGCGCGCGCCTCCGCGTAGAGCGACGGCATAATCTGCCGCGCGGCAGCGACGCCATCGCCGACAGGTGCGGGAGGCGGTGCCGGCTCGGTCACGGCCAGCTGTTCTGCGACGGGCGTTGGCTCCGGCGTCTCCTGACGGTGGTTGGTAGCAGGAGAGGACACCGGACGCGCTGCCGGTGTAGGACGCGGCGGTTGGGACGGCGTTGCGGCTCGCGACGGGTGCGGACGCCGCGACAGCCTGCGTCTGCTCGCCGAGGATGCATTCCGCCAGGGCGATGTCGAGCGGCAGCGTCGAGTTGGGGTCGTTCTTGAGGTCGGCTTCACCGAAGGCACGCAACGCGGTCAGCACCTGCGGCGTCGGTACCTCGGCGACGGCGGCGCGCAGGTCAGCGAGACGTTCGGCGGTCGCGCCTTCGTCCGGTTGTAGGCCCGACTTCGCCATGAGCAGCGCGCGCAGCTCATCGACCAGCTCGCGCTGGAACTGGCGCAGGTCGAGGCCATCGTCGCGCACCGAGGCGATGAGGGCGAGGCCGCCGGCCAGGTCGCGGTTGATGGCCATGCGCGCCAGGGCGCCGGCGCGCTCGTCGCCGATCAGGCCAAGGCCGGTGCGCACGTGCTCGACGGTGAGGTCGGCGCCGTAGGACGTCGCCATCTGGTCGAGCAGGTTGATCGCGTCACGCAGGCTGCCGGTGCTGGTGCGCGCGATCAGCTCCAGTGCCGCCGGCTCGCAGTGGAAGCCCTCGGCTTCGCAGATGCGCGTCATCGTCTTCACCGCGGCGGCGAGGGGGATGCGGCGGAAGTCGAAGCGCTGGCAGCGGGACGAGATGGTTGCCGGCACCTTGTGTGCGTCGGTCGTGGCAAGGATGAAAACGACGTGCGGCGGCGGCTCCTCCAGCGTCTTGAGCAGCGCGTTGAAGGCCGCGTCGGTCAGCATGTGGACCTCGTCGATGAGGTAGACCTTGAAGTCGCCGGCGCCGGGTGCGAAGGCGACCTTGTCGCGCAAGCTGCGAATCTCCTCGATGCCGCGGTTGCTGGCGGCGTCCATCTCTATCAGGTCCATGGCGCGGCCGGCGAGGAAGTCCTGGCAGGACTCGCAGACGTTGCAGGGCTCGCCGTCCTGCCGATTGCGGCAGTTCAGCGCCTTGCCCAGTAGCCGGCCGGTGCTCGTCTTGCCGGTGCCGCGCGGGCCGGCGAAGAGGTAGGCATGGGCGACGCGGCCGTTGTCCAGCGCGTTGGTGAGCGTGGTGGCAACGTGCTCCTGCCCCGCCAGTTCGGCGAAGGTGCGGGGGCGCCACTTGCGATAGAGGGATTCCGCCACGAGATGCCGTTTCCTCAGCTCTCCCGGCGCTCAAGACGTTCGATCCGGCGCCGCGGCCGACGGCAAACCGGAACGAGAACGACGGGGCATGCCCACTATACGATTGTTTGTGCTGGCGCCTCAAATGTCCAGCGAGCTTCATGACGCCTGCGCTTACGTCAATGAATAGCCGAGAATTCGATATGCCCGTGCTATACTTCGCAGGCATTCGTAACCATCGTAGAAGGACGCGATGAAGGGCCGCGACCTACTCTCCATTGCCGATCTCAGTCCCGACGAGCTCGAGTTCCTGATCAACAGCGCGCTTTCCATGAAGCGCGACGGATCGCCTCCCGTGCTCGAAGGCAAGACGATCGCGCTGATCTTCGAAAAGCCGTCTCTGCGTACCCGTGTCAGCTTCGAAGTTGGTATGAAGCAGCTGGGCGGCAGTGCCATCTACCTGTCGCAGGCGGAGGTCGGCCTCGGTCAGCGCGAGCCGGTGCGGGACGTGGCGCGCGTGCTCAGCCGCTACGTGGCCGGCATCGTGGCGCGCACCTACGCACAGCAATCGCTCGTCGACCTTGCGGCGGCTGCCGACGTGCCGGTGGTCAATGCTCTCTCAGACGACGAGCACCCCTGCCAGGCGCTGGCAGACCTCCTCACGGTGCGCGAGAAGAAAGGCCGCCTCAATGGCATTCGCATCGCCTTCATCGGCGACGGCAACAACGTCTCCGCCTCGCTGGCGCTGGCGGTGGGTCTGTGCGGCGCCGAGTTGGTAGTCGCGTCTCCACCCGGTTACAGCCTCCCGGAGGGAGTGTTGACGACGGCGCAACGTTGGGCGAAGGGTACGGGCGGCGCTATCGAGACGGTGGTCGAACCAGAAATGGCTGTGAAGGGCGCCGACGTGGTCTATACCGATGTGTGGACGTCCATGGGCCAGGAATCATCCTGGCACGAGCGCATGGAGGCGTTCCAGGGCTACCAGGTTGACGAGGAGCTCATGGCGCTCGCCAAGGCGGACGCCATCTTCATGCACGATCTGCCCGCGCATCGCGGCGAGGAGACGGTGGACGCCGTCATCGAAGGGCCTCACTCGGTGGTTTTCGATCAGGCCGAGAACCGCTTGCACGCGCAAAAGGCCCTGCTCGCTGCGATAATGGGAGAAGAGCTCGGATTCTAGCCGGGGGCCCATGGATCAGTTAATCAACAACGTACAGGACTCCCTGCATCGTCTTGACGGCGCCGCTGTCCTCGACATTCTCCTCATCGCTGCGATCATCTTTGCGCTGCTGATGATGCTGCGTGGTACGACGGCGATGACGCTGCTGCGCGGCGGCCTGGCGCTGATCACGATCGTCTTCCTGCTCGGCCAGGTCCTCGACCTCAGCGTCGTCAACTGGCTCGTCGATAACTCCCTGCCTGGCCTCGTTCTCGGCGTGATTGTCATCTTCCAGCCCGAGATTCGCCGTGCCCTGGAGCGCGCCGGCCGCACTCGCGTTAGAGGCTGGTTGTCGACCGCGCAGCAAGAGGCTGCTATCGATGAGATCGCCACGGCCGTAACCGAGCTCGCCCATTTGCGCCACGGCGCCATCATCGTTATCGAGCGCGGCACTGGTCTCGAGGACGTGATCGAGACAGGCGTGCGGCTCGATGCGAGCCTCAACGCGAAGCTGCTGGAGAGCATCTTCTACCCCAACTCCGCGCTGCACGACAAGGCGGTGCTCGTGCGCGACGAGCGCATCGTAGCTGCCGCCTGTACGCTGCCGGTCGCGACGAGCGGCGGCGCCGCACGGCTCGGTATGCGCCACCGCGCCGCTCTGGGCGTCAGCGAGCAGACCGACGCGATCGCGATCGTCGTCTCGGAGCAGTCCGGCGCTATCTCCGTGGCATCCGAGGGGCGCCTGATCCCGCTGCGTGACGAGAGCCGCGTGCGGCTCACGCTGGAGGCTCTGGCAGCGCGGCGCGGTCCAATTCGACCGGCTCCGGCCGTGCAGGCGAGCTAGTGCAGATTCGTAGAATCCCCCCGTGGCGCAGCATCGCCACACCTGCCGCCCTTGCTGTCGTTTCCCTCGTCGCGGCCGTGATCTTGTGGATCGCCGTGACGCATGCGGAGAACCCGCAGCAGCGGGCCGACTTCCCCGGCGGCATCGAGGTGACGGCGGTCAACGTGCCTCCCGGCTTCGCCGTCGCGAGTATCAGCCCGGCCAGCGTTCAACTCACGATAAGCGCCGTGCCCGACCGCCTCACAGAGCTGACCGCGGCCGACTTCAACGCCCAGGTGGACCTGTCTGGCGTGCGCGAATCGACTACGGACCAGGTCGTGCTGGCTCACGTCGTCGGAAACGTCGACGCTGCGATTGTGCAGTCGAAGCCCGCTTTCGTCACCGTGACGCTGGAACCGTCTGCGACGAAGCAGGTGCCCGTCGTGGCAAATCTCGTCGGTCAACTGCCGCAGGGCGTCGGGCTGGACGCGGTCACGCCCGATCCGGCGGTCGTCCAGGTCACCGGACCGGCTAGCGTGGTGCAGCTCATCACCAGCGCCGTCGCCGACGTGAACGTGACTGGTCTGAGGAACAACCTCGATCAGACGTTGACGCTCGTTGCACGCGACGACCGCGGCTCGACCTTCCGTGGCGTCTTCCTGGACCCAAGTAGCGTCGCAGTGAAGGTGACGGTCAAGTCACAGGAGATCACGACGCCGCTGCCCGTCTCTGCGACGATTCAGGGCAGCGTGGCGGACGGTTACAACGTCGCCTTCGTGAGCGTCGATCCGGAGACCGTCACCGGCGCAGGCTCGCTGGAGGTGCTGCAGTCCATCACCTCGGTGACCACCGACCCGGTCGACATCAACGGCCAGAAGGCCGACGTGGAGCACAGTGTCCGTCTGCGCGTTCCGAGCGGTGTCGACCTGAGTCGCGAGTCGGTCACCGTCCACGTCCATATCGAGCCCGCACAGGGCGAAATCGAACAACTGATCGTGCCGCAGGTGACGGACGTACCCAATGGTCTCACCGCCACGCTGCAGACGGTCTCGATGACGGTGCATCTCACCGGTGAGGTACCCACGCTGCAGGGGCTGGCCGTCGGTGCCGTGGAGGCCAAAGTGAGCGCTGCAGGCCTCGATGCGGGCTCGCACGTCCTGACGCCGACCTTTACGTTGCCCGACGACGTCACGCTGGTCGACAGCGAGCCGCAGCAAGTGGTGGTGATCCTGAAATGACGAGCGAGCAAGAGCAGACGACGACATCCATCGTCCGTCCCAAGCCCGTCGTGGCGCTGGTCGGGCGGCCCAACGTGGGCAAGTCGGCCCTCTTCAACCGTATGGTGGGCGAGCGCCGCGCCATCGTCGAGGACATCCCCGGCACGACACGCGACCGGCTGGTCGGCGAGGTGGAATGGCGCGGCGGCGTCTTCGACGTCGTCGACACGGGCGGCGTTGCCGAGCCGACGAGCGTTGCTGGCTCCGGCGCCTACATGGAGCAGATCCGCGTCCAGGTTGCGTCGGCGCTGGCGGAGGCAGAGCTCGTGCTGTTCCTGGTCGACGTCAAGTCCGGTATGACCTCCGCCGACCAGGAAGTCGCCGACCTGCTGCGCCGCGCCGGCCGCCCCGTGATCCTGGTTGCGAACAAGGCGGACAACACGCGACGCATGGAGGAAGCGACCGAGTTCTTTCAATTCGGTCTCGGCGGGCCGCAGGCGGTGAGCGCCCTCAACGGCGCCGGCGTCGGCGAGCTGCTCGACACGATTATCGAACTGCTTCCGTACCTGCCGAACACGGAGGAGGCCACCGCGGCCACCGGCCTCAAGGTCGCGGTCATCGGGCGGCCCAACGTGGGCAAGTCGGCGCTGGTCAACGCCATCCTGGGCGAGGACCGCGTCATCGTCAGCGACATTGCCGGCACGACGCGGGATGCGATCGACACGCCGTTCGAGTTCGAGGGCGAGCGGATGACCCTGATCGATACCGCTGGCATCCGGCGTCCCGGCCGCGTCGAGGGCTCGATCGAGCATTACAGCGTCATGCGCTCGAAGCAGGCCGTGGAGCGTGCCGACGTGGCGGTCGTCGTCTTCGACGCGACGGACATGCTGCGCGCCCAGGATCTGCACATCATCGGCCTCGCGCTGGACGAGGCGACCGGCCTCGTGGTCTGCGCCAACAAGTGGGACCTCATGGAGGACGATGAGCGCGCCGACTTCCTGGCGCGTATCCGGCGCCGCCTGCGTTTCGCCCCCTGGGCTCCGGTCGTGATCACGTCGGCGCTGGCCGGCATCGGCATCGACGATCTGCTGTCCGAGATCCGCGCCGTCGGCGAGGAGCGGCGCAAGCGGGTCCAGACCAGCGAGCTCAACGCGATCCTGCGTGGCGCCATGGCACGAAGGCCGCCTCCGACGGCAGGGAAGCAGCGACTCAAGATACTTTACGTAACGCAGGCGCGCATCGAGCCGCCGACCTTTGTGCTGTTCGTCAACGATGCCCGTCTCGTCGACAACGCCTACCAGCGCTATCTCGAGAACGCGCTGCGACGCGCCTTCGGATTTCGAGGCGCCGGCCTTCGCATGATCTTCCGCAGCCGCGAAGACGCCTGACTCATGGCAGTCGTGCTCGCCGCCGTCTGCGGGTATTTTCTGGGCGCCATTCCCTTCGGCCTGTTGATCGGGCGTCGCGCGGCCGGTGTCGACGTGCGCGAGTACGGCAGCGGCAAGACGGGCTTCACGAACACGCTGCGCGTCCTGGGGCTCAAGCGCTCGCTTCCTGTGTTCCTCGGCGACTTCGGCAAAGGCGTGGCGGCGGCGCTGCTGCCCCTCCTTTGGACCAACGACCCGTGGGCACAGGCAGTCGGCGGGGTTGCCGCGATCGTCGGTCACGTCTGGCCCGTGTTCGCGGGCTTTCGCGGCGGGCGTGGCGTCCTGGCCGGCGCCGGGGCGCTCGTGGCCCTGAACCCGCTCGCGGCGTTGGCCATCGTGCCGGTCGCCGCTCTGGCCGTCGCCTTCACGCGTTACGTCTCTCTCGCCTCGATCAGCGCGGCGGCCTGCGCTGCAGTCCTCTACCCGGCGTTGGCCGCGTTAGATGTGCAGCCCTGGGCGTTCGGCGCCGCGGCGGCGGCTGGAGGCGTCCTGATTATCGTCTTGCATCGAGACAACATCGGCCGGCTCCTCTCCGGCACCGAGCGCAAGCTGGGGCAGGGCGGCAGCCGCCGGGCCGAGACGGGATGACGCGCGTCGCCGTCGTAGGCACGACGAGCTGGGGCACCACGCTGGCGGTGCTGCTGGCGCGCGGCGGTGCGGAGGCCACGCTGTGCGCCCGCACGGCCGAAGAGGCCGTCGCGCTGAACCAGACGCGTCGAAATGAGCGCCACCGGCCGGAGCTGACGTTTCCCGCCAGCCTGACGGCGTCTGCCGACCTGACTGCGATAAGCGAAGCCGGCGTGATCGTGCTGGCCGTACCGTCGGCAGCGCTGCGCGCCAACCTGGACCGCGTTAGCCCCGCCATAGCACCCGAAGCAACGGTCGTCAGCGCCACCAAGGGCCTGGAGCCGGAGAGCGCCCTGCGCATCTCGGAGATCATCGCCGGCTACGGCATCGCACCGGAGCGGCTGCTGGCACTCTCGGGGCCCAACTTCGCCGGCGAGATCGCCGCCGGTCAGCCTGCCGCCACTGTCGTGGCCGGGCCGGACGGCGGGCGTGCTATTGCGGTGCAGGCCCTGCTCAACGGTCCGTCGTTCCGCGTCTACACGAGCGACGACATCGTCGGCGTGGAGGTGGGCGGCGCGCTGAAGAACGTCGTCGCCATCGCCTGCGGCATCTCGGATGGCCTCGGCTACGGCGAGAACGCGCGCGCCGGTCTAATCACGCGGGCGTTGGCCGAGATCACGCGGCTCGGCGTGGCGGCGGGGGCCCGGCCGCTAACCTTTTTGGGACTGGCGGGCCTCGGCGACCTGATCCTGTCCTGCGGCAGCGACCTGTCGCGCAACCGGCGCCTGGGCCTCACGCTGGCGGGCGGCATGACGCTCTCGCAGGCGCTGGCGGCCTCGGAGGGCGTAGTCGAAGGTGCTGTGACGGCGCGGGCGGTGCCGGCGCTGGCCCGGCGTTTCGGCGTCGAGATGCCGATCTGCCAGGCGCTGTACGAGGTGCTGTACGAGGCGAAGGCGCCAGATCGGGCCGTGCAGGAGCTCATGGCGCGCGCCGCGAAGGCGGAGGTGGACGGCTCACTGCTGGTTTGACACTCTCGTGAGGCGCTAGTTAGATTGGCTTAGAGATGTCCTTCGAATCCACCCTCGGCGATCTGGCAGACCCTGCCAAACGACTGACCTCCCAACAGCTCACCGACCTTTCCGACCTCGACTTCAGCCAGGCTGAGCAGCTCGAGCCTGTCTGGGCGGACGTCGGCTCAGAGCGGCGTCTTGCCGTGCTGACCGAGCTCGCTGACCTGGCCCAGGACACCGTCGAGCTGAACTTCGACATCCTCTACAAGCTTTCGCTGACCGACGAGGAGCCTGCCGTGCGCGCCGCGGCCCTGCGCGGCCTCTTCGAGTACGAGGGCCTCGATCTCGTAGGTGCGCTGGCCGAGGTGTTGCGCCATGACCCGGACCCCGACGTGCGCCGCGAGGCCGCGATGGCCCTGGGGCGCTTTGCCCTGGCCGTCGAGTTGGAGCGGATCGAGGAAATGGTGGGCGATCAGGTCAGAGAGATTCTCATCGAGAGCGTCGAGGACGAAGACGAGGACGACCACGTGCGCGCCCGTGCCATAGAGGCGGTCGGCGCCATCAGCGGCGAAGAGATCGAGAACCTGATCGAGAGCATCTATCGCGAGGAGAGCACGTGGCTCAAGGTCGGCGCGGTCGATGCCATGGGCCGCAACGCCAACGGGGTGTGGCTGCCCATTCTCCTCGCGGAGACGCGCAGCCCTGCCCCGGAGATGCGCCATGCCGCTGCTTTCGCCCTGGGCGAGATCGGTGACGAAGCGGGGGTGGAGGAGCTGAAGACGATGGCGATTTACGACCCGGACCGCGACGTGCAGCTCGTCGCGATCCGGGCGCTGGGCGAGATCGGCGGGCAGCAGGCGCGTGTCGCTCTCAAGACAGTGCTGTACGAGGGCGACGACGAGTTGCGAGAGGCGGTGCAGGAAGCAATCGTGGAGGCCGAGTTCAACGACAATCCGCTCGGGCCGTCGCTCTGATGGCGTCGGCCCTGAAGACGGAGAGAGTAACCTCTGCCGGCGGCGTCGTCTTCCGTCCCGGCAAGCACGACATCGAGGTGCTGGTTTGCGGCCGCACCGGTGACGGCCTCTGGGCCCTGCCCAAGGGCACGCCCGAGCCGGGCGAGACGCTGGAGCAGACGGCGCTGCGCGAGGTATGTGAGGAGACAGGCGTCGACGTGAAGGTCGTCGACCTGGTGGGCGAGATCAAGTACTGGTTCTCGCGGCCGGCGGAGGGCGTGCGCTACTACAAGACGGTACGTCACTACCTCATGGAGCCGGTGGGCGGCGACCCCTCCAGGCACGACCACGAGTTCGATGAGGTCCGCTGGCTTCCGGCCCAGGAAGCCCTTAAACTGCTAACCTATCGAAACGAAACGCGCATCCTGCGGCAGGCCATCGAGCTTGTCCGGTCGAAACAGGAGGATGGGGCGTCGTGACAGCAGCAATCGAAGGCGAGCTCGCCAGGGGACAGAAGATCGTCCTGCGCGCCAAGACGATCGATGACGCGTCGCAGGATTACGCCTGGCGGCGCGACCCCGAGCTTGCAACCTTCGACGCCGCCCGTCCTTACTTCGGCAGTTATTACGACTACGTCGCCATCTACCGCGACGAGCTGAACTACCCCAGCCCCTATCGCCGCACCATCGCCGTCCTCGACTTCGAGGGCAAGCACATCGGCAACGTCATGTACTACAACGTCGATTACCAGCGCCACGAGTGCGAGATCGGTGTCACCATCGGCCTGCGCGACTACTGGGGCCGCGGCTACGGCACGGACCTGATCCGCACCTTCGCGCAGTACATCTTCGACACGATGGAGATGGAACGCATTCACCTGAAGACGCTGGACTGGAACCTGCGGGCGCAGGCCTGCTTCGAAAAGGCCGGCTTCAAGCGCTACAGCACCACGCGACGCGGCGAGTACAACTTCGTGCTCATGGACATCCGCCGCGAGGACGTCGGCCGGCAGCCGGAGCAGGAGAAATAGGGCGCTAGAGCACTTTCAGTCGAAGCTCGCGATGGGCTCTGACTGCAGCTCGCGCTGCTCTTCGACCTCAGCGAACACCAGCGCGAGAACGCCCAGCGCGATCAGGGGCACGGACCAGTCGAGCGTGGTTAGCACTGCATTGCTGGAGGCCTGGATGCCTCCACCGCCACCCGAGATCACCGCCGTTACGATGAGCGCGCTGGCACAGAGCCGCGCAGGCCGTACGTCTATGGCGCCAACGACAATCAGGCCCAGCAGAGCGATAGCCAGGGCATAGCCGATCTGGAAGAGCACAGGGAAGAATGGTTCGCCGTTGCCGCCCACGCCGTAGTAGATGTGCAGGTAGTAGGCAACGCTGCCTGCACCGGCGAGCAGTAAGAGCAGGAGAAACCAGCGTGCCGTTCTCCAGGCCGAGAGCCCCACGATGACTAGCAGCAGGCCGAGCTCGGCAGTGGTGGATATCGCGCCGATGGTGAGCCACGTACGGTCGAACTCCCCCGGGATCCGGCTGCCTTCATACAAACCGCCGGCCACAGAGGCCGCGACCACAATCACTCCAGCAGCCGCAAGCCAAAGCGCCGCTCCCCGTCGCCAGCCGGCGACGCCTACCAGCACAAGGAGGAGGCTGAAGGGCAGCGCGGTCAGGATGGCCGCAGCCTCTGCCCAGCCAGGCCGATGCATGAGGTGATCGTTTGCCCAGACCTGGAACCCGGTGAGAGTAAGGAAGACAAGGCAGCCGGCGCCGACCGGCCAGCTCAGCAGGCCGCGTGATGGTCGCGATGGCAGCAATTCGGACTGAGTGCTCGCCAGGATCAGCAAGCCTGGCGAACCGAGGAATGCCAGGAAAAACAGCGCATCCCAGTAGCGGTTGAGTGGCCCCATCTGGTCGGTGCCGAGGGCCACGTCCAGGCAAACGAAGACGGCAGCCACGAGTACTGCAAAGCCGGCCGCGAGATAGAGAGCTGGCCGTTCGTTGGAAGGCGGGACTAGGGAGCCTAGCATTTGTCATCAAGTAAACATGGCGTTGCCAATATGTCTATAGCGATGGAGTTCATTTGACAGAAGCACCGGCGTACCGTAGCGTTCGATTGCGTCATGATTGGGCTGCTTTCTGTGCGCGGAGGAGAAGACACCTAGGCACACGCCGGCGGTCAGGTCAGCGTGCGCCCCGATCCGGTCGGGGCGTTTTGGCGTTCACCCAAGTCTCAGAAAGGCGGGCGAGACCATGATTCTCCTGTACAAGCAGGTCGGCGAGCTGACCGAAGAGCAGCTCGATTTCCTGATCGACAACCTCGAGGAAGAGTGGTCCGAGGACCGCGACTACTACATCAACCGCGACATGCTGGCCATGCTGGAAGCGCGCGGCGCCGACTCCGGCCTCATGGGGCTGCTCACGGACGCCTTGGGCGGCAAGGACGAGGTCGATGTCCTCTGGGTGGACACGGAAGAAGACTTCGAGGACGAAGAAGAATCGTAGGGTGTGGATTACGGCTATTTCGCGGAAACATCGAGCGCACCTGCGAGGAAGTGCCCCGACGACGTCGGGGACGGGGAGCGCGAGGGGTCTCCCCTCAGACTCCCCCCGCATGGGCTGCGCCCCCGCTACCCCCGCTTACCGCCGGTCATTCAATCTAGTGGTCGCCTCCGCGACTACGGAGCAACAAGGGAGCGTAGATGTCTGATACCCAACCGGAGCTGCAGTTCGAGACGCTGGTTTCGCTCTGCAAGCGGCGCGGTTTCGTCTTTCCCGGCAGCGAGATCTACGGCGGCATCGGCGGCTTCTGGGACTACGGTCCGCTCGGCGTCGAGATGAAGAACAACATCAAGCGCGCCTGGTGGCGGGCCATGGTGCAGGAACGCGACGACGTCGTCGGCATCGACGCTGCCATCATCATGAACCCGCGTGTCTGGGAGGCCAGCGGCCACGTCGCCACGTTCGCGGACCCGATGGTCGACTGCCGCAACTGCAAGCGCCGCTTCCGCGCCGATCACCTCGAATCCAACGTCTGCCCCGAGTGCGGCGCCGTCGATCAGTTCACCGAGGCGCGTCCCTTCAACCTGATGTTCAAGACGTTTGTCGGGCCGGTGGAAGACTCCGCCAACCAGGTCTACCTGCGGCCTGAGACGGCGCAGGCCATGTTCGTGAACTTCGAGAACGTGGTCACCAGCATGCGCCGCAAGCTCCCCTTCGGCATCGCCCAGATTGGCCGCTCCTTCCGCAACGAGATCACGCCCGGCAACTTCATCTTCCGCGACCGCGAGTTCGAGCAGATGGAGATGGAGTACTTCTGCAAGCCTGCGGAGTACAAGACCTGGCACGACCATTGGCTGGAGACGCGCCTTGCCTGGCACAAGAGCCTCGGCGTGAAGCCCGAGAACCTGCGGGTTCGCGAACACGACGAAGAAGAGCTCTCCCATTACTCCAACGGTACCTACGACATCGAGTACAACTTCGCTTCGATGGGCTGGTCTGAGCTCGAGGGCATCGCCAGCCGCACCGACTTCGACCTGAAGCAGCACGCCGAGTACAGCGGCAAGAGCCTGACCTACTTCGATGAGGAGGCGAACGAGCACATCGTCCCCTACGTCATCGAACCGGCACTGGGCGTCGACCGCACGTTCCTGGTGCTGCTCTACGACGGCTATACGGAGGAGGAGGTGCGGGGCGAGAAGCGCGTCTACCTGCGCCTCAACCCGCGCATCGCGCCGATCACGGTCGCCGTGTTGCCCCTCTCGCGCAACGAGAAGCTGGCGCCGCTGAGTCGCGAGGTGCACGCCCTGCTGCGGCCGCACTTCATGACTCAGTTCGACGACGCGCAGTCGATCGGCCGGCGCTACCGGCGACAGGACGAGATCGGCACGCCGCTCTGCGTCACGATCGACTTCGACTCGCTGGAGGACAACGCCGTCACGATCCGGGACCGCGACTCGATGGAGCAGTCGCGGGTCAGGATCGGCGACCTCGCCGGCTGGCTGCATGAGAAGCTGGGCTTCTAGCGCGCCGAGACATGCAAAGAAAGAGGCCGGGTCCAAAGACCCGGCCTCTTCTGTTCAGATTCGGTCCGTTTGCTTAGCCGCCGTGGGCAGCAGCAGACGCGGCGCGCGCGGCGCCCTTGTCCTTGTACCAGCCCGAGTTGACCTCGACGAAGGCCTTCATGTTGGCCGGCACGTCGTCCTCGGCGAAAATGGCGCTCACCGGGCAGGCCGGCTCGCAGGCGCCGCAGTCGATGCACTCGTCGGGGTCGATGTAGAGCTGGAGGTCCTCATCCCCGTCGTCGTGGATGCAGTCGACAGGGCAAACGTCGACACAGGAGCGGTCTTTGGTGCCAATGCAGGCATCGGTGATGACGTAGGTCACTCTGGTTGGTCTCCTTCTTCTTGATTCGGGCCTGCGTCATTCTAGGATCGACTCAGGCTGAAGGAAAAGCACTTTGCGAAGCGTTTGCTTCGCTTATCGGCAAGAAATTTCAGCGACCGAATGGCCACCAGCCCCGCTTCTTTGGCTTCTCGGGTTCCGCATCCTCCGGCGGCAGCTCCGCCAGGCGCGGGTCGAGGCGGCGCTTGAGCAGCAGCATCTGCTCGGCGATGTCGAGCGCAAGTTGCGTGTCCTCCTCGACCTCGGGGTAAAGGTGTAGCAGCGAGGCGTCGAAGCCGGGGACGGTGCTGCGGCGCAGGGCGCCTTCTGGCGTCGGCCGAGGCTGCAGCATCGAGAATGCCTTGAGTTCCGAGATGGTGCCGAGCATGCCGGACTGCAGGCGCGTGGCCTGGTCGTTGTTCACGGTGATCTGCGCCGCGGCCATGCGCAGCTGCGGCTGCAGGTCGCGGGCGACCTCGGCGAGGCCGTGTTCGACGGGCTGCTTCGTAATCGGGTCGAGCTCTGAGCCGGGGCGGCCCAGATGATAGGCGACGGCGAGGTAGACGAGCTTCGCCTCTTCCTGACGCAGGGTTACTTCGATCTGAGACATGAGCGTACCAGCCTGAAAAGGTGCCGCCGTCCCTCGATGAAAGGACGGCGGCTAGAGCGCTACTTGTGCATGCGCGCCCATCTGGTCTTTTTCCGCATCTTGCGGTACTTATGCTTGCGGATTTTCTTCCGCCGCTTCTTGACGACTGAGGACATCAGCACTCCTTGAGCAAACTAGCCCGGGGATTATATCACGTGGCCGCGTTCGGTCATCCCCAGGGCCTCGTCTTTGTCTGCGCCGCCTGTGGCGCCTCTCCTCTATACTCAGCGTCGGGGTGAGCTTGAGTAACGAACGTAACGTCAACCCGGAGTACGAGGAGCTTTGGCGCAGCGTGCTCCTGGGCGGCCACATCAGCCGCTATGCCTTCCTGCCCAGCACACGACGCTGCATTGGCTGCAGGGAACCGCTGGCGGGCATGAGCGGGCAGCTCATGCGCGCTATCGGCCACCGCCCTTCGCGCAAGAACCCGAACCTGTGCTATCGCTGCGACAATGGCCTACCTTCAGGCGGCGCCGAGGTCGATATCGGCGTGCTCTTTGCCGACGTCCGTGATTCCACAGCCCTTGCGGAGCGTCTTGGGCCGAAGGCTTTCGCCGAGGCGATGAACCGCTTCTACAACCTGGCCACGGACATCCTGCTCAAGCACAACGCGATGATCGACAAGATGGTCGGCGATGAAGTGATGGCGTTGTTCATCCCCGCCATCTGCCAGGGCGAACACCGCCGTTTCGCGATCGAAAGCGCGGTGGCCCTGGCGGAGGCCATCGCCGAATCGGCCGAGCCAGAAATGCGCCTGCCGGTGGGCATCGGGGTTCACGCCGGCCCAGCCTACGTCGGCAAGGTCGGTCACTCCGACGTGACCGACTTCACGGCGCTCGGCGACACCGTGAACACCTGCGCAAGGCTCCAGAGCGAAGCAAAGGCCGGCGAAATCGCCGTCGGCGACGATCTTCATTCCGCCTTTGCGGGCCGCTTCCCGGGCGCCCTTCAGCGCAGCGTCCAGCTCAAAGGCAAGCAGGGGCCAACGTCATTCTGGATTAGCGGCGCGGCAGGCGCCTAGCTAGATGAGGAACTACCATGCCCGATAACTACATACCAAGTCCGACAGAATGGGTTCGAGAGCAGGTCGAGAAGTATGAAGCATCCAACGGAACGGAAGCTACGACCCTGCGTGACACGGGATTGCCCGTGGTGATCGTGACGAACACGGGTCACAAGACCGGCGCCGTCCGTAAGACGCCGCTGATGCGCGTGAAGGATGGCGAGAACTACGTCCTCGTCGGCTCGAAGGGTGGCGCGCCCGAGAACCCGGTTTGGGTCAACAACCTTCGCGCGAACCCGCAGGTCGAGATCCGCGACTTGCAGGACGTCCGCTCGATGCGCGTCCGCGAGGTGATGGACGAGGCCGAACGAGCGCGGCTCTGGGCCATCGCGGTCCAGGCATATCCGCCCTACGAGGACTATCAGAAGCGGACGCCTCGGAAGATACCGGTCTTCGTCGCGGAGCCTGTCTGAGAGGCCGCCATGCTATCCGGGTAGGCAAGGCTTTGTCGCCTCGCCGCCGAACCAGGAAAAGCAGTGTTGAGCTACACGGGAGGGGGCTCCCCGACGTCAGCTTCCTGCGAGCCTCTCAGGCGTTCTGCGCCTCAGCCCGCGCCTTCAAGCCGAGCAGCATGCGCCGGGTCATGATGAATGCCGCCGGCTCCATGACCAGCATGCCCAGTCGAAAGAGAAGCCTGTTCGGATAGCGCTCGCGGCCGCGGGACACCAATCGCGTGCGCCCGCCTTCGAGCGGGTACAGGCCGAACAGCCAGACCCACTCCATATCGTGCGAGCTGTAGCTCAGGGCCAGGGCACGTTCCGGCTCCATTACTGCCACAGTGAGATTTTCGCGAGGGCCAAGGAGGATCGTGTCGCCCACGGCGAGGTGCTGAAACTCGGGAAGGATTCGCTCAGCGCTGGGACCATCCAGGAAGCCGAAGAGCTGATCCAGCCAGTCGTAGCTGTAGAGCCCGCCGCGTTGATAGCCCATCTGAACGAGCCAGGGCCAGATGCGGTCCGGCGTAGCATCGACTGTGATTGCGTGCGTTGCCGAATGCGTCGGATTGGGTATGAGTTCGTCGCCGGCCATCTCGCGCAGGAGGTCTTCTTCCGTCGTGCCCCAACTGGCGAGCCAACGCCGGATCGGGAACCAGTACAGTAGCGCGAGAACGAGGCCAAAGATCACCTTCCGGACCGTGGGAAGCCTCCTTGCTGCGTGACAACGGAAGCAACGTCGTCTCCTGTCACCTTGCAGCAGGCGAAGTCAGGCAACAAGGGCCGGATGACTCCTGGTGGCGTTGACGAGTGATTGTGGGGGTGTGGGCGCGAAGGCTTTGGGCGATTGTCGGCCGGTCCGCTTACGCGCACCGCAGTGGCAGGGCCTCTCGCGCGGTGCTGCGTGCGATGCAATCCCTCTAGTCGCGCTGGGTGTAGGCGTCCTGCACGTACTGCTGCAGCATGCGCTGCGCCGTGAAATAGGAGCCGTTGACGGCGATGGCGGAGCGCATGACGCGGGCGTAGCCCACCGGCGAGCCATAGTAGAGGGGCATGATCGCGTTGCGCAGCTTCTCGTAGATCGATGACGCCTCCGTGGAGCCGTCGTCGCTGCCCTGGGAGTGCTCCGCGATGGCCCAGCCGGTGATGCCCTCCATCCAGCCCTCGGGCCACCAGCCGTCGAGCACGCTGAGGGAGGGGACGCCGTTCAACGCTGCCTTCATGCCGCTGGTGCCGGACGCCTCCATGGGACGGCGCGGGTTGTTGAGCCACAGGTCGACGCCGGAGCAGAGCAGCTTGCCCAGCGCCATGTCGTGCTCCTCCAGGTAGACCACCGGGATCTTGCCCCGGAGGTGGTCGCCGGCGTTGACGACGTTCTGGATCAGCGCCTTGGCGCCCTCGTCGGCCGGGTGTGCCTTGCCGGCAAAGACGAACTGGATTGGCCCCATGTCGCGGGCGAGGGCCTCCAGGCGGCCCAGGTCGGAGAAGACGAGGTCGGCGCGCTTGTAGGACGCAGCTCGGCGCGCAAAGCCGATCGTTAGTGATTGCGGGTTGAAGCGCACGCCGCGGCGGCGCTCGATCTCGTCGAAGAGCTCGCTCTTGGCGGCGGTGTGGGCGTTGCGAATCTCTTCCAGCGGAATATCGAGCGCCTGGCGCAGGTAGTGTGTGTCCTGGCGCCAGAGCGGCACGTAGCGATCGAAGAGCGCCGCGATGGCGGGTGATGCCCAGGTGCCGGCGTGGACGCCGTTGGTGATGGCGTTGATGTCGTAGCCGGGGTACATCATCTTCGCCGTCTCGCCATGCAGGCGGGCGACGGCGTTGACGTAGCGAGAGAAGAAGAGGCCCAGGTAGGTCATGTTGAGGCGCTCGCCGGCGAAGAAGGGCTGGCGCATGATCGCCTGCAGCCACTCCAGGCCGAGCACCTGCTCGACGAGGCCGGGCTGGAAGCGGTCGTGGCCGGCGGAGACGGGCGTGTGCGTCGTCATGATGCACTTGCGGCGCACAGCGGCGATGTGCCGCTCGTTGATGTCGGTGAGGCCGGGGCTACCGCTGATTTGGGCCAGCAGGCCCAGGGTTAGCAGCGTCGAATGCCCCTCGTTCATGTGGTAGGTCTCGATGCCGTCGTAGCCCAGCGCCTTCAGCATCAGCAGCCCGCCCAGACCGAGCACGACCTCCTGGCAGAGGCGATAACGCTGGTCGCCGCCGTAGAGCTGGCCGGTAAGGGCGCGGTCTTCCGGCGCGTTTTCTGGCAGGTCCGTATCGAGCATGTAGACTGGCACGGTATTGCCGCCGACGCCGTGGATCGTGTACAGCCAGGGGCGGACGGCGACCGTGCGCCCTTCGATCAGCACCGTGATGGCAATATCGAGCGGTTTGAGGTGCTGGGACGGGTCCCATGGGTAGGTCGTCTCGGTCTGGTGACCCTCTTCGTCCAGGTGCTGGCGGAAGTAGCCGCCGCGGTAGAGCAGCGTGACGGCGACCATCGGCACGCCGAGGTCGGCTCCGGCCTTCAAGGTGTCGCCTGCGAGCACGCCGAGGCCGCCGCTATAGGTCGGCATCGAGGCATCCAGGCCGATCTCCATCGATAAATAGGCGATCCTAGGAGAAGGCTCCCGAAGCGTCATTCGTTGCCCTTCTAGACCTCCGAAGGATACGAACTCATAGTCTGAGCCATCGTCTAATAAGTCAAACGCTGGACACGTGTCCTGGGTTTCATTTGACTACCTCAACGTCAGGTGAAACGAAATGTTAACGTCGAACCCGTATGACGCGGCTGTGCGGTTGGTTCCTTGACCGGCCGTCCGGGCGGCAACAGAATCTGCAAGCGAGAGACAATCCGGCGGTTGGCACACGCGGTCGGTGAAGAATACGCCGGCGCGAGAAGATGAGGAGGATGCAATGAAGATCGGGTTCATTGGCCTTGGAACGATGGGCGGCTCCATGTCGCTCAACATCCGCAAGGCCGGCTACGACATGGTGGTGCACGACGTCCGGCGCGAAGCGGCCGCGCGTCACATCGAGATGGGTTGCGAGTGGGCCGATTCGCCCCGCGAAGTCGCCGCCGCGTCCGAGATCGTCTTCACGTCGCTGCCGGGGCCACCGGAGGTCGAGGCGGTAGCCCTCGGAGAGAACGGTTTGATCAACGGCCTGGCGGCCGGCTCGACCTGGTTCGACCTCTCGACGAACTCGCCGACCCTGATCCGCCGCCTGCACGCCATGTTCGCCGAGAAAGGCATCAACCTGCTCGACGCGCCGGTGAGCGGCGGGCCACGCGGCGCTCAGAGCGGTGCGCTGGCCATCTGGGTCGGCGGCGACAAGGAGCTCTACGACCGCCACAAGGGCGTCCTCGACTCTTTCGGGGACCAGGCCAAGTACATCGGCCCCATCGGCGCCGGTTCGGTTGCCAAGCTGGTGCATAACGCGGCGGGATACGCCATCCAGACGGCGCTGGCCGAGGTGTTCACGATGGGCGTCAAGGCCGGCGTGCCGCCGCTGGATCTGTGGGACGCCATTCGCCAGGGTGCGCTGGGCCGCCGCCGCATGTTCGACCGCCTGGGCGACGAGTTCCTGCACGGCAAGTTCGACCCGCCCTCCTTCGCCCTGCGCCTCGCCCACAAGGACGTCACCCTGGCCTGCGAGCTGGGCCGTGACGTCGGCGTGCCGATGCGCATCGCTAACCTGGTGCACGAGGAGATGACCGAGGCGATGAACCGCGGCTGGGCCAATCGCGACTCGCGCTCGCCGATGCTGCTGCAGGAGGAGCGCGCCGGAGTCTCCATCGAGGAGCCGCACGACAAGATCGAAGAGGTGCGCAGCCGGTAGCGCTTCGCGCGCAATCGGGCAAGCGAGGAGGGTGCAATGAAAGTCGGGTTCATCGGCCTTGGGACGATGGGCGGCTCGATGTCGCTCAACATCCGCAAGGCCGGCTACGACATCGTGGTGAACGACATCCGGCGCGAGACGGCGGCGCGCCATATCGAGATGGGCTGCGAGTGGGCCGACACGCCTAAGGAGGTCGCGGCAGCGTCGGAGGTTGTCTTCACATCGCTGCCAGGGCCGCCGGAGGTCGAGGCCGTCGCGTTGGGCCAGGATGGCCTCAGCGAGGGCATGGCGCCCGGTTCCGTCTGGTTTGACCTTTCGACCAACTCACCGACCGTCGTGCGGCGCCTGCACGCGGTGCTCGCCGAGAAGGGCATCCACCTGCTCGATGCGCCGGTGAGCGGCGGCGCGCGCGGCGCCGCGAGCGGCATGCTGGCGATCTGGGTGGGCGGTGACCAGGAGCTGTTCAACCGCTACAAGGACGTGCTGGACTCGTTCGGCGACCAGGCCCGCTACGTCGGTCCGATCGGCGCCGGTTCGATTGCCAAACTGGTGCACAACAGTGCCAGCCAGATCATCCAGGCCGGCCTGAACGAGGTGTTCCTCATGGGCGTCAAGGCCGGCGTGCCGCCCCTCGACCTTTGGGACGCGATCCGTCACGGCGCCAGCGGCCGGCAGCGCACCTTCGATCGGCTGGGAGAAGGGCTGCTGCCGGGTAAGTTCGACCCGCCCTCCTTCGCCATGAAGCTGGCGCACAAGGACATGCGCCTGGCGACCGAGCTGGGCCGGGAGCTCGATATCCCGCTGCGCATGGCCAACATGGTCTACCAGGAGATGACCGAGGCCATGAACCGCGGCTGGGGCGACCGCGACTCGCGCGTCTCGATGCTGCTGCAGGAAGAGCGCACGGGCCTCTTCATCCAGGAGCCGCCGGAGAAAATCGAAGAGGTGCGCCAGCGGGAATAGCGCTGCGCGCGCAATCGGGCAAGGGACAAGGCGAAACAAGAGGACGGTGATCAAACGATCACCGTCCTCTTTCTCTGCTCGATTGCCCTCTTGCCCTGACTTTTCGTTGCTCTTGGCCGCTCCGTGCTCGTAGGCGCTGCGTCAGCGCGCCCTCGCTACGAGTCGAACGCCGGGAACGGCGACGTCTTGCTCTCGTAGCGCAGCAGACGCATCATCGCCGGCCACTCGAGGACGCCGTAGGGGCGGCGCGTCGTCGGCTGGTACTGGTGCGCGGTGTGGGCGACGACTTCGCTGTCAGGCACCAGCGTCTGCGCGCGTGCTGCCATGACGTCGACCTGCGTTCGGCAGGCGAGGTCGAGGTGGTACATGAGGTTGAAGGCCTCGCCGACGCTGGGCCCGCAGGTAATCAGGCCGTGGTTGCGCAGGATCAGGGCGTTGTGCGGCCCGAGGTCGGCGACGAGGCGCTGCTGCTCGTCCAGGTCGATGGCCGGGCCTTCGTAGTCGTGGTAGCCGATGTGGTTGTGGAACCGCATCGACGTCTGGGTGATGGGCAGCAGGCCTTCGGCCATCGCCGAGATCGCCATGCCGGCCTGCGAGTGCGTGTGGATGACGCAGCCGACGTCCGGTCGAGCGCGGTGGATGGCGCCGTGGATGACATAGCCGGATACGCTACGGTCGTAGGCCGTATCGGGCTTCCAGATGACGTTGCCGTCCACGTCGATCTTGACGAGGCTGGAGGCGGTGACCTCGTTGTACATGAGGCCGTAGAGGTTGATCAGGAGATGCTCCGTCCCCGGGATGCGGGACGTGATGTGGTTGTAGGTGAGGTCGGTCATGCCGAAGCGATCGACGAGACGGTAACAAGCCGCGAGATCGACGCGCGCTTGCCATTCGTCGGCACTGACCTCGTCTTTGATGCAGCGGAAGTTGGTGACATAGTCGGTCGTGGTGGTCATCTGAGCCTCCTGACGGGTGTTCCAGGCATCAGAATACCCGGGGCGAGACGGCTGTGTCTCGTCGCAGGGCAGCATGAACCGCGCTCCGGGCCGCAAGACGGGGCGATGCGGGCACAGCGACGCCGGACGCGCAGAACGAGCTGCCGTCAAAATGGCGCGTAGCCGGGGTTTTACAACGTGCTGAGAGGCGTAATCCGGGCGTCCGAGCGCCGGGGAGGCGCTAAACGACGTGTGGGAGAGGCCAGCGCAAATCGCAGCTTAGACACCGCGCCTGGACCAACACCCCGTTGGACCAGTAGCTGACCGTGAACGACTCGTGACAGCGGGGACATACCTGGTCCCCTAAACGTACTTCGCGCTGTTTTTCTGATTCCGGCTCGGGGCGGCTGCTGGTCATGCTGAACCTCGCGGCTCAGTATAGCAGCCGTCCTGCCGAGGACTCGTTAGGCGGCTTCGTTGCCCGCGCCAACGGCCTCGACAGCTTCGGGGTCGATTCGGGTGCCGAGTGTAATGAGTGCAGAAGCGAGACGGCGTCGCAGTCCGGGGTGCTCCCCTTCGAGCTCTTCCAACAACTCCATGCGCTCACGCGCCCGCTGGTCAAAATCCATTGTCTGGCGTCTGACCTCTTCCACCCGAGATTCCAGGTCCTGTAAGTAGTGCACAATTCCTCCTTGCTGATTCCTTACTTCCCTGAGATAGAGTATAACTATCTCTCGGCGATTTGTCATTAGCAGAGGTTAATAATATGTGAACGAGTTCATGTATTTCCTCGTTCCTCTGCTTTCATTATACGTCAGGGTTAGAAACAGCCGTGCTCATTTCTGGCACCGCCTCTTCCGGAAGAAATGAGGCCTGTACGAATGGCCTGCTGACGCTCAATTCCTTAATTCCGGGCGGTCTTGTGGGTTTTCCCTAATAGGGGCTCTCGATAGGTCGGTAGGATGGCGTTATGACGGTACCGGTCGTGCGCGAATGCACAGCCTTCCGGCGGGCGTGGCGCCGAGACGGTCGGTACTAAACGAGGGGCTCGTCTGCTGCTAGGTCAGCGCCATCTGGACGACGGTGACGCCTTCGCCCCCCTCGGGCGGCGGTGCGAACTCGAAGCTCTTGACCAGGGGGTGGTGCGCCAGCATCTCCCGCACGGCGTTGCGCATCTTGCCGGTGCCTTTGCCGTGCACGATGCGCAGCAGCGGCAGCCCCGCCCGGAAGCCTTCGTCCAGGAACTGCTCGATCTTGGGCATCGCCTCGTCCAGTGTCTGGCCGCGCACCTCAATCTGGCTGGCTGCGGCCGCCGGCGCGGGCGGCACGACGATGCGCTCGCGCGGCGGCTTTGCTTTCTGCTCGACACGTACGACCTGGCCGACGCCAATGCGGGCCCGCAGGCCGCCGAAGGTCACGTCGAGCTCGCCGCGGTGGTCGGGCGCCGAGAGCGCCTCTGCCGCCATGGGGATGCCCTGGATCCAGACCTCGGCGCCGGGTTGGATCTGCTCCGGCTGTATGCCGCTGCGTCTGCGGCGGCGCGATCGTCGGCGCAGACGTCGCGCCGTGTCGGCCGCGCTCGCAATCGCCTCGTGCGCCTCGCTGACTTGGGCGGGCTGCGACGGCGTTTCGTGCCGGGCGGCGAGGCGATGCGCCTGGCTGAGCGCCTCTCGCGCTGCCTGCACCTCCGCCTCGAGGGCCAGGGCGGCTTCGTCCAGGCGGCGGGCGCGTTCCTCGTCGAGACCGGCCAGGCGCGCTTCAATCTGCTCCCGGGCCTGTTCAGCGCGCCGTCGCGCCTGCTCTTCGGCACGACGGGCATCCGCGGCGGCCTGCTGCTCGGTGCGCAAGTCGGTAAGCAGCGAATCGATGGCCACCTGGTCCGGCGACAACGACTCCTGGGCCGTGCGCAGGATGTCCTCGGGCAGGCCGAGACGGGCGGCGATGGCCAGCGCATTGCTGCGTCCGGGCACGCCCAGCGTGATGCGATAGGTCGGCGCCAGCGTCGCCGGGTCGAACTCGACGGCTGCGTTGACGACGCCCGGCTGGCCGTGCGCGAAGAGCTTCAACTCGCCGTGGTGCGTCGTGGCAATGGTCAGCGCGCCGCGCTCGATGAGACTGAGAAGCAGGGCGCGTGCCAGAGCGGCGCCTTCGGCCGGGTCCGTGCCGGCGGCGAGCTCATCCAGCAGCACGAGCGAATGCGGCCCGGCGCGCTCCAGCAAGGCGATGACGTTCTTGATGTGGCCGCTGAACGTGGAGAGCGACTGCTCGATGCTCTGCTCGTCGCCAATATCAGCCAGCACCTCTTGGAAGATGGGCAGGCGGCTGGACGTGGCGGCGGGAACGGGCAAACCGGACTGCGCCATGAGGCAGAGCAGGCCGACGGTTTTCAGTGCGACGGTCTTGCCGCCGGTGTTCGGCCCCGTGATCAGCAAGACGTGTTGCGTCTCGTCCAGCCGGATCGAAATTGGCACGGGCGACGTGAGCAGCGGATGGCGCGCCTCCTCCAGCGCGATGGAGCCGGGCGACCGCGTCAGCCAGGCGGCCGGGTCGAGATCTGCCGAAGCGCCGGGCAGCGTCTCCTGGCCGGCCGGGGTCAGCTCTTCGGCCAGGCGCGCCGCAGCCAGCGCAACGTCGAGCTCCGCCAGCACCGCGACGTTCTCGGAGATGACGTCGGCTTCTTCGGCGACGAGGCCGCTGAGGCGCCGCAGTACGCGCTCTACCTCGCGCCGCTCCTCGATCTGCAGCTCGCGCCACTGGTTCGCGAGGTCGACGACCGCCAGCGGCTCGACGAAAACAGTGGCGCCGCTGGAAGAGACGTCGTGCACGATGCCGCGCACCTCGCCCCGGAAGTCGGCCTTGATCGGCACCACGTAGCGGCCGTCGCGCAGTGTGACGATGGGTTCCTGCGCCGCCAGCCGCCCCGACGGTGAGTTGATGAAGTCCTGCAACCGGCTCTGCAGGCGATCGTGCGCCACCTTGATGTCGCGGCGCAGCACGCCGAGAGCCTGACTGGCAGAGTCGAGGACCTCGCCCCGCCCGTCCAGCGACCGGCCGATTTCGGCGACGAGCTCCTCCTCCTCGCCCAGCCGCTCACCGAGCACGCCGAGGCGCGGCAGCGACGACCCGACGCGCGTCAGCGCGGTGCGAGCCTGGTGTGCGGCGCGCTGCGTGGCGGCGACCGCCAGCAGCTCCTGCGGGTCGAGGCTGCCGCCGAGGGCTGCCTTGTCCAGCGCCGGCCGCACGTCCACGGCATCGCCCAGGTTCAGTGGAGCGCGGAACTCACGGAAGCGGATGGCCTCGCCCAGCAGGCGCTGCCGCTCCAGCGCTTCGGGGTACTCGGGCGTCGGTCGCAGGGCGTGCGCCAGCTCCTCGCCCGCCGCGAAGGACGTGAGGCGGGCCAGGCGCGCGAGCACCTTGTCGTATTCGAGGACTCTGAGGGCATGTTCGTCCACGGAGGAATTCTAGCAGCGGGCCTGCGGGCGGCTCGTTATTCGCTGTACGGGCGTAGCTGAGGCATCTCCGCGTCGGTCAGCTCGACGTGGACGAGGTCGTCGTAGACCTCCGAGATGTAGCGGGCCGGCAGGACGACGTCGTGGTGGAAGATGAAGCCGCGCGAGATGACCAGCGCCGTGAGGCGGCCCGTCTCCGCGTTGAGCAGCACGCGCCGCACCTCTCCCAGCTTCTCATGCGGCTCCTGGCGCCACACCGGCGTGCCTTCGGCGATGTCGACGCTGTCGAGCGGCTTGTTGAGA
Source organism: uncultured Chloroflexia bacterium (assembly GCA_963711035.1). Classification (GTDB taxonomy): domain Bacteria; phylum Chloroflexota; class Dehalococcoidia; order DSTF01; family WHTK01; genus WHTK01. The sequence goes on from CAVQCN010000003.1 coordinate 626,696, forward strand.
CGGCTCATGATCCAGACGTTGCTCGTGTTGCCGATCATGGCGGATATCGCCTCGGCCCGGTTGGCCACGTCGGCGAGGTCGAACTCGCCCGGCGAGAGGTCCTGCGCTTGCTCGAAGGACTCTTCCGTGTACTCCGGTACGTCCTTGAACTGCTGTGCCGTCAGCGTCAGGTCAACGCGCTGGTCGGTGACCGCGGCGACGTCATCGATGGGCACGATGCGGTCGTAATCGAGACCGAGGCCGCCTTCCCAGAGGTGGCGGCCGGAGCGCAAGAAGCCGATATCGACCACGACGTGCGTGAGCCTGAGATCGGAGCGCTTGATGACGACGCGGTGGAGGTTGCCGAGCTTTTCGCCGTCGCTGCTGTAGACGTCTGTGCCGGCGCGGAGGTTGGTCGGGAATTCCTGCATGTGACCGGAGTATAGCATCGCTTTCGCGCTTGAACCCGCAGACGGAATAGCGTAAACGTAGGCGCACCGAAAGAGTCGTTCTCGAAAGGAGTCGAGCGTGACGGCCTGGCTGCAGCGTTATCAGTGGGCGATTCTTGCCGCAGCCGTTGCGGCTCTCGTCACCGGCCTCGCCTTTCGCCACTTCGACCGCCACGATCCGCCCGCCATCGTCTTCGAGCAGGGGCCCGCACTGCCGCTGGGCGCGCCGATCCGGGTGCAGGTCGACGGCGCCGTGCAGGCGCCTGGCGTCTACGACCTCGAGTCCGGCGACCGCGTCGTCGACGCCATCGCGGCGGCCGGCGGCGCCACGGATGCGGCGGACATCGGGGCGCTGAACGAGGCGCGATGGCTGCGTGACGGCGAGAAGCTGGTCGTGCCGGCCGCGACGGCGCCGCAGACCGAAGTGCTATCGCTGCAGGCGGGGCAGTTACTCGACATAAATACGGCGACGACAGCACAACTGGATCAGTTGCCGGGCATCGGCCAGGCGTATTCGCAGCGCATCGTCGATTCGCGACAGGTGGACGGCCTGTACACGTCGATCGACGACCTGGTGACGCGCAAGGTCGTGCCGCAGGCCACGTTCGACGGCATCAAAGACCTGATCAGCGTCTCGCCGTGATCCTGTTCTTCGTCGCATTGGCCTGGTTCGCGGGCGTGATCGCCGCCGCGTTGGGTCTCGTCAGCCTGTGGCCGGCGGTTGCACTCACCGGAGCCGGGTTCTTCGCCGGCGCCGTGCTCGGCCGCAAACCGCTGCCGGGCCTCGTCGCGCTGGCGCTGTCTCTCGTTGCCGTCGCTGGCATGGCGCGCTACGACGCCGCTCGCCACGCACCGCCGCAGGCAGTGGAAGCGCTTGCTGGCCAAGACGTGACGCTGCGCGGCTACGTCGACTCCGACCCGGCGCTCGGCGACGTGGACCAGAGCTTCTCATTCCGCGTGCAGGCATACCGAAACCACGAGAGCAGCGACTGGACGCAGATCGATGGCCGAGTGCTAATCACGGCGCGCCGTTATCCCAGCTTCGCGTACGGCGACCGCCTGCAGCTGACCGGCGCGCTGCAGGTGCCGCCACAGCTGGACGGCTTCGATTACCGCGACTACCTCGATCGCAGGGGCATCTCACTCACGAGTCTGTACCCAGGCGTCGAGTATCTCGGCAGCGGCGACGGCAGCGCTCTGCAGCGCGGACTGACCGGCGTGCGCGACCGGCTATCGCGCGGCATTGACGCGTCGCTCGGCGAGCCGGAGGCGGCGCTGGCCGACGGCATCTTGCTGGGCCGGCGCAGCGCCATCCCCCAAAGCCTCTCCGACGATTTCAACGCTGCCGGCATTTCGCACCTCGTCGCCATCTCCGGCTACAACGTCATGCTGTTGGCCGGCTTTGCGGTCGGTTCGCTGGCGTGGCTGATCGGCCGCCGCCGGGCGACCATCTCGGCAATGGCGCTGATTGTCGTCTACGCGTTGCTGGCGGGCGCGTCGCCGTCGGTGCTGCGCGCGACGTTGATGGGGCTTGTGATGCTGGGCGCGGTGCTGGCTGGGCGTCCCAACAGCAGCCTGGGCGCCGTGACGCTGGCCGCGGCGGCGCTGACCGTATGGCAGCCGCGCATCATCGATGACGTTTCATTCCAGCTAAGCGTCGGCGCCACGCTGGGCATCGTGCTGCTGGCGCGGCCGCTGCAGGAGGCCATCGGCGAGGCGCTGGCGAAGCTGGTGCCGGACTTCGTTGCCGCACCGCTGGCGGAGAACGCGGCCGTGACGATCGCGGCGACGCTCGCGGTGCTGCCGATCATCGCCGCCAGCTTCGGCCGAGTATCGCTGGTCTCGTTGCCAGCCAACTTGCTGGCGGTGCCTGCCTTCCCGCTCGTCATGCTGGCGTCGTTCGTGGCGGCGCTGGGAGGCATGGTCGATGCGAGCCTCAGCACGCTGATCGGAGAGGCTGCGCGGCTGCCGCTGGCCTACACGATCTGGGTGGGCCGGACGGCGTCCTCCGTGCCGGGAGCCTCGGCGACCGTCGACGGCTTTGGTGCGACTGAAGCCATCGTCGCGTACGCTGCGCTGGGCGCAGCCGCCGTGCTGTTCCTGCGCAGGCGGCGCCGCAGCGTGCCCTCGCAGCTGCCGGGCGGGTTCGGTCTGCAGCTCGGCCCGGTTCTGCTGGCGAGCGGTCTGGTCGCGGTCGTGGCCGTGACCGTCTGGTGGGGCGACGTGCAGCCTGCCGATGCCCGTCTCCGCGTCACCGTGCTCGATGTGGGACAGGGCGATTCGATCTTGATCCAGACGCCGCAGGGCCAGCGCGTCATCGTCGACAGCGGGCCCAGCGGCAGTCGCCTCGTTGAAGAGCTCGATGCCGTGTTGCCGGAAGACGACCGGCGTATCGACCTCATCGTCGTCACACACCCACAGGACGACCACCAGGCAGGCTTCATCGATCTGCTGCAGCGCTACGACGTGCGCGCCGCGTTGGTCGGGCCGAATCAGGGCACGACCGGCGCCTCGATTGCGCTGCAGGAGGCAATCGAGGCGGAAGGAGCGCCCGTCTCGCAGGCGCTGGCCGGCGAGCGTGCCTCCTTGGGCAACGGAGTCGAGCTCGACGTGCTGGCGCCGTACGAGACGGCGGTCCTGGGCGGCGCCGACTTCCTCAACGAGAACGGCATCGTCCTGCGCCTCGTCGACAACGACATCAGCTTCCTGCTCACCGCCGATATCGGCGAGGCCGGCGAGGACGCGCTGCTCGACGCCTGGGGCGACATCGGCGCTACGGTGCTGAAGGTGCCGCATCACGGCTCTGACGGCTCCTCGACGGCGCCGTTCATCGAGGCGGTCGATCCCGCCGTCGCCGTGATCTCGGTGGGCGCGGACAACACGTACGGCCATCCGGCGCCCGGCACACGGCTGCGCCTGGCCGGCTCTCGCGTGCTGCGCACCGACCTCAACGGCCGCGTCAGCTTTGAGACTGACGGACGGCGCCTTTGGGTCGACTGGCAGCGTGGCGATGTCGAGCTGCTGCAGCCGGAGTGATTTTCGAAGCCGGAAACGCGGTTCCGGTGAGTCATTTCGGCACTGAAAAGGCGCCGGAAGCCGATGCTATAATCCCCCGGCTTGATGATGCCGAACCGTACAGACGGCCGACCCCTGGACAGCCTGCGCCCACTGGAAATCCAGGTGGGCTACCTGGCGTTCGCCGAGGGATCGGCGTTGATCAAGCTGGGCAACACGGTGGTCCTCTGCGCCGTGAGCGTCGAGGACCGGCAGCCGCCGTTTCTGCGCGGCACGAGCCAGGGATGGGTCACCGCGGAATACTCGATGCTGCCGAGATCGACGCTGACGCGCAGCCAGCGCGAGTCGGTCGCAGGACGCATCGGCGGGCGCACCCACGAGATCCAGCGCCTCATCGGCCGCTCGCTGCGCGCCGTCGTCGATCTCGACGGGCTCGGCGAGCGCACCTTCGCGATCGACTGCGACGTGATCCAGGCAGATGGCGGGACGCGCACGGCGTCGATTACGGGCGCATACGTGGCGCTCGTGCAGGCGATGCAGGGCCTGGTCGAAGACGGCGTCTACCCTGCATTGCCCATCCACTGCCCCATCGCAGCGACGAGCGTCGGCGTGATCGACGGCAGTCCGATGCTCGACCTCTGCTACGAGGAAGACTCTCGCGCCGAGGTCGATTTCAACGTCGTGATCACGGGCGAGGGCAAGTACGTCGAGGTGCAGGGCACGGCAGAGCACGGCACCTTCAGCCGCGCCACGATGAACGAGCTGCTGGCGCTGGCGGAAAAAGGCATCAACGATTCGCTTCAGGCGCAGCGTCAGACGCTGATCGCGGCCGGGCTGCCGGCCCTCTAACGTCGCTTTTCCCAGACGCGAAGCCCGGCCTATGATGGCCTCGTGGCAGACTTCCGCCCCTTTCACGCCCTGCGATACGAGACCTCTATGGCCGGCGATCCGTCGCTGCTCGTGGCGCCGCCGTACGATGTCGTCTCCGACCACGACCGCGCCGAGCTCTACGGTCGTAGCGCCTACAACATCTCTCGCGTCGACTATGGCGATTCGCGGCCCGGCGACGACGAGACCGAGAATCGTTACACGCGCGCGGCGCAGCGCCTCGCCGAGTGGCGTCTCGAAGGCGTCCTGACCGTCGATCCGTTACCGCGCCTCTACGTCTACGACCAGGAGTTCACGCTGCACGGCCAGCGTGTGCGCCGTCGTTCCGTCTTTGGCCGGCTGCGCCTGGAGGAATGGGAGAAGGGCATCGTCTTGCCGCACGAGGTGACGGGCGCCAGCGCCAAGGAGGACCGCCTCAACCTGCTGCGCGCCACCGGTGTGCATCTCAGCCCGGTCATGGCGCTGTACCAGGCCGGTGCCGCGCCGCAGATACCCGAGTGCGGCCCTGGGCGAGCCGGTGCTGGACGCCGATCTGCCCGGCGAACGCCACACGCTGCGGCCGGTAGAAGACCGCGTCGCCGATCAGTTTTGCGCCGCCCTCTCGACGCAGCGCCTCTACATCGCGGACGGGCATCATCGCTACGAAACAGGCCTCAACTACCGCAACGAGCGGCGCGCAGCGGCCTCGTCGTGGACAGGCGAGGAGCCGGCGAACTTCATCCTCGCCGCAGTCGTCGCTGCCGACGAGCCTGGCCTCGTCGTCCTGCCCACCGATCGTGTACTTAACCTGCCTGACCCGGACGTGGACCTCGCATCGTGTCTCGGAGGCCTGTTCGAGTTGACGCCGGCCGGAAGCGTCGAGGAGCTGTCGGCCATGCTGGCGAAGGCCGGCGAGTCCGGCCCCGCCTTTGGCGCTGTCACCGCAGGCGGGCGCAATCTCACGCTGATCACGCCTCGTAACCTGACAGCGGCAGTCGCGATGACGCCAGCGGACCACTCGGACGCCTGGCGCCATCTTGACGTCGCCATCCTGCACCACGCGGTGCTTGCCTCTCTGGGCTACGAAGAGTCGCCCGAGACGATCGACTACACGGAGGAGCACGAGCACGCTGCCCACTGCGTTGCGGCCGGGGAGTGGAACGCGGCCTTCTTGCTGAACCCGACGCCGGTGAAGCAGATCATTCAGGTTGCGGAGACAGGTGACCGTATGCCGCGCAAGTCGACCTTCTTCTACCCGAAGCTGGGCACGGGCGTCGTCATGCTGCCGGCGATCTGACCAGACATAACAACACCTTGCACACTGTGCAAAGATAGCTTGCGCCACAACGTTTACGTATGGGGCAGAATACCTGTGTCAAATTGACCCATGCCGAGGATTCCTGCTCGACCGCCGCTTCCTGATCGCCCTTCGCTCTGGTTGGCGAACTTCCGCTATCGCCTGCGCGGCGCCAGGGGGGAGCGCGTGTCGCCAGAGGCTTTGGGCTACCAGCTCGGAGTATCCGGCGCGACGGTGCGGCGCTGGGAGACGGGCCAATCCAATCCCAGTGACGAGGACCTTACGCGTCTGGCGGAGGCCTGCCGCCTCACTGCTCAGCAGCGCGAGTTCCTGCACCGCCTCTACGGCCGCCATCCCTTCGAGTTTCACGGCGCGCCGCCTTGCTTTCGGGATGAGGCGACTCGGCTCCTCGAGATCGAGAAGCCCGCGTACCTGGTAGACGAGCTCTTTTACGTGCGCGCCTGGAACAGCTACTACGCCGCGATGGTCGGCCCACTTGCGGACCGCCTCCCCTCCGGCCTGACCTCGCCGCACATGGCCTTTCTGGCGTCTCCATACGAGGACGCGGCTGCAGAGTTCGCGCGGCGCCAGCATTTCGTACGACTGACGTGGATGTGGACCGCCCATCTCGGCACGACGCCGGAGTACACGGAGCTCGTGCGCGACCTGTTCTCACTGGAGGGCTTCACCGAGCACTGGCAGGACATCGTCGACGAGATCAGCGACGAGTGCCAGCCGCCCCTGATCATGCCGCTACGCCAGCGCGAGGTCGGCGGCGGCTCCTACCTGGTCTCGATGTGCGAAGCGGTATTTCCGCCCGTCTATCGTCTTTTCGAGTACGACGCGGACGACGACGTGGCCGAAACCTGGCTGCGCCGCCAGGTACAGGCGGGCCCGCCGCAGGTCGAGTTCGCCGACCGGTTGCACTGGTCTGAACAGTAGGTTGCATTTCGTCGTAGGCTAGAATCGGTTCCGATCACACATGAAGAGAACGGAGTCGATTTGAACGCTTCGCCCCCCAAGACGGTTCTGCTGGTCGACGACGAGCCCACTCTGGTCGCAACCCTCACCTACAACCTCGAACGCGAAGGCTACCGCGTCATCACCGCTGGCGACGGCGAAAAAGCGCTCGCGAAGGCGCGCGGCGATAAGCCGGATATCATCCTGCTCGACCTCATGCTGCCCGTCGTCGATGGCCTCGAGGTGTGCCGGATCCTGCGGCGCGAGACCAAGCTGCCAATCCTTATGCTCACGGCTCGCTCTGAGGAGGTCGACAAGGTCGTCGGACTGGAACTGGGTGCCGACGATTACGTGACGAAGCCCTTCGGTATGCGCGAGCTCCTGGCCCGCGTGCGTGCTCTGCTGCGCCGCACCTCCGGCGCCGAGGACGAGGAGGTCATAACCAGCGGAGACCTGACCTTCGACCTCAAGCGCCGCGAAGTCGCCCGCGACGGCAACGTCCTGGAGCTGAAGCCGAAGGAGCTGGACCTGCTCCTCTACTTCGTGCGCAACCGTGGGCGTGCCTTCACGCGTGAGCAGCTCCTGCGCGAGGTGTGGGGTTACGACTTCTACGGAGACTCCCGCACCGTCGACGTCCACGTCAGTTGGCTGCGCCAGAAGATCGAGGCCGAGCCGCACAAGCCGGTGCGGCTGGTGACGGTGCGCGGCGTCGGGTACCGCTTCGAGGGGTAGATGTCTGCCATCACGCTACGACTGGCAGCCGCGCTCGTACTGCTGGCCGTCCTTGCCATCGTCCTGGTGCAGCTGATCGGCGTTGCCGGTGGAGTTCTGGCCGTGATCCTCTCGGCGGTTGCGGCGGTGGTTATCGCGCGCCTGCTCAGCGCTGATCTCGGCCGGGTGGCGGCGGCTGCGCGCTCGATGGCGGCTGGCAATTACGCTGTGCGGCTGCAGGGCGGCGCTCCCGACGAACTCAGTGCCGCGTTCAACGCCATGGCGGAGCAAGTGCAACTGCAGATGTCTGCCGCGTCCCAGGAGCGCAGCCGTTTGGCCGCAGCGCTCAACAGCAGTATCGACGCGGTGGTGGCGCTGGACCGCTCCGGCCGCGTCCTCTTCGCCAACCTGGCGGCCGAATCGCTGCTCGGTGCTGATTCCAGCCGAGTTGTCGGCGGCCAGGTCGGCTGGCTGCTGCCCGACGAGGGTGTCGTCGAGGCGGTGCGCGCCAGCCGCGACCGCGCCACGCGCTCCGTCAACGTCATCGACTTGCCCGGCCACCGCTCTTTCCAGGTCGTCACGACGCCGATCATCGACGGCGGAGACTGGGGCATCCTCCTCGTCCTGCACGACGTGACCGACGTGGAGCGCACCGAGCAGATGCGCCGCGACTTCGTGGCCAATGTCTCGCACGAGCTGCGCACACCGTTGGCCGGCATCAAGTCCGTGATCGAGACGCTGGCCGAGGGGGCGCTGGACGATCCGGAGGTCGCCGCGGACTTCCTCGAGCGTGCCGACGCAGAGGTCGACCGGCTGATCCAGCTGGTCGAGGAGCTGCTGGAGCTGTCGCGCATCGAGTCCGGCCAGGTGCCGCTCTCGTTCCGCGACACGGATATCGACAACCTGATTCGCGGGGCGGTACGCCGCCTGGAGACACAGGCGGAGCGCAAGCACCTGACCATCTCGCTGGACATCGACCCGGGCGTCGGCTGGGCTCAGCTCGACCCGGTACGGGTGGAGCGCGCCTTGATCAACCTGCTGCACAACGCCATCAAATTCACGCCGGACAATGGCGCCGTGAACATCACGGCGCACCGCGAGGGTGAGGAGCTGCGCATTGTCGTTACGGATACGGGCACCGGCATCGACCCGGAGGATATCCCGCGCGTCTTCGAGCGCTTCTACAAGGTCGATCAGTCGCGCACCAGCGGCGGCGGCAGTGGCATCGGCCTCGCCATCGTCAAGCACACGGTGGAAGCGCACGGCGGCAGCGTGACCCTGCGCAGCGAGCGCGGTAAAGGCTCCGAGTTCACCGTGATCCTGCCGGTGCGTCCCGTGAGCCAGCCGGCCGTGTAGGGGAAGGCGTCCTGCCAAGCCGCCTCAAGAACTCGTCGCGGGAGAAATCTGCCCCGTTGATCGGCTGCTCCTCATTCAACCGATAGCCGCTTAGCTTTTACCGTTCGTTAACGCTGCTTAAAGCCCCCTTAAAGGCGGACGCCTAGCCTCGTGGCTGAAGAGATGTGAAAAAAGGCCTCCCGTGGGAGGCAGCCCCGAGGAGGGTACATGCCTGAACAGAACGGCAGACTCTCGCTCCTCAAGAAGGCCACGAGAGCAGTACTGCACAAAGCGACGATATTCCTGCTCCCGAGCTGGAAGCTGCTGAGCGAGGATGACTGGCTACTCCGCCTCTCGGAGTGCGATCCCGAAGCCGCCCCTTACTTCTACGAAGATGACTTGCTGGACGAGGCCCGGCTCCATCGAAGGATGTGGCTCTCGTGAACCAGCTGATCCACGACATCACCAACCATCGCGCCTCCCTCAGCCTCCGCGAACGCATCGAGAACGACCTGCGCGAAGTCGTCTGCCTCGACGACGAGGACGCCTCCGAATTGATGCTCGTGCGTCACGCCGAAACGCAAACCTGCGCTGTCCAGCGCGACGAGTTCGACCGCGGTGCCCGTCTCAGTCGCAACGGCGTGGACCAGGCGCGCCGCCTGGCGGATCGCCTGCGCTCACTGTGGGTCGAGCAGATCTACTTCGCGCCGGAGCAGCCGACGGAAGAGACGGCGACCATCCTCTCCGACATCATCCGACGGCCAGCCGCCTGCGTGCCGGAGTTGCGCGACATCGCCTTCTACGGCCCCTGCGACGCGGCCGAAGTGCCGGCGTACGCGGACGCGGCCAACGTGCAGCGCTTCGTCGCCAACCCGCGCTGGGACGCCGTGCCCGGCTTCGAGCGAACGCGGCCGTTCCGGCTGCGCGTCGTGCTGGGGCTGGAGGCGATTATCACGCGTCATCCCGGCCGTCGAGTGGTCGTCGTGACGCACGGTAGCCTGATCAACGCCTACCTCAGCATGGTGCTGGACATTCCGCGCGACTACTTCTTCGAACCGGACCACGCCTCGATCTCGACAGTGAGGGCGCACCGCGAGCTGTACGCCGTTCGGGCGATCAACGACACCGCCCATCTGCTCAGCCTTTGAGCGCGCCACCCCCTGTTTACGGCTTGTTTAAGAGCGTTAACAAGCCGTTAAAGAGTGCAACCCAGAATGGCTGCAGAGAAAGGAAAGGACATCGTATGCGTTTAGGAAGGTTTGCCGGTAAGGCATCACGAGTGCTGGCCCTTGGTGGCTTGAGCGCACTCGTACTGGGATTGGCGGTTGCCTGCGGCAGCAGCAGCAAGGACAACACGCCTACCCCCGCACCCACGGCCACGACGGCCGCCAGCAGCAGTGGTTCGCCCGAAGCCACCGCTACCACCTCGTCGGGCGGCTCATCCTCGGCGATTCCCTCTGACGTTGGCAAGGACGACAGCGGCCAGATCCAGGGCGCTGGTTCCAGCGCTCTCACGCCGTTCATCACGACAGTTGCCGACCTCTACCACAAGAACGTGGCGCCGAACGTAACGCTGAACTACGGCTCGATTGGTTCTGGTGGCGGGATCACGCAGTTCACCCAGAAGACGGTGGACTTCGGCGCTTCTGACGTGTACCTGAACGACCAGCAGATTCAGGACGCTGGCGGCTCCGTGCTCAACATCCCGATCATTCACTGGGCGGTCGCGGTCACGTACAACCTGCCGGACGTGAGCCAGGCTCTGAACCTGAGTTCCGAGACTGTGGCCAACATCTACCTCGGCCACATCAAGAAGTGGAACGACCCGGCGATTGCTGCGGACAACCCAGGTGTGACCCTGCCGAACTCTGATATCACCGTCGTCCACCGCAGCGACGGCTCCGGTACCAGCTACAACTTCACCGCCTACCTTTCCGGCGTTAGCGATGAGTGGAAAAACGGCCCGGGCTTCGGCACCTCAGTCGAATGGCCCACGGGTGTCGGTGGTAAAGGCAACGAAGGCGTGACTGCTGCAGTCAGCAACGCTCCTGGTACCATCGGCTACGTCGAGCTCTCGTACGCCTTGCAGAACGACTTGCCCGTGGCGTCGATCAAGAACGCCGCCGGTAAGTTCATCAAGCCGACGCTCGATTCGACGACCGCGGCTGTCGCGGCGCAGATTCCGCAGGCACCGGCTGACCTGCGCTTCCTCATCGTGAACCCGCCGGCGTCCGCGGCGGACGCGTACCCGATCGGCGCCAGCACCTGGGTGCTTCTCTACAAGGACTACCCGGCTGACAAGCAGGCCGAGATCAAGGCGATGGTCGACTTCCTGTGGTGGACCATCCACGACGGCCAGACGTACGCTGCGCAGGTCGACTACTCGGCCATGGCCCCGAACTTGGTTCAAAAGGCTGAGACTGCACTCGAGAGCGTGACGGTTGGCGGAACGCCTGTCCTCGGCCAGTAAGGTCTGGGGGCCTTAGCAGACAACTTCGAGCTCGTGGTGGCGGCAGTATGCCGCCGCTACGGGCTCGATGACGTGGAGCGTAGATGTGCAACTGGACGTGACGCGCGGCTTCAGGGATGTGATAACCCGGCGCCGGTTCCTGGATGGGGACCTTCTATTCCACGGTTTGCTGCTGCTGGCTTGCGCCATCGTCCTTGGGGTGCTCGTTGGCCTCTTCTATGAGCTCACGGTTCGCTCATTCGAGTCGTTTGGACACAACGGCCTGCGCTTCCTCTGGACGTCACGCTGGGACCCCGTGCACAACGTATACGGCGCGGCCCCGCTCATTTTCGGCTCGCTCCTCACGGCGCTTACGGCCATGATCCTCGCGACGCTGCTCGGTGTGGGCGTTTCACTTTTCCTGGTGGAGTTGGCGCCGTCCTGGATCGCGCAGCCGGTCAGCTTCATGGTGGAGATGCTGGCCGCGATTCCCAGCGTCGTGTACGGGTTGTGGGGCATCTTCGTGCTGGCGCCATATCTGCGCGAACACGTCGAGCGTCCCCTGTACGACCATCTTTCCGTTCGTGCCTTTCTTCTCGTATCACCCGGCGACGGGTAACGATTACTTCTGCGCCATTGTCGTGCTCACGGTCATGGTGCTGCCTACGGTTGCGGCTGTGTCGCGGGACGTCATCGCTGCCGTGCCGAACAGCCAACGGGAGGCGGCACTGGCCCTGGGCGCCACGCGCTGGGAGATGATGCGCATGGCGGTCATCCCTCACGCCCGCAGCGGCATCGTGGGCGCCAGCATTCTCGGCCTGGCGCGAGGCGTCGGTGAGACGCTGGCCGTCGCCATGGTGATCGGCGGCTCGCATTCCATCACGCTGGGGCTCTTCCATCCGGGCTATTCGATGGCGGCGGTGATCGCCAATGAGTTCACCGAAGCCACGACCACCCTCTATCGCAGCACGTTGATCGAGGTGGGCCTCGTGCTCTTCCTCATCACACTGATCATCAACATCTTCGCCCGCCTGCTCGTCTGGCGTATCACCGGCGGCACTCGCTCGGGAGGGACGATCATATGAGCGCGGCATTCGGCGATTCGGCTGGCGCAGGCGCCTGGCAACGGCGGCGCATCACCAACCAGGTGATGACCGGTCTGATCTATCTCTCCGCGCTGATCGCGGTCCTGCCGTTGTTCCTCGTCCTCTATTACGTGCTCAAGCAGGGCCTTCCGGCCTTGAACATAAGCCTGTTCACACACGGTCCCCGGCCTCTCGGTCAGGCGGGTGGCGGCGTCAAGCCCGCGATGGTCGGGAGCCTCGAGCTAATTCTGGTCAGTACTTTCATAGCAACTCCGATTGCGGTAATGGCCGGCATCTACGTGCGCGAGTACGCGGGCGCCAAGGCGGCGACGGTGGTCCGGTTCCTGATCGACGTGATGGCGGGCATCCCCTCCATCATCGCCGGGCTGTTCATCTACGGTCTCATCGTCGTGCCGTCGGGTGGCTTCAGCGGTTTGGCCGGAGCCCTTGCCCTCGCGGTCCTGTTCTTGCCCGGCGTGGCGCGCATCACGGACGAGATGCTGGCGACGGTGCCGAACTCGATGCGAGAGGCGTCTTATGCCCTCGGAGTGCCGCGTTGGCGCACCATTCTCAGGGTGGTGCTGCCGACGGCGCGGGCCGGCGTTGTTACGGGCGTCGTTCTGAGCGTGGCGCGAATTGCCGGTGAGGCGGCGCCACTGATCTTCACCGCATTCGGAAACAGCGTTGCCAGCACGGACCTCTCTCAGCCGATGGACGCGCTGCCGCTGCGGATCTGGATCTACGCCAGCGGCCCGTACAAGACCTGGCATGAGCAGGCCTGGGCTGCTGCGCTCGTGCTCGTCGGCATCGTGCTCTGCTTTTCGCTGGTGCTGCGCTTCATAGTGCGCCGTCCGACGCAGCGCTAGGCCGGGGAGCTTCGCCGTGACGCAAGAGAATCGCTCGTCAGTTAGCGGGGCGCCCCAGAAGGAGAATCAGATGATAGAGTTGGACAAACTTAACGCGATGGCGAGTACTCCTGCAATGACGGCAGATTGGCAAGAGGCACCGGTCGGCGTTGAGCGCCACTCCGCTCAGATGGAAGTGCAGGACCTCTGCGCTTACTACGGCAAGTCGCGCGCGATTCGCGACGTCTCGATGAAGATCGAGAGTAACCGGGTCACAGCGGTCATTGGCCCGTCGGGCTGCGGCAAGTCGACCCTTGTCCGCTGTCTCAACCGTATGCACGAGGTCACTCTGAATGCTCACGCCGAAGGTCACATCTTCTTGGACGGGGAAGACATCATGGCGTCGGGGGCTGACGCCGTAAGACTGCGCCGCCGCATCGGGATGGTGTTCCAGCGGCCCAACCCATTCCCGACCATGTCTATTGCCGACAACGTCGCATCCGGCTTTCGCCTCAATCGCTTCTTCAGCGGAAAGTCGGCCTACAAGGAAATCGTCGAGAAGAGCCTGAAGCAGGCCGCCCTCTGGGACGAGGTCAAAGACAAGCTCAACGAGCCGGCAACGAACCTGTCCGGCGGTCAGCAGCAGCGCCTCTGCATCGCTCGCGCCCTGGCAGTGGAGCCGGAAGTCATTCTCATGGACGAACCGTGCAGCGCGTTGGACCCGATTGCCACGCTACGCATCGAGGAGTTGATGCGGGAGCTGGTGCGCAACTACACGATCGTGATCGTGACGCACAACATGCAACAGGCGGCGCGCGTCTCCGACAACACCGCCTTCATGATGATCGCGGACGATGAGCGCGTCGGTGAGCTCGTCGAGTACGGCCTAACGCGGGAGCTCTTCACCAATCCCCAGAGACAAACGCACCGAAGGGTACATCACCGGGCGGTTCGGCTAGATACGATGACCGATCGCGAGAACTTCGAGCAGCGCAGCCACGTCTGCGTGGCTGGCAGGTGCGTCGGGCTTGATTTTGTAAGCCAGTCGTCAGCGAGTACACTAATTACCTTTTCCGCTTCGGGGCAAGGCGGCGTGATGCGAACGAACCAGTTCAGGTCAGGAGCTGCGTGATGGCACGAACGCTTTTCGAGCAAGAGCTCGTCGAGATTCAGGAAGACATGATGGTCATGGGCGGCATGGTCGGCCGCGCCATCGACCGCTCGATCGAAGCGCTGAAGAACCGCGACATCGATCTCGCGCACCAGATCATCCTCGATGACGTCGAGATCAACCGCAAACGCTACGAGACCGAAGAGAAGTGCCTGGAGCTGTTGGCCACTCAGCAGCCCATCGCCAGCGACCTGCGCACCATCGTCGCCGTGCTGCACGTCATCGTCGACCTGGAGCGCATGGGTGACCATGCAGAAGGAATCGCCAAGATCGCGGTGATGCTGGCGGACGAGCCGCCGCTGAAGCCGTACATCGACATCCCGCGCATGGCGCAGGTGGCCGGCCGCATGCTGCGTCAGAGCCTCGACGCCTTCCGCGACCGCGACGTCGTTGCGGCGCGGGCGATCTGTGACCAGGATGACGAGGTCGACGCGCTCTACGACCAGGTCTACCGCGAGCTCATCATCTATATGCTGAACGACCCGAAGACGATCGAGCGCGCCACGCACGTCACCTGGATCGCACACAACTTGGAGCGCATTGCCGACCGCGTTACGAACATCTGCGAGCGCGTGGTCTACATGGTGCAGGGCAAGATCGAGGAGCTCAACGTTTCCAAGTACTAGAGCCCTCAGCGTTCAGCCATAACTCTAAAGCACGCGGAGTTGCGGCCCTAAAGGGACCTGGGATGAATCAGGTGGCGTAGCGGCGACCCTCACGGTCGCCACGGGGCCGGGATTCAAACCAGCAGTCTCCCCTGTTCTTGGCCCAGACGGGATGCTAATCCCTAGGCGAGCTTCTCGGCGAACGTCTTGTAGAGCTTCTCGATCTTCGGGTCGATGACGACCTGGCAGTACGGGTACATGCGGTTGCGGTCGTAGAAATCCAGGTGATACTCCTCGGCCGGGTAGAAGCCTGCGTACGGCGTCACTTCCGTCACGACCTTGTCGCGGTACTCACCGGAGGCGTTGACCTCTTCGATCACGCGCTCCGCGGTCTCCTTCTGCTCCTCGTCGCGATAGAAGACGGCCGAGCGGTACTGGGTGCCGACGTCGGCGCCCTGACGGTTCAGCGTCGTAGGGTCGTGCAGCTTGAAGAAGACGTGCAGCAGGTCCTCGTACGAGATCTCGTCCGGGTCGAACTCAATTTCTATCGCTTCGGCGTGGCCGGTGCGACCGCTGCAGACCTGCTCGTAGGTGGGATCGGGCGTCGTGCCGCCTGAATAGCCGGGAATGACCGATGATACGCCGCGCAGTCGCTTGATCACCGCCTCTGTGCACCAAAAACAGCCGCCTGCCAGGGTAGCGATAGCCATGCTCAGTCCTTTGCTGAAACCTCTGCCGGTTGGGCCAGTGTACCCCGCCCAGTCGTGAATTCGATACCATCTGCGCCCCGATGCGGCCAAAAGCTGCGCCCAAGCTCTGCCTCAACCGAAAATGAGAAGAGAAGAGCTTATGAATGTCGATCCGGCGGGTTCGGGAACCCTTGCGGCGCTGGCGCCCGTCATAGAGCAGCTGCCTGAATGCGCGGTTCTGCTGGCGATGGATTCTTCTATTGCCTACGTGAACAGCATGTTCGAGCACTGGACCGGCTATCAGCGGGACGAGGTGCTGGGCCGAAATTGCACGCAAATCGATTGCGGCTTGAATGATCCTGCCTTTCTCGATGCAATGGCGTCCTGTCTAGCCCACGGCGGCACGTTTCGGGGCGTCTTCGAAAATCGGAACAGGGCAGGCGATGCCTACCACGCCGAGACCACCATCTCACCGGTGGGGGATGAGACCGGTACGACGTGCTTCTACCTCGTCCTGAGTCGGAACTCCCTTGACATGGCGTACGCCGGCCCTGCCCTCGACTTCATCATCAAAGACACGCCGTTGGGTATGTACGTGTTGCAGGAAGGGCGCTTCCGCTATCTGAATGCCCGCTTCCTGGAGCAGAGCGGCTTCAGTCTTGGTGAGTTGCGCGATCAGCCCTGGTACTCGCTCGTGGCGCCAGAGGACCGTGAAGCAGTGGACAAAGCATCGAAGGAGATGCTGCGCGGCGAGCGTCAGGCGCCCTTCGAGTACCGTTCCTTTGGCCGATACGGCGAAGCGCGCTGGTATCTCGGTACCGTGGCACGTACGGACTTTGACGGCCGGGCAGGCGTCGTGGGCACGAGAATCGACATAACGGAACGGAAGCTCGCGGAACAGCGGCTCGTGGAGGCGAATTCCCTGCACGCGGCCACGATCGAGGCGGCGGGCGATGGCATCCTCGTCATTCAGGACGAGCGCGCCGTGAGCTTCAATCGGCAGTTCACGAAGATGTGGAACCTGCCTGAGTCGCTCCGCCCCGGTGTGCCTGAGGACGAAGTGATGGGCTATGTCAGCGCACTGCTTCGAAGCGCAGACGAGTTTGTCTCCCGAGTGAAGGCGGCTCGCAGTCAGCCGGACTCGGACATCGTCGACATGGTTGAGCTCGTAGACGGCCGGGTATTTGAGGTGCATTCCCGGACGCAGTGGATCGAAGGGCGTGCAGCGGGCCGTGCCTGGAGCTTCCACGACCTCTCCCGTCTCTCCTTTAGTGACGAGTCGACCGTGTTCTACATGCGGGAGCAGTTCGAGCGGTTAAGCCTGACCATGGAAGAGCTTGTGGTGGAGCTGACTGAGACGACGGCGCTCAAAGATCTGGGCCGGACGGCACGCATGATCATGACGCTGAAAGAGCTTGGCTGCCGCGTGGCTCTGGATGACTTCGGCGCCGGATTCTCGTCCTTCCAGGAGCTGCGCTCCTTGCCCCTCGACCTGCTGAAAATCGATGGCAGCTTCATCCGTGACATCACCCGCAGCGCTCGCGATGTGGAGATCGTGCGCTCAATCGTCCATCTGGCAGGCGCTCTGGGCATGGAGACGGTCGCCGAGGAGGTCGTCGACGCCCCAACCCTCGCCCTGCTTGGCGAAATCGGCGTCGACATGGCTCAGGGGTACTACATCGGACGGCCGAGGCCCGCCAGCCGGCTCATCGAGCAGCCGGCAAGCAGGCGCCCAGCGGCGTAGCCGAACTAGGAGCCCTGACGTGCGCGCTCGATGGCAACGCGCTGCATCTCGCGGATGTTTTGTGAGTTGCGCGACGTCGCCGCCTGCGTTGCCTCGAGGCCGGTGAGGGCGCCCTGGAAGCGCGGCATGACGTAGCGCGCGATCAGCTCGTAGCTGCGTCGCACCGCCTCGCGGCCGGCCCACTCGGTGGCCTGGATCATGACGCCGCCGAAGCCGCCGCTGCGCTCGCCGAGCTGCTCGATCTTGGCGATGAGGTCGTCAGGCGTGCCGACTACCCAGCTACCACGCTCGACCATGGCCGGCAGGATGTCTTCGGTGGCGCCGCCGGGCAGCGGGTCGTCGTGGCCTAGCGTCTCCTGGAAGTAGTTGCGCTGGTAGCGGCCGGCCTTCACGCGCGCCTCGGCGATGGCCTGCTCGCGCGTCTCCGCCAGGTGCACGTGGATGACGATGCGCCACTCGTTGCGGTCCATCGTCTTGCCGTTTTGCGCCGCCGATTCCTCGGCGACGGCCCAGAACTCGCGCAGCGCCGTCTCGGCGTTCTGGCCGCGCGGCAGCGCGAAGGTGAGGACGCTGACGCCGTGCTTGCCGGCCAGCCGCATGCCGGCCGGCGACTGCACCGCCGCAACGCCGATCGGCATGTGAGGCTTGGTGTAGGGGCGCAGCTGCAGCCGGGCGTCCCGCAGTGTGAACCAGTCGCTCTCGCAGGTGATGGGCTCGGTCTCGGTGAAGAGGCGCATGATCACGTCCAGCGCCTCTTCCATGCGTGGGCGCTGCGTGCTGGGCTCGATGCCCATCATCAGCGCGTCGGACGTCAGCGCGCCGGGCCCGACGCCGAACATGACGCGGCCGCGCGTCAGGTGATCGAGCAGTACCATGCGGTCCGCGACGAGTAGCGGGTGGTGGTAGGGCAGCGAGACGACGCCGGTGCCGAGCTTGATGTGCTTCGTGCGCTCTGCCGCCGCCGCGATGAAGATCTCCGGCATCGCGATGATCTCCCAGCCCGCGCTGTGGTGCTCGCCGACCCAGGCCTCGTCGTAGCCCAGGTAGTCGAGCCACTCGATCAGCTCCAGGTCGCGGTGAATGGCCAGCGTAGGGTTGTCGCCCAGCTCGTGGAAGGGCGCCATGAAGATGCCGAATTTCATGCGGTCGGGTAGGTTCATGCCTGGCCCGTAGTGTAACTCGATTGTCACCAGCTTGACGCAGAATCGAGTATTTTGCGTAACGTGTATGAGACCACTCGCTATTTCCGGGAGCAAGTGCTCCGCAAGCGAACCTACATTCAGATGGAGTGGTGTATCCGTGTTATCGAGGACCCTGTACGACGCGAAGCGCAAGACGACGGTAGAATCAGGTATTGGGGATTCGTGCCCGAGTTGGGTGGCAGAGCGTTGCGAGTGATTACGCTGGAAGACGGGACGACCATCCACAATGCCTTTCCCGACCGGAATTTCGAGGCATAGGCCATGAAGGTCAACTATTACAAAGAAACTGACTCGCTCTACATCGATCTCGCTGAACGGCCGAGTGCTGATTCCAAAGAGGTAGCACCCGGCGTCGTACTGGACTTCGACGCGGCTGGAACGCTGGTTGGCATCGACATCGACCATGCGAGCCGCGTCCTGGACCTGACGAAGCTCGAGACGGAGTCATTCCCCTTGTCAAAGCCTGCTTGAGAGCCCCTGAGCTCAATGGAGTCCGTCAGCCGGTTTCTGCTGAGGGTTCTACTGTTCTCTGGTTTTCGCGTGGCTTTGCGCGGGATGCAATCCCTTAGTGCATCACGCCGACCTGGACGTCGCGGAAGCGGGCCGGGGAGGCGCCGTGGCCGGTGTGCATGACCTGCTCCGGCTGGCCCTTGCCGCAGTTCGGCACGCCCCAGACCACCCATCCGTCGCGATTGACGACTGCGTCGCAGCTGTTCCAGAACTGCGGCGTGATGCCGGTGTAGGTGGCGTTCTTGACGAGGTCGCCCAGCTTGCCGTTCTTGATCTCCCGCGCGAACTCCGTGCCGAACTGGAAGTTGAGGCGCCGGTCATCGATGCTCCAGGAGCGGTTCGTTTCCATGTAGAGGCCGTCTTCGGTGTCCGCGATGAGGTCGTCGAAAGACCAGTCGCCGGGCTCGATGCTGACGTTCGTCATGCGGATAAGCGGGATGCGGTTCCAGCCTGAGGCGCGCATGGCGCCACCGCTGCGGCCCGTGAGCAAGGGCGAACCGTCGGGCGAGGTAGCGTCCACCGCCGCCAGGTCGGGCCGCACCGAGAGCATGTCGACGGCGCTTTCGCGGGACGTCAGGTAGCCGACGAGCAGGCCGTTGCGCACGATGGGCGTGCGCTGGGCTGGTACGCCCTCGTCGTCGTAGCCGAAGCTGCCGAGGCCGCCCGGGATCGTGGCGTCGGCGGTCATGTTGACGGCGCTGGAACCATACTGCAGCGCGCCGAGCTTGTCGGTGGTGAGGAAGCTCATGCCGGCGAAGGCTGCCTCGGTGCCGAGCACACGGTCCAGCTCGACGGCGTGGCCGCAGCTCTCGTGGATCTGCAGGCCGACCTGCGAGCCATCCAGGATGATCGTGGTGCGGCCGGGCAGGCAGGGCTTGGCGCGCAGCAGCGCTGCCGCCTCTTCGCCGACGCGAGCGGCGTTGCCCGCTAGATCCCAGTGCTCGACCAGCTCCCAGCCCTCCGACGCGAACTGCCCACCGAAGCTGTTCGGGTAGGAGCGGCGCTGTACTTCGCCTTCGTCGACCGCCGTGGCCTCGATACCGGCGCCGGTGTGGACGAGCTCCTGCTCGACGTAGGCCCCCTCTGACGAGGCGAACGTCTTGATGTCGCGCTGGTTGAAGATCGACGCCTCGGTCGTCTCGACCTGGGGTACGCGCAGCATCGTCTCGCTGCAGCCGAGCAGCAGGCCAATCTTGGTCTCAAACGGCACCTCGAAGGGGTCTATCGCGATCGGCGTCTTGTAGTAGCCGGTGTGACGCAGTGCAGGACCGATGTCGGCGCGGCGGCCGCTGACCAGGGCGGAGGCGCGGGCGATCTTCACCGCCTCGGCGGCGACGCGGTCCGCCTCGCGGCCGTTGATGACGTTGCTGCTGGCGAAGCCCCAGTAGCCGTCGACGATGACGCGTACGCCGAAGCCGATGCTCTCGTCCACGACGAGGCCTTCGACGTTGTGGTTGCGCACCGTGACGCTCTGCGAGCGGCTCTCGACGAGGCGCACGTCGGCATAGGAGGCGCCGCGCACGCGGGCGGTATCGAGGGCTCGCAGGACGACGTCACGCATATCGAGATAGTAGCGACCTCACCCCGGTTGCCACCACCCCTCTCCGACTTCGGAGAGGGGACTGTATTGCAGACCTACGACGGACTTCGTAGGGACGCAGCTTCAGCTCCGTCCCGTCGGCGTCGCGTCTTCGACGACGTTCTTCGACCAGCTCAGGACGAACGCGTTGTCACGTCATGGCGGGGCGTCCGCGACACGAAGCACTGACGGTCGCTCTCACGTCTACAATGGTTTCGTATGCATGACGACGAGGAGCTGGAGGGGCTGTCGGCGGAAGAGTTGCTGCAGCTCGGCATCGACCGGTTCAACGCCGGCCTCTACTTCGAGGCGCACGAGGCGTGGGAAGAGGTGTGGCTGGCCGCCAGCCGGGAGCTGCGCGAGTTCTACCAGGGCCTGATCCAGGTCTCGGCAGCTTTCGTCCACCTGACGCGCAACGAGTACCCCGGCACCGTGAAACTCCTGCAGGCCGGGCTGCAAAAACTGGAGCGCTACCCGGCCGATCAGTTCGGCGTCGACGTGGGCTCGTTGGTTGCGGCGGCGCGGCTGATCGAGGGGGACGTCCTGCGTCTCGGCGAGCGAAATCTGGGCCAGATCGAGGCCGAAAGGCTGCCTCGGATCGGTCAGCTGACGGGGTGAGGTTCAATTGCTAACCTCATGGGCCGGTGCTATAGTGGAAGGGTCACTCAGATTGCGTTTTAAGAGTGGGTCTCGGCCCACTTTTTTGTTAGCTAAACACCAAGGAGCGTAACGTGGCTACCGCAGTTCGCGGCACGACGAACACCCTCAAGAGCGATTTCTTGACGGCCATAACCCAGCTTGCCGCTGAAAAGAACCTGCCCAAGGAAGTCGTCTTCGAAGCGGTCGAAGCGGCGCTCGCGTCTGCTTACAAGAAGGACGCCCTGGCCAACTGCAACCTGGTGGTGAAGATTGACGGCGGCAACGGCAACGTGCGCGTCTTCGCGCAGAAGACCGTTGTACCCGAAGAAGAAGACATCGAGGACGACAAGATCGAGATCCCGCTGGAAGAGGCGAAGACGATCTCGCCTTCTACCTACGTCGGCGATGTTGTCAACATCGAAGTGACGCCGCAGAACGCCGGCCGCATCGCCGCGCAGACGGCCAAGCAGGTCGTGCTGCAGCGTCTGCGCGAAGCCGAGCGTGAGGTGGTGTTCGAGGAGTATTCGGGCAAGGAAGGCGACATCATTTCCGGCGTCGTCCATCGCCTGGAAGGGCGCCACGTGTACATCGACCTGGGCAAGGCCGAAGCAGTGCTGCTGCCGTCCGAGCAGGTGCGCACCGAGCACTACCGGCCCGGCCAGCGCCTCAAGGTCTACCTGCTCGAGGTGCAGAAGGCGAACCGCGGCCCGCAGGTCGCGGTCTCGCGCACACACAAGAACCTGCTGCGCCGCCTCTTCGAGCTCGAAGTGCCCGAGATCTACCGCGGCACCGTCGAGATCAAGGCGATCGCGCGGGAGCCGGGCTTCCGCAGCAAGGTGGCCGTGTACTCGCGCCAGGAGGGCGTCGATGCCGTCGGCGCCTGCGTCGGCCTGCGCGGCATCCGCATCCAGAACGTTGTCAATGAGCTGAACGGCGAGCGGATCGACGTGGTCCAGTGGGACCCGGATCCGGCCAAGTTCGTCGCCAACGCGCTGAGCCCGGCCCAGGTGCTCGGCGTAGAGATCATGCCGGACGGCACGACGGCCGAGGTCGTCGTCGGCGACCGGCAGCTATCGCTGGCCATCGGCAAGGAGGGGCAGAACGCCCGCCTCGCCGCCAAGCTCACCGGCCTGCGCATCGATATCAAGAGTCAGACCGCGGTCGAAGAGGCCGAGCCAACCCTGCAGATGTCGGCGGAGCCCGAGGTCAGGCGCGAGACGCCAATCTGGGCCGAGCTGGCCGAGCAGGAAGCTGCGGCGGCCGTTGCAGCAGAGCAGCCCGCTGCCACAATGGCACCTGCGGCACCGGCCGAGGAGGCTGCTGCCGCGGCGGAGCCGGGCCCGCCCGTCGAAGAGCCGGTGCGTCCGGCCGCGACCACGGCGGCGCCGGAGCGGGCCGGCGGCGTGCGCTTCGCCGAGGAAGTGCTGCCATCTGCTCGACCGACGACAGAGGCCCGAGGCGCCGGTCGCAAAGGTCGCGCTGGGCGTCGCGGTCCTGTACGCGAGACGGAGGAGCAGGCGCGCGCTCGTCGCGCCGCTGCCGGCCGCCGCGATCGCCGCTCCCTGGACGAAGAGATCGAAGAAGAGCTCGAGGCCGTGCTGGAAGGCGAAGACTTCGACTTCTTCCGTCGTGATGACGACGACGGCGAAGAAAACTAGGAGAATGGTTTGCCTACCGTGCCGGCCCGACTACCACAGCGAACTTGCATCGCCTGCCGCTCCAACAGCGGCAAGCGTGAGTTCGTGCGCGTCGTGCGCGGGCCCGACGGTGCGGTAGAAATCGACCTCACCGGCAAGAAGCCGGGCCGCGGCGCCTATATCTGCCCTCGCGTTGAGTGCTGGGACGTCGCCCTCAAGAAGGGGCGCCTGGAGTCGGCGCTCCGCACCAAGCTGTCAGCTGACGACCGTTTGCGTCTGACCGAGTTCCTCGTGAACCTGGGGGAGGCGGCTGTCGTCTGATTTGCGATCGAGAAGCGTAGGGAAGTGAGATGGAGGGAACTAGTTGGTTACGGATAGCAAGATTGTCGAGCTGCCTAGCGCACTCGCGGTAAAAGAACTCGCGGACCTGCTGCATGTCTCCGCGGTCGACATCATCAAGGAGTTGATGAAGAACGGGGTGATGGCAAGCATCAACCAGGTCATCGACTACGACACCGCCGCCATCGTGGCGACGGACTTCGGGTTCGAGCCGCACGAGAGCGACTATGGCGCCGCCGAAGAGGCGCCCGTCGAGCGGCCCTCCCGCGGGCCCGTCGAGGAAGAAGAGGACGCGTCGGCCCTGCTGCCGCGGCCGCCCGTCGTGACCATCCTGGGCCACGTCGACCATGGCAAGACGAGCCTGCTGGACGTGATCCGCAAGACGAACGTGACCGAGCACGAAGCCGGCGGCATCACGCAGCACATCGGTGCCTACCAGGTCGAGGTGAACGGGCAGAAGATCACCTTCCTCGACACGCCCGGGCACGAGGCGTTCACTGCCATGCGCGCTCGGGGCGCCCAGGTCACGGATATTGCCGTCATCGTCGTTGCAGCGGACGACGGCGTCATGCCGCAGACGGTCGAGGCGATCAACCACGCCCGTGCCGCCGGCGTGCCGCTGATCATCGCCATCAACAAGATCGACACTGCCGGCGCGGACCCCGATAAGGTCATGCAGCAGCTCACCCAGCACGACGTGCTCGTGGAGCAGTACGGCGGCGACGTGCCGGCCGTGCAGGTGTCCGCGCGCACGCAGGAAGGCATCACCGACCTGCTGGAGAACATCCTGCTCGTGGCCGAGATCCAGAACCTCAAGGCGAATCCGAACCGCGCGGCCGTCGGTGCCGTCGTCGAGGCGGAGCTGACAACGAACAGGGGGCCGGTAGCGACGCTGCTGGTGCAGAAGGGCACGCTGCACACCGGCGACGTGATCATCGCCGGCGATTGCACCGGCAAGCTCAAGGCGATGTTCGACGAGCGTGGCCAAAGCGTGAAAGAGGCCGGGCCGTCCACGCCGGTCAAGGTGCTCGGCCTGCACGCCGTGCCGGTGGCGGGCGACACCTTTTACACCTCTCCGGACGAACGCAGCGCCCGCGCTGAGGTCGAAGCTCGCCGTCGGGAGCACGATGCCGCCCTGGCCCGCGAGGCACATCCCGTCAACCTCGACTCGCTGTTTGGTGAGATCACGTCCGGCGAGGTCAAGGAGTTGAACCTGATCCTGAAGACGGACGTGCAGGGCTCGATCGAACCGATCCGGCAGTCGCTGCAGCGCCTGAGCAACGACAGCGTGCGCGTCAAGATCATCCACTCCGGCTCCGGCACCATCTCCGAATCGGACGTCATGCTGGCGGTGGCCTCGAAGGGCATCGTCATCGGCTTCAACGCGAAGCCGGACGCCGGCGCGCGCCACCTGGCGGACCAGGAGAAGGTCGAGATCCGCAGCTACAGCGTGATCTACAACCTGATCGAGGATATCGAGAAGGCGCTCACGGGCATGCTGGAGCCGGTGTACGAGGACATGATCGACGGGCACGCGGAGGTGCGCCAGATCTTCCGCATCAGCCGGCTGGGCAACATCGCGGGCTGTGGAGTAACCGATGGCACGCTGCTGCGCAACGACTTCGTGCGGGTGCAGCGTGGCGGGCAGGTCCTGGCGGACGTGCGGTGCTCCAGCCTCAAGCGCTTCACTGAGGACGTGCGTGAGGTGGCGAGCGGCTACGAATGCGGCATCTCGCTGGAGGGCTTCAACGCCATTCAGGAAGGCGACGTCTTCGAGTTCTATCACAAGGAACGCGTCTCGTAGGCAGTCAGGTCTGGAGACGCCCCGAGCCACGGGGCGTCTCTCTTTGTCGAGTGAGGTGAAGCATGTCCCGACGCATGGAGCGGCTCAACGATCTCATTCGTGACGAGCTCAGCGACTTGATCCTGCGCGAGGTGCGCGACCCGCGCCTCGGCGGCTTGATCTCGATCACGCGCGTCGAGACGGCGCCCGACCTCAGCACTGCCCGGGTCTTCGTCAGCATCATGGCCGAACCCGATGAGCAGGCCGAGGCGATGAAGGCACTTAACGCCGCCGCTTCGTTCTTCCACCGCGAGCTCAAGCACCGCATCGACATTCGGCGCGTCCCCTTCCTCATCTTCCGGCACGATACGTCCATCGAGAAGGGCGCCGAGATGCTGTCCATGATCAACCAGGTGGAGCACGAAGACGACGCCACAGCGGGAGAAGCGCCCAGCTGAGCGCGGACGGCATCCTCGTAGTCGACAAGCCGGCGGGCTGGACATCGTCCGACGTCGTGGCGTTCGTGCGCGGCCGCACGCGTATCCGGCGCGTCGGCCACACGGGCACGCTGGACCCGGCCGCGACGGGAGTGCTGCCGCTCTGCCTGGGCCAGGCGACGCGCCTCAGCCAGTACCTCACCGACGCCGACAAGATCTACGTTGCCGATATCGAGCTCGGCGTCGAGACGGACACGTACGACGCGGACGGCACCGTATTGCAGCGCGAGGACGCATCGCGCGTCGGCCGCGCAGACGTCGACATGGCGCTACGGCAGTTCACCGGCGAGTTCGACCAGGTGCCGCCGCTCTATAGCGCCATCAAGCGCCAGGGCGTCGCGGCGTACAAGCTGGCGCGCCGGGGAGAGAGCGTCGATCTGCCGGCGCGGCGCGTACGGGTGCATCGCATCGCCGTGCTAGCCTACGAGGCGCCACATCTGAAGCTCGAGATCGACTGCGCCAAGGGCTTCTACGTCCGCTCGCTGGCGCATGACCTCGGTCGCGTGCTGGGCGTTGGCGGCTCCCTCACCGGGCTCGTGCGCTCTCGCGCCGGCAGCTTCCGGCTGGATGATGCGGTCGACATCGAGACGCTGCGGGCCGAGCTGGAGACGGACGCGTGGCGGGAGCGGCTGTTTGCGCCGGACGAGGTGCTGCTGCACTGGCAGGCGCTGCTGGTGGGCGAGGACAACGAGACGCGGCTGCGCTCCGGCCGCAGCGCCCTCGTCACGGAGACGGGCGATCCCGGCTCGCGGAGCACCTGCCGTGCTTACGGTCGCGACGGCAGCCTGGTCGCCATCCTGCGGCGTGAGGCAGCGGGCGTGTGGCAGCCCGAGAAAGTCTTCGACTTGCGCTGAAGCTTTCGTCCCGCGTTCTGCCGGAGAGGGGTCAGTTGCTATACTGCCGTAGGAACGCCCTTGCAGAGTTGAGGATTCATGAGCACACGTAACCAGCAACCCCGTCCGCGTCGTAATCGTCCTCCGCGGCAAGCATCTGCCGCCGGCACGCCGGTCGCGCGCGGGACCGACATGCCGCGCGCGCTGCGGTTCCTCACGAACCCGGCGCTGTTCCTCGTCATGAGCCTACTTTTCGGCGGCGCCATCCTGGTGAGCCTGTTCGCCGGCGCCATCTCCACCGGCGGCAACAGCAGCAACAGCAACAGTGGTGCACCGCAGCAGATGAACGAGATTTCCAACGATGCGCTGGCCAATCTCGTCGGCACCGGTACGCCGGAGGCAGGCGCGACGCCCGACACCAGCGCCACACCGGTCATCAAGCACTACACGACGGCGCCGCCAATGACGATCGACACGAGCCAGAAGTACGTCGCGACGATCTCGACGAGCAAGGGCGACATCACCGTCGAACTCGATCCGTCCGTGGCGCCGGCGGCCGTGAACGCCTTCGCGTTCCTGGCTGGCGACGGCTACTACGACGGCAGCGAGTTCCTCCAGGTCGCAACCACCAACGACGGCACGCCCTTCACTGCGCAGGCCGGCGACCCGACCGATACAGGTCTTGGCACGCCGGGCTTCACCGTCGACCAGCCGACGACGGACATGCCCTTCGACAAAGGCGCCGTCGGCTACGACAACGGGCAGTTCTATATCTCGCTGGGTGACTTCCCGTCGCTCACCGGCAAGTACACGATCATCGGCCAGGTGACATCGGGCCTCGACGTGTTGAGTCAGCTGTCGCTGCTCAACATCCACTCCGGCACCACGGTCGGCGGCGACACAGTGCAGTCGGTGACGGTCGCGCCCGCAAATGGCGGTTGACCTGTGGCATGCCGCCCGTCGTGTGCCTCGATAGCACGACCCCTATTCGGCGGGCCGGTTCCTCGTTTCGACCAGCAGTAGTTGAGGGCACATGAACACGCGTGAAATCAGGGAGCTGTTCGTCCGCTTCTTCGAGGAGCGCGGCCATCGCAACATCCCTTCCTCCTCGCTGATCCCGCCGCCGGAGGAGCGCACGCTGCTCTTCACCAACGCCGGCATGAACCAGATGAAGCCGTACTTCATGGGGATGGCGGAGCCGCCGCAGCGCCGCATGACGTCGATCCAGAAGTGTTTTCGCACGTCGGACATCGAGGAGGTGGGCGACAGCTCGCATTGCACCTTCTTCGAGATGCTGGGCAACTTCAGCGTGGGGGACTACTTCAAGAACGAGGTGATCCCCTGGGCCTGGGAGCTGCTGACGGAGCCGGCACCGAGAGGTATGGGCCTCTCGAAGGAGCGCATCTGGGTCACGGTCTTCGAGGAAGACGACGAGGCCTTCGAGCTCTGGCGCAAAGCCGGCGTCCCGGAGGAGCGCATCGTCCGCTTCGACGAGTCCGAGAACTACTGGTTCATGATCAAGGGCGGCGCCGGTCCCTGCGGCCCGAACACCGAGATCTACTACGACTTCGGCGTCGAGCACGGCTGCGGCCAGCCCGACTGCAAGCCGCCACTGCACACGCCGCCCGACTGCGGCCGTTTCCTGGAGATATGGAACCTCGTGTTCATGGCGCTTTACCAGGAAGAGGACGGCAAGACGCGCCGGCCGCTGCCCATGCGCAACGTCGACACCGGCGCCGGCCTCGAGCGCTGGTTGCCGGTGCTGCTGTGGCAGAACCAGGTCGACTGGCAGGGCAACCCGAAGCAGTGGGCGCAGCCGCCCAGCATCTATGACACGGACCTCTTTCGGCCCGATCCTGGCCAAGATCACGAACTCTCGGGAATTGAATACGGACCTGTCGGCGAGACTGTCCTACCGCACCACGCGTCGAAAGAGATACATAACACTGCCATGCGCGTCGTTGCGGAGCATACTCGCGCCGCGACGTTCCTGATTGCCGACGGCGTCATGCCGAGCAACGACGGGCGCGGCTACGTGCTGCGCCGGCATCATCCGTCGCGCCGTCTACTACGGTCGCACTGTGACGACCGATCTGCCGGCCATCGCCGAGTCCGTCATTGAGCACATGGGGCCGCACCATCCCGGCCTGGTGGAGCAGCGCGCCGTCATTCTGGCCGTCCTCAACGAGGAGGTGACGCGCTTCAACGAGACGGTGCAGCGCGGCGTGCAGGAGCTGAATGCTCTGCTCAGCTCTCTTTATGGCCAGACGACGGTTGTTCCCGGCGAGCGCGCCTTCTACTTCGAGTCGACGCTGGGCTTTCCCATCGAGCTCACGCGCGAGATTGCGCGCGAACGCGGCTTCACAATCGATGAGGCGGCTCTCGACGCTGAGAGAGAGCAGCATCGCGTCGTCTCGCGCTCTGCCACCAGCTTCGAGGGCGGCGGCGAGCGCATTCAGACCTACGCCGAGCTGGGCCTGGCGCCCACCGGCTTCGTGGGCTACGAGACCACGCGCTCGCTGGGCAGCGTCGTCGCCATCGTGCTCAACGGCACGACGATCGTGCGGAGCCTCTCACCGGAGCTGGCGGCGCCGAACAAGGTCGAGATCGTCCTCGACCACACGCCCTTCTACGCCGAGGGCGGCGGCCAGGTCGGTGACCGCGGCGAGATCGTGTGGCCGGGAGGGCGCTTCGAGGTGCGAGGACACGCAGACCGTCGGCGACGGTGGCGTCATCGTCCACATGGGACGTCTCGTCGAGGGCGAGCTGCATGTCGGCGACCCGGTCGAGGGGCGCGTCGACGCGGCTCTGCGCGCCGACATCATGCGCAACCACACGGCCACGCACATCCTGCACGCGGCGCTGCGCCAGGTGCTCGGTACGCACGCGCGGCAGGCCGGCTCGCTGGTGACGCCTGACCGCCTGCGCTTCGACTTCACCCATCTAGAGGCGATGACGCCGGAGCAGATCCGCGAGGTCGAGGCGCTGGCCAACCGGACGGTGCGCGAGAACCTGCCCGTGTCGGTCGATTACCTGAGCTACGAGCAGGCGCTCGAGAGCGGCGCCCTCGCTTTCTTCGGCGACAAGTACGCCGACACGGTGCGCGTCGTCGGCGTCTGCGACGTCGAGGGCAACGAGTGCTTCAGCAAGGAGCTTTGCGGCGGCACCCACGTGCACGCCTCCGGCGACGTCGGCGCGATCATCGTCACCGGCGAATCGTCGATCGGCGCCGGCTTGCGCCGCCTCGAGGCCGTGACGGGTCGCGCCGCCGCCGAACGCATCCGGCAGCAGGAGGAGACGTTGGCCCACCTCAGCGCATCGCTGCTCGTGCCGCCGGCCGAGATTGAAAGTCGCGTCGCCACGCTGAAGCAGGAGATCGAGGAACTGCAGCGCAGCGTGCGCAACCTGGAGCGCCGTCTGGCGCGCGGCGACGCCGATTCGTTGCTGGCGTCGGCGCAGAAGGTCGGCGACGTCAACGTGCTCGTGGCGCGTGCGGGCGAGGCGCCCAACGCCGACTTCCTGCGTGAGCTGGGCGACGGCCTCAAGGCAAAGCTGGGCGAGGCCGTGTTGCTGCTCGCGGCGACGGTCGAAGGCAAGCCCTCCTTCCTGGCCATGGCCACGCCTGGCGTAGCAAAGCGCTGCCCGGCCGGCGATGTCGTGCGAACGGCGGCGCGCGAGGCGGGCGGCGGTGGCGGCGGCCGGCCGGAGTTGGCCCAGGGCGGGGGCACCGACACAGGCAAGATCGACGCGGCGCTGGCGGCGGCGAAGAAGCTGATCGAGGAGAAGCTGGCCTGACCAGTGCACAGTGCAAAGCACATAGCGCAGGGGTGGCGGAAGCGCCTCTCTGAACTTGGCGCTTCTGCACATTGCCGTCTGCGCTCTTAACAGACGTGCGGCGCAGGTCGGCTATCATGAGGCGGGATATTTGGCTTCAGAGTGGCGGGGCAGAATTCTGGGGCTGGACGCAGGTGATCGGCGCATAGGCGTCGCAATCTCCGATCCGGACCGTCATTTCGCACTCCCCCTGCGCAGCATCGAACGCAACGGCCACGAGTTCGACGCCATCGGAAGCCTGGTCCGCGACGAGGAGGTGACCGAGGTGGTGGTTGGACTGCCGCTCTCGCTCAGCGGCGAGTCGGGCAAGCAGGCCCAGTCGGCGACCGCATTCGCCGACGATCTGGCTGCCCGCCTGCAGCTGCCCGTCCACCTCTGGGACGAACGCCTCTCGACGCAGGAAGCGATCCGCATGGGTCAGGGTGAGCGTCGGGGCGGGCGCGGCTCCCGCCAGCGCGGCCCCCAGATCGACGTCGACGCCATGGCGGCTTCGATCATCCTGCAGGCATACCTCGACCGGCAGCGGCTGGCAGGGCCGTCCGCCGAATGAGGGACCAGAACGGGCTCATCGGCTCGGCTATCGTGGGCGTGGCGCTGGCCATCGTCCTGGGAGCCGCCGCGTTCGTCATCCTGGGCTCGCCGGGCGCCGTGCCGCGCTCCGGCACCAAGATCGCGACCGCCAGCAGCAGCACCGACCCCGTATACATCGACGTCGTGGCCGGCGATACGGCCGCCAGCATCGGCCAGCGGCTGCAGGACGCGCACATCATCGCCAGCGCTAGCTCCTTCAAGCGTCTGGCGACGATGACCGGCGTCGATGCGCACCTGGCGGCGGGCGAGTACGAGTTCGAGCCCGGCACCAGCGCTCTCGATGCCCTGGTGCGCATCCGCGACGGCCTCACGGCCGCCCGCATCGTCACGATCCCCGAGGGCATGCGCATCGAGCAGGTCGCGGAGTCTGCTGCAGCAGCGCGGCATCGTCAGCGCCGACGACTTCCTGGCCGCCGCCAACTCGATCGCCAGCACGGGTACGCAGATCGACACGGACCTGCTCAGCGACCGGCCAACGTCGGCGACGCTGGAGGGCTACATCTTCCCGGCGACGTACAGCTTCGACCGCAACGTCACGGCGAACCAGGTCGTGCTCATGATGGTGCAGGCGCTGTCCGACCGCTTCACGCCGGAGCTGCGGCAGGAGGCCCGCAACGAGGGCCTCGACCTGCACCAGGTGCTGACCCTCGCCTCGATCGTGCAACGCGAAGACGTGCTGCCGGAGGAGATGCCGGTCATCGCCAGCGTGTACCTGAACCGCCTCGCGATCGACATGCCGTTGCAGGCTGACCCGACGGTTCAGTACGCGCTCACGGCCCGGCCGGGCGACGTGCAGGAGTACGGCTGGTGGAAGAAGTCGCTCTCGC
The DNA here is from genome assembly GCA_963711035.1 of uncultured Chloroflexia bacterium. GTDB lineage: Bacteria > Chloroflexota > Dehalococcoidia > DSTF01 > WHTK01 > WHTK01. The sequence continues at coordinate 658,168 of CAVQCN010000003.1, forward strand.
TGGACGACCTGAAGTACGACTCCTCCTATAATACGTACGTCAAGAACGGGTTGCCGCCCGGCCCGATCGCCAATCCCGGCATGGCGGCCATTATGGCGGTCATTCATCCCGCCAAGACGAATTACCTCTACTTCGTGGCTCGCAACGACGGCAGCCACGCCTTCGCGGAGACTTTTGAGGAGCACGAGGCCAACGTCCAGAAGTACCAGCCCTGAGCAAGCGACGACCTCGCGCGGGCTCTTCGCGATCATCGGTTATCCCATCGGCCACTCGATGTCGCCGGCCATTTACCGCGCGGCGTTTCTGGCGATGGGCATGGACGTCGGCTACGAGGCGTGGGCGGTGCCGCCGGGAGATGTCGAAAGCGCTGTCCGGCGCCTGCGTGGCGACGACGTGCTCGGCCTCAACGTGACGGTGCCGCACAAGCAGGCCGTCATTCCCTTCCTGGACGAGGTGGACCCCGCCGCGCGGGCGATCGGCGCCGTCAACTGCATCATCAAGCGAGACGGACGTCTCGTCGGCTTCAACACGGACAAGGCCGGTTACATCCAGTCGCTGCGCGCCGCGGGCTGCGAGCCGCGCGGCGCGCGCGTCGTCGTATTGGGTGTCGGCGGGTCCTCACGGGCTGTTTGCGTCGGACTCGTGGAGGCTGGTGCCGCCTCGATCACGCTGGCGGGACGTTCGCCGGAGCGCGTCCTGGCGCTCGCCGAGCACCTCGGCGAGCTCGCGCCAGCCGGCCGCGTCGTGCAGACGGCAGGGTGGCTGGACGAGGCCTGCGTCGCTGCCCTCGGTGAGGCCGATCTGCTGGTCAATTGCACACCGGTGGGTATGATCCATACGGCGCACGAGCACGAATCGCCGCTGCCGGCCTCGTTGCTGCGATCCGGGTTGTGGGTCTCGGACCTGGTCTACAACCCGGTGCAGACCGTCTTGTTGAAGGACGCTGCAGCCGCCGGGGCGCATCCGGTCGCAGGCCTCGAAATGCTGGTGCTGCAGGCGGCCGAATGTGTGCATCTATGGACGGGTCGGGAGCCGCCAGTCGACATAATGAGGACGGCGGCACGCAAAGCGATGGGACTGGAGGACTGAAGCCATGATGACGTACGGAATCATCGTTGTCCTGATCATCATGGTGCTCGTCGCCTATGTCATCGTGCAGGAGACGCGGGCGCAGCTGCACTGGCGCGGCCTGGCCGAATCCGGAGACATCGACGCCATCCGCGAGCTCATCGAGGTCGAGGTCGAACACTGGCATACGTCGCGGGTTCCCAAGGGCACGCCGGCGCTGCTCTGGCACGGCGTGCAGACCGCCGAGCTGCTGGACGTTACGCCCGACGGCGCCCGCCTCAGCTGCGACGCGGAGGGCGAGTACATGCTTTCCGGCGGCCGGCGCGTGGAGAGCAGCAGCGCGCTCGATGAGGGCAAGAAGGTCACTATGAAGCTGGCCGAGATGGCGCTGTACGACGTGCCCAACGTGAAGCTCGACCACGTCCAGATCGACGTATACACTTCCTTCCGAGACGACTCCGGCAAGGCGGATACGCGCTGCATTCTCAGCACTCTGGTCAAGCGCCGCCAGGTTGAGCTGGTGGACTGGGACGAGATGGCAGCGAACGATTTCGTCAGCCTCAACGAGGGTCGTTTCGCGGAGCAGACGAACGGCGCCCTGCACGCCGTGGAGCCGCTGCCCTGGGTTGCCGCCGAGCCGGCAAGGAGTAACGAAGATGCACTTCCGCTTCCTGACGGCGGGTGAATCGCACGGTAAGGGGCTCCTCGTCATCGTCGAGGGCGTGCCCGCCGGCCTCCCTCTAAGCGAGGCCTACATCGCCAAGCACCTGCGTCGCCGCCAGCAGGGTTACGGCCGCGGCAAGCGTCAGCAGATCGAGCAGGATTTCGCCGAGATCGTCAGCGGCGTGCGCCACGGCCTGACGATGGGTGGCCCCATCGGCCTGCGCATCGAGAACCGCGACTGGAACAACGCCAACTGGCAGAAGCGCATGGCAATCGAGCCCGTCGAAGAGGAGATCGAGCGTCTGACGGCGATGCGTCCCGGCCACACCGACCTGGCCGGCTCCGTGAAGTACGGCCTGGACGACGTGCGGCCCGTACTGGAGCGCTCCAGCGCCCGCGAAACGGCGGCACGCGTCGCTGCGTCTTCGATCGCGCGACGCTACATCGAGGAGTTCGGCGGAGCGGTGCACAGCCACACGGTGGCGGTCGGTGAGGTGGAGGCCAGTGTCCCCGAGCGCTTCGATTGGGACCGCATCGAGGATTCGCCCGTGCGCTGTGCGGACCCCGGTGTCGAGGCGAGCATGATCGCGCGCATCGACCAGGCTCGCGAGACGCACGATACGGTCGGCGGCATCTTCGAGGTGCGCGCCTCGGGCATGCCTATTGGCCTCGGCAGCTTCGTGCAGTGGGATCGCAAGCTGGACGGGCGCCTCGCACAGGCCGTTATGAGCATGCAGGCGGTCAAGGGCGTCGAGATCGGCGGCGGCTTCACAACGGCGCGGCTGCCCGGCTCGCAGGTGCAGGACGTCATCCTGCCGCGCGGGCAGTGGGGCGATCGCCCCTGGGTGCACGCCAGCAACCGCGCGGGCGGCATGGAGGGCGGCGTCACCAACGGCGAGGACGTCGTCGTGCGCGGCGCTCTGAAGCCGATATCGACGCTGCCGCGCCCATTGCCCACCGCAGACCTGATCACGGCCGAGCTCACAGACGCCTTCTACGAGCGCTCTGACGTCTGCGTCGTGCCCGCGGCGGGTGTCATCGGCGAAGCGATGGTGTCGATCATCCTGGCCGATGCCATGCTGGAGAAGTTCGGCGGCGACCACCTTAACGAAGCCAGGCGCAACTTCGAGACCTACATGAAAACGATCGGGCCGCGAGGCGACTATCCCTCGCTCTTCGAATGAGCGCTCCGCTTCGCATCACGCTGATGGGTTTCTCGGGTACTGGCAAGTCGGCGGTCGCCGACTTGCTGGCGGAGGAGCTGGGCTGGGACGCCGTCGACACGGACGACGTCATCATCCTGGCGGCGGGCAAGACGATCCCGCAGATTTTCGCCGAGGAGGGCGAGCTGGCCTTCCGCCGCCGCGAAGCAGCCGCCATCGCCGACCTCGAGGAGCTCGACCGCAGCGTCGTCGCGATCGGCGGCGGCGCCACGCTGCTGGACCAGACGCGGCGCAGCATTGCGGAGAGCGGCATCATCGTGTGCCTCGAGGCGACGCCGGAGACGATCGCGGCGCGTCTCGCCAAGACGGAGGGTGGCGAAGAGCGGCCGCTCCTTGCCGAAGCCGACCCTCTGGTCCGCATCATGAAGCTCAAGAGTCAGCGCGCTTCGTTGTATGCGCTGGCCGACTTCACGATTCATACTGACGCGCTGACGGCGGAGGACGTGGCGGCGGAGATCGCCGCCTGGTACACCGCGCACGCCGACAAGGTCTTCGACCGGCCGGGCCGCGTTGAAGGACTGAGCCGGACGCCGCCTGGCCTGTCGCCGATAATCGATGCGCCCCGCGCGGCCGCGATCGTGCGTACGGCGTCGGGCGAGTACCCCGCCTACGTCGATTGGGGTGCACTGGAGGAGCTCGGAGCGCACACGCAGCGCGCCACGAACGCGCGTCGCGCCTTCGTGCTCTCCGACGACAAGGTCCTCGCGCTGTGGGGCGAGACTGCGATCAGCAGCCTGCGCGAGGCCGGCATCGAGACCGTAAGCCTGGCGCTGCCGCCCGGCGATGGCACCAAGAGCCTCGAGACCGCCTCGCAAGTTTACGACTGGCTGGCGGAGAACCGGGCGGAGCGCCGCGACGTCATCGTGGGACTCGGCGGCGGTATGGTTACCGACTTCGCGGGCTTCGTCGCCGCGACGTATCTGCGCGGCATGCCGGTGGTGCAGGCGCCGACCAGCCTGCTGGGCATGGTCGATGCGTCGATCGGCGGCAAGACGGCCGTCAACCACGCCGGCGCCAAGAACATCGTCGGCGCCTTCTACCAGCCACGCGCCGTCGTCGCCGACGTGGCGACGCTGCAGACGCTGCCGCGCCGAGAGCTGGTCGAAGGCATGGGTGAGGTGATCAAGCACGCCTTGATCCGCGACCCGGACCTGCTCGTCCTGCTGGAGGACCGCCTGGAGCGCGTCCTGGCGTTGGAGCCGGCTCTGACGACCGAGGTCGTGGCGCGCAACATCAGGATCAAGGCGTCCGTCGTCAGCGAGGACGAACGCGAGACGGGCGGCGTGCGCGAGCTGCTGAACTACGGCCACACGTTGGGGCACGCCTTCGAGGCGGCGGGCGGCTACGAGGCGCTGCTGCACGGCGAGGCGGTGAGCGCCGGCATGATGGCAGCGGCGGAAATCGGTCAGCGCGCCGGTATCACACCGCGACCTCTCGTCGAGCGACAACGGGCACTGATCGAGCGCGCCGGCCTTCCCCTGCGACCGCCGCACGGCCTGGACCCCGCGCGGGTGCGGGCGGCGCTGGCGCTGGACAAGAAGATCATCTCTGGCGGTCAGCGCTGGGTGCTGCTGGAGGACGTCGGCCGGCCGGTCGTGCGCTCCGACATCAGCCGCGCCATCGTCGAAAGCGTAATGAACGAGTACCTGGACTGAGCGAGGCCACGCCCGCCGCTCTGCGTGCTTTGATACGAGGCCGCACTCAGGGTGTAGGCTTTCGCGCCTTCGTCCGCGACCACGCCCGTTCGCTAGGCCTGACCGGCATCGCCCGTAACCTGAGCGACGGCGTCACCGTCGAGGTCATCGCCGAAGGGCCGCGCGACGCGCTCGAGCTGCTGCTAGCGTCGCTGCGTCAGGGCCCGCCGATGGCGTACGTCGAGCGGGTGGACGCGCTGTGGCGCGAGGCGACGGGTGGTTACGCAGGCTTCGGCACCGGATAGCGAGGCATTTTCGCCGCGACGCACATGGAGCGACGGCATTATGGGCCGCCTCCGCTCATCCTGGAAGGACCCGGATCTGCGGAGAGGCGCTCGAAGGATGGGCCGACTGCTAGGAGTACGCGGAAACGCTCCGTCTGGTGAGAACCGGACCGTCCAGGGACGGAGCTGAAGCTGCGTCCCTACGTTTCGGGGCGAAGTACGACGCCTCAGCCTTCAGGCCGAGGTGCGACCGAGGCTCCTCAGTTCTGCAGGACGGGGCCGAGGAGGATGGCTTCGGCCTCTTCGCCGGGTTCGAGGGACGGCAGGTCCTCCGGGCAGATGGCGAGTGCGTTGGCCAGCGCCATCGACATGAGGATGCCGGAGCCCTGCGGCCCGGTCAGCGCCGCCGTGTACCGGCCGTCGCGCTGGCGCACGATGGCACGGGCGTAGAAGCGGCGCCCGTCCGGGTTCACGAGCCGGTCTTCGACGGTGACACGCACGGTGGGCCGCTGCCAGTTCTTACGGCCCATCATCTTGTAGACGGCTGCGCGGCCGAACAGCTCGAAGGCCACCATGGAGCTCACCGGGTTGCCCGGCAGGCCGAGGTGCGGGATGCGGCGGCCGTCGGGGCCGGGGAAGCTGCCGAAGGCCAGCGGTTTGCCGGGACGCATGCGCACCGTCCAGAAACCGACCTCGCCCTCGCGGATCAGGACGTCTTTCACGACGTCGTAGTCGCCGCGCGAGACGCCGGCGGAGGTGATGATCAGGTCCGCCTTCTGCAGGGCTTCGTGGATCTTCTCCGTCAGCGCTTCGACTGTGTCGCGGGCGATACCGAGGCGCAGCGGCACGCCGCCGGCCTCCGTGATCAGGGACGTGAGGCTGTAGGCGTTGCTGTCGTAGATTTTGCCTGGCTCGTGCGCTTGTCCCAGCTCGAGCAGCTCGTCGCCGGTCGAGATGACCGCGACGACGGGGCGGCGGTAGACGCGCACCGTTTGCATGCCCAGTGAGGCGATGACGCCGATCTGCGCCGCGCCCAGCTCGGTACCGGCTTGCAGCACCATGGTGCCCTGGCGCACGTCTTCGCCTGCCTCGCGGATGTTGGCGCCGAGGCCCGCGGCCTTCAGCACGCCGACCTCGTCTCGGCCCTTGGCAAAGGAGCCGAAGTTGCGCCCGGCGGGCTCGTCCGTCTCCTCGAAGGGGACGACAGCGTCTGCACCGGCCGGTATCGGCGCGCCGGTCATGATGCGCACCGCTTCGCCGTCGCCGATGGTGCGGTCGAAGATGTAGCCGGCTGCAACCTCGCCGATGACGCGCAAGCGCACCGGGTTTCCCTCGGAAGCGCCGGCCGTGTCCGCGGCCTTGACCGCGTAGCCGTCCATGCTCGTGTTGTCGAGAGGCGGGATCGTCAGGGGCGAAACGAGGTCTTCCGCGAGCACCTGCCCCAGCGCTTCTTCGATGGGGCGGTCCTCGGGTTGCAGGCGTTCGATCAGCTCGAGGATCCTGTTGCGAGCCTCCTCCACGCTGATCATGCCGTCGCCGTTCATAAGGGTCCTTTCCGTGAGTTAGTTGAGGCGCACCGCCAGGCAGGTCGTCGTTTTCTGCACGCCTTCGATCTTCTGGATGCCTTCAGTGATCGCTTTGCTCAGCTTATCGAGGTCGTCGGCCTCGAGTCGGACGATGACGTCGAAGGGCCCCGTGACCGTATCGACGTCGGTGATCTGCGCGTCGGGGTGCTTGAGGGCCAACACGGCGTCACCCACGTGTCGTGCGTAGCCAACCTCGGCTTCGATGAGGACGTATCCGCGAACGGTCATGTTCAAGCCTCCTTCAGAACGGCTGGAAGTGCAACGATCATCATGAGGGCTATTTTACCTGTCAACGGCCCTCGGGCCTCGTTGTGCCCCAAATCGCTAGCTAACCTATACTGATCTGGTCGCACCGGACAGAAAGGAACTCAGAGCTCAAGTCTTGCTCCGCCAAAAACGATTCTGGTTCGGGCTGATAATCAGCGTCTCCTTTCTGGCCATCTTCCTGGCTCGCACCGACTTCGGTCAGATACGGGGATCGTTCAGCGGCGCCAACTATGCGCTGGCGTTCGGTGCCGTGCCGCTGTACTTCATCGGCTTCTGGTTCCGGACGATACGCTGGCGCTACCTGCTGAAGCCGGTAAGCGAGGTAGGCACCGGCCGTCTCTATCCTGTCGTCCTCATCGGCCTCATGACGAACAACGTGGCGCCTGCCCGCGTTGGTGAGCTGGTGCGCGCGTACCTGCTGGGCGAGCGCGAGCGCATGAGCAAGTCTACGGCGCTGGGCACGATCGCGGTCGACCGTGCCTTCGACGGCCTCACGCTGGTCGCAATCCTGGGCATCGTCATCGCTTTCAGCGGCGCCAACTCGGAGGTGAAGAGCATCGGCGCAGCGACGGCGGTGCTGTTCATGGCCGCGACCTCGGTGCTGGTCGGGATGGCCTTTTCGCCACGCCGCGGCCGTGCGCTCCTGATGCGCTTCGTTCGCCTTCTGCCCGAGGCGCTGGCGGAGAAGATCGAGGGCTTGCTCGACTCGTTCGTCACCGGCCTGCTGGCGATTCGCAGCCCCTGGGTGCTGCTGAAGGCGGGCATTGCCTCCTTCGCCTCCTGGTTGACCGAAGCGACGATGTACTACCTCGTCGGACAGGCGTTCCATCTGGGCATGGGCTTCCACGTCTATCTCGTCATTCTGGGTGCGGCGAACCTGGCGCTGTCCGTCTTCGCTTCGCCCGGCGGCGTCGGCCCCTTCGAGGTTGCGACGCGCGAGGTGCTGGTGTTCTTCAACGTGAAGGGCGGCAGCGCTGCCGCCTCGGCCTACGCGCTGGCGCTGCATGCCTTGCTGCTCGGCCCGGTGATTGCCATAGGCTTCCTGCTGCTCTGGTCCGGCCATATGTCGTTGGGCCAGTTGCTCGGTACGCGCCCGGAGACGCCGCCGGCCGTTCCGGGAGCGCAGGGCATCGAATGAGGGTCGCCATCGTCGGCGGCGGCGTGGCGGGCATGACCGCTGCCTACCGCCTGATGCAGAAGGGGCACGAGGTTCAGCTGTACGAAGCGTCGGGGGGGCTCGGCGGCCTCGTACGGACCTTTGAGACGCCCGGCGACCCGCTGGAGGCCTTCTACCACCACATCTTCACTACGGACACGACTATCATCGCTCTGATCGAGGAACTGGGCCTGAGCGACCGCTTGACCTGGATCGACTCGAAAGTGGGGTTCTTCCACGGCGGTCGCATCTGGCCCTTCGTCACGCCGACCGACCTGCTCAAGTTCAAGCCGCTGCCGCTGATCGACCGCGTACGCCTGGGCCTGGCTGGCCTCTACCTGCGCCGCCAGAACAAGTGGCACCGCTACGAGGAGATCACGGCCTGGGAGTGGATCCGCCGCTACGTCGGCAAGAAGGGGCTCGAGGTCGTCTGGGGGCCGCTGCTGCGCGGCAAGTTCGCGGATCAGGCCGAGGAGGTGGCAATGGCGTGGCTGTGGAGCAAGATCCACCTCCGCTTCGCCTCTCGCGGCGCCGGGCCGAAGCAGCAGGAGAAGCTGGGCTACATGCTGGGCAGCTTCGGCGTCTACATCGAGGAGCTGGAGCGCCGCATCCGCGAAGGCGGCGTGCACATCGAGACGTCGCAGCCGGTACAGAAGATCCTCTCGAAGGACGGCCACGCTACCGGGCTGCAGCTAGGCGACGGACGCGAGGTTCACGCCGACGCGGTCATCGCCTGCGTGCCGTCCGAGCGCTTCGTGCCGATGGCGCTGCCGCTGGACGCCGAATACGAGCGGCGCGTGACGGCGGCGCGCTGGCAGTGGGCGTTGTGCTATGTGCTGGAGCTGAAGGAGTCGCTTTCGCCGATCTACTGGCTCAACATCAGCGATGCCGGCATGCCCTTCATCGCCGTCATCGAGCACACGAACTTCATCGACAAGTCGCACTACGGCGGCCGGCACATGCTCTATCTCTCGAACTACCTGACGCCGAACCATCCCTGGTTCTCGCTGTCGGACGAAGAACTGGACGACCTCTACCTGCCGCATCTGCAGAAGATCAACCCGCGCTTCGACCGCGATTGGGTGATCGAACGCAAGGTGTTCAAGGGGCCGAACGCGCAGCCGGTGATCCGGCGCCACTACCGCAACGACCTGCCCGACCACCGCACGCCGGTCGCGGGCCTCTACCTGGCGAACATGCAACAGATCTACCCGGAGGACCGCGGCCAGAACTACTCGATCCGTATGGGCGAGACGGTGGCGAACATGGCGGTCGAGGACCTGCAGCGCGGCATCATCCGGCCGAAGGGCTAGTGCAACGTACAGAGTGCAAAGTGCAGGCGGACGCGGCGTCTTCCTAACACGCCCTGTGATCTGAGAGACGAGAGGGGACGGAGCTGAAGAGCTTCGTTCCTACGTTGTGGGAGGCGCCATGGCGTCGTTGTGAGAAGCGCAGCGACGAAGCAATCTCACAACGGCCGAGAACGAGCCGTACCAGGCGTGGTCAGCCGAGGGCTAGATTCCTCCCTGGGCTCGAAATGACAACTCGGGTGTCGCGGAGGAAGTGTCGCCGAGTCTCTGCACTTTGCGCTCTGAACTCTGTACTGCAGACGCTACCAGCCCTCGCCGAACCACCAGCGCCTCTTGATGCGCGGGCCGTAGGTGAGGCCGAAGCGCCGGATCGCTGCCTCTTTGACGTAGGCGACGACGGCCTCTGCCGAGTTCGTAAAGTGGAACTTGTCGAGGTCCTGCTGGTCGATGGTGCCGGTCTTCAGCATCTTCTCGATCATGAAGTCGTTGAGCGGGAACCAGAAGTCCTCCGCCACCATGACGATGGGGAACTCCTTGATCTTGTGGGTCTGGATCAACGTGGCGGTCTCGAAGGCCTCGTCCATCGTGCCGAAGCCACCCGGCATGACGATGAAGGCGTAGGAGTACTTCACGAGCATGACCTTGCGCACGAAGAAGTACTTGAAGTTCATGAACACGTCTAGGTAGCGGTTGGGGTGCTGCTCGTGCTCGAGGCGGATGTTGGCGCCGATCGACTGGCCGCCCGCCTCTCTGGCGCCGCGGTTTGCGGCTTCCATGATGCCCGGCCCGCCGCCGGTGACGACCGTGAAGCCTGCTTTCGCCAGGCCGTGACCGATCTCGCGGGCGAGCTGGTAATAAGGATGGTCTTCGGCGAACCGGGCGGAGCCGAAGATCGTGACGCACGGGCCGAGGAAGTGAAAACGCCGGAAGCCGCGCACGAACTCGAGGCAGACGCGCAGGACAAAGAGGAACTCGCGGCTCCTGGTCTGGGGGCCGCGCAGGAATTGGACTTCTTCCGAGTCGGGCGACTCAGGCGGGACGGTTCTGTTCGCCATGCTGCGTTCGGCCCGACGAGCCGGGCATCGGGTTCCCTCCCTCCTCCACGCTAACGGGAAGATGGGCCTAAGGGAAGCATCGGCAAATTGCGCCGGGCTACAATAGCTACAGGGCCGTCTTTAGGGGCGGTTCTTTGCATACCGTATGAGCCAATCGCCCGAAAACCCTCTCGCATCCAGGATCACGGTCTCGCGTCTCTCGCGCTCGCTCTCGCTCGTGGCGGCGGGCATACGCGGCGCCGTGCGCCATGCAGCAGCACGACGCCCCGGCAAGGGACGGGAGGAGCGTCAGGAGCAGGCCACGCTGCGCACCGCGGACGACGTCGCGCGCGTCATGGGCAATATGAAGGGCGTCAGCATGAAGATGGGGCAGATCCTGTCGCTGATGGGCGGCGCCGTGCCCGAGGGCTTCGCGGACCGCCTCTCGACGCTGCAGTCGTCGGCGCCGCCTATGGCGCCGGAGCTCGTGCGACAGGTCTTCCTCGAGGACTTCGGCCTGCCGCCGGAGAAGCTGTTCCGCCACTTCGAGCAGAAGCCCTTCGCGGCGGCGTCGATCGGGCAGGTGCACCGCGCCCAGCTGCGCGACCACACCGACGTCGCGGTCAAGGTGCAGTATCCGGGTGTCGAAGAGGCGATCCGGGCCGATCTGGCCAACCTGGGCGCCGTTTTCGGCGTCTTCGGGCTGGCGGCGCGCGGGTTCGACCCGGGGCCGATGGTCGAGGACCTGCGCAGCGGCATCTCCGCGGAGCTCGACTACTGCCTGGAGGCGGCGCAGCAGCAACGCTTCGGCCGCATCTATGAGGGCCACCCGTTCATCAAGGTGCCGCGCGTCTACCCGGAGATGGGCTCACGGCACGTGCTGGTGCAGGAGTTCATCCAGGGCAAGCCCTTCGCGGCAGCGCGCGAGATGTCGCAGGAGGAGCGCAACCGCATCGCCGAGATCATCTTCCGCTTCACGTTCGGCTCGATGCACCGCCACGGTCTGTTCCAGGCCGACCCGCACGCCGGCAACTACCTGCTGCTGGACGACGGCCGCGTCGCTTTTCTCGACTTCGGCTGCATCTCCGAGTTCGACCCGTACGTGCTCGCCAACATCAACGAGCTCATTGCCGGCGTCGTCACCGGCGATATCGAACGGTGGCGCCGGGCGATGAAGGCGATCGGCTACATCCCGGACGGCGTCGACCTGACCACCGATGAGCTCTGGGAGCAGCTCAAGATCTACTACACGTTCATCGTGGAGGACGGAGTCACGTTCACGCCGGAGCTGGCGGCGGCGCTCGTGCGCCAGAACCTGCAGCTCACCGGCGAGGCGGGGCGCATCAACCGGCAGCTCACGATCCCGAAGGGCGTCGTCTTCACGCAGCGCATCACCTTTGGGTTCGCCGGCCTCATGGCCAGCATCCGCGCTACCGGCGCCTGGCGCTCGATTACGTGCGAGTACGTGCTGCACGAACCGCCCTCGACGCCGCTGGGCCGCGAATCGGCCGCGTTCGACCCGAAAAGCTGGGTGTAGAGCAGGTCGCGTCGCGCCTTTACGGGCTCGAGGGGCGGGCTTAGGATGCTGGCGAGGTGCGAGCATGAAGGTAGGCCTGTTCTACGAGTGGCCGAATCCCGAGGCGTCGGACTGGAAGACGCTGTTCGAGCAGAGCATCGAGCAGATCCAGCAGGCGGAAGAGCTGGGCTTCGACTTCGTCCTCGTCGCCGAGCACCACTTCTCCAACTACGGCATGTCGCCGGCGCCGCTGCTGCAGGCGCTCGCCATCGCCGAGCGCACGAAGACAATTCGCGTCGGCACCGGCGTCCTCGTCCTGCCGATCTGGCAACCGCTGCGCGCCGCCGAGGAGGTCGCGGTCCTCGACAACCTGACGAACGGGCGCTTCATCTGCGGCGTCGGCCGGGGATACCAGGCCCACGAGTTCGGACACTTCGGCGTCGAGAGTGAGGACACGCGGGAGCGCTTCAGCGAGGCGCTCGACGTCATGATCAAGGCGTGGACCAGCGACACGGCGTTCGGCTTCGAGGGCAAGCACTTCCAGGTGCCGGGCACGGTCAACGTCTGGCCGAAGCCGCTGCAGAAGCCGCATCCGCCCTTGTGGCTGGCCGGCACAAGCGCCGACTCGCTGCGCCTGGCCGCGCAGCGGGACATCGCGCCGATCATCTCCGGCTACGGCGGCGGCGATGACGTGCGGACCGCGCTCTCGAGCCTGCTGCCGCTACGCAGCGCCGCCGGCCTGCCCGCCGACCGCTGGGATATGGGCATCCAGACGATCTCGCTGGTCGCCGATAGCCTGTCGCAGGCGCGCGCCGACCTGAAGTACGCCCGTTGGCAGAACCGCGCCAACCGCGCCCTGCGCCGCCTCGACGTGCACGACGGCCGCGTCAACGCCGTGCCCTACGAGGGCGAGCCGGACGACGAGACGTTCTGGAACATGGTCTACTACGGCGATCCCGGCCGCCTCATCGAGAAGTACGCGAGCCTGGCAGAGAACGGCGCGACCTTCGTCAGCTCGTGGCAGTTGATGGGCGGCGTCGAGCACGAGAAGGTCATGCGCTCCATCCGCCTCATGGGCACCGAGGTGATACCGGCCGTGCGAGATGCCCACGCGTCGCCGGAGCTGGTCGAGAGCCTGCTCGCCGCTGCCGCCGCGCCGGATGCGCTGGAGCAGCGCGGCCCGCCGCCCGCCGATTGACGCCTCCTCGTCTTACCGCACGGCATTTCGGTTTGGGCGCGGAAGCGTCCGGGGCCTGACGTTGGACGGAGCGGGTGAGATGCTTCGCTGCGCTCAGCATGACAACGTTGTGTGTCCCGTCGTTGCGAGAAGTACCGGTCAGGGGTAGCGGGGCGGAGTAGCGCATCGCAATGCGGAGCAAGCGTGGCAGCCGCTTACTCCAAACCAATCTTGCGAGTGCGCCCTGTTCCCGGGGCTGCTGCTACCAGGAAGGGTGCTGCGGCTCTTCGGGCGCCTGCGTTTCGGAGCTAGACGGCGCGCTCTCGGCGGGCATGTCGAAGGCGTTGGCAAGGCTGGCCAGGGCGCCGAGGCGCTCCTGCAGCTGGCGCATGATGCCCGTCAGGCGTTCCTGCGTCTCCTCAGTCGCCCGCTGGGCCGCCTGAGCGCGGTCCGAGGCGCTGCGGGCGTCCTCGACGGCCGCGAGCAGGCCTTCGCTCATCGTGCCGAACTGCTCGGCCGCGGCAGCGAGCTTGGTGGTCGCCTCCTGGATGTTCTGGCTAAAGGTGGAAGCGGCGGCCTGCAGCGTGGCCTTGGCGTCGGCCGCCGGCGAAGTGTCGGGCTGGGAGTAGTAGCTGTGCTCCATGTCTACAGGTCCTCCTTGGGGTCCGGTCGTTGGATGTGATGGCGATCCGTGTCTATGCCGCATCTTAGGCCTTCCGGGCAACAGGCGAATGAGGGAAGCCCCTGATGTTCGACGCATCTACGTAAAGAAGCGGCAAAAGACGCTCCTTGTATCAGGCAAGTACGTATCGACTACAGGCGAGGTGGAATTCGGTTCTCGGCAGGCGCACATCGACCTCGCAGTGCGTAAGATGGGCGCGTTCAAGGAGAGAGAACCGTGATCATCGACGTACACGCCCACTACTTCCCCAAGGCTTACATGGACATCTGGAGCCGCATCTCAGGCCGCGCCCCGATGTGGAACATGTCGCAGCCGGTCACCGACCTCGACGAGCACATCGAGGGGCGCCTCAAGCTGATGGACGACGCCGGTGTCTACATGCAGGTGCTCTCGCCGGCCGGCAACGCGCCGCACGCCCGCAGCGAGGCGGAGGGCGTCGAGGCGGCGCGCGTCTGCAACGACGAGAACATCGCGCTGGTGAAGCGCCACCCGGACCGCCTCAGCGCCTTCGTCTCGCTGCCGATGCCGCACGTGCAGCCGGCCCTGCGCGAGATGCAGCGCGGCCTGGACGACCTCGGCATGGCCGGCGTCACGATGAACTGCCAGGCGTTCGGCCAGTCGACGGCGAACCTGGAGTTCGACCCGCTGTACGAGGAGATGAACCGCCGCAGTTGCATCCTCTTCTTCCACCCGGACCTGGGCGGCTTCGGCGCCCCGCTGATCGACAACTTCGGCCTGGGTGGCTGCGCAGGGACCTCGCTGCAGGACGCCACGCTCGCCATGCACCTGATCCTGGAGCAGAAGGCGCATCGCTATCCGAACATCACCTACATCGTGCCGCACCTGGGCGGGCCGGTCGCGATGCTGCTGCCGCGCATGGACAACCAGATGGCGCGGGCGCATCCCAACCTGCCGGAGCCGCCCAGCGTCACGGCGCGCCGCTTCTACTACGACACGGTCAGTCACGGCTCCGCAGCGGCGCTGCAGTGCGCCTGGCGCGCCTACGGCGCCGACCACCTCGTGCCCGGCAGCGACTACCCCGTGCTGCTGGACTGGGAGTCGTACACGCAGACCTTCCAGTACGTGCGCGAATCGGACCTGCCGGACGACGCCGTCGACCAGATCCTCAACAAGACGGCGCAGCAGATCTTCGGGAGCAGGCTGCCGGCGGAGAAAACGTAAGACTCCAACTGGACCCTGGGTGCTGTATCGGTAGCGAAGGTGTCTTGAAAGTCACGTTCATGTGAATTAGCATTTCTGCAAATGCGTAGACACCATCGGCGAGGAAAATCATCTAGGTTTCCATCGCTTTGCATTGACGAGCATATACCAGCTGCGGTTGCAGCAGGCTTCGGGCCGGGACTGCGACTCGTATATGCGGCCGCGAGTTCTAGGTTCAAGGGCCGCGATGAGCGGGATTATCTGAACGAGCTCTATCGAGAGAACACAATCTTCGTTACAGGCGACCTGGAGTTTGCGTCCTGGCTGGCAGATGCAGGAATCAAACATGGCGGTGTGATTTGGATACCGGCTGACTCTTCTGCCGAAGACAAGACGTGGCTGTGTGAGTTCATTGGAGGATGGATACAAGGAGCGTGTAGAGGAGCCCGCTCGCCATATGTTTTCCAGGGTCTGATTCTCTACCCTGCAGTCGAGGGCTTACACGAGATTAGAAGTGGAAAGGACGAGCTTGTGGTCTCGTGGGACTACGTCTTTGCTTTCCCAGACACGGTGCCCGCCAGAGTCAGATAGCGTTAGCCCAGCAGCGACGCCAGGTCGTTCTTGCGCGAGAGGATGTCGGCCCAGAGGTCGCCTTTGGCGGCGACACGCGCGGGCACCGTCGTCAGGTTCAGCGTGACGGGGTCGAGGTTGGCGAGCTCCGACCAGGCGATCGGCGTCGAGACGCCGGCCCAGGGCGTCGGCCGCAGCGAGTACTGCGCCGCGAGCGTCTTGCCGCGCGTGTTCTGGTTGGCGTCGAAGAAGACCTTGCCGGCCCGCTTCGAGGTGTCCCACTCCAGCGTCAGGTCCTTCGGGTGCTGCTGCAGCAGGAAGCGGCCGATCGTCTGCGTCGCGGCGCGCACCGCGTCGTAGTCGAAGTGGCGCAGCAGCGGCACGTAGACGTGCAGGCCCGTCTTGCCCGACGTCTTCACGTAGGACGAGAGGCGTAGCTGGTCCAGCAGCTCCTTGAGGCTGAGCGCGATCTCGACCGTCTTCTGCCAGCCGCGCCGGTTGTACTCCGGCTCGGCGCCCTTGCCCTCGTTGCCGGAGTAGATGTACGGGTCGAGGTCGAAGACCATGTAGTCGGGGTAGTTGAGGACGGAGCCGTCCAGCGCGTCCTCGGAGCCGCTGAACGTGGTCGATTCCACGGCTGCGTCGGGCTTCGGGTCGGTACGCGCCATCCAGGCGTGCAGCTCGAGGTCGGCGATCTGGGCCAGCCAGACGAGCGTCGGCAGGTTGTTGCACACGATGTACTCGCCGTCACGGTCGTTGCTCGAAGACCAGATCGATACGGTGTCGACGAAGTCGGGGATGGGCTGGGCGTAGTGCTTCTGGTAGAAGAGCTCGCCCTCGACCCCGTTGGGGTAGCGCGTCAGCGTCAGGGGCCGGTCCTTGAGGTGCGGCAGCAGCACGGCGGCGACCTGCACGTAGTAGCTCACCAGGTCACGCTTGGTCAGCGGCCCGCGCTCGCCGTGGGCGGGCCAGAACTCCTTGTTCAGGTTCGTCAGCTTGATCGACTCGCCCGCCGCCGAGATGACGAAGTTCGCCTTCGGGTTCTCGAGCTGGCTGAGCAGCGCTCGAATCTCCGAGTCGATGCCGTCTCCGGCGGGCGGCGCCGCTGGGGCTTCGTCGGCGCTGGTCACGTCAATGGACGAGGCGCTGGTCGCGGCTTCGCGATGCACCTGCGAGGGGTCGACGTCGTCGCGCAGGCCGAGAAAGACGGGCGCCCGCAGACGGCCGTCGCGAGTCCACTCGGCGAACTTGACCTGCACGACGAGACGCGGCTGCACGAAGGCCAGCTTGCCCTCTACCGGCCCGTCGAAGGGGGAGTCGGGCACCGTCAGGTCGGTGAGCTGCTTGTGCACCGCCTTGAGCATCGCCTCGTTGAAGCCGCTGCCGACGTTACCGGCGTAGCGCAGGCTGCCGTCCTCGTAGTAGCCAAGCGCGAGGGCGCCGAAGCTACGGGCGCGAGCGCCTTCGCCGGCCGTGTAGCCGCCGACGACGAACTCCTGCTGCTGGACCGCCTTCACCTTGAGCCACGCCTGGCTGCGCACGCCGGGCAGGTAGCGCGAATCGGCGCGTTTGCCAAGGACGCCCTCGAAGCCCAGCTCGCGCGCCCCGGCTTCGACGTCGGTGCCGTGCTCTTCGACGTAGCTCAGGGTCAGCAGCGGCCCGCCGGGGTGGATGCGGCTCTGCAGCAGTTGCTTGCGGTCGCGCAACGGCACGGATCGCAAGTCGTGGCCGTCCAGGTAGAGTAGGTCGAAGGCGTAGTACACGACGGGAATCTCCACGTCGACGCGGTTGGGGTCGACGCCGCGCGTGAGGTTGATGCGCGGCTGCAGCAGCTCGAAGCGCGGCACGCCCTGCTCGTCGAGGGCGCAGATCTCGCCGTCGATCACGAAGCTGCGCGCCGTCTGCGACTGCAGCGCCGCAACGAGGGACGGGTACTGCTTCGTCACGTCGACGCCGCGGCGGCTGCGCAGCTCGACCTCGCCGTCGTGCACGTAGGCCAGCGTGCGAATGCCGTCCAGCTTCGGCTCCCACAGCCAGCCCGGCGCGTCGAACGCCTCGTCGACCAGCGTGGCAAGCATGGGGCGCTCCTTGCGGGCGTCCGGGAAGGCGGCCTCGCGTGCGGCCGGATGCGGGGGGCCGGCCGGCTCCGGCGACGGGCCGGGCAGACGACCCTCCTTGAGGTCGGCGATCGTCAGACCGCTGCGAACGGAGCGGTCTTCGAGCAGAACGTCGCGCTCCTCGGCGTACTCGTCGCGGTGCTTGATCAGCAGCCAGCTGCTCTTGTCGTAGTGCGTCTTGACCAGGGTGAAGGAGCCGCGCAGCTTGTGGCCCTGCAGCGTGAAGGAGAGTTTGCCGCGCTCGATGCCCTCCAGCATGCGGCGGCTGCCTTCCTCCTTGTCGTTCCAGGAGTAGACGCCGTCCTCGTCCGGCGTGTAGATGCCCTCGTCCCAGACGATGACCTGCCCGGCGCCGTACTCGCCGCGCGGGATGACGCCCTCGAAGGTGCGGTAGTCGTAGGGATGGTCCTCGACCATGACGGCCATTCGCCGGTCCTTCGGGTTCAGAGACGGTCCCTTGGGCAACGGCCAAGACTTGAGCACGCCGTCCACTTCGAGGCGGAAGTCCCAGTGCATGCGCCGCGCCGCGTGCTGCTGCACGACGAACACGAGGTTGCGCGCCGCCGCGTCCGGGTCGCCCGGTGGCGGCTCCGGCGTCTTCGTGAAGTCGCGTTTCTTGCGATACGCCTCAAGGTCAGGCATGCGATCAGCTTATGTGTAGGCGGATCGGATGACAATTCGGGCTGCCGTGCGTCTTAGAGCAGTGCCGGATAGGTCACACGGCTGTCTTCGACACGGGCATACGACGACAGCTGATGTGGCCGCCGTATGAGGCCGATGAGATGCTCGACCTCGATTCCACGCGCCAGGAGAGCGTCGGCGATCAGCGAACGGTGGCAGCGCCAGGGCAAGGCCTCGGCGCACATGATGACGACGCGCTGCGTCTCTGCGGCCTCGATGACGCTCTGGAGCGCTTCGTCGAAGGGCGGCGTCGCCATGTAGTCCGCGTAGCCGCGAAAGCCCTCGTTAGTCAGCGCGGTGTTCGGTGAATCGGGCATCGGCTCGCGGCGGCCGCCCAGTGCTTCGATATGCCGGTAGGCGATGCCGTGCTGCTGCAGCGACGCGGCCAAGGCCCCGCTGCCGAACTGCGGGTTGCGCCTCGAGGCCGGGAAGCGCCGCACATCGATCAGCAGGTCGATGCCTGCGTCGTTCAGCGTGGCGAGCAGGCTCTCGATGGGCTGGTTGGAGTGGCCGACGGTGTAGACGGTTGTCGTGGCGTCATTGCCTCCGTCACCAGTCTACGAGGCCGCGAGCAAGTGGCAGAGGGCAGAAAGGAGCGACGGATGGCGCGCAACCGGGCGACCGCGAGGGTCGCCCCTACGGGCAGCGCGCGCGTAGGGGCAGGGCTCCCCCCTGGCGGCCACATCGTTGGTCGAGATGGCGCTAGTAGGCGCCGCGACCCGTGACGACGCAGGGAATTGTCATAACGATGAGCTTGAGGTCGAAGAGCAGTGAGCGGTTCTTGATGTAGGCCAGGTCCAGCCGCACCATATCCTCGAAGGGCAGGTTGCTGCGGCCGCTGACCTGCCACAGGCCCGTCAGTCCCGGCGTCACTTGCAAGCGGGCGCGCTGGATCTGCTCGAATCCGGCCAGCTCGCGCTCAAGCGGCGGCCGCGGCCCGACGATGCTCATCTGGCCGAGCAGCACGTTGAAGAGCTGCGGCAGTTCGTCCAGGCTGGCGCGGCGCAACAGCCTGCCGACACGGGTGATGCGAGGGTCGTCGCGCATCTTGAACAGCGGCCCGGTCGATTCGTTGCTCTTGAGCAGGTCGACCGGGATGACATCGCTGTTCACACGCATGGTGCGGAACTTGATCATGGGGAAGGGCTGCAGGTCCTTGCCGAGGCGCTCCTGCTTGTAAAAGATGGGACCGCGCGAATCGAGCTTGATGAGCGCCGCGATCACCAGTAGTAGCGGTAGGGAGACGATTACGCCGGTCAACGCGAAAGCCGGCGTCGAACACGCGCTTGAGAGCGGCGTAGACCGGCCTGCTCGACGTACGCAGAGTGCTGGTCCGGAGGCGGCGGTAGCTCGAGATCGCTTCCCCGGCTGCAACCTGGGCCGCTGCGGCTTCGGAAGGAACTCTCGGTTCCAGCGTGACTTGAGGAGCGGTAGCGATCGCGGGGTGGGGCTCGCGCAGGGAACGGCTTTCAGTAGCCATCTGTCAGCATCCTTGCCAAAGGTGAATTTCGTCATCGCACTGCCGGCGGTTTCACCATTGGTCTGTCCGGATGCCGGACGGCTACGAGGCTTGAGGTGACCAGTCGGCGCCCGTCCCTGGGCGTCTCGCCTCGCAGCGGACCACAACAGTGGCGGGCACTCCTTACCCGTCACTTGTAGAAACGAATACAGGCCGGGCCTGTTACAGGAACTCTGCATCCGCTGAGGAGAATGTGTCGGTCTGCAGGCCTTGTTAGATGACTTGGCCGAAGTCGCCCTGGAACTCGTCGATCGTCATCTTGCCGGCAGTTGCCAGCCGTTCGCTCATGCGCGGGTCGGCGATGTCGTCTTTCTCGATGCGGATCATGTAGTCGCGAGCGACGCGGTAGTGCTCGGAGTGGATGTCCACCAGACGGACGCGCGTGCGGCCCGTATCCGGATCCAGCAGGTCTTCGAAGGGGAGCACGTTGAGGTGGCCGTCCTGCAGCGTGATGAACCCGCCGGACCGCAGCCGCTCGTCGGCCGGCTCCGTCATGAGGAAACGCACGGCGCCGTAGCCCAGCGTGCGCGTGTAGTCGATGTCGAACGGGATGGGGTTGGTGCAGCGCAGTTCGTAGCCCAGGCTTACGTCCGTGAGGCGTTCGTGGTCGCCCCGGGCCGCAAAGCGCCGCTGCACGCCCTGCTTGATCAGTGAGGCGAGCGGGATTTCCGCCAGCGTCACATTGCCGTAGGGGTCGTAGGAGACTTCGACACCGGAGTACTCCTTCAGCTCCTCCGGGTCGAGCCGTTCGCCGACGCCCTCGCCCACGACGGCGACGCCGTAGCCCTGCCCCGTGAGACGCCGCTTGAGGATCGACCCCTCGATAATCTTGCAGACCTGATCGAGCGAGATGCGACCTTCGGGGAACTCTTCGGGAATGATGGTGAGGGTGGCCCCCGCTGCCTTGCCCACGCCCAGCGCCAGGTGTCCCGCTTTGCGCCCCATGACCACGACGACGAACCAGCGGTTGCTGGTGCGCGAGTCCTCCATGATCGTCAGAACGAGCTGGGCGCCCAGGGCGCGGGCGCTCTCGTAGCCGAAGGTGGGGATGCCGGCAGGCAGGGGCAGGTCGTTGTCGATCGTCTTCGGCACGTGGGCCACGCGGAAGCTGCCGCCTGCTCGCCGCGCGACGGTCGACGCAGAGAACGCGGTGTCGTCGCCGCCGATGGTGACGAGATAACCGATGCCTAGCTCGCGCAGCACCTTGACGACGTGGTCGAGCGACTCTTCGCTCTTCGTCGGGTTGGCGCGCGAGGTGCGCAGATAGGAGCCGCCCTGCGAGTGGATGCGCGAGACGTCGGCGATACTGAGTTCGCGCACGAAGCTGGTGTCGCCTTCGATCAGGTGCTCGAAGCCGTCGTAGATGCCCAGCACGTCGAGGCCCGAGTTGCGCGCCTCGATCGTGACGGCGCTGATCACGCTGTTGATGCCGGGCGCCGGTCCGCCGCCGACAAGAATGCCGAGCTTGTTCGCGGTGCTGGTCATGAAAACATACCCCTGTAGTAGCTATCGACGCGTGTCACGTCGTGTGCAGCCCAGGTTCAATTCTAGAACCGGCTGTCAGCCCCCCGCTGCGATGCTTTGTTAATGTTCGATGTACGGATGTAGCGATTGGGGCAACGCTGTCTCCGAATATGGATGTGGCAGGAGCGGTATGGTGTAGGTAGACATTGCGAAACGCGAGAGGGTAATGAGTTCGTGTGCTCCCGGCAGAAGAGCGAGCAGGTTAAGAACGACCTCGATTCTTCGCGCTGAGGTCAGGTCTGGAGAAGACGAAGGGCAGGCTTGAATCAGCCTGCTCTTTATTTGCGACGAGGAGGTGGATGATGGCTGCTGCAGAGACGCGAACGGTGCGGGATTCGATGGGCGAGATGGAGGTGCCGCTGGACGCCTATTACGGCGCCTCGACCATGCGCGCCGTGATCAACTTCCCGATCAGCGATCTGCGTTTCCCGCGCCAATTCATCCGCGCCCTCGGCCTGATCAAGCTGGCGGCGGCGCGCGTGAACTGGGACCTCAACCTGCTCGAAGCGGAGGTTGCCGCCGCGATCGAGCGCGCCGCGGAGGACGTCGCGAACGGCGAGCTCGATGGTCAGTTCGTGCTCGACGTGTTCCAGACGGGCTCCGGCACCTCGACCAACATGAACGCCAACGAAGTCATCGCCAGCCGCGCCAACGAGATCCTGAGCGGCGACCGCGCATCCGGACGCGTCCACCCGAACGACCACGTCAACCTCTGCCAGTCGTCCAACGACGTGATTCCCGCCGCCATTCGCATCGCTGTGCTGCTCTCGATTCAGGAGACCCTGTGGCCCGCGCTGCGCGACCTCGAAGCCAGCCTACGCGCCAAGCGTGAGGCATTCTGGGCCGTGATCAAGACGGGGCGCACCCATCTGCAAGATGCAACGCCGGTGCGTCTCGGCCAGGAGTTCGAGGGCTACGCCGGACAGGTCGAGCACGCCATGCGATGGCTGGAGCACGCGGTCGAGGAACTGGGCGTGCTGCCGCTAGGCGGCACTGCGGTCGGCACGGGCATCAACTGCCATCCGGACTTTGGGCGCCGCGTGTGCGTCGTGCTGTCAGAGCTCACGGGGCAGACCTTCAGCGAGACCGAGAACCACTTCCAGGCGCAGAGCAACGTCGACGGCCTCGTCGCGGTGAGCGGCGTGTTGCGCACGGCGGCGATCGCCTTGTCGAAGATCGCCAATGATATCCGCTGGATGGGCTCGGGGCCGCGCGCCGGCCTCGGCGAGCTGGAGCTGCCGGAAGTGCAGCCCGGCAGTTCGATCATGCCGGGCAAGGTGAACCCGGTGATCGCTGAGGCGCTGCTGCAGGCCTGTGGCCAGGTCATCGCCAACGACACGGCGCTGACCATGGCAGGGCAGGGCAGCTACTTCGAGCTGAACATGATGCTGCCGCTCGCCGCGTACAATCTGCTGCAGTCGGTGTCGATTCTCGGCAATGCGGCGCGCAACTTTGGCGAGCGCTGCGTCGAGGGCATCGAGGCGACCTCGAGAGGCCCCGATCTGGTCGAAAATGGCCTCGCCATCGCCACGGCGCTGGCGCCCGAGATCGGCTACGATGCGGCTGCTGCCATCGCGAAAGAAGCGGCATCGACGGGTGAATCGATTCGCGACGTGGCCCAGCGCCGTACGGAGCTCGCCGAGGCGCAATTAGATTCGCTGCTGAATCCGGCAGCGATGACTGAGCCGGGCCTCTAAGGGTGCATAAATCTTGCCGAACAGACCTTCTGAAGCGGCAGATCGGGATGTACGCTTGATACCATAGTTATGAGGTGTATGTGCCGTGGCTAATCCAGAAATCGACGACGAACTAGAAGCCGCCGAAGCGGAAGAAGACGAGGAAGAAAAGCAGGCGCTCTCTTTCGATCAGGAAGCGGAACTGCCCGGTCCGGTGCAGATGTATCTGCAGGAGATCGGCGCCGTCCGGCTGCTAACCAAAGCAGAGGAAGTCGAGCTCGCCAAGCAGATCGAGAATGGTCGGCTGCTGGCGCGGCATCAGCGCGAGCTGACCGCCTGCCGCGACGAGTTGACCTACACGGCGCAGGCGCGCTACTTGCTGAAGCGCCTGCGCAAGCTGACCGACCGCGTGCGTCCCGTCGTGGCGGAGGACGAATCGCAGAGCTACTCCGAAATTCTCTTCGATCCCTCCTTTCAGAGCTCGATCCAGATGGAGATCGACCCGACCCTGGCTGACGCCATCGCCGACCTGGTCGGCACATCTGGCAAGCAGGTGATCGACGACCTGTGGGAGCTGTCGGTTGGCAGCCGGATGGTGACGCCGGAGCAGCTCGACGCAGGGCCGGAGGACGACACCAACGTTATGGCGGTGGCACGCGCCCTCAAGGATCACGAGCGCCGCGCCGGCGAAGCCAAGGACCGCATGATGCGCGCCAACCTGCGCCTCGTCGTCGCCGTGGCGAAGCGCTACCAGAACCGCGGCCTGCCCCTGCTCGACCTCATCCAGGAGGGCAACACGGGCCTGATCCGCGGCGTCGAGAAGTTCGACTACCGGCGCGGCTTCAAGTTCAGCACCTACGCTACGTGGTGGATCCGGCAGGCGGTGACGCGCTCGCTGGCGGACCAGTCGCGCACGGTGCGTCTGCCGGTGCACGTTGTCGAGACGGCGAGCAAGTACCGCAAGGCGCTGGACTCGCTACTTGTCGAGCTGGGGCGTGAGCCGACAGCGGCCGAGATCGCGGAGCGCATGGGTGTCGCGCCTGAAGCGGTCGAGCAGCTGCAGGAGGCGCTGGCCCGCCAGCCGATCTCGCTGGAGCAGCCGCTGGGCCAGGAGGGCGACGGTAAGCTGGAGGACGTCATCGAGCAGGTGATGGCCTCGCCCATCGAAGAGGCGACAGCAGAGCTGCTCAAGGACGACCTCTCGACGGCGCTACGCGTCCTGCCGCCCCGCGAGCGCGAGATCATCAGCCTGCGTTATGGTCTGCAGGACCACAAGCAGCGCACGCTGGAGGAGGTCGGGCGCCACTTTAACCTGACGCGCGAGCGCGTGCGCCAGATTGAGGCGCGGGCGCTGGCCCTGCTGCGCGAGTCGCCCGAGATGCGCTCGCTGCTGGAGTACCTGCACAACGGGGAAAATTAACGCGTAGCGTCGATGCAGGCGTGTCGCGGACTCAGGTAAGCGAACGGCCGGTCAATTGACCGGCCGTTCTGATCAGGGGCAGAGCAGGCGCGAGAAGCATGGGGCAGGCGTTCGTCGCGTTTTTCGCGATCATCGATCCGCTGGGGAACATCCTTGTTTTCCATCTGTTCACCGAGCACTTCGCGTTCCGGCAGAAGCTGCTGGCAG
Source organism: uncultured Chloroflexia bacterium (assembly GCA_963711035.1). Classification (GTDB taxonomy): domain Bacteria; phylum Chloroflexota; class Dehalococcoidia; order DSTF01; family WHTK01; genus WHTK01. Next base: position 682,643 of record CAVQCN010000003.1, read on the forward strand.
CCGCGATCGCCGTCACAGCGTCGTTCCTCATGCTGCTGGCATTCGCGCTGGCAGGCGCGAAGGTGCTCGACTTCCTGACGATCTCGCCGGAAAGCTTCCAGGTGGCGGCCGGACTGCTCCTGCTGCCGCCGGCCTACCGTCTCGTCACCGAGGGCCAGCCGGCGCGCGAGGACGAGCGGGACGCCAGCGGGCCACTCGACTTCGCCCTGGTGCCACTGGCAACGCCGCTCATCGCGGGCCCCGGCGCCCTCGCGGCGACGACGTCGTTCAGCGACCAGGTGGGCCGCGGCAACACGTTGGCAGCGGTTGCGCTCGTGCTGGCGATCACGCTGGTCGCGTTCGTGACTGCGGAGCAGGTTTTTCGGCTGCTCGGCGCGGCGTTCTTGCGCCTGATGTCGCGCATCGTCGGCATCCTACTCTTCGCCATCGCGGTCGATTTCGTGCTCGACGGCCTGGGCACGTTCATCGACGCGCACAACCTGGCGATGATGGCATTTCGCTAGAATCGCGTCAGTAGTCGACCCAGGCGGCCGTAATGGAGTGAACCTCGGCCTGCCAACTGACCTTCTCGATCGTGACTTCGCAGACGCCGGCCTGATCGCCGCACACCTGGTCGATACCTGCTTCGGAGAGATCGAGGTGGTCGTGGCCGCAGCCTGGGCAGCTGTCCTGGCGGATGCCGACGATACAGCCTGCCGGACCGCAGACACGCAGGCTGGTGCCGCAGGGCCAGGAGCCCTCGTCGACGGGACTGACGGCGATGATCGTGGCGTTAGTCGAGGCGTAGGTCTGGCCGGTACAACCCATTGTCTGGCCGTCATACGTGACGCCGTAATGCGTGACGATGCCGTTGGACGGCGGCGAAGCGCTTACCACCTGCGGCAGCATCACATTCGTGACGATGTTCTGCACATGAAGCACCGGCACGGGACGGGCCGCCGCCGCGGTCGATGTCAGGTGCTGATGGGCTGCCTGGTGATGGGGTGAAATCGTGTTACTGAAGTTCGCGAGTCTGGTGCTGCTGATTCCTCCTCCTGCCAGGAGAGCTAGGGCCAGGAACCCGATACCCACAAAGCCGCGGGTTTCTGGCCTTCTCCAAATCAGGTAGTGACCTCCGTGGTCATTCGAGACCTCCTGAGTTGGCGCAAACGCTGCTTTTTCTGGCGGGAGGCCAGACGTAGCGGGGGATCGTCTGCCAAATGCGTAGTCGAGAACGTCGATAACTGTAACCGCATCGCGCGCTTAGGGGAAGCTTCGTTGGCACGCGGGCGCGTCAGGAATCTGTCAGAACCGTCTGCGAAGTGCCGATCGATAATGGATACGTGAGCGAAGACGGCTTTTTCGACCGCGATTCGATGGCCCGCCGTGTGCACCGCGAGGGCGTCATCCTGCTCGGCGGCGGCAGGGCGCTGCTCATGCAGATCGCGCACCCGCTGGTCGCCCGCGGCGTCGCCGAGCACAGCTCCTTCGCCACGCGTCGCGGCGACCGTCTGCTGCGCACGCTGCGTCCCATGCTCGCCATGGTCTTTGGCACGCGCGGGCAGGCGCTGGCGGCAGCTGCATCGGTCAATCGCGTCCACGAGGTTGTCAAAGGCCCCGGTTACCGGGCTGCCGACCCCGACCTGCTGCTCTGGGTCCACGCCACGCTGATCGATACCGCGGTTTTCATGTACGAGCGCTTCGTGCGACCGCTAACGCCGGCCGAAGCCGTTGCCTACTACGAGGACATGAAGCGCATCGGCCATCTGCTGCAGATTCCGGAGGGGACGATGCCGGAGACGCTGGCAGGGCTGCAGGACTACGTCTGCCACATGAACGGCTCGCTGCAGGTCACGGACCAGGCCCGTGCTATCACGAGGCAGATATTCAAGCCGATGGCGGGCCTCGGGCCGGCGATGCTGCTGACGCGCCAGCTCACCGCCGGCCTGCTGGCGTCGCCGCTGCGTTGTCAGTTCGACATGAGCTGGGGGCCAATGCGGGAGGCGCAGCTGCGCGCTCTCGAGGAGCTGAGCCGGCGAGGCCTGCTGCATCTGCCACTGACGTTGCGAGGCACTCCGAGCCTGCTTCTGCCGCCTGGCGCCAGCCTCAGTACAGCGGGCGTTCCTGCTTAACCCTCGATCTGACGATAATCAGGCGAGATGCCTGATCGAATCCGCCTTGCGCTGCCCGGACAGCCGTTCCCGCTCGGTTCCTACTGGGACGGGGACGGAGTCAACTTCGCCGTGTACTCGGAAACGGCCGAGGCGATGTACCTTTGTCTCTTCGACCAGGTGAGCCTGGCGGAGACGGAACGTGTGCCGTTGACCCAGAAGGACGGCCACGTCTGGCATAACTACTTGCCAGGCCTGCAGCCCGGTCAGCTCTACGGTTATCGCGCCGACGGTCCCTACCGCCCGCAGGAGGGCCTGCGCTTCAACGTCAACAAATTGCTCGTCGACCCGTATGCGCGCTGCATCGTCGGCGACGTCGACTGGAAGGCGCCGGTATGGGGCTACACGCCCGGCGGCTCCGACGCCGACCTCACCTTCGACGCGCGCGACGACGCGGACGGCGTACCAAAGTGCATGGTGATCGACGAGACGTTCGACTGGCAGCACGACCGCCACCCTCATACGCCCTGGTACCGCAGCGTGATCTATGAGGCGCACGTCAAGGGCGCGACAGCCAACCACCCAGAGGTGCCGCTGCCACTGCGCGGCACGTATCGCGGCCTGGCCTCCGAGCCCATGCTGCGCCACCTCAAGCGACTCGGCATCACGGCGATTGAGCTGCTGCCCGTGCACAGCCACGTGGACGCCAAGTTCCTGTGTGACCGCGGCCTCTCGAATTACTGGGGCTACGACACGCTGAACTTCTTCGCGCCGGAGGGGCGTTACTGCAGCCGCGGCGATCGCGGCGATCAGATCACCGAGTTCAAGGAGATGGTGCGGACTTTCCATAACAACGGCATCGAGGTGATTCTCGACGTCGTCTACAACCATACGGTGGAAGCAGACCATCTCGGCCCGACCCTGTCGCTGCGTGGCCTGGACAACCAGACCTACTACCGCCTCAAGCAGGGCGAAGAACGCTACTACACGGACTATACGGGCACCGGCAACACGCTGAACGTGCGCCACCGCCAGTCTCTGATGCTGATCATGGACAGCCTGCGCTACTGGGTGCAGGAGATGCACGTCGATGGCTTTCGCTTCGACCTGGCAGCATCGCTGGCGCGGGAGCTGCATGAGGTGAGCAAGCTCTCGTCCTTCTTCGACATCATCCATCAGGACCCCGTGATCTCCCGCGTCAAATTGATCGCCGAGCCGTGGGACGTCGGCGAGGGCGGCTACCAGGTGGGCAACTTTCCGGTTTTGTGGACGGAGTGGAACGGTCGCTTTCGCGACGCGGTGAGGCGCTTCTGGCGCGGCGACGAGAGCACCACGCGCGAGCTGGCCTACCGTCTCACCGGCAGTAGCGACCTCTATGACCGCGACGGCCGCCGGCCGCACGCCAGCATCAACTTCGTCACGGCGCATGACGGCTTCACGCTGCAGGATCTGGTCAGCTACAGCCACAAGCACAACGAGGCGAACGGCGAAAACAACCGCGACGGTATGGACGAGAACCTGTCGTGGAACTTCGGCGTCGAAGGCGAGACGGACGATCCGGACGTCATCGAGATGCGGGATCGGCAGAAGCGCAGCCTCATGGCGACCCTGCTGCTCTCGCAGGGCGTGCCCATGATCTGCGCCGGCGATGAGCTGAGCCGCAGCCAGGAGGGCAACAACAACGCCTACGCTCAGGACAACGACATGAGCTGGCTCGATTGGGACCTGGACGACCGCCGCGGCCGCTTTCTCAGCTTTGTCGTGCGGCTGCTGCAGGAGCGCCAGAGCCACCCCTCGCTGCAGCGGCGCAGCTTCTTCCTGGGCCGGCCGATCCGCGGCTCTGAGATCAAGGACGTGACGTGGCTGCGTCCCGACGGCCAGGAGATGGACGACATCGAGTGGTCGACGGTGTGGATCCGCTGTTTCGGCATGCGCATGGACGGCAACATCAACGACGTCGACGATCTGGGCAACCTGCTGCACGACGATGTCCTGCTGCTGCTGCTCAACGCTGATCAGTCGAACATCGACTTCACGCTGCCCTCGAAAGCGCACGAGGGGCCGTGGTCGCTGGTGCTGGACACAGCACGACCGGCCGTGCTGACCGACGCGGAAACGTTCGCGGCCGGTGAGACGTACCGGCTCGAAGGGCGCTCGCTGGCGCTGCTGCGGACGCCGACGGCGCGGCTACCAGTCGGGACGGAGTAACAGCACCCCAAGCGGAGGCAGGTTCACCGAGATCGAGTGCGGCTGGCCGTTGTACTCGGTTGGCTCCGCCTGCACGACGCCCATGCTGCCGGCGTGGCTGCCACCGTAGGCGCCGTCGTCGCTGTTCAGCAGGACGAGCCATTGACCGCCAACGGGCACGCCAATGCGGTAGTCGTAGCGCGGCACCGGCGTGAAGTTGCAGACGACGGCGACATCGCGGGCGCTGCTCTCGACGGCGCGTCGCAGGAAGGCGATGACGCTCGACTCGGCGTCTTCGGCGTTGAGCCACCAGAAGCCGTGGTAATCGCAATCGCCTTCGCTGAGGGCCGGCTCCTGGCGGTAGTGCATGTTGAGGTCGGAGAGCAGCTTCTGGATGCCGCTGTGGCGCTCGTACTGCGCCAGGTGCCAGTCGAGGCTGGCCTCGTGGTACCACTCGCTCCACTGCGCGAACTCGGAGCCCATGAAGAGCAGCTTCTTGCCCGGCTGACCGTACATGTAGGCGTAGAGCAGGCGGAGGTTGGCGAATTTCTGCCAGTCGTCGCCCGGCATCTTGTTGATCAGCGAGCCCTTGCCGTGCACGACCTCGTCGTGCGAGAGAGGAAGGACGAAATTCTCGTTGTAGGTGTAGAGGGCGCGGAAGGTGAGCTCGTGGTGGTGATAGCGGCGGTAGATTGGCTCGCGTTGCATGTACTGCAGCGTGTCGTGCATCCAGCCCATGTCCCACTTGTAGGTGAAGCCGAGGCCACCGACGTAGACGGGCTTGGAGACCATGGGCCAGGCCGTCGATTCTTCCGCGATCATGACGATGCCCTCGAACTCGCGATGCATGTCCTCGTTGAGGCGGCGCAGCAGCTCGATGGCCTCCAGGTTCTCACGGCCGCCGTACTTGTTGGGTACCCAGTCACCCGCCTTGCGCGAGTAGTCCAGGTAGATCATCGATGCGACGGCATCGACGCGGATGCCGTCGACGTGATAGCGGTCCAGCCAGAAGGCGGCGCTGCTCAGGAGGAAGCTGCGCACCTCGTTGCGGCTGTAGTTGAAGACGTACGAGCCCCAGTCCGGGTGAAAGCCCTGCTGCGGCGAAGCGTGCTCGTAGAGGTGGCTGCCGTCAAAGTTGCCCAGGCCGTGCTCGTCCGTCGCGAAGTGTGACGGCACCCAGTCGAACAGCACGCCAATGCCGTTCTGGTGCAGGTAATCGATCAGGTACATGAGGTCCTGCGGCGAGCCGTAGCGGCTGGTCGGCGCGAAGTAGCCCGTGGTCTGATAACCCCAGGAGCCATAGAAGGGATGCTCCATGACGGGCAGGAACTCGACGTGGGTGAAACCGAGGCGCTTCACGTATTCGGTCAGGGGCTCCGCCAGCTCTCGGTAGCTGAAGTAGCGCTCTTCGCCGTCCTCGAGGATGCGGCGCCAGGAGCCAATGTGCACCTCATAGATCGAGATCGGCGCGCTCATCGCCTGGCGCTGCGCACGCTCCTTCATCCAGCTGGCGTCATGCCACTCGTAGCTCAGGTCCCAGACGCGGGAGGCGGTGCGCGGCGCCTCCTCGGCCGTGAAAGCAAAGGGGTCTGCCTTCTGCACGCTGTAGCCGCCGTAGCGTGAGCGCACGTGGTACTTGTACAGCGTGCCGACCGGTAGGTCCGCAATGAAACCTTCCCAAATGCCGGAGCTGGCGCGAGCCTTGAGGACGTTCTCTCCCGCCTGCCACTTATTGAAGTCGCCGACGACTGAGACGGCCTCGGCGTCGGGCGCCCAGACGGCGAAATAGACGCCGTCACGGTCGCCGAGGCGCGTTGGGTGTGCGCCCAGCTTCTCGTAGAGGCGGAGGTTGGTGCCCTCGTTAAAGAGATAAATGTCCTGGTCGTTCACAAAGCACCCCGCTCCTAGCCGATCGGGCTTTTCTCAAGCCTAGGGGCTTTCTACCGATGCCGTCGAGGCCAGATTTTCTGCGCCAAACGCATGTAACTTCGATTATCGGTGTCGGCCGGCGGGATGGGAAATCGGGGAGGGCCCTAGTCGTTCACGTGCCACTGCGCCGGAGCGATCAGCGCATCTGCTTCGGCAGGGCCCCAACTGCCCGCATCGTAGAAGGCGACCGGCGGCGGCGAGGCGAGCACCGGTTGCAGCACTTCCCAGGCGCGCTCGATGCTGTCGTCGCGCACGAACATCGTCGAATCACCGTCTAGCGCCTCGTTGAGCAGTCGCTCGTAGGCGTCGGCGGAGCCTTCCTCCGGATCGCTGTAAGAGAACGTCATCTGCGCCTGGCGGGCGAGCAGCTGCGGTCCCGGCACCTTGGCGACGAAGCTGAGGCAGATGTGCTCGGAGGGCTGGATGCTGATCGTGAGGTGGTTGGGGCGCGGCTTGACGCTCGTGTTCTCGAAGAACGTGGTCGGTACAGGCTTGAAGGCGACCTCGACCTCTGTCTTGCGCACCGCCAGGCGCTTGCCCGTGCGCAGGAAGACAGGTACGCCTGACCAGCGCCAGTTGTTGATCGAGACCTTGAGCGCGGCGTAGGTCTCAGTCTGCGAGTCGTGGTGGACGCCATCCTCGTGGCGGTAGCCGCGCGCCCCTTCGCCGTCCAGGCTGCCGGCGCAGTACTGGCCGCGGACGACGTTGTCCGGGGTCACCGGCACGACGGCTCGTAGCAGCTTCAGCTTTTCGTCCCGGATCGCTTCGGCGTGGAACACCGCTGGCGGCTCCATCATGAGCAGAGCGAGGATTTGCAGCACGTGGTTCTGCACGATGTCGCGCAGGGCGCCGGTCTCCTCGTAGAAGCTGCCGCGCTCGCCGATGCCCTCCGACTCGGCGACCGTGATCTCGATGTGGTCGACGGCGTCGCGATTCCAGAGCCGCTCGAAGACGGAGTTGCCGAAGCGCAGCACCATGATGTTCTGCACCGTCTCCTTGCCCAGGTAGTGGTCGATGCGGAAGATCTGATCCTCCTCGAACGCCTCATGGATAAGGCGGTTGAGCTTCAGAGCGCTTTCCAAGTCGTGGCCAAAGGGCTTCTCGATTACGATCCGGGCCTGGCGGTTGAGGCCGTGCTGGTGCAGGGATCGGATGACCGGCTCGAAGGCCGAAGGCGGCAGCGCCAGGTAGATGAGGCGCTTTTCCTGCGTCGCCTCGCGCACCAGGATGCGGTAGCCGTCTTCGTCCAGCGTGACGTAGCGGAGGCGCTCCGCGAACTGCCACCAGTCGCTGTCGTCGAAGTCCGCACCGAGCGCCTCCCGCACCGCGTCGTGCGCGAAGCCGGCGAACGACTCGTTCGAGCGGGTCCGGCGCGCTGCACCGATGATCTTGCCGCGGCTCGGCAGCTTGCCCTCGAGGTGCAGGCGGAAGAGCGCGGGCGCCAGCTTCGTGCGCGCCAGGTCGCCCGTTGCGCCGAAGATGATGATGTCCTGCTCTTCCGTGCGTCCAAGGTTCATGTGGCTCTCTATCCCAGTCTACGCCTGTACCGAAGGCTGCCGAAAAGACATATCAGTTGTTGTGATCGGGGGGTTGAAAACATTGAGGTTGGTGTCTAAGCTCGCTGCACCAAGATAGGTGCCCGGCAGCAGCGCGTCACGGGAGGGCATGATGAGGCTGTTTTCCTACCGCAACCGTCCGTTTCATCTCAGTCACTTTCCGCTGGAGCGCCTGCCAAGGGCTGAGAAGGCGCCGCCGACCCGCGCCCGTCTGCCCTCGGACTCGATCGCGTTGGCGGAGAGCAGCGTGGCGCACGCCATGCCGGAGTACCTCGAACTGTTCACGAACACGTTCGACCCGCCCGCCCAGCCAGTTGAGCAGTCATCGCCCGGTCCGGGCCGAATGCCGTACCTGCCCCAGGCGCCGGCTCTGGCGCCGGTATCCGACGATCCGCAGGTGCGCGCCGACAACCTCAAGGCTTCGGCGTACTTCATCGATGCGACGATGACCGGTATCTGCCGAATCGAAGCGTCTGATTGGCTGAGCGACGAGCATCCGGAGCACAGCCACGCCTTCGTCATCCTGGTCGAGTTCGGCCGTGAACCGAATGCGGGCGAACCGGGCTTCGAGTGGACCCGCGGCAGCCAGGCAGCGCGCGGCGACGTGCGCGCCGCGGAGCTGAGCAGCGTCATTGCCGGGTACGTGCGGCAGCTGGGCTATTCTGCCCGCGCTCACGTGCCCGAGAACACCCAGATCGGTATCGAGAACCTCGTGGTGCGGGCCGGCCTGGCGTTGCCGCGGCGAGGCACCCTTGAGGCCCCGTTCATCGGCAAGCGCTTCCGTGCCGGCGTCGTGACCACAGACTACGAGATGGCCGTCGACATGCCTCTGAAGGCGCTGCGCAGCTGGGCCAGCCACGGTCCCGTCTGGTGGTTCGGCGCCGGCGGTGTCGAGTCGGCCATCGACCGCTGGCAGCAGCGCCGCCGGGCGGCCCACCTTGGGCCCTACCCGATGGAGGCGATCCGTCGCGCCGACGAACCAACGACGCTGATCATCCGCGACGAGATCGTGCGCACACCGATGCGGGCCGAAGGCTTCGCGCGCGGCCGCTTCGGTGACTTCGGGGAGAAGGTGGCGGCGGCCGCCAAGATGGGCAACGCCAACCGCCATCCGATGTCCAAGGGCATGGGGCCGATTCAGGGTTCCATGGTGCCGCGTCAAGGCAACGGCGAGCCGATGACGCCGACCGGCATCGGCGGCGACCTCTCGGACCCGCAGCGGAACGCCGACGCGATCAAGGCCCTGGGCTACTTCATGGGCGCGGACTTCGTTGGCATCTGCGCGGCGGAGCCGTGGATGTTCTACTCGCACGACCGAAACGGCAAGGAGATCACGCCGTACCACAAGAACGTGGTCGTGATGCTGATCGACCAGGGCTACGAGACGATGGAAGGCGCTTCCGGCGACGACTGGATCTCTGGCTCGCAGTCGATGCGGGGCTACATGCGCGGTGCCGAGCTCGCCGGCGTCATGGCCGCGCACGTGCGGCGCATGGGCTACTCGTCGCGCGTGCATTCCAGCGCTGATTCGCAGATCCTGCACAACCCGGCGATCCTCATGTCGGGACTCGGCGAGATCAGCCGCATCGGCGACACGCTGCTCAATCCCTTCATCGGGCCGCGCTCCAAGTCGGTGCTGTTCTCCACCGACCTGCCGATGCAGGTCGACAAGCCCATAGATGCTGGCGTGCAGCACTTCTGCGAGACGTGCAACAAATGCGCTCGCGAGTGTCCCTGCAATGCCATCCCCTTTGGTCCGAAGGTCATGTTCAACGGTTACGAAACGTGGCGTATGGACGCGGTGAAGTGCACGTCCTACCGCATGACTAACGACAAGGGCTCGTTCTGCGGCCGCTGCATGAAAATGTGCCCCTGGAACACCGAGGGCCTCGCCTCGCAGCGTTTCTTCATGTGGCTGGCCCGCAAGGTGCCCGCCACGCACTCCTGGATCGCGCTCCTGGACGACAAGCTGGGCAACGGCGAGCGCAACCCCGTGAAGCGCTGGTGGTTCGACCTCGATGTTGTGGACGGCGTTGCCGTGAAGCCGGCGCGCGGCACCAACGAGCGCGACCTGAATCTCGAGAACGTGGCCCGCGCCGCCATCCAGAAGCTCTCGATGCTACCGCCGCAGATCTGGCCGGCGCCGGACGAGACTGGCACCGTACCGCTCGATCGCGCTGCATCGATCAAGTTCTACGAGGAGGCGGAGTCACCCTGGCACGCCCGCCGTCGCATCGCGAAAGGCGAGACGAGCGCGGAACGGGAGCTGGTCAAGAGCTAGGCTTGCCTGAAGGGAAGAATCCCCGGCCTTCAGGCCGGGGTGAACCACCGGCCTCGCCTATCTGGCGCCCCAGCGCGGCGCCCCCAGCACCCTGTGGGGGCCGACCAGGATGTCGTCGCCTTCGATGCGCAGGTCGTAGAGGCGCAGCGGCGCCGACGCGCCGAAGCTCACGGAGCCGTCCGTCATCCTGAAGACGATGCGGTGGTAGACACACGTGATGGTCGAGCCGCGGATCTCGCCCTCGATCAGGGGAAACTGGGCGTGGGGGCAGGCGTTCTCGAAGGCGTGGAAGGTGCCGTCATCGGCGCGGGCAACGACGACGCGATTCTCGCCGACGCGGACGAGCTTCATCTCGCCGGGCTGGATGTCGTCGACCTTGGCTACGGTGGTGAACTCGGACACACGCACTCTCTTCGCTGCTGGATATCACTCGTTTTCGCTATTGAACCACGGCAGGCGCGTGTGTGTCATCGAACGCGACGCGACGTAACCCAGCGAGGCGGGTAGAATCCCTCACAACGTGCTCATCGATCTCCACACGCACACGAGAGTCCATTCGTGGGACTCCTTTCTCAGCCCTGACGCCCTGATCGAGCGGGCAAAGGAGGCCGGGCTGGACGGCGTCTGCTTCACCGAGCACGACTTCTTCTGGGATCACGGCGCCGTGCATGAGCTGGCGCGTAAACACGACTTCCTGGTGATTCCCGGCATCGAGATCAACACGGAAGACGGGCACGTGCTCTGCTTCGGCCTCGAGAAGTACGTCTACGGCATGCACCGCTGGCCGGAGCTCATCGATCACGTGCGGCGCGCCAGGGGAGCCATGATCGCCGCCCACCCGTATCGGCGGCAGATGCCGTGGGACGCCAAGGATCGTTCCGACTACGTCAACGGCCTGGAGCGCGCCTTGCTCAACCCGTGCTATACGGAATGCGCCGGCATCGAGGTGATCAATGGCCGTGGTAAGGAGGTCGAGAACCAGTTCTCGGCCGAGCTGTGCGAACGCCTCTCGATGCCCACGGCCGCTAACTCCGACTCGCACGCGTTGCACGACATCGGCAAGTGTGCGACCGAGTTCCTGCGCCCTGTGACCGACCTGGAGAGCCTGATCGAGGAGCTGAACGCGGGCAGATTTCGCGCCGTACGCCTCAATGCACATTGAATCCGGCCGTGATCTTGGCTACCTTTCACAGAGATTCGCGCAGAGAGGTCAGACACCCGATCACCTCGCCGATCGCAGACCGCTGGCCTGAGTCAGAAAGGACTGAGGAATGCCTGAAGGATGGTTGGAAGGTAAGGTCGCCGTCGTAACAGGCTCCGGCCGCGGTATCGGCCGCGGAGTGGCCATGATGATGGCAGCGGAAGGCGCCAAGGTGGTGGTCAACGACCCGGGCGTCAACCTGGACGGCTCCGGCCACGACGCCGGCCCAGCCGAGCAGGTCGTCGAGGAGATCAGGAAGGCGGGCGGCCAGGCGCTGCCGAACTTCGACTCCATCGCCACGATGGAGGGCGGCGAGAACCTGATCAAGACGGCGCTGGACGGCTTCGGCGCCCTCGACATCGTCGTCAATGTGGCCGGCATCCTGCGAGACCGCATGATCTTCAACATGAGCCGCGAGGAGTGGGACGCGGTGATCGCCGTGCACCTCAAGGGCCACTTCGCAACGATCAAGCCCGCTTCGGTGTTGATGCGCCAGCAGCGCCACGGCCGCATCATCAACTTCTCGTCCAGCAGCGGCCTGATTGGGAACGCGGGCCAGGCGAACTACGGTGCTGCCAAGGCAGGTATCGCCGGTCTGACACGCGTCGTGGCGCGAGACCTGGGGCGCTACGGCGTCACCTGCAACGCGATCGCACCCGGCGCCAACACGCGCATGACGTCCAGCGTCTCGGACACGGCCCGCGAGCTGCGATCTCGCGCCGGCATCCAGGCGGGCGGATCGGCATCGCTGCCAGGCGCGACGGACGCGTCCAGCCGCGACCCAGAGCGAGTTGCGCCGATGGTCTGCTTCCTCGCCTCCGATTTCGCCTGGAACATCAACGGCCAGATCTTTAACGTGGCGGGCGGCAACGTCTCCATCGCCAACCACCCGCTGCCGTACCGGACGATCTACAAGCCGGGTATGTGGACGCTGGACGAGCTGGATGCCCTGGTGCCGTCTCGCCTGATGGCGGGCACGACGAACCCGGCGCCGCCGGCAGCTGACCTGGATGTTCCGGGACGCCCGGCCGCGGTCGAGAGCTAGAGAGAGGCGAGAGAATGGCAGACAGACTCAAGGGCAGAACAGCAGTCGTGACCGGCTCCGGCCGCGGCATTGGCCGCGCCGTGGCAATGCTCCTCGGTGAAGAAGGCGCCAACGTCGTCGTCAACGACCCGGGCGTCAACCTGGACGGCTCCGGCACCGACAACGGTCCGGCCGAGCAGGTGGTCAACGAGATCAAGGCCAAGGGTGGTACGGCCGTACCGAACTTCGACTCGATCGCCACGGTGGAGGGCGGCGAGAACTTGATCAAGACGGCGCTGGACAACTTCGGCCGCATCGACATCCTGATCAACGTTGCCGGCATCCTGCGCGACCGCATGGTGTTCAACATGTCCGAAGAGGAGTGGGACGCGGTCATCGCCGTCCACCTCAACGGCCACTTCAACACGATCAAGCCGGCCTCGATCCTCATGCGCCAGCAGCGCTTCGGCCGCATCGTGAACTTCTCGTCCATCTCCGGCCTCGGCGGCAACCCCGGCCAGGCCAACTACGGCGCCGCGAAGGCGGGCATCGCCGGCCTCACGCGCGTGGTGGCGCGCGACCTGGGACGCTACGGCGTTACCTGCAACGCGATCGGGCCGGGCGCTAACACCCGCATGACCGCCAGCGTATCCGACACGGCACGCCAGCTGCGCGCCGGCGTTTCGGGTGGCGGCGGCGCCGGTGGCGGCGAGGTGCAGGACATCCGCCGCCCCGAGTTGCCGCCCATGCGTGACGCGGAGTACGTGGCGCCCATGACGGTCTGGCTCTGCACGGACGCGGCCTGGGACGTAAACGGCAAGGTCTTCCACGTCCAGGGCGGCACGGTCGGCCTGGCGCTGGAGGAGACGCCCGCCAAGGCCATTTCGAAGGAAGGCATGTGGACCATCGATGAGCTGGCGACGTACGTCCCCAGCCAGGTCATGCTGAACGTGCCGAACCCGGCGCCGCCGGCCCCGGACCTCAGTCTCCCCGGCCGCCCGGTCTAGGGACTAGCGTCCCGCAAAGCTACGAGAGGCCGCCCCGACATGTAGGGGCGGTCTCTCGTTTAGCCGATGGGACGGCTGTTGCGCCGATAAATCAGCCAGTAGACCAGGCCGACCAGCACGCCGCCGCCGATCACGTTACCTATAGTCACGGGCAGCAGGTTCGCGTAGGCAAAATGGACCCAGTCGAGGTTGCTCAACGCCGCTCGGTCGAGGCCTGCGGCAGCGACGACCGCATCTTTCGACTTGAGGAAGATGCCTAGCGGCACGAAGTACATATTCGCGACACTGTGCTCGAAGCCGCTGGCCACGAACGCGCTGATTGGAAAGACGACACCTATTGCCTTGTCGACGTTGCTACGCGCGCTGAAGCTCAACCAGACCGCCAGGCAGACCAGCGCATTACAAAGGACGCCGAGAAACAGGGCCTCGGTCCAGCCGAGGTGCACCTTGGCGTTAGCGATGCGCAGCGCGTTTGCGCCGACGTCGTTGCCGGCGAAGCGCCACTGGCCGGAGAGATAGACGAGCGCTGCCGTGCCGACCGAGCCAACGAAGTTGCCGACATAGACCAGGCACCAGACCTGAAGCAATCGTTGCAGGCTGACGCGTCCGGACGCCCAGGCCATGACGATCAGGTTGTCTCCGGTGAACAGCTCAGCGCCGGCAACGACCACGAGGATCAGGCCGAGGCTGAAGGCGAGGCCACCGAGCAGCCGCGTTACGCCATAGCCGGCGCCGGTTTCGGTAGTAACGGTTGTGAAGAAGCCTGCGCCGAGGGCAATGAAGGCGCCGGCCAGGACTGCAAGTGTGAACAGGTTGAGCGTGTCCATCCTGGACTTCGCTTCGCCCAATGTTTCAGCGCGTGCTGCCATGTCTGGTGGCAGATAGGGATCCATGCTTGGGCTTGGCTGGACGGCTGTCTCGTTGACGTGGACATCTCTCATCTCATTCATAATCGGCGATCAGTGACGCCCTCTCAAATGCCGATCGGCATAGTCCGCGCGGCGAATAGCAGGTCTCGATCTCATTGGCAGAAGCTTCGAACCGCCGCACGCACTTGCACCTATCGTGGTGGAGGTGTTGCGAGTCTCGACAGGCTAGAACACCTTCTCGCCGCGCACGATCAGAGATGTCGCGACTTCCTCCTGAAGTAGCTCCCCCGTGAGCGAGTACTCACGAATGCTGATCGGCAAGGGGAAAGTCGGGAGGAAGGTGTACTCGGTCTTGTCGTAGGACGTGTGTAGCGTCAGCAGAGTCTGGTCTGCGGCCTCATCGACCTCGTAGTACCAGTGCGCCGGGTCATTCTGTCCACCGCCTGCGGTCGAGATCAAAGACTCGGCGGTCCGGAACCACACGCCCGGGACGGTCGTCGCGTCCGGCTCCGGCTCTTCAGCTCCCTCAGGGCCGCCGTTCATCGAACGGTGCATCGTCTTGCCGTCGTACCGTTCGTAGTCGCCGGGTTGATAAGGGCCGAACTGGTCTGGCGTGCGGCCGAGGAGAGTCTGCTTCCAGTCGTCCTCGTTGGTGTATACCAGCTCGTAGACGTCCGTCTCATGCGAAGTACGCACCTCCCTCGTCATGTCGAAGGAAGGGATGACGGAACTTGCAGGCTGTGAAGCCGCTTTATGAGCGAGCTGACCGCGTGTCACCAACGCCGCTGCCACAACGATAGCGGCAAAGGTCAGGAGGAGTGCGGTCCGTCTAGCCGCTGGCTTCAGCTCGCCCCCTAAAACTCGAGGATCGAGCGCCCGGCGATCCGGCCGTGACGCAGGTCGTCGCAGGCTTCGTTGATCTGGTCCAGCTTGTAGCGCCGCGTCACCATGCGGTCCAGCGGCAGCTTGCCTTCCTGGAACCAGCGCACCAGCATCGGGAAGTCGCGGTCCGGGATGCTGCAGCCGCCGGGCGCGCCGCGGTAGACCTTGCCGCCGAACAGCATGCCCATCGGCAAGACCGGCGGCTCGCCGTGCGGCACGCCGACCAGCACCGCGACGCCGCCGTCGCGATCGCCGGGGCGCCGGGCCCGCGCCGCCTGCAGAATCTGCTCCATCGTCACCTTGGCGCCGATCGCATCAAAGGCGATGTCGACGCCGGAGCCGGGCAAACCGCCCATCATCTCGCGGATGGCGACGACAGCATCCCCCTTGGCGGCGTTGATGCCGTGCGTGGCGCCGAACTCGCGCGCGAAGGCCAGCTTCTCGTCCGTCAGGTCGACGGCGACGATCGGATAGGCGCCCACCGCGGCGCAGCCGGCGATGACGGACAGACCGACGCCGCCGGCGCCGATCACGGCGACCGAGTCGCCGGGCCGCACCTGCGCGGCGTTGATCGCGGCGCCGACGCCGGTCATGACGGCGCAGCCGATGATCGATGTCACCGCCGTGTCCACGTCCCCATCGAGCGGCACGACCATCGACTGATCGGCGATGACGTCCTCGGCCCAGGTGAAGGTACCAGTGTAGGCTGGCGCGCCGAAGCCAACGGGCTGGCCGCGATAGGTCATCTTCGCGGGCACCGGCGCAGGGCCGCCGGGGTGGCGCGGCACCCAGGTGACCATGACGTGATCGCCTTCCTTGACGTGGTCGACCTGCGAGCCGGTCGCTACGACGACACCCGTGGACTCGTGGCCCAGGATGATCGGCACGGCCGGGTTGGGGCGGTCGAGCTCGTGCAGCTGCGAGTGGCAGACACCCGACGCGAACTGCTTGATGAGCACCTGGCTCGGTTCTGGGGCCGGTAGTTCGATCTCGTCGACGACCATGGGCTTGCCGCTCTCGACGAAGATTGCGGCGCGGGTTCGGGTGGTCACAGGGCTGCCTCCTGTCCGATTCTCGCTCAAACGACGGCCATAGCTTAGACCCTCGGACCCGGTCTGACACGGATCGTTTTGACCGCCGTCGGGCGTCGACAACTTGACGGAATCGATCAAGAATCGTGCCGAGAGGTGAACATGCTCATTCAGGCCCCTCACAGCGGCAACTCCGAGGACGGCATCGATTTGTCCGACGATATGGGGAACCCGCCGCCGGGCTTCGCCTGCCCCACGTGCAATCGCACCGATCGCGCCGAGAAAGTGTCGAGCGTGGTGCGGCAGGGCAGCGGCGTTATCCTGCCGTCTTCGGGCGTGCGAGAGCCGCAGCCCTACGTCACGAGCCTCGCGCGGACCTTGTCGCTGCCGGATCCGCCGCGTGCCTCCAACTACCCGCGTACCGTGGCCTCTATCGTCGTGAGCTGGGTGATGGGCGCAATCGTCGTCGGTGCGGTCGCGCTCCTCAAGGCGCAGTCGTTGGTGGATCTGCCGTCACTGCCGTTGGACGCGGCGCTCTACGGCACGATCGTGCTGTTCGGCCTTCTCCTGCCGCTTCTGCTGCTCTGGCGCACGGTTCTGCAGCAACGGGCATTTCGCAGGCAGTTACCGCAGTGGCGCCACGTCAGAGCCAGGTGGAGCCGCCTGTACTACTGTTTCCGGGACGACGTGGTGTTCTACGGCGGCAGCGACGTTGCCGTGTCACCCGATTCGGTTCGCAGCCTGCTCGGTGGCGGAGACGTTCCCGACTAGGACGCGGTGCCTCCAGCCGAGATGCTTCCCGGCCGATAAGCGCAGAAATTTCTTCCAAACTGCAAGAGATTTCGTTGTAGAGGTGTTGACCTCAGCATTAGCGCATGCTAAAACTTAGCACACACTAATTCTGAGGCGACGCCAGTGCTAGCCACATTCGTCATCGGCCTACGAGAAGGCCTCGAAGCATCGCTCATCGTCGGCATCATTGCCGCCTTCCTGGCGCAGGAGGGCAAGAAGAGCGCCATGCGCCAGCTGTGGCTCGGCGTTGGCGCCGCCGTGCTGCTCTGCGCCGGCGTCGGCGTGCTGCTGCACCTCATGGAGCGCGAGCTGCCGCAGCGCCAGCAGGAGGGCCTCGAGACCGTGGTCGGCCTGCTCGCGGTAGGCATGGTCAGCTACATGATCCTGTGGATGACGCAGAACGCGTCGCACCTCAAGGGCGAGCTCGAAGAGCAGGCGGCATTGGCGCTGGCCGCAGGATCGGCGGGCGCGCTCGTCTTGATGGCCTTCCTCGCCGTCCTGCGCGAGGGCTTCGAGACTGCAGTCTTCCTCCTCGCCGCGTTTCAGGCCTCGACCAACGCTACGGCAGCCGGAACCGGCGCGGCGCTGGGCATCCTCGTCGCTGCCGTGCTCGGCTACGGCATCTACAAGGGCGGCGTACGCATCAATATGGGCCGTTTCTTCCGTGCCACGGGCTTCATCCTGGTGCTGGTCGCGGCTGGTCTCGTGGCGACGGCAGTGCACACGGCGCACGAGGCCGGCTGGTTCAACATCCTGCAGTCGCAGGCGCTGGACCTGCGGTGGCTGGTGCAACCCGGTACCGTCCAGTCGGCGCTGCTCACGGGCATGCTCGGCGTCCAACCTGAGCCCACCACCGGCGAAGTGATCGGCTGGAGCGTGTACTTCGTGCCCATGGCCGCCTACGTGCTCTTCGCCCATCGCCGGCACGCGCGGCGCGCAAGGGCGTCCAGTGTTTCGTCTGCCTCGCAGCTCACTGAGGAGAATTTATGACCATCATTTCCCGGCGCAGGGCGCTGTTTTGCAGCGCCCTGGCTCTCTGTGCCTTCCTTGCGCTGGCCTGCGCGTCCAAGAGCACCAGCGGGGCCGTCGAGGTCAGCCTCACGCCCGCCGGCTGCGATCCTGCCCAGCTCACGCTACCGGCCGGCAAGACGACGTTCCACGTCACCAACAAGGGCGCATCCGCCATCACCGAGTTCGAGATCCTGGACGGCAACCACATCGTCGGCGAGATCGAGAACGTTGCGTCCGGCCTCGACCGCACCTTCACGACGACGCTGACGCCGGGCACGTTCACCATGTACTGCCCCGGCGGCACCATCAACGAGAAGGGCACGCTGACCGTCACCGGCGCCGCGGAGCCAACCGCCACCGCCGCCGGCCCCGAGACGACCATCGACGTGACGGAGAGCGACTACACGATCGAGGCGCAGCCGGCCGAGGCGCCGGCGGGCCGCTTCACCTTCGACATCACGAACGACGGCCCGACGACGCACGAGTTCGTCGTCATCAAGACGGACCTGCCCGCCGACCAGCTGCCCGTCGCGGACAGCGAGGTCAACGAGGACGATTCGCGCCTGCAGCACATCGACGAGGTCGAGGATATCAAAGCGGGCGACGAGACGAGCTTCACCGTAGACCTGGCGCCCGGCCACTACGTGTTTATCTGCAACATCACGGGCCACTACGAGATGGGGATGCATACGGACTTCACGGTGAAGTAGAAGGATCCTGGGAGGACACCTCCCAGACCCTCCGCGCATGGGCTTCGCCCCCGCTACCCCCGCAGTTGAGCCTTCGCTCCCCTCTCCGGAGCCGGAGAGGGGCCAGGGGTGAGGTCCCCTACACGACGCCGCGGTCGCGCAGGTAGGCGATGCTGGCCGCGACGGCGTCGTCCGGCTGGCGCTGGTCGATCTCGAACACGCGCAGGGCGTCGGCGGGCAGGCCGGCGGCGATGTAGCCCCAGTCGACGTCGCCGTTGCCGGGCGCGCGGTGGTCCGTGATGCCGTCGACGTCGTGCAGGTGGCTGCCGATGGTGCGATCGGTGAGGCGCGGGAACCAGGCGCCGCGGTCGATCATGCCGAGCCGCGCCTGCACCTCGCAGTGGCCCACGTCGTGCCAGTAGCCGGCCGCGTTGTTGTCATAATCAGCGAGCAGCCGCAGCGCCTCTTCGGGGTGAGGGATCTCGTGGTAGTGCAGGCGGCTCTCGATGCCGAGGGCGATGCCGTGCGGCGCCGCGGCGTCCGCCAGCTCTCGCAGCGATTGCGCCGCCGCCTCCAGATGCGCCTCGGCGCGGGCGGCGCGCCAGTCGCGCAGCTCGTCGCGCAGGGTCTGCGCCTCGTCGCTGCCGCCGAGGCCGTCCTGCACCAGGCGGCGCAGGTTGCGCTCCGGCTCCGTCATCACGTTGCCGACGCCGCCCAGGTGCACCACGACGCGCCGCAGCCCGGCTCGCGCCGCGTAGTCCAGCGTGCGCCGCGTCTCCTCGATAGCCTGGCGGCGCTCCGTCAGCGTCCAGCGCGGCCAGGTTGGCGTCGCCGTTGAGGCGGCCGTCGGGCAGCTTGCGACGCGGCGTCGGCGCGTGGAGGCTGGTCAGGGGCAGCTCGCCGGCCGTGAGCAGGGTGGCGAGGCCGGCGTCGTCCGTCGAGTGGCTGACCTCGATGCCGTCGAAGCCGAAGCCGGCCACGACGCGCCGGAAGCGCGCCATGTCCTCGAAGCGCTCCTGCTGCGCCCACATCGTGGAGAAGGAGAGGACGGTCATATTCATAAGTGTGACACTTTCGACTCGATGCACATCTGGCAGTCTACCTGATGAATGGAGTGCAACGATTGGCCTCGCATTCTCAAATCTTCCATCCAGATATCACTGCAATAGGCAATGTTGTATTCTGCTGAGGCTTCTTCGTGCAGAAGACGAACACGGCCTCAGAGAGTCTTCCGTTTACGAAGCGTGAAGATATTTGACTGCAATGCGAATCTGATAGTGGCTTCACGAAAACTCCCGAGGTTCGGTATCTGAATCGCATCCTTTGGGCCCAACGTTGTCAGGAGCCGATGGTCACGTTCGATGGCCGAATTCGCGAATCCATGTCTTGAGGCGCTCATACGATCACGTGCTCAAGATGATTACGGAATAGTTCTACTGTGGATAGTTCGAGGAGTTCGGTACTCCAAGTACCTGTCCAATAGACTTGGACGAGTCGCTCTCGTCTGTGGCCTTCAGCATCTATGGATATCATCGCGCAGATGCGACAGGATACGAATGTATCGACGAGAACACAATCTCTGTCCTTGTTGAGGCTTTCGATATCGAGTAGTTCGCGAAGGCTATTTCAGCAAAGTAGTGACTGAGTCGAACATTTCGCTGATGGACATCTCGATTACCCAGAATGGTCTCGTATCGCTTCCTTGTCCAGCATATGCATTGCTCCTACGGAATGTTGTGGCGGTTCTGTGGCCCGGACATTGTCATTCTGAACGCAGTGAAGAATCTGTGTGAAATCTCGATAACGCAACTTCGTGTTCGGCCAGATTCTTCGCTCCGCTCAGAATGACAGCGTCTGCGTGCAGCAGCTGAGGCCTTACTGCACGCCCGCCCAGTGGTTGAACTGCTCGTAGAAGGCGCTGACGGGCATCCCGAAGGCGTGCTCGAAGGCGTCCTGCCACGTCTCGCCGTCGCCGAGGCGCTGCCAGTAGTCGATGAGGGGCGTCGGGTTGCCGGAGCCGAGCAGCAGGCGCACGGCTGAGAGGGCGCGGATGGCGCTGTCGGGCTGGTCGGCGTTGTAGGTGAGCGACGTCTCGAGCTGCGCCAGGCCGACGTTCGCGGTGAGCGGGTGGTCCTTGAGGTGCGCTTCGAGGCTGCCCAGGCCGGCGTCTTCCAGCGCCTTCCAGCCGACGTATTCGGCGGCGCCCTCGAACAGCCACATTGGGCCCTGGGGACCGACGCGGTCCGAGGGCGCGGCGGCCAGCTGCGAGGCGAGCGGGCCCATGAGGTGCATCTGCACGACGTGGAAGTACTCGTGCGCGGCGGTGCGGAAGCGCTCGACGTCGCTGAACTGCTGCCAGGCGTAGCTGTTGGTGGCGACGAAGACGGCGCCGGGCATGCTCTCCGCCGTCGTCACGTTGAGGCGCGCCGCCAGGATGGACGGCGCCGAGTCCAGCGGGAAGTTCGACTGCAGGATGGCGTTCACGAGGTTGGAGAGGTTGGCGTAGACGAAGAGCGTGCATTGCACCGGATGCTGGCCCGTCTCCGCCTCGACGTAGCCTGAGGCGTATTCGACGCCGCGCGAGACGAGCGTGCGGTCGCCCTCCGTCGTTTCCGGCCCGTACGAGAAGGTGATGGCGCTGGCCGGCGTCGGCGTGGCAGCGACCGTCGGGCTGGCGCTCGGTGTCTTGGATAACGAGGGTGAGGCGACGGCGCCGGGCGTGCGGCTCGTGGACGGTGTCGTGGTCACGGTAGGGGTTCGTGTCGCCGGCGCTCGGGGCGAGGGCGTGGCGCTGACGGCGGATGTGGCGCTGGACGTGGGCGTCGGCGTCGAGGCGCTGCCGGAGCCGCCGCAGGCAACGAGGCCCAGCGCGGCGGTCGCGGCGACGAGAGTCAGAAGGACACGGCGGCGAGGCCGTGGAGGTGTTCGCATCGATAGGGTTGGGATGAAGAGCCCGCGCCGCTGGAGATTAGCGGTCGCTGTGACCGAGGCTGCGGCCGGGTGCTACGCGGTCGCGGATGAGCTGCTTGAGCTCGGAAAGCTCGGGGAAGCGGTGCGCTTCGGCGCGGGAGAAGATGAGCTCGCCATCGAGGCTGACGTTGAACACGCCGCCCTTGCCCGGCACCAGCGCCACCTCCTTCAGGTCGTCGACGAAGGTGGTGAGCAGCTCGGAGGCCGTCCAGGAAGCGCGCTGCAGCCAGCGACACTGGGTGCAGTACTCGATTTCGAGGCGAGGGGAACGTTCCATCTCGGAATCAGTGTAGCGCGCCGCGATGGGGGACGCAGATGACGCTACTTCGCGGGCGCCGTCGTCGTCTTGGACTGGATGTGGGGTTTGATGTGCAGCTGGCGCGTGACCTCGACGACCTTGCCGCACTTGGGGCACTTCGTCGTGCTCACCGCCTGGTAGACCTTCTCGCTCGAACCTGCGCACCAGATGCTCACTGCGCTCTGCTCCCTTGTCTGATGATCTGGACCGTGTGCATCGATTCTAAAGGCTGCGCGCCATAAAGACGAGGATTGATACAGTCCCGTTATCAGATAAGCGTAATTCACCTTGCGGCTATCGGAACGGCGCAACTATACTGCCTGCAAGTACGGCACATCACAGGAGAGCGCCTTGGCTTACAAGATCATCGAGACATGCATCGGCTGTACTGCCTGCACGAAGCGCTGCCCGACCGAAGCGATCACGGGCACCCGTAACGTCATCCACCAGATCGACCCCGATCTTTGCATCGAATGCGGTGCCTGTGGCGCCGTCTGCCCCGTCGAGGCGATCCTCGACGAGGTCGGCGACGTCTGCCGCACCTTCCCGCGCCGCGAGTGGCCGAAGGCGCAGGTCGTCGCCGACAACTGCATCGGCTCCGGCTGCGAGGTGTGCATCTCCGTATGCCCCTTCGACGCCCTCGAGCTCGACGTCAGCGGCGAGCAGGTCGGCGACTTCTTCGGCGTGACCAGCGTGATCGAGCGGCGCTGCACGGGCTGCCGCCTCTGCGAGCAGTCCTGCGGCTGGAGCGCCATCTACATCGACCCGCCGCGGGAGATGCAGAAGAAGCGCGTCTGGCCGGACGCCGCCGAAGGCGCCGAGGAGGAAGAGGGAGCCGCCGTCGAGGCGTAGGCACCCCAAAACAAGCCGGTCAATGGCCCCCCGAGTTATCGGGGGGTCTGCTTTTGCCCTCGATTTGGCCGGCAGCGATTCAACCTGCTCCCCAAGCCTGGCGTCCATTGACTTTGTTAGCGTGAAGCAAGAGGTGCAGGGGATCGAAGCTCCTGCCGGGGTGTGCGAGGGGTGTCCCCTCGCCATTGCTTTTTCCTTCCCCCGCGAAGCGGGGAAGGAAAGGAAAGTTGGGTACACCCGCCCGCTCGCGCGAACCCTGGGAACGTACTAGAGTCGCCTGAGCATGCCATCGAACGAGACGCTGAAGGTGAAACGGCTGCGGCCCGGCGCGCGCCTGCCGTTCCGCGCGACGGAGGGCGCCACCGGTCTCGACGTCTACGCCTGCCTCGATGCGCCCGGCTACGTCGACCTCGGCCCCGACGTGACGCTGGTGCCGGCGGGCGTCGCGTTCGAGCTGCCGCCGGGCTACGACCTGCAGGTGCGGCCGCGATCGGGCCTCTCGCGACAGGGCGTCAACGTCATCCTCGGCACGATCGACGCCGATTACCGCGGCGAGCTTTTCGTCTCGATGCACACCTTCGGCACCCGCGAAACGTACCGCGTCCACGACGGCGACCGCATCGCGCAGCTCGTCATCACCCGCTTCACGGCGCTGCCCGTCGAAGAGGTGACAGAGCTCGGCGGCTCGCAGCGCGGCGCCGGCGGCCACGGCTCCACGGGGCGTTGAGAGCGTCGGAAGGCTGGCTCATGGCCCCATCGCCGCAGAAGTAGCCGTCAATGGATTTGCCTCCCGCCGAGTCCTGCAGGGGTAGCGGGGGCGCAGCCCATGCGCGGGGGGCCTGGGGGGTGTCCCCCCAGCAACTCTTCTTCTCACCAAAGGTGAGCGGAGCAGCCCGCAGGGATGCGCAGCGGCGTGTGAGGTGATCAGCCGAGGGCCGGATTCCTCACTCCGTTCGAAGTGACAACGTGGCGTCCGGGGTGACGGCGCGCAGCGGCGTCGTTAGCTATCGCGGTGGCGATAGACGATGACCTCGACGTCCGAGAGGACGACGAGCCCTTCGTGCACCATCTCGCCGACCTTCGGTAGGACCGCCTCGATCTTCTGCTGCGTGTCGATCACCTCGATGACGACGGGCAGGTCTTCGGAGAGACGCAGGACGTGGGCGGTGTGGATGCGGCTGTGGGCGCCGAAGCCCGCCACGCCGTGCAGCACCGTGGCGCCCGCCAGCCCCTCTGAGCGCAGCATCTCCAGCAGCGCCTCAACGAGCGAGCGCCCGTGCCAGCGATCGCTCTCGCCTACGAAGATGCGGAGCTGCTTGCCGGGGCCCTGGATGCGCATGTCGTCGTTCATACGGTCCGTCCTGCCACGATGCCAGCGTAGGCCGCGATGAGGCCGATCGCAACGCTAAAGAGGACGTTCGCCGCGGCCGTGGCGAAGTCGCCGGTGTCCAGGCGGTCGACGGACTCGTACATGAAGGTCGAAAACGTCGTGTAAGCGCCGAGGAAGCCCGTGCCGATCATCAGGCGCCACGGCCCTGTGACGAGAAAGCGATCCTCGGTGACGGTGAGGAAGAAGCCGAGCAGGAAGGCGCCGGTGAGGTTGACGACCATGGTGCCGAGGACGGTGGGCCGGCCGAGCAGGTCGTTGACCCAGCCCTGCACCTCATAGCGCGATAGGGCGCCCAGGGCGCCGGCAAAGCCGATCAGCGCAAGTCGGTCCAGTTGGGCCCTCCGCCCAGGGCGCGTTTCAGGGTGCGCCGCGCAGGTTTGCCTCCGTTCGGTCGAAAGCGTCGTCTGCGCCTGGTGGTTCAGGTGGTCGATTCTCAGAATACCCTCGGAGGCGTCGAAAGCGCTAATCCGGGTCTCTTGCGAGAAAAGAAACGGCTCCAGGATGTCGCACACCCCGGAGCCGTTTGTTTGACGTTAGCTCAGATCAGGCGAGGTCGAAGCGGTCGAGGTTCATCACCTTGTTCCACGCGGCCACGAAGTCGCTCACGAACTTCTGCTGCGAGTCGGCAGAGGCGTAGACTTCCGCGAGCGCTCGAAGCTCGGAGTTCGAACCGAAGACGAGGTCTACGCGGCTGGCGGTCCACTTGGCCGCGCCCGTCGCGCGGTCGTGGCCCTCGTAGGCGCCCTCCGCGGAAGCCGGCCTCCACTCCGTGCCCATGTCGAGCAGGTTCACGAAGAAGTCGTTGGTCAGCATCCCGGGCCGGCTGGTGAAGACGCCGACCTGGGACTGGCCGGTGTTGGCGTTCAGGGCGCGCATGCCACCGACGAGCACGGTCATCTCGGGAGCGGTCAGCGTCAGCATGGAGGCCTTGTCCACCAGCAGCTCCTCCGCCGACTTGGTCTGGCCGGCCTGGAGGTAGTTGCGGAAGCCGTCCGCCTTCGGCTCGAGCACCTCGAACGACTCTACGTCGGTCATTTCCTGCACCGCGTCCGTGCGTCCCGGCGCGAAGGGCACCGTGACGTTGACGCCGGCGCTCTTCGCGGCCTGCTCGACGGCGGCGCAGCCGCCCAGCACGATCACGTCCGCGAGGGAGACCTTCTTGCCGCCCGTCAGCGAGCTGTTGAAGTCGCTCTGGACGCCTTCCAGGGTGCGCAGCACGCTGGCCAGCTCGGCCGGGCTGTTAGCCGCCCAGTCCTTCTGCGGCGCCAGCCGGATGCGGGCGCCGTTCGCACCGCCGCGCTTGTCGGTGCCGCGGAACGTCGACGCCGAAGCCCAGGCCGTCGAGACCAGTTGGGAAACCGACAGACCGGACGAGAGGAGCTTGGCCTTGAGGGCGGCGACGTCCTGCTCGTTGATCAACGGGTGGTCGACGTCCGGGACCGGGTCCTGCCAGATCTGCGGCTCTGCGGGGACCAGCGCGCCAACGTAGCGCGAGCGAGGCCCCATGTCGCGGTGCGTCAGCTTGAACCAGGCTCGGGCGAAAGCG
The DNA here is from genome assembly GCA_963711035.1 of uncultured Chloroflexia bacterium. Classification (GTDB taxonomy): domain Bacteria; phylum Chloroflexota; class Dehalococcoidia; order DSTF01; family WHTK01; genus WHTK01. Next base: position 708,248 of record CAVQCN010000003.1, read on the forward strand.
TCTGCGTACTCCTGGGGGTTCTCCTGGAACCGCTTCGCGATCGCCTCGTAGGCCGGGTCCATCCGAAGCGACAGGTCCGTCGTGAGCATGCCCGGTGCGTGCTTCTTCGACGGGTCGAACGCGTCCGGCACGGTCGCCACCGATGACGCGTTCTTGGGTGCCCACTGGTTGGCACCGGCGGGGCTCTTCGTCAACTCCCACTCGTACCCGTGCAGGTTTTCCAGGAAGTTGCTGTCCCACTTGGTAGGGTTGGTCGTCCAGGTGAGCTCCAGGCCGCTGGTGAAGGCGTCAGGGCCTTTGCCCGTGCCGTTGCTGTCCTTCCAGCCGAAGCCCTGCTCTTCGATGGGAGCAGCCTCTGGCTCACGGCCGACGCCCGTCGCCGCGTGGGCGCCATGCGTCTTGCCGAAGGTGTGACCGCCGGCGATGAGGGCAACCGTCTCTTCGTCGTTCATCGCCATGCGGCGGAACGTTTCCCGGATGTAATTCGCCGCGTCGACCGGGTCCGGGTTGCCGCCCGGGCCTTCCGGGTTCACGTAGATGAGGCCCATGTGGTCGGCGCCATAGGGGCCTTCGAGGTCACCGCTGCCGGTGTGGCGCTGATCGCCGAGCCACGTTTCCTCCATGCCCCAGTCGATGTCCTCGGGCTCCCAGACGTCCTCGCGGCCGCCGCCGAAACCGAAGGTCTTGAACCCCATCGATTCCAGGGCGACGTTACCGGTGAAGATCATCAGGTCGGCCCAGGAGAGCTTTCGGCCGTACTTCTGCTTGATCGGCCAGAGCAATCGGCGCGCCTTGTCGAGGCTGGCGTTGTCGGGCCAGCTGTTGAGGGGCGCAAAGCGCTGCGTGCCGCGGCCGCCGCCGCCGCGACCGTCGCTGATGCGGTACGTGCCGGCGCTGTGCCATGCCATGCGGATCATGAGCGGCCCATAGTGGCCGAAGTCCGCCGGCCACCAGTCCTGCGAGGTCGTCAGCACCTGCTCGATGTCTCTCTTCAGGGCATTCAGGTCGATCGTCTTGAACTCTTCCGCGTAGTTGAAATCCTCGCCCATGGGATTCGAAAGGGAAGAGTTCTGGCGGAGAACCTTCAGGCTCAGCTGGTTCGGCCACCAGTCTTGGTTGGACACGGTCATTTCGCTTCTCCTCCTGATTATTCGCTGATGCTGCGCAACGCTCTGTGAAATCGGGCCTCAGTGTAGATTCAGATTGGCCATCGAGCCAGTCATCCTTCTCGATCGATTGCTCTTTCTGGCGAATTGGCACATTCCCCGCAGATGCCCCGGAAAATGACCTCTGCATTGGAGACGATGAAGCCCTGGCGCTCGCTCTCCGGGATGGCGAGGGAGCTGAAATCGGCATGCAGGTCGCGGATGGTGCCGCAACGCCGGCAGACCAGGTGATGGTGGTCGGACGCATTGGTGTCGAAGCGGGTGGCGCCGGTGCCAATGTCGATCTGCTGCAACGCACCGACCTCGACGAGCTCGTGCAGCGTCTCGTACACCGTCTTCAGGGAGATGGCGGGCATGTCGCCGCGCACCTCGTCCCAGACCGCTTCCGCCGTGGTGTGGCGGTTGGCGCCGGCGAGGGCACGAAAGATCTGATGGCGCTGCGGCGTAATTCTCAGCCCATGGGCCCGAAACTTCTCGACTAGCTGTTCGACTGTTTGCACGTGAGCTTCTCGATAACCATTGTTGATCGACAAGTCATGTTGTCAAGGCCTATCAACAATGATTTACGATACTTTACGTATTGACGATGAGCACCCGTGGCAGGCCGGCGAGGTCGATCGCGACCTCTGTCCGAGCCCGCGGGAACTGCTCGGTCGCCAGCACTCGCAGCGCTTCGGCCTGGCCGGCACCGAACTCGAGCAGGACGGAGCCGCCCGGCCGGAGATAACGCGGCGCCTGTCGTAGCAGCCTGCGGATCAGGTCGAGGCCGTCCATTCCGGCTTCGAGAGCAACGCGCGGCTCGTGGTCTCTGATCTCCGTCGGCAGGGCCTGCCAGTCGCCCAACGTGACATAAGGGAGGTTCGCCACAATGATGTCGACTCGCGTGTCGAGGCCTTCCAGCAGGCTGCCGCGCCGAAACGAGACGCGACGTTCGAGGCCGTGATGCAACGCGTTCTCGCGCGCCACTGCCAGGGCCTCGGACGAGACGTCGGAGGCGTACACCTCGGCGTGTGGCAGCTCCAGCGCCAACGTAACCGCGATCGCGCCGCTGCCGGTACCGATATCAGTGATCAGGGGGCCGCGCGGCCGCGCGGTGCGCCTCGAGGCCTCAATTGCGGCTTCGATTAGCAGCTCTGTCTCGGGGCGCGGAATGAGGGTCGCTGACGTGACATGAAAATCGCGACCGTAGAACTCGCGCTGACCGACGATGTACGCGGTCGGCTCGCCCGCGATGCGGCGCGCAATCAGCGCTTCTAGCGATGTCGCGCAATCAGGCGTGAAAGGCTCTTCGAAGCGTTGAAAGAGGGCGGCGCGGTTGCAGTGCAGGACGTGACGCAGCAGCACCTCGGCTTCGAGGTCTGCTTCGGGCAGACCGGCGTTTCGCAGGCGGGAGCGGGCGGCGGACAACGCCTCGCGCAGGGTCGTCACACGAGCGAGGCTTCGAGACGTTGCGCCTGATCGGCCGTAGCGACGGCGTCGATCACGTCGTCGATATCGCCGTCCATGAAGGCGGGCAGGCCGTGGCGCGTGTAGCCGACGCGGTGGTCGGTGATGCGATCCTGGGGGAAGTTGTAGGTGCGAATCTTCTCGGCGCGCTCGCCGGTACCCACCTGCATGCGGCGCGAGTCGCTCGTCTGGGCGATCTGCTCTTCTTCGTGGATCTGCAGCAGACGCGACCGCAGCACGCTCATCGCTTTGACACGGTTTTTGAGTTGCGAGCGTTCGTCCTGACATTGCACGACAATGCCGGTGGGGACGTGCGTCAGCCGCACGGCGGTGGCGACCTTGTTGACGTTCTGGCCACCGGCGCCTCCCGAGTGGTAGATGTCGATGCGAATATCCTTCTCGTCGATGTCGACCTCGATCTCCTCCGCCTCGGGCAGCACGGCGATCGTAGCAGTGCTCGTGTGGATGCGGCCGCTCGCTTCCGTCTCCGGCACGCGCTGCACGCGGTGGCCACCGCTCTCGTACTTGAGGCGTGAGTAAGCGCCGCGGCCCTGCACTTCGAAGACGATTTCCTTGAAACCGCCCTTCTCGCTCTCGCTGGCAGAGATGACCTCGACCTGCCATCGTTTGCGGTCGGCGTAGCGGGAGTACATGCGGTAGAGGTCGCCCGCGAACAGCGACGCTTCCTCACCGCCGGTGCCGGCGCGAATCTCCATGATGACGTTGCGCTCGTCATGCGGGTCGGCCGGTAGAAGGGCGATACGCAGGTCGTTGTCGAGGCGGTCACGCTCGGGCTCGAGGCTGTGCAGCTCGTCGCGGGCCAGGCGGGTCATGTCAGGGTCGTCGGACTCGTCCGCCATCTGCCGCGCCTCGCCGATCTGCTCCTCGACGGAGCGCAGCTGGCGGTAGAGGCTCACGACCTGGTCCAGGGAGGCGCGCTCCTTGGCCAGCTCCTGCAGACGCTGGTAATCGGCGACGACTTCAGGCCGCCCCATCTCCTCGGTAAGGCCCTCGTACCGCTCTTCTATGGTTCGCAGCTTGTCCAGCATGGATGTTGGGTTCGTCCTCTGTGAGTTTGTCTCTGCCCGCCAATGGCGAGTGTAGCACAGGTGAGCGTATTTCCCGCCCTCGGACGGGTCTGATGATGCCGGTAACGCCGTCCATCTGCGATAATGCCGCCGGAACGGAAGGGACTTTCCGAAATGGTCAGAGGTAAGGCAGCGCCCCTGATGGCGTTGCTGTCCGTCCTGCTCCTGGCCTTGGCGATGGGAGCGTGCAGCAACTCGAGCTCAGCCGGCTCCAGCGCCGATGCGAAGCCCCGCGTCGTCATCATCCACTCCTACGACGGCGATTTTCGCTGGACGGCGGAGCAGAACCAGGGCATTCTCGACGGCCTGGCGCGCGCCGGCTACAAGGAAGGCGATCAGTACGACTTGCGCGTCTTCTACATGGACACGCGCCTCAACTTCAAGACGCCCGAAGAGATCCAGGTGCGCGCCGATATCGCCACGCGCACGATCGACGAGTTCAAGCCCTCCCTCGTCTTTGTCACGGACGATGCGGCGGTCAACTACGTGGCGCTTCCGTACCTGGAGGCCCATCCGGACACGGATATCTCGTTCGTCTTCTCCGGCGTGAACGGCGATCCGAGCACCTATCCGATGGTGCAGAGCCTGGAGCACCCGGGCGCGCCGATCACCGGCACGCTGGAGCGCATCCCCTTCCAGCTTGCCTTCGAGGCGGCGGCGAAGCTCTTCGCCGGCTCGAAGAAGGTCGTCCTCCTCGCCGACGACAGCCCCAGCTCGAAGGACGTCGTCGATTCGTTCAACCAGGAGGTGCAGGCCGGCGAGAGCATGGCGCTGCAGCCGGTGGACTTCCTGCAGATCACGACCTTCGAGCAGTGGAAGCAGGCCATCGAGGACTACCAGGACAAGGCCGACGCGATCGCTGTTCTCAATTACCACCGCATCGAGGACGGCTCCGGCAACATCATGCCTGCCAAAGAGGTCGCCCAGTGGACCGTCCAGAATAGCAAGATCCCGGTCTTCGGCCTGATCTCGGACTGGTCAGCGGACGGGTTCGTGATGTCGTTCGGCAACTCGGGGTACAAGACTGGGCTCTATGTGGGGTTGCGCGGCGCCGACATCCTCGACGGCAAGCCAGCCGGCGACATGCCGATCCTCGACCCCGAGGAATACGAGACGACCTACAACGTCGATACGGCCCAGCAGACGGGCCTGGACATCCCGCCCGAGGACCTGTTGGACGCCGCGGAGATCTACCCGCAGCACTAAGTGTTCGTCCGTTATCAACCTAGGGGAGGTTGGTAAGCCTCGCCGCAGGCCTTGCAGACTCCGTTGTGGACGGCCCCTACCCTTGCCCGATTGCCTGATTGCCTTCTCGTATGCGCTGGAGCGCTTCGGCGGGTGAGAGGCGCTCCTGCAGGCTCGTCGCGAGATCACGCAGCGTGACGGTGTCCGTCGCCAGCTCTTCCGCGCCCAGGATGACGGCGTGGCGTGCGGCGAGCGCGTTGGCGTGGCGCATCTGGCCGCGCAGGCTGCGCGTCGAGGCGCCCATGACCGCGGTGAGCCCTGCCTGACGCAGAGTGCGGGCGAGGCGCATCGCCTTTCCCAGGCCCGCGGCATCGACGACCGCGAGGTAGACGTCGGGTGCAGCGGGCGCTTCCGGTTCGAGATCCTGGCGCTTGAGATTGAGGATCAGCCGCTCGATGCCGGTGCCGAAGCCGATCGCGGGCGTCGGCGGGCCGCCGAGCTGCTCGATGAGACCGTCGTAGCGGCCGCCGCCGCCGATCACGCTCTGCGCCCCCTCTATGCGTGGCTCAAACTCGAAGGCGGTGCGTGTGTAGTAGTCCAGGCCGCGCACCAGCGTCGGGTTGAGCTGGTAGGCGATGCCGAGGTCAGTGAGCAGCGATTGCAGCGTCGTGAAGTGCTCAGCGCAGGACTCGCAAAGGTTGTCGATCAGTTTCGGCGCGGCTGCCTTGAACGGCTGGCAGGGCGCGTTCTTGCAGTCGAGCAGGCGCAGCGGGTTGACGTCGTAGCGGCGGCGGCAGTCGGCGCACATCAGATCGATCTTGTCGGCGTAATAGGCGCGCAGCTTCTGCAGATACGCGGGTCGGCAAACCCCGTCGCCGATACTGTTGATCTGCAGTGTCCAGTCGCTGAGGCCCAGCGCCTGGTAGAACGTCGCCAGCAGGTCGATGACCTCGGCGTCCACGGTCGGCGCGCCGTCGCCGATCGATTCGATGCCGAATTGGTGGTGCACGCGGTAGCGGCCCGCCTGGGGCCGGTCGTAGCGAAAGACGTCGATGAAGTAGAAGAGACGCACCGGCTGCGGTAGCGAGGCCATGCCGTGCTCGAGGTAAGCCCGGCAGACGCCCGCCGTGCCCTCCGGGCGCAGGACGAGGTCGTCACCGCCGCGGTCCTCGAAGCGGTACATCTCCTTGTCGACCACGTCGGTGCCTTCGGCGCCGGGACGCAGCCAGACGCCGGCGTGCTCGAAGACGGGCGTCTGAATCTCGCCGTAGCCGTAGGATTCGGCCACGCGCGTCGCCGTCGCCTTGATCCAGCGCCAGTACGGCTGCTCGTCGGGCAGGAGGTCGGCTACGCCTCTCGGCGCCTGGAACTGCTTGTTGTCAGGCATGGGATACGAGCATAGCGCCTTCCCGCTGCTGGGCGAAGTCGGCGCGCCTGCACGGCATCGTCGGCGAAGGGCATAATAGAACCGTGATCGAAGAAATCTCCCGCCGCCTGGCTTCGTACGAGGTGCGCAGTCTTTCGTCCGCCGGCCTGCCCGAGGCCGCCGTGCTGATCGCCCTGTACAGCGCCCACGACGACCTGCACGTCATCCTCACCAAGCGTACGGACAAGGTCGAGCACCACAAAGGCGAGATCTCCTTTCCCGGAGGCGCTCGAGACCTGACTGACGCCGACCTCGGCTTCACTGCCCTGCGTGAAAGCGAGGAGGAGATCGGCCTGATGCCGGACGACGTGCGCCTTATCGGTCGCGTGGACGACATCGTCACGACGAGCGGCTTCCACGTCTCGGCATTCGTGGGCGAAATCGATCCGGCGTGCTCGCCGTACGCGTGGCGCTTGCAGGCCACCGAGGTCGCCGAGGTGCTGGAGGTGCCGCTGCGCCACCTGCTGGACCCGGGCAGCCTGGTCGAGGTGCCGCGACAGCGCAACGGCCGGCTGCTGCTCATGGAAGCCTATCGCTTCCACGAGCACATGATCTGGGGCGCAACCGCGCGTATGCTGCGCAACTTCATGGACGTTGCGTTCGCGGAAAACGTCGTCCCGAGCTAGCGATGCGGTTGATCCTGGTGCGCCACGGCGAGTCCGTCGGCAATTTCGAGAACCGCCTGCAGGGCCACAACGACTACGACCTCACCGACCTGGGACGTCGTCAGGCGCAGCTCACGGGTCAGCGGCTGTCCGCGCTCGGTGCCTCGGCGCTATACACGAGCCCGCTGCTCCGCGCCGCTGCCACGGCGCGGACCATCGGTGAGCACCTCGACGTCGAGCCGCGGATTCTGGCCGACGTCAGCGAATACCACTTCGGCGAGCTGGCAGGGGCGACGTACGCAGATCTCCGCCGACACTTCGGCGGACCGCCTCCCGGCAGCGCCCAACCGGGCGACCGCGTCTACCCCGGCGAGGAAGGGCGAGAGAACTTCTTCCGCCGCGTTACGGAGTCGATCTGGGGCGTGATGGAGACGCACCCGGACGAGACCGTCGCCGTCGTCTCCCACGGCGGTCCGATCGCGCTCTTCTGCCAGACCGTCCTGGGCCTGCCGTACAGGCGGCCGATGCCATTCGCGATTGGCAACTGCTCTTTGACGCTGATCGAAGTCGAAGACGCGCGGCCGGCCAGCGAGGCCTCGAAAGTGCTCGCGTACCTGAACGACGCTTGCCATCTCAAGGCTCTTGCGACGGCTTCTGAGGAATTTGCATAACGAATTCGTGGAAAGTGCGTTATCATTTACGAAGGGTTGACGCCTCCCACAGGCGTCGTTAGGATTTTCGGCGTCCCTCCTGGCGGCCAGGGACAGGTGACCCAGCCATGACGTTGAGACGTCACTCCAGACTTCCCCAACAAGACTAGGTTTTTTGCAATACGTGGCTGGGTGCCCGCACCCAGAAAGGAGACCTCATCGATGAGCTTTTTCGGCGGTAACTCTTCCCGCCCCGTAACCGGTCGCGGCGCTGACGACGAGGACCGCAGCTCGCGCTCCGAGACGACTTTCCTCGGCGATGCCGCCCAGGCCCTGCCGAACCGCTCGGAGCCCATGTCGCGCAACCTGCTCGACGCCGAGCCGCGTCCGGGTCCGGCCGCGACGGAGCAGCCGCGCAGCCAGTCGTCGTCGCAGCCCACGCAAACGTCCTCGCCCGGCCCGACACCTCCCGACCGCTGCACGAACGTCATCGCTTCGGGCGCCAAGTGGTCCGGTAACCTGACCGTCGACGACAGCGTGCGCATCGAGGGCAACTTCTCCGGTGAGGTACGCGCCAAGGGCACGGTGCACGTCTCCGAGGGCGCCCAGGTCGATGCCAAGATCCGCGCGGCCTTCGTCGTCGTCTCCGGAAACTTCCGGGGCGAGATCCGCTGCGACCAGCGCGTCGACCTGCTGCCGCGCAGCCGGGTCAACGGTGAGGTCATCACCAAGGTGCTCAGCGTCCACGAGGGCGCCACGCTGGACGGCCGCGTCCAGATGACGCAGGGCGAGAACGAGTCGCCGTCGACGGGTTCGTCCCGCGGCCGCGGCTCCTCCAATTCGAGCGCCGAAGAGCGAGCCGAGCGGCGCCAGGAACGCGCCGCCGCGCAGGCCGCTGCCAGCGCGGAAGACAACTCAGACCAGTAATCCCGGCTTCGAGCCGTAGACAAAGAGAGGGAGGAGACGATTCGTCTCCTCCCTCTCTTTTTCGTCTCACGAGGCTGCTGCGTCGGCGGCGCTTGTCAGCCGCGCAGCATGCCCACGCTAGTGGCCCATGATCTCGTCGATCGCGGTCATGTCCTCATCCGTCAGCTTCCAGTCGGCGGAGCGGGCGTTCTCGGTAACCTGCTCGGGCCGCGTGGCGCCGGCGATGACGCTGGGGACGTAGGGCTTGCTGGCCAGCCAACTCATCGCCAGCTCGACCATCGAGTGGCCGCGCTCCTGCGCGAACGACTCCAGCTTCGTCAGCATGTCGAAGTTGGCGTCGTTGACCCAACGTCCGGCCATGGGGCCGCTGGAGAGGCGGGCGCCCTCCGGGCCGGGCTGACCGGGACGGTACTTGCCGGTGAGGAAGCCGCTGGCCAGGGGGAAGAACGGGATGAGGCCGATGTTGTACTTCTCGCAGACGGTGGTGAGGTCCGGCTCCACACCGCGCGCCAGCAGGCTGTACTCATTCTGGGCGCTGACGTAGGGCGTGAAGTTATGCGTCTTCGCCGCCCAGTCCGCCTCGACGACCTGCCAGGCAGTGTAGTTGCTGCTGCCGATGTAGCGCACCTTGCCGGAGCGCACCAGGTCCTCGAGGGCGCGCAGCGTCTCTTCGATCGGCGTGCGCGGGTCGGGGCGGTGCATCTGGTAGAGGTCGATGTAGTCCGTGTCGAGGCGGCGCAGGCAGTCCTCGACGGCGTCCATGATGTACTTGCGGGAGGCGCCGGACCAGTACGGGCCCTCGCCCATCGGCGAGAACGACTTGGTGGCGAGGACGATGTTGCGGCGGTGCGGCTTGATCGCCGGGCCCATGAACTCTTCCGACTTGCCGCGGCCGTAGACGTCTGCGGTGTCGAAGAAGGTGATGCCCTCCTCGACGGCCTGGTTGATCACGGCGGCGGTGCCGGCCGCGTCCAGGCGCATGCCGAAGTTGTTGCAGCCGAGGCCTACGACCGAGACCTGCAAGCCGGAATTACCGAGATACCTGTACTCCATTACGAGACCTTTCTCTGTTCAAAGCTGGGGATAATCCAAACGCCGAACATTATACCGTGCGGTATCCGTTCGAGTGACCTCTAGCGGCTCATGTTGCGGTAGCGGCTTACCGCCAGCGGCCCGAAGATCACGAGGATGATGCCGACCCAGATCAGGGTCAGGATCACGGGGTGGTCGGCCGGGAAGCCGGAAGTCGCGAAGGGGTTGGGGTTGCCCCAGAGGTCGCGTAGCGACGCGGTCAGCACACTCACCGGGTTCCACTCCGCGATCGTGTCCAGGGGCCGCGGCAGCGTGGTTGGCGGCACGAAGACGTTCGACAGGAACGTCAGCGGCAGAACGACGGTGAAGCCGATCTGCTGCGCCACCTCCACCGCCGGCACGGCCGTGCCGAGCCAGATGCCGATCCACGACATCGCGAAGGTGAAGACAACGAGCAGGCCGACGCCGGCGAGAAGCTGCACAACGCCTGTGTGAATGGTCCAGCCAACGATGAGACCAGTGATCATCAACACGATGAGGATGCCGGTCTGGTAGATGGCGTCCGAGAGTGCGCGGCCGGACAACACCGCCGATCGCGCCATCGGCAGGGAGCGGAAGCGGTCCATGATGCCCTTGTTGATGTCGTCGCAGATGCCGACGGCGGTGGTGACGGCCGCGAAGGCAATCGTCTGAGCGAAGATGCCGGGCAGCAAGAATTCACGATAGGAGCCGCCGCCGGGCAGCGGGATGGCGCCGCCGAACACGAACGAGAAGAGCACCACGAACATGATCGACTGCATGACGGCGAAGATCGCCAGCTCCGGGATGCGCGGGATGCGCTTGAGGTTGCGCCAGGCGATGATCAGGCCGTCGCGGATCGGGGTCGAAGTGACGCGCTCCCCCTGCGCGGGCGCGGCGGTGGTCCCTGTGGTCATTCGGGCCTCCTAGCCGGCGACGCACCGTCCTGCTCCTCGGTCGAGACGTGGCCGGTGAGCGACAGGAAGACGTCATCGAGGGTGGGCCGCCTGAGTCCTATGTCGTCGATGGCGATGCCCGCCTCGTCGAGGCCGCGAATCACCCGGATCAGCGACTGGGCGCCGTCCTTCGCCGGTATCGTCAGCCGGCTGGCTTCCGCCTCGATCACCGGCTCGGCGTCTCCTTCATGACGCAGCACCTCGGCGACTGCGGCGAGATCGGCGTCGTGAGGCACGTCGACCTCGATGCGCTCTCCGCCGACGCTTCGTTTCAGCTCCGTCGCCGTGCCGTGGGCGATGATCTTGCCGTGATCGACGACGGCAATACGGTCGGCCAGCTCATCCGCCTCTTCAAGGTACTGGGTGGTGAGGAGCAGCGTCGTGCCGGACTCGACCAGCCCCCGGATGACACCCCAGAGGCTGAGACGGCTGCGTGGGTCGAGACCCGTAGTCGGCTCGTCCAGGAAAAGGAGGCGGGGCTCGCCGATCAGAGCGCTGGCGAGGTCGAGACGGCGCCTCATGCCGCCGGAATAGGTTTTTACGGTACGCTCCGCCGCATCGGTGAGCTCGAATTGCTCCAGTAGCTCCGCGGCTCGGCTATTCGCAGTCGCCGACGGTAGCTGGTACAGCCGACCGAACATGGAGAGGTTCTCTCGCCCCGTCAGGTTCTCGTCGACGGCGGCGTATTGGCCGGAGAGGCCGATGACGGAGCGCAGCTTCGCGGCCTCGTGCACGACGTCGAAACCGGCGACCGTCGCGTGACCGGCGTCCGGCCGCAACAGGGTCGAGAGGATGCGGACGGTCGTCGTCTTACCGGCGCCGTTCGGCCCGAGCAGGCCCAGCACGGTCCCTTCCTCAACATCGAGATCGAGGCCGTCGAGGGCGCGCACATTGGCTTTGCCGGACCGGTACAGCTTGACCAGCCCCTCTGCAGTGATTGCTTTCATGTTCTCTCAATCAGGTGACGGCTCGCGGGCCGTTCCCTGCGTTCCTGCTTCAGAACATGCTATCGGATCTGGCTCAAGAAGGCATGTCTTTCGGGCGAAAGGAACTATCAGTACTGACAATACCTGCCATTTAATTCCATGCGTCCAGGTCGCTATCGTAACAAGGCGCGACCGATGCTAGTCGAATCCGGGCGTGCACGCGGGTCAGGCGATCTCGCGGGTACCTTCCGTGACGCGCGAGACGCTGAAGATGCCGTAGACGCCCTCCATCTTGCCCAGGAGGCGCGAGAGCTGCTCGACGCCCGTCGTCTCCACCGTGATCGAGACGGTGACTGTCTGGTCGTCGTGCTCGTGGGTCTGGACGGCCTGCATGTTCACCTTCTCGTCGGCAATGATCGTGCTGAGGTCGCGCAGCAGGCCGACGCGATCCCACGCCTCCACCTTGAGCGAGACGGGGAAGAGCTGGCCCCGCTGACCCCACTGCACGTCGACCAGGCGCTCGTTCTCGCTGCTGTTCATGACGTTCGGGCAGTCGGCGCGGTGCACGGTCACGCCGCGGGAGCGCGTCACGTAACCGGTGATGGCGTCGCCGGGCACCGGTGAGCAGCAGCGCGCGATCTGGGTGAGTACGTCGCGCGTGCCCATGACGTGGATGGCGCCGCTATAGTCCTGCGGCCGGGTCGACGGGGCGGTCGACGGCGCATGCTCGTCCGGCTCCGCCTTGTGCGTGAGGAGGGCGATGCGGCCGGCGACCTGGTTGAGGCTGATACCGCCGAAACCGACGGCAGCGTAGAGGTCGTCGGTGTTGTCGTACTTGAACCAGCGCACCAGTTCTGCGAGGTGCTCCTGCGGGTTCTCTCCCAGGCGCTTGATCTCGCGCTCCAGCATCTCCTTGCCGCGTATGACGTTCTCGTCGCGCTCCTGGCGCTTGAACCACTGCCGGATCTTGGAGCGCGCGTTGCCGGTGCGGATGTAGCCCAGGTTTGGGTTGAGCCAGTCGCGTGAGGGGCCGCGGCTGCTGCGGCTGGTGACGATCTCGACGACGTCGCCGTTCTGCAGCTTGTACGTGAGCGGCACGAGACGCCCGTTGACGCGTGCGCCGACAGCATGGAAGCCGACGTCCGTGTGAATACGGAACGCGAAGTCGATCGGCGTGGCGCCGGCCGGGAGGTCCTTAATCTCACCCTTGGGCGAAAAGACGAAGACCTGATCGCGGAAGAGGTCCGTCTTGATGTACTCGACGAACTCGTCCGCCTCCGCCGTCTCGCGCTGCCACTCGAGCAGCTGCCGCAGCCACGCGATGCGCTCCTCGAAGACGCGGTCGTGGCGGCCGCCTTCCTTGTAGCGCCAGTGCGCCGCAACCCCGTACTCGGCGGTGTGGTGCATGTCGTTGGTGCGGATCTGCACCTCCAACGGACGGGCGCCGGGGCCCATCACGGTCGTGTGCAGCGACTGGTAGAAGTTTTCGCGCGGGTTGGCGATGTAGTCGTCGAAGAGGCCGGGCAGGGGCCGCCACAGCCCGTGCACGATGCCGAGGGCGTGATAGCAGTCGGCGACGGAGTCGACCAGGACGCGGATCGCCAGCAGGTCGTAGATGTCGTTGAACGACTTGCCCATCTCGGCGTACTTCAGCATCTTCTGGTGAATGCTGTACGTGTTCTTGGCGCGACCGGAGAGCTCCGCCTGGATTCCCTGACGCGTGAGTTCATAGCGCAGCAGCTTCGTGACCTGCTCGACATAGCGCTCCCGGCTCTCAAGGCTGGCAGCGAGCAGACTCGTGATCGTTTCGTATGCCTCGGGCTCCAGGTACTGGAAGGAGAGGTCTTCCAGCTCGTGTGCGATCTGGCCGAGGCCGAGGCGATGCGCGAGCGGCGCGTAGATGTCCATGGTCTCGCGAGCGATGCGCACCTGCTTGCGGCGCGGCAACACGTCCAGGGTGCGCATGTTATGCAGGCGATCGGCGAGCTTGATGATGACGACTCGGATGTCCTCGGCCATCGCCATGAACATCTTGCGCAGGTTATCGGCCTGGCTGCCCTCGTCGAAGCGCGGCTCTTCCTGGCGCAGTAGCGTGATGCGGTTCAGCTTGGTGACGCCCTCGACCATGCTGGCCACGTCCTCGCCGAAGCGCTCGGCGATCTGGTCGCGTGTCACGCCGCAGTCCTCGATGACGTCGTGCAGCAGGGCAGCGGCGATGGCCGCGCCGTCGAGGTGCATGTCCGCGACCGTCAGGGCTGCATCGATGGGGTGGACGATGTACGGGTCGCCGGAGTCGCGCTGCTGGCCGGCGTGGCAGTTGGTTGCGAAATCGTAGGCTTCTTCGATGAGACGGGCGCGCTCAGGGGGAATCGCCTCGCCGGCGCGAGCGAGCACTTCGGCAGCGCTGGGTACGGCTGTCTCGGGCATAGTTAATGTTTACGTACTCTAGCACACAAGGTGGAGGACGCTGAGTCTTCGCGCAGTGTCGGTGGAATCGCGCAAATCTGCAGAATCAATCGGGGTTTCCCTGATCCGCCGCACGATTTATAGTAAGGGCGTCTGGAAGACGAAAAAAAGACGCGAGGCAGGGACGTCTCGGTGTATCACTTGGTACTGATCGCGCTCACGCTGGTGGTGCTTTTCCTCGGGTGGCAGTTGATTCAGGCTACGCCACGCGTCGTCCAGATGGTCTTGCCGGGCGGTATTACGAGGATCGTCGGGTACTTCCTCATCTTCACCGGCACTGTCGGCGGTATTTTCACGCCGTACGAGGGCGTCGGCGCCACCGGGCTGATCGCCTGTTTCATGATGATGATTGTCGGACTCTGGTTCCTGCTGGCACCGACCTCTGGACTGCGCGGCACCTACCGCGACGACCAGATGCTGAAGCGCATCTTCGCCATGATGGCCGTCATGTTCGCCGTGATGATCGGGGCCGTGTATCTCGGCCCGTCGCGCATGCAGATCGTTGCCATCCTGGACCTGGTGCTCGTCACAGCTGGTTTCTGGCTGACGACCAACTTCCTGAGTCAGATCGACAACGGTCGCTTGTAAGCACGGTTTCCGGTTTGTCGATTCTTGTTGACAACGCGGAGAAGCGCGTGTTACATGCTATCGAACTCGGCCGACTCCCACGCCGGCGACGGTCTAACCGCGGCCGTTCTGCCGAGAAAGGATTGAGCACTGGCTTCCGACACGAGACCCCTCGCAGAAGAAGAGTTCCCCTCTACCGTCAACATTGACGCTCTGAGCCTGGATGGCTACGACGACGCCTCCAGCCGTGACATCTTCGGCAAAGCGCGCGCCTTCACGCTGGTGCGCCAGGCCAAGGCCTTCGGTCTGTATCCCTTCTACAAGCCGCTCGATAACAACGAAGGGCCTGAAGCCGTCGTCGACGGCAAGCGGGTCATTATGCTCGGCTCCAACAACTACCTCGGCCTGACCCGCCATCCGCGCGTCATCAAGGCCGCCCGTGACGCTGTCGAGCAGTACGGCACCTCCATGACCGGCTCCCGGTTCCTCAACGGCTCCACCAAGCTGCATGAGCGCCTGGAGGAACTGCTGGCGACCTTCTTCGGCACCGAGGCCTGCGTCACCTTCACGACGGGCTACCAGGCGAACCTGGGCGCGATCTCGGCGCTCGTGAACCGCCGCGCCGCGGTCGTCATCGACAAATCGGACCACGCCAGCATCTACGACGCCTGCCGCCTCTCCGACGGCGAGATGTTCCGCTTCGTCCACAACGACATCGAGCAACTGGATCAGCTGTTGGCGCGCATCACGACCGAGAAGGCAGCGATGGTCGTCGTTGACGGCGTGTACAGCATGGGCGGGGATCTGGCGCCGCTGCCGCAGATCATCGAGGTCTGCCAGCGCTACGGCGCCCGCCTGCTCGTGGACGACGCGCACGCGGTCGGCGTCATCGGCAAGGGCGGACGAGGCACGGCCAGCCACTTCGGCGTCGAAGACAAGGTCGACGTCACGGTGGGTACCTTCTCGAAGTCGCTAGCCTCGATCGGTGGCTTCGTCTGCTGTCCAGACGACGTCGCCGAGTGGATCAAGCACTTCGCGCGGCCTGGTGTCTTCAGCGCCAGCCTGCCGCCTGCCTCCGTTGTCGCTGCGACCACGGCACTCGAGGTCCTCATGGAGGAACCTGAGCTGGTGGATCGCCTGCGCGAAAACGGCCGCCGTCTACGAGCCGGGCTCGGCGCGGCCGGCTTCGACATCGGCCAGAGCGAGACGCCCATCGTCCCGATCGTGATCGGTGACGAGGTGAAGATGGTGACGTTCTGGAAGGACCTGCTGGCCAACGGCGTTTACACGAACGCCGTCATCTTCCCGGCGGTGCCGCGCGGCGCGGGTATCCTGCGCACCAGCGCAATGGCCACGCATAGCCCCGAGCAGATCGACCGAGCTGTTTCCGTCATGGCCGAGTTGGGCCGCAAGCACAAGCTGATCGACTAGATCCGCCCGTTCGTCGGAGAGGACGAAGCATGGAAACCTCTGCGGCAACGCGGGTCGAAGTTACGCCTGTCGCCTCCAAGCGCGACCGAGAGCTGTTCCTGCGCCTGCCCTGGGCCATCTACAAAGGCGACACGAACTGGGTACCGAACCTGCTCATGCTGCAGCGCGAGGTGATCGACCGCAAGAAGAACCCCTTCTTCGACCACGGCGACGCTGAGCTCTTCTTGGCGCGACGCGACGGCAAGGTCGTCGGCCGCATCAGCGCCCAGATCGACGAGCGCCAGAACGAGTTTCACCACGAGAAGACGGGCTACTTCGGCTTCTTCGAGGCCGTAGAGGACGCCGGCGTAGCGCAGGCGCTGCTCTCCACGGCGGAGGGCTGGCTGCGCGACAAAGGCATGGAAACGTCGCGTGGGCCTTTCAACTTCAGCATCGACGAAGAGCTGGGGACGCTCATCGAAGGCTTTGACATGCCGCCCATGATCCAGATGACCTATGCGCCGCCATACTACGGCCCGCTGATCGAGGGCGCCGGCTACGGCAAGGCGATGGACCTGCTGGCCTACCGCTGGGAGATGGGCGACCCGCCGGAGCGCATGATGGAGGCGGTCGAGAAGACCCGCGCAGTGCCGGGCCTGACCGTGCGTCCGATCAAGATGCGCAAGCTGAACGAGGAAGTCGACATCCTGCTCGACATCTACAAGGAGAGCTGGCAGGACAACTGGGGCTACGTCGACGTCTCACAGCGGGCGGCGCGCAAGCTGGCATCCGACCTGCGCCTGATCGCAGATCCCAGGGTCGTGCAAATCGCGGAGATGGACGGCGAACCGGCGGGCATGATCGTCGGCATCCCCAACCTCAACGAAGCGATTCGCGACTTCAACGGCTTCATCGATCCCTGGAAGGCGCTGAAGCTGCTCTGGCGCCTGAAGATCCGCGGCGTCGAGACCGGCCGCATCCTCCTGTTCGGCGTTAAACCAAAGTTCCGCACGCGACAGCTCGTCGGCCTGCCGTTCCGCCTCCTCTACGAGCTCTATATGGGCGCCCAGAAGGGGCGCTACAAGTGGTGCGAAGAGTCCTGGATCCTCGAGAACAACAGCCGCCTCAACGCTCTCATGCCATACTGGAACGCGTACGTCTACAAACGCTATCGCCTGTACGAAAAGCCCCTCTAAACTGCCTTCATGCGCGTGCTGGTAACGGGAGCCAACGGCTTCCTCGGTTCCTACGTCGTCGAGCAACTGGCCGAGTGCGGCCACGACCTGCGTCTGCTCATGCGCAGCAGCAGCCGCGTGCGCTTCCTGCAGGATGCGCCGTTCGAGCGCGTCGATGGCGACATGCGCGACGCCGAGAGCCTGGTGAAGGCAGTGCAGGGCGTCGATGCGGTCGTTCACCTGGCCGGGCTCACGTCGGCGCTCTCGGTTGAAGACTACGAGGCCGTAAACGCGCGCGGTAGCGCCTACCTGGCCCAGGCGGCCAGCCGCGCGGGCGTCGAACGCTTCGTCTATTGCTCCAGCCTGGCGGCCCAGGGCCCCAGCCCGGATGGCACACCCCAGCCGCCGGAGCCGGCGCGTCCCGTCAGCCACTACGGCCGTACGAAGCTGGCTGGTGAGGTCGCTACGCAGACCGAGCGAGAGAAGATGAACGTCTCGATCCTGCGCCTGCCCGTCATCTACGGCCCGCGAGACCGTGGCCTGCTGCCGTTCTACGAGTTCGCGAAGTTCCGTTTCCTGCCGGTCTACGGCGACGGAACCAATCGTCTCTCCTGGGTCCATGCCCGAGACGCCGCTGGCGCTATCGTCGCGACGCTGGAGCGTTCGCAGCAGAGCGGCGTCGTCTACACCGTCTCCGATGGCGCTACCTACAGCTGGCGCGATCTGGGCGGCGAACTGGGCCGCGCCTTTGGCAGGAAGGTCTGGCTGATCGGTGTGCCGGGCCCGCTGTTCTCGATTGCCGGCAAGGCCACCGACGTCGCCAGCCGCGTCTCGAAGCGATCGCTGCCGCTGACGGCCGAGAAGGTGGTCGAGATGAGCCAGCATGCCTGGGTGTGCGACAACGTACGCATCAGCGCTGACCTCGGCTGGCAGCCATGCATCGACGCAGAGACCGGCGTCGCCGAGACCTATCACTGGTACCGCGCGAATCGCTGGCTTTAACCACTAGCGTGGTGGCGTTACCGCGCGGGGCGACCTTCGAGGACGGGCCTTTTCCTGACCGCCCGCCGGCCCGCCGAGGTCTACGAGGGAGTACGATCAAGACGTTGGCCGGCCCCGTCGCTGGCTTTGTTGCAAAGGAGAACATCCCATGGCAGGAGAGACCTACAAGCTAATCGAGCTGGTCGGCACTTCGGAAGAAGGCGTAACGGAAGCGATCGACGCTGCCGTCCGCAAAGCTGGCGAGACGCTGAAGGCGATCGACTGGTTCCAGGTCGGCCAGGTACGCGGCCGGGTCGAGAACGGCAAGGTGGTCGAATACCAGGTCGACGTGAAGATCGGGTTCCGCATACTCTCAGAGACGGATATGGCCACCGAATAACGCCCGTCCCTGATCCGAGGGTTCATGCCGCAACCACAGCTGCCCGAGCACGTCCGCGCCCTTCAGCGCCCCGATGCCTATGAGCCGCCCGTCGACAAGGTCGATCTGATCCAGACGCACATCTCCTTCGTACTGCTCGCTGGAGAGGACGTCTACAAAATCAAGAAGCCGGTCGACTTCGGCTTCCTCGACTTCTCAACCCTGGAGAAACGCCACGCGGCATGCGAGGCGGAGGTGCGTCTCAACCGCCGCGGCTGCCCCGACATCTATTTCGGCGTCGAGCCGATCACCCGCGGCGCGGATCACTTTGCTATCGGCGGTAACGGCGAGATCGTCGATTACGCCGTACACATGAAGCGCCTGCGCACTGAGCGCATGATGGACCGCCTGCTGGAGCAGGGCGCCATCGACTTCGACATGATCGGCAGGCTCGCAGCGCGGCTTGCCGACTTCCACCGCGCGGCCGAGACGGGGCTCGAAATAGCGCGCATCGGCGGCTACGAGACCCTGCGGCAGAACTGGCGTGACAACCTGGACGACATGCGCCGCTTCGTGGGTCGCACGCTCGGGCCCAAGCGCTTCCAGCGCATCGAGGGCTATGTCACCGATTTCCTGCGCGACGAGGAGCCGATCCTGCGCCGCCGCGAGGCCGAGGGCTGGGTGCGCGACTGCCATGGCGACCTGCGCAGCGACGCCGTCTGCTTCGACGATCAGCTCGACACCAAGATCTGCCTGGTCGACTGCATCGAGTTCAACGACCGCATGCGTTACTCCGACATCGGCCTCGACGTCGGCTTCCTGGCGATGGACCTCGACTACCGTGGCCGCGGCGACCTCTCCGACCTGCTGCTCAGCCTCTACAGCGCGGCGATGGGTGACAAGGAGTTGCCGCTGCTGATCAACTTCTACAAGTGCTACCGCGCCTGCGTCCGCGGCAAGGTGGAAAGCCTGCTGCTCGATCAGGCGGAGGTGGGCAGGGAGCAGCGCGCCGGCGCCCGTCGTCGAGCCCGGGTCTACTTCGCGCTGGCGGAGCAGTACGCTCGCGGCCTGCGTTACGACGGCCCGGTCATCGTCATGGGGGCCAGCGGCTCCGGCAAGAGCGTGCTGGCCGGCGCTATTGCCACCCGTATCGGAGCGGTGCTGCTGGCGACGGACGTCATCCGAAGAGAGCTCTTCGGCCGGCGAGAGGGCGCCCGTGGTGCAGACGAGATCGACGCGGGGCGCTACGCGCCGGATGCGCGCGAGCGTGTCTACACGCTGCTGGCGGAGCAGGCGCAGCGCTACCTGGACGAAGGCAGCGGCGTGGTGCTGGACGGAACCTACATCGAGCGGGCCCAGCGTGAGACCGCATACCGGCTGCGGTCGAAGTCGTCCCAGCCGCCGTTGCTGGTCGAGTGCTACGCACCCGATGACGTGGTGCGTCAGCGCCAGGCACGCCGCGAGAACGAGGAGTGGACGGCCTCAGAGGGACGCTGGGAGGTCTACCAGGCGCAGATGCGGCGCTACGAGGCGCCTGACGAGCTGCCGCCGCGCCAGCGCCTCACGCTCGACACGACGCAGCCGCTCGAAGAGCAGCTCGAAGTGGTGGTGAAGGCGCTGCCGAGGCGTTAGCGCTGCTTCGTCGTCGTCCCTGATGTAGGCTTCGGCCCTTAGCTCATCGCTGTTCGCATTAATCCAGTGAGGCAGCAAGCAGAAGAGCCAGAACTGGACGCCGAACGCCGCGAGGGCGAGCACCCAGACGGGAATTGAGTCAATTGTCTCGAACATCATGTCTTCCACGGTACAGACCGAGCCGGGCCTAAGTGTTTCTTCCGCATAAAAATTCATGCAGGTTTGTTCGCTCTAGCCGGCAGTCGAGCGTACGCTATGGATTCTCGGCAGCGTAGGCCTGGTCCAATAGCTCTACGACGTGAACGACATCTTGATTGCCGTCTCGCAGGCGCACGCCCAGCTCTAGCTGCAGCATGCATCCCGGGTTGGCGGTAGCGATGACGTCGCAGCCCGTGGCGAGGGCGTCGTCCATCTTGTTCTGCAGCAGCTGCCGCGACATCTCGGTCTGGGTGAGGTTGTAGATTCCGGCGCTGCCGCAGCAACGGTCGGGCGTCTTCATCTCCACCAGACGCAGTCCCGGAATCGATCGCAGTACCTGACGCGGCGCCGACCGCACGCGCTGCGCGTGGACTAGGTGACAGGAGTCTTGATAGGTAACCGTCTCATCAACGTGGCCGACCGGCGCCTCGAAACCGATCTCGACCAGCAGCTCGGTCACGTCTCGCACCCTGGCAGCGACTTGCGAGGCCTTCTCTGCGTAGGCGCGGTCGTTGGCGAACAACGTGCCGTACTCCTTCATAGTCGAGCCGCAGCCCGCCGAGTCGACGGCGATGTAGTCCACGCCGCTGGCCAGGAACGCATCGATGTTGCGCCGCGCCAGCATGCGCGCCGCCTCCAGGTCGCCGTTGTGCACGTGCAGAGCGCCGCAACAGCCCTGGGCGCCGGGCACGAGCACGCGACAGCCGTTCCGCGCCAGGACGCGGACGGAGGCCTCGTGCGTCTGCGGGTAGGTAAGGGGCATGACGCAGCCGTTGAGCAGCGCCACGGTGGCCTTCTGCTGCCCCTGTGCCTCTGCAGCGACCTCTGCAGCCTCGTAGGGCGCCTCCGGCAGACGGGGCAGCATCTGCTCCATCTCGCGCAGGCGACGAGGCAGCAGGCGGCGCGCCAGCGTCGCGATCGGCGTCCGCTGGTACAAACGTAGCGCGCCGAAGGCGACGCGCAGCCGCCACGGCGCCGCAAGAAGCTGCCGCATGACCGTCGTGCGCAGCTGCCAGGAGCGAGGACGCGCCGCGCTCTCCTGCACGGTGGCGCGCGCGCCCTCCATAATGCGGCCGTAGGGCACGCCGGAAGGGCAGGCGGTCTCGCAGGCGCGACATTGTAGACATAAGTCGAAATGGGCGGCGACCTTCGGCGTCACCTCGATCACGTCTTCCGCGAGCGCCTTGGCGAGCTGGATGCGGCCGCGTGGCGATTCCGCCTCCATGCCCGTGATCAGGTAGGTCGGGCAGGCCTGCAGGCAGAAGCCGCAGTGCACGCAGCGCGACAGGTCCTCGGCGCTGAGGTGCTCGTGCGCCGTGTGGGGGGTCGAGGTCATTAGAGGCCCCCCAGGAAACGGCCCTGGTTCAGCGTGCGCTGCGGGTCGAACTGCGCCTTGAGGCGCCGCATCAGCTCGAAATCGCCGCGCGTACCGCCCCAGACGTCGATCTGCTGTTTGACGGCCGCTGGAGCGCGCTCGACCACCAGCGCGCCGTGCCCTTCGATGACGCACAGGCGCCGCAGGTCCGCGATCTGATCGACGCGCGGCGTGCGGTCCGGCATCCACGTGGCGCGCACCACGCCCACCGTGGGGTAGGCGAGGACGTCGGCGCCGAGCTGCGACGCCGCATCGCAGATGCGTCCACTCGCGGTCGGCAGTATCCCGGCTCGTACGGCGATGTCGCCAGTCGAAGCTTGCCGTGACTCCGAAGCAGTAAGGCTCAGCTCCCGCGCGATCGTCTCTACCTCGCGGCGTGAGCGCTCCACGGCGGACGCGCCGCCGGCCAGGCGCACCTCGAGGTGCCAGTCGCCGTCCCGTGCTGCCAAAGCCAGGCCGTTCACGGCGAGGGCTGCGTCGCGGATGCGGAAGGCGGCGTCGGTGAGCTGCTCGCGGCTGCCGGCAAAGGTGAGCGTCTCTTGCTGCGCCGGTAGCGGCGCGACCTTGAGCGCCACCTGTGTGATGACGCCGAGTGTACCCAGGGCGCCGATCTGCAGCTTTGTGAGGTCGTAGCCGGCCACGTTCTTGACAACGCGGCCGCCCGAGTTGACCACGGTCCCATCGCCGAGCACGGCCTGCATCCCGATGACGAGGTCGCGGCCGGTGCCGTGGACGATGCGGGCCGGACCGCTGTCGTTCGCCGCGAGGATGCCGCCGATCGCGCCGTCGGTGGGCGGGTCGAGCGGCAGCCACTGCCGTTCCGTCGCCAGGCGCTGCTGCAGGGTCGAGAGCAGAACACCGGCCTGCACCGTGACGGTCAGGTCGGCCGGCTCGTACTCGACGATCTGGTCGAGGCCGCGAAGGTCGAGCGCGACGTCGTACCGCTCCGGTGGGCGGCCCAGCGCCATGCGGGCGCCGCTGCCCCATGGGATCAACGCCGCGTTCGCCTCGGACGCAGCGCGAACGATTGCCGAGACCTCGTCCGCAGTCGTCGGGGCCACGACCACCGAGGGGCGCAGGCCGTCGACCTCGAAGGCGTCTACAACCGATGAGAAGCGCTCCGCCGGCAACGCTCGACGCAGCTGTGTCTCGATGGCGGCTTCGCTGACGGTCATCAGATGAAGGCGTCCGCGCCGAAGGCTTGCAGCGCGGTCGAGTGAATCTCGCCGCAGCCTTTCGAGGTAGGGAAGGCCTTGCAGGGGTTGAAGCGCTCGCCGGCCCCGAACACGTTCTTGAGGCGCAGCATGGCGTCCATGTCGGCATCGCTGAAGATCCAGGGCATGAAGTCGCGCTTCTCGAGGCCGACGCCGTGCTCGCCCGTGATCGTGCCGCCGGCGTCGACGCAGACGCGCATGATCGCCTCGCCGCAGGCTAGCACGCGCTGCGAAGCGCCGGGCACCCGTTCGTCGAACATGATCAGCGGGTGGAGGTTGCCGTCGCCGGCGTGGAAGACGTTGGCGACGGGTATGTCGAACTCGGCACTGACCTCCGCGACGCGAGCCATGACTTCGGGCAGCTTCGTGCGCGGCACGACGCCGTCCAGCACGTAGTAGTTGGGGTGCAGGCGGCCCACGGCGCTGATCGCGCCCTTGCGTCCGGACCACAGACGCTCGCGGTCCGCCGGATCGACCGCCTCGCGCACCTCACGGGCGCCATTCTCCAGGCAGACGGCGCGGGCGTGCGAGGCGTCTTCAGCCGTCGCCTCGGTCAGGCCTTCGACCTCGATGAGCAGCACGGCGCCGGCGTCCAGCGGATAGCCGACGTGGAAGGCAGGCTCCACCGCCTGGATGATGGCGTTGTCGAGCATCTCCAGCGCGGCCGGAATGAGACCGGAGGCGATGATGCCGCTGACGGCGCGCGTGGCATCGTCAATGGACTCAAAGACGCCGAGCAGCGTGCGGGTGGATTCGGGCAGGCGCGAGAGTCGCACAAGGACTCGCGTCACGACGCAGAGTGTGCCCTCAGAGCCGACGACGGCGCCGGCAAGGTCGTAGCCGGGCACGTCACGCGCAACGCCACCGGTCCAGACGATCTCCCCGTCGCCCAGCACCAGCTCGAGGCCGAGGACGTGGTTGGTCGTGACACCGTAGGCGAGGCAGTGCGGCCCGCCGGCGTTCTCGGACACGTTGCCGCCGATCGTGCAGGCGCGCTGACTGGAGGGGTCGGGCGCGTAGTAGAGGCCGTACTGCGCCACCGCCTGACTCAGCTCCAGGTTGACGACGCCGGGCTGAACCAGGGCGGTGCGGTTCTCGACGTCCACTTCGAGAATCCGGTTCATACGTGACATAACGAGGAGCAGGCCGCCGACGGCCGAGACAGCACCGCCGCTGAGCCCCGTGCCGGCGCCGCGTGGGATCACCGGCAGATCGTACTTGCGCGCGATGCGCAGAGCCGCGGCGATCTCGCCGGCGTGATCGGGCAGGACGACCACGGTAGGGCGGCCGCGCTCGATGGTGGCGTCGTACTCGTAGACGAGCAGGTCCTCCGGGGCGCTGAGGACGCGGCCCGGCGCCAGCGCCTGCTCCAGCTCCGAAATCGCTTCGGGCGGTATGCGGTCAGTCACGTTGAGATAGTAACAGGTGAAGCGTGCCTGAGCTCCAGAGGCCGGCAGGCGTCCCTAGACCAGGTTGGGCGAGATGTGAGCGAAGACGCGGTTGACGTCGACGACGGACACGGGCTTGTCGTCCTTGAGGATCGGCACGTGGCGAAAACCGCCCGAGGCCATGATGTTCAGCGCCAGCGCCAGGCTGTCGTCCTCCTGCAGGCAGATGGGGTCCGGGGTCATGACCTGGTCGCAGGTGACGGCGTTAAGGTCCTCGTTAGGGCCTGCCACCTTGTGCAGGATGTCGCTGCTGGTGATGATGCCGGCCAGCGCGTCGCCGCGCATCACCAGTACGCACTCCGAATCGCGGTCCTGCATGAGACGCACCGCGTAGCCGACCGGGTCGGAGACGCCTACGCTGACGATGTCGCGCCGCGGCAGCGCGCCGAGCGGCTGCCGGATGAAAGCGGGCGTTCCGCCCTCTTCCGCGTCCGGCAGGTCGAGACCGTAGAGCGGGTTCCCGCAGTTGGCGCACTCGTCGACGCCTTCGATGTTGTCTGTCTTGCAAACCGGGCACAGCATGGCTGCCTCCTCCTGTGCTCCCCGGCATAGATTATCTCGCGCGGCTCGGATCGTGATCAAAAGAAGAGGCCCGAGGTGACTCGGGCCTCTTTGTTTTGATTGGTCGGACGGAGCGGGCCTATTCGACGGTCCAGATGTCTCCCTGACGGAAAAGCGCGGCCAGGTCACCCTCACCCTGCGTCTCGACGGCCTCGTCGAGCTGCTCCTGCATCATGTCGTTGTACGTCGGGCGCTCGATGTCGCGAATGACACCGACCGGTACCGGGAACTCGGGGTACTCGAGGCGGCTGAGCATGAAGGCCAGCGTCGGGTCTTCCAGCTTCTCGTCGTGGACCAGGATGTCCTTCTCGGTGATGCCGTCTTCGCCAAGCGTGACGACCTCCGGCTTGAGGCCGTTGAGGCGAATGCCCCTGTCTTCGTGCTTGCCGAAGATCATCGGCTCGCCGTGCTTGAGGTAGAGCATGCGGTCGGCACGCACGTCGCGGGCGGTGAACTCGTCGAAGGCGCCGTCGTTGTAGATGTTGCAGTTCTGGTAGATCTCGACGAAGGAAGCGCCCTTGTGGTCGTACGATGCTTTCAGCATTTCGACCATGTGGTGCGGGTCGGCGTCGATCGAGCGGGCCACGAAGGTGGCCTCGGCGCCTAGCGCAACGGCGAGAGGCCGCAGCGGCCAGTCGATGGCGCCCATAGGCGACGACTTCGTTACCTTCGAGAGCGGCGAGGTCGGCGAATACTGGCCCTTGGTCAGGCCGTAGATCTCGTTGTTGTGCAGGATGATCTGCAGGTCTATGTTGCGCCGCATCACGTGCAGGATGTGGTTGCCGCCGATGCTGAGGGCGTCGCCGTCGCCTGTAATGACCCAGACGCTGAGCTCGGGACGCGTCACCTTGAGGCCGGAGGCGATGGTGGGCGCGCGGCCATGGATGCTGTGGAACCCGTACGTGTTCATGTAGTACGGCAGGCGGCTGGAGCAGCCGATGCCGGAGATGAACACGATGTTCTCGCGCGGGATGCCCAGGTCAGGCATGACGCGCTGGGTCTGGGCGAGGATCGAGTAGTCGCCGCAGCCGGGGCACCAGCGCACTTCCTGGTCCGAGACGAAGTCACGTCGAGTCAGCACCTCGATGGAGTCGCTCTTGTCGGTCGTTACCATAACTAGCTCCTGATGTTCCTTACTGTCCGTAGCGGGTCGGAGTCTCTTAATCAGCTAACTCGAGGATCTTCGCCTCGATTTCCGCAATCGTGAACGGCCGGCCGGTGATGCGGTTCAAGCCGACCGCGTCCACCAGAAAGCGGCCCCGCAGCAGCAGGCTGA
This sequence comes from uncultured Chloroflexia bacterium, assembly GCA_963711035.1. GTDB lineage: Bacteria > Chloroflexota > Dehalococcoidia > DSTF01 > WHTK01 > WHTK01. The sequence goes on from CAVQCN010000003.1 coordinate 734,355, forward strand.
GCTGGCCCATGTTGTTTTCCGGCACGAGGATCTTGTTGAAGCGGCTCAGGACGTCGCCCAGGTTCTTCGGGAACGGGTTGAGGTGGCGCAGGTGGATCTGCGAGACGCTCTTGCCCTTGGCCTGCGCCCGCTGGACCGCTGTGCGGTTGACGCCATAGGTGCTGCCCCAGCCGACGACAAGGATGTCACCGTGGTCCTCGCCGTAGACCTCCACGTCCGGGATGTCATTGGCGATGCGCTCGATCTTCTCGAACCGCAGGTGCGTCATCAGGTTGTGGTTCTCAGCCTCGTAGTTGACGTTGCCGGTGATGTTCGCCTTCTCGAGGCCGCCGATGCGGTGCTCGAGGCCGGGTGTGCCGGGTACGGCCCAGGGACGGGCCAGCGTCTCCGGGTCGCGCTCGTATGCTTTGAACGTCTCCGGATCCGTGGCGAAGTTCGGTTCCATCTTGGGCAGTGAGTCGAAGTCCGGGATCAGCCAGGGTTCGGAGCCGACGCCCAGGTAGAGGTCGGAAAGGAAGATGACCGGCGTGCGGTACTTGATGGCGATGCGCCAGGCCTCGATCGCAGCGTTGAAGCAGTCCGATGAGGTCGCCGGTGCCACGATCGCCACCGGCGCGACGCTGTTGCGGCCGAACATGCACTGCAGGAGGTCGCCTTGCTCAGTCTTGGTCGGGATGCCGGTGCTGGGGCCGGAGCGCTGCACGTCGATGATGACGAGGGGCAACTCCACCATGACGGCGAGACCGATGGCCTCGCTCTTGAGCGCGATGCCAGGCCCGGAGGTGCCGGTCATGCCAAGCGAACCGCCGAACGAGGCGCCGATGGCCGAGCCGATGGCCGCGATCTCGTCCTCGGCCTGGAAGGTGCGCACGCCGAAACGCTTGAAAGTGGCCAGCTCATGCAAGATGTCGCTGGCCGGTGTGATCGGGTAGCTGCCGTAGAACAGGGGACGTCCGGCCAGCTTGCTGGCGGTGAGGAAGCCGAGGGCGGTGGCTTCGTTGCCGGTGATGTTGCGGTAGAGGCCGGGGGCCAGCTTGGCCTTCGGTACGTGGTAGTGCTGCGCAAACGCCTCGGTGGTCTCGCCGTAGTAGTACCCGGCCTTCAGCGTCTTGACGTTGGCCTCGGCGACCTTCGGGTTGCGCCTGCCGAAGCGCTCCTCGATGTACTTCAGGGTCGTGTCCATGGGCCGGCTGTACATCCAGAACATGAGGCCAAGGGCGAACATGTTCTTTGAGCGGTCGATCTCCTGAGCGGAGAGGCCTGTGTCGGCCAGGGCGCGCGAGTTCAGCGAGCCAATCGGCACCTGGAAAACCCGGTAGGACTGCAGGGTGCCATCCTCGAGCGGGTTTGAGGTGTAGTTGGCCTTCTTGAGGTTGGTCTCGTTGAATTCGTCGGTGTTGATGACGACCATGCCGCCCTTGGGCAGGTCGGGCAGGTGCACCTTGAGGGCCGCCGGGTTCATGGCGACGAGGACGTCTGGGACGTCGCCGGGGGTGTAGATGTCGTAGCTGGAGAAGCTGACCTGGAAAGCGCTAACGCCAGGGAGGGAGCCTTGCGGCGCCCGGATCTCGGCCGGGATGTCCGGCACCGTGCTGATGTCGTTGCCGAATACAGCGGAGGTCTTCGTGAACTGCGTGCCGGTCAGCTGCATACCATCGCCCGAGTCGCCCGCGAAGCGGATCGTTACGCGGTCGAGGTCCACTACCTCGGGGTTTGCTTCGTCTCTGGTTAGAGTTGTCACTATGCGCCCTCCGGTTTCGGCATTGTCTGGTGCGGCCTCGGGGGCAGGTTGAGGATCTGCTCCGGAAAGGCTTCGGCCAGGAAGTGAATGACGTCCAGGGTCCTCAAGACGGCGGTAGCACGGCCGTCCTCATCAACTATCGGAATATTTTCGATGCCTTCGTAGACCATGAGTTTGATGGCCCGGGCGATGGGCTCTCGTTCGGTCATCACCGCCGGCACCTCAGAGGCGAAGCCCATGACGTTGGCCCCGTAAGTGACGTTGCGCGCGACGATGCGAGTCATCACTTCGCGGTCACTCATGATGCCGGCCGGTTTGTCGCCGTGCAGGACGAGGACGTAGCCCTGGCCTTCGCGTTGAACCGCCTCCAGCGCCTCGCCGACGGTTGCGTCTGTGCCGATCGAAACGGGAGAGGAAAGGCCTAACGCACTGATTGGGTCTGTCTGGAAAGAGCCTCTAACTGTATTAGAGTTCCCGGCCAAAATTCCTCTTGCGTCCGCTCCAGGCAGGCGCGAGCCCACACACGGCGTAATTCACTCTCGCCTTCGATTCTACACCAGATAACGAGTGTTCGGAAGGAAAACGCTGTGGAAAGGGCATAATGATTACATTCACAAAGTGGTGTTTAGCTACAGGACAGCCGTTCTGTTAACACGTTCTTCAGATTCCTCGGCGGACCGACGCATGTTCTTAACCTGAGCTTCATTGACCCGCTCTGTAACCGGAGTGTAGATTTCGGCCTGAAGGAGAGCCTGATGCCTGTCAAAGCCTATGTCCTGGTGGTTACGGATCCCGGTGCCACGAAACGAGTCTACGAAGCGCTGTCCAAGGTCAACGGCGTCGTCGAGATACACGAGGTGATGGGGCCGTACGACATCGTCATCGAGATCCAGGTGCCGAGCCTGGTCGAGGTGCCGCCAATCCTCAGCAGCCAGATCCGCACCATCGACGGTATCCAGAGCACGACGTCGCTCGTCTCCTTCCCGGAAGCCTGATTCACGCCCATCCAGGGCAGTTGACATAATTATCCATCACTCCATTCGCACTACGATCGACTCGAGCAGGTCCTCGGCGTCCTCACGCAGGCCCTGCTCCGGGTTCAGCACAATGCAGTAGCGCAGCCGGTCCGCCGCCAGTCCGTACAGCTCCAGCGGGTCGCGGTACGGTTTCTGAGCCTGCTTCTCGAGGCGGTACGCAACGAACTCGTAGCACCAGCCCAGGCTGTAGTTGATGCCGGGATCGTCCGGTGCGAGCGTCAGAGCGCGCTCCAGCGCCTCCAGGCCGGCGGCGTAATCCAGCTTGCGCGTGATCAGCGTCGTGCCGAGGTAGCTCAGCGCCTCGACGTACTCGGGGTTCAGCTCCAGCGCACGTCGCGCCTCGGCCAACGCCGCGTCGATGCGGCCGGCACTGTGCAGCTCATGAGCGCGTGCCAGCGCCAGACGAGCCTCGTCGGTGGTCATGTGTCCACGATAAGCCAGGCGTCCATAGCGTCGAACCCTCTAGGGGTAACGGCCGGTCGCGTCGCTGACGGAACTTCGCACTATATATGTTATGTAGTAAGCCGGAAGTGGAATCTGCGCCAGGTTCGGATTCGCTGGGCGGCCCCATAGGGCCCATGCTAGACTTTTTCAGATGCCGAGGGGGTGCTGACGTGGAGGAGCCGACGGTACAGAAGCCGGCCCGTAATTGGCTCAGATGGAGTCTCATCGGTCTGGTGGTACTGGTGGTTATCGCCATACCAGTGGGCACCTTCTTCGCGGGCCGCCAGACGGCCAGCAGCGACTCCAGCGGCACGCCGGCGGCCGAGACATCAACCAGCCAGTACAACTACGACATCCTCAATCAGATCTGGAACATCCTCCATCGCGAGTACGCCAAGCAGGACAACCTCGACCAGCAGACGCTGTACGAAGCCGCCATCAACGGCGCTCTCAACGTCCTGAACGACTCCGGCACGTATTATGTCGACCCTGAGACCTTCAAAGTCAGCACTTCGACCACGCTGAGCGGCGGCTTCGACGGCATCGGCGCCACGATCTCGCAGCAAGGCACCGACATCGTTATCGTCAAGCCAATCGACAACACGCCCGCGGCTGAGGCCGGGCTCGTCAGCGGCGACGTCATCACCGCCGTCAACGGTGAGTCCATCCAGGGCTGGACGGTCGAGAAGGCGGTGCTCGCCATTCGCGGACCCAGCGGCAGCCAGGTCACGATCACCATTCGCCACTCGGACGGCGAGTCCCAGGACTACACGCTGACCCGCTCCCACGTCGAGGTCGACAGCGTCACGATGATTCCGCCCGGCGGCATCCTGCGTGACGAGAATGACGCTCAGGTCAACGATCTGGCGTACATCCACATCGACGAGTTCACGCCGCGCACAGCTCAGGAGATGGAAGACGCGCTGAACCAGGTGCAGGACAGCGGCGCCAAGGGCCTAATCATCGACGTCCGCAACAACCTCGGCGGCAGCCTGCAGGCCGTAATCAGCACCTGCGACCTGCTGCTGGACAGCGGCACTATCGTCACGCAGCGCGAGGCGAATGGCCAGGAGACGTCTTATGTCGCCAAGCCCGACGCCCTGGTGCCCGGCCTGCCTATCGTCCTGCTGCAGAACCAATACAGCGCCAGTGCCTCGGAGATCCTCTCTGCCGCCCTCAAGGAGAACGGCCGCGCCACGGTTGTCGGTCAGACCAGCTTCGGCAAAGGCACCGTCAACACGGCGCAGCAGTTGAGCGACGGCGGCGCCCTCTTCGTCACCATCGCCGAGTGGCTGACGCCGACCGGCGCCCTGATCGACAAGGTCGGTATCCGCCCCGACATCGAGGTCATACCGAGCGACGACGACCTCAGCGCCCGACGCGACGTTCAGCTCTTCAAGGCGATCGACGTCCTGCGCGGTCAAGCGCAGTCGCCCGCCCCATCGGGCACGACGTCCGCCACCGACTCGACGCCCACGCCCGTCACGTCGGCCGCGACCCCCAGCACCGAGCCCACCGTGACCCAAGGCAGTTCAGACGAGACGCCCACTCCTGAGCCTACGGCGACGCCGGGTTCGTCCTCCGTAGCTCCGGCCTCGAGCGCGCCTGGACTGATCGTCATGGTCCCGACAGCGCCGTCGCCCGAGACAACCGTCAGCGACACGTAGAGACCACTTGGCCCGCACGAGCTCTAAATCCAAAGAGAAGGAATCGCGGTTCAAGGACGTGGCCGTCAATCGCCGTGCCCTGCACGACTACGACATCATCGAGCGCATCGAGGCCGGCATCGCTCTCACCGGCAGCGAGATCAAGTCGGTGCGCGCCGGTAAGGTCAGCCTGCAGGAAGCGTACGCCCGGCCGCAGAACGACGAGATCTGGCTCCTCGGCGCCCACATCGCACCGTACCAGGCCGCCTCGCACTTCGGCCACGACCCGACGCGGCCGCGCCGGCTGCTGCTGCACAAGTCGCAGATCCGCGAGCTAGCCGACGAGGCTGGCCAGCGCAGCCTGACGCTGATTCCGCTGCGTCTGTACTTGAAGGACGGCAAAGCCAAGGTGGAGCTCGCCCTGGCGCGCGGCCGCCGCCAGTACGACAAGCGCGCCGCCATCGCCGAGCGTGAGGCGCAGCGCGACATGGAGCGCGCTCTGCGCCACGCCGTTCGGTAGTTTATGTAAAGTTATGTTCCCTACCGACGGTTGTTGCTCGCGAACGCACCTCGTACCCTGTAGCCATGGATTTGCGCGGCGAGCAGGAGCTGCATCGCATCGGACGTACTGTACTGGAGGCCGTCGACGCCGACCAGGCGGACGTGCTGATCAACAGCGGTTCAACGTCCCTTACCCGCTTCGCCAACAACTACATCCACCAGAACGTCCAGGAGACCAGCGGCAACGTGCTGGTGCGCGCCGTCGTCGGCAAGAAGATCGGCGTTGCCTCCACCGACGTCCTGACGGACGAGGCCCTGCGTGAGGTAGCTCAGCGCGCCGTGATGATCGCGAGCTTCCAGCAGGACAACGACGACTTCGTCTCCCTGCCGGCTCCGACGCCGATCCAGCCTGTTGAAGCCTTCATCAGCCGCACGGCAAGCTTCAGCCCCGAGGACCGCGCTCGCGTCGTCGGCCAGGTCTGCGAGGCCGCGCAGCGGAACCACTACGTCGCGGCCGGCGCCTTCCGCACGACGATCAGCGAGGCTGCCGTGCTCAGCACGCTGGGCGTGCGTACCTACCATCGCGGCACGACGGCCGACATCAACACCGTGATCATGGGCGAGACCTCCAGCGGCCACGCCGAGGCCCTGACGCTGGACGCAGGCGAGATCGACGGCGCGGCGCTGGCGGCGGAGGCCATCGAGCGCTGCGCTCGCGGCGCCAACCCGCGGCCGATCGAGCCGGGTGCCTACGACGTCATCCTGCGCGAGTACGCCGTGATGGACATCCTCGACTACTTCGCCTACCTGGCCTTCGGCTGCCAGCCCTATCTCGAGAAGCGCAGTTTCATGTCCGGCAGGCTTGGCGAGCGCGTCATGGCCGAGAACGTCTCGATCTGGGACGACGGCCTCTCGCCCACCGGCGTGCCGGAGTCCTTCGATGCCGAGGGCGTCGCCAAACAACGCATCGACTTCGTCACGAACGGCGTCGCCGGCGACGTGGCGTGGGACAGTTACTACGGCGGCGTCGGTGGCCACGCCTCGACCGGGCACGCGCTGCCCGCGGGCAACACGGCGGGCGCCATCCCGTCTAACCTCTTCCTGGCGCCGGGCGACGCCACCATCGAGGACATGATCGCGTCCACCGAGCGCGGTGTGCTGGTGAGCCGCTTCTGGTACACGCGCGCCGTCCATCCCCTGACCGTCGTGATGACGGGTATGACCCGCGACGGAACCTTCATGATCGAGAACGGCAAGGTCACGGCACCCGTAAGCAACCTGCGCTTCACGCAGAGCTACCTCGAAGCGATGAACAACGTCGAGATGATCGGCCGCGACACGCGCCTCTTGCTGATGGACATCGCCGGCTCCTGCCGCGTGCCGGCTCTGAAGATCAAGGGCTGGAACTTTACCGGCGCGACAGCAGGCTAACGACTGCGTGGACGCTTGGGCAAGGAGGAGAAGTCATGACAGAACCGATTCGCATAGTCCCCGGCGGTGCGCTCGAGAGCGGGCCGCCGACGGCCGGTATGACCCGGAAGACGGCGGTCGCCGGTGATGACATGTGGATGGGCGAGGTACACACCGAGCCCGGAGCGATGTCCGGCTGGCATCACCACGGCGAACACACCACGTACGGGTACATCATCGAAGGTAAGGCTCGGGTTGAGTTCGGACCGGGCGGCAGCCAGAGCTCGGAAGGCGCTGCGGGCGACTTCTTCCTGGTGCCCCCACATACAGTTCATCGCGAAGGCAACCCGGGAGCCGAGGAGCAGGTCATTGCCGTTGTCCGCATCGGCACCGGCCCATCGGTGATCAACGTGGACGGCCCAGACGCCGAGTAACGTCCGGCGCGGTTCTGTAATCGTGGGGCTTGGGGATGGGGAGGTGGAACTATGGCTGTTGGACTCATCTTGTTGGCCATCGTCGTCGTTGCCCTGGTGGTCGGCACCATCGTGCGACGTCGCCAGGGTTACTCAGTCGGCGGCGACACGATCGTGCGTTGCCGTGACGGGCATCTCTTCACGACGCTCTGGGTTCCGGGAATGTCGTTCAAGTCAGTCCGTCTCGGCTGGATGCGATTTCAGTACTGCCCGGTCGGCAGGCACTGGACGACCGTCAAGCTCGTGAAAGACGCGGACCTCACGGAGGAAGAGCGCGAGAGCGCAAGCCAGACTCACGACACGCGCATCCCGTAGCTTCGAGTCCACACAGAGAGCTGGGGGAACCTATTCTCGCGCCAACATGGCCTGGCGCAGCTTGTCCTTGATCTCTTCCCGGTCGTTGGCAGTGGCCAGTTCCTTCGGCTTCAGGCCGGTCGCCTTGATCATCTGATTGGCCAGCTCGTACTGCTGGACCTGGTCGGGCGACATGTACTGCTGCCCGGCAGGGGGCAGGTTCTCGATGAACGTGAGTAGCTGGTCGACGCTCTTGTTTAGCTCGGACAGCTTCTCCCAGCTTGTCTTGGTCATGTCGATGTGCAGCGCCTTGCCGATCGCCCTGGCAGCTTTGCTCCCGGCTCCCTTTCTCAAGGCCCCCGCGTTGCGGATTTTCTGCTTGCCGGTGCGTATCACTTTGGCGATCGGCTTGATTGCCGCTGCGCCGAGCTTGAGCACGCCGGAGCCCGCCGCCATGCCGGCGCTCGCGGCCAGCGCGACCGGCGTGGCACCACCGGTTGCGAGCTGCACGATTGACCCAACCATCGAGACCACGTCGGCAATGGCCGTGGTCACGGCGGAGGCAACCGTCAGCCAGCCCCGTTTGAACCGCTTGACATTGATGCCGCCCAGATACTTCGTGAGATTTCCCTGACCGGCTGCTGCGGCGCTTCCCGCGGCGGCTTCCATTTGCAGCTGGTAGCGCTTGGCCCGAGCCATCTTCATCGCTTGCATGACGGTCTTGATCGCCTGGTTTAGAACGTCGAGGCTCTGGCTGACGATGTTGATGACGCTGCCGATCACCGGCACTTGCTTCGCGAACTCGGTGCCTTTGTTCCCAGCGAAGTCCAGGAAATTCTTCGCCATCGAGAGCCCGGACTTGGTGGCAGCCAGGAAGCCCTTACCCATTGACAGGAAGTTGGTGAGAATCCCGGCAATCGCATCCTTGCCCCTCGCTCCCCCCACCGCCTTGACGACGCCAACGATTAGCTTAGCCGCGCTGATAACACCGCCGAAAACGGACCCCAGCGCGCCGAGAATGTCACCGATCCCCGCTGAGAAGGTGGACGCCGCCTTCGCGGCAGCATTCGAAGGATTCGCCTTGGCGACTGAATTTGCCACCAATTTCACTGTGTCCGCCGCGGCCTTTCCACCACCAGCAGTCGTCTTGCCCGCCTGGTCGAGGAGTTCCAGGATGATCTCGGTACGCTTGACTCCCTTGGCCCCCTGGAGCTTCCCGCGCAGCTCGATGATCGCAGCGAAGCCGCTTGCCACAGAAGCAACGTCGCCCGCCGGGCTCATCGCCGAAGAGGCGAACTTGAGGTTGCCGCGCGTCTCGGCAGTGCCAACCTCGGCCAAGTAGCGCGGGCCGGAGGCTGGACTATTGGATACCTTCTTCTCCGCGCCGCCGAAGCCGCCCGCAGCGGAGGCCGGAGTCTTGATCGTGTCTGCTACCAGCGAAGTCCACTCTTTGACGTCGCTGGCTTTGCTTGCGGGCTTGGGCGCTTTCTGTTGACCTGCCGGGAGAGCACCATACTGCCACTTCAGCTCGCCGACATCCTCGACTGCACTGCCCGTCTTCTTCCCGGAAGCGCGCTGAATCGCGGCGCCGACAGCCTTTGTTTCAGACGCATGATCGTTTCGCTTGGGAGTCAAGAGGATATCGGGGGCTCTACCGCGTGGCTCTAGCAGGCGCTGCGTCGTGCGGTTTCCCAGCGTACGCTGCATGGCCAGCGCCTCGGCGCTTCGCCAGACACCGCCGCCGCGGCCGCTGAGAAGGGAAACGCTCCCGCGCTCGAGTGTCAGGAATGAGCCCTGCCTATGCGGCCCGCTCTCGGGGCTACGGACGGGGTGCGCTTCTTCGCGTTCGAGAGGCTTGGAACCTCGTTTCCTGCGCCCGCGAACACCAGCCATGAGACCACCCCGGCGCACGGCCCACCACGCTTCGATCGGGTGAAATGTCTGCGAATTCGCACATGCGCCGTTCGCGTGGAAGCCAAAGCCATCGAAAAAATAGCAGTAGACTTCGCCGTCGACAACGGTCGTGGATTTCACCAGTCGACGGCTCACGTGACAAACGCTCGACGGCTCAGTCTTACCAGGTGAGCGGTCCTGCGCGCTGCGTTAGACTCTCAGCATGACTCGTTACCTCGCGACACTGCCCTTCCTCGTCGTCATCGCGATGGCGGTCGGCTGCTCCGGCAACGGCAGCGGCTCGACGCCTACAGCCGCGGCCACCGCCACGAGCGCTGCAACTGCATCGCCCACCGCGGTAGCGCCGACCGCGACCACCGTGGCCCCAACAGCGACGCCCGGCGCCTTCAACGGCGACACGGTGCCCGTGACGGTCACGCCCGTGCCTAACCCGGCCGCCAACGCCGCTCTGCTCACCGACGTCCGCGTCGGCGCGCACGTCGAAGACGGCGGCTACGACCGCATCGTCTTCGAGTTCGACTCGCAGATGCCGGCCGCTACCGTGCAGTACGTCAACGGAGCGGTTGGCTGCGGCTCGGGCGCGCCGGTATCGCTGCCGGGCAGCGCCGTCCTCGAGGTCAAGTTCGCGGCAACGAACGCGCATGATGAGAATGGCAACGTCACGATCGCCAGCACCGACGTCACCGGGCCGGGCAATTCCATCCTCGAATCGAAGCAGACCTGCGACTTCGAGGCGGACGTAACCTGGGATATCGGCGTCACCAGTCAGAAGCCGTTCCGCGTGCAGGTCTTGCAGGGACCGCCGCGAGTCGTGGTGGATGTTCAACACTAGTTCGGCGGAATCATGGCAGGACGACTATTCAAATTGGAGGAAGCGCTGGAGCTGCTGCCGGTCGTCTCTCGCATGCTGGTCGAGGCGCAGAGCCAGAAGCGAGAACTGGATCAGCGCAGCGCCCTCCTCGATCGCTTGCTCGGCCTCACGGGCGGCAACGGCCACCTCAAGCAGGACGTCAGTGAGGCGCGAGCTCGCGTCGAGGAAACAGCGAAGGAGATGCAGCGCCTGCTCGATGAGTTCGAGGAGCTTGGCGTCGAGATCAAGGGCATCGAACAGGGCCTGCTCGACTTCCCGCACGAGCGCGACGGGCGCATCGTCTACCTCTGCTGGCGCCTGGGCGAGGAAACGATCTCGTTCTGGCACGAGCTGCACACCGGATTCGCCGGGCGCCAGCCGCTCTGACCACAAAGACGTCTAACGCTCAAAGGCTCCGACTATATAGACCTCGTAACAAGCTGTAGGATGGGACGTCCGGGGAATTGATTCCCGGTTTGCGAGCTGCGGATACTCGACTGATGAATGCGCCCTCGAGTTCCTTCCTTCAGTTGGACATCCTGACGGGCGACGCATGGATCGCGGGCTTCCTGGATGCCGGCAACCAGAACAGGCGCCTCGTAGACATCCTCAATTTGCAGGACACCTACATCGAGGTCGTCTCCGCGACGCTTGGTCTCACGGGGAGCCAGGTCGCGGCACAGGACACCAACTCCGTTCTCGTGGAGAAGCGTGACATTCTGCTGGCCATGCCGCACGAGACGCCGGAGCAGGTACGTCAACGCCGCCTGGCGCGTTCCGGCATCATGCCGTCCGCGGCCAATGCCGCTGTCGTTGGCTTCCTGTTGCCGGGCTTCTACGTACGTGGCACCGTCCGGGTATCGTCGGGTGCAGCCCGCGTCAAGCTCGATCCGACCGCGTTCGCGCGGTTCTTCGTCGTCACCGACGCGCAGGTGACACGCGCCGATGGCCAGACTCACGCCGAGGAGTTCGTCATCGTGCATCGCGAGGCCGTTACGGCCTTCGCGCTGCCGCATTCCTAGACTTCGACTACTTCCTCGGGTTTGCGCCAGCGCAGGATGGGATGACGGGCAGCCATCGCCTCATCGAGACGGCGCACGGGCGTGAGGTGCGGCGCCGACTTCACGAGCTCCGGCTCCTCCTCCGCCTCGCGCGCGATCGCCAGCATCGCGTTGCAGAAGGCGTCGATCGCCTCCTTCGATTCGCTCTCCGTGGGCTCGATCAGCATCGCCTCCTCGACGATCAGCGGGAAATAGACGGTCGGCGCGTAGAATCCGTAGTCGAGCAGGCGCTTGGCGATGTGCAGCGTGCGCACCTCGTTGTCATGCGCCTGATGCCGTCCGCTGATCAGCGCCTCGTGTAGGCAGTGGCGGTCGAACGGCACGTCGTAGGCGTCTCGGAGGCGCGACAGCAGGTAGTTCGCGTTGATCACTGCCGCCTCGCTCGCCTCGCGCAGGCCGTCGGAGCCCAGCGTGCGGATGTAGGCGTAGGCGCGCACCGCTACGCCAAAGTTGCCGTAGGAGCCGGACAGCGGCCCGATGCTGCGCGACGGTTCGCTCAGGCCGAAGCTGCCGTCCTCGTCGCGCGTGACGACGGGACCGGGCAGGAAGTCTTCCAGGCCTCTGCGCACCGCGACGGGGCCCGATCCCGGACCGCCGCCACCGTGCGGCGTGCTGAAGGTCTTGTGCAGGTTGAAATGCATTATGTCAATCCCAAGCGCGGCCGGCTGTGCCCTACCCACCAGCGCGTTGAGATTGGCGCCGTCCATGTACAGCAGTGCACCGCTCTCGTGCACCAGGCGCGCGATCTCCTCGATCTGCGGCTCGAACAGACCCAGCGTGCTCGGCAGCGTCAGCATGAACGCCGCGACGTCCGGTCCCAGGCGCGAGGCCAGCTCCATCACGTCGACGTTGCCGTCCGCGTCCGAAGGCACCTCGGTGACCGTGTAGCCCGCCATCGCGGCGGTGGCCGGATTGGTGCCATGCGCCGAGTCCGGCACGATGACTCGTTTACGCTGCTCCACCTCCCCACGCGACTCGTGGTAGGCGCGCGTCATCAGGATGCCCGTGAGCTCGCCCTGCGCCCCGGCGGCCGGCGTCAGGCTAACCGCATCGAGGCCGACGATGGCGGCGAGGAACCCCTGCAGCTCGTAGAGGAGACGCAGGGCGCCCTGGGAATCGGCAATGTCGCTGAGCGGGATGCAGATCGGCGAAACCAGCAAGGCGCGCGATCGCCTCGTGCACCTTCGGGTTGTACTTCATGGTGCAGGAGCCGAGGGGGAAGAACGTCGTGTCGATGGCGTAGTTGAGCTGCGACAGGCGCGTGAAGTGGCGCACGACGTCGAGCTGCGAGTGCTCCGGTAGGCCGAGGGAGTCGCGCAGCATTGACGCGTCGGGCAGCGCGGCCGCGGGCACGTCCGACGCCGGCAGGTCAGTGCCAACCCGGCCGGCACGCGACGTTTCGAAGAGCAGCGGCGGCGTGGGATCGACAGTGCTCAATCGCCACCTCCGCTGCGGGCCAGCGCGTCGACCAGTCGGTCGATCTCCTCCCGCGTGTTCGTTTCGGTGACGCAGACCAGCATGCGGTCGACGCCGTCCGAGGAAACGTCGATGCCGCCGACGATGCCCTGCCGACGCAGCAGCCCGTTGAGCTCCCGGACCGCCAGCGGACAATCGACCGCAAACTCCTGGAAGAACGCCGCGTCAGGATAGGACAGACGCCAGCCCGGCAGCGCGTCGATGCGTTCGGCGGCGTAGTGCGCTCCGTCATAGCAGAGACGCGCGACTTGTCGCAGGCCGCTGGCGCCGAGGCAGGCGAGGTAAGCCGTGATCGCCAGTGCCAGCAGCTGCTCGCTGGTGCAGATGTTGGAGGAGGCGCGTTCGCGCCGGATGTGCTGCTCCCGCGCTTGCAGCGTCAGCACGAAGCCGCGCTTGCCGTCGACGTCCGTCGTCTGGCCGACGATGCGGCCGGGCGTCAGCCTCATCAGCTCGTGCTGCGTGGCGAAGAGGCCGATGTAGGGGCCGCCGTAGCTCAGAGGCAGGCCCAGTGACTGGCCTTCGCCGACGACGATGTCGGCACCGAGCTCGCCGGGCGGCCGGAACAGCGCCAGGCTCATCGGGTCGGCGCTGACGACGAGCTTGGCGCCGGCCTGTCTGCACATCGCCGATGGCCCTTCGTCCGTCAGCGTGATGCGGCCGTAGTAGTCGGGCGACTGCAGCGCCAGGCAGGCGTGCTCATCGGTGAGGCTGGCCACCTCTGAGGGGAAGCGATCGATGGCGATGCCCTGGGGCTGCGTGTACGTGCGTACGACCTCGACGTGGCGGGGGTTGATACCGTCCGACAGGGCGATACGGCCGCGGTCGGTGGCGCGGCAGGCCATGAGGCAGGCCTCCGCCAGAGCGCTGGCGCCGTCGTACATGCCCGCGTTGGCGACCTCCATGCCGTAGAGCTCGCAGACCATGGACTGAAACTCGAACGCCGCCTGCAACGTGCCCTGCGAGGCTTCCGCCTGGTACGGCGTATAAGACGTGAGAAACTCGCCGCGGCGCAGCACCTCGTCGACGACGGCGGGCGTGAAACGCCGGTAGATGCCGCCGCCGCGGAAGAAGGCTGTCTCTCCCGCGGTGTGGTTGAGCACAGCCAGCGATTGCATCTCGCGCGTCAGATCGAGCTCCGAGAGCGGCTGCGGCAGGTCGACGCCATCGACCAGCGCCCCGTTCGGTATGTCCCGGAACAGCTCGTCAACGCTCTGCACGCCGATCGCCGCCAGCATCTCCCGGCGGTCAGCGTCAGTCATGGGGATGTAGGCCCGCGTCACGCGTCGCCCCGTTCCTTGCCGACCAGCGCCGCGTAATCCTCCGGGCTGAGCAGCTTATCGAGCTCCGTAATGTCGCCCAGCCGGATGAGGACCAGCCAGCCCTCGCCGTACGGGTCCTGGTTGACCAGCTCCGGCTTCGTCTCCAACTGCGTGTTGACCTCGACGATCTCGCCGGAGGCCGGCGAGAAGAGCTCCGACGCCACCTTCACCGACTCGATCTCGCCGAATTTCGCCATGAAGCTGACCGACGCGTTCGGCTTCGGCAGGTCGACGTAGACGACGTCGCCGAGCTCGCTCTGGGCGTAATCGGTGATGCCGACGCGGGCCGTGCCGCCCTCCAGCATCAGCCACTCATGCTCGGTCGAATAGAGCAGGTTCTGGGGTATTGAGTTGCCACCGCTTACCAATGTCGCACTCCTGAGCTAGAACACTGCCGGTTTACCGGCCTTCACGAAGGGGCGCCGCACCACGTGGCAGCCGAGCTGGCGGCCGCGGACGTCAACCGTCAGTGGCGTGCCGGGCTCGGCCTGCTGCAGCGGCAGATACCCCATAGCGATGCTCTTCTCCAGCACCGGCGAGTAGCCGCCGCTGGTCACGACGCCGATCTCCCGGCCGTCACAGAGAATGGCGCAGCCGGCGCGCACGACGCCCGGCGCGTCGACGAGTATGCAGCTGAGGCGACGACGGGTCGCGGCGCGCGACTCGATCAACGTCTGCCGGCCGCGGAACTCGTGATCGAGGCTGACGGCCCAGCCGAAGCCCGCCTCCCACGGCGTCGTCTTCTCGTCGATGTCGTGGCCGTGCAGCGCCAACGCCGCCTCCAGTCGCAGCGAATCGCGCGCCGCCAGTCCGCAAGGCGTGCAGCCGGCCGCGACGAGGGCATCCCAGAGCCATCCGCCCGCCGAAGCGCTCGTCATGACCTCGAAGCCGTCTTCGCCGGTGTAGCCGGTGCGCGTGAGGAAGAACTCCCGTCCCACATGGGTGACTTCCGCGCAGCGGTGCCTAGCGACATCGCCGGCGCCGTCGATCAGGCGCACGACCAGCTCGACGGCCTCCGGTCCCTGCACCGCCAGCAGGACGGTATCCTCGTCGCGCAGGTCGATCATGCCGACGTCACGGCGCATGCCGACGGCCTCGATAGCGCCGCGCACGCTGACGGCGTTGGCAGCGTTGCAGATGACGAGATATTCCTCGTCGGTCAAGCGATACGTGATGAGGTCGTCGACGATTCCGCCACTCTCGTTGCATATGAAGCTATAAGCGCTGGCGCCGACGTCCAGCGCGCGCGGATCGCGCGTGAACAGCGAGGCGAGGACCGCGCCCGCATCCTCGCCGTTCAGCCTCAGGCGTCCCATGTGGGAGATGTCGAAGACGCCGGCATGACGGCGCACCGCCATGTGCTCCTCGACGGCGCCGCGGTACCACAGCGGCATTTGCCAGCCCGCGAATTCGCCGAAGCGCGCGCCCAGCGCTTCGTGACGCGACTTCAGGGCAAGCTCACGCAGTGGCTCCCGCGGGGAATCAGCGGCCATATATTGAGCGTAGCACCGGGGCACGCCCAATCAACCGGCAAACGGCCCTAGATCGATCGGCTGCAGAGGCGAATAGGTCAGGCTGGATCGACGGCGTCGGCGGCGATGTCGCCGACGTGGCCGGGCAGATCCGGCAGGTGGCTGGGCTCGACGGACTCGGCGACCGGCGTGTCGTGCTGGATCACGTGGGTGAGGGTGCTGGGCAGCACCTGGCCGCTGACCATGAAGCTGACGGCCCACGCGGCGAAGAGCACGTCGAGACAGATGCCCCAACCCTGGCGGCGGACGAGCCTGGCCACTGACCGTGCTCCCCTCATCTAGCGGCCATTCTACGCAACGTGCGATGACATTGCGAGGGGCAGTTACGAGCCGCCCGCCGTTGCCGCCGTCTCAGGCTCTTCGGCCTCGCCTTCAGGCGCCGCGGGCTCGCCCGCGCCGTCCTCTCTGGTCGCCTCGTGATGGAGCGAGATGCGGTACTGGTAGAGCTGCTTCAGTCGCGCCGCCACGATCGCTGCCACGCCAACCGCGGCGACGCCGCCGCTCACCACAGCAAACGTCGTCGTCGTCACGGCTGCGACGAAGCCTGACTCCACGTCGCCGAGCTGGTTGGAGGACGAGATGAAGACCTGGCTCACTGCCGTGACGCGGCCACGCAGCTCGTCTGGCGTTGCCAGCTGGATGATCGCCTGGCGCATGACAACGCTCATCTGGTCGACCGCGCCGATGCTGAGGTAGAGCCCGACAGAGAGCAGGTAAATGCGCGAGAAGCCGAACGCGATCGTGAGCAGGCCGAACAAGACGACGGCCCACAGCAGCGTGCGGCCCGCTCTGATCACGGGCGGGCGCACAACCAGCACACCGGCCATACAGAAGGCGCCGAGCTCGTACGAAGCCTGCAGCACACCGTAGCCGCTGGAGCCGACGTGCAGGATGTCCGTGGCATAGATCGGCAGCATGGCGCGGGCCCCGCCGAAGATGACGGCGAAGAGGTCGAGCGACATGGCGCCAATAAGCACCTGGCGCTGCCGGACGAAGCGAATGCCCTCCCGGATTGCGGCAATGCTGACGGTGCGCTTCTGCGCCGGCGGCTGGTGGTGGTAACGCAGCGTGGAGATGACGCTCAGCGATGCGATCAGGAAGCCGGCGTAAACGAAGTAGGCGGTACCCGTACCCACCAGGGCAATGATGGCGCCTGCGACGGCCGGACCCGTTACTGCGCCCAGGCTGCGCGCCGTCGTCGCGACCGTCACAGCCTGCGGGAACGTCTCGCGGCGCACGATGGCCGGCAGAAGCGCCGAGTTCGCCGGGCTCTCGAAGGATTGCGCCATGCCGGCGACGAAGGCGAGGCCGTAGATCAGCGGCAAGCCGATCCAGCCGCCAGCCGTCGCCAGGCCGAGGATGACGCCGCAGACCATCGGCACGGTCTGGGCGATCATGATGATCGTGCGGCGGTTGTAAACGTCGGCCGCGGCGCCGCCAACCAGGGCGAGGCCCAGCGCTGGGAAGAAGCGCGCCAGGCCGAGGAAACCGAGGTTGAGGGCGGAGTCGGAGAGCTCCCAGACCTGCCAGGCAAAGACCGCCTGCAGCATCGTCGAAGCCACCACGCTGAGCACGCGGCTCGAGAGGTAGATATCGAAGCTCAGCTGCCGGAACGGAGAGAAGGGATCGTGCTTGGCCTGGACGGCCTCGGGTTGGTCGCTGCTCACCCGGCGGCTCCAGAACCCGTCCGCCAAACGAAGGGCGCCACCGCGCCAAACCGCCGAGACGATCTATGCATAAAGTGAGCGCAATTCTAGCAGAAAACCTCACGCATGCGTGAAGCTTACTGCGCGAAGAGCAGGTCCATGTTCTGGTGCTCGATGCCGACCTCATAGTGGCGGCCGCCGCGGCTCACATAGCCCAGCTTTTCGTAGAAGCCGAGGGCGTGCGCCTGCGCCGAGAGCGTCGCGCCGCGGTAGCCCTGCTCGCGGGCCAGGTCGTGCAGCGCCGACATCACCGCCCGCCCGGCGCCCCGCCCGCGATACGACGCCAGCACGGCGACTCTGCCGATGTGCGGCAGCTCCTCGCCCTCGACGGTCTGCAGCAGGCGTCCCGTACCCACCGGCTGCCCTTCGTAGCGCACGAGGACGTGACGGGCGCCGGTCAGGTACCCCGGATCGACGTCGTGGCGGTCGATCTCCTCGCTCTCGGGGATACCCTGCTCGACGATGAAGACGGCGCGACGCACGGTCAACGCCTCGGCCATCTCGGCGGCGCTCGTGACGCGGACGACCTCGAATTCGCTCATCGACGCCAGTCTAGCGCCTCGTGAAACCGGCGGATGGACTCACGAATTGGTATACTTACCTATGCAAGGGGACGACAGGTTTCGACAGGGAACGGCGGACCTGGATTGCAAGCCGAGGAGCCATACCTCGTTAATCCGTGGCGAACAACTAACTGGCGAATCACAACTCGCCCTCGCTGCCTAACTAGCAGTGAGCGTTGACCCTCATCTCGCCCCGATGGGTGGGGAGTCAGCGACGCAATGTCGGGGTGCTGCGACGCCAACTCCGGTAGGCGACGCTTAAGACCACCGGAAGTGCTGGACGAGAGCCTGCTGGCGCGGCGCTCGGCCAAGCGAGATCAAAAGCCCAGACAAGCTTGTAGGAGATCCTTGACGTTCTTCCTCTGGACGGGGAGTTCGATTCTCCCCCGTCTCCACCAACTCCAAACTTGGAGTCGTTCTTCGTCTTCATCCGTCAGGATGTAGACCGCGGAGCGGCTCTTCTTGATCGCACACTGAATCAGACCCCCGAATGCCGGCGTAGGCGTGATAGCCCCGATCAGCTTCAAGTCCATGTCCACGTAGACTCGCTCTACCAGCGGACTGATGAGCTTACGACGTTCCTTGAGCGTAGCCTCCTTCCATAGGATTTCGATGTTCTGAAACAACTCCGCGGCGTCCTCGAACGATGGCGGCACCACGGCGCTTGCTTCTTTGAGTTGGGTGTCGAGGTCGGCCAGGCGCACTTTGTATGCTCGGTCGGTGAATGCGCCGTCCGCGTAGGCCACACCAAGCCGGCGACGTTTCTCCTCCAGTTCAGCGACGCTCGGACCGTCGAGCCCTGGCAGGCAAGCTGAGCCATCCCGTCACGCCAGGCTTCGGGCAGCTCAATTGAGCTGATCACGGCGCCTATCTGATCGTCGAAAACGCTGGCGACACTCGATCGACCGTTGGTCAGGCAGATATTCGCGTGCCGCTCGCGGTACATGGCCCCTGCGCACTGCTTCTCGCATAAGAATCAATCGCCTCACTTCCAGGAGCGGAACAAATATTCTCCTGCGCACGGGCGGTGTCAAGTCACTGGCAGGTTCGCCTCATGGACCAGTAGGCTATCTGGCTGGCGAGAAGCAGCCACGGGGCGTTGAGGCGTTGAGATGTAACACGACGCCGTCATAGCGTCATGTTGGAGGCTGGTCTTCCACTAGATCCGCTATCCACCATGGCTGTCGATGACAGCCGTCCAGCATCGGAGTATTCTTTGGACGCTTAGTTGGACTGAAGGTTCGCATGGTCCCATCTATGATTCGACCGCTCGCGTGAGTCTTCGTCTTTGTCGCTACAGGAGTCGGAATGACTGAGAGCGACCGACCATCGAATGACCCAATCGTCTTCGCCGGAGGCGTATTGGAGCCCTACCGGCACATTTGTGCCTTTGTTGACAGTCGTGAAGAGCAACATCGCATTCTCGACCCCTTCGTGAGCGATGGTCTGGCGCACGGCGAAAGGGCGTTGTATCTGGTTGACTCTGATGAAAGAGCGCCCCTAGTACGCCACCTCGGACGCCTGGGTTTTGATATGCCGACGCTCCTATCAGAACGGCGATGCGATGTGCGGACCTGGGCTGAGACATACCTTCGCGGGGGTTATTTCGATCAGGAGGCAATGCTAGAGCTCCTCGACGACTTGCTGGTCTCCTCCCTATCGCCGCGTATTCGAATGGTCGCTGACATGGGCTGGGTACTGCAGCAGCCGGATGTCCAAAACCTCCTTATTGAATTTGAAGCTCGTGCGAACTTCGTCCATGCCAACCACGGACACGTCGTGATCTGCGTCTACGACTCAGCGAAGTTCGGCGGCGACTTGATCATCGATATGCTGCGCACGCACCCCATGGTGCTGCTCGGTGGAGTGCTCCAGATGAATCCCTTCTTTGTGCCACCGGCAGAATTCTTGGAAGAACTACACTCGCGTGACCGATGAACTGCGGTTTTCCGCCGCAGACCCTCCAGCGGCAGCCGATACGTCCAGCCGGGACGAGGTAGATTTGCTCGCCGTGTCTCGAAGGGGGTTGCGGGATCTGGCAGCCCTCCTTGCGATGCCGGCCATGTTAGTCGATCATAGCCCCTCCGAAATCGTGACGCAGCTCCTTGGAGTTCTCTTCAGCGTACTCCGGCTGGAGTTCGCCTACGTCCGATTCGAGGACCCTTCCGGCGGCGCAGCCCTCGAACGCTGGCGGCCCGAAAGCCCTGCGGTCGCGGCCGAGTTGCGTAAGGTGCTAACGGCGGCTCCGTCCCGCGATCTGGGAGCCGCGATCGTGCCGGTTGCAAGCTCGACAGGTGATGGCGTACTGCGTGTCGCGAGCATGTCTCCGGCACTTCCAGGGGAACAAGGACTGGTCTTGGTTGGCTCAAAGCGGACCGACTTCCCGACCGCTCTCGAGCTATATCTATTTCGAGTCGCCGTCGGGCAGGCCACGATTTCAATCCATACAGCCCGACGGCTCAATGCAGAACGCGGCGCCCGCATCGCCGCTGAGACAGCCTTGGCCGACAGGAACGCTTTCCTTGCCAGCATCGCTGGGGAAATCGAAGCGTCGGTTTCGCCGCTCGCGGAACGTGCTGCACAGGCCCGCGCCTTCGCTAACGAAATGGACTCACGACA
Organism: uncultured Chloroflexia bacterium; assembly: GCA_963711035.1. Taxonomy (GTDB): domain Bacteria; phylum Chloroflexota; class Dehalococcoidia; order DSTF01; family WHTK01; genus WHTK01. The sequence continues at coordinate 754,941 of CAVQCN010000003.1, forward strand.
GTCATCCGACGATGCGAGCGCACGAGGTTCAGGAAAGCTTGACAGTGAATCGAAGACCGAGACCAGCCGATCGTCCGTTTCTTCGGTGGTGCGATTGACACGGCGAGAGGCGGAAGTCCTCGGGTTGCTAGCACAAGGTCTCAGCAACAAAGAAATCGGCGGCATTATGTGGCTAAGCGAACGGACCGTCGAGCGCCATATCACAAGCCTCTACCGGAAAATCGGCGTCGAGCGCCGAAGCGAAGCGACTGCCTACGCTTTGCGTCATGGGCCACCTGATGGGATGGAGCACGAGACGTGAGCCTTGTTGGCGGACGCCAGGTCCAGCACCGGCCGCCGTCGTAGTCAGTCATTTTGCAGGACTTGGGGGGTTCCCCTCAGACGAAGCGCTGAGCGGCAGCGCGAATTGAGGGAACTCGCGGAAGTTACGTCCACTAGTCTCCATGCAAGATTGAAGCCGTCGGGGTTCTGGCGGACGCACTGCCTTGCTCGTCAGCTCCGCGACCATCACCTGGCCCTTCCACGAGCCCAGCGAGAACCCGAGGCTCCACGCCGGCATTCGTGATTCCTTGGGTGCTGGCCATGCTGGGGGACGTTGTCGTCAGGGACGTGCGGCGTATCGGACAGGTGAGCCAGTCCTCGTAATCGCGGCCTACTGCTCAGTCAAGTCATTCAAGGAGGAAAGCGATGTTCCAAAAGTCTTGTCCGCGCTGCAATCTCGGCGACCTGCTTTTCAATAGCCACGACCAGCTCATCTGTCTGCAGTGCGGCTATGAGCTCCGACCTCTCGACAAAGTCAGGCTATTGATGCGCCATGAGCAGGATCGGCCCAAGGTTCCAACCAAGAGCACAGGCTGACGGGTTCGACGCTTTGGGCGCCTGCCTTTTCGTTCAGTCGACAAATGTTCACTCAGGTTTGCATTGTCCGATCGCCGCGCGGGTGCTGCGGCGCCAGAAGATGCCTTTCTTGCTCACGCATTAGAAGGCCATGGAGTCAAAACAATGAAATGGGGTGATCTGCTGGTGCTGGTCGTGCTGGTCTGTAGCCTTCGCGGTGGTGCGGCGCTCATCGAACGGTGGGTTGCCGAGCGCGAAGAAGCGAATGACTTCGCGCGGTTCAGCCCCATAGGCCGGGTTTCCGATCCGGATAGGGTGGCATTGGCAGAGGCGAACACCGCCGAGGACGAATTTCTCGGCATCGTCTCACACGAATTGCGGGCGCCAGTAACGATGATCCAGGGCGGCACCAAGCTACTTAGAGACCGCTTCGACAGCCTGTCGACCGAGGATGTGCGAGGGCTGGTTTTCGAAATTGCGGCCCAAGCTCTGAAGCTTCGGACTCTGGTAGAAGATCTGCTCGCCTTTGCCAAGACAAATACCGGCGGTGAGATTGAAGTTGAACCAGTGGACGTTCTTCCGATCCTTACGGCCTTGGTGAAGGCCTTCAGCGAGGAGCACCCAAGCAGGCCGATCGAGGCCGAAGCACCATCCCATCTGGCACCGGCCATGGCGGAAAGCACGTACGTCAAGCAGATCATCGGCAATCTCCTCTCAAATGCTGACAAGTACGCACCGCCGGATCTTCCGGTGCAGTTAGCGGCGTGGGTGAAGGGGGACGAATTCTACATTGACGTAAGAGATTTCGGTCCTGGCGTTCCTGCGGAGGAGTTGGATCGCATCTTCGAGAGCTTCTATCGGTCCTCGCTGACGTCGGGTCAGAAGCCTGGCGAGGGGCTGGGGCTGACGGTTTGCAAACGCCTTATCGAGGCGATGGGAGGGCGGATCTGGGCAGCCTTGCCTGAAGGTGGCGGGCTCGAAGTTACGGTGACCCTTCCAGTTGCGCGCGAAGGTATCGATTCACCTCGTGGTGTCAGACCCAACGACGCTGCGACCGCGGGGGCCTCTCACTTCGACATTCCGAATCTGTAAAACCTAGCAGGAGGGGAAGTGCTATGAGCATCATCGATGAGGCGCTGAGCGCCAATGCAGCCATTGCCAACAACTACGATCCGGGGCGGGTGAAGCCGCCGGCACCTAAGGTCGCGATTGTGACCTGTGCCGATCCCAGGCTCAGTAACATTGTCCAGATGCTGGGTTTGGCCGACGCCGATGTCGATATGATCAGGAATGTCGGCAGTGTGATCGACGACGACTCCGTCCGGTCGCTGCTTATCTCAACCAGGGTGCTTGGCAGTCGAGAAATAATGATTATCAATCACACCGGTTGCGGGATCACCACGTTTACCGACAGCGAGCTGCAAGACCGGCTCCGTAAGGAGACTGGAACGGCAACGATTGCGCCAGCCAGGTTCTACAGCTTCACCGACGTTGAAGAAGACACCAAAGAGCAGATCCAGAAGGCCAGGTCACATCCATGGATCTCCCCGGAGGTTCCCGTCAGAGGGTTCATCTACGACCTCGGGACCGGTCGCCTGCGCGAAGTGTTTCCAGATTCAGAGCCCGACGCCTATTAGGAAGGTGTCGTTGCCCAGTGCGGCCTTTCCTCCAAGGCAAAATACGGCCGCGCTTGCGTGCAGTGGCTGGCGATCATCGTGAGTTCAGTCCAGGAGGTGGCGGGTGCCCAGTGAGGCAATGCAGGATGTGCTGGCCCTATTGCGAGATCGGCAGAAGGCTGACCATCGGCGCGCTCCCGCGACGGTGGAGGAGGCTCGTGCCGGCTTCGCCCCCGCCGGGGCAATCCATCCGATCCCCGACGACGTACTGGTCAACGAGGTGAACGCCGGCGGCGTACCAGCGCACTGGCTTGACGCCCCGGGGGCCAAAGGCGACCGGGTGCTCCTTTTCCTGCACGGTGGCGGTTTTCAGTTCGGCTCGCTTCGCAGCGACGGGGAACTGGCTGCCAGGCTGGGACGGGCCAGCGGGTTGCGGGTGCTCTTTCCTGAGTATCGACTGGCCCCCGAGCATCCCTTCCCGGCGGCCATTGACGACGCTCGCGCCGCATGGCGGTGGCTACGCACCGACCAGCGGTTGAGTGCACAATCGATTGCCGTGGCCGGCGATTCGGCCGGCGGAGGTCTCACCGTTTCGCTTCTCGTCGCTACACGTGACGCCGGGGACGCATTGCCTGCGGCCGTCGTGCTGATGTCCCCGACCGTGGATCTCACCAGTTCAGGAGCTTCCATGACCGATCGCGTCGATCAGGATCCAATCTCTACTCCCGCCTTACTGCGACAGTTGGCTTCCGACTACCTTGCGGGTGCCAACCCAAAGACGCCGCTGGCGTCACCGCTTTTCGCGTCGTTGTCCGGCCTTCCGCCGATGCTCGTGCAAGTTGGAACGGCCGACCTGCTGCTGAGTGATTCGCAACGCCTGGCCGACGCAGCGGCCGCAGCTGGTGTCGAAGTTCACTTAGAGGTCGGCGAGGGCCTCCCTCACGTCTACCCGCTCATGCTGGGCACTCCCGAAGCAGCTGAGGCTACAGTGCGAATCGGGAAGTTCCTACGGGAGAAGACTCGCTGACGACAGCCGATAGGGGCCGTTGGCAAGACACACGATCAACTCGTAGTGTCACGATAGGCGCGGGCGCCTGGTCGCACCGCGACTCTCACTACTGGGCTGGTGAAACGGAGGCGGGCAGGAGAAGCTTGTTGGATTGCGCAAGGTAGAAATCGGCACCGCCTGCCGGCGGCCACTTACCGGAAGCAGAAGCTTCTGCTCGAGCGCGATCTCTTTCCGCCAGGGTCTTGTACGGCCACAGATGGACGAAGCTATTCGCTGTCGGCCCGATCTCGACGCTGCCAATGAGCGCAGGTGTTGAGAACTTCATCCGATCTGGCAAGGAAGCTTCCCAGTTCTTCTTAATCGCGCCCAGGCTGCCTGGCTTGAACGAGTACTGGCGCAGCTCATAGAAAGGCCCATCTGCTCCTGGCCTCCAGCCCGGAACGAACTCGAAAGGAACCACGATCTCAACCTTCTGATTGATCACGAATTCACCTAGTGCTGGCGGCCACCCGGGTTCCATGCTTGCTTCTTGTCGAATGCGAGCGCGCTCACCGAGGTCCTCATACGGCCAAATCATGACGACCTCGTTAAGAGGGCCAAAGTCAGTGTGGAAGAATCCAGCCAACCGAGAATATTTCTCGCGGGCTGAATAAGCCTCTGCGAAGCGCTTCTCCACCTCAGTTGTCGACCGTGGCCGAAGCGTGTAGGTGCGAATCTCGTAAATCATGGCTCTCTCCTGAAGCGGCCCACACCAGATTGCCTTGAAGGCTGCTTCGCTCGTATCAACGCTTTTCCGACATCAATGTCTGCCAACCGCTCGGCGGAGCAGACTACTTGGGTCTGCTGGCATCGACGCACCAGCCCAGGCGATGAATTGATCGGGCCTAACCAGTATCAGGGGCCATTCATATAACCGCCGCTCCTGCTCAAACGTGTCTCTTAAGACCTCAAGGGGGACAACCAGCTCATTCGCAGACGCAATGAACCGTGCCAAGTCTGCATCGTCGGCTCCCAGCGCCATCAATGTGAATCCAGAGCCAGCATCTTCGAAGACGTTGCGGCCTGACGATAAGGGAGCGGGCGCCAGATGATGCCCAGCTCTGGCAGTGAAAGTGTGGGTTCCTTGGACACCACAGACCGAGCCTGGCGGTCCCGACACGATGGAGGAACCTTCGTAGTTCGGCTCGTAGGAAATGCGGGAGCTTTGAGAACCGAGCTGCTTCCAGGCGTCCTCGAATTCCTCAGGGTCCTTTTCTGGGCTGTAGCGCTCCAGAAAGGCCCGGTCACTCTCGATTCGGCCACGGATCATGCTCTCCCCGGTATCGATGAAAACAGGTCGACGTTCCTCTGTGTACGAGTCAAGCAGCGCATCCGTGCCCCAGCCCTCCAACCTTGCCGCCAGCTTCCAGCCGAGATTTCTCACGTCTTCGAGGCCGGTGTTGAGGCCGAAGGCGCCGTAGGGAGGATGAGAATGGCAAGCGTCACCAGCGATGAAGATGCGGCCGTTGCGGTAGGTGTCGGCAACCGTGATCCGAAGATCCCAGAACCCGACGTAGTCGAATTCCGCCTCGAAGGAGATGCCAGCAGCCTCTTCCAGAAGACCTTGAAGATCAAAATCACCTATTTGCGCGTCTTCTGGCACCGGTGCGTGGAAGAAGAACCCCTCTCCCACGTCGATGCGGCCAAAGAATCTCCAGTAGCCCTTCTGGTTCGGGTCCAGCACGCGGAAGGTAGTGCATTGGGGGAAGCGTTCGAGATAGGAGTGGAGCTGGTGTGAGCGAAACACGGTCAAGACCATCTTCCTGTCCAGCGGTGCTCCAGTTTGTCCTATGCCAGCGATCTCACGCACATGGGACCGGGTGCCGTCGCAGCCGACTACGTAGTCGGCCTGGAGTGCCTCGCGTATCCCGCGCTCTCTGTCGACGACGCCGACGCTTACGCGCTCGTCCTCCTGCGCCACGTCTTCAGCCATCCAACCAAATCGACACTCCACGTTGGGGAGCTGCGCAACCCGCCTCCTGAGGACTTCTTCTGTTAGGTACTGGGGTAAACGTTCGTTGGCCTGAAAGTAGAAGGGGCTCGCAGCTTCACGACCGATGGCGTTGGGCGCGGCGTACCAGTATTCACTCATGAGGTTTCTATACGCAGTCACGCCGCCGATTGGGTAGCCGGGTGGCATGACACGCGCCGCGCGAAGCTCCTGAACACAGTTCCAGAAGTAGAAATGCTCTAGTGACCGGTTCGTGAGGTTCTGGCCTTTGGGTATGCGTTGCGGTTCAAGGTGCTGTTCGATGAGCACACAGGACACTCCACGCTGACCCAATTCGACAGCGAGCGCTAGGCCGACCGGGCCTCCTCCTACGATGACCACCTGGTGCCGTTGGAGCATATGCCCTCCTCTTGTGAGGCGCGTCTTGGCAGGATGTCCTTACGGCGAGATTAGAGCCCGTCAGCTACGCCAGGTCAAATCATCGTTGCCAGGGAGATCGCACGATTGAGTCATCGTGTCAGGGCAAACGATGGGCCTCCGGACGCCGGAGGGAGAACGCCATCAACGCTAAGAGACCAATCGACGCGTTGATCATGACGCCTGCAGCCGGACCAACTACGCTCGCGAGGGCACCCAGGAGCAACGTCGAGAATGGTAGGACTCCAATACTCATGCTCAGTATTCCCATCGCTCGACCCCGCATAGCATCATCTGACGTCACCATGACGAGGACGCTTTGCATCGTTCCAAACCCGGCGATAGCAAAGCCGGCGGCAAGTAGCGACAGCACTGCGATTGGATACCAACTCACGGCGGCGAAGAGGAATAAGAAGGCCAGCGCGACCGCAGAGCCACCCGTATAGATCGCGCCCTTCCTGAGATTGGGTCCGTTCGCGATGACGGAGGCACCTGCCGCTGAACCGAGTCCATGGGCGCTCAGCAGCAAGCCAGCCCAGAAAGCACTGACGCCGAGGCGGTCGCCGAAAATGGGCAGCATCGGCTGGAACGGAAAGTAGAAGACATTGATCAGGATAGTGACTCCCAGGATGCTGAGGAGCGGTCGCTGGCTTCTGACATATCGGAGCCCGGAGGTTAGCTCTCTGACAAAGCTGGGGGATTCCGCAGCCTGAGGCGCGCTCGGTGCGGAGCTAAGTCCCAACACCATCGCAGTGGACAGGCAGTACAAGAATGTGATGACGAGGAAGACCTCGCCAATTCCGAGGGCACTGATGACCGCGCCAGCCACGAGGCCTCCCACAACTGCCCCGGCCGTTCTGGCAATTGATTCCAGGGCCATAGCATTCGTCACCAAGTCTGAGCCCACACAGTCGTAGACCAGTGCGCGACGGGTGGTCATGTCAATGAGATGGCTGGTGCCCACGAGAACAACGAAGGGATAGACCATCCAGACCTCTATGCGGCCAGTCAGGTTGAGCCATGCCATGACGAGTGACGTGGGTAGGAGGAGACAATGGATAGCCAGTATCACGCGTTGGCGATCCAACCGGTCAGTGACAACGCCTGCGACAAGGCCGCCAGCAAAGAGTGGAGCGAAGACACATGCGCCAACCAACTGCACGAGGAAGACGGAATGGGTAAGCTCGTTCGCCAGGTAACTGGCGAGAAAGAGTGTGATCCAGCGGCTGAGGTTGATTAGCAGCCCGACTGCCCAGAGGCGGGGATATCCGGTGACCTCCATGGCCGCGAACATGGAAGTACGACTGTTCTGGCGCTCGTTCAGCGACATTCGGCTTGCTGGGAGTGTTTCTGGATAGGCACTGCCCTACGACCTTCTGGTGAAGAGCACACTACCAGACGGTTCAGGTGAGCAGCGCCAAGCGGGCCCGGCGATCACCCAGCTGAAGTCGGCGACCCGAATGCCCTCGAGCGGCAAGCGCTTGCTTGGGCCAGAAACATTTCGCGGAGGCTCGCTACTGCCGACTGTGGATCGCACCGTAGGCATCGCGCCCAGTCTGATCGCGGTGACAGGGACTTCGATCTCGCGAAATGACGAGGTCGTAGTCGTTGAGGGCCTCGTTCAGCTGTTCGGGGGAGGCCGTTCGCAGCGCGATCTTGTCGATCGCCAGTTTGCCCGCTGCCAGGTAGTCCTCGAAGGCTTCGTTCTTTGGATCCGTTTCGATGGCGCGATCGGCGACGCGAACGGTTGCGCCCGCGTCCGCCAGCAGCCGCCCGCAGTATGCCGCGGCGATGGTCGCCGAAAGGTCCAGCACGCGCAGGCCGGTCAGGAGGTCATACGGCACCGGCGATCACTAGCTCCGCTATTTCCTCGTCGGAGTATCCAAGCTCCCGGAGGACTTCGGGTGTGTGCGCGCCCAGCTCGGGCGCCTCGGCAGGGATTTCTACAGGGGTGTCGCTGAAGTACATCGCGCTTCCTACGAGTTTCACCTCGCCGAATTTGGGATGGGTGCGAGTGATGATGTAATCGTTGGCCAGAACGTCCGGATCCTGCTCCAGGTCGACGTAGGAGTTGATGGGGCCTGAGGGTACGTTCGCCGCGCGCAGGCGCTCCACCCAGTCGTCACGGTCGCGCTTGAGGAACTCCTTCTCGAGGGTGGCCTCCAGCTCGATATAGTTCTCGGTGCGCGCGCGGCCGTGACGGTAGTTGTGCTCCCGCGTGAGGTCTTCGCGGCCCAGCACCGAGCAGAGACGCAACCACATTGGCTGGTCGTTCGCGGCGATAACGAGCCACTTCCCATCACGACACAGGAACTGTCCTGCCGTCGAATGGCTCCTTCGCTTCGGGTATTCCACCCGGCCCGCGTGGAGTGCCGTGGTGATCCTGGGGCTGGCGAGCTTTATGCAGGAACCGATGAGCGATGCGGAGACGTGCTGACCTTCGCCGGTCTGGTTCCGGCTGTAGAGTGCAGAGACGATTGCAAGGGCGAGGAACACCCCGCCGCTCGGATCCGCCAGGGCCATCGGCACGCGGGGCTCGCCATCGTCGGATCGCTGGTAATCCATGAATCCGGCAACCCCCTGGCCAACCTGGTCAAACATAGGCCGCGAGCTGTTGGGACCAAAGGGGCCGTACCCGGACCCCGAACCGTAGACGAGCCCAGGGTTGATGGCGTGCACACTCTCGTACCCGAGGCCGAACTCTTCCATGGTTCCCGGCATGAAGTTCTCGATGAGGACATCGCTGGAACGGATCAGCCGCTCCAGGACCTCGCGGCCCTGATCGGACTTCAAGTTGCAAGTGAGCGACCGCTTGCCGCGGTTGAGTGCCTCGAATGAGCCTGAAAAGCCGTCCTCATGCAACTGAACGCGCCGGCCCAGCTCGCCGATCTCCGGGATCTCTACCTTGGTTACCGTCGCTCCCATGTCGGCGAGGAGCACCGCTGCCATCGGTCCCTGCACAAAGCGGCCCAGGTCGACGACTCGAACGCCGACAAGGGGGCCATGACTTCCATCCATCGATAGGTCTCCTGGGTAGATGTCTTGCTAGCCGTCGCTCTCGGTTGGGGAGGGGGCGAAGTATTCGTCTGCCAGCCGCAACGCCTCTTCGACGCCGTGATCGCGACGCTCGCGCAGGAAGTTGAACTCTCCCTCACGATAGTGGATGTTGCTGGCAAGAGCTCCCAACTGAATAGCAGCCGCAAAACCGCCTGCCATGCCCAACACGTTGTTGGTGATGTTTCGGAAGTAGGCGCCGGTCACGACGCCGTCTTTGAGCAGCGAAGCGCAGTTACCGGCGATTTCGAGGGCCGCATCCTCTAAACCCGCACGAGTCGTGACCGCGTCCACGAGGTTCCAGTCGAGTGCTTCCTGCGCCGTGATCACCTTGCCGAGGTAGGCGACCTCGCGGGCCCGCTTCAGACCAATCGCCTCAATCAGCATAGCAACGTCGCCGTCGACCCCGACCAGGTTCCAGCGCGGGTGAGCAAAACGCGTGTCGTCGGCACAGATGACGACGGTGCAGAACGTCGCCAGGTAGAGACCGGGGCCGTAAGATTTGCCGTGCGCTGCGAGGATCGTGGCTTTTGAGCAGTTCGCTACACGAGAGAAGAAGCCGGTCGGTCCCCACCAGACGTCATGGGCGCGGAGGCGAGACCGCTGACTCGGCACCCTGCCGCCGGCACCGCCGGGCATCGATCGGTAAACCTCATAGGCTTCGCCGGCATCGAAGCCGGACGTCAGATCACTGCCTTCCGACGTCAACACGATGGAGACGACCCGATCGTTAGATTCAAGGATGGTCAGCGCCTCCGAAAGCTCAGCCGCCATTGCGTTTGAGAAGGCATTACTGGCCTCGGGATTGGACCAACGGAGCCAGCCCACGCGAGCCGATTCGTCCACGGTGCTCCAGATTCGCCCGCTCATTGGACGTCTCCAGCGCGGCTGCGCAGAGAGCCTGCCTGCGCGGCCAGGGCGCCAATCTCAAAGTCCTTATCGACGCCGCGAGAATCGAGAAACGTCTGGAAGGCCAGCTTAGAAACCGTGATGCCGTCGAGCGGGCGTTTGGCCACCTCCCGCGCGATCTCCACGGCGCGAGCATGGAGCCGGTCAACGGGAACGACTTCGTTAATCAGTCCCTGATCGAGTGCCTCTGCCGCAGTAAGGCCTCTGTTTCGCAGACTCCACGCGGTCGTTCGATTGAGTCGCATGACAAATGTGGCCAAAGCAAAGTTGGCTTCGGGCATCGTGGCAAAGGGCGGCCAGAAGATGGCGTCTTCCGCCGCAACCGTGAAGTCGCTGCAAAGCGCAATCAGGCAGCCCGCGTCGGCACATTCGCCGCTGACCGCCGCAATGGTGACCTTCTTGCAGTAGGTAATCTGCTGAAACACGCCGGCGCCGCCAACGAACGCCTCATAGCCGCGGGTGTACGAGTCGTGGGTATCCATCGACGACGTGCCGTTTGCTCCCCGAGCGCAAAACGGGTGGTCACCGATGAAGACGATTGCTTTGACATCGTCCTCATCCGCCGTGTCGTAGACGGCGTCGCGAAGCTCGATCGCGACGTCGATGTCGTGGCGAGAGAGGAGACCGAGGTCTGGCAGGTGGATCTCCGCGACCTTCTCCGTTATCGAGACCGGGAAACGGTTCATTCCTTCGACTCCGCCGTGGAGGAAAGGCGGGGGTCAACGACCCCTTTGCGCGACCGATCCCTGGCAAGCGCTCCGCTGACGCCGGTCTCACGGGCCATAGTCCAGAAATCCTGCTCGTCGTCGTCGCGGCGCAGCAGATGGGTCATGCTGGCGCCCGGCATCGTTTCCATGAGCGTGCCTGTTACTGACTCGAATGCGCGCAGGCGGGCTTTCAGTGCGAGGATCTGCTCCATGGGCTGGCTCGTGATGTCATGGCACACCTCGAGCACGAGGTCGTCGAGTTTCTCGAAGGGCGCCAGGGCATGCACAAAGCCGATTCGGTACGCTTCTGCTCCGGAGATTGGCGTGCCGGTGAACCCGAGGCGTGTCGATAACTTCGAACCGAGAATGCGCATTTGACGTGCGCTCGGCGGCCTCGCGCCGAGGTAGCGGCTGTGTGGCGAACCGATCTGGGCATCCGGGGTGGCAACAACGATGTCAGCGTTCGTTGCAATGAGGCCGAAGGCAGCGCCATAACAGTATCCGTGCACGCGGGCCACGACTGGTTTCGCCGACCGAGCGATGGCCTGTCCGAAGCCGGTACGACCGTGAACCATGGTGTCGCTGTAACGAAAGGTATGGGTAATCGAATGGCGCCGTTCGCCCGGCTTGCGCTGCCCCCAGTCCTCATTGAGCTCGTCACCTGCGCAGAAACAGGGTCCGGCACCACGCAAGACGATGGCCTTAGCGGCCCGTTCCTCGTTGGCGGCCACGATGAGACTGGCAAGGCGCGCCCGCATCGGGACGCTAAGCGCGTTCCGCTTCTCGGGCCGATTGAGAGTGATGAAGGCGATTCGCTTCGCCGCATCGACTTCGTAGAGCACTTGACCGACCGCAGCCCGGATGCTCTCTTCGTAGCCAAAGTGTTTCAGGTTCCTGCTCCGAGTCAGAAGTGGAATCATCTATCGCAAGGTGGAAAGATGGGGCCAGCTTAGGCTGAGGTAAGGCCCCCGTCAATTCGATTACCCGATCAGTTGGGGGTGACGACACAGTAACCGGGTCGTACTTTCCGACAGGTCCGGACGATCAGGTCATCGGTCCAGGAAGGGAGCACGATCACCACTTACGCCAACCGCGTTGGCTTGTTCGAGGAGTGGGATTTTTAGACGAGGAGTCTCAGACGCGGGTTTCAGCGTCTGGCCATAGTGCCCCTTCCACCAGCCACTAAGGAGTCCAGCCCGCTTCCGGGAGCACTGCACTTAGCCCCTTCGGGACGCAACCACAGTCTTTCGTCGACATCGGATACACGGCGCCGGAAGGCATTGAAGGACTGATTGAGAGTCCCTTGTTCGTCAGACGCTCCCGAATGTAATCTCCACGCACGATTTCCATGCAGGAGGGCTACGTTGAGAGACGCCGTGATTTGCATGCCACTTCGCACACCAGTCGGACGGTATGGAGGCGCCCTCAAAGACGTCGATGCTGAGACACTCGCAAGCACCGTAATCGAAGCTGTCGTGCAGCGCTCGGGCATCGATGCGGCCCAAGTCGACGACTGCATCCTCGGGCAGGGCTACCCCTCGGGCGAATCGCCAGCGATTGGCCGGACGGCTGTGCTGCGGGCTGGGCTGCCAGTGGAGGTGACCGGTACGCAGGTCGACCGTCGCTGTGGCTCTGGCTTACAGGCCATCTGTCTCGCTGCCATGGAGGTTCAGACTGAGGTCGCGGATGTCGTGCTGGCTGGCGGCGTCGAAAGCATGAGTAACGTCGAGTTTTACGCGACTGGCCTGCGTTCGGGTCCAAACCGAGGGAACATCACGCTGATGGACCGTCTCGACCGCGGCCGAGTCACAGCCGGTAGCGCGACGTACCCGGTCGAGGGCGGAATGCTGGAGACGGCGGAGAACCTGCGGCGCCAATACAAGATTTCGCGCGAAGAGCAAGACGAGCTCGCCTTGCGGTCTCACCAGCGAGCGGTCGCCGCTTGGGACGCCGGCCGCTTCGACGCCGAGATCGTTCCGGTGACGATACAGACCCGCCAGGGCGAGACAATCGTCGACCGAGACGAACACCCTCGCGCCGACACCTCACTTGAGCGGCTTGGCGCTCTACGGCCCGTCCGCCTACGTCAGGACCCCGAGGCTACGGTCACGGCTGGCAATGCAAGCGGTGAGAACGATGCCGCTGCTTGCTGCATCGTCACGACTCCAGAAAAGGCGGCGGCGCTCGGCCTGAAGCCGATGGGAGTGTTGCGAGGCTGGGCGACCGCGGGCGTGCACCCGGCTTACATGGGGCTTGGACCGGTCCCCGCAGCCAAGAAGGTGCTGAGCCGCCTGGGCCTGAACCTGGAGGATTTCGATCTCATCGAGCTGAACGAGGCTTTCGCGGCGCAGGTTCTCGCCGTGACGCGGGAATGGGGCTTCAACGAGCGCGACTTCGATCGCCTCAATGTCAACGGCTCGGGCATCTCCATAGGCCATCCCATCGGCGCGACCGGTGGGCGCATCATGGCAACACTGCTGCACGAGATGGAGCGGCGAGACGCCCACCTTGCCCTCGAGACGATGTGTATTGGGGGAGGACAGGGAATTGCCGCGGTCATCGAGCGCGTCTCGTAGCGCGATCTTCAGCGAGACACTGACTCCGTCAACCTACACGACGCAGCCATAGTGTCACCTGTGACCGGGTGCCTTTGAGGGTGCGCCTTTGTGGGTCACGATTGGCACGTGGACGAAGAAGACCTCACGGACCGCGAATCTGTCGGCTGGGCGACGGGCGGGGCATTGTCCGGCGTTTTCTCGTATCAATTTTGCTGGAGAATCCGCCTTCGCTGGCTATGGCTGCCCAACTCGCCTTCGGGCGTATTTGACTCTCGGGTCGATGACGTATGTGGCGAGGAGCACGTCTACGAGCTGAGGGTGTAGGCCCGATTCCAGCCACTACAAAGGCGTTTCTTGCCATGAAATCGACGGCTGCGGCTAGAAATGATCGCGGAAGAAGGGCTGGCGAGTCACGCCGAAGATGCGCGAAGCGCGCTTCAACACATCAGGGCTCGTGGCGTCGAGCAGGCCGGCGTCGAAGGCTTTCGCGGGCGTGAGGTAGCCGTTGAACAGCGGCGCCAGGACCCGCGCCGACAGGGTCAGCTCCGCCTCGCCTTGCGCGCGCTCCGCCCACGATCGGCCCTCGCCCACGCCAATGCGCCAGATACCCTCGTTCCAGGGCGCGCTGTCGTCCGTGAGGCGCAGCGTCAGCTCCACCACGTCATCGCGGTGAGCTGGCCGCCGCGCCTGCATCGCGGCCTGGAAGTCGATGACGCGCAGCAGCACTGCGAAGCCCTCCATCGTCCTTAGCTTTTCTACATCTCGGAAAAGCAGCGGGAAAGGGTCGTCCGGCGGCAGCTGGATCATGATCTCGTTGTGGATGTCGTGGCGGCCAAAAAACGTAAGGAGATTGAGGTATGCATCGCGCGAGTTCGCGACAAGCTCCCGGACATAGACATTCGTGGTTGGGTGGTCAATTCCGGGACTGCTCGGCTGCTGGTAAACCGCGTAGCCTTCAGGCACGCCTGCGTCCGTCTGCCACAAGACCACGTCCGTGCCCGGCCGCCAAGGGGTGTCGGCAACGTATGTGCGCCACCAGGTCTCCGACCGGCGCAACGACCCGTTGGCCCGCGCTGCCAGGGCGTCGTGGAGAGGCTGCAAACTACGCCATTCGTCCACCGGCAGGAAGCTGAAGCGGCCGCCATGGGACGGCGTCTCAAGCAGCGCGAAGTCCTTCGGCTTGAATACATGGGTGCGCCACTCAGATGCGATCTCCCACCCGTAGTGGCGGTAGAACGCTGGATGTGGCGTGTAGAGACCGGAGAGCACCTGGCCACGCTCTCGCATCTGCTCCAGCGACCGCCGCAGCATGGCACCGCTGTGGCCCTTGCGCCGATGCAGCGGCGAGTTTGCGACCGGGCTTACGGCGCCGAAGCCTAGCCTGCCGCCGTTAAGGTACATCTCCTCCGGGATAACGCGCATCACCGACGTCAGCTCGCCGTCCTCGAACGCGCCGAGGTACCACTCCGGCGGGAAGAGCAGCCTCGATCGCTCGGCCGCCTCCTCAATGTTGTGTCGGCGCTCAGAGCCGAAAGCCTGCGCGGTTAGCAGCTCCGCAGTCGCGATCTCCTCCACGTTCAGGTTCCGAATCTCCAATGTCATGTCTCGCTCCAAATCGCGTGGCGGGCTCGTTATCAGCCCCACGGTCGACGGCAACCAGGCAAGCGGGGCCGCGTGACATTCACGGAGCAAAGCGGTTCTTCCGCTTAGAATGCCGCCTCGCTCCTGTGGCGCCGGCTAGAGGCAGGCGCTTCGGGCTTTGCCACCATGATAGCGTCGCGCAATTTCGAGGCCTTTGGAATCCCCCGACAGAAGCTATATGGAAGCGAGGACAAGGCAGAGCGACGGGCATGGGCGGGGTATTGCCGTCCAGAGTACTGGCACGACTCGTGCAATAGCATCACACCGAAAATGCATCCCGCCGCCAGGAGAGCATCATGGCTGTGCTGCATCCGGAATTCAGCGCATTAGAATTCGTCTTGCATTGTGTCGATCCGATGCCGGATCGGATTTGTCGATGGAGGAGCCATGGATTCACTCGCGTTTCGATCCGCCACCGATCTGCTGCAAGCCCTGCGTTCACGCGAGTTGAGCTCGCGTGAACTGCTCGAGCACTATCTGGCGCGCGTCGAGGGCTACAACCCGCAGCTAAATGCGGTTGTTCATCTGAAGGCAGACGAGGCTCTGGCGCGCGCCTCCGCGGCCGACGCCGCCAGCGCTCGCGGACAGAGCTGGGGACCTTTGCACGGCTTGCCCATGACGATTAAGGAGCTCTTCGAGGTCGAAGGGTTTCGCTGGACGGCGGGCGATCCACAACACGCCGAGCGCATCGCCACCGTTGATTCACCGTCGGTGCAACTGCTGCGAGACGCCGGGGCAGTCATCTTCGGCGTTACTAACAGCCCGCTCAACGGCCTCGATGCCCAGACCTATAACGATGTGTACGGTACGACCAACAATCCATGGGACCTCCAGCGCTCGCCGGGTGGCTCTTCGGGGGGAGCGGCCGCAGCTATTGCAGCCGGGCTGTGCGGCCTCGAACTGGGCAGCGACATCGGCGGTTCGATTCGCAGTCCCGCACACTACTCCGGCATCTACGGCCACAAACCGACGTTTGGCATCGTGCCGCGGCGAAGACCTGTACCGCCGGGCCTGGCCGTGAACGACCTGAGTGTCGCTGGGCCGATAGCACGCAGTGCGCAGGACCTGGAGCTGGCGATGAGCATCCTTGTCTGTCCGGAGCTGGATCAGCGTGTCGCGTGGCGGGTCGAGCTGCCGCCTCCGCGGCATCAGATGCTGCGTGACTACAGAATCGCAGCCTGGCTCGACGATCCCGCTTATCCGGTGGACTCGGCCGTGCTCGAGTGCCTGCATGCGACGATCGAAGCACTGCGCAAAGCCGGCGCCAGCGTCGACGAGAAGGCTCGGCCGGAGATCGGCGACATCGTGGAGGCGTACCGCATCTATAACTCGCTGCTTGCCTCCGCCACGGCGGCCCGCGGCATCTCGGACGAAGCATTCCCTCGCCGTGCCGAGGAGGAGGATGCCCTCGCCATGGAAACCGAGAGGGGCGGACCATCCCAGGCTCACAACGGGGCTCTGCGCCACCGGACCTGGCAACGGCTCAACGAGAAGCGCCTCCAGATGAAGGAAGCATGGGGAAGGTTCTTTCAGGATTACGACGTAATGCTCATGCCCGTGACGCAGGTGACCGCACTCAAGCACGATCACAGCCGCCCCCAGAGAACAAGGACCATGTTGGTCAACGGCGCGCCGCAGCTTTATACCGATCAGTTGGCCTGGGTTGGGATTATTACGATGGCCTATCTGCCAGCGACATCAGCACCTGTCGGCCCCGCCAGCAATGGTCTGCCTGCCGGCGTCCAGATTGTTGGGCCGTACCTCGAGGACCGCACCCCAATTCACTTTGCCGGCCTGCTCTCCGAAGTGATAGGAGGATTCACGCCGCCGCCCAGCTACGAGATGTAAGTGAACTCCTAGCGGACGAGGCGTCTCGTTCCCTAATGATTGAACGGAAGGTCCAGGTCGGGCGTTGGTACCTGAAGTCTCCCTCGGTCCACCGAGAATCAGGGTAGAAGGTAACTTCGTGAATGATGGTCTTGGTTCGACTGAGCTCGCGAAACTCGTCGAAACGAGCGAAGCCGCGGTATTTAGCGAGTACCTGTTAGGGCTGCCAGCAGAGACCGGGGCTCGCAGCGTTCGCCTAGCCGACGGTGTCACCCTGCTCTGCCCACCGGGCCCGCCGGTCTTCAACTCGATCCGCTGCGAGACGAGGGTGAGGCATACGCGGCCCGGCTCAAGGAGGCAGGCGTGCCTGTCGAGATGAAACGGTACGACGGCCTGGTTCATGGCTTCCTCGGGCAGACCGCCGAGGTAGACGCCGCGCGGCTCGCGGTGGGCGACCTGACCAGCGCCCTGGCAAGGCCTTCGCCGGCGAGGCCTAGCTCGCCGCACGCAGGTCTCAGGTCAACCTCGGGACGTACTTAGGATTCCTGAGCACCTGCCCCGGCGCTGCTCAACCCTCCGCCGTCTCCAGCTTGAGGAGGCGCTTGGCGTTCTCGAGGAGGATCTTGGGGCGCACCTCGTCGCGGAAGGGGACGTCTTCCCAGTCGCGCAGCCAGCGGTCCGGTGAGAAGACGGGGAAGTCGCTGCCGAAGAGCACCTTGTCCTTGATCAGCGTGTTCGCGTACTGGATCAGGTTGGGGCTGAAGTACTTCGGCGACCAGCCGCTGAGGTCCATCCAGACGTTGGTCTTCACGCTGAGGATGGAGAGCTGCTCGTCCACCCACGGGAAGGACGGATGGGCCATGACGATCTGCAGGTTGGGGAAGTCGGCCGCGAGGTCGTCGAAGTAGGGGTACGGCCGGCCGAACTTGTTCTTGATGCCGTTTTGCCCGGGCGTGCCGGCGCCGACGCCCGTCTGCCCCGTGTGGAACAGCGCGGGCACGCCGAGGTCGCTGATCGTGCCCCACAGCTCGGCGTAGGCGGGGTCGTTCGCCTCGAAAGTCTGTGTGATGGGATGGAACTTGAAGCCCTTGAGGCCGAGCTCCTCCACGCAGCGCACCGCTTCTTTGACGGCGATCTTCCCCTGCTTCGGGTCGACGCCGCCGAAGCCGATGAACTGCTCCGGGTAGTCGCGCTGCATCTCGGCGGACCAGTCGTTGTGGTTGGGCGCGCCGTCCTCCGTCACCGGGCCGGTGACGAGGATCACGGCCATGAGGTCGCGGTCCTTGTAGTACTGGTAGACGCCTTCCTTCGTGTCCGGCACCGGCTCGCCGCGGAAGTACTTCATCATCGTCGGGTTCTGCGCCTGGCGGCCCGAGTCCGGCCGCGTCGGTGCGTGCACGTGAATGTCGATCCCTTTCATGACAGCGTCCCTCCCACCTGCGAAGCTACGGCGCCCAACGGGTCAATGACCCGCCGACCAATCGCGGCCACTATAGAGGCAGGATCGAGCCCTGCAAAGTACTGTCTGGGTGGATGAGGCGACTATTGGGCGCCGGGGAAGTCGTGGCTCAGCTCACGGCCGCAGCCGTTGCACAACGTGACGGTCTCGCCGGTGGCGGTGCCGTCGCGGCCCATCACCTGGAACGTGCTCGTGCCGAAGCCGCGACAGCAGCCCGGGTTGGCCAGCGCGGCGATGGCCTGACGCAGCCGTTCGATCTCCATCGCGGCGGTAGCGGGGTTCGACTCCATGACAACCCCGATGCTGCCACCGATCAGAACATTTGGTCAAGCAGGCTCACGCCCTGCTGCTCCGTCGCTTGTGCCGCGAAACGGCCAGCGCCCAGAATAGAGCATGACCTTCCCTCAAGAGCTCCCCGACGACCTCTCGCCGCAAGAGGCGGCCGAAGTGCAGATCGCGGAGCGGATCAAGGGCTACGTCCTCGACGCGCTGCGAGCTCTGCCGGCGCAGTACTTCCAGAAGATCGAGAACGTGCAGTTCTTCGTGCGGCGCGACGTCGGGCTCGACGACAGCCAGCGGCTGCGCGTGCGCCAGGGCCACCTCTACGGCCTCTACGAGGGCATCCCGCTCACCCGCAGGGGCGACGGCTACAACTTCGTGATGCCGGATCGGATCACGATCTACTGGGGACCGCTCCTGCGTGACTTCCCGGAGGAGGCGCTCGCCGACCAGGTGCAGAAGGTCGTCTACCACGAGATCGGCCACTACTTCGGCATGAGCGAGGCCGACCTGCACCAGACACGCATGCACTGACGCCTCGAAGTACGGGGCTACTCCTCTGCCAGCGCCGTCATGTCGCGCTCGGCGCGGACGACGAGGCGCTTGTCGTAGCTGTGGGTTGCGGTGTCGAAGTCGCCTGAGCAGGTGATCAGCGTCATCGTCGGCGTATCGGTCGGCCCGACGATCTCCTGCACCGGCGCCGTGGCGTCGTCATAGGCCGTGATCGTCGTGACGCGGTACGTGAACACGGTGCCGTCCACCAATGTTATGTCGACTTCATCGCCCGCCTTGAGGTCGCGCAGGTTCCAGAACACGGCTGGGCCGTAATGGATATAGTCGACGTGGCCGGCGAACACGGCGTTGCCCGTGAAGCCGGGGCGGGCCGAGAAGTCGTACCAGCCGACGTCCGTGGGCGTCGCGGGCGCCTGCATGGCGCCGTCAGCGTCGACGCCGAGGGTGACGACGCTGGCATCGACCTTGATGTTGGGTATCTGCAGGCGAGCGATGTCGGCGCTGCTCGGCTCCGGCGTGGGCGTCGATTCGGGCAGCGGCGTCGGCGGGATGAAGGTCGCGGTCGGCTCCGTGATGAGCGCCTCAGGGGTTGGCGACGAGCCGTTGTCGTGCAACGCGAGGTAGCCCAGACCGCCGGCGCCCAGCGCGATCAGCACTGCACCGAGGACGACAAGGACGCGCACGAGACGACGGGTTCGACGCGGTGGTTCGTTACTCACTGCTTCTCGAAATTGACGATAACACGAATTCGGGCCACGAACGCCTCGACCGGCGAACGGAACCTAGGCGCTGCGAGTGGAGGAGTTCTGCTCTGTCAGCGGCGTCATCTCCGGGCGAACCAGCGCGGCGTGCTGCGGCGCGGGCTGGTCGATAGCGGGCGCCGGCTCCGGCCGCGTAACGCCGCCGTGCTGTTCTGCGGTCGGCGTGATCGGCGTCTCGCCCGTGCGCTTGCCGGCCTTCGACTCCTCCAGCACGCGGTCGTGGATGAATATGGACAGCGCGGCGCCGCTCAGGTTCATTACGGTGAGGAAGCGGAACGCCCAGTGGAAGGCGATCACCATATCAGGCACCGGCGCGCTACCGTCGCCAATCGATGCTCCCGCCGGCGCACCGGCGATGCCAAGGCCCGCGATCAGGACCGTGGTAAGGATGGCTGTGCTGAGGGCGCCGTCCACGCGCTGACCCACGTTGACCAATGCCGTGGCCCGAGGCAACTGGCCCTGCGGCACCGTGTTATAGGCGACGAGCTGGATCGTCTGGGCAAAGAGGCCGAGGCCGATACCGCGCCCGGTGACGAGCAGCATCAGCGGAATCGTCCCCGTGTTCTGATCGACGGTGCTCCAGAAGAACGTGATCGAGCCGATGACGAGCAGCCCGGCGATCGAGAGCGGTCGCGGCCCGATTACCTTGTAGAGGCGCCCGGCCGCGTTCATCGTCAGGAAGGCGCCGACACCCATCGGCAGCAGGATGCGGCCGGCTTCGGCGGCGCTGTAGCCGTGCACGCGCTCCAGGAAGAGCGGCATGAGGAAGTTGAGACCAAACAGCGAGAAGAAGCCGATCCACTGGATGACCTGCGCCAGGCGGAACATCGAGTCCTTGTAGAGACGCAGCTGCAGCATCGGGTCGTGGTGACGCAGCTCCTGGCGAATAAACAGCCCGAAGGAGCCCGTGCCGAGGATGAGCAGGACGGGGACGATAGGTGAGGTCCAGCCGTGCTCCGAGCCCTGGGTCAGGCCCATGAGAATGCAGGGGAAGGCAATGGCGGCGAAGGCGAAACCACGCGCGTCGAGCTTCGTGTCGGTCCTGATCTCCGTCTCCTTGAGCAGGATGTAGCTCAGGAAGATGTCTGCCAGGCCGATCGGCAGATTGATGAGGAAGACCATGCGCCAGCTCGTCAGGTCGATAATGTAGCCGCCGAGAGACGGACCGATCAGCGGCGCGAGCAGCGTCGGGATGCCTAGCAGCGCGAAGAACTTGGGGCGCTCAAGGGGCGTGATCATCGTGAAGACGATGGCCATGCCGAGCGGCTGCAGCATGCCGCCGCCAAGGCCCTGCATGACGCGGAAGAAGATCAGGCTCTGCACGTTCCACGCCAGGCCGCAAAGCACAGAGCCCAGCGTGAACAGCCCCAGCGTGATCATGTAGAGGCGCTTCATACCGACGCGTTCGCCCAGGAACCCGCTGAGCGGGATGACGACAGCCAGCGCCATCAGATACGACGCGATGATCAGCTGGCCGTTCTGCAGGTTGGCGTGGAAGTCTTCGAGGATCTTCGGCAGCGCGATGTTGACGATGTTCGAGTCGAGGATCGACATGAAGGACCCGATGGTTGTGGCCACCAAGGGTAGCCAGCGCGGGTCCATTCCGGAGAGCCTAGATTTCAAGGAAGGCTTCGATCCCCCAACAGTGATCGTTGCGGAGCCGCAGCTCCAGCACATCACACAACTATGACGTTTACGTAAGACTACCCTGATCTATCGTTCATGTCAACGCAGTTTCAGGCAACCAATAGTCAGTGATGTGAACAGCATGACTTTACTCTCACCCGTCAAGGCGGAAGCGCGCTCCGAAAATCGTGGGGGAGGTTAGGGTTGACGCGTCTCTATGCGGACGGCGCCTGCCAGACGCCGATCACGTTGCCGGCGGGGTCGCGCAGCGTCGCAATCGTGAGGTTGCCCTCCGCGTACGGCGCCTTGACGACGGCGCCGCCTGCCGCCGTTGCAGCCGCGACGACACGATCGACGCCGTCGACGTAGATGTAGGGAATGATGCCCGGCTCGGACGAGATCGGCCGGCCGAGGATCCAGTGACCGATGAGGCCGTCGTTCACATCCGAGAAGTTGACGTGCTCCGCGTCCCGCCGCTCGACCTGCCAGCCGAAGAGGCGCTCGTAGAACGCCGCCGATTGCTCCAAATCGAGCGCCGGGATTTCGAGATAGGAAACCTTGCCATGCCGCGCCAGACGGTCTTCGACGCCGCTGTCGCTTGCTTCGCTCACGCCGCGTCCTCCGGCGGCAGGACCGAGACGCGGGTTCGTGCGCGCCGCCGCCAGAGATGGAAGACGGAGGGCAGCGACGACAGGACGATGACGACGGCCAGGATCGGCAGCAAGTAGCGGTCAATGCCGGGAATGTTGTTGCCGAGCTCGTAGCCAGCGAAGCTCACGCCGACGGCCCATGCGAAGGCACCCGCGATGTTGAACAGCGCGAACCGCCGGTACGACATGGCGCTGACACCGGCGACGATCGGCGTGAAGGTGCGCACGATTGGTAGGAAGCGCGCCAGGAAGATCGCCTTGCCGCCGTGCTTGTCGAAGAACGCTTCCGCCTCTTCCAGATAACTGCGCTTGAAGAACCGCGACTCCTCGTGCTTGAAGAGGCGCCTGCCGACACGATGGCCAAACGTGTAGCCGACCGCGTCGCCTGCAACCGCGGCCAGGAAGCAGCCGATGGCCAGGACTGCGATGTCCAGCCTGCCCTGCGAGGCCAGGAAGCCGGCCGTGAACAGCAGGCTGTCGCCCGGCAGAAAGAACCCAACCATGAGGCCGGATTCCGCAAAGATCATGACGAAGACGCCGATGTAGCCGACGGTCTTGATAAAGGACTCGAGATCGACTGGGAGCACGGGGATTGCCTCCTGGAGGAGCTACTCGGCCGGTCGATCCGTTCCGTGGACCGGCTACCTCGGCGAACTCTGCATTGCAAAGCTTTGTATATAAGGTACTTCGCCCGGCACGCCTACACCAAGCCTCGGTCGCCCGCCTATGCGCTCAGGCGATAGACGCATCGGGATATTTGATTACGATACCGTTGCGTTTCGTAAGTGATGTCGATATCATTTCGCTACTAGGTTGTAGCGAAATGTGTGAGAGGCTCCGATGATTCAGCAGCAAATGGAAGTCTACGAAAAGCGGTGGTGGATGCTGGGCGTCCTCTGCCTCAGCCTGGTCATCATCGGCCTCGACAACACGATCCTCAACGTCGCCCTGCCCACCCTGGCGCGTGACCTTTCGGCAACCGGCAGCGAGTTGCAGTGGATCGTCGATGCATATGTCCTCGTCTTCGCCGGCCTGCTGTTGACGGCAGGCTCCCTGGGTGACCGGTTCGGCCGCAAACGAGCCCTGTTCATCGGCCTCTCGATCTTCGCCTTCGGCTCCTTCATGGCCTCGATGTCGCACTCGACCCATCAGCTGATCGCCATGCGCGGCCTGATGGGCGTCGGCGGCGCGCTGATCATGCCGACGACGCTGTCGATTCTGACGAACGCCTTCCCTCCTGCGGAGCGCGCCAAGGCGATTGCGATCTGGGCCGGAACCGCCGGCCTGGCAATACCGATTGGGCCGATCCTGGGCGGCTGGCTGCTCGAGCACTTCGCCTGGGGCTCCGTCTTCCTCGTCAACCTGCCCGTCGTCGCAACGGCGCTGATCGCGGGTTACATCCTGATACCCGAATCGCGCGATCCGAACGAGGCGCCGCTGGATCCGGTCGGTGCCCTGCTATCGATCGTCGGCCTGGCGATCTTGCTCTACGCCATCATCCAGGCGCCCGACAAAGGCTGGACCGCGGACGGCACCCTGATCACGTTCGGCGTGGCCAGCATATTGCTCGCTATCTTCGTGACCTGGGAGCTCACCAACCAGCACCCGATGCTCAACATGAGCCTGTTCCGCAATCCCAGCTTCGCCGGCGCCAGCCTCGCGATTACGTTGGTGTTCTTCGCGCTGTTCGGCAGCCTCTTCTTCATCACTCAGTACCTGCAGTTCGTGCTCGGCTACTCGGCGCTCGAGGCCGGTATCCGCACTGCGCCAGTGGCGCTGGGCATGATCTTCGGCACCAGCTTCAGCACGCGGCTACGGCCCATGATTGGCACGCGTCTGTGTGTCGCGGCCGGCATGATGATCGTCGCCGCCGGACTGTTGATCATGGCTGGCATCTCCGATTCGAGTGGCTACGAACGCATCATCGTCTCGATGCTCGTCCTCTCCCTCGGCATGGGCATCGCCATGGCGCCCGCGACAAACTCGATCATGGGCGCGGTGCCACGTGACCGCGCCGGTGTTGGCTCCGCTGTAAACGACACCACACGTCAGATCGGTGGCGCGCTGGGTGTCGCGATCCTGGGTAGCATCCTCTCCAGCATCTACACGAGCCACATGAGCTCCGCTGCCAACGGCCTTCCGGCCTCGCTCGTCACGGAGGCGCGCGACTCGATCGGCGCTTCGCTGCAGGTCGCCGCACAGATCGGTGGCAGTCAGGGAGCCGCTCTGGTGGAGGCCGCCCACTCCAGCTTTGTCGATGCGATGAGCATCACGCTGCTGGTCGGCGTCGGCTTCGCGGTGGCTGGGGCGCTGGTCGCGTTCTTCGTCCTGCCGCCGCGCGATCGTGAGCCCGAGCTGAACCTGCGCGCCGAGAGCCCGGAGGAGGCGGAACCGATGCTTGAGCTGGCTCTGTCGGAGGGAGTCGGCGAATGACCGCCTACCATCCTCACCCGCCGGCCGCGGATGGCGAACAGCACCGGCGCCCGGGACGTCCCCGCAGCGTCGAGGCGGAGAACGCAATCCTCGATGCCGCGTTGGAGCTGCTCCTGGTCGATGGCCTCGAGAACGTCACGATGGAGGCGATTGCCAACCGCGCCTGCGTCGGCAAGACGACGATCTACCGGCGCTGGGCGTCGCAGGACGAGGTCGTGGCCGCCGCGCTGCGACGCCTGAGCGGCGACATCGAGGTGCCGGACACGGGCAGCGTGCGCAGCGACCTGGTCACGTTGCTGCAGCAGGTCCACAACGTCGGTATCAAGACGCTCTCTGCCGCGATGCTGTCGCGGCTCATCGCCTTCACCATGACAAGCCCGCGTCAGCTCGAAATCGTCATGGCCAACCTTTACGAGCCGCGCAAGTCCGCTATCGTGGCAATCCTCCGCCGCGGCGTCGAACGTGGCGAGCTGCGCCAGAACCTCGACGTCGACCTCGCATTCGCCATGTTCATCGGCCCGGGCTTCGTCCGCACACTGCTGGAGGGCCGAGAGCCCTTCCACGATCAGGAGGTGGGCGGGAAGCTCATCGACTTGTTGCTGCAGGGCATCGCGGCCGACGACTGACGGGCCGAACGGCTCAGGCGTCCGCTGCGCTTGCCGTGGTATCATCCCGCCCAGACTCCGATTCGGGACGCTGACCAATGGCCAAGAAAGCAACCAAGCCCCTTCGATTCAAGGTCACCCAGCCGCACATCCGCGGTATGGCCGTGGCTGAGTTCCCCGAGTTCACCACGCGGATCGGCAGCAACCAGCACTACATCTTCGCGGCGAACCACCCCGACTATTACGAGAACACGCATCGTGCGGAAGACGGCCTCATCCAGCACATGAACGAGAAGGCGCTGCGGTCGCTCTTCGCTTCCGGACGCAGCATGCTGGTGGAGATGACGCCGATCATGCTGTACGGCTTCGTCACTATCCGGCTGCTGCGCCAGTACGTCGACGAGCACATGCACAGCGACGAACGCATGCGCAATGCCCTCAACAACGCGATGGCCACGATCAGCAGCAACCTGGCGTTGCTCATCTTCCAGGACCCACAGAACCTCACGGGCGAGAACTACACCGCCCTCGACTTCCTGCGCTGGCGGCGCAACCTGGATGCGCTCGAAAGCACGGACGTCTTCGCCTATCGGCCGCCTGAGTATGGCAAGGACATCGACGGCAGGCGCAAGCCGATTCTCGAGCTCTGTCCGGCGCCGCGGCTGGGCCGCCACCTGGTGGAGACCGGATTCAACATCCTCTCCGACTTCGTTGCCTCCCGAAACCGCAAGCAGGCGGAGCTGGCGAATATCTACCAGGAGCTAGAGGCAGACGATCCGCCCATGTGCCAGGCCCTCCTGCCCCACCGAGAGGTCGGCGCGGTCCCGGCCCTGTAGCCGGCATCGATGCGACTGACGACAGATCGTTGCCAAATCCGCGCCACAGCCCTTCGGCCCTTAACAAAGGGGCCACTTTGGCCCTCCCGCATAGTCGTGTCGTCGTCGTACAGTTGAGCCCTAGAGAAAGGACGTAGAGCGCATGTACGAATCGATTCTTGTACCCCTGGACGGCAGCGAGCACGCGGCCAAGGCCCTCGAGCACGCCGCCGCCCTGGCGTCGGGCAAGCTGACCCTGCTCAGCGTGACGCCCACCGTCGACGAGATGTTCGGCAAGAAGCAGGCCGACCCGGCGGACGCCAACGAGATGACCGACGAGATGCTGGCCCGCGAAGCGTATGACGAGGCGCGGGCAAAAGCACAGCATTACCTGCAGCAGGCCAGCCAGTCGCTGAGCGGCAAGCCGTTCCAGGTCAGCACTCAGCTCGCCGAGGGCGCGCCGGCCGACACGATCGTAAAGGTAGCGAATGACATCGGCGCCGACCTCATCGTGATCTCGGCGTTTGGTACGTCCGCCTCGACGACGCCGTCCAAGACGGGCATATTCGGCCGCGTCGCCGACGCCGTCCTCAAGAACTCGAAGGCGCCCGTCCTCGTGGTGAAGCCTTTCGTCTAGGGACAGGCGTCCACGCTGAATGGACGACCGAGCCAGCAGCAGGCGTAAGCTGTACCTGACGGCACGCTGATCACGCCGCGGAGGTACATATGCTTGCTGTTGGCTCGATCGCGCCAGATTTCGACGCTACGCTGGACGATGGCTCCACGTTCCGGCTCTCGGAGCAGCGCGGCCAGAAGAACGTCGTCCTCTATTTCTATCCAAAGGACTTTTCCGCCGGCTGTACGCGCCAGGCCTGCAGCTTTCGCGACAGCTATGCCTCGCTGCGCGAGCTCGATGCGATCATCGTCGGCGTCAGCCAGGACACGCCCGCATCGCATGAGTTGTTCAAGCGCGAACACCGTCTCGAGTACCCGCTGATCTCGGACGCGGATGGGCGCCTCGCCGATCTGTACGACGTACGCAGCATCCTGCCGCTTATCCGTCCTCGCATCACCTACGTCATCGACAAGCAGGGCGTCATCGAGCGCGCGATGCGCCACGACCTGCTGATCGGCAAGCACCTCGCCGAAGTGCGCGAAGCCCTGGAGTCGATCGCCGCCGCCTGATCAGGGATAGCGACCGGAGAAGTACTGCCAGACCATAGACGAAACGTCCTGCCCGAGGGGGATGTCCGCGTACTTCGTACCCACGAACTGCGTGAAGAAGCTGATCGCGTAGGCGTACGTCTTGCCGCCGCGCTGGAACGTGACGATGCCCGCATCGTTGTCCACCCAGCCGCTCGGCACGACAAAGAAGCCGTTCTTGTGACTGACGACACCGTCGCCGACGCCGGCGGGGATCAGGTACTGCAGTCCCGGCTTCACGCCCGTCATCTTGTCGAGCAGGTAGTCGCGCCAGGAAATCGAGGTGACCTGTCCCTGCCAGAAGGCGGTCAGCGCCCGGTTCAGGTCGTTGGCCGTGAAGTAATCGTTGCTGCCGGCGATCGACTCCTGCGGATAGGCCGGCGGGTGGTCGTAGAAGCTGGACGTCATGCCCATTTGCTGCATGAGGCTGTTGACGCTGTTTATTGCGGCGCCCAGATCCCCGTTGCCCGTCTTGAGCAGCAGCTCATGCGCCGTGACCGGGTTGCTGCTGTAGATCGTGGCGGCGATGACGCTGCCGACGTCCGATTCGGGGTAGCGGCCCGGCCTCCAGATCGCGCACCACCTGCAGCAGGACGAAGAAGTTGATCGTGCAGCCCGTGAGGTGCGGCTCGTCGCCGTTGACGCTGACCGTCTCGCCGGTCTGCAGGTCGGTCACTGCCACGGCAGCATCGATACCGGACGCATCGACGCGCTGCTGGAGCCGGCTCTGCAGCGCCGCCATGTCGGAGTTGACGGGAGCGCTGCCGCCACCGCAATCGAGTGTGGTGAAGCGGAGCGTGCTGCTAGCGGCCCAGGCCGTCCCGTCGTAGGTGTTGACGCGCGCGAAGTGCGGCAGCCCCGGCAGCAGCCCATTCCAGCGGTAGAAGCTGATGAGACTGCGACATCGAGCCCGCGCCCAGAAACGTGCCGGGGGCGAAGTCGTTGTCGTACAGGCTCAGATCGAGCCACTGGATGCCGGTGTGGGACGAGGTCCAGAAGAACGTGACGTCGACCCGGCCGTCCGTGCCGCACGCCTGCTCCACGACGAGGCCCTGGGCCGGCGCCGCGCTGGCGCTCTCGGTACGGAAGCTGGCGACAAGGCCCAAGACGAGGATAAGGAAGAAGACGAGGGGCAACCGGGTATGTTTCACGAATCCTCTGCTGTCTAAGCTTTCTGTCGCTGGCCTCTTCAAGCCAGGCTGACGATTATTCGAAGTCTCGCTCGTGAAACGCACTCACGGCAGGGGCTGGGCCCGCATCGCCGCCTCGTAGCGGCGCCTCTGGCGCTCGATCGCTTCGACCATGTTGGTGAGCAGCATCGCCACCGTCATGGGACCGACGCCGCCGGGCACGGGCGTGATCCAGCCTGCCACCTCCTGCACGGAGTCGAAGTCCACGTCGCCCACCACGCGCGGGCGGTTTCCGCCGCCAACGACCTGGTTGATGCCGATGTCGATCACGGCGGCGCCGGGCATGACCATGTCGCCGGTGATGAGCCCCGGCTTGCCAACGGCCACGAATAATGCATCCGCACGCCGCGTGTGCGTGTTGAGGTTGCGCGTGCCGTGGTGGCAGATCGTCACCGTCGCAAGCTCCTCCATGAGCAGCAGCGCGATCGGTTTGCCGACAATCTCGGAGTGTCCCACGATCACGACCTCAAGCCCGCGCAGGTCGAGACCCGTCGATTTGAGCAACGCGACAGAGGCCTGCGCCGTGCACGGGCCCAGGGCGGTGCGGCCGTACACGATGTTGCCGATGTTGGCGGCGTTCATGCCCTCGACGTCCTTGTCTCCCTGGATCGAGTTCTGCAGGCGGTCGAGGTCGATGTGCTCCGGCAAGGGACGCTGGATGATGATGCCGCTGACGCGCGGATCGACGTTGAGCGCCTGAACCGCCGCGATCATCTCGATCTCCGTCGTCTCGGCCGAGTAAGAGCGATTTTCGAAGGCGATGCCGACTTCCTGACAGGCGCGGCGCTGATTGCGCACGTACAGCGCCGTCGCGGACGTACCGCCGACCTCGATCGAGACGAGCTTCGCAGGCCAGCCGATCTCGGCCAGCTCGCGCACGCGGGCACGGACCCGGTTCTTGACCTCCGCCGCCAGCGCTACGCCATCGATGATCTTGTGCGACAAGTCTTCAACCTCCGTCGCTACACCGCTTCATAGTAATCGACGTTCGGTCGTGCGGCCTGAGCCATTCTTCCCGCTTCGGACAGGCGTTACGGCCAGTCGGGATCGGACAGGATGTCGTCCAGGGCGTCGTGTGCGGCGTAGAGGCACTCGAAGCCGGTGTACCAGGCCGTGCCGGTGATGCCGTAGATCGTCCAGTCCTTCGTGATACCCCAGGCCTTGCCTAACAGCGCCGCCTCGCGCAGGCCGTCGCGGAAGCCGGTGATCATGTGCTGGCGCAGCATGATGAACGGCGCCACCTGCTTGGGCAGCTCGCGGAAGATGATCTCCCAACGCGCGCGTTGCCACTTGTAGAAATCGGGATGGTACTTCATAGCGAAGCTCACCGAGTTCGGTACGTAGCCCAGCGTGCGCTCGTACCAGGCGATCACGTTGGCGCGATCGGCGTCGGTCAGGTCATGCACCGAGAGGTCGAGACCGCATTTGAAGGCGTCCGGGTCCGGCTCCCATCCGGCCGGGAACGGCGCCGGGCCAGGGCCGTCGCGGAAGTCGGGCAGCAGCTTGCCCACGGCGTTGTAAACGTGTTGCAGGCCGCGAATGCCGGCACTGAGCTGCGAGAACATGACCAGCTCGATGAGCTGCGCCTTGCTCAGGCCCCGCGACTGCAGGTGGCGGAACTCGTTGTAAATGCCGGTCTCCCACCCCATCTGGATGTACATCGGCAGGTGCTGCAGGCTGGCGACGGTAAGCTGCACGGCGTTGCCGCGCTCGGACGAGGGCCGCTCGTCGGTGCCGATGCGCTCGTAGAAGCGGGCCGAGTAATCGGGCCAGAAGGCGCGCATGCCTTCCGAGTAGAAGCGCAGGTAGTCGGGCCGGTTCTCGAGGATCACGGTCTCGGCGGTGAGCTGGTAGAAGTGGCCCCAGCCAAGGCCAACGTTGGTCGTGTAGTTGCGGCGGTTGGCGACGAAGGCCTCGAGGGCTTCCTGCGTCAGTTCGTCCTGGTTCATGGCTGCCTCCCAGCGAGCTAGTGGGTGCGATTGGGCATTTCCAGATCGCCACGCGTTATGCGGCGGGCGATGCGCCAGCGGCCATCGGCCTTGACGCAGTGGTCTTCGTAGCTGCCGAGCAGCGGCACGCGGATTTGGTGGTTCTCGTCGTAGTCCAGGATCACGCAGTAGGTGCGGGCGACGCACTGCTCGCCGTCGCCGCGCACCTGCGGCAGGCCGACGAAGTGGCGCAGCTCGGCCGGGTCCCGGGCGACCTTGTGTCGCTCCATCAGGTAGCCGACGCGGGCGCGAATCGCGTCGTGACCGATCGAGGGGCCGTTGATGTGATCCCACACGGCGTCCGGCGTGAAGTTGTCGAGGAAGCCTTCGATGTCGCCGGCATCGAGGCAGACGGCGTAGCTGGCGATGAGGTCCATGACGTCCAGGCGATCCTGGGCCGTCAGCGGTGATGCTGCCATGACTGCGTTGGTCCCTTTCCGATTCATACTCGTGCCCGGAGATGCCTAATCTGACCCGAGCCGGGATACAGCGCAAGGGCTGTCCAAAGCCACTTCGGAGACAATTCCGAAACATTCAATCGCCCTCCGCGAAACAGGCAGCGGCCCCATAATTAACATTCTTGAAATCTTCTTGTTATCTCCCCGATACCTAACTGTTCTAGTCTCCTGCAGTGGAAAGGAGGCACACGATGGTGGCGGGTGCGTCTGAATCCGGCGATCTCGGCGTGTACGGGAACGTGCAGGTGAACAGGGCAACATACAGCGTCACCATTGGAAACCGGCCAGTCGCACTCACGTTCCTCGAGTTCGAGCTCTTCAATGCGCTCTGCCGGCAGGTCGATCGGGTCGTCAACTATGACGCGCTGTGCCAAGCGTTTTGGTACGCCAAGGGAAAGATTGAACGAAAAAGGCTGAAGGTGCTCATCTCCCGCCTGCGCAGCAAGCTCGGCGCATCGTCGCCATACCGGATCGAGACAGTGCGCGGGGCCGGCTACGGCTTCATCGCAGGGAATCAGGCGGCGCCTTTTGGTCAAAGGAAGGATTCAGGACATTGGTCTCATCGGAAGCCTCTCAACGCCTGATCAGCTTCGCAACGAAGTTGGCGGGCTGGCGAGTTTTTCGTCTAACCCTCATGGGCCTCTGCGTGATGCTCGTAGGCTCTGCAATGACGCAGGGCGTCGCCCTGGCTAAGGGCGACCCGACCGGTGCCACCCTGATACAAGATGACCCGACCCTAGCCGTCAACTTCACGTGGACGTTGATGGCCGCGTTCCTGGTCTTCTTCATGCAGGCTGGCTTTGCCCTCTTGGAAGCAGGATCGGTGCGGCAGAAGTCCGTCACCAACGTCCTCACAAAGAACGTCATGGACTTCCTCATGTGCGGCATGGCGTTCTGGGCCTTCGGATTCGCCATCATGTTTGGCGGCTCCGGCGCCGCATCCGGCCTGGCGGACGGCAACAAGTTCTTCGGCACCTCCGGCTGGTTCCTCAGTGGCGACGCATACGACGTCCAGGCATTTGAGGTCTGGATGTTCCAGATGGTCTTCGCTGCGACCGCGGCCACCATCGTCTCCGGTACGATGGCCGAGCGCACCAAGATCAACTCCTACATGGCCTACAGCTTCCTGATCAGCGCCATCATTTACCCCGTGTACGGCCACTGGGTATGGGGCGGCGGCTGGCTCTCCACCATGTCCACCCCCGCGGTCGACTTCGCCGGTTCCGGTGTCGTCCACACAGTCGGTGGCGTGGCCGCTCTGGTTGGCGGTCTGATGCTCGGCCCGCGCATCGGCAAGTTCGGGCCTGACGGCAAACCTCGCAGCATCCCCGGCCACAGCATGACGCTGGTGGTCCTCGGCATGCTGATCCTGTTCCTGGGTTGGTTCGGTTTCAACCCCGGCTCGACTCTGGCAGCCACTGAGCTGCGCATCTCGGTCATCGCCGTCAACACATTCCTCGCTGGCATCGCCGGCGGCCTGGCAGCGTACTACATTCGCTTCATCGAGACCGGCAAGGTCGACATCGCGGCCACCTGCTCTGGCATCGTCGGCGGCCTTGTCGCGATTACGGCGCCCTGTGCCTTCGTGCAGTCCTGGT
This sequence comes from uncultured Chloroflexia bacterium, assembly GCA_963711035.1. Classification (GTDB taxonomy): domain Bacteria; phylum Chloroflexota; class Dehalococcoidia; order DSTF01; family WHTK01; genus WHTK01. Next base: position 787,084 of record CAVQCN010000003.1, read on the forward strand.
CGGCTGTCGTCATCGGTCTCATCGCCGGCCCGGTTGTCGTCTACGGCGCCCGCTTCCTCGAGGAAGTCGTGAAGCTGGACGACCCGGTGTGGGCGGTTCCCTGCCACATGTTCTGCGGCCTCTGGGGCGTCCTTTCGGTCGGTATCTTTGCCGATGGCAAGTACGGCGACGTCGCCGGCCTGCTTTACGGCAACAGCAGCCAGATCGTCTCGCAGATCATCAGCATGATCTCGGTGGTTGCCTGGACGGGCATCACGTCCGCAATCATCTTCGGCATCATCAAGGTGACGATGGGCCTGCGGGTTCCGCGGGAAGACGAGCTCGCTGGTGTGGACTACACGGAACACACTCAGATCGCCTACCCCGAAGATGCGGTGATGGCAGAAACCTAGTCACCACATTCCCGAAGGAACGAAAGCGGCTCCAGGTGAAACTGGAGCCGCTTTTCTTTGCGCCGAGTGCCCGGCAAGCCATCCGCTACGTCACGCGGCAATTCTCGTGGGCAAAAGAAAAGGACCGGCTTGCAACCGGTCCGAATTCTCTAATTGCGGTCGAGGACCGCGAGGCCTAATCTTCCGACTTGGTCTTCTTGATCAGCGTCGGCAGAACGACGAAGACGCAGACCATACCGATGAAAGCAGCAATCGCAACGAACTCCACAGCAGGCTCTCTCTTTCTTGCAATGAATTCTTTGACTGCTGTCATCTTAGGTCGCCAATGTTACGGCCTTGTTTCGTCGGTGTTACGTCAGGATGAATCTCGCGCCGCGTATTTCCCGATCCAAGATCGCCTTTATATCCGAAGTGGGCCCTGGCAGACGAAGAAAACGGGGGAGGCTCGAACCTCCCCCGTTTTGTGCATTGCCTGCGGATTCGCTCCGCGCAGCGCCTAGCCCCAGGGGCCGAGCAGCGTCTCGCCGGCGAACGTCTCACCGGGTCGAGCCTCGACGGTCTCGGGCCAGTTGTTCGGGTCGATCTTCGCGCGCAGCTCCGCGGGGCGCGGGCGGCCCTCCCAACCGATCTGCTCCATCGCGCAGTACAGCATGATGCAGTGGCCGTCCGGGTCGAAGGCCCAGGCAGCGTAGTCGATGCCCGGGTGCAGCTCCGTGGGGATGTCGGTCTCAACACGCACGCCGTTCTCACGCAGGAAGCTGACCGCGTCCCTGAGCTGGCGGTAGTTGGCGACCTGGACACCGAACGACATGTTCGACGTCTTCTCGCTCAGGCCGAGCTTGGAGCGCCAGCTCTTCGGGAACAGCCCGATCGAGTGGTGCTCGGTGTCGCAGCGCAGGAAGGCGCACTTCTCGCCCTGCCACGTCGACTCCTCGGTGAACGTGAGGCCCATGACATCTTCGTAGTACTCGCGCGTGGCGTTTACTTCATCGACGAAGACGTTGACCGGTCCCACCTTGACGATCTTGAAGGGCCGGCTGAGCAGGATGCCGTCGACCGGGTACGTGCGCGGGTTCGGGTCGATGTAGCGGTAGCCGGAGTAGATGTCCATGCCACTCGCGATGTCGCCCTCGACCTCGTCGTACTCGGACGGTACCGCCTGCATCTGCGCTTCGCGGTAGCCGTGGCCCATCTCCGGCGGCTTCGTCTTCCCGTCCCAGCCGATCTGCTCCATGCCGGTGAACAGCTCATTGATCTGGTCGTCCGGGTCCCACACGTAGAGGTGGAAGTTGGAGCCAACACCGGCCGGCGCGCGGCCTTCGGTGCGAACGTCCAGCTCCAGGTCCTTGAAGTAACGCGTGGCTTGCCACACCTCGTCGACGCTCTGCACCTGCCAGGTGATCTGGTTGATGTCATTCTCCTGGCGGTAGTGCTTGGCGCTCATCGGGTTGCTGAGCAGACCCTGATCGATGGCCTCGCGATTGAAGATCACGAAGGAGTGGTGGTCGCTGTTGTGGCGGCCGAAAAATCCCCCACTGCGTGCGGGCGCCGAGATGCGGAAGCCCAGCAGATCAATGTAGAAGTGCGTGTTCTTCTCCATGTCGAGGCCGTTGAATCCGAAGTGCCCCAGGCGCCGGATCTTGAACGGCCTGTCGAGGAGCACGCCCCCGACGTTGTACTTCTGCGCAGGTGCAGCCAATGTTTCCTCCTCTGGTCCCGTTGCTCGGACCCGGCTTCGCGTGGCATCGCTATTACGCCACGTTAACAATGTTCTGTAATCACACACGTACTCGGAAACGATGTCAATAGTGGCGTCTGCCGAGGCCGGAAGGCGCTCATATGGTGGTAACCGCCAGTCGATCGGCCTGGTTCAGGTTCCCGGCACGTAACAAGTGCTTCCAATCGAGCGCCCGCGTGACTAGACTTAACGCCACAACAGAACGCTAGGGAGCTCATGGAGGGATTGAGGTGACAGCACCAACCAGTACGCTCACGCTTACCACTGCCATCGGGGCGCACCCAGTCTACGAATCATTCAAGGACCACGGTGTCGACGGCGTCAGCTTCGACTTCCAGGAAGTACGGCCCCTTACGGCCGCGTTCCGCAAGATGTGCCGGACCCTGGACTACGACTTCTGCGAGATCGCCATCACGGGCTACTTCGTGGCGCGCGAGTACGGCAAGCCGTTCACGGCCCTGCCTGCCATGGTCCTCGGCCACGGCCAGCACCAGAACATGGTCTACAACGAGACCACGGGCGTGAAGACGCCGAAGGACCTCGAGGGCAAGCGAGTCGGTTCGCGCAGCCACACGGTCACGCCGATCGTCTGGGCGCGCGGCATCATGAAGATGGAACACGGCGTCGACCTCAACAAGGTCACCTGGGTGGCGAACGACGAGGAGCACGTCGCCGAATACCTGCAGAACGACCCGCCAAATGTCGTGCGCGAGATCGGCTCTGACCTCAACAAGAAGCTCGAGGCCGGCGACATCGTTGCCAACATGGGCACCTACAACGGCGAGGACTCCCACATCAAGCCGTTCTACTCGGACCCGGACGGAGCCGCGAAGGCTTTCTACCAGAAGTACGGCGTCTTCCCGATCGACCACCTGGTCGTCCTCAAGGACTCCGTCATCAAGGAGCACCCGTGGCTGCCGAAGGCCCTGTACGAGGCGCTGGACCACTCCAAGGACGAGGCGCTGGCGAAGGACCCGCACGCGCATATCGGCGGTAACGGCATCATGGAGGGCGACCCGCTCCCCTACGGCCTCGAGGCGAACCGCAAGGCGCTGCAGATGCTGCTGGAGATGTGCTACGACCAGGGCGTGCTGCGCAAGCGCATGACGCTGGAAGAGCTGTTCCCGCTCGGCTTCTAGCCGGAGCGCGGCAAGTCCGACACGAGAGGAAGCCTAGAGAATGACCACATCTACCCGGCTGGCGCTGGACGTCTTCTTCAACAGCAATAACCCGGCCCTCGAGCCGCTACGCAACGGTTCCGTGCAGATCCGCGGCGTCGAGTCCAATCAGCTGAAGATGTTCAATGTCATCATCCCGTTCCGCCGCCTGTGCCGAAACCTGGAGTTCGACATCTCCGAGCTCGCTGTCGTCGCCTATTTCGTCGCGCGGCGCTACGGCCTGCCCTACACGGCGTTGCCGATCTTCCCGGCCAACTGGTACGACTACGGTAACGGCATCTTCATCAACAAGAAGTACGCCCAGTCCGCCAAGGATCTCGAGGGCAAGAAGGTCGGCATGCGCGCGTACACGGTCACGCCGACCGCGTGGCAGATGGGCTACCTGATGGACCAGGGCGCTGACATCAGCAAGATGGGCTTCATCTCCAACGACGCGGAGCACAACGCCGGCTTCCACGCTGATGCGCCGAAGAACGTCGAGTACCGCGTCGGCGCCAACCTCGGCAAGATGCTTGCGTCCGGCGAGATCGCGGCCGCGTTCAGTGCGCCGGTCGGCGAGGATCCGGACATCGTGCCGCTCAACCCTAACGCGAAGGCAGAAGGCATCGAGCGGTTCAAGAAGGACCACATCTACGGCCTCATCCACCTGATGACGATCCACAACCGCGTCCTGGAAGAGAACCCGTGGGTGCTGCAGGCAACCTACGACGCCTTCAAAGAGGCGAAGGAGAAGTACCTGGCGGAGAAGGGTTCAATCGAGCCGTGGGAGGACCCGCTGCCCATGGGCCTGGAGAACACCCGCGCGTCCCTCGAGAGGCTCATGGAGCTCTCCGTCAAGATCGGCGTCCTGGAAAAGCCGCTGGACATCGACGAGCTGTTCCCAGGCAACCTGAACTAACGACGTTCCGCGGAACAAACAGAAGAGCCCGGCCATCATGGCCGGGCTCTTCTCGTCTTGTGGGATACAAGCCTGTTGCCAGGCGGTTGACGGACTGCCCGACGGTGCGTGGAGTGGTTTCCGCGCGGGCCTGTCCGATCTTCCATCGTTGGCGCGGCTCTGCGCGGGATGCTAATCCCTACAGCGTGTCTGCCTGCGCGACGCCGATCATGTGGCCCTCGGGGTCAGAGATCAGGCCATAGGTGACGGAGCCAGGGATTGACGTCTTCGGCATCATGACGCGGCCGCCCAGGCTCTCGGCCTTCTTCAGGTACGCGTCCACGTCGTCGACCGCCACGTAGAACGTGAGGTGGCCAACCATGAGGTCGGTGCCGCCGATGCCGCCCGGAATGCCGTTACCGACCGCCTCGACCATGCCGTAACTGCCCGGGGTGCCGCTGATCTTCCAGTCGAAGATCTTCTTGTAGAACTCCTGCAGGCCAGCGACGTCCTTCCCCAGGATTTCAAAGTGGGCTACTGGATTGGGCACGCTTCTATCCTTTCTCAAGCGCTCTCGGATTCATGAGGGAACGGCGGGATCATACCACTCTCGACACCTGCGGCAAGCCGTAACAGCCGTTTCGCGACAAGATCGACTCCCCAGCCGCTGACCACTACCCGATTGCCCAACCTGCCCGGCTGGATGCCCGTCCCGCGGGCTGCCATAATCGAGCCACTACCAAGGAGACGGTGCCTCTTGAGAATCTCTAACCTCTTCGGCAAGACCCTGCGAGAAGCGCCCGCCGAGGCCGACCAGCTCTCGCACCAGCTGCTGCTGCGTGCCGGCCTGGTGCAGCAGGCTGCGGCCGGTATCTACAGCTACCTGCCGTTGGGCTGGCGCGTGCTGCGCAAGATCGAGCAGGTCGTGCGGGAGGAGATGGACGCGGCCGGCGGCCAGGAGGTGCTGATGCCGCACCTGACGCCGTCGGACCTGTGGCAGGAGACAGGGCGGCGCCAGCTCATGGACTCGATCCTGTTCACTGTGCAGGACCGCCGCGAGCGCGAGCTCGTCCTCGGGCCGACACACGAGGAGATCATCATCGACCTCTTCCGGCGCAACGTGCAGAGCTACCGTGACCTGCCCCTCATGCTCTACCAGATCCAGACCAAGTTCCGCGACGAACCGCGCCCCCGCATGGGCCTGGTGCGCGGCCGCGAGTTCGGCATGATGGACCTCTATAGCTTCCACCCGGACACCGACGACCTCGACCGCACCTACGACCGCATGTACCAGGCCTACGACAACGTCTTCCGCCGCTGCGGCGTCCCCGCGACGGCTGTCTACGCCGACTCCGGCGCCATCGGCGGCAAGGAGAGCCAGGAGTTCATGCTGCTCACCGATATCGGCGAGGACGACCTCGTCATCTGCCCCTCCTGCGGCTATGCGGCCAATACGGAGCGCGCTGAGCAGCAGAAGCCGAAGGCGGCGCCGGAAGCGCCTCTGCTGCTCGAAGAAGTCGCGACGCCCGGTCAGAAGACGATCGAGGATGTCGCCGCGTTTCTCGGCGTACCTGCCACGCAGACGTTGAAGGGCGTCTTCTACATGGCCGATGGCCAGCCCGTCTTCGCGGCGATCCGCGGCGACCTGGACGTCAACGAGGTAAAGCTCAAGAACACGCTGAAGGCGCTCGAACTGCGGCCGATGACTGAAGAGGAGGTCGCGGCGGCGGGCCTCGTCGCCGGCTACGCCTCGCCGGTCGGCGCTTCGATGCGCGTCATCGCCGACGACTCCGCCGTCGACTCGCCCAACCTTGTCGCGGGCGCCAACAAGCCCGACGCCCACGTACGCAACGTCAACCATGGCCGCGACTGGCAGGCCGAGGCCGTCGCCGACATCGCCCTGACGCGCGCCGGCGACGCCTGTCCGACCTGCGGCGCCGCGGTCGAGATCCGGCGCGGCATCGAGATCGGCCACATCTTCAAGCTGCTCACCGTGTGGAGCGAGAAGATGCACGCCACCTACCTGGACGCCGCCGGCCAGGAGCAGACCGTGATCATGGGCACGTACGGCATCGGCACGTCGCGGCTGCTGCAGTGCATCATCGAGGCCAACCACGACGAGCGCGGCATCGTCTGGCCCGCCGCCGTCGCTCCCTATGACGTGCATCTCGTCGGCCTCAACCTCGATCGCGGCGACACCGGCGCGAAGGCAGAAGCGCTATACGACGCGCTGCAGGCCGCCGGCCTCGACGTGCTCTACGACGAGCGCACCGACGTCTCCGCCGGCGTCAAGTTCAACGACGCCGACCTCATCGGCCTGCCGCTGCGCGTCACCGTCAGCCCGCGCTCGCTGGAGAAGGGCTCCGTGGAGCTGAAGCGGCGCGCCGGCGGCGACTTGGAGCTCGTCCCCTACGACGAGGCGGTCGAGCGCCTGAAGGCGGCGCTCGCGTAGGCACCGGCGCCTCCAACCGTGTTCCAGGTTCCGTGTTCCCGGCTCCCTTGGTAGACTAGGTGACGTTCCCTCGGTCGGGGCGTAGCGCAGTCTGGTAGCGCACTTGAATGGGGTTCAAGAGGTCGGAGGTTCGAATCCTCTCGCCCC
>CAVQCN010000004.1:0-197903 GCA_963711035.1 uncultured Chloroflexia bacterium
TACAGCCGGCGGGTTGAGAAGCCACCTCCGGTAGCCATTCGACAGAGCGTATCGCTCAGCCACTGCGGCAGGCGAGCGACATTGTCGAAGGCCACGACATGACTGCCACGCGCGGCGATCACCAGATCGCGCTCGTCGCGGATCGAACCTCGCAGCTGAATCGTCGAGGGGTCCACCAGGGAACAAAGAAAGCGAGCCGCCGCGCTCTTGCCGGAGCCCTGCTCGGCGACAAAAGCGAGAATGGGATAGGGACCGCGCGGCCGGACGGCGCCCAGCAGCCAGCCGACCACGCGCTTAAAGTCGTCATCGTCGGGCAGATTGATCACCCGCCGTATTTCCTCTAATGAGCCGCCTCGCTCCGGTACGGGCAACGGCATGCTGGTCGCGCCGCGGACGAAGTGGACCGGAGGAACGTCCACCACCGACCATCCGTCCGGGGCAATGCGGACCGCGCGCCACGAGGGGCCGCCAAGATCGAGGTAGATACAGCCGTCATCGCCCTGGGCGGTTCGGAGCCATACGGCGCGAAGCTCACTCTCAAACTGCGCCTTCGACTCGATGACTGTGAGCGCATCCCCAAATGAGGCGCTCTTGGCCACTTTGCCGGTTTGCTTGTAGAAGGCCCCCATAAGCCATCGCCTGAACCCGGAAGACCGCAGCAGCCAGGTCTCCCGGTGGCCATCCACGTCGATTGCCGCGTAGCCGTTGTCCTTGTCGTCGTGGAAGAGGTCGCATCTCGTCGCGAGCTGAACCATGATCGTCGCCATGGACTGCCCATCGATGTCGTCATCGACTGCGTCAGCCGCGTCTTGGTCTGCGAGTTCGCGGAGCTCGTCGGACGCCAGCGCCAGCAGGTCATCTACGGTCGCACCAGTGGTGAGGAAGTCATCGACGCCTTGCTTTGCGCCGCGGCTGCCAGCAGGCAGGTATATCAGCGAGACCCGGGCGCGCCTCGACTCCAGGAATCGCTTCAGCCGCTCCAGTGCTCCATGCACCGCTGCCTTCTGCATCACATCGGAGTCAAAGACGATGTAGACCTGACGGTCGTTGAGGGCGATGGAGTCCCAGTCGGGCAGAGCAGCTTGCCGCCCTCTGCGTTGGTGCCGCGCCAGTTCCACACCCCAAGGAGCGCAACCGCGCACATCTCCCTTGAAGCGAGTGAATCGCCCTTCTTGATGCCCTCGGTGACGAATAGGGGACGTTCGGATTTGCCAACAGATGTCTGACGGACGGGTGCACGTCCAGAACCATGCGTTGGCCAGCTATGGTCTCGTACTTCACAGGCTTGCCGTTCAGCACTCTGGGTGTGTCCGGGCGCGACTGGTAGCCGGCGATCTCGCCGTAGACATTAGTGATGGGCAGCAGTAACGCGGGCACGATCTGCTGGTTGGCGGAGAAGCCCAGCTCTTTCAGTGCAGCCTTGGTCGTGGACGGTATTATAGCCACGTTCCTCGACAGGCCGGAGGCGATCGCGGAATCGACCTCAAGTGAGCGGCGGTGGTGGTCGGCGAGCGTAATCCAGGAACACGCTCCGTCTCCTGCAGCCGCTCGATGAACTCATGAACGGCGTCATGGGGGATAAGACGGCGGCGTCCGACTTTGATAGAAGAGAGCCGGCCGCTGAGGAGGTAGCTGTAGAGCGTGGCTCCGAGATTGAGCATCGCGCAGACGTCTTAACGTTGAGCAGCAGCTGGGGGCGGGGTTTTGCTGGGTCATTTGAGATCATCGGGCCCGGACCTGACCCTCCCGGACCAAGCGATACCAGCGCAGCCAATAGTCGAGTTGCGGTTCAAGTCTGATATTGGCGTTCTTCACGTACTCCTTCTTGCGCCGGCCCAGCCGTCGGTGGGCGCGCTCTTGATCATCAGTCACGTACCTTGACCAGAAGGTCCGCGGCTGTGGCTGTAGAGGATTTCGCCGCGGTATTGCAGCTGGCCGACAACGATGCCAGGATGCACGTTGATCCTTCGTGCCAATGCCAGGATGTTGCGGCGCGAGTACATCGGACGGTTTTCCCTGATAAATCGCTCCAGTGCCTCCTGGGGCACGAGCTCATTGACGGCGAAGTGATCCGCCGCGACCTCGAAGTCAGGTTTGGTTTCCAGGCTCGGGGTGTGGGAGCCTACGATGTCGGTATCCAGGCGACGGCGTTCGTTGCTCAGGCCGTCGCCAGCACTGACATGACCGAGTTCGTGCATCAGCGTATGCCAGACATAGTCGATGCGGTCGTAGCGCAGTGAGAGGGCGATAACTGGCGAGCCATCTTCGAGCCAGAAGCACGCCCCGTCAATCCGGGTCTGTGGCAGGTGCTCCACGATGACGAAGTGCATCCCTGCCCGCGCCAGAATCTCCGGTACCCGGGCCATAGCGTCGGCGTCAGGTAGCAGTTCCTTGAGCTCGCCGAGCGCCCCGGCCAGGCGCCTTCCTGTGAACTTGCCGCTGACCGGATGCTTCTCTGCCTGGCGGCGAGCCTGAAACAGCCACGCGGTCTGAGCGGGGTTACTTCGCTATAGTCGTCGACTTACGAGCGGCGTGTGACCAGAATTGCGGTTCGTCGTCCAGGCTGTGAAGCTTGAAGAAGGCGCGTACTTCGTCGGCCAGTGCCCTGGCGTCGGCCGGTTCCTTGATCCACCCGCGCCGGGCCATCTCCTTGATCGGCCCCTTCATAAATACTTTGGCGCGGAGGCGACATCGTCCAGGCCCTCGCCTCTTCCTGAGACGAGAAAGCTGGTAGAGCACGTCCAGGTTCAGCCAAAAGGCTGCGCTCGTACCCAACGCCTGCGCCAGCCCGCGTGCCGTCTCAGGCGTGATGCCGCGCTTGCCAACGATGATTTCGTTGATCACCTGTATGGGTCGGCCGAGTATGGCGCGAGGTCGGCCTGGCTCCAGCCGCGCTTGTCTATCTCCCGCTTGAGGATCACGCCGGGATGGGTGCCGACCGCAGGTTCGTCGTTAGCCAGTCGGCTGGCCTCTTGCTTCCTCAGTTCGATAGCGTTGATCGTCACCACTCCCTCCTCCACTTTGCAGATCACTTCATAGCCCTCAGGTAGCGTCATAGAGCTCAGACCGGCTCGGTTCCCACCCAGGCTTTCGAACTCAAGGTGAATGAGCGCACGGAGGTCGCGTTCATCGGCTGCCGCCTCCAGGACATTAACCAGATCCCGAAGCTGAGCCGCCGCTCCCTCAGACAGTGATCCGTTATAGCCGGAGTCCGTTATCATCCGCCGGACGTCCTGGTCTTCGTACTGCACCTTCACTTCGTTGGCTCGCCCTGAAGTCTCATCTGCTGGCAATTCTAGGTGCGGGCGAAATTGATGTCAAACCTACTATCACGGTTTCCGTGTACTTGCGCTTTATCTCATTACACGGCCATACTGAAACAGAGATGGCGAGGGGCGCAGGGCCAGGACGGCGAAGGATCGATCACGCAGCGCAAGGACGGGCGCTGGCAGGCCAGCCTCTCCCTCCCCAACGGCAAGCGTGTCCACTTCCTGGGCCATAGCTGGGCCGAGGCCCACGACAAGCTGCTCAAGGCCCAGCAGAACCTGCACAACGGTCTGCCGCCGAAGCTGGAGAGACAGACGGTGCGCCAGTTCCTGCTCCATTACCTGGAGTCCACGGCCGCGAGCCGCAAGCCCCGGACCGACAAACGCTATCGCGAACTGATAGACCTCCACGTACTGCCCGAGATCGGTGCCGTCGAGCTGGCCAGGCTGGCGCCGCAGCAGATCCAGGGACTCTACGGCGTCCTGCTGAGGCAGGGCCTGTCGCCGTCCACGGTCCAGCAGGTCCACGCCATCCTCCACAAAGCCTTCCGGTTCGCCGTCGGCTGGAACTTGATTTACCGCAACCCCACGGATCACGTGGAGCGACCTCGCGCTGAGCGGCAGGAGACGCAGGTGCTGTCGCCGCAGCAGGTGAAGGCTTTCCTGGAAGCTGCACGCGGCACCCGTTACGAGGCGCTATTTGTCCTGGCGGTGTTCACCGGCATGCGTCAGGGCGAGCTGCTCGGTTTGCGCTGGCGGGACGTGGATCTCGAAGCCGGCATTCTTCATGTCCGGTATGCACTGCAGCGCATCGACGGCGAGTTCACGCTGGTTGAGCCCAAGTCGGCGAAATCACGCCGCGTCATCGGTCTCAGCGGCACGGTCGTGGAAGCGTTGCGCCGGCACCGGACGAAACGGACTGAAATCCGGCTGCGGATGGCCCCGCCTGGCAGGATCGTGACCTCGTGTTCTGCAACGACCTGGGCAAGCCTATCGAGGTGTCGAACCTCACCCACCGCTATTTCCGACCCTTGCTGAGTGCAGCCGGCCTGCCCATCATCCGGTTCCATGACCTGCGGCATACGGCGGCGACGCTGATGCTAGGCGCCGACGTGAACGTGAAAGTGGTGTCGGAGATGCTGGGTCACAGTCAGGCGGCGTTCACGATGGACCGGTATCAGCATGTAGCGATTGAGATACAACACGCGGCGGTCGCGAAAGTCGAATCGCGCCTTCGAGGTTAGATTTATTTGTCTTAGTTGCCCGAACTGACACTGCCCACCCACGCAACCTCGCGCCGCTCGGGCCTATTCGTCGAAGCGAATTGGAGGGAGTATCTCGTCGAGGACATCACAGTGCTGTCCATTCGGAAGATCGCGGAAGCTTAGGTGCCATCGGTGCAGCTCGTGACGCCATTTGCCACGCCAGTGAAAGCGTATCTCTAGGCCAATCTCATCGCCGCCTACTCGTTCATGAGAGCGTATCGGCGCGCTCGTCAGGTCGAATCGCTCGGTGATTCTTGTTCGGTCTAGTGCGGAACCGCTGGCCTGCCGCCATTCCATCTCGAATCGCGGACCACAGAAGCGCCATTCCAAATCTGAGGCATACGCGCCAGGCGTCACCTGTTTGATCTTCCAGGAAGGTTCGAAATTCTGGGCCATAGTCCTCATCGAGGCATCCGTGCGCTCGAAAGTCGGGCGCTTGTCATCCTCTTCAATCTGAGCGTGTGTCTTGAGTAGTTCAACGATCGCACTGGCCGGTGCTTCCTCTTGCGCCACCGTGTAGAACTGTGGCCAGTACGTCCTGATAAGATCGGGATAATCGGCAAGGCGAGACTGCATCTCATCCCAACTCAAGACCTCAACCGTAAACATGCCCTCGGATGCGTGCTTGGCCGTCAGTCGGCGAGCCTCCTCTTGAACCTTCGAATCAGTCGGTGATGTGGTCGCGAGCGTGAACTGGATGATAGGAGGCTCGAAGCTTCTGGCCTTCTCAACTTCTGCACGAAGCTCATCGGGTGTAAGAAAGCCTTGGTCTTTGAGCTTGACCTGTACACCAGCATAGTCAGGCCCGGAGGCGGGCTGGCCAAAGACATCAACGCCATGCTGCGGCTGTCCTTTGCGGCCGTGCCTTTGTGCCTTCGGATCGCCCCATATCCTTGCAAAAAGGTCGCGGCAAATTTGCTCGAACTCCTCCCACGAAGCTGGTGGCGGAAATCTGCTGGTCTTTTCGAGCGGCATAGGACGAAAGGTACCGTACTCGCGGTTGGAAGCTAGTGCTTCGTCAACCGCCTACGTGGTCAGTTCCTGACCAAGCATTTCTTCATTCGGCACACCCACGGACAGGTGGAACTGCACCATCTTCCAGGTGCCATCCTCCTGGTGCCACACAGCTGTCAGCCTCATCGGCACGGCTCCGCCGTCGGGCATCCTCAGCGTCATCTGGTCGGCCGTCCAGCCTACCGATCCTTCGCTGTACGCCTGGATGTCACCTGCCTCGAAGCGCATCCCGGAGGCATGCATTTCCGGTATCTGGACATTGAACGCTCTGGCCAGCATCTCACCCGACCACCACTCGTTGGGGTCTGTGCCGATGCCGACGATCCCCTGTTCCTTCGAGACCAGGGTGCCTACCACCGACACGTCACCGCTATCCAGCGACGCATACAGCCGCGTCAGGTAGCCGGCCAATTCCTCATTCCGCTGCAAGGTGCCCTCCTGATGATCGTGTCAGTGTTCGCTGACGTTCATAGACGTTGCTGTCAAACTGCTGTCAGAAACGGCCGGAGCAACGCCTTCTGGGCGTCGATCAGCCCAATTTTAGAATCGAAATCGTGGTGGGCCCTCAGGGACTCGAACCCTGGACCGACGGATTAAAAGTCCGCTGCTCTACCAACTGAGCTAAGGGCCCAGGCCATTATAACTACCGGTCTTCGAGAGTCCCTGACTGACGGTACGGCTGACGCCACAGCCCGTACCCGGCTAACCCTCCGACGGCATTCACGAGCCTCACGCCTGCCGAAGCCGAAGCAGGTCACCCTCTCATCAGGGCGTCCAGATCGCGACGGCGCCATCGCGACTGACGGTGGCTACGGCGTCGCCATCCGGAGAGAACGCGACGAGGCCGGTCGCACCGGCGTTCGGCAGGCTGCCGAGGTCCTGATCCGTCCCCGTATCACGGAAGTCGACGCCGTTGTTGTCGGCGATGGCGATCAGCTGACCGTCGGGCGAAAGACCGAGAGCAAGCAGCGGATCCGAGAGCTGCACCGTATCGAGAATCTGACCGTTCGCCAGGTCCCAGTAGTTGAGGTCCGGCCCCGCACCCGCAACCAGGGTGTCACCGGCCGGGTTGAGCTGCGGGTCGATGAGGAAGAACTCGCTCGAAACCCTGGTGCCGAGCTGGCCCGTGACCAGGTCCATGACCTGCGCCTCGGCGCGCGCCCACCAGAGCAGCGACCGGCTGTTCGGTCCGAACCGCACCGCATACACCGGCGCCGCCGTCTGGAAGCCCGTGAGGTCCTTCGACTTGGTGCCGGAATCGACGTCCCACAGCTCCGCCGTAATGCTTTCGCCAAGCGTCACCGCCAGCAGGCTGCCGTCCGGCGAGAAGGTCGCCTGCATAACTGTCCCGCCAATCGACAGCGTATGCAGCACGTCTCCGCTGCTCAGGTCGCGCAGAACGATCGTGCTCTGGCCGTCCGCAATCGCCACGATTCCCTCGGGCGAAACGGCGAGCACGTGCTGCGGATCGTTGACAGTCAGGAGCGATACGACCTGCCTGCCGTCGCGCGCCAGGCTGTATACGTCCGAGCGCGTCGTAACGAAGACTGACTGGCCGTCGGAACGCCAGGTCAAGGACGAATACGGTTGCGGCATCTGCCCTGTCGCCACCTGAGACAAGGCGCCGGCGTTGGCGTCCGTAATCCCTGCGCCGGGGGCCGGTGACGGACTCGCCGGCGCAGTGGCCGTCGCTGCAACGGTCGGCGATAACGAGGGCGAGGCGCTCGACTGCACGGCCGGCGTCGACGTAGCGCCGGAGCCCGAATTGGAGCTGCAGCCGACGACGAAGGCCAGCGACAGGAGCAGCAGGACGAGGATCGATACGCTTCTCATGCGCTGCGGCGCGTCCTAGGTCTCGACCAGCGGCAGGCCGTCGCGGCAGAGGCGACAGTCTTCAGGCGCGAAGCTCTCGACCGTCATCGCGTGGCAGGCAAAGAACGGCACACCGAAATCGACGCCGCCGTTCGTGCGGTCGATGAGGAAGCCGATGCCGGCGATGTCTGCCTTCGCCTGCGAGAGCAGGTCGAGGACGCGCCGCACGCTGCCGCCGGTCGTCAGCACGTCGTCGACAACGAGGACGCGTTCGCCGGGTTCGACGGCGAAGCCGCGATCGAAGATAAGGTCACCGGAGGCGTCCTTCTCGGCGAAGATCGCGCGCACGCCCAGCTGCCGGGCGGTCTCGTACGCCAGGATGACGCCTCCCATCGCCGGGCCGACGACGGTCGAGACGCCCTCGTCGCGATAGCGGTCCGCGATCATGCCGCACAGGGCCACGGTTGCGGCCGGGTCCTCCATGATGCGGAACTTCTCGATGTAGACGCCGGAGTGACGGCCGGAGGTCAAGCGGAAGTGACCGGTGAGAACGGCGCCAGTGGACTTGAGCAGAGCATCGACGTCAGACACGATGCGCCTCGGTTCTAGGGGATCGGCACCTTGATGAAACCGATATTGAAGTGGCGGTTGCCGACGCCGCCCAGGTCGCTCAGCGGCCAGTAAGTGAACATCGCCTTGCCGATGATGTTCCCCTCCGGCACGAACCCCCAGGAGCGTGAGTCCGAACTGTTATTACGGTTGTCGCCGAGCACAAAGTAGTTGCCGGCCGGTATCACCGTCTGGTCGTAGTTGGCATGCGACACGCCGTTGATATACGGCTCGTCCAGGGCCGTCCCATCGACGTAGACGGTCCCATTCACGATTTGCACCGTATCGCCGGGCAGGCCGATGACGCGTTTGATGAAGTCGCGCGACGGGTCCTGCGGATAGCGGAAGACGATCACGTCGCCACGCTGTGGCCCATGAAAGACGAAACGCTCATCGTGTGGGCCCGCATGGACGAACGGCAGGAACTTGCTCAGCGTCGTGAGATCGATCTTGAAGTAGACAGCCTTGTTCACCAGCAGGTACTGGCCGTTGTGCAATCCGGGCTCCATGCTGGAGCCTTCCACGCGGAAGTTCTGGGCCATGGCTCGCACGGCCAGGAAGATCAGGATCGCCAGGACCAGCGTCTGGACCAGTTCCCAGCCAACACGGCCAGCGCGCTTCATGGCCTGCCCCTGGCGCTGCGCCGGGTCCTCCGGCCAGCCCTCCGCGTCGTACTCGTCGCTCAGCGGCAAATGACCGTCCTGGGTGTCATCCGAATACGACCAACCGTTGGTATCGGCGGAGCCGTTCGTGTGCACGACCTGAGCCTCCTCGACCTCCAGGGTGGAGGCAGGCTGCTCGCTACGTGTGAGGTCCTGTGATTCGGGCTCCTCTTCGGACGAGGAGCCTTCGTGGGGAAACGTCATAGGCTCGCTTCAATCTTAGCATTGCGATCACCGGCCAATGTTAAGCCAGTCTAAGCATTGGCCTCGCTGAACCGCGGATAAGAGCCCAGGATGCGGAAGTAATGCGCCCTGGCCCGTATCGCTTCGAGCGCATCCGAGAGCAGCGGCTCCCGGCGATGGCCTTGAAAATCGATGAGAAAGACGTATATGCCGAGCTCTTCGCGGGAGGGCCTGGATTCGATGCGGGTCAGGTTGATGCTACGCTCCGAGAGTTCGCTCAGAGCGCCCATCAGCGTGCCCGGACGGTCGTGTGTCACCGTAAACGCGATCGACGTCTTGTCGTCGCCCGTCGGCTCTGCATCGCTGCCGCCCACCACGACGAAGCGCGTCTTGTTCGCCTTGACATCCTGCACGCCCGCCACCAGGATTTCGCCGCCGGCCAGCTCCGCCGCCCGGCTGGTACCGATCGCGGCCATGCCCTTGCTGCCCACGGCGGTCTGCACCGCGCCGGCGGTCGAAAGAGCCGCTTCGAGGCGTGCGTTGGGCAATCTGACTTCGAGGAAGTGGCGGCACTGACCCAGGGCTTGCGGATGCGACGTGACGACTTCGATGTCTTCGAGCCGGGCGCCCGGCGCCGCGATCAGGTTGTGCTCCACCGCGACCACCAGTTCGCCGCGGACGAAGACCGTCTCGGCCTGCAGCAGGGCATCGGTCGTCTCGACCACGGAGCCTTCGAGACTGTTCTCCACCGGCACGATGCCTTCGTCGACAGCGCCGTCGCGGACGGCGAAGACGACGGCGCCGTTGGATGGTAAAGGAACCAGCTCGGCGGCACTGTCGTAGGCCAGCGAGGCTTGCTCGCCGAAGGTACCGCGCGGACCGAGGAAGCCCAGCCGTTCCACGGCTACGGAGTCGTGGCGGTCAGGGCGTCACGCAGGCCTTCTTCGTTCTCGATGTTGGTGACAGCGACGAGGATGTCGTCGCCGTGGATCTGCATCTCCGGCGCCGGTACGCGCGGCGTACCCTGCGCGTCGATGACCAGGCAGAGCAGTGAGCCTTGCGGCAGCAGCAGCTGGCGTACCTGCTTGCCGACGACAGTCGCCTCGCGCGGCACCCGCACCTCGACGATCTCGAGGCCGCGGCCGCGCAGCGTCATAAGCGGGATGAGGCCGCGCCACGGCAGCTCCTGCTCGATGTGACCCAGGATCAGGTTCGTGGCGGATACGGTGCTGTCGATGCCCAGGCGACGGAACAGGCTCTCGTTCTGCGGGTTGTTGATGCGTGCCACGGCGCGGGGCACGGAAAAGCGTGCTTTGGCGATCTGACAGAACGTCAGGTTGTCCTCGTCGTCGCCGGTGACCGCAACGACGAGGTCGGCGCGCTCCATGCCGGCGCGCTCCATAGTCGCCGCGTCGCAGGCATCGCCCAGCATGATGACCTCGGCGCCCAGTTCTTCCGCCACGAAATCGACGCGATTCGGATCGAACTCGATGACCAGGACCTCATGATCGGCCACGAGGGCGCGAGCGAGGTGATAGCCGACCTTACCGGCACCAGCCACGATGATGAACATGCTTACTCCTCGGCGGTGCGCTCGATCGAGTCGCGCAGCAGTTGCGCCTCAATTTTGGTGGGGTTGATCGTGCGCAGGCCCAGATCGCGATAGACCTCTTCGCGGATCGGATCGAAGATCACACTGCCTACGCGCTCGATCTGGAAGACGTGCTTGGCCACCTGCGCTGCCAGCGCGTTGCGGTTATCGCCGCGTGTCGCGGCGACGAAGGCATCAGCGCGCTCTGCTTCGGCGCGACGCAGCGTATCCTGGTCGCCGCCATCACCGAGCATCCTGCGCCCCTGGAAAGTGGGAGGAAGGTGGTCGAAGGCCAGCTTGTCGATATCGAGGATCGTGACTTCGTGGCCGTCGCCTTCCATCATGACGGCCAGTTCAGCACCGAGACGTCCGCAGCCCATGATGATGATGTACATCTAGTCGTACGGCATCCGCATGAGGATGACCTCGCAGTGGGCCGTCTTCAGGATGTGCGAGGCCACCTTGCCGAGCTCGAAGTCGCCAAAGGGGCGGCGGAAGGGCACGCCCATGACGATAGCATCGGCCTGGCGCTCAACCGCCTCATCGACGATGGCGTGACCGGCGTCGCGCGCCTGCAGCAGGTCGCCGTCGACCTCGAAGTCGGCATGGCGCGCTACCGCTTCCGCCTCGGTGAGGATCTCCTCGCCACGTTGCGCCTCACCGACGAGTTCGGCGTCGAGGGGCAGCGAGCGCTTGACCTCGATGACGTGAACAACGTGGACCTTGCCACGGGTGCGCTTGGCAACGGAGCAGGCAAACTCGACAGCCCTCAGACTCGCGTCGGTGCCGTTCACCGGCACCAACATCGACTTGAAGGCGACGGCGGCCTCTCGTTCTTTGGTTCTTACGGCTCGATCATGTCGACTGAACACATCAGTTACCCTATAAATGTCGCGGCGCGTATTCGCCACCGCATTATTATCGACCTCTATTCTACCGGCAAGCCACCCTGCCTGTAGGAAGCTCGCTGGCCCGGACCCTCCCAGACTTCCACCAGGACCGAGTCCAGATTGGCGCCGCTGCGCTGCTGCAATGCCTCGCAGAGCTTGCCGCAGAGCCACTGCGCCAATCGCTCGGCCGTGGAGTTGTCTATCGGCAATCCCGCGACGTCAGTGGCTGGGAAGGTGTAACTCATGCCCGAGGGCGTCGTCACGCGCCAGCTCCCTTCATTCGCCTCTATCTGTAATACGCGGCTGTCGAGCTGAAGGATCATGTGGTGGTCGATCTCTTTGCAGAGACCGCGCAAGACGGTCTTCAGCCTTACGAAATCCACCACCCACGAGTCCTTCGAGAGACACCCATCCACCTCGGCGGCAACCGAGTAGCTATGGCCGTGCAGCGGCTCGCACTTGCCTCCGAAGGTGGCGAAGTGCGCCGCATCGAAGCGGATGTCCTCGACGCGCACCTGGAAGCGCTCGTCCATCAGCGCTTGCCTTCTGCAGCGGGAATACCGTGACGGCTCAGGGCGCTGCTCAGCGTCGCCACGTCCATCGGCGCGCGTGCGATCTCTCGATCGCCGAGCAGGAGCACAGGCACCGCATCGCCGTACTGGCGCTGCAGCTCGGGATCGGTGTCGATGTCTTCTGTTGTGAAGGGGACGCGCAGGCGTCGCAAGTCGCCCAGGGCGATCTCGCAGAGGTGACAGTCGTGTCGAGTCAAGAGGCGCAGTTCTGCGGTGTCAGCCATAGGGCTCGCCTAGCCGGCGCGCAACCTCCTGCGGCGCTCTGCCCTCGAGATGCTCATGCGCGCCCGCTGAGCAGCCGTGCTGCCGGTGTTCTCCTGGCGCGCGCGACGCAAGAAGAACAGGAGCAACGGCACAGACACGCCGATGACCAGGAGAGACGCCAGCTGCGGCACGCTCAGGCCCCACAGCGGCACCTTCGAATCGACCCGCAGGAAGCTGACGAAGAAACGCATGATGGCGTAGAAGAGAAAGCCCAGCGTGAAGATCACACCCGACTTGAAGTTGAGGCGCCACAAGAAAGCCAGAATGCCGATGATGACGAGGTCGCCGATCATCTCGTAAGCAACGGCAGGATGCGTCGGACCAAAGACGTACGAGTGCGCGAAGCCGGGGCTGATCGGGCTGCTGTAGGTCACCGCCCAGGGAAGGCTGGACGCCTTGGCAAAGTGCTCGCCGTTGATTATGTCACCAATGCGACCGATCGCCATGCCGAGCAGCATGCCAAAGACCGCCACGTCGGCGCCGGCCGCGCTGGGCAAACGCTTCCAGAGACCGTAGGCCCATCCGCCCAACGCGCCGCCGATGATGGCGCCATAGATGGAGATGCCGCCCTCGTTGATGCGGAAGATGTCCACTGCGCTGTTCAGGTTCGGCGCGCCGTAGTTCTCAATGACGTACAGCGCCCGCGCACCGACGATGCCGCAGGCCACGATGATCATGCCGAGCGTATACGCGGTGTCCGCGTCGATGTTGACGCGGGGGCTCTCAGCCAGACGCACCGCCAGCCAGACGCCGGCGACGATGCCGACGGCCGTGAAGAAGCCATGCCAGGTGATCAGCAGGCCAAAGACGTGCCCGATGTTGGGATTGGCGCCGATGTCGATGCTCAGAAGTTGCGTCATTCTTGATCCGGACCGGACGGCGCCGCTTTCTGCGCCACCTGCTTGATTTCCCCTTCGATAGCTTTGGCCCGGCCGCCCAGTCCGCGGAAGGACGCCTGACCAGCCTGTATCTTACCCCACAGTCTTCGTCTGGGCGTGTAGAACGTCAGCGCCAGCCCAAGCAGTAACGCGCCCGTCGCCAGCCAGATGAAAGTCGAGCCAGGGTCGCGGCGCACGGTCAGGCCCGCGAAGGCGCGCTGGCCCTCGAAGGTGTACTCATAACCGCCCGCCTGCACCGGCTGGTTGGGTGCCAGCGCGAGGGCGCTGCCGCCGATCGGCCCCACCGTCAGCTCCGGTCCGCTCGCCGCTTGCGACATCTCTGCCACGACGTCTCCGCTCGTGCCGGGGAGGTCGGAGACGTCTTTAGACGGCACCGAAGTCATGCCCAGGAAGCTGAGATCGTAGCCACCCAGGTCACCGTGCTGGTAGGGCTGCAACACGTCCTGCACGCCCTGGTTGGTGCTCTGGTCGGCGGTAGTCTCGAAGACGACGAGCTGCCAGTTCTGGTTCGATGCGTCCGAGCGCGCACCGATCCAGAAGGTGCGGCCACTGCCCGGGATCGTGACCAGCGTTCCGGCGGCGTCCGAGATGAAGTCGGTCGGCACGATCACGTCGTCGACCACCGTCTTGCCGGTGGCGTCCCGCACGACGATGTGCGGCGTCGGCGCCTGGCTCGTGAGCGGCAGCACTTCGTCATACACCACCCGACCCGTCTTCAGGTCACGAACTTGCAGCGCGGCGCCATCCGGAAAGTACGCCGACTGGTGGAAACGATACCCGTCGTAGATCAACGGATCGTTAACGGTGGTCCAGCCTTCGGCAACTTTGCTGCCGCCCTTGTAGACGTCGATGTACGTGCGGAAGTCGAGCGGGAAGCCGGTGGCGTCGAACTTGCCGATCGCCTGCTCGACGTGCACCTGCATATAGTCGCGATCGGTGGGCGCGAACACGGGCACGCCGGGCTCGCCTTCGCCGACGAAGATCTGCTCTTCGCGCGACGCGATCAAGGTGACGAAGCCGCCGGCCAGGAACAGGATCAGGGCCAGGTGGCTGACAAAGGTAGCGAACTGCGCCCACGAGAAGCGGTCAGCGAAGAGGTACGTGGTCGAGCCCTCGACCATCGTTTGCACCTTGTAGCGCCGCCGCCGCAGGCCCTCTGCCAGCGCGTCGACGTCCGGTGCTGCGACGGCGATCGAGCCTTCAGGGCGGTCGAAGTACTCGTCCGGCACGCGCGTTTGCGGCTTCCGGACGTTGCGCCAGATCGGCGGCAGGCGGTTCGCCGTGCAAACGCAGACGCTGGCGACGAGGATAAACAGTCCGACGACGAACCAGAGCGAGCGGAACACGTCGAACAGGCCGAGCCGGTACATCGGGTCGGTAAAGAAGCCGAACTTGTCCTGCTTCTCGAACTCGAGCCAGCTGTTGATCGCGACCTGGTTGTCGCGCATCTGGGACGGGATCTGGGGTATGAGGATGCCGAGCAGGGCAGCAAACGCCAGGAACCCGATCAGCGCCAGGGCGAAGCGAACCGAAGTGAGCAGCCGCCAGGTCCCACGCACCGGGTCGAAGTCGAAGCGGGTGCGGTCGGCGGCCTGAACGTTCGCCACTAGTTCCCCCCTTCGATCAAGCTTAACCCCTGCTTCAGCGATGCGTCCGTCAGCGGCCCGGAGGTCACCTGACGCACGACACCCGTCGCGTCGATGAAGTACGTCGCGGGCAGACCGGAAGTCGGTCCGTCGATGCGCCAGGTGCGCGAGACCTCGCCGCTGGCGTCCAGCAGCACTGTGAAGGGCAGGGAGAAATCGCCGGCGTAGGCCCCGGCCGCGTCCTTCGAGTCTTGCAGATTGACCGCGAGCACCTTCAGGGAACCGTTCGGATCAGCGTCCACGGTGTCGGCCAGCGAGACGAGGTCGCCGCGACAGGCATCGCACCAGGTGGCCCAGAAGTTCACGACCACCGGGCTACCCTGCAAGTCGCTCAGCCGCGTCGTGCCGCCGTTGAGGTCCGGCAGGACGAAGTCAGGCGCAGCGCGGCCTTGCTGCGCGACGGGGCTCTGCCCGGTCGGGTTGCGGTCGGCAGGCAGCTCGACCGTACCGTAGCCCTTGCTGTCCGTCGCACTGCCGCCGCTGCGCGTCTCGAAATACAGCAGCAGCCCGACGATCGCGACGACCAGCGCCAGCGGCAGCACCAGGCTGCTCGCCCAGTTGGTCCACTCGCGGCGGCTTTGCGGTCTCGAATCCAGCTCGGACGGATGCTGCTCTGACATGGCTACTGGCTGAACGCGATCTGATACAGGCTCCGCACGTCGGCCGGTGGCAGGCCGGCGCCCAGATACGAATCGCCCACGCGGATCTCGAAATGGAGATGGTACTCGTGGCCGGGGTTGGTTATCGACTCCGGCGTACCGGATTCGCCGACGAAGGCGATGAGCTGCCCCTGCTTCACTTGCGTCCCCACCTCGATGCCGGGCGCGATGCCGGAAAGATGAGCGTAGCGTGTGACGATTACGCCCTGCGCCGTCGTCTCGTGTTGGATCCAGACCTGGCGGCCGCGAAAGTGGTCCAGCGCATCGCCCGTGTTGGGGTTGGCGAGGTACATGGCCAGCTCGGCGGGCGTCATGGGGACGAAGCCGAGGTCGGCGCGAATGACGACGCCGTCCTTGGCCGCCAGCACGTGTGTGCCGTTCGTAATCGGGGTGCAGTTATCGGAGTCGTACATATCGACGCCTTCGTGGATGCCGTTGCGGTATTCGCGGGGCGCATTCGGCATCAGCTGATCCCCAGTCGGCAGGCAGGCGCCGGCGATGGGATACGCGAAGCCGGTAAGCGCCACCGCTTCGTCGACGAGCTGCGGGGTTGCGTCGGCCGGCAGCAAGGTAGAGACCGGTGTGGCGGCGCGCGTCGGCGGCAGGCTCGACGGCGTAGGTGTATCCAGTTCGGCGATCGGCGTCACGATATCGCTTGCCGGCTGCGAGCTGCCGCCACACGCCACCAGCCCCAAACAGGCGAGGACAGCAACCAGCGGCATCAGCAACTTCGTCAGTACGTTCACCCCGCGATCCCAGAATATCGACGGGGCGGAGTGACGAGCAAACGGAGCGGCCTGCGAATCACCGCGCTCGAGACGCCGCCGCGTGCGCCAGCGTCTCGATAGCGTCGTCCAGCGGCGCGAGGTGCGTTTCGCCGTAGCGACGCTGCAGCGCCAGCTCGATCAGCTTGTCTGCCAACGACGGGTTCTTGGGCAGGACTGGGCCGTGCAGGTAGCAGCCGAAGGCGTTCTTGTAGCGCGCTCCCTCGAAGCCGCTCTCACCATCGTTGCCGAAGCCGTGCACGACACGCGCCAGCGGCTCCGCCTTCGGACCGAGGTACGTGCGGCCGCCATGGTTTTCGAAGCCGGCCAGTGTGCCGCCCTCCCACTCGGCCAGCAAGTTGCCAATCAGGCGCTTCGCCTTCGGCCCCGGATGCACGGTGTAGAGGTCGAAGATGGCAGCGCCGGGCAGCTCCTCGGCCTCGATGCCACGGTAGAAGCGCCCCGCCAGCTGATAGCCGCCGCAGACGCCGAGGAACGGCACGTCCAGCTCCACCGCCTCCCGCAAGGCGGCGGCCTTGTTTTCGACCAGGTCCCGCGCCACGAGCTCCTGGTCGCGGTCCTGCGCGCCGCCCATGAAGAAGAGGTCGTAGGCCTCCGGCTCGATGGCCGTACCGAGCTCCAGCGGCATGACCTGCAGCTCGATGCCGCGCAGGCGGCAGCGGCGCTGCAGGCAAATGATGTTGCCCCGGTCGCCGTAGACATTCATCAGCGATGGATAGAGGTGCCCCAGGCGCAACACGCGGTCAGCCATCGTCACGCGCTCCGCCAGAAGGGCTCGCGGCCGCTGCTGCGCGCCAGCAGGTCGCGCACGGCCAGCATCGCCGTGTAGGTCGGGATGACGCTGAGGCAGGCGCCGGCCGGTGTGACCTCGATGGCCTGCTCAAGCGCAGCGCCGATGTCGGGCTCGATATGCAACGTCGACTCGTCCCACTCCGCGTACTTGAGACGCAGCGCCATCTCCGCCGCGCGCGCGCCGCCCACGACCACCGTCTCGAACTGCGAGGCTAGGCGCTCGAAATCCACGTCCCACACCCAGGAGATGTCGCGGCCGTCCGCGATGCCGTCGTTGAGCAGGATCAGGGCCGTGCGCCGCGACGGGTCCAGCGCCAGCGTCGCAAGCACCTGGTTGACGCCAGCCGGGTTCTTGCCCAGGTAGAGCTCGACGCGCCGCCCTTCGATCTCGAAGGCTTCCTGGCGCCCGAACGCGGCGTCGGTCAAAGTCAGCGCCTCGATAGCCGCACTCGACGGCAATGACAGCGCCTGTACGGCGGCAGCGACAGCGACGGCGTTGTAGACGTTGTACAACCCACCCAGGCTCATTTCGATGCGTGTCTCGTTGCCGCCCGTCCGCAGGGTGAACGAGAGGCTACGGCCGTCACGCAGGTCGATGTCCGCCGCCGAAACGTCGGGCTGAGGCCGGGCGCGACCGCAGGCAGGGCAACGCCAGCGGCCGACGTGGCCAAAGTAGGCGGCCTCGTACTGCAGCGTGGCGCCGCACAGGCAGCTGCGCGCGTCGCTGGCGTGGTCAACCTGCTCCTGCGCCATGCGGTCGTCGTCGACGCCGAAGTAGACAGTGTGCTCGCGGCCCTCGCCCAGCGAGGCCACCATCGGGTCGTCCGCATCGAGTACGAGGCAGATGTTCTGAGGCGCTTCGGCAAGGCAGCGACGCCACAACGTCGCGACTGCCTCGACCTCACCGTAGCGGTCGAGCTGGTCGCGGAACAGGTTGAGGAAGACGATGGCGCGCGGCGTCGTCTCAGCCAGCACAAGCGGCACGGTCGCCTCGTCCACCTCGAGGACGCCCAGTCGCCGCGTCCCGTCGCCGTCCCGCGCCGCAAGCGCCAGGGTCGACGCGATGCCGCGCACCAGGTTGGAGCCGCTGGCGTTGGCGACGGGCTCCAGGCCGGCGCGACGCACCGCCTCGGTAAGCAGGCGCGAGGTTGTCGTCTTGCCGTTGGTGCCGGTGACGAGAATGGTGCCCTGACCCAGCACCGCCGCCAGCTCCCCGATCAGGTGCGGCTGGAGGCGCAGGCCGACGAGACCGCCCAGCGCGGTACCGCCGCCACGTCCCAGACTGCGGCTGGCGAAGGCCGCCGTGCGGGCTGCCCAGACGGCCGCGAGGCTACGCGGTGAGGTCATCAGCCGGGACGAGCGACGAGGCCGGCTTCGGCCGCCAGGCCGCGCGCCAGCAGGCGGATCAGGTTCTCGCGGCTCACGACACCGAGCACGCGGCCGTTGGAAACGATGGGCAGGTGCCAGATCGAGGCCGATTCCATGGTCTGGAACAGGCTGGCGGCATCGGCTGTCGGCGGCGCGACCGTGAAGTTCTCCGGCTTGACCATGAGCTCGGAAGCCGTGGCGCGCGGGTCGCTCTCTGGCTTCGCTGCTTCCTTCTCGGTCAGGACGCCGACCACGTGGTCGTCGCCGTCGAGGACGAAGAAGATGAAGCGTCTGCCGCCGCGGGCCAGCAGGTACCGGAGCTCGTCGCGCTCCTCGGCCGTGACCAGCTCCGGCGACATGATGTCCTCCGCCCGGAACTGCGCCAGCACGTTGAGCGCCTTCGCCTGCACCCAGCTCTGCCGCGCTGAGGACTCGATGAAGAGGCCGAGGACGACGAACCAGACGCCGCTCCATGGGTCGATGACGTGTATAAGGCCGAGCAGCGCCACGCCGCCGACGCCCATCATCGCGAAGCCGATACCGCGGCTCACGAGCGTCGCGAGGCGCGTCGACCGCAGCTGGTTGTGCGTCACGCCCCACAACACCGAGCGCAGCACGCGGCCGCCGTCCATGGGAAAACCCGGCGCCATGTTGAACACGGCCAGCACGATATTCATGAAGCCCAGCCACTCGAGAACGATGGCGTAGGGCTCGCCGTCGGCGAATCCGGTGAGCGCCCACATGCCGATGAACGCGACGCCCAGCACCAGGCTGGTCAGCGGCCCGACGATGGCCATGACGAACTCGTGCAGCGGCCGCGTCGACTCGCCGGTGATCTGCGAGACGCCACCAAAGATGAACAGCGTGATGCTCTTGACGCCGATGCCCTGCTTGCGCGCCACCAGGCTGTGCGCCAGTTCGTGCAGCAGGATCGAGACGAAGAACATGACGCCGCTGACGATAGCCATGACCCAGTGCAGCGCCACGTCGTTACGGTACGGCGAACCGGGCGGCAGCACGTCGGGATAGACGCGGATCGCCAGCAGCGTGGTAACGAAAGCCAACGTGATCACCCACGACAGGTTGATAACGATGGGGATGCCGGCGATGCGGGCGATGCGGAGGCTACGGTCCATACATCGATCTTATGCCAGCGCGAACCGGCTTGCCATGGCAAACCGATAACAGGTCAAGCTGTGACCGGCGTCTGTCCCGTCGAAGCTGCCGGCCGGGGCGGCGCACCGCGGTCCGTGGGCGTGCGGAAGTTGCGCAGCCGCAGCGAGTTCGCCATCACGGAGACGGAGCTGAACGCCATCGCGCCGCCTGCCAGCATCGGGTTGAGGAAGCCGTAGTCGCCGAGGAAGAAGCCCAGGCCGTGCGGCACGCCGCCGCTGAACAGCGGGTACAAGATCCCCGCCGCGATCGGAATGAGGATCACGTTGTAGAAGAAGGCCCAGAACAGGTTCTGGCGCACCGTCCGCATCGTCGCCCGGCTCAGGGCGATGGCCGCGGCCACGTCGCGCGGGTCGCCGCGCATCAGCGTGATGTCGGAGGCTTCCAGCGCCACGTCGGCGCCGCTGCCGATGGCGATGCCGACGTCGGCCTGCGCCAGCGCCGGCGCGTCGTTGATGCCGTCGCCCACCATCGCTACGAGGCGTCCATCCGCCTGCAACTCGCGGATCTTCGCCGCTTTCTGGTCCGGCAGCACCTCCGCCAGCACCTCGTCGATGCCGGCCTGCGCCGCGACTGAGCGCGCCGTCGCCTGGTTGTCGCCTGTCAGCAGCACCACGTCGATACCTTGCCGTTTCAGCCCGGCAACCGCCTCGGCCACACCTGCCTTGATCGTGTCGGCGATGGCGATGAGCCCCGCCGCTCGGCCGTCGACGGCCACATAGGCGACCGTCTTGGCCTGCGCCGTCAGCGCCTGCTCCTTCGTCACGAAGGCCGCGAGGTCGATGCCGTTCTCCTGCATCAAGCGCGCGGTGCCGACCAGCAGCGAGCGCTCGTCGACGACAGCGCGCAGGCCGCGCCCCGGCACCGCCTCGAAGTCGGCGACGTCCGCCAGGTCGAGGCCGCGCGACTGCGCCTCGCCCACGATGGCTTCGCCCAGGGCGTGCTCCGAGCCGCGCTCGGCCGAGGCCGCCAGACGCACCAGCTCCGTCTCGTCGATGCCCTCGACGGCAACGTCGGTGACGCGCGGCTTGCCCTCGGTGATCGTGCCCGTCTTGTCGAAGACGATGGTGCGCAGGCGCTGCGCCGTCTCCAGCGCCTCGCCGCTACGGATCAGGATGCCCTGCTCGGCGCCCTTGCCGGTGCCGACCATGATCGCAGTCGGCGTCGCCAGGCCCAGCGCGCAGGGGCAGGCCACGATCAGCACCGCGACGGCGTTGAGCGTCGCGTAGATGAATGCGCCGTCCGGCCCCAGCAGCAGCCAGAGCACGAAGTCGGCGACCGCGACGAGCATCACGGCCGGGACGAAGATCGAGGCGACGAAGTCGGCCAGGCGCTGGATCGGCGCCTTCGAACCCTGCGCCTCCTCCACGAGGCGGATGATCTGCGACAGGGCGCTCTCGGAGCCGACGCGGGTGGCGCGCAGCCGGAAGGACCCGACGACGTTGAGCGTGGCGCCGTACACGGCGGCGCCCGCGCCCTTCTCCACCGGCAGGCTCTCGCCCGTCAGCATCGATTCGTCCACGGCGGAGTGACCGTCGATGACGACGCCATCCACCGGCACCTTCTCGCCGGGGCGCACGAGCACCACGTCGCCGGCTATGACCTCCTCGACCGGGATATCGGCCTCGCGGCCGTCGCGCACGACACGCGCAGTCTTGGCACGCAGCTCGATGAGGCGCGTGATCGCAGCCGAGGTGCTGCCCTTGGCGCGCGCCTCCAGCCAGCGCCCGAACAGGATCAGCGCCAGGATCGTCACGGACGTGTCGAAATAGACCGGCGGCCGGTCGCCGAGCGTGTGGCTGAAGGCCATCTCCGCGCCCGAGAACAGCGAAGGCCAGAACGTGGCGAAGGTGCTGTAGACGAACGCCGCCGTTGTACCCAGTGCGATCAGTGTGTTCATGTCGGCGGTGCGGTGCCGCGCCGTCCGCCAGGTGCCAACGTAGAACTGGGCGCCGGCCCAGATCTGCACCGGCAGCGCCAGCAGGAACATCAACGTCAGCATCGCCTGCACCGAGAGCAGGTCGTGCGTGAAGCTCACGTCGCGCCAGAAGCCCGCCGCGATGAGGAACGCAGCCACGACGCCCGAGACCATCCACTTGCGCTTCAGCGCGGCGGCTTCTCGGGCACGCACCTCGGCCTCGCTCTCGCCGCCGCCCTGCACGCGCTCCTTGATCTCGACGCCGGCCTCGCGCGCGGCTGAGACGACCTGGCGCGCATCGACGGCGCCCGTCGCATAGCTCACGGTGACCCGTGCGGCTTCGATGCTCACGTCGACATCCTCGACGCCGTTCAGTGCCAGGAGACGATGCTTCAGCGCGTCTGCCTCGACCGCTGCAGCGCCGGAGACGACGTCGAAGACGGCGCTTTCGCGACGCGGGTCGTAGCCGGCGCCCTCGATGGCGCCGAACAGGTCACCGATACCCAGTGAACCGGCGTCGTAGGAGACGGTCGCTTTCTCGGTCGCCAGATTGACGGTGGCGTTGCTGACGCCGGGCAGTCGCTTCAGCGAGCGCTCCACGCGCGACACACAGGAGGCGCAGCTCATGCCGCCGACGCCGATGGTCAGCGTGCAGACCTGGCCTTCGTCGTTGGTTTCGGTTGCTTTGGTGTCTGTCGTCATTGCGATGTCCTGTTGATCGATTTCAGCCGGGAGTCTTGACCTCTCACCTGGCCCTCTCCATAAGGGAGAGGGAGCACGTCTACTGTCGGCCCTCTTAGCGGCCGGCCAGCTCGTAGAGATCGATGAGCTCGCCGATCACCGCGTCTTCGCGACCCTCGCGGATACCCTCGACGACGCAGCCCTGCAGGTGGTTCTCCAGGATCAGCGCCTCCAGCTTCTCGATGGCGCGGCGCACGGCGTAGGTTTGCTTGAGCACGTCGACGCAGTACTTGTCGTCCTCGACCATGCGCCGCACGCCCTGCAGGTGCCCCTCGATGTAGCTGAGGCGGCGCAGGATATCGGGCTTGGCGGCGGTTGAGACGGGGTGCCTCTCGTGCGTTTCCTGTTCAATCATGAGAGTCGTTTCTCCTACCCCCGGCTACCGGGTACGGTAGCTATGTGGCCCACCTGGCATATCGTCACGATGCAACGCTGTCTCTGAAGGGCCATACCCCCCACCAGGGGGTATCTTTACGGTAGCACCGCTGTCAAACGCGCAGCATCACGAGGCGTGGTCATGAGGATGACAGGTCGGTGGAGGATCAGAGCGCATGACACTCAACGAGGCGCCCGCAGAGGGAGATTCTTCGCCTGCGGCTCAGAATGACGGCGGATCCGGGCTCGTAGCTTGTAGCTCGAAGCCACGCGGCGCGTCTACGGCCGCAGCAACACCTTGAGGGCGCCGTCTTCACGCTTCGCCATGATCTCGTAGCCGCGAGGCGCGTCATCCAGGTCCAGCGTGTGGCTGGCGATGGGCGAGGGGTCCACCACCCCGCGACGCAGCATCTGCAGCACCGCCGCCATCTGATTTTTCACCGCCGGAAGGCTGTCCGGGATCAGCGTGACGTGCTTGCGGGTCAGCTCCCCTACCGGGAACGAGGCCTCGGCCTCGATGTCATCCCCCAGGCTGACGACCTTGCCCCACGGCCGCGCCAGCTGCACCGCCTCGGCAAGCGCCGTCGCGCTGCCTACCGCTTCGACGACGACGTCGGCGCCGCGGCCGTTGGTCAGCTCTTGCACGCGGCGCGCCACGTCGACGTGTCCGAAGTTCAGCGCCTCGCAGCCCATTTCGTGCGCGACACGCAGGCGGTAGTCGTGGTGGTCAACGGCGATGACCTTGCCAGCGCCCATCGTCCGCGCCAGCAGCTGAGCTGCCAGGCCCGTAGGACCGCAGCCGAGCACCGCCACGGAGTAGCCGGCGCCAACGCCCGCCATCTGCAGCGCATCAAACGGCGCCGTCAGGCCGTTGGCGGCGAAGATCGCCTGCCGGTCGGTGAGGGTCTCCGGCACGAGCTCCAGGGTCGAATCGGCGCTGGGGACGCGCACCAGCTCGGCCTGCGCTCCGGGCAACTCGGCGCCGAAGCTCTGTCGGTTCTCGCAAGCGCCCAGCAGGCCCTGCTTGCAGTAGAGGCAGCCACCGCAGTAGACCGACGGCGCGCTCACGACCCGCTGCCCGGGCTCGAAGCGGCTCACGGCGCTGCCCACGTCGACCACCTCGCCGACGAACTCGAAGCCGAGCGTCGTGTTGGGCTGCTGTGGCGCCGAGCCCGTGTAGGAACGCACGCTGCGGCCGCTGATCGCGGCAAGGTGGACGCGCACCAGGGCGTCGGCCGGCTCGAAGATCTGCGGCTCGATCACGTCCTGGACGACGACCTCGCCGGGGCCCCGAAAGACGACTGCCTTCACCTACTGCTCTGCTTTCTAGTCGTGAACAGCGCCCGACGCTGTAGCCACGAGGCCGCGGCGCCTGAGCACGCCAACCAGCTCGTCCAGCGCCACGATGCTGGCGTCGGGAGAGATCGAGTCGTGGCGCTTGTCACCCACCTGCACTGCGAAGATACCCGCCGACTGGGCGCCGCCGATATCATTGAGCGGCGAATCGCCGACGAAAACGGCCTGCACGGCTTCGGCGCCCACCGCCCGCAGCGCCTGACCAAAGATGACCGGATGTGGCTTGGCGACCATCACTTCGTCCGAAAAGACCAGAGCGTCGAGATGCGGTGCCATGCCGTGCTCCTCCAGCAGGCGGCGCAACGTCGGCGCCGTCGTCACCCCTGCGTTGGAGACGAGGGCTGTGCACAGTCCCAGCGCCTTGATCTGCTGGAGCGTTTCCACGGCGTGGGGAGCGGGCTGAGGAAAGTACGGGGACGGAATGGTGCATAGCGCGGTCTCCAGCGCTGGGTAGGCAACCGCCGGCACGGCTACCCCGGCTGACGCTTCCAGCTCGGCGGCAAGCAGCGCCAGGCGGCCGGCGACGCCACCGTCGCGCCCTTCGTCATGCTGCGCTGTCACGGCGGCTCCCGTACGTCTCACTGCCTGGCCAACGGCCTCAAGTTCGACTTCGACGCCTGCTGCGGCCAACGCCGCGTGCACTCCGCTGACGCGCCACTGCTGCCGCGGGCTGGAAACGTCGGGGCGATCGACGATGAGGGTTTGCCAGAGATCGAACAGTACAGCCTGAGTTGCCATCGTTGCCCAAGAAGAAAGCGGGCATCTCAGCCCGCTCTCGTTCGTCTATCTTCTTACCGCTTGCTTAGGACACAGGAGCGGTGATCGCCGCGCCGCACTGGTTGCAGTGCTTGGAGCCCACTACGTTGAGAGCACCACAGCTGGGGCATCGAACCGCGCTAATTACCTCGCCGCCATTGGCAGGCGGAGGCGTGGCCGGCGCCGAAGCCATGGGCGCCTGCGTCGCAGCAGGTGCCTGGGTGGTCATCTGCGCCTGAGGCGCCGCCGGTACTTCATCCTCGTCCTTGATGTTCTTGCGGAACTCCTTGACGCCCTTGCCCAGCGAACCACCAATTTCAGCCAGTCGGGTCGCGCCGAAGAGCATGACCAGCACCAGCAGAATAATTACTAACTCAAGCGGACCGAGTCCGAATGGCCCCGCAGCCAGTACCATGAGAGCACCTCCTGTGCCCGGAAATTCGCAAGAACCTTAGCACCCAGGATTCAAGGCCGTCAATTTGATTGGGAACAGCTCGAAAAGGGCCTTATGGCCGGCCCACAGCCGTAATCGCACGAGGCGAAAGACCAGCAGAGTCAGGGCATCTCTTTCCTAACCGGCGACCGTCGGACGGTGTCCGACACCGGTCGCCGTGCCTAACCGCAGGGCGCGGCTTGCCGCCACGCCAATCTCCTAGGCAGCTGAGCGGCCGTTGCGGCGTTCGCGCTGCTCCTCCTGGCGGCGGCGGCGCCAGGCAGTCAGCGAGACGACCTCCCCGCTCTCCAGCATGGCACGCGTCTCCGCCACGAAGGTCTCGGAGGGCTGGACATCCTTGGGCAGCGGCTGCAGCAGACAGATCACGTCCGCGAAAGTTTCCTCATCGTTCTCAAAACAGCGTTCGTTCATGGAGGCTTCTCCTGCTGGCCGGGTCGCTCAGCCTGCACTACGGTCCTTCCCTCTAAGTCTCGTCCAAGTGAACGAAAACTTTGCCTCCTTGCTCATAGGATCAACGAATAGAGGCGAACTTTCGTTACAGTCCAAGCGAACCTTTGGCAAGGCTGGAACTGTGGCAGGAGGCGTAGAATCGGGCCGTTATCGATGTCAGAAGCAGACGGGAGATCCACATGGTCGAGATTGGCAAGCCGCTCCGCATTCACCACATCTATACTGGCGCCGACGGCAAGAGCCGTATGGAAGAGATCGATGTTCCGATGGAGGCGATCGGTGCGCGCGGCGCCGTGTCGCAGCTGCTGGCCGGCACCGGCGTGATCTTTCGCATGATGCCTCCCGACATGGACGCCGACTGGCACCAGGCGCCACGACGCCAGCTCATCGCCAACCTTGCCGGCGAGGGCGAGCTCGAGACCGGCGACGGCCAGGTGCTGCACATCAAGCCCGGCGTCATCGAGTTTCTCGAAGACACGACGGGGCAGGGACACAAGACGCGCGGGCGAGGCACCGAGACGCGCCTTTGCGTCTTCCTGCCGCTCGACGACGACACCAAGCTGGGCTGAACGCGTCTGCGACCGGATTCCGTGCGACGGAGTACCATGATCTTCGCTCGGGAGGCGGCTCTTGGCGCATGGATGCGCTAACCCGCAGGGCAACGGCAAGGATGCCGGAGACGCCTCCCGGCAACGCTACCCGCGGCCGAGCAGCCGCCGCTTGTGACTCTCCGCCATCGCGACGCGCACCCGGTCCTCGTCCAGCCACTGCGGATACGGCACCTGGAACGGCGCCTGCCGGCGGATGAGCTGCGACGCGTGCCTCTGGACCGCTGCCTGGGCCATGATGTAGCCGTGGTTCTCGAGCACGGCCTGCTCGGCTTCGCTGAAGGCATCGAGGTCGGTGCGTACTTCCGAAACCACGGCGTCCACCAGGCTTTCGCTATAACCGCCTTCCTGGCCGTAGTGCGAGGCGGTGCTGCCGATGCCCCAGTACGTCCCCTGCATGTCGCCGTCGATGAAGCCGGCGATGAGCCAGCGTTTGCGAATCGCGCCCGCCTGCTCGCCGATTACCGCGGTATAGCGTTGCAGCTGCCAGAAGACACCGCGGTCGGGGCCGGCATCGAAGGTAGCGCCGCCGTCCGAGACGAGCAGCACGCGATGGTCCTTCCACACCGGCTCCAGCCCCATGTTGTCGTAAACGCCGCCGTCGCTAAGCGAGAGGCGACGCACGATGTCGTCGCGCGTCTTGCCGGCCGGCGCCCTGCCGCCGGTGAGCTGCGAAGGCTCGATGCCGAGCTTGAGCGGCGCAAACACGGGCGGGAAGCAGGACGAGGCTGCGACCGCCGTCGCCAGCGGCCAGGACGGGTTGCGGACGTAGCCAACCTGGTAATCGCCAGACCGCTCGCGCTCGAAGGTCCAGTTGACAGCGTACGAAAGGTCCGTCGCGCAGAAGACGAAGCGCGGCTGCTGCGGCAGTTGGCTCAGCGTCCGCCCGCTCACGTCACGGCGATAGCGCGACACCAGTGCTTGCACCGCCGTCTGCCGGCGCAGCCAGTTCCACGGCAGCAGCCGTCGCAGAACGGGACCGGTGCGGATGTTGCTCGCCGTGAAGCGCTTCACCGGCGCTACGACCTGCTCGACAAAGCGCGGCGCCGTTTCTCCTTCGGCGGGCCACGGAGCGAGCCGGTCCGCCAGAAACGCCGCCACGATGCTGCCGCCTGACACGGAGGAAACCGTCTCGACCTGCGAGAGCACGCCGAGCTCGTTCAGGCGTCTCAGCGCGCCGAGGTGAAACAGCGCTGCCCGGAAGCCTCCGCCGGACAGCGCCAGGGCGACGCCATGCCGCTTGCTACTGCCCCGAGCCAGATAGCGCTCGGCGGCAAGTAAGGTGCTGGTGGTTTCTGGATCCGGTTGCACGGCGCGATCATAGCGACGCCTGACGAGTGCAGATCAGATCGCTGACACGGGCCTTCGAAGCCTCGTTAGTCCTCGATTTCGCCCCTGAGCAGACGGCTGGTCGCAACGTTGATGATGTGGATCGTTCGGTCGGGGCTGAACTGCTCCGGATCGAGTGTGCTCAAGACTCCGATACCAAAGTAGATGGAGTGGATGATGTCGGCCATCACCTCGGGATCGATCTTGGCGTCGGCGTCGCCGTCTTCCACCGCCTGGCGAACATCGTCGCGGAAGCGGCTGCGGCCCTCCCTCGACATCTCGACATGGCTCTGGCGCAGCTCCTCGGAGCGAGTGGCGGCCGCCTGAAACTCCATGTAGTACGGCCAGGATGGAACCTCCGGATCGCGATTGCGTACGCGCGACTCGAACCGCGCCAGCAGACGCTTGATACCGGGCTTGAGAGCTAGTTATGGCAAGGAATTTTGTCGTGCCGTAGCGGAGCGTCTCCGCAATGAGCTCGTTCTTGCTGCGGTAGTAGTGCGTGATCATGCCGGTAGTGGCGCCGGCACGCTGGGCCACCTTGCGCAGGCTGGCGCCCTGGATGCCCTCTTCGACGACACAGCGCGCCATGGCACGCAGGACCCGTTCGCGGCGCTCTGCGGAAAGCTCGGCCATCTGCGTATCTCCTCCCGGCACTGGCAATCGACCCCGAACGCTACTCCGACTGCACCTCGTGGTCATAATGGCGCAAACGACTACGCCGTATCAATTGTGATGCCAGCAACAAACCTGAGCAACGTAGGCGAACAACAACCCCCCGAGCGCGCCCTTGTGTTCGTACCTCACACCCGACCGCGGCAGAAAAGACGACACCCACGGCCAGGCCGTGGGTGTTTGTTTCCGGAACCAAGAACTCTTTCCTAAATTTTTGGCCTATGACTCCATAGGAAATGTCACTAACCGCTTGCGCAGCTGCGTATAATCTGTTTACTGCACCTCTGGTCCCAGTAGCAGCGGTGCAGGCTCCCCTAAGGGACGGATTCGAAGCTCCACTCGATCCGTCCCATTTTCTATACGCCGCGCGGCCCGCTCTGGATTCAACGACGAGCCGCGCCTGCGAGAGGCACATCACTATGACAGCTCGTTATCGCGCCGATCACCTCGGCAGCCTGCTGCGCCCCAACGAACTGCTGACCGCGCGGTCGAATCCGAACGCCACGCCCGCCGAACTCAAGGCGCTCGAGGACGGCTACATCCTCGAGGCGCTCGCCGCTCAGCAGGACGCCGGGCTGACGATCTTCAGCGACGGGGAGCTGCGCCGGCTCAACTTCATGAGCGACTTCAACGACTCCGTCGAAGGTCTGGACTCCGGCGAGGCGGTAGGCCGCTCCTGGCAGGGCCAGGCCGGTAACGTCAGCCGCGTCGCCGGAGTCGCCGTGGCCAAGATTCGCGCCAAGAAGCGCATGACGCTGCAGGAGGCCGAATTCCTGCGCCAGCACAGTCCCGGCGACTTCAAAATCACGCTACCCAGCGCCAACCAGTTCCCGGCCATCTCCTTCAAGCGCGGCATCAGCGACGAGGCCTACGCCAACCCCTCTGAGCTGCTCTGGGACGCCGTCCCGGTGATCAAAGCCGAGGTCGAGGCGCTTGCTACCGAACGCGTGTCCTACATCCAGATCGACGCGCCGCGCTACAGCTACTACATCGACCCAAAGTGGCGCGACTACGTGCGCAACGAGATGGGGATGGACCCGGACGCCGCCCTGGATGAGGCGATCCGCGCCGACAACGCCTGCATCGAGAACGTCGTGGGTGGAGGCAGCCTCATCGCCATCCACCTTTGCCGCGGTAACAACCGCAGTCAGTGGTACGCCGAAGGCGGCTACGATGCCATCGCCGAGAAGGTGTTCGGCGGCCTCAACGTGGACGCGTTCCTGCTGGAGTACGACACGGAACGCTCCGGCGGCTTCGAGCCGCTGCGCTACGTACCACGCGGCAAGACCGTCGTCCTCGGACTGGTCAGCACCAAGATGCCGGAGATGGAGTCGAAGGACGAGCTGCGCCGCCGCATCGACGAGGCTGCCCGCTACGTCGACATGGACGATCTGGCGCTGAGTCCGCAATGCGGCTTCGCATCGACAATGGAGGGCAACCTGATCAGCCCGGAGGAGCAGTGGCAGAAGCTGCGACTCGTCGTGGAGACGGCACACGAGGTCTGGTCCTAGTCCAAACGCGGCCCCACCAGCACGTCGTCGCCCTCGATGCGCACGGCAAACACGTCAATTGGCTGATCGGCCGGCGGCTCCAGGACGGCACCGGTGAGCAGGCTGAAGCGGCTCTCGTGCACCGGACACTGCACCTGGCGCTCGGCCGTGAGCAGCTCGCCTTGGCTCAGCCAGGTGTAGAAGTGCGTGCAGACGTTGCTTACGGCATGGAAGGCGCCATCGATCCGGGCCAGGCAGACCTCGACGTCTCCCGCCACGACGCCGATCATGCCGCCCTCCGGCACCTCGGCCACACTCGCCACGCGCACGAATCGGTCGAGCATTGCAGGCCCCCTGTCATTCTGAGCCGCCAGGCGAAGAATCTCCCCCGGCACAAAGCCCGAGAGCAGAGTACCAAGGTACGTAATACGCATTCGCAAACGACGGCCTGACCGAATGCCCGCGCGGGGCAAAGCGTCGATTCGTGGCGGCGGTACCTGCGCTCGCGCAGGGTCGAATGGCAATTGCGAGCGCGCTCCTGAAGTGGCATTCTCCAACTGTGAACGAGACAAGCAAAGAGATCACCCTGGAAAGCCTGCGGGCGGCTCGTGAGGGCCAGCCCATCGTCGTGGCCACCGTGGTCGGCGCTCCTGAAGACGCGCCGGTGACGGAAGGCACCAAGATGCTGGTGCGCAAGGACGGCACCAGGCTTGGCACCCTGAACTCAGCTGAGCTGGACGACGCCATCGCCGAGGACTGCCTCGCGGCGCTCAACGAGTTCCCTCGCCGCGTTGTACAGGCGATGTACTACCGGCCCGAGGGCAACCGCATACACCGTCTGGAGGCGCGGGAAGGTCCCGGCGCCTACGAAATCATGGTCGAGATCATCGAGGCGCCCGTTTCGCTGCTGGTCGTCGGCGGCGGCCACATCGGCTTGTCGCTCGCGACGGTCGGCGCCCACGTCGGCTTCTCTGTCTCCGTACTGGACGATCGCGAGATGTACGCCAATCCCGAACGCTTCCCGATGGCCGACCACGTGCTGTGCGGCGACATCCAGGAGGAGCTGGACAAGTTCCCGATCCACTCGAATACGTACATCGTCATGGTGAGTCGCGGCCACAAGCAGGACGAGATTGCCCTGCGCGCCGTCCTCAACCGCGGCGCCCGCTACGTGGGCATGATCGGCAGCAAGCGCCGCGTCTCGACCGTTCTGCGCCACATGTACGAGGAGGGGTTCCCTCTCGACGTGCTCGAGGACGTTTACACGCCGATCGGCTTCGACATCGGCGCCGAAACGCCGGAGGAGATCGCTGTTTCGATCATGGCCGAGATCATCATGGTGCACCGCGGTGGTACCGGGCGGCAGATGCGCATCGGCCGGCCCAAGATTGGCGAACCGGTGGAACTGGAGCCGGAAGCCGCTACGTAATCGTCGAACCAGGGCGAACCGAATGAGCAAGATCGTGGCGATCGAGCACCTGACGCTCGACGGCGTCATACAAGGGCCGGCACGGTCCGACGAGGATACGCGCGACGGCTTCGATCTCGGCGGTTGGGCAGTGGAGACCGCCAGCCATCCAGATGTGCAAAGCGCGGTCGGAGCACGGATGGGCAGCGGCTGGTCCCTGCTTCTTGGCCGCATTACCTACGAAGACCTCTACGGCTTCTGGCCCAATCAGCCGCCCAACCCGATGACTGACGCGCTCAACCGCGTCGAAAAGTTCGTAGTCTCCACGACCGCACACGATCTGCCCTGGCAAAACTCGACATTGCTGACCGGCGACGCCATGGACGCCATCGTCAAGCTGAAGCAGAAGCATGACAAGACCCTCGTCATCTTCGGCAGCGCCACACTGGTCCTGTCACTCATGCGACACAACCTTGTAGACGAATTCGTGCTGGCAGTTCACCCCCTGGTGCTCGGCCGGGGTCGCCGCCTGTTCCCAGAAGACACGACGCAGACAAACCTGCACCTCGTGGACAACGTGACGATCGCCAACGGCGTCATCGTGGCCATCTACCAGCCAGTGACGGGCCCTGAACCTGCCAGTCGGACCGGACAATGAACCCTCCGTAAGCCGGCGCGTATTTGCTCCTGAAGGCATCGCTTTCTATAATTCTGCTCTACGACCGACCCTGGCCTAGAACAGTTTGCGGGGCAGCATCCTGACTCTCTTCCAGCCGTACTCAGACGATCAGATCGCCGATGCAGCGCGGCGTGCCCGGCGCAACATCATCACGATGGTGCACGCCGCCCAGAGCGGCCATCCCGGCGGCTCACTCTCGTCGGTCGAGATCCTGGCGGCGCTGTACCTGCGCCTGCTGCGCCACGATCCCGCCAACCCGACCTGGGCCGACCGCGACCGCTTCGTCCTGAGCAAGGCACACTGTGCGCCCGTCCTCTACGCCTTCCTGGCCGAGTGCGGCTACATCCCCTTCGAGGAGCTGATGACCTTCCGCAAGCTCAACAGCCGCCTGCAGGGACACAGCAAGATGAACAGCGTGCCGGGCGTCGAGATGTCCGGCGGCTCGCTGGGGCAAGGCCTCTCGTTCTCGATCGGCCAGGCGCTGGCCGCGCGCCTCGACGGCCGCGACTACCGCACCTACTGCCTGCTGGGCGATGGCGAGCAGGACGAGGGCCAGATATGGGAAGCTGCCATGGCCGCCGCGCACTACCACCTCGACAACCTGACGGCGATCGTCGACCGCAACGGCGTGGAGAACGACGGCTTCGTGAAGGACATCATGGACCAGGAGCCGCTCGCCGATAAGTGGCGCGCCTTTGGCTGGCACGTCAGCGAGGTCGACGGCCACGACGAGGCGGCGGTGCTCGCGGCCATCCAGAAGACGAAGTCGGTCACGGGCCAACCCAGCGTGATCATCGCCTACACCGTGAAGGGCAAAGGAGTCTCCTTCATGGAGAACTCGGCCGCTTGGCACGGCAAGGCGCCCAACGACGAGGAACGCGACCGAGCACTGGCGGAGATCGGCTGATGACGACGACCCAGCAACCACCCGCGGCGACCCGAGAGGCTTTTGGCCCCACCCTGATCAAGCTGTTCGAGTCCGGCATCGACATCGCCGTCGTGGACGCCGATCTCGGCGCCTCGACCACGGCAAAGGCCTTCGGCGACAAGTACCCGGAGCGCTTCTTCACCCTCGGGCCGGCGGAGCAGAACATGATCGGCATCGCGGCCGGTCTGGCGGCAGCGGGCAAGGTTGCCTTCGCCAGCACCTTCGCCGTGTTCATGCCGGGCCACTGCTACGACCAGATCCGCATCAGCATCGCGCAGCCCAACCTCAACGTGAAGCTGTTCGCCAGTCACGGCGGCATCACGCCCGGCGAGGACGGCATCTCCGCCCAGGCGATCGAAGACCTGGCGCTGATGTCCTCGCTGCTCAACTTCAACGTCGTCGTCCCGGCGGACGTGGTCGAGACCGCATCCGCCGTCGAAGTGGCGGCGCGCACAGATGGCCCCTTCTACATCCGCGCCGGCCGCCCCAAGGTGCCGGTGATCTACGAGCCCGGCCATAAGTTCACGCTGGGCAAGGCCGACCTGTTGCGGCCCGGCGGCGACGTCACAATCGTCGCGAGCGGCGTGATGGTCGTGGCCGCTCTCCAAGCGGCGCAGACGTTGTCGACAAAGGGCATCGACGCACGCGTGCTGAACTTCTCGACCTGGCGGCCGCTCGACGCCGAAGCGCTCGAGAGCGCCGCGCGGGAGACCGGCGCCGTCGTCACGGCCGAGGAGCACCTCGTGCACTGCGGACTCGGCGCCATGGTGGCGCAGCACCTCGCCGGCACCGTGCCGGTGCCGATGGGCTTCGTCGGCATGAAGAACCGCTACGCCGAGTCCGGCAAGTGGAACGAGCTGCTGGAGAAGTACGGCCTCAGCGCCGCCGACATCGTCCGCGAGGCTGAAGCGGCCGTAGCGCGCAAGGCGTAGCGAGCCGCCAGCCTTTCAGCACTCAGCCATCAGGAGTAAGCACGTAGGGACGCAGCTTCAGCTCCGCCCTAAAGATGCCCCGTCCGTCATTGCGAGCGACAGCGAAGCAATCTTTGACGAACCGTTGTTGCACGACGGGACGACCGGGATTGCTTCGTCGCCGCGCTCCTCGCAATGACACCCGCGCTTCGTAGCTCGTAGCTCGTAGCTCGTAGCTCGTAGCTCGTAGCTCGTAGCTGCGAAGGCTACAATTGCCAGGTGACCCTGCAAAAGCTGCGCGGCCGGCTGATCATCTCGCTCGTGCTCGGCGCGGTTGTCTTCATTGGCCTCAGCTTCTACGCCGACTTCAATGACGTCCTGCACGGTCTCGGCAGCTTCCGCTGGCAATACCTGCCGCTGGTCCTGGGCCTCTCGTTCACCAACTACATCCTGAGGTTCTTCAAGTGGCAGTACTACCTGCGCCGCATCGGCGTCACAGACCTGCCGCGCCGTGAGAGCGCCCTCGCCTACCTCTCCGGCCTCGGCATGGTCGTCACGCCCGGCAAGGTCGGCGAGTGGCTGAAGTCCTACCTCCTGCGCGAGCTGCACGGCACGCCCTTCAGCCGCTCGGCGCCGATCCTCATCGCCGAGCGCCTCACCGACAGCTTCGGGCTCGTCATCCTCGGTTCCGCCGGGCTCCTGGTGTACGGCAGCGCCTGGCCTGCCTTCGTCTTCGTGCTCGTGGCGGGAGCTGCGGCGATGTTCGTCGCACGCCATCGGCCGCTCGCCTTCTGGATCCTGCATCGGTTGGAGCGCGTGCCTCTCGTCTCCCGCTTCGCCCAGCACGCCGAGGAGTTTTACGCCAGCAGCTACGCCCTGCTCTCGCCCGTCTCCATCGGCTCGATGACGCTGCTCAGCGTGTGCTCCTGGGGCTTCGAGGTGCTGGGCTTCTACTGCGTGCTGCTGGGCCTGGGCATGCACGGCAGCTGGGATCTGCTGCTCAAGGCCTCGTTCATCATGCCGGCCGCCACGCTGGCCAGCGCCATCCTGCTCACGCCCGGCGGCCTCGGTGTGGCCGAGGGAGGCATCGCCGGCCTCTCGCAGGTGTTGCTCGACCTGCCGAAGAGCGAAGCAGCCGTCGCCACCCTGATCATCCGTTTCGGCACGCTGTGGTTCGGCGTCATCGTCGGCCTCGTGGCCCTAGCGCTCACGAGCCGCCTGCTGGCCCGGCGTGGCAAGCCTGAATTGGCGGATGCGCTCACGTCCCTCGAAGAGCCGGCAGAAGAGGGCGCATCAGCGTCATGACCCGGCTGCGGGGACGTCTCATTCCCGAAGACCTGGCGTCGAGGGCGGCAGGGCTGTCGTTGTTCGCCAACTTCGGCCTCATGGTGCTCAAGCTGGTCGTCGGTGTCCTTACGGGCAGCGTCGCGGTACTCTCCGACGGCGTCGACAGCTTCCAGGACATGATCGCGGCCGGCATCGCTTTCGTCAGCGTGCGCTTCGGGCGCCGGCCAGCCGACCTAGGCCACCCGTACGGCCACGGCCGCGCCGAGACGCTGGCAGCAGGTATCCAGGCGCTGCTAATCAGCGGCGGCGCCGCGTTCATCGTCTACAGCGGCGTGCACCGCCTCATCCACCCGCACCACTCAATCCAGACCGTCCCCGCGCTCATCACGATGGCATTGACGGCGGTCATCAACTTCGGCATATCGCGCTACTCCGCGCACGTGGCGAAGGTGACGCGATCGCCCGCCATCGCGTCGGACGCGCGACATCTCATGACGAATGTGGTGCAGGCGATCGCTATCCTGGCCGGCCTGGCGCTCGTCGAGATCACCGGCCGCGTCGTATTCGACGCACTGCTCGCCCTGGCGCTGGCTATGTACCTGTTCTGGATCGCCGGCTCGATCCTCTGGACGACCGCCGGCGACATCCTCGACGTCAGCCTCAGCAGGGCCGAGATCGACCTGATCGAGCAGGCAATCGAGGCCGAGGACAGCGGCATCGTCGGCTACCACCGTCTGCGCACGCGGCGCGCGGGGCAGGTGCCGCACATCGACTTCCACCTGCTGGTGCGCCGCGACATGTCCGTCGCCGATTCGCACGTCGTCGCCGACCGGATCGAGGCGCGCATCCGCCAGCAGTGGCCCGCCGCCGAGATCATGATCCACGTCGAGCCGGACGATGCGGCGTACGACGGCCCACTCGAAAGCAACGACCCGCACTCACCGCGAATCGAACGGCACCAGGGCTGAACCGAAACGTGAGCTATAATCCGGAATGCAGCCGCGCTCTTCCAACTCAGACTCTCAAGCCTAGACTCCAAACATGAAGCGACGTTACCGGCGCATCGTCGCCAAGTTCGGCACAAACCTGCTCACCAACGGGGGCAACGACCTCGACCTCAACCAGATCAAGGCTCTCGTGGAACAGGTGGCACGCCTGCGCAGCGACGGCATCGACGTAATCGTCGTCACCTCCGGTGCCGTCGCGGCGGGACGGTCGCGTCTGGCACTCAAGCGCCTGCGTCGCGACATCCCGTTCCGTCAGGTCCTCGCCGCCGTGGGCCAGGGGCGCCTCATGCAGGCTTACGACGCCCTCTTCGCCGAGCACGGCATCGTGGCGGCGCAGACGCTGCTCACCCGCCGCGACCTCTCCGACCGCCAGAGCTACCTCAATGCGCGCAACACGCTGCTGGCGCTGTTGCACTACAAGGTCGTGCCCATCGTCAACGAAAACGACGCCGTCGCGGTCGAGGAACTGGCCGAGAGCCGCATTGGGGAGAACGACACGCTGGCGGCGCTCACCGCCAACCTGATCGACGCCGACCTGCTGGCGCTGCTCATGACCCGCGAGGGCCTCTTCACGGCCGATCCGTCCGTCAATCCAGGTGCCACGCTGGTACGCCGCGTCGACCGCATCGACGCGACGATTGAGAGTTACGCTGGCGGCAGCGAGCGCGGTGGCAGCGGCGGCATGATCACGAAGATCAGCGCCGCGCGCCTGGCCACGGCCGGCGGCACCGACGTCGCCATCGCCAGCGGACTGGAGCCCGACGTGCTGCTCCGCCTCACGCGCGGGGAGCAGCTGGGCACGATCTTCCCGTCCTCCGCCGATCGCCTCGAGAGCCGCAAACGCTGGATCCTCTCCGGCCTCGACATCCGCGGCACCATCGTCGTAGACGACGGCGCTGCAGCCGCGCTGCGCGAGCGCAAGACCAGCCTGCTACCGGCCGGCATCAAGGCGGTCGCCGGGTCCTTCAGCCGCGGCGATACCATCGCGATCACCTCGACGGCGCAGGAGCGCATCGCCTGCGGCATCAGCAACTACAGCTCGGAGGAGATGGAGGCGATCTGCGGCGCCCGCTCGACCCAGATCGTCGACATCCTGGGCTACGACTATGGAGCCGAAGCCGTCCACCGCGATAATCTGGTGCTCGTGTAGGAGCAGTCGATGGAAGCCCAAGCTACCCAGACCTTGATCGCACAGGCCCAAGCAGCCAAGGCCGCTGCTCGCAAGCTAGCCAGCCTCTCGAC
The DNA here is from genome assembly GCA_963711035.1 of uncultured Chloroflexia bacterium. Classification (GTDB taxonomy): domain Bacteria; phylum Chloroflexota; class Dehalococcoidia; order DSTF01; family WHTK01; genus WHTK01. The sequence continues at coordinate 37,065 of CAVQCN010000004.1, forward strand.
CAGCGTCAAGAATCGCGCCCTCGAATCGATCGCCGAGACACTCGTAGAGCGCCAGTCCGAGATCCTCGCCGCGAACGCAATCGACATCGAGCGCGCCCGCGACGCCGGCCTGGCGGACGCGCCCCTCAACCGCCTGCGCCTGACGCCGGAGAAAATTGAGGCCATCGCCGGCGACGTGCGCACCGTCGCGCGCCTGGCCGACCCGGTGGGCGAGGTGATCGACGGATGGCGCCTGCCCAACGGCCTGCGCGTCAGCCGCCGCCGCGTGCCGCTGGGCGTCCTCGCCGCCGTCTTCGAGAGCCGGCCCAACGTCACCATCGATATCGCCTCGCTCTGCCTCAAGTCGGGCAACGCCTGCGTCCTGCGCGGCGGCAGCGAAGCGATTCGTTCCAACACGGTCCTCGCCCGCATCGCCCGCGAAGCCGAGACCGATGCAGGCGTGCCGGACGGCGCTCTGCAGTTCATCGAGAACACCGACCGCGCCCTGGTCGGTGAGATGCTGACCCTGCGCCAATACATCGACCTCGTCGTGCCGCGCGGCGGCGCCGAACTCATCCGCTTCGTGGCGGAGAACGCGCGTATGCCGGTGCTCACCGGCGGCGTCGGCGTCTGCCACACCTACGTCGACCGCATGGCAGACCTGGACAAGGCGCTCGCCATCGCCGTCAACGCCAAGACGCGCAACTGGACGATCTGCAACGCCCTCGACACGCTCATCGTGCACAGCGACGTGGCGCCCGCCTTCCTGCCGCGCATCAGCAGCGGCTGGGCCGAGAAGGGCGTCGAACTGCACGGCGACGAGCGCGCCATGCAGCTACTCAGTGGCAGCGGCGCAAGCAACGCCGTCGCTGCCGCTTCGGACGACTTCGGTCGCGAGTTCCTGGCGCCGATCGCCGCTGTGCGCGTCGTCGATTCGCTGGACGAGGCGCTGGACCACATCGCTACCTACGGCACCGGCCACTCGGACGCCATCGTCACCGAGGACAATTCGGCGGCGCAGCGCTTCGTCGACGAGGTCGACACCGCCGTCGCCTACGTCAACGCTTCGACCCAGTTCACGGACGGCGCCCAGTTCGGCCTCGGCGCAGAGATCATCGACTCGACTCAGAAAACCGTCTCCCGCGGCCCGACCGGCCTGCGCGAGATCACGACGTACAAGTGGATCGTGCAGGGCGAGGGACAAACCCGCCCCTGACCCAGCAGCAGCCTCCCTGATACATCAGGGGCGCTCAGAGAGGAACTAATGGCCACCTACAACTTCGAACGGGAGACCCGCACCCACCAATCCGAAGCCTTCGTCATCGAGGCTGGCGGCGATGAGGTCGGCCGCGTCGACCTGCACTACTCCGGCAGCACCGCCTACGCCACGCTCTGCGTCCCTGCCGACTTCGACGACGACATGATCGAAGAACTGATCGGCGAGATCGATGAGCGCCTCGTCATGAGCTGGGAGCCACTACGGGACGACTTTATCGTCACGGTCTGGTCCGGCCGCGAAGTCGGCGTCTTCTCCGAGTCAGGTGACGATGACGACGACGAAGATGAGGACGACGAGGACGAAGAGTCGTAGCCCGAGGCCATCAAGCCGCGAGCGGCACGAAGCCTCGAGTGGATTGCCCCCCTGTCCGTCATTGCGAGGAGCACCAGCGACGTGGCAATCCTGGCCGCTCCGAGTCGTTGAAAGAGGCCTGTATAGCATGAACGAGGCCGTGGGTAGGGACGCAGCTAAAGCTACGTCCCTACGGCGTTGAGAGGCGCGCCTTAGCCGCCGCTCTCCTGCTCGCTGATCGGCCGGCGCACGTCCACCAGATACAGCATGTCCACCGAAATGTCACCGGACCGGGCAAAGACGTCGTAGCGGCCCGTCTGGAGATCGGCGCCCGTCGCCGTCTTCTCGATGCGGAAGCGGGCCTGGAAGTTGCCGTCGGCGTCCGCGACGACCGTCGCGTAGGGCGTGCCCTGCTGTCCGGGGTCGAGCGCGCCGATCAGGTCGACGTGAGCGCCCGCCGGCCAGCCGCTGCCCATCACCGTGACCTGAATGCCCGGCGGACCGTTGCGCGGATCGATCGTCGCCCGCGGTCCGGCGGGCGTCGCGGTTGCCGTGGCAACGGCGGTAGGCGTCGGCGTCGAACTGCCGCCGCAGCCTGCGACGAGCAGGATGAGCACCGTCACGAAGAAGCCGGGAATCAGCGGGCGACGACGGGTCACCACTCTTCAATCCTCCTGATCAGCTCCGCCCAGAGCGTCGCGCGTTCGGCCACGCCGATCAGATCGCCGAAGAAGGCGATCCGACGGTCGAGGTAGGCGAGAGCGGAATCGTGGTCCAATACATCGTCGCTCGCCGCAGCCTCGGCGACAAGTCCATCCGCCAGCGCGGGTAGTGAGGCAGCGATCTTGCGGCGCACCGAAGCAGTGTCAGTCTGACGCAGGCCAGGATCGGACAGGAGACGCGAGAGCTGGGTCAGCGCCTCGGCCTGTTCAGCCATGAAGATCGATGCCCATGGCAGCCGGACGGTCTAGCAGACGACTGTCGGACGGGTCACTCACATGGTCCTGCGGTCGAAGACTGCTCGCGCAGTTCGCCGCCATGCCAATGGTTAAGGGGTTTTGGTAACGCCGCGCACCTTGTTGTAGCAAGAGCTGCAGTACACCGGCCGGTCGCCGCGCGGGATGAACGGCACTTCCGTCATCACGCCGCACTCGGCGCAGGCGGCGGGGTGCATTTGACGCGGAGTCTTGCCGCCAAAGCTGGCAAACACACCATAGCGCACGTACCCTTCTTCGGGCTCCGCAGCGCGGGCCGTGCGGCGCGCGGTGCGGCAGCGAGGGCAACGAGCGGGCTCGTTCTGTAGTCCTTTTGTCGCATAGAACTCTTGCTCGCCCGCCGTGAAGACGAACGAGTTACCACAGTCCTTGCAGGCGATCTCTTTGTCAACGTATGCCAACTCTGGTGAAACCTCCTTGGTGCAGGCAGAAACCTCGCGGGATTATTCGATGGACAGCGGAAGTATGGATAAGTTTCGGCACTGGGGAGGGCTAGAGGCTCTCGCCCTGAAAAGACTTTCGGCAAACGATCACGGTTAGAATAGTGGTGCTATGCCTGAAGTGCCGGACCTGGAGGCGATCCGAGGATTCTTCAATCGAAGCGCCGTGGGCGCCACTGTCGAACGGGTTGAGATCAACATACCTGTCGTTATCAGAGTACCACGTGAGGAGTTCATTCGTCTCCTTACCGGCGACACTCTAGGCGAAGTGCACCGCCACGGCAAGTTTCTGCTCTTCACGCTGGCCAGCGGCCGCCTTCTCGTCATCAATGCAATGCTCACCGGCCGCTTTGCCTACGTTCAGCCATCAGTGCGCAAGCGTGCCCGTACCTGCTTCATCTTCGAGATGTCGGACGGCTGTCAGTTGCGCTACGCCGACCAGCGCCTCATGGGCCGCGTCTACCTGACGACACCAGAGGAGCTGCACACCCTGCCCCAGTTCGGCGAGATGGGACCGGACGTGCTCTCACCGGACCTGACTGAAGAGGTCTTCCGCGAGCGTATCCGCCGCTACACGGGTCAAATCAAGAGCATCCTCGTCAACCACAAGTTCGTCGCCGGCATCGGCAACGCCTACTCGGACGAGATCCTGTGGGAGGCCGGCATTCACCCCTATCGCAAGCGCACGCAGCTCAGCGACGAGGAGATCGGCCGCCTCTACCACGCCATGCACGCCGTCATCGCCTGGGCCACCGAGATCGTCGCCGAGAAGATGCGCGAAACGCTCGACTACTCGGAGTGGCGCGACCATCTGCGCGTACACCGTCGGGGCGGCGAGCCCTGCCCGCGCTGCGGCAACACGATCAGCGAGGTCACGGCCGGCCAGCGCGTCACCAGCTTCTGCCGTCACTGCCAGCCGGACGGCCGTCCCGCATTCGCAGTCCAGAGTGCAGAGGACCGAGTATAGAGCTAGCGATTCCCTATCTCTGTGCTCTGTGCTCGCGTCAAAACTGTTGGATCGCGATTTTGAACTTGCCCGGCAGTATGTGCTCGAGTACTGGCAGGAGGTCGAGGAAGAGCGGCGCGATGGCGGAGTTGTGCACGGCGTCCGAGAGACCGAGCGACGGGTAGGTAATCGCCACGATCAGGCCGATCTCGACGAAGATGAATCCTTTGAGGAAGCCAATGAAGGCGCCGCCCATCGCATCGAACAGGCCGAGCATGAACATCGAGGCGGCCTGCTTCATGAACATTCCGATGAGCTGGCTGGCCAGCACGACGGCGCCGAAGATCATGCCGAAGGCGACGATCTCGGAGGTCTGCGTGTTGTTGATCGCTACATCGACGTCCTTGGCAAGGTCTGTATAGAACAACCCCGCCAGGGCCACGGCGAAGATGGCGCCCAAGATGGTAACGACTTCCCGAATCAGCCCCGCGTGGAAGGCAGCGTAGCTGAACCAGACCAAGATGATGATGATGAGGGCATCAATCCAGTTCAATCAGGCGAAACCTCTTTCCTGTGTCTTTATCGACCACAGGACACGCGAAGCGCGCCCGGCGCTTCTCAATCCGGCCCCGCCCTAATGAGATGCCGTGCGAGAGTGTAGCACACCGGCGCCGAGGCCTTTATCTGCCCCATGTATAATTTTCGGCAGCAGTATCTGGAGGAACGCACGTAGACGAGAAGCTGAAAACCCTGCTCGAGGCGGTGGCGGTAGGGTCGGTCAGTGTCGAAGCGGCACTCAGCGACCTGCGCGATCTCCCCTACGAAGACCTCGATTTCGCCAAGGTCGACCACCATCGCGGCCTGAGAGATGCGCTGCCCGAGGTAATCCTGGGCCAGGGCAAGACACCGGACCAGATTGCCGCCATCGGCGCCGCGATGGTCGCGAAGAGCGGCCGTTTGCTCTGCACTCGCATCGACCGCGAGGGCTTTCGCGCCCTGCAGGCGGCCGTGCCCGACGCCGAGTACCACGAGGCTGCCCGCGTCGCCCTCGTCGACCGCGAGCCGCGGCCGCTGCTGCCCGGCGTCATCGTCCTCTGCGCCGGCACCTCCGACCTGCCTGTGGCGCAAGAAGCGGTGCTGACGGCGCGCATGACCGGCAGCGACGCCGTCCTGGTCTCGGACGTCGGCGTGGCGGGCATCCACCGTCTGTTCGATCAGCTGCCGCGCCTACGAGAAGCGAACGTTATCGTCGCCGTTGCGGGCATGGAGGGCGCCCTGCCCAGCGTGCTGGCCGGGCTCGTCGCCGTGCCCATCATCGCCGTGCCGACTTCGATCGGCTATGGCGCCAGCTTCGGCGGCCTGGCGCCGCTGCTCTCGATGCTCAACAGCTGCGCCGCCGGCGTCTCCGTGGTGAACATCGATAATGGCTTCGGCGGAGGCTACATGGCCGGCCTGATCAACGCGCAGGCCCAGCAGCGGCCAACGGACTAGTGCCTCGCATCGCCTACTTCGACTGCTTCTCCGGCGCCAGCGGCGACATGATCCTCGGCGCGCTGCTCGACGCCGGCCTGTCTTTCGCGGCGTTGCAGGAGGCCGTCTCCGGCCTCGCCCTGCCGGAGGGCTCCTTCGCGATCGCCGCGAACCGGGTGCAGCGCGCCGGATTCGCCGCGACGAAGCTGGACGTCGAGGTGCGCGAGACGCCACGCCACCGCTCGCTGGCCGAAGTCCTCGACGTCATCATTCGCTCCCGCCTGCCGCAGACCGACCGCGACAAAGCCGTATCCGTGTTCCGCGCCCTGGGTGAGGTCGAAGCCAAGGTACACGGCTCCAGCGTCGAAGACGTCGAACTGCACGAGGTCGGCTCCGTCGACGCGCTGGTTGACGTCTGCGGCGCCATTGCCGGCCTGCGGCTGCTCGGCGTTGAGAGCGTCTACGCCTCGCCCCTGCCGCTGGGCCACGGCGAGACCAAGGGTCGTCACGGCCTACTGCCCCTGCCGGCACCCGCCACCCTGGAGCTCATCGCCCGCGCCAGCGCGCCCGTGCTTGAAGGCGAAGGGCCACGCGGCGAGCAGGTGACGCCGACAGGCGCCGCCCTACTGACGACGCTGGCGACCTTCCAACGGCCCGCTATGCGCCTGCAGAACGTCGGCTACGGCGCCGGCGGCCGCGACCCGGTCGACCGGCCCAATGTGCTGCGTCTCTGGCTGGGCGAGAGCGCCGTCCCGACGCGGCACATGCGCGTCATCGAAACCAACATCGACGACATGACGCCCGAGCTGCTCGCCTACGCCCACGAGCGCCTGCTGTCCGCCGGCGCCGCCGATGTCTGGTTCGCGCCGATCCAGATGAAGAAGAATCGACCCGGTGTCATGCTCTCGCTGATCTGCAGCGAGGCACGCGAGGCGGAGCTCGTCTCGATCCTGCTACGCGAGACCTCGACCCTGGGCGTACGTGTGCGCGACGTGAGCCGCTACGAGGCAGAGCGGGAGGTGTTCGAGTTCGAGTCCAGCCTGGGGCCGGCGGCCGTGAAGCTGAAGCGTCTGCCGGGCGAAGAACCGGGCATCTCCCCGGAATTCGAGCCCTGCCGCCGCCTGGCAGAGGCGCATTCGCTACCGCTGGCGGACGTCTATCGCATCGTCGCCGAAGAGGCGCGGCTGCTCGTCGTGGACACGACCGGCAGCGGCGAAACGAGCAGTTGACGCCCTACCCACCCCCTCATACGATCTGAGGAGAAAGTGATGAATCGAACGAAACCAACGGACACGGTAGAGGACTACCTGCTCCTGATTTACTCGATGCAACGCGAGGGCGAGGAGGTCATTGCCGCGCGCCTCAAGGAGCGCAAGGGTGTCTCCGCACCGACGGCATGGGCCACATTGCGCCGCATGGAGCGCGACGGGCTCGTCAACCTCGTCAAGGGCCATCGCATCGAGCTGACCCCTACGGGCCTGGAGATGGCGGAGTCGATCATGCGCCGCCACATGCTGGCGGAGCGGCTGCTCACCGACATCCTGAAGCTCGACTGGGCCGACGTGCACGAGGAGGCGCACCGCATGGAGCACGCCATCTCGCCCGTCATCGAGCGGCAGATCCTCAGCCTGCTCGACCATCCGACCACGTGCCCGCACGGCAACCCCATCCCGGGCGCCGATTACGTGCACCCGTCCAATGTCATTGCGCTACGCCGTGTTGCCGAGGGCGAAACCGTCATCGTCCACAACATCGCTGAGCACGCGGAGGACGACGCAGAGCTCATGCACTACCTGGAGCGCAACAGCCTGATCCCGGGTACGCGCCTGCACGTCGACGAGGTCGCCAACGCCAACGCGACGATCACCATTTCGCTGCTCGCGGACAGCGGGCGCCAGGTCGTCGTCGGCATGTCGACCGCGGAACTGATCCTGGTCCGCAACGACTGAGAAAAGAGGCCTCGCCATGACGCAAGCCCTGCTCGAATCGCCGATTGGTTCGCTGCGCGTCGAGACGACGTCGCGCGGCCTGCACCGCCTCAGCTTCGCCTCTACCGGCCCAACCGTGTCCATGACAGAAGCAGCCACCTCGGACGACCCCATCCTGGCCGAAACGGCACGGCAGCTGCAGCAGTACTTCGAGGGCCAGCGCCAGACGTTCGACCTGCCCCTGGACATCGAGGGCACGCCCTTCCGGCAGCGTGTCTGGCAGGCCATCAGCGCGATCCCTTACGGCGCCACTGCCTCGTACGCCGAGGTAGCAGCCATGGCCGGCGCGCCCGGCGCCTACCGCGCGGCCGGCTCCGCCTGCGGCGCCAACCACGTCGCCATCGTCATCCCCTGCCACCGCGTCGTGGGCAGCGACCGGAGCCTGCACGGCTTTGGCGCCGGCCTCGACACGAAGGCGGCGCTGCTGCGGCTGGAAGGCTCGCTGGACGAGTCGCACAACCGCGTGCAGCCCGCGCTGGTTCTCGCCTGATATGGGACAGGAGGCGCTTTGCCGCGTCCGCTTCGACGGCCAGATCGCCGAAGGTAAAGCGATGCTGGAGACCACGGACCTCTTCTTCCGCGGCGATCTGCGCCTCGACATTCCCCTGGAGGACATCACGACCCTCGAGGCAGAGGACGGCGAGCTGCGCGTCGCCTTTCCCCAGGGCATCGCCATCTTTGAGTTGGGTAGCACGGCCGCGAAGTGGGCCGACAAGATGCGCAATCCGCGCTCACTGATGGACAAGCTCGGCGTGCGCGAGGACTCGATCGTCGCCGTGCTCGGCGTCTACGAGGAGACCTTCGTGCGGCTGCTGCTCCATCGCGTGCGCCGCTATAGCGAGGACGCCCTGGTACCCAACGCCGACTTCATCTTCTACGGCGCCGACCAGCGCGAAGAGCTGGCGCTGCTGCCGGAACTGCGCGACCACCTCAAGCCTACCGGAGCCATCTGGGTCGTCTCGCTGAAGGGACCGGGCGCATTCATGAAGCACACGGACGTGCTCGATGCGGCGCGCGCGTGCGGCCTCGTCGACACGAAGGTGGTCTCCTTCTCGGAGAGCCACACAGCCGTCAAGCTGATGATCCCGCGCTCGCAGCGCTAACAAGCAGTTCCTACCACGCCGCAAGTCCGCGACGGCACCAGCGCCATCGAGCGAGGAATCTGGCCCTCGACTGAAGCGCCACGAGCGGCCGGAAGACGGAAGCAGCGTCAGTCCGTAAACGCGAGACCCATCTGGTTGAGGCTGGCGAAGCGCCGCTCGCCGATGACGACGTGGTCCAGCACCTCGATGCCGAGCAGCTTGCCCGCAGCGATCGCATCCTTCGTCATGGCAACGTCGTCCGGGGAGGGCGTCGGGTCGCCGGATGGATGGTTGTGCACCAGGATCAAGGACGGCGCGTTCTGGCGGATCGCCTCGCGGAACACCTCAGCCAGCCGCACGATCGAGGCGCTGACGTTGCCTTTGTAGACCTCGCTCACGGCAATCACCTGATTGCGCGTGTTCACCAGCAGCACGCGGAGATGCTCCTGGTCCAGCAGCGCCATCTCGCCGCCCAGCAGCAGAAAGACGTCTCGCGGCTCCCGTACGATGGGGCGCTCCTCCGGCTGCAGGGCGCTGAGCCGCACGGCAAGCTGGAACGTCGCCATCAGCTCCGCCGCCTTCGCCTCGCCGACGCCGCGTTCGCGCACCAGGTCGGCGAACGAGAGTCGCGCCAGCCCGCCGAGGCCGCCGTGACGCGACAGCAACGATGTCGCGAGGTTCAGCACGCTCTGATCGGCGGAGCCTGTGCGCAGGACGATGGCCAGCAGTTCGGCGTTAGACAACGCCTGCGGGCCCGCGTCGCGCAGGCGTTCACGTGGCCGCTCGGACGAAGGGATCTCGCGGATGCGGGTGTTGTACTGGGTCCTATTGCGTTCCAAGGTCCGCCGGGATGAACTGCTTCTCGACCTCGTCGTAGCGCTCCACGTACTCCACCGACAGCGAGTGAGGGAAGCAGTGTATGCGCACGAGATCGGTCTCGAGCAGCGAGGCGTAATCCATGCGTGGAATCGTGAATATCTTGCGCTCGACGCGGATATAGAACGAGGGGAGGAAGAAGAACAGCAGGTTGCTCTTATGCCACTTGCGCTGCACCTCTCCCTCGATCATGACGGGCTCGGCGCCGAGGTCGCGCAGGTACTGGTACATCCAGTAGCCCGTCATCAGGCCCATGGTGCCGAACAGAACGAACATGATGAGGTAGCCTGTCTCGCCACCCACGATGTGAACGAGGGCCAGCACCACGACAGCCGTGAAAATGGTGGTCGCTATGCTATACAGGACGGCCATCCGCCAAATGCGGCCCCGGCCGGCGGGAGGGCCCTTCCCTACGCCGTCGAAGTCTGATTCGAAGCTCATTGGGGCGTGATCAGCTCTTGTCCTACCGCGATGTCATCCGCGCTACTGAGGCCGTTGAGCAGGACGATCTGGTCCACACAGTCCGACACGCTCATGGAGGCCGGCTTCACCTGCGCACAGATCGTGCTCAGCGTATCGCCCGACTCGACCGTGTAGGTGCCGGTACCACCGCCGCCACCGCCCGTCGTGGCCGTCGGAGTCTCTTCGGGCGCTGGCGTCTCGGTTCCTGCCTGCGTAGTTGCGCCCGTCTCCGGAGTCGTCACGCCGCCGCTGGGCGTGATGATGCTCGCGACGGTCGCCGTGGGTGTGAGGACAACGGGCTGCAGCGCGCCCGTCTCGCCACCGGGAGGCTGGACGAGCAGCCAGACGGCCAGCGCCGTGGCTGTGAGCAGCGCTAGCAGCGAGCCGCGGTATAGCGTGAAGGACGGGACGCCGCTAGCCGGCTCGAGGCAGGCGTCGCAAAGCTCCTCGCCATGGTCTTCGCAGTAAGGCCGGCCGCAGCGGGCACACTGCTGAACGGGCTCCTTGTCGCAGGCGAAACAGGTGATAGATTCCGGCACGGATAAAGCTTAGGCCAGGAGGGTCGGCAAAGCCAACCCATCCCGGCCCAAGTAGTCAGATGAACGGCGCGGGAGTTAAGCGACGTCGACGGTGGCGCCGGCCTCGGTCAGCTTCGCCTTGATCGAGTCGGCCTCCGCCTTGTCGACACCTTCCTTGACGTTGGTCGGCGCGGCTTCCACCAGGTCCTTCGCCTCCTTGAGGCCCAGGCTGGTCACCTCGCGCACGGCCTTGATCACGTTGATCTTGTTGGCGCCGAAGTCCTTGAGGACGATGGTGAACTCGGTCTGCTCCTCCTCGGCCGGAGCGGCAGCGGCCCCACCACCGGCTGCAGCGGGCGCGCCCGCGGCAGCCACCGCCATCGGCGCCATCGCCGTCACGCCGAATTCTTCCTTGATCGCGTCGTTGAGGTCGCGCAGCTCAAGGATGGTCATGCCCTTGATGAGCTCCAGAACTTCTTCGGTCTTGGTTGCCATTGTCGTCTTCTCCTTCTTGCTTCTCTCGAACGTAGGCAGCTCTAGCGAAAGCTAGGCCGATTCCATCTGGTTGGCGCGAGCGTCGATCAGCCCGCTGAACTCCTGCACGGCCGCCTGCAGCAGGCCGACCAGGTTTGCGACCGGCGACTGCAGCATGCCGGCAAGCTCGGCGATCATCGTCTCCTTGGGCGGCAGCGTCGCCAGGTCCGTCAGACGGGAGCCCTGCACGACCATGCCTTCGACGAATGCTTTGCGTACCTCGAACGCGTTGCGCGCCGTGCGCTGGTACTCGACTACTGTCTTCACCGGCGCAATCGGGTCGTCGAAGCCGAAGATGAGCGCCGTGGGACCATCTGCCAGCTCCGAGACCGTCGGCTTGCCCGCGGCCTCGGCGGCGCGCATGAAGAGCGTGTTCTTGATCACCCTCATCTCCAGGCCGGCGTTACGGAGCTGGGTGCGCAGCGCCGTGGTCTCGCTGACGCTGAGGCCGCGGTAGCTGGCGCCTATCACCGTCGTGCTGCGAGAGAGAGTCTCAGTGAGCTCTTCTACTTCCTGAATCTTCTTCGCGGTAGGCATCTATCCTCCGAACTGCCAATCAACCAAAACGCCCTCGCCAGGAGAGGCGAGGGCGCGAAAGCTCGAAGGCTTGCAACCGCTGTTCTCACCTCGGCGGGCCTCCCGATGTAGTGGGAGCTTAAGTCCGCGACACCCGCTGTCTCTGGCTGTGTAGCGTCGGTTTGTGCGCTAAGTGTAGCGAATCTCCTCGTCTGTTGCTAGAACCGTTCGATCTTACGACGGGCTGGTCATCGCCAGGGTGGGGCCGAGCTCGAGGCGGATGCCCGGGCCCATCGTCGTCGCCAGCGAGGCGCCGCGGATGTACTGGCCCTTGGCGCCGGTCGGCTTCGCTTTCACCACGGCGTCGACAATCGTCGCCATGTTCTCAAGCAGTTTGTCTTCGTCGAAGCTGACTTTGCCGATCGGCACGTGGATCAGTGCCGTACGGTCGAGACGGAACTCGACGCGGCCCTGGCGCGCGTCGTTCACGGCCTTGGCGATGTCTTCCGGCTCGACAACCGTGTTGGAGCGCGGGTTGGGCATGAGGCCGCGGGGACCGAGCACACGGCCGAGCCGGCTGACCTTGGTCATGAGGTCACGCGTCGCCAGCGCCACGTCGAAGTCGGTGAAGCCACCCTCGATGCGCCGGATCAGGTCATCGCTGCCGACCAGGTCGGCGCCCGCTTGCTCGGCGTCCCGTGCCGCTTCACCCTCGGCGAAAACCAGCACGCGCACCGTCTTGCCCAGGCCGTGCGGCAACAACGCCGTGCCGCGGATCTGCTGGTCGGCGTGCCGTGGGTCCAGGCCCGTGCGCAGGTGGAGCTCGACGGTCTCATCGAACTTGGCCGGCGCCGTGCGCTTGGCCAGCGAAACCGCTTCTTCCGGTGCGTAGGGCTTGTCTTTTTCGATCAGCTGAGTTGCTGCTTCGTATTTCTTACCGCGCTGCATGTCTTATTCCTTGATCTCGATGCCCATGCTGCGGGCACTGCCTTCGATCATTCGCTCCGCCGCCTCGACGCTGGCGGCGTTGAGGTCGCGCATCTTTGAGGTCGCGATCTCGCGCAGTTGGTCGCGCGTCACGCTGCCGACCTTCTCGCGCTTCTGAGCGCGGCTGCCTTTGGGAATCCCGGCCGCCTTGCGCAGCATGTCGCTGGCAGGCGGCGTCTTGAGCACGAAGGTAAACGAGCGGTCCTCAAAGACGGTGACCTCTGCCGGCACGATCTGGCCGTTCTGCTGGGCTGTCTTCTCGTTGTATTCCTTGCAGAACTGCATGATGTTGATCGCGTGCTGGCCCAGCGCCGGACCGACAGGCGGCGCCGGGGTGGCCTTACCGGCCTCCAGCTGGATACGTACGACTGCTCTTACCTTCTTTGCCACTTTCTGCCCCGTTCTTCAGGTCCAGGCCGCTTACGGCCTCGATTGTTCTTAGACGCGCTCCACCTGCAGGAAGTCCAGCTCCACGGGAGTCTCGCGGCCGAAGAAGGACACCATGACGCGCACTTTGCCCTTCTCCAGGTTGATCTCGTCCACCAGGCCGACGAAGTCGACGAACGGCCCATCGACGATGCGGACGCTCTGTCCCTCGACGAACCCGACGCGCACGCGCGGCTCCTCCGCCTTCATCTGGCGCAGGATGCGACGTACCTCATCCTCCTCCAGCGGCACCGGACGCACGCCAGAGCCGACGAAGCCGGTCACGCCGGGCGTGTTGCGCACGACGAACCAGGCGCGACTCGACTCGGCGTCGTTCTCGACCAGAGTGTCCATGTCGACCAGCACGTAGCCGGGGAAGATCTTGCGCGACACCGTGCGCCGCACGCCGCCGTGTACCTCGATCTCCTCGACGGTCGGCACAACGACGCGATGAATCAGATCGCCTGCGTCCATTGACTCGATGCGGTGCTCGAGGTTCGTCTTGACCTTGTTCTCGTAGCCCGAGTACGTGTGGATGACGTACCAGGACCGCCCTTCCGAAAAGAACTCCTCGTCTTCGGAGTGACTCTGTTCTTCCTCTTCTCCAGGCTTTTCGCCCAGAACAGAGCGCATCAGATCGCTGGCGGCGTCGTGTTCCATGATCTTACTTTAGGAGCAGGTGGCCCAGGAGCCAGTTGAAGAAGATGTCCACGCCGCCCAGCATCGCACCGACGACCAGTGAGACAACGATGACAACCATCGTCAGGTACATCGTCTCTTCGCGCGTCGGCCAGGTGACCTTCTTCAGCTCGGCCCAGATCTCTTCAAGAAAGCGAGGTCGCGGGATGCTGAAGCGCTTGCGCGTAGGCGTTGGCGGCCGAGCGCCACGCGACGTGCGTGTCTGCTGACGCAGACCAGTCAGGCGCGGACTGCCGTCCTTGCCACCGGCAGACTGCTGCTGCCGCCGTACGGCGCGACTCATAGGTGCGGCTGGCGACGGGCCTCAGCCCGACGCGTTACCGCACCTCCCTGTGCACCTTGTGGCTGCGGCAACGAGGGCAGTATTTGTTTAGCTGCAGCCTATCGGGATCGTTGCGACGATTCTTGGTCGTCGTGTACGTACGCTCCCGGCAGTCGCTGCAGGCGAGATGGATGATCTGTCGGTCCTCTTTCCTGGCCATGAACTACTTCAGGACTTTGGTCACCGCGCCAGCGCCGACCGTCCGTCCTCCTTCGCGAATGGCAAAACGGAGACCTTCCTCCAGCGCGATCGGCTGGATCAGGTGCACCGTCATCTTGGTGTTGTCGCCGGGCATGATCATCTCTACGCCCTGCTCGAGCTCGATAGTGCCGGTCACGTCCGTGGTGCGCAGGTAGAACTGCGGCCGGTAGCCGGAGAAGAACGGCGTGTGGCGGCCGCCTTCGTCCTTAGAGAGGACGTAGACCTCGGCCTCGAAGTCGGTGTGGGGACTGATCGAGTTGGGCTTGCAAAGCACCATGCCGCGTTCTACGTCATCACGTTCAACACCACGCAGCAGGCAGCCGACGTTGTCGCCCGGCTCACCCTGGTCCAGCAGCTTGCGGAACATCTCGACACCGGTGACGACCGTCTTGCGGGTGTCGCGGATGCCGACAATCTCGATCTCGTCGCCCGTCTTGACGATGCCGCGCTCGATACGGCCGGTGACGACGGTGCCGCGGCCCTTGATGCCGAAGACGTCTTCGACCGGCATCAGGAACGGCAGGTCGGCGGGGCGCGCCGGCAGCGGGATGTAGTTGTCTACCGAGCTCATCAGCTCCCAGATGCACTTGTACTCAGGAGCATCCGGGTCGTCGCTGGTGCTCTCCAGAGCCTGCAACGCGCTGCCGCGGATAATTGGAATGTCATCGCCGGGGAAGCCGTAGCGGGTGAGCAGCTCGCGCAGCTCCAACTCAACCAGGTCGAGCAGCTCCGGGTCGTCCATCATGTCGACCTTGTTGAGGAACACGACCATGGCCGGTACTTCGACCTGGTGGGCGAGCAGGATGTGCTCGCGGGTCTGGGGCATCGGGCCGTCCGGAGCGGCCACGACCAGGATGGCGCCGTCCATCTGGGCGGCACCGGTGATCATGTTCTTGATGTAGTCGGCGTGGCCGGGACAGTCGACGTGAGCGTAGTGACGCGCCTCTGTCTCGTACTCGACGTGCTGGATGGCGATGGTGATACCGCGCGCTCGCTCCTCCGGAGCGTTGTCGATGGAGGCGAACTCGCGATAAGCGGCCAGCTTCTTGAGGGCAAGAACCTTTGTGATCGCAGCTGTCAGCGTTGTCTTGCCGTGGTCGACGTGACCGATGGTGCCAACGTTGAGGTGAGGCTTGTTCCTCTCGAACTTTTCCTTAGCCATCGAGTTTTCTTGTCCCTCCCTATCTTCACCGGCCTATCCGGCAAGAGATGTCGTTAATGTCCCGGCGATTTCTCCGGCGCCCGCGCCGGTGGGGTTCGCTGGAGCCCACAATCGGATTCGAACCGATGACCTCACCCTTACCAAGGGTGTGCTCTGCCAGCTGAGCTATGTGGGCTGGACTGCTCCTTTCGCCGCGTCAGCAGCGCTTCCGATTATCTTTCACGCCCGCACTAAATGAAAGGCGTTCTTCCTCTGGTGCCAGGGGCAGGATTCGAACCTGCGTAGCCCGTCAGGGCAACGATTTTACAGACCGTCGGTTTTAGCCACTCACCCACCCTGGCTGGCGCAACCGGTCCCTGCCCGCCTCGCTGCCGCCCCCACGGCGGCTGCGACGCTGGACGCCCCGGCCGTCCCCGTGCCCGGAATCGCTGCGCTGGTGACCTCGTAGCGTTGGAGCCCGAGGGGGGATTCGAACCCTCAACCTACCGATTACAAATCGGTTGCGCTGCCGTTGCGCCACTCGGGCGTTCCAGCTATCAGCTTTTCAGGGCGTAACAAAAATAGGCCCCCGGGAAACCGGGGCTCAGAAGCAGTATACGAAGCGCTCTTTCACACCGTCAACAATTGCGCCAACGCCCCCTCCGCGATCTCAAAATCGAGTTTGACAGTGCTCCAAATCGCTGGCTACACTTTCATTCCACGCTAGCTTCAGGAGGTATGGTTGGCCGAAGTCATCATTGGTGAGAACGAATCCTTCGAATCCGCCCTCAAGCGCTTCACCAAGCGCGTACAGCAGGACGGTATCCTTGCCGAGGCACGCCGGCGGGAGCATTACGAGAAGCCGAGCATCCGTCGCAAGAAGAAGGCGGCAGCCAAGCGGCGCAAGAGCCGCAAAGCCAGCGCCTAGTCCCGCCGCTTCGCCCGCGATAGCCGTTTCTCCACACGCATCCCATGACCCTCAAAGAGCAGCTCAACGCTGATCTACGCGACGCTATGCGCTCCGGCGAGACCACCCGCCGCGACACGCTGCGCATGCTGCTTTCCGCCGTCCACAACGCCGAGATCCAGAATCGCAAGGACCTGGACGACGCGGGCATCACTGCCGTCATCACCCGCGAGGTCAAGCAGCGGCGCGAAAGCATCGCCGAGTTCCGCAAGGCCAATCGTACCGACCTCGTCGAATCGGAGGAGGCGGAGCTCGCCGTCCTCTCTGCCTACCTGCCGCCGCAGATGTCTCGCGAAGAGATTGTCGAAGCGGCGCAGCGCGTCATCCAGCAGGTAGGCGCTTCCGGCCCGGCGGACAAGGGCAAGGTCATGCCCGTCATCATGGCGGAGCTGCGCGGCAAAGCAGACGGCTCCGAGATCAACGCCGTCGTCACGGAACAGCTCGCCTCCCTCAGTTAGAACCGGCCCCAGAATCCTCCATAGCCCCTGCATTCGCTTTCCGGTCCGCCATGGTCCGTTCTTGTATCATGGTCGAACCTGACATGGTGTCTGCGAACAAACAGTCCTTCTCCTTTGCCGCGGCAACGCTGCTCTTCTCCGTCCTGCTCTTCGTCGCCCTGCTACCCATCATTCCGCGCGGCGCCGGCGTCCAGACCGGCGCCATCGCCACGCGCACGATCCGCGCCCCACGCAACATCTCCTTCGTCAGCCAATCCCTGACTCAACAGCGCCAGAACGAAGCGGCGGCGGCGGTGCTCGACTCACTCACCCTCGACCCGACCATCGCGACCACGCAGGAGGCGGACCTCAATACCATCCTCAGCCAGATACAGTCCGCCCTCGCGACCAGCGACCCGAAGGCGCGCACCCAGGCGCTCGGTCAGATCCAGGGACTGAACCTCTCCCAGGCAAGCGCCACCTATCTCTCTAACCTCCAGGCATCCGATTTCGGTCCGATCTCCGACCAGGCGAAAGCAGCGCTCGGCAAGATCTACGACCAATCCCTGCCTTCCGACTCGGTGCAGGACATCCGCCAGCAGGCCGACACCTACATCGACGCCAGCTTCAGCCGCCAGGACACGACGCTGATCGCGGACATCCTTCGCCCGCTGATCATCTCCAATCAGGTTCTCGATACGGACCGAACCAACCAGGCCCGTGAGGCCGCCCGCGAGAACGTGGCGCCGGTGCAGGTCTCCTTCGCCAAGGACCAGATCATCGTGGAGAAGGACTCGCCGATTACGGCCGAGGCGCGCGAGGCGCTGATCCAGGCCGGGCTGGTCGGCGACACATGGTCGCCGGAGCTGATCGGCGCCAGCTTGATGCTGGCCATCGTGGCCGCGATTACCATCGTCGCCGGCATCCGCGCCTTCCGGCCGCGCTCCGATGCGCACCAGCTGCTGCTGATTGGCCTCGTCATCGCGATACCGGTCTTCATCCTCAAGGTCTACTTGCCGCTCATCCTGCCGGACGACCAGCGTCACTTCCTGGCTTACATCCTGCCCGTCTCCGTATCGTCCATGGTGCTGGCCGGCTTCATTGGCGCGGAGGTTGCGTTGCTCGGGGCGGCGATGATCGCGTTCCTCACGGCCTTCGTTGCCGTGCTGCTGCTCGACGTCACCGTCGTCGGCATCGCCGGGTCGCTGGAGATCGCACGGCTGGCCCTCGTCTCCGGCATCGCTAGCGCCGCCGGCGTCTTCGCCGTCCGTAACGCCGAACGCCTGGCGCACTTCCTGTTGGGCGGCTTGCTGGTTGGCATCACGATCTTCGTGATCCTGTGCGCAACCTGGCTGCTGGAGCCCGGCCACGAGCTGCGCGACATCGCCTGGATCCTGCTGGCCGCGGGCGCCAACGGCGGCCTCAGCGCTTTCATCAGCGCCGGCGCCTTCGTCACCTTGGGCACCGTATTCGGCGTGACGACGCGCGTGCAGCTGCTGGAGATGTCTCAGCTCAGCCAACCGCTGCTCTTGCGTCTGCAGGACGAAGCGCCATCGACCTTCCAACACAGCGTGATCATGGCCAACATGGCGGAGAAGGGCGCTCACGTGATCGGCGCCGATGCCCTCATCACGCGTGTAGGCTGCTACTACCACGACATCGGCAAGCTGGCCCGGCCCGGCTTCTTCATCGAGAACCAGATGGGCGGCACCAACCCGCACGACGCGCTGCAGCCGAACGACAGCGCTCGCATCATCGCCGACCACGTCACGGATGGCATTAATCTCGGTCGCCAGCACAAGCTGCCGCCACGCATCCTCTCCTTCATCCCGGAGCACCACGGCACACGCATGGTGAGCTACTTCTACCGCAAGGCGTACGAGGAAGACCCGACCGTCAACCCGGACGACTTCCGCTACCCCGGCCCGAAGCCCCAGAGCCGGGAGACTGCCATCGCCATGCTGGCGGACTCCTCCGAGGCGGCAGTGCGTTCCAACCCGGACCACTCGCCCGAGGCCATCGATGAGCTGGTCGACACCGTCTTCGCCGAACGCCTCTCGGAGGGTCAGCTCGACGAGTCGGACCTCACGCTGCGCGATATCCGCTCCCTGGCGCAGTCGTTCAAGGACACGTTGAAAGCCATGTACCACCCACGAATCGAGTACCCGGCGCCATCGGAGGCCGAGCTGCTGCTGCGCAAGCTCCCCTTCCGGCGCTACTCGGAGAACAACTGATGCGCTTCGCCTGTCTCGTCTTCCCCGGCACCTGGTCCGATCAGGACTGGCAACATGTCCTGCGCGACGTCCTCGGCCAGGAGGCCGATTGCGTCTGGCACCGCGAGAGCGACCTCTCCGACTACGACGCCATTGTCGTGCCCGGCGGCTTCTCCTACGGCGACTACCTGCGCTGCGGCGCCATCGCCCGGTTCTCGCCGGTGATGGAGGCAGTGCGCCGCGAGGCCGATAAAGGCAAGCTCGTCATCGGCAGCTGCAACGGCTTCCAAATCCTCTGCGAGGCCGGCCTGCTGCCCGGCGTCCTCATGCGGAACGACTGCATGGAGTTCCGCTGCGAGTCCGTCTACCTGCGCACCGAGACGACCGCAACGTCCTTCACCTCGGCGGCGCAACCCGGCCAGGTGCTGCAGATCCCGATCTCGCACGGCGAGGGCAACTACTTCGCCGATCCGGAGACGATCGAGCGGCTCGAAGCGGAGGACCGCATTGTGCTGCGCTACTGCGACGCGGCCGGCAATGTGACGCCGGAGGCGAACCCCAACGGCTCGATCGGCAACATCGCTGGCATCGTCAATGAGCAGCGCAACGTCTTCGGCCTCATGCCGCACCCGGAGCGCGTCAGCGAAGCCCTGCTCGGCGGTGAGGACGGGCTGGTAATCATCCGCTCGATGCTCGCCGCCCTCGAGACCGGCGGCCGCATGCCGGCCGGCGTCTGACCACACATTTCGACTGAATCAGGAGTACCCCGAGCGATTTGCGCGCATTCCTGGCCGCCCTGCTGATCCTGGCCGGATTCGTCCTCACCTTCCCGGCCGTGCTGGCGGGCTGGGAGCAGCGCGTGCTCATGAATCAAGACCGCTTCGTCAGCCTGGGCACCGAGATCCTGCAAGACGAGGCCGTGCAGAGCGCCGTGTCGGACGCCGCCGCCCAGCAGGTCCTCGACGTCGCGGCGGCCAACGGCGCGGACGGCTCGATCTCGCAGGACCAGGCAGACACGGCGGCGCGCGCCGTGATCGGGACGCTTCCGGACTCGCCCCTGGGGCAAACCGTGCTGGCCAGCACACAGCATCTGATCGCGACCGCTGTCGAAGGGCCGTCGGCGTCCGTGCAGGCAAGGCGCAACCGCATCGTCCTCGACCTGCGACCGGTGGTCGAGCGCGTGATCAACGCCATGAGCGTTGCCTATCCGGCTCTCGGCACGATTCAGTTGCCCGAGGACACGGGGCAGATCACCGTCCTGCACGAATCGGAGGCAGGCAAGATCCTGGACGCGGCCCGCTGGTTCAACGACTCCGCCATTTACATCGTCCTGCTGCCAATCGTCGCCTTCGGCCTTGCCGTGCTCGTCGCGTCCAACCGCCCCCTGGCGCTGATCTTTGTCGGCCTCGCCGCCATTGCAAGCGCCGTCATCCGCATCGCACTGTTCAAGGGACCGGTCGACACGCTGGTCATCGACCTCACTGTCGGCCACGGGGGCGCTACGCAGGCAGCACACGCCACCTACAACGCCATCGCCGACTCGTTCGTGGCTCAGGACCTGCTCGTGATCGCGGCCGGGTTCGCGGTGTTGGTCGTCGGGGCGGCGTTGCTCGTCGTGCGGCGGTCGTATTGACGACGGTCACCGCCTCCGGGTTGCTCGTATATACTGCAAACACGATCAACGCGAAGCGGGGGAACCGGTGTGGCGGTAGATCTGGACGCGATCAACGCGCGCGTGAGGGACGAATCCCGCTTCGTCGAGGCTGTGCGCAACGAGGTTGGCCGCGTCATCGTCGGCCAGCGCTACCTCGTCGACCGGCTGCTGATCAGCCTGCTGTGCGACGGCCACATCCTCATCGAGGGTGTCCCCGGCCTGGCCAAGACGCTCTCCGTGCACACCCTGGCGCAGACGATCGGCGCCAGCTTCGTGCGCATTCAGTTCACGCCCGACCTGCTGCCCGCTGACGTCACCGGCACCCAGATCTACAACCCCCAGGACGCCCAGTTCTACACCCGCAAGGGCCCGCTGTTCGCCAACATCATCCTTGCTGACGAGGTGAACCGTGCGCCCGCCAAGGTGCAGTCGGCGCTCCTCGAGGCGATGCAGGAGCGGCAGGTGAGCATCGGCGGCACCACGTTCCCGCTGCCGGTACCGTTCATGGTCCTCGCAACCCAGAACCCCATCGAGTCGGAGGGCACGTACCCGCTGCCCGAAGCGCAGCTGGACCGCTTCATGTTGAAGGCCGTGCTGGACTACCCCACGCGGCAGGAGGAGCGCCAGATCCTGGAGCGCTTCGAGATGGGCGCGGCACCCAAGGTACGCGCCGCGGCGACCATCGACGAGCTGCTGGCGGCGCGGGCCGCCGTACAACAGGTGCACATCAACGACAAGCTGCGCGACTACATCGTTCACCTGATCCTGGCGACGCGCGAGCCAAGGACCTATCGCATGGACACGCTGGCGCCGCTGATCGCCTTCGGCGCCTCGCCGCGCGCCACGATCTACCTGGCGCAGGCTTCGAAGGCGTACGCCTTCCTGGATGGCCGCGGCTACGTCACACCGGACGACGTCAAAGCGGTAGCCCGCGACGTGCTGCGGCACCGCGTGATCATCACCTACGAGGCGGAGGCGGAGGAGCTGACGACGGACGACATCATCGACCGCGTGCTGCAGGGAGTCGCGGTCCCCTAGCAGGGCGCTGAAAAACGGAGATAACGTCCTTCGAGAGCCTCAGGATGGGCGTGATTCAAATCCCGCTCGTGACGAGGCTCTCGTACCACGACAGAGTCAAGAAGGGGTTTTCAGCACCCTGCTAAGGCCATCGAGATATGACAGCCTCGATCGAGACTGACCTCACCACGAACCTCGCGCCGCAGGAGATGTTGGCGCGCATCCGCCGCTTGCAGATCCGGGCCCGGCGTCTGGTCAAGCTGCTCTTCCTCGGCGAGTACCACAGCGTGTTCAAGGGACGCGGCCTCGAGTTCAGCGAGGTACGCGAGTACCAGCCCGGAGACGAGATACGCACCATCGACTGGAACGTCACCGCGCGCATGGGCGAGCCCTACGTGAAGAAGTACGTCGAGGAGCGGGAGCTCACGCTCTACCTGCTGGTCGACGTCAGCCCCTCGTCCGGCTTCAGTTCCACCACGTCGACCAAACGAGAGCTCTCGGCAGAGCTGGCGGCGCTGCTCGCTTTCGCCGCCGAGGCCAACAACGACAAGAGCGGCGTCATCGCCTTCAGCGACCGCGTCGAGTTTTACCTCGAGCCGAAGAAGGGCACGCAGCACATCCTGCGCATGGCGCGCGAGCTGCTCTTCCGCCGTCCCCAGGGCCACGGCACCAACATCGTCACCGCGATCGACTTCCTCATGCGCATCGCCAAGCGCCCCGGCGTCGTCTTCCTGATCTCCGACTTCCACGCCGATGGCTTCGAGGCCTCGCTGCGCCTCGCTGGCCAGAAGCACGACGTCACCGCCATCAGCCTCACCGACCCGCGCGAGCTGGAGCTGCCCCGCGCCGGCCTGATCAGCCTGCAGGACCCCGAAACCGGCGCCGAGACGCTGATCGACACGGACGACGCGCGCCAGCGGCGCCGCTACGCCGAAGACCGCGCCGCTGCAGCTATCGAGCGGCGGCGCCGGCTCGCCTCGCTGGGCATCGAAGAGATCGCCCTGCGCACCGACCTCTCCTATATCAAGCCCCTCATGGCCTTCTTCCGGTCGCGCGCCGGCGCCGGCAGGACGACCGCCTGATGCTGCGCCGCCTGCTCGCAGTCGCTTTCATCGTCGGCCTCCTATGCGCCGCGATGGTACCGGCTGCCGCGGCCGACACCAAGGTCACCAACGTCGAAGTCGACGCGCCGGCCGGTACGACGGTGGGCGATCGGTTCCACGTCGTCATCACGCTGCTCGCCGATCCTGGCACCGACGTCAGCCTGGCGCCCGGCGCGATCCCGGATGCCTTCTCGCTGATCGACGCTGCCCCGCCGTCCGTCGAGGACATCGGCAACAGCCGCGTACGGATCACGCTCGACCTGGAGCTCGCCGCCTTCCAGACAGGCGACGTCGCCTTGCCGCCATTGACCATCGACTACCGCGACGCCCAGGGCGCGCCGGGCCAGGTCCAGACGCCGGCGACCTCGGTGACGATCGCCAGCGTGCTGAACGGTGCGACCGCGCCGACGCCGCGCGGCCTCAAGCCGCAGGCCGAGATCGGCAGCGCTGGTGCGGGCGGGCTGCTACTGCGCGCCGGTGTCGTCGCCGTCGTGGCGCTGCTTGTCGGCGCCGTGATATTCATGCTGGTCCGCCGCCGAAAGCCAAAGGCCACTGTGGCCGATGCGGTGCTCGCCGAGCTCGGCCCCGAGGACCTGGCGCGGGCGCACCTCGACCGAGCCGCCGTCGACTTTGCCGCCGACCGCAACCTCGTCCCCTACTACACGACAATCGCCCTGACGGTGCGCAACTATTTGACGGAGCGCTACGGCTTCCACGCCTTTGCCCTGACGACGTCCGAGCTGCGGGACGAGATGCTGCGCCGCGGCATCGACCGCTGGCAGGCCCGCCTGGTGGACGGCCTGCTCAGCCAGTGCGACGCCGCCGTCTACGCTCACTACGAGCCGGCCGCGGAACGCGCCGACACCGACCTGACGACGGCCTACGAGGTAATCGAGATGAGCCGTCCGCTGACGGAGGAGAACCAGGAGGCGACGCCAGTCTCATGAGGTTCGCCGACCCCTACCTGCTGCTGCTCCTGCTGTTGATACCGGTGCTGTTGCTGCTCAAGGCTCGCTTCGTGCGCAGCGCGGCGCCCGGCACCTTCTCCAACCTGGCGCTGGTCAGCGGTTACGCCGCCACTTGGCGGCTACGCCTGCGCTGGGTACCGACCGCGGTGCGCGCGCTGGCGATCACGCTCCTGATCGTGGCGCTGGCGCGGCCGCAGACGGGGCGAGCCGAGACGGAGCAGCAGGGCCAGGGCATCGACATCGCCCTGATCCTCGACACATCGAGCAGCATGGGCGGCGACTTCGGCAACCAGCAGACCAAGCTGCAGGCCGCCCAGACCGTGATCAAGCAGTTCATCCAGGGCCGCAAGGACGACCGCTTCGGCCTGGTCATCTTCCGCGAGAACAGCCTCGTCCTCAGTCCGATGACGCTGGACTACGACGCCCTGTCGCAGACGGTGGATGAAGTCGACCAGGTCAACCTGCAGGACGGCACCGCCATCGGCAGCGGCCTCGCGGACGGCCTCAACCTGCTGCGCGGCTCTCGCGCGCGCAGCCGCGTCGCCATCCTGCTCACCGACGGCGAAAACAACGCCGGCACCATCGAGCCGCTGGCCGCGGCGCGCATCGCCGAGACGCTGGGCATTCACGTCTACACGATCGGCGTCATCGACCCGCAGGCGCGCGCTAGCGGCGCCAGCAACGTTGACGAGACAGCGCTAACTCAGATGGCAACGATCACCGGCGGCCGCTACTTCCGCGCCGAGAACGAGAACGCCCTGCAGGCGATCTACCAGAACATCGACCAGCTCGAGACGTCGCGCGTCGGACGCCCGCAGTTCGTTGACTACGACGAGAAAGCAGGCTACTTCCTGATCGCGGCGCTGGCTCTGCTGGCGCTTGAGCTGTCCCTGCGCAACACACTGTGGAGGCAGGCGGCATGACGCTCGGACAGCCTGTCTACCTGGCTTTGCTGCTGATCGTTGCGCTGATGGCCGGCCTGGCTGTGCGATTGATGCTGTGGCGCCGCGCCGCTCGCGCCAGCTTTGCGGGGCCACAGGCACGGCACTGGCACGGCGGCGGCTTCTGGCCCGCCATGCTGCTGCTACTCGCCGCGAGCGTGCTCATCGTCGTCGCCGTGGCGCATCCGCGCTGGGGCAGCACGACTCAGGTGCACGAGCGTCAGGGCGTCGACCTTGTCATCGTCCTCGACGTCTCGAAGAGCATGACGGCGACCGACGTGCAGCCTAGCCGCCTCGAGCTCGCTCAGAGCCAGCTCGTGCGGCTGATCGAGTCGGAGCGCGGCAACCGCTTTGGGCTAGTGCTGTTTGCCGGCAGTGCCATCCTGCGCTCGCCGCTGACCACGGACGCGCTGGCGATGGAGCAGCTGGTGCAGGGCGCCGGCAGCGAAGCCGGTCTCGTCACAGCCGGGTCGGATATCGGCGCCGCCCTCGACCAGGCGAAAGTCATCCTCGAGAACAGCGATAGCGCCGGCAAGGCAATTCTCGTCGTCAGCGACGGCGAGGACCACGCCGGCGGCTTCAGTCAGCGCGCGGCGGACCTGCACGCGCAGGGCATCCTCGTGCTCGCGGCCGGCGTCGGCACGACTGAGGGCTCAACCCTTATCGTGACAAACGCCATCGGCTCCAACCCCCAGGTCAAGGTCGACGAATCGGGGCAGCCCATCGTCACCAAACTCGACGAGGCGAACCTGCAGGCGCTGGCAGCAGCCGGCGGCGGGCGCTACCTGCGACTCGATAACACCAACCTGCTCAGCTTCCGCGACGATCTGTCCCGTCTCAGCCAGACGCCCCTCGGCCAGGAGACACAGGTCCTCCCGATCGAGCGCTTCCAGCTCTTCGTCGCCGCCGCGCTGGTGCTGCTCGTCGCGGCCTGGTTCGTGCCGTCACGGCTGCGGTTGCCATCACCGCGGCGCCTGCTGCGCGTGCGACTTCGCCCCGAAATCGCGCTGCTCCTGCTCGCCATCGGCCTCGGCGCCTGCTCCCAGAACTCGCTGCGCAGCCGCAACGAAACCGCGAATCGCGCCTACGAGGCGGGCAACTACGACGACGCGCTCACCCAGTACCAGACGCTGATCGCGGCGCGGCCGGACGTGCCGGAGCTGAGCTACAACTCCAGCAACACCGAGAACCGCCTAGGCAACTACGACCGCGCCGTAGAAGAGGCGCAGCGCGCCCTGCCGCCGACCAGCGCCGATGTCGGCGACCTCACCTACTACACGCTCGGCAACAGCGAGCTCTCGCTCGGCAACCTGGAGCAGGCCTACGACGCCTATCGCAACGCCCTGCTGCTCAACCCGGACGACGCGGACGCCAAGTACAACCTCGAGGTCACGCTGGCCATGCTGCAACAGCGTCAGCAGGAGCAGACAACAACAAGAACAACAGCAGCCCGGCGACAATGGCCAGCCGCCGGCGGGCGATCAGGCCAACGGCGGCGACCAACAGCAACAACCCGGCGACCAGCAGCCTGGCGACCAGTCGCAGCAGGGCCAGGGCGATCAGCAGCAAGACAACAACGGCCAACAGCAGCCCGGCACGACTCCCGGCGCGACCGGCGATCAGAACCCGGACGCCGGGTCCAGCAGCCCAACCCGTGACCTGCAGCAGGCCCTCGAAGGCATCGGCACGCAGCCGACGTACGAGCAGGCGCTGCACATCCTCGACCTGCTGCGCCAGGAGCAGCAACAGCAGCAGATTCCCGTGACGGGCGGCACGGGAGGCCCCGACTACTGATGCCGAGTGGCTGGGTGCACCTGGTGACGGCGCCGGATCAGCTCACGGCCGAGTTCTGGATCCAGGTCCTGCAGGACGCCGGCATCACCGCCGTCATCCATCCGGCGGACGCCGTCTCATTCCTCGGCGTGGCGGGCTACGGCTGCCGCGTGCTGGTGCGTGAAGAGGACCTCGACGAGGCGCGGGAGATCATCCCGGAAGCGGCGGCCGAAGGCCACTAGCGTGGCGGCGAACCCTGCCAAGAGACCGTCCACCACCGACAGACTGACCAGGTAGCCCGTCTTTCGCAGTTGTAGGCGAGGCTTTCTAACCTCACCGCCGAGCCAGGAAAGGCCCGGCTACGGCACTACGTGGGGCAAGCCTCTAGCCGGCAGTCGCCGGCCGGTCCGTTCAGGCGTGCCGTCCGGGAGTGGTGCCTCGCGCAGTTCGCGTGCCATGCAATGGCTATTTCCACCGCAGGGCGCGGGACAGGAGCTTATTGCGCACCTGCTTCCAGACGCCTGCGAGGCGCTCCTTCTCCTGCGGGCTCAGATCTTTGTGACCGTATCGACTGCGCACGTAGCTCTCGCTCAGGTAGTCGATGTCATCGACGTCGGGCAGCTCGTGGTGCAGGCGGTCGATCATCTCACGCGGCGTTTGCTGCGGCAGCGGCCGGATGCGGGCCCAGCGGCCCAGACGCAACGTCTTCTCCCATATCTGCGCCGGGTAGTCGAGGCCGTGCATGCCGCGCTGCCAGACGAACTGGAACAGGCCGCCGCCGATCAGGCTCACGGCCAGGAAGACGCCGATGACGCCGAGAAGGATCTGGCTGAAGAGGTGCGAGTCGTGGTGCTGCACGATCGTGTCGACGGCCGGGCCGGCGGGCGCCAGCGGGATGCTCTGGTCGGTAAACGGCAGCTCGCCGTCGAACAGCGAGAAGTCATCCTGGCCGGGAATGGGCTGGTCAGTGCCGGTGCGGGCGACGCGCGGCTCGTTCGGCGCCGGGTTGAATTCAACCCAGCCGAGGCCGGGGAAGTAGACCTCCGGCCAGGCGAAGGAGTTCGCGCCGGTCACGGTGTACGTGTTCGTGTTTGGCGCCCGATCCTGCGGCCGCAGCACGTAGCCCACGGCGATGCGGGCCGGGATACCCAGCGTGCGCAGCATGACGACCATCGCCGAGGCGTGGTAGTCGAAGTAGCCGCGCTGCACGTCGAAGAGGAAGTAGTCGACCGAGTCCTGCTTCGGCCCCGCCGGCGGGATGGTGGTATCGATGGCGAAGGTGCGCAGGTACTGCTCGATCTTCACGGCGCTGTCGTACGGGTTGGTAGAGCCGGCCGTGACCTCCTGTGCCTTGTCGGCGACGCGCTGAGGCAGGTCTGAGGGCAACTGCAGGTACGGCGTGATCCAGTCCGGGTAGTCGCTCGATGCAGCCTCCAGGCTCTCGACCGACGCGTTGCTCACCGTGCTGTCGATGTGGTACTCGTCCCCTGCTTTGAGGCCGTTCGCCGGGCGCACGGAGGTAATGTCCGCCTGGTTGGAGCCATAGACGACTTTCGTGTCGATCGAGACGTCCAGCGGCTCACCGGCTGTGAGAATGACGCCGCTGTCCTTCGAGAGCGTGATGTCCGCCGAGACCGGCCGGCGCTGCTCGGCGCGGGCCTCCTCGACGCTCTGCATGGCCTCGAGCGCGGGCCAGTTGTCCTTCGTGATCTTGGAGGCATCGCCGATCTTCCAACCCTGCGAGACATACTCGTCGTAGCTCTGGGCGCGCAGGAAGAGGGGCTCGGACGTCGTCACCTTCATGACCTCGCCGGTGCCGAGCGAAATCTGACCCTGCAGCGGAAACACGGAGCCGAAGCTGTGCACCGCCGCGCCTTTCTTGCTATCGACGGCAGCAAACACGCGGTTGAAGTCCGTAATCCGCCCCGTAATCGGCGCAGTGATCTCATGCCACACGCCGAGCAGCACGCCACTGCCACCGCCGACCGGCATGATCCACGCCGCCGCCAGCAGCACCAGCGCGATCCACACCGTGACGTTGAGCACGTGCAGGCTGATGAAGTCCGGGTAGCCCGCCTGCTCGCGGCGCCACTGTCGCGCCTGTCGCAGCAGGTTGGCGCGCGCCAGAAGCACGATGGCGCAGAACAGGTAGATGAGCAGCGGGAAGCTGTGCTGGCCGGGCAGGTAGCTGATGTTCGTCAGCAGCGCGGCGCCGCCCGGGATCAGCGCCAGCCAGGCGTTGTACCAGCGGAAGAGGCTCCAGGCCGCGACATACGCCGCCAGATACGTGACGGCGACGACCAGCACCACGAACGGCAGGTTGTCGGTGGAGATGCCACCTTCGTAGACCGCCTTGCCCCATATCCACATGCGGTCCGAAAGGTCACTGATCCGGTGCGGTAGCGAGCCGTCCAGCTTGCTCGTCGAGTAGTAGATAACGCCGACCGCGCCGATCAGCAGCGCCAGCAAATGGCCCAGGACCTCGGCGATGCCCGACTTGGCCAGCACCAACCCGGTGACGAGCCCCAGGAAGGCGATCGGGAAGAGCGAAGGCATGAGGGAAACCCAGTCGGCGCCGTTGATCGAGCCGACTACGGTCAGGAAACCGATGAGGACGATGACCAGCGTGACGAGGTCTTCCCAGGACAAGAACCGCCCGATGAACGTGAAGACGTTGGGCTCGTTGCGCTCTTCTTCACCCTTGAAGAGGTCTTCCCACGACGCCTGTCGCATCAGGACGTTCTCCCCGCCGGCGACTCTCCCAACTCGGCGCCCGTGGCGAGCGAGGTGACGAGGTCATCGGCGTGTTTGACCATGTAGGTGTAGACGTCGGACGCGGCCAGCGCGCCGAACACCATGAGCGAGTTCTGCTCGCCGCCGAAGGTGCTCGGCTCGAGCAGGATGGCTGCGACTTTGACGCCGCGCTCCGAGACGAACTGCAGCGCTTCCACCCAGTCCTCCGAGGTGGACGGCGTGATCACGACGACGGTCGTGTGGCGGCCGAAGCGCTTCGCCTCCTCGTTGATCAGGGCGCCGACCGAGACGTCGCCCTCGGCACGCGATAGGGCCAGCGCCTCGAGGATCTTCGTGTACTGCTGGGCGCCGCGCTGCGCGTCTTCGACGAACAGGCTCTGGCCGTAGGTGATGATACCAACCGACCGGTTGGCGACGAGGAAGTAACGCGCCACCGACGCGGCGAGCTTGACCGCGTACTCCTCGGTGCCGTCGTCCCCTTCGCCTACGTGCACCTTCTTCTCCATGTCGAGGATGATCCAGATGTCGGAGGCCGGGTCCAACTCGAAGAGCTTGACCATGAGCTTGTTGGTGCGTGCCGTGGAGGGCCAGTGGATGCGGTTGAAGCTATCGCCGGACTCGTACTCGCGAACACCGGAGGCATTGGGCGTGACGTAGTGGGTGCGGCGCCGGAATCGGCCCTCGCCGGGCAGGTTGGCCGGCGGCACGTAGAAGTTGGGCAGCTCTGTCGCCTGCGGATAGATGAGGATGTTCTGCTGGTAGCCGTACGTCGTCGTGAAGCGGAAGAAGCCGAAGGGGTCGCCCGTCGTAATGCGCACCGGCCCCAAGCGTGAACAGCCCGCGACGGCCGCACTGCACCGATGTGCGCCACGTCCGCGACTGGCGCGGGCCGAGGCTGATGATCGTGCGCGAGACGTGTCCCGGCATGTCGGACGGGTCCTCGACCTCGAGCCAGAGCTTGGTCAGCCAGCTCGTGTTCTTGACCCGGATGCGCTCCTGGAAGACCTGCCCTTCCTGCAGGCGGTCGAGCGGCCGCTCGACCGTGACCTCGAGGCCGCGCGTGTTCATCCTGGCCCAGAAGTAGGCGATGGGCAGGCCGAAGAGGATGACGTAGCCGAGGCGGGCCGGCAACCAGTTTCCCGTCGCGAGAGACGAGAGCAAGCAGAGGAACAGGATTATGAGGATGACGGTGAGCGCAAAGTGGCGCCGGAAGAGCGTGTTCCACCAACGGAGTGCGAACGCCCGCACGAACCGCCAGCCTAGCGCGGCTGCCCGCCGCGGGCGCGGGTGCCGGGCACCGGCACTCGCTCGAGGCAGCCGAGGATGATGTCTGAGGCAGTGATGCTCTTCACTCGCGCGGAGGGGCTAACGATGACGCGGTGTCCCAGAGTCGTATAGGCCAGCTCCTTGACGTCATCCGGGATGACGAAGTCGCGGCCGTCGAGCAACGCACGCGCCTGCGCCGTGCGATACAGCGCCAGCGAGCCGCGCGGCGACGCGCCGAGGTAGACGGCCTCGTGTTGGCGCGTCACGTCGACGATCGAGACGATGTACTGCTTGATCAGCGGGTCGACGTAGATTTCCTTGACGGCGGTCTGGATGGCGCCGATCTCATTGGCGTCGGTGATCTGCTGCAGCGATTCGATGGGATGGGCGGCCTGCTGGCTGTCCATCATCAGCACCTCATCCGTCGTGTTCGGGTAGCCGAGGTGGACGCGCATCAGGAAGCGGTCCAGCTGGGCCTCCGGTAGCGGGAAGGTGCCCTCGTACTCGATGGGGTTCTGCGTCGCCATGACCATGAAGGGCTCCGGCAGGCGGCGTGTCACGCCGTCGACGGTGACCTGGTGCTCCTCCATCGCTTCGAGAAGCGCCGACTGCGTCTTCGGCGTCGCGCGGTTGATCTCGTCGGCCAGGACGATCTGAGCGGAGATCGGGCCGGGCCGGAACTCGAAGTCGCCGCTGCGTTGGTTGTAGACGGAGACTCCGGTGACGTCGCTAGGCAGGATGTCGGGCGTGAACTGGATGCGCTTGAAGGTGCAGCCCGTTGACTTGGCCAGGCTGCGGGCCAGCGTGGTCTTGCCGACGCCGGGCACGTCCTCGATGAGGAGGTGTCCATGGCACATAAGGCAGATCAGGGCCAGGCGCACCTCGGCCGACTTCCCAATGATGACTTTCTCGACGTTGGCGAGGATCCGCTCCGCGATGATCTTGGGGTCTTCCACGCTGCCACTCCCAACGCTGCCTGGGCTTAGTTGACGGGAATTATAGCAAGCAGCTATCGCATCGAGGGTACCAAGAATCCTCGGCGCGCGCCCAGACGCTCGCCACCGATTTGGTAACCGCGCGTTGCAGTCCCTACAATCGATCGACATGACCCCGCGATTGCACCGGTTGCTCTTCATGCTGGCGGGCGGCCTGACACTCCTCGCCGTGGCCTGCGGAGGCAGCACCTCAGCGAGCCAATCCAGTGGCGTAACCATCGCCACCGTTGGGCACACGCCCACCACGGCAGCCGTCGCGGCGCTTGAGCAGGCCACGCCCACCGCGGCGCCATCCGCAACCGCGACGGAAACGGCCGAGGCGACGGCCACCGAACCGCCACCGACGGAGACGCCTGCGGCCACCGGCACCGTCACGTTCTCGCCGGCGCAGGTGCCGCAGGGCGGCTGGACCGTCGTCTACCTCACGGCCTCGGCGACGTCCGCGACGCTGCACTTCCGCGACCTCGACTACCCAATGCTGGACAGCGGCGACTACTGGTGGGCGATCGTCGGCGTCGGCGCCTTCACCGATCCGGGCAGCTACACGGCGACGATCACCTACACACCGACGGACGGGACGGAGGCGACCATCGTGAGCGCCGATATCCCCGTCGTCCACCGCGACTACCCGGTCGTCGACATCGAGCTGGACCCGGCTGCTACGGCGCTGCTCGACCCCAGCATCGTCAACGCGGAGCTGGCGCAGCGCGCCTCGATCTACTCCGGCTACACGATGCAGCGCTACTGGGACGGCGCCTTCATCGCGCCCTCGGATGCGCCGCTCAGCAGCGTCTACGGCGAGGCGCGCAGCTACAACCACGGCCCGGTCACCGACTACCACCGCGGCACCGACTTCGCCGGTCAGACCGGCGACCCGGTGGTAGCGGCTCAGCGCGGCAAGGTGGTGTTCACGGGCGAGCTCAAGGTGCGCGGCAACAGCGTGATCATCGATCACGGCGCCGGCGTCTTCACCGCCTACCATCACCTCTCCGAGATCGACGTGCAGCAGGGGCAGATGGTGGACGCGGGCGACTTCATCGGCAAGATCGGCGCCACCGGCCTCGTCACCGGCCCTCACCTGCACTGGGAAGTCATCATTCGCGGCGTCGAGATCGACGGAGAGCTCTGGATCGCCGCCGGCGCCATCCTGCCGTAGGACCCGCTGGCAAGAGACGGAGCAACCGGCGCGGAGACCGCCGCAAGACGCACCGTGGTTGGCCGGGGCTAGATTCCTCGCTCGCTCGGACGGCGGCGCGTTCGCTGTTACGGCCGGCGGCAGATCAGCGAACGCCAGTCGCCTTCCTGCAGCGTGCGCTCGACCACGAACCCCGCCTTCTCCAGCGCTCGCACGCAGCCTGCCTCACGCTCGGCAATGATGCCGCCCGCGACGACGTAGCAGCCCGGCTTGAGGCAATCGTACATGCCCTGCGCCAATGCGGTGACGGTGGCCGCGTTGATGTTGGCCAGGATCAGGTCGTAGGGGCCGTCGTCTTCGACCTCCTCCAGCGAGCCGTAGACGGAGCGGATGTGGTCGGCCATGCCGTTGAGCTCCGCGTTGGCGATGGTCGCCTCGTAGGCCTGCGGTTCGTTGTCGACAGCAATGGCGTAGTCGGCGCCGAGCGCGACAGCAGCGATTGCCAGCACGCCCGAGCCGCCACCGAGGTCGAGCAGATAGGCGTGCGGCGGCAGCAAATCCTGCAACGCAAGGAGCGCCATGCGCGTCGTGGGGTGCTGGCCGGTGCCGAACGCCATGCCCGGGTCCAGGCTGATCACCACCTCGCCGGGCTGCGCTTCGTACTGCTTCCAAGCCGGCCGGATGACGATCTTGCCGGCGCGCTCGATGTCGTAGTGCTCTTTCCAGGCCTCGGCCCAGTCCTCTTCGCGAATCGTCTGCCACTGCAGCGGGCCGTCGATCGCATCCGCGAGGCCTTCGTCCACAAGGCGGCGGCGCACGGCCGCCCGTCGCGAGGGCGAGACCTCACCGTAGATGTAGGCGCGCAGGGTGAGCGGCGCCTCCTTGTCGAGGATGTATCCCTCGTCCGGGCCCAGCGCCTCGATCGGCGGCTCGATGGTCACGCCGGAGCCGGTAATCTCTTGCAGCAGGTCGGCTGCCTCGTCCGACGCGTCGGGCATGACGCGGAGCGACATTTCGGTCCAGAAGCCCTCAGGCATGCGTTATCACCGTTCAGACCTCACTAGAACAGCCTGAGGGCACCACGTGCCATCGGCTCACTGGGCGCTTCGATTGGTGGATGCATCTCTCACGTCGACCGCGTATCGCGCGGTTTGCGGCCATGCCAATGGCCTAGGAGAAGGCGTCCTTCACCCGCTCGAAGATGGTGCGTCCTTCCTCTGGATTCGACTCGTCCAGCGTCTCACCGAGGCGCTTGAGCAGGGTCTTTTGCTCCGAGTTGAGCTTCTTCGGCGTCGCAACCTGCACGTGGACGTGCATGTCGCCGCGACCGCCGCCGCGCAGGTGGTGGATGCCCTTGCCGCGCAAGTCGATGATCTCGCCGCTCTGAACGCCCGCGTTGATCTTGACCTTGTGGTGCCCGCCTTCGAGCAACGGCACTTCCACCTCGTCGCCGAGCGCGGCCTGCACGAAGTTGACGTTGAGCTGCACGTGCACGTCGTCCTCTTCGCGATGGAAGAAGGAGTGCTCCATGACGTCGAGCAGCACGTAGACGTTGCCACGCGGGCCGCCGTAGGAGCCGAGCTCGCCTTCGCCGGCCAGGCGGATCTGCGAGCCGCGGTCGACGCCGGCCGGCACTTTGACCTCCAGCGTGCGGGTGAAGCGCTCGCGGCCGGACCCTTTGCAGTGCGTGCACGGCGTCGGCACGATGAGGCCCTCACCTCGGCAGCGGTCGCAGGCCGTCACGTTGATGAACTGACCGAAGACGCTGCGCTGCACGCGCCTCACCTCGCCGGTGCCTTCGCAGGCGGGGCAGGGCTGTGGTTCCGTGCCGGGCTCGGCGCGCAGTCCTTCGCAGCGTGAGCACAGCTCAGTACGGTTGATGGTGACTGGCTTCGTCGCGCCAAACGCGGCTTCCTCGAAGGTCAGCTCGACTTTGACCTGCAGGTCAGCGCCGCGGGTCGGTGCGCGACGGCGCGCCTGGGTCGAGGCGCCGAAGAAGGCGTCGAAGATGTCGCCGAAGCTGCCAAAGGGGCCGAAGCCCTCGAAGCCGCGCGAGCTGAAGTTGTTACCGTCGATGCCGGCGTGGCCGAAGCGGTCGTAGTTGGCGCGCCGCTCCGGGTCCGAGAGGATCTCGTAGGCCTCGTTGATCTCCTTGAAGCGCGCCTCCGCGCCCGGCTCCGAGTTGCGGTCCGGGTGGTACTGCATGGCCAGGCGGCGGAAGGCGCGTTTGATCTCGTCCGCCGAGGCGTTGCGAGGCACTTCCAGGGTTTCGTAGTAATCAGCTTTCTGCGTGGCCATAGGTATGAACTAGTGTAACGGCTCGATTCCCGTGCGACGAGGCCCCTTCACGTCACCAAATGCCCGGATGGTAGACTCGCCTCATGATGCCTCACGATGACGACGACCTGGACTTCGACGACCTGTCGGACGTCCGTCACCCCGACCACGACCTCTCCGAGTGGGGCATCGCGTACGACCGCGGCCCAGAGCCGAAACCCTGGTTCCTGCGCCGCGGCTTCCTCCTCGTCGTCGCGGCCCTAGCCATAGGCAGCCTCATCCTGCCCCTCGTCCTGCGGTTGTAACCCGGCTGGCTGAATCGAATTGGCCGACTCGCAGCTCTATCTGGAGATCCTTCTCATTACCACCGCTGCCTTCGTGGGAGGAGCGTTGGCGCAACGGCTGCGCCTGCCCACCATCGTTGGGTTTCTGATCGCCGGTCTGGCCATTGGACCCAACACACCGGGCCCGGTCATCGCGACTGAGGACATCGAGAAGGCCGCAGACCTCGGTGTCATCCTGTTGATGTTCGGCGTCGGCATGCACCTTTCCTTCCGTCAGTTGATCGAGCAAAGCCGCCGGTTGATCGTCAGCGGCACAGTGCAGATCGGACTGACCATAGCCCTGGCTCTGGTTGCAGCCATGCTTCTCGGTCTCGGCACGGACGAGGCTCTTGTGCTCGGATTCCTGGTCTCGATCTCCAGCACGATGGTTGCCGTCAAAGTGCTAGAGTCGCGGCAGGAAACGCGGACCGTTCACGCAATTGCCGCGATCAACGTCCTCGTCTTCCAGGACCTTGCCGCAGTCGTCATGGTGATCATCGTCCCGGCGCTCGGCGGCGGCAGCTTCGACGCGGCGCAGGTCTTGTACGCGATGGGCAAGGGCGTCTTGCTCATCGCCGTGGCGTACGTACTCAGCGCCGTCGTTCTGCCGGGCCTCTGGCAACTCGTTGCCCACACGCGCTCGCGAGAGTTATCGATGCTCGCGGCGCTAACCCTGGCGGTTGGTCTGGCGGCCGGCAGCGGCCTGCTCGGCTTGTCGATCGCGTTCGGCGCTTTCCTCGCCGGGCTCGCCGTGTCCGAGAACGCCTACGGCCACGCGAGTCTCTCCGACGTCATCCCCTTGCGGGACGTCTTCGCCTCGGTCTTTTTCGTGCTGATCGGCATGCTTGCGGAGCCGAAGATCCTGTGGCACGAGCCGCACATGGTCGTGTCGATTCTTCTCGTCGTCGTCGCCGGCAAGACGCTCGCCTCGACGATCGCGTTGCGTGCCGTGCGGTTGTCCGTGGCTTCGTCCTTGCTCGCCGGCCTCCTGCTCGCACAGGTGGGTGAGTTCTCTTTCGTCATCGCACGCACGGCGGTAGACGAGGGCGTGATCGACAACGATCTCGAAGCTTCGTTCCTGGCAGCAGCGATCCTATCCATCCTGCTGAGCCCGATCATTGTGCGCCTTGGACCGTGGATGCTTATGTGGTCACGCCGTCTGCCATTCCTGGGCGGCGCCTTCGATTTCGAACCGGACCTTATGCAGTCAGACCGATTGGACGCGCTGCGGCGGCACGTCGTGATCTGCGGATACGGCGGCGCGGCGGCCGCGCTCGCCCGCAGCCTTTCCGGTCGAAACCTGCCCTTCGTCGTGATCGAGAACAACCCGTTCATCTTCGAGCGCGTGCGTCCTGCCGAACCCGACCTGGCCTTCATTTACGGCGACGCTACGCGCCAGGAAGTTCTCGAAGCTGCACGGGTTTCGGACGCACGCATCCTCGCCATCACGTTTCCCAATGCCGCGGACGTACTGCAGACTGTAACCAATGCCCGCATCATCAACCCTGGCATCGACGTGGTAGCGCGCGGCACTCTCGACACGCACGTCATGCTGCGGGCCGCTGGCTCCTCCGAAGTAGTCGACCCTGAATTCGAGGCAAGCCTGGAGTTCGTGCGGCACGTCCTGCATCGATTCGGTGTCGACGCCCGCGAGATCGGCGCACTGCAGGTCTCCTGGCGATCGGAATACTACGGCTCGCGCTGAGGCATCGAGATTCAAGTTGACAGCGACCCGCTAAGCTGTATAACGATGGTGCACTGATGATCAGGGATCGACTGCAGGAGTTCTTTGGCGACGACTGGGAGGAAACCGTCGATTCTCTCAAGTCGGCGCCCGGCGCGTTCGGCAACATCATGCTGGCTACGGTGCGTCAGGTGCGCATCGTCGACGCCCTGGCATTTGCCCTCGTGCTAGTGGGCTGGGCCTGGGTCGTCGTCGGCTATGGCGCCGCCAGCGACCGCCGCATCGAGCTGCTGCTGTTAGCCCTGCTGCCTTCGGCCCTATGGCTCGCCGCCGGCGTCATCGGCGGCCTCGTCTTCGAGATAAGTGGTATCGGCTACCGCTCGCTGGGCTACTGGGAAGCCTACCTGCTCATCCTCCTCTTCGCGGTGTTCGGCGTGATCAGCCTACGCCTCGCCCTCAACCCGCAGGACCGTCACGTCTACCGCGGCGGACCCAACGCCGGCGCCTGAGCACTGCGCCCAGCCGTCGAGCTTCGAGCCCAGAAGCATCGAGCCAGGTCCCAAGAGCCAGGCAGCACAAGAGCGCTCGAACACGCTGCCCACCAAAGCGTAGCAACCGCGGCGTGGCCGCAAGCAGTAAGCCAAGGCCAGGCTCTTCACTGCGTTCAGAGTGACAACTCGATCTCCACGTCTTCCCGTGCTTTGACGCTCCGTCTTCCCGCGCCCTATAGTTCAACGCCTGCGCTATGGACCAACCCGACTTCGTCCTCGGCCGACGCATTGCCGTCTGCGGCGTGACCGGCAGCGGCAAGACGACGCTGACCCGGCAACTCGGCGCCGCCCTGGGCCTCTCCGTCCTCGAACTCGACGCCCTGCATTGGACGAAGCCGGACTGGCAAGAGCCGGACGAGGCAGACTTCCGCGACCGCGTCGAGGCGGCGCTGCTCGCTGCGCCAGAGGGCTGGGTCTGCGACGGCAACTACACGAGCAAGCTGGGCAACATCGTCACGGGCAACGCCGACACAATCGTCTGGCTCAACCTGCCCCTGCGTGTCACCTTCTGGCGCCTCCTGCAGCGCACGACGAGGCGCGCCTGGCGCCGGGAGCTCCTCTGGGGCACGAACCACGAGTCCGTGTGGAAGACGCTCGCCAGCAAGGACTCGATCTTGTGGTGGTCGCTCTCCCAGCACCGTGCGACGCGCGATGGGTGGCGCCAACGCCTCGCGAAGATCGAACACGCTCGCGTCTGCGAGCTGCGCTCCGCGCGGGAGGTGTCGCGTTTGCTGGCGGCAACTACCGGAGCAACGGCTCGATCTGCGTAGAGCGAGCTACGCGCGAGACTTTCGCCGCTGCACCAAATTGCGAGCGTGCAAGTAGAGGCCGAGCGCGAAGAGCGGCGTGTAGATGTTGGCGATGTTCGAGGCGAGCCATTTCGGCAGGAAGATGTCGGTGACGGCGCCGTGCTCCGAGCCCAGGTCTTCGGCCAGATCGGTCAGCGGACACCGGAAGCCGTTGCCGGCGTAGATTAGCGATTCGCCGGCAGCGATGCCGGCTGCCACCGCCGCCGTCCGGTCCGTCTCCCGCCGCACGCCCTTGACGAGGAGCAGCAGGATCGAGGACTGGATCAGGAAGAACGCCGCCGAGTGAAACGCCTTCACGCCGAAGAGCGCGGCGGCGCGGGTTCGTCGTCCGTTCATCTGTCGTTCCCCGTGACTGACGCTGTCACCAGTCCGCGACACTTCCATCGTCGTCGTGGAAGTGCTCGCCGCCCAGCTCTTCCGTGTACTGCGCCATCCTGGACACTTCGCGTTCGTCCACTTCCACGCCCAATCCGGGCTTGGTGGACAGCTCCATGTAGCCGTCTTTGAGCTTCCAATCCAGCTGGATCGGGCCCTCCAGCTGCTGAGGCCCCGGGTTCTCCTGGATCAGGAAGTTGGGCACCGCCGCGTCCACGTGCATACACGCCGCGAGGGCAATCGGCCCGATGGCGCAGTGCGGCATGATGTGCATGTAGTAGACCTCGGCCATGTTGGCGATGCGTTTGAGCTCGCTGATGCCGCCGGCGTGCGACCCGTCGGGCTGGATGTAGGCGCATGCCTGGATCTCGAAAAGGCGGCGGAACTCCCAGCGGCTCAGCAGCCGTTCGCCCGTCGCGATGGGAAACGGCACGTGATCGCTGACGAGCTTGAGGGCGTCGACGTTCTCTTGCGGCACGGGCTCTTCGACGAACATGGGCCGCATACCGATGAGCTTCTGACAGACCTCGATAGCGAGCGCCGGGGTCATGCGGGCATGGAAATCGAAACAGACCTCGACCTCCGGACCGACCCACTCCCGCATGAGGTAGGCCGACTCGACGAACTGGTCGATCCGCGCCGGCGTGTCGTGGGCGCGCCACTTCAAAGGCCTCACCGGACCGCTCTTGAAGGCCTGGTAGCCGCCCACCTTCTGCAAATACTCGAGGCGTTCTCTGGAACGCGCTTTGCCTTCCTCACTCAGGTCGTTGATGTTCCAGTGTGCGTAGACGCGCACCCGGTCGCGGACGGGCCCGCCCAGAAGCTTGTAGACCGGCACGCCGTAATACTTGCCGGCGATGTCCCAGAGAGCCTGATCGATTGCCGAGAGCGCGGTCATGAGCACGGGACCGCCCCGGAAGAAGGCCGAGCGGTAGATGTGCTGCCAGTGATGCTCGATGAGCAGCGGGTCCTTGCCGATGAGGTAGTCGGCCAGCTCCTCGACGGCGCCCATCACGCTCTTCGGCTTGCCTTCCAGCGTCGATTCGCCCCAGCCGACGGTGCCGTCGTCCGTGGTGACCTTGACCAGCCTCATTCGTGGGCGAGGGAAGAATTGCTCGATCTTCGCGATCTTCATGCGGTGCGTCTCCTGCTCAAGCTCGCTGCAAAGCCATTTCTGAGCACTTTAACGCCTAACCGCGCCTTCGAAGGAGAGATTCTGATGACTCACTGGGTGGGTGTATCGGTTTGGTGTGACCTCCTTCCCTGCTAACGAAAATTTCGTTATCATGCGAAGCGTGGAATCTGAAGCGCCGAACCCGGCCGAGCGCATCATCCGCCGTTTCGGCGGCCAGAGCGCCCTTGCCGCTCTGCTGGGACGCAGGCAAAGCACGATCGAGCATTGGGCGAGCACGGGACGTATCCCGGCGCAGTGGCACCAGATCCTCATATCGCTCGCCCGCCAGAGAGGTGTTGTCTTGGAAGCTAAGGACTTTGTCGGAATGCAGCCTGCCGAAATCGCCCCGGCGGAGGGACGCGTCGGCGTCTTGCTGGTCGGCCTCGGCGCCATCGCCTCGACCTTCATCGCGGGCGTCGAGCACGCCAAGCGCGGCACCGCCAAGCCGTTCGGCTCGTTGACCCAAATGGGCACCATCCGCCTCGGCAAGCGCACGGACGACCGCATGCCGCTGATCAAGGACTTCGTGCCGCTGGCGGGCCTCGACCAGCTGGTCTTCGGCGCCTGGGACCCCATCCCCGACAATGCCTACGAGGCCGCCATCCGCTGCGGCGTCCTCGACCGCTACGAGCACATCGAACCCGTCGCCGACGTCCTCAAGGCGATCAAGCCGATGCCCGCCGCCTTCGACAACCGCTGGGCCCGGCGCATCAACGGCACCAACGTCAAGCAGGGTCGCAAGATTGAACTCGTCGAGCAGCTGCGCGAGGACATCCGTAACTTCAAGGCCGCCAACCACTGCGATCGAATGGTCATTATCTGGTGCGCCTCCACTGAGGTGTTCATCGAGGAATCAGAGCAGCACCTCAACCTCGAGTCATTCGAGGCGGCGCTGGAGTCGGACGACGAGACCATCGCGCCGTCGATGCTCTACGCCTACGCGGCGATGATGGAGGACGTACCCTTCGCCAACGGCGCGCCTAACCTGACCGTCGACATTCCGGCAATCGTCAAGCTGGCCACCGACCGCGGCATCCCGATCTGCGGCAAGGACTTCAAGACGGGCCAGACGCTGATGAAGACGGTGATCTCGCCGATGCTCAAGGCGCGCATGCTCGGCGTGCGGGGCTGGTTCTCGACCAACATCCTCGGCAACCGCGACGGCGAAGTGCTGGACGAGCCGGAGAACTTCAAGACGAAGGAAGAGTCGAAGCTGGGCGTGCTCGAGTACATCCTTCAGCCCGACCTCTACCCCGACCTTTACGGCGACGTCTACCACAAGGTGCGCATCAACTACTACCCGCCCCGAGGCGACGCCAAGGAGGGCTGGGACAACGTCGACATCTTCGGCTGGCTCGGCTACCCAATGCAGATCAAGATCGATTTCCTCTGCCGCGACTCGATCCTGGCAGCGCCGCTGGTCCTCGACCTGATCCTGTTCCTCGACCTGGCCAAGCGCGCTGGCCTCAAGGGCATTCAGGAATGGCTCTCGTTCTACTTCAAGAGCCCGCAGCACGCCGCCAACGTCTACCCGGAGCACGACCTGTTCATCCAGCAGACGAAGCTCAAGAACACGCTGCGCTGGCTCATGGGCGAGGAGCAGATCACGCACCTCGGCCAGGAGTACTACCAGGAGGCGTAGGCCGCGAGCTGTTCGCTACGAGCTTCGAGCCGCGTGAAAGGGAGGCCTCAGTCAATGACTGAGGCCTCCCTTAGTGCTGCGGCTGGAAGTAGCGTTGGGCGGTTGGCAAAGCGTCTTTTGCGGTTGTGAGATTGCTTCGTCGCTGCCGCTCCTCGCAACGACGAGTTGCGCTCGAAGCTCGTAGCTGAACGCTGTTGGCTCCCTAGCACCCGCCGGCAACGGCCGGTACGATCGAGACCTCGTCACCTGCTTTGAGGGACGTGGTGATGCCGTCGAGGAAACGCACGTCTTCGCCGTTCACGTAGACGTTGACGAAGCGCCGGATCTCCCCCTGCTCGTCGCAGATACGCTCCTTGATGCCGGGATACGCCGACTCCAGGCCGTCGATGCAGGCCGAGAGTGTACTGCCGTCACCCGAGACGACATCGAGGTCGTTGGTCAGGCCCCGAAGCGGGGTAGGAATGCGGACTTTAACCGACATGCATGGTTCCTTTGCTGTTATCCCTCGACGATCGTGTCTTCCACCGGGTCGACCCGGACGCCCTTATCGCTGACCCAGTTGACGCCGCGCTCGATATCAGCCTGCTCGCCCTCGAGCTCCAAAATGGCCCAGGCGACCTCGGCCGTGACGTCGGCACGGCGGATGTTTGTGACCAGATCGAACCGCTTGGCAACCTCCCAGATGATCGGCTCCCGGATCAATTCCTGGGGGAACGTGAACTTGACGCGTAGCTTTGCCATCAGCTACCTCCCAATAGCCCTAGCCGCCAGCGGTTCCCAAACCATACCACGAAGCCCGTATCTGAACGTATGCCCCGCGTTTACGGCGCTGCAGCTTCCTCCGCCGTCACCGTCTCGCCCCGCTGCGCGGCCAAGGCCGCCTCGAACGACTCGATTGTCGGCTTGACCTGCAGCGCCGGCGGCAGCACGTCGGCCACGGCCTCCTGCGTCTTCAGGCCGGCGCCCGTCACGAACGCGACCACCAGCTCGTCCGGCTTGACGTGGCCCTTGGCGACGAGCTGACGCAGCCCGGAGATGGTCACGCCGCCGGCCGTCTCGGCGAAGATGCCCTCGGTCTCGGCCAGCAGGCGAATGCCCTCGACGACCTCGTCGTCACTGACGGCAGCGCCGGCGCCGCCGGATTCCGCCATGATCTTCAGCGAGTAGTAGCCGTCGGCCGGGTTACCGATGGCGAGCGACTTGGCGATCGTGTGCGGCCGCACCGGGCGGAAATTGAACGTGTTGTTCTGCCATGCCGTGACGATCGGCGAGCAGCCCGTTGCCTGGCAGCCCGACATGCGCGTCTTCACCGAATCGATCAGGCCCAGGGACTCGAACTCGTGCAGGCCTTTCCAAATCTTGCCGTAGAGCGAGCCTGAGGCCATCGGCACGACGCAGTGGTCGGGCGCCCGCCAGCCTAGCTGCTCGGCGACCTCGTAGCCCAGCGTCTTCGAGCCCTCGGAGTAGTAGGGCCGCACGTTGATGTTGACGAAGGCCCACTTGTACTTGTCACCCAGCTCGGCACAGAGGCGGTTGACGTCGTCGTAGGAGCCTTCGACGGCGACCAGGTTGGCGCCGTAAATCTTGGAACCGAGCAGCTTGCCCGCCTCGAGGTCGTTGGGCACGAAGACGAAGGCATCGAGGCCGGCACGCGCCGCATGCGCGGAGACGGCGTTGGCCAGGTTGCCGGTCGAGGCGCAGGCCAACGTGGTGAAGCCGAACTCGCGCGCCTTGGTCGCTGCGACGGTGACGACGCGGTCCTTGAAGGACCAGGTGGGGTTCGCGCAGTCGTTCTTGATGTAGAGGTTCTTGAGGCCGAGGACCTCGCCCAGGTTCTGGGCCTTGATCAGTGGCGTGTAGCCCGCCTGCAGGTCGACCGGCTCGCCCTCGCAGGGCAAGAGGTCGCGATAGCGCCACACGGACTGCGGCCCCTTCTCGATGCTCTGGCGCGAGACGGTCTTCTGCATCGCTTCGTAGTCGTAGACCACCTCCAGGGGGCCGAAGCAGAACTCACAGACGTGCTTGGGGGCTATGGGGTACTCGCGGCCGCACTCACGGCAACGCAGCGCATTGGCAAAGGACATGGCCAGTACCTCGTGTTTCCTGTGCCGACCCCGATAGTCGGGGCCCATTCTCCTTCCGTGTGGCCTCGGAAGGGTCTACTAGACGAAGGGTGAGTTAGCGCCGCCCCTGTGAACCGGCCGGAGGCCGGAGGGGCCCGGGCATCGCCATTCGGCCCGAGTCAAGGACGTTATGTCCGTTCATCGTGGCATGGATGGTATCAAGAAGCGAAAAGAGGAATCAAGGCGGAGGCTCTGGTAAGAGGCCTGAAACACGCAGCACGTCGTAGTGTCAATCCCACTAACCAGGTTCAAAAGCATCGCGCGACATAACTCCTTCGGGATAGTCGCGCGATGACCTCTTTGTGGTTCTACACAACTGGACGCCGGTTATGAGAAAGGGGCTCACCTTAGCGAGCCCCTTTCTTAGCGAGAGGAACGCAACCCCTCAGTCCATAGCTTCGGCAGGATGCGGCCGGTTGCGCAGGCGCAGGCCGGCGAATATCAGCGGCAGCGCGAAAATCGGCACCCACCACGCGAAGACGAGCACCCGGACGGCGCCGCCCACGATGTCACCCAGGAAGGCAAGACTGTCGTTATAGCAGCGCCCGCAGCTCGTCCAGCACGGGGTTGAAGTCCCGTTCTGACGCCGGCACCGGGCCCGGCTCTCCGACGTCCAACAGCGCGAAGGCGATATTACGCCGTTCGAGAAGCTGAATGGCGAGCCGGATCGCGCCCTTGCCGTCGTCATCCGGGCTCTCAGCCAGGCTCTCCGAAGCAGCGGGAGTAAGCGAGAGCTCGTCAGCGGGGCGCGGTGGAGAAACCTGCTCGTCGGGGGGATAGATTCTCGTGAAGCTCATTCCCCGGCCGCTGGACTCAAATATCAATTTGTGAGCCTGCCGGACGCGTTCTTCCGTAATGCTGTGCGAGGCAAGGACGGACACTACGTCCGAGTCAGATAGCCGCAAGAGGCCAAGCAGCAGATGCTCTGTTCCCAAGAAGGCAACACCTGTCTGCCTCGCTTCTTGCTCGGCGTTCTGGACTACGGCGGCAATGTCGTTCACTTTGTCCCGATCACCTCGTATGCGGTCACATGGCCCACCGGCTTTTAACGTAGCAGATCTACTCGTCGAGTAGTCATTCGCCAAGATTTCAAGATGCAGACATTTCTCGCTCACGTCTCTCAGTCCATCGCTTCGGCAGGATGCG
Organism: uncultured Chloroflexia bacterium; assembly: GCA_963711035.1. GTDB lineage: Bacteria > Chloroflexota > Dehalococcoidia > DSTF01 > WHTK01 > WHTK01. The sequence goes on from CAVQCN010000004.1 coordinate 81,544, forward strand.
GACGGTTGCGCAGGCGCAAACCGACGAATATCAACGGCAGGGCGAAAATCGGCACCCACCACGCGAAGACGAGAACCCGGACGGCGCCGCCCACGATGTCGCCCAGGAAGGCCATGCTGTCGTTCCAGCCGCGGCTCACCTGGTCGCCCAGCGTGGTGCCGCTGCCCGTGTCGCTGGTCTTGGCCACGACCACCGGCTGCAGGCTGACCGAGATCGTCGCCTCGTCCGTCAGGTTGTCGAGCAGGTTCATGCGGCCCTGGATCTGCTCGATCTGACCCCGCACGTCGGTGAGGCGGTCCTGCACCTGCAGGATGTCGCCGATGTTGTCCGCCTTGCCCAGCAGGGTAAGGAGCTGCGTCTCGGTCGCCTGCAGGTTGCGCAGGCGCGAGGCGAGGTCCGTGTACTGGTCGGTCACGTCGCCGGCGTTGGAGCTCTCGCTCACCACCTTGACGCCGAGGCCGCGCAGCTGACCGAGCACGTCCTGGTAGTGTGCCGCCGGCACGCGGATCGTCACGTTGGCGATCTGGTTGTCGCCCTTGTAGGAGAAGCTGGAGTTGGCGACGAAGCCGCCGGCGCTGCTCGCCACGCGACCCACCGCGTCGAAGCTCTGCCCCACGTCGTCGACCTGAAGCTGCAGTGCGGCCGTCTGCACGATCTTGCGGTCGTCGGTGGACGTGGATGCGGCGTTTTGCACCGGCCCGTACGGCGCCGAAGCCACGCCGCTCTTGCCGTCGCTCGCCGGCGCCGACTCCGCCACGGACAGGTTGGGGCCGTTCGTGACCGAACCGCCGCTGGCCGTGCCGGTATCGCCGGCGACGTCGGCGCCGGCTACCTGGCTCAGCGCCCGGCTCACGATGTCATCCGGTGCAAAGGTCGCCTCGGGGAGCGGCGGCTCATCGACCGGCGCAACGCTGTCTCTCGAGCTGACGTTGCTGCTGCCGCTGTTGTCGCGAAAAGCAAAGCCGGCCGCGGCGAGTACCGCCAGCGCGACGGCGCCGATGGCCGCGTACTTCACGAGCCTGTGCCTGTTCATCCTCAACCTCCTGCGGGGTCTGACGAATGCCTTTGCAGCATCAGACGCAAAGAGGTGAGGTTTGGTTCCCGTGGGTCAGTACGAAGGGCAGAGTTAAAGAAACGTCTTCGTCATCTCTGCACTTTGCGCTCCGTACTCTGCGCTAGGCGGCGCCGACTGCGTCCGCGATGCGGCGGCCCATCTCCTGGGTCGTGATTGGCTGCTCGCCGGGCTTGACGAGGTCCGGCGTGCGCGCGCCTTCCGCCAGCACCTTGTCGACGGCCTGCTCGACGGCCTGGGCCGCGTCCGGCAGGTCGAAGGAGAGGCGCAGCATCAGTGCGGCGCTGAGGATCATCGAGATCGGGTTCGCCTTGCCCTGACCGGCGATGTCCGGCGCCGAGCCGTGGATCGGCTCGTAGAGGCCGAAGCCTTTCTCGTTCAATGACGCGGACCCGACGAGGCCGATGGAGCCGGGCAGCACCGACGCTTCGTCCGAGAGAATGTCGCCGAACAGGTTGGACGTGAGCATGACGTCGAACTGACGCGGATTGCTGATCAGCTGCATCGAGGCGTTGTCGACGTGCATGTACTCCAGCATCACGTCCGGGAACTCCTTGGCGATCTCCTCGACCACCTCGCGCCAGAAGACGCCGGACGTCATGACGTTCGACTTGGCAATCAGCGTCACCTTGCGCCGCCGCCCCGCGGCCAGCCGGAAGCCATCGCGGGCGAAGCGCTCAATCTCGTGCTCGCGGTAGACCTCGGTGTCGTAGACTTCGCGCTCCATGCGCTCGTGAGGGCCCTCCACCTGGCGCTCGCCGCTGGGGCCGAAGTAGATGCCGGAGGCCAGCTCGCGGCAGATGAGGATGTCGGTGCCGCGCACTCGGTCCTCCTTGATCGGCGAGAGGTCGAGCATCGAGTCGGGCACGATGATGGGGCGCAGGTTGAGGTAGAGGTCGAAATACTTGCGCAGCGGCAAGATCGCGTTCTTCTCCACGCCCTGCCACTTCGGATGGTTCACCTCGGTGGTCGGCCCGCCGAACGGACCCTTGAGGATCGCGTCGGACGCGGCGCAGGTGTCGAGCGTGGACTGGGGAAGGTGCTCACCGAACGCGTCCCAGGCAGCGCCGCCGGCCAGCGCCTCCTGAAACTCGAAGGTGTGGCCGAAGCGCCGGCCCACGGCCTCGAGCACGCGGCGCGCCTCCGCCACGATCTCCGGCCCGATGTAGTCACCCGGTGTGACCGCGATCTTGAAGTTGCTCATGGAGGCTCCAGCTAGGCCGTCGTTGTTTCCGGCAGGAACTCGGGGCGCTTCGACTCGAAGGCCGTAATGTCGCCTTCATGCTGCAGTGTCAGGCTGATGTCGTCCAGCCCGTTGAGCAGGCAGTGCTTGACGAACGGGTCGATATCGAAGTGCGCCGACCAGTTGGCGTAGGACACGGTCTGCGACTCGAGGTCGATGCCGAGCTCGAAGTCGGGCGTCTCCTCCGCGCGCGCCAGCAGGCGGTCGACATCGTCCTTGGGCAGCACGACGGTAAGCAGGCCGATCTTGGCGCAGTTGTTGCGGAAGATGTCTGCGAAGGAGGGCGCGATGATCGCATTGAAGCCGTAATCCTGAATTGCCCAGGGCGCGTGCTCGCGGGAGGAGCCGCAGCCGAAGTTGGGCCCGGCCAGCAGAATGGGGGCGCCGGCGTACCGCTGGTCGTTGATGATGAAGTTCGGGTCCTGCCGCCAGCTATCGAACAGGAAGCGCCCGAAACCGGTTCGCTCCACCAGCTTCAGGTACTTTGCGGGGATGATCTGGTCCGTGTCGACGTCGGCGCGGTTGACGGGCAGCGTCTTGCCCTCGATGTGGTTCACGGGCTCCATTTAATTCACCTTCCACTTGCGGATGTCGACGAAGTGCCCCGCGACCGCGGCCGCGGCCGCCATCTGGGGGCTGACGAGGTGGGTGCGGCCACCGGGACCCTGCCGTCCCTCGAAGTTGCGGTTCGAGGTCGAGGCACAGCGCTCGCCGGGCAGCAGGAAGTCCGGGTTCATGCCGAGACACATCGAACAGCCCGCGTCACGCCACTCGAAGCCCGCGTCCGCGAAGATTTTGTCGAGCCCTTCCTGCTCCGCCTGCGCCTTCACGAGACCGGAGCCCGGCACCACCATGGCGCGCACGCTGGGCGCCACGTGATAGCCGCGCACGACGCCGGCGGCGGCGCGCAGGTCCTCGATGCGCGAGTTGGTGCAGGAGCCGATGAAGACGCGGTCAAGAGAGACGTCTTCGATCGCCGTGCCGGGCTTGAGGTCCTGATACTTCAGGGAGCGCCAGCCCAGCTCGCGGGCCTGCGTGTCCTCGAAGCTGTCCGGGTCGGGGATGCGAGACGTCACCGGCACGCTCTGAGCCGGCGTCGTGCCCCAGGTGACCGAGGGCTCGATGTCCTCGGCGATGAGGCTGACGGTCTTGTCGAACGTGGCGCTGTCGTCCGTAGGCAGCGAGCGCCAGTAGTCCAGCGCCGCCTCCCACTCCTTGCCCTTCGGCGCGAAGGGACGGCCTTCGACGTACGCGAAGGTCGTGTCGTCCGGCGCCACCATGCCGGCGCGGGCGCCGCCCTCGATCGACATGTTGCAGACCGTCATGCGGCCTTCCATCGACAAGTTGCGGATCGTGTCGCCGCGGTACTCGATAACGTGGCCGATGCCGCCGGAGACGCCGATCTGGCGGATGATCGCCAGGATGACGTCCTTCGCCGTGACGCCGTCCGAGAGCTTGCCGTTGACCTCGACCGCCATTGTCTTCGGGCGCCGCTGGGGCAGTGTCTGCGTGGCGAGTACGTGCTCCACCTCAGACGTTCCGATGCCGATCGCCAGCGCGCCGAGGGCGCCGTGCGTGGCCGTGTGGCTATCGCCGCACACGATGGTCATGCCGGGCTGAGACAGCCCCTGCTCCGGCCCGATGACGTGGACGATGCCCTGCCGCACGTCGTTGACACCGAAGTACTGCAGGTCGAAGAAGTTCACGTTGTTGTCCAGCACCTCGACCTGCTGAATCGAAAGCGGGTCCGGCCAGGGCTTGTCGCGGTCGGCGGTCGGGACGTTGTGGTCTGGCGTCGCCACCGTGAGATCGGGGCGGCGGACCTTGCGGCCGGCCATGCGCAGCGACTCGAACGCCTGCGCCGAGGTCACTTCATGCACGAGGTGCAGATCGATGTACAGCAGATCGGGCTGGCCAGCCTCCGATCGCACGATGTGGGCGTCCCATATCTTCTCTGAAAGCGTCCTCGCTTCCGGCATCTACTACTCCCTTGGGGGCGCCGTATCGCGCGCGGCACCCGCTATGTCCGAATTACGTAACGATTATGTCATCTAGCCGCAGGCAGGCATGACCAGGTCGCAACCTGCTTCCAGGGCAGCGGCGATGATTATAGCGTCCCGACTCCGAAGCCTGCCTCGCTACAGATGCTGGTGGCCGGCCGAAGCAAGCCGCTGCCGCCGAACCGCGCTGACGACGGCCTGCAAAGAAGCGCTGACGATGTTCGGGTCCGTTCCCACGCCCCAGCGCACTCTGCCGTCGGATGAGCGCGTCTCGACGTAGGCGACGGCAGTCGCGCCCTTGCCCGCTCCCATGGCGTGCTCTGCGTAGTCGATGACGTCGACGTCAGTACCGAGGGCGCTGTTCAGCGCCGTGACGAAGGCCTCGATCGGCCCGTTGCCGCTGGCCCCAATCGTCAGCTCGACGCCGTCCACCACCACGTGGGCGTTTACCTCGCTGTGCTTGCCGCTATCGCCGGACCGCACCTCGTGGCTGAGCAGCTGGATCCCGGGGTTCTCCGGCAGATACTCGCGCTGGAATTCGTCCCACATCTCCTCGGGACTGATTTCCGTACCGCTGTCCTCCGTGACGTGCTGAATCGTCCTGGAGAACTCGATCTGCAAGCGGCGCGGCAGGTCAAAGCCGTGCTCCGTGCTCATGACGTAGGCAACGCCGCCCTTGCCGCTCTGGCTGTTGACCCTGACGACCGCTTCGTACGAGCGGCCTACGTGCTTCGGGTCGATGGGTAGATATGGCACCGCCCAGAACTCGTAGTCCTCAGCCGGCAGGCCGGCCGCTTCGCCCCTGGCGTACAGGGCGTCGAAGCCCTTCTTGATCGCGTCCTGGTGACTGCCGCTGAACGACGTGTAGACCAGCTCCCCGGCGTACGGGTGGCGCGGCGGCACGGGCAGGCGATTGCAGTACTCCGCTACACGCTTCAGCGCGTCGATGTCGCTGATGTCCAGCTCAGGGTCGACACCCAAAGCGAAGAGGTTGAGCGCCAGGTTGACGATGTCGACATTGCCCGTCCGCTCACCGTTGCCGAACAGTGTCCCCTCCACGCGATCGGCGCCGGCCATGACGCCGAACTCGGCGGCGGCGACACCCGTGCCGCGATCGTTGTGGGGATGGAGGCTGACGATAACGGAGTCGCGATCGCGTACGTTGCGACAGAACCACTCGATGACGTCGCCGTAGACGTTGGGCGTGTAGCACTCGACCGTGGCCGGCAGATTGAGGATGAGCGGCGTTTCCGGCGTTGGCTTAATCACGTCCATGACGGCATGGCAGACGTCGAGCGCATATTGCGGTTCCGTTAGTGTGAAGCTCTCCGGCGAATACTCATACCGGATGTTGCTGCCGGTCAGGGAGGCTTCCAGCTTGCGTGCCGTCTCCGCTGCGGTCACCGCGATTTCCATGATGCCTTCTTTGTCCTGACGGAAGACAACCTCGCGTTGCAGCGGATTCGTGCTGTTATAGAAGTGGACGATGGCGTTGCGCACGCCGACCAGGTTCTCGTACGTGCGTTCGATGAGCTCATCACGGCACTGCGTGAGCACCTGGACGGTCACGTCGTCCGGGATCAGGTCCTCTTCGATAAGCTGGCGGACGAAGTCGTAGTCCGGCTGGCTGGCGGACGGGAAGCCGACCTCGATTTCCTTGAAGCCCATGCGGACCAGCGCCTCGAACATGCGACGCTTGCGCTCCGGGTCCATCGGGTCGATGAGCGCCTGGTTGCCGTCGCGCAGGTCGACGCTGCACCACGTAGGTGCCTTCTCGATGCGGCGATCAGGCCACGTGCGGTCTTCGAGCCGCAGCGGGAACCAGGGCTGGTACTTCTCAAAGGGCATCTTTGCGGGAATGACGTTCTGCGGAGGCATCAGGCGCACCTCCGCCGGGTCACCCCGTATAAGACTGAACGAGAACTATGACAACGGCCGGTCATTTCGGCTCCTCCCTCGAATCGAGTTTCTGGCACAAGTCCAGGCAGGCCCTCCTCTCGCGCTAGGCGAGAGAGGGCCGGAGAAGTCTGAGGCGGCCCCGTAAACGCGGAGTCAGACCGCTCGCCCCGATCGGGGCCGGTTTCATCCGCACCACGTCCGCTCGTTGAGTCACAGCAGGCTGCCTACCTGGGCTTTGCCCTCACCGGCGGAGCGGTAATGGCGAAAGCCGTCTTCGTGATGGACGCCGGGGCCGCCGCGCGTCATGGCGATACGGCCGGTCCGCATCAGCTCCTTGACGCCGAAGGGCGTCAGCAGCTCGTACAGCGCCTCGATCTTGTCCTCGTTGCCGGTGACCTCGACGACCAGCGAGTCCGCCGCGACATCGATGATGTTGGCGCGGAACATGGCGACGATGTCCACGATCTCGGCCCGGCTGTTGGCGTCCGCGGCCACCCGGATCAGGGCCAGCTCCCGCGCCACGATGTCCTCACCGCTGAGGTCCGTAATCTGGACCACCTCAATGACCTTGAACAGCTGCTTGGTCACCTGGTCGACGTCGTGCATGGCGCCGTCGACCGTAAAGGTCATGCGCGAGAGGCCGGGTATCTCCGAGTGGCCGACAGCCAGCGACTCGATGTTGAAGCCGCGCTGCCGCCACTTGGAGACGATGCGGTTGAGCACGCCAGGCTTGTCCTCGACCAGCGCGACGATCGTGTGATGCTGTGCTCGCGAGGGCATCAGTGCGTCCCTCCCATCGCCGGCTGGCCGCTGCGCTGCGGCGCCTGCTCGTACGGCGAATCGACCGTCTCCTGCAGCGACGCGCCGGGCGGCACCATGGGGAACGTGTTCTCGTACTCCTCGACCTGGAAGTCGATCAATACGGGGCCGGGGTGGCTCAGCGCCAGGTCGATACTCGGCTGCACCTGCGATTTGTCGGTAACGCGCAGGGCACGCATGCCGTAGGCCTCGGCCAGCTTGACGAAGTCGGGCTGATATATGCGCACCGAGGAGAGGTTGTTCTTGTAGAACAACTCCTGCCACTGGCGCACCATGCCCAGGTAGCCGTTGTTGATGATGGCGAACTTGATCGGCAGCTCGTACTCGACCACCGTGGCAAGCTCCTGCGACGTCATCTGAAAGCCTCCGTCGCCGCAGATAGACCAGACGGTAGACTTCAGGTCGGCGAACTGAGCGCCGACCGCGGCCGGCACCTCGAAGCCCATCGTGCCGAGGCCCCCGGATGTGACGAAGCCAGCCGGCTTGTCGATCCAGAAGTACTGCGCCGCCCACATCTGGTGCTGGCCGACGCCGGTCACGTAGTAGGCGTCGGCGCCCGACGCGTCGTAAATCGACTTGATGACGTACTGCGGCAAGATCTTGTCCGTCTCCGGGAAGCTGATCGAGGGATGCTTGTCGCGCAGGTCACGGATCCAGGCCAGCCACTCGTCGTGGCGAGCGGGGTCGACCTGCTGAATGAGCTCGTTCAACACCTGCTTCACGTCACCGACAATCGGCACCGCCGTCGGCAGGTTCTTGCCGATCTCGGCCGGATCGATGTCGATATGGACGATCTTGGCGTGCGGCGCGAAGTCGTTGAGACGGCCGGTAACACGGTCGTCGAAGCGCATGCCGACCGACATCAGCAGGTCGCACTCGCTGATCGCCTGGTTATTCCAATACATGCCGTGCATGCCGGGCATGCCCATGTTCAACTCGTGCGTGCCAGGAAAACCGCCGAGGCCCAGCAGCGTCGTGATCACGGGGATCTGGGCCCGCTCCGCGAATGCGACGAGCTCGTCCCAGGCGCGCGAGATGACGACGCCGTGGCCGGCCATGATCACGGGCTTCTGTGCCTCGTTGATCAGCTTCGCAGCTCGTCCGATCTGATGCGGATCCGCCTCGATGTCGGCGTGATAGCCGGGCAGGTTCAGGGCCGGCGGCCACTCGAACTCGCAGGTCTGCTGCTGCACGTCGCGCGGGATGTCGACCAAGACGGGGCCAGGACGTCCTGTCGTGGCGATATGGAACGCCTCGTGGATCGCCGGGGCGATGTCCTCGACGTTGAGCACCAGCGTGTTGTGCTTGGTAATCGGGATCGTGATGCCGGTAATGTCCGCTTCCTGGAAGCCGTCGCGGCCGATCAGCCAGCTGACGACGGCGCCCGTGATGCAGACAACCGGCACCGAGTCCATCCAGGCGTTGGCGATACCGGTAACCAGGTTGGTGGCGCCGGGGCCGGACGTGGCCCAGCAAACACCTGCTTTGCCTGTGATGCGCGCGTAGGCGTCGGCGGCGTGCGCGGCCGCCTGCTCGTGCCGCACCATGACGTGCCGCAGGGCCGGGTACTGGGGCAGCGTGTCGTACATGGGCAGGTTGGCGCCGCCGGGATAACCGAAGACGGTATCGGTACCCTCGCGAATGAGGGACTCCATGATGATCTGTGCGCCTGTGAGTTTCACTCCATCCTCCGGGAGTCAGCCGGCCGTCTCAGGCCGACGGATTGTCGCTTGGTCGTTCACGTCCCTCCCCGCGCGGGCGAGAAAGGACTAGCTAAGGAGGAGAGCCAGGAATGCAGGCCGCAGCGTCCTTAGCGGAGCAGACGCGAGCTCCAGGCCCGCGCGGCCTACTGCCAGGTCTCGGCCTGCCGAACCCACAGTCGAGTTCTCGACAGAATCCGAGACCCTGATGGCCTCCGCTGCTAGCGACCGTATCGTCATCGTTTTCCTTCGGCGATCGGGGAACGCCCCGATCTTTGCCTCGCAAACCAATAAAAAATCCCGTCTCGCAAGGGATCCCTGCAGAACGGGACGGTACCACCCTAGTTGTCACTTCCGGTACCCGGAAGGACCACTCGACGCTGTATCGGGCTTACCCGCTCCGACGTTGCCGGAGAGCTCAAGGGCGAGTTCGAGGCGCTTGTGGCTGCCGGCTTGCACTCTCCCGGCTCGCTGGATGCCCGCGACGCGCTCTACTATTCCCCTTCGTCGCTACCTATAGGACTAATGCAAACTGTAGCCGCAGGCTTATGTCCTGTCAACGCGGCGATGTAAACCCTTCGTCAAGACCAGGAGTGCCAGCCGGGGTGCTGAGAAACGGAGATAACGCCCTTCGAGAGCCTCAGGATGAGCGTGATTCAGAGCCCCGCTCGTGGTGAGGCTCTCGTACCACGACTTGATCGAGAAGGGTTTCTCAGCACCCTGCTAGGTCTGCCGTTCGCACTCCGCCTTGAGGCCATTCGCCTCCATGTTCACGTAGCGATTGCTGATGCCCTTGAGCCACCAGCCCATCAGCAGCGTGAACGGCCCCTTCTGCTCCAGCGTCAGCGTCACGGTGGTCTGCCCTTCGCCGGCCGCCGTGGCGCGGTGACCTGCGACGGTGTGAATGCCGGGGCCGGACGCTTGCCACTCAAAGTAGCTACCCGGCTCGACCTGCGTCACCGTCCAGACGGCGGCAGGCAGGCGCGGCTGCTGGATACGCACGCGGGCGTTCGGCGACAGTTCATTTCCTTCGACGAACTGCAGCGACTTCATGGATGGCGTCCAGCCCGGCCAGCGTTGCACGTCCACTAACACCTGCCACACGCGCTCCGGCGGGGCATTGATTGTCCGAGTCACTTCGAGACGCATCGGCGGGAAGATGCGAAGGCCTGTCAGGCCTCGACGGGCTCCAGGTCCGGCAGGAGGCGCCGCCGAAACGCCGCTTCGACGCGAGACAGCGCTGCCAGGCCTTTGCGCGTATCGGAGGCGACGCGGGCGCCCTCGTGGCGGCGCACGCGGTACTTGAACAGCCAGTAGGTGAACTCTTTGAGCTCGGCAAGGTCGAGATGATCGGATGGCTCCAGCTTGCGCTCCTTTTGAAACTCGGCCAGCAGCGCAGCCTGCGACTCGCCGTACAGGCGATCGAAGACGCCTTCTCCTTCCCGCTCGCCCGCAGACCACACCCTGGCGTGGCCTTCCTTGGCCAGCTCCTCCTCAACCGCCAGCTGCAGCGCCTCTTCGACGACGATGCCGTAGAGGTAGTTGAGGTAGGCCTGGTACTTCGGTGTGCCAATCAACGCCTGGAACTCCTCGTCGTCGATCTCGAGGGGCGGATGACCGTGGAAGAGCAGCGCCTCGCGGTCCTTGTCGCCGACGGCGTCGCCGAGCTCGTCCAGCAGGCGCTCGGCCAGCAGCAGCCAGTCGAAAGCCTCGCCGCCGATGAGGTAGCGGTAGCGGCGGCCATCGATGACCTCTTCGGCCTGGCTCCAGCGCGCCATGGTCTTGAGGAGTGCGATGTACCAGTGCTCGCCCGCCTCGATCGTTTCACGCAGGTAGGCCAGCGATTCCGCTTCGGTCGTCTCAGTTTCGGTTGCAGTCGTCAATCGTCAACTCGTAGCTGTCTGACTGAGTGTCGGCAGCCCATGCACAAAAGTACATGAGGCGGTCGGTGACGGGAAAGACCGGAAACGAGACCGCAACAAAGCCCGGCAAGACGCCGGACCTGATTCCTCAGGCTGCGACACCGTGGCAGCGCTTGAACTTCTTGCCGGAACCACACCAGCAGGGATCGTTGCGACCCATCTTGCGGCCGTTGACGCGGCCGGCGGGCACGGCGGCCTGATCGGGGCGGTTCTCACGCAGTTGCTGCGCCGGGCGCCCGGCTCCGACCGCCGCCGCTGCGGCCGCGGCAGGAGCGGCAACCGGTGGAGGGCTCGGTTGCTGCGTGGAGAGGCCGACGTGGTAGATAGCGTGCGCGACCGTGTGACGAATGTTCCCCAGCAGTTGGTCCCACATGTCACGGGCCTCGTGCTTGTACATGACGAGCGGGTCCTGCTGGCCGTACGCCTGCAGGCCGATGCCCTGGCGCATCTCGTCCATCGCCGTCAGGTGCTCGACCCAGAGGCGATCGATGGCCTGGAGCAGCAGAAGGCGTTCGAGCAGGCGCATGTCCTCGGTGCCGGTCTCCGCCTCTTTCTGGTCGTAGGCGTTCTCTGCCTCGTCCAACAGCAGCGCCTCGATCTCGACGACGTTCATCTTGCTGAGCGACTCGGGAGTGACGTCCTCCGGCAGCGGGAAGATGCTGTTTACCTCTTCGAGGAGCAGGTCGAAGTCCCACAACTCCTCGTTGCGGCCCGGCAGGTGCGCCGCGATCAGCTCGCGGATCTCGTCCTCGACCATGCCGAAGACGTTCTCGCGCATGTTCTCGCCTTCGAGCACCTTGTCGCGCTCGGTGTAGATCACGTCGCGGTGCACGTTCATCACGTCGTCGTAATCGACCACGTGCTTGCGGATGTCGAAGTTGTGGCCCTCGACCTTGCCTTGCGCGTTTTCCAGCGCCTTGGTCACCCAGCCGGACTCGATGGGCATGTCTTCTTCCATGCCCAGTTTGGAGAGCATGCCTGGCAGCCAGTCCGGCGCGAACCGGCGCATGAGGTCGTCCTCGAAGCTGACGTAGAAGCGCGTGCTGCCCGGGTCGCCCTGGCGGCCGGCGCGGCCGCGCAGCTGATTGTCGATGCGGCGCGATTCGTGGCGCTCGGTGCCGATGATGTGCAGGCCGCCGAGCTCGACGACCTCATCGTGCTCCCGCTGCCAGTCTTCCGGATCACGGCCCTCCGGGTTGCCGCCGAGGATGATGTCCGTACCGCGGCCGGCCATGTTCGTGGCGATGGTCACGGCGCCCTTGCGGCCGGCCTGCGACACGATCGCAGCTTCAGATTCGTGGAACTTGGCGTTGAGCACCTGGTGCTTGATGCCGCGACGCTTGAGGAGCTCCGAGAGGTATTCGGAGTTTTCGATCGAGACGGTGCCGACGAGCACGGGCTGGCCGGCCTCGTGCACCTCTTCCACCTCTTCGGCGACGGCGTTGAACTTCGCGCGCAGGTTCCGGTAGACATAGTCGTCGTCGTCGTCGCGGACGATAGGGCGGTTGGGCGGCATGACCACGACTTCCAGCTTGTAGATCTTGTCGAACTCCTCCGCCTCGGTGACAGCCGTACCGGTCATGCCGGCCAGCTTCTCGTACATGCGGAAGTAGTTCTGCAGGGTAATCGTGGCGTAGGTGATCGACTCTTGCTGGATCCTGACGCCTTCCTTGGCCTCGACCGCCTGGTGCAGGCCGTCCGACCAGCGCCGGCCGGTCATGAGACGGCCCGTGAAGTCGTCGACGATGACGATCTCGCCGTCCTTGACGACGTAGTCGTGGTCGCGCTGATAGAGGATGTGCGCCTTGAGCGCCGCCTCCATGTAGCGGGTGAGTCGGAAGTTCTCCGGCGAATAGATGTTGTCGATGTTCAGCGCGTTCTCGATCTTCTCGATGCCGCTCTCGGTCAACGAGATCGCCTTGAGCTTCTCGTCGACCGTGTAGTCTTCTTCGCGCTCCAGGCGCGGCACCAGGGCCGCGAAGCGCGGGTAGATCGAGATGTCCTGCTCGGCCGGGCCGCTGATGATCAGCGGCGTGCGCGCCTCGTCGATCAGGATGTTGTCGACCTCGTCGACGATGGCGAAGCGGCGCTCGCGCTGCACCTGCCCCGCGTTGTTGGTTGCCATGTTGTCGCGCAGGTAGTCGAAGCCGAACTCGTGGTTGGTGCCGTAGGTGACGTCGGCGGCGTAGGCCTCGCGACGGCTGCACGGCGTCAGGTATTCCATGCCGTGCTCTTCTTCGTTCACCGGCTCTGCCGAGACGAGGTACGACGAATCGTGCTGCAGGATGCCGACCGTCAGGCCCAGCCAGACCATGACACGGCCGTACCACTGGGCGTCGCGCTTGGCCAGGTAATCGTTGACCGTGATGAGGTGAACGCCGCGCCCTTCGAGTGCATTGAGGTACATGGCGAGCGATGAAACCAGCGTCTTGCCTTCACCAGTCTTCAGCTCGGCGATCTTGCCCTGATGCAGCACCATGGCGCCGGAGAGCTGCACGTCGAAGGCGCGCTGACCCAGCTTGCGCCGGATCGCCTCGCGCATCACCGCGAAGGCCTCCGGCAGCAGGTCCTCCAGCTCCTCTTCGTCAGCCAGCCGGCTGCGGAATTCGACGGTCTTGGCCTGGAGCTGATCATCGCTCAGAACCTCGATTTCGGGCTCGAGCGCGTTGATCTCGTTTACTACTGGACGCAGCTTCTTGATCTCGCGCTCATTGGCGCCGCTGAGAAGCTTGCTAAACAATGCCATCGATCCGTGTCCTCTTCCGGTACCTCGCGTACCACTTCAATTATGCCGCGTGAGGGCCCTTTTTCGCCAATCGCCGAGCCCTTCTGGCGACCAGAAAAAAGCGAGGGGTCCGAATCGAACCCCTCGCAAACGAAGGCGAAGAAGCGGTTGTGGGGGTTAGGGGGCAGCCTCTTCGCTATGCATTCCGTGGTGACCGAAGCGAAAGCCTGACATGGCGCCGCCGAACAGGCCCTGGCCGCTGCCAGGCGTCCAGTCGATTGCCGCGCCGATGTTCGCGCTGAGCGCGTCCATCACCTTCTGCTTCTGGTCGGCCGTGATCGTGCCGGCGTCGACCGCGCTTTGCAGCTTGGCTTCGACGCTCTGGGTGATGTCGTCGATCAGCGCCTGCCGGTTCACGTCGTGCTCCTGCGCGATCGTCGCCAGACTCTTGCCTGACTTCAGCTCGCTAAGCAGGTCCTTGGGGTCGACGCCGATGTCACTGGCTACGGTGCCAACGATGCCCTGCAGCGTCCCACCGAGCCGCTTGAAACCCCGCCCGAAGTTAGAGAAGTCACCAGGCAGGTTCTGTAGACGCTCGGCTTGCTGATCGGTGATCGTGCCATTCGACTTTGCCTCGTCGACCGTCTGGTTCCAGGCATCCTGCTGGTCAGCCTTCAGCTGATCGACGCTGATACCGAGCTTGCCTGCCAGGATCTCGAGATACCGGTTGTGAAGCGGGTTGCCATCCGGGTTCTGGGCCTGCGCCGCGATGCCGAAGCCAAGCGCCCCGGCCACGACGATGGCGGCGACCGCCACGCCGAGCGCACCTATGCCCCATCGAAATGATTTCATACGGACTCCCCTGTCCAGCGCGTTTGCGCCTTCCTTACGGTAACCATCGTCCGCTTCCAGATCGTTATGGAGACCCCAACCGTGTGTAAAAAGAGTTACAAGCGCCGCCTTCGTCGCTTCCACGGTCACGTGCGGCAGTACTATGGTCAGGCCATGCCAAGGCAACTGATCGTCATCTACGGACCGCCGCTCGCCGGCAAGAGCACCGTCGCCCGCGAGCTCGCCGCTGGGCTCGAGGGCAAAACGGCCGTGGTGAGCCTCGACCACATCCTCGGCGAGGCCATCGTCACGCCGGACCCGGACGCCGCGGCGGAGCTCGACATGGCGCACATGCAGCTGCGATTGCTCGTCGCCAACTTCATGAAGAATCACTACCACGTCGTGGTCGACGGCGCCTTCCTGTACGAGCGCGATGGCGAGCTGCACAGCTTCGAGAATGAAATCAGCCATCTGCTGGCGCTGATGAATCCCCTGGCGGAACGCGCATTAATGGTGCGACTGCGCGCCTCCGACGAGACGCTGACCCAGCGCGGCCATGCAACGGAGCGCGAGAACGAGGTCGAAGAAGCGATTCGGGTCAGCGCGGCCTACCAGGACCGCTTCGGCCTGCGTCACATTTCGATCGATTCGGACACGCGGTCGCCGGCCGAAACCGCGGACCTCATTCGGCGCGCCCTGGATGCGGCCGTTGTCTAAGCGGAATTACGTGCCGATCTGTACAATGAACCTGATCCGGATATCCTGTCGGAAGTCGAAATGAGGGTGGTGAACGCCCATGGCTGACCGAATCGAACGCGAGATCGAAGACATCCTGCGGAAGATCGATGGCTTCGTGCCGGAAAATGGTCAGAAGCCGCCGTCGCGACGGCCCAAGCGCAAGCCGCTCGCGGCAGCGCAGGGCTGGCTCGGCCACCGCCTGGCGCGCATCTCCCTAAACCAGGTGATGATGTGGTCGCTGATCATCCTGATCGGCGCCTTCTTCTTGCGTGCTCTCCCATTCGCCAGCTGGCTCATGCTTGGCTCGCTGATCGTGCTGGCGACCGCCTTCGTCCTCTCCCTGCGCGGCGGCAGCAACCGTAGCAATGCACCGGAGAAGCGTTGGCGCGGACAACCCATGGACCTGTCCGGCCCCGGCTGGCCCGACCGGGTCAAGTACTGGCTGAAAGGCAAGCGCCGTCGCTAGGGATTGGCATCCCGCGCGGAGCCGTGCAAGAGCGAAAGACCGCGAACTGGCCGGAACCGGCGGCGACGTGGTAAGCCAGCGGTCTCTCGGAAGACACATATCGCCCGGCGCAGGGTGACCATAGGGGTGGGGAGGGGGAGAGGTTGAGCGCACGCCTCCGTTTTCTCTTCGCACCAACTCTGCTGCTCGTTCTCCTCGCCGCCGCCTGCTCCGGCTCCGCCAGCGGCAGCACCGCCTCAACTTCGACACCGATAACCGTTGGCTCACCGAGCCCGGCAGATGGTGCGGCGTCTCTCGCGACTCCCGGCCTCACGCCGGGCCCCTTCAAACTCGACCCGCCCGGGCCGGACGGGCAGCGCATCTACGACCTCGACAAGGCGCTCTCGGTGAGCATCGGGCCGCGGCCCGCAGGCACCGCCAAGGAGAAGGAAGCTGCCGACTACATCGCCGGCCTGCTGCGCAGCTTCGGCTACGACGTCCACCTGCAGCAGTTCCCCATCGGCGAGGACATCGCCCGCACATCCGACATCACCGTGACCTCACCGCAGCAGCAGACAGTGGTGTCCGTACCGCTGGCCAATAGCGGCGCCGGCAACGCGAGCGGCCGTCTCGTAGACGGCGGCCTCGGCAGACCGGAGGACATCCCAGCCGACGCGAAGGGCGCCATCGTGCTGATTCAGCGAGGCGACCTCACCTTCCAGCAGAAGGTCGAAAACGCCACCAACGCCGGCGCCATCGGCGTCATCATCTACAACAACGAGGGCTCGACCTTCTACGGCACGCTGTCCAGCGCCTCGAGCATCCCGGCGCTCTCGACTTCGCAGGAGGACGGCAAGGCGCTGCAAAAGCTCCTGGACGCCGGCGACGTCACCGTCGACATGAGCCTCGGTACGCTCTCCGACGCGTCGTCTTACAACGTCATTGCCACACCGCCCGGTAAGGACTGCCAGACGATCTCCAGCGGCCACTACGACAGCGTCCAGATCGCGCCCGGCGCCAGCGACAACGGCTCCGGCGCCGCCACCGTCATAGAGATGGCGGCGGTGATCGCCGACCGCGGCGAGATGGGCAACAACTGCTTCATCCTCTGGGGCGCCGAGGAGCTCGGCCTCGTCGGGAGCCAGGCCTACGTGAGCAGCATGACACCGCAGCAAAAGAGCGACCTGAAGGCGATGCTCAACTTCGATATGGTCGGCGTCGGCGAAAACGGCTGGCAGGTCATCGGCAGCGCGGATTTGCAGCGGGAAGCGATCGCCGCCGCTGCCAAGGCCGGTATCGACGCCGTCCCGGCCGAGCTGCCACCCAACGCCAGCAGCGATCACGCCAGCTTCATTCAGGCCGGTATGCAGGCCGTCCTCATCCACCGCAGCGAGGATCCCCTGCTCCACACGCCACAAGACGTCATCGACCGGGTGCAGCCGGACCTGCTGGAGCAGGCCGCGCGCATGGGTTTGGCCCTGCTGCAGGCGCTCAACGGCAGCGCTTGATGGCACGGAAGCGTCCCGAACGCTACCATCCCTGAAGACATATGGGCCAGAGAGAACGCATAAGTGGAAGAATCGGCGTCAGCCTGCTGGTCGGCATCGTCGTCCTGATGGGCGCACAGGCGTGCGTCTTCGGCGGCGGCAGCAAGGGCAACGGCAACAGTACGACCCCGCGCCAGGGCGCCGTTCCCACGGCGACGCTGCCCGCCACAATGACCGACCCTATCGTCCTCTCCGCCAGCGAGAGCAGCAACGGCACCGAGCCGAACAGCAGCGGTATTACCGCCACGACGACCTACACAGTGCAGTCCGGCGACTCGCTGGGCGCCATCGCCGCGGCCCAGGGCGTGCCAGCGGCGCAGCAGGCGGCCTGGATCGCCCAGGTGGAGCAGCTCAACAACCTGCCCGACCCGCGCTTGCTGCATGCCGGCGACGAGCTGATCCTGCCCGTGGTCGAAAACGCGCCGACGCCGGAGGCGACCAGCACGCCGTCCGCCGCGAGCGCCGCAACGCCCCAGCAGGCGGCGCCCACCAGCACGCCCGCAGCGGCGGCTGCTACGGCGACGCCGGAGCCCGCCGCCACGGTCGCCAGCAATGGCCAGACCTACACAGTCCAGTCCGGGGACAATCCCTACGTGATAGCCGCGGCCCTCGGCGTGCCTGAGGCGAAACAGGCCGCCTGGGTCGCTGAACTGGTCGCTCTGAACAACATCAACCCGAACAGCCTGAGTGTCGGGCAGGTGCTGGAGCTGCCGGCCGACACGCCCTGACCTCTCGAATCGCCACGTCATCGCCAGCCGCGCCGCGCGCCTTGTTCGGGCGCGAAAGCGGATGCTAGCATAAGCGCGCTTTACTTCCGGAGAATCAGACCCGCATGAGTATTCAGGAACGGCTCGAAGACCTGCGCAGGCGCAAAGAGCAGGCCGCCCTCGGTGGTGGTCAGCGGCGCATCGAGGCGCAGCACCAGCGCGGCAAGCTCACCGCCCGCGAGCGCATCGCGATGCTCGTCGACCAGGGCACCTTCGAGGAGTTCGACGCCCTCGTCCTGCACCGCGCCGACGACTTCGGCATCGACCAGCAGCGCTTCCCGGGCGACTCGGTCGTCACCGGCTTCGCGCGCATCGAGGGCCGGCCCGTCTGCGTCTTCTCCCAGGACTTCACTGTGATCGGCGGCAGCGTCTCCGAGGTCGCCTCCGAGAAGATCTGCAAGATCATGGACCTGGCCGTAAAGACCGGCGTGCCCGTCATCGGCATCAACGACGGCGGCGGCGCCCGCATCCAGGAAGGCGTCTCCAGCCTCAAGGGCTACGGCGAGATCTTCCGCCGCAACGTGCGCGCATCGGGCGTCGTGCCGCAGATCTCCGTCATCCTCGGCCCGGCGGCAGGCGGCGCCGTCTACTCCCCCTCGATCACCGACTTCGTCTTCATGGTCGAGGACCACAGCTACATGTTCATCACCGGTCCGGACGTGGTCCGCGCTGTGACGATGGAAGAGGTGACGGACGAAGAGCTGGGCGGCGCGCGCATCCACGCCACCCGCTCCGGCGTCGCCCACTTCGCCATGGAGAACGAGGAGAACTGCCTCAACGAAGTACGGCGCCTCTTCTCGTTCCTGCCGCTGAACAACCTCGACGACCCGCCGGTGGTTGAGATGGGCGACGACCCGCGGCGGCGCGACGAGGACATGCTGCACATCCTGCCCGAGAACGACTCGCACCCTTACGACGTGCGCGAGGTCATCTACCGCGTCGTCGACAGCGCCGACTTCATGGAGGTGCACCCCGACTATGCCCAGAACGTCGTCGTGGGCTTCGGCCGGCTGGCGGGGCGCACGGCCGGCATCATCGCCAACCAGCCGCTCTACCTGGCCGGCACGCTCGACATCGCAGCGTCGATCAAGGCGGCGCGCTTCGTGCGCTTCTGCGACTGCTTCAACATCCCAATCGTCACCTTCGCTGACGTCACGGGCTACCTGCCGGGCACCGCGCAGGAGTACGGCGGCATCATCTCGCACGGCGCCAAGCTGGTGTACGCCTACGCCGAGGCGACGGTGCCGAAGGTAACCTGCATCCTGCGCAAGGCCTACGGCGGCGCCTACATCGCCATGGGTTCGAAGCACCTGGGCGGCGACGTCAACCTGGCCTGGCCCAGCGGCTCGATCGCGGTCACGGGACCGGACGCGGCGGTAAACATCGTGTTCCGGTCGCAGATCCAGCAGGCGCCGGAGAGCCGGCCGGAGCTGTCGCGCGACTACCAGGAGCGCTTCGCCAACCCCTACGTATCCGCCTCGCGCGGCTACATCGACGACGTGATCGACCCGCGTGACACGCGCTGGAAGATCATCCGCTCGCTGGAGCTGCTGCACAGCAAGCGCGAGCAGATGCCGTCCAAGAAGCACGGCAACATCCCGCTGTAGCTGTCAGCTATCAGCTTTGTGCGTCGAGACACGAGTCGGCGCCTTGCACCTGTCATCCTGAGCGATAGCGAAGGATCTCCCATCGGGAGCCGGCGCCGTCGTACGAGGACATCTCGCCCACATCAGGCGCTTGCCGGGGGAGATGCTTCGCTCTGCTCAGCATGACAGACCCTCGTTAGCTCTCAACTGCGAGTGATAGGCCCATCCTCCCGTACGCTGCCGTGGCGCGCCATCGCGGCAGAGAGGCGCGGCAATTCGGGACGGGGCGGTTCCTGGCTAATACGGAGCGGAGCCGTACGAAAGACCAGTACGCTGGCATGCCACATGCTCACGATTGCATCTCAGGCGCACACTGTCTTTCAATGCTCGCGGTCAACGAGCGGGCAGCAGGAGACAGGGTCTTGTCCGAAGTAACCCCTGGACCAGAACGACAGCGGCATCGCCCAGGCCCTCAGTCCCTGGCGCTTCGTCATCATCTTTGGCGTCGTCAGCCTGCTGGTCGACGTCGTCTACGAGGGCGCGCGCTCGATCAGCGGGCCGTTTCTCGGGTCGCTGGGCGCGGGCGCCGTGCTGATCGGCGCCGTGACGGCCGCCGGTGAAGCCTCCGCGCTGGTGCTGCGGCTGTTCAGCGGCCCGGCCGCGGACCGCAGCCACCGCTACTGGGCCTGGGCGATCGGCGGTTACGTCATCACGGTGATCGCCGTACCTGGGCTGGCGCTGCCACTCGGCGTGGCGGGCGCCTCCGCCCTGTTCATCGCCGAGCGCGTCGGCAAGGCGGTGCGCAGCCCGGCGAAGGACGCGCTGCTGGCGCACGCCGGCACGACGGTCGGACGGGGCATGGCCTTCGCCGTGCACGAAGCGCTGGACCAGACCGGCGCCTTCGCGGGGCCGCTGCTCATCGCCGGCGCCTATGCCCTCACCGGCGGCTATGGCACCGGCTTCGCGCTGCTGGCCGTGCCAGGCGTCCTCGCCGTCGCGCTGCTGCTGTGGCTGGCGCGCAAGGTGCCGGAGCCGGCCGGCTACGAGGACGCCACGACCGAGGAGTTCCCCGCCTCGCCCACCGGCTTGCCGACCGCGTTCTGGCGCTACGCCGCCTTCGCATCGCTGACGATGGCGGGTTTCGCCACCTTCGGCCTCATCGGCTATCACTTCTCATCGCAGCACCTGATGGCCGTCTCACTGATCCCGGTCGTGTATTCCGTGGCGATGGCGACCGATGCGGTCGCCGCACTGGCGACGGGCAAGCTCTTCGACCGCTACGGCTTCAACACGATCGCCGTGCTGCCGGTCCTGGCCGGCGCCGGGACGTGCCTCGCTTTCACGCCGCACGTCGTCAGCGCAATCGTCGGCACGTGCATCTGGGGCGCCGCCCTCGGCGTGCAGGAATCGACGCTGCGGGCCGGCATCGCCAGCATCGTGGCGCCCGACCGACGCGCCAGCGCCTACGGCGTCTTCGCCGCCGCCTACGGCGTGGCATGGCTCGTCGGCGGGACGCTGCTGGGCTTCCTCTACGACCAGTCGCTCGCCGCGCTCGTCATCGTCTGTGTGGCGTTTCAGACTGCCGCGGTGCTCTTGTTGTTGGGCACGCGACAACCAGCCAGAACGCCGTAGACGAACCAGATTGCAGCGTCGACCCAACGACTCGGCCGCGATATGCTTGGGGCAGGATCATGGTGCCTTGGAAATACGCCCTCGTTGCTTCGCTCGTGGTCCTGATCGTGGGCTTCGTCAGCGGTGCAGTGATCTTCGGCCACGAGAGTCCGCCCCAGGTACGAGGCGCGATCATCAAATTGGGGCCGCCTTCCTCGCTGCCGAACTTTCCAGACCAGCCCTGGTGCAACGACTACAACAAGTTCTGCATCACGCAGGACTCCTCAGGCCAGCTCATCGCCGTCTATACCTACGACACCAATCCCTTCTTCCGCAGCGAGGGCTGCACGGTTCCCTGGCGACCAGACTTCTCGTGGAAGGCGCCGGGCAGCAACCAGGAGACGGCCGGGTGGTTCCGCTCCGGCTGCAGCGGCGCCACCTTCGACAAGACCGGCCATGGAGTCTACGGACCAGCGCCCCGGGACCTCGATCAGTTCAAGCTCACCCTGGTCACCGACCCTGCCACCCAGGATCAGCACATCGAGGTCGACACGCGGACCCTGATTTGCGGCCGCAGCGCAGACGACACACCGTCAACCTGCGAGCGCGCGCCGCCGCCGCAATAGGCAGCAGCGTCTGCGCGTTCAGAACGAGCCTCTGCTCGACCCCGGATTGCCGCACCCGCTGCCGCGATGGCTCGCAATGACGGCGTGACGGAATTGCCGCTCCCAGCCCCGGAACTGACGCAGGCCTGTCATGCTGAGCGGAGCGAAGCATCTCCCCCGGCAAGCGCCTTCGTGGGGATGGCAAGCCCTTGTGTCACGGAGCCGGCTCTCGAGGGGAGATCCTTCGCTGGCGCTCAGGATGACAGGTGAGAGGTGCCCGCCACCGCAATGGCGGCGCAACGCGCGTTTGTCGCTCGCAGCTGACCGCTCGTAGCTGACGGCATGCGGCTCTATAATCGAGGTGCGGCCAGCGCTCAGACATCGATTCTCAACCCGGGCCCAACGGTCTCCTCAGAGCAGCGGGAGAAGTCGCGGGCGAGAGTCGCGCCAGCCGCCAACTCGGAGCAGGAAAGGGCCTCAACCAGCCAGCCGCCGGCGCCTCGATCAGCGCATCCCGGTCGGCGGGCCCGAGAGGAGAGTGGCTCGTGTCCCCATCCCTTGACTCTTTCGGCAGCAAGTCCAGCCTCAGCGCCGCAGGCAAGACATTTGCTTACTATCGCCTCGATGCCCTTCGGGGTACGAACGCAGCGCGCCTGCCCTACTCGCTGCGCATCCTCCTCGAGAACCTGATGCGCTTCGAGGACGGCGTCACCGTCACCCACGACGACATCCTGGCGCTGGCCAACTGGAACCCGACCGACGTCGGCGAGAAGGAAGTCGCCTTCCGGCCGGCACGCGTCCTCATGCAGGACCTCACCGGCGTCCCCGCCATCGTCGACCTGGCGGCCATGCGCGACGCCATGGTCGCCCTGGGCGGCGACCCGAAGAAGATCAACCCGCTGCAGCCGGCCGAGCTCGTCATCGACCACTCGGTCCAGGTCGACGAGTTCGGCACCGGTGTTGCCTTCCGGCACAACGCGGAGATGGAGCTCAACCGCAACCGGGAGCGCTACGCCCTGCTTCGTTGGGGGCAGCAGGCGCTCGCCAACTTCAAGGTCGTGCCGCCGGACACCGGCATCGTGCACCAGGTCAATCTGGAGTCGTTGGCCCGCGTCGTGTTCCAGGCCGACCAGGACGGCGAGACCGTCGCCTACCCCGACACCGTCATCGGCACCGACTCGCACACCACGATGATCAACGGCCTCGGCGTGCTCGGCTGGGGCGTCGGCGGCATCGAGGCTGAGGCGTCGCTGCTGGGCCAGCCCAGCCCGATGCTGATCCCCGAGGTGATCGGTTTCAAGCTGACCGGCCAGCTCCACGAAGGCGCCACCGCCACCGACCTGGTTTTGACGGTGACGCAGATTCTGCGCGCCAGGGGCGTGGTCGGCAAATTCGTCGAGTTCTTCGGCGGCGGCCTCGCCAACCTGCCGCTACCCGACCGCGCCACGATCGGCAACATGGCGCCCGAGTACGGCGCCACCGCCGGCTACTTCCCCGTCGACGCCGAGACGCTGAACTACCTGCGCTTCACCGGCCGCGACGAGGCACAGGTGCAGCTCGTCGAGGCCTATTGCCGCGCGCAGGGCCTGTTCCGCGACGCATCCTCACCCGACCCTGTGTTCACGGACGTGCTGGAGCTCGACCTCGGCACCGTCGTCCCTAGCATCGCGGGACCGCGGCGGCCGCAGGACCGCATCCCGTTGACCGAGGCGAAGAAGACGTGGCGCATGAACCTGCCGTCGCTCCTCACGCCCGCCGCCGGCATCGACCAGGCCCGCCTCGAGCGCTGGGTGAACGAGGGCGGCAACGCATCCCCGCCGCAGGGCGAGGTGGCGGAAGGCGACCCGCAGCAAGACCCCTTCAAGTCGGTGACGCTGGACGATGGCTACACGCTGGGCCACGGCGCCGTCGTCATCGCCGCCATCACGAGCTGCACGAACACCTCGAACCCGCAAGTGCTGATGGCGGCGGGCCTGCTGGCGCGCAACGCCGCACAACGCGGCCTGCGCTCCCAGCCCTGGGTCAAGACGAGCCTCGCTCCCGGCTCCCAGGTGGTGACCGAGTACCTGAAGGACGCCGGCTTGATGGACGACCTGGAGCAGCTCGGCTTCTACCTGGTCGGCTATGGCTGCACCACCTGCATCGGCAACTCCGGCCCGCTGCCGGACGAGGTCGCCGCCGCCATCGACGAAGGCAACCTCGTCGCCGCGTCGGTGCTGTCGGGCAACCGCAACTTCGAGGGGCGCATCCAGTCTCGCGTGCGGGCCAACTACCTGGCCTCGCCGCCGCTGGTCGTCGCCTACGCCCTGGCCGGCCACATGGACATCGACTTCGACCACGAGCCGCTCGGCAACGACGACCGCGGCCAGCCCGTCTATCTGCGCGACATCTGGCCGACCCGCATGGAGATCGAAGAGGCGATGCGCCGCTCCGTGCGCTCCGAGATGTTCAAGGAGAAGTACGCCGACGTCTTCCACGGCGACGAGACCTGGCGCGGCCTGGACGTGCCCGAAGGCGACCTCTTCGCCTGGGACCCGGACTCGACCTATGTGCGCAAGCCGCCCTACTTCGACGGCATGAAGCTCGACCCGGACGAGCCCGGCGACATCCGCGGCGCTCGCTCGCTGGCGGTGCTGGGCGACTCCGTGACGACAGACCACATCTCGCCCGCCGGCGAGATCGTGCGCAGCAGCCCCGGCGGCAGCTACCTGCTGGGCAACGACGTGCCGGTGACCGAGTTCAACACCTTCGGCGCCCGGCGCGGCAACCACGAGGTGATGATGCGCGGCACGTTCGGCAACATCCGCCTGCGCAACGCTCTCGTCCCCGGCGTCGAGGGCTGGTTCACTCGCCACCTGCCCGACGGCGAGCAGATGCCGCTGTTCGACGCGTCGATGAAGTACCAGGCGGACGGCGTACCGCTGGTCGTCTTCGGCGGCAAGGAGTACGGCACCGGCTCGTCGCGCGACTGGGCCGCGAAGGGGCCGAAGCTGCTCGGCGTGCACGCCGTCATCGCCGAGAGCTTCGAGCGCATCCACCGCAGCAACCTGATCGGCATGGGCGTGCTGCCGCTGCAGTTCGTAGATGGCCAGTCGGTGTCGAGCCTGGGCATTACAGGCGAGGAGGTCATCGACGTTCTCGGCATCGACGAGGGCCTGACGCCGGGCAAGCACCTCACCGTCATCGCGACGGCGCCGGACGGCTCCGAGAAGCGCTTCACGGTGCGCACCCGCATCGACACGCCGATCGAGGTGGAGTACTACCGCCACGACGGCATCCTGCCCTACGTGCTTCGCCAGCTGGCGAAGAGCTGAGGAACCGTCAGCGGTAGCCCTTCAGCTCTCAGCAGTGAGCTAGAAGAGGCGGCGGAGAAATCTCCGCCGCCTCTGTCGTTCGTTCCACCCCGTCAAGCAACCGCAGCCGGCGCCTCCAGGCCGCGCAGGTAAGTCTGCACCACGCGCAGGAAGCTCTGGTCGATGTCTTGCGGAATGCCGAAGCCGCCGTTCAGCTCCAAGCGAGACGAAGCCGTGGATGATGCTGCGCAGACCCCGGATCGCGTCGATCAGCAGCTCGCCGCTGAAACCGTACTGCTCGAGCGCGGCCGAGACGACGTCCAGGATCTCCTCCGCAGCGGCGATGTAGCGCGTGTCGTCCGGCCCCGGCGCCCGCAGGATCGCCGCGTAGAGGCCGGGGCGTTCCTTGGCAAAGGAACGGTACGCCTCCGATATGGCTATGACGGCCCGTTCCCCGCTTTTGCCCACCGCGGCGCGGGTGAGACGCGCCCCCAGCTGCTCCGCCGCCAGCGCTGCCAGCCCTTTGCGCAGGGCAGGCAGGCCAGCGACATGGTTGTAGAGGGACGGCGGCTGGACGTGGAGCCGCTCGGCCAGCTTGGCCAGCGTCACGGCTTCGAGCCCCTCGGCGTCAGCCAGAACCGCCGCCTCTTGCAGAACGACAGCCTCGGTGAGGCCTGCCCTAGGAGGCAACGACGGCCCCGCTGCGGCTCAGGCTCAGTGCGAAATCGGTGATGATGCGGTTCGTGTGCTCCGGGAACTCGACGTGAGGGTAGTGGCCCGAGCCTTCCACGAGCTCGGCCTGGCCGCGCACACGGTCCGCCACCCACGCGGCCTCCCCGGCCGGGTCCTGGAAGTCGCGGTCCTTCGTGCCCATCACGACCAGAGCCGGGCAGGCGACCTCGTTCAGGTGCTCGGCGATGCCGGCGACAGGCGCGCCCAGCATCATCGACTTTAGGGCGGCGCGCCGGCCCGGCTCCTTCAAGTTCGCGCGCAGCCTAGCGGCATAGTCCTCGAAGTCCGCCGGCTTCTCGCTAGGGAAGAGGCTCTTCCAGTAGCTCATCCAGAAACCCACGCCCCACGGGCGAGCCAGGAGGACGCGCATCAGCGGGGGCATGATCACCTTCATCCAGGCCGGGCCGGAGTCGCGCACCACAGCGCCGATCATGACGACGCCGCGCACCGCGGCCGGCTCCCGGACGGCCGCCCAGGCAGCTGCCGCCGCAGCCATCGACGTGCCGACGACGAGGGCGTCGTCCTCGCCCAGGTGATGGATCAGGGCCAGCACGTCCTCGCCGATCGCCTTCGCCGAGAGGTCGTCCCAGCCGACACTCGACTCGCCGTGGCCGCGGATGTCGAGAGCGACGACGCGGAAGCCGGCGTCGACCATCCGAGCCGCCAGGAAGCGGTACTCGTCCCGCAGGTCTCCCATGCCCGGCACGCACACCACGAGCGGGCCTCTGCCCTCGTCCGAGAAGGCCAGCCGGCCGCCGTCACGCTGCATCCAGTTCGTCTTCATCATTACGCTCCTTAGTTTTTAACTATGATCATTAGTTTAGCCGCGACGGCGCCGATTGCAACCCCCTACGGGAGGAATTTCCCAGAAACTGGGCTATGAATCTGGAACTGGCCTCAGGCCTGTCCTGGGTCGCGTGTGTCTCCTATAGTTGACGCAGACGTGAGTAACGCATCGAATCCGTTGGTCGGCATCATCATGGGGTCGCGCTCCGACTGGGAGACGATGTCCGGCGCCGCCGAGACGCTCACGGCGCTCGGCGTTCCGTTCGAGACGCGCGTCGTCTCGGCGCACCGCACGCCCGACCTGCTCTTCGAGTACGCCGGCAGCGCCGAGAAGCGCGGCCTCGAGGTGATCATCGCCGGCGCCGGCGGCGCCGCCCACCTGCCCGGCATGGCGGCGGCGAAGACGACGCTGCCCGTGCTGGGCGTGCCCGTCGAGTCGCGCGCACTCAAGGGGATGGACTCGCTGCTCAGCATCGTCCAGATGCCGGCCGGCATCCCGGTCGCGACGCTGGCCATCGGCCGCTCCGGGGCCATCAACGCGGCGCTGCTCGCGGCATCGATCCTGGCGAACAAGCACCCGGCAATCGCGGCGGCGCTGAAGGACTACCGCCAGCGCCAAACCCAGACCGTGCTCGACAACCCCGACCCGTCGAGCCAGTGAGAATCGGCATCCTCGGCGGCGGCCAGCTCGGTCGCATGCTGGCCCTGGCAGGCTACCCCCTCGACATGCAGTTTCGGCTCATGGACACGAGCCCGGATGCCTGTGCAGGTCAGGTGGCGGAGCTATACACGGGCGACCTCACCGACAAGGAGGCGCTTACAGCCTTCGCGGAGGGCCTGGACGTCATCACGTTCGAGTGGGAGAACGTCGACGTCGAAAGCGCCCGCTTCCTGGTGGAACGCACGCCGTTCTACCCGCCGCCACGGGCGCTGGCCGCATCGCAGGACCGGCTGGTCGAGAAGGCGCTGTTCCGCAGCCTGGGCATCGAGACGGCGCCGTTCGCGAGCGTCGAGGACGCCGCCGCGCTGCCTCCTGCCGTCGAGCAGATCGGCCTGCCGGCCGTCCTCAAGACGCGGCGGCTGGGCTACGACGGCCGCGGCCAGTGGATGCTGCGCAGCGCCCACGACATCATCGAGGCCGCAGGTGAGATGGATTCGTCCTGCATCCTGGAAGGCTTCGTGCCCTTCCAGCGCGAGCTGTCGATTATCGCGGTGCGCGGCCGGGACGGCGAGACGGCCTTTTACCCGCTGGTGCAGAACCATCATTACGAGGGCATCCTGCGTCTCTCGCTGGCGCCGGCGCCAAAGTTGACCCTCGCACTGCAGGCCGCCGCCGAAGACCTGGCGCGCCGCGTGCTGGACGAGCTTGCTTACGTCGGCGTGCTCGCCATCGAGCTGTTCGAGGTCGAGGGACGCCTGCTCGCCAACGAGATGGCACCGCGCGTGCACAACTCCGGCCACTGGAGCATCGAAGGGGCCGCCTGCAGCCAGTTCGAGAACCACCTGCGCGCCATCGCCGGACTGCCGCTCGGCTCGACCGCGGCAGTCGGACACAGCGCCATGCTCAACCTGATCGGCACGGCGCCCGACGTCGCGACGATGGCGGGCATCGCCGGCGCCCACGTCCACCTGTACGGCAAGAGCGAACGGCCCAACCGCAAGATCGGCCACGTCACGCTTCGCGACGCGGACGAGGCGTCTTTGCGGCGTCGCATCGAGGACGCGCTGCTGGTGCTGGGTATCGATCTCGGCTAGGGATCGCGATGGATACCGACTATTGATGAATTGAATCAGCCGCACTGCGGAGTATAAGGGTAGAAAGTTGTATCCTCAGGATGCGTTTACCCCGTATCGCTTGTAATGGATCAGGCCCACTCTAGTTTCTCGAAAGGCTGGAACCGACGTGGTAGATCAAGCCGTCCTCGACAAGGCCAAGGAACACTTCGCAGCCCTGGTCGAAGAACAGCTCAACCGGGTTGAGCGACTGCGCAACGAACCGGACTGGGTCGACTACGCCACGGTCAGCCCCATCATCGTCGGCGTCTGCGGCGGCGATGGCATCGGCCCCTACATCTCGGCCGAAGCGCAGCGCGTGCTGGAGCACCTGCTGGCGCCCGAGGTGCAGTCCGGCAAGGTCCAGTTCCGCACCATCGAGGGCCTGACCATCGAGAACCGCGTCAAGGTCATGAAGGCTATCCCGGACGACGTGCTGGAAGAGCTCAAGAAGTGCCACGTCATCCTCAAGGCTCCCACTACGACACCGCAGGCCGGCGACCCCTGGCCCAACATCGAGAGCGCTAACGTCGCCATGCGGCGCGAGCTGGACCTGTTCGCCAACGTGCGGCCGGTGCGCGTGCCGGAGAAGGGCATCGACTGGATGTTCTTCCGCGAGAACACAGAAGGCGCCTACATCCTCGGCAGCAAGGGCATTCGCATCACCGACGACCTGGGCTTTGACTTCACCGCCGTCACCATCCAGGGCAGCGAGCGCCTCATCCGCCTCGCCTTCGAGCACGCCCGCAAGACGGGCATGAACAAGGTCTCGATCGTCACCAAATCGAACATCATCAAGATCACGGACGGTATGTTCGTCGATATCGCGACCAAGGTCGCGGCGGACTATCCCGAGGTCGAGTGGGACAGCTGGATCGTGGACATCATGTCGGCCAACATGATCAACCCGCTGCGCCAGGCCGACTTCAAGGTCATGGCCCTGCCCAACCTCTACGGCGACATCCTCACCGACGAGGCAGCGATGCTTCAGGGCGGCGTGGGCACGGCAGGCAGCGCCAACATCGGCAAGCGCTACGCCATGTTCGAGGCGATCCACGGCAGCGCGCCGCGCATGGTCAACGAGGGCCGCACCGAGTACGCCGACCCCAGCAGCATGATCCGCTGCGGCGCCATGATGCTCGACCACCTCGGCTATGCCGACCGGGGCCGCAAGCTGTCCATGGCCCTCGAGGTCTGCGGCCAGTTCGAGAAAAAGCTGGTGATCACCGGCCGCAACACCGGCGCCAAGGGCAGCGACTTCGCCAACTACATCATGGAGACGCTGGAGGACCCGAACCTGGAGTCGCGCTGGAAGGCCTACACCGGCCAGTAAGCACCCCGAGCCTGAGCGGGAGCAGCCCGCCTGGAGATATGCAGTACATCAAGCAGGGAGATGAAGTATGAGCGCGCGTAAGAAGGTCACGATCGTCGGCGGTGGACAGACCGGCGGCATGATGGCGTTTCGCCTGGCCGAGAAGAACATCTGCGACATCGTCATCAAGGACGTGCCGGAGTTCGGCCAGCACCACGGCAAGGCCCTCGACATCTACCAGGGCGCCTCGTTCGCCGGGTTCGAGAGCACTCTCACCGCCACGGACGACTGGGAGCCGACCGCCGGCTCCGACGTCGTGATCATCACCTCGGGCGCGCCGCGCAAGCCGGGCATGAGCCGCGAAGACCTGCTCAAGGGCAACGCGGAGGTCGTCGGCGACTACGCCGCCGCCAACGCGGCCCGCCTCAGCCCCAACGCGGTGATCATCGTCTTCGCCAACCCGATGGACGTGATGTGCCACGTCGCCATGAAAGCCACGGGCTTTCCGCGGCAGCGCATCATCGGCCAGGGCGGTATGCTGGACAGCGAGCGCTTCCGCACCTTCCTGGCTATGGAACTGGGCGTGTCGCAGCGCGACATCCACGCCTTCGTCCTGGGCGGCCACACCGACACGACGATGGTGCCGATCGTCAGCCAGGCCCGCGCCGGCGGCATGCCGATCGAGTCGCTGATCTCGAAGGAGCGCATCGACGAGATCGTCAAGCGCACGATGAACGGCGGCGCCGAGCTGGTGCAGCTCTACAAGACGGGTTCCGCCTTCTTCGCACCGGCCGTCGCCACGATCACGATGGTCGAGGCGATCCTGCTGGACGAGAAGCGCCTCATCCCCTGCGCCGTGCAGCTCAACGGTGAGTACGGCATCAACGGCACCTTCTGCGGCACCGTGGCCAAGCTCGGCGCCGGCGGCGCCGAGCAGATCTACGAAGTGCCGGTCTCGGCCGAGGAGAAGGCGAAGATCGTGGCCGCCGCCAACGGCACGACAGAGCTGGTCAAAGTCGTCTCGTAAAGAACGCCGCACGCGAGAAGGGGTACCTGCCATGGCCGTACGAGAGATCCACGTCGACACGATTCGCGACAAGCTGGCCGAGCTCTGCATCGAGGCCACGCACGTCCTGCCCGAGGACGTGCGCCAGGGCCTGCGTCACGCCGAGGAGACGGAGCAGGCGCCGCTGGCGAAGCAGATCCTGGTCGAGCTGGTCGAGAACTTCGAGATTGCCGAGCGCGAGCTGGTGCCGCTCTGCCAGGACACGGGCACGACCGTCGTCTTCGTCGAGATGGGGCAGGACGTCCACATCGTCGGCGGCTCGCTGGAAGAGGCGATCCATGCCGGCGTCGGCAAGGGCTACACGGAGGGCTACCTGCGCGCCTCGATCGTGGCCAGCCCGCTGACCAGCCGGCGCAACACGGGCAACAACACGCCCGCCGTCATCCACTATGACCTCGTCCCCGGCGACCAGCTGCACCTCAAAGTGCTGCCCAAGGGCGGCGGCTGCGAGAACATGAGCCGCTACGCCAACTTCCTGCCGCGCGCGGGCAAAGACGCGGTCATCGATTTCGTGCTGCGGGCGGTCGAGGAATCGGGCGGCAACCCCTGCCCGCCGCTGATCATCGGTGTCGGCATCGGCGGCACGTCCGAGTACGCCATGACGATGGCGAAGAAGGCTGTGACGCGCGGTGTCGGCAGCAAGAGCGAGGACGATGAGATCGCCGCGCTCGAAGCGGAGATGATGGAGAAGGTCAACGCCCTCGGCGTCGGGCCTCAGGCGGTCGGCGGCGTCAACACGGCGCTGGCGGTGAACATCCTCACCTACCCGACGCACATCACGGCACTGCCCGTCGGCGTGAACATCCAGTGCCACAGCGCCCGCCTCAAGGAGGCGTATCTGTGAGCCGAGGAACGCGGGCGACCTCACGCCTCGGTCCCCTCTCCGGGCCCGGAGAGGGGATGGCGGCAGCCCGGGGAGAGGTTGCCCTCTTCTCACACAACACTTGCATTAGCGAGGAACGTCATGGCTGATGAAGTAAAAGTCGTTCATCCCAGCCAGTGCGATCGCTCCACCGCCCAGACGCCGGGCATGGACCGCGCCGAGGGCATCGGCGCCAAGACGGTGGGAGCAAAGAGCATCTGGGTCGGCCCCGTGCGCGTCGACAAGGGCGTGCGCTCCGGCCCGCACCACCACGGCGAGGTCGAGAGCGCCATCTACATCATCAGCGGCCACGCGCGCTTCCGTTACGGCGAGCGTCTGGAGAACGTAGTCGAGGCGGCTCCGGGCGACTTCATCTTCGTGCCGCCGTACGTTGTCCACCAGGAGATCAACGCCAGCGGCGACGAGCCGGTCGAAATGATCGTCTCGCGCAGCTCGCAAGAGAACGTCGTCGTCAACGTGGACCTGCCCGAAGGGGCGCAGGAGGGATAGCATGCCCGTCGAACGCATCAACGACCTCGAGGTCAAGCTCACGACACCGATTACCGAAGAGGACGTCGTCAAGATGAAGATCGGCGACCACGTGCGCATCAGCGGCGTGATCTACACCGCACGCGACGCGGCGCACGGCCGCATGCTGGCGGCCCTCAAGGCCGGCGAACCGCTGCCTATCGACATCAAGGGCCAGCTCATCTACTACGTAGGCCCGACGCCGACCCGCCCCGGCCACTCCGCCGGCGCCTTCGGCCCCACGACGTCGATGCGCATGGACCCGTTCACGCCACCGCTGCTCGAAGCTGGGCTCAAGGCCTGCATGGGCAAGGGCAACCGCGGACCGGACGTGCAGGCGGCGCTCAAGCAGTACAAGGCGGTCTACCTGATGGCGGTCGGCGGCGCCGCGGCCATGCTCTCCAAGTTCGTCAAGAAGATCGAGGTCGTGGCCTACGAGGACCTCGGCACCGAGTCGATCAAGCGGGTCGAGGTCGAAGACTTCCCCGCCGTCGTCATGGACGATTGCGAAGGCCGCGACCTGCTCATGGAGGGCCGCAAGGAGTGGCGCGACATGAGCAAGCTCGGCGACTACAAGCCCAGCGAGAGGATCGTCGTCGCCCAGACCTGACGTCGAGGCTGCCAGACACGAATGGCCGATTTCGACCGAGCATTTCTCTTTCCTGTGTTTCGGTTCGCTTGACCCCGTTTGTAACCTGTCCGTAAGGGTTCGTTAACGTCCCAATGACCGCACCGCGCGACACGAACGCAGTTAGGAGGCCAACATGGGACTGCTAGACAGGCTATTCGGAGGCTCTAGCAAGGCCCAACCCCCGGTCGTCGAAGCGCCGCCCTGCCCGCACCTCACCCTGATTCCACGATGGGATAACGCCGACGACATCGGCAAGGCCGACAAGGCGTCCGGCTTCAGTTGCGAGGCCTGTGGCGAGACGTTCACACCGGAGCAAGCCCAGACGCTGCGCGAATCGCAGAGCTAATCGTCACATAAGGAAGCCGCAGCCGGCTTGCGGCCCTCACGGCGCGGTGGTCGGCATTGCCTTGCCCGCAACGCCACGCCGATCAGGCGGCACGTTGACCGCGACGCAGCGGCGCCTGGCTCAGCACGAGCGCCGCGACGACGACGAGGGCGCCCGCCACCACGAAGATCGTCCCGGTGCCATAGGCGTCCGACACGATGCCGGCGGCGGTCGGAGCCAGGGAGCCGAGGAACCCGGCCGCGTAGACCAGCGACACGGTGGTCGACTGCATCTCTTCGCCGGCCAGCTCCGTCGCCGCCGAGATCAGGATGGCGTGCAGCGAGAACAGGAAGGCGCCGAGACCCAGGACCACCAGTGCCAACTCGACCTTGTTGCCGCCCGTGGCCGGCACGAGGACCAGGAGCGACGCCATCATGAGCAGCGCCGGCACCAACACACGCTTGTGACCAACGCGGTCCGTCAGAAAGCCCATCAGCGGCTGTGAGCCGATGCCCGCCAGCTGAGCCATCGAGATATAGATGCCGACCAGGCCGATCGAGTAGCCCAGGTCGTCATGCAGATAGATGGGCAGGAAGACGTTGGTCATCGCCTGCCCGGCGGTACGCAGCGACGTCGCCAGGAAGATGAGCTGCACGCCCCGATGCCGCAGCAGGCCGAGCAGCGAGCCGAAGTACTCGCGGAAGCTCGCCCCTGAGCCATCGTTGGCGCTCTTGCGCTTCTCCTGCAGCAGGAACCACATCGCAAAGGCGGCGATCACGGCGGGTAGCGTGCCGATGCGCATGATGTCGCGCCAGTAGAGCAGGCTGACGAGGCCGGCGGCCGTCACCGGCCCCAGTACCTCGCCAACGCTGCCGCCGGCGCCGTGCATCGAGATGGCGAATGCGCGCCGGTCGGCGAAGCGGCGCGAGAGGGCGCCGATCGCCGGCGGGTGGAAGATCGAGACGCCGGTCCCCATGATCAGCATGCCGACGAGCAGCAGAAGATACGTGTCGGAGATGCCGAGCAGGAAGTAGGCGGCGCCGATGAGCCCCAGCGAGAGGCCCAGCAGCAGCGCCGTCTTGTGGATGAAGCGGTCGCCCAGGTAGCCCGCCGTCACCGTCGCAAACCAGCCCGAGAACTGCTGCGCCGACGCCAGCGTGCCGATCTGCGTATCGCTCAGCAGCAGGGTGGTCTTGATCTCGGGCAGCAGCACCGAGATCAGGCTGGAGATGTAGAAGTGCTTGAGGGCGTGGCCGATGATGATGGTTGCGCCATAGCGCACACGGCCCGCCCCGGCCTCTTGGGACGCCGCCTCGGTTTGCTCCGCCTCTACGGTCTCTGCCAAGCCTTCCCGTCCTTGTTGTCCGCTCAGCATAGGTGATCGGTCGCGTTCAGTGAGCCCGTTGTTCACGCTAACGTCACGCGGGCGTATGCTGAATCGACAGGACACCTGCGTGAAGCTAACCAGCAAAGGCGAGCTCGCCCTCAAGGCGATGGTCGAACTGGCGAAGAGCAGCCAGGCGGAGGAAGGCGATCTCTCCGCCTCGGAAATCGCCCGGCGCTGCAAAGCGTCCGTCAAGTTTCTTGGAGCAGGTCATGACGCAGCTGCGGGCCGGCGGTTTCGTGATCAGCACTCGTGGCCGGCTCGGCGGATATCGTCTCTCGCGCCACCCGGACGAGATCTACGTTGGCGAGATAAGCCGCCAAGTCGACGGACCGCTGGCGCCGGCACCTTGCGCCAGCGTCACTCAGCACCGCCCCTGCGACTGGTGCGAAAGCGAGGCCACCTGCGACCTGAAGGTCGTCTGGAGCCGTGTCCGGGACGCTATCGCCGACGTCATGGACTCGATGTCGCTGGGCGACCTGCTGCGCACGACCGTCGAACGGCGGCTCAGCGATCGCTACGCCATCTAACAGGGAAGGGAACGAGGCTCGACCTGCCCCGTTCCCCGGTGCCACCAGACCACCGGTCATGGCCGGATGGCGCCACCCAGTGTAGTGCGGCAGTCAAGCGAGATTCTCGACGAGATTCGACGAGAATAAGCTAACTTGATCGTGAGCGCACTAAGCGCGCATATCTGAACTCGAATTGCCGAAGCCCACAAGCTCCTCAATGAACGACAGCGTCTGCAACGCTATTTGATGCGAATCGTAGGCAATTTGTAACGTTTTTGAAGCCGTTGCGGCCTGCCTCACCGTCTCCGCGTCCAGTCGATCGAGACAGCGTGTCAGATCTGCGCGGCTCGAGCCGTAGACGATGCCCGCTTCGCCCATGATCTCGGTCAGGTACCCCCAGTCCGAGACGAGGCCGGGCAACCCCAGCGCCACGGCGTCCGCCACCGTACCTGTCGCCAGCGACGAGAGGCCGGACCGAAACGGCATCGCCACGACGTCGATGGCCCGCAAACGGCGGTTGTAGACCGCGCGCGAGACCCGTTGGTACGGCAGGGCCGTGATGCGCGGATCGCTGGGCACTACTTCGTCCTGCAGGTTGAGGACAAGCAGCTGCAGATCGTCGCGGCGGCAGGCGGCGAAGCCATCGATCAGCAACTGCAGGTCCTTCGCTGGCCGTGGCGCCGCGAAGATGCCGATGCGCAGGTCGCAGGGCGAGAGGCCAAGTTCTCGTTCCGCCGCCGCACGGTTGAGGTCGTCGCCCTGGTTGAGCAAATCGCCCCAGTGCGCCAACCAGATGACGCGGTGCGCCGCTCCCGGCTTGAAGCAGTAGCGCCGCTCCATCTCCGACACACTCCAGCGGCTGTGATGAATGAGTCCGTCGGCGATGTCGGCCCACGCCTGGAACAGCGGGCTATGCCAGACCGGATCGGCGTGCGGCGACGCATCGTGCTGCGTCCAGAGGATGCGCACGCCGGACGCGCGCAGCGTCTCGATCACGCGGCGGTTGAGGTCGAGATCGAGGCCGATGAGGATGTCGGGCCACTGGATGTGGACGGCGTCGACCTCGCCCAGGCGCGCTGCCAACGCTTCGGGATCGCGCCATACCTCCGCAGGCCAACGGTGCCGCTCGATCTGGCTCTCGATAGGCGCGTAGATGCCCTCGACGTAGGGATCGCCGTCGCCCATGGTGGCGATGCGTACGGGACGGCGGGAGAAGCTCACGGTGTGATTTTCGGTTGATTCGGCGGAGCGCTGAATCGGGATGCGCGCAGCGGTTCCGACGGGGAGGATGCTTTACAATGAGGAACGGCGCCTTGCCGGGTAGTGTAACGGTAGCACAGGAGCCTTTGGAGCTTCGCGTTCAGGTTCGAATCCTGGCCCGGCAGCCACACTTTTTCCTCGTGTGCTGTCGTCTTCACGTCGAGATTTGTGTACACTGAGTGACGCACTCCCCGATAGCTCAATGGTAGAGCGTCCGGCTGTTAACCGGAATGTTCGAGGTTCGAGTCCTCGTCGGGGAGCCATCTTGCTCTCCGAGCGTCCCAATCCGGGGCGCTTTTTTCTTACGCCTCGCTTATGCCTCGTGTTCGATAGGCAGCTAAGGATCAGGTCCGCACGTGCCGACAATTTCGTAGACGTCGTCTCACGCAGCGACACCGGGAGAGCGTGCCAACCGCCACATGCTTCAACTAGCTCCGTCTGACCTTCGCCTGCATATCGGCCGGCTCTTCCACAGAAGCCATCGCCCTGCGTTGCTCGCCATTCTCGGCCTCGTCAGCCTGATACCAATTGCCTTCGTCCTCTCGATTCCTGCTTTGCTCGCCGTTGGCGTCATCGCCGGCGCCATCCTGACGGCGGTCGCGATGATCCGCACGGAGGATCAGCCCAGCGCGGCCAACCATGGCCACGATGCCGTGTACGTCGACGTCGACGAGCTGCTCCGCAATCACATCCGCCCCGGACGGCGTCTTGCAATCCTCGATCCGCGCACGATGATGCTGCAGCGCTGGTACTTCGACCTGCGGCTTGCCGAAGAATCGGAGCGCTGCCGTCGCCACGGCATCACCACCACGCTGCTGTTCCTGAAGGTCGAGCACAGCGCCGACCCAGGCGTGATTCGGGAGGTCGCCCAACTCCTGAACCACCGGACGCGCGCGGGCGACCTGGCGGTGCAGATCAGTCAGGATTACTACGGCCTCTGCCTGACCCAGACGGACGAGATGCAGGCCCGCACGGCTATCCGACGGCTGCTCCTCGGCTCAGCACTCATCGAAGTTGCGAAAGTCTATGTGGCGCTGTGCCCAACCGACGGCGTTGACCTGAACACGCTGCTCAAGAACGCTCGGACCGTCGACCTGTTCGAGGCTGCGACCGCACCTGCGCCGTCCGAACCGGTGCGCAACCCGCAACCGCTGTCCCGGCTACTCGCCGAAGCGCCGACCGGCGAAATCGCCCTCAAACCGGACGAGTCGATTGCCCAGGCCAAGGCCAGGGTGCGGCGTGCTGCCAAACGAGCCGGCGTCCCGATCGAGCTCACAGAAGGAGACGGCGTCCTCTGGTTCGAGCGCATCGGAGACCAAAGCGTCGCCGAGGCGCAGCTCGTCCAGGGTTAGTGATTGACATCTCGCCAGAGCCGCGCGGAGACAGACTGCCGGAAGCAGCGCATCTGGGACCGTTCCGCCGCAGGTTCCACGAGACAGGCTGCTAGATTACGCCGCGCTGCCCCAGCGCGAACATGAGACCAAGATTCACCACGATGACGACCGCGAACGCGATCGCCAACGCACTCTGACCGGCGTCGGCCAGCGCGACAGCAGCCAGGCCAAAGACGACGACCTCGAGTCCGAACCGGGCCGGGTCGGCCAGCCGTCGCGGCGCTTTCGGAGCGACGAGTGCGCCCCACAGCATCGCAAAGGCCACAGGCGCGCCGACGCCGAGCAGCCACTGGACCACCGCGCTATCGCTGGCACCGAAGCCCCAGTAGCCCAGCGCCGCGACCGCGCACAGCTCCAGACAGAAGCGCACCAGGCCGTTGAGGCCTTCGAGAGGCGCCACGAGCTCAGTAGCTTCTCGGCATGCCCAGCACGTTCTGGCTGAGGAAGTTCAGCACCATGTTGTTGCTCACCGGCGCCATCATGTAGAGGCGCGTCTCGCGGAACTTGCGCTCGACGTCGAACTCGCGCGCGAAGCCGTAGCCGCCGAACGTGTCGAGGCAGGCGTTGGCGGCATCCCATGCCGCCTGCGATGCGAGGAGCTTCGCCATGTTGGCCTCGGCGCCGCAGCGCTGCCCCTGGTCGAAGAGCCACGCCGCCTTGTCGCGGACCAGCGACGCCGCCTGCACGCGCGCGTAGGCCAGCGCGATCGGGTGCTGCACGCCCTGGTTGGCGCCGATCGGACGGCCGAAGACGACGCGCTCGCCGGCGTACTTCGCTGCCTTCTCCACGAACCACAGCCCGTCGCCCACCGACTGCGAGGCGATGAGAATCCGCTCCGCGTTCCAGCCGTCGATGATGTGACGGAAGCCTTCGCCTTCCACGCCGACGAGGTTCTCGGCCGGGACCTCCAGGTCGGTGATGAAGACCTGGGTCGTGTGGTGGTTGATCATCATGTCCAGCGGCGCGATCTGCACCTGCCCATCCGCGCGCGCCTTGCGCAAGTCGACCAGGAAGACGCTGAGGCCACGCGTCTTGTCCTCGAGCTCGTCGTAGGGCGTCGTGCGGGCCAGGAGCAGCATGAGATCGCTGTGCTCGGTGCGCGAGATGAACACCTTCCGGCCGTTGATCACGTAGCGGTCGCCGTCATGACGGGCGAAGGTGCTGATGCGGGTCGTCTCAGAGCCGGCGTCAGGCTCGGTGACGGCGAAGGCCTGTAGTCGCAGCTCCCCGCGCGCGATGGGCGGCAGGTACGTCTGCTTCTGCGCCTCGCTGCCGTGCCGCAGCAGCGTGCCCATGATGTACATCTGCGCGTGCGCCACCGCCGAGAGGCCGCCCGAGTGGTTGATCTCCTCCAGGATAATCGCCGCCTCGCTGAGGCCGAGGCCGGCGCCGCCGTACGCGGCCGGGATCAGTGCCGCCAGCCAGCCGGCCTCGGTGAGCGCCTGCACGAACTCCTCGGGATAGCGCCGCGCCGCGTCCGTCTCCTGCCAGTAGGACCCGGCGAAGTGCGAGCACAGGTCGCGGATAGCGGTGCGAATCGCCTGGTGCTCGTCGCTGGTGGAAAAGTCCATCGTGCCCTCCGGACCGTCCTAGGCGCTCGGTGCTGGCGACGGGAACAGGTCGTTCATCGGCGCGTGGGCGCGCTTCCAGACCATGATCGTGCGCTGGAACTCGACCACGATCTCGCCGCGTTGGTTCAAGCCGCGCGTCTTCACGGTGAGGACGCCCTGCTCCGGCCGCGACTTCGATTCACGCACGTCGACGACCTCCGTCTCGGAGTACAGCGTGTCGCCGGCCAGCACGGGTGCGGGCAGGCGGATGTCGGTCCAGCCCAGGGCGAAGCCGTTCTCGCTGACGTCGGGCACGCTCATGCCCGTGACGATGCCGATGGTCAGGATGCTGTTGACAAGGCAGCCGCCGAAGCCGGAGCGCTCGCCGTAGTCGCGGTTGAAGTGGATCTGGTTCGTGTTGTTGGTGAGCAGGGTGAAGTTGATGTTGTCCGTCTCGGTGACCGTGCGGCCGTAGCGGCAGCGATAGACGTCGCCGACCTCGAAGTCCTCCAGGAATCGCCCCTGCCAACCTGTCTTGAGAGCCATGCTTCCTCCTCCGGTTTACCGGCCACTACCGTGGCGGCGAACTGCGCGAGTCGCCTCAAGTCAGCGTGCCCGACGAAGAACTGTCCGGCAGCCATCATGCAGAAGCGACGACCCTACTATAGGGGCAAGCATCGACGACCCGGAGCACAGCCTTACTTCAGCCCACCATCCCCCGTAGAAGGAGGAACAACCACGGTCGCTGGCGGCACGGGCGTGGGAAACGGTGTCAGCAATCCGATCGGCGGCGTCACGGATGGCGTCGGCATCACGCGGCTGGCAATGACCCGATCGATTGCAGGCGACGACCTGCCGGTGGACGCGGTTCCACCAACGACGTTGCCATATTCGCCGATCCACACCGTGGCGCCGGTCGTTTCGTCGCAGATCGTGAGAAAGAGGTCGCCGCTGATCGTCGCCCGCGTCTCGCCGAGACCAAACCACGTGTTAGAGGGCAACGTTGCCGTGATGCGACCAAATGTTATCTGCCTCCCTCCCAGGACGACCTGGATACTCGGGTCCTTGCAAAAGTCGGCGGTCTGCGGGATCGGGGTCAAGCTGGCCGCAATGCCGGGCGTGGCGGTCGTAGAGGGACTCTGGGCGGAGCTGGCTCCAGCTCCGATTGATGCCGCGGCGACGGCGGCGAGAGTACCGAAAAGTGCCAGCGTCACAAGAAGCTTCATGAGCTGCCCTCGGTACCTGGCTCCATCTACGCGGCGAAGCGACCTCTAGCTCTTTGGTTGGAGAATGACGACGGGGATCAGGCGCTTCGTCTTCTGCTGGTACTCCGCGAACTGGGGATGGAGCTGCGACTGCGTGGCGTAGAGCCGGTCGCGGGTCGGGCCGTCGGCCACGGTCGCCCGGGCCTGAAGACGTTCCGTCCCGACCTCGATCTCGACGTCGGGATTGGCGAGCAGGTTGAAGTACCAGTCAGGGTGGCCGGGCGCGCCGCCCTTGGACGCGAAGATGACGTAGCGGCCTTCGTCGGGCAGTGACATCAGCGGATTGAGACGCTCCTGGCCGCTCCTGGCGCCCTTCGTGTGCAGGATGATTAGCGGCGCTCCCTCGAAGGGGCCGCTGACCTTGCCGCCGTTGGCGCGAAACTCCTCGATGATCTTGCGGTTCCAGTCGTTCATCTCAGACATGAGCTGTCTCCTATCGTTAGCGCTTGCGCAGGTAGAGGTGCATGGCGGCGATCGACTTGGCATCCATCACACCGCCGTCGTCGATGCGCTGCAGCGACTCCTCCAGCGACAGCGGTACGACCTCGATGTCCTCGTCCTCGTCGCCCTCGGCGTGGTCGGGCGTCAGCGTGCGCGCCAGGAATGCATACATGAACTCGGTGCAGAAGCCGGGAGCGCTGTAGTAACTGCCCAGCGTCAGCCAATCGCTCGCGGCGAAGCCGGTCTCCTCGACGAGCTCGCGGCGGGCGCACTCGCCCGGGTCCTCGCCGTGCTCCAGCGTGCCGGCCGGCAGCTCCAGCAGCGCTTTGCCGGCGGCATGGCGGTACTGGCTCACCCAGATGATGTTGCCCTGCTCGTCCACCGGCACGATGACGACGGCGCCCGGGTGAACCACAACCTCGCGGCGCACGTTATACCCGTTCGCGATCTCGATCTCATCGACGCGAAGCTTGATGACGCGCCCTTCGTAGATGTCCTGGCTGCCGATCAGGATGGGGAAGGGCTTGTCCGGATGGGCGTTCACGATGCGCTCCTTTTCAGGTCGCGCACCAGCGCGATCTCGTTACAGCTGGGGAACTTCGGACAGCGATAGCACTCGTTCCAGACTTTGCGCGGCAGCGTCATGACGTCAGCCTGCTCGAAGCCGAGACGCTCGAAAAGCGCAGGGCGGTAGGTCAGCGCAAAAACGCGTTCGAGGCCGATCTGCTCCGCCTCGTCCAGGGTCGCCCGCACCAGCCGCGAGCCGAGACCGCGCGTCTGCACCCCCTCCGGAACGGCCAGCGACTTCACTTCCGCCAGGTCGGACCAGACGATGTGCAGCGCCACGCAGCCGAGGAACTGGTCGCCGTCGCGCAGGACGAAGAAGTCGCGGATGTTCTCGTACACCTCGCCCATGGTGCGCGGCAGCATATCGCCTCGCTGGGCGTAGAGGTTCACGAGATCGTGGATCGCCTGGGCGTCACCAACCTCTGCTTTGACGACCTGCAAAGCCTCGGACAAGCGTCAGCCTCCCCTCAAGGTGACGATAACGTCATGCGGTGAGGTACCAAGCAAACACCATCACGCGGCCTTATATCAAGGGCACAGGAGAGGGGGCAATCGGCAAGGGCGCGTAGCGCCTGTCATTGCGAGGGGCGGGCGACGAAGCGATCCCTAACGCCAGGCCGCTCCGCATCGCTGCGCGCTGCTTCGCTCCTATCGACAAAAGGGAATACTGGGAGGACACCTCCCAGGCCCACCGCGCATGGGGCTTCGCCCCCGCTACCCCTACTGGCATCTTCATTCGCTCGGGTGCCCAACAGCCGCCAGGATTCCCGCAATCGCGGTACGGAACGCGATTTGTCCGATTGCCCTCTTGCCTCTTGCGTCGGCGCTAACCGGCGCCGACGCTGCGCGGCAGCGGCGCCGCATTGCCGCCGGGGCGGTGCCAGCCCAGCTGCGCCGCCATTCGCTCGTAGAAGTCGTTGCGCGGCTTGAGGCGCAGGAAGCGCGCGCGGTGGTCGCTGGCGGTGACGGTGACGGAGTCGCCTTCTTCCAGCGCGAAGTCCGCCAGGCCGTCCACGCTGAGCACGGCGTGCTGCTCCGGCTCAAGCGTTATGTGAATCTGCTCCGTGCCAGGCAGCACTACGGCGTGCTGAGCCGCCAGGTGCGGCGCCACCGGCACGATCACGAGATTGTCCGACTCGGGCGGCAGAATGGGCCCGCCGACGGACAGCGCGTACGCCGTGCTGCCCGTCGCCGACGCCACGATGACGCCGTCGCAGCGGTAATCGGCGATACGGCTGCCGTCGACGTCCACGGCAAGGTGGATGGCGCGGCTCAGCGTGGCGCGACCGATGACGGCCTCGTTCAGGCCGTGGAAGACGTCACGGGTGCGCGAGGCGGTCGCCTGCAGCATGGTGCGCTGCTCGATGCGGCCGGCGCCTGCCAGCACCTCGTCCAGACGCTCGCCGATCTGCTGCTCGTCTAGCTCCGTCAGGAAGCCGAGGCGCCCCATGTTCACGCCCAGGATCAGCGCCTCGGTGCCCATGACCATATGGGCGCAGTGCAGGACCGTGCCGTCGCCACCGAAGCAGATTACGAGGTCGAAACCGGCGAACGCCTCGCGCGACTCCGTGTCTTCGATGACGATCGCTTCGACGCCGCGCGCCGCAATGTCGTCGCGCAGATTGCGAGCCAGACGCTGCGCTGCTTCGAGGCGTGGGCTGTAGAAGAGGCCGACTCGGCGCGGCGGCTGCGGCATCACGCGGCCGGCAAGCGCTCGAGGCGCAGGTGGATGAGGAACTCGCGATTCCCTTCCGGCCCCAGGATGGGCGACGTGGTGAGGCCGAGCAGGCGCAAGCCGTGACTCGATGTCCAGTCGACTACGCGGCCGATGACAGCGGCGTGGACCTGCGGATCCTTGACCACGCCCTTCTTGCCGACCTCGTCACGGCGCGCCTGGAACTGCGGCTTGATCAGGACGATGAGCTGAG
Source organism: uncultured Chloroflexia bacterium (assembly GCA_963711035.1). Lineage (GTDB taxonomy): Bacteria > Chloroflexota > Dehalococcoidia > DSTF01 > WHTK01 > WHTK01. The sequence continues at coordinate 124,663 of CAVQCN010000004.1, forward strand.
CGCCCGGCTTCAACGAGCCGCAGGCGGCCGGCAACACCTTCTCGATGCCGATGAACGAGACGTCCATCACCAGCAGGTCGCACGCCTCGGGCAACGGCTCCAGCTCCCGGGCGTTGGTGCGCTCCATGACGACGACGCGCTCGTCCTGGCGCAGGCGGTAGTCGAGGATGCCGTAGCCCACGTCCACGGCGTAGACGCGGCGGGCGCCATGCTGCAGCAGGCAGTCGGTGAATCCGCCGGTCGAGGCGCCGATATCGACGCAGGTCAGGCCCGCAGGATCGACGTCGAAGACATCAAGGGCATGCTCCAGCTTCTCGCCGCCGCGGCTGACGTAGGCGGGACGCTGCAGTACCTCGATGGAGACGGAATCGGGCACCAGCTGGGCCGGCCGGGTGACGGTAGCGCCGTCGACTTTGATGTCGCCTGCCATCAGCGCGGCCTGCGCCTGCTGACGGCTCGTAACCAGCCCGCGTTCGACCAGCAAGCTATCGATGCGGCTGCGCGATACGCGCTCGCGGGTGGGGGACATGGCAGCAGATTACGAAGGCCCCCTGCCAAAGTCAACGTAACGAGAGCCGCGAGCGTGCTCACCTCCGTCGCTGGCGGTACTCTAGCCATGATGCGCTACCTCTGCCTGGCGACGTCGCTGCTGCTCGTCCTCCTCGCTGCCGCGGGCTGCTCGGGCTCCTCCTCGTCCCCAGAGGCCACCCAGACCGTGTCGCCGACTCCAGACCCGGCCGCGATCGTCGCCCAGGCGTCGGCGGCCATCGCCGGTGTCACGTCGTTTCACTTCAAGCTCGACCACGAGAACGGCACGAGTCCGATGCCTCTCGACCTCCAGCTGGTCTCGGCCGAGGGCGACATCATCGTGCCGGACAAGCTCAAGGCCACTGTGAAGACCAAAGCCGGCTCCTTCGACATCCAGGTCGACGTCACGGCGATCGGCGACCAGACCTGGATCACGAACCCGTTCACGAGGAAGTGGCAGACGCTGCCCGACGCCACGATCAAGGACATCGCCGACCCGGTGGCACTGGTCAAGGCCGTGACCGGCGGGCTGCAGAACGTTGCCTACCAGGGCACCGACAAGGTCGACGGCGTGCAGACGCAGGTCCTGACCGGCACGCTGGATGCAGGCGCACTGCAGAACGCGCTGTCCTTTGCCGAGCCCGGCCGCAGTGTCAACGTCAAGGTGTGGATAGGCACCGACGACCACCTGCCGCGCCGCGCCCGCATCGAGGGACCGCTGGCGTCCGGGGAGGACAACGCCATCGTGCGCCAGATCGACTTCTCACACTTCAACGACAGCAGCATCGAGATCACGGCGCCGCAGTGAGGCTGATGCCACTCCCCAACGCCGAGCGGCAGCGCACCTTCTGGCTCCTGCTGCTGGCCGGCCTCGGCGTCTTTTTCGCCGCCGACGACCAGACGTCCGTCGTTGCCGTGCTGCCGGCGATGGTGCACGACCTCGGCCTCGCCCAGGACCAGTTCTACAAGGCCGCGTGGATCGTCAACGGTTACATCCTGGGTTACATCGTCGTCATGCCGCTCATGGGCCGCGCCGCCGACACCTTCGGCCACGGGCGCGTCTTCGCCCTGGCCCTCGTCCTGTTCTGCGCCGGCTCCGCCTGGGTAGCGCTGTCCAGCGACCTGACCACCCTCACCATCGCCCGCGCCGTGCAGGCGGTCGGAGCCGGCGCAGCGCTGCCCGTCGCGCTTGCCATCGCGACGTCCGTCCTGCCGGACTCGCAGCGGCCCCTCGGCCTCGGCGCCATGGCGGCCGCGGCAGAAGCGGGCGGCGTGCTGGGACCGCTGTGGGGCGGGTCGTTGACCAGCCTGGCGGGCTGGCAGACCGTCTTCTGGATCAACCTGCCCCTCTGCCTGCCGCTTGCCTTCGCTCTGTGGCGCCTGGCGCCGGCCATCGACACGCAGAAGCGCGCCATCGATTACCTGGGGGCCGCGCTGCTGGGCGGCTCGCTGGCGCTGCTGGCCGTGGCACTGACCAACGACCCGATTCAGCCCCGCGCCGCCGGCCTTGAGGCCGCACTGTACGCCGGCGCGGCCCTCCTGTTCGGCGGGTTCCTGCTGCGTCAGACGCGCGCCATGGCGCCGATCCTCAGGCTCGTACGGCTGGCGCGACGGCCGCTGAGCGCGGCGCTGGCGGCCAACGGCCTGCTCGGTGCGGCGCTGCTCGTGGCGATGGTGGACGTACCGTTGTTCACGAACACGGTGCTGGACGGCTCGGCGCTGGACGGCGGGCTCAACCTGATGCGCCTCAGCGTCACACTCGCGGCGGGCGCAGTCGTCGGCGGCGCACTGGCCTCGCGATTCGGACTGGCGGCGGTGACGGCGGCCGGCGCGGTCATCGCCGGGGCCGGCTACGTCGGCATGTCGACGTGGGGCTCCAACCCCAGCTTCGTGGAGATGACGGTTCCGTTGGCGGTGAGCGGCCTCGGCTTCGGCCTCGTGATCGCGCCGCTCAATACGGCCGTGATGGACCAGGTCGAGGAGGACGAGCGCGCCACGTGGGCCGCCGTATTGAACGTGACGAGGCTGCTCGGCGCGCTGATCGCCGTGGCGCTGCTCACGTCGCGCGGCCTCGGCAGCTTCTACACCGAGGCAGGCCTGGTGCCGCTGAACGACCCGAACTTCGTGCAAAAGATCGGCGTCCTGCAGGTCGATGCCTATCAGAAGACGTTCATTGCGGCCGCCATCGTCTGCTTCGTGGCCGTCGTGCCTGCGTTGATGCTGACTCGCAAAGAGTGATACGCCGCAAGCGCAGACTCGTGAGGCCATGAGGGATTCGCTCGATTGGTCCAAAACCGTGAGGCAGACTATGATCGATGAAATGGCTGAAGAATCCGTTGCGCGGGAACGGCCCGCCGTCGTAACCGGCTCCGTATCCCTGCCCCGCCAGCTGCGCTACATCTTCAAGTCGATGCGGCCACGCCAGTGGACCAAAAACGGCATCGTCTACATGGCGCTGATCTTCTCGGTCAACATGGCGTGGCAGCCCGAGCACGTCGCCACCTGGGACCGTCTCTTCGCGCGCGTTACTCTCACCGCGCTCGCCTTCTGCCTCGTCTCCGGCGCCGATTACCTGGTCAACGACGTCAAGGACCGTGCCAGCGACCGCATGCACCCGACAAAGCGTCGCCGGCCCATCGCTGCCGGGCTGATCTCACCGCAAGTAGCCGTCAGCTCAGCGGTCGTCGCAGCGGCAAGCGGCGCCGCCATTGCCTTCGCGCTCGACTGGCGCACCGGCGCCGTGGTCATCGGCTACTGGGTGATGATGCAGGCCTACACGTTCTTCCTGAAGTACGAGGTCATCCTCGACGTCATGACGATCGCGGCCGGCTTCGTGCTGCGCGCCATGGCCGGCGCCTACGCCATCGACGTGCCGATCTCGCCGTGGCTCTACGTCGTGACGGCGCTGGGCGCGCTCTTCCTGGCGATCACGAAGCGCCGCGCCGAGGTCAACCTGCTGCAGGGTGACGCCGGCGGCCACCGCTCGACCCTGCTGCACTACACGCCGGCGCTCATCGAGCAGATGACGGCCATGGTCACGGCCTCGACGGTCATTGCCTACGCCTTGTACACGTTCACGTCGGAGAACCTGCCCGAGAACCACCTCATGATGCTGACGATCCCGTTCGTGGCGTACGGCATCTTCCGCTACCTGTTCCTCTCGCTGACCATGAACGAGGGCGGCAGCCCGGAAGAGGTGCTGCTCAAGGACAAGCCCCTGATCCTCACGATCGTTGCCTGGGTCGCAACCTCGATGATCATCCTCTCGACAACGCGCTGACACCGGGCCTCGTCGTCATTGCGAGGAGCGCAGCGACGAAGCCATCCTGGACGCGCCCCCTTATCTCCACGTTCCCGAAGCCCCGAGATTGCTTCGCTGGCGCTCGCAATGACAAACGGCATGTCTCGCTAAGGAGGATTACCCTGGTGCCGGCGTCTAGCCCTTGAGCGCGTCTGCCAGCACCTCGACGGCATGGCGGGGGCGGCGCGAGGTGAAGTGGCCGATCTGCTGGCGGCAGGAGACGCCGGTGATGGCGATCTCGGCGTCTGGTGCGGCGGCTTCGACGGCCGGGAACAGCTTGAGGGAGCCCATCGCCTTCGAAATATCGTAGTGCTCCGCCTCGAAGCCGAAGGAGCCGGCCATGCCGCAGCAGCCGGTGTCGACGAGCTGGACCTTGTAGCCGGGTACGAGACGCAGCGCGTTCACGGTCGGCTCCGGACCGGCGATCGCCTTCTGGTGGCAGTGAGCGTGCAGCACGACCTCGCGCTGCAGGTCGTCGCGGAACAGGTCTTTCACCGATGCGTCTTCGGCCGCGAGCTTCGTGATCAGCTCGTCGAGCAGGAAGGCGTGCGAGGCCACCTTGCGCGACGCCTCGTCGGTGAGCAGGTCGGGGTACTCATCACGGAACGACAGGATGCAGGACGGCTCGATGCCGACGATGGGCACGCCGCGCTCGGCGTAGGGCAGCAGCGCCTGCACGTTGCGCCGCGCCCAGCCGCGCGCTGTCTCCAGCAGGCCTTTCGAGATCGCCGGACGGCCACAGCAGGCTGTACGTTCCGCCAGCACGACGTTGTAGCCCAGCGCTTCGAGAACGCGCACCGCAGCCTTGCCCGCCTCGGGGTGGAAGTTGTCGGTGAACGTGTCGTGGAAGAAGACGGCGTCGCCGCGCGTTACGGTGCTCGTCGTGGCGACGGTGCGGCCCTTGAACCAGCGCGGGAAGGTCTGCGAGGCGAACTTCGGCAACGGCCGCGCGTGATGAATACCTCCGTAGCGTTGGAGCAGCTGTCGTGCGAAGCCGAAGCTGCCCGCGAGGTTGGCGACCGGCGCCATCATGCTGCCAACCTTTGCCAGCGAGCCGATGTTCGCGAAGAGCCGCGCCCGTAGCGGCACGCCGTGCACGCGATTGCGCTGCGCCAGCACCTCGTACTTGAGCTTCGCCAGGTCGACGCCCGACGGACACTCCGCCTTGCAGGCCTTGCACTCGACGCAGAGGTCGAGCGCCTGATGGACGCGGTCGCCGGTGAGCTCTGTAGGCGGCATGACGCCGGCCATCGCCAGGCGCAGGAGATTGGCGCGACCGCGCGTCGAGTGCTCTTCTTCCATCGTCGCCATGTAGGAGGGACACATGCCGCCTTCGAGCTTGCGGCAGGCGCCCTGGCCGTTGCACTGCTCCGCCGCGCGCGCCAGACCGCCCTCGAACGAGAAGTCGAGGTAGGTGACGGGCTCCCAGTTCACCGTCCGCGGGCTCAGGCGCAGGTTCTCGGTGAAGCCGGGCGTGTCGACGATCTTGCCGGGGTTGAGCAGGCCGTCGGGGTCGAAGGTGCGCTTGACCTCGCGAAACGCTTCGGTGAGCTGCGGACCGAACATGCGCTCCGTGAAGACGCCACGCAGGATGCCGTCGCCGTGCTCGCCGCTGAGGCTGCCGCCGAACTCGAGCACGAGGTCGGCAATCTCGGTGGCGATCGCCTCCATGGTGCGTAGGCCTTCCGCCGTCTTGACGTTGACGGCGGGCCGGATGTGCAGGCAGCCGACGCTGGCGTGGCCGTAGTAGGCCGCCTCGGTGCCGTGCTTGCCGACGATCTCCTGGAAGCGCGCGACGAAGGCGGGCAGCTTCTCCGGACCGACGGCGGTGTCCTCGACGTAGGCGATGGGCTTCGTGTCGCCGCGCAGGCTCATGATGAGGCCGAGGCCCGCCTCGCGCATGCGCCACATGTCGCGCTGCAACGCCGGGTCGGTGGCGATCACCGTCGCGTAGCCCAGGCCGCGGCGCGTCAGGTCCGCCTCGATGCGCTCCAGCTTGGCGTGCAGCTCCGTCTCGTTCTCGCCGTAGCACTCGATGAGCAGGATGCCGCCGGGATCGCCCTGCACCCATCCGGCCAGGCGCTGGAAGCTCGGATTGGCGCGGCAGCGCTGCACGATGACGGAATCGATCAGCTCCACCGAGGACGGGCCCAGCTCCAGCGAGGCCACCGTCGCCTCCGCCGCTTGCACGATGGTGTCGAAGTGCACCGCCGCGACGCCCTTCACCGGCGGCACCTGCTGCAGCCGCATGCGCGCCTCGGTGACGACGGCAAGCGTGCCCTCGGAGCCGACAACCATGCGGGACAGGTCGATGGGGCCTTCGGCGTTGACGAAGTCGTCCAGGTTGTAGCCGGAGACGCGGCGCATGATCTTCGGGAAGCGGCGCGCGATCTCTTCGCGCTGCTCGCGGCCGATGCGGCGCAGCTCGCGGTAGAGGTTGCCCTCCAGGCCCTCGGCGGCCAGCTTGGCCTCGAGCGCGCTGTCCCGTAGCGGACCCATCTCCGCTACGGAGGCGTCGGCGAGGACGGCGCGCAGGTCGACTACCTGGTCGATCGTCTTGCCGTAGATGACCGAGTGAGCGCCGCAGGAGTTGTTGCCGATGCCGCCGCCTATCGTGGCGCGGTTCGCGGTCGAAGGGTCGATGCCGTACTGCAAGCCCTGCGCCGCGGCGGCGCGGTTGAGCTGCGCCAGCACGACGCCCGGCTGCACCCGCGCCCAGCCCTCCTCCTTGTTGATCTCGAGGATGCGGTTCATGTACGGCGAGAAGTCGAGGACGATGGCGTGGTTGACGCCCTGGCCCGCCAGGCTGGTACCGCCGCCGCGCGGCAGCACCGGCAGCCCGGCCTGCTTCGCCACGCGCAGCACCTGCTGCACGTCCGCCTCGCTGCGCGGGAAGACGACGGCAACCGGCTCCATCTGGTAGATCGAGGCATCCGTGGCGTAGAGCAGCCGCGAGCCGCGGTCGGAGCGCACTTCGCCCTCGATGTTGCGGCTCAGCGCATCGGCCAGGTCACGAACGCCAGACTCGCTCAGGTCTCGGCCGCGCACGGCGGTCTCGCTCAGGGGATAGGCCTTCATCGTCGTCATGATGTCTGCACGCTATACGAGGCCGCGCGTGCCCGCAAGCGGCGCCATCCCTTCTCCGAAATCGGAGCGGGGACCGAGGGGTGAGGTTCCCGCTACAGCCGGTGCTGGTAGTTGTAGCTTGCCGTGAGCCGCTCTTCGACGCGCGTGACGATCTCGTCCACCATCGTACCCGCGACCATGGAGCCGAGCACGTCCCGCAGGCCACGACGCGGCCTCATCCACACGGGATGTCGTGGCGTGTCGCCCAGCTCCGCCGCCAGGTCGATGGCGCGTTCGAGGTCCCCGATCTCGTCAACGAGGCCCAGGTCGATGCCGCGCCTGCCGGTGTAGACCTCGCCCGTGGCGAGCTCCTTGACCTTGGCCTTGTCCATGTGACGGCCCTCGGCCACGGCGTCGAGGAACTGGTCGTAGAGGTCGTCGACCAGGCCCTGCTCCTTCTCGAGCTCCTCGGGCGTCGGCTCGCGGAACATGCTGCCCATGTCCTTGAGGCGGTCCGACTTGGTTACCTGCATCTGCAGGCCCAGCTTCTCCATCGCGTCGTACAGCAGCGGCCGCATCGAGATCACGCCTATCGAGCCGATGATGGCGCTCGGGATCGAGACGATGCGCGAGGCCGGGCAGGCCAGCATGTAGGCGCCGGACGCGCCGAGGCCGCGGATGAAGGCGACGACGGGCTTCTTGCGGGCCAGGGCCGTGACGGCGAGGTACAGGTAGTTGGAGCCGGTCGCGGAGCCGCCGGGAGAATCGATGTCGAGGACGACGGCGCGCACGCGGTCGTTCTCCTCGATCGAGCGCAGTAGGCGGACGTACTCGCCCGCCTTCAGACGCGGGCCGATCTGGCCCTCCATCTCCACGACGGCGATTTGCTGAAGCTGCTTGGCCTTGAGTCCAATCACGATCATCTCTTCTCGTTTCGTGTAACGCGGACGCGGTTTATTGAGTGTAGGCACGGCCCGCGAAGGGGGTCAAACGGGTGCGAGCGCCGCAGGGACTGCGGCTGGCTACAGTCGGGTAGTGACAGCTTTCCCGCGCTTCTGATAATGGGCCCTATGAGCGGGCGCGAAGGCTATCACCGGACACGCAACCGCAGCTGGCGACCCACCGACCGTCAGCGAATCGTGCTCGACGCCCTAGTTGAGAACAAGACGAACCCCGAGATCGCAGCGCTGCTTGGCACAACCCTGGACGGCGCGAAATGGCACGTGGGCGAGCTGATGAGCCAGACGGGCCTGCCCAGCAGGGAGGAATTGGCCCGCTGGTGGATCGAGGAACGCCAACACAGAGCTTCGCTCCTCATTAGTCCGCTGCTGCTTAGATGGAGCTCACTTTCTCTTGGCCTCGGTATCACTATCGCGGTGGCCCTCCTTCTCCTGAATCCGACCGGCGGCAAGCAGCCGTCCGATGATGGAAACGCCTCGACAGTGGCTCTGGGCGTCGACCTGGCCCCGACACCGTCGGTGACGCCGGCGGAGAAGCCCCTCGTGCCGCCGGCCTATTACGGGTGCGACGTAACGCTACCGAACGGCAGTACACCACCCGGCGAAAACCCAGGCAGTCATTACGGCGATGGCCAAATGTGGACGGTGGTCGGCGATGACGGACGTCTGTTTTATCGGCCGGTCGACTTACAGCCGACGGTTCTTTCAGTATGAAGTGGGTTTGGTGGACCACTTTACGCGCGACGGACTTCTCCATCGAGGCCACAAGGCTCGATGGGCCAGGGACGTTCGTCAGAGGAGTCTTCCACGCAGGAAGCGCCGGTACTCCTGTCTGGGTGGGCGGCCCTGCCTTCTCCGACCCGGGCTGCTGGCGCATTACAGCACATCTTGGTTCGGACAGCCTAACCGTCATTGTCTTCCTGCAACTTTTTCAGTAGAAGCGGTGCGGGGCGTGTCGAACGAGCCGTTGCGAAGAGCCGATGCGGCTCCGAGCAAACTGACACTATGGCTACGTCGTGACGGCTCGAACAAATGGCTACGAGGTGACGATTGGTTCGGTCTCCTGCTCGGGCTCCACTTCCCGCAGCCATGTCACGCTGAAGAAAAACATCCACACTAGCCGGGTGGTTGTGAAGACGATGGGTATGAGCGTGAAGCTGAAACTCGAAATGCCAACGACCAGTGTGAAAGCGGACAGCCACTTCTGATAATAGGACGATCGCAGCATGAGCCATGACAGCATGATCAAGCCGATGCCGAAGCTGACGAAGGCGGCGAACTGCAAGATCTCGAACTGATCACTGACTGCGGCGTCCGCCACTTCGACAACCGTGGATGGTGGCGCCGCTTGATTGGCGTAGTCCATGGCGGTTCCGACCAGGTTGCCGAAGTGGGCGAAGGCATCGACAGACAGAATGGCGTAGAGCATCAGAAAGCCGAAAGCGATGACGCAGAAGGGGCGATCACGCTCTTCCAGCGTGAAGTAGAACCCGGCCATGAGCGGGATCGTGCAGCCTGCCGCGAGCGCGCCAAGGCCGCCACTCAGCGTGAAAAGAGACCGGTGGTCCACCGTCCGCCAGAGGGTGGTTGGCCAGTCTGTTTCCGTATAGATGTTCGCACCAACGATTCGATAGGTCATCATTTGTAGCGCGAGCAGAGCACCACAAAACAGCGCCGCGTACCCAGAAAAACGGATGATATCTACTCTTCTCTGCCCGAATTCCATACTGCCTCTACTCCGCGAAGCGCCACGCTGCAAGGACGGGAGACGAATATGCAGGACATCGTGGCGTCTTGACCTGCCGGCTATAGCCGTTGATATTGGAAGTGCGCTCTCCCCAGGACGATACGATCCACGTCCTACGCTGTAGCTTGCGTCCATTGTCTATCTTCGAATCGCCGTAGTGCCAGCCTCTCGCCCGCGGCGAGATAGCCTTGCGTCTTGCCTGTGCCTCGTTGGAAGGACGCCGAATCGGAGTGCAGCACCTTACATCTGGTAGGACCTCATTGCCGGTGAATCTGGCTGACAGGCTGAGACAGCGTATACACGTTTCACCACTGCTGTTCCGAGCGAACTGAAACGATGGCCAGTCGTATAAGTTGGGGCCGTCTTAATTGCCGCCGTTGATGATAGCGGTCGCGAAATCACCCGCCAGCTTAGACGAGCCTCGGTTCCCTCCGAGTCTCTCTTCAGCCTAGGCTCTGTTCGCGACGGATGGACTCTTGAATATCCTGTGTTCCCTGCGGCATTCGCAGAAGCGGTCAACAAAGAGCTGACGACCTGGAACCTTGGGCCATTTCGTGTTGAGTCAACAGAGCTTCCAGAGACAGGCCGCTGGAAATGGCTTTCAACAAAGGGCGAAAAGACTACTACCGCCACGACCCACTATCGAAAGTGCGGGTAGCACAACGAATAGTCGCAATCGCCCGATCTGATGACCAATGGCCATCTGGGCAAAAAGTTCTTGCGAGTGCGCACGGCGGGAAGGTGCGCGGTCGACAAAAGAAATTGTGCCTTGCCCTCGGAGTACCTGAGTCTGCAACCTAGACCAGCGTCCATCGCTTACGAAGAGGCCAGCCCGTGAAGATCATCATGCCGTTCAGATCAGCCACGTGAAGCGCTCCCACAAAGTGCGCGGCATCTGAAACGAGCCGTAGCGAAGAACCGCTCTACACGACACCGCGTTGACATCATTCCCGCACGGGCACTACTGTTTGCGCGACGTAGGCGAACCCCTGTACCCGCTAACCGGGCCTATCGACTACGATTACCAGGTCCCAATAGAGCAGGCGCACGGCAGCAACAGCCTGCCCTTGCTATTTGCCAAGGTGAGCGCGGCTCCCTCAAGCGGCTGCGTCTCGTTGAAAACTACTGGAGGGGTGTACCTGTGACGACTGAAGAACAAGCACCGGTCAACGATCTTCCCAATCCGTACCGCACCGTCGAGAACTGGGCGCAGATACCCGACGGCAGAATGGGCTCTGTTGCCGCGGTCGCCATCGACAACGACGGCGAGAGCATCTGGGCCCTCGAGCGCTGCGGCGCCAACTCCTGTGTGTACGACCCTACAACGGGCGTAATGTCGACCATGGACCCGATTCTGCTCTTCGACAAGACCGGCAGGTTGGTCAAGCGTTTCGGCGCCGGAATGATCGCCGGCCCGCACCGCATCTACTGTGACCCCGACGGCTTCATCTGGGTCACCGACTACCAGGACAACGCGCCACGCCCCGGCACGCCTGGTGCGAATGGCGGCGGCGGCCAGTCATCGGAGCGTCCTACGGATCGCCCGAAAGAGGGCGCAACCGTCGGACACCAGGTCTTCAAGTTCACCCGAGATGGCGAGCTCGTCATGACCCTTGGGAAGCCCGGCGGCGCGGTGGAAGGCGATGGCGACCCGGCGTATTTCTACCAGCCCTGCGACGTCCTGGTAGGCGACGGCGGCGACATTTTTGTCTGCCAGGGTCACGGTCAGGGCAAGCCCGAGGTCCTGAAGTTCACCAAAGACGGGAAATTCATCAAGCGGTGGGGCCAGCTGGGTCCGGGCCACGGCGAGTTCAACCAGGCACACGGCATCGCCATGGACTCGAAGGGCCTCATTTACATTTGCGACCGCGGCAACAACCGCGTCCAGGTGTTTGACCAGAATGGCTCCTACGTCTCCGACACCAAGGCGTTCAGCAGGCCGAGCGGGATCTTCATCGACAAAGACGACACGATGTACGTGGCCGATTCCGAGTCGGGCTCGGTTGCCCGGAACCGTCCTGAATGGCGCCGCGGCATCCGCATCGGCAGCGCGAAGGACTTCGTGCCACGCTATTTCATTCCCGACCCCAACACCGAGACGTTCGAGTCGAGTGGCTTCACCCGCACCTGGTCGGCAGAAGGTGTCACGGTTGACGCCGCGGGAAACATCTTCGGCGCCGAGGTAGGCAACTGCCGGCTCATGCGGTACGAGCCGATCAAATAAGTCCAGATCGATGTGGGAGTGGTCGCATGCACTGCGTCACTCCCACACCGATTTGCCTGAGCAGCAGATACCCAGTCCGTCGAGCAAGACCGGCTGGGAGATGGCGTACCGCATACGATCGCGGAATCGTACCCGGCGGACCCTCGCGGCCTTGAGCCTCATCCCGTTTCGGACCAAGATAAAAGCAGCCCTAACGGCTATCGAGTGCCGGCAGTTCACCGTGGGAGAAGGCAAGAGGCCTCGATGGATCCCTCGGTCTTAGGCGGAGATTGCCCTATGGCCGTGGACATGCCAGCACCATCCTTCGCGGTGAGCTGACAGCGAGCACACAGGATTGGAGATTGAGATGCCAAAGGTAGTCATCACTCACAATGTCGTCGATGTCCAGCGCTGGCTCGAAGGAAAAGCGGAACGAGCCGCTGCTATCGGTTCGATGGGAGGCAACGTGATTGACACCGTTGCGCTCGATGGGAGCAACAGGGTCGCAGTAATCGCCGATGTGAACGACCTCGCCGCCCTCCAGGCCATGCTAGCTTCTCCACCCGCTGAGCTGGCGGCCCAGATGGAGAAGCATGGAATCCTGCCTCCGCTCACCGCGTATATCGAGAAGTAATCAGGCGCTTGCAAGCAGCGCAATGCCGCCGCCGATGAAGGTTACGTAGTCTCATTGCACTAACGGCCACGTCGCGATGCCCCAGGACTGACAGATCGCCTCGCTCACGACTTATGTGAAGCGCTGCCTGTGGTACAGTAGGCCCGCGGCTGTTCGTTTGGCGGGGAGGGCTACACGTGGCTGATCTGAACGGTATGGCGATCTTCACGGGCCGGGCCCACCCGGACCTGGCTCGCAACATCTGCGCCCATCTCGAAATGCCCCTGGGCGCCTGCGACATCTTCGAGTTCAGCAACGAGAACATCTTCGTGCGCATCCAGGAGAACGTGCGCAGCCGCGACGTGTTCCTGGTGCAGTCGCTGTGCTCGCCGGTGAACACCAGCGTCGTCGAGCTGTTGATCATGATCGACGCCTTCCGCCGCGCTTCGGCCGGCCGTATCACCGCCGTCATCCCGTACTACGCCTACGGCCGCAGCGACAAGAAGGACCAGCCCCGCGTGCCAATCACGGCGCGCTTGCTCGCCAACCTGATCGAGACGGCCGGCGCCGACCGCGTCCTCAGCCTCGACCTGCACGCGGGCCAGATCCAGGGCTTCTTCAACATCCCGCTGGACGAGCTCACCGCCCTCTACACGCTGAGCCGCTACTTCCATGAGCGCGACCTCTCGACCTGGACCGTGCTGGCCACCGACGTGGGCGACGCCAAGCGGGCCCGCAACGTGGCGCGCTTGCTCGACACGCCGCTGGCCATCGTCGACAAGGAGCGCATCGGCAACGCGGAGCGGGTCGCGGCGCAGAACCTGATCGGCGAGGTCAAGAACCGCCACGTCCTCATCATCGACGACGAGATCGACACCGGCGGCACGATCATGTCCGCCGCCGAGGCCGCCCTGGCGCGCGGTGCCGCCAGCGTCACGGCCGCCTGCGTCCACCCCATCCTCTCCGGCAACGCCGTGCAGCGCATCTGCAACAGCGACATCGAGGAACTGGTGGTGACGGACTCGATCCCGCTGCCGCCACAGAAGCAGCACGAGAAGGTGCACGTGCTCTCGATCGCGCCGCTGCTGGGCGAGGCGATCGTACGCATCAACACCGGCCGCTCCGTCGGGGAGCTCTTCCAGTAAGAATCGCAGCTCAGTACACGTACGCCGAGCCTTTCCAGGCTCGGCGTCGTCACGTTGTGTACGCTTGGACCGGCGAGGCTTTCCAGCCTCGCCTACGTGTACATTACTCAGCCTCGATGAGGTCTTCGCGGTCGGCGAGGACAAGGTGCGTCTCGCCAAACTGGTCGGACGCGTCCAGGCTCCAGGCATCGTCCGAATCGACAGGCCGTAAGCGCAGGCCGTAGTCGCCGCCGTACACGAGGTAGGCCGAGCCCTCGCTGGAGTCTTCGACCTGCACGGCGTAGGCGGGCACCGGCGTGCCGCCGCCCTCGCTGGACCAGCCGGTGACGGCGTACAGCACGCCCTCGGGCTCGCCTTCGTAGATGCGCACCTGCGAGACGGGAAAGGGCGCATCGAGGTTCTTGTAGACCTGCTGCGCCGACATAGGGCAGTTGTCGCTGGGATCGACCTGGACCTGGGTGTACGCCGAGAACATCGTCATCGGGCGTTAGCGTAGCAGACGGTCAGGTTGCTGCCGGCTCCGCCTCGGCTTCGGCCTCTTCGCGCGCCTCTTCCACCTCCTGGGCCGCAGCGCGCAGGTCGCTCTGCTCCAGGCGCCGGTAGCTTGGGTTGAAGACGGTCACGGACAGCATGAACGCGGTGATCAGCAGCCCGACGGCGCCGTAGGCGATCTGCACCGGCTCCAGCGTCAACGGGCCAAACGAGGCCCGGCTCAGCCAGTCGATGACGTAGCCGATGACGAACGCGCCCAGCGACGCGAAGGAGAAGTTGAGCATGTTCACGCTCATCACGCGGCCGTGGTAGGTCGGATCGCTGGCCGACATGATCATGGTGGCGTTCAGCGACTGCAGGAAGTCGGTCATGAAGCCGACTCCGACCAGCGAGACGACAGCGGGGATGTAGCTGCTCTGGATGGCGAACGAGGTCATGAACAGCCCGTAGCCGAGGCCGGCGAAGAGCTGCAGCAGGGTGCGCCGCTTGTAGTCGGCCAGCGACGCCACGACCAGCGAGCCGCACAACGCGCCGACGCCGCTCATCGTGCCGAAGAAGCCGATCACGCCGGCGTTGCGGTCGACGCCGTTGCCGAACACGTCCTTGGCGAACACGGGCAGGAACTGCTGGTACGACTGGCCCAGCAGCGTCGGTACGAGGCCGATGGCCAGGAGCGTTATGAGAATCGGGCTGGCAAAGATGTAGCGATAGCCGTCCATGAGCTCGCCCATCATGGCGCGCGGACCGCGCGCTCGCGGCGGGCGCGGCGTCGGTGCGTCGGATGGGTCGCGGTCGGCGGCCTTCCAGGGTTCGCGGCTCAGCTGGGGCAGGAAGAAGAGCAGCACCAACGCCAGCACGTCGAGGATCGCCTGGAATACGTAGATGCCCTGAATGTCGACCCATGGAATCGCGATCAGCGCCGCGGCGAGGCTGGGCGCGCCGATGCGGCTCAGGTTCTGCGCCGAGTTGTTCAGCGCGATGGCGTTCATGAGCTGCTTGCGGCCCACGAGCTCCGGCACGAACGACTGCCGCGCCGGGCCGCTGAAGGAGATGATCAGGCCCTGCAGGATGCTGAAGACGAAGAGATAGTCGACGGTCATGACCTTGGCGACGACCATGACCGTGATCATGACGGCGACGCAGACCTTGAGCGCCTGCACGATGATCATCATGTAGCGCCGCTCGAAGCGGTCCGCGAAGGTGCCGCCAACCATCGAGAGGGATATCTGCGGGATGGCCTGGCCCAGGATGACGAAGCCGATGGAGCCGGCGCTGCCGCCGAGCTCGTAGGCCAGCAGGGCGCGCGCGAACATCTGCACCTGCATGGCCGTCGTCGCGAAGACGGCGCTGACCCAGAAGTAGCGGAAGGACGGGATGCTCAGCGCGGCGAAAGTCTTGCTGGCGTGTCCCAGGAACCGCCTCCCCTTGCCGCCGCCGATCGCCTGTGACATCCGCGCCGCCTTTGATGAAACCCGAGGGGTGAAAACAACCTCAGGCTTATATGGCGGATACAGTACGAAATCCCGTGCGGCGAAGTCAACGCTCGCGTAAGGGTGAGAAACCAAGAAGACGGCCGCGATGTGGGCCGTCATCTGAATCAGTCTGGAGGCGACGGGCGGATTCGAACCGCCGATGGAGGTTTTGCAGACCTCTGCCTTACCACTTGGCCACGTCGCCCTGAGTCTTGGTGCCGAGGAGGGGATTTGAACCCCTACGCCCGAAGGCACGGCCCCCTCAAGACCGCGTGTCTACCTATTCCACCACCTCGGCGGCACCGAGCGCCGGTTCTGAGTCGAACAGCGGTGCTCATTCTAGCATCGGCTTCGAATCTGCAGCAAACCAGCCCACATCTGCAGCAGACGCGTCACGGCAGCTTGAGGCTGGCCCGTTTGCTCGTCTCCACGTTCTCGTAGGCCACCGTGATCAGGTCCTCCAGCGTCATGCGCGAGCGCGCGGCGTCGAACTGCACGCCGATCACCCTCGCGTCACCGTCGAACAGGAGGCTGACACCGGGCTCGACCTCTTCGCTGTGATGAATCGGGCCGTCGCGCAGGCGCAGCACCAGCGAGTCGCCGCGGCGGTCATAGGTCAGCTTCACGTCACGCCCCGATCGAGGCGCGGACTGCTCGGGCCGCTTTCAGTCCACATCTGGCGGCCGGTCCCCAACACACACTTTAACGTTGAGAAACCTCGCGCGCGGTTCGCCGCCATGCCAATGGCCTAGGGCTGGTTCGAGACGAGCAGCTCCTCTTCGGTGGGCAGGGAGCGCTTGATCACGTCCAGGTACTCGAGGGCGGCGCCTGCGCCGATGGCCACGCAGTCGAGGGGGTTCTCGGCCACCTGACAGGGCACGTTGGTCTGCTCGCTAATCAGGGCGTCGAGGCCGCTGAGCAACGCGCCGCCGCCGGTGAGGATGATGCCGCGATCGACAACGTCCGACGCCATTTCCGGCGGCGTCTTCTCCAGTACCGTCTTTACCGCGCCTACGACAGTCGCGAGGCTGTCCTGCAGCGCGGTCACCGTCTCGTTCGTCGTCATGATGATCGTCTTGGGCAGGCCCGATATCTGGTCGCGACCGCGCACCTCCATCGCCTGCTCCCGGTCGACCGGGATGGCGCTGCCGATGCCCATCTTGATCTCCTCGGCTGTGCGGT
Source organism: uncultured Chloroflexia bacterium (assembly GCA_963711035.1). Classification (GTDB taxonomy): domain Bacteria; phylum Chloroflexota; class Dehalococcoidia; order DSTF01; family WHTK01; genus WHTK01. The sequence continues at coordinate 141,371 of CAVQCN010000004.1, forward strand.
CGCCGATCGCCAGGTTGTGGCGGCGCTTGACGTAGGTGACGATCGCCTCGTCCATCGCGTCGCCGGCCACACGCACCGACTCCTTGACGACGATGCCGTACATCGAGATCACGGCAGCCTCGGAGCGGCCGCCACCGATGTCGAGGATCATGTTGCCGCTGGCCGTACCGACGGGCACCTGGGCGCCGATCGCCGCCGCCAGGGGCTCCGGGATGAGGTGAGCGGGACGGCGGGCGCCGGCCTGCTCGGCCGCGTCGCGCACGGCGCGCTGCTCGACGCTGGTGACGCCGGCCGGGATACAGATCATGACCTCGGGACGGATCAGGTTGAGGCGGCCGACGACCTGGCCGATGAAGTGGCGCAGCATCGCCTCCGTGATCAGGTAGTCGGCGATGACGCCGTGCTTCATGGGACGGATGACGCTGATGCTGCCGGGCGTGCGCCCGATCATGTCGCGGGCGGCGGTGCCCACGGCCACGACGGTGTTGTCCCGCGTCGCCAGGGCCACGACCGCGGGCTCCTTGATGACGATGCCTTCGCCTTTGACGTAGACGAGCACGTTCGCGGTGCCCAGATCGATACCGATTCGCTTGACGAGCATGCTTGGGGGTCCTGCTTACCGATCGACGGTCGCCCCGAGGCGCCGAAGCTTGCCGACGAGGTCCTCATGGGCCCGGTCGAGGTGGTAGGTGTCGTGAATCTCCGTAACGCCTTCGGCCGCCAGCCCTGCGAGGACCAGCGAGCCGCCGGCGCGCACATCCAGCGCTCGGGCCACCGTACCGTAGAGGCGCGTGGGCCCGGTGATGATCGCTGTCTGGCCTGCGGTGATAACGTCTGCACCCATCTTACGCAATTCGCCGATGTAAAGCAGGCGGTTCTCGTAGACGCGCTCGTGGATGACGCTGACGCCCTGGCATTGCGTCAGGAAGGCAGCGAGCGTCGGGTGCAGGTCGGTGGCGAGGCCAGGGTACGGCACTGCCTGCGCCTGGATGTTGCGAAAGGCGCGCCCCTTGGCCCCAACGCGAATCGTGTTGTCATACGTCTCGATCCCGACGCCAGCCTCGCGCATCTTGGCGAGCAGGCCGTCCAAGTGCTCCGGCGCTACATCCTCCAACAACACCTCGCCCCGCGTAATAGCGCCGGCGAGCGCGAAGAGGCCGGTCTCGAGCCGGTCGGGGATGACACGATGGCGCGCGCCGTGCAGCTCGCGCACGCCTTCGACTTCGACGATGCCGCAGCCGGCGCCACGGATTTTGGCACCCATCGCATTCAGCATCTCGGCCACGGAGACGATCTCCGGCTCCGCCGCGGCGTTGACGATGGTCGAGACGCCTTCGGCCAGCACGGCGGCGAAGATCACGTTCATCGTGCCGGTGGCGCTCGGGTAGTCGAGGAAGATGCGGGCGCCCTTCAGTCGATGCGCGTCCTTCACCTGCGCCATGTACTGCTCCCCGCGCCGCGAGACCTCGGCGCCGAGGGCGCGGAAGCCGGTGATGTGCACGTCGAGGGGACGCGTACCGATGACGTCGCCGCCGGGAGAGCAGCACGCCGCCTCGCCAAAGCGGCCGAGCAGCGGCCCCATGACCAGGAAGCTGGCCCGCTGGTTGACGACGAGGTCGCTGGGCGCATCGAAGCGGGTGATCTTGTCGGCCCGGACGCGCAGTGAGCCGTTGGGCTCGCGTGCGATGTCGACACCCAGCTCGCGCAGGATGCTGGCCATGACGCGAACGTCTTCGATCTCAGGAACGTTGTCGAGGATGCACTCCTCGCCGGTGAGGAGGCAGGCGGCGAGACAGTAATCGGCGCCGTTCTTGGAGCCACCCACGCGGACAGCCCCTTCCAGGATCCGTCCTCCTTCGATGACAAACTTCGGGGCCGTCACTGACGCGTTCGCTGGCTGGCTCCTGTCTAGCTGGAGAATACGGTAGGGCGTAGGGCGTGGCAACCTTATGTCGGCAAGGGAACGCTGGCATCCAGCGCCTCAGGCGTCGGATGCGTAGAATGAGCCCACTAGTAAAGAGCCACGGTGGACTCACTGGGCGAGAAGGCGAGGGTAGCAGGGGCCCCGACGCGGTCGGGGCGGGGGATTGGCGGTGTCCCCTTGCGCTCCCGGTCAGCTTCTGCACCTCCCCGCAGGTGCGCTCAATGCAACTCCGCCAAATCACGATGGCCAGGTATCAGGACAGTTCAGCACTGAGAAAGGCAGCCAACCGATGATTTTCGAGCTGAGGATCTACACAGCGCACCCGGGCAAGATGGGCGCCCTGCAGGCCCGCTTCCGCGACCACACCTGCGCCCTTTTCGAGAAGCACGGCATCAAGAACGTCGGCTACTGGGTCAATACGCTCGGCGGGCGCAACGACGAGCTGTGGTACATGCTCGGCTACGAGGATCTCAACCAGCGTCAGGCTGCCTGGGCCGCCTTTGGCTCCGACCCGGAGTGGCTGAAGGCGCGCGCCGACTCGGAGAAGGACGGCCCGCTGGTGCACCACACCGAGAACCGCATCATGTCCGCGACGGACTTCTCGCCAATCAAGTAGCCGTCAGCGTTCAGTCGACAGCTCTCAGCGGCAAGCCCCGAGCTGCGAGTCTGCGAGAAGCAGCGCCGGCCTCCTCCCCCTCTCCCTGAGGAGGGTGAGGGGTCAGAACTTCGCGTCTCCCCTGACTGACGCCCTGAGCTGCGCCAACGCCCCGCCATCCGAGGGAGATGCTTCGCTGACGCTCAGCATGACAACCTCGAAGCCGCGACGGGCACCTACATGTAGGACAGGTCGCGGTCGTAAAGCGAGCGCGCGATCATCACGCGCTGCACCTGACTGGTACCCTCGACGATCATGAGCTGCTTGGCGTCGCGGTAGTGGCGCTCCATCGGGTGGTCCTTCATGTAACCCTGGGCCCCCATCACCTGCATCGCGTCGCCAGAGACCTTGACCGCCGTCTCCGTGGCCGTTGCCTTGGCGATCGAGAGGTAAGCGGCGTCTTCGCGCTTGAAGCGTCCCTGGTCGACCATCCACGCCGCCTGGTAAACGAGCAGCCGCGACGACTCGATGGCCATGACCATCTCCGCGAACATGAACTGGATCGCCTGTAGCTCCGTGATCGAGGCGCCGAACGCCTCGCGGTTACGGGCGTACTCGAGGGCGTAGCTCGTCGCGCCTTCTGCCAGGCCGAGACCGCGCGCGCCGACCAGCGGGCGCATCGAGTTCAGGGTCAGCATGGCGTAGTTGAAGCCGCGGCCTTCGCCCGCTTCGCCGCCGACCAGGTTCTCTTTCGGCACGCGCACGTCCTGCAGGGCGAAGTGCGCCGTCGGCACGCCGTTGACGCCCATCTTGTGATCCGTCCGCGTCACGCTGAAGCCGGGCGTGTCGGTCGGGACTATGAAGGCCGAAACGCCGCGCGCCCCGGCAGAAGGATCCGTCTTGGCGAAGACGGTGCAGTAATCGGCGACGGTACCGCCGGAGATGTAGATCTTCTCGCCGTTGAGCACGTAGTCGTTGCCGTCCTTGACGGCACGGGTACGCATGTTGGCGGCGTCCGAGCCCACCGAGGGCTCGGTCAGACAAAAGGCAGCCTTCATCTCGCCACGCGCCACCGGCGGCAGCCACCGCTGCTTCTGCTCCTCGGTGCCGCCGAGCAAGATGGGACGCGTCGGCAGCTGAGTGAGCAGTAGCATGAGACCAGAGGAGCAGCAGTACTTGGCGACCTCTTCGATGGCCAGCGCCATGGCGAGGATCCCTGCGCCACTGCCGCCGTACTGCTCCGGGAAGCCCAGCCCCAGCAGCTCCACCTCACGGAACGCCTGGAAGACGTCGTTCGGATAGACACCGGCCTCGTCGATTTCGGCGGCGCGCGGTGCGATGACCTCTTTCGCCACCCTGCGGGCAGTTTCCTGTACGAGCCTGTGGGCTTCGCCGAGCGCGAAATCCATGCTTACCTCCAACCAGCAAATCGTCGTAATGCAGCCGGGCCAGTATAGCCGCAGGATCCCTCCAAGCGCGATGTGCAGGCGCACTTGTGGTTCGGCCGTCGCTGCGTCACCATTGAGCCGGCACCTGATCTGCTCCCGGCGACTGTAAACGAACCGTGATCGATCAGCGCTAAACCTTGCCGCGCACGTTAAAGATAGGTATATTCTATTCGTGATGGCAGAAGCACAACACGACGAGCCCTGCCTGCAGATCGGCGAAGTCGCCGATCGCACCGGCGTGACGCAGCGCACTCTCCGGTTCTACGAGGAGCGCGGTCTGCTGAAGCCACCCACGCGCATGGACGGCGGCTTTCGTCTGTACTCCGAGAACGATGTAGCCCGCGTCGAGCAGATCAAGCGCCTGCAGAGCCTGCTGGGCCTCACACTGGCCGAGATCAAGGAGATGGTGGAAGCGGAAGAGGTGCGCGAAGAGCTACGCGCCACCTATCGCCCCGACCTGGAGACCGGCGAGCGACTCAAGCGCGTCCAGAAGCGCATCGAGATCACCCAGCGCCAGCACGACATCATCGGCACGAAGCTCGCTGCGATGCTGGAGATGAAGAAGGACTTGGAAGAGCGCCTGGAGCGCTACCACAAGACGCTCAGCGAGCTCAAAGCGGAAGTCAAGACGTCGAAGACGGATTAGCCATTCGACGGTCAGCTTTCGACCGTCGACGCACGCGAAGACAAAGAGAAGCGCCCTCAGTTGATGAGGGCGCTTCTCTTTGCTCGTAGCTTTGCGCTGACGACGCCCTAGTGCTCGTTGGCGGCCGCAGCGGCGGTGTCGATGACCTTCTTCGCGACGTGGTCCGGGACCTCCGCGTAGTGGTCGAAGGTGAGCTCGAAGCTGGCACGGCCCTGCGTCAGCGAGCGCAGGTCCGTCGCGTAGTGCTGGATCTCGGCCAGCGGCACCTGCGCATCGATCACGGTCACCTTCTCGTCCGGCGAAATGCCGAGCACGTGGCCGCGCTTGCCGTTGAGGTCGCTGACCAGGTCGCCGGTGTAGGCCTCCGGCGCGCGCACACGCACGTTGACGATGGGCTCCAGCAGCACGGGCTTCGCCTTGAGGGCGCCTGCCTTCACTGCCTGGGCGCCTGCCAGCTTGAACGCCATTTCCGACGAGTCGACCGGATGCTCCTTGCCATCGACCAGGCTGATGCGCACGTCGACGACCGGGTTGTGCGCCAGGATGCCCTCGCGCAGCGCCTCCTCGACGCCCTGCTCGACGGCCGGAATGTACTGCCTCGGCACAGAGCCGCCGACGACCTTGTTGACGAACTCGAAGCCGCTGCCACGCGGCAAAGGCTCGATCTCCAGCGTCACCTTGGCGTATTGGCCGTGGCCGCCGCTCTGCTTCTTGTGCGTGTGCTCGGCGTTGGCGTGCAGAGTCAGCGTCTCGCGATAGGGGACGCGCGGCGTCTCGTGTACCACGTCCGCGCCGAACTTGCGCCTCATCTTCTCGCAGGCGCTCTCGATGTGCGTCTCCCCGATGCCGGACAGCACCGTCTCGCCAGTGTCGGGGTCGCGGTGCACACTCAGCACCGGGTCCTCCTCGGTGATGCGGGCCAGCGCGGCGCTCATCTTCTCCGTGTCCGCCTTCGAGTGGGGGTAGAGCGCGACGCTGAAGATCGGCTCTGGGAACTCGATCGGCGGCAGCGTGACCTGATGCTCCTTGACGCAGAGCGTGTCGCCGGTAAGCGTTTCGCTCAGCTTGGCAACGCCGCCGATGTCGCCTGCGACGAGCTGTTGAGCCGGCTCATGGTTCTTGCCGCGCACCACGAACAGCTGGCCGACGCGCTCGTCGACGCCCTTGTTCGCGTTCCAGACGTGAGAGTCGGCCTTGAGCGTGCCGGAGAAGACGCGCAGGAAGGTCAGCTTGCCGACGAAGGGGTCGGCCGTCGTCTTGAAGACCTGTGCGGCCAGCGGGCCGTCCGGGTCGGGCGAGAGCTCAACCTGCTTTTCGCCCTCGTTGGCTGCGACCTTGTGGTCCGCAGGCGAGGGAAAGAACTCGGTCACGGTGTCCAGGAAGCGGCTGACGCCGATCTCGCGCGTCGCCGAGCCGCTGAACACGGGGTAGAGGTCGCCGGCAGCGAAGCCGAGGGCCAGGCCGCGGCGGATCTCGTCCTCGGAGAGATCGGCGCTCTCGAGGTACTTGTCGAGCAGCTCCTCGTCGTTCTCGGCGACGGCCTCGAGCAGCTGAGCGCGCAGCTCTTCGACGCGACCAGCCATATCGGCGGGCACATCGGCCGGCGTCGCCTGATCACCCATGAACGCCTTCTGCGTGACCAGGTCGACGACGCCCTCGAAGGTGTCCTGGCTGCCGATCGGGATCTCGACCGCCACGCAACGGTGGCTGAGCTCGGACTGCACCTGGCTCAGCGTCTCGTCGAAGTCGGCGTTCTCACGGTCGAGGCGGTTGATGAAGACGGCGCGCGGCAGATGGCGCTCGCTGAGCATGTCCCAGGCCGTCTCGGTGCCAACCTGCACGCCGGAGGCGGCGCATACGACGACGAGGGCGGCATCGGCCGCGGCCAGGCCGCTGCAGGCATCGCCGATGAAGTCAGCGTAGCCAGGGGCGTCGATCAGGTTGATCTTGTGGTCTCGCCATTCGACCGGCAGCAGCGCGGTGTTGATGCTGATCTTGCGCTTGATCTCGTCCGGGTCGAAGTCGGAGGCGGTGGTGCCTTCTTCGACGTGACCCAGGCGGCCGATCGCGCCGCTTACGAAAAGGGCGGCCTCAGCAAGCGAAGTCTTGCCGGTGCCGCCGTGGCCGAGGAGTACCAGGTTCCTGATCTTGTCTGTGGCGTACTGCTTCAAAACACGAACCTCCCGGGGGAATTTCGCGGAGTGGTTGCGATTTTAGTCCTCGCGCCCCAGCGCGACAAGGGAAACGAAGCACCGTGCGCCGAAGAGTGAGGGCCACTCGACGGTCATTCTGAGCGCAGCGAAGAATCTCCCCCGGACGACGCACCATCCGGCGGCAGGGCGGTCCGTGAGGCCCGAGATTGCTTCGTCGCTGGCGCTCCTCACGATGACGGGGGGCCGCGTCGCCATCCTAGAAACCGCTGGTCGGGCGTCTACGGAATCTCGCGGACCGAGGTTCGCAGCTCGGGCTGCGGCGAACGCGCCATGAGGAGCTGGTTGCGAGCCTCGATCAGCAGAGGGTGGATGAGACCATCTTTCTGCATGGCCTCGTCGATGCGCATGTCGAGGAAGCGTACGACCGCGGCGTCGAGGTCGGTCTCTGCCAGGTCGTAGACCTCCTGCAGAACGGGGTTGCGGCGCAGCTTGTGCGGCTCGATCTTATCCGCCACGAAGAGCACCTTCTCGATGCGCTCCATGTTGGGCCGCGCCGTCGTGTGGCAGTCGACACCGGCGATGACGTCGTCGTCCTCGAGCTCGTAGTCGCGCATCAGCATGCGGGCAGCCACCGGGCCGTGGATCAGGATCGGGGAGCGCAGCTCGATCTCGTCAGGCTCGATCTCGTACTCGGCGGCGAGGGCCAGCAGCTCGGCGTCGTTCTTGTGGCGCACGAGGTCGTGGCCCAGCGCCGCCATGCGAGCGCGCTCGACGTCCTCGCCGAAGCGCTGGGCCAGGCGCACAGCCTCATCCTCGACGCGGTGGATGTGGTTGCTGAGCCACTGCGGCAGCGCCTCGACGGCTTCGCCCAGGGCCCGCATTTGCGTCTCGACGGTCATCTCAAGCCTCCGGTCCCAGGCGCCGGCCGCCCAACAGGTGGAGATGCAGGTGCAGGATCGTCTGGCCGCCGTCTTCGCCGACGTTGAACGTGAGGCGATAGCCCGAATCGGCCACGCCCTCTGAGGCCGCGACCTGGTTGGCGGTCTGCACCATGTGCGACAGCAGCGTCGCCCGCGCCTCCGTCAGCTCTCGCGCGCTGGCGATGTGCTCCTTCGGGATGATCATGACGTGCACCGGCGCCCGCGGGTTGATGTCGCGAATCGCGAAGACGCGGTCGTCCTCGTAGACCTTCTCGACGGGGATCTCGCCGCTGCTCATGCGGCAGAAGAGGCAATCGCTCTGCATGTTCGGGTGGCCTCGCTTCACGTGAAGTATAGCCAAGCGATGCTGGCAGCGGCGATGACCGAACCTGCTCCGTGTCATGCTGAGCGGCCGCCGCAAGACGGCACTCAGCTCTAAGAGGTCTGCGGCTCAACCAAATCGCCGACAGCGAAGCATCTCCTTCGGGCGGAGTTTCGACATTCGTGAAGGCTAGCACTGGAACGTCCGGGGCCAGCCGGGAGAGAGCCGTTGGTGCAAGCTCGGCGCCCAATGTCGGAGGAGATTCTTCGCCTGTGGCTCAGAATGACAACGACTCACTCCATAACAACAGAAGAGGCCCCGTTGTTCGGGGCCTCTTCTTTCGTGCTCTGCGGGCCGACTACTGCATCGTCTCCGCCATGCGGTGCAGGCGGCGGATGCGCTCCTCAATCGGCGGGTGCGTCGAGAACAGGTTGCCGAAGCCGCCCGTCGCGGCGAAGGGGTGCACGATGTACAGCGACGCGGTCGCCTGCGCGCCGGCCTTCTCTGCCATGGGCCGCATCTGCACGCCGCTCTGCAGCTTCGAGAGAGCGCTGGCCAGCGCCTCCGGGTCGTGCAGGTACTCGGCGCCGCTCTTGTCGGCGGCGAACTCGCGCGTGCGTGAAAGCGCCATCTGCAGGATCACCGCCGCGAAGGCCGCGACGATCGACGCCAGGAAGGCGATCATGATGTTGCCGCCGTTGCGGTCGCGGCCGCCGCCCATGCCGAAGCCGCCGCCAAACAGCGCGCCCCACATCAGCATCGTCTGGATGTAGCTGATCGCACCGGCGATCGTCGCCGCAATCGAGCTGGTGAGGATGTCGCGGTTCTTGACGTGGCCCATCTCGTGGCCGATCACGGCGCGCAGCTCACGCTCCGTCAGGATGCGCTGAATGCCCGTCGTGACGGCGACGACCGCGTGCTGCGGGTTGCGGCCCGTCGCGAAGGCGTTCGGCGACTCGTTCTGCACGACGAAGACCTTCGGCTTCGGCACGCCGGCCAGCTGCGCCACCTCTGCCACGATGGCGTGCAGGCGCGGCTCCTGCTCTGACGTCACCTCGTGCGCGCCGGCCATGCGCAGCGCCAGCTTGTCCGAGAACCAGTAGGCGACGAAGTTCATCACGGCCGCGAAAATGAGCGCGATCAGCGCCAGGCCGGCCCCACCCAGCACGTAGCCCAGACCGACCAACAGACCGGTCAGAGCGCCCAACAATAGCGCCGTCTTCAAAGCGCTGTTCATCCTATCCAACCTCCCGGAGGCCCTCTGGCCTCATACCCAAGATCAATTATAGGCAAACGCAACGCTTCGTCGCCCAGCTTGGCGCATGTTGGTAATCTAAGAGCCGTCAAACCGCGTCGCGATGGCGCCCTTCAGCGCCCGGCGCGTCTTCAGCTTCACAGGAACGGAGACTGCTCCATGAACCCATCCTCCCTCAAGGTCGGCATCCTCAGCCCCGGCGACATGGGCGGCGGCACCGGCGCCCTGCTGCACGAGAACGGCGCGGAGGTCTACACCTGCCTGGCCGGCCGCAGCGACCTCACCCGTCAGATCGCGGCCGAAGCCGGCTTCATCGACACCGAGAGCCTGGACGAGCTCGTATCTACGGTCGACCTGCTACTGTCGATCGTCGTCCCTTCATCCGCGCTCGATCTGGCAGAGCACGTCGCCGCCGCCATCCGGCGCACGGGGACGTCGCCGGTCTACGCCGACTGCAACGCGATCGCGCCCAGCACCGTCGGCGAGATCGAGAAGATCATCTCGCAGACCGGCGCCACCTTCGTCGACGCCGGCATCATCGGCGGCCCGCCGATCCGGGACCGCGCCAGCCGCTTCTACTGCTCCGGCCCGGACACGAGCACCTTCGAGCGCATGGCCCAGCACGGCATCAACGTACGCGTCGTGGGGCCGAACATCGGTCAAGCGTCCGGCCTGAAGATGGTCTACGCGGCCTCGACCAAGGGCACGATCGCGCTGTGGACCGAGCTGCTGGTCGCGGCACGCGCCATGGGCCTGGGAGACGCGCTGGCCGGCGAGCACGAGTCCAGCCCGGTCGCCGCGGCAGAGAAGCGCACCATCCCGGGCATGCCGCACAAGGCGCACCGCTGGGTGGGCGAGATGGAGGAGATCGCGAAGACGTTCGAGGATATTGGCATGACGCCACTGATCCTGCAGGGCGCCGCCGACATGTACCGCTTCATCCACTCGACGCCGTTAGGCCAGCTCACGTCGCGCGACCCGAACCCCAGCATCGAGGACATCCTCGAGACGCTGGCCTCGCACCTGCAGGGCTGACGGTTACGGTCTAGAGAATCAGGAGGCGCTGCGGGCGAAGCCGCGGGGGCCGGGCGTCGAGTTGTCGCTGGCCGATTCGCGGCACAGCTGGCGGGCGCGACGGAAGAGCGATTCGCCGTCGGTGCCATCGACGCGGTAGGTCGCGATGCCGCAGTTGCACCAGTAGTTGCCCAGCGCCTGCACCAGCTTGCTGACGAAAGCGTGGGCCATCTCCTGGTTGTGGGCCGGCAGCGTGAAGACATACTCGTTCGAGTTGAGGTTGAACTGCTGGCCGATGGTCTTCGCCTGACTGACGAGCAGGTGCGCCACTTCGACTGCCATCTTCTCGGTTCGGGGCAGAGACGAGCCGCCGCCCGGCAGGTTGACCTCCAACCACACGAGGCTGATTTCCAGCCCCTCGCGCCGGGCGCGCGCCACCTCTTCCTGGAAGTGAAGCATGAAGTGCACCTGCTGGAAGCTGCCCGGGGAATCCTGCCGCAGACTGGTGACCTTCGCCTCGGAGACGGCGACAGGCTCAGGGTCTGACGCCTGAGGTTTGCTGAGACGGCGTCCCAGCCGGCGCGAGTTCGCTTCTGAGTCGGCCTGCCACCGCTCGTCCTCGGTCATGATACTCGTCACCATGACGAGCATCGCAGCGCCGTAAATCAGCATCAGCAGCAACGAAACGAGACTGACGACGATGTTGCTAATGACCAGCACGCCGGCCAGATTCCAGACGGTGATGACGAGGGGGCCGGCGAGTCCAACGCGAATCAGGAGCTTCGTCTGATCCGGTTCTCGTCGGAAAGGCGCGAGGAAGGATTCGAGTCGTTCCTGCATCTCAATGACCTGCATAAGGGTCGGCCGTTGTTCACCGGTTCCGTAGGGTTTGCGGGCGAAAAAGCATAGTCTTCGCCTACGCATTTCATATGCCAGGCGCCCTCATCCGAAGCCACCGCCGGTGATAGGATTGCGGGCGACGCATGAGCGAGAACCACCGTTCCTACCGCATCGTCGTCCTGCGCGGCGACGGCATCGGCCCCGAAATCGTCGATGCCACGCTGGCCGTGCTCGACGCCACGTCGACGCGCCTGAACTTGCGATTCGACTTCGACTTCCACGAAGGCGGCGCGGCCCTGTACGAGCGCGAGGGCACACAGCTGCGTCCGGCCAGCCTGCAGGCGATCCGCGAAGCCGACGCGACGCTGAAGGGACCGGTAGGCCTGCCGGACGTACGCCTGCCGGACGGTACCGAGGCCGGCATGCTCGGCGGCGTGCTGCGCATCGGTCTCGATACCTACGCCAACGTGCGACCCATCAGGCTGCTGCCCAACGTCGAGGCGCCGATCAAGGCAAAGCCCGGCGAGATCGACTACGTGATCGTGCGTGAGAACACGGAGGGCATGTACCTCTCGCGCGGCAAAGGCATCGGCACCGACCAGGCGATGGCCGACACGATGCTGATCACCCGCAAAGGCACGGAGCGCGTGGTGCGCTACGCGTTCGAGCTGGCCCGCAAGCGCAACGGCGCGCCCTCGGACGGCAAGCGGCGCGTCACCTGCGTCGACAAGAGCAACGTGCTGGCATCGCACGCCTTCTTCCGCCGCGTGTACGACGAGGTAGCAGAGCGCTACCCCGACGTCGAACGCGAGTACGTCTACGCCGACGCGGCGGCGCAGGCGCTGGTCATGCGGCCGCAGACGTTCGACGTGCTGGTAATGGAGAACTTCCTCGGCGACATCCTCTCCGATCTGGGCGGCGGCACCGTCGGCGGCATCGGCCTCTGCCCCTCCGGCAACATCGGCGACGGCCCGGCCTACTTCGAGCCCATCCACGGCTCGGCGCCGGACATCGCCGGCCAGGACCGCGCCAACCCCATCGCGCAGGTGCTGACTGCAGCACAGATGCTGGAGCACCTTGGTGAGCCCCGTGCCGCAGCGCTGATCCAGGGCGCCGTCACGCAGGCCCTGGCGAGCGGCCGGCTGCGCATCGAAGCAAACGGTCAGCCGGCCGACGGCACGAAGGCCGCGGGGAAGGTAATTGCGGCGCTCGTGGGCGAGATCGACATCTAGACAACGCCATGTCACACGACGACGAACCCGTGGGGGACGGAGCTGAAGCTGCGTCCCTACGACTGCATCCCTCCGACCGGCATGCCTCGCATCAAGACGATGACGATGCCAGAATGAAATGAAGGCTGTCGCCTGACGGCTGATTGCTCCTAGCTAAGAGATCGATCATGACCTCAAACCTCGAAGGCCTCTCGCACCTGGCCCCTGAAGCGGACGAGGGCGAGAAGCGCGCCCTCGTCATCGCCGCCCACCCAGACGACGCCGACTTCGGCGCCGCCGGCACCGTCCATCTCTGGACGCAGCAGGGCTGGGAGTTCTTCTACCTGGTCTGCACCAACGGCGCCAAGGGCAGCGACGACGAGTCGATCACGCCGCAGCAGCTGATCGAGATGCGCCGCCAGGAGCAGCGCGACGCCGCCCAGATCCTCGGCGTGAAGGACGTCTTCTTCCTCGACAACGAAGACGGCGAGCTGACGCCGAACCGGCAGTTCCTCGGCGACGTCGTGCGGCTGATCCGGCAGCTCCGCCCCAGCGCTGTCTTCACGCACGACCCGGAGTCGATCATCATCAACGACGCCTTCATCAACCACAGCGACCACCGCGCCACCGGCCTCACGGCGGTCGACGCGATCTATCCCGCGGCGCGCGACCGCCTCAACTTCCCGGAGCACATCCGCGAGGGCCTGCAGCCGCACAAGGTGCGCAACATCTACATCTGGACGGGCGACAAAGCCAACCACCAGGTGGACATCACCGACGCAATCGAGACGAAGGTGGCGGCGCTGCGCGCCCACACCTCGCAGTTCAGTGAGGACTTCATCCGCCGCATGCTGGAGGTGTGGAAGACGCCTGAGGGGCGCTACATCGAGCCCTTCCGACGCGTCCAGCTGCCGTACTAGATGCCGGCCGCCACCGACGACGTCGTCATTCTGAGCGAAGCGAAGAATCTGGCCCCCGACTGACCACGTTGCGTACTAGCCGAGCCCAAAAACGGGAGAGGCCAGGGGCAACGGTTACCGAGAAGCGTTAGCGTCAGCAAGAAGCGTTGTCCGAGGGAGATGCCTCGCGGCGCTCAGCATGACAGCGCTCTCCCGCCCTGCGCTCAGCTTCACCCAAACGGCCCCGCCCTTCACGACTCGGGTACACTGAATACGTCATGGTGAGCTACTGCACGCAATGCGGCACGGCAGTCGAAGAACGCCTCGCGTTCGGCAAGATGCGGGCCGTCTGCCCCAACTGCGAGACGGTGCACTTCGAGGACCCGAAAGTCGCGGTCGGGGTCGTCGTGGATGACGGCAACGGGCGCATCGTGCTCGGCAAGCGCAACCACGAGCCGAAGATGGGCTGCTGGTCCTTCCCCTCCGGCTTCGTCGACGTAGGCGAGATCCTGGAAGACGCCGCTGTGCGCGAGGTCGAGGAAGAGACGGGCCTCAAGGTGCGCATCGATCGCCTGCTCGGCGTCTACTCGACGCAGGGCGAGCGCACGATCTTCATCGCCTACGCGGGCTCGATCGTCGGCGGCGTCATGGAAGCCGGCGACGAGTGCTTCGAGGTCGCAGCGTTCCCGCCGGACGCGCTGCCAGACCTGGCGTTCCCGCACGACGAGACGATCCTGCGCGCCTGGGCCTACGGCGGCCTGCCGACCCACGCTTACCTCAAGACGACGCCATCTTGATCTGAGCCCGGTCACGCCCCGATATACGTCTTGCCACGCGCTGGGAATGATTCACGTCCTGTCATGCTGAGAGCGCGAAGCATCCCCGGCAATTCAACGATGCATCGTCCACAGCACTTGCGCGGCTAAGACAACGCAGGCCGCGTGGTTCTCACGACGCTCCGGCCGCGTTGCCCGCGCGAAGCCTTCGATATCCGTACCGAGTGATGAGCGGAAGATGCTTCGCTGCGCTCAGCATGACAAGAGGGGGTCGCGCTGACGGCTAGCTGCTGAGGACGAGCTCGATGGCGTCGCGCAGGGGGCCGATCTTGAAGGGCTTCGAGAGTACCGGGTTGTCGACGCGCTGCAGGAAGGCGCGCGTGTCCGGGCTGACCGTATCGCCTGTGATGAAGACGATGCGCCGCGCCTGCTCCGGGTCGCGTTCGCGCACCTGGCGATAGAACGAGGCGCCATCGAGGCCCGGCATCTTCATGTCGGTGATGATCACATCGAAGCTTTCCTGCGCCACCAGTTCGGCCGCCTCGAGGCCGCTGCGGGCCAGCGTCACGGCGTGACGGTCGAGGCGCAGGATGTCATGCAGCAGCAGCCGAATGCTCTCTTCGTCGTCCACGACCAGGATACGGCGGCCGCTGATGGCAGGCGGCAGGTTGACGTCGCCGGCCGCACCGCCGGGGCGCGTCTCAATCTCGCGCTCATCGCCACTGCTGAGGGGCAGGTCGATGGTAAAGACGGCGCCGCCGGAAGGAGCGTTCTCGGTCCAGATGCGGCCGCCGTGCTCGTCGATGATGCTGTAGCAGATCGTCAGACCCAGACCGGTGCCCTCGCCCGCCTCTTTCGTCGTGAAGAAGGGATCGAAGATGCGCCGCTGCGCCTCCGGCGGGATGCCGGGGCCGTCATCGGCGATCGAGACGCGTACGCCTTCCGGCGTGCCATGCGTGATCACGGTAAGCTTGCCGCCGCCGTGGCCCTCGATCATGGCCTGCTCGGCGTTCTTGATCAGGTTGAAGAAGACCTGCTGCACCTGGTCCGGGTCGGCCCAGACCTTCGGCATACGTGTATCGAGGGTCATGTCGAGGCCGATGTTGCGGATCGTGAAGTCGTAGCTGCGCAGCTCCAGCACCCGCTGCAGCAGCGCGTTGACGTCGCACATCTCTTTCGTGGGACGGCGCCGGCGCGCGAAGGAGAGCAGATTCTGCACGATCTTGGCAGCGCGCTCCGCCTCGCCGTAGATAGTCTGTATCTGGGTCCGCACGGTATCGTCCAGCTCCCGCGCCAGCAGCAACTGCGCGAAGCCCATCACGCCGGTGAGCGGGTTGTTGAGCTCGTGCGCCACGCCGGAGACGAGCTGGCCGACGCTGGCCATCTTCTCCGACTGCAGCAGGCGCTCCTGCAGGAGACGCTCGTCCGTGTGGTCGCGCAGCGCGACGATACCGCCGCCGAAATCCGGCACGGCAGCGGCGGAGATGTGACGCGAGTCGGCAGTGAGCGGCGCTTCGATCGCTTTGGGCGCCTTGCCGTCGAAGCTCATGGCCTCCTTGACCGCTTGCGGCGCGAGGCCGCCGGGAGCGCCGCCGAGCGCCTTGAGGAACGAAGCTCCGGATTCGTTGATCGGCCAACAGAGAGAAGCGCGGTCGACGCGGATCAGGCCGACACCAACCAGATCGGCGAGGCGCAGCAAGGCGACGGTCGTCGATGCCGGCGAAGATGTCGAAGCAGGAGACGATTGCGGAAGCTGTGCGTCAGCGCCGTCGGAGATCGTTTGGGATGCGAGAGTCATGGTGCCCTCCCTCCTCCATTACGGAGTAAGGATTGCGCTCCCGCCAGGCGCGCTTAGACAGTAGCACATCTGATCGGCGCTGGACTATACACGGGTCCAGATCGGGCGGCGCTCCCAGCAGTGGGAGCAAAGGGTGGCCATACGCGAAACCTGCTCCAGGCCGCTGCCTGTTATCTCCTCATGCGTCTCGAGGTGGCGATAGCAGAAGTAGGCGCGGCAGCGAGCGCACTGGCCTTCCGGCAGCTGGTCGCAGTCCGGCAGGCCGCACTTGCCGCCGCCGTTGCGAGAGACGACGAAGTCCTTGTACTGCAGATGGACGCGAAGATCGTCGCGCTTGGCCACGCAATTCTTGCGGCTGCAGATCTCCTCGCCGTGGTCGCGGACCTCGCCGTGATCGGCGCAGAAGGTACGGCCACAGTACACGCAGAGCCCGATAGGTGCTCCCTTGCACTTGGAGAAGCGAGCTTTCAGACCTTCATTGACTTCGCAGCCATCTGCGAGAAGCGGCGGCATACCGTCTGATCGTCTCATATGGAGTGCCCTGCTGTCCAAACCGGCGGGGCCGAAGATGGGTAACTTCCCGGCCGAGATTAGCAGAAGATGAGTGGCGATTAGGCGAACGCGTCCCTACCGCTACGGGAATCCCTCATGGGAGGTTCACGCCTCGCAAGCGATACTGGCCGAGTTGGAACAACTAGTCACCAGTTCCGCGTGGAGGAGACGGCCCTTGTCAACGATTGCCGCAGAAGCAACTGACGCACATCCCGAACCCGAGGATGTTTTCGACCTCGATAGCGACGCCCTGCCCGAGGACTTGTACGTACCGGAGACGGTTCCCTCGCCCCAGTCGAGCGAGGAAGAGCTGACAAAGACGGTGCAGGATTACATGCCGTTGGTCCGCCACGCCGTCAATCGCGTGACGGCCGGCGCCAGCCAATCCAGCATCCTGCAGTACGAGGACATGGTCAGCTGCGGCGTCCAGGGCCTGCTAGAAGCACATCGCACCTACGACCCAAATCGCGGCGCCAAGTTCTCCACCTACGCCCTGCCTCGTATCCGCGGCGCCATCCTCGACGCCCTGCGGGCCGCGCATCCGCTGCCGCGCTCGCTGCAGAAGATGTCCTCCGACATCGAGAAGGCGCTCAGCGCCCTGTACGCGGAACTGGGCCGCACGCCGACGAAGGCAGAGCTGGCCGCGAAGCTCCGCATTCCGCTGGGCGAGTTGCTCAGCGCTGTTCAGGCCACCAGCATCCGCGTCCTGTCGCTGGAGAGCCTGGCCGACCTGACAACGAACGGCTCCACGGAGAAGCTCGTCGAGATGGCCGATGACGACCCCGGCGTCGACCCGCATTCCGTCACCCACCGCGAGCTCCTGCGCGGTCAGCTACTCAAGGCAATCGAAAACCTGCCGGAGCGCGAGCGGGAGATCATCCGTCTCTACTACATCGAATCGCAGTCCCTGAAGAGCATCGGCAGCGCCATGGCGATCTCGGAATCGAGAGCATCCCAGCTGCGTCATCGCGCCATCCGGCGCCTGCGCGGCGCGCTCACCGACGAACTGGCCGAGGCAGCCTGAGTGATCGACATGACGATCATCGGCGGCGGTGTGGCGGCGCGCGCGTGCAGCGATGTGCTGACCAACGCCGGCTTCCGGTTGCGGCGCACCTTCGAGATGGATGACGAAGACCGCAGCCCGATCGTCCTCGGCGAGGTCCCTTCCGCCCTGAACATCGCGCGCCAGGCCATCAGTGCCGGGCGGCACCTGTTGATCACGACGCCGTCACAGTTCAGCGAGGACCGCCTGGCAGGCCTCTTTGAGGAACGGCGTCAGGCGCAGTCGCTGTTCCTGTGGAGCGAGCGGCGCTACCACCCCGGCTATCACTTCGTGGCCGGCCTGCTGGAGACAGATTCGACCTGGCGGCCGCGCTACATCCGTCAGGAGACGCTGCTCACGGAGTCAGTTTCGACGATCGAGACACGCTGGTCGCTGATCGAGTCGATCGGCCTCATCATGAGCGTCGTCGGCGAGACGCCGTCCAGCGTGAGCGCCACCGGCATCACCAGTCCAACACGCAATACCTCGGAGCACATGTCGCTGACGCTGGCCTTCAAGGATCTGCAAGCCTTCCTCCAGGTCGGCTCCGGTGAGGCGATCGACCGCCGCGAGACGATGATCGCCTCGGACGTGCGCAAGGCGTTCATCGATGAACTCAACTCGAGCGTGCCCATGCGGCTGGTGACGGACGAGGCGCGCGCCAAGACATCTCCTTCGGCCCGCTGGCTCTCCTGCCCGGTGCCAACACGGGAGGAGCTGGCGCGGCAGCAGTGCCTCGCCTTCCTGGACGCAACGCTGAAGGCATCGCTTGCCCAGGACGAGGCAAAGCTCTGGGTCGGCGGGCTCTCGACCATCGCAGCAGCCGACGAGTCGATTCGCCTTGGCGGCATCCAGACCCGTATCGAGCCGCTCGTGGAGGAAGGGCCTCGCTTCCGCCTCATGCACGGCCCGGGCCACGCCGGCATCTCACCCTCTTCCGCCTAAAGCACACGATATTCAAGGCAACAAGAAAGCCCTCCGCCATCGAAGGGCTTCGACTCGATCGTCCCTGGAGGACGGCCGACTATTCGTTGCGCGGCTGCGGCTTGAGCGCGAGGCTGCCGTCCGTGGCTGGGATCGTGCTCTTGACCGGACGCCGACGCAGCGGGCTGGGGGCGTTCTGGTCGTCTTCCTGCGCGAGCTCTTCGCGCAACACGGTCACCTCAGCCGGGGCGGCGATGCCGAGCTTGACGCGATCACGCTCCACGCCCAGAACGACGACCTGGATGTTGCCCTGGATCACGATCGCCTGGTCAATCTTACGAGTAAGAATCAGCATGCTGCACAGTGAAGCGCCGTTGTCTGGTCGTTCAGACGGCGCTCTCTCCTACTGGCTAAGTATCGGCAGCAGGTAGGGCAGGAATTAGCTGGAAACGCCTTATTTTCTCAGACGCGTCGCAACGCTTTCGCGCAGCGTCTCCAGCGTGAACGGTTTCTGCACCACGCCATCGGCGCCGGCGTCTTCCGGCGGCTCCAGGCCGGTGAGCAGCAGGACGGGGATCGCGGCCGTAGCCGGGTCGGCCCGCAGGCGCCGCAGCACCTCGCAGCCGTTCATGCCGGGCAAGCCGACGTCGACCAGGACGAGGTCGGGGGGAGAGGTCTCGATGCTCTGGAAGGCGGTAGCGCCATCCTCGACGGCCGTGACCTGCAGGCTCTCCTGCTCGAGGCCGGCGCAGATCAGAGCTCGCACCACCGGCTCGTCATCGACAACGAGCACGCGCGCCATGACGGGCCTAGTTGCCGTCGCCGGCGGGGACGAAGCCGGCCAGGATGATGCGGGCCTTGTCGCCGATGCCATAGTCGAGACAGTCCTGGTAGGTCGCCTCGATGGCGCGGTCCAGGAGGCGGATGCCCAGCGGGTTGAGGTCCTCGCGGTAGTCGCGCCGCATGCGAATCAGGCGCTCCAGGCGGCTGATGAAGGTGGCGCGAATCTCCTTCTGGGCCGAGCGGCGCGATGGCATCTCGTGTGACTTCATCGAAGGCTCCTCAAAGTCCATAGCTATCCCTGCCCCGACGAAGCGGGACCTCCTTATTCGACGATCAGCTCCCCGACGAGTCGGGGCTGGGGTTAGTCTTCCGCTGCTTCGATCGGCACGTTGTCGAGACCGACCAGACCCTTGCGGATGGCGTAACGGATAAGGTCGGTGCGGTTCTTCGCGTGCAGCTTGGTCATGATGTGGGCCCGATGGGCCTCGACCGTCTTGACGCTGATGTACAGATCCTGGGCGATGCGCTGGTTGGACGCACCCTCAGCGATGAGCTGCAGCACCTCGCGTTCGCGGCTGGTGAGCAGGTCGTAGCCCGTACGCCCGGCGTTGCTCTTGAGCTGCCAGAGGTAGTCGGTCAGGTCGCCGTCGCCAATGCTGGAGCTGAAGTACGGGTTGCCGCGGTGCACGGCCTGAATACCGAGCAGCAACTCGTCCAGCTCCGACTTCTTGACGACGTAGCCGGAAGCGCCCGCTTTGAGGGCACCGGCGACGTGCTCGTCCTCGAGGTAGCCGGTAAGCATGAGGACCTTGGTCTTGGGCAGGCGGCGTCGGATTTGGCGCGTTGCCTCGATGCCGTTGAGGCCGGGCATGATCGTGTCCATGAGGACGACGTCAGGTTGCAGCTTCTCGGCGAGATCGACGGCTTCGCGGCCGTTGGACGCCTCGCCCAGCACCTCGATGCCGGGTTGCGCCTCGAGCAGATAGCGCAGCGAAGTGCGCAGGACCGCGTGGTCGTCGGCGATCATGACGCGGATCACCTGCGCTGTAGCAGTGCGGTTTGGGCCGCTCTCAGAGCGGGCCGTTATCGAGCCGGCGGGGGAGCGATTCACTCGATAGTTCTCCTTACGTGGGTCTTTGGGCTGCTTTCGAAGCCACAAAAGCAGCCGGTGGCCCTATTATCGCGTTTCTCGACTCTTCGGCAAGGCGACGGACGACGGCCGCGCCCCGCCGGCGGCCGTCGCCACGCCTACAGGGGAATGGCGTGCCTCAGGGTCGATACCGGGGTCCAGGTCATCCAGGACCGCCGGGTAAACCTTCTCGTCACCGCAGATTTTGCAGCGGGCGCGGATGGCGCCCCCTTCCGGCTGGCCCAAGAGCCAGTGGTGGCGGCAGTTGCTGTCGGGGTTCGAGAAGGTTTCCATATCTGACACGCGGAGAATACGGTCGGAGCAGCAGGCCTCTCCATAGGGAAAAACCCCTAAGTTCGTCCGCGATTCGGAAGGAAGGCATCAGGAAAACATCAGAAGGACTCAGGGTCATATCCCGGCTGAAGAATTCCCCTGATCACAAGAGAAGACTGGAGTAAATTTGAAGCATTAAATCTGCGGAGGATGCCTTGTTCAGTCGACTTCTCACCGGGCTTCTGGTCTTCGCCGTCGTCGCCACGCCGGCCGCGCTCGTACCGGCGTCAACGGCGAACGCGGACGCGTACGTTATGCAGATCAACATGTACGGCACCAACGAGACGCCGCCCGTCCAGACCAACGCCTGGGGCTTCTTCCGCTTCTTCTTCAACGCCGACCGCAGCGAGGCCGACATCACTCTCGACGTGAAGGGCATCACCGGCGGCCACGTGACCAGCGCCGACATCCGCGAGGGCGCGCCCGGCACCAACGGCCCCGTCGTCAAGCACCTCTCCGACGGCGGTTTCATCGTGACGTCGAGCCACGCCAGCTTCACTTCACAGGAGATCCAGGACATGGCGGCTGGCAAGTACTACATCAGCCTGGCGACCACAGCGCACCCGGACGGCGAGCTGCGCGGCCAGATCATTGTGCCGTCCGACTTCCTGCCGGGCAGCCAGCCAGCACCCGCTACTCCCGCGTCTTCGACGCCCGTCGCCGGGACAACACCGGTCAACAGCACGCCGGGCGGCAGCGTCATCCACCCGCCAAACACGGGAGACGCGGGTCTCGCCGCCGGTCGTTAGGCGATAACGAACTCTGCAGGATGATCCCGCGGCCAGGCCGGACGATTCGTAGTCTTAGCCGCGGGATGTACCTCGCGGACCCTTCCTCCCGGGAGTCTCCCCCTTCAGGGCCGCGACCTCGCCGGCGGTGAGACGGCGCATCTTGCCCTCAGCGAGGCTGCCGAGATGCAGCGGGCCCTCGCGCATGCGGCGCAGGCGCCACACTTGCAAGCCCAGCGCCTCAAACATGCGGCGCACCTGGCGCTTGCGGCCTTCGCCGATCGTGATCGAGACGCTGAAGCCGCCCTCGTCGGTCAGCACGTGGACGTCGAGGGGCTTTCGGATGCGATCATCGATTTCGACCCCCTCGCGCAGGCGCTCGAGAACCTCCGGCGAGGGAGGGCGCTCGAAGCCGACCCAGTACTCCTTCTCGATCTCGTGGCTGGGGTGAGTGAGGCGATGCGTGAGGTCGCCGTCGTTGGTCAGGATCAGCAGGCCGGAGGTACTGCGGTCGAGCCGGCCCACGGGATGCAAGCCGGGCACGCGCAGCTCCTCCGGCACCAAATCGAGCACCGTCCAGCGCCCCAGCTCGTCCGACACGGTCGTGACGAAGTCGCGAGGCTTGTTCAGCAGCAGGTAGGCCTTCGGCGACGCCGCCGCGCTCACCGGCGTGCCGTCCAGGGCGATGTCGCCACCGTCATAGACAGCGGAGGGCTCGGTCATCGGCCGGCCGCCGACCGCGACACGGCCCTCGCGTATCGCCGCGAAGGCCTTGCGCCGGGAGAGGCCGGTGGAATCGATAACGGTTCGCAGGAGGGTGGCCATAAGCGTCGTGAGAACCCTACGGGTCAGCCCTTAAAGCGTCAAACAGTTGCTATAATCGCCACGGCCGAGTCTGCTGGCACCCGCTCCACTGCCGATAATCCCTCACAGGCCCAACGACTGCTGCAACTCCCGGGGGAGAACGATTGACTCAGCGTGAGACGAACTCGCCGGATGACGCGACCAACCGCGCCGCAACCCTGATCGCGCAAGCGCTGGGGGAGATGCAGCGCTCGACGGCATCCGAAGTCGGCCTGGCGCGGCAGGAACTGGTCAGCAGCCGCGAGGTCCTGCAGAACCTGGCCCAGAGCATGGAACGCCACCTGACCGAGGAAAAGGAGCAGCACCTGGTGCTGGCCAACCAGCTGACCAACCTGGCCGGTTCCCTCGACCGCCTGGTCGGACACCTGCAGGGCCTCTCCCAGCTCATGGCCGACCTGCTGGAGCGCCTGGCCGAGCCTGCCTCGCTCAACGCGCCGGCGGCCGTCGCCAGCAGCGAGCCCTCCTTCCAGCCCGGCGGCGAAGGCGTCTCCCTGGCCCTTACCGGCGTGCCCGGCTTCCAGGCGCTGATGGAGATTCAGAAGGCCCTGACGTCCCTCGACCAGGTCGACCACGCGTCGGTCGAGCGCTTCCAGGAGGGCGACTCCCGCATCCTCGTGGCGCTGAGAGCGCCGATCACCGGCTCCGCCCTGGTCGACACGCTGATCAGCCTCACGGGCCAGGTCATGGCCGTCGAAGAGGCCCAGCCGGAGCTGGCGCGTCTGCGCGTTAAGGTCATCCCGTCCGGATAGACAACCCTCAGCGGTTAGCCGTCAGCTTCGAGGCCACGGGCTCCCTACGGACCACCGCGTTCCTAGGCCGCAGAGATGCCGCCTTGTTCGCCCACGGCAAGATTCCTCCTTCGTCAGCACTACAGACGGCTCGCATCGTCGTCGCGAGGAGCGCCAACGACGAAGCAATCTCACGACTTTGGCTCACTTCTCGATCCCGTCAACCAGGTGTCAGCCTCTTTGCTGCGCTCAGCATGACAAGACGTGGCACCTCCTCGGGGTAGAGCAGCGCGAGCCCGTATAATTCCCGCCAAGGGACCGCGTTTGCACATCCGACGCCTTCAGCTCGCAGGCTTCCGCAACTACCACCATCTCGATCTCGAAGCCGGGCCGGGACGATTTCTGTTCATCGGCGACAACGCCCAGGGCAAGAGCAACCTGCTGGAGGCCATCCACCTGTTGGCCAGCGGCCGCTCCAGCCGCGCCGGTGCCGACGCCGAGATGATCGGCTGGAGCGCCGAGTCGGAGACGCAGCCTTTTGCCCGCATCAGCGCCGCGGTCGAACGTCGCGAGGGCGATCTGCAGATCGAGCTGCTGATCGTGGGTCAGGCGACGGAGCAGTTGGGGCCGGCGCAGCGGGCTGGCAAGCGCTACCGCGTCAATGGCATTGGGCGCCGCGCCATCGACTTCATCGGCCAGCTGCGCGCCGTGCTGTTCACTGCCGACGACCTCGACCTGATCTCCGGCGCGCCCGCCCTGCGCCGCAACTTCCTCGACGCCGCCCTCTGCCAGATGGACCGCGCCTACTACGCAGCGCTGCAGCGCTACGGACGCCTGATGCAGCAGCGCAACGCCACGCTGCGGCGCATCCGGGACGGCGTGGCCGGCATCGACGAGCTGACGCTGTGGGACGACACCTTCGTACACGAGGGCGCAACCTTGATCGCGGGCAGGCAGCGCGCCGTGCAGCGCCTATCGGAAACGGCGGCAACGCTGCACCACGATCTGGCAGGCGCCGCCAACGAGAACCTGGCGCTAAGCTACGAGCCTGCCCTCGGCGACCAGTGGCGGCCGCTGCTGCAAACCAACGCCAGCGTCGACGGTGTGCAGCCCCTGTTCGCGGCGGCGCTGGCGGCCCAGCGGCGCCGCGAGACGGCAGCGGGCGTCAGCCTCGTCGGACCGCACCGCGACGAGCTGAAAATCCTGCTCAACGGCAGCTCGGCCGCTTCCTTTGGGTCGCGGGCCCAGATCCGAACCGCCGCGCTGGCGCTGCGTCTGGCGGAAGCGCGGCTACTCATGGGCGACGGCGACGACCCGCCGGTGCTGTTGCTGGACGACATCGTTTCGGAGCTGGACGAGCGGCGGCGGCGCTCGGTGCTGGACGGCCTCACCGGCTTCGACCAGGTGTGGTTCACGGCCGCGACCGGCTCCTGGCTACCGCCCGAGTTCGTCGACGGCTGCCAGGTCTTCGAGGTTAGCGCGGGAGAGGTGACCCGCCAGACCTAGCCGCCTCCGGAACGGTCGTACGTCACACGCAGAGGACGGGATGCAATCCCTAGACGGACAACTTCGTCGGACCGGCGAGCGAGAGCAACTGCTGGCGGCGGCCGCTCGGCAACAGGATCGAGAGGGCGCGCGGCACCACGCTGACCTTGATCGGTGTGCGGCCAATGTACTCGCCGTCCGCCTGCACCGGTAGGCCCGGCGTCAGGATCTCGATCTCACGCAGGCGGCGCGTGTAGATGCCAGGCGCGTGCTTCTGGCGCTTGAGGGCCACGCGCATGACGGTGGAGGCGGCCCAGTGGTAGCTGTTACCGGCGAAGATGTAGGCGTCCAACAGACCATCGTCCGCGACGGCGTGGCTGGTGATGTCGATGACGCCGCCGTAGGAGCGCGTGTTGCCCAGCAGCAGCCACGAGAGGTCGACGTCGTGCGCGTCCTCCTCACCGTCGACCTTGAGGCTGACGCGCCGCGGCCGGAAGATGGGCAGCACCACCATGCCCCAGAGGCCGTAGATGGCGGTGCCCAGCAAGCGCTTGGGGCTGGACGGCACGCGACGCACGATTTCGGCGTCGATGCCGATGCCGCACATCAGCAGGAAGTAGCGGCCGCCGGCCAGGCCGAGGTCGAAACGGCGTTCTTCGCCGTCGACGAGTACGGACAACGCCTCCTCCAAATCACGGGGGACGCCGACCTCTTTGGCAAAAACGTTGCCGGTACCGGCACGAAGCAATGCCAAACGGGTTTCGCTCCCGGCCAATCCGTTGATAACCTCATTCAGGGTGCCGTCTCCACCACAGGCGATGACGGTGTCGACGCCGGAGGCTGTCGCCTCACGTGCCAGCTGGATACCGTGGCCGGGCGCGCGAGTGAACTCCAGATCGATTTGCCAGCCACGCTGCGCGTACGGTGCCACGGCAGCGAGGAGCCGCTGCCGATCGGGGGCGCTACGAGCCCGGGGATTGTAGATGATGACCGCTCTGTTCAACTGAGGACACAGTATAAGGCCAGAATTAGATCTGACCTTGTGCTATATTTCGCAATCAAGATGCGCGCAAACGTCTTCCCCACAGGAGAGCAGGAAAAGCCGAACCAACCGGGCCGGTTGGCGTTGCTTTTCCCCGGCCAGGGCTCGCAGCGCGCCGGCATGGCCGCGCGTCTGCTCGAGATCTCACGCGCTGCTCGCGCCGTCTTCGAAGAAGCCGACCGCGAGCTCGACTTCAGCCTCTCACGCCTCTGCGTCGAGGCCGATAGCGACGAACTGGCCGACACGGAAAACACGCAGCCGGCGCTGCTGACCACCAGCATCGCCTACTTCGAGCACTTGCGGGAGCGTCTGCGCGAGGCACGCTCGCGGCTGATGCCGTCGCTGTTCGCCGGGCACAGCCTGGGCCAGTTCAGCGCGGCCGTCGCGTCCGAATCGTTGCCTCTGTCCGAGGGGCTGCGGCTCGTGCGCGAACGAGGCCGCATCATGAAAACCTGGGCCGAGCATCGTCCCGGCGGGCTGGCGACGATCTTTGGGCTGGACCGCGACGTCTTGCAGAAGATCTGCGACGACGCTTCGACCGGCGGCGACGTCGGCATCGCGGTGCACAATGCGCCCGGGCAATACGTCATCTCCGGCGATATCGCACCCCTGACTCGCGCCATGAACAGGGCGACATCGCTCGGCGCCAAAGCACGGCGCCTGCCGATCAGCGTTCCTGGCCATACGCCGGTGATGCAGGACGCGGCGCGCGAGATGGAGCGCGTCTTGCGCCAGACCACCTTCCGCGATCCCAACGCGCCGATCGTCTCCAACATCAGCGGCAACCTGCTGACCACGGCAGAGGAGGTGCGCAACGAGCTGGCCGGCCAGATCTGCGCCGCCGTCGAATGGGTGCACTGCATGGGCGAGATGATGAACCAGGGCGTCGCCACGTTCGTCGAGGTCGGGCCCGGGCGAGCACTTTCCAACATCGCCGGCCGCTTCGGTGACAACCTGCGGTTCCTCACCATCGAAGAGGCCGGGGACAACGACCTGGCGCTGCTCGCCGCGCTGCAAAACCAGCAGTCGACTGCATGACCCGAGTCGTCATCACCGGCGTTGGCGCCGTCTCCCCCGTAGGTAACGACGCCCATTCAACCTGGCAGGCCTTGCTGGCCGGCCGCTCCGGCATCGGTCCCGTAACCAGCTTCGACGCATCGGCGTTCGACCGCTCCATCGCCGGCGAGGTCAAGGACTTCCGCCCAGAAGAGACGCTGCCGGCCAAAGACTTGCGCCACATGGACCGCTACAACCAGTTCGCCTGCGTCGCCGCGCTGGAGGCGCTGGCAGACGCCGGTATCGAGATCGGGGGCGGCCTGGGACCGAGCACGGGAGTCGTCTTTTCGGCTGGCGCGGGCGGCTATCACGTGCTGGAGGAGCAGTGGCGCATCCTGAACGAGCGCGGGCCCCGTCGCGTCAGCCCCTTCTTCCTCACCAACATCCTGCCGGACGCCGCCTCCGGCCAAATCGCCATCCTGACCGGCGCCACCGGGCCGAACATGGCCGTCGTCGCCGCCTGCGCTACCGGCACCAGCTCGATAGGCGAGGCGAGCGAAATCGTCCGACGCGGCGACGCCGACGTCATGATCGCGGGCGGCGCCGAGGCTCCCGTGCTGCCCGTCCTCTACGCCGCATTCAACGCCTTGCGCGCCATCGCCACGCCCGACCCGGACCCGTCGACGACCTGCAAGCCGTTCGACCGCCGCCGCGACGGCTTCATCGTCGCCGAGGGCGCCGGCGCCGTCATCCTGGAGAGCTACGAGCACGCCCAGGCACGCGGCGCCACACCCTACGCAGAGATCGCCGGCTACGGCAGCAGCAACGACGCGTTCGACATGGTGGCGTCGGAGGAGATGGGGCGCGGTCCGGTGCTCTCGATGCAGATGGCGCTGCGCAAGGCCGCCATCGACCCGGCGACGGTGGGCTACGTCAACGCGCACGGCACCGGAACGCCGATGAACGACAGGGTGGAGACGCAGGCTCTGAAGCAAGTCTTTGGCGACCACGCCTACCGGCTGGCGGTGAGTTCCACGAAATCGATGACGGGCCACATGATGGGCGCGGCAGGCGCTCTCGAGGCCGTTGTCTGCGCCCTGGCCCTGCGAGACCAGGTCCTGCCGCCGACCATGCACTACGAGGAGCCGGACCCGGACTGCGACCTCGACTACGTGCCCAACCAGGCGCGCCATGTGAGCGGCCTGCGGACGGTGCTGTCGCCCTCCATCGGCCTCGGCGGGCACAACTCGGCGCTGCTGCTGACCACGGTCTAAGCCACCATCGAGACTGCTTCGTCGCTCGCGCTCTTCGCAATGACGGAGCCGCGCCGTATGTCGTTCCGAAGGGAGTGAGGAATCTGGCCCTGGTCGACCACGTTGCTTGCGCCTGCCGTAATGACCAAAACGGGCCGAGTGGCGAGGCCGAATGGCCCAGTTTAGCCGCTCTTTACTGATGTTATAGTCGAAGATAGATCGACATATGCGGTGAGTAGGCTATGCAAGCAACCCGTCAGGAGATTCTCGACCACATTCGCCGTCACGGCGAAGCGACCGTGCGCGACCTGGGTGACATCCTTGGTCTGACGCCCACCGGCATCCGACAGCACCTCACGGTCCTCGAGCGCGACGGGCTCGTTGCGGTACGCGAGACGCGGGGCCGCATCGGCCGGCCGGCGCTGGTTTACTCCCTGACGCCGTCGGGCGACGCCCTCTTCCCCCATCGCTATGACGACCTGGCGAACCTGCTCCTGGACGAAATCCGCTCCATCGCCGGCAGCAAGGGCCTACAGAGCGTCCTCATGCGCATCGCGGCCCGTTCGGCCGAGGCGTATGAGCCACGCCTCGAGGGCAAGAACCTGCGCGAGCGCACCGAAGAAGCCGCGGCCATCATCAGCGAGCGCGGCTGCATCGCCGAGTGCGAGCCCAACGGTGCCAACGAGTACTTGCTCAACCAGTACACCTGCCCGTTCCCGCAGGTGGCCAGTTGTCACAGCGGCGTCTGCGCGCTCGAAGTCGAGTTCGTACGGCGTCTGACCGGCGGCGACGCTCGCCTCGTCAGCAGCCTGTTGCGCGGCGACCGCTGCTGCACCTATCGCGTTCGCCCCGCAGGTGCCAACGCCAGCTAGGCCACCGGCGTGGCGCGCCCCGCGCGAGAACCACCAGCCGACGCACCGAATAGCGAGACCGGCCTACGGACCTCTATCGATCGCAGAAGCGCGAGCGAATCACAGCGACCAACGCGGGTAGCGGGGCCGAAGGCCATGCGCGGGGGCTCGGGGGTGTCCCCCGGATCCCTCTTTCAAAACACCAGCGAAACAGACCGACAGGGATGCGAAGCGGCAATACGGGAATAGCAAGGCGGATTCCCGGCCCTGGCACTAGACCAGGGCTTCGATTACGTAACCTAAAGCCAGCAGCAGCCCGAAATGCAGGTGCAGACGGGCGGCGTTGCGCACCAACAGGTTAAGCCTCGCCGCTTCGGTCTCGCGTAAGGCTCTGATGGTGGCGATTGCAGCAGGTAGGGCCAGCAACACGAGCAGACAGGCCAGTGGCATCGCTCCCAACGCCACACCGACGAGCACTGAGACGAAGGCGGCGCCGATCAGGACGTCGAGCAGGTAGTCGGAAGCCGGGCGGTCAAGTACGGTCGCGATCGTGATCTTGTGGCGGGAGCGGTCGTTCTCGATGTCGCGCAGGTTGTTGGCATGCAGGATGTTCGCCACCAGGATCGCCACCGGCAGGGCGGCGTAGAACGCCTGCCAGCGCACCACTTGCAGCTGCACGTAGTAGGTCGCCATCACCATGACGAGGCCCATGAAGACGAAGACGAGCACCTCGCCGAGGCCGCGGCGGCCGTAGCTGATCGGCGCCGCCGTGTAGAAGTAGCCGGCCAGGACGCTGACCACGCCAACCGCCAGGATAGGCCAGCCGACGTAGGCGACGATGATCAGTCCACAGACGGAGCCGGCCAGAAACGCCGCGATCGCGGCACGATGCACCGTCTGAGCCGAGATGAGGCCGCCGCGGATCACGCCACCGAGGGTGGCGCCGGGCTGCACGCCGTGCACGAAGTCGAAGAAGTCGGTCGCCAGGTTGGTGCCGGTCTGGATCAGCACGGACCCGACCAGCGTGAGGAGGAAAAGGCCGACGCGCAGATCGGTATCAGCGGCGACGGCGGTACCGACCAGCACCGGCACGATCGACGCGGGCAGCGAGAAAGGGCGCATGGCGATCCACCACGCCCTCCGCTTTGATATGGCCGGCGCCTGCCCCATCACCGCTCCGTTCTTGGCCGTGTTCCTGGCACCTGACCATCGTGATTTCGCGAAGTTGCTTCGCGGAGTTGTATCGAGCGCATTTGGGAGGAAGGGCCCCGATATGGTCGGGGCGCCCCCACTGCCTCTGCTTCGCATGCGTTCATCGAACCCGGCACGTTCACTGCGACAGAGTACCGAACCTCGAGGTCGCCTGAGTATATCGAAGCCTCGTCCCGGCAGGCCAATGGAGCAGGTGGCTGTGCGAAATGGTTGCCGAGAGATCGCGTTGCTATAATCGCCGGGATCATGGCGTCGACCGGACGCCGAACGCTTCCCACACGGAGAACGCCGCCGCATGCCGATGCAGACCTGGACCGCCAGGTTCGTCGTTGACCATGGCCGTGTCACGGAGGAAGGGGGCCTGCTGCGCACCTTCCCGCGCCGTCGCATGGACGAGCCCGACGTCGACCTGCACATCCTGGCCGATCCCAGCGGCACGAAGGGCGCCGACCTGGGCGCGCAGGCCATCGACAACGTCGGCAAGCTCTTCCTCGACGACAAGCTGTCGCTGACCGGCGGCATGCTGCGCGCGGTGCGCTCCACGCACCAGACGCTGCAGGACTGGAACCGGCGCAGCATGCCCAGCGATCAGGTGACCACGGGCATCACTGCCGCTCTGCTCAACGGCACCGCCGTCTACTTGCTGCAAACTGGGCCCGGCCTGGCCTTCCTGCGTCACGACGGCGCGCTGAGACGGCTCGACGTCGAGCCGGAAGCGCTGGCACCGCTCGGCGAGGAGACGCTGGAGCCCGCCCTGCGCCGCATCGACCTCGAACCCGGCGACGTCCTCGTCGTCGCCAGCGAGGCGCTGCTCGACGTCACCAACGAATCGAGCCTCGACACGCTGCTGGCGCGTGGCATCGACGAGGCGCTGCCCGAGCTCTACCTGCTCACCCGCGACCTGCCCAGCTTCGCGCTGTTCGCCGTCACGTGCTTCGAGCAGGACGGCCCCGAGCCGCAAGCCGAACCGGATGACCGCTGGAGCAGCTTCGAGGACGAACCGCCGCAGCTGGCCACGCGCGAAACGCCCGACATCTTCCAAGAAGAGTCCCTCGCCGACGCAGACGGCCCCGAGCCGAACGAAGCGCAGATGCTGAACCCGCCGCCTCTTGACATCTCGCGGCCGGTGGTGCGCCTGCGCGGCAGCGTGGCCAGCTCCCGCAACGACTACGCGCGCACGACGGGCAGCGGCGGCCTGCGCCTCAACGTCTCGCCGCGCCTGCTCGCCATGCTGGGCGCCGCCGCCCTGGTGCTGTTCGTCGGCGCTTTCACAGTACCGAACCTGATCCACCAGAACCGCAGCGAGAAGGTGGCCCTGCTCCTCGACGGCGCCCAGACGCAGCTGCAGGCCTCGACCCAGGAGACGGACGCCGCCACCAAACGCCAGATGCTCGAGCAGGCGCGCAGCCTGGCCAGCGAGGCCCTGCATTACGAGCCGGATAACCAGGCAGCGTCCAGCCTGCGCCAGCAGGCAGCGCTCGCCCTGGACGACCTCAGCGCCGTGACCGATCTCGGCTCCCTCAATCCGATCAGCGACCTCACGCAGCTGGTCACGGGCGACCTGCAAATCGACGGCCTCACTCTCGCCGCAGGCAACGCCTATATGCTCGATAGCAAGGGCGGCCGCATCATCGCCGTCCCGCTCGCCACTCCGGACCAGCCCGCCGTGGTCTACCAGGACGGCGACACCTACGGCGACACACCCGCCAAGAAGCCACTCTTCATGACCTGGGAGAGCGACAACGGCGGCCGGCTTCTGATCCTCGACGCCGAGCGCAAACTGTTCGCGCTGCAGCCGGGCTCGCTGCCCCAGCCGCTACCGCTGCGCAAGACCAGCAGTTGGGCATCCGTAGCTGGCCTGGCCTCGTACGACGGTAACCTCTACGTCCTCGACCCTACCGGCAACCAGGTGGAGCGCTACCTGCCCGCCGCCGACGGCTACGACAGCGAGCCTACCA
This sequence comes from uncultured Chloroflexia bacterium, assembly GCA_963711035.1. Lineage (GTDB taxonomy): Bacteria > Chloroflexota > Dehalococcoidia > DSTF01 > WHTK01 > WHTK01. The sequence continues at coordinate 173,052 of CAVQCN010000004.1, forward strand.
ACGCCCTCTCCGGCGACGTCGACCTGTCCAATGCCGTCTCGATCGCGGTGAACGGAGACATCTACGTGCTCAAGCGCGACGGCACGATCAACCGCTACGTGCACGGCGAGAACGCCGGCTTCGACCTCGGCGGCATCGACCGGCCGCTGACCGGCCCGACCAGCATCCAGGTGGGCGGCACCAACTCGGAGATCTACATCGCCGACGCCGGCAACAAGCGCATCGTCGTCGCCAGCAGCGACGGCACCTTCGAGCGCCAGTACGTGAGCAGCGACTTCACCGACGTGGGCGCCATCGCCGTCGACGGCAGCCAGCTCTACGTCATGGTCGGCGACGAGCTGCTCAGCGCCTCGCTGACGCAGTAGAGCGGACGGCGATCAGCAGTCAGCCCTCGATCCACGAGTTCCGAGCGCGATCGACGTAGCCCCGGCTTTCAAGCCGGGGGCTTGCCTCGCACCCCGGCCTGAAGGCCGGGGCTACGCACTGACACACGGTTCCGTGTAACATGCGTGCATGACGACCCGCAAGGCGCGCTGGGACGCGGGACGCGTGCGAGAGCTGCGCCGCCACCTGGGCTTCACGCAGGGGGAGATGGCGCGCGAGATGGGCACGCGCCAGCAGACGATCTCGGAGTGGGAGACCGGCATGTACCAGCCGCGCGGCCTCTCCGAGCGGCTGCTCGGCCTGATCGCGGAACGGGCCGGCTTCGTCTACGATGCCGGCCCGCCGCCCGAGGAGCAGGAGTGATGGCGGCGCTCGCGGAAACGCCCACGGTCTACCGCCCGGGCACCGCTCGTATTTGTCTGCGCGTCGCGGACACACCGGCGGCGCTGAGCGAGGCGGACCTGGCGCGCATCTGGGCGGCGCAGAGCTTCCCGGCGGAGGCGCTGGGCCTGATCGACGGCCGCAGCCTGCGCGTGGTCCAGCCGGGACGCAGCGGCGGTGGCAGCGGGCCCGATTTCCGCGATGCCGTCGTCGAGATCGAAGGCGTGCAGCGCCACGGCGACGTCGAGCTGCACCTGCGTGCCGCCTCCTTCCAGACGCACGGCCACGACCGCGACCCGGCCTACAACGGCGTCATCCTGCACGTGGTCTTCGAGGCCGACGGCAGCCGTGAGACGCGACTGCAAGACGGCAACTCAGTGCCGGTGGCGGCCTTCGCGCCGTGGCTGGCGCGGCGCCAGGATGAGCTGCAGGGCTGGCTGACGGCGGCGCCCCTGTGGCGGGAGCCCTGCCGCGACGCCATCGAACGCCTCGGCTTCGAGCGCGTGAGCGCCGTGCTTGTGTCTGAAGGCGAGGCGCGTTTCCGCCTCAAGACGGCGCGCATGACGGAGGCGATCGCCCAGATCGGCGCCGAGGAGACGCTGTGGCGGGCGCTGCTCGACGCCCTCGGCGCCGGCGGCGACCGGGCGGCCTGGCGGCGGCTGGCCATCGCCTTGCCGAGCTCACTGCTACGCCAGCTCACGAGGGGCCTCACGCCTGACGAGGCAGCGAAGGTGGCGGCAGATTCGCTCCTGGCCACGGCAGGCCTCTCATCAGCGCCAGCGGGACGGGCAGAGCTGCTGCCGCCGCCGCTCTCGCCCGCTCTGAGCGGCGGCTCGCGGCCCGCCAACCGGCCGCAACGCAGGCTTACGGCGCTGGCTCAGCTCTGGCAGCGCGCGGCCGGCGACGTGGCCGGCTTCGCGCTGGCAAGCGTGCGAGAGGCGCAACGGCTGGCCGAGCTGGAGACGCGCTGGCTGGTGCCGGACCCAGCGGGCGGGCCGGCGCTGCTCGGCGCCGAGCGCGTGCGCGAAGTGCTGCTTAACGCCGTGCTGCCCTTCGTCGCGGCCGCCGCGTCAGAGATCAGGTACCAGGGCATTCGAGCTGGCGGGGCAGCTGCCGGCCGCGCCCTCGTACGGCAAGACTCGCTTCCTGGAAGAGAACCTGCGCGGCGACGGCCGGCGGCGGCCGGTGCGCTCGGCGGCGCAGCAGCAGGGCCTGCTGGCGCTGCACGCGAACTGGTGCAGTCAGGGCGGCTGCGGCCGCTGTCCGTTGAGTTGAGCGGTCAGGTTTCAGCAATCAGCCCTCAGCTCGAGGGCCAGGTCGTCATCGTCCCGCCGAAGCTCGATGCTCGCGGCTCGAAGCTGATCGCTGAACGCTGATTTGCTCGCTACGCGATGGGCCAGGCGGCGCGCACGTCGAGGTCGAGACCGGCCTCGCCCGCCTCACCGCGGAAGTGGACGGCGGCAGCGATCATGGCGCCGTTGTCGGTGCAGAGGCCGGGAGGCGGCACCCAGACCGGGATGGGCGAGGCGTCCCGCATGGCGGCGCGCAGGGGGCCGTTGGCGGCCACGCCCCCGGAGAGCAGGATGCAGCGCGCGTCCAGCTCCTGGGCCACTCGCACCGCCTTTTTCACCAGGACGTCGACCACGGCGGTTTGAAAGCCGGCCGCGATCTGGGCGGGTGTCGAGTCGCCTTTGGCCGCGACCTGCGAAACGGCCGTCTTGAGGCCGCTGAAGCTGAAGTCGTTGCTTTCGCCCAGCCAGGCACGCGGCAGGCGCGGCACCTTGCCGATGGCGTTCTCCGCCTCCTTCTGGATGGCGGGACCGCCGGGGAAGCCGAGGCCCAGCACGCGCGCCGCCTTGTCGAAGGCCTCACCGGCCGCGTCGTCGCGGGTCCGGCCGAGTAGACGGTAACGGCCGTGCGCCTCGGCCAGGACGAGTTCGCTGTGGCCGCCGGAGACGATCAGGATGACGGCAGGCAGCTCTGGCTTCGCCTCCTCGACCAGCCAGTTGGCGTAGATGTGGCCCTCGAGGTGGTTGACGGCGATGAGCGGCTTCGACCAGGCGAAAGCCAGCGTCTTGGCCGTGTTGAGTCCGACAAGCAGTGAGCCGGCCAGCCCCGGCCCGGCCGTGACGCCGACGGCGTCGAGGTCCGAGGGTTGGCACTTCGCTTCCTGCAGCGCTGCCTTGACGACGGGCAGCATCGCCTCGATGTGGTGACGGGAGGCGACCTCCGGCACGACGCCGCCGTAGCGGGCGTGTATGGCGGCCTGCGAGGCCACGACATTGGCCAGCAGCAGCCGCCCGTCTTCGACGATGCCGACGGCCGTTTCGTCGCAGGAGGTCTCGATGCCCATTGCCAGCATGGCGTCTATTGTCAGACGCCGGGCGCCTTTGATGCCAGTGCGAGGCAGTTCACGACAGTCAGGCCGACGCGTCGCGCCCGCGGCTGCCATGGCTTGGCTTCGCATCGCTTCGCGCTGCTCCGCCCCCGCCCCTTAGACGAAAAGAGGCTGGGGGACACCGCCAGCGACCCCCGGCAGCGGCTGCGCCTCTGCACCTGGGCTCCATTGTCATCAGCCGCGCACGCTGGCAAGCGCCGCCCGGCCGGGTCATGCTTCGCTACGCTCAGCATCTCCCTCGGACAAGGCTGCGTCAGGGAAGACGACGCGTCGCCTCGACCCCTCACCCTTCCCCTCTCCCCGACCGAGGGAGAGGGGAAGGAGGCTGGCGCCTGAATAGAGGAGTCGGGGCGTGAGCGGCGGCTGTGGGATTGCTTCGTCCCCGGCGCTCCTCCCGGCGACAAGTCACGCAGCGAGCACCGAAAGCTCCGCCCGCCACCCCTTGCACGTTGACTTCACTGGCCCTACACTAGCCATCGTTAGCACTCCCTCCGCCTGAGTGCTAAATCCCAAACCCGAGAGCTAATCAAGAAGACAAGGTTTCAGAGCGAGGAGGTCAACGTGGCTTCGAAACTAATCCCTCTTGCAGACAAGCTGGTACTCAAGCCAATCGTTCAGGAAGAGGTCCTCTCCAGCGGCATCGTCATCCCTGACACCGCCAAGGAAAAGCCGAACCAGGGCGAGATCATCGCCGCCGGCCCCGGCCGCCGTGACGAGGACGGCAAGCTCATCCCCATGGACGTCGCGGTCGGCGACCGCGTGCTCTATGCCAAGTACACCGGCCAGGAGATCAAGGTCGAGAACGAGGAGTACATCGTCCTCAAGGAAACCGACATCCTCTGCAAGGTGCAGGTCTAATCCGAGGGTAGGAGCGTCCAATGGCTAAGCAGATTGTTTTTGACGAGGAAGCGCGACGCTCGCTCAAGATGGGCGTCGACATCCTCTCCGACGCCCTGCGGGTGACGCTCGGTCCCCGCGGCCGCCGCGTGGTGCTGGACAAGAAGTACGGCGCGCCCGCCGTGGTCGATGACGGCGTCTCCATCGCCAAGGAGATCGAGCTGCAGGACCCCTTCGAGAACATGGGCGCGCAGCTCGCCAAGGAGATCTCCTCCAAGACGAACGACGTCGCCGGTGACGGCACCACGACGGCGACCGTGCTCGGCGCCGCAATCGTGCGCGAGGGCCTGAAGAACGTCGCGGCCGGCGCCAACCCAATGGCCCTCAAGAAAGGCATCGAGAAGGGCGTCGAGGCCGCCATCGACCACCTGCGCTCAATGGCCAAGCCGGTGACCGGCAAGGACCAGATCGCCCAGGTCGCCACCATCTCCGCCGACGACCCCGAGATCGGCAGCATGATCGCCGAGGTCATGGAGAAGGTCGGCAAGGACGGCGTCATCACGGTCGAAGAGTCGCGCGGCATCCGCATGGAGACCGAGTTCGTCGACGGTATGCAGCTCGACCGCGGCTACATCTCTCCCTACTTCGTGACGAACACGGAGCGCATGGAAGCCGTCATCGACGAGCCCTACATCCTGATTACCGACAAACGCATCACCGCCGTCACCGACATCCTGCCGGTGCTGGAGAAGGTGCTGCAGGTCACCAAGAGCTTCGTGATCGTCGCCGATGACGTGGACGGCGAAGCGCTGGCGACCATGGTCGTCAACAAGCTGCGCGGCACGATTAACGTGCTCGCGGTCAAGGCGCCGAGCTTCGGCGACCGCCGCCAGCAGATGCTGGAGGACATCGCCATCCTCACCGGCGGCACCTTCCTCACCGAGAGCATGGGCCGCAAGCTCGAGAACGCCCAGATCGCCGACCTGGGTCGCGCCCGCCGCGTCATCTCGGCCAAGGACGACACGACGGTCGTTGAGGGCTACGGCTCCGACGAGGCGATCCAGAACCGCATGAAGCAGATCAAGGCGCAGATCGACGAGACCGCCTCTGACTTCGACCGCGAGAAGCTCCAGGAGCGCCTGGCCAAGCTCTCCGGCGGCGTCGCCGTCCTCAAGGTCGGCGCCCCGACTGAGGTCGAGCTCAAGGAGAAGAAGCTGCGTGTCGAGGACGCCCTCTCCGCCACCCGCGCGGCGGTGGAAGAAGGCATCGTCCCCGGCGGCGGCGTCGCGATGGTGCGCTGCCAGGGCGTCCTGGACGAGCTGGCCGCCACCCTCACCGGTGACGAGCGCACCGGCGTGCTGATCCTGCGCCGCTCGATGGAAGAGCCGATGATTCAGATCGCCGACAATGCCGGCATCGAGGGCACGGTCGTCGTCGACGCGGTGAAGAAGAACCCCGACCCCGAGTACGGCTACGACGCCATGGTAGGCGTCTACGGCAACATGATCGAGCGCGGCGTCATCGACCCCGTAAAGGTCACCCGCTCCGCCATCGAGAACGCTGCCTCCATCGCCAACATGATCCTGACGACCGAGTCTCTGATTACGGACATCCCGGAGCCGCCCGGCGCGCTGCCGGCCGGCATGGGCCACGACCACGGCATGGACATGATGTGATTAGCATCACGGCGTAGCAGCTGCCGCTCTGGTAGCGGCGCGAGATACGCTGGAGGGGGCCGGTCAAAAGACCGGCCCCCTCTTTGTTTACCCAACCCGCCGTCATTCTGAGCGCCAGCGAAGAATCTCCCCTCGGCGGGCGGCACAGCGTCTTCGTGCAGGCCGTCATGCCGACATGCCGACATGCCCGAGATTGCATCGTCGCTGCCGCTCCTCGCTACGACGATGCGCCGCCTGTTGGACAAAGGCGCCTGGGCCCACGGAGCGTGGCAACCCCTCGCCCCCTCCCTGGGAGAGGGGACGCGTCTTGCGAGCTTTTGTAGCGGAGGGACGGCGCTCCCGGGAGCGCTGGGCAACGCGACGCCTGGCACGCAGCGGCTCGACGGCCGACGGCTAGAGACGCTACACGGTGAGGCGGCGGTAGAGCGTGGGCAGGCGCGAGGGCATCTGCTCGATGTCGCCGAGGACTTCGTAGGCGATGTCGCCGCACATGGCGCCGAGGTAGTCGTGCCCTTCCTTGTCGACGGTCAGGGCGAAGGGGACGATGCCCTTGTTCTTGGCCTCGACCAGCGCCTTGTGGGTGTCGTGGATGGCGTAGTCCTTCTCGGTGCGGTCGCGGCCGTAGCCGTGGTCCTGGGGCCGGCCGTCCGAGACGAGGAAGAGGATCTTGGCGCGCGCGTCGATCTCGTCCAGCTTGAAGGCGGTGTGGCGGATGGCCGGGCCCATGCGTGTCGATCGGATCGGCGTGACGCGGTCGATGCGGCGCTGCACCTCCTGGCCAAAGGTCTCGTCCAGGTCCTTGATCACGAAGTACTCGACGTTCTCGCGGCCGTAGCCGGAGAAACCGTAGATGCCGTAGCGGTCGCCTATTACCTCGAGGGCGTTGGTGAGCAGCACGAGACTCTCGCGCTCCAGGTCGATGATGCGCTTGGGCGGCTCGACGCCCGCCGGGCGCGTCTGAGCGAAGGTCTGGTAGTAGCGGCGCGGGTCGCTGTTGCCGGCTCCGTCGGGGCGCGGCCGGTGCTTCTCGATCTCCTCATCGGTCGAGGCCGACATGTCGAGCAGGAAGGCAACCGCAACGTCGCGCTCGATCTTGTTGCGGCGCCAGTAGATCTTCGGGACGTCGCCGTGGGAGGCCTTCTTCTGCACCATGAACTCGATCGCCGCGTCGAGGTCGATGTCCTCGCCGTCCTCGAGCTTCTTGATCTTGCGGAAGTTCTCCGGCTTCAGCATCTCGAACTGGCGCTGCGTCTCATGGACGAGGCCGGCGTACTGGTGCAGGGTCTTCTCGTAGAAGTCCTCCGTGCCTTCCTCCAGGACGCGCTCGCGCACCGTGCACCAGCGCGGCTTGTAGTCGAAGGCGCGGAAGTCCCACTCGTCGTAGTAGTAGAGCTTGACCTCGGGCGTTGCGGCCGGCACCGGTGCCGGCGGCTCCTCGCCGTCCATGTCGGAGGCCTGCTGGTCCTGGTCGGAGAGCGGTGCGCCCGCCTCCTTCTCCAGGTTTTCGAGGAACGCGCTGATCGTGGCCGACACCTGCTCGGAGTCGTCCTGCATGTCGACTTCAACGCTCTTCTCCAGCAGCTCCTTGATCTGCTCCTCGGTGAGGGCAGAGAGCTCCTCTTCCAGCTGCTCCGCCGTCTCCTGCATGCGCATGCGCATCAGGAGCTGAACGAGCTCCGGCTTGAAATCGCCGCGGAAGTTGACCTGCTCGGGGCTCTGGTAGGGCTGCTCTTCGCCTTCCGGCATCTCCTGCATCTCGTCCGAAGGGGCTCCGGAGCCGGCCGCGTCCTCCATCTGCTCCAGCATCTCCTCCGTTATCGAGCCCCAATCGAGGTCTTCGAGGGCTTCGGGCGAGATGTTGGGGATCTTCTCGGCAAGCTCGTAAAGGCTCAGCGTAACCTCGGCGGCGTCTTCGACCGAGGCGGTCGGGTCGCATATCTGGCGCAGCATGACGACGGCACGCGCCATCGTGGGCTCGAGCGCCTTGGGGATAGCGATCTGGTCGTCGCCGTCCAGACTGGCACGGATCAGGTTCTCGACGAACACCTCACGTAGAGGCAGGGCGCGGATCTCGGGTCGGCGCCCCAGCTCCATCCGCTGCACCATGCGGCTGGCGCGACGGATGCCGACGTACTCGGCCAGGACGCGACTGTCGATGCGCAGGTCCTCGCTGACGGTGAAGAGGTCAGAAGCGAGCTGGCGCTCCGAGAACAGGTCGAAGAAGTGCTCCATGTCCGTGACCCAACGGCGCTTCTCGAGCTTGCCATCGGCGCGGCGCTGGCGCTCGACCTGGTGACGGCGGCGCTTGAGGACGACGCCGGGCCGGCGGTAACTGAACTCGAAGCTGCCGAACTCCAGGTGCGCCGCCTGGTGCGTGGCGTAGACCTTGAAAATCGAGAAGTTGTCCGCCTTGTTGTCGTAGTCCTCGATGTGGTCCGGCAGGTAGACTGCCGTGCCTTCGGTGGTGGGGCCACCCTCCTTGATCCAGCCGATGCCCTTCTCCTCCAGGTTGGAGACCGGCTGCACGCTGACGTTGGCGCCGGTCAGCGCCTTGCTGTAGAGACGCAGCAGCTCGCTCACGGAGGTGAGGTCGACGCGGGCCGAGAGGTTGGCGACGGTCTGCTCCGACTTCGCCGATTCGAGGCGGAAGAAGGCCTCGCCGCCCTCCGTGGTCTGCTTGAGGATCTCGAGGCCGGCGTTGTGCCAGGCCGCGATGTCCTCTGGGCCCAAACGGTCTGTGAGGCTGGGCACGGAGCGAATGAAGGCCATGGCTGCGACCGGCGACAGCGTTATCAGGCTGCTGGCAAGGTCGATGATGCGGCCGTGCTGGCGGTCGTCGATCTCGCGGAAGGCCTGCGTGCCGTCGGCGAAGAGAATGTAGGCCTGGCGTCCCAGGCGCCGCGCCACCCGCGCGCACAGGTCGAGGTAGTGAGCGCGCTCCGCCCCCGCGATGCTGGACAGCAGCTCGGGGCCGCGTTGGAAGTAGAGGCTCGCCTCGGGCCAAGCGTTGTCGGAGATGGCGCCGGCGAAGTCGAGGAAGGCGAGGCGCTCCGAGTGGTTCAGGGACGCCACCATGCCAGGCGCCGCTTCGAGGCAAGCGGTGGCGAGGTCGGCGGAGCGGTCGGAGATCGACTCGATGACGCCCACAAGGCGGCCCAGTTCCTGGATCGTCAGGTTCTGCAAGAGTAGCGGGCTAAGGTTCATGAACTCGGCGGCGAGCGAGATCGACTTCCAGGTCGCCTTGTAGAGGCGGTCGCCGAGCTGTGACCACTCGCGCACCTGACCGCCGGCGAGCATCGGCAGCACGATGGGGCTGGCGCGGAAGTAGGCGCTGGCAATGGCCGAGGCGTGCTCGGCCAGCTCGCGGCCGTGGCTCACCCAGTCGCGGAAGCCGGCCGGATCGAGCATCCCCAGCACCAGGGGCCCCGTCTCGAAGTAGTCGGCGGTGGGCTCCCAGGAGCGCAGCGAGTGCGCGGCGAGAGTCAGGCCCTCGTCCACCCAGAGCTGCAGCTGTTGCTCAGTCAGCCGGGGCGGCAGGTTGCCCGCCGCCTCGTGAAAGGCCTGCGTGAGGGAAGGGGGCAGCTTGGCGAGGCCTTCTTCAACCTCACGGACCTGTGCATCACTCAGCGGCATAAAGACTCCTGATCCAACCCTGTTCCTGGCACAAAGACGGCGGGCTTGGCGTAGCAGTGCTAGCTATTTTAGCTTCCGGGTACCGCATTGGCGAGGTGCAGCGCATTCGCCACGAAGGTCCTGCATGAACCCTCCAGAGAGGCGGTACTATGTGCGCGACTTCGACACGGCAGGAGGGCAGAACATGAGACGCGTCGGCAAAAACTGTTATACGGAGGTCTACTTCTGGGGCTGCAACCCGAGCTTCGTTGTCACGAACGACGGCGTGGTGATGATAGACACGCCACAGCAGCCGATCGACGCCCTGCGCTGGCGCGAGACGATGTCCGAGCACGGCCCCATCCGGTACCTGATCAACACCGAGCCGCACGGCGACCACATCAGCGGCAACGCCTATTTCCACGGCGCTGAGGTCGTGGCGCAGGAGAAGCTCAAGGCTCGCTACGAAGAGGCGCAGGCGCAGATGCTCTCGCCCGAGCGTGTCGAGCAGATGAAGCTCAACGACCCCGACAGCGTCTGGCTGCTCAATCACCCCGACTTTCCACCCAACCCGCCAACTACCACCTTCGACACGGAGCTCACCCTTCACGCCGGCAACCACACCTTTCAGTGCATCCACCTGCCCGGCCACACGGCGCCGCAGACAGCGATCCTCGTGCCGGAAGAAGGCGTGGTTTTCACGGGCGACAACGTCTTCTTCAAGTGCAAGACCTTCATCCAGGAAGCCGACCCCTGGGAGTGGCTAGACGCTTTGCAGACGCTGGCCGCGATGGACGTGGACGTCATCGTGCCGGGCCACGGCGAGACCTGCGACAAGGCATATCTCGGCACGCAGGCGCAGGTCATCGAGGGCTGGCTCGGTACCGTGGAGGACTTCGTGCGGCGCGGCCTCACCGAGGAGGAGGCGCTGGCTCAACCGCTGGACGTGCCCAGCCTGGATCCGTACCCCATCGGTCAGCGGCTCTTCGGCATGAGCGAGCGGCTCAACGCGCTCAACGTTGGCAACATCTACCGCCACGTGGCAGAGCGAAAGAGCTAGCCACACCGGGTCGCCCCGCCGACGGAACTGGTCCGTCGAGAACCAGATTGCCCCCATTCATCGGCATGGCTTGCAAATGACCATTCTCGAAACGTCGTCATCCTGAGCCCAGCGAAGGATCTCCCCTCGGCCCAAGCTGTCGAGCAGGAGCGGGACCGAACTCAAGACGCGCACATGCCTTTCGTTACCGAAGCAACGCCGGTCGTACGAGACAAGGCGCGCTGCTACACTGGCCTGCGGACTCGGCCTGCAGGCTGGTTCCCACCCGAAGGAAGGCGCACGTGATCAGTATCGGTCTCATCGGCAGCATCGCCGCCGGCAAGAGCGAGGTGGCGCGCATGCTGGCGGCGCGCGGTGCGCGCGTCGTCGACGCCGACCGCGTGGCGCACGAGACCTACCAGCCCGGCGAGGCCGGCCACACGGCCCTCGTCGCGGCCTTCGGCGAGGCACTGCTGGCAGCGGACGGCACCATCGACCGGCGCCGCCTGGGCGAGGTCGTCTTCGGCCACCCGGAACGGCTGCAGCAGCTCACCTCGATCGTCTGGCCGTTGACACGCCAGCGGGTCGAGCGATTGCAGGCACTGGCGGCGGCCGAAGGCGTGGACGTCTTTGTGCTGGAGGCGCCGCTGCTCATCGAGGCGGGCTGGCGCGACCTGGTAGACGAGGTGTGGTTCGTGCGCGCCGCGCGGCCCGTGGCGCTGCAGCGGCTGCAGGGGCGCGGCCTCTCGGAGGCGGAGGCGGAGGCGCGCGTGGCGGCGCGCACGGCAATCAGCGAGGCCGAGAAGGCCGCAACACTAATCATCGACAACGACGAGGACATCGCGGCGCTGGAAGCGCGGGTCGAGGCGGCGTGGTTGACTCTGCGAAGCGAGTCGAGATAGTACTATACAGACACCAAAAACCCTGCAAATGTCAGCGAGCCGGCCCCGAGGTGTCGGGGTGCCTCGTGGGGAGGTCGGTCATCAACAGCGAATTCAGCTTTCAGGACGAAAACGCTCGCTACCACGAGTACGCCATCGAGGAGTATCGACCCCACGTAGAGCCGTATTACCTGCCGATCGGCGGCGAAATCGAGATGTTCACCGCCGCCTTCGAGGAGCACGTGCCGGTTCTGCTCAAGGGGCCGACGGGCTGCGGCAAGACGCGCTTCGTCGAATACATGGCCTGGCGCCTGGGCCGGCCGCTGGAGCTGACCCGCGACGGTCCGGATGGCGCTTCGTTCGACAAGGCGCTGCCGCTGATCACGGTCGCCTGCCACGAGGACCTCACGGCAAGCGACCTCGTCGGCCGTTACCTGCTCGAGGGCGAATCGACGCGCTGGATCGACGGCCCCCTGACACGCGCGGTCAAGGCCGGCGCGATTTGCTACCTGGACGAGGTCGTCGAAGCGCGCAAGGACACGACGGTGCTCATCCACCCGCTGACGGACCACCGCCGCCTGCTGCCAATCGAGAAGAGGGCGCAGGTACTGGAGGCGGCTGAGGGCTTCCTGCTGGTCATCTCCTACAACCCTGGCTACCAGAGTGCACTGAAGGACCTCAAGCACAGCACGCGCCAGCGCTTCATCGCCATCGAGTTCGATTACCCGCCCCGGCAGCAAGAGACCGAGATCATCGCGCACGAGGCGGATATCCCGGAGGCAATGGCTTCCGAGCTGGCCAAGCTGGGCGAGAAGGTACGCAACCTGCGCGAGCACGGCCTCTCCGAGGGCGTGAGCACGCGTCTGCTGGTCTACACCGGCAAGCTGATCCGCAAGGGCATACCGCCGAGGATCGCCTGCCAGTCGGCTATTGTCTGGGCTCTGACCGACGACGCCGAAGTGCAGCGCACGCTCGAAGAAATCGTCAGCTCGATCTTTGAATAGGAGCATGACCCCGCCGACGATTCGGGGCCGCCTCCTGAAGCTCCTGGCGCTGCCAACGCTCGCCGCGCTGGTGATGGTGCTTGGCCTGGCCTGCAGCTCCTCCAACAACAGCGTATCGACCCCAACTGCGGTCACGACGCCGCCGACGGCCGAGACGCCCGCCGCCGTAGCGCCGGGCGCCACGTGCGGCCCGGCGGGCAGCGCCATCGCCTCGATCCCGCGCACCGGCCAGCGGCACTTCACGGCGCCGCCAGAGATGGTCATCGACCCGTCCAAGGGCTACACCGCCGTCATCGATACTGACAAGGGCGCCATCACGATTCAGCTCTGGCCGACGAAGGCTCCGGAGACGGTGAACAACTTCGTCTTCCTGAGCTGCGACGGCTTCTACGACGGCATCACGTTCTGGCGCTACCAGGCCAACTTCGTCATCCAGGGCGGCGACCCGCGCGAGAACGGCACGGGCGGCCCCGGTTACATCTTCAAGAACGAGATAAGCGACCTGAGCATGAGCGTGGCCGGCGTCGTCGCGATGGCCAACATCGGCCCAGACACCAACGGCAGCCAGTTCTTCATCACGCTGGCGCCGGCCGGCAATCTGGACGGCAGCTACTCGTCCTTCGGCACGGTCACGGACGGCATGGATGTCGCCAAGGAGATCCGCGCCGGCGACGTCATCAACAGCATTACGATCCAGGAAGGCGAGCCCCAGGCTACACCAACGCCGGGACCGACGCCGGTGCCGACCGCGACGCCATCACCGGTGCCGACGACGCCTCCCACGCCGACGGGCACAGCAGGAGAAACGCCGACCGCACCGGCAGAGACACCAACGGCGCCGACACCCGGTGCGACGCCGTGACATCCTCGCACCGAATCACCGTAGAGGAGGGACCATCATGACCACGATTGCCGACCTGCAGCGCACCGGCCAGCGCTCTTTCAAGTCGCCACCGGAGACCGTCATCGACCCGAACAAGACCTACGTCGCCACCATCAACACCGACCACGGCGACATCGTCATCGAGTTGGCGGCGAAGGACGCGCCCGTGACGGTGAACAACTTCGTCTACCTCAGCTCGGTGGGCTACTACGACGGCTTGAACTTCCACCGCGTCATCACGAGCCCGCCCTTCATGATCCAGGGCGGCTGCCCGCTCGGCACCGGCACCGGCGGCCCCGGCTACAAGTTCAAGGACGAGTTCAGCCCCCAGCAGCGCCACGACGGCCCCGGCGTGCTCTCGATGGCCAATGCCGGCCCCGGCACCAACGGCAGCCAGTTCTTCATCACGCTGGCGGCGCAGCCGCACCTGGACAACCGGCACTCCGTCTTCGGCCACGTCACGTCCGGCATGGACGCGGTGCAGGCGGTGCGCCAGGGCGACAAGATCAACCGCATCGAGATCGAAGAGCGCTAGCCACCGCGTGGCGGCGTCCCGCGCGTCGGGCTTCTATCGCCGCCACCGTAGATCGAGACCGGCCAAGAGGCGCTTCGTCATTGCGAGGAGCGCCAGCGACGAAGCAATCTCGGTTCACGCGCTGTTTTCTCCAGAGCGGCGCGCTGTCCGAGGGAGATGCTTCGCTGCGCTCAGCATGACAACGTCGCGTTGCAACCACCCCTTGGCGCCATCGCGTCATAGACGACGCCTGCAGCTAGTTGCGCGAGCATCTATAGAGCCGTAGGGTAATGCGGGTTGCCGTGAACGTTCAGGTCAAGGTTCTGCACTGGCACGGCCCCACGAGCCGATCCGCAGCGCGGCTGCCGTTGAGATTGATCGAAGGAGAGAACTTTGAAGCGAAGCACGAACCGGATCCTGACCACCACGGTCGGCAGCCTCGTACGGCCGAAGGACGTCATCGAGGCGCTGCAGCGCAAGAAGGACGGCGAGCCCTTCGCCCCGGCCGACTACGAGATCATCAAGCGCAACATCCTCGAAGGGGTGAAGAAAGAGGCTGAAGTAGGCATCGACATCCCCAGCGACGGTGAGTACTCGAAGACGGGCTTCTCCGGCTACATCACGGACCGCCTCACCGGCTTCGAGATTCGCCCCGACCTGCCCAACCGCGGCGGCGGTACGACCCGCAGCCGCGACCGCCGCATCTTCGCCGACTTCTACGACAACGAGCCAGGCGGCAACGCCGGCCGCTACCCCGTATGCACCAGTGCCATCACCTATCGCGGCCAGGCGGCGACGGCGCAGGACATCGAGACCTTCAAGCAGGCGCTGGCGGGCCAGAACTTTGAAGAAGCCTTCATCCCCGCCTGCGGCCCCGGCACCATCGAGCTGCAGCGCGCCAACCACTACTACAACACGCGCGAGGAGTTCCTCTTCGCCATCGCCGACGCCATGGCCGTCGAGTACAAGATGATCGTCGACGCCGGCTTCATCCTGCAGATCGACGACCCGCGCATCGTCACCGAGTGGGACTCGATGGACCCGGAGCCGACCGGCGCCGAGTACCGCAAGTTCGCCCAGATCCGCATAGACGCCCTGAACCAGGCGCTAAAGGGCCTGCCGGAGGACCGCGTGCGCTACCACATGTGCTGGGGCAGCTGGCCCGGGCCGCACTCCACCGACGCTCCCCTGAAGGAGATCGCCGAGGTGATCCTGCAGGTCAACGCCGGCGCCTTCTCCGTCGAAGCCGGCAACCCGATGCACGAGCACGAGTACCACGTCTGGGAAGACAACGTGAAGTTCCCCGACGGCAAGGTGCTCATCCCCGGCGTCGTCTCGCACTCCACGTCGCACGTCGAGCACCCGGAGCTCATCGCGGAGCGCATCACGCGCTACGCCAACATCGTCGGCCGCGAGAACGTCATCGCCACCACTGACTGCGGCTTCGCGCAGGGCCTGACCACGGCGCGCGTGCCATCCAGCATCCAGTGGGACAAGCTGCACCGCCTCAGCGAAGGCGCCCGCCTCGCCAGTCAGCGCCTCTGGAAGTAGCAGGCGCAACTCGTTCGTCTCGAGAAGGGGGCCGTCCTGCAGGGCGGCCCCCTTCGTTTAGCTGAGCAAGGCCAGCGTTGTCATTCTGAGTGGAGCGAAGGATCTTCCCCCGGCGGGCAGCCCATCGTCTCAGGGCGTCCCGTAGCGTCTGGCAGTGGCTCCGGGATTGCTTCGTCGCGGGCGCTCCTCGCAACGACAAACGCCTTGCCACTCACGGCTCTGCATTCCTGCGCACGGACCGTGTGCCGGGGGAGATCCTTCGCCTGACGGCTCAGGATGACAGCGTGGCTCTGCGGCTCAGGGAGACAGCGCGGCGGGCGGCGACAATGTTGTCATTCTGAGCGGAGCGAAGAATCTCCCCTCGCCAGGCGGGGCAGTGTCCGGCTCCGCGTTCTTGCAGACGGGTCGTCTGCCGGGGGAGATCCTTCGCCTGCGGCTCAGGATGACAATGCGAGCACACTCGCTCGCAGCCCGCGTGTGATCGCTGCGGCTGCAAAAGAAAACTCCGGCCCTCGAAATGAGGGCCGGAGTTTATTCGTAGCGCTTTCCGAACGAACGGAGAGTACTACTCCTTGCGGAAGAGGAACTTCGGCGAAATGATGCCGAGGGTCGCCACCGCGAGAGCGAAGGCGCCGGCAACGACGAAGAAGTTCACGCCACCGCTGGTGTTGCTGGCCGCGAGGCCCGCGTCACCGGTGTTCGGAGGAGTGATGACACCACCACCACCCGTGTTCGGCGCCACGATGGTCGGCGGAACTGGCGTGGCCGGAGCCGAGCAGTTCACCGTCACCTGGACGCTTACGGAGGCTGGTTGAGGTAGCCACCCAGAAGACCGCTGAAGTCCGTGTAGGCGTTGCCGGTGAGTGCCGGTCAGGTAACCAGCGCCACCGGTCGTCACGACGACTTCGTAGCTGCCCTCGTGGGTCGCTGAAGTCAGCAGGTAGAAGGTCGTCGTGCCGCCGAAGGTCTCGGCAACCGTGCTGGAGACCGGGCTCACCAGACCCTGCTGGCCCGCGATCGCACCCGTACCGGCCAGGACGCCACCGAAGTTGGTGGCAGCCTCGACCAGCGTGTGGTCCGAAACGGGCTGGCCGGCAGCGTCAGCCAGGCTGACCTGGACTGCGGCCTTCTCGCCACAAGTCACGCTCGTCGGAGCGGCCGTGACGGTGATGCCGTCAGCAACCACGGGACCGACTGCGTCGACCGTGGCCGTGTCGACGAGGTCGTCAGCGCTGCTGCGCTCGGTGATCGCCGTGACCGTGATCGGGCCAGGCGTGGCGCCGGGTGCAGCCGACCGGGTTACAGCCGATCAGGGCCGCTGCAACCGTGTGCTTGCCGTCGTTGGTCGTGAAGGAAACAGTCGACTCCTGCGTCGGGCTGCTGTCAGACTTCCAGTTCGCGGAAGCCCAGTTCTCCACGCTGCGCCGGTGCCAGCCACCTGCGCGTTCAGCGCGCTGAAGACGCCAGAAGCGGCATCGTAGTTGTCAGCCGCGCTGGCGCCGGTGAACGCGTCGGCCGAAACCGAGCAGCGGTTCACCTGGAAGAGAACGTCGCTACCGGGGTAGGCCGGGTCGCCGTTCTTGTCCGTCAGCGTGACGACGGCCAGCGAGTAGGAAACGTTGTTGTACGCCGGCAGGATCTCCACCGAGGCCGGCGAGACCGTCAGACGTCGGAGGCGCCGGGTCGCCGTGGCAGATCACTTCGATCGAACGGGGTCGCCGCCCAGCCGTGCGCGAAGTCTGGACGTAGCTCCGGAGCGAAGCTCAGGTCGAAGACGCCCGGGGTCTTGCAGGTGACGTCGACCGAGAGGTAGCCGTCCACTCCATTAGAAAGAGCGTCGGCAATGTCGTGGCAGGCTTCCTGATCGCCATATTGCGAATTCGTGAAGGAGTACAGGAAGGTGTGGATCTGCGAGCCAACAAACTCGGCAGACGACAGCTCATTGCCCGTCACAGCATTCTCGTATGCGGGATCACCGGCCTGGCCGGCATCGTCGCAGAAGGCTGCGAAGGCTGAATTGTCACCGTAGTACCAGTCGTAGGAGTTCTCGTCCCAGTTCTTCTCGAAGTAGGACGAGATCGCGCTAGCAGCAGCCGCGATACCGACCGGCGAGATGGTGCAGGTCTGGTTCTGCTGCGAAATGTAGCCGCAGTCGATGTCGTAGTCACCCTGACCAATGGGCGTGTCGTAGGGGCTGAAATCAGGACCGACGCCGGCGGCACAAGTCGTGCTTTGCGGACCGGTACAGTTCTCACCCCGCTCGACGCCGTCCTGCAGGATGGAAAGAACATCGCCTTCCAGATCAGTGGTCGAAGCACCACAGATGTTGGTGAAGTCCGCCGGGTACAGCCGTCCAGCCATTGAGGTGGTCGGTGGCGAAATATCCGATCGTCTCTCCCGGAGCCTGGTAGAAGTCCGAATGCGGTGCGATCTGGCAGTAACGCTGGTGATGTCCGAGTTGCCGTTCTGGTCGTCGAGGTTGACGTCGACCGTTGGAACCAGCTCGTCTGATGAAGCAAGGCCGATGTCTTTGAAGTACGCCGTGAAGACCTGGGTCGGCGCCCTGGGCCATCACGAAGTCAGGCGCCGAGCAGCTCGCTGCCGTTTGCGTCCTGCGATGGAGCAGTACGTCACCGGTGGCCGCGTAGCGTTGGGGACCTGCAGCCGCGCCGCCGCCGATCGCTCCAAAGAACAGGAGCAGACCGCCGACGATCGCCGTGGGCCACAGTGCCTTTCTAATCAGATTCAAGAAAATTCCTCCTTGCTCGTGAGAGCACAATGCGTGGGTGTGAAACCCTTGGTTCGTCATCTCTTCGTGCCCGGGCGTCCTTTTGGGCTTTGGCCCTTAGCGTCGCCCTCGGCCGAGAATCGCTGCTGCGACGCCGAGAGCCGGGGCCTTCTACAACTGTCCCGGGTATCTCCGTGAACCCTCCCTTCGCAAAGCAATTCGCCACTCTGAGGCAGAGCGGTCGAACTATATAACGGCGGCAATGCGGCAAAAGTTAACGATTCGTGAGAACGAAACGCGGCCTATTTTCGCGGGTGCATTGCCGCATACTCGGTGGACGCTACCCGGACGGGTGTCTACGTGCAAGTCGGGAGTACCCGGCAACCTCACCCCTTGCTCCCGCCATCCCCTCTCCGTCGGCGGAGAGGGGACCGAGAGACGCACCGTCCGCCAGAGGCCACGAAACGCTCGAGACGACGGGCCGCCCGCCGTAGGAGATTCTTCGCTCCGCTCAGAATGACAACGGTGGCGTCCGCTCCCGTGCTGTCATCCTGAGCCGCCAGGCGAAGGATCTCCCCACGGCACACGGACCTTAGGCAATAGCCCAAACCGGGGAGCACCAGGACGAAGCCTCGTCAGCCGAGCGCCAGATTCCTCCCTGCGGTCGGAATGACAGACGGGCGGTCGGAATGACAGATGAGGCGTTCGTCATTGCGAGGAGCGCCCAGCGACGAAGCAATCCTGGGGCACCATCAGAGGCCACGAGACGCCCTGCGACGCTGCACCGCCCGCCGAGGAGATTCTTCGCTCCGCTCAGAATGACAGGGCTGGTGTAGCCCCGGCCCCTCGTAGCTCGCAGCTGATGGCTCGAACGCTGACCCCTCCTTCATGGTCTGGTAGGATAGGAAAGTTGAGAAAACGCCCCTGGATGCCCCGCCCGTGACGACACAACCGCCCGATGACGAGCGACCCTATCGCGTACCGCGCAAGCGCCAGCGCCAGTTCCCTGCGCCTCTGACCGGCCCACTGGGCCAGGACGTCCCTTCTCAAGACGAACCCGAATTGCAAGAAGAGGAAGAGCGCCAGGTCTATCGCCGGCCGCGGCCCTCACGACCGGCGCAGCCTCAGCCGCCGCGCCAGGAGCCCATGCGCCCGGCCGGGCAGAGCCCGGAACCGCAGCAGCGTTCCAGCCTGGGCCGCCAGCCGCCGCAGGCCCGCCGGCCACAGCGCCCGCCCGAGCCGGAACCGCAGTACGACGACGTGTACGCGGAAGAAGAATTCGAAGACGAGTACGACGACGGCGATTATTACGACGACTACGCGTACGACGATCAGCCGTCGCTCCTGCGCAACCCCTATCTGCTCGCAGGGCTGGCTATCGCCGGCGCCATTTTCCTGGCGGTCGTGGTCGTCGCGCTCGCAGGCACCGGCGGTGGCGGCGGCGACAACGGCGGCGGCAGCAACAACAACGGCAACAACGCGGCCGCCGGCGCGGTGGTGCTGACGCCGGAGCCGGGCGTCGGCCTCGTCGCCAAAGCAACGGCGCCGACCACGGTGCACGAAGGCCCAGGCAACGGCTATGCCGAGATTGGCGTGCTGAACCGCAACCAGCAGATACAGGTCATCGGCCGCAACGAGGACTCGACCTGGCTGCAGATCTACTTCCCACCCAACACGCGCCTTGAAGGCTGGGTGACAGCCGCAGCGCTGGACGCCAGAGCGAGCGCCGTCGCGCAGCTACCCGTGGCGGCAGCAACCGAGATCGCGCGGCCGCCGGTGCCGACCGACACCCCGGTCCCGCCCGAGACGCCAACACCGGAGACCACGCCAACGCCAGAGACGACGGCAACCCTCACGACTGGAGGCCCCGACCTGACGATCAGCGTGCTGAACAACAACTGCGCGGAGGGCGCCGCGCTCGTCGTCACGATCACGAACGCGGGCAGCGAGCCCATCGAGGACCGCACCATCCTGATCTCGGTCGTGACGCCGCAGAGCGCCCTCGGCTCCTTCCAGGCCAACCTGCCGCTGCTCCAGCCGGGCGCCAAGATCAACGTGCCGACCGGCGAAGTGGTGACGGCGCCGCGCACCACCGCCCAGGTCGACCTCATCGATGGACCGCTGGACGTGAACAGCGGCAACAACTCGGTAACCTGTGTCGTCTCGACGGGAGCGGAAGGGACGCCGGTCGAGACGACGACGGCAGACACGCCGACCGCCGAGCCGGCAGCGACCGAGACGCCGGCCAACTGACGATGCCAACCGCCGTCGAGCTCCGGGAATCCCTGACCGCCAGCCGGCAACGCCTGCTGCACGCCATCAGCGGCGTCGGCGAGGAACAGTTCAAGCGCCGCCCCGCTACGGACGACGGCGCCGAACCAGGCTGGTGCATCGCCGAAGTGCTGGCGCATCTGCTCGCGACGGAGCATCTGCGGGCGGGCCGCATCGCCGCGGCGCTGGAGCAAGACGGCGCCGAGATCGAGCCATCCGACCCGGAGGCGCAACAACGGGAGGCGCGCGCCGGCCGTCACGCGCCGGTGCCGCAGCTGATCCACGGCCTGCTCGCCGTGCGCCGCGAGATCGAACTGCTGCTGCAGCGCGCTGCCAACAGCGAGAACGGCCTGCAGCGTGCGGTCGTGCATCCGCGCCTGGGGCGCCAGGCGGTCGAGTCCATGATCAGCGAGGGCATCGTGGCGCACGAGACGGAGCACGCGATCCAGATCGAGGCGCTGCGCGAGCAGGTCGGCGCGCCGCCGGTGCGGTCCGTTCAATAATTCATAGACCTGTGACCAGGGGACGCAAAATTCACCCCGCGGAGGCGTATGGTAGGGCCGTGACCGGGCGATTAACTATCGAGGATGGGTTGCGATGAGCACCGTAGACGAGGTCAAAGCCCGCCTGGACATCGTCGACGTGATCGGCGGATCCGTGCGGCTGCAGAAAGCGGGGCGCTACTTCAAGGGTCTTTGTCCCTTCCACACGGAGAAGACGCCCTCGTTCGTCGTCTACCCGGACCGTCAGAGCTGGCACTGCTTCGGCGCCTGCGGCACGGGCGGCGATGTCATCGCCTTCGTCTCACGCAAGGAGAACCTCGATTTCACCGGCGCCCTGCGGCTGCTGGCCGAACGGGCCGGCGTCGAGATGCGCAGCGACGGCCGGCGTCGCGACGAGATCAAGACGCTGCAGGACGCCAACGAGGCGGCGGCGCTGTACTTCCACAGCCTGCTGTCGAGCGCGGCGCACGCGCGCGCATATATAGATGAAAGGGGGCTGGACGATCAGGCCGTGAACGACTTCCTCATCGGCTACGCCCCCAACGGTTGGGACGGCCTGCGCAACCACCTGGTAAGTCGCGGCTTCGCCGAAGCGCAGCTCATCGAGGCCGGCCTGCTCATCGAGGGCGAACGCAACCCCTACGACCGCTTCCGCAACCGCCTCATGTTCCCGATCCGGGACGAGCGCGGCCGCGTCGTCGGCTTCGGCGGGCGCATCCTGCCGGGCGAGACGGGAACGGACGGCAACGCGCCAAAGTACATGAATACGCCGCAGACGCCGATTTTCGATAAAGGCGGCCTGCTCTACGCCCTGGATCGGGCGCGGGAGCCGATCCGGCAGTCAGGCGTCGCCGTCATCGTCGAGGGGTATATGGACGTAATCGCGGCGCACCAGCACGGCTATCGCAACGTCGTCGCCTCCATGGGCACGGCGCTGACCGACCGTCAGGCCCTGCAGGTGCAGAGGCTAGCGGAACGCGTCGTGCTGGCGATGGACTCGGACGAGGCCGGCAGCGCCGCCAACCTGCGCGGCGTGCAGGTCGTCGCCTCCACCACGTCGCGCAACGTCGACCGCTCGCGGCGCCAGCCGCTCGACATCCGCGTGCTGGCGCTGCCGCAGGGCAAGGACCCGGACGAACTGATCCGCAAAGACCCCGAGGCGTGGCCCGCCGCGGTCGAATCGGCGAGGCCGGTCGTCGATCACCTGCTCGCCGTAATCAGCGACGCGCTCGACCTGACGCAGCCGCGCGACCGCTCACAGCTCGTCGCGGAAGTGCTGCCGGTCATCGCCGAGATCGACGACCCGGTGCTGCAGGCACACTACCTGCAGCGGCTCAGCCGCCTGGCCCGCACCAGCGAAGACGCCCTGCGGCGCCAGCTGCCACGGCGCGGCCGGCCACAGCGCCAGCGCGACGTGACCGGCGCGGAGGAAGGGAAGACACCGGCGCCCGTCCGAATCGCCATCCGCGAGCCGCGCGAGGAGTTCTGCCTGGCGATGCTCTACCAGAACCCGGAGCTGGGCCGCCTGGCGGCCGACCTGGACGAAGACCTGTTCAGCCTCAGCGAGAACCGGGAGCTGTTCCGGCGCTGGCGCAGCAATATGCCGATCGACCCCGAATCAGATGACGAAGGAGATTCGTGGTTACGAGAGCATTACCGGAAAGTGCGCGAGACGCGTTTGTATATGAGTGAAACAGCTCAGGTGGAGGCGGCGTTTGTAGATTGTGTGGCTCGATTAGAAACAGCTAGAATGAAGGCGGTCAAGGAGGCCAGCGCCCTGGCCCTTGCCGAGGGAGAGGTGGGGGTTCGGCCGGGGCATGTTGCGTCTATCGCCCACGCGCGATTGGAAGCAGGCAACCACGAGGATGCGTCAGAGGACGACCAGGCTACGACGCTGGCGTCCCAGCTCCTCAAAGATATGGAAGCGGGCCTGCTCTTCCATCGACGGCAAAGCGAAGGCGCTCGCCCTGATCAATCAGGATCGCGCTCGACCCAGCAGACCCCGTAGATGATTCTTGCGGCACGGCTGCCGGAGCAAGACTACGGCTGCGTGGAGAGGTGGCTAGCATGACCAATCGCGTGTCGATTGACAGCGCTTCCGATGAATCCGGAGAGATGCTGATGACCAGTGAAGTAGGTGTCACCGACGACTCGTTCCGGCGAGTCGCAGACATGATCGAAAACCGCACTCGCGACATCGGCTCCGACATCTGGTCGGAGCCGGACATCAAGCAGTCCGAGGACGCGGAAGAAGAGCGCGAAGCGGCGCAGGCCGTCCCGCTCGAAGACCAGGAAGGCATCGACGACCCGGTCCGCATGTATCTGCGGGAGATCGGCAAGGTCTTCCTGCTCTCCGCCGCCGACGAGAAGCACCTGGCCCGCCAGATGGAAGAGGGCCAGCACATCGAGGCCCTCGAGGCCGCCTGGCTGGAGCAAAACGGCCGCGAGGCCAGCGCCGCCGAGGTCTCCCTCATGCTGCTCGAGCAGCTCAACCAGCTGCAGCCGGTCCTCGACCTCGCAGTCAAGCACCTCAACCTTCCCCACGACGTTCCGCTGCACGAGCGCATCCACGACCCGAGCCTGCGCGCCCTGTTCGACGCCGAGATGGATCTCGAGTTCATGGAGGCGGTCGCCACCGGGCTCTCCATCGAGCCCGAGGACGCGGCGCGCTCCATCGTGCGCTTCTCAATCGTCAGCCACATCCTGCAGCCCGAGATCCTCGATTCGATGATCAAGGCGGCCGGCGAAGACGTCATGACGCACCCCGGCCCCGAGGCCAAAGTGCTGCTCAGCGACTGCGAAGACCAGCTCTACTGGTACTTCGACCACCTCAAGCGTGACGGCCTCGCTGCGGAGCGGCGCCTCACCGAGGCCAACCTGCGCCTCGTAGTGAGCGTGGCCAAGAAGTACATCGGCCGCGGCATGTCGCTGCTCGACCTGATCCAGGAAGGCAACATCGGCCTGATCCGCGCCGTCGAGAAGTTCGACTACCGCAAAGGCTTCAAGTTCAGCACCTACGCTACCTGGTGGATTCGCCAGGCGATCACCCGCGCCATCGCCGACCAGGCCCGCACCATCCGTATCCCAGTGCACATGGTCGAGACGATCAACAAGCTGGTACGCGTCAGCCGCCGCCTGGTGCAGGAATACGGCCGCGAGCCCACCAGCGAGGAGATCGGCCGCGGCATGGAGATCGCGCCCGAGAAGGTGCGCGAGATCATGAAGGTGTCGCAGGAGCCGGTGTCGCTCGAGACGCCGATCGGCGAAGAGGAAGACTCCCACCTCGGCGACTTCATCGAGGACCCGGTGGCCCTCGCCCCGGCGGACGCCGCCGCCCACCAGCTGCTCAAGGAACAGGTGATGGACGTGCTCGCCAGCCTGGCGCCGCGCGAGCGCAAGGTGCTGGAGCTGCGCTTCGGCCTGGAAGACGGCCGCAGCCGCACCCTCGAAGAGGTCGGCCGCGAGTTCCACGTCACGCGAGAGCGCATCCGCCAGATCGAGGCGAAGGCGCTGCGCAAGCTGCGTCACCCCTCGCGTTCCAAGAAGCTGCGCGACTACCTGGAGTAGGCGTCAGCAGCCAGCATTCAGCAAGCAGTCAGAGAGCCCAGTTTCATAGCTGGGCTCTCTTCTTGCTTGCTGGTAAGCTCCTGCTTGTCAGATTGCTGAACGCTGATAGCTGAGGACTGGTTGTCATGGATTTCGCCGACTACCTGCGCACGTTGTACGACCACTCGTTTTGGGCCCGCGACAAGATCTTTGCCGCCGCCGAGGGGCTCAGCGAAGAGGAGTACGCCGCGCCGAACGGCTTCGTCTACGGCAGCCTCCGCGGCATGCTCATCCACCTCCTCAGCGCCGAGGTCGTCTGGTTCGCTCGCTGCCGCGGCGTCTCGCCGGAACGGCCTCGCATCGACGAGACGAACTACCCGACTCTGGAATCGCTGAAGGAGCGCTGGGCCGCCGAAGAGCAGATCGAGCGGAGCCTACCTCGACGGCCTGACCACCGACGATGTGGAGAAGGAGATCGTCTTCTCGAGAGCGAACGGCGAGACGATTCGCCACCCGCTCTGGCTCATCCTCACCCAGGTGTACGGCCACGGCATTCAGCACCGGGCCGAAGCGGCCGAAGCGCTGACGATGGCCGGACGCTCGCCGGGCAACCTCGACCTGCTGATCTACACCGCGGAGCGCGG
>CAVQCN010000005.1:0-463615 GCA_963711035.1 uncultured Chloroflexia bacterium
GACCATCCTCTCTTCCCAAACCTGTGAGCACATGACGGACGGTCTAACAGCGGCAGCTGCCCTACGAGCGCAGCCAGCCGCTACCGACCGTTGGCCTGCCGACACCCGAGCCGCGCCGCGGCCCCGGGCATATGAATACTTCGCAGAGCAATATTGGACTGGGTTCTGGGGCGGATGGGGCGATGCTGGCGTTCTCATGATCCGTCTGAATGATCGATCCCATCAGGGCTGGGAACTCATCTCCACAAAGGCGGTTCATGCCCTTTATATTGGCTTATAGCGCGGCCGAAGCTGCTGCTCATCTACCGGCGGCTACACCGTTGAGTAGTTTGACAGCCAACCGAGTGGATTGAAGACGCCCCAATGGAGTAGAAGATTGTCCTTCCTTCGGCGCTTAGGCTTTGGCTCCAGAGATTCGCACGGACAGCGGGGCGATCCTCTACCACATGGTGAAGAAAAGCGAGCTGAGGTCGAGGCAAAGAAGCCCTCGGTCGCAGTTCGCAACTTCCTGACCTTGACTGAAGGCGAGGCGTGTCTGATCTGCGAAGTCATCGGCGGCGAGTACATGACTAGGGACAGCCGCCTCACGATCCTTGAGCGTTTGATTTCCGCGATCGATGAAGATTGGCAAGACACGTCGATCTTCTTTCTCGAGTACTGGACCAAGAACGGCCCGGTACCGACGCAGCCCCTGATAGAGAAACTGAGCAAGCTCAATGGAACACAAGCCAGATCGGTTATCTCGGCGGCGCGTCGGGCTTGGAAAGCGTGGGAGAATGACGTCGACTATCGGATCTGCCTTACTGAGGCGGGACTCCTGTAGAGGACACGCTACCGTGTTAACCGATTTGCTAACGCACTGCCTGTCACAGGGCATCATGAGCCGTCACGTGCAACCACTACGAGGCGCTGAGCCAGATTCAAAATGACCCTCGGCGGCATCTGGCATCATGTGCTATCAGCGTCGCCAGACGAATGGGGTTCAAGAGGTCGGGCGTTCGAATCGCCCCGCCCCGACTACTTTTCCTTCAATTCAATCGTCCCCAATCCTCGTATTCCCCTGCCTGATTACCAATGGATTCCCTCTTGACAGTTTAATCGCCTACGCGTTAATCTCGGCGCGGTCGTCTCGTATGCCCAGAACGGAGGGAGTCTTGCCGTTGTTTAAGGAACTCCAGCACCGCTTCCTTGGCGTGCCACGCCCGGTTCTGAAACCGCCTGCAGCACTGCCGCCGGCGAACCTCAATGAGCTTGTGCGTGTGGACATTGTCGGAGAGGCAAGCTACCAGCAGGAGCTGCGTTACCTAGTTCCCGGTGACAGGACTGAAGACTCGGTATCGGTCTGGAAAATCGCTTCGCTTGTACCTGAGCCTGAGAACAAGTTTGACGCCAACGCAGTCGTCGTCCTGATCGAGGGTTTCACGGTTGGCTATCTAGACCGCCGCCAAGGTGTCCTCTACCACGCGATGATGGCTGAGGCAGGGATGCCGGGCGAATCCATCGAAGACGTAGACGCGGAAATTCGTGGAGGATGGCGACGCGATGGAATCTCGGCGAATTATGGTGTAGCGCTTTACATGCCTCCCGCCGTGGCCTCGAAGCTGACGCCAGCCCGGAGGTCACGTCGACAGCCTGCGAGGCGGGAACTTTGAAGTACACGGTCCTAGTGTACGAAGCGGAGCCTGACGAAGGCGGCTACTGGGCGACCGTCGCAGAGCTTCCGGGTTGTATGACCTCCGGCGAAACCCTTGAAGAGATCGAAGAGAACGTCAAAGACGCCATCGAGACTTACATCGAGGCCCTGAAGGCGCTCGGCAAACCGGCGCCCCCGCCCGTGGCTCGAAAGCTTGAGATCGCGGTCGCCTGAGCACGTCCCAGGACCTTCGCGCTTCAGGCCGGGAAGCTAGCGCACCCCGACAGCGGTCTGAAGACGTAGCTCAGAAGTCGAAGCTGGGTTCGAGGTAGGCCGCGAGGACGTTGACCCGGCCGTTGGTCTCTCCTTCGGCCGCTGGGCAGTCGACGACGAAACCGGCGGACGCGGTCTCCATCGAAGGGCACTCCATCATGGGTGCGTCGGGGTTTTGCGGGGTGCTCGGTCGAATAACCCGGACCTTGAGACGCTTGCCCTGAGGATCGAAGGACTCCTGGGGCACGACGACTTCGTGCGTGCCTCCACCGAGCACTTGAATCGTGCAACGGACCTTGCCGTCGCCGGCTTCTTGACCCTGGCAGTCGAGCCAGGCGGGACCGGGCCATTCAGACGTCATACCGTGTCTCCTGCTTGCTACCGTCTTCGGATAATCGATGCGTCAAGTATAGCGAACGGGCGCCGCCAAGCCACCCACACGAGAGCGACGCAGACGCGTCCTACGACGTCAGCGCTTCGTCTCGCTCTTCGCTTTGGGACGGTGGCGCCGTCGCAGCGATGGTGTCGCTCTGGACGACTTGCAGTCGCTCTTCCGGTGGACGCAGGTGGCGGAAGAAGAGGAAGAAGGCCGTGCTGCTGAAGATTTGGATGCAGGCGGCGACCTCGAACGGCACGAACAGCGCCGTGTGGTCGAAGAGGTAGCCGGCGATAGGCGGGCCGCTGATGCTCGTCACCTGCGCGGGCATGTTGGCGAGGGCGGATACGCTGGCCCGCTCGGACGGGTCGGTCACGGCCATCACGTACGACTGTCGCAGCGGCATCGCGACGCGCTGGGTCGCCATACGGAACGTGTACACGAGCCCCGCCAGCCAGAACGACGGCATAAGCACCATGACGCCGAGCAGCATTGCCTGAAAGCTGCGTCCCAGCGTCACCGTCCGCACCAGGCCCAGGCGGGCCGCGATCGACGCAGCGCCCAGGTTTGACGCCATCGCCGCGATGTTGACGATCGAGTAGAGGAGACCGATCGTCCCCGGTCCAACACCGTACCGTGTGTAAAACCAGTAGGTGAGGAACGGCCCGAGGAACCCCATCGACAGGCCGTTGAGGCCGTTGGTGAGCCATAGCCGGCTGAGCACCGGCCACGATTTTCGGGGCCACGTGAACAGCGGTCCGCGCTTGCCGTCCTTCTTGCTCGCGACGAAGGTGCGATCTTCGATCGGCAGCGCGACGAGCGACGCGCAGGTCGCGAGGCAGGCGATCAGGATGAACGCCGGACGATAGACGTCGATGCCGTTGAGCCCGAACGACGAGCCCAGGTCCGGCACGCGCGCCAGCTGAGCGCCACATAGCGCCCCCAGCGACGACGCGAAGGCCAGGCGGGCGAAGACGCTGTTGCGGTGCGCCGCGGGCGTCGAGTCGGCCATGACCGCCTGCTCGACCGGCTGATACGGGCCGATCGAGCCGCCGGCGGCGCCACCGCCTCTACCGAACGACCCCAGCGCGGCGAAGACGAAGATGAGCAGCACCGCGGTCGACAGCGCGAAGACGACGGCAGCGAGAGCTGCCAGGAGCGGCACCGCGATGATAAACAGCTTGCGTCCGAAGCGTCCGCTGAGCACGCCCGTCGAAGCAGTCATGATTGCGGACGCCAGCGCAACGACAGCGAACAGCGCGCCCATCTTTGCAGCGCTGAACCCGCTCTGAGCCAGGTAGATCGGCACGATGATGCCGGCCAGCGAACGCGCCGCGCTCATGCTGACGCGCGCACTTAGCAAGAGCTGCACGTCGCGGTTCATCCATTCCGGACGCACCGCGGCCAGGAAGCTGCCAAGTGCGCTCCCGTTTCGACCTGTCGTCAACTACCTCGCTCGCTCTCCACGTCGACTAACCCTACTCTAACCCTTGCGTAAGAGGTAAGTCACCCTTGGTTGTAACAAGTTTGGTGCATCCGTGCCTGTGAGGCCAGATGGGGTCCAAGTTAGCAACGTCCTGTGCAATTCGGCGCGCACAGCCGAATCTGCCGCTGTAGACTTTGCCGGGGAGCGACGTATGTTCAAGGTTTTCGGCGGCCTCATCGTCATCGTCATCGTGGCCGTGATTCTCTTTCTGCTCCTCCGAGGCGGTGGTCATCAAGTCAACGCAGAGGCCGCCTACGACGGCGTCCACCTCTGTGCGCCGAGCCAGCAGGAAGCCGCCACCATCGAGGCGCAGGACCTTACGCCGCAAATTCCGCCTCAGCCCGGTAACGAGGCGCCCTTCTTCGCCCAGAACGACCCGGCCTGGGGCGCCCAGGAGTACGACCACGCCTCGCAGCAGAACGTCGGCTGCGGCACGACAATCGCACAGTGCGGCTGCGCCATGACATCCGTGGCCACGGTGATGCGCCTCTTCCAGGTGCTGACGACGCCGGACGGCACCGACCTCAACCCCTCGACGCTCAACTCCTGGTTCAACGATGGAGCGACGCTGACCGACTCCGGATGGGTGAGTCAGGGCTATGCCTTCGGCAACGTCGTGTGGCCGGCGATCAACGGCTGGAAGCCCCCGGCCTCCCCGGCCACCGGCACCACGAGTACCGAGCGTGACCCGAACCTGGCTCCCGAGTCGCCGACGCCGGAATCGAGCGCGCCCGAAACGCAGGGCGTCCGCTTCGTCGGCTGGGGTTCCGGCTCAGAGGACGAGATCCGCAGCGAGCTCGAGGCGGGCCGTCCCGTCGTCCTCGAGGTGCCCGGCCACTTCATCGCCGCTGTCGGCCTGGATGGCAACACGATTCAAATCAACGACCCCTACTACCGCGACCGCACGACGCTCGATGCCTACACGGGGCGCATCCTCAGCGCGCGTCTCTTCAAGCCCAGCAACGACTACCGCATGCTGATGGTGAGCGTACCGGCCAACATGCGCGTGCAGGTCACCGACTCGCAGGGTCGAGCCGTGGGCATCCTGGCAGGCGACAACCCG
The DNA here is from genome assembly GCA_963711035.1 of uncultured Chloroflexia bacterium. Taxonomy (GTDB): domain Bacteria; phylum Chloroflexota; class Dehalococcoidia; order DSTF01; family WHTK01; genus WHTK01. Next base: position 4,832 of record CAVQCN010000005.1, read on the forward strand.
CAGGACGCCGAAGCGAACGCCGCAACCCAGATACCGGGCTCGCAGTACCACTTCGAAAGTGCCTGGCGTGATCCGACCTGCACGGAGCGGCCGCCACCACCCGGCTCCGGCGTCAACACGGTGTTCATCCCGCTTCCCGAGACGGGCACGTACAAAGTCGTCGTCATCAATCCCGACGGCGACAAGACGGCTGCTGCCGTGCACACGTCCGACGTCGACGGCAACCAGATCACGGATGCGCACGAGGGTGGCTCGCGCCTGGAGTTCGATATCGGCTACGACTCCGGCGTCCAGACACCGCCTTCGCCCACGCCCAGCCCGACGCCGGAAGCCACCGTGACGCCGACGCCAACGCCGGAGACTCCAACCGTCACGGCCCCTACGGTGACGCCGCTTCCTACGGCGACCGCAACCGTCACCGAGACGCCCAGCGCGACGCCCACGGCAACGCCGATGCCGACGGTCAGCGTGAGCATCACCGAGGGCGAAGGCGTGGAAGTCGAGGCCGGCCAAGGCATCCACGTCTGCTACTCGACCAGCGAGCCGATGGCTATACAGCTCGATGCCGTCTCGCCGGACCAGGTGCGCCAGACGTTGGTGACGGGCGCGGCAGATCAGGCAACCAGGTGCATCACCATCACGTTCGAGGAGTCCGATCCGCACGGCAAATGGATCCTCGAGCTGAGCGGGGAAGGAGGCGCCAAGGCCTCTACCTTCTTCGTGGCAGTGCCGCACCCCATGACAATCGAATCGTTCACCGCCATGGCCACCTGCGACCTCAAGGACACGCAGACCGGGTACCAAGGCGTCGCGCTGAGCTGGCTGGTCAACGGCGATCCCCAGGGCACGGTCACGATCATCCGAAGCGAGGTGATGGACGGGTCACTGGGCGCGCCGGCCACCGTCTACGCTGGCCAGCCCGGCCAGGGGATCGGTACGCAGCAGACGCTTACGGACAATCCGCCGACCAGTGATATGGACGTGACGTACAGCTACACGCTTACAGCCCGGAACAGCGCCGGCAAGACGACCAGCATGACCCAGACGGTCACGCTCATGTTCTGCAACGTCATCCTCTAGCGTCTCGACCCGCCGACTGCACTGGCTTCGCCTGCGTAACCTGATCTTAACGGGCCGCTATCTGCCGGAAACGTCCACGCAACACACGCGGACTAGCGTGAAGAGGGTTCGTCGGACACGAACCCTCTGGAGGCGGCATGGCGGGCCACGAGAACATCCTCCTCGCTCTCGCGCTCATTCTGGTGGCAGGGAAGCTGGCTGGCGGCCTCGGTGAGCGCTTCGGCATGCCCACCGCGGTCGGCAACATCTGCGTCGGCCTGCTCATCGGGCCCGCCGTCCTCGGTCTCGTCTCGGACGGCACCATCATCAACGTCTTCTCCGACCTCGGCGTCATCATCCTCATGTTCGTCGCCGGCCTCGAAACTGACATGGACATGATGCGCCGCGTCTCCGCGCCTGCCTTCTTCGTCGCCGCTGGCGGCGTCATTCTGCCGTTCGCCGGCGGCATCGGCGTCGGCTACGCGTTCCACCTGCCCGCGCACGAATCGCTCTTCCTCGCAGCGATCCTTACCGCGACCAGCGTCAGCATCTCGGCGCAGACGCTGAAGGAGCTCGGCATCCTGCGCAGCCGCGAAGGCACGACGATCCTGGCGGCCGCCGTAATCGACGACGTGATGGGCGTCGTCGTGCTCGCGCTCGTCTTCGCCATGACCGGCAACGGCAACCCGGCCACCTCGATCGGCAAGATGGCGATCTTCCTGCCCGTCTCGTTCATCCTCGGCTACTTCTTGAGCCAGACGGGCGCCCAACACATGGAGGATCGCCTCTCCAACGACGCCCAGCTCTCGATCGTGATCGCCGGCGCGCTCGTGTACGCCTGGGCCGCCGACGTGCTGGGCGGCGTCGCCGCCGTCACCGGCTCCTACATGGCAGGGCTGCTGATATCGCGCACCACCCTCGTCCACAAGGTGTCCGAGGGTCTGAACTGGGTGGCGTACGGCTTCTTCGTGCCGGTCTTCTTCGTCGCCATCGGCTTCGAGGCCGACTTCCACGCCCTCGCCGAGTCGCCCTGGCTGGCAGTGTCGCTGATCATCGTAGCCATCATCGGCAAGACGGCGGGCTGCTACCTGCCCGCGCGCGCCAGCGGCTTCTCACATGGCGAGTCGATGACCATCGGCGTCGGCATGGTGTCGCGCGGCGAGGTGGCGCTCGTCGTCGCGGCCGCGGGTCTCGCGGCGGGCGCTGTCGGTCCCGGCGTCTTCTCCGCCGCCATCCTCATGACCCTCGTCACGACGATCATCACGCCGATCGGCCTCAAGGCCGTCTTCGTCATGTTCTCCGCCGCCCGAGAAGCCGCCCACGAGCCGGTCGACGAACCACAGCCCGTCGTCGGCGCACCTATCGGCGTCGAGAGCTAGTCACTCCCCTACAGCCACATTCGAGCGGCCGACGGTGCTTGCCTGATCTGCTTCGCAACGTCCTTGATATGTCTCTGCAATGTCCCGCGTGCGACCATCACCCGAGGTTCTGGGGCTGCTAGCCGCGGATTAGGCGGCCGCTGACTCCGGCAGCCGGTATACAAAGGTTCTCGACCCGCCACCCCGCCCGCGAGAACCTCAGGAGGTTCGGACAATGAAGATACACTCACGGGGAATCGGTGCGCTGCTTGCCGTCGCCATGGTCGCCCTCTTGGCCCTCGGCGGAGTCTCAACGGCGCAGGCGGCGCCGGCCGGCGCGGCGACAAACCTCACGGCAGGCAACCAGTTGTGTAGCAGTGCCGGCGTCGTGCAGGTCACCATCTACTGGACGCCTTCCGGACAGGGTGACCAGTGGCTCGATGTGAGTCTGCTGAGCAACTTTGCCGGGTTCGGCAACCAGGGCCCCTACGCGTCGAACGTCAACGGAACGACCTGGAACCTGAGCGGCAGCACCACCTACTATGCGCGGGTGACGACCTTCACGCCTCAGGGCCCACGAACCAGCGACACGCTGCAATTCCAGACGATCAACTGCGGCGCGTTCAGTCCCCCTAGCAACGTCAACGCTGCGGTACACGACGACTTCGTTCGCATCAGTTGGACACCCGGGAACGGCAACCTCTGGTTCTGTGTGGACACGGCGTTCTCACAGTCGGACCTCACCAACATTACCGGTTCCTGGCACAACTGGGGCTGCGGCACCACGGGCAACACACTCGATCTCGACAACCTGGCTTGCGGCAAGACGCACTACTTCCGCGTGTGGGCGGCTGGATCGGCGACGCCGTTTGACGGCTATAGCGAAGTCGGCAGCTTCACGTCGCAGGACTGCAACTTCTCCCCGCCGACCAACCCCAGCGCCAGCGTCGCCAGCAACGGGAACGTTCACTTCGACTGGGACGGCGGCACGAACAACGACTTCTACTGCATCGACCTCGCTCTGAGTCAGGACGACCTCACGAACACCAGCGGTACCTGGTCCAACGCGGCCTGCGGCACGACCACCTCGAGCGCGACGGTCCCGGGTCTCGTCTGTGGTGAGCGCTACTACTTCCGCATCTGGGCCACAGGCGGCGGCACGTCCGGCTACTCGCCGGTCGCTACCGTGAACGTCCCGAGCTGCAGCTTCCAGGCGCCGGACAACCTCAACGCCAACGTGGAGGGCGACGGCCACGTCGTCTTCACCTGGAACCAGGAAGACACGGCCATCTGGTTCTGCGTCGACGTAGCTGGCAGCGAGTCCGACCTGCTCAACTTCGGCGATAGTTGGACCAACTTCAATTGCGGCGTCGCGAGCGAGACGGCCGACGTGACCAGCGACTACTTCGACTGCGGCGAAACCTACTACTGGCGCGTCTTCGCCTACGCGGGCAGCCGCAGCGGTCACAGCGAGGTCGCGAGCTTCGAAATGACCTGCTGACACCGGATGTAACCCGTGATTGCCGGAGAGGCGGGGCTCGAATAAGCCCCGCCTCTTCGCCTTCCGCGCCTGAACGTGCCTCTCCTCCGGTCCCCCTCTCCGAAATCGGAGAGGGGATGGCGGCAGCCAGGGGTGAGGTTTCCACGTTACTTCTGCTGCCCTTGCTCGCGGGTGGCCAGCCTGCCCTGCGCCCGGCTTCACAGCGCCTGCCCGTCTGACTAAACTTGGCGCCATCAAAGCGGTCATGGCACTCAAGGAGGGCAGGAAAGGTGACAGCACCAACCGCGACGCTCACGCTCAAGACGTATTTCGGCGGGCAGTCGGTCTACGACTCGATCCGCGACGGGTCGATCAAGGTCGACGGGTTGAACTTCGACTTCCAGAAAGGTCCGCCCGGCGCCGGCGCGTTCCGCGTCATGTGCCGCACCATGGACTACGACATCTCCGAGCTCGCCATCGTCGCCTACTGGGTGGCGCGCGAATACGGCCGGCCGTTCACCGCCATCCCGGCCATCGTCCTCGGCCACGAGCAGCACGGCAACATCATCTACAACGAGAGCACGGGCGTCCGCACGCCGAAGGACCTCGAGGGCAAGAAGGTCGGCACGCGCGGCTTCACCGTGACGCCCGGCATCTGGCAGCGCGGCTTCTTCAAGCTGGACCACGACGTCGACCTCAACAAGATCACCTGGGTCTGCACCGACGAGGAGCACGTCCAGGAGTACGACGACCCGCCGAACGTCACGCGCGTCATGGGCGGCGACCTCATCAAGATGCTCGAAGAGGGCGAGGTCGTCGCGGCGCTGTCCGGCTACAACGGCGACAACCCCCACATCAAGCGCTTCTACCCGGACGCCGAAGCCGCCACGCGCGCCTTCTACCAGAAGCACGGCATCTTCCCCATCGACCACCTCGTCGTGATCAAGGACGAGATCATCAAGGAGAACCCGTGGCTGCCAAAGGCGCTGTTCGAGGCGCTGGAGGCGTCCAAGAACGAGGCGCTGAAAAAGGACCCGCACGCCCACATCGGCGGCGCCGGCATCATGGAAGGCGACCCGCTGCCCTACGGCCTCGAAGCCAACCGCAAGGCGCTGCAGCTACTGCTCGACCTCTGCCTGGAGCAGGGCGTCCTGCACAAGCCCACCACGCTGGAAGAGCTCTTCCCCTTCGGTTTGTAGGGGACTGGCGTCCCGCGCATAGCCGCGCGGGAGCAGGGTCAAGAGGAGGAGCCAGAGGTGAGACCGCCCGCCAACCGTCGTCAGACAGGGCTAGCAGGGGCGAAGCCCGGTCCTGAGTCGGGTCGAAAGGCTCGTCGAGGGGATACAGGGGGTGTCCTTATCAACCTCCTTCCGAAATGGAAAGGGCTGAATCGAAGGGGTAGCGGGGGCGAAGCCCCCACGCGGGGAGCGCGAGGGGTGTCCCCTCGCTATCTCTTCTTCTCTCCACGAGAGCGGAGCAGCGCGATAGCGATGCGCAGGAAGGAAAGAGGACAAGAGCTGACGGGGAGCGGCCAACAAGCGCCGATCAAGCAGGGGCCAGTGGGGGCGAAGCTCCCGCGCGGGGGGATATGGGGGGTGTCCCCCCACATACCTTCTCTAAAGACCCGAGCGGAGCAGCCCGACAGGGATGCGCAGCGCCGGAAGCACCCAAACCGCCCCGAACTGGCGTAAACTTCAGCCAGTAGTCAGGAGAGGAAACACAGAATGACCACAGAAACCAAAGTAGCGCTCGACGTCTTCTTCAACAGCAACAACCCGGCCCTGGAGCCGCTGCGCAACGGATCCGTGCAGATCCGCGGCGTCGAGGCCAACCAGCTCAAGATGCTCAACGTCATCATCCCGTTCCGCCGCCTCTGCCGGAACGTCGAGTTCGACATCTCCGAGCTGGCCGTCGTCGCCTACTTCGTGGCGCGACGCTACGGCCTGCCCTACAAGGCCCTGCCCGTCTTCCCGGCCAACCAGTACCAGTACGGCGGCGGCATCGTCGTCAACAAGAAGTACGCGCAGACCGCCAAGGACCTCGAAGGCAAGAAGATCGGCATGCGCGCCTACACCGTCACGGCCACGCCGTGGCAGCTCGGCTACCTGGCCGACCAGGGCGCCGACATCAGCAAGATGGGCTTCATCTCCAACGATGCCGAGCACAACGCCGGCTTCCACGTCGACGCGCCGAAGCGCCTCGAGTACCGCGTCGGCTCCAACCTGAACAAGATGCTGGCCAGCGGCGAGATCGCGGCCGCCTTCGGCATCCAGCCCGGCGACAACCCGGACTTCGCCCAGCTCAACCCCAACGCGGCCGCGGAAGGCGTCGAGCGGTTCAAGACCCAGCACATCAGCCAGGTCATCCACCTCATGACGATTCAGGACCACGTCCTGGACGCCAACCCCTGGGTGCTGCAGGCCACCTACGACGCCTTCAAGGAGGCGAAGGAGAAGTACCTGGCCGAGCACCCGATCGCGAACCCGTGGGAGGACCCGCTCCTCATGGGCCTCGACAACATGGCGCCGTCGATCGAGAAGCTGCAGCAGCTCTGCGTCGACGTGGGCATCCTGGAGCGCAAGCAGGACATCGAGGACCTGTTCCCCGGCCACCTCAACTAACGCTCCGTCTTCAGGCACACGAGAGAGGGGCCCGGCCGATACGGCCGGGCCCCTCTCTGCATGTTTCATTGCAGCACTACGTGTCCGGCAAAGTGCACCATGCGCATAGTCGTCCAGTCTGAGCGATTGACATAAGCGTCATCGGGGACTGCGCGATAGCGATTTGACGGCGGGCTGGAGCTGAGGCATAGAGCGAGCTCGATTGAAGGCCTGCTCGTAAGGCAGCGCAGCCAGTTCTCTGCAGGCTCTGTAAGCACCCGCTGCAAGTCATCCTGTGTATTTCCGTCGACTGCGAGTTCCACGAAAGTTCTTGCAAGCGCCTATAGAGTGCATCTAAGTCTTCGAACCGCATGGCTCAACGCATACCTGCCTCTTGTGCGTGTGCGTCGCTCCAAATCGGTGAGCCGTCTGACGTCCCTCGAAACTCCTTCCACCAGCGTGAGAAGATCTGCGAGAACTATGTCGCTCTCGATAAGCGTCGAGGAAGTCCTCAAGTATGCGGACGCAGCTATTGGAGACACGGCTCCACCTTCCAGTGCTGCTCTTAAATGTTCAACGATATCAAGCCTCATCCTGATGCGCATCGAGGCTCTTAGGATCAAAGAATACGGTGCGCATCTAAGCTGGCATGTCGAAAGGGAGATTCTCAGTTCGCGATGCAGCGATCGGACTGTGGGCAAGCTTGCAGTACGTCTAACTGCAAGTTCAATAGACTTTAGATGAACTGTTGTCGAATCGACGTGATGCCTAGCCGTGTACATGTTGGATAATCTGGAGTGTGATTATTCCCGGCCTAGCATGCTGTCGGCACTTACCGCCTCAAGGCCGGCGAGGTCAGCTGGAGGACTATGAACTCGAGAATGCCATCTGATCGCTCTCGCACTTCAGAACCAGTTCGCCTATTGGTGCCATCAAGTACCACTCTATCTACGAGTCGCAGCTCCTTGAACGACGCTGCTTCAGCGTGGAGTCTACTGGTCCCAGGCCTGTGGCAGGCGCTTCGTCAGATTCCATAAGCATCTCATCTGACTGCAATCGGATGAAGACCACACAGATCGTCAATGAACATTCTTGATTGCCGAACTGACGTATCCTCTACTGGCATCACCGTGAAACGTCTCCCCCACCTCCTGCGTTCTCACATGAGGGGATCGAGGCCGATGGAGGCGGGGCCGGAGGCCTCTTTCCCCTTTCCTCCCTGCTCTTGCCGCCCGTTGCCTGACTCAGAGACGCCTCGACGGCCATCGCCGCGGGCGGCGGCGCGCTCCGCGTAACGCCTGCTGTTGGTTTCGCCCAAACCCGCCCTCGCACTTGTGTCCGCCGCTCCGATTGACGCCCATCGGCCGCGCACCTATCGTTCGACCTCAGACGAGGGGTCGGGGAAGCCTCCCGCACCAGGATCCACCTGTCCCGACGGCCTGCCATACGCGAGTTCGACGCGGTCCGCGAGCGCTTGCTTGCCGATCGCGTCGCTGGAGGAGAGAGAACGGATGCAGAACAGCAAGGAACGGTACCTGACGACCTTCGTGGGCAGCCTCATGCGCCCCGAGAAGATCCAGGAGTACAACACCAAGATCGCGGCCGGCGAGGCCTACGACAAGGCGGACTACGAGGCGACCCTCAAGACCGAGGTGTCGAAAATCGTCAAGGAGGAGGCCAACACCGGCCTCGACGTAGTGAGCGACGGCGAGCTGGGCAAGCCGGGCTGGCTCTACGTCGTCAACCGCCTCACGGGCTTCGAGATGCGCGAGATCGAGCGGCCCAAGGTCGGCTACCGCGGCTGGGACGCGGAGGGCCGCTTCAAGGACTTCTACACGGGCGCGGCGGGCGCGCCGGTAACGCGCCAGGCGGTCTGCGTCGGCCCCGTCAGCTACACGGACGAGGGGCGGCGCGTGATGCAGCGTGACGTCGACAACTTCAAGACGGCGCTGGCCGACGTCAACGTCGTCGAGGGCTTCCTGCCCGTCGTGGCGCCTTGCAGCCTCACCGTCAACTACAAGAACGAGTACTACAAGGACGACGAGGAGTTCCTCTTCGCCGTCGCGGACGCGCTGCACGAGGAGTACAAGATCATCGCCGACGCGGGGCTCATCCTGCAGACGGACGACGCCATCCTCGCCAACCTCCACGACCCGATCGTGGACGCCGGCATCGACTACCGCTCCTGGGTCGACATGAACCTGCGCGCCCTGAACCACGCCCTCGAGGGCATCCCGGCAGAGCAGGTGCGCTACCACCTCTGCTGGGGCAGCTGGCCCGGCCCGCACACCACGGACGTGCCGCTCTCCGAGATCGTCGACCTCATCCTCAAGATCAACTGCCAGGGCTACTCGATCGAAGGCGCCAACCCGCGTCACGAGTGGGAGTGGGCGGTCTGGCAGGACACGAAGCTGCCGGAAGGCAAGCTGCTGCTGCCGGGCATGATCAGCCACGCCATCTCGCACGTCGAGCACCCCGAGCTGATCGCGCAGCGCATCAAGCGCTACGCCGACCTCGTCGGCCCCGAGAACGTCATCGCCAGCAGCGACTGCGGCTTCGCCCAGGGCTCCGCGACGATGCGCCAGCACCCGTCCATCGCCTACGCCAAGCTCGAGGCGCTGGCAGAGGGCGCGCGCCTGGCCACGCAGCGCCGCTAGGCCACTGGCGTGGCGGCAAACCGCGCGAGGGGCATTTCGCCGTAGCTCCGCGCTTCGTGACCGGCCATCCAGCGTCTGTGGCAGACGAGTTTCGATGCGCGGAGACGCGGGAGCGGCGCCAAGATCGACTCAGCCAACGGGGGCTAGTGCGGGCGAAGCCCCCGCGCGGGGGACTCCGGGGGGTGTCCCCCCGGTACCCCTCTCAATGGAGAGCGGAGCAGCGCGATAGCGATGCGCAGCGACGAGGCGGGGCATTCCGCCTCATGACACAAGAGAGGATCTGACACGGTGAAGAACAGCAAAGAGCGTTACCTCACGACCTTCGTCGGCAGCCTGATCCGGCCGGACCGCATCCGCGAGTTCAACCGCCAGATCGCCGAGAACGACCCGGCCTACGACAAGGCCGCCCACGCCGCCGCGCTGAAGGAAGACGTGGCCGAGGCGGTGCGCAAGCAGGCCGAGTGCGGCGTCGACGTCGTCAGCGACGGCGAGTTCGGCAAGTCGGGATGGGCGGGCTACAGCATCGGCCGCATGTCCGGATTCGAGTTCCGTGACGTGCCGCGCCCCAAGGTCGGTTTCCGCGGCTGGGACGCAGAAGGACGTTTCAAGGACTTCTACTCGGGCGGCCCCGCCTCCGGACCCACCGTGCGCCAGGCGGTCTGCGTCGGGCCCGTCAGCTACACGGCCGAGGGCCGCGAAGCTATGCAGCGTGACGTCGACAACTTCAAGGCCGCGCTGGCCAACGTCAACGTCGTCGAGGGCTTCCTGCCCGTCGTGGCGCCCGCCAGCATGACGACGAACTACAAGAACGAGTACTACAAGACGGACGAGGAGTTCATCTTCGCCGTCGCGTCGGCCATGCACGAGGAGTACAAGACGATCACCGACGCGGGCCTCATCGCCCAGATCGACGACGCCATCCTCCTCAACCTGGTCGACCCGATCATCGACGCCGGCATCGACTACCGCAGTTGGGTAGACATGAACATGCGGGCGCTGAACCACGCCCTCGAGGGCCTGCCCGAGGAGCAGCTGCGCTACCACCTCTGTTGGGGCTCGTGGCCCGGCCCGCACACCACGGACGTGCCGCTGGCCGACATCGTCGACCTCGTCCTCTCGCTGAACTGCCAGGCATACTCGATCGAGGGCGCCAACCCGCGCCACGAGTGGGAGTGGATCGTCTGGCAGGACACGAAGCTGCCGGAGGGCAAGCTCCTGCTGCCCGGCATGATCAGCCACGCCATCTCGCACGTCGAGCACCCCGAGCTGATCGCGCAGCGCATCAAGCGCTACGCCGACCTCGTCGGCCCCGAGAACGTCATCGCCAGCAGCGACTGCGGCTTCGCCCAGGGCGGCGGTATCGAGCGGCAGAACCACGAAATCGTCTGGGCCAAGCTGGAAGCGCTCGCGGAAGGCGCGCGGTTGGCGACCAGCCGCCGCTAGGCGACGAGTGCGTAGTCTCGGTGACTTCACCTAGTTCAATCGAGCGCACCTGCGAGGAAGTGCAGAAGCTGACGGGGAGCGCGAGGGGTGTCCCCTCGCAAGTCCATTTACTACACCCCTGCGAAGCAGGGAGACCAAATTGAACAAAGAGAACGACTCCTAGGCCTAGGAGTCGTTCTCTTTGTTATGTAATGTATCCCCTGCCGTCTATAATCGCGTCAAGGAGACGCCTGCCCTATGAATAACTACGAGTTCATCCGCTACGAGAAGCAGCCCAACCACATCGTCGTCGTGACCATCAACCGCCCCGATTCGATGAATGCCATGCACCCGCCGGCCCACGCCGAGATGTCGGCCGCCTGGGACGATTTCGAAGCGGACGAGGACGCCTGGGTGGCGATCGTGACGGGCGCCGGCGAGCGCGCCTTCTGCGCCGGCATGGACCTGCGCTGGCGCGCCGAGGCCAACGCCCGCGGCGAGCGGCCTCAGTCCAGCGGCACGTCGATCAAGGGTGGCTTCGGGGGTCTGACCAACCCGAAGGAGCGGCAGCTCTGGAAGCCGCTCATCGCCGCCGTCAACGGCTACGCGCTCGGCGGCGGCCTGGAGCTGGCGATGGCCTGCGACATCATCGTGGCGGCGGACACGGCCCAGATGGGCCTGCCTGAGCCGAAGCGCGGCATCATGGCCGGCGCCGGCGGCGTGCACCGCTTGCCGCGCGCCATTCCTCTCAAGGTGGCGATGGGCATGATGCTGACGGGTCGCCACATCACCGCCGACGAGGCGCTGCGCTGGGGTCTCGTCAACGAAGTCGTGCCGCGCGATCAGCTCATGGAGACAGCCCACCGCTGGGCGACCGATATGATGGAGTGCGCGCCGATCTCCCTGCGCGCCACGAAGCAGGCATCCCTCCTGGGCCTCGACATGCCGCTGGGCGATGCGATGAACACGCAGTTCCCTGAGATGGTACGCATGCGCGATTCGCAGGACTCGATCGAAGGGCCGCGCGCCTTCGCGGAGAAGCGCAAGCCGAACTGGTCGGGACGCTGAGCTAATCTGAAAGCAGCCTGTATCGTCCAGACGTGCCCTGACACGCGACTATCCTCCGATCTGCATTACAATAACGATCCTTCGAGCACGGAGAGCGCAGGAATCCTGGCGCTGAACCGATAGAGGCCAGGGAGGTAGACGATGCCACGACCGCTATGGAAAGGCGCGATCAGCTTCGGGATGGTCTCGATCCCGATCAAGATGTACACGGCGACCGAGGAGAAGGACGTGCGCTTCCACATGCTGCACGCTACCGACCTCGCCCGCATCCGACAGAAGCGCTTCTGCTCCGAAGAAGAGGTCGAAGTGCCCAACGAGGACATCGTCAAAGGCTACGAGATCTCGCCCGACCACTACGTCGTCATGGAAGATGCCGACTTCGAAAACGTGCCCGTCAACACGACCCGTACCATCGAGATCACGGACTTCGTCAGTTTGGACGAGATCGACCCCATTCTCTACCAGAAGACCTACTTCCTGGAGCCGGAGGAGATCGGCGCGAAGCCCTTCGCCTTGCTCATGCGCGCCTTGAAGGAGACCAACCGCGTCGCCATCGCCAAAGTCTCGATGCGCCAGAAGGAGCAGCTCTGCACCTTGCGTCTCTACCAGAACACGATCGCGCTCGAGACCATGTTCTACGCCGACGAGATCCGCTCCACCGAAGAGCTCGCCGTGCCGGACCCCGAGACGGAAGTGAGCGATCGCGACGCGCAGATGGCGAAGTCGCTGGTTGACATGCTGACGGCCGACTTCGACTACGCGCAGTACAAGGACAACTACCGCGAGGCACTGATCGAGGTGATCCGCAAGAAGGCGGAGGGCCAGACCATCGAGCTCGCGGCGCCGGAGCCGGCCAAAATCGCCGACCTGACCGAGGCGCTGCGCGCCAGCGTCGAGGCTGCTCAGCGACGTCGCAAGGAGGCCGATGAACCCGAGAAGACGTCCTCGAACGGCGCCCGACGGGCGGGGTAGTCCTTCGAGGCCTTTCTAGCCCAGGGTTGGTACCACGGGCGCCGGCATGGCTGCCTGAAAAGCGTCTCCGCCAACAGGTCCCATATCAGCATCGATGATGGGAGATGCGTTGAATCCTTTGACGGTAAGCCAGATGCCGAGAGACAACTCCCAAATGAACTCCGGGACTGTGGCAAGGGAATTCATTCCGGACGTCTGCGTGTAGAGGCCGAACAGGACGGCGACACCAGAAATGAAGCACAAGGGGCCGCCAATGAGCCCGACCATCGCCATCGGACGCGGCACCAGGCCCGACTTGAACATCAAGTAGCCCAGCAATAGTCCATTCCCGAAGCCGGCACAGAAGGCCGGACCGAACAAGAACGTCCAGTCATGGATTGCAACAAGGGACCTGCCGGCAATAACGATTGAATCGGCATCGGCGCCGGTGGCTCCCGCGAGGTCCTGGCGCAACGTCACCACAGAAAGCAGGCTTATGAAGCCGACGGCGATGACGGTGGATTCGAAGATTCGCGAGGCAGCATAGCCCAGGGCCATACCTTCGTTTTGCCGCTTGAGGATGGGAAATAGGGCAACAGCTGAACCGATATTGGTGATAACGAGAATCACTTCGAAGAACGCGCCCAAAGACACTCGCGTGTCGGTACCCGCGCCGACGATGTAGTCGGTGTGGTTCAACACAGGGCCGTAGAGAATAAGCGCGCCGATTGAGGAGACGAAGGTGAGTACGAAGAATATGCCCGCAGCCAACGCACTCGCTCTGGTAGAAATCATTCCTTTGCCTTTCTTGATTGGGTCATCGACAGGCGTCTACAGTGCTTCACCAGTCATGGATATCCGAGGTTCGCGCGAGACCGCCCAAACCCAAGGATTAGAACCCAAAGAGGCCAGGATGCCGGGAGCCAGCCAGCAGGCGGAACGGTTTGAGGAATATTCCTTCACCTATTAAATTAACAGCTTCCCAGTTCTTTCACAACTCCAACAGTTCGCTTCGCGCCAAGAGTCCTTGAGCGACCCGAGGCCTGGGACTGCGCCTGAAGTCGTGGCAATGGAAGTTGGAGCGCTTCGTCCACGAGGGAATATCGCTTTGGCAATAATCTGCAATAAACGTAAAATGGATAGCTCCCGAAGCGAGAAATGGTTGACACCTATTAGCCGAGGTTATGTAATGGTTTCGTTATGCACGACCTCGCCGCTATCAACCGCAGATTCAGTCGCAGACACCTGATAGCCGCCTCGCTCGCTCTAGGGCTGGGCGGCTCTCTCATAAAGGCCTCATCGAGCGCCATCCGCGCCCACGCCAGCTCCAACGACGAGATCAAACACCTCGTCTGGGTCTGGCAGTTCTCGACCGACGCTGAGCCGGACGTCATTGCCAAAAAGCTCAACCCTTTCAACCTCGGCGTCGTCCTCAAGACGCATGACGGCGATCAGTGGATGTCGGAGTACGACACTTCGCCTTATGCCGTGAGCGGACCACCCCAGATTGCGGTGCTGGCCAACTTCTTCGAATCGCAAGGCGTCCCCTTTCATGCCTGGTGCGTCGTTCACGGCGCCGATCCGCAGAAAGAGGCGAAGATGGCGGCTGACGTCCTCGGCGCCGGCGCTCGCAGCATCTTCCTGGACATCGAGCCGCACTCCGGCTTCTGGCGCGGCACGAAAGACGATGCCGTCGCGTACGGCAACGAGCTGCGCAGCCAGCAGCCCAACGGCCACGTTGTCCTCTCCATCGACCCGCGGCCTTGGATGATCAACAGCCTGCCCATGCAGGAGCTCGTCGCGTTCAGCGACGAGCTGGCGCCGCAGCAGTACTGGCGCACCTTCGACACGTCGGCGAACTTCACCAAGTATGCGGAAAACGGCTACCCGGTGCCGCCGGACGGCATGTCTCCCGAGTTCTTGCTCAGCCTGACCAACACGCTGTTCGCCGGTTACGGCAAGCCGATCTCGCAGGTGGGTCAGGGCGCGACGGAGACGGTCGACGAATGGCAGCGTTTCATCAAAGCGTCGTACGCCAACGGCGGCAGCTTCGTCAGCCTCTGGCGGTACGGCGTCACGAATGACGGTATTCTCGGCGTCCTGCGCGACAATCCGCCGCCGCAGCCGCCACCGGTTCAGGCCGCGGCCGCCACGCACGTGGTTCAGTCCGGTGACACGCTGGGCGCCATCGCGGCGGCGTACGGCACCACCGTCGACGAGCTCATGTCCCTGAACGGGCTCACGGACCCGAACTACCTCTACGTCGGCCAGGTGCTGGCTCTGCCAGGCGGCAGCGTGGTCCAGGCAACGGGGCTGCAGCAATCCGCCCCGGCGGGCGACAGCGCCAGCTCAGGCCCACGGACGTACACCGTGCAGAGCGGCGACACGCTCTACGGCATCGCCGGGCAGTTCGGCACCAGCGTGGATGCGATTGTCCAGGCCAACGGACTCAGCGATCCTAACTACCTGTCCGTGGGGCAAGTGCTCACCATTCCCTGACGTTCATTCCGTTGACAAAGAGAGAGGCCGGCGAATCGCCGGCCTCTCTCTTTGTCCTGCATATGGATGCGTCAAGCGCACTCGCGCAGCTCGTCGAACCCGTCCTCTCCGACCCCTTCCTCCATCTCCTCCATGAACTGGAGCAGGTCGCCAACCTTGGTCTGCGACTCGAGGATGGCGCCTTCCGGCAGCTCAATCGCGTAGTAGGCGTGAAACGGCGCCGCGACGAGCTTGAAGGGGCGCACGCCCACCGCCACTTTCAGGACCTTGCCGCTCTTGTCCGTGTACACGACATCGATGGGGAAGTGCATGAAGAACGTGTGCAGAGAGGCACACTGCTTGAACAGCAGACCCTGGCCATCGGCCAGACAATCCCGTCCCAACAGCCCCTTGACCCTCTGAACGGCTGTGGCGGCGACTTCAATCGCCTCTCCCAGCGCGGTGCCCCGGTTCGAGTTACGAACGATCATGCGTCACCCCTTAACGAGCTGGTCGTAAATGGTCAAGGCCGCGGGGCCAAGGATCACCACGAAGAGGGTGGGGAAGATGAAGAGCACCAGAGGGAACACCATCTTCACGGGAGCCTGCTGCGCCTGCTGTTCGGCGCGCTGGCGGCGCTTGATTCGCATCTGGTCGGCCTGCACGCGCAGAACCGAGGCAATGCTCGTGCCCATCGACTCGGCCTGGATAACCGCGTTGATGAAGGTCGAGAGGTCCGGGATGTCGCAGCGGTCCGCCAGGTCCTTCAGAGCATCGCGCCGCAGGCGGCCCAACGAGACCTCGCGCAGCATCAACGATAGCTCCTCGCCAAAAGGACCCTCGGCTTTCTCAGCCACCTTGGCGAGGCCGGCATCGAGTCCGAGACCGGCTTCGACACAGGTCGTGATCAGGTCGAATGCGTCCGGTAGAGAGCGGATGATGGCTTTCTGACGGGCGCGCACGCGGTTACTGAGCCAGACCTTGGGCAGCATGAAACCGACGACGGGTGAACCAATGCCAAGAAAGAGTGCCTCTTTTCCTCCCGCGTTTCCAGCCGTGAGGATCGTGAGAGCAAAAAGTAGCATGGCTCCGACGACAAGGCCGCTTATCGCCAGGAAGCCGCTAAGCGTGGTCGGCTCGCCAGCGGAGATCAGCTGGTGCCGTATGCCATCCAACCAGCGGGATGGCAGCAGCTGCTCCAGCTTGCTGCCGAGCGAGTTGGCAAGCGGCCCCAGCACGCGGCTGTTAATCGACTCTTGTCGCGCGCCGAGCTGATACGTCGCCGGTCGCTCGCCCCGCAGGGCCGCCACGCGAGACTCCATGGGATTCCCTCTCGGCGTGGCGAGGCCCATGACCAGCGACACGACGGCACCAAAAACCAGTAGACAGGCAAGAATGAGCAACATGTCCTAAACCTCAATCGCCAGGATCTTGCGAATCACCATGACGCCAAAGAACTCCAGCACCGCGGCACAGGCCAGTAGCAGTTGGCCTGCCGTCCGCGTGAACAGCGGGTCGATGTAGCCGGGATTGACGACCGTGAAGAGGACCATCATCGCGATCGGAAGGCCGCCGATCACCATACCGGTCAACATCTGCTGTGACGTCAACGTCTTGATTTCGCCGCGAATGCGGATACGATCTCGCATCGTGTGAGCTACGCCATCGAGAATCTCGGCCAGGTTACCGCCGGTCGATTGCTGAATCAGCATTGCCGTTACGACGATGTCGAGGTCTTCGCTGCCGCAGCGGTCGGCCATGCTCTCGAACGCGGTGTCGGTAGCGGAGCCAACGTTGATGTCGTGCAGGGTGCGCCGAATCTCAGTCGAGAGTGGATGCTCCATCTCGCGGCTCGCCAGGTCAAGCGCCTGCATCAGGCCGAAGCCGGCCTTGATCGAGTTCGAGATCAGGGTGAGAGCCTCGGGCAGCTGCGCGTTCAACTTTGCTACGCGCTTCGAGATAGAACGTCCCACATAAAGGGACGGCAGCGCATACCCAATGATGCCAAACACCACCACGGCAATGAACCGCATCGATCCGCCCACCAGAAGGAAGGCTAACGCCACCCCGACAAGTGCGAGGAATATCCGGACACCGACATACTCCGACACGGTGAGGCGGATATCGGCCCGTTCCAGGCGCTTGGCGGTCTCCGCCGTCCAGTCTTTACCCTCCAGCAGGCCGCTAATGATCGGCACGCGGCCCACGCGCCGTTCGCGCAACCCCTGATAGCTCGCGATTGCAGCCTGGAAGACAGGTTCACCCGTCAAAATAGATCCGAGACGTTGGTTGACATTGGATCGCGGCGTGGCGGAGGCCTGCCTCATGGCGATCATCCCGACGACAATCGCCCCCATAATCGTGAGTGCAGCGGCTAAAGCGAGTACGTCCATCTAGGCTGCCACCGTTCCTGCAGAAGATTCCTGGAGCAAGGCTGATGCCGAGGCTTTCGAAGCGCTCGGCGAATTTCGGCCGAATGCCGGTCGAATGAAACTCACCGATAACACGCCCTTCCGGGTCGAGGCCCGTCTGGCTGTAGCGGAAGAGGTCCTGCATCGTGACGACCTGGCCTTCCATACCGGCCACTTCGCTCACGTGCGTTAGCTTCCGGGAACCGTCCGACATTCGAGACACCTGAATCACCACGTGCAACGCCGATGCGATCTGCTCTCGAATCGCGCGCGAAGGCAGGTCCAGGTTCGCCATGAGGATCATGTTCTCGATACGAGCGAGAGCGTCACGAGGCGTGTTGGCGTGAACCGTACTGACCGAGCCCTCGTGGCCGGTGTTCATGGCCTGCATCATGTCGAAGGCTTCGGCCCCGCGGACCTCACCAACGATGATGCGGTCAGGGCGCATACGCAGGGAGTTGCGCAGCAAGTCTCGCTGCGTCACCTCACCACGCCCTTCGAGGCTGGCAGGCCGCGCCTCCAGTGTGACGACGTGAGCCTGCTGCAGACGAAGCTCCGTGGGGTCTTCGATCGTGACGATGCGCTCCGTGTCCGGGATATAGCCGGAGAGCGCGTTCAGCAGCGTCGTCTTACCGGAACCGGTACCACCGGAGATGATCGTGTTGAGCTTGGCCTGGACACAGGCGCGCAGGAATTCCGCCAGGTCCATCGTGAAGCTGCCGATACCGATCAGGTCGTCCATCGTCATCTTGTCGGCGCGGAATTTTCGAATGGTGATGGTCGGGCTCTTGGGTGCGACCGGCGGCACCACGATGTTGACACGAGAGCCGTCCGGTAGACGCGCATCGACCATCGGCGACGATTCGTCGACGCGGCGACCCAGCGGCGCCAGGATGCGTTCGACGATACGGATGATGTGTGAGGCGTCGCGGAAGCGGATCGGGCTCAGATAGAGACGGCCTTCTTTTTCGAAGTAGACCGTATCCGGGCTGTTGACCATGATTTCCGAAACGGATGGATCCTGCAGCAGCGGCTCGATCGGGCCGTAGCCCAGGATCTCGTCGGTGACGGCCGCAATGAGCTCATCCCGGCTGAAGCCGACAACTCCGGGCATCTCCGCGGCGATGATGGCGCGCGACGCGGCTTCCACTACCTCGCGGCCGCGGCTCGGGTCGCCATTCTCGATCTTTGACGGGTCGAGCTCCTCGATCAATCGCTGATGCAGACGGAACTTGAGCTCATTGAAAGCCTCGCTCGACTGCAAGAGCGGGTTGCGTGTTGCGGGGCCCCTGCCGGCCGGTGGTGCAGCAAACATCGGTCTCCTTTGCCCGAAGTCGTTCACTCTGATTTCCTCCTAGAAGTCCCTGCTAACGCCCCAGGACGCGGTCAAGGAAGCCCTTGCGCTCGCGCCGCAGTCCGGCAAGGTTGTAGGCGATATCTGTGATCGCGCGCGACGCCCTCGCGTAGGGCTTCGCCAGCACGATCGGCTGTCCCAACTGATTGCTGTTGCTCACAGCGACGTCGTGCGGAATACGCCAGAAGACCTCGTATTCCAGCACCCGCTGCACGTCCTCCGGCCGCAGGCTGTTGGACGAGGTCGAGTGGTTGATGATCAGCTTGACCTTGTCCTCAGACACTGATGCTGCGCGCAGCATCTCCAGCGCTAGCGCCGTGTCCTTGATGCTGGCCACGTCCATGCTGGTGACCAGCAGGATGATGTTGGCCGACTCCAGGGCCGTTGCGACCAGCTCGTTGAAGGCGCCGGGGGTATCAATGATCACGTAGTCGTGCGTCTGTGCCAGCAAGTCGATGATCTTCGAGATGTGGTGCCGGCTGATCGAACCCCACTCCGTGGGATGCAAAGGCGCCGGCAAGATCTCGACGCCGCTGTTGTGGCTGACCAGGTACTCGCTGATCGTCTCGCGATCGATCGCGTCGATATTTCGACAGACATCCGCGATGCTGAACTCGACGACCACGTCCATCATGATCGCGACGTCACCGAACCGGGTGTCCATGTCGACGATGGCAACGCTGCTGTTCGAGTTCCTCGCCAGCGCGGCCGAAAGGTTTGTGGAAATCGTCGTCTTGCCGATGCCGCCCTTGGCACCAAAGATGGTGATCACGGTGCCGCGGGCAGCGCTGGATGCCGTCTCCCCCGACATGCGAGAACGACGCCGCTCTTCCTGTTCGAGGACGCTGAAGATCGCCCTCGCCAGCTCTTCCGGCCGAGGCGGCTTGACAAGGTAGTCACGCGCGCCGGCAACCATGGCTCGACGGACGGAGGCAGCGTCCGAAAGGCTGGAGTAGACGATAACCGGCGTCTCAGGCAGGGCATCCGCCACGGAGCTCATCGTCTGAGTGGCACGCGCGACCGGCTCCTCCATCGACAAGATGATGATGTCCGGGTTCTTGTCCTTAGCCATCGTCACTGCGTCGATGCCGTAGCCGGCTTCGCCCGACACCACGAAGTGGCTCAGGGCCAAGGCCCGAGAGGTGTCCGCGCGACTGTTGACGTCCGGATCGACGACTACGACTTCAAGGTTCTTGGGCAAGAGTGCGGCCTCCTATCCTCCGATTTACCTTCCCTGGCTACTGCTGAAACGGGTTCGGAATGTTGTCCGGGAAGATGTCCGGCTGGACCAGGAAATCGATGGGCTGCTCTTCGCCGTCGCCGTAGGCACGAACCGAAAGGCGCAGATGACCGTTGCTCTCAGCGAGGTACAGCTTCTGAGCGTCCTCCGGCGAGACTGCCAGGGTGATCGTAGACGCGTCCGGAACTGGGGCAGCATCGCTGTTGCGAGCGATCTGGTTGTTGTCTGGCGATGGCTCCGCCTCGGGCACCGTGTCGACCACAGTCTGTGACACGGCCAAGACCTCGACGTTTTGCATCAGGGTCTGCACGAGGTAGTTGCTCACTGACTGCAGCTGGCCGTTCTCCGGGAACTGCATGTCGTACACGACAAGAATATCGACGTAGTCGCCGGGCAGCACGAGCCCGCCGGCGTCCATGATCTGACTCGCCGAGATCGCTATGGCGCGTTCGCCCTGGGGAATGGTGTACGAAAGGGCCCTACCCACACCAAGTGTCCCGTTGAGTGGAATGACCTTGGTCTGGAGCAGCTGCTCGTTCGCCTGAATCGGGAAGCGGGTCACCTGACCCACGACCTGAGAGACGTCCGAGAAAGCCTCAGCGCCGCGGGCGTCCGGCGGAACCAGGACCACGCCCAGCATAGTAGCGGTCACCTTGGTTCGCGCTGGAATGTCCACCTTGGCAACAACCACGGGAACATTGGACGCGCTGCTCGATGCGTTATTGTTGCTAGAGCCCGAGTCACGCGAGAAGGCGGCGTACACGAGAATGGCGCCGAGCAAACCCAGGACAACAGCCAGAATGACGTAGCGACGATTCGCTTTTCCTGAATTTAGAGTGGCAGGGGTGGTCATGCGTTCCTCCGCGGTCTTTTGTCGGGTAGAAGGGGCGGTTACCCGCCCCTTCTAGTTATGTCGGCAGTTCGGCGCCGAACCTTAGGCCTTGACGTGGCTCTACCCTCAACTGCCGCTCCCGAGGAGTGCTTGCACTTGGTTGCCCACGTAGGTGACCAGTCCACTCGCTCCACTCACGTACGTCTGAAACGTCGCCAGAATTACGAGAGAAATAAGAGCGAGGATGAGAGAATACTCAACCAACGTCTGGCCCGAGGAGCAGGAGCCCTTTCCCGCCAGCCAGCGCCGAAGCCCTGTCATTGCGATGATCATGATGTCTCCGCTCGCTAGACAAAGGCCTCGAGACAAAAAGAGAGAGGATGCGCCTATCCACAGACAGGCGGCATCCTCTCTCTTCATTGCACTACGAGTTGGCGCTGTTGAGCTTGTCAGCGATGGCCTGGAACGTGTCGCCGATGGCACTGGTCATCGTGCTGGCGAGAGCGATGACGACCAGCGAGATCAGGGCGATGATCAGCGCGTACTCGACCAGAGTCTGGCCTTCTTCGCGGTGGTCGTCGACGAGGGCGGCGACAGTCGACACAACGTTGTTCACGAGGTTGCTAATGAAGCGCATGTTCTTTTCTCCTTGTGCTTTTTCTACTAAGTGCTTTGTCCGCTTTGGGATTAGACCGATCCGTGGTCAGCTCCCCCGATGTCTTCGTCCTCGAGCCTTCAACGGTCCCTCCGTGCCGTCTCGAGAACTCGCAGGCTGCTTCGCTTCGATCGTCCCTAGGCGATACCTCCGTCTTCCGGTCACCGCATCAATGGCAGATGACCTTGGGTCTCACATTTGAGTATTCGGCAGCCTCCCCGGCGTCCTGAAGGGTTCTCCCTTATGCCGATGAGAACTTTCTGGTTTAGGGCCGTTAGGCCTCCGACAGGCACTCCAGACGGACTGCATGTTGGGCTTTGGTTAGCCCCCTACGCCGCCCTCAGCGACTCCTGTCCGTCTCCCAGCTGTAGCAGCCGCGCTCGCAATTCGCTCACGAACTGCAAAGACGGCGCGACATGTAGCGGCAGAGGCCGCACAAGCTTTGCGGTCGCTTCTCGCTCCGGATCGAGGCGCGGCACCTGAGGCTGCTGCATCTTCTTGGCCATCTCCTTCACGTTGATCCCTCCGGGGCCCGTGGGCCTCCCTACCCGGTGAACTGTTCCTGGCTCGCCATGATCTTTCTGAGATTTCCCAGCGCGCGATGCTGAATGACGCGAACCGCTGGCACGCTCTTGCCGATTACGGCCGCGACCTCGCGGTAGTCGAGTTCCTCCACGAAGCGCAGCATGATCACCTGGCGTTGCTCGTCGCGCAGCCGCAGGACGGCCTCACGGACGCTTTTTTCCTCGCTGGACTGCACCAAGACTTGCTCCGGATTCGTGCCGGACTTCTGGTCCTCGTACGTGTCCTCCAACTCGCTGTGATCGCGCTTGGATCGCAGATAGCTCACCGTCAGGTTGTGAGCGATGCGCAGCAGCCAGGCGGCGAAGGGAGCACCACGTTCCTTGTAGCGGCCAATCGCTTCCCAGGCTTTGAGAAAGGTCTGGGCAGTAAGGTCTTCCGTCTCCTTGCTGTCGCCGATCAGGTAGTAGATGTGGCGATAGACCCTGACTACGTTGCGGTCGTAGAGCTCGGCAAATGCAGCGGTGTCGCGTTGAATGGCTTGCTGGACAAGCTCTCGCTCCTCCTCGCGCGCCTTGCGTGCCGCTTCTTCTGCGCTCTGATCCGAATCCGCTTCAGTGGTCTCGTAAGAAAAGGAAGCCATGGCTGGAAAACTCCTCTATGAGAAGTTCGACCGTTCGCTGAGTCTCTAAAGGCCTAATCGGTGCCGGTGCGCCAAGCAGTTTCGCCAGGGCTGTCCGAATCGTCGTTGGCAGGCATATCAGCGGGGGTGTTAGCGGAGCGCTGTGGTTCGTGCAGAGATGCCTCTTCGAGCGCCTTGAGCGCCTGCAGCGTCTCCTCGTCGATCTCTACCGGCTCTGCATCCAAGCCCGCCTCAGCGTCCACAAGGCGCGTCCAGGCGTCCGTGATGTTCACCACGGGTGCTACCTCGGACGGAGGCGCAGCAGTATCGTCAGCGAGCCGATCACCGGCCTCTGTCGGCACGGATGAATCCTCGACGGGCGTAGCGGGCGGCTCTGCGGTGGGAGGGTCTGGCTCGACCGCGGGGTCGTTGGTGGGCGGAACGCCAGACATATCCGGTTCGCTCCACATGCTGGCCAGCGTCCTCTGGTTGGAGGGAGCCTGCTCGGGAGCATCAGTCGCCGCTTTGGCGATGGCCTGCTGACGCTCCCATCTCTCCTGCAGCGCCTTGTCTTCGAACTCCTGCAGCGAATGAGCCGTCTCCTCATCCACCGTTTCCGGCTCTGCCGGCGGCTGCTCCTCCTCAGTGGGTACTTCGGCTACGTTGGGTACTTCGTTCTGGAAGAGGACGCGATACGCGCCGAGACGGAAATCCTCACCATCGGCAAGCAAGAGCCAGCCGCTGGTGACGCCCTCCGTCGCCATAGCGCTCAGAGTGGTGAGCTTGTGGTAGACGAGACGCCCCTTTTGTACCCAGAGACGAGCCTCCTCCGCCGCAATTCGGCCCTCGGCGTCCTCCACGCGGATGTCGCAGGTGGCGCCGGTACCCAGGGTGAGAGGAGCGGTGCCGATCAGATAGTCGTGGATGGCAGAGAGATCGCCGTTCTTGACCGCGTTCTCGTCCATGACGACGATCCGGCCCAGGACGCGGTTCTGAGGTACCGGCGCCTGCGGCCGGGCTCGCTCCGGCCAGTCCTCCGGCGGCGCCATGGTGCTCGTAAGGTCACGGCTAGCCCAGGGCCGTATGCGGTGCCCAGCGTAGCCCGCGCTGCTACGCTGGCGGCGCCGCAATATCTTCAGCCCCATGTAACCGCCGCCGCCGATCAGCCCCAGGATGAGGACGATGGGCAGCAGCGTGACGAACAGCTTGATGAGCTTGCTGAAGCCGCTCTCGTGCGGCGGCGGTGGCACGATGAAGGTGACGATTGTCTCGCCCTGGCCGCCCGCGGCATCGGTACCGACGACCTTCAAGATGTGGGCACCGGGAACCAAGCTGGCTCCATCGATCTGATACGCGAGTGAATCGCTGGTGGAGGTGTGGACGACCTTGTCGTCGACCAGGTACTCGACCTTGACGAGCGACACGCCATCAGGAGCCTTCGGCGTCACTGCAAGCGTCCCGCTGAGCTTCTGTCCCGGCTTCAGGCCCGAAACCGTTATGTTAAAACTGGGTCCCGTGGCACCAGAAAGGGGCTCGAGAGTCCGCTGCGTGGTCACGCTATTGGAGCGCACGGTCAGCTTGACCTCGAGCTGGCTGCGCCCCGTGCGGTCTATCGTTTCAGGAACGGTGATGTGCAGGACGTACTGATTTTGAATCTGGGTAGCGAGATCCGAGTAAGCCGAGGCGAGCGCTGCCGGCGTCGCTGCCTGCAGCAGCCTTCCACCACTTAGCGACGTGATCTGATCAAGGAAGTCCTTATCGATCTCATTGCCGAGACCCACCGCCACGATCGGCACGCCGCCGGCGCCAGCTGCCTGGAGAGCAGCATTGCGCTCGTCGCTGTTGACGGTCTCGACACCGTCGCTGAGCAATACCACGAGGCGTTGGCTGGCGGTCGATTCAGCCGCCTTCTGCGATGCGGCGATCACCGCGTCGTACAGTGCGGTGTCACCCTGCGGCGTAAGGTTGGCGATCGCCTGGTTCAAGACGTCGTGATCAGACGTGAAGTTCTGCACGACATTGACCTGCGAGTCGAAGCTCATGACCGCGACCTGATCTTCGGGTCCAAGGTCGCTGACGAATCCCAGCATGGCTTGCTTCGCCTGCGCGATCGGGTTGCCTGCCATGCTGCCACTGGCATCGACGAGCAGCACGACGCCCGTGGAAAGACGAGACGAGTCCGCCTCAACCGACGTAATCGGCGTATCGACGCCATCGACGGTGGCGCTGAAGTTGGCCGCCGATAGGCCGGTCATCGGCAGGTTCTTGATGTCGTAGGCACTGACGACAGCAGTGATCTCGCCGGGCTGCTCCTCGACCGTGTCGATCACGACACTTTGCGGATCGTAGGCCTGCACAGCCGGCACCAGAGCCACGCCCAGCATGACGATAGCTGCGAGAAAGACAGGGATTCGCCTCAAGTCGATAAACCTCTACAGAAGTCTTCGGCAAAAAGCGTCTAGTCTTTTGGCCTGCCGCAGCGCGATTCATGCAGCTTCGGGCGCCGCAGTGAAGGCGCTGGCTTAGATTTTGGGCTTTGCTTAGCCCCTCCTGGGCCTCTGCGTGTCAAAGTTGCGGTACCTAACCTTGACTTAACGCGCAACGTTATGGCAGCATAGTCCAGCCTAGAGACCGGGGCGTGGTTTAGCGTACTCGGGAACTAGTAGGGCTAATCAGAACACAAAGCTGATAGGCCATTTCGGTTAGACCGCTCCCCGTCCTTCGTTTGAAGGACGTATGACCATCGGGGACGGACCGGAGACTTGAGGCACAGGAGGCGGGGCCTGGGCCGCAGTCTCCGGTCCTCCGCCCCGTCTTTCGGAATCCCTACAACTACTACCCCAAACGACGTTACAGCCTACGGTATTCGTGCCTTCCTGCCGAAAATTCGTACGTACAGGATTATTGTGCCCACGGCAGGAGACTCAGCCTATATGGAAACCCTCACGCAAGCCAGTCCACAGTCGCTTGACTCGGTGACTCGCGACGAGTTTGAGACGCCCTTTCGCGTCCAGCCGATCACTATCGAGGAGACCGGCCTTGGCATCGGCCAGGTCATCGACCTGTGCGTCAAGACGATCTACTTCGCCGGTAGGCCTTCCGCTCGGGAGATCTGTGAATCGTTAGCGCTCTCCTTCAACGTTATGGAGGGCATCCTCGCATTCCTGAAGCGGGAGCAGTACGTCGAGACGGTCGGCTCCTCCGGCCTCGGCGAGCAGCAGTACCAATACGCGCTGACCGACAAGGGCGTTGAGAAGGCCGCCGAAGCCCTCGATCGCAACCAGTACGTCGGTCCTGCGCCGGTGCCGTTCGAGCAATGGGTGAGCGTGGTGTACGAGCAGTCAATCCGCATGCTGCGGGTGGACGGTTCGATCGTGGATCACGCGTTAGACGACCTCGTCCTGAGCGACACGACGCGCAACCTGGTAGGTCCGGCCGTCAACTCCGGCCGCTCCCTCCTGCTGTACGGCGA
The DNA here is from genome assembly GCA_963711035.1 of uncultured Chloroflexia bacterium. GTDB lineage: Bacteria > Chloroflexota > Dehalococcoidia > DSTF01 > WHTK01 > WHTK01. The sequence continues at coordinate 31,013 of CAVQCN010000005.1, forward strand.
TCCCGGCAACGGCAAGAGCTCGATCGCCAAGGGCATCGGCCGCATGCTGAGCGGCAACATCCTGATCCCGCACGCCATCGACGTCGGTGGCCAGACGATCCGCGTCTTCGACCCCCGCGTGCACGAACCGATACGCGAGCCCAACATCGAAGAGCAGCGCAAGGGCTTCGTGCCGGTGCGACCAGAGCACCGCCGCGATACGCGCTGGTTGATCTGCCGCCGTCCTCTGATCATGACCGGCGGCGAGCTCACCCTCGCCGACCTCGAGCTGAAGTACTCACCCCAGTCGAAGTTCTACATCGCGCCGCTGCAGATCAAGGCGAATTGCGGCATCCTGGTCATCGACGACTTCGGGCGCCAGCTGGTGCAGCCGAAGGAGTTGCTCAATCGCTGGATTATCCCGATGGAGGCGCGCGTCGACCATCTCTCACTGCTCAGCGGTGAGACCATCGAGATACCATTCGAGTTACTGCTCGTCTTCTCGACCAACATCCCGCCGGGTCAACTTGGTGACGAGGCGTTCTTCCGCCGTATTCGCCACAAGATCGAGGTGGGCGACCCGGACGAGAACGGCTTCCTCGAGATCCTGCGCAAGGTCTGCGAAAAGAACCGCATTCCGTACGCACCGGAAGCAGGACGTTACCTGATCGAGCGCTACTACCGCCCCCACCACCGCAACTTCCGCGGCGTCCACCCGCGTGACATCGTCGACCTGCTGATGGACATCGCCAGCTTCCAAGGCCGCCAGCCCGACTTCACCCCAGAGTGGATCGACCTGGCCTGTGCTTCCTACTTCATCGACGACAAGCACGAGTCGGCGCCGGTCCTCTAGTCGCACGGCTGCTCGCAAGAAGAAAGGGAGGGCCTGACGGCCCTCCCTTTCTTACATCCCTGATGTGACGAGCCGCTATCCCGCGAACACCACTGCAAAGTACTTCATACCATTGGCGTCGATCGCCACGCCGATGCCGACGCGGGTGAAGCGCGGCTCCAGGATGTTCTCGCGGTGCGGAGCGCTGTTCATGAAGCCGGTCATCGCGACTTCCTCGGTCTGATCGTTGGGGTAGTTGTTACGGGCGATGTTCTCTCCGGCAATCGCGTACGTGTAGCCGGCCGCATCCATCAACGAGAAGGCCGTCTCACCCGACGGTGAGGTGTGCGAGAAGTAGTTCTTGTTCGCCATATCCTGCGCACGGTGCCGCGCAATCGCCGTCAGCGTGGCATCGATTTGCAAGGCGCCCAGGCCGTTGGCGGCACGCTCCTGAGTTGTGGTCCGCGAACATCGCCTGTTCCATGGCGTTGAGCGTCGGCGCGGCCGGCGGCGGTGGCGGTACCTGAGTCGGAGTCGGTGGAACCGGTGTTGCCGTGGGCGGCACCGGCGTGGCGGTGGGCGGAACACGCGTCGCCGTAGGAGGAACCTCAGTTGCGGTTGGCGGGACGGGCGTAGCGGTGGGCGCTACCGCGGTTGCGGTCGGCAGCACCGCCGTGGCGGTTGGCTGCGGATTGCTCTGGGTACTGGGCACACCCTGCGTTGGCGGCTGGCCACTCGTCGGGGCAGTCGCAGTGGCTGACGGCGTGCCCTCGATGGGCGCCGCCGGCGGCAGCGGTGAAGTCGTAGACGTCACGGTCGCGCTCGGCGACGCGGTAGACGTGGGCGTCATGTTCACCTCGGCCAGCGGCGCCGCTACCGAAGCGTCCTCACCATGGCCCAGGAAATGCAAACCGCCGGCAATTGTCAGGACACCGGCGACAAAGAGTGCGAGACTGATCCAACGGAGTCGCGTAGCAGACCACCCCTCTCACCGCCTGTCAGACGGGAGGCCGGGGGCTGCGTCCTTGCTGCTACGCCCGGGCGAACTTGATATCGGGAGACTCGCCCTCGTCCCTAAGGGTCTCTCCTTAGGTATGTTCGTCCGTCCGCGGGCGTTCCTTAGGGCTGACCGGCCCCGCCTGAGATGTCATGAAGGAAGGAAGGAACGTGCTGGTAGCGGGAGTAGACGGCTGTCGTGGCGGCTGGCTCGTGGTCATCGCCGCGTGGGACGAGGGATGCGCCATCGAAGCCCTCGATGTCGTGCCCGACTTCGCAACGCTGCTGGCGCTGACCAGCACCTGCGACGCGGTCGCCGTCGACATCCCTATAGGCCTGCGCAACGGCGCGCCGCGCAGCGCCGACCTGCTGGCGCGCCGCATGCTGGCGCCGCACAAGACCAGCAGCGTCTTCCCGGCGCCGCCGCGCGCGGTCCTCGATGCGACGAGCTACGCCGAAGCCTGCCGCCTCTCACGAGCCGACAGCGGCAAATCGATCACCCGGCAGGCGTACAACATCTTCGACAAGGTGCGTGACGCCGATCGCGCCATGACGCCCGCCCTACAGCAGCGCGTCGTCGAGTCGCATCCCGAGATCGCCTTCCGCGCACTGAACGGCGGCCAGCCCGTCGTCTCGAAGAAGCGGTCAGCAGTTGGCCGCGAAGAGCGCGCCCAGCTGCTTCACTTGCTTGACACCGACCCGCGCGAGCTGACCGTGCCACGACAGGCAGCCCGCGACGACCTCTACGACGCCTGCGCCCTCACCTACACTGCGCAGCGTCTGGCAGCGGGCGAGGCGATCCACCTGCCCGCCGAGCCGGAGTACGACGCGCACGGTCTACGAATGGAGATCGTCTACTGATGCAGCGTCGTGAGGACGGAGCTAAAGCTTCGTCCCTACGAACGCCGCCCTGCCACGCTACGGCGGACGGTCGAGCACAACGTTCCTTCGTTGACGGGTCTACGCGCGGCAACGCGCGGGACGCCAGTCCCTTTAGCGGCGGCTGAAGCGACGCGCCAGTTCGTCGGCGCTGAGGTGGAGCATCGTCGGGCGGCCGTGAGGGCAGGTCTGCGGCGTCTCGCAGGCCTCGAGTTGGCGGATGAGGTCGCGCATCTCCGCATCGGAGAGCGACTGGCCGGCGCGCACCGCGGCATGACAGGCAAGCGAGGCCGCCACCCGGCCGATGGGATCGGTCGGCGCGTCCTCACGGGTGAGCAGATCCAGCAGCTCGACAAAAGCGCGCGACGGGTCGTCCCGGCGCAAGTCGGCAGGCGCTGCGCGTAGCAGGTAGCTGCCCGGCCCGAACGGTTCGATCTCGAAGCCTTGCTGACGCAGCGCCTGCATGTACACCGTGACCAGCGACTGCTGCGCCGGCGTCAGCTCTAGCGGCACCGGCGCCAGCAGCGGCTGCATGGGCTTCTCTTCGCGCCGCAGTTGATCGACGAAGCGTTCGTACATCACCCGCTCGTGCGCGGCATGCTGGTCGATGAGGTACAGCCCCTGCGGCCCTTCGGCGATGATGTAGGTCGTGCCTGCCTGCCCCAGCGGGCGCATGATCGGCACGGCCGCCGGCAGTGCTGCCTGCTCAGCCGGGGGCATCATGGGTGGCGCCGAACGAGCTTCCTGCGGATGGCTCAGGAGATAGGCCGGCGGCGTATCAGCGCTCGATGGGCTGGCTGGAAGTAACGATGTGCTCGTAGGAGCGGCAGCGGCGCGGGGCCAGCCGGTGGCGGGCTGCAGGCCGACCGGCGCCACGCCGGCCAGCGCGGCTCGGATCGGCCGCTGCACCATGGCGAAGACCTGGCGCTCGCTGCGCAGGCGCACCTCCGTCTTGGCTGGATGCACGTTTACGTCGACTTGCTCCGGCGGCAAACGCAGGTCAACGATGGCGATGGGAAAGCGCCCCACCTGCATCAGGCCGGCGTACGCCTCCTCGACGGCGAAGCTCAGAGAGCGGCTGCGCACCCACCGGCGGTTGATGAAGATCGTGATGTAGGAGCGGTTGGAGCGCGAGACGGAGGGCGGGCCGATCAGCGCTGTCAGCGCGCCGTCATCTTTCTGCTCCCGTACCTCGATAAGGCTGGCCCCGATCTCAGCGCCGTAGACGCCCGTCGCGGCCTCACGCAAGCTGCCCTGCCCGCTCGTCGCGAAGGTCTCGCGGCCGTCCTGGCGCAGCGAGAACGCCACTTCCGGGTACGCCAGCGCGTAGTGGCTGACCACCGTCGCGATCTGACCTGCCTCTGAGGCGGCGGAACGCAGGAACTTGAGCCGCGCCGGCTGCTGCTGGAACAGCGAGCGTACGGTGATCGTCGTGCCGACCGGCGCGCCGCGAGCGCCTTGCTCGGCCGGCTCGCCGAAGCGGATGCGCACGCGCGCTGCCGTCGGGTCCTGCGGAGAGCGCGAAATCGCCTCGACGTCCGCTACCGCCGCGATGCTGGGCAGCGCCTCGCCGCGAAAGCCCAGAGTCGTGATCGCCTCGATGTCGAGCTCGCTGCGCAGTTTGCTGGTGGCGTGGCGAGCGAAAGCGAGCGGCAGCTGCTCGGCGTCGATGCCGCAGCCGTTGTCGCTTACCCGGATCAAGGCGATGCCGCCCTCGCCCGCCTCGACGCTGATGCGCGCGGCGCCCGCATCGAGTGCGTTCTCGACCAGCTCCTTCACGATCGAGGCGGGTCGCTCGATCACCTCACCGGCGGCGATGCGGTTGGCGACCTCGGGCGGGAGGACGGCGATCATGATCACGATTCTAGGTCATTGGCGTGGCAACGAGCTGCACAGCCTGTCCCCTCACGCTGTTCGGCGCGAGATGCAAATCTCCTGGCGCTTTCGCGACGTTGTCCAATAAGGGCCGCAGACGTATCCTGATTCCATCGTATGCCCCGTATCCTTCTCGTCGCCGTCTTCCTCGCCATCGCATCCGCAGCCGTGGCCCTGCGACCGCCTCTCTCCGTTCCCGGTCACGTTGCGAGCCCCGGCACGCCTACCACCTCTAACGAGGTCCTCGTCGGCCTCAAGGCGGATGGCTGGACCGAGGACACGCAGGCGCTCGGTCAGCGCCTCGGCGGCAACGTCATCGATCTGCTGCCCGAAATCCACGTCGTGCGCCTTGGCCTGACGAACGGCGAGAGCGTGGCCGCCGCCACACAACGCCTGGAAGCGCTGACGCAGGTCGATTATGTCGAGCCCAATCGCCTGCTACAGGAGAGCCTCATACCCAACGACACGCTCTTCGGCGCCCAGAGCTCCTACCTCTCACTGATCCAGGCGCCGCAGGCCTGGGACGTGACCACCGGCTCCAGCAGCGTCATCGTTGCGGTGCTCGACTCCGGCATCGACATCACCCAGCCGGACATCGCCGGCAGCGTGTGGACCAACCCGCTCGAGGTGCTGGACGGCCGGGACGACGACAACGACGGCTGTGTCGACGACCTGCACGGCTGCAACTTCGTGGCTCCGGCCAGCGCCGACCCGTCCTGCGCCAACTCCAGCGGCCCCTCCATCGACGACGACAACGGGCACGGCACCTTCGTCTCCGGAATCATCGCCGGGACTGCCAATAACAACCTAGGCATCAGCGGCGTAGCGCCTGGCGTCAAAATCCTGCCGGTCAAGATCCTCGACTGCAAGGGCGGCGGCACCGCGGCCGACGCGGCCAAGGGCATCCTCTACGCTGCGAAGGTCGGCGCACGCGTCGCGAACATCAGCTTCGGCGCCGATGGCGAATCGCAGACGCTGGCGCAGGCGATACACACGGCGTACGCGACCTACGGCATGGTGATCGTTGCCGCTACTGGCAACGACGGCACCGAGAACGTCACCTTTCCCGCCAACCTCGAGGAGACGTTCGCGGTCGGCTCTTCTGGCTCGGCGGACGGCGAAGACACGCGGTCCGTGTTCAGCGACTGGGGCCCGGAGGTCGACTTCGTGGCGCCCGGCCGCGACATCGTCAGCACGGTGCCGCCCCAGTCTTGCGGCATCAACTGGGTGTGTCAGAACAACAGCCCTTACGCCGTCGCCAGCGGCACCAGCTTCGCCGCACCCCTCGTCTCCGGCCTGGCAGCGCTGATCATCTCCAAGAACCCGAACCTCAGCCCAGACACGGTCCGTTCGATGATCGCTAGCACGGCAAAGCCGCTGCCGGACGGCACCACGCCCAACTGGGACGGCGCCGGTCTAGTCCAGATGCGCGACGCCCTCGACTTGCAGCGCTACCAGATCGGCGTGCCCGGCGTTTCGCGGCAGTAGGCGGTACAACTCGTCCGAAGCAGACGGCAGCGCCGAATCTTAGGCCAAACGTACAGGCCGGATCAGCCTGGACGCCTGAAATACAGTGCGTCTAGCATGTATCTATGACGAGTGAAACGGAAACCACCGAGGGGCGTCCGCCTCCTCAACCCGAACTGATCCTGGCAAACTGGCGCAACGAGTTGGACAGCGCTGAGCTCTATCAGCACCTGGCCAAGCGCGAGAAAGATGCCGACCGCTCCAGCCTGATGAACGAAATGGCCGAGGCGGAGACACGCCACGCGCGCGTCATGGAGCACGGCCTGCGCAGCCTGGGCGTCGCCATCCCCAGGCACAGCACCAGCTTCCGAACGCGCGCCCTCAAAATGGCCGCCACGTTGCTGGGGCCGCGTGCCGTCTACCCGCTTCTGCAAGGCAGCGAGCTCACCGGCACCGCGGAATACGCCGAGCAGGACGAGTCCACTGCAGCCCTGGCGCCGGAGGAGCGCTCCCACGCCCGCACCCTGGCCCAGTTCTCGCAGTCTCCCACCCGCTCTCGCCCAGAGAGTTGGCATCGATCCGGCGGCGGCGGCACGTTGCGCGCGGCCGTGTTCGGCGTCAGCGACGGCCTCGTGTCCAACCTCAGCCTGGTCATGGGCTTCGCAGGCGCGGCTGCCGCGTCCGACGTCGTCCTGCTGGCCGGCCTCGCCGGGTTGCTGGCGGGCGCGTCTTCCATGGCCGCCGGCGAGTACGTCTCGGTGAAAGCGCAGCGCGAGCTCTTCGAGCGCCAGATCGCCCTCGAGGCCGCCGAGCTGTCGGTGACGCCGCAGGAGGAGATCGCGGAGCTGGCTCTGATCTATCGCGCCAAGGGCCTGTCGCGCACCGAGGCCGAAAACCTGGCGCGCCGCATCGGCTCCGACCCGGACATCGCCCTCGACACGCTGGTGCGCGAGGAGCTGGGCCTGGACCCGTCCGAGCTGGGCTCGCCCTACGGCGCCGCGATCAGCTCGTTCCTGGCGTTCGGCGTCGGGGCGCTCCTGCCGGTGCTGCCTTTCTTCCTGGGATCGAGCACGCTGCACATCATCATCAGCCTCGTCCTCAGCGGCCTGGGGCTGTTTAGCGTCGGCGCGGCGCTCTCGATCTTCACCGGCAGGAGTGTGCTGTTCAGCGGCGGCCGCCAGCTGCTGATCGGCGCCGCGGCCGCGGCCGTCACCTTCGTGCTCGGCAGCGCCATCGGCGTCTCGACGGGTTAGGGACTGGCGTCCCGCGCGGAGCCGCGCGGACGCATTGAGCAAGAACACTGTGCTTGTAGACCGACCAACCGCCGGTTGGTCGTGTGCTGCTAATGGTCTTCCTTGGCCTTTGCTTTGAGCTCGTAGAGCTTGCTCAGCGCTTCCAGCGGCGTCATGGCGTCCGGCTCCAACGCCGCCAGCTCCTGCCGTAGCGCGGACGTCTCGGCCATGAGTGGCAGCTGGGGAGGTGGCGATACGCCTTTCGCACCGCGCTTCGTCTGGCGGGCGCCGTCCTCCAGCGCGGCGAGCACCTCACGGGCCCGCGCGATCACCGGCGCCGGCATGCCTGCCAACTCGGCAACGTGGATGCCGTAGCTGCGGTCGGCGCCACCCGGCACGATGCGATGGAGGAAGACGACGTGCCCCTCCTGCTCTGTGACGGCCACGCTGAAGTTACACACACGCGGCAGCGTCTCCGCCAGGCGCGTCATCTCGTGATAGTGGGTGGCGAACAGCGTCTTCGCGGCGCGCTCCGGCCGCGCATGCAAGTACTCGACGACGGCGCGGGCGATGGCGAGGCCGTCGTAGGTGCTGGTGCCCCGGCCCACTTCGTCGAACAGGACCAGCGAGCGGCGGCCGGCGTTGCGCAGGATCGCCGCCGTCTCCAACATCTCGACCATGAAGGTTGATTCGCCGCGGCTGAGGTCGTCCTGGGCGCCGATGCGCGTGAAGACACGGTCGACGATGCCGATGCGGGCGCCGGCGGCGGGAACGAAGCTGCCGGCCTGCGCCAGCAATGTGATCAGCGCTACCTGGCGCAGATAGGTCGACTTGCCTGCCATGTTCGGCCCCGTCAGCACGACGACCTGGGCATCGTCGCTGTCCAGCTGCGTGTCGTTGGGTACGAAGCGGCCGTCGCCGATCGTGCGCTCGACCACCGGATGGCGGCCATCACGGATCGAGAGGCAGGTCGATTCGTCGATCTCGGGCCGGCAATAGTCGTAGCGCGCCGCCACTTCGCCGAGGGCACTGAACACGTCGAGCTCGGCCATCGTGCGCGCAACCGCCTGCAGCGCGTCCGCCGACGCCGCCAGTTGGGCGCAGACCTGGCGGAACAGCGACGCCTCCAGCTCGCCGATTGCCTCGCGCGCCGCGACGATGCGGTCCTCCAGTTCCTTGAGCTGCGTCGTGACGAAGCGCTCGGCCCCGACCAGCGTCTGCTTGCGCTGGAAATCGTCCGGCACCAGCGCCAGGTTGGCGTTGCTGACCTCGATGTAGTAGCCGAAAACGCGATTGTAGGCGACGCGCAGGGAGCGGATGCCGGTCCGCTCGCGCTCCCGTGTCTCCAGCTCGGCCAACGCGCGCCGCACGTCGCCCGTGAGGACACGCGCCTCGTCCAGGTCCTGCGAGAAGCCCTCGCGGATGACGCCGCCCTCACCCACGGCAGGCGCCGGGTCTTCCGCGATCGCCACGTTGAGCAGGGCCAGCGCGTCGGCTGCCGCCCGTGTGTTGGTCTGCAACGCCTCGTCCATGCCGGCCGCCGCCAGCAGCCCCGGGTAGGCAGTCAAGCCGCGGCGCAGCGCTGCCAGGTCACGCGGCGTGGCCATCGCGGCGCTGATTCGCCCGACGACGCGCTCCACGTCGGGCAGATCGCGCAGGCGGTCGCGCGTTGTCGCGCGCCGTACGCCGTCCGCGAAGAACGCCTCGACCCGGTCCAACCGTGCTTCGATCGCGACGACGTCCAGCAACGGCTGGCCGAGCCAGCGTGCCAGCAGGCGCCCGCCCATCGCCGACTGCGTGGCGTCGATGGCGCCGATCAGGGAGCCTTGCCTGCCGCCGTCCCGCAGCGAGGCGAACAGCTCGAGGTGGCGGCGCGCGTTGGCGTCGATCATGACGAAACGAGAGGGGTTGTAGACGCCCAGGTCTTTGACGTTGGCCAGCGCGGCGCGCTGGTTGTCGCCGAGGTACGCCAGGACAGCTCCCGCGGCGGCCGTCGCGAGCGGCAGGCCGCGCAGACCGAAGCCTTCCAGCGACGCCACACCGAAGTGCTCTCGCAGGCGCTCGTCCGCATCGTCGACCCGGAAGAGGCGCGCGTCGAGCGCCGTGAGTGGAGCATCGCACGGCGCCGGCAGGTCGGCGCCCTCGGGCAACAACACTTCGGCAGGAGCGAGGCGGGCCAGCTCGACCGCCAGATCGGCGTCCGTGACCGACGCGGCGGCGAACTCGCCTGTCGTTATGTCGATAAAGGCCAGGCCGTGCTCTGCCCTACCCGGCGCGATCGCGACCAGGTAGTTGTTGGCGGCGGTACCGAGCAGCTCTTCTTCCACCACGGTGCCCGGCGTGACGACGCGCACCACCTCGCGCTCGACGATGCCTTTGGCCAGCTTCGGGTCCTCAATCTGCTCGCAGATCGCGACCTTGTAGCCGCGCGAGACGAGGCGCTTGAGGTGCACCTGCAGCGAGTGGTGGGGCACGCCGGCCAGCGGCACGCGCAGGTTCTTGCCCATCGGCTTCGAGGTAAGGGTGATCTCCAGCTCTTTGGCCACGAGCTGCGCGTCCTCGTCGAAGGTCTCGTAGAAGTCGCCGAGGCGGAAGAAGACGATGGTGTTGGGGAAGCGCCGCTTGATGTCGAGGTACTGGCGTCGGATGGGCGTGGTCATAGCCAACGCGATCCTAGCGTCGACTTCATAGTCTGCATAGGTGGTTCAGACGTCGGAGTAGAACCGCAACGCGTTGCGCATACCGGGCTCCAGTCGGCTCTGCAACATCGATTCGATCTGTTTCAGATGCATCAGGTCGTGGTACGCCCACTGGTGGGCGATGTCCCGGCCGCTGATCGGGCCGGCTTCGTCGTGATCGCCAACTCGATCGAGCTGAGTTGCTGTGAGCGTTTCGAGCCATCGCAGCCCATCGGTTCGGGTTGCCGAGAACTCGTCGAGAATCGCCGCGACGGGGCGGCTCGCGTAGCCCCCTTCCCGCAGCCGGGCTCTCGGATCGATCGAACGAATGAAGGGGCGATCTTCGTCAACGATCTCGCGAATACGGCCCGCGATCACCGACTCCGTGTCGAGGAGGTGCGATAGCGCATCCCTCACGGCCCAACCATCGTCGACAGGCGTGTTCAGGTAGGCATCCGGGAGCTTGCCTAAGAGCGAGCGCAACCGTTCCGCTGTAGCGCCAAGAACGACGAAGATGGCCTCGTCCAGCTCGGGCAACGGGAGACCTAGACTTCGGCGGGCTGGACGGAGATGAGCTCCGGGGCTGGGCCGACGCCGTGCTCGAAGGCATCGACGACGTGGATGGCGTCCGGCAGCAACTCATGGCAGACGACGCAGTCGAGGCAGGCGGAGTCGCGCTGCCCTGTGACGACCTCGATGCAGAGCTGGTTGGCGCGCGCCAGGGCCGCCGCGTTCTCGGGCCGCTCCAGCGCCTCGCGGTCGACCTCGTAGCGGATGAGACCCTTGCAGACGTGCGCCCGGCAGCGCCGGTCGACGATGTGCTCGTTGAGCTCATCCATGAACCACTCCAGCGTGTTGACGATGATGGCCGGGGCCGCCTGGCCGTGCACGCAGTTGGAGTAGCGCAGCGTCGCCGCCAGCAGCCGCAGCTTGCCGACGTCAGACTCGCGACCGCCGCCCCGCTGGATGCGGCGCAGGATCTCGACCATGCGTTGCGTGCCGCCGTGACAAGTGGTGCAGCGCCCGCACGACTCGTCTTCCAGGAACCACTCGAACTGCGAGCAGAGCGCGACGATGCAGCTTCTCTCGTCCAGGAACACCATGCCGCCGCCGCCCATGGAGCCGACGCCCTTCTCTTTGTAGGCCTCAGGCTCCAGCGCCAGGTCGAGGGCGAAGGGGCCCATGACGCCGGCAAGCGGCCCTCCCTGCTGCAGTGCCTTGATCGTGTGCCCCGGCTCGAGGCCGCCGCCGCAGACGTCCATCAGGTCCTTCGTCGGCGTGCCCAGGGCCAGCTCGAAGCAGCCGACCCGCTGAATGTTGCCCGAAATCGTGAACATCATCGTGCCGGCGTTGCGGCCGGTGTCCAGCTCGAGGTATTTCTCGACGCTGTTGCGGAACAGCCAAGCACAGGAGTGGTAGGTCTCGACGTTGTTGACGTTGCTGCCCTGGCCGAAGACGCCGGACGCGGCCGGGAACGGCGGCCGGATCTTCGGCATACCGCGCCCGTCCTCGATCGAGGCGATCAGGCCGGACTCCTCGCCGCAGACGTAGCTGCCGGCACCGCGCACGACCTTCAGGTCGAAGCTGAAGTCGCGCCCGAGGATATTATCGCCCAGCAGGCCGTGGTCGCGCGCCTGCTCAACGGCTTCGACGACGCGGTCGTAGGCCAGCGGGTACTCCTCGCGTATGTAGATGTAGCCGATCTGCGCCCCGGTGGCCCAGGCGCCGATCGTCATGCCCTCGATCAGCGCGTGCGGGTCGTTCTCCAGCGTCATGCGGTTGACCCACGCGCCGGGGTCGCCCTCGTCGGCATTGCAGACCATGGCCTTGGGCTGGGTGGGCGAGGTGCGCAGGAAGTCCCACTTGCGGCCGGTCGGGAAATCGGAGCCGCTGCGGCCGCGCAAGCGCGAGTTCAGCACCTCGGCGATCACCTCTTCCTGGCCCATGCCCAGCGCCTTCTCGAGGCCGGCGTAGGCACCGCGCGCGATCGCCTCGTCGACGTTCACGGGGTCCAGGTAGCCCATGTCCTGCATGAGGCGCCGCTGCTGGATCGCCCACCAGGGGTGCTCGCTCATGGGCGGCAGACCGAGTCCTTCGCGTTGCGCGATGGCACCGAGGAACCAGTGGTTCTCGATGTCCCCGCCATCCAATGCGTCGAGGAAAGCCCCGACGTCTGCCGGCTTCACCTTCTGGTACAGGATGCGTGCGCCGTCCGGCCGGCTGAATTCGACGACCGGGTTGGCAAACGACAGGCCGTTGCCGCCCACCATGTCGACGGTGACGTCGATACCGCGCTTGCCAACCTCCTCGCGCAGCGACGCCAGCGTCTCGAGCGCACCCAGCGCGATGCTGGACGTATCGACCATCACCGCCAGACGCGAGCGGTCCACCGCCTCGATGCGGCGGCGGGCGGCGTCCGCGCGGCTGACGATTTCCTGATACGAAGCCATCAGTGTCGCGGCTCCGGGATGTTCTTGCCCGCCTTGAGGTCTTGCACCAGCTCGACGGTCTTGGCCGGGTCGAGGGGGCCGACGACGTTGCCGTTGACCCAGACCTGCGGCGCGTTGTCGCAGGTGCCGTTGCACTGCCCCAGGTGCAGGCCGAGCTTGTTGTCCGGCGTGTTCTCCCCGAAGGTGCAGCCGAGCATCTTCTCGAGGATCTCGAGCAGGTCGCTGCCGCCCTTGATGAAGCAGGCGGGCCCGCTGCACCAGGAGATCGTCGTCTCCGGCGGCGGCGTCTGGCGAAACTCGGAGTAGAAGGTGACGGCGCCGTAGACGCGTGATTCGGGCAGGCGCAGGTGCTGCGCGACGGCCCGGATGGCTTCGCGCGGCACGTAGCCGTAGCGGTGCTGAACCCGGTGCAGCGCCTGCAGCATGTCGCCTTCGCCGGGCTGCAGCCCTTCGAGAAGGGACCCGACCTCGAGCGTTGCCTCCGTGGGGCCCTGGCGCGAGCCGCTGCTGAAGGTAGTCATCTAAAGGCCAATATACGAGGCTGTCCTACTCCGGTAAAGACGAAACGCAGTTATTGGCCGCACACTCGCTCGACGACGCGGTACAGCACCTCCACCCCGAGGCGCAGGTTCTGCAGCGAGATGCGCTCGTCGTTGCCGTGCATGCCGCCCTGCTCGCCGGGGCCGAGCAGCATGGGCACGAAGCCGTAGGCGGGCACGTCGCGGCGCCGGAAGGTGCGCGAGTCGGTGAAGCCGGCCGTGACCCGCGGCAGCACCGCCGCCTCCGGCATAATTTCGCCGCAGACGGCGCGGATCGCGTCGGTCAGACTCGGTGCCGTCCGGCGTCACCGGGCTCTCCGCCCCGAACACGGTCTCGATCTCGATCTTCGGGTCGTCGATCACGGCGCGCACCTCCTGGATGAAGGTCGCCGGGTCGTACGCGGGCACGAGGCGGCAGTCGATAGTCGCCGAGGCGGTCGCGGGGATGACGTTGTGCTTGACGCCGCCCCCCAGCCCCGTGGCGCTGATCGTGTTGGTCATAAGGTTGCCGATTATGCGATGGCGGGCGCCGATCTCCTCCGGTGGCGTCTTGTCGGGGTCGACGTCGAGATAGCCCTCGGCGTAGGCAGCGCGCAGCGAGTTTGCAACCGGGTCGGTGAGCTGCGTCGGCCGGCGCCAGTCCTGGATGCGCTGCATGGCCCGCACCATGCGGTCGACGACGTTGTCTTCGTGCGGCGCCGAGCCGTGGCCCGGCCGGCCGACCGACTTCAGCGTGAGCCACAGCGGGCTCTTCTCCGCCATCGAGAGGCCGAAGGACGGCCGCTCGACGCCCAGGTACGCCTCGGAGCCGTAGCCACCCTCGTTGATCACGAAGGCAGCGTCGAGCAGCTCCGGGTGCTTCTGGTCGAGCCACTCGGCGCCGAAATCGCTGCCGGCCTCTTCGTCCGCCACGACCATGAGAACGACGGGGCGCCGCAGCTGCACGCCGAGGCGCTTCAGCGTCAGAAACGTGACGATCTCCAGCGCGCCCATGCCCTTCATGTCGAGGGCGCCGCGGCCCCAGACGTAGCCGTCCTTGATCACGCCGCTGTAGGGCTCGACCTGCCAGTGCTCCGCTTCGACCGGCACGACGTCGGAGTGATGCAGCAGGATGAGCGGCTTTTCGTCCGCCGAGCCGCCGTCCAGTCGCGCGATCAGGTTGGCTCGGCCCGGCGCCGATACCAGCTTGCGCGACGCGATGCCCTCCGCGTCGAGCACCTGCGCCAACCAGTCGCAGGCCAGCTCTTCATTGCCGGGCGGGTTCGTCGTGTCCAGGCGGATGTAGCGCTGCAGCAGATCGACGGCCTCGTTGGCCATCGCGTCGAAGTCGAGGCTGGTCATGGTGGGCTCCTGCGTCTAAGGCTGGCTCATTCTCGCACAGAGGACGAAACGAGGGCTCCCACGCTGGTCTTTGGGAAATGCAGTGTCACACTCCGAGTTGCTACGGCGAGCACGTTGGGGCCCGTGCCAACCTCACCCCTCGGTCCCCTCTCCGTGTACAGAGAGGGGATGGCGGCAGCCAGAGGTGAGGCGGCTTCGTCTGCCCTCGCTGCGGGCTTCATCCCGCAGAAGCCCGTTCTCCGCTACTTCCGGGTTTCCAGCTTCTCCAGCGCCTCGCTCACCGCGGTCAGCGCGGATGCGCCGACACCGAGGCCGGCTGTCGCCTGCTCGACCTTACGGAAGATCGAAGCGGGCGAGGCGTGCTCGCTGTAGTGATGCAGGGCGCGGATCACGGAGCCATCCAGCGGCTCGTTCAGGATCGAGCGCAGCACGTCGATGCTCACCTCCGGACCAAGGTTGAGCAGGCCGTCCGCCGCTACCCATGCCACGTTGGGCGAGTCGTCGTGCAGCGCCTTGAGCAGCGGCGCCTTGGTGACCGGGTCGTTGATGCGCGAGAGGCAGATCGTCGCGCGCCAGCGGATGGTCGTGTCGCTTTCGTCGAGCAGCTTGGCGATGCCGGGCACCGCGCGCTTGCCGACGCGCGCCAGCGCCTCCGACGCGATGGTGGAGCGGAAGTCGTGCGTGCGGGTCAACACGTCGATCAGCTCATCCACCGTCTGCGCCGAAGCGCTGTCCGAGAGCAGGAACAGGGCGCCGACCTGCACGTCCTTGTCCGGGTCGTGGATTGCCTTATGCGCCGCCGCAATCGTCTTCGGGTTGGGTGGTACCTCGCGCAGCAGGTGCATCGCCTCACGGCGCACGCGCATGTCCGGTTGGTTGAGGCAGGCGATGAGGCCATCGATCTTGGCAGCCTCCGCCTTGCGGCTCACGGGGCCGCGCAGCAACCGCTCCGCCGTGACGCCGAGGTTCGGTGCCCGCATCGAACTGCGCCCGGGCCGGGCGGCGCGGACGGCAGCGGACTCCCAGAAGCCGCTCTCCTCCACTGGCAGCTCGGACAGAGGCTTCTCGCCTTTGGCGTAAGCCAGGATCAGTTCGCGGTATTTCTGCTCGGCGTCGGACGTCATGGGCTGCTCTTCTCCTCCGTTTCAAATGACCTGCTGCCCCAAACACTACGAGCCCTGGCCGGCTCAGTCACTACATTACAAGTCTAGCCGTATCGTTCCAGAGCCATTCGGCCGCTCTATTGGGCCGTATAGGCGCCATCGACCAGGTGGTAGCTGCCCGTGATGAAGGACGCCTCGTCCGAGGCGAGGAAACACACGAGGTTCGCCACCTCCTCCGCCGTCCCCATCCGCTTCACGGGATGCATCTGCGTGATGACGTCGAGCGTGGCCGCATCGAGGGCGTTCGTGAGCAGCGGTGTCGTGATGAACGCCGGACCGACGCTGTTCACGCGAATGTTCTGCGTCGCGTACTCGAGCGCCGCCGCCCTCGTCAGGCCGACGACGCCGTGCTTGGCCGCAACGTACGCCGGGCTGCCCGCGAAGGCCACCGAGCCCAGGATCGACGACATGTTGACGATGGCGCCGCCGCCCGAGGCCCGCATGAACGGAATCTCGTAGCGCATACAGTAGAAGACGCCGTTGAGGTTGACGTCGACCACCTGGCGCCAGCCATCGATGGAATAGGAGCCGGTCGGATTGGACTCGCCGCCGATGCCGGCGTTGTTCACCGCGACGTCGAGCCGACCGTAGACGTCCTCGCAGCGCTTGACCATCGCCTCGACCGACGCAGGGTCAGCGACGTCGACGTCTGCCGTCTTGGCAACGCCGCCTGCCGCACCGATTTCTTCGACGACGCGCTCGGCGCCAGCCAGGTTGCGGTCCGCCACGACGACCTGGGCGCCGCGATGGGCGAAGAGCTTGCAACATGCCTCACCGATGCCAGAACCGCCGCCTGTGACCAGCGCCACCTTGCCGGCAAACGTCGTTTCGTAGGTTGACGTCATCGTTGAACCCTCCTCGTCTCGCTGACCCGGCTACAGACCCAGATTCTTGAGAAACGCCTCGCTGTTGGGCTCGCGGCGCAGGAATTCGCGCACGAGGACGTCGCCGTCGACGGCGCCGCCCCGCTCCAGCACGACGCGCCGGTACTCGAGGCCGAGGTCCTGGTTCAGCGGCCCCGCCGCCTCGAAGCGCGTGAACATGTCGTCGGCGAAAACCTCGGACCACTTGTAGCCGTAGTAGCCCGCGTCGTAGCCGAAGAGGTGGCCGAAGCCGGCCTGCCAATACGTCTGCGGCGGCGCATCGAAGCCCGAGATGGAGTGCAGGCGCTGCCAGATGGCGGTCGTATCCTTTTCCGCGCCGTCTGCGTGGTAGGCCATGTCGAGCTCGGCGAAGAAGAGCTGGCGCATCGTGAAGAGGCCGGAATCGAGGTTCTTTGCCGCCAGCATCGCCTCGAGCAGCGACGGCGGCAGCGGTTCGCCCGTCTCCACGTGCCGTGAGAAGCCGGAAAGCACGTCCGATTGCCAGACCCAGTGCTCCAGCATCTGCGACGGCGCCTCGACGAAGTCGGTCTCGGTGCGCGTCCCGGAGAAGCGCAGGCGGTCGGCCGTGGTCAGCGTCTGGTGCAGGATGTGCCCAAACTCGTGGAACAGCGTCTCGACCTCGCTGTGACGCAGCAACGACGGCTGGCTCGCAGTCGGCTTGGTGAAGTTGGCAACGATGGCGCTGACCGGCTCCTGGTAGCTGCCGTCCGGCAGTCGCCTCCCGCCGACCAGCGTGAAGGCGGCCGCGTGGCCGTACTTGTTGGGCCGCGGGAAGAGGTCCATGTAGAAGCAGGCGATCTCCTCGCCGTCCGCCGCGTTGCGCACGCGGTACAGCTTCACGTCCGGGTGCCAGGCGTTCGCCGGCTCGACCGGCTCAAAGCGCACGCCGAGCAGCGTCTGCATCACGTCGAACAGGCCCTTGAGCACAGCGTCGAGGGGAAAGTACTTCGCCACTTCGAACTCGTCGACGGCGTACTTCGTGCGCAGCAGGTAGTTGTGATAGAAGCGCCAGTCCCACAGCTGCAGCTCGGCCGCCGGGTCGCCTGTGTGAGTGCGTTTCGCCTCCTGCAGCGCTGCCATGTCGCCGTGCAGCTTCGGCTCGACACGGTGGCGCAGGTCGGACAGGAAGTCGACTACGCGCTGCGGCGTCTTGGCCATGCGCAGCTCGAGGCCGTACGCCGCCCACGATTCGTAACCCAACAGATGGGCCAGCTCGTCGCGTACGGCCAGAGCCTCCTCCAGCACGCCGACGTTATCTGCGCCGCCCTTGCAGAAGCTTTTGACCAGCAACTCGCGGCGCAGCGGCTCCGACTCGGCGTTGTCGAGGAATGGGTACATCTCCGGGTAGTCGAGCGAGACGCGGTACACGGTCACACCGTCGCGTTCCTCGGTGCGCAGTCCGTCGATGTAGCTGTCGGGCAGGCCCTTGAGGTCCTCGCGCGTGACGAGTATGGCGTCGTCGTACGTATCGATGTTGCGCTGGAACGTGACGCTGAGTTCGACGAGACGTTCTTTCAGCTCTCGCACGCGCCGGCGCTGCTCGACGGGCAGAGCGAAGCCATCGCGGCGGAAGTCGCGCAGCGTGTGCTCCAGCAGACGCTTCGATTCACCCTCGAGACCGCGCGCCTCCTCGCTCTGGGCGAAGGCCATGACGGCCTGATAGAGGTCTTCGCGGAAGCTGAGCTCGATCGCGTATTTCTCCAGCGCCTCTCGCATCGTGTCCGCGGCGGCGCGCACGTCATCGTCGCCTGCGACGTACGACATGAATCCGTAGCGCCCATGCGCCTGTTCGATCAGGTCGTCTGCCACTTCGATGGCCAGCAGCGTATTGGCGAAAGTGTGCTCGCCGGGCGCGAGGCCTACCACACGTTCGATGATTGCATCTGCCTCTGCAATGGCGCGGCGTTGCGCCTGCTCGATCTCCGCCGGCGACGGCACGCTGAAGTCGATCAAGGGCTGGCCTCTTCTAGAGGGCGAGCGTCCCAGACAGTACCGCGCGCGGCGCAGTTCAGACGGATACGCCCTGGAAAAACGTCACTGTACCTTCGATCATAGCATCGCCACCGGCCTCTCTCGGCGTCTGAAACGATGCTTCTCGGCCGCTCGATCAGTACACTGGGCCGGAGTTCGCGTAGCCATGGAGGAACTATGAGCTTCAAGATCGTCCTGCTGCCCAACGCCGGCGCGCATTGGCCCGATGCCCTGCGCCGCGCCGTCCCCGGCATCGAAGTCGCCTTCTTCGACGAGCTGAACGATGCGGCGGCCGCTGCCATCGAGGACGCCGACGCCGCCTTCGGCACCGTGCCGCCCGAGCTGCTGGCCCGCGCCCGCAAGCTGCGCTGGATCTCGGCGCCGATGGCCGGGCTGGGCGGCAGGTGGTTCTACGACGAGCTGATCCAGTCCGACGTCACCGTCACCAACGTGAGCGGCATCTACAACGAGCACCTCGCCGGCCACATCATGGGCTTCGTGCTCGCCTTCTCGCGCCGCCTGGACTTCTACATCCCACAGCAGGTCAAGGCGCCGCTCTGGCAACACGGACCGGAGCCCATCGAGCTTTCGGAGCGCACGGCGCTGATCGTCGGTGTGGGCGGCGCCGGATCCGAGGCGGCGCGGCTGTGCAACGCCTTCGGCATGCGCGTCATCGGCGTCGACCCGCGCGAGACGCGGCTGCTGCCCGGTCTCAGCGAGATCGTCACGCCCGACCACATGGACGAGAAGCTGCCCGAGGCCGACTTCGTCATCCTCACGATCCCGGAGTCGCCCGGCACCGTGAACCTGTTCAACGCCGACAAGTTCGCGCGAATGAAGCAGGGCTCGTACATCATCAACATCGGCCGGGGCGTCACCATCGTCACTGAGGACCTGATGGCGGCGTTGCGCAGCGGCAAGCTGGCCGGCGCCGGTCTCGACGTGATCAACCCGGAGCCGCTGCCTTCCGGCCACCCTATCTGGTCGATGCCGGGCGTGCTGATCACGCCCCATATCGCCATCTCCGGCTCTCGCGACGTGTGGGAGCAGCGCCGTCTTGAGCTGCTGATCGACAACTGTCAGCGCTTCGAAAAGGGCGAGCCCCTGCGCAACATGGTCGACAAGAAGAACTGGTTCTGACGCTCTACTGAGCGGCGCGCCGGTCGTTTCCGTGTCCGGTCACCGCCCGCCACGCGGTCAGGCCGACCAACCCTGCGCCGAGCGCAACTCCTGGCACGGCACGTCCGATGCGACGCTTGAGGCCCCGCGGTTCAGACTCCTCAGATTCGGCACGCTTCGGTTCGGCTGTTTTCTTGACCTCGGATGACGCGGCCTCCTCCGCGAGCACGGCGTTGATCTCGGCCGCGAACAGCAGGATGAAGCTGCTCAGGTAGAGCCACACGAGCAGCACGACGACGCCTCCCAGCGTTCCATACGTCGCGTTGTAGGAGCCGAAGTTCGCAACGTAGAGGCCGAAGAAGTACGTGAACGGCAGCCACAGAGCGACGAATACGAGCGCGCCGGGGCTGAGCCAGCGGAACGGCAGCGTCACATTCGGCGCGGCCCAGAACAGCACTGCGACGGCGAGCAGCAGCATCAGGACGATGACCGGCCAGCGGGCCAGCGTGATCAGCGTGGCGTCGGAGCCGCTGAAGCCGATCGACTGCGCAATGTTGATGCCGTATGCTTCCCCGACGACGAGCAGGACGACGGACGCGAGAATCGAGACGCCCGCGACCAGCGTGAGGCCGATGGCAGTGGCGTAGCGCCGCAGGCGGCCGCGCGACTCTCTCGCGTCGTAGATGCGGTTCATGACCTTCATCACGGTACCGACGCCGCTGGCCGATGACCACAGCGCGCCGAGGATACCGACGGACAGCAGCGCCGAGTTCTTGCCTTCGACGACCTGGTGCATCTGCTTGCGCAGCACCGAGATCACGTCGGCGGGCAAGGATGAGCCGATCTGGTTGATCAGTTGATCGGTCGGGTTCTGGATGTTCAGGGCGTCGGCGATAAACCCGCCCAGCGCCGCGACGAAGATGAGGAAGGGAAACAGCGCCAGGAACAGCTTGTACGCGAGCTCGGCGGCGCCGCCGGACAGATCGTCCTCGCCGACCTCCTTGATCAGCGCCTTCAGAAACTTCACGAAACGCCAGGTCGCCATCGAGCCTCCTGAAAGCGAGCCGTCTACCGCCCCTCATGTCCATGGAGCGGCAACGAGTACCTGAACAGGGTAGACGGATACGCGCAGCACGCAAATCGCCGCGCCCGACGGGCGGTCATCGCCCACGCAACGTCGTAAGACCCGATCCGCACGGGAGCGTGCGGGATGTGATCCCCCTAGTGGGCGCCGTGGGCGTAGGCGCCTGCATAGCCCAGGTCGGCTAGCAGCTCGTCCTCGCGCGCCTGCATCGCGGCCGACTCCGCCGGCTCGTCATGGTCGTGGCCCAGGACGTGCAGCAGGCCATGCACCAGCAGGTGCGCCACTTCGCCGGCGACGGGGCGGCGGGCCCTCGCGGCTTGCGCTTCGGCTACGGGCAGGCAAACGACAATCTCGCCCAGCGATGGCGTTTCCTCCGGCCCGGCCTGGAGCTGCATGCCTTCCATAGAGGCGAAGGAGAGCACGTCGGTGGGCTCGTCCTGGCCGCGGTAGAGGCGGTTCAGCTCCTGCACCGTGTCCGCGTCGGCGAGCACGACCTCGACCTCGACCTCCGGCGCCACGTACTCGGCGGCGAGGACGTGACGGGCCACACGGCGCAGCTCGGCGACGGGCACGCGCCCGCGACAGCCGGGCAACACCTGGATGGGCACTCTACGGGGCATGAGACGGTTCGGGCTTCAGACGACTACTGCGTGAAGACGTTCGCGGCGTCTTTGGCGGCGTGCAGCAGCGGCGACGGCACGACGCCGACGAAGATGATGCCGATCACGGCCAGCGCCAGCGCCAGGTTGACCACGGCGGGCGTCGGGATGCGGTCGAAGCTAGGCGGCTCGCCTGTGAACATGATGCCCGTCACTTTCAGGTAGTAGAAGGCGGACACGACGCTGTTGATCACGGCGATGATGACGAGCCAGACGAGGTTGCTTTGGACGGCGGCGTTGAAGATGTACAGCTTCGCCACGAAGCCGGCCGTCGGCGGAATGCCGGTCAGCGAAACGAGGGCGAAGGCCAGGCCGCCGGCCAGCAATGGCGCGCGGCGGAAGAGGCCGGCGTAGTCGGCGATCTGGTCGCTGCCGGTGCGCCCGGAGATGGCGATGACGACGACGAAGGCGCCGAGGTTGGTTGCGGCGTAGCTGCCCAGGAAGAAGAGCACGCCGCTGGCGCCGAGACTCAGCCCCTGCGACGCGGATACAGCGGCGAGGCCCACCATGAGGTAGCCTGCCTGCGCGATCGAGCTGTACCCGAGCAGGCGTTTGATGTTGGTCTGCGATAGCGCCAGCACGTTGCCGACGGACATCGAGATCGCGGCGATGATGGCAAAGATCAGCGACCAGTCGGCCTTGATGGAGTCGGCCGGAAGACCCTCGAAAAAGATGCGCATGACAACCGCGAAGGCCGCCGCCTTGCTGGCAACGCTGAGGAAGGCCCCGACCGGCGCCGCCGCGCCTTCGTAGACGTCGGGCACCCACATCTGGAACGGCACCACGGCCATCTTGAAGCCGAGGCCGGCCACCAGGAACACGGTTGCCAGGATCAGGCCGGCCTGCATGTCGTCGCCGCGCTGCGCCACGACCGTCGCGATGCTCGGTTCGCCCGGAGGCGCCACGAGGCGCGTCGTGCCGGTGAGGCCGAAGAGGAAGGCCATGCCGTAGAGGATGACGGCGGAGGCGACGGCGCCCAGCAGCAGGTACTTGACGCCCGCTTCGGTGGCGCGTGTGTCCTTCTGCAGCGCCGCCAGGATGTACTGCGTGATGCTCGTCATCTCCAGCGCCACGAAGATCAGGATCAGGTCGCGGCTGGCCGAGAGCAGCATCATGGCGCTCGTGGCGAACAGGATCAGGGCGTAGAACTCGCTCTGGTACTCGCCGAAGCGCCGAGCGTAGTCCTGCGAGGCGAGGATGATCATCGCCGCGATGCCGCAGAACAGGAAGAAGAAGAAGAACGTCACGTCGTCCAGGACGACGGAGTTGGCGAAGGAGAAGCCGCTCGCGTCGCGGTTCAGCAGCCACAGCGCCCACAGCGCCGCGATGATCGGGCCCAGCAGCACAAAGAACATGAGCGCTTTGCCACGCGGCGCCGGCAGCGGCTTGCCGGTCGGCAGGAAGTCCCAGATCAGGGTCAGAGTCGCGACGCTGGCCATTGCCAGGATCGGTGCGATTCGGTCGAGATCGTGAATCATCGCTATCCCAACCCCAGGGTGCGCTGCACGCCGTTCTGCAGCACGTCCACAATCGTCGCCGGGTAGATGCCGACGCCGATGATCACTGCGACGAGTGCCGCCATGCTGAGCTGCTCCCACCACTCGGTGGTGTCGGTGAGGTGCTGCCAGCGCTCATCGGCCGGACCGTAGAACACACGCTGCACCGTCCACAGGATGTAGCCCGCCGACAGCAAAATACCGAAGACAGCCACGATCGTCGGAATCTCGAAGGCCTTGAAGCTGCCCAGGAAGACGAGCAGCTCGGCCACGAAGCCCGACATCGTCGGCAGGCCCAGCGAGGCGAGGCCAGCGATGACGAAGACGGTCGCCGCGATCGGCATGTAGTGCGCCAGGCCGGCCAGGTCGCCGATCTGCCGTGTGTGCGTGCGCTCGTAGACCAGGCCCACCATGACGAAGAGGAGAGCCGTGATCGTGCCGTGCGTGAACATCTGCAACGACGCGCCGGTCACGCCGACTTCGCCCAGCGCTGCCACGCCCAGCATCACGAACCCCATATGACTCACAGACGAGTACGCGATCAAGCGTTTGAGGTCGCTCTGGCGCACTGTCATGATGCCGCCGTAGATCACGCTCGCGGCGGCGAGGGCCGCCAGCCAGACGTGGAACTTGTCGAACTGGTCCGGCAGGATGCCCAGCAGGATGCGGATCAGGCCGTAGCCGCCCATCTTCAGCAGGACGCCCGCCAGGATCACGCTGACGGCAGTCGGCGCGTCCGTGTGCGCGTCGGGCAGCCAGCTGTGCAGCGGCAGCAGCGGCAGCTTGATGGCGAACGCGGCCAGGATCAGGAAGAAGACAACGTTGAGCGATAGTGCCGCGTTGCCGATATGCGACTGCGCCAGCACCTCCATGTCGAAGGTGTGCTGCGAGAAGCCGATCACGAGGAAGCCGACCAGCATCAGAGCGCTGCCGGAGAACGTGTAGAGGACGAACTTCATCGCCGAATACTCGCGGCGGCCGGTGCCCCAGATCGAGATGAGCAGGAACATCGGCACCAGCTCTGCCTCCCAGAACAGGAAGAAGAGGATGAGGTCCTGCGCCGCGAAGACACCCATCACTGCCGTCTCCAGCGATAGCAACCAGGCGAAGTACTCGCGCGGCCGCAGCGTCACGCTCCACGACACCAGCGTCGCAACTACGAAGAGCAGGCCGGTCAGCAGCACCATCACGGCGCTGAGTCCATCGACGGCGACGTGGTACTGCACGTCGAAGCCGACGTCCTTGGCGCTGATCCACGTGAACTGCTCCGAGAACTGCAGCGCGTGATCGCCCTGCTTGAAGCTCGCGAATAGGATGACGGAGATCACGAGGTTGACGAGCGCGACAGCGACCGCGAGGACGCGCGCGTTATTTTCCTCCCTTCTCGGGAGGAGGAAGATGGCGGCGGCGCCGGCGAGGGGCAGGAAGATCAGGACTGAAAGCAACCTCTGCTCCTACAGCGGGTTCAATACCAGAACGACCACGGTGGTGAACACGAGACCACCGAAGGCCAGCAGGCCATACGTCTGAAACTGCCCGGTCTGCACGTAGCGGAACGTGCCGGAGAACCGGCGCGTCACGATACCGACGCCGTTCACCGTACCGTCGATGATGTACCGGTCAATTGCCATAGCGAGACCGCCGAGGCCCTCGTAGAACACCTTGCGGACGAAGATCTGCTCGTACAGGGTGTCGAGGTAGTACTTGTTCTCGAGCAGCCTGTGGGCCGGACGGAAGAGCCGCGCCAGAGCGTCCGCGGGCACGATCTTGGCGTAGTAGATGAGCCAGGCAAGGAAAATGCCAAGCAGCGGCAGCACCGTCGACATCGAGGCGACGCCGAGGCGGAACTTGCCCTCGACCGGCTCGATGCCCGTGGGCAGAGCGCCGACCAGCAGGTGCTCGAAGTCTTTGTTGATGTTGGCGAAGCCGGCCACGATGGCCATGACCGCCAGGATGATCATGGGCCACGTCATGTTGGCAGGCGACTCGTGCGGGCCGGACGGGTGGGCGTCGTGGGCGTCGCCTGCGCCGTGACCGGTGTCGTGCTCCGGCTCTGCTCCGCCGCGATACTCGCCAGTGAAGGTCATGAAAATGGCCCGGAAGATATAGAGGGCTGTGAGCCCCGCCGCTATCAATCCGATCCAGAACAGATAGGGCTGCTGCGACCAGGCGGCGCTGAGAATCTCGTCTTTCGACCAGAAGCCCGCGAAGGGGAAGAGCCCCGAGAGGCTGAGGCCGGCGATGACGAACGTCCAGAACGTGATCGGCATCGACTTGCGTAAGCCGCCCATGAGCCGCATATCGAAGGTGTTGGTGCTGTGGTTCACGCTGCCGGAGCCGAGGAAGAGCAGCGACTTGAAGAAGGCATGCGTGAACAGGTGGAAGATCGCCGCTACGTAGGCGCCGCTACCCAGCGCCATCATCATGTAGCCCAGTTGGCTGATCGTGGAGTAAGCCAGCACGCGCTTGATGTCGTACATGACGATGCCGACCAGCGCCGCACCGATAGCCGTGATGCCGCCAACCGCGCCGACCACGTTCATCGCGTCCGTCGACTCGTGGAAGACCGGGAACATGCGCGCCACGAGGTAGACACCGGCGGCAACCATCGTGGCAGCGTGGATCAGGGCGCTGACCGGCGTCGGGCCTTCCATGGCGTCCGGCAGCCAGACGTGCAGCGGGAACTGCGCCGACTTGCCGGCGGCGCCGGAGAAGACGCCGAGCGCGAACAGGGTCAGCGTCGTGCTGCCCAGCGTGCCGGCCATCGCGATCTGCTGGATCTCGGGGATGTTGAAGGTGCCCGTCTTGGCGAAGATGAGGAGGATCGCCAGCAGGAAGCCGATGTCGCCCAGACGCGTGACCAGGAACGCCTTCTTGGCCGCGGCCGCCGCCGAGGGCCGGTTGAACCAGAAGCCGATCAGCAAGTAGGACGAGAGGCCGACCATCTCCCAGAAGACGTAGATCATGATCAGGCTGTCGAACATGACGAGGCCGACCATGGACATCGTGAAGACGGACATGTAGGCGAAGTAGCGCCAGTAGCCCGTATCTCCCTCCATGTAGCCCATGGAGTAGACCTGGACCAGGAACGACACCGACGTCGCAACGACGAGCATGATGGCCGAAAGGCCGTCGATGTTCGGTACGACGTCGATTTCGAGCGGACCGACGTTCAGCCAGTCGCGGCCGGCGATCGCCAGCCGATGGCCGTCGGCCTGGAAAGCGCTGTCCAGCACCCATAGCGACAGCAAGAACGCCGCGCCGATACAGATGGCGGCGACGTAGCCCGCCTTGTCGGAGCGGTTGAACCCGAAAACAATGATGATCAGCGAGGCCAGGGGCAGGAAGAGGATCGCCCAGACGGCAGCGTCTGGCACTTGGCCTAGCATCGGCGCCCCCGATCAGCCACACGATGGGACAGCATAAAGCTCCCGGTCTCTAGTACAGAGTCGGAAAGAATCTGACGTGTTAAGCGGGGGTAGCGGGGGCGCAGCCCATGCGCGGGGGGCTTGGGGGGTGTCCCCCCAGCTTCTCCAATCCCCTCCCTGCTCCGCAGGGGGGAAGAAAAGAGAGAGTGTTGCGAGGGGACACCCCTCGCGCTCCCCGGCAGCTTCTGCGCTTCCTCGCCGGTGCGCTCGATGGACATCACCAAATCCATTGCGGTCATGTCTCAGATCTTCCTCATGATCTCGACTGCAACGTGCGTCTTGGAGTCGGGCACCCAGATGTCGCGCGGCGTCGTCAGCGAGTGCTCGCCATTCAGCGGCGGCACGACGCGGATCGAGACGCCCTCGGCGTCATACAGTTCTTTCCAGACGCGAGCGACGTAGCCGTTCTTGACGGTCATGAGCTTAGCCCACACGTTGCATCACCACTTCAGCAGGTTCAGCTTGTCGACATCGATCGACTGGCGCAAACGGTAGATGGAAACGGCGAGCGCCAGCGCCACTGTGGCTTCGGCCGCCGCGACCGTAATCACGAACACGGCGAACACTTGCCCATCGATCGGCGTCGCCGACTCCGTAAAGCGCGCGAAGCCGACCAGGTTCAGGTTGACGGAGTTCAGCATCAGCTCGACGCCCATAAGCACGCCGACGGCGTTGCGCCGCGATAGCGCCACGTAGAGGCCGATGCTGAAGAGCAGCGCTCCGACGACGAGGACGTGCTCGAGGCCGATCATTGCAGCTCCTCCTCGCCGCGGCTGGGCCGCACCAGCAGGATGGCGCCTACCATGGCCACGACCAGCAGCACGGAGGCGACTTCGAAGGGCAAGACATAGGGATCGAGCAACGCGTCGCCGATTGCCGCCGCGGTCGAGCCGGTGAAGCGGTCGGCGCTCACCGTCGCCCAGTCCGTCTGCAACGAGACGAAGACGATGACCGCACCCAAAAGCCCGGCGACGACACTGATCGGCGCCTTGTAGGACACGGCGGCATTGTCGCGCGACGAGCGCGGCGTGAGCAGAATCGCGAACAGCATGAGGACTGAGATGGCGCCAGCGTAGATCAGTATCTGCACCACGGCGACGAAGTCGGCCGACAGGGTTATGTATAGTCCTGCCACCCCGACGAACGAGAGGATGAGGAACAGCACGGCGTGGACGAGATCGTGTACGAGCGCCACCATCAGGGCGCTGACCAGCGTCAGCACCGCCAGCACGTAGAAGGCGACGACGACAGCAGTGTTATCCACGCATCGCCTCCCCGCCAGGCCTCGTCATGATTACGCCCGCCGTCACGGGTTGATCGCTGTTCCAGGTGCGGGCAGAGACGGCACGGACACTTCGTTCACCAGGCGTACGCGGCGCGGCAGACGGTAGAAGCCAGCCGTGAGGAATCGGAAGAACGTCGTGACGAGGAAGACGGTCAGGACGAGGTTGATCACTGCATAGAGGGCCAGTATCCAGTTCGTCAGGTCCAGCTCGCGCCACAGCATCACTTCGGTCGCCACGACGGCAATGTTAATCAGCGCCAACGGTATGAGCATCTTCCACGCTAAGCCCATCAGCTGGTCGATACGCAGACGCGGCAGCGTACCTCGCAGCCAGATCAGGCCGAAGTAGAAGACGTATATCTTGCCGATGAAGATGATCCACGGCGGAATGAAGCGGTCGACGCCGAACAGCGAGTAGCCACCGAAGAACAGCGTCGCCAGGATGCCCGACACGGCGAGCGAGTTGATCAGCTCGACGGCGTAGAAGAGTCCGAACTTCATGCCCGAGTACTCGGTGTGGAAGCCTGCCACGATCTCCGATTCCGCCTCGGCGATGTCCGCGGGCGTGCGGTTCAGCTCTGCCGTCGCCGCCAGGGCATAGATCATCATCGAGAGCGGCAGCACGAACACCATCCAGATATGGTGTGAGCGCTGGAAGTCGACGATCTCCGGCAGGTTCATGGAGCCGGACAGGATCACGGGCGTCAGTAGTGCCAGCACCAGTGGGATCTCGTAGCTGATCGACATGGCGATGACGCGCATCGCGCCCAGCAAGGCGTACTTGTTGTTCGACGACCAGCCCGCCATGAAGATGCCCAGCGACGTGATCGAGGACAGCGCCAGCAGGTAGAGCACGCCGACGTCGATGTTGGCGAAGACGAGATCCGGCGCCCAGGCGAACACCGCGAAGGTCAGCATCGCTGGGATGAACACGAGGATGGGCGGCAGGTTGAAGATGGCGCCGTCGGCGGCGCGCGGCTGCAGCATCTCTTTCTGGATCAGCTTGATCGCGTCGGCGACGGGCTGCAGCAAGCCGAAGGGGCCGACGCGGTTTGGGCCGCGCCGCACCTGCATGCGGCCGATGATGCGCCGCTCCAGCCACACGTTGGCCAGTGAGCCGATGCCGACGAAGGTGACGATGCCGACCGCGCCGATCAGGGCGCTCAGCACCCACGAGGCGTCCATGCTCACGTGGTCGCCGACCCAGTTAATCAGCGAATGGATCGGATCGAAGTCGTACCAGTGCAGCAGCGGCCACATCATCGGTCGATCTCCCCGACGTTGATGTCGATGCTCCCCAGGATGACGATGGCGTCTGCGACGGTAAGACCGACGGTCATCTCCTTCAGCACGCTGAGGTTGATGTACGAAGGCGAGCGCACATGGAACCGGTACGGCGCCGGTCCGCCATCGCTCGCCAGGTAGAAGCCGAGCTCGCCCTTGGGCGACTCGATGCGCGAGTAGACGTCTCCCGGCTCCGGCCTCAGTGCCAGCGGCACCTGCGCCGCCACGGGGCCGCCCGGCAGCTGCGCCAGCGCCTGCTCGATGATGCGCACGCTCTGGCGCATCTCCTCCAGGCGCACGATGAAACGGTCGAAGCAGTCACCGTTGTAGCCGACCGGGATGTCGAAGTCGAAGCGGTCGTACACGCAGTACGGGTCCGCCTTGCGGATGTCCCACGCGATGCCGCAGCCGCGCAGCAGCGGGCCGCTGATCGAAGCGTTGATCGCCACATCCGGCTTGAGCACACCGATGTTGCGCGCGCGCGCCAGCAGAATCTCGTTGTCCAGCAGCAGCTCTTCGTACTCGGCAATACGGTCTGGCATCTCGGCGATCAGGTTGTTGACCGCCGGGTACCACTCGTCGGGCACGTCGTACGAGACACCGCCGATGCGCATGTAGTTCGTCGTCAGGCGGGCGCCGCAGGTCATCTCGAACAGGTCGAGGATCTTCTCGCGCTCGCGGAACATGTACATGAGCGGCGTCTGCCAGGCGCCGCAGTCATTGATGAAAGTGCCGTTCGCCATGCAGTGCGAAGCGATGCGCTGCAGCTCGGCGAAAATGACACGCAGGTAGGAGCCGCGCTCCGGCACCTCGATGCCGGCCAGCTTCTCCGCCGCCAGGCAGTACGAAAGGTTGCCCGTCATCGCCGCCAGGTAGTCCATGCGGTCGGTGAACGGGATGTTCTGGGTGTAGGTGCGCTCCTCGGCCAGCTTCTCCATGCTGCGGTGCAGATAGCCGAGCACCATCTCCGCGTCGAGGATGCGCTCGCCATCCAGAGCGACGCGCAGCCGGAAGACGCCATGCGTCGACGGGTGCTGCGGCCCGATGTTGATGATGTACGGCGGCGTCTGCAGGTCGTTGAGGTAGGCCTCGTTCACGACTTCGCCTCCTCAGACGGTGCTTCGCCCGGCTCGGCGGCGGTGCCGCCGGCCTGCGTCACATCGGAACCGGCTCCCTGATGCTCCTCGCCGGCTTCGCCCGCCTCTTCGTCGGCGACGCGTTGCGACGTGCGCTCGGCGGCCTGCGGGTCCTGACCGACCGGCAACGCCGGCGCCGGCGGCTGGTCGAGCCGCGGCACAGCCGGGGCGGTGGGCGAGTCTGTGTTCGCCAGGGCCGGGTAGGCGCGCTGCCCGGCAGGAAATTCGTAGGGGAAGCGTTGCAGGCCGGGCTTGAAGCCGCCTGGCAAAGCGAGGAAGTCCTTGCGCAAGGGATGGCCGGGGAAGCCCTCCCAAAGGAAGATGCGCCGCATGGCCGGATGGCCCTCGAAAACGATGCCCATCAGGTCGAAAACCTCGCGCTCCTGGAGGTTGGCGCCCATCCACACGACGTTTACCGAGGGCACGATGGCCTGCTCGTGGTCGGTGCAACGCGCCTTCAGATTGAACGTGTGGTTCTTGGACAGCGAAGAAACGCAGTAGACGATGTCGAAGTACTCGATCCAATCGACCGCCGTGAGGCAGTTGAGGTACTTGGCATCCAGCTCCGCGTCGTCGCGCACGAATTGCGCCACTTCGACGATGCGGTCGGAGGGGACGGTAACGGAGGTGGCGTCCGAGGCCAGCACCGTGCCAGGAAATGCGGACTCGATGCGCTCAGCGACGGCGGAGCCGGGAATGGTGGCGGTTACCGCCACTCAAGACCACCCTTACGCCAGTCGTAGACATAGCCTACGACCAGAATGGCTATGAAGAGCATCGCGGCGATGAACCCCTGCATGATCGAGACGCCCCTGGAGACCGCCCAGGCGTAGAGGAAGATGACCTCGACATCAAAGGCGACGAAGACCAGGGCAACGAGGTAATAGCGGAAGTTGAACTGCACCCAGCTGTCGCCCTCGGTCTCGACACCGCACTCGTAGGTGTCGGACTTCACGGGATCGGGCGCTTCGGGGCGGATCTTCAGCTTGCGCAGCGCAAACGAGACGCTCAGCGGCAGCGACGGAAAGATCACGGCGAAGACCAGGAGTATCGCGGTGCGTCCAAACTCGTTAAGCACGAGGCCTCCAGGATGCCAGGATTGTGAATAATGTCCCGAACGGCAGCGCCAATATAACAGCAATGTTTCCTAGAGCAAAGGCGCTACCAGGCCGGTTTCGGGCCTCACATCTCCTAGATTACGCTCCCTTTACTGGTGAAACTTCCCCATCTTTGCTTCAGGCGTCGGCGTCCTCCTGCAGACGGTCGAGATAGGCCTGGCCTCGTTCCGAGAGCTCGTAGCCGCTCTCAAGGCTAAGGGTCAGGCCGAGCGCCTTGAGACGCCGTACGCGCGTCTTGAAGGCCGGCGTGTCGAGCCTGATCTCGGGCGCTAGCAGGCGCGCCGCCACTCCCGGATTGTCCTCTATAAGACGAAGCGCCATCACCGTCCAAGGCCCGGTCGGCGACGCGCGATCGAGACTACGGAGACGCGAGTCGATCTCCTCGAAGCCGAGCTGTGGTTTCTCCGGCGGTTCTTCAAGATAGTGAAAGCGCACGCGATACAGAAGAGTGTCTTCAGTGGCAGTTGCACCGGTATGGCTGCAGGCGAGTTCGACGAGCGCCGCGGCGTCGGGCAGGCCGCACTCGATGGCGTCCGCGTCCATCACGTCGCCTGCACGCGCGGTCGTCACGTCATCGATATGGACGAAACCGAAGCCGGTGGAGTAATCGCCGCCGGCCTTGACGTGGGCGTATTTCCAGAGCCGCCAGGTCACGGTGAGCTCGCCGCGTTGCACGCGTTCGTGGTCGGCAGCAGTAAACGAGAGCATGGCTAATTATGAGGGCCTTGCCCGCCCTATGTCGGGGTACACGCGATACAATGGAAAGTCAGGAGGACGGGTGGCCGCCCCGGCATCGTCGGGGAGGAAAGTCCGAGCTCCAAACGGGCAGGGTGCTGGGTAACGCCCAGGCGCGGCGACGCGACGGAAAGTGCCACAGAAACTCAGACCGTCTCTCCGTTCGCGGAGGGACAAGGGTGAAAAGGTGCGGTAAGAGCGCACCAGCGGTCGGGTGACCGGCCGGCTCGGCAAACCCCACCCGGAGCAAGACCAAATAGGAGAGCATCAGGGAGCCCGACCTGCTCTCGGGTTGGTCGCACGAGGCCGCGAGTAATCACGGTCCCAGATGGATGGCCACCGCCCCGATTCGTCGGGGTACAGAACTCGGCTTACAGTCCTGCTGGCTAGAGGCCCTTCTTCGGAAGGGCCTTTGTGCGTCCGGGAGCCCTAAGGCTTCTCGCACTCCTGCGCCCGCGCGAGCAAAAGGCGCTGCTCGCGCGCGTTTCTCGTCATTGACGCGGCGCCGAGAAATGCGCTCCGCGCTTCGTCCAGGCGGCCGAGCTTCAGGAGCAAGTCGCCGCGGACCGAGGGCAGCAGATGGTAGCCCCGCAGGACCGGCTCGTCGAGAAGCTCATCGACGGCATCGAGCCCGGCCTGTGGCCCGAACGCCATGCCGACGGCAACGGCGCGGTTGAGGGCGACGATGGGCGTCGGCTGGAGCTGGTAGAGCGCGTCGTACAAAGCGACGATGCGCTCCCAGTCGGTGTCTTTCGCTACCCTGGCGCGCGCGTGGCAGGCCGCGATCGACGCCTGCAAGGCGTACGGACCGAGGGCGCCGCCCAGCGATTCAGCCCTGCGCAGCGCGGCGAGACCGCGGCGGATGAGCAGCTGATCCCAGCGAGCGCGGTTCTGGTCGAGAAGCAAGACGGGCTCACCGTTCGGGCCAAGGCGTGCACGAGAGCGGGAGGCCTGAATCTCCATCAACGCAACGAGGCCGTGCACCTCCGCTTCGCCGGGCATCAGCTCGGCCAGTACGCGGCCCAGTCGCAGAGCGTCCTGGCACAGCGCCGGCCGCATCCAATCGTCACCGGCAGTTGCGGAGTAGCCCTCGTTGAAGATCAGGTAGATGACCTCCAGTACCGAAACGAGGCGTGCGCCGCGCTCGGACGCGTCCGGCAGCTCGAAGGGGACGCGCGCCTCCGAAAGCGTGCGCTTCGCCCGCACGATGCGCTGAGCCAGCGTCTGCTCTGATATCAGGAAGGCGCGGGCAATCTCCTCCGTTGTCAGGCCTCCCAGTAGCCGCAGTGTGAGAGCCACGCGCGCGTCGGTCGAAAGCACCGGGTGGCAGGAGATGAACATGAGACGCAGCAGGTCGTCGCCGACGTCGTCTTCATCGGCTATCGACTCCATTTCGAGCTGGCCGAGGTCTTGCTGCACCTCGAACTCGCGCACGAGCAGGTCCTGCTTGCGCTCACCCAGGGCGTTGCGCCGGATGCGGTCGACAGCGCGTCGCTTGGCGATTGTCATGAGCCAGGCGCCGGGATTGTCCGGGATGCCCTGCCGCGGCCACTGCTCCAGCGCCGCCACGAGCGCGTCCTGCGCCAGGTCTTCTGCAAGGCCGACGTCGCGCACCATGCGCGTCAAGGCGGCGATGAGCCGCGCCGACTCGATCCTCCAGACGGCGTCGATCGTGCGGTTGATGTCGGTAGTCATGGCTGCGGCTCGTAGGGTACAGCAGACCGGGACCGGCAGGATGTACCGATCCCGGTCTCGCGATGGGCGCGTTCTAGCTAGTCTGCGCCCGCTTTGCCATTTCGTCGCGCCACGCCCGCTCCTGAGCTGCCTGGTCAGTCGAAAAGGCGTCCTGCGGAAGCTCGGTGAAGTCCATGATCGGCCGGATCTCGCACTCACCCTCGCCGAGGACTTTGAGGAAGCGCGTCGTCCATTCGACGGCTTCGTCGATCGTCTTCGTTTCGAAGATGGCGTACGAGGCGACCAGCTCCTTCGACTCCGTGAAGGGCCCGTCGATGACGCTGAGCTTGCCGCCCTCCATCTTGACCCGCTTGCCCGCGGAGCTCGGCTGAAGCCCGTCCGTCGCTACGAGAACCCCGGCCTGAGCGACCTCTTCCATGAACTTGCCCATGTTCTCCATGAGCTCCTGCGGGGGCATTTCACCGGCCTCGCTGGCAGCGGTCGCCTTGAGCAAACCTAGGAATCGCATCGTCTATCTCCTCATCTTCTCTTCCGAATCCGCCGGCAAGGGCGCGCCGCGTCGGAGCGCCCTTGCCGACTACTGCTGCTGCTGTTCGAGCTGGGCGCGCAGGCGTGCCTCCTGCTCCTGGAGCTCCGGCGTGAACGCCTCGCCGAAGTCCTCTGCCTCGAAGATCGGCCGGATCTCCAGCTGGCCTTCTGCCCCTGTCGGGTTCGGGCAGCGCTTCGCCAGATCGATCGCCTGCTCCAGCGAATCGACCTGCCAGATCCAGAAGCCGGCGATGAGCTCTTTGGTCTCGGCAAAGGGGCCGTCCACCACACGGCGCTCGTCACCGCTGAAGTGGACGCGGGCGCCCTTCGAGCTGGGCTGCAGGCCCTCACCCGAGAGCATGATCCCGGCCTTCACGAGCTCTTCGTTGTAGTTGCCCATGTCCCGCAGGAGCTCTTCGCTGGGCATGATGCCCTTCTCGGAATCAGAGTTTGCCTTGACTACCACCATTACGCGCATGTTATGTCTCCTTCTCGTACTTCTTGCCGTCCGCAAGGCTCGGGGCCGGTGAGCCAGCCTTCCTCGCCTTCACTACTGCGTCGAACGACGAACGGCCAGATCGACATCGACGGCCAGAAATTTTCGAAGAATTCTCCCGATAGCTTGGCACAGCAAAGAGGGGCAGTTCGCGAACTGCCCCTCTTTGCTTTCGAGGTTTCGAGAAGCTTTACCGTTAGACGAAGACGGTGACGTCCGCCCCCGCGGCGTAGTCAAGGAACGCCGCCGCGCCGCCGCACTCGATGCCGTCCATGATGTCAGCCTCGTCCACCTTCATCACGCCCATCGTCGTCGAGCAGGCGATCATTTCGACGCCGCTCTGACGGCAGATGTCCATCATCTCAGCCACGGGCGGCATATGCGCCGCTTTCATCCAGCTCTTCATCATCCAGGTAGCCATCGCCGTCATGCCGGGGATGGCACCGATCAGGTTCGGCACCGGCACGGGCATCGCCGGGTTACCGACGGGCGGCACCTGCAGGTGCTTGTTGCGCTTCTTGTTGATCACGTCGAGGCCGTAGAACGTGAAGAAGATGCTCGCTTCCCAGCCCAGCGCAGCCGCGGCAGAGGCAAGGATCAACGGCGGGTACGCCATGTCGAGCGTGCCCTTGGAGGCCACGATGGCCAGGCGGCGCTTGCGCTTCTCGGGGCGGGCCTGCATCTTGGCCTGATTCTGCTGCTCGACCTGCGACGCGAGCAGGTCGGCGAAGCGGGCAGCCACCGCCTCTTCGATTTTCGCTTCGATTTCGGGCGAGAGCTGCACACCCGACGTTTCGGCAGTCATCAGTCGGCGCCCTTGCGGAAGTAGAACTCGAACACGCCGTCGCCCTTCACGGTTTCCAACAGCTCGTTCCCGGTGTTGCGGGCGAACGCGGGCATGTCGTGCACGCTGGCTGGGTCGGTGGCGACCAGGTGGATGATCTGACCGGGCTGTGCTTTGTCCATCTGCTCGCGCAAGCGGATGATCGGCATCGGGCACAGGACGCCACGGCAGTCGACCTCGTGGTCCGCGTGAGGAAGGGTGGTCATGGTTCTCGCCTCCTGCTGAAGTGTCCCGCCAGCATAGCAGCCGGGTCTCATGGAGGCGAGCCGAAGCGTTGAAGCCTGAGTTAGCGGACGATGACGATCGTGCCGTAGCGGCCTACGACGTGCTGCCAGGCCCAGCCGTCCGCCGGGTCGTACCAGAAGATGTCGACCCAGGTGTTCGACAGCAGGCCGCGGTCGGCGCAGCTGTAGATGCGGCCGGTGGGGTCGCCCTGGATCTTGAACTGCGTGCCGAGTGGCAGGTTCCAGCTGCAGGCGGCGGCGCCCTGGTAGACCCGGTGTCCGTCATACATCGTGCCGCAGAAGCCCTGGTCCAGGCAGTCGTAGAAGGTGATGTTCACGCCGCTCACCTGTCCTGCCGTGATGTGCTGACCGACGTAGGTGCCATCCTCGGCGCTCCCTGACTGCACCGGCGCGGCCGGCGGCGGTGCGGCCGCTGGAGCCGGCGGCGCGGCGGGCGGCTCCTGGTAGCGCAGAGCGAAGATCGTCGCCTCTTCCGCCTGCTCCTGCGCCAGGTAGCTCACCTGGCTGGCCGAGCTCCTGATCGCCTGCATCTGCGAGGCCTCAGCCGTCGCCGGGCTCGAGGGCGAAGCGGAGAGTGTCAGAAGCAACACTGTGACGATGGCGCCTACGGCAATGGCAACGGAGGCGTACACGCCGAGAGCACCGATCAGGGCAACTCGCCGGATCGCGGGACGCCAATTTGGAAGGCGGAGGTTGGGCAGACGGCGGGGCCACGTGAGCGCGCCTAGCCGTTCGTTCAGTCGTAATGTGGTCATAAGGAAGGGCCAGCCCGAGCGCTGACCCTCAGTGACGTTATCGGCGAGCCCCTATGCCGGAGAAT
Source organism: uncultured Chloroflexia bacterium (assembly GCA_963711035.1). GTDB lineage: Bacteria > Chloroflexota > Dehalococcoidia > DSTF01 > WHTK01 > WHTK01. The sequence goes on from CAVQCN010000005.1 coordinate 67,271, forward strand.
TAGGGAACACCCTGATGTTTCCCCGCCACGGACGCGCTGGCGCCGTGCCGCAGACGCCGTAAGATCGGTTCATGGAATGGTGGCAGGCCGTTAATGGAGCCCGAAGCGTGGGCGTCATCCCCGGCGTGGCCGGCCTGACGCTGGACTCGCGTCTCGCCGGCCCCGGCATCGCTTTCGCTGCCCTGCCCGGCCGCAACACGGATGGCCACGCCTATCTCGAGGCCGCGATCCGGGCCGGCGCCGCCTGCGTCGTCGTGCAGGAAGACCGCAGCGACATCTGGTCGCCGCTGGCATCGCGCACACCGATCGTCGTCGTACCCGACACGCGCGCGGCGGCCGGCCAGCTAGCCGCAGCCGCGTACAAGTACCCGGCGCGCGACCTGCGCCTGATCGGCGTCACGGGAACGGATGGCAAGACGACGACGACGCACCTTACTGCCCACGTCCTCGACGTGTGCGGCCTCGCGTCGGGCTACCTCACCAGCGTCGGCTTTGAGACGGGCAGCGGCTTCGAGCCCAACGCCACGCACATGACGACACTGGAAGCGCCGCCCATTCAGGCCCACCTCGCCGCCGCACGCGACGCCGGACGTCGCAGCATGGTTATCGAAGCCTCGTCAGAGGGGCTCGCGCAGCACCGGCTCGACGGCTGTGAGTTCGATGTCGCCGTCTTCACCAACCTGTCGCGCGATCACCTCGACTTCCACGGCACGATGGAGAACTACCTCACCGCCAAGGGCCTGCTCTTCGTCCAGACCGACCGCACCGAGGGCAAACCATACGCCAAAGCGGCCGTGATCAACGGCGACGACGCGGCGTCCACCTACCTGCTGGAGCTGACCTCCCTGCCGGCGACCACCTACGGTCTCGGCGACGAAAACGACCTGCAGGCTATCGACGTCGTACCGGCCGGTTTCGGCCTGCATTTCCGCGCTCGCGCGCACGGCAACACCTACAACGCGCAGGTGCCGCTGCTGGGCCGCTTCAACGTCTATAACAGTCTCGCGGCCGCCGTCGTGGCGAGCAGCCAGGGAGTGAGCCTCGCCGACGCCTTCGCGGCGCTCTCGTCCTTCCCCGGCATCCCGGGACGCATGGAGCGCATCGATCGCGGCCAACCGTTCAGCGTCTTCGTCGACATCGCGTCGACTCCTGTGGCGCTCGAGAACACGCTGTCGGCGCTGCGGCCCGGCACCACAGGCAAGTTGTGGGTCGTCTTCGGCGCCGCAGGAGGCCGCGACCCGGCGCGACGGGACGGCATGGGGCGCGTCGCCGGACGCCTCGCGGACCGTTCCGTCCTGACCAGCGAGGACCCGCGCGACGAGGACCCCGACGCCATCATCGAAACGATCGCTGCCGGCCTGCGCGAGACGGGGCACAGGGAAGACGTCGATTTCGTGCGGCAGCCAGACCGCCGCGAGGCAATCCGCTACGCCTTCGAGCACGCCGAGCCGGGAGACACCGTGCTACTGGCCGGAAAATCGACCGAGACGACGATGGTCGTGCGGGGCGAAAGCATTCCCTGGGACGAACGCGCTCTTGCAGCGGACCTGCTCGAAGGCAGCGACTGGGCTCAGTAACCGCCCGTCAGGTCGCGGGCGATGCTGTCCGGCTTCACGAAGATGCCCACCGCGATGTTCATGAGGCTGATGATGATGGCGCCGAAAAGCGCGGCGCCGAAGCCGTGCACGTGGAAGTGAATGCCGCTGAACCAGCTCGCCACCCATGACGTGAGGCCGAGCAGGATGGCGTTCACCATGATCAAGAACAGCCCCAGCGTCAGAATCGTCAGCGGCAACGTCAGGATCGTGAGGACGGGCCGCACGTAGAGGTTGAGCAGGCCCAGGATGGCGGCGACGATGAGGGCGCTCTTCCATCCTTCCAGATAGAGACCGCCGACAATCTTGGCCGCCACCCACACGGCGAAGGCCAGGATGAGCCAGCGAATCACCAGGCTGAGGGCGCGTGTGTTCGACATCGTGGCTCCATCTTAGCGGACGCCTGTTCGGCAGCCGGGCGACTTCAGATACGCGCATCCCTGCCGACTACCTGATCATGGTCACGCAGCCGGCTCCGGCGGCATCCCAAGCTGCACCTCGCGACGTCGACGTCACACGCAAGACGCAAGCTGTTGTCGATTACCACCACGACCCGGCGCGGCCGGGCCGCCCCCTCTACCCGCTGCTCGGCGGCGGCGCCGTCGCGGCGCTGGCCATCGCGCTCGCCGTCGTGATGGCCTACCGCACGTGGTCCCTGCACGACATCGAGGAGGCGCAGGCGTACTGGGGGCTGAGCTTCCTCTTCTGCTTCTACGTGCTCGGCATCTTCCTGTTCAGCATGGGGTACGAGCTGTACGACACCGCGCGCGCCGTCAGGCTGACGCTGATCGTCTCTGTCGTTTCGTTCCTGGCCGTCGTTCTGTTGATAGCGGTGGCCGTGGCGCTGACCAAGATCCGTGGCACCACTCACGCCATCAACAGCCTCGCCCGCGCCGCCGACTCCGATCACGGCAACGCCGTGCTCAACAGCGTCATCAGCCTCACCGGCGGCGATGAGAACGACGAGGCGAAGGACGAGCGCGAGACGTGGTTTGGCATACCGATGCCGCCGCCCCCGCCCGTCGATCCGGTTGACTTCCTCATCACGTGCCCAAGCTGCCACCGCAAGTTCACGCCGGCGCCGCCCAAGGCGATCTGTCCCTGGTGCAACGCGCCAGCGCTTTCCGCCTGAGCCCTGCCTTCCGGCTCCACGCTGCGCTACCCTAGCGTCGGAGGCGTCGCGCCTCCCGAATCGGTAAGCTAGGGGCGATGGTAGGGATGGCGACTCCGAGACGGCCGCAACGCCGCAGACAGACACCGAAGCGGGGCGTGAATCTGCTCGCCATCGGGCTCGCAGGCTTCGTCGTCGGAGTCGTGTTGCACGTGTTCGTGGTCTATGCCGTGCTGGGCAGCGGCGGCGGCGGCAACACGTCATCCCCGAACGACAACAACGTCGTCGATATCCCCGCTCCAACCGTCGTCATCCCGACGCCGACTGCGACCGCGCTGCCCGACCGCACCAGTTGCGAGGAGATCGCCGGCACCCAGTACCGCTCGACGACCGAGCGCGACTGGTACCGGGCCAACTGCATCAACTAAGGATGCACTCCAGGCACCCCGCGGAATGTTTCGAGTTGGATGCAGAGAGCCTCTGATCGCCCGCGCACCGCGGTTACGCGACGGCCGCCAGAGAGTGACTTCACGCCTGAAGCGTGATTAGTCCTCGTCCGCTTCGTCCTCGTTGGCGTCCTGGGCGCGGGAACGAGTGCGTTCGAGCAGCTTCTGCGCCTCGCCGCGCAGGTCATTCATGCGGTTGCGCAGGTCGCGCTGCTGGCCCTCGAGGTCGTGAGCCTGGTCCTGCAGGCGCTGGCGCGCTTCGCCGCTGAGCCGCTTCGCCTGATCGCGCAGCTCCGTGATGCGCTTCTCGACATCCTCGAAGGCGTCACCGGCACCGTGTCGCAGACGGCCTATTGATCCCTCTTTTTGCTTGCGTTTGCCGACGACAAGAGACATGCAGACGGCAGCAAGGATGGTTAGCAGGATGACGCGCTTCATTCAGCTCCTCCGGTAGTAGTAGCACATGTCTTATTCAGACCATGGTAACGGCCCATCGAACGCCAGTGAATCGGTCCTCTCATCGCGCGGTCGATACCGTCCGGTCCGACGGTCTAGAGCGGCGCCAAGCGCAGCGTCTCCCGCGCCAGCCCTCTGACGTCCTCCGGCAGCCAGGCGATCGGCACGCCTTCGCCGCGTAGCCAGAGCGGCAGCAGGTCATCGTAGTGAGACGAGAACGGGTTGCCCGACTGGCCGCCGGGCAGCGAGAAGCGCCCCTTCTCCCACTCGCCCACGTCCAGCACCATGCGCAGCGATGCGATCGCGGTCGGGTTGCCCTCGGGATGGAGCGGCGTCGTGCCCGCCTGCGACACGGTGGTGCCGTCGCCGCCCCAGGCGAAGGGGCCGCGGTTGAAGATCGGAGCCAGCGCTTCGATGCGCCCCAGGGGGTGGCGCAGCGTCAACGGACGCACGCTGCCCCACGCCCAGGCGCTGCTGTCCTCGCCGCGATCGCGACGCAGGCCGTGCACGACCGCCACCAGCGCCTCGCACATCTCGTCCGGCCATCCGCGATCGAACCAGTCTCGCGGCTGCTCCCGCATGAGACGCAGCATGTGGCTGCTGCGACCGGCCGCGAAGGTCGTCAGTCTTAACAGCGGCGTGAAGCCCTCGCCCATGGCCACGCGATAGCTCTTCGGCGCCCGCGCCACGGAGATGCGCCGCTGCATCTCCGCCACGAAGAGCTCGTACACCGTTGCGGCCGGCGAATCGGCGCCGACGATGCCGTCCCAGTCGCGCAGCAGCTCCAGGCCTTGCACCGCGGCTTCGTCCGAGGGCTGCAGCGACAGGATCGGGTCGCGAATTTCTCGCCAGGCCAGCGTCTTGACGTCGAGCTGCAGAGCCTGCGTCGCATCGACGTCCCAGTCGTCGCGCTCGGCCAGCGCCTCGAAGATACGCTCGACCCGGTAGCCGTCCAGCCAGTCGACGCCGAGGAACGGCCCGCCGTTATCCACGACCGGCTTGTTGTTGGCGCTGGCAATGAAACCGCGCTCGGGGTCCAGGGCGAAGGGCATCGCCTCGAAGGGCACTCCGGCGTCTTCCCAGCCGGCCTCGGGGTCCCAGCCAGGCGCCGGCAGCGTACCGTAGCCTTTGCGGCGTCGCGGCACCTCCCCGACTAATTGCCAGGCGATCGAGCCGGTCGTGTCCGCGTAGGCAACGTTCTGCGGCAGCAACGGCCAGTGCTCGAATTGCCGCCGGAACGCATCGAAGGAGCGCACCTCGTGCAGGCGCAGGAAGCCGCGCGCCGGCTTCGGGTCCAGCCAGACAGCGCGCATGGAGATCGCCGGCAGGTCGTGCGTCAGCGCCGGACTGATGATCGGGCCGCGCGGCGTCACGATGACCTCTTCGACCACCGGCGTGCCGCCGCGAACCTCGATCACTTCGCGGCGCACTTCGCAGGACTCGTACGCGTCGCCACGGCGCACTGAACGGCCGTCCGGCGCCACGTCCTCGAGGAACAAATCGACGATGTCGACGAGGCCGGCGGTGATGCCCCAGGCGGCGAAGCCGTTGTGGCCGGCGCCGATGGCCGGCGATCCGATCAGCGATGCGCCCGCGACGGCCCAGTCCGGCGTGCGGATCTGCGCCAGGTACCAGTGCGGCGGCAGAATCGGGTCCAGGTGCGGGTCGTTTGCCAGCAGCGGGCGGCCGGAGCGCGTGCGGGAGCCATTGATCGCCCAGTTGTTGGAGGCGCCTCCGCTCAGCCCCGCCAGCTCGGCAAAGGCAGCGAAGTCCTGGCCGAGGTGGTCGGCCGCCGGTCCTGCCTTGACGCCGGGCGGCAGCGAGACGGGATGTCCCTCCGGATACGACGGATCGAGGTCCCGCAGGGCCTGCTCGCCGTCCGACATGAGGATCTTGAGTCGCGCCAGCTCGACGTCCCAGTTGCCGATCATGAGCAGCGACATCATCTTGCCGATGCCGATCACGTCGGCGGCCTGCCACGGCGTCGGCCGGCTGCGCAGCAGGACGAACTCGTGCGGCCGCGCTGGCAGCCCCGACTCGTACGCCGCGTTGATGCCACGCGCGAAAGCCTCGATCTGGGCGCGTACGTCGTCGTCTTGCGCCGTTAGTTGGCGCTGTGAAGATTCGAAGAGGCCGATGCGGCGCGAGAGGCGGTCGATCGGCAGCGTCTCGGCGCCGGCCAGCGCCGAAAGCGTGCCGCGCACCAGGCGCTGCCGCAACTCGAGCTGGAAGGCGCGGTCTTGCCCCTGGCAGAAGCCGAGGCCGAACCAGGCGTCGTCGTCGTTCTGCGCTTCGATGTAGGCGATGCCGTACTTGTCGCGGCGGATGACGAGCGGCGCCCGCACGCCGCGCAGCCGTAAGGAGCCGCTCGTGATCGGTAATCGCGGGCCCAGCGCCGATCGCAGAAGCAGGCGTTTGACGTCCATCAACTCAGAATCACGGCGTAAGGAAGCGCCAGATTGCCTTGATGGCCTCGACCATCGTGAAGCTGTCCAGCCAGCGCTGGTAATGGAGAGCGTACTCCTGGAATAGCTTCAGGGCGACCAGACCGGATCCCGGCGGCCACAAATGCCGGCCGCGGCCAGCGCTGCCCCAGGTCGAACTGCTTGACGGCGGCAATGAACAGGAACCAGAACTCGAAGAAGTTCGGGAAGAGGAGAAGCAGGTCGCGCTGATCCGTCACTTCGAAAGCCACGAAGCCAAACAGGCGGTAGACGTACAGGCCGACGGCGACGTTGCGCTGCCAGCCGTCCCAGCGCAGCGCCACGATGAGGAAGGTAAGCAGGTACACCTGGTCCAGGTACTTGTCGAAGGTCTGGTAGTCGGTGACGCCGCCGAGGTGAATCTGCTGCATCATCAGCACGTCGACCTGGTCGATCACGAGCGCCAGGAGCCCGCCGTAGAACGGCCAGCGCAGCACCGGCAGCGAGCCCAGCACGCGCACCACCGCGATGAGCAGCATCTCGTCCGTCACTGTGACCCGGACTCCCTCAATACAGAAGGGGCGCCGCGTGGACGCCCCTTCGTGCTCTCTACCGTGACGATGCCTAGTGCGTGTGGCTCTCGGCCAGCACCTGGTCGACCGGGTTTATGGCGTGCGCTTCCTCGCCACTCTGCAGCGCGGCGAGGATCTTCTCCACCAGGTCGCGGGCCGATTCGGCGCTGATCTCGATGGCGACGCGCTTCGGCGCCCCTTCGGACTCGTTGACGAAGTCGATGTTCAGCGAGTGGTCCAGCGGCGCGTGGTACGGGTGGTCGAAGTACACGTTCGCCGTGTCGACGCGGAACCAGCCATCGGCGCCGCCCTTGGCGCTGCCGAACAGCGAAGCCTTTTCCGTGATGTAGGTGCACATGGTCGGTGATCCTCCTAAAGAGCCGTGGATTACCAGTGGGTTGTCGGCCGGTCGCGCATCAGACGGCTCCTTTGATCGCCTTTCGCGCGGCCGTGCGCGGGACGCTAGTCCCCTAACGAGCAGCGGCAGCGGCCACGCCGGCCTTGAGATAGCGGCCGTAGAAGTCGAAGACCTTGCCCCAGGCGTCCACGCACTGCTCCTGGCGGTAGTTCGGCCGGTCGGCGGCGAAGAAGCCGTGGCCGGCGCCGTCGTAGCGGTGGAACTCGTAGTTCTTGCCCTGCTGCTTCAGCACTTCCTCGGTGCGGTTGACCTGGTCCGGCGACGGGTTGGCGTCGTCGTTGCCGAAGATGCCGAGCAGCGGCGCCGTCAGGTTCGGGGTCAGGTCAATCGGCGCCACGGGGCGCTTCTCCGTGAGCTGCGCCGGGTCGTCGACGATCACGCCGCCGCCCCAGCAGTCGACCGCGGCGTCGACGCCCGCCAGGCGGCCGGCGACCAGGTAGGTGTGGCGTCCGCCGGAGCAGAAGCCGATGACACCGACCTTGCCACTCGAGTACGGCAGGCTGCGCAGGAAGCGCATCGAGCCCTCGACGTCGCCGACAGCCTGGTCGTCGGAGACGCCGCCTTCGGCGCGGGCGCGGGCCGCGACGTCGTCCGGGTCGCCCGGGCCGCTGCGGTGGAAGAGGTGCGGCGCGACGGCCACGTAGCCTTCTTCGGCGAAGCGGCGCACGACTTCCTTCGTCCAGCGGTCCCAGCCCGGCATGTGGTGAATGACCACGACCCCCGGGAAGGGCCCCGGCCCCAAGGGCCGCGCGTAGTAGGCCTCGATCTCGTCGCCGTTAAAGCCCTGAACGTTGACCGATTCGGCAATCATGCCCTGATACGGCATCGCGAAACCTCCGAATGAATGGTGGTCTGGCCGAGATGGCGCTGTGGAATATACCACGATGGTCTAGGGCGCGATGACTCGCACCGGCTGGCCTTGCAGAAACGCCTGAATGTCCGCCAGCGCATCACCGTAGAAGAGGCGGTAGTTGTCCTCCGTCACGTAGCCGATGTGCGGCGTAATCAACAGGTTGTCGAGCTTCAGGAAGGGGCTGTCCGGCTCCAACGGCTCGTCGCTGAACACATCGAGGCCGGCGCCGGCGATGCGGTGCTCGCGCAGCGCCTCGATCAGCGCGTCCTCGTCGACGATGGGGCCGCGCGACGTGTTGACCAGATACGCGGTCGGCTTCATGCGCGCGATGTCGTCCTTCGTAACCAGGCCGACGCTGCGGTCGCTGAGGATGATGTGGATCGAGATGAAGTCGGACTGCGAGAACAGCTCTTCCTTCGTCACCTTGCGCACGCCAAGCTCAAGGCAGCGCTCCTCCGTCAGGTTGGTGCTCCAGGCGATGACGTCCATGAAGAACGCCTTGCCGACGGCTGCCACCTTGGAGCCGAGGTTGCCCAACCCGACGATGCCCAGCGTATGCCCCTCCAGGCTGGGGCCAATCTGCGTCTGCCACCGGCCCTCGTGCACGGCGCGATCCTCCTCGTGGATGTGGCGCGCCAGCGAGAGGATCAGACCCCAGGCTAGCTCCGACGTGCCGGTGCCCATGCCACGCGTGGCACAGACGGTCACGCCCTGCTCCGCCGCGGCCGCCACGTCGATCGACGCGTTGCGGGCGCCCGTCGTGATCAGCAGCTTCAGGTTGGGTAGACGCGTCAGCAGCGGCCGCCGAAACGCCGTGCGCTCCCGCATGGCCACGATGACGTCGAAGGGTTGCAGGCGCGCTGCGACGGCGTTCTCGTCCTTGAGATGGTCCGGGAAGATCTGCACGTCGGTACCGGGCGGCAGGCTGGACCAGTCGGCCATACGCGCCGCGACGTTCTGGTAATCGTCCAGGATGGCTACTTTGACCACGTCTTCCTCCGGGGCTACGGTACGCATTGCTGCGCTCAGCTTAGCCCTCGACCGGCTTCCAGTCGTCGCCGTCCCAGACGTAGATCTGCTGCTTGAAGTAGATTTCGAGGCCGCTCTGGCCGACTTTGCGCTGGTCCGGCGCGCCGGCAAACTCGAACTCGGGGTAGGTCCGCTCAGCGGCGAGGCGTATGTGCGCATCGAAGGCATCACGGTCCTCCCACAGGGCGAGGAGCGCCACGTGGTCCGGATTGCGAGTGCTGTGGAAGAGCTCGCGCTGCAGGCAGCCCGCGTCGTTCTCCGCGCTCGCCAGCCACGCCTTGACGAACGAATCCGCCATGCCCGGCAACGCGTTGAAGTTGGCGACGACCCGCACGTGCCCCGGCACGCGATCGATGTCTTCCTGAACGCGCTGCCCATCGGCAGGGGCCGGTCCCTCCGGCTGAAACAGGTAGAGCTTGCGGCGGAAGTAAATCTCGGTCTGCGGCTCGCCCTCGATGAGGCTGCCGCCGGCCACGGGACGCATGACGTTGTTCAGCCACGCGGAGAAGAAGGAGCCGCGGCTCTCCCAGTGCTCGAGGCGCACAAAGCGTTCCGGCTCCCGGACGTTGCGGAACAGCTCGAACTGGATGCAGCCGGGCTGGCCGTTGACGTTCTCGTACTCCGGCGACCACTCGCGGGCGTAGTCGTCGCCGCTACCGGCCGTCACCTGAAGGCTCGTGATCACGCGTACCTCTGGCACCTGATGCTCCCTCCTCGCTCTGCGGCCTCATCATAGGCCGCGGCCGTAAGCTGCACAACAGTTGTTGCGGATTTTCATTGACATCGTCAATCGACGGGCGAGACAATTCCCATCAATTGGGGCACCCGTAGCCGGAGGAGGCAGACATGGTCCTCGACAAAGCGCGCATCGACGAGCTGGTCCAGATGGACAAGGGCCGCATCGACATCAGCCTGTACACGGACGAAGAGATCTTCGAGGCAGAGCTACAGCGCATCTTCTACACGACCTGGGTCTTCATCGGCCACGAGAGCGAAGTGGCCCAGCCGGGCGACTACAAGACGACCTACATCGGTCGCATCCCCGTCATCCTCAGCCGCGACGAGGACGGCGAGATCCACGTTCTGATCAACCGCTGCGCCCACCGCGGCCCGACCGTCTGCCAGCGTGAATACGGCAACGCCAACTTCTTCCGCTGCGAGTACCACGGCTGGGTGTACGGCAATGACGGCTCGCTGGCGGGCGTCAGCCTGCGGCGCGGCTTCGGCGCCGGCGAGATCGACTCGATCCAGGACGGCCTCGACAAGGCCGAGGTCAGTAACTACCGCGGCCTGATCTTCGCCCGCCTGTCGCACGAAGGCCCGACGCTACTCGAGCACCTGGGCCTGGCGCGCCAGTACCTGGACGACTGGTTCGACCGCTCCCCGACGGGACAGGTCGAAGTCAAGGGCGGCGTCTGGAAGCACACGTACGTCGGCAACTGGAAGCTGCAGCTCGAAGGCAGCAACGAGGGCTATCACCCGGACTACCTACACAAGATCAGCCGCCTCGTCGCCGAGCACGTCTCGACCATCGGCGGCAACGCCAACCGCCCCTACAACCGCGGCGGCGGCTTCGGCACGTCTGACTCTGCCGGCATCGACCTGGGCAACGGCCACAGCATCATGGGCTCGGGCGGTCCCGCCTTCAACGAGAACTGGCGCAACGCCGCACCGAAGGAGTACGTCGACCGCCTCATCGCCCGCCTCGGCGAAGAGCGGGCCAGCCAGGTGCTGGGCATCGGCTGGCGCATGCAGCTCTTCCCGAACGCGGCCTTTGCCAACAACCAGATCCGCGTCATCCGGCCCATCGCCATCGACAAGACGGAGATCTTGCAGTACCACGTCGTCCTGCCGGAGACGAGCGACGCGATGCAGTTCGCCGCTGTGAAAGGGCACCAGGGGTTCTACGGCCCGGCCGGTTACGGCAGCTCCGACGACATCGAGATGTTTGCGCGCATGTTCGAGGGCTATCGCTCCTCCGACCTGAAGTCGCTGAACCAGTGGGCCCTGTTCTCCCGCGGCAAGACGCTGGAGACACGCGGGCCCAACGGCGAGCGCTTCGGCCACACGAGCAGCGAGATCGAGCAGCGCTCCATCTACTACGCCTGGTCGGCGCTGATGAAAGGCGAATCGCACGTCGTCAACGTCGACCCGGTGAGCGGCACGCCCACGGCGCAGGCCGGCCTCACCGCCAGCGGCGGCCGCGAGGCCGGAGGAGCGAACCTCGCATGACCACGCGCGTGATGATGACCCGTACCGAAGCGGAGGACTTCCTGTTCAAAGAAGCCCGCATGCTGGACGAGAACCGCCTGCATGAGTGGCGCGACGGGATGACCGAGGACGTCATCTACTGGGTGCCGCTCAACGACGACGAACGCCGACCCGCACAAGCACCTTTCGATCATCTACGACGACTTGTCCAATCTCAGCGGCCGCATCTGGCGCATCCTGGACAGCGGCATCAACCACACGCAGGACCCGCCCTCCAAGATGATCCGCATGGTGACGAACGTCGAGGTCGAGCCCGCCGAGCGCGACGACGAGGTCCTGCTGCACAGCTGTCTGTGGCTCTGCACCTTCAAGTCGGGCGCCCAGCGCGTCGATGACGTGAAGCCGGTCTATTACGCGGCCCGGCAGCAGCACCGCCTGCGTCAGGTCGACGGCCAGTGGAAGATCGCCTTCAAAAAGGTGTCCCTTCTGGAGATGAACGGCCACCTCGGCGCCATGACGCACATCATCTAGGGGGATTGCGTCCCGCGCACCCTGCGCGAAGAGCTATCGCCCGTCGAGGTGCTGCGGAGACCGCCCCTGAAGCGTCTGCCTCGTCGGACGGGGCGACTCCTCACTTCGTTCGGAATGACAGCTCAGCATTCCTCCCTGAAGTGGACAACGAGAACCGAGATACGCCAATTGCGAAGCAGAAGCAGGGGTAGCGGGGGCGAAGCCCATGCGCGGTGGGTATGGGAGGTGTCCTCCCATCACCTCTTTTCTCGATGGGTGGGGGCGGAGCAGCGCAACGCGATGCGGAGCAAGCGTGGCGGGAACCGCTACCATGACAACTGGTCAGACAGCACCCTCGCTCCGCTCGGAATGACAGATCGGAGCGCGGTCTCCGATCACGAGGAGAAGCCAATGCGTATCGCCAACGAATTCGCCGCCGTGCAAATCGACCTCGACGAGAGGGGCAACGGCCCGCGCCTGCGGATTGAGGACCTCAGCACCGGCGTGCACATCTACCTCGACCCGCTGGAGCTGCAGTCGCTTGCCTGGGCCACGCACCGCGATATGACGACGTTCGCACGTCCCTTCTTCAAAGAGCGTGCCTTCGACCGTAAGATGGGGCGTGCTCTCAGCGACGCCGCCCTCGAGGAAGCCGAGCACATCCTGCGCGACCAGGACGAGGAAGACGAGTAGGAGAACCCATGATTGGCCAGGTGCGCCTCTACACGATCAACAAGGGCATGATGGACAGTTGGGTCAAGCTGTTCAACGAGCGCCTGGCCCCGGTGCACGAGAAGTACGAGATGCAGATCCTCGGCGCCTGGGTGAACGGGCCGCAGAACGAGTTCATTTGGCTGCGCGGCTTCGAGACGCCGGAAGAGGAGCGCGACAAGACCGCAACCTACTTCGACCTGCCGGAGCGCAAGGCAATCGGCGACCTGCCCCAGCAGCACATCGCCAAGACGGAGGTACGCGTCTGCGAGCTCGCCTACGCGTCACCCCAGGCCGGGGAGATACCCGGCGCCGCCCAGTTCCGCCTCTACACGGCGAACCGCGGCCAGCTCGACCCGTTCGTCGAGTTCTTCGTCGCCAACATCGCGCCGCTGCACGCGAAAGCCGGCATCCCGATCCTCAGCTCGTGGACCTTCAAGCCGCAGAACGAGTTCATCTGGTTCCGCGGCTTCGACGGCCTGGACGCGATCGACGACAAGCTCGCTTCTTACAACGCTCTGCCGGAGCGCCAGGCGCTCGGCGACAGGCCGGGCTCGTTCCACGCCAAGCAGGAGATCCGCAACGTCGAGTACGTCTTCGACCCGCTCCACGCCTGATTCGCGGCCGTGACCTCCAACTTCCAGTATTCCGTCGATGAGGCGCTGGCCCACCTGCGTGCGGCCGACCCAGTGCTCGGCGCCCTCATCGACCGCGTCGGGCCGTACGAGGCGCGCATCCGCTACGACGATCCCTACCACTCGCTCTTGCGCACGATCCTGTTTCAGCAGCTGGCCGGACCTGCCGCCAGCGCCATCCAGCGCCGCCTCTTCGCCCTCTACGGCAACGACGAAACGCCTCCGACGCCCCAGCAGCTGCTGGCAACGGCCGACGAGGATCTGCGCAGCGCCGGTGTCTCCCGCCAGAAGATCGGCTACATGCGCGATCTCGCCCTGCACGTAACCGAAGGCTTGCTCGACTTCGACGAGCTCGCGCACCTCAATGACGACGAGGTGGTCCGGCGCATCACGGCCGTTAAGGGACTCGGCGAGTGGTCGGCGCACATGTACCTCATGTTCCACATGGGCCGCCCCGACGTCCTGCCAGTTGGCGACCTCGGCGTGCGCAACGGCATGCGCCTCGTCTACGGCCTCGACGCCCCGCCGACGCCGGGCGAGGCGCGCGAGATTCGGCGCTCGCTGGGCGCCGTACCGGTCGGTCGGCTCGTGGTACATGTGGCGGGCCGCAGAGGTCATCCCGGCCCTTTAGACAGGTATACTCAGGGCATGAGCGAAACCGAAGCCACGAACGAGAACGAACGCGCCCATCTGATCATCGTCTCTGACTTCGTCTGACCCTGGTGCTACATCGGCCTCGTGGAGGTCGAACGACTGCAGCAGGAGTACGACATCCTGGTCGACTTCGCTCCCTTCCTCTTGCGACCCGAAACACCGCCCGAGGGCATGCCCTCCAGCCGCATCGTCGCGCCCGACGCACCGCCGACTCCGACTGAGCGCCGCGGCGTGCCGCTGGGCATCACGTTCACGCGCGGCCGCACGCGCATCCCGAACTCACATCTGTCGCTGGAAGCGGCCGAGTTTGCGGGCGATTACGGCGACTACTGGGCATTCCATCGCAGCATGTTCAAGGCCTACTTCGAGGACCTCAAGGACATCGCCGACGTCGACGTGATCGTCGCAGCGGGCGCCGAGGCCGGTTTGCCAGCCGATGCGCTGCGCGAGGCGCTGACCGACCGTCGCTATCGCGATCGCGTGGACGAGGGCATCAACTGGAGCCGCAGCATCGGCGTGACGGCGATCCCCACGTTCATCTTCGACCAGCAGTACGGTGTCGTCGGCGCCCAGGAGCTGCCCGTCCTGCGCGACGTGCTGCAGCAACTCGGCCATAAACCCAGGGCCTGACGACGGCCCTTCGCCGCGACCGGGCATCCTCTTTTCGCGCCGGACGTGGTACCTTCGAAGCGTCGTGTCTTTTCTGCCCTGGAACAAACGCCACCAGCGCTCCGCCGGCCAACGAGGCCCGCGCATCTTGAGCCACGGCCTCGAAGTCGCCTGGCTTACGGACGATATCGGCATCGCCGGCGCACCCAACGAGTCGCAATGGCAGCGCATCTTCGAGAGCGGCGTCGCTGCGGTTCTCGAAGTGCGTAACGAAGACCGGGACGACGAGGTCATGATGAAGGCGCACAACGTCGCCTACATGCGGCAGGAAGTCGTGGACCACGCCGCCCCCACCCAGGAGCAGCTGCACGAGATGGTGGGCTGGGTCATGGCGCGCCTGCAGGAGCGCCGCAAGGTTCTCATCCACTGCGGCCAGGGACTGGGACGTAGCGCCCTGATCGGCTGCGCCACCCTCGTCTCGCTGGGCTTCCCGTTGGACGTCGCCTATCAGCTGTTGCGTCGCGCCCAGCCCGGCGTCGCCCTCTCGACACGCCAGGTGCGCGCCCTCGACAGCTTCACCGCAACCGTCATCCGCCAGCGCCGCGGCGCCAGCTAGGGATTGCATCCCAGGCAATACCGCGCCAAGGAGAGATCACCTCAGCAAGTGTGGTCGGAGACCGCCCAGCGGTCCGCAACCAGGCAGACGGCTGCTGAAGCATCGCGTATATAATCACGCCTGCCCGCATCTGGGCTTTCGACGTTCATGCAGCTAGAGGAGTGACACCGAAATGAACACGGCAGACGCGAAGCGCATCCTGACAGCCTCCATCGCCAAGGCCAACGAGATCGGCAAGAACGTGAGCATCTGCGTGGTGGACGCGGCCGGCACCATGCTCGTCTTCGAGCGCATCGACGGCGCCATGGCCTTTACGTCATCGTTGGCCGAGGGCAAGGCCTGCACCGCCGCCTACTCGGGCCGGCCGACGGCGATGCTGGGCGGCATGGCGGAAAACCGCCCCACGCTGGCCGCTCCGCTCGCGATACGCCTGGGCGAACGCTGGGTGCCCGTCCAGGGCGGCGTGCCGATCACGGCGGACGGCGTCGTCATCGGCGCGGTCGGCGTTTCCGGCGCCACGTCCGAGGAGGACGAGCAGATCGCCAACGCCGGCATCGCGGTTCTGTAAGCCTAGTGCAGGCCAGGTAAAGCCGCAGCGGGGCCGGAATGAATCCGGCCCCGCCTTCGATCAGCACACCGCACCGCCGCCAACACCTCGATCACGAGAAGGTAACGCCCGCGAAACACCGGACTGCTACGCTGGACGGAGGGCGACTGCGTCCGAGCACGCGACTCCAACCGGCGGCAGCACTCATGACCAGCTTCCGAAGAACCAAAATCGTTACCACCATCGGTCCCGCGACGTCACCGCCTGACGTCATGCACCGCCTCATCGAGGCCGGCGCCGACGTGCTGCGCCTCAACTTCTCCCACGGCGATCACGACGAGAAGCGCACCCTCATCGAGCAGGCGCGCGCCGAGGCTCTTGCGACGGGCCGCTCGATCACCGTGCTACAGGACCTGCAAGGGCCAAAAATCCGGGTCGGCGAGGTCAAGGACGAGCCGGCCGTCCTGCGCGAGGGCGAGTGGATTGAAATCCATAGCGACGGCCGCGAAGGCGACAGCCACCACATCTCAATCTCCTACGACAACCTGGCTGCCGAGGTTGAGCCGGGCGACCCCATCTACCTGGATGACGGCCTCATGGAGCTGCGCGTCGAGGACGTGATCCACGGCGTGATCCAGGCCTCGGTCGTGCGCGGCGGCCATCTCAGCTCACGCAAGGGCGTCAACTTGCCGGGCGTGAAGCTGCGTGCGGCCTCGCTCACGCCCAAGGACGAGGACGACCTGCGGTTCGGCCTCCGCGAAGGTGTCGACATGATCGCGTTGAGCTTCGTGCGACGCCCGGAAGACGCCGACCGCGCCCGCGAAATCATGATGGACATGGACTGTAGCAAGCCGATCATCGCCAAGATCGAGAAGATCGAGGCCATCGGCCAGATCGACGAAATCATCGAGACGTTCGACGGCGTCATGGTGGCGCGCGGCGACCTCGGCGTCGAAGTCGGGCCGGAGAAGGTGCCGACGCTGCAAAAGCAGATCATTCGCAAGGCCAACGAGGCCGGTAAGCCCGTCATCACCGCCACGCAAATGCTCGAATCGATGACCTACAGCCGCACGCCAACGCGCGCCGAGGCCTCGGACGTCGCCAATGCGGTCTACGACGGCACCGACGCGGTGATGCTGAGCGGCGAGACAGCGGTAGGCCAATTCCCAATTGAGACCGTGCGGACCATGGACCGCATCGTGCGGGAGGCGGAGATGGCAAGCGGCACGGAGCCCGCAGAGCGGCCGGCGGTCACCT
Organism: uncultured Chloroflexia bacterium; assembly: GCA_963711035.1. GTDB lineage: Bacteria > Chloroflexota > Dehalococcoidia > DSTF01 > WHTK01 > WHTK01. Next base: position 83,924 of record CAVQCN010000005.1, read on the forward strand.
CAACGGCAGCGCTGTGCTCAGCGGCGGTGCACCTGGCGACCGACATCGGCGCCACGGCGCTGGCTGCCCTCACCCGCGACGGCGGCACGGCGCAGGTCCTCTCCAGCCTGCGGCCCTCGATGCCCGTCTTCGCGCTCTCGGAGGAGCATCAGCTGGCCCGGCGCCTCAACCTGTGGCGCGGAGTCTTTCCCCTCGTCATCGACCGCGCTCCCGATATCGAAGAGGCGTCGCTCTTGATAGCGCAGGAACTGATGACGCGCGCTCACCTACCCGAAGGGAGCAAGGTGGTCATCGTCGGCGTACCGCCGGAGTCGACGGTCGCCCGCACCGACTTCATCCGCCTCATCACGCTCTGAGCCATTGCTTGGCGGCAAACCGCGCGAGAGGCCCTCTGCATGCAGGACGCATCGGAAGGACCGGCCGACAACTGTCAACTTCCGCGACAGTCAGTACCATGACCTCCGCTAATGCTGAGCCACCGGATTATAGCGTCGCCAACCTCGGCATCAGCGGCTTCTATCGGTCCGTAACAACTGCTCTGTGACGCCGAATCGCGTGCTACACTCGGCCTTGGTCGCCAGATTCGATTTCATCGGGGAGCCGCTGCTGTGAAGGTCCACGAATATCAGGCCAAAGAGCTGTTTGCCAGGTTCAACGTGCCGGTACCGCGCGGCCGGGTCGCCTCGACGCCTGCCGAGGCGCGCGCCATCGCCGAAGAGCTGGGCGTGCCGACGGTCGTCAAGGCGCAGATCCACGCCGGCGGCCGCGGCAAGGGCGGCGGTATCAAGCTCGCCGCCACGCCGGCCGAGGCCGAAGCCGCCGCGAGCCAGATCATCGGCATGACCCTCGTCACGCCCCAGACCGGGCCCGAAGGACGTCTCGTGCGCCGCGTCCTGGTCGAAGAGCAAACGCAGATCGAGCGTGAGATCTACCTTGCCGTGCTGATCGACTCCAGCATCGGCAGCGCCATCCTCATGGGCTCCTCCGCCGGCGGCATGGAGATCGAAGAGGTCGCGGCGCAGCACCCCGAGACGATCCACCGCGTCGCCATCGACCCGGCGGCGGGCTTCCAGGCGTACGAGGGCCGCGCGCTAGCCTTCGAGCTCGGTCTTACCGGCGACCTGCTGCGACCGGCCGTGGCGCTGATGGGCAACCTGTACCGCGCCTTTGTTGCCAACGACCTCTCGCTGGCCGAGATCAACCCGCTGGTCGTGACCAAGGACGGCCGCATCGTTGCGCTCGATGCCAAGCTGAACATCGACGACAACGCCATCTACCGCCACGCTGACATCGCGGAGATGCGCGACATCGAGGAAGAGGATCCGCTCGAGGTGCGCGCCCAGGCGGAGGGCATCAGCAACTACGTGAAGCTGGACGGCAACATCGGCTGCGTCGTCAACGGCGCCGGCCTGGCAATGGCGACGATGGACGCTATCAAGCTCGCAGGCGGCGAACCCGCCAACTTCCTCGACATCGCCACCGCCAACGACCCCGAGCGCGTGGTCAACGCCCTCGGCATCATCACCTCCGACCCGAACGTCAAGGCGATCCTGATCAACATCTTCGGCGGCATGGCCCGGGTCGACATCATCGCCCAGGGCATCATCGACGCCAACCAGAAACTGCACGTCTCGATCCCCATCGTGGCGCGGCTGGCGGGCACCAATCTGGCCGAAGGCGTGAAGATGCTCGAGGACGCCAACATCCACGTCGAGCGCGCCGAAGACCTGGGCGAGGCGGCGCAGAAGGCCGTCGCAGCAGCGAAGTAGGTGAATTCGTGAGCATCCTTGTCGACAAGAACACGCGCGTCATCGTCCAGGGCATCACCGGACGAGAGGGCGGTTTCCAGGCCGAACGCTGCATCGAGTACGGCACCAAGGTCGTCGCCGGCTGCACGCCGGGACGCGGCGGCCAGACGGCGTACGGCGTGCCGGTCTACGACACCGTTGCCGAAGCCGTCGACGCGCAAGGTCCGATCGACTGCTCGCTGATCTTCGTGCCGGCCCCCGGCGGCGCCGACGCCATCCTCGAAGCGGCCGCCTCAGACATCAAAGTGATCATCTGCATCACGGAAGGCATCCCGACCATCGACATGATGACGGTGAAGCGCGCCTTGCAGGGCAAAGATCTGACGTTGATCGGTCCCAACTGTCCCGGCGTGATCACGCCCGACGAGTGCCGCGTCGGCATCATGCCCGGCAACGTCTTCGCCGACGGCCATGTCGGCGTCGTCTCGCGCAGCGGCACGCTCGTCTACGAAGGCGTCGACCAGCTGACCCGCCTCGGTATCGGCCAGTCGACTTGCGTCGGCGTCGGCGGTGACCCGATCATCGGCACGACCCAGCGCCAGGTCATCGAAATGTTCAACAACGACCCCGACACGAACGCGATCGTCATGATCGGCGAGATCGGCGGCACGGCAGAGCAGGAAGCGGCGGCGTACATCAAAGCCAACGTCACAAAGCCGGTCGTCGCCTTCATCGCCGGCAGCACGGCGCCACCCGGACGCCGCATGGGTCATGCCGGGGCCATCATCGCCGGCAACACCGGCACCGCCGCCGCCAAGAAGGCTGCGCTGGCCGACGCCGGCGCCGTCATCTGCGACTCACCCGCCGAGATCGGCGTGACGGTGGCGCGCGTGCTCAAGGAACGCGGCCTGGCGTAGCAGGCTTCGGCCATCGACGATACGTGGACCGAGTGTCCACAGGACGTGCGCGACGGAACGCTGCCCCTTGTTGCAGGCCACTTGGCTCTTGCTCGGTGTTCCGCCAACGTGGTCACATCGAAGATGTCTGAAACGAAGACTTCATGATCGAAGTACGGAACCTCTCCAAGCGCTACGGCGAAACGCTCGCCGTTGATCAGCTGACGTTCGACGTCGAACCCGGCACGGTGACGGGGTTCCTCGGGCCCAACGGCGCCGGCAAGTCGACCACGATGCGTCTCATTCTGGGACTCGACGCGCCGACCTCGGGCAGCGCTACGATCAACGGCAAGTCGTACCGCCACACGCCGGCGCCACTGCAGGAAGTCGGCTCGCTGCTCGACGCCAAGGCAATCCAGGGCGGCCGCAGCGCGCGCAACCATCTGCGCTGGATCGCTCAGGCGGCAGGAGTGCCACCCAGGCGCGTCGACGAAGTCCTCGACCTCGTCGGCCTCGCGGACGTTGCGAGGCGGAAGGTCGATGGATTCTCCCTGGGCATGGCCCAACGCCTCGGTATCGCAACGGCGCTACTCGGTGACCCGTCGACCCTGCTCTTCGACGAGCCGGTCAACGGTCTCGACCCGGAGGGGATCATCTGGGTCCGCAACCTGCTGAAGCGGCTGGCATCCGAAGGACGCACGATCTTCATTTCGAGTCACCTCATGAGCGAGATGCAGGACACTGCCGACCACGTCGTCGTCATCGGCCGCGGCCGGCTCATCGCCGACATGGGAATGGAGCAGTTCATCCAGAGAAGCGCCAATCACCACGTCCGCGTTGTTTCCCCTTCGGCGGAGGCGCTAAGCGCCGTCCTCTCGTCAAAGGGCGCGACGGCCCTGCAAGACGGCAAGAACGTCCTCACGGTCACGAACATGGAGGCGGCCCAGATCGGCGAGATTGCGGCGGCGAACAACATTGTGCTGCACGAGCTTTCGCCGCAGGGCAGCAGCCTCGAAGAAGCGTTCATGGAGCTGACGCACGAATCGGTCGAATACCAGTCCGGCGGCACCCAGGCTGATTCAGCAGGCGCCCTGAAAGGCGGCGAGCAATGACAACTGCCTCCCTGCCTGCACGCGCACCCCACGCCACTCCCGGCATGTTCTCCCAGATCCTCGCCGAGTGGACCAAGCTGAGGTCGACTCGCGCCCTCTACATCCAGATCGGCCTGGCCATCGTGCTCGGCATCGGCTTCAGCGCCCTCATCTGCCTCGCGGTGGCGTCGAACTGGGACACGCTCAACGCGTCGCAGCAGGCGGACTTTCACACCATCGTCACCAGCATGGCGGGCACAATCTTCAGCGACATCGTCCTTACGGTTACCGGTGTCACCCTCGTCTCCTCGGAATACACGAGCGGCATGATTCGCCTCACCATGACCGTGACGCCCAGCCGGCTGCGCGTCTTCGTTGCCAAGCTGCTCGTCATCGCGGTCATCACCTGGGCCGTCGGGCTGGTAGTCGTCCTCGGCGCGTTCCTCGCCGGACAGGCAGTCCTGAGCACGCATAGCGGCATACCCACTGCGAACCTAAGCGATGGCGACGCGCAGCGCGGGCTCATTGCCCTATGGCTCACGACGCCCCTCTTCCCGCTCATCGGCGCGGCGCTGGGGGCCATCCTTCGGAGCACAGCATCAGCCATCACTTCGACGTTGGTCCTGATCTTCGTGCCGTCCATCCTGAGCGGCCTGCTGCCGGAGTGGTGGCGGAAGCATCTGATCACCTACCTGCCGCAGAACGCGAGAGACGCGCTGCTCAACTCCGAAACCCATGTTGCCGGTTACATCTCACCGGAGGCCGCCGTTCTCGCGATCCTCATCTGGATCGCGATATTCGGCGGGGTGGCAGCCATCTTGCTCCAACGACGCGACGTCTGACCGGAGAGCGCATCAATGCAGAACGCGAGCCAAGATGGCTCGCGTTCTTGCATTGGCTGAGCCGCAGACCTAAGGCGACGGCGTGCCCGTTACCTCGATCGTGGGCGTGACGCTGGGGCTGGGCACCGTCAGCAGCGTGCCGACCGCAACGGCCGGCGTCTCGGTGGGCGTTGCACTCGGCGTTTCCGTCGGCAGGACGGGCGTCGCGGTCGGCAGCGGCTGCACCGGCGCGACCACCGGCACCTCCGTCGGAGTGGCCGTCTCGGTTGGGGCAGGCGTCGGTGTGTCGGCCTTGGGCGTCACCGTAGCCGTCGGCGAGCCGCCGGCGCCCTTCACTTGCACGACGCACTCGAGCGTGCGGCGGTTGCCGCCGTTGGTGAACGCGGCCGTCACGCTGTACTCGTCGGTGCGGCCGGCAGCGGCGGAATTCGCTTCTGCGGCGAACAGCACCGTGTTGCCCTCTTGCGACGTCGCCGTCACGGTGTCGATCGCCGCCTCGTTGGAAACGGCGCTAACGCCGGGGTGAGCGTCGATCGTGTACCCGCTGGGTGCATCGTTGAACACGAGGATGACGCGGGAGCCGGGCTGCATCGTCACGGGACCTGGCGAGCAGGCCGCCTCGGTCACGCCGGAGACGCGGGTGGGCAGCGTCGCAACCGCATTCGAGTTATTGCTGGAGCTGCCGCCGCCCTTGATCGAGGAGCCGACGGCGATGCCGACGTAGATCGCGATCAACGTTACGACACCGACTGCTCCGTACAGCAGATACTTCGACAGGCTGGTCCCGCCACCATCGCCACCGTCGTCGTCCATCTCGTCGCCGGCCCAGAGTGGACCGCCAGGGGGCACGCCTGCCCCCGCCGAACCCGCCTCGACGTCCTCGTCTCGGCGCGGGAACGAGCGTGAGGCGCCGCCGCGACCCAGAGGGGCGGTTAGGGGCGCGTACTCGCGACCGCCCTGCTCTGTCTCATCCTCTTCCTCAGGCTCTTCGCCTTCGTCCTCGTCTCCATCCTCAGGCATATCGGCGTCGTCCTCACCAGCGTCGGATGCGACCGGCGTTGCAGCCGCTTCCTCCTCGTCTTCCTCAAAGGCCTCCGGCTCTTCGTCGAGGAGGTCTTCGTCCTCCTCGGGTAGCAGAGACGGCTGGGCCACGTTGACGGAGGTAGAGTCCACGTCGCTCAGGTCCTCCGCTTCGGTGTTTTCGAAGTCGCCCTCCATCACCGAGAGGCCGGCCGTCGCGGCGAGACCGGCAGCCTCCGACGTCCCGTCCTCGCTCTCCGTCTCGTCGTCGACCGGACGCTCGAACTCGATCTCTTCCTCCGTCAGCGCCTCCGCGGCGGTGACCTCGGCCGCCAGCTCGATGCCGGGCGCGATCTCCTCGATCAGCTCCGCCTCGGTCGCCATCGCCTCTTCCGTGCGCGATTCCGGCTCCGCTAGCGGCGACGGCGGCATCAGGCGCTCGACCGCGTCCGCGGGCACTTCGATTTGGTCGAGCGACGCGAAGAGGTCGGCCGCGGAAGGCAGGCCCTCACGGAACTTGCGACAGGCGCTACAGTCTTCGGCGTGGCGGGCAATCTCGCGGCGCAGGGCCGGCCCCGGCGCAGACGCTGCCTCGATCAGCGCATCGAGGTCTTTGCAGCCCTGCCGGCCGGTGTGATACAGGGCGGAGGCGGCGAACGAGTCCTCGAAATTGCCGCGCAGGCGCCCGAGGACGGAGGACACACCGCTGCGGGACAGCGAGGCAATCTCCGCGATCTCCTCCGGCGACAGCTTCTGGCGCAGCAGCAGGTCGAGGATGCTGTAGTCGCGCGGACGCTGGCCTCGCGCCGCCTGCCACGCCCACTGCGACATCGTCTGGTTCTCTTCGCTCAGCCCGCTTGCCTTCGTGAACAGCGCATCCGTCGGCGGCAAGGAGCCGGCCGAGCTTGAGGTCTCGGGCCCGTCGCCGCGGGAGCGGGGCCGCATACCCTCGAGCGCTTCGTCGCGGGCGATGCCCAGAAGCCAGGCCGAGAAGCTGAGCGTCGAGGGCATGTCGCGGATGTTGTCGAGGGCGCGCTCGATGGCGGCTTCCGTGCTATCGACTGCGGTCTCGGGGTTGAGGCTAATGCGGACGATGAAGTCGTAGACCGTGGGGACGTGACGGCGGGTCAGGACGCCGCCCACCGAGGGGTCGCCTTGGGCGAGGGATAAGGGCGAGGTCCTCGTCCGACCTCGGGTCGGGAGCGTTCATATTCGGGGAGAGTGTAGACCACCGGGCAGTCTGGTGCCAGAACAACGCACTCGGCGAGAGCTCAGTCTTCGACGGTGCCGTTGCGTCTGGCCCGAAACGCCGTCAGCGCCTCCGCCAGGGCCTCGTCAGAGGTGTGCCCCGCCCTGGCCAGGCCACCGAGCAGGTCAGAGCGCTCCGCCAGGTCGCCGGGCTCGCGACCGAACTGGTGCGGGTCCGTCAGCTTCTCGAAGCTGTCGTCGTGGCGGTTCCAGCGGTAGAGGGGATGGCCGATGGGCCGGCCGTTCTCGACGGCGTGCACCTCGTACAGCTCGGTCACGCGGCGCCAGAGGCTCTCGTACGTGTTGCCGAAGCGCTCGATGAAGACGACCAGCTTGAAGGTCGACGCCTGCTCGTCGCTGATGCCGTTGCCGCGCGTCACCTGCAGGATGCCTTCCTCGACGTCGGGGGCGTGCAGCGAGGTCTGCAGCGCGTAGCCGTAGGGCAGCGTATCGAAGACGCGCTGCACGGGCGCGCCCCAGATGTAGCCGGGGATCGGCGCACGGCTGAACTCGTCGACGACCAGGTAGCCGCCGCGCTGCTCGTGCCGCAGCCGCTCCATCACGGCGGCCTCGCCCGCGACGCGCACGGCCGGCATCTCGGGCGGCCGCAGCGCCAGCGCCGCCATCGACGTCGTCGACTTGCCGGCGAGACGAGGCAGCGCCACGGTCAGGAACGAGAGCTGCTCATCGACGGCGGCCCAGAGCACGGCCGCCATGTCGGCGCTCATCGTGCCGTTGTGGATCAGCTCGGTGATGGTGACGCTCATGGACCCTCCCCGCGTGCAGCTTCGAGGCCCCAGTATAGCGGCGCGAACCAGACGAGGCAGGTGGGAGGAAGGATGGTACCCCCGGCAGGACTCGAACCTGCGCACCCGGCTCCGGAGGCCGGTGCTCTATCCACTGAGCTACGGGGGCCTGCCGCCATTCTAGCCTAGCCCGGCCGTGCCAGGCACCGCCCGCGGCTGGAAAAGCTGCGTGAGCACGGTGTTATAGTGCGCCAGACCGATTTCGGATCAGATTGAGTCTTGGAGGTTGAATGCCGATAATTGGTTAGAGACGTGGGCCCAAACTTGAGCGAAGCCGACCAGGCCAACACACCCCTAAGCGATTGGGCAGTCGAATCAGTCCGTGTCAGCGGCTTTCTGGTAGATTGGCCGCCAAACGGGTCGGACGGCTGGTGGGAGGCGATGATGGGCGAGCCGCCTGCTGCGCGGCAATCGCTGCCGCGTACCCAACGCAGTGACGATAGCGGCCCTTTTCCGGGTACGGCAATTCACGACGCAAAGCTTACATTGCGTCTACAACCCGGCCGATTTGACTGGCTACTTCAAGGGCCGCAAAGGACCCCGAGCGAACCGCTGGGCGATTTCGACGCAGTTTTCTCGATCTTCATGGATCGACTCGACGCATGGCTTCCGTCCTGCCCATCGCTGACTAGGGTCGCATTGGCCCCAACTCTCATTCATTCCGTCTCGAGCAATCAGGAGGGCAACCAATTCTTGGCGCCGTTCTTACCCTTCGAAGTGCCCGAGGAAGCCAGCGACCTGATCTTCAGAATTAACCGGCCGCGACAAGTGACCGTCGAAGAGGCCGAGATCTCACTAAACCGACTTATGGCATGGTCCGTAGAACGCACAGAGTTGGTAGAATTCACTGTGCAACCTGGAGTGAGTACGACAATTGCCGGAACGACCCAACAGACTGTGTGCCGTTTGGAGTTGGACATCAACACAGCTCCCAACACTCCAACAACTCCTAACGCCCCGGCGACCGCCCTCGCGGTAGATGCGCGGCCGGTTCTAGAAGCAATGTTGGGTGAGATAGTCGAGATTGCGACCAGGGGTTACCAGCGATGAATGACATCTATTTCCTTGAGAAAAGCGAGGCGCGGGGTTTCGCCGTTCAAGACCCAGAATTCGTCGTTAAGATAGAGTCGGCAGACACAGCGGCACGAGCCTTCCAAGGCGTGATTCAGGTTACTCCCGGCACCCTCACGATAAGTCCTACTCGATTACAAGAGCACTGGACTGGCTTCCGCCCGTGGCACCATCAGGCGATCGCCTCCACGGAAGGCCTGCTAGTCGAGTGGCCCGCTACTCCTCACCTCAGCCAGAAGTTCATTCGGCGCCTTTTCACCTTCGTGTCGTGGCTATCTGACTGGGACGAAGAGGGCGCTGACAGGATTGGCGTAGAGGTAGCCGCCAAAGCACATTCGCTAGCTGAAGAAGCTCTCGCATACGCCGCAGAGCCGCACATCGCGCCGGCCCGTGATGGTTCGCTCCTTTTGCTTTGGGAGTTTTCGGATGGTAGCTCCGTCGAATACTACGTCGAAGGCTCCGAAAACACTGGCGTTGCGGTCCTAGTGTCGGGCCTCGGCGTTCAGGAGGTCGAGTTGAGTTCTCGCTGGGATCTCTTTCGTTTGCTTGCACAGCGCCGCAACTAGTAACTGCATGTAATGACTGGGCCGCCAGCAATCTCGTCCATTGAGCACGCATTACGACTGCTCGGCCAAGAAGACGTCAAAGACGGGAGAGTCCTTTCCACCGCTTTCAGGACTCGCGGCCCCAATAGTCCCGGATACCGACCAGTTTCCATGTTCCTTCGGGAGCGACTACCGGGTGAGGAAGCCAACTTGCTTCACGTCGGGCGCTTCACCTCACACGGACGAGCTTGTTTGACCGTGGATTAGATTCGACAGGTGGAATACACCTCCCCTGAAGGTCAACCGGTGCGTGGATTCGACCTCGCGCTGGCCCCAGACGACTGCATGCCACCGCTGGAAGACTACAAAGATGCTCACACAAACCTCCAAGGTCCGACCCAAAGCCACGGCGCAGCGTCGGCATTGGCTCGGTGCGTCAATGAGTCTGCTGGTGCCCTTGAGAAGTTGCCTCAGACCCAATAGCGGAGCGACTGATGAAAGAAGAGCGCCTGACACGAGGAGAGATTGCGGCCGAGCTCAAGCCGCAATAGTGCGGCAATGGCTCGCCTCGAACGACGCCTCCGAGGAAAGAAGAATGAACAACTGGGCACGCCGGAGGCTCTTGCTGACCTTCAGGAAATACGCCGCTTAGTCGACCGTGGAGGAGAGCTGATGAAAATGGCTGTGGAGGCTGTTCGAGAGCACTAGCTCAATCTAGGGAAGAGAACAACGCGCCCCAGGAGCGGCTCGATTCGCACCAGAACTCGGCCCTTTTCGCCCACACTGCTACATCTGCAAGCATGGCGCCAAGCCTAGGCGGCTCCGGAGCGAGTGCTGAGCTACGGGGGCTCGGCTTCGATTTAGACGTTCTCGTTAAGGAAGGGCCAGTCGCATTGACCTGCGTGTAACCTGCCAATAACGTTGGCAGGAGGCACGCACTTGGAAAACCTCCCTTCGGCTCAAGAACCGTCCCTCGTCTCGTCGCTCCTGGCGCGACCGGCGGCGACGTTCGTGCCGCGCCGCGTCATGCGCCTGGCGCAGATCTTCGTCGGCATCGAGGCGTCGAGCGGCATCGTCCTGCTCGTCGCCGCGATCGTCGCGCTGATTTGGGCCAACTCACCGTGGAAGGGCGACTACTTCAGCCTGCTGCACACCGAGCTCGCCCTCGACCTCGGCTTCATCGACGTCAGCGAGAGCCTGCAGCACGGCATCAACGACGGCCTCATGACGATCTTCTTCTTCCTCATGGGCCTCGAGATCAAACGCGAGATGGTGCACGGCGAGCTGTCCAGCGTGCGCCGCGCCCTCCTGCCCGCGACCGCGGCGCTGGGCGGCATGATCGCGCCCGCCGTCATCTACTCGATCGCCAACTGGAACGGCGCGGCGGCGCACGGCTGGGGCATCCCCATGGCGACGGACATCGCTTTCGCCCTCGGCGTGCTGTCGCTGCTGGGGCCGCGCATCCCGTTCAGCGTGAAGATCTTCCTGCTCGGCCTCGCCATCGCCGACGACATCGGCGCCATTCTCGTCATCGCCATCTTCTACACCGCCAACCTTGACCTGGTCGCGCTGGGGATCGCGGCGCTGATATTAGGCGGCATCTTCATCATGAACCGCAGCGGCGTGCGCAACATCACCGTCTACGTCGCCGCCGGCACCTGCCTCTGGCTCGCCGTGTTCGAGTCAGGCATCCACGCAACGCTGGCCGGCGTGGCGCTGGGCCTGCTGACGCCCGCCAGCTACTTCTACGACCCGCGCAACTTCGCCGACACGGCGCAGAGCCTGGTCGAGCGCTACCGGCGGGCCAGGGAGCTGAACAACCCGGAGGAGCAGCAGGGCATCCTCGCCCAGCTCGAGGACCTGAGCCAGGGCACGGAGTCGCCGCTGGAGCGGCTGGAACGCACGCTGCTGCCGTGGTCCAGCTTCTTCATCGTGCCGCTGTTCGCGCTGGCCAACGCCGGCGTGACCATCTCCGGCGACGTGGCCAACCGCGCCGTCGAGAGTCCGGTATCGCACGGCGTGGCGCTGGGCCTGTTCCTCGGCAAGCCGCTCGGCATCATGCTGTTCACGTTCCTCGCGGTGAAGCTCCGCCTCTGCGAGATGCCGACGGGCGCCAACTGGAAGCAGATCCTTGGCGTCGGCATGCTGGGCGGCGTCGGCTTCACGGTCTCGTTGCTGGTCACGGACCTTGCCTTCCGCACCGAGCTGTTCGGCGAAGAGGCGAAGCTGGGCGTGCTCTGTGCCTCGGCGGTCGCGGGAGTCGTCGGATTCCTCTACCTGCGCTTCACCAACAGCCGTCCGGCAGCACAGCCGGAACCGGCACGCGCGCATGCGGTCTGACGGCGCCGTTATCGGTGACTAGAGGGCGAGAAGTAGCGGCCAGCCGAGGCCGAAGGCTACCAGGACGGCAACGACTGGCACCATCCGAATGCTACGCAGGAGCACCGGCGAGGCGAGCAGCATCGCCGCTCCGAGAACGATGAGGGCGAAACCAACGCCTGTGAAGGCCGCCAGCCACCCTCCGACTATGAAGAGCGGCCCGAAGACCAGCGCAAACATGCCCATCGTGTGCCAGTCGCTTGCGGTCATCGTTGCCTTTCCGAACGACATCATACCGCCCGGCTGCGCTGACGGTACTGCACCGCCTCCGCGACGTGCACCGAGCTCATCGTCTCGGCGCCGGCCAGGTCGGCGATGGTGCGCGCCACCTTGAGGATACGGTGGAAGGCGCGCGCCGACAGCGACAGCTGGGTCGTCGCCATCTGCAGGAAGGCCCGCGCTCCGTCATCGATGCGTGACTGGCAGAACTCGCGCACGTCGGCCGGCGACATGTCGGCGTTGGCCACGGCGGCGCGGTCCTCGAAGCGCTCCAGCTGCAGACGTCGCGCCGCGTCCACCCGCTCCCGCACCGTCGAGGACGATTCGGCCGGCGCCAGCGAAGACAGCTTGTCGAACTCGATGCGCGGCACCTCGACGAAGATGTCGATGCGGTCCAGCAGCGGCCCCGAGATGCGGCGCTGGTAGCGCGACACCGCGGACTCGGAGCAGCTGCACGCCTTTACAGGATCGCCGTAGTTGCCGCACGGGCACGGGTTCATAGCGGCGACCAGCATGAAGTTCGCCGGGTAGGTCACGGAGCCCTGGGCGCGGCTTATCGTCACCTGGTGGTCCTCGAGCGGCTGGCGCAACACCTCGAGGGTCTGCTGGCCGAACTCCGGCAGCTCGTCGAGAAACAGGACGCCGCGATGCGCCAGGCTGATCTCGCCGGGCCGCGGGTTGCGTCCCCCACCGACGAGCCCTGCCTGCGAGATCGTGTGGTGCGGCGCGCGGAAGGGCCGCTGGCTGATCAGCGGCGTCGTGCGCGGCAGCAGCCCCGCGACGCTGTAGATGCGCGTCACGATCATCGCCTCGTCCGACGACATGTCGGGCAGGATCGAGGGCAGCGCGCGGGCCAGCAGCGTCTTGCCGGCGCCAGCGGGCCCGACCATCAGCACGTTATGTCCACCAGAAGCCGCCACTTCCAGCGCCCTCTTGACGTGCTCCTGGCCGCGCACCTCCGCGAAGTCGGTGCCTTCGAAGAGCAGCGGCTGCGCCGTCACGGCCTCGCTGCGCACGAATGGCTCGAGCTCGACGTCGCCGCGCAGGTGGCCTACCAGCGCCGCGAAGGTCTCGACCGCGAAGACGCGCACGCCCTCCACGAGCGAAGCCTCGCGAGCGCCTTCCGCCGGGACGTAGACGTCTGTCAGGCCGCGGTCGCGCGCCAGCGTCACCATCGGCAGGATGCCGTGCGTGGCGCGCAGGCGCCCGTCCAGCGACAGCTCGCCCAGGAAGAGGCTGTGGGACGTGTCCGCCAGCACCTCCTCCGCCGCCAGGACGATGCCAATGGCGATGGGCAGGTCAAAGCTGGGCCCCTCCTTGCGCACGTCGGCCGGCGCCAGGTTTACGGTGATGCGGCGCATCGGGTAGACGCAGCCAGAGTTGCGAATGGCGGAGCGGACGCGCTCGCCGGCCTCCTGCACCGCCTTGTCCGGCAGCCCGACGATCAGCAGCTTGGGCAGGCCGGAGGCAATATCGACCTCGACCTCTATCAGCTCACCCTCGAGGCCCACGACGGCGCCGGAGAACACTTTCGCAAGCATGTTCGCATTATAGGGCGGAAGCGAAGCGACGCAAGTAGGCGCGGTGCCTTATTTCCGACCGCGCAGATTTGACACTCAGGATGTGGCTGCTTACGGTGCGTCCACCGAGACATGCCTGAAAGCGTTACCGAATCCGAACCGGACCCTCTGACCGGCCCTGGTACGGAAGCCGATACAGAGGACGACACCATCGCCACACAACAGGAACGGAAGGACGGCGCACCGTCGCCCGAGGCGCCGGAAGCGACCTTTGGCGCCGGCATTCGTCTCCTGCACTCATTCCAATTCCGCGACTTCCGCTGGCTCTGGCTGGGCAACACGTTCTCGGGCGCCTCGACCTGGATCCAGCAGACCACGATGGGCTGGCTGGTCTACGACCTGACCGGCTCGGGCGCCATCCTCGGCGCGATCAACAGCCTCGGGAACCTGCCCTCGCTCGCCACCGCCCCGCTCGCGGGCGTGGCCGCCGACCGCTACAGCCGCAACTCCGTCGTCGCAGTGAGCCAGGCGCTGGCGCTGCTCAACGCGATGTTCATCGCCATCGTGATCCTGCTCGGCGTCCTGCACGTCTGGTACCTGTTCGTGTTCGCGATCGTCGCCGGCAGCCTCAATGCCATCAACATGCCGGCGCGCCAGGCGATCGTGCCGGACGTGGTGCCGCGAGAGGTCGTCCCGAACGCCATCGCCCTGAACAACACGGCGATGAACGTCACGCGCACCCTCGGGCCGCTCGTTGCCGGCGCCCTGATTGTCGCCTTTGGGCCGGCCGAGAACTTCATGCTGCAGGCGCTCGCCTATCTCGGCGTGGTAGTGGCGATTCTGAACGTCCGCAGGATCCCGCCACCTCTTTCGAGCCAGGGCCGCTCGTTCAGGCGCGACCTCAAGGAAGGCTATCGCTGGGCGCTCACCAACCCGGACGCGCGGCTCCTGCTGCTCATGATGGTGCTCTACCCGACCTTCGTCATCCCGGTACACCTGGCGCTCATGCCGATCTTCGCCGAAGACGTCTTCCACACCGATGCGGGAGGCCTGGGCTTGCTTCTGGGGTCGCTGGGTGTCGGCGGCTTCTTCGGCGCCGTCCTCGCCGCCGCGCTCAACCAGGTGGACCGGCGAGGCCTGCTTCAGTTGGCGGGGCTCTTCGTCGTCTCCGGCTTCCTGGTGCTGTTCGGCGTCATCGGCGGGCTCACCGGCAACCTGTGGATCGGCGTCGGGCTGCTCGTGCTTTCGGGCACGGGGGGTTCACTCTTTCTGACGACGAACCAGACCGTGCTCCAGCTGCTCGCGCCGGCCCATCTCCGGGGACGCGTCACCGGCCTGCTCAACATCAACCCGATCTGCCAGTCGGTCGGCGTCATCGTCACCGGTACCGCGGCCGACTTCTTCGGCGCGGCGACGATGGCTGCAATCAGCGGCGGCATCATGTTCAGCATCGGTCTGGCCGTGCTGATCTTCTCGCCGCGAGAGCGCAACCTGCGGCTGAGCCGCCTCGGCCACGAGGTGGCGCATAGCTGAGGAACGCTAGGTGCTTGCCCGATTGCCCTCTTGCCCGATTGCCCCGTCGACGGGGCAGCCCTCGACGACGGCCTGAGCGCGGATCAGCAGCGTCCAGCCTAGCAGCGCCACGGACGCGAGACCGATGAACAGCTGGCTCGACCCGAAGGCGTTCAGTGCGCCCGTCGTGCCGAGAAGCCCGACCGCCACCTTGTTGCAGATCGGGCATCCGACGGCGATGAAGGAGAGGAAGCCGCCGCTCGCCGCCTTGCCCTCGTCCATCATTGGCGCGAGGGCGTAGGTGCCGATAATCAGCCCGCCCAGCACCGCCGTGATCGCCCAGAAGACGTAGTCCTGCTCTCGCGCCGCGAGCTGCCGCCCGAACACGGGGTTGTCGATCAGCGCCGCGCCGAGGCCCACGACGAGCAGCGTCCCGATGCCGCCCGCGACGGCCGCCGCCCAGCCTCGCCGCCCGAACAGACGTAGCGCCGTCCCCAGCGAGACAAGCTGGCGCCGTGGGCTGGTCATGAGGACGCGCGTGGCGGTGGTCATGACGCTAGGGTAGCAGGAATCCCCGGCCGCCCTCGACCACGGCCGCCGATCGCGATAGGTTGGTGGGCAGTGGAAGCGAGGTGCCCGCATGAGTAGCTCTGTCGAGTGGCTGATCCTGGCCGACGGCGCCCAGGTAATGGGCAACAAGCTATACGTGATGGGCGGCGGCTGGGACGTACTCAGCGTCAACCGCCCATTCCCTATCGTCCAGCACTTCGCCGTCGCCGTGTCCTTCCTCGTTCCGTGGACCGATACGAACCGGCGTCAGGCCATGGAGATTGAGCTCATGACCGAAGACGGCGCGTCGATGGCCAAGATCGCCGGCCACTTCGAGGCCGGACGGCCGCCGAACCTGCCCGCCGGCAGCGACCAGCGCACCCAGATAGCCGCGGAGTTCAATCTCGAGATCAAGGGACCGGGCGTGTACGTCGTCGTGGCGAGGATCGAGGGCAAGGAGACGCGCCGGACGGCGTTCCGCGTCGTCAGCGCCGCGCAGCAGTAGAATCCGGGAGCGAGGAGGGATCGCCGCCATGACCAACGACAAGGCCGCCGAGCCGATGATTCTGCACCCGGACCAGATCGAGCTGATCGACCGCGGCACCGGCGTGAAGACGACGCCGCTGGTCGGCAAGTGGAACGCCAGCGCCAACCACCTCACGTCCGGCATGACCGCCTTCGAGCCCGGCACCGGCATCGCCGTGCACAGCCACAACGTCGAGGAGACGGTCATGGTCCTCGAAGGCGAGGCGACGGTCGTCATCGACGGCGTCGAGCACGACGTCACGGCAGGCGACGTGACCTGGATCCCGGCCGATATGCCGCACTTCTTCCGCAACCGCGGCAGCGGCCAGATGCGCATCTACTGGGTGTACGCCAGCCGCGACGTCACGCGCACCCTGACCGAGACGGGCGTCACCATCGAGCACCTCTCGGAGGCGGACCGTCAGGTAGGCACACGCACGTCATAGCCCAACAGCCACCTGGGCCTCCTATCGGTCCGTAGTTAATCGACGCGCGTCAGGCGGTCCCAAGCGCGCTTCTGCGGGTAACCGGTCCCCGCGTGGTACTGCGCGGGGATGCTAATCCCCTATACTGCAAGCAACCGAAGGGGAGTAGTCCCCAACGCGTCCATCGACATGCTTTCTCGCGAGAGAACGGTGGCGCGGCTTCACCAGAAGCGGACGAGACTTTCGGCCAGCACACGATGTCGCAGTGTGCCGGCCGCGTCTCGGGCAGCCGGCACCAGGGGGAGACCAGGTGTCGGCGTTTTTGATCTCGTTCTCGCTCATCTTCTTCGCTGAGCTCGGCGACAAGTCGCAGCTCGTGGCACTGTGGTTTGCGACGCGCTACCGCTGGTGGCTCGTCATCCTCGGCGTCAGCATCGCGACGCTCGTCGTGCACCTGGGGTCGACCGCGATCGGTGCCACGGTAGCCGACCTGCTGCCCGAAGCGGCGTTGCTTGCCATCGTCGGCCTGTCGTTTTTCGTCTTCGCCTGGTGGGGGCTGCGCGGCGACAGCCTGGACGACGAAGCGCCACCACCGGGCGCGAGCCGCATCGGCGCGCTGGGCCTGATCACAACCGCGTTCTTCCTCAGCGAGCTCGGTGACAAGACGCAGCTCGCCACGATCACGATCGCCAGCGACCATCACCAGTTCGTCGGCGTCTGGCTGGGCTCGACGGCCGGCATGGTCCTAGCCGACGCGCTGGCGATCGTGGTCGGTGTCGTCGCGGGCAAGCACATCCCGCTGCGCACCACGTCGATCGTCGCGGCGCTGCTGTTCGCGGCCTTCGGCGTCTTCGCACTCGTCCGGGCGGCGTTGCTGGTCGTGAGCTGACAGCCGGCCCCGCCGGTAGCCCGCGCTGCGGCCCGCACACCTACAATGGCGCGCATGCATTCTGCGGCCCAGCCGAAGCGCTTCTACGGCTGGGTAATCGTCGCCGCCGCTTTTCTGATGAACGCATCCTCGTCGCCTACGAACGCGGTGGCGTTCTCGTTCTTCGTCGCGCCCATGACGGACGACCTCGGCTGGAGCCGCGGCGAGATGGCGCTGGCACTGACCTTCCGTCTCGCCATCGCCGGGCTGACGGCGCCGTTCATCGGCGTGCTCGTCGACCGCATCGGCACGCGAGCCCTGGGCGCGGCAGCGGGACTGCTGGCGGGCCTGCCGTTGCTAGCGGTGGCCTTCATCCACGACCTGTGGGTCTTCTACCTCCTCTTCGCGATCTCCGGTGCCAGCGGCTTCGGTGGGCCGGGTGGCCAGCTGCTGACGACGGTGCCGGTAGCGAAATGGTTCCACGCCAAGCGCGGCCGAGCCCTGGCCATTGCCTCCGTCGGCCTGCCGTTGGGCGCTGCCATCTACATCCCGGTCATCCAGACGCTGATCGACGGCCTGGGCTGGCGCAGCGCCTGGTTCATCTCCGGCGTCTTCGTCGTCGCTCTCGCCGTGCCCATCAGCCTGCTGTTCATGCGCAAAGACCCGGAGTCGATGGGCCTCAGGCCGGACGGCGTCGAGGAAGAGCCGCCTTCGCTTCGCTCGGACCTGCCACAACTGACGCGGCCGCTGGAGGAGGATTGGACCCTGGGCGAGGTGCTACGGAACGGCGCCTTCTGGCGGGCCATGGGCTGGATCGCGCTGACCGGCGTCGTCATCCAGGGCTGCCTCATCTACCGCACGTCATACTGGGAGGACATCGGCATCTCTTCCGGCATCGTTGCCGCCGGCACGACGCTCGACCCGCTGACCGTCGTCTTCTCCGGCCTCTTCTTTGGCTTCCTGGCGGAGCGCGTCGCCGTGCGCTACCTGGGCTTCATCGGCATGTGCGGCGTCGCCTGCTCGATGCTGCCGTTGCTGCTGGCGCAGAACAGCCCGATCCCGCTGTTCGCGCACAACCTGACCTGGGGTGCCTTCATGGGTGCCAACCTGACGACCAACAACGTCATCTGGCCCGACTACTTCGGGCGCCGCAACCTGGGTACGATCCGAGGCTTCGTCTTCCCGGTCGCCGTCGGCACCGCGGCGCTCAGCCCGCTGTTTTTCGCGCTGCTCGCCAGCGTAATCTCGCCGTTCCGCTACGTCTGGATCGTGCCGTTGATCTTCTTCGCGACGTCCGGCCTGCTGCTGCTCAGCGCCCGGCCGCCGCGCCTGCGACGCAACGAGCCCGCATCCGTCCCGGCCGAAACGGGCTAGACGGCTGCCGATCTCGTCGACGGTAGTCGGTCGGTTCCTGACACCGCTACGACAGAAGACAACCTCCCGCGCAGCACGCTGCCATGCCAATGGCCTAGGACGGCTCGCGCACCTCGACCTCTTGCAGACGGCGGTTCGCCCAGACGACGACGATGACCGTCACGATGGCCATCAGGATCGCCGCCGTGAGGCCGCCTACGTAGGCGTTGTAGAAGTCCGGGTTGATGTGGCCGATGCCGTCGGCGATGCCAAGCGTGTAGTGACGGATACTCAGATAGCGCAGGCCCTGGAAGATTCCGGTCAGCACGCCCTCCCAGATGAAGACGTAAACAAGGCCCGAGATCAGCGCCCGGCTGGTCAGCAGGCTGAGGAGCACGAAGAAGGCGCTATAGGCCAATGAGCCGAGTAGCACCGCAATCGTGAAGCCAATCACCACAGACGTGACGCCATGAAAGCCGATGGCGCCGCCGACCAGCGTGGCGATGCCGCAGTAGCCGCTCGTCACCAGCCACGCAGCGGCGATTTTGGGCATGAGGATCTGCCAGCGGGCGATAGGCTTCGTCAGCAGGTGGACGATGGTGCCGTCCTCCAGCTCGTCGCCGAGCACAGAGGTGCCCTGGAACAACGCGGTCAGTGGCAGAACCGTCGTCACGATGAGATTGACCATGATCATGCGCGTGGCGAGGCGCTCCGGGTCCTCTCCGGCCGGGTGGCTGAAGCGCAGGATCACGGCGATGAGTACGGGCAGCAGGGCCAGGCCCAGGAAGAGCAGGCTGCTCTTGCGTACGATGAGTTGACGCAGCGTCAGACTGAAGACGAACCCAATCATCGCTGCACCAGGTAGGAGAAGACGCTCTCCAGCGACTCGTCCGTCGGCGAAAGCTCGAAGACGGTGACGCCTCGCTCGCGCGCCACCTTCGGCGCCATGCGGGCGAAGCCCAGCAGGTCCGATGACCGCACCGTCAGTTCACCATCGCTGACCTCGACGCCGAACACGGAGGGCTGCCCGATGAGCGACGCAGCGAGGCCGCGATTGTCGCTCGACCTGACGCGCACCGTGTGCGGCCGGTCCGTCATCAGGCGGCGGATCTCGTGGAAGTTGCCGGACGCGGCCAGCCGGCCCGCCACGATGACGAGGACGTTCTCGGCCAGCCGCTCGACCTCTTCGAGGATGTGCGATGAGTAGACGACCGTGGCGCCGGCACGCGCCATGTTCTCGAGCATGTCCATCATGCGCAGGCGCTGGCGGGGGTCGGCGCCGTTGAACGGCTCGTCCAGCAGCAGGATCGTCGGATCGTGCACGATGGCGGCCGCGATCTTGACGCGCTGCTTCATGCCTTTCGAGTAGCCGCCCGTCGACCGGTCCATCACGTCCGTGAGCTCGACCTCCTCCAGCGCCCGCCGCGCCGCGGCCTCCGGATCCGGCAGGCCGTGCAGACGAGCGCTCAGCAGCACGAAATCGAGGCCGCTGAGGAAGGGATAGACCGACTCCCGCTCTGGCACGAAGCCGACCTGCTTGTAGATCGAGGGGTTCTTCCAGGCCGGCTCGCCCAGCACTTTGGCTTCGCCGTTGGAGGGCTTGAGCAGCCCCCCCAACATGTGCAGGATTGTCGACTTGCCCGCGCCGTTGGGCCCGAGCAGTCCCGTGATGCCCGACGCCAACGAGAACGAGACGTCGTTCACGGCAACAACGTTGCCGTACCAGCGCGAGACGCTTTCGACGCTGAGTGCCGGGACCGCTTCGACTTCGCTCACGCGTCAATCCTCTGGATACGTCGCACCAGCACCGCCACGGCAGCGACGATATAGCCAAACGCCACCAGGGCATAGACGCTGCCATGCAGGTTCGCCTTCGCGAGATCGGTGTCCTGCTGCGGCGACACGCTGAAGATCCAGCGCACGGCGCCCTCCATGACGCCGAGAGGGCTGACCAGCAAGCCGTAGCCGCGCACGTCGGCGCCCAGAATCGCTACTAAGATGCTGCCGAGGGCACTGAATACGACGAAGTAGCCCAGCACGGCGCCGGTCGAGAATGCCCGTCGCGAGGTCTGCGACGCGATCGCAAGAGACAGGCTGCTCATGAGCAACGCCGCGAGCACCGAACTCCCGACGATCGCCGGAAGCTCATTCGCGCTGCTGCGCAGGCTGTCGACCAGGTTGGTGGCAGCGACGGCTTTGCCCAATATCAAGATGAGCTGAGGTGTCACCAGCACGAGCAATAGAGCCAGCGCCAGCGCCAGGAGCTTGGCGAACAGGTAGTCGAGGCGTGCCAGGGCGCGCGAGAAATAGAGCGAGAGCGTCCGCGTACGCTGGTCGCGCCCGATTATCTCCGGCGCGGAGACGGCGCAGAACAGCGCCAACACGATCGAAACGAAGCCGAAGTACTCCTCCGGCCGGATGAAGGTCACGTCGAGAGGGGAGACAGCGGCGACGGCCAGCTGCGCGAGCGCGGGAATCAGGGCGAGGATCGCCAACCCTATCGGGAAGAGCTTGCTGAGCCAGGAGCGCCCCAGCCCGAAGATCGTTCGGAAGCTGTACGTGTAGAGCGACAGAATCGCGTAGGGACGGCCGAAGCGCTCGCCCTCGTAGCCGCGATAGCCCAAGTCGTAGATGTTGCCGGTGGTGCGGCTGGTCTGCTCAGCCATGAGCCGCCCCCGCTTCGGTCCCTTCGACCCGGAAGAGGTCCTCAAGCGTATGACGGCGCTGCTCCATGCGCAGCAGACCGACGCCGAGATCGGCGACCTCGTCACGCACGATGTCGTATGGCGGTGAGCCGTCCAGGGCGACGAGAACGAGCTGCCCATCTTCCGTCACGTCGAGCCCGCGCGCCTTCAATCGCGCCACCAGGTCTTCGCGCTCGACGTCGACTTCGACCGCCAGCACCTGCATGGAGGCCGTGAACGTGGAGAGCGAATCGGCGCGCATCAGCCGCCCGCCGTCAATGACGACGAGGTAGTCGCAGACACGCTCGATTTCGCCCAGCAGATGAGACGACATCAGGATGGCGATGCCGAAATCGGCGCCGATGCGGCGGATGAGGTCGAGCATCTCGTCGCGGCCGGCCGGGTCGAGGCCGTTGGTGGGCTCGTCCAGCACCAGCAGGCGCGGGTCGTGCACCAGCGCCTGGGCGAGCTTGACGCGCTGCTTCATGCCCGTCGAGTAGGTGCCGATGGGCCGGTAGCGCTCCTCGAAGAGGCCGACGTGACGCAGCACTTCGGCTGTGCGCTCGCGCGCCGCCGAAGTGGGCAGGCCGCTTATGCGCGCCATGTGGGCCACGAAGTCGGTGGCGCTGACGTCGGACGGCAGGCAATCGTGCTCCGGCATGTAGCCGACGTACTGGCGCAGCAGCGGCCCCTGGTTGCGCACGTCAAAGCCCAGCATTGTCGCGTCGCCGGCCGTTGGCGGCAGCAGGCCGAGCAGGATCTTGAGCAGCGTGCTCTTGCCCGCGCCGTTGGCGCCGACGAGGCCCGTGATGCCGGCCCCCATCGTCACCGTCAGCGCATCGAGGGCCAGGACCTGGCGCCCGTAGCGCTTGGTCAGCTCTCGTGTTTCCACCAGCGGCTGAGACACGGCGTCACTCATGGGCATAGGATACCCGCCCGGAGCCTCTCAGCGGACAAAGGAATGTCGGGGACGCCGGAAACAGCCCGCCGAGTCGAGCTTACTTGGCACTCGATAGCGTCTGACTAGCCGTCCGGCCGGGGAGCAGGGCCGCCCTCGGGGTTCATGGGCGCCGTCCGACGAGCCACACCGTGAGCCCGATCAACACAGCCGCGGACGACAGGAAGATCGCCGCTTCGACGCCCTGCACCGTCCAGAAGTGAGACATGTCGCGAAGTGCGTTTGGCGGAGCGATCGCTTGCACGTGCATTTCGGTGTCCTGCAGGCCATTCTGGAGCGCGAGCAGCAGCACGATGAAGCTCACCAGCGCGACCAGCGGGGCGGCCAACATGCGCCGGGTCACGGCTCCCGATGCCAGAGCGACGGCGAAGGCAAAGATCGCATAGCAAAACGGCATCACGCCCTCGTAGTCGAAACTCTGCCCAACCGCCGTCTTCGGCAGCATCTCGGTGCGATCCATCGGCGCGTACCACCAGGTCATGACCGCGGTGAAGATGAGCGCAAAGACCACGATGGCGACCAGGGCCACCCCCAGCTTGGTGACCAGCCAGCGCTCGCGTGTGATGCTCTGAGTCCAGGCCAACCGGAACGTGCGAGATTCCAGATCCGAGATCACCGGCGCAGCCAGGAGGACGCCGACGACCACCGGCACGAGGTGAAACCACCCAACAATGGGGCTCCAGGAGTTGTACGTCAGCTCCAGGGGCCCGTGAAGGTCCCGGCAGGACTGGCCGGCGCTGATACAGGCCGCCAGGCCGCTGTCGTGTAAGACCGAGAAGCCATGGAGACCGGTAGGCAAGAGGAACGCGGTAGCAGCCGCAAGCATCGCCAGGATAGAGAGCAGGCCCATGCGGTACTGACGCCAGGCCAGCCACGTCATGCGAGCACCTCCTCGGGCTGCGCCAGACCGTGTGCATCCCGTTGCAAGTAGGCGAGGACGATATCCTCCAACGACGGTTCGTGCACCGTCCACGCATCGCCCAGGACGAGCGGCGCCTTCAGCCGTACGAGCGTCGAGACCTGGCGCTCTGTACGGCTGCGCTGGATGACTTCGTGTACGCAGGCGGCGAGCATCTCCTCCTCCACCGGGCCGATGAGGACGCGGTGTGAAGCGAGAATCTGCTCGATGTCCTCGTCGAGCTGGATTCGGCCTCCAACGAGCAGCAGCATCGAATCGCAGACGCGCTCCAGGTCGCCGAGGATGTGAGAGGACAGGAGCACAGCCGCTCCGGTCTCGGCGACGCCCTCCATCAGTCCCTGGATGAACTCTCTGCGGGCCAGAGGGTCCAGGGCCGCGATCGGCTCGTCCAGGAGGAGCAGCTCGGGGCGCTTCGCGAGGGCGAGGATGAGCGCGACCTGCGCCTGCTGCCCTCCGGAAAGCTCGCCGGCCTTCTTGCTCAGCGGCAGGCCGAGCTGCCTCACCCGCTGCAGGGCGAAATCGGCGTCCCAGCGCGGGTTCAGCTCGCGGCCGAAGCGCAGCGTCTCCTCGACGCTGAACGACCTGTACAACGGGTGCTCCTGGGCCACGAAACCGACATGTGGCAAGACCGAGAGCGGCTCCGTAATCGGAGATGCGCCCATGACGCTCAGCACGCCTTCGGTAGGCTTGACCAGACCGATAGCCAGCTCGAGCAGTGTGGACTTGCCGGCGCCGTTCGGACCAATGAGCGCCGCGACCTGGCCCTGCTCAAGGCTGAAGCTGCAGTCGTGCAGGGCCCAGTTCGAGCCGTAGCGTTTGCCGAGCCCTTCGGCCTGCAGGACGGCGCTCATGCCGGCGCCCCGGCCAGCGTTTCGCGACGGACGGAATCGAAGAGAGCCACGATGCTGTCTTCGTCCAGGCCGGCGCCGCGGGCATCCCTGAGCCAGTCCATGAGCGAGAGACGCAGGGAGGGGTGATGGGTGAGGGAGGGACCGGCAAGCGACTGGACGATGAACGTCCCGACGCCGGGCCGCGCCTCGATGAGCCCATCCCGCTCCAGCTCCCGATAGGCTTTGAGAACCGTATTCGGATTGAGTGTGAGCTTCGCTACTACCTCCTTGAGGGTGGGCAGCTGGTCACCGACTCGCAGTGTCCCCAGCAGCAACGCCCGCTTCACCTGCTCGACGAGCTGGAGATACGGGCTGGTGCTGCTACGACGATCCAGGTAGAACTCGATCATATTTCCCTACCATCCTATTACTCTATGGTACTAGGAGTATGACATGAGAGGAGTCGAGCCTTCAAGAGTCTTCGGAGAACGTTGACTAACGCAAAACGCTGCTAAGGTAGGCGCATGTCGACGATCGAGAAGGTCTTCACCATCGACGCAACGCCGGAGGCAATCTGGGAGGCGCTCTGGTCCGACGTCCTGCAGGGCCAGCAAGACGCCTTCCAGGTCGAGGAGGCGCACAAGCCCACCGATCTCGTCCTCAGCGTCGACCTCGGCGGCATGCCATCGACCCTCACCTACAAGATCGAGCCCCGCGACGATCACTGCGAGGTTTCGGCCGAGCTGGAGCCGTTGAGCTCGCGCTACCGCCTCTACCAGATCCTCACGTTCGGTCACATGCGCCGTAACTACGAGATGCTGCTCGTGCACGGCCTCTCCAACCTGAAGACGGCCCTGGAGGGTCCGAGTGCAGAAGACACCGCAGAGAGCGCGAACTGACCAGGCCTTTGCTGCCAACAGAGGATTCGTCCGCACTCGCTTTGCACTCTGCACGCTGTACTCGTTACCGCGCGTAGCCGCGTATCATGGGCAGCGACGATACGGCTTGCCTTACGGAACAGGAGAGACTGAGTGACCGAACTACCACGCAAGACGCTGGGCCGCACCGGCATGGACGTGACGGCGCTGGGCTACGGCGCCATGGAGCTGCGCGGCGCGCCCCGCGGCCCCGAGATCACCGACGCCGAGGCGGAGCGCATCCTCAACGCCGTGCTCGACGCCGGCATCAACTACATCGACACGTCGATCGACTACGGCAGCAGCGAGGAGCTGATCGGCAAGTACATCGCAGGGCGGCGCGACGAGTACTTCCTGGCCTCCAAGTGCGGCTGCGTGCCGGGCTCGATGGGGGGCATGGATCACGTCCACACGGCGGAGAACATCCGCAAGGGGGTCGAGAACAGCCTGCGCCTCATGAAGACAGACCACCTGGACCTGGTGCAATTCCACCGCAGCCTGACACGCGCTGAATACGAGAAGGACGGCGGCCTGCAGGAGGCACTGAAGCTGAAGGACGAGGGCAAGGTGCGCTTCGTCGGCGTTTCAGGAACTCTGCCCAACCTGGTCGAGCAGATCGAGACCGGCGTCTTCGACGCATTCCAGATCCCGTACTCGGCGCTGCAGCGCGAGCACGAAGCCGTGATGACGAAAGCTGCCGGCGCGGGCATGGGCGTCATCGTACGCGGCGGCGTCGCGCGCGGCGCGCCGACCGACTGGTCGCGCCGCTCCGCCAACGCCATCACCAGCGAAGAGGTGCACCGCCGCTGGGACGACGCCAAGCTGGACGAACTGCTGGACGGCATGAGCCGCATGGAATTCATGCTGCGCTTCACCCTCTCGCACCCCGGCCTGGACACCACGATCGTCGGCACGAAAAACGTCGAGCACCTGCAGCAGAACATCGATGCCGCGCTCAAGGGCCCGCTGCCGGACGAGGTCATGGCGGAGGCCAAGCGGCGGCTGGACGCGGCCGGCTCGCGCTCCGAAGCGGTCTAAGAGGGGCCATGAACCGACAGATGCCCTTCGCGGGCAACCCACTCGATCGCGCCGAGCACCAGCGCCACGACGAGGCCTGGGTCGAGGAGCAGCTACAAGCGCCGAAGAGCCGCTTCATGGCCTTTTCGCAGCTCAAGGCGCTCGCCCTCATCGCCGAGCGCCCCGTGCTGCTCTGGCTCGATAACCGCGCCTTCGCCAGCTTCAACCTGCCGACGAAGCCCGTCTTCCTCGGCTTGCAGGACGGCGCCGCCCACTTCGCCGTCGACCTCACGGACGTCCCCAACCCACTCGTCGCGATGGGTCTGGCCGAGGCCGACTTCATGGAGGTGCGCGGTCTCGCCACCACCCTCCACCACACCGAAGCCGGCATCGTCGCGCAAGCCCGCTCGCTGCTCGACTGGCACAAGCGCCATCGGTACTGCAGCGTCTGCGGGCAGGAGACGGAACCGAAGCGCGGCGGCTCGATGCGCAAATGCCCGGCCTGCAACACGGAGCACTTCCCGCGCACAGACCCTGTCGTGATCAGCGTCGTCTGGCGCGACGACCGCTGCCTGCTGGGGCGCCGCGCCGGCAGGCCGGAGGGCAACTTCTCGACCATCGCCGGCTTCATCGACCAGGGCGAGACGATCGAGGACGCCGTGCGACGCGAAGTCGAGGAAGAGGTCGGCGTCAAGGTCGACGAGGTGCAGTACCGCGCCTCGCAGCCCTGGCCGTTCCCCTCGTCCCTCATGATCGGGTGCTTCGCACACGCCGCCAGCGACGACTTTCATGCCGACGAGGACGAGATCGCCGAAGCACGCTGGTTCACGCGCGAGGAGGTGCGCCAGGCGCTGTACGACGGGTCGCCCGAGCTGATGTTGCCGGGCCCTGCCGCGATCGCCTACCACCTCGTCGCCGATTGGTACGAGACGCGGCCCGGCCAGACGGTCTGATGGACCGGCGCTCCGTCTCACGCGCCCTCGCCTACTTTGAGGCCTCTGACGACACCGAGATGCTGCGCCAGGCCCTGCGCGTCGTGCAGCCCAAGGCAGCGGCGCTGGCGCGGCGCTTCGCCACGAACGACCGCGCGCCGCTGCCCGCCGCCATCGAGCGCAGCGAAGGCGTCGCCGGCCACGACGAGGCGATGCGCACGCTGCGCCAGGTCAGCGACTTTGCGCAGCTGCAGGCGCTGGCCCGCGCCATCGGCGGCCGCATCGAAGAATTGCGCTAGCCATTAGCATGGCGGCATACCGCGCGAAAAGTCTCAATACCTGCGAAGTCAGCAAAGACCGCCCACTAGGCGTTCGCAACAGTAGGCGAGGCTTTCCCACCTCTCCGCCCGAGAGCCGCAGTCAATGAAGGGGTAGCGGGGGCGAAGCCCATGCGCGGGGGATTGGGGGGTGTCCCCCCAGGATTCTCTTCTCTAACAACCTCAGCGGAGCAGACCAGAGGGATGCGTAGCGACGAGATCGGCAATCGCGGAGCATCGCTTCGCCGCTTCCGCCAACGGCCGCGAACCAGCACAATGCGGCCATGCCTGCAGTCGACTCCAACGCCTTCTTCGCGCGCGACGGCGACCGCTTCCTGCCCAGCAGCCACGCGGTCGGGCCCTGGAGCGCGGACTCGATGCACGGACGCGTACTGGCCGGACTGCTGGGGCGCGCGATGGAGCAGGCCTTCGGTGACGAGTCGCTGCAGTTCGCACGCCTCACCGTCGACCTCTTCCGCCTGCCGCCGATGCAGCCCATCGAGGTGGCCGTCTCGCTGATCCGCCAGGGCAACCGCATCCGCGTCGCCGACGGCGTGATCACGAGCGACGGCGTCGAGATGGCGCGGGCACGCGGCGTCATGCTCAGGCGCGCCGAAACGGGCGGCGGCAACGTCTGGCGGGCGCCCGACTGGCAGGTGCCCCACCCGGACGAGATCCCGGAATCGAGCTGGCGGCCGGCGCTGGGCGGCAAGTGGGAGACGCGGCCGATCAGCGGCACGTCCGTCGACGGCATCACGGGAGCGCGACAGAAGCGCATCTGGCTGCGCGAGGTTCGTCCCCTGGTCGATGGCGAAGAGCTGACGCCGTTCGTGCGCGCCGCCCTCGCCGCCGACTACACCAGCCCAATCGCCAACTCCGGCGACGAAGGACTGCACTACGTCAACGCGGACCTGACGCTGTACCTCAGCCGACTGCCCGAGGGCGAATGGATCGGCTTCGAGGTCACCGACCACCAGAGCGCCGACGGCATCGCCCTCGGCGACTGCCGCCTTTACGACCTGTCAGGCCCCATCGGCACCACGACGGTCTGCGCTGTGGTGAATCGCCCTCTGCATCCCTAGACGCTTCATCAAGAGCAAGTGAACTTTGCCCAGGAGTTCGCTCAGCGTCTCGCCTGATCCGCCTTTCAGGGCATATGATGAAGCCAATGTTCGTATCTGGATCGGCGCGTCTTTAGCCCCCAAAGCAGGAGGAAGCCATGGCCAGCAATCAGGAACTGAACGACACCGCCCGCGCCCTCGTTGCACCCGGCAAGGGCATCCTGGCAGCAGACGAAAGCTCAGGCACGATCAAGCGCCGCTTTGACGCAATCGGCGTTGAGAGCACGGAGACCAACCGCCGCGACTACCGCGAGCTCCTGTTCCGCACCGCCGGCGCGTCCGAGTACATCAGCGGCGTCATCCTCTACGACGAGACTATCCGACAGAAGGGCGCCGACGGTACGCCGCTGGTCCAGGTCCTCACCAGCCAAGGCATCATCCCCGGCATCAAGGTCGACACCGGCGCCCAGCCGCTGGCCGGCGCCTCCGGTGAGACCGTTACCGAGGGACTGGACGGCCTGCGTGCCCGCTTCAGCGAGTACCGCGAGCTGGGCGCCCGCTTCAGCAAGTGGCGCGCCGTCATCACCATCGGCGCCGACATCCCGTCCGACTACTGCATCATGGCCAACGCGCACGCCCTCGGTCGCTACGCGGCGCTGAGTCAGGAGGCCGGCATCGTCCCGATCGTCGAGCCCGAGGTGCTGATGGACGGCGACCACTCCATCGACCGCTGCGACGAGGTGACGCGCAAGACGCTGCGCGAGGTCTTCTACCAGCTGTCCCTGCAGGGCGTCGACTTCGGCGGCATGCTGCTGAAGCCGAACATGGTGCTCTCCGGCAACAAGGCCTCCAACCGCGCCCCGGCCGAAGAGGTCGCCCGCCGCACCGTCGAGTGCTTCAAGGACACCGTGCCAGCGGCCGTGCCGGGCATCGTCTTCCTCTCCGGCGGCCAGTCGGACGACGAAGCGACGGTCAACCTCGACGCGATCAACCGCTACGCCGCCACGGCCCGCACGCCCTGGGAGCTGAGCTTCTCCTACGGCCGCGGCCTGCAGGCGGCGCCGCAGAAGGCCTGGTCCGGCCAGGCTGCCAACGTCGCCGCAGCGCAGAAGGCGTTCCACCACCGCGCCAAGGTCACGTCTGCCGCCCGCCAGGGCAAGTACGACCCGGCCATGGAGCGGGAGATGGCGACGGCATAGCTCGTCGCCAGCCAGAATCCAAAGAGGCCGTCCTTGCGAGGACGGCCTCTTCTCGTATCACGCAATTGCGTTACTGGAACCGGACCTTGTCGAGCCTGGTGAAGTCGTGCGAGGCGTCGATCCAGCGGATCGTACCTGAGCGGGAGCGCATGACGAGCGACTGCGTGGTGGCGCCGCCGCTAAGGAATCGGACGCCGCGCAGCAGTTCGCCGGTGCTGGCGCCCGTCGCGGCGAAGAAGACGTCATCGCCGCCGACCAGCTCCTCCGTGTCGTACACGTGCTCGATGTCCAAGCCGCCCTCGATCCAGCGCTGGCGCTCGGCGTCGTCGCGGGGCCACGGCTTGCACTGGATGGCGCCTCCCGTGCAGCGGATGGCCGCCGCGGCGATGACGCCCTCCGGCGAGCCGCCGATGCCCAGCAGTACGTCGACGCCGCTTTCCGGCAAAGCCGCCTGGATGCCCGCCGCCACGTCGCCATCGCTGATCATCTTGATGCGAGCGCCGGCTTTGCGCACCTCATTCAGCAGATCGGCGTGACGAGGCCGGTCCAGCATGACAACGGTGACGTCGCCAATGGGCCGGTTCAATGCCTTGGCGACGTTCATGAGGTTCTTCTCCACCGATGCGTTTATGTCAATTGCATCCTTGGCGGCCGGCCCTACCGCGATCTTGTTCATGTAGAACACGTTCGTCGGCACGTGCATGGTGCCGCGCGCCGAGAGCGCGATCACCGCGATGGCGCCGGGCAGGCCCTTCGACAGCAGCGTCGTGCCGTCGATCGGGTCGACGGCGATGTCGACCTTCGGGTCGGAGCCGTTGCCGATGCGCTCGCCGTTGTAGAGCATCGGCGCCTCGTCCTTTTCGCCCTCGCCGATAACGACTACGCCGTCCATGCTGACGCCGTCCAGCGTGAAGCGCATCGCATCGACGGCCGCCTGGTCGACCAGCTCCTTGTCGCCCTTGCCCATGTGCACGGACGCGGACATGGCCGCCGCTTCGGTCACGCGAACGAGTTCCATGGCCAGGTTGCGCTCGACGGGTTGCCTCTCTGTTTGCACCATGTTTAGCCTCCTCACGCCCTCTCTGCTATCGGCGTAAGGGGATTGTTAGAGATAGGCGCGCCGAGTTCAATCACCAAACGGCCCAATTCATGAAGGAATCGATGGGACCCGCAGTTGTCGCGGTCAGGTCTGAGCGGCCGGCAGCCGGATCGTGAAGGTCGAGCCGTGCTGCGGCTCCGATTCGACCTCGACCTCACCGCCGTGCGCCTCGACGAAGCCCCGCACGATGGCGAGGCCCAGGCCGGCGCCGTCGCCACCACCGCCGCCGCGCCGCGCTCGCGAAGCCTCGGCGCGATAGAAGCGCTGCCAGATGCGGGGCAGGTGGCTCGGGGCGATGCCGTCGCCCGTATCGGCCACGTCCAGCGCGATCCAGCCGTCCTCGTCGCGCAACCTCACCTCGACGCGGCCGCCATCGGGCGTATGCTCCAGCGCGTTGCGCACCAAGTTGGCGATGGCGCGCTCGATGCGCGGCCCGTCTACCATCGTGCGCGGCAGGCTCCCAAAGCGCGAGAGGGTCAGCTCGATGCCGTGCTGCCGCGCCTGCGCCTGCATCGCCTCGACGACCTCGGCAGCGATCTCCTCCAGCGGCAGCAGGTTGCGCTGCAGGGCGAGGGCGCCGCTGTCGATCTGCGAGAGCTCGAAAAGGTCGTCGACCAGGCGGCTGAGACGATCGATCTCGCGCCGCATCGTCGTGAAGTAGCGCTTCTCCTCGGCCTCGTCCGTGACGATGCCGTCGGCCAATGCCTCGACCATGGCGCGCAGGCTGGCCAGCGGCGTGCGGAGGTCGTGCGACACGGCGACGGTGAGCTCGCGCCGCTCCTGCTCCAGCGAGCGCTGCGCGTCTTCGGCCGCCTGCAGCTGCTCGGCGAGATGGTTGACGTTGCGCGCCAGCCCGGCGATCTCGTCGCCGCCGCCGACTTCGAGACGCATGTCGTAGTCGCCCTCGGAGAGCGACCGCACGGCGCCGGTCACGAACTCGAGCCGGCTGGCCGCCGAGGCAGCGACGAGGCTGCCGAAAGCCGCTGTGACGAAGACGTTGAAGCCAAGAGTTGCGACCAGCACCTTGAGGTCGTGCGCCGTGGAGATGAACATGAGCTGCGAGACGATGAAGATGTTGAGCAGCCCGGCAACGCCGCCAACGACGGTGATGGCGAAGACCTTGCGCCGCAGGGTGAGGCGCCGGTCCGCGATCGGGTTGGTCATGACCAGCCAGCCCACCAGCAGGGAAGCGGCGCCGGTTGCGGCAAGATAGCTGGCGAGATGGAGGATATCGCCGGTGGGCGGCGACATCGTGACGATGAACAGCGCCGTCGCCGCCGCAAGGCCAGCAGCCAACGACAGCACGGCAGTGACTAGCAACCGGACGGGGGAGATTCGTGCAGGAATGGCCAGGCTACGGCTCAAATTTGTACCCCACGCCCCAAACCGTCTTGACGTGCCGCGGCCGTGACGGGTCCTCCTCCAGCTTGCTGCGCAGGCGGCGCATGTGCACCGTCACGGTACTGGCGTCGCCCTCGAAATCGTAGTCCCAGACCGCGTCCATGATCTGCTCGCGCGTGAACACCTGACCGGGATGGCGCGCCATGAGCAGCAGCAGGTCGAACTCGCGCGCCGTCAGGTTGAGCGGCCCGCGTTCGTCTTCGACGGCCCGAGTGCGCTCGTTGATGCGCAGGTCGCCAAAGCGCAGCCAGTCGCTGTCCGTCGCCGGCACCGTCTTCGCCCTGCGCAGCACCACGCGGACGCGCGCCGCCAGCTCGCGCGGGCTGAAAGGCTTGGTCACGTAGTCGTCGGCGCCCAGGCCGAGGCCGAGTAGCTTGTCGGACTCCTGACCCCGCGCCGTGAGGATGATCACCGGGGTCTCGCCCCGCGCCCGCACGCGGCGGCAGACTTCCCAGCCATCCACGCCGGGCAACATCAGATCAAGCACGATCAGGTCGGGCATGTAGCCGTCCAGGGCAGCGAGGGCGGCATCACCGTCGGCGACGAGCAGCGTCTCGAAACCATCGTGCCGCAGGTAGCGGTCCACGACTTCGGCCACCATCGGCTCGTCTTCGACTACCAGGATGCGATCGCTCATTGTCGTTACGGAAAGTGTACCGTTCCTTCCTTACGAAACGCTTACGGGTCGTTCTTGCTCATCGTCATCGAAGGACCACCAGCGCGTCCGTCATTACGAGGAGCGGCGGCGACGAAGCAATCTTGGTCGGTGCGTCGTCTTGCAAACGTCGCGTTGTCCGAGGGGAGATTCTTCGCTCCGCTCAGAATGACAACCGTCCCACTCACCCCGGTGGCATCTCGTCTCCGCAACGCTGTAACGCATCCGAGGAGGCGGCGTTTTGTCTGATGTACGGATCACAATCGACCGACGGGAAGGAACCCGGCGAAGGACGGAGCCTTCGTACGAACCCAGGGATGTCAACCGAATAGCCGGGGGCATTGAGCCGACACCAAACATGGTCGCCTTGTGGTGTCGGGGAGCCAGTGGCGAAACCGACCGGCCTGCCTTTCCCACGGAAGGGCGGGCTTTTTCGTTCCGTGGCCAATACATGGACGAAAGAGCTCGACGGACGGAAGGAGCCATCTATGGCCACTCGCGGCGAACGGGGCCAATCGATTGTCGAACTGGCATTCATCGCCCCAATCCTCATCCTCCTCATCCTCGGTATCGCGGAGCTCGGCAGCGGGCTGAACTCGTACCTCACGGTGATCAACGCCAGCCGTGACGGCGCCCGCCTGGGCGCTGCCTCCGCCGACGACGCCTCGATCCGCAGCCTGGTGGAGAAAGAGACGGCGAAGCTTACTAACCCGCTGCCGTCTTCCTGCTCGCCGGGCAGCGCCGGCATCTGCATCACCCACGACGGCACCGGCAGCACGAGCTCGGTCAAGGTCAACGTCTGCTACGACCACCCGCTGCTGCTGGGCGGGATCCGCGGCGTCTTGTCGGGCACCCTGCGCATGTGCACCGAAACGACGATGCGCACGCCACAGGCCTCGTGAGGACGGTCATGCTGCGACGTCTCACAGCTAATCGAAACCACAAGCAGAACGAGGACGGCCAGATTCTCGTCGCCTTCGCTCTCATGCTCGTCATGCTGCTGTCCGTCTGCGGCCTCGCCGTCGACGTGGGCATGATGTTCGTCAACCGTGCACAGCTGGTGCGCGCCGTCGACGCCGCCGCGCTGGCAGCGACGACCGACCTGCCCGACACGACGACGGCCCGCGCCACGGCGGCCGACTACCTGAACCGCAACGAACCGGCGGCACAACTCGACAACGTCAGCTTCCCGGCCGAGGGCCAGGTGCGCATCGAGGCGAGCAAGTCCGTCAAGCTGCACTTCATCTCGCTGCTGCCCGGCATCGGCGACTCAGCCGAGGTCAAGGCGCACGCGGTCGCTGGCGGCGGCGCCGACAAGCTGGACATCGCTGTCGTCCTGGACGACACGGGCACCATGAAGCAGGGTTGCAATGGCTCTCAGACCAACTCAGGCTGCCCGATCAAAGGGGAACGAGATGGCGCCCTGGAATTGCTCAACATCCTCGGCGTGGACACATCCAACGACGCCGTGCAGGTCGGCCTCATGCCTTTCCGGGGCTGCTTCATGGCGACGGGCTCCAACGCCTGCATCCACGAAGCATCGACCAGCGCGCTCACCAACGACACGGCGCACATTCAGACCGTGATGGGCAACCTCACCGGCGCAGGCGGCTCCGGCACCAATCTTTGCCGCGGCCTGCAGCTCGGCGAGCAGGTGCTCGACGGCACCGGTACAAGAGCGGACGCGCGCAAGGTCATCATCATGCTGACCGACGGCGACAACCTCTACAACGGCCTCTACACGCCCCAGAACGGGACGACCGAGGATTGGCCGGGCGCAAGCGCACCATCGACCTACAACTGCAACCTGCTCAGTGACAGCGATTCGTCCATCGATGTGCAGGACAGCAAGACAGATACGCTCGCGAACAACTTCGCCGGCCAAGACATCGAGATCTACGTCATCGGCTACGGCGTCGACGGGCCGGCAAGCAGCGCCCTCTGCGATCCAACCCAAATAGGTACGGGTAGCAACCGGCACAGCTCTTCCGATACCGGCGACCTCAACCTGCTCAAGTGCATGGCAACGTCCACGGCGGGCAGCAATGACCACTTCTTTAACGCGCCATCCGCCGAATCCCTGCCGGGCATCTTCAAACTGATCGCACAGCGCCTGTCGCAGCGGCTGGTGGAATAGGAGACGGCAATGTCGAAGCGGAACAGACGCTCTCGCAACCTCGAACGCGGTCAGGCGCTGGTCGAATTCGCCCTCTGCGCCACGGTCTTCTTCATGCTGGTCTTCGGCGTCATCGAGGCGGCGCGCATCTTCCAATCGTGGACCACGGTACAGCACGCCGCCCGCGAAGCGGCCCGTTACGCCGTCACCGGTCGTGAAGACTGTGACGGCCTGGCGACGGGTCGCGAAGCGTGCATCGTCGCGACCGCGAAGCAGGCGACGACCGGTCTCAGTGGCGGCGGCCTCAACGGCTCCGCCGTCTCCGTCAGCATCGAGAGCTGGTCGGCGCCCGACTACGCCGACCCGGCCACGGCGAACGACGCGGGCGGTCCCTGCGACGCGGTGCAGGTGAAGGTCACCTACAAGCACGACCTCGTCATTCCGTTCTTCCAGCTAATCGCACCGAACGGGCTGGATCTGGCCGGCAGCCAGAGGATGGTTATCGAACCCTACGGAACCTGTTAGGACGCACAGGAGGGAACCTATGCGCAAGTCACGGATGCTCGCTTTTGCTCTCGACTACACGGTGCTGGCCGTCGTCGCCTTCGCGGCCGCAGCCCTGATCCCTTTCAAGGACATCGGCTTCGATCCCAGGTCGATTGAAGGCCGTCTCGTCGTCGCCACGATCGGCCTGGCGCTGATCTATGCCATGTACTGGCGGCACTTCATCAGCAAGCGCAACTCGTAGCGCCGAGCCGCATCGTCATCGCGAGCGGCAGCCATGCAATCCTGGACGGTGCCTCTAGACGCACGTCACGTCCAGGATTGCTTCGTTCCGCACCTCGCAATGATAGACGGGGCGCCCTTTAGGATCGGTGTCTGTTGCCTGTCCGGCGCGGCGTAGTACCGTAGGGCGACATGTCTGAGCAGCATGCACCGTCCGGCACCGTCGAAGGCGCTTCCCCTATTACGCTGAGCCTCAAGCTGTTCTGCGACCTGCGCCGCTACATCGAGTCGGACGAAGCCGACATCGTCCATGTGCAGGCGCCTGCCGGCGTGACGGCGCACGGCCTGCTGCGCCACCTGCGCTTCGACCCCAACGAGCAGGTGACGTTCGCCGTCAACGGCGCCCTGGCGAGCAGCGACACCGTCCTGCACGAAGGCGACGACCTGATGCTGTTTCGCCCCGTCCGCGGCGAGTAAGGCCACCAAAAACCTTTGCTTCGGCTTTCGCAAAGCCGCGGCGATTCGTCATACTATCGATTCAAGCCACCAAGCCGGGGCGCTTTGGAGGACTGGGGCATGAAGCGACCGACGATCACCGAGATGACACTGGACCTCGCAGCCGAACGCCAGGTCCTGGACAATCAGCTTTCCCGCCTGCCCGCCGAGGCATGGGATTGGCCCAGCAGCTTCGACGGCTGGTCGCTACGTGATCGCACCGTCAACCTGGTCGAGACAGACGAGATCGCAACGGTCAGCGTGCTGACGCCGGACCGGCCGCCGGCGCCGCGCCGGCCCTCCGGCGGCCTCTCGGCGACGATGCGCTCGTGGCGCGCCCGCCGCCCAGAAGCGCTGCTCGACTGGTGGCGCGACGCCGCGCACCGCATGATGGCCGTCATCCTCATGCAGGAGGGAGACGAGGAGGTACCCTGGGCCGGTGAGACCATGAGCGTGCTGTCGCTCGCCGCCGTGCGCCTCACCGAGTACTGGTCCTACGGCCTCGACCTACACGACGCCACCGGTACGCCGGCCGTCGACACGAACCGGCTGCGCCACGTCGCCAACCTCGCCTATATCTCGCGGCCCTTCGTCTACTACCGACGCGGCAAGGAGTTGCCGACCACGCCCCTCTACGTCGAGCTGACGTCTCCCGGCGGCGACATCTGGAGCTGGGGACCGGAAGGTTCGCCGGACGGCATCTACGGCAGCGCCAGCGACTGGTGCCGCTTCGCCATGCACCGCGTCGAGCGATCGCAGACCGGCCTGCGCGCCGAGGGCGAGAGCGCGATCGAGTACCTGGACCTCATTCAGAGCTTCAACGGCCCCGCCGGCGCCAACCGGCCCTCGCGGCGGCGCGCGCACGACGACTCCTGGTAGATGGGCGCGCTGAGCGACCTCAAAGTGCTCGAAGTCACGCGCGGCATGGCGGGACCCCGCTGCGCGTTACTCCTCTCCGACTTCGGCGCCGACATCATCCGCGTCGACCAGCCCGGTAGCCTGCGCCAGGCTCCTGACGACCTCGTCTGGCTGCGCGACCGGCGCAGCATCGCCATCGACCTCTCACGCCCCGACGGACGCGACCTGCTGTTGCGTCTCGCCACAAACGTCGACGTGCTGCTCAGCGAACCAGGCCTCGACGGCGTCGATCCTGTCGGCATGACGTACGAGGAGCTGGCAGCCGTGAACCCGCGCCTGATCTGGTGCCGCATCACGGGCTATGGCGACGAGGGCCCCATGGCGCGCTCCTGGGCCGCCGACCACGTCGTCTCGGCGCGCTACGGCGTCTACGACCAGCCCGGCTGGCGCCCCGGCCCCACCTTCCTGACACTGCCTGTCCCGAGCATCGGCGCCGCCTTACTGGCGTTGCAGGGCATCGGCACGGCGCTCTACATGCGAGAGCAAAGCGGCCGAGGCCAGGAGGTGACGACCTCGCTGCTGGCCGGGGCCCTTGCGTTTCACGCCGGCATTGTCAGCGTCAGCAACGGCAGCCCGATCAACGCCCGCGCCGGCCTGAGGCGCGGCCCCACCGGCGACCGGCCCTTCTACAGCGTCTACGAGTGCGCCGACGGCCGCTGGCTGCAGTTCGGCTGTCTCTCCACCGACTTTCAGCAGCGCGCCATCCAGACACTCGACATCGAGGCAGAAATGTCCAACCTCGGCTTTGGCACGCCCGCGGCGGTCGAGCACCAGGACGAGATCAAGACAAAGGTCGCGGAACGCATGCAGACGCGGCCCTACGGCGAATGGGCCGAGCTCTTCGAAGAGAAGGATGTCCCCTACGCCGAAGCGCAGCCCACCGAGGCGCTCTTTGACGACCCGCAGGTGCAGGACCAGTGGTTGATTATCAACCTCACGGATCCCACCCTCGGCCCGATAGACCAGATGGGCCAGATCGTCCGCTTCTCAGACGAGGAATGGACTATGCCTACGCCCGCACCGCTGGCCGGGGCAGACACGGACGCCATCTGCCGCGAAGCCGGCCTCAGCGATGAGGAGATCGCGGGCCTGCGCCAGGACGGAGTGATCGCGTGACGCAGCCGCTCGCAGGCATCAAGGCCCTCGACCTGTCGCAGGTCATCGCTGGACCCTTCGGCGGCGCCCTGCTGGCGCAGTCCGGCGCCGACGTGATCAAGATCGAGCCGCTCACCGGCGAAATGACGCGATCGAGCGTCGCAACCAGCTTCTACGGCCTCAACTACGGCAAGCGCGGCCTGGCGCTGAACCTGCGCTCCACGGAGGGGCAGGAGGTCATGTACCGCCTCGTGCGCAACGCCGACGTACTGATCGAGAACTTCCGTCCCGGCGTCATGGACCGCCTCCACGTCGGCTATGAGAAGCTGGCCGAGATCAACCCACGCCTCGTCTTCGCCAGCGTAAGCGCCTTCGGCCAGAGTGGCCCCTACGCGCATCGTCCCGGCTTCGACCCGCTGCTGCAGGCGATGACCGGAATCGAGCGAGCCCAGGGCGGCGAGCACAACCCGCCCGTCTTCCTCCGCATCGCCGTGACGGACTACACGACGGCGATGATGCAGGCGGCCGCCGTGACGTTCGCGCTGTTCGCCCGCGAGAAAAGCGGCCGCGGCCAGTGCCTCAACCTGTCGCTGCTGCGCTCCGGTATTTTCGTCAACGGCGAGGCGTTCACTCGCTACCCGGGACGCCCATCGCGCCCCCTGCCCGACGAGGGGCAGAACGGCTTCGGGCCGCTGGACCGCATGTACCAGTGCGCCGACGACTGGATCTTCCTCCTGGTCGAGGACGATCAGGAGCGCTGGTTCAACCTGCTCAGCCTGCCCGACATGACTCACCTGCGCTCCGACCCACTGTTCGCCGACCCGGTCGCGCGGCAGACGAACGCGACCGTCCTCACGCAGCAGCTAGAGAAGTTGTTCCTGACGCGCAACGCAAGCGAGTGGCTGGCGGACCTCGAAGCCGCCGCCGTGCCCTGCGCTCCGGTCGTGACCGGGTACGAGCGCCGCTTCTTCGAGGACGTGCAGCCCATCGTCAATCGTTACACCGTCGCGGGCCAGCACCACGAGAGCGGGCGCGTCGAGCATCCCGGCGCCTTGATCAAGTTCTCGGCGTCGGAGCACCCGCCGGAGGGCCGCTCCAGTCCCGGCCTCGGCGAGCACACGAAGGAGATCCTGGCCGAGCTCGGCTACACTGCCAGCCAGATCGAGGGCATGCGCGCCACGGGCATCGTGCTGTAAGCCATGAGCATCGCAGCGAGACTGAGTAGACCTCCCACGCCAGTGGGGCCAGTGGGGGCGAAGCCCCTGCGGGGGGAGTCTGAGGGGTCTCCCCTCAGTTCTCCACAATTGGTGGGGCGGGGGCGAAACAGCGCACCAGCGATGTGGAGCGAACCTGGCGAGTACACGACAGCGGTCCAAGCACCGTCGAACCGACGCCGGACGGCTGAACCAATGACGGAGAGTGCCGGATGACCTCCCAGACCTTGCCAGCCGCCCTCGAAGGCGTCCGCGTCATCGACCTCACGCACTACATCGCGGGGCCGTATTGCACGAAGCTGCTCGCGGACTACGGCGCCGACGTGATCAAGATCGAGCGCCCGGACGGCGGCGACCCGGCGCGACGCATCGGCCCCTTCTTCCACGACGCGCCGCACCTTGAAGGCTCCGGCCTCTTCCTGCACCTCAACACCAACAAGCGCTCGATCACGCTGAACCTGAAGAGCGAGGCCGGCAAGCATGTCTTCCGCGACCTCGTGCGCGACGCCGACATCGTCGTCGAGAGCTTCTCTCCGCGCGTCATGCCTTCGCTCGGCCTCGAGTACGCGGCGCTGGAAGCGCTGAACTCGAAGCTGACAATGACGTCGATCTCGAACTACGGCCAGACGGGGCCCTACCGTGACTACAAGGCCACCGAGATCACGCTGTACGCCATGGGCGGCAGCATGTACCAGACCGGTGAGGAGTACCGCGAGCCCGTCAAACTCGGCATGACCGTCGAGCAGTTCCTCTGCGGCACCGTCGCCGCGTCGGCCACAATGGGCGCGTTCATGGGCGCGACGCTGCACGGCATCGGCCAGCACCTGGACCTGTCGCTACACGAGATCATGACGGGCAACCAGGACCGCTCCCTGACCAACCTGACCGATTTTCAGCACACCGGCGACCTGCCCGTGCGCCACCTGGAGTCGTCGTCAGGGTTTTCGCCGACGCTGCCGGTCACGGACGGCTACGTACAGTTCTACAGCATCCCGCGCACCTGGAAGCGCATCTGCGAGATGATCGCGCGCCCCGACCTGGCGGACGACCCTGAGCTCAACAATCCGACGAAGCCGGACTCGAAGGAGACGGTCGTCGTCACACTGCTCCAGTGGCTGGACGGCCGCAAGAAGCAGGACGTGATGGAGATGGCCCAGACATACGGCATCTTCTGCTCCGCCGTGAACACGACGGAGGACGTCTTCCGCGACCCGCACGCCCTCGATCGCGGATTCCTGGTCGAGATCGACCACCCGTACACCGGCCCGCTGCGCTATCCCGGCGCGCCGTTCCGCATGATGGAGACGCCGTGGCGCGCCGGCCGAGCGCCGCTGCTGGGCGAGCACACCGCCGAGGTGCTGGCGACGCTGGGATACGGCAACGAGGACGTCGTGCGACTACGAGAGCAGGGGGCGATCTAACGATGGCAAAGCTACCGCTGGAAGGCGTCCGCATCATCGACATGACCGTCGTCTGGTCGGGTCCATTCGCCGCGTACCTGCTCTGCGACATGGGCGCCGAGGTGATCCGCGTCGAGTCGCTGCAGCGCTGGGACACGCTGATTCGCGGCATGAACCTCTCGATCGACCGGATGCGCGCCCACGGCGCCACGATCCCGCCCGAAGCCGGTCCCTGGGACGTGAGTCGCAACTGGAACACGATGGCGCGCGGCAAGCTGAGCATGACCGCCGACCTCACCCGGCCCGAGGGCCGTGAGGTGTTCTACCGTCTCGCGGCCAGGAGCGACGTCTTCATCGAGAACAACGCCCTCGGCGTCGTCGACAAGCTGGGCATCGACTACGAGACGCTGAAGCAGCACAACCCCGAGCTGATCATGCTCTCGATGCCCGCCTTCGGCCGCACTGGGCCTTACCGCAACTACCGTGGTTACGGCGCCAACATGGAGGGCGTCATGGGCCACGGCATGCTGCGCGGCTACGCCGACATGGACCCCACGCACAACGCCACGGTGCTGTACTCGGACGCGGCTGCCGGCTCGCTCGGCGCCTTCGCCGTGCTGACGGCGCTATACCACAAGAAGCGCACCGGCAAGGGGCAGCTCATCGACTTCTCGCAGGCAGAAGCGGTAGCGCAAGCCTACAGCCAGGCCTACATGGACTACTCGATGAACGGCCGCGTGCAGGGCACCTACGGCAACCGCCACCCGAGCCGCGCGCCGCAGAACGTCTACCGCTGCGCCGGCGAGGACGACTGGCTAACGATCTCCTGCGGCAGCGACGCGGAGTTCCGCGCTCTGTGCGGGGTCATCGGCCGACCGGAGCTGGCGGACGACCCGCGCTTCACCGACAGCCTCAGCCGCTACCGCAACCAGGACGCCCTCGACGTCGAGATCGGCGCCTGGACGCGCGAGCAGGATCACGTCGACGCGTTCTACGCGCTGCAGGCTGCCGGCGTTCCCGCGGGGCCGGTGATGACGCCGGACGAGATCTACGCCGACCCCCACCTGCAGGCCCGCGACGTCTGGCAGGACGTGACGCTGAAGATGATCGGTACGCACACGTACCTGAAACCGATCATTGGCAAGATGTCGAAGACGCCGCTCGACATCCGCCGGGCAGCTCCCACCCTCGGCCAGGACAACGACTACGTCTACAAGGAACTCCTGGGCTACACGGACGCCGAGTACCAGTGGTTCATCGACAACGACCACGCCGGTACCCAGTACGTCATGCAACGCAACCAGCCGTCCGGCTGACGAACACAAAGGCGCCTCGGCCTGCGTGACCGAGGCGCCTCCTGCTCCTCTGCGAAACGAAATGGCTAGCTGCGTGTCGGCAGCGCCACGATAGCGTCGCCGGGCGTAGTCTTCTGCCCTGCGTCAGCCTTGGGGCGGCCGTCGTCGTCGGCTTTGCCGCGCTCGGTCCAGATCTCGAGCTCGACGCGGTGCTCGCCGTCCTCTTCGTACTTGCGCTTCACGGTGCCGCGACAGATGATCTCCTGCCCCGTGAAGTCCATTCCGCGATAGGAGCAGCCGTAGCGCACGATGCGGCCCGCGTCGCCGACCCAGTCGTGCAGCAGCTGGCCGAGGAAGGCGTTCTTCAGCGCGCCGTGCACGATGATGTCTTGCAGGCCGGTGCTCTTGGCGAAGCGCTCGTCGTAGTGGATCTGGTAGAAGTCGCCCGAGCCGGCCGCCCAGAAGACGAGCTGCTGCGTGCTGCACTTCTTTACCAGCGGCGGGATCTCCTCGCCTTCCTTGACGTCGTCCCAGTAAACCTGGTCAGCCATCGCCTAGCCCTCCTTCGCCGGCATCTGCAGGTTGGTGCCGTAGGCTCGCGCCACGACCTCGCCGTTCTGGTTTGTGTAGGTGGTCTCGCGGCGCGTGATGACCATGGGGCCCATGCTGCCGGAGCGCTGGTCCATGCTGACGATCTTCTGCACCGCCGTCAGCGTGTCGCCCGCCGCGATCTCGACGCCGGTGTACTCGTACTCGGTGCCGCCGTTGAGGCTGAGCATGCGCCTCTGCCCCGGCGCCTGATTCCCGGGACCGCTCGGCGCGTTGTTCGGTGAATAGACGGCCGTGCCCAGATACCCCGGCGGCGCGATCAGGCCGCGATGCCCATTGCCGCGCGCATAGGCTTCGTCATAGAAGACGAGGTCCGTGTGCCCGACGGCGCGGGCGAACATGCGGATGCCGGTCTTGTCGACTTCATAGACGGCGGGCTTGCCCTCGACGCCGATCATGGCCCGCATCTCGTCCGTGATCAGCGACTCTTCCTGCGTCATTCCGTCCTCCTCTGCTTGAATCCGGCGCCATAGTACGCCACGCGGTGTCGAAGTGCAGCGATCATGTGCTCGTCAGGCGCTGGCATGCGCTGCCGCGTGACGGGCGCGTTCGATCTGGTACCGGATCAGGGCCGCGTAGCGATAGACAACGTGCGCGAACTTGCCGTACGGGATCGTCAGGTAGAGCGCCGCGACGACGCCCAAGTGCACCGAAAGCAGCGTCCCCATGATCGCCGACTGCCGCATGACCAGCAGCAGCAGGCCCGTCAGGCTGGTGAGCAGCAGCATCACGAGGAAGACGTGATCGATGGCGAGCATGCGCTCATAGGCCGGCGCCGAGTCCGCCTTCGACTTGAGCCACAGCAGCCCGACGACGCCCAGGGCGATCATCACGCCGCCGATGACGCCGAGCACCACGGGCCAGCTCGTGTAGCCGTAGGGCGACTCGCGGTTGAGGAAGTTGTGGTAGAGCGCCGCCACGCAAGTCGAGGCGAAGGCGAAGAGGAAGCCGTAGAACACGAGGTGGTGCGACCAGCGTCGCGCGCTCGACGTGCGCCAGTCGGGGTAGAAGCACCCACCCGCGTCGCCGCCTTTCATGTACTCGAGGCCGAAGGCGTCCCGCGTCGCCTTGGCGAACGACTTGCCGTCGAACAACTCTCCGAGGCGCGCGCCGGTACTGCGCCAGAAGCGCATGCCGCCGATCAGCAGCGCACCGGCGCCGTAGATCGACAGCAGCATCGCCGGGACGACCATGGCGTAATAGGGGATGACATCGTAGAAGGCGCCCGAGGCCGTATTCGCTTTGAACAGGACGTCGGAGCCCTGCACGAGGAGCACGGAGCCGAAGATCAGCGCCACGAAGAAGCCGACCGTGAGTGAGACGGCGCCGCGGTTGCCCTGGAAGAGGCGCGTCAGCAGGCTACCCCACGTGAAGTCGCGGTAGGTCTCGACCCGCAGCTCGGAGAGCACTTCGGGGATGTTGATTTTGAAGTCGTGCGGCGGCGCGTACTGGCAGGCGTAGTAGCAGGCGCGGCACTCGAAGCAGAGGTTCGCCATGTAGATAAGGTCTTCGGCGTTGAAGGTACGGCGGCTTTCCATGGCAGGAAAGACGGCGCAGTAGCCTTCGCAGTAGCGACAGGCGTTGCAGATCGTCATCTGCCGTTCGGCTTCGTTGATCAGGTCAGACGAGGGCACTCTTGGCCGCCTCCCTTCCGGCAATGCGTCCCCAGACGCTGCCGATCGTCATGCCGAAGCCGGCCATGTAGCCGCGCCCCAGAATGTTGCCCGACATTACCTCGCCCGCCGCGAACAGGTTCGGCATCGGGCTGCC
Source organism: uncultured Chloroflexia bacterium (assembly GCA_963711035.1). GTDB lineage: Bacteria > Chloroflexota > Dehalococcoidia > DSTF01 > WHTK01 > WHTK01. The sequence continues at coordinate 128,168 of CAVQCN010000005.1, forward strand.
TCCTTCGGAGAGCACGTGCGCCTCGCGGTTCACGCCGAGGCCATAGTAGGTGAAGGTGATACCCGGCCGTAGCGGGTAGGCGATGAAGGGCGGCTCCTCAATCTTGACGGCCCAGTGGCTCTTGGCCGGCTCCAGGCCCTCGGTGTGGCAGTCGTCCAGCTTCGTAGGGTCGAAGGTGCCGGGCTTCACCGCCGCGTTGTACTCGGCGATGGTCTGCTCGACGACCTCCGGGTCGAGGTCGAAGGCGAGCGCCATGTCGTGGATCGTGTTGAACTGCATCGCCGGGAAGGCCGAGGGCATGAATTCGGACGCCATGCGCGAATCGACCACCGAGTAGGCGATCTGGTCGTCCTCGCGGGCGATGAGGCCGCCCCAGACGGCGTAGCGCTTGGGCCAGATGTCAAAGCCCTCGTCGGAGAAGCGCTTGCCGTACTTATTGAGCACGATGCCGAACGGCACCGTATCGAGGCGCGTGACGATCCCGCCGTCGAACTGCGGCCCGCGCGCGTCGACGGCGACGGCGTGGAACTCGCGCTCGTTGCCGACCGCTTTGGCGCCGTGATCGAGGAGCACGCGCAGCATGCGGCCGCGGTTGAAGGGCGTGCCCCGGATGGCGAAGTTCTGGGCCGCGTCGCCCCAGTACAACCCCAGCCAGTCCAGGTTCGCCTCGAAGCCGCCGGACGCTACCACGATCGCCTTCGCCTGCACCTCCTGGCGCCCGCCCGACCTCTCGACGAACAACGAATGCGGGTGCTGCACGCCATCTCGCAGCTCGAGGTCCGTAACCTCGGAGTCGTAGACCACGTCGACGCCCATGCGGGCGCAGGTTGCGTAGTAGCCATTGAGCAGCGCCTTGCCGCCGCCCAGGAAGAAGGCGTTGGTGCGCGAGAGCTGCAGCGTGCCGCTGAGGGCGCCCTGCCAATGCACGCCGTGGCTGGGCATCCACTCGCCCAGGTCTTCGGAGGAGCGGATCGTGAAACGGGCCAGGTCTTCATCGGTCTCGCCGCCCGTGACCTGCAAGAGGTCGCGGAAGAACTCGTCCTCATCGTAGGTGCCGCTCAGGCGCCCGACGGGACCGATGTGCATGTGACGCACGTTCCGCGTGTGACGGCTGTTGCCGCCGCGCTGCCACTCCGGCGCCGCCTCGATGATCAGGACGCTAGCGCCGGCGTCTCGCGCCTCCATCGCGGCGCAGAGGGCAGCGTTGCCGCCACCGACCACGACAACGTCGTAGACCGGGTTCATCATGGGAAGTGCTGCTCGGCGCGAGAACGGCTCATGTCAGACATGCTTGCTGGATAGTAGCTACGCATCCGCGCCAGGGCAAATCTGGGCTGCGGCGCTTGAGTTTATCGACACGGTGGAGATAATCAAGCGCAGCAGAGGAGGAAGCATGTCAGAAGCACAACGACCGCCCGCACCACCCCCACCACCGCCAGTTACCGACGTCAAGCTCACAGACGACATTATCGAGGCCGTCAACGGCGCCTACGACGCCGGCGCGCCGCCGCTCGTCGCCTACGTCGACGAGGAAGGACAGCCCAGCCTCTCGATCCGCGGCAGCTGCCACGTCCACAGCGACCACCAGCTCGCCCTGTGGGTGCGCAACCGCCAGGGCGGCCTGCTCAAGGCGCTGCAGAAGAACCCACGCATCAGCGTTATGGTCCGCATCGCCGAGACGCGGACGACGCTGAACTTCCGCACCGTCGGCACGGTGGACGAGTCCGAAGCCGGCCGCGAGAAGGTATACACGGAGATGCACGCCAACGAGCAGAAGGCCGACTCGGAGAAGAAGGGCGCAGCCCTTGTGCTCGAAATCGAGCGCCTCGAGGGCCGCACGCCGGCCGGCGCCTACCGCATGGTGAAGGGCGGCGCGTAGCAGGCAACTGCCGGCCTTCAGCAAGAGCGGGCGAGGCCAGAAAGGCTCGCCCGCTCCGCCTTCTAGGAGACGGCGCTCACCACTTCAGCTGCGGCTGCGGCAAAGACGACGACCATCCAGGGCGGCAGCTTCCAGAACGCCAGTAGGCCAAACGTTGCCACGACGATGGCGAAGTCGGAGGCCTTTCCAACTGCGCTGGTCCACACCGGCTGGTAGAGCGCCGCGAGCAGCAACCCGACGACGCCTGCATTGACGCCTCGCAAGGCGGCCTGGAAGCCGGGATGATGTCGCCAGGCACTCCAGAGGGGCAGTCCGCCAAAAATCAGCAGAAACGATGGCAAGAAGATGCCGGTCAGCGCGATCGTTGCGCCGGCTACGCCCGACGGACTGGGCTTCGTGACCGCACCCAGATAGGCCGAGAACGTGAACAGCGGCCCAGGCACGGCCTGTGCGGCCCCGTAGCCGGCCAGGAAGTCGTCTCGCGTCACCCAGCCCGGCGTCACCACCGCTCGGTCGAGCAAAGGCAAGACGACGTGGCCACCGCCGAACACGAGCGCTCCAGAACGGTAGAAGGCATCGAAGAGACGCAGGCCCTGGCTGTCGGCCAGGCTGGAAAGCAACGGCAACGCGCCCAGCAGGAGGAAGAACACCGCCAGGCAAGCAATCGCCGCGTTGCGGCCAACCGGCGCCTTGATGTGCGCGTCTGGTGGGGACGCAACGTTATGAAACAACCTCCAGCCTATGAGCCCTGCCGTGACGATCACCACGACCTGTGCGATGGCGGTCTGCCAGCTCAGCATGGCGATGGCCGCGAGAATCGCAATCGTCGCGCGCTCTTTGTCGGGCGCCAACGTACGCGCCATGCTCCAGACGGCGAGCGCGACGATTGCCACTGCCGCGAGCATGAGGCCGTGCAGCCAGTGCTGGTTCTGGACGTTGCCGATCTGCCTGACGCCGAAGCCGAAGGCAGTCAGTGCAATCGCCGAAGGTATCGTGAAACCCAGCCATGCCATGAGACCGCCGAGGTAGCCCGCCCGCAGGAGGCCCACCGCGATGCCGGTCTGGCTGCTCGCCGGGCCCGGCAACGCCTGCGCGATCCCTACAACCTCGGCGTAGGCCTCCTCGGTGATCCACTTGCGCCGTACGACGTACTCGTTGTGGAAGTAGCCTAGGTGCGCGATGGGACCGCCAAACGAAGTTAAACCCAGCTTCGTGGTGACGATGAGGACTTCGAGGGCGCTACCCTGTTGCCTGCCCTCACCAACAGGTGATGGCTCCCCGTCCAGCCCGGCATCATCTGTCACAGCGAACCCTTCCTTCGCGGGTGCATTGCCCGTGCTACCTCGCCTGCCAAACGCCGGCTACTCCAGCACCTCGTCCACCAACTCACGAATGCGATCGCGCGCCTTCGCCAGAGCATCGCGCCCCTGTCCGGTAATCGTGTAGTACTTGCGGATTTTCCCCTCGACGTTGCGCTCGTCCTTCACGAGATAGCCTGCTGCCTCGAGGCTGTGGAGGATCGGGTAGAGCGTCCCAGGGCTCAGGACGTACCCGTGGCGGCCCAGCTCCTCGATCATCTCCATCCCATAGATGGGCTCCTCGGCGGCGTGATGCAGGATGTGAACCCGGATGAACCCCAGGAAGAAATCCCGCGTCAGCCTCTCGCCACGCGGCATTTCAAGACCTCTGCGGGGCGCCTAGCCGCTGCTGTATCGCGATATCGCAGATCGACATTGCGCCCCGATAGTAGACCGGCCGAGGTCTATCGACAAGACCTCAACGTGCCCTAGACCCGCGCTACGCCGTCGATCCCGGCGGACGGTTCGTAACCGAAGAGACGCAGCACCGTGGGGAAGACGTCGGCGGTGCGGAAGTGGTCAGCGACGATGGGGTGGCCCATGATCACCGGCACGTGCATCTGCGCCGGCAGCAGCGCGCCGTGCGTGGAGCGATGCTCCGGCACCTCCCAGCGGGCTCGCAGGTCGTAGCCACGCTTGGCGCTGACGGCGATGTCGCCGGCACGCTCGGCGCGGAACAGCTGCGGCAGCTGCAGGCAGGCGTCGGGCTTGGCGGTGTCGAAGGTCAGGTCCAGCACCTGCTGCTGATCCAGCGAGTCGAAGGCGCCGCAGCCGATCGGGTCGACGCCTCGGAAGCTGTAGCCGCACAGCCCGCCGTCCCAGCGGATGCAGCCCTCCCCGGTCGCGCTGCGCATTCGCACCGAGCCGTCCCAGCTCGTCCCAGCCACGAAGTCGACGCCGTCGACTGCCAGGAGTGTCTCGGGCACGCCCTTGGCATCGATCTCCTCCCACGGCACGCGCTCGCCCCAGCCACCGCCGTCTCGGAAGTAGATCTGCGTCATGCCGTTGCCGGAGACCATCTCGGCGCAGTGGGCATCCTGCCGCCACAGGCGCGGGTAGTAGAGGCAGGAATGGCCCGACTCGTCGAGCAGGCGCGCCACGTCGATGTGCGTATGCGTCGCCGAGTGGCCGTGGTCGCTCCCGATCACCCACAACGTTTCCTCGTCGCGGCCCAGGCGCTTGAGCTCGGCGCGCGCCTGGCCGATGGCGCGATCGATCGTGCGGTAGGACTCGATGACCTTGGCGTGCCGCGAATGCGCTGCGTGCGAGTGTCCGTCGACGCCGTTGAATGTGCAGGCAATGAAGTCGGGGCCCTGCTGCACGGCGCGCAGCAAGGCGGCCGCCGCGACCTTGTCGGCAAGATGCCATTGGTGCAGGTAGTGACCGATGGCGTACACCAGCGGCTTGCTTCGCCGGGTCAGGTTGTCCTTTGGGTCGCCGCCGCGGAACAGCATGTTGAAGATGTTGCGCCGCGTGCCGAAGTAATCGAACCAGGTGGGACTGTCCGGTGGCAGATCCTGGTCGAAGCCCAACGCTTCCCGGCCGCTGTAGCTGGCCAACGAGGGGCGAGTCCAGCGCGAACCGCCGTTACCGTAGCTCCGCCGCGATAACCAGCGATAGCCCGGTACATTGGCCGTGCCGGGGAAGAGACCCATGAAGTACGGGATGTAGGCCGGCCCCGTCGTCGAGGGGAAGCAGGTGACAGCCTTCTTGACACCGCCCCCAGCCTCGGCCAGCGCCGCGAGTGCCGGCAGCTCGCCCGCTTCGACGAGGTCACGCAGGACCTCATAGGATGCGCCGTCGATCATCACGAAGATCAGGCGGCGATACGGGCTGCCGTTCATGAGATGGGATGGTACGCGAACGCAGCGCGTGGCGGAACGGATTGGCGCACTATAGCCCAGGGAAATCAGGCCGAACAGGCGGATGGCCCCGCGACGTTCGGCCCTTGCGAAGAGAATGCTGACGATACATCCTGAAAGAGGACAGGGCAGGCAGGCGCTCCCCTACTCTGAAGGGATGACGTAAAAATTTCTTTGCATATTCCTCAAATTTGCCTGTAATATCAGTATGGCTGAGTCGTTTATGTCTAATGTGAGGTATTTCGTCACCTTCACCTAAGACAAAGCGAACAACAGAATAGCAAGTCACGCAGGGATGCGAGGCGCGTCAGGTCACAGACCTGACAACTGGTCGAAGAGCCAGGGCCGCCAGCGCATCCCTCTCTCTTTGCCCGTTGCCAAGCGCCTCGTTCCGAATGGTGGGAGGAACAAGTGGCTAGCAAGCGCGAGGAGATGATTCTCCAAAACCTGCCGCTGGTGGCATTTGTTGTCGGCAGGATGACAGACGAAGCCGGATCCAGTCCCCTGGATCGAGAAGAGGCCATTGCCTACGGTGTCGAAGGGCTGATCCAGGCCGTCGACAACTACGACCCCGAACGGGGTACGACCTTCGCAAGCTTTGCTATTCGCCGCATTCGCGGTTCGGTGCTGGACGCCATACGCCGAATGGACGTCCTGCCCCGTTCGCTACGGCGCAGCACGCGCGAGACGGACCGCGCGCACATGGAGCTGGCAATCATGCTCGGCCGCTGGCCAACGACGAAGGAAGTCGCCGTGCGGATGGGCATGCCGGAAGAGCAGGTCCGCGGCATCATGGGCCACGGCAGCGCTCGCGTCGTCTCCCTCGAGAAGATGATGACCGACCGCGTTGGTGAAGGCTCCGCACCATGGGAGGCCTGTGACGAGGACGAGTTGTCCGACCCGGCCATGGCCACGGACCGTCAGGTCGACCTGCAGCTCCTCAACCTGGCAATCGACTCCCTCTCGGAGCGCGACCGCACCATCGTGCAGTTGCGCTACGGCAAAGCGATGCCGTTCCACGAGATAGGCAAGATGATGAACCTCTCGGAGTCTCGCGTCTGCCAGCTGCATAAACGCATCCTCGGCAGCCTGCGCTCAGTGCTGACTCGCGAGTTCCAGACCGCAGCGTAGGGAGTATTGAAGCTTTCGTGGATGTCGATACTTAGGAGTAGAGGTAAAAAACTGCAAAGGCTAGGAATGGCCGCCCGATTTCGATTCAGAGACCAGAGCCCGCCGGAGCAGCCCGAAGCGGAACCCGCGACCGGGCGGTCACTCGTTGATGGCGGGCTGCTCTATGCCGGCCTCCTCTTCGCCATCGCAGTCCCGCTCATCGTCTGGCAGGCACCTCAGGTCCAAGGCAACATGGCGGTGCTCTTCCTGCTGATTGGCCTCAATGTCCTCGCCGGCCTCATGCCCATCGTCATCTACGGCGACAGCTACATCTCGGTCGGCCTCGTCATCACCCTGACGATCATCGTGCTCTACGGAGCGCCGGGCGCGGCCATTGTCGGCCCACTCGCGGTCATAGGGCCGGGGGTACGCCACGGCAAACTGGACCGGCATCTCGCGTTCAACGCCGCGCTCTTCACCGTCGTCGACGTTGCAGCTGCCGGCGCGTACGAGCTGTTCGCCGAAGTGGCCCCGCCCACGGTTAGCGTGTCGATGGCACTCGGTGTGGCCGCCGCAACCGGAGCGGACTTTGTGACCAACGCCGTCCTCCTCGCCGTCTGGAAATTCGTCAGCGCGAGGCAGACGGTCGCCACGTTCTGGAGTCAGCACTCGTGGCTCGCAATGCAGTACGTCGGCCTGGGAATCGTCGGGTTTGCACTCGCATCTGCGTACGTCGCACTCGGCATGCTGGGCATTGCCGCCTTTGTCACCCCGGCACTGATGATGCGCTTGACGATGAAGCAGTACGTGGACAAGACCGAGGAGAGCGTCGAGAAGCTCAAGGTCCAGAACGAGCAGCTACAAGTCGCCAACCTTGAGATCCGGCGCGTCAGCGACGAGCTACGCAACAGCTATGACGATACGCTGGAAGCGTTAGTCAACGCGCTGGACGCCCGCGACCAGGAGACGAAGGGCCACTCGTTGCGCGTCTCGCGGTACATGATGGACATCGCCCGGGAGATGGGTGTCACTGAAGGCACCCAGGAGTGGGTGGACATGCAGCGCGGCTCGCTCCTGCACGACGTGGGCAAGATCGGCGTGAGCGATACGATCCTACTGAAACCCGGCAAGCTGACTGACGACGAGTGGCGATTGATGCGCCTGCATCCCGAAATCGGCTACAACATGCTGCGCCAGGTCAAGTTCCTGGAGGGCGCCTCGGAGATCATCCTGGAGCACCACGAGCGCTGGGACGGCAAGGGTTACCCCCGTGGTCTAGGGCACGAAGACATCCTCTTAGGTGCCCGCATCTTCTCCGTCGTGGACACCTTCGACTCCATGACGTCAGACCGGCCGTACCGTAAGGCCCTGTCGACGATGGACGCGTTGAACGAAATCTTGCGGTTCAGTGGATCGCAGTTCGATCCGAGGGTGGTGGAGGCGTTCCTCGACATCTATGACATCTGGGTCAAGGAGCGAGATGAACTCCATGGCATTGCCAATCTGGCCGCATGAGGGAACGAAACAGGACAAAATGAAAGGCGGACTACCTGTTAGTAGTCCGCCTTCTAGTTGGGTTTACCAAGAACCCCAGTCGTACGCCATTATCGCTCCTCCTTGAGCTAGCCCTTGTGTGGCACCGCATTCCCTGCGGATTTTGGGCGGACATTGTTGTTAATTCGACCGGTCAATGTCCGTTTACATATTGATTTGAACCGGCCAGGGTGTCAAGGCCGGACGGCCCTGAGACAGCCTTGCACTGCAGTGCCTTTCGGCTCTATTGAAACAATTCAATGTGAGTCCGTTCACGTTCGACGCGGTTTGACACCGCAAAGGCAGTAGCTATCATGATTCCAGACTCACTGGCGAAGGAGACGAGGCGTGCAGTTTGATTGGGTCAAGGCAATCGAGGACATCTTCTCCAACCAGATCAGCTGTCCCCGCTGCGGCATCCTAACTCCCCAGCTCGTCGCCGGGTATTCTCGCGCCACCTGGGCCGCCGAGTACGCGCCCCGGTGCGCCAACTGCACTCACAAAGAGGACTGCGAGTCCCGCAAGCTGGTCTTCCTCTGCGATAGCTGCGCTCGCGAGCTGCGGCTGCGCGCTCGACCGGTCGACCAGGAGGGCATGATGACGCTCCTCATGGAGGACTGCCGCAAGGACCTCGAGGAGTGCCTCGACTACATCGCCGACTACTGGCAGGAGGACCTCGACGTGCCGCCCGAGGAGGTCGAAGCCCGGTTGGAGGAGGTCGCGCCTGAAGTGTTCGACGAGGAAATGGCGTGGCGCGCCCGCCTCGAGGAAGAGTATCTCAGCTACCACCGCTGGTTCCGCGAGCACAACATGCGCATCCCAGAGCCGGAGTGGCGCGCCACCTACGTCGAAGAGGTCATTGGCCTCGGCTACCCGACCGCTCTCGGCGACTGACCACGTAGCCTCAGCAAAGAACCACGATGATCCGTACACTGCGCCGGAGCATCCTGCCAGCCTCGGTCGTACTGGGCATCTGTCTGCTTGCTCTGGCCGCAGGCTACTTCAGCGCCGGCGACCAGCACCCGAAGCCCGCCGCCGCGGTAGCGACCGAGCAGCCAGCTTCCGCCTCCGATAGCGGCGGCCGCATCATAGGCGGCCGTATCGTGTCCTCCGAGCCGCCGAACCTCGTGGTCGATGATGGCAACGGCCCGCAGATGTACCCACTCAACGACCTCGAGAACCAGGGGATCGAGGCGCTGGATCCAATCGCCGCGTCAGCGATCAAAGTCGGCGATTGGATCAACGCCGGCGCCACCGACAACGCCGATACCACCTTCACACTGTCAGGATTCGTGGTGATCCCCGGCGATCGGGTGCAGACGCCGTGACCGCGAACCAGCGCTTCGCCGCCTGGATCGTCGTCGCCGGCGCGCTCGTCGTCGTCTGCTTCTTCGCCGGCCGCGCCCTGCACCCCAAACCCGCGGCCGGATACGCCTTCGACCAGAACGCGGCAGCGTATAACGCCTCGCTGCCGGCTGCAGGCTTGAGTCGAGGCGGCTTCAGCGGCTTCGACACGACGAAGACGGGCTACGTGCTCTTCTCGGGCCGCGTCATGAGCGTCTCCACCGACACCCTCACGATTCAGAGCAGCACCGGCGCGCAGAAGACCTTCCAGATCACCGCCGACACGCGGATCGCCCGCCTGGAAGCAATCGACGAGCCATTGCTAAACGCCGGCGACTACATCGTGATGCGGCTGAACGCCGACGGCAACGTCACCGACATGCTGCTCGGCGCCGCGCCCTAGGATCCGCGATCCCAGCTGCGCCTCGACGGTCACCGACCACCACTCAACGGCAACTATCCATCGCGCGGTTTGCCACCATGCAATGGTTAGCGGGTGATGCGCAGCATGCGACCGAGCGGCAGGCGGAGGAAATAAACGGCCAGCGCCACGATGCCCACCAGGAACGCAAGCCCCGTCGCGGCGAAGGCGATGGCAACCGTGTCCCACTGCGTCGTCAGGGCGAACGGCGGCAGCAGGCGGTGACCGTCCGCAGTGACGTTGAGGAAATCGAGCATCGTCCGGGAGATACGCAGTCCTGCCAGCGTGCCGATTACCAGGCCGATAACCGCGACGAGCAGATACTCCATGCAGATCATCACGAACACCTGGCGGCTGGATAGGCCCATGGCGCGCAGTACGGAAATCTCGAGACTGCGGGCCTGCCCGCCGAGGTACAGCGTCAGCCCGAAGCCCAGAGCCAGCACCGCGAAGGCCGCAACCAGGGCGATCAGCAGTACGCCGCTGCCGCCTGCTCGCACGATGGGGTCAGAATTCGCCTGCGCCAGCAGCGCCTGCGTGTCGACCCGGTTGAGGGAGCCGATGGCCCACTTCGACTGCATTATCGACAGGGCATCGGCGCGCTGAGCCGGGTCCTTGGTCAACGTGAGCCAGGCCTCATTCGGGTCGGCGCCCGCGTTCTGGTTGATCAGGCCGCTGAAGTCGTAATACTGCTGCTGGTTGATGATCAAGAACTGGCTGTGCAGCTCGTCCATCGTCGGGAAGTAGTCGACCTGCCCCTGAATCGAGACCGGCATCAGGGTGTAGCCGACGACGAGCTCCGCCACGGACCCAACGCGAAGACCCGTCGACTTGAGGAATGCTGTGCTTGCGATGGCCGGCAGCGGGATCGAGGCGTCCGAAACGAAGACGCCCCGCTCTGCGAGCGCCGTGCCGGAGTCGAAGTAGTACGTCAGCGCCCCGCTGCCGCCGTGGGCGTCCAGGCTGCCCTGCTCGATGCGGTCGCGGGTCTGGGTGGGCGTGCGCAACACGTCCCACCGTGACGAGCCCTCGAAGTCCTCTACGGTTGTCTCGTTGCCGGAAGCGCCGATGGTCGTTATGTCATCTATCGTCAGCTGTCCCCGCGTCAGGTCCTGGACGTTGGCGGGCTCCGTCATGATCACGCCAAGCAGCCTCACGGGAGAAGCCAGATCGATGCCGAAGTCGGCCTGCAGGCGGCGATAGCCGGTGAAGTCGAGCTTGCCGAGCTCCAGGAGCTTGTAGCTGCCATCGGCGTCGATCAGGCGCAGCCACATCGTCGTCGTGGGCCGCTCCACCGAGGGATCGACCCAGAGCGCCACGCCTCGCGCGTCACCCAGATCGAGGCCGCGCTCGCTGCCGGGCGGTATGCGCAGGCGGCGCAGCAGGCTATCGAAGTCCTGCGAGGAGAAATCACTGCGGAACCACAGCTGATCGGCCGCCTTGTCCGGGTCGATGCCGAGCACGTCGACACCGCGCCCGCCCGTGGCCAGCGGGCCCATCCGGAACGAGGTGCGGTCGGCCGTCGAGACCTCCTGCACGCCGTCGATGGCGCCGAGAGCCTCTTCGACGCGCTGCGGACCGTAGTTCTGCAGCTGCCCCAGGTTGGTCACGCGCACATCGACGCCGTTGCTGAACAGCACCTGCTCCTGCTGGCTGCGCTGCGTCGTATCGCCGTACGTCGCGGCGAAAGTGCCGACCGCCGCCGCCATGATCACGAGCAGCGCCAGCTGCGTGTAGCGCGCCGGGCTACGGTTCATCTGCCAGAAGCCGAGCGTGAGCGCCGGACCGCCCGCCCGCGCGACGATGCGCCCTACGAGCCCAAGCAGCGGCGGCAGGAACCGGAACAGAAGCGCACCGACGGCCAGGATCAGCAGCAGCGGCGAGAGCAAGAGCAACGGATCGGCGGACCAACCCCCGACGCTGCTCGCGTCGTAGACGCTGCCACGCTGGTCGACCTGCCAGAGCGCGAGGGCGGCGAGCCCGACGAGGATGATGTCGAGGTAGTAGCGCTGCAACAGTGAAGCGCCGGGCCGGGCGTTGCCACGCAGGAAGAGCACCATGCCGGTACGCGCCGTGAAGAAGGACGGGATGATCACCGCCAGCGCCGCGATGAGCGCACCCGCGAGGCCGTAGAGGAAGGACGACGGCACCAGGGTGAACGGCAAGAAGGTGCCGTCCGAAATACCGCTGAACGTGCTCGTCAGGCCCAGGGCCGCGACGACGGCGCTGGCCAGGAACGGCGCGATCAGCGCCACGCCCACCGCCAGCAGCCCTGCCTCCGCTGCCGACAGCGCCACGACCTGTAGCACGCTGGCGCCGCGGCTGCGCAGCATGGCGATCTCCTCGGCGCGGCGCTCCAGCAGCAGCGACGAGACCAGCAGCACGTAGTAGACGGCGATGCCGACGACCTGCAACAGGAGCAAGAGCAGCGTCACCTGATTGAACGAGGAGCGCTGCTTGAAGCTCGACAGCGCGTCCGACATAGGCGAGGTCATGAGCGCGCCACGATCCGTCAGGCGTTGGCGCAGCTGCGCGATCGAGGCCTGCGTCGCCGAGAGCTGCGCGGAGTCGAGCTTCGTGAGGTCGGCCAAACTCGATATCTGGAAGAGCGACGGCATTCGAGGGTAGACGGAAGGCAGCGCATCGTAGAAGGACTGCTCGGGCATCAGCACCTGCAGGATGGCGCCCTGAGTATCGGTTTCCTGTGGCGTCGTGAACAGGACACGATTCGCCCCCCAGTACGCGGAGCCGGGGTCATTCTGCTCGATGAGGCCGACTACGGTGAACGTGCCCTGCATACGCAGCTTCTCGTTCGGTATGCAGCGGAACTGGGCGTTGGACCGCGCCTCGTCCGGGCTGGCCGGCGCCGGCGGCGGCACGCAGTTGTTGTAATCAGTGCTGGCGACGAAGTGGTCGCCGACCTTGAGGTGGAAGATCGTGGCGCCCTTCGCGGGAATGAGGACCTCGATGTTGTTTGGATCGTCCGTGGGCTGCGCCATGCGGCCGTCCGTGACAACGACATGGTCGTCATAGCTGGACACGGTCTCGAGCTGGACGAGGGGCTTCAGCGGGTCCGTCGAAGGCTCTTCGCCGGGCAACGAGAAGGTCTGCAGCGCCAGCGAGCCGTAGCGCACCTCCGACGCGGTGAACCAGCCGATCTCCTGCGAGACCATGTCGGTCAGCGTTTTCGACGATGCCGCGGTCTCCGGCGTGCCGAAAGGCTGACCGGTCTCGATTGCAGTGTTGATGCCAGCGATGCCCAGGCGAGCCTTGAGCGACGACTGCAGGCCCAGGTCGTTCATGACCCGCGTGTAAACCGGCGAGGTCGCCAGCAGCGTCGCGGAGACGAGCATGCCGAAGGCGAGGACGGCAAGCAGACGCCAGCTGGCTCTTAGACGCTGCCAGATCAGAGGACCGACGCCAGCAAAACCCCTCATAGCTCGATAACGACTGGCATTCTACCCCAGCCGTTGGTTCAGGGGACCGATCCGGCGTCCGGATTCAGCCGATATCGTGGTTGGCGTGCTCGGAAAGCTTGACCAGCTCGAGTTCGATGGCGCGCAGGAGGCTGTCGAGGTTCCATTTCTTCGCCGCCGAGATGAGCACCGCCTCCGGATGCTCGGCATGCAGGGCGCTCTCGATCTGGTGGACGGCCTCGGGCTCCTTCTCCATGTCGGTGAGCAGGTCGACCTTGTTGAAGGCGACGACGCGCGGCTTCAGGCCCAGCTTCAGCTCCTCCAGCGTGCGCTCCACCGTCGCGTACTGCTCCTCCGCGTCCTCGTGCGTGATGTCGACGAGGTGGACGAGCACGTCGGCCTCGGTGAGCTCTTCCAGCGTGGCGCGGAAGGCGGCGACGAGCTGCGTCGGCAGCTTCTGGATGAATCCGACCGTGTCGGTGAGCAGGGCTTCGTGGCCGGAGGGCAGGTGGATGCGCCGCGTCACCGGATCCAGCGTGGCGAAGAGCAGGTCTTCGGTGAACACGTCGGCGCCGGAGAGGGCGCGCATCAGCGTGCTCTTGCCCGCGTTCGTGTAGCCGACCAGCGCCGCGACCTGCATGCCCTGACGCGCGCGGCGCCGCCGATACAGCGCGCGCTGCTGGCTGACCTGGTCGATCTCGCGGCGCAGGCGGGTGAGGCGGTTGCGTACCAGGCGGCGGTCCGTCTCCAGCTGCGACTCGCCGGGGCCCCGAGTGCCGATGCGGCCTTCGAGGCGCTCCAGGTGGCTCCACTGCCCCGCCAGGCGCGGCATCAGGTACTGCAGTTGCGCCAGCTCCACCTGCAGGCGCGCCTCTCGCGTGCTGGCGCGGCGGGCGAAGATGTCGATGATGAGAGCGGTGCGGTCGAGGACCTTGACCTTGAGCGCGTCCTCGAGGTTGCGCTGCTGCGACGGGCTGAGCTCGTCGTCGAAGACGACCAGCGTGTAATCCGTGTCGTCGCGCTCGGCGATGATCTCTTCGAGCTTGCCTTTTCCGATGTACGTCGCGGTGTTCGGCGTTTCGAGGCGCTGGACGGCGCGTCCCGCGATCTCCGCGCCGGCCGTGTGCGCCAGCAGCGCCAGCTCGTCCAGCGACGCCTCCGCGTCGAGGCCGTCGTGGCGGCGGCGCGACTCGACTGCGACCAGGAAGGCGCGTTCCGGCCGCGCCGCCGTGGAATGCAGGGTTGCGCCTCTCTGCGTGCGCTGCTTCAGCGAAGCGTCTCCTCGATCATCGGCATCGACAGCTATTCTAGTGAAATCGGGGCCGCCTGTGCGACCTCACCCCGGCTGACGCCACCCCTCTCCGCCTGCGGAGAGGGGATTCCGATGCTCCGTCGTTCTCGTAGGGACGCAGCTTCAGCTCCGTCCCGCCAGCGGCCCGTCCGGCGTCAGACATTGCGAATCCAGATCAACCCCGTCGTTGCGAGGAGCGGCAGCGACGAAGCAACCCACAACGGAGACCAAACGCTTCTTGATCGCTCACCCTGTCCGAAGGACTCCGGACTCCTTCGGAGAGGCTCTCGAAGGGCGCCCTCTTCTTGACCAGTTGACTCAAGCACGCACCCCACGGTGGCGCAGCCGCCGATGCTCCCCCTCTCCGAAATCGGAGAGGGGGCCGGGGGGTGAGGTCGGGCTCTACGCGTGCGTCCTGCTCCAATCGAGCAGGCGGCGGGCGCCTTCCTCGACGCGGTCGTCCGGCGTCGTGATCGAGAGGCGGACGTAGCCTTCGCCGTACTTGCCGTAGCCGCTGCCCGGCGTGACGACGACGCCGATGTCGTCGATGAGGCGCGCCGCGAACTCGGCGGACGTGTAGCCGTCCGGGATGCGCGCCCAGATGTAGAGGCTGCCCAGCGGCGTCTGCACCCGCATGCCGCAGGCCCGCAGCGCTTCGACCAGCAGGTCGCGGCGGTGCTGGTAGATGGCGTTGTGCTCCTCGATGCAGTCCTGCGGCCCTTCGAGGGCGGTGATCGCCATCTGCTGGATCGCCTGGTTGATGCCCGAGTCGACGTTGCTCTTGACGCGGAACAGGGCGTTGATCAGCGTCTCGTTGCCCACCGCCATGCCGATGCGCCAGCCCGTCATGTTGTAGCTCTTCGACAGCGAGTGGAACTCGATGCCGACGTCCATGGCGCCGGGCGCCTGCAGGAAGCTCGGCGGGCGGAAGCCGTCGTAGGCGACCTCGCTGTAGGGGCCGTCGTGGCAGACGGCGATGTCCCACTTCTTGGCGAACTGCACCGCCTCCTCGTAGAAGTCGAGGTTGGCGACGGCGGCCGTGGGGTTGTTCGGGTAGTTCAGCCACAGCACGCGCGCGCGGCGGGCGACGTCGTCCGGGATGGCCGAGAGGTCGGGCAGGAAGTCGTTCTCTTCGGTGAGGGGCAGGTAGTAGGGCTCGCCGCCGGCGAACATGGTGGCGACGCTGTACACCGGGTAGCCCGGGTCCGGCACGAGGGCGACGTCGCCGGGGTCGATCAGGCAGTAGGCGATGTTGGCGATGCCTTCCTTCGAGCCGATCAGCGGCAGCACTTCCTTGTCGCGGTCCAGGGTGATGCCGAAGCGCTTCTGGTACCAGTCCTTGATCGCCTGGCGGAACTCCGGCAGGCCGTCCGACTCCGGATAGCGGTGGTTGGCCGGGTCCTCGGCGGCGGCGTGCAGCGCGTCCAGGATGTGTCGCGGCGTCGGCAGGTCCGGGTCGCCGATGGCGAAGGTGACGACGTCGACGCCCTGGGCCCGCTTCTCGGCGATCTTGCGAGTGATCTCGACGAAGAGGTAGGGCGGCAGCTTCTCGATCCGGTGTGAAAGGCGCATCTACAACTCCAGGTTCAGGCCTCGGCGGGTCAGCCCGCATACCATCCCATACCGAGGGCTTGGGGGGAAGACGGCGGGAATGGGAGGGAGCAAGCAAGATGCGTCACTTGTCCACCGGCGCCTCGTCGGTGCCGGAAGGCTGATTGTCTTCCACGATCTGCGTGACAGCTTTATCGAACGCTCTGTTCAGTACCTCGAGCTTTCCCGCATCAATAGTGATGCCGGACTCCTCCAGATTCTTCACCAATGACGCGAGGAAGACGTCTCTGTCACCCTCAAAGCGCTCCCTGAGCCTTGGCCTCAGGGAGAGGTGCGGCCGCGAACCAAATGGGTAGTAACCTTGCCTAAGCGCATCTTCGATGTCTGAGAACGGAACCCGTCCGGCCCGAAGCTTCTCACTTTGTCCTTCGATTGGACTTTCTGGATTGCGCTCGATGGAGGGATCGTCTTCCAGGTGCATTAGGAACCTCAAGAACTTGGAACTTGCCCTAAAGACGTCCTCACACTTGTCGTGGAAAATAAGCGCGAACATTACATCCAACGCGCCGACTGCAAAGGGGCCAGGCAGCCTCCTGAAGTTCGATTCCGCCACAAGACTGCCCAACCGAGCGCGCGCCTGTCGAAATGTCTCGTCGCCCCAGAGGTTCGTAACTTGCTCAACGTCCTTGAGAATGGCGATTAAAGCTTCGTGTGCAGGCACCGATTCGAGCCGACCAGTTTCTTGAATCAATTCTTCGAAACAGCCCTCGCCTGACAGCTTCCCTAATGGCATCCGCTTTGAAGTCCGGACGCAAAATGCCTATGCTTCCGATTCCGCCCAACTGCTGTCTTGTCAGCTCAATGGGGCCCCCCGTATTCTCCGCGGGTATCTGTATTGATGCCCTGCCCTGACCGGTCCAAAGTGTCCACAAGAATACAGACCCGTCCTCTTGCCTAGTGACTAGCGCGGAGAGGTTGCCAATCAACTCGTCCCTCAGGTTCTGAAGGAGCAGGCGTCTATCGATATCTAGATCGAGTGCGAGCGGCTCCCGGAGTGCGGCCACTAGATCCCGGAAATCGCCAAACCTGTGAAGCCAAAGCGCACCAGCTTCGGTCGAATTGGCCTCAATCTCATCCACGAATTCAGAAATGAATTCTAGGTCCTCGACTCCTCCCCCAGACGCAGTCTGTGGCTTGCCATCGCTTTTCCACTGAGCCAATGCAGTCAAGACTTCGGTTCGGACAAACAGGAAGAGCCGTGGAGAACCCATGGCTGAAGCATCAAGAGCAACGCGATACTCTTGCATCGTGACTGAGACGCGGTTCGCCTCCTCGTACCATGACCCCCGGCGGGCACCAAGAAGCAGGATGTAGAAATCGCATCGCCGGATGTTTTCGAAGCAGGCTTCAAACGTCCTCGCTCCCGGCCTCTTACTGAAGTTGTTGTATTCACTAAGCTGAACGTCATAACCAGCAGCTTCTAGCCAGAAACGCAGCCCCCCGCGCAGATCGCGGAAGTCACTGATGGTGGAGCTAATGAATACCCGTGGCTTAGGTATTGCCGCCGTCATTTGGAACTAGTTTAGCAATCTGAGACGGCGGCCGCCTTATCAGTAGGGACTAGATCGACTGGCTAACGACCGATACTTTTGGAGCGAATGCTACGTCGGGTGCTAACCCCTAGCGCCAGTTGCCGAACTTGATCAGCGTGCCCGACTGCTTGCGCGCGTCGATGCGGGCCTGCACGTCGGCCGGGTCGACGGGGCGGGTGTAGACGATGCCGGTCTCGCCGGGCGTGAAGCCGGCGTTGCGCAGGGCGGGCAGCAGCACGTCGTCGTTGAGCTGCGTCTCCTGGCGCACGCGGCGGCCGCCGTGGCTGCGCAGCCAGGCGACGGACCAGTCGATAACCGGCTTGACGAGCTGGGCGCGCACGGCCGGCTGCAGCACCATCTCCTCGATGACGCCCCAGCCGCCGCCGAAGGTCGAGAGGCTGACGTAGCCCACGGGCGCGCCGGCGCCGTCCAGGACGAGGCGCAGGCAGGCCGAGTTGTCGGCCAGCGACTGCATGCCGGCCTCGGTGAGCGGCGGCAGCTCCAGCGCGGCGGCCTCGATGCCGGAGACGGCGGCGCGGTCGGCGGCGGTGGCCTCGCGCAGGCTGAAGCCGCCCTCGAGCTGGTCGGCGGGCTCGTCCTGCTGCGGGATGGCGACGAGGCTCATCTCGACCCACTCGGGGCCGTCTTCCAGCATGACGCCCCAGAACGTCTTCTCGGACCAGCCGCGGTTGACGCGGTCGCGGAAGGGCAGGACGACGCCGCGCGGCGCCTCGTCGCGGCTGGAGGCGCGGGTGCAGGCGTCGAACAGCTCCGGGAAGCGCTGGCGGAAGACCTCGAGGTCGGTGAAGGAGTAGTGGACGATGAGGAAGTCGCGGTACGGCACGCCGATGACGGCGTTCTCGCCCTCGGTGATGACGTGGTCGGGGTGCGTCTCGCGGACGTGGTCGTACTGCGCCTCGGAGAGCGCGAAGCTCTTGATCGGGTTCTTGAGGAGCCGCTGTGTAGGGGCCCGCGTTGGCGAGAGGGTCAAGCTTCCTGAACTGCATCACTGCTGTCTTCTCCGTCCGGTAGTACGTTCGGGGTCAGGTTCCGGATTTGCCGCCTCTATCTGGACCCGGCGACACGATCGACATTATCGAGATGGACACGGGTCGTGTCCAGAAACGAGCGGCGTCCGCCTCTTGCCAGTGTTGGGTTGTTGCTCGCTGCTTCGCAGCGAGGGAGAGAAAAACGGAGTACTGAGGGGACACCCCTCAAACTCCCCGCGCATGGCCCTTCGACACGGCTCAGGATGCAGCTTCGCCCCCGCTACCCCTGTTCAGACAGGCAGTTCGAGGCACCGATGCTCAACGTAGCTCTTCAAAAGACCCTCGGGCCGGGGCTTAGCCCGGAGCCGCCAGCCACGCCTTCGTTATGTCCACTGCCCTCGCGGCGGCCGGCGCGTCGCCGTCGATCCAGCGGATGCGCGGGTCGTCCTCGCGGAACCAGGCGCCCTGGCGCCGCACGAGGCGGTGGTTGGCGTTCTTGAGACGCCGCTTCATCTCCTCGAAATCGTACTGGCCGTCCAGGTAGGCGCTGACCTCGTGGTAGCCGACGCCGCCGCGCACCGGCGACGTCTCGCCGTAACCGGCGGCCCGCAGCCGCATCACCTCGTCGACGAAGCCGGCGTCGAGCATCGCCTCCGCGCGGGCGTCGAGACGCGCGTACAGCGTCTCGCGATCGACGCGCAGGCCGACGACGAGCACGTCCGCGTCGATGGGCTGTCGCGTCTGGCAGGCGGCCAGCGTCCGGCCGCTGGCGGTGACGACCTCGATGGCGCGGATCAGGCGCCGCGGGTTGCGCGGGTCGAGCCGTGACGCCGCCTCCGGGTCGACCGCCGCGAGGCGCTGCACCAGCGCTTCGGGGCCGTGCTGCGCCGCCAGCGCCTCGAGCTCGGCGCGCAACGCGGCGTCCGGCGCGATGCGCGGCACCTGCCAGCCTTCGAGCAGGGCCCAGACGTACTGCCCGGAGCCGCCCGCCAGCACCGGCAGCCGGCCGCGCGACCAGACGTCGTCCAGCGCGGCGTTGGCGGCGTCGAGGAAGCGCGCCAGCGTCAGGGGATCGTCGGGCTCGGCGATGTCGAGCAGGTGATGCGGCACGCGGGCGCGCATGGCGGGCGTCGCCTTGGCGGTGCCGATATCGAGGCCGCGATAGACCTGGTAGGCATCGGCGCTGACGACTTCGCCGTTGCAGGCCTCGGCGATGGCGACCGCGACGTCGCTCTTGCCGGTGCCCGTCGCGCCGACGACGGCGACAAGGCGGCGCCGCGCCACGTCAGCTGCTGGCGATGGCGCGCACCATCTCCACGAACGACTCGCCGACCAGCGAGGCGCCGCCGACGAGGCCGCCATCGACCTCCGGCTGGCCGACCAGCTCGGCGACGTTGGCGGGGGAGACGCTGCCGCCGTAGAGGATGCGGATGTCGGCCGCCAGCGCCGCGCTGAACAGGCCCGCGACCTCGGAGCGGATGAAGCCGATCGCCTCGTTCGCGTCGTTCGAGGTGGCGGCGACGCCGGTGCCGATGGCCCAGACGGGCTCGTAGGCGATGATCGCCGTCGCGTCCAGGCCGACGCCGTCGAGGGCGCCGCGTACCTGGCGGCGCAGCACATCCAGCGTCTGGCCGGCGTTGCGCTGGTCGCCGGTCTCGCCAACGCAGACGATCGGCGTCAGGCCGTGCGCCAGCGCCGCCTTGAGCTTGCGGTTGACGGACTCGTCCGTCTCGCCGAAGTAGGCGCGGCGCTCCGAGTGGCCGATGATGACGTGCGTCGCGAAGTCCTTGAGCATCGGCGCGCTGACCTCGCCGGTGAATGCGCCCTTCTCCTCCCAGTGCAGGTCCTGGGCGCCGACGGCGATGCTCGTGCCCTTCGCCGCTTCGGCGACGAGCGGCAGATAGACGAACGGCGGGCAGACGATCTTCTCGACACCCTGCATCGAGTCGACGCCGCCGCTCTTTATGGCTTCGACGAGCTCCTTCGCGGTCGCGGCGACCGTGTTCATCTTCCAGTTGCCGGCGACAATCGGTGTTCGTGCCACGGTTACGCTCCGAACTTCATGAGGCGGCCGGCGTTGGCCATGGCCAGCGACAGCACCTCCTTGGCCGGGAAGATGCCCAGCGAGCCACGGCGGCACGCGACTTCGTTGAACTCGTCCACGTCGTCGCCGACCTCGTGGCGAGACCAGAGCATGAACGGCACCGGGTGCCAGCTGTGGGCGGCGTGCTGCGCCGGCGTCGAGTGGTCACCCGCCACCATCATTACGTCCGCGTCCAGGGCGCGCAGGTCGGGTACGAGGCTATCGAACTCCTCCAGCGCCTCGACCTTGGCGCGGAAGTTGCCGTCCTCGCCGGCCGCGTCGGCCTTCTTGAAGTGGTAGAAGTGGAAGTCGAACTCGTCCCAGCGCGAGCGCATCGCTTCGAGCTGGCTGACCTGGGTGCCACCGCCCGGCGCCACGTCCATACCGACAAGCTTGGCCAGGCCGCGGTACATGGGGTAGACGGCGAACGCGCCGGCTCGCATGCTCGTGACCTGCGGCATCGGCGGGAAGTCGGGGTGCTTGGCGAAGCCGCGCAGCAGGATGCCGTTGGCACGCGGCTGGTCCTTGATACGCTCGTGCGCCTCGGCGATGAACCGGTTCACGAGGTCGGCGGTGGACTGCGCCTCGGGCCGCGTCGGCTGCACCGGTGGCGGCGCCACGCCCTCGCGCTCGGGGTCGGTCTGCGTCAGGTGGTCGTCGAGGACCTGACCGCGCAGTACCAACACGAAACGATGCTCCCGCACCGGCTCGATGATCACTTCCACGCCCGGCAGCTTGATGTCCTTCAGGATGTCGCAGACCTTGCTCATCTCATCCGTCGGGATGCGGCCGGCGCGACGGTCACTGATCAGACCTCCCGCGTCGAGAGTACAGAAGTTGCCGCGCGCCGCCACGTCGATGGGCTGCAGGTCGAAGTCGATGCCCAGCGCTTCCAGCACGCCGCGGCCGACCTCGAAGCGCAGCGGGTCGTAGCCGAAGAGGGCCAGGTGGCCGGGGCCGCTACCAGGCGTGACGCCGTAGCTCACCGGGATCGAGAGGCCGCAGACGGACTCGGAGGCCATGCGGTCGAGGTTGGGAATGGATGCGGTCTGCAGCTCCGTGCGGCGGGTCTCCGGGTCGGCCGTGCCTCCGAGGCCGTCGACGACGCAGAGCAGCACCTTGGTCTGATTTGGAGTCGCGAGCGAGCGTAGAAGTTCTATGTCCATGCCCAGATTCTACGGCCCGCTCGCTTGGCCGACTACTGCAGCAGGCGCAGCTTTTCCAGGCGCGGCCAGTAGTTCTCCACGCTCTTGACGATCCAGGTCAGCTCCGTCAGGCTAATCGGCTTAACCAGGTGCGTATGCGCCCGCAGCTCCTGGCCAAGACGGATCTCCTCCTCGTCCTGGGTGCCGCTGAGGATGATAACGGGGATGTCGCTGAATGCGGGCTCGGTCTTGAGGCGCCGCAGCACCTCAATGCCGTCGACGCGGGGCAGGCTGAGGTCCAGCAGGATGAAGCGCGGCAGGTCGGCGCCGTCAGGTGAGGCTTCAAGACTGGCCTGCAGCGACTTAAGGGCGGTCTCGCCGTCGCGCTCGACCTGCAGGTTCACATTGAGCCCGCTGCCGTTGATCAGGCGGCGGATCATGATTTCGTCGTCTTCCGAATCTTCGATGAGGAGTGCCTGCAGAGGCACGTGTGATTCCATAACGCTTTCTGAATAGTCGGCAGTAGCGCACCAACTGTTGAGTGGCCCTGTCGAAGGCTACTTGTCGAGCAGCGCCTCGACGCCGGGCAGCTTGCGCCCTTCGATGAACTCGAGCGAGGCGCCGCCGCCGGTCGAGACGTGGGTATAGCGGTCATGCAGGCCGGCCTGCTCGACCAGCGCCGCCGTCTCGCCACCGCCGATCACGACGCGCGCCGACACACCGGCCAGCGCCTGAGCCATCGCCAGCGATCCTTCCGCGAAAGCCGGAAACTCGGCGACGCCGAGCGGGCCGTTCCAGAACACGGTCCCGGCCTGCTTCACAGCTTCGAGATAGGTCTTCATCGACTCGGGCCCGATGTCCATGGCGCGCCAGCCAGCCGGAACCGCATCAGCAGCGACCGTCTGCTTGTTCGCATTGGCGTCGAACGCGTCTGCCACGACGACATCCGTCGGCAACAGGATCGAGACGTTGCGCTGCTTCGCGTCGCTCATGATCTGACGCGCCGTATCGAGGTAATCATCCTCGACCAGCGAATCGCCGAGCTCGCCGCCGCGCGCCTTGATAAACGTGGAGGCCATACCGCCGCCCAGGATCATGCTGTCGACCCGCGTCAGCAAGTTGGTAAGCACCGCGATTTTGGAGCTGACCTTGGCGCCACCCAGAATAGCGATGAGCGGGCGTTGTGGATCGCCGAGGATGCCGCCTAGCTCCTCGATCTCCTTGATCATGAGGAAGCCCGCAACGGCCGGCAGAAACGCCGCGACGCCCGCGGTCGATGCGTGGGCGCGATGGGCGGTGCCGAAGGCGTCGTTGACGTAGACCTCGGCCAGCGAGGCCAGCTGACGCGCGAAGGCCTCGTCGTTGGCCTCTTCCTCCGGATGGAAGCGCAGGTTCTCGAGCAGCAGGACCTGGCGCGGCTGCAACGCTGCCGCCGCGGCCTCAACCTGCGAGCCGATGCAGTCATCCGTCTTCTGAACTGGCTGGCCCAGAAGCTGCGAGAGGCGTTCCGCGACGGGCGTGAGGCGTAGCTTCTCGACAACCTTGCCGTCGGGGCGGCCGAGGTGGGAGCAGAGGATGATGCGTGCATCGTGCTCCTGCAGGTATTCGATCGTCGGCAGGGCGGCGCGGATGCGGTTGTCGTCCGCAATGCTGCCGTCGGCCGCGAAAGGAACGTTGAAATCGACGCGCATGAGCACGCGCTTGCCGTTGACGTCGATGTCTCGAACGGACTGCTTCATATTCGCCATCCCTCAAGCAGGCGCACGACCTGCGCCAGCTCATCGGCCGTCGAGGGCGCGATGCCCATTTCGGAGAGGGCTGCGCCATCGCCGGCATCGGCTATTACGAACGTTGCGACTGCCGCTGCGAGGGTGCTGTCCAGGCCCGCCAGACGAGCCGCAATCAGGGCACCGCAGCGGCGCAGCGGCAGGGAATCGCCCGACGGCACCGGCCGGCCGGCCGAGACGCCGGCCACCGCATCGTTGCACCACTCGATAATCGCCCGGTCGACGAGCTCCGTGACCGTGAGGACGGTCGCGGCGGGAACGCCCGCTTCTTCCAGCCACGGCAGCACCGCGTGAGCCAGCGCGAAGAGGCCGTCCGCGGCATTGAGGCTGCGCGCCACGCCCCATTCGTCCACCAAGCTGCCCTCAGGAGGCTGACCACCCTCGCCAATCGTCACGAGCTCCCCAACCAGTGAGCTGGTGGTCTCGATCAAGGCCAGGGCGCACGCGGCCGGCAACACCTCGTTCTGCGTGACGCCCAGGACGTGCGCCGTGAGCAGGCAGGTCAGGGCGGGGCGCCAGCTCGTGAGGCTCTGCTCCGCCTCGTGCAGACGGGCGTGCTCGTAGTGCATAAGCTCGGCGTGGCTGTAAGGAAGCGCGTCGAGGGCGTCGTTCATCGCTTCCGCCAGGAGCTGGTGCTGGCTGGTCAGCAGTTGCGGTGTCTCACTCACGCGGACTCTCCAGCTTCTCGATGCGGCGCATGTGGCGCCCGCCCTCGAAATCGGTGGTCAGGAAGGTGCGCACGACATCCCTGGCAACCTCGATGCCGACGATGCGCTGACCCATCGAGAGGACGTTGGCGTCGTTGTGCTGGCGCGCCAGCCGCGCCGTCGTCACGTCCCAGCAGAGGGCGCAGCGCACGCCGCGCACTTTGTTGGCCGCCATCTGCTCGCCGTTGCCGGAGCCGCCCAGGACGATGCCGCGGTCGGCCTCACCCAGGGCGACGGCCTCGGCGGTGGGGCGAATGAAGTCGGGATAGTCCACGGACTCTTCGGAATTGGTGCCGAAATCGATGACCTCATGGCCGAGCTCTTCGAGCAGGCCGATGAGCTCGGTCTTGTAGAGGTAACCGGCGTGGTCAGAACCTATAGCGATACGCATCAGGGCCTCGTACGAACCAGTCTAGCGGCCAGAGCCGACTCGATCTCATCCGGATCGATTGCCCCCGAGCGTAACAGCTTCACATCGCTCCCGGTACAGTCCACGATCGTCGAAGAGACGCCGCCTTCGCAGGTGCCCATGTCGAGCACCCAGTCGATGTCGCCTCCCAGCTGGCTTCGTACCTCGTCCGCCGAGGCCGGGTCCGCGCCGCCGCTTCGGTTGGCGCTCGTGCCCGTCACCGGCGCGCCCACGCCCGCAACAACCGCCGTCGCGACCGCGTGATCGGGCTGGCGCAACGCCACCGTGTCGCCGCCTGCCAGCGCCTCGGAGTCGAAGCTCGACTGCTTCTGCACGACGATGGTGAGGCCGCCGGGCCAGAAGCGCGCGGCGAGCTTGCGAGCCGCGTCATCGAAGACGCCGATCTGCTCCGCCATGGCGAGGTCGCTAACGAAGAGCGGCAGCGGTTTGCCCTGCTCGCGCACCTTGATGGCGTAGACGCGGCGCACCGCTTCCGCGTCGCGGGCATTCGCTGCCAACGCGTACAATGTGTCCGTCGGCATGGCGATCACGCCACCGGATTTGAGACTCGCAACCGCCCTGTCGATGTCGTTCTGTGGGGTCATCAAATGCTGGTGATTGACGGGAGTATAGCATGGTGCTAGCTTCCATTTATCCAGGTAAAGGCTTACGTCTTTGAACGAAATGTCCGACGCAAACCTCACCCTTACCAAACCGGACCCGGGCGAGGATAGCTGGGCTGCTGCGGCCGCTGCCCGGCGTGCCGCAAACGATAGCCGCGCCCGCGAATCCATCGTCATCCTCGACTTCGGCTCGCAGTACAGCCTGCTCATCGCTCGCCGCGTACGCGAGTGCGGTGTCTACTGCGAGCTGCTACCCCACGACGCGCCGCTCAGCAAGGTCGCCGAGCTCAACCCGCGCGGCTTCATCCTCTCCGGCGGCCCTGCCGGCGTCTATGAAGAAGACGCGCCCATGGCGCCCTCCTACGTGTTCGAATCTGAGTTGCCGGTATTAGGCATCTGCTACGGCATGAACCTGCTTGCCTATCAGCTCGGTGGCAGCGTCCTCGCTTCCGCCAAGCGCGAGTACGGCCCCGCCATCGTCGAAGTGGACGAGGCTTCGGCGCTGCTGGCCGACCTGCCGTCCAACCTCTCGGTGTGGATGAGCCACGGCGACCGTGTTACGGCCCTGCCGCCCGGCTTCCGCGCCCTGGCCCACAGCGCCAACTCACCCTTCGCGGTGATCGCCGATGGGCACAACCACTTCGGGCTGCAGTTCCATCCGGAGGTCGTGCACACGCCGCAAGGCAGCGAGATCCTGCGCAACTTCCTCTACAACGTCTGCAACTGCAACGGCGGCTGGACGGCGCATTCGATCCTGGAAAAGGCAATCGACGACGTGAAGCGCCAGGTCGGCGACGGCAGCGCCATCTGCGCCCTCTCCGGCGGCGTCGACTCGGCGGTCGCTGCCGCGATCACGCACGCCGCCATCGGCGACCGCCTCACCTGCGTCTTCGTCGACAACGGCGTCATGCGCGGCGGCGAGCCCGAGCAGGTGCAGGAGACCTTCCGGCGCCACCTCGGCATCAAGCTCGTTTTCGTCGACGCGGCGGACCGCTTCCTCGAGCAGCTTGAGGACGTTACGGACCCGGAGGAGAAGCGGCGGCGCATCGGCAACACCTTCGTGCGCACCTTCGAGGACACTGCGTCCGAGTTCGGCCACATCGACTTCATGGTGCAAGGCACGACCTATCCCGACGTGATCGAGAGCGGCCAGACCGCATCGAAGGGCTCCCAGGCGAAGGTGATCAAGACGCACCACAACGTCGGCGGCCTGCCCGAGGACATGATCCTGCAGGTCGTCGAGCCGCTGCGCTACCTGTTCAAAGACGAGGTGCGCAGGGTCGGCCTCGAGGTTGGCCTGCCAAAGGAGATCGTCGGCCGCCAGCCGTTCCCCGGACCGGGCCTCGCGATCCGCATCATCGGCGAGGTGACGGCGGAGAAGGTCGCGACGCTGCAGCAGGCAGACGCCATCGTCATGGAAGAGATCGAGGCCGCGGGGCTGTACGACGACCTGTGGCAGGCTTTCGCGGTGCTCACCGACACCTACAGCGTCGGTGTCCAGGGCGACTACCGCACCTACGGCAACGTCGTCGCCATCCGCGCCGTCACGGCGGACGACGCCATGACGGCCGACTGGGCCCGCCTGCCCTACGACGTGCTGGCGCGCATCTCCAACCGCATCGTCAATGAAGTGCGCGCCGTGAATCGCGTGGTCTACGACATCACCTCGAAGCCCCCCGGCACCATCGAGTGGGAGTGATGTTGTAGCACGCTACAACATCACCTAGACTAGCCTCATGGCAATCGATACGAGCGGCCTCATCACCGTTGCCGAAGCTGCGAGGCGCCTGCACCGATCGCAGGAGCAGGTCCGCCGCAACCTGCGCGATGGCAAGCTCAAAGGGCAGCGCGTCGGCAACCAGTGGTTCGTCGATGAGGTTAGCCCTGCGCAAAACTGCTGTCAGAGAGCCGCTGATCTCACCAGAAGTCATCGACCACGTGCGCAGGCTGCGGGAGGAAGCAGCGAGACGGAATCCCGGGCACGTCTGGGACGCCGTTGAAATGGTTCGCCGCAGTCGCGAAGAAGACCTTCCTTGACGAGCTACGTGCTGGACACAAACGTCGTCATTGCATGGCTGTTTCCGGAGCCAGCGTCCACCGCCGAAGCATTCTTCAGTCATCTCCGAGCGGCAGACGAACTCGCAGCTGCGCCGCTACTTCTCGCGGAAGCAACCTCTGTCATTCGCAGAGAGGTCTTTGACCGGCGCTTGCAGCACGATCAGGCTCGAGAACGTTTGGAGATCCTTCTGAATCTCCCGTTACGCATCGTTGATTCGAACTCGCTTTACATGCGGGCATTCCAGTTGGCACAGCAATTCCAACATAGGAAGGCGTACGACATGCAACATCTTGCCGTTGCGGAGTCAGAACACGCGGCATTGGTCACGTTCGACCGGGGCTTGAGACACGCGGCTCGAGAGCTCGGCGTCTCCCTGTACTCCGGAGCATGAACGTCCTCCTGATCGGCGGCGGCGGCCGCGAGCACGCCATCGCCTGGAAGTTGCGCCAGTCGCCGCTGCTCACCGACCTGCACGTCGCGCCCGGTAACGCCGGCACCGACGCGCTCGGCCACAACCTCGACCTGTCGATGCCGAAGACAGGCGCACCGCAGGCGGAGATCGACGCCTTCCTCGAGCGCGTCGTCAAGACGGCGCGCGAGCTGCGCATCGACCTCGTCTTCGTGGCGCCGGACGACCCGCTGAGCTGGGGCCTGGTCGACCACCTTGATGCTGCGGGCATCGCTGCCTTCGGCCCTACGAAGGCGGCAGACGCCCTGGAGGCATCGAAGGCGTGGGCGAAGGAGTTCATGGCACGACACGGCGTCCCGCATCCGGGCAGCGTCACGTTCGACGACGCGGCGCAGGCGCGCGCCTACATAGAGGCCTCGGACCGGCAGCTCGTCGTAAAGGCGGACGGGCTGGCGGCGGGCAAGGGCGCTATCGTCACGAGCACGACACAAGAAGCGCTCGACGCAGTCGAAGAGCTCATGACGCGCCGCATCGCCGGTAGCGCCGGCAGCCGCGTCGTCATCGAGGACCGCATCAGCGGCCGGGAAGTCTCGCCGCACGCCTTCTGCGACGGCAAGACGGTTGCGCGGATGCCGCTCTCCTGCGACCACAAAGCGGTATTCGACGGCGGCGAGGGCCCCAACACGGGCGGCATGGGCGTCTACAGCCCGCCCTGGTGGACCGCGCCCGATGCGGCCGACGAGGCATTCAGCCGCATCGTTGTGCCGACCATCGAGGGCATGCAGGCGGAGGGCACGCCCTTCAAAGGCATCCTCTACCCCAACCTGATGGCGACCGAGACCGGCTTGCAGGTACTGGAGTACAACGCCCGCTTCGGCGACCCGGAGACGCAGGCGCTGCTGCCGCGTCTGAAGTCGGACCTGCTGCAAATCTGCGTGGCCTGCGTCGAGGGACGGCTCGCCGAGGTGCCGGTCGAATGGGAGGATCACGCCTCGGTCTGCGTCGTGCTGGCCTCGGGCGGCTATCCTAACGCCTACCCCACCGGCCTGCCGATCGGCGGCATCGAAGACGTCGACGCGGACGTGCAGGTGTTCCACGCCGGCACGCGGCGCATCGACCGCGGGCTGGTGACCGCGGGCGGGCGCGTGCTCAGCGTGGTCGCGACGGCGCCCACGCTGGCGGAAGCGCGCGACAAGGTGTACGCCAACGTCGAGCGCATCCACTTCGAGGGCGTGCACTATCGGCGGGATATTGCCCTGCAGGCTTAGAATCGACGCTGCGATGAGCCTGGGACCGGAAGTCGCCGAACAGCAGTACTGCTATCTCACGACGAAGGGGCGCCGCACGGGTAACCCTCATACGATCGAAATCTGGTTCGGTCTGGTCGGCGACGTGCTGTACATGCTGGCCGGCAACGGCGAAGCATCCGACTGGGTGCGGAACCTGCGCGCCGAGCCGCAGGTGCAGGTGCGCCTCGACGGCCGCACCTACATGGCCACCGCCCGCGTCGTCACGGATGCAGTCGAGGACCAGACGGCGCGCCGGCTGCTGGTCGAGAAGTACCGCGGCGGCAGCGAAGGCGATCTGAGCGGCTGGGGCAAGACGGCCCTGCCGGTGGCAGTTGATCTGGCGCTCGAAGGCTGAAATGATTGACAGCCAGATTCGATAATCTCTACACTACCTAGGTTCCAAACGAAGGAGACTGTGATCGACGCTGTCATCCGCACCGGCGGAAAGCAATATCGTGTGCATGAGGGAAGTATCCTCAACGTAGCCACCATGGCCGCCGAGCCTGGTAGCAGCGTTGAACTACGCGACGTGCTGCTGGTCTCCGACGGCGGCAATGTCACCGTCGGCAGCCCCAGCGTTGCCGACGCCGTGGTCGTTGCCGAAGTCATCGAGCACGGCAAGGCCAAGAAGGTCGTCAACTTCAAGTTCAAAGCCAAGGTTCGCTACCGCCGCAAGCGCGGTCACCGCCAGGGCTACACTCAGCTCGCGGTCCGCGAGATCCGCGTCGGCGGTGCCAGCAGCGCTGCAACCGAGGCGGCCCCGACCCGGCGACGGCGACGCGCCGCCCAACCGGAGACTGCGGCTCCCGAAGCGGAAGCACCGGTCGCGGAGAACGAGATGCCCGTAGCGGAGGCAACGCCGGAAGCTGAGGCGAGTAGCGAAACGCCGGCGCCGCGCCGCCGGCGGCGCGCGGCAAGCGAGCCCAGCAACGAGACAAACGAGACACAGGAATAAGCGATGGCACACAAGAAAGCTGGAAGCAGCACCAAGAACGGCCGCGATAGCAACGCGAAGCGCCTCGGCGTGAAGCGATACGACGGACAGGTCGTCCTGCCGGGCACGATCATCGTCCGCCAGCGCGGCACCCGCATCCACCCGGGAAACAACGTTGGCCTGGGACGCGACTACACGATCTTCGCCCTGATCGACGGGAAGGTGAAGTTCGAGCCTTATTCCAAGGGCCGCCGCAAGAAGGTCAGCGTCTACGCGGAGGCCATAGCCTAACTATGAAAGACAACATCCACCCTAACTACGTCGAAGCGACGATTGTCTGCTCCTGCGGAAACACGTGGAAGACGCGGTCGACACGCGAGAGCGTCCACCTGGACGTCTGCAGCCGCTGCCACCCCTACTTCACGGGCGAGCAGCGCATCGTCGACACCGCCGGCCGCGTCGAGCGCTTCCGCAAGCGCTACGAAAAGGCCGGGCAGCGTCGCTCCTGACCAGAGGAACCGCAAAGCAAAGAGGCCGGGCAACATGCCTGGCCTCTTTCGTTTTCTCTCGATCCTCTACCTCAGGACTGATGCTCGTCTGATTTCTTGAAGCGCTGCACCAGGGCCCATGCGGCCGGCAGCGTCATGGCCGCGAGCAGCAACTTCATCAGGTCGCCGACGATGAACGGGTAGAGCCCGCCAACCAGCGTCTTGTCCAGCGTGCCGGAGCCGGCGATGAAGTCGCCGAGCGGCTTGCCGGCGCCGGGCGGCACCCAGTCGGTCGCGATGAGGTAGGCGAGCCACAGCAGGCCCGGCACGTAGATCGCGACGTTGCCGATCAACATGCCGACGTGCACCCAGGGCCCGCGGTCCCACTGCCGCTCCGACAGGTATCCCACGATGCCGGCGGCGATGATGAAGCCGACGATGTAGCCGCCACTCGTGACGTTCCAGAGGTAGTTCTCGTTGCCCATCCACGGCAGGATGAAGTGCACGTCCCAAGTGCCCGACGTCGCCGTGTTGGCCGGCGTGAAGACGGGCAGCAAGAACATGCCGACGAGCGCGTAAATCGCCAGCGAGCCCACGCCGCGCTTCCAGCCCAGCGCACCGCCTGTCACCAGGGCAGCGAAGGTCTGGCCCGTAATCGGCACTTCGGTCCACGGCACGCGAATCGCGATCTGGGCGGACAGCGCCACGAAAGCGGCGAAGCCCACCATCAGCGCGAGGTCGCGGGCGAGTGAGGCGACGCGTCCTCCGCTCTCGATTCGGGGAAAGACAGCGTCCGCCAGTGTCAGCGGCTGTGCAGTCTGCAACGTTGGTCCTCCGGGTAGCCAGATTTCGTCCGGTCGATGCCCTATCATCGCCGACTTGCGACGTTAGTGTGAAGCTCTCCGCTCAGTCCTCGAGCAGGAGCGGCGCGACCATGCCATTCAGGTAATCGCTCTCTGGCGGCTCCCCCTGCACGACGTTGCTGATCAGCAGGTACTTGCCCGGCGTCATCTTCAGCTGCAGCGTTTGCGTCGTCCCGGCATCGAAGGGCTGTATCTGGCCGACAATGTTCACGGCCTTCTCGTCGACCTTGCCGTCAGCCACCTGCAGGCCGTCAGGCGGCAGGTCGCTCTTGATGATCAGGAGCCCGTGCGGCATCGTGCCGGCGTTCGTCACGGTGAAGACGACCTCGCCCGGCTTTACGACCTCTTGAGAGGTTGCGATGCTCCACTCCTGCAGCGTCACGGCGACGTCGACAGGCTTCGCCTCACTTCCACCGCACGCCGTTGCTGCGAGCGCCGCGAATGTCACGAGCAACCAGCCGACCACCGCGATTCTCACCACGCCTGCCTCCTGCCGCATCATCCTACAGGCTGGCCCAGCGAGTTCACCAATAGCGTCGCGTAAGCCAGCACATCAGCTAGACTGAGGGGCGATTTGGGCAGCACGGCGGCGCCCCGCCTGACGCACGAAAGGAGCATTCCGTGGCCAAGGTCGAACTGGGCATCCACACCGGCCAGCAGGACATCGATCTGGAGGGACTCTGCAACCTGTGGCGCACCTGCGACGCGGGCGGCTTCGACCTGATCACGGTCTGGGACCACTTCTACGAGTCGCCCTACCGCGACGGCAACGGCCCGGTGTTCGAGGCGATCCCCGCGCTGACCCTGCTCGCGACTGTGACCGAGCGCGCGCGCGTCGGCTGCCTCGTGTTCTGCATGGCCTATCGCAACCCGGCCCTGCTGGCGAAGTCGCTCACGACGATCGACCACGTCAGCGGCGGGCGTCTCACCATCGGGCTCGGCGCCGGCTGGCACCGCCCGGAGCACGCCGGCTTCGGCTACAGCTATCCGGCCGTCAAGGAGCGCCTCGACCGCCTCTCCGAAGGCACCCGCATCATCCGCATGATGCTCACACAGGAACGCAGCACCTTCGAGGGCCGCTACTACGGCATCGACAACGTCGCCAACCTCCCGCAGCCGGTGCAGGCGCGCGTGCCGATCATCCTCGGCGGCGCCGGCGAGGAGCGCAGTCTGCGCATGGCGGCCGCTCGCGCCGACGGCTCCAACCAGACCTACATGTCCTCCGAAACCTACCGCCACAAGAACGAAGTGCTGGACCAGTGGTGCGAGCACTACCAGCGCGACCCGAAGACGCTGGAGCGCAGCGTCAACCTTCACTTCCAGATGACCTCGACGGGCAACCCGGACCAGCAGCCGGAGCAGGGCGGCGGCCTCTGGGGCAGCCCTCAGCACGTCATAGACATGATCGGCGAGTATGTCGACGCGGGCGCCCAGCGGGTCAGCATCGCCGTGCGCCCGCCGGTCGACATGGACGCGCTGCAGTCGTACATCGAAGACGTCATGCCGGCTTTTCGGTAAGCCATTGGCATGGCAGCAAACTGCGCGGATCTTCGTAGAAATCGATCGGTTTTGGAAGACCGGCCGCGACAGCCACCAATTAAGCCGACAGGCTAGCAAAGGGCTGACGGTCCTTGTCGAGCATCCGTCTGAGCACCATGATCCAGGCCGGCCGCGACCGGGTCTGGCGGGCGCTCTGTGACCCTTCGGAGGTGGTGCAGTGGGACAGCAGCGTGATGCAGGGCCTGGACATCCCGTCGGACTACCCGCGCCCCGGCCAGCAGGTCAGCTGGCGCTGCCGCCGGGGTATCTTCCGCTTACTGCACGACCGGCCCCTGGAGGTGGTTACTTCGACCCGCCTTCGCTCGGCCTTAAGCCTTGGATTCGTCCACTACGACGAGACATATTCCCTGGAAGGGAACGAGAACCAGACGACGCTGCGCGCTGACGTCCAGGTCTACGTTGCCCTGCCCCTGGTCGGCAGCCTGATCGACCGCCTGCGCGCCCGCGAAGACGCCCGTCAGTCCTTTGAAGCGTCGCTCGCCGCGCTGAAGCGCCACTGCGAAGAGAAGCCGTAGGCTGGCTCCGACCAATCGCTTCGAACCCCAGGTCGAGATGCGCTAGGCTAGGCCTCGAATGGAGCGAAGCATGACCACACCTGAAGTAGCGCCCTACGGCTCCTGGAAGTCGCCTCTCACCTCCGAGCTGATCGTGGCGGGCAGCATCCGCCTCGGCATGGTGGCACTGGACGGCGACGACATCTACTGGAACGAGGGCCGGCCCGCCGAGCGCGGCCGCCAGGTCATCGTGCGGCAGCGGCCGGACGGCTCGCGAGAGGACGTAAACCCGGCGCCGCTCAACGCCCGCACGCGCGTCCACGAATACGGCGGCGGCGAATACGTGGTGCACGACGGTACCGTCTACTTCGCCAACTTCGCCGACCAGCAGCTCTACAAGGCCGAGCGAGGAAAGGAGCCGCGACCTCTCACGCACGCCGGGGGCCATCGCTACGCCGACGGCGTGGTCGACGCGGCCCGCAACCGCCTGATCTGCGTCCTCGAGGACCACAGCAGCGAGGGCGAGGCGAAGAACGGCATCGTCGCGGTAGACCTCGACTCGGGCGATGAGACGCTGCTCGCCAGCGGCAACGACTTCTACTCGAACCCACGTCTCAGCCCCGACAGCGCGACGCTGGCCTGGCTGGCCTGGAACCACCCGAACATGCCCTGGGACGGCTGCGAGCTGCACGTCGCAGGCCTCGATGCGCAAGGGCTGCCGGGCGCGTCGCAGGTCATTGCCGGCGGACCGACCGAGGCGCTGTTCCAGCCGCAGTGGTCGCCGGACGGCGTGCTCTACTTCGTCTCGGACCGCAGCGGCTGGTGGAACCTGTACCGCTGGCGCGACGGAGAGACCGAAGCCCTCGCGCCGATGGAGGCGGAGTTCGGCGTGCCGCAATGGGTCTTCGGGCTCTCGACTTACGGTTTCGCTTCGACGGAGCGCATCATCTGCGCCTACAACCGTCGCGGCACCTGGAGCATGGCCTCGATCGACACGCGTAACGGCCGGCTGACGCCCATCGACACGCCCTTCACCGACGTCGGTGGCCTGCACGTGACGCCGGCCCGGGTCGTGTTCGGCGCCGGTTCGCCGTCGCGCGGCGGCGCCATCGTCTCGCTCGACCTGACCAGCGGCGCCATCGAGACGATCCGCCGCGCCAGCGAGCTCGAAATCGATCCGGGCTACATCTCCTCGCCCGAGACGATCGAATTCCCAACCGAGGGCGGCCTCACCGCTTTCGGCTTCTTCTATCCGCCTCAGAACGATGACTACGTGGCGCCCGCCGGCGAACTGCCGCCTTTGCTCGTCATGAGCCACGGCGGCCCGACCAGCGCCACCAGCGCGGTCCTCTCGTCGCGGGTGCAGTACTGGACCAGCCGCGGCATCGCCGTGCTCGACGTGAACTACGGCGGCAGCACCGGCTACGGCCGCCCCTACCGCCAGCGCCTCAACGGCGCCTGGGGCGTGGTCGACGTGGACGACTGCGCCAACGGCGCGCGCTACCTCGTCGAGCAGGGCCGCGTCGATGGCAACCGGCTGTGCATCACGGGCGGCAGCGCCGGCGGCTACACGACGCTCTGCGCCCTGACCTTCCGCGACACCTTCAAGGCCGGCGCCAGCCACTTCGGCATCGGCGACCTCGAGCGTCTCGCGCTGGACACGCACAAGTTCGAGTCGCGCTATCTCGACAGCCTGATCGGCCCGTATCCGGAGCGGCGCGATCTTTATGTCGAGCGATCCCCGATTCATCACGTCGAAGGCCTGAATTGCCCAGCCGTCTTCTTCCAGGGGCTCGAGGACGAGGTCGTCCCGCCGAACCAGGCGGAGACGATGGTCGAGGCGCTGCGTGTTAAGGGCGTGCCGGTCGCCTATCTGCCGTTCGCGGGCGAGCAGCACGGCTTTCGCCAGGCCGAGAACATCAAGCGCTCCCTCGACGGCGAGCTCTACTTCTACAGCCGCGTCTTCGGTTTCGAGCTCGCCGATCCGGTGGACCCGCTGCAGATCGATAATCTGTGACAACAGGGCGACGAACCTACGAAGCTGGTACTCTCTTGCGGCGGAGAGACACAGGCAGGGGCTAGCGGGGGCGAAGCCCATGCGCGGTGGGCCTGGGAGGTGTCCTCCCAGTTCTTCTCTTAGCGGGCGGGGGCGAAGCAGCGTGCAGCGATGCGGAGCGTGCGTGGCAACCGCGAAGAGACGCCAACTGGTCAGCCATGGCCAGATTCTTCACTGCGTTCAGAATGACAGCACGAAACGAGGAGAATGTCGATGACAACCAACGAGACGACCCAGACCACCGACTTCGACGCCGCCGAGCGGCTGATGCTGCGCCAGCGGGCGAAGCGCCTCTTCGACGACCGCCCCGTCGACGACGCCATGATCGAGCGCGCCATCC
Organism: uncultured Chloroflexia bacterium; assembly: GCA_963711035.1. Classification (GTDB taxonomy): domain Bacteria; phylum Chloroflexota; class Dehalococcoidia; order DSTF01; family WHTK01; genus WHTK01. The sequence goes on from CAVQCN010000005.1 coordinate 163,760, forward strand.
GCGCGGCGACGTTCGCCCCCAACGGCGGCAACCGGCAGCCGTGGAGCTTCATCGTCATCCGCGACACTGAGACGAAGCGCAAGCTGGGCGTCATCTTTGACGAGCTCGGCAAGGAGCTGTACGGCGACCACGCGCCGGAGCGCACGCCCTGGGAGCAGGTGCCGGTCCTCGTTGCCATCTGCACCGAGGTCGGAGCCGGCGGCGGCGGCGCGTCCGTCTACCCGGCGGTGCAAAACCTGCTGCTCGCCGTGCAAGGCCAGGGCCTCGGTGGCGTGCTGACGACGCGCTGGAAGTCCCGCGAGGCGGAGGTGAAGCCGATGCTCGGACTGCCGGACTCGATGGAGGTACACGCCATCATTCCGGTCGGCTGGCCGTCGCGACGCTACGGCCGTGGCAACCGCAAGCCCGTCGCCGAGGTGACCTATCGGGAGCGCTTCGGGCAGGCCTGGTAGCAGCCTAGCGCGGCAGGCCGCCGATCTGGGTGAGGATCGCCGCCAGGTCGACGATGCCGTCGAGGCGGCAGACCTTGCCGTCTCTGATCTGCAGGATGCCGATGCAGGGTGCGTCGATGCGGTTGCCCGTCGGGGCCACGCCCATGAACTCGCCCCGGTGGGTGCCGTGCAGTCGAAAGCGCACGATCTCTTTGTCGGGCGTAACGACCACGTCGTCGAAGACGCGCCCCATGTCCGGAAACGCGGCATAGAGGAGGCGGGCGTAGGCATCGTGGCCGTTGACGTCGGTCTCGGACTGGATGCCGATCTGCGCCCGATAGTCGTCGGTGCAGAGCGCCGGATCGGGTCCGCCTCGACGCACGTCTTGCGACTCGAAGAACCGCCGCCCGAGACTCACTGCTGCGTTCGCCATGCCACTCCTCGCGTTTCGATATCGTCTGCTTCAAGGCGATGGTAGACCAGACCTGACCGCCGTCCATAGGCCGAAGGCGTCCGCGCCACCTATAATTTCGCGAAGCTTGAGTACACGAGGAGATACGTATGCCCGGACCGCTGGCTGACATCAAAGTTCTGGACCTGACGTGGGTGCTCTCGGGGCCCTACTGCAGCATGGTGCTGTGCGACCTCGGCGCCGACGTGATCAAAGTCGAACGGCCGCCCTACGGCGACGTGGCGCGCACGACGGGGCCGTTCCTGAACCACGAAAGCGTCTACTTCTTCAGCATCAACCGGGGCAAGAAGAGCATCATGCTCGACCTCAAGAAGCAGGAAGGCCGCGACCTCTTCCTGCGCCTGGTCGACGAGGTCGATGTCGTCATGGAGAACTTCACTCCGGGCACGATGGACAACCTCGGCTTGGGCTACGAAGCCCTTTCGGCGCGCAACCCGCGTCTGATCTACGCCGCGACCTCCGGCTTCGGCCAGACGCGGCCCTGACAGCCACCGGCCGGCGCTCGACGTCGTCGTGCAGGGCATGGGCGGCGTCATGAGCATCACCGGCGAGCCGGGCGGCCGGCCCGTCAAGCCCGGCCTCTCGATGGGCGACATCACGGCCGGGCTGTTCACGGCGATCGGCATCCTCTCCGCCCTGCACGAGCGCGACCGGAGCGGTAAGGGGCAGATGGTCGACATCTCGATGCTCGACTGCCAGATCGCCATCCTCGAGAACGCCTTCGCGCGCTACTCCGCGACGGGCGAGCCGCCCAAGCCACTCGGCACGCGCCACCCGTCGACTACGCCCTTCCAGGCCTTCCCGACCAAGGACGGCTACATCGTCATCGCCCTGGGTTTCGGCACGGACAACGTCTGGGCTATGTTCTGTGCCGTGCTCGGCGTGCCCGAGATCATCTACGATCCGCGCTTCGAGACGCCAGGCCTGCGCACGAAGAACCACGCCGACCTGGAGCCGATCCTGAACCAGGCGCTGCAGCAGAAGACGACGGCCGAGTGGCTGGTGGAGCTGGCGCCCTTACAGATTCCCTGCGGCCCGCTGCACACGATCCCCCAGGCCGCCGACTACCAGCAGGTCGAAGCGCGCAACATGCTGGTCGACGTCGAGAGCGAGCGCGGCAACAAGGTGCGCATCTCCAACTCGCCCGTCAAGCTATCGCGCACGCCGGCAGGGATCCGTGGCGGCCCGCCCGTCACCGGCCACGACACGCGCAGCGTGCTTTCGTCCCTGCTCGGCCTCGGCGAGGCCGACATCGACGCGCTCTTCGCGGCCGGCGCCGCTGTGGAGCCGCAGGAGCTGCCAGCGGAGCTGACGAGCTAGGCGGCGCCTCGACACACCATCGCTTCGCGGGGGAGAAGATGCTCGTCAAATTGACACCGAAGAGATGGGTTCATAGAATCGGAGAGTTGAACCGCGGCCCCGTGGTGTAGCGGTCAAACATGCCACCCTGTCACGGTGGAGATCGGGGGTTCGAATCCCCTCGGGGTCGCCATGCACAACCGAGACGAGCCGAAGGAAACGCCCTTCGGCTCGTCTGTTTCTATCCAGGCTCGGAAGAGCGGTTCGAAGCTCGGCTTCACGTCGCAGGCCACTATCTCGGCTGACGACGTATCGACGTAGATAGCCTGGAAGATCAACAGGATCATCTCCCGCTTCTCTTCCTTGGTTGCCAGCGGCTACGCTTCGATATGATATCCGACTGCGAACCATTTATTTCGAGGGCGGCAGTGAGTGATGGGGGCCTCTGAGTCAACTGCTAGCTTCCTGTGAAATAGCAGGCTGTGATTGTGGTCTACAACTAGCGACCCTTGAAGATAGGGCGACGCCTGTTCACCTGCGCATCCTTGGCCTCATGCCGATCCTCTGTCAGGTTAATAATAGTGGCGGCGCTTGAAGTCATGACCATCGTTCCCTCGATTGTGCTGTCCATCGAAGCTCGAAGTATTCGCTTGTTTATCCACTGGGAAACGGGTGAAACCTGCATCATGCGATCGCACAGATCGCGCGTAAATGCCTCGAGATTATCCGAAGGTACGAGGTGGTTTAAGAGACCCCACTGATGGGCGACTTCCGCCTCCAATCGTCCTGTATAGGCGAACTCGAGTGCCCGTCCCAACCCCATGATTCTTGGAAGATAGTAGGCGCCGCCGTTCTCGATGATTTGGCCACGTGCGTGGTAGGTGATGAACACGCTTTTCTCGCACCCTACCCGGATATCGCACTGAGTCGCAATGTCCATTCCCGAACCAGCAGCTGGCCCATTCACCATTGCAATAGTTGGTTTCCGGATGAGGGCAATCTCGTTAATGAGCTTTGTATATCCGTGGAAAAAGCTTTGACGCTCGCCATCCGGGTTGCCTTCACGAGGAGATCGATTACCTGGCCGAAAATCTCCGAAGTCCTCCCCTTCTCTGGGCCCCGTGGCATCATTGCCAGCACAAAATGCCCTTCCTACGCCCGTCAGCACGATGATCCGAATGTCGGGATCATCGTCCCCGTACTTCATATATTCCACTACCTTGCTCGCCGTGCTGCGTTCTTGAGCTTGCCCAAGAGTTGCATTCATGCGCTCTGGCCGATTGAACTTAATCCAGAGGATGCCATTCTCCTCGCGTTCGTACAGCAACCAGGGGACGAGATCAGGTGTCATTCTGTTCCTCTCTTCGCGCCGTACGAAGAAGCACGGCTGCGGCACTCGTATTACCGGGTAGCGCAGATGACTGCCTCGTCAAATTGCGACTCCCGATGAGTGGGCTGGACTTTGAGCGGCTGATGATCGGTGTCGCTGCCAACGCCGTAGTTACAGCATAGAGGAAAGCGATCCGCTACCAGACGGCAGATTCTCAACGGCCGAGAAGCCATACGTTGACTCCGAAAGGGGGCAACTCTTAGGCGACCTTGTGTGGCAGGACGCGCAGTCTTCTGCAAACGGAACATGCAGGAGGCCCTTCGTGCCATGGACTCCAACTACCGAAAGGGGACCCGCGATCCGAAATGATTCAGGGACCTCAGGTCGTTACCCATATCAACGGCGCGGACTCCCCGATATGATCCACGAACCGGTTGTGCATGGAGGTTCCGACACCCCTCGGGGTCGCCAGCACCGAATTCTCGGCTGGCGTTTTTCGCAGGCCGTTTTCGATCAGCACGAACAGCGGCCGGCGTTCCGGCCGCTGCAACGCTTCGCAGACTCCCGCTCGTTCATCACTTCCCATCTCCCGCTTGACTGGCCGATACGAGACACCCCCACATCTGCTCGTCGGGTCTTAGATACCACTTAGCTACTGGTGATATACGATGCTCACTTTCGGGACAGATCTTGCAGACGCAGTTCGCCCAGGTTGGACTCAACTTCAAAGTCGTGCCGTTGCCCGGCGCCCAGCTGCTGCCGAAGTCCGCTGACGGAAGGGTGGTCCTCTTCACAGGCGGCCACCCAGCGTATGACAGCCCGGAGACCCCGATGCGCCAGCAGGCAACCGACTCCCATAGCCAGTTCGGCTGGACGGGCCTCTGAAGACCCTGATGTGGACGCATTGGTGGAGAAGTCGGAGGTGGCGACGGACCGGGACGAGAACATCGCCCTGGTGAAGCAGCTGCAGTTGCTGTGCCTGAGCAAGTGGGGCGGCTACTTGCAGCTGCTCTGCCACAACACCGACCTGCTGCTGCGCTCGGAAGTGCAAAACTGGGAGTATGACGCCTCTCAAACGGTAATCTACCAGGCGAAAACCTGGGTCAATACCTGATCATGAAAAACTGCCCCTGATGAGTCGTCTAGAATCCCGATGGATCATTCGGGTGTGTCCGGGAGGAAACCATGAAGAGCAGCACTGACCGTATCTTGACCAGCCACGCGGGCAGCCTGCCGCGACCCGCCGATCTGCTCGAGTTGTACCGCTCGGAAGCGCCGGAAGACGCCCTCAATGCCGGCCTGCGTAAGTCCGTGGCCGATGTCGTCCGCAAGCAGATCGACGCCGGCATCACCGTGGTCAACGACGGCGAGTTCGGCAAGCCGATGAGCACGGAGATCGACTACGCCGCCTGGGCGACGTACGTCTACGACCGTCTCGATGGCTTCGAGGTCCGCCAGGTCGATCCGGCACAGGTCGGTCCGGCAGTCTTCCGCAGCAAGGACCGTCACGACTTCGCCGAGTTCTACCAGAGCGAAGGTCAGTTCCCCGGTGCCCGTACCGGAGCCGGTCGCGCGGTGGTGCGCCGCGTGAACACCGGTCCGATTGCCTACAAAGGCGGAGCCCAGGTCGCGCGAGACGTCGCCAACCTGCAGGCAGCCTTAGAGGGGACCACCGCCGCGGAAGGCTTCATGTCGACCATGGTCCCGACCGCCGGCGGCCTGATGCGCATGATCGCGGGCGAGACCTACTACAAGTCGCCGGAAGAGCTGGCGACCGCGATGGCCGATGCCATGCGGGAGGAATACAAGACCATCGTCGATGGCGGGCTCAACGTGCAGATCGATGACCCCTGGCTGCCATCGATGTACGATTCCCATTTCTCCAAGGACGGCGATCGTGACGGCTTCCTGAAGTGGGCCGGGGCGCAGGTCGAGCTGGTGAACTACGCCCTCAAGGGCATCCCGCAAGAGAAGGTCCGCTACCACGTGTGCTGGGGCAGCTGGCACGGTCCGCACAGCTCCGACATCCCCATGAGGGACGTCGTCGAGTTCATGCTCAAGATCAACGCCAGCCAGTTCTCCTTCGAGGCGGCGAACGTGCGTCACGAGCACGAGTGGAAAATCTGGCGTGACGTGAAGCTGCCGGAGGGCAAGACGCTCATGCCCGGCGTCGTCAGCCACTCCACCAACGTGCTGGAGCACCCGGAGCTCGTGGCCGATCGCATCGTCCGGCTCGCAAACCTGGTCGGCCGCGAGAACGTCATCGCCGGCACCGACTGCGGCCTGGGCGGCCGCATCCACGAGCAGCTCGTCTGGGCCAAGCTTCGCAGCCTGTCCGAGGGAGCGGCGCTGGCCAGCAAGGAGCTCTGGTCATAGAGAACTGCATCATCGCGGAGCCGAAACCACATACCGACATTGACCACGTTCGATAAGGAACCAGCCGAATGAAGCGCAGTACGGATCGGATTCTCACCACCCACGTCGGCAGCCTCGTTCGTACGCCGGAGATCATCGACGTGCGGCGCCGACAGCAGGCCGGGGAGCCATACGATGAAGCAACGTTCGAGCGCGATCTGACAGCAGGGGTTAAGCAGGTCGTCAAGCAGCAGGCGGACATCGGCGTCGACATTCCCAGCGACGGCGAGTACGGCAAGAGCGCGTGGACCGGTTATATCCGTGAGCGCCTCGGCGGCATCGAGACAATGCGTGTCGCACCTGGGCAGTCGCCGGTGGCATCCAACCGCCTCTACAGCGACCAGGAGCGATTCGCCGGCTTCTATCCGATCTACCGCTCCTTCGAGCAGACACTGTGGCAGCCTCGGGAGCCCGGCAAGATGGCGATGCCTGAGCCAGTGCCAGCAGTCACCTGGGTCAACAAGGGCCCCGTCACCTACACAGGGCAAGAGCAGATTCAGCGCGACATCGGTAACTTCAAAGCGGCCCTGGAGGGCGTGAAGATCGAAGAGGCCTTCATGCCGACAGTTGCGCCCGCGAGCGCGGAAGGACGCCCCAGCGAGTACTACAAGACGGACGAGGAGTACCTCTTCGCCCTGGCCGATGCGCTGCACGAGGAGTACAAGGCCGTCGTTGACGCCGGCTTCGTGCTGCAGGTCGACGACGCCTTCGTGCCGGCACATTACAACCCCCACGAAGACCTCGACACGTATCGCAAGTGGGTGGACGTGCGCATCGACGCGATCAACCACGCCCTCAGAGGCATCCCGGAGGACCGCGTGCGTTACCACATCTGCTGGGGTAGCCAGAACGTCCCTCACACCTGGGACGTGCCCCTGGCAGTCATCGTCGATCAAGTCCTACGCGTCAACGCACAGGCGTACGTGATCGAGTCGGCGAATCCGCGGCACGAGCACGAGTTCCAGATTTGGCAGGACACCCGGCTTCCCGACGGCAAGATCCTCATCCCGGGCATGATCAGCCACTCGACCAACGTGGTCGAGCACCCGGAGCTGATCTCATGGCGTCTGCAGAACTTCGCCCGGCTGGTCGGGCGGGAGAACGTCATCGCGGGAACGGACTGCGGCTTTTCCCAGAACTGGAACCTTATCCGCGTTCACCCCGAGGTGCAGTGGGCGAAGCTCGAAGCCCTGGCGGAAGGCGCCGCTCTCGCTTCAAAAGAGCTCTGGCCGTGACATCGCGCAGGCGGCATTTGCCGCGAGAATCGGTGCTATCTGAATCGATAATCTCGTAGAACTTGTCAAGCACAGCCATTGCATCGGCTGCCCGAATCCACATAATCGCGATCATCCAGCAAGCGGATGACAGGAGGGGCGGCAATGAACCTGGCACAGCTTGACCTCAACCTTCTCGTGGCGCTCGACGCGCTTCTGCAGGAGAAGAACGTTACGCGCGCAGGAAAACGGATCGGGCTGAGTCAGCCCGCGACGAGTAGCGCCTTGAGCAGATTGCGCAGAATGTTCGACGACGACTTGTTAGTACGCGTGGGGCGCGAGTACCACCTCACTTCATTAGTCGCAGCAATTGACTTGATTCTGTAGACGTTTGCAGAGGCGAAGAGGCCTCGCTCGACCGCCTCCGACCTTGCCCACACGATGACTCAATCGTGCGGCTCGCCGGCCTCACCCTACGAACTTCCCAGCGTCCGCTGGCGGGACGAGATGTCTTCTGCCGATATTACTCGTGAGAGAGGATGTATCGACGGAAGTATGCGGCGGCTTGCACTCATTGCGCTGATCTTGATGCTCCCGCTCGCAGGTTGCGGCGTGCTTGGCCATAAGGAGAGCGAGAGCGACCTCCCTGTCGCCAACCAGCTTCGGGCCATGGTGCTCAAACCCGAGGCACTTGGCGAGTACCTGGACCTGACGCCGTTCTCACTGCAGACGGAAATCTTCACCGATGGTCCTCGAGGGGAGAGGACCGATTACACCACAGCCTTGGACCGGCTCGGTCGCAGCCTGAGTTACACGGCGACTTTCACCCATGAGGACATCTCCCGTCACGCGCCTGGCGTCTCAAACGTGGTGATAGGGGTCGAGCAATACGAATCGGCGCAGGCAGCGCAGTCGGCGGTGAATGTCAAAAAGGATAGCATCCTCACCCGGTGGGCCCAGGGAGCTGACGAAACGGCGTTCTCCAACCAAAACATGCATCGACTACAGGGTGTCGATGCCGCTTGGTCCACGATTGGCTATGAGAATATTACCGTGGACAACGGCCTCGTCAGGGCCTCTTGGGGGGTTGCGACCTTTGCGTACGACAACGTGGTCGCCTACGTCATCGTCGAGTGGGGCGACGACAGCGGCGATGCCCAGTTTGTCGACAACGTGGCCGGGGCGCTCCTTGCGCGCGTCAAGGCAGTGCGAGAAGGCAAGTTCGATGATTCGCCGGACGCCGTGCTCACCGGCGCTGATTATCTGGTCCTCGGAGCAAACGCCATGGCAGGCCTTCAGACATACCATGTCAGCTCGACGCGCGACTTCCTCATCGTGGGTCTGGAACAAAGCTTTGGGCTCGAGTACGACGTGAGTGCTCCGTCGACCGCACTAGGTACGGTCCAGGTGAGCGGTAACCCGCCGGTCGAATTGTTGCTCCGTGATCGGACGCCTTACTATCGCAAAAACTCACGCAGCGCCTGGGGCTGCCTCGGGCAAGGGGAGGTCGATCCGGAGGCATACGGCTTCTTCGTCCCGGATTTCCCGTCGCTGTTCTCCGCAGCGCGGGAGCACGAGAGCGCCGCCGGCCTGCTCTCGCAGTTAAGCGTCGCCGTGTCGGAAGACGGCCTCGTGCACCTGAAAACGACCGTCGACGCCCACCAATTCGACCAGTTCTCGCCTGAGATCCTCGGATCACTGTCGAGCCTCCGGAACGCATTCCCCGCCCTTGGAGACGGCGGCACGGTCTACGTGGAACTGGTGCTGCGCCCGGAAGACTACCGCCTGATGGACATCCATTACGAAATGCAGCTGCCCGTACCAGAGGGTGAAGTCTTCGTTCGAACCGAAATGAAGCTCTCGAACTTCGATTCTGCTCCGGTGTCACTCGATGAGACCAATCTGCCGCTCTGCCAGGAGATCTTCGTGCCGCCGTGCAAGGGAGACCGCCTGAACGCATGCCTGCGCCTCGATCCGGACCTCAGCGAGCCAGCTGTGAGCCGGAACGCCTGCGCCGGCCAAGGCCGCCGCGTCTGCGTCGTACCGATAGGCGCCGTCTCGAAGGACCTCCTCATGGAAGTAATCGCGGATCTGGAGGCGCTCACGGGCGAACCGATAGCCGTACTTCCGGCCGTGCCAGTCGGCGGTGCCGACATCGGGTCCATTGACGACAGCCGCGATCAGGTTTCCGCGCAGGTCCTCGAGAGGACCCTCTACAAGGACTTCCCTGAGTTCGACGATGACGAGGACGTCGTTCTCATCGGTGTGACGCCAGTGGACATGTTCCCGGATGACCAGCCGCAATATGTCTACGAATTCGGCCAGCGCTTCTGGTTAGGCGGCAGTAAGAACGTTGGCGTCATCTCCTACTTCAGGATGGAAAATGTGTCGTACGGCGAGCCGCCAGACGATGAGATGCTCAAGCAGCGCCTCGAGAAGATGATGCTGAAGTACATCCTGGGCATGCGCTTCGACGTGCCGGACAGCACATCGCCTACCAGCGTGATGTACGGGAAGATCGGTGGTCTGGATGACCTCGACGCCATCAAGCTCGCGGTCCCACCAGGCGCGCTCCCCTAGATACGTCGACACCGAGCCAAGAGAAGCTGCCCCGCGTCCGTGGGTACTCTGGAATGACCGGCAGCCGGCCCATCGATGGGTTACGGCGCCGTCGGCGTGGGAATGGGTGGTCCAGTCGACGTATCGCCGCAGGTCGCTCCCGGCTTCGGCGTCTGCAGTGTCAGGAGATACGCGTCCACGGCGTCGTCGACGCAGGGCACACCCTGAAGATAGGCCGTGTGGCCTTCGCCGTAGTTGGTCAGGAGCACCGCCGACTCCAGCTCTTTGCTAACCGAGACGGCCCATTCATACGGCGTCGCCGGATCCCCCGTCGTACCGATGAGCAGGATGGGGGGAGCCCCCTTTGCGGTGGGCGTCCGGAGCGGGCTTGGAGGGACCTGCCAGTAGGCGCACGGCAAAGCGCCCAGAGCGCTGGATGTCCCCTCGTAGGGAGCCACGGCCTCCAGCTTCTCGCCCAATGCTTTGTAGTGCGCCGGATCCTGAGAATACGTCTCGTCGATGCAGTTCACGGCCAGGTTCACATCGATCAGATTAGGGTCGACGAAGATGTCGGCCAACGTCATGATGAGACTCGCGTTGCCACCCAGCGCGCTCGTGAGCGCCCGGCCCAGCACCGGCCAGGACAGTCGCGAATAGAGGGAGTTGTCCACCGCCGCGAGGATGTCGCCTGCCGTGGCAGGTCTGGCCGACCCGGCAGGGATCGGTTGCTCGCGGGCCCGCGCGAGCAGGTCATCGATCGCGGTCCGCGCATCTTCACCCTTCACGCAGCCGGTTCTGTCGCAGTAGGTGAAGAACTCCTCCAGAGCCCTCTCGAACCCGATAGCGGAGTCGGTCGTCAATTCGTCCGCCGAGAGGCCAACGTCCACGACGCCATCGAGAACGAGGGCGCGCACGTGGGATGGAAAGAGGTCCGCATACACCGCCCCGATCTCGGTGCCGTAGGAGTAGCCGAGATACGTGAGCTTGGCGTCGCCCACTGCCTCACGGATCACATCGAGGTCGCGTGCCACATTTGCCGTCCCGATGAAGGGCAGCAGCTCTTGATCGCCTTGCTGGAAGCAACCATCTATGAGCTGCTTGATCTTGCCTTCGACGTCTTGCCACTGCTCCTCGGTCTGAGGCTGGGGATCGAGGTCGACCAGGTCTTCGATGTCGCTCTTCGTGTGACACACGAATGGCGTGCTCTCACCGACGCCACGCGGATCGAATCCGACAACGTCGAACACGTCGCTGATCTCCTTAGGCAGCCGCAGGGCCTTGGCCAGCTCGATGCCGGAGCCACCGGGACCACCGGGATTCACCACCAACGAGCCGATACGCCTGGCAGGGTCGGCCGCGGGCTTGCGCAGGAGGGCCAGCTGTATCTGAGTGCCCTCCGGATTGGCGTAGTCCAGAGGTACCGAAAGCGTGGCGCATTGGTCCCTCTCGTCGCCCGAGCAGGGCTGCCAATCCAGTGGCTGCGGCGTAAACGTCGCCGCGCCTTCGGAAGACGTCATCGTGCTCGTCGCGAGATGGGCGAGGTGCCGGGCGACGGGCTTGCCTTTGGACTCGTGCTGCAGGCGACACAGACGAGCACCGAAGCAACGAGGCAGATTTTGACGAGGCTGATTCTGAGCATTGGTGGGCGGAGTCCAGTAACCCTTTATTTCGCTCTACGTTCGCCTGTCCGGGCAGCGTCGGCAGGAGTAGAGAGCGCGACCGCGAACGCTCAAGAGCGCAGCGGCCCACTCAGTATCTCATCCTAGTTTTCGGATCAGACGAGCAGTTCGCGCAGGCGCCGAGAGCTGGTGTGGTCTCGTGCTTTCTGGCTCGCCCCGCGCCACTGCTGCCGTACGCGCACGCAATCTGCAGGGCTGAGGGTTGAGATGATGCCGCCTATCATGAGGAGGAGGCCGGCAACGGGAGTCGACTAGCGCCGGCGGTCAGTAAAGGAAGAGATGACGGAAAGCTGGGTTCGACGTCTGCCAGGCACTCGAATGCTGGCAGTTCAAGTACGCCTGCCCGTGGCCTCGCCCAGGCCTGCCTTTGGCCTTCCCTGGGTCGTCTTCCTGGCATTCGCCGTGTGGGCCGTGAAGGTCCTCTACGTTCCCATCGTGGCCGCCTCGCTATCGAACAGCGCAGCGTGGTACGTGACAATCGCAATCGTGGTAGGCCTCGTCATGAGTTACGTGGCGCACGCCCTGTGCCACGCGATTGCGGCGCACGTTCTGCACTGTGAGGCCCCGGAGCATCTCACCCTCTATCCGCTTGGCGACGCCGCCCACGCGTGGCCCGCAGCTCGCGGCCCTTTCTCCGAAGCCGCCGTCGCCTTTGCCGGCCCCGCAGCGAACGCCCTGCTCGCGGCCCTTGGGTATCTCGTCTGGTCAAGGCAAACGGGCCCGGTCGTCGACAGCACCGCCTTCTTCCTTTGCATCCTCAATCTCGCGCTGGCCCTGATCAACCTCACGCCTGCGTTCCCCTTCGACGGCGGACGTGTGGCGCGCGCCCTCGTCTGGCAAGCGGTCGAGCGGCCCGAGACCGGAACCTTCTACGCCCGAGCGTCCGGCGCGTTCTTCGTCGCAGGGCTGCTAGCGTGGGCAGCGTTCCTGGCCCTGCAGAACCTGCGCTTCAGTCTCGAGACCAGTCTCGCCGCCGCGGCGGTCGCCTTGGTGGCGGCGCCGAACTCCTCCTGCCCTCGAGACGCGCTGAACCCAGGAGCGAAGCGTCCAGGCCCGCCGGCCGGCTTCGGATCATCAACGTCAGCGTCATTGCCGTGGGTACGTTGGTGCTGTACGTCGCACCCGTCCTGCTGCTGCCTCTGAACGCCGGACTGGAGGCGCCCGGACCGACCGCCTCTGTGGGCCCCATGGTCCACGTCCCAAGCGACCTGGCACACGACAGCGAGGGCACATTCATTCTCACGACCGTCGTCCCGCAGGCGCCTATCGTTCTCGGCGAGTGGCTGTACGCCCACATCGACCGCTCTATCCGCCTCACGAACGCAGCAGAGATCGTGCCGCCGAATACAACGCCGCAGCAGTTGTCGATCCAGGGATTCGAGGACCTCCAGCGGAGCGAGAAGACCGCTATCGTCGTAGGTTTGAACCTGGCAGGCTACCAAGCCAGCCTCAGCGACGTAGGCGCAGAGATCGTCAGCATACTGCCGGACAGCCGAGCCATAGGAATCCTGATGCTGGGCGACGAGATCACCTCCGTGAACGGCCAGCCGGTGAGCGCCCCGCCAGACGTCTCGCGCATCCTGGGCGAGACGGCGCAGGCGACGACCGCCCGACTCCAAGTCAAGCGGGGCTCCGCCACGCTCGACCTCGACGTGCCGCTGACGCCGGCCACCTCCGCATCGCCGACACCACGGATCGGTATCACCATATCGCCCACCGGCGACAAGCTGGACTTGCCTTTCCCCGTCACCATCGAGCCTCGGAAGGTGAATGGAGGTCCGTCAGCGGGGCTGATGTTTACGCTGGCGGTGTACGACGCGCTTACGCCGCAGGACTTGACCGGCGGCCATCGAATTGCGGGGACCGGCACAATTGACCTGGACGGGACGGTCGGTCCTATCGGCGGCGTCCAGCAGAAGGTCGCCGCCGCCGAGCGTGCCGGGGCCGAGTACTTCCTCTGTCCACCTGACAACTACGAGGACGCCCAGGCCGCGGCGAAACACATCGACGTGGTTGAAGTGGACAGCGCTGATGCAGCGATCGCGTTCCTGAAGACGCTAACTCCGCGCCAGTGAACGTCATCAGCAACATGGGGATGCCTCTCGTGACGCTCCCTTACTCAATATTCAATGCTGCGAGGCCAGCGCCTCCAGCCCGAGGCCGATGACATCGCCGATGTCCTCGACAGTCAGGTCAGCGGCTGCGTAGCTGGCGAGTATGCTCGCGTCATTGGCGTAGTGGCCTTGCTTCACGAACACCGTCGTGAGCCGCTCCCGCCATCTTTCCTTCATGGCGGCGAGAATGCGCAGCTTGTCGTCGATCATGACGTAGTGCCGCGACGGGTACCGTTTCTCAACGTCCTCCAGCATCTGCTCCTTGTGGATGTAGATGAGCACTTCTCCGTCCACGGCGTTCCACAGACCGGAACGCTCGACCTTGCGGGGCTGGAAGACCACGTCGCCGTCGGACAGGATGACCGTACGGCCCCAGCTCCTGAGCTGGCTCAAGACATCGAAGGACTTCGCGTAGAGCCGATCCGCAAACGGGTAATCGACCAGGAACAGCGAGGCTCGCAGCAAATGCGGTTCACGCAGGTGCTCAACGCGATACCTCTGCATCGCACCGAGATAGTCCGCGTAGCCGAGCTCTTCTCGTAGCTCCTCGAATATCTTCCAGTAGCGCCCTTGCGATTCCGCTCCGAATTCCGCGGTGAGATGCGCTTTCAAGTCCAACTCCACCTGATCGTTGTCGAGCAGGGTGTTGTCCACGTCTACAAGGAAGACCATGTCATCTTCAGTCATGTTCAGCTCCTCGGCTCAATGGCCCACCGAGTCCATTGTCGCGGGCTGTAGAGGCATGGTGCCAGGCTCAAGCACGCTCTGCGCTCGGTATGACGACCTGCAGGCCACCCGGGACCCAACCACCTCGTCCCTTACAATCGTGATTGAGCGCACGACGGCGTTATTCAAGACATCTTCCCTGTTGGGAGGCTCCGGATGAACATCCTGGTAATCGACGTGGGCGGAACGCACGTCAAGATCCTGGCGACGGGCCAACAGACCCGGCGCGAATTTCCATCGGGCGAGACGATGACGGCAGACCGGATGGTCGCCGGCGTCCTGGACGCGGCTCAAGGGTGGAGCTACGAGGCGGTCTCCATCGGCTATCCCGGCGTCGTACTGCACGGCCGGCCGGTTGCCGAGCCGCACAACCTCGCTCCGGGCTGGGTTGGCTTCGATTTCGAGGCCGCGTTTGGGTGCCCTGTCAGAGTAATGAACGACGCGGCCATGCAGGCGCTTGGCAGCTACGAGGGCGGGAAGATGCTCTTCCTGGGGCTCGGGACGGGCCTCGGCTCGGCCATGGTCGTGGACGGCGCCGTGGAGGCGATGGAGCTCGGCCACCTGCCTTACAAGAAGAGCACGTACGAGGATTACGCAGGTGAAGGGAGCCTGCTACGTAGGGGCAAGAGCCGTTGGCGACGCCACGTCAACGACATCGTCACCCGGCTGGTCGCTGCCCTCGAGCCCACGGACGTCGTCCTCGGAGGCGGCAACGTCCACAAGCTCAAACAGCTTCCCCAAGGCTGCCGGGCCGGCGACAACGACAACGCTTTCCTCGGTGGCTTCCGTCTCTGGCAGGACGCCGGCGACAGGAAGACGCCGGCCCACATCTCATCGGAAGGAGCACCACCCTCCAGCATGGAGCAGACACCATCGACAACCCCGAGCACGCGGCTCACGGCTTTGCCGGCGTGGACCGCACTGGAAGCCCACCGTCAGGAGATTCAGGACGTCCACCTGAAAACGCTCTTCGCTGGGGACCCGGACCGCGGGAAGCGGCTCCACCTGGAAGCCGCTGGCCTGTATTTCGACTACTCGAAGCAGCGGATCACGAACGAGACGCTCTCCCTCCTCCTGCGCCTGGCAGAGGAAGCCGGCCTCCGCTCCCGCATCGACGCCATGTTCTCCGGCGAAGCGATCAACGTCACCGAGAAACGCGCCGCCCTGCACGTAGCTTTGCGCGCCCCCCAGGGAGCCTCTATCTCGGTTGATGGCCGGGATGTCGTGCAGGACGTTCACCAGGTTCTGGCGAAGATGTCTGCCTTCGCCGAGCGCATCCGTAACGGAGCGTGGACAGGCTTCACCGGCAAGCCAATCCGCAACGTGATCAACATTGGCATCGGCGGCTCCGACCTCGGGCCCGTCATGGCGTACGAGGCCTTGAGGCACTACAGCGACCGCCAGCTGACCCTGCGGTTCGTTTCCAACGTCGACGCCACCGACTTCGTGGAGGCAACCCACGATCTCGACCCGGCCGAGACGTTATTCGTCATCTGCTCGAAAACGTTCACGACGCTGGAGACCCTGACCAACGCCCGCACGGCTCGCACCTGGCTGCTCGACGCGCTGGGCGACGCCGCAGCCGTCGCCAGGCACTTCGTCGCGGTTTCAACCAACGCCGACGAGGTGGCGTCGTTCGGCATCGACGTCGCGAATATGTTCGAGTTCTGGGACTGGGTCGGCGGTCGCTACTCAATGGACGCTGCAATTGGCCTCTCGACAATGATCGCGATCGGAAGCGACAACTTCCAGCGGATGCTGGCGGGATTTCACGCCATGGATGAGCATTTCCGGACCGCGCCGTTCGAGCGCAACCTGCCGGCGCTCATGGGGCTGCTGGCCGTCTGGAACGTGAACTTCCTTGGCGCGGAAACGATCGCCGTGCTTCCCTACGACCAGTACCTGAAACGGTTCCCCGCCTACCTCCAGCAGCTGACGATGGAGAGCAACGGCAAGCACGTCACGCTCGCGGGCCAGCGAGTCGACTACCAGACGGGGCCGATCTTCTGGGGAGAGCCCGGTACCAATGGGCAGCACTCCTTCTACCAACTCATCCATCAGGGAACGCGGTTCATCCCCTGCGATTTCATCGGCTTTGCCCGCTCCCTGAATCCCCTTGGCGAGCACCACGACCTGCTGATGGCCAATCTGTTCGCCCAGAGCGAGGCGCTGGCTTTCGGTAAGACCGCCGAGGAGGTGCAGGCAGAGGGCACGCCCGATTGGCTCGTACCTCATCGCATTTTCGAAGGCAACCGGCCGTCAACGACGATCCTGGCGGAAGAGCTCACACCGGAGACGCTCGGGAAGCTGGTCGCGCTCTACGAGCACAGCGTCTTTACCCAGGGCGCTATCTGGGAAATCGATTCGTTCGACCAGTGGGGCGTGGAGCTGGGCAAGGCGCTCGCGAGCGCCATCACTCCCCTGCTGGCCGGAAAAGGTGACCAGACAACCGGCCATGACAGCTCAACGGCAGAGATGATCCGGCGCTACCAGGCCTGGCGCAAAGGCGACTGACGGCGCAGACCAGGCACCAGATCGGTCCGTTGGGAATCGAGCCTCCAGGCCGGGTTCACTCAGGCGGCCGTCTTCCATCCAGAGGACCCGATCGGCGTAGGCGACACCCCTGATGGCAATGTCAGCCTTATCTTGTCATGGAGCAGCGTGCGGATCGCGAATGGAACCAAGGTTGTCTTGCCCGAGACCAACACGGCTTCTTCCAAAACAGCCCGCCATGCGTGCCACCCGTGAGAAGCCGCGAGCGAAGTCCGCTATCTCACGAGCGCCGCGGCTGCCGCTGCGAAAGCGATGCTGAGAATGAACGCGTGCAACATGAAGCGCTGCATATCGCTGGCTGCTACGTGACTTCGTGCTCGCTGCGTCGCCGGAACAAACATGGCCAATTCTCCTCGCAGGTTTTCTGCAGCTAACCCTAAGACAGCCGCTGATTGCGGCTAAGGGCCACTCAGTCCGCAAGCGGACAGGCCGTTGGGACTCTCTTTGGGACGTCAGGGCGTCGGATCAGCCCCTGAACGGGATTCACCAATCGCATCGCCGCGATATGGGGAAGGGACGATTGGCTCGTACCTTTCGGGACTTCCAGCCTTTGAGGGTTAGCGAGGTCCTGCACTAACAATGGGACTCGGCAGGGTGCAATGCCCTGCCGATAGCCTGAGTCGCGAGATAGCCGTGGCTACGCCGAGGAAGCCAGTTTGTCATTTGTCGAGCTCGTTTGGCAGAACGTCGTCAGCCGCAAGGTTCGCGTGGCGCTGACTGCCCTGGCGGTAGCCGTCGCGATCATGACAGTGGTGACACTCGGCGTCCTGACCCAGAGCCTGCGACGGACGGCCATCTCCGTGCTGCGCACCGGCAGCGCCGACTTCACCGTAGCTCAGAAGGGCGTGTCAGACGTCCTCTACAGCGCCATGGACACCTCCGAGATTCAACGTATCCAGGAGACGCCCGGCGTCGAATCGGTGATCGGCGTCCTCGTCGCGTCCACCAAGCTGGATAACTCTCACCCCTTCTTCCTGCAGCTCGGCCTGCAACCGGAGCAGCTGAGCACGTTCGGCGTCGAGGTGGTTGACGGTCAGCCGTATCAGGCGAACGCCTCGGACCAGATCATGCTCGGCTACCGCGCCGCTCGCGACTTCAACAAGCACGTCGGCGATACGTTCACGATCGACGACAACACGTTCACCATCGTCGGCATCTACTCGACGGGGCAGGTCTTCGGCGATTCGGCCTCGATGATGCCGCTCTCGACCCTGCAAGCGAACGAGCGCAAGCCCGGCGACGTGACCCTGGGCTTCGTGCGCGTGACGCCCGGGGCAAACATCGACGCCGTTCGCGCGACGATCGAGAACGAGAACCCGGAGCTCGCCACCGTCCGCACGGAGTCCGACTTCGGCCGCGTGGATCGCAACCTCGATCTGATCAGCGCGGCGAACGTCGGCGTCTCGATCATGGCACTCGTCATCGGCGCCATCGGTGTCTCCAACACGATGATGATGGCGATCTTCGAGCGCACGCGGGAGTTCGGCGTGCTGCGGGCGATCGGCTGGTCTCGAGCTCGCGTGCTCAGCCTCGTGCTCAGCGAGGGCCTCACGATTAGCATCCTTGGCGCAATTGCGGGCTGCGCGCTCGGGTACGTCGCGGTCCGCGTCGTCGAACGCCTGCCGGAGCTGGTGGGAATCTTCCAACCGCAGTTCACGGTCGACGTCTTCGCGCGGGCGCTGGGCATCGCGTTTGGCATGGCCCTCATCGGAGCCCTCTATCCTGCCGTCAGCGCCGCGTTGCTGCGGCCCCTGGACGCGCTGCGCCATGAATAACGCCTCGAGCGAACACGCCACCATCCAGGTGATGGACGTCGTGAAGACTTTCGACGCCGGGATCATCCGCGCGCTGGACGGCGTGACGCTCACGATACAGCCGTCGGAGTTCGTTGCCGTGACGGGCCCTTCTGGCTGCGGCAAGTCCACGCTACTCCATCTCATCGCCGCGTTGGACGTTCCGACTTCCGGCCAGATTCTCGTCAACGGGAGGGACCTGGCTCGCCTCGAGAACCCAGATCAGTACCGCCGCAAGGAAGTCGGCCTCGTCTTCCAGCTACACAACCTCCTGCCACAGCTGACGACCCTTCAGAACGTCGAGGTCGCCATGTTCAGCAACGGCCACGGGCATGCAGAGCAACGCCGACACGCACGCGAGCTGCTGGCGGAAGTCGGGCTTGCGGACAAGGAACGTTTCGAGCCGACGCGGCTGTCCGGTGGCGAACGCCAGCGCGTCGCTATCGCCAGGGCGCTCGCCAATCAGCCGTCGATCCTGCTGGCAGACGAGCCGACCGGCAGCCTGGATTCGGAAGCCGTGCAACTGCTGCTGCGCCTGCTGGTGCGTATCCGGAAGGAGAACGGCGTGACGATCATGCTCGTCACCCACGATCCGGCGGTCGCCGCGGCAGCCGACCGAGTCATCTACATGCAAGACGGGAAGGTAGCCGCTCCGGAAGAGCAGCGACTTCAGTCGTAAGGAGGGTCTGCAATGTCTGCATTACGAGGTGGTGATACGAAATCGTTCGTGCGGCGGCTGCTCGAGTGGCCAGTTGTCACATCACGCACAGCCGCCGCGCTTGGGATGGGCGTCGCGACGGTCTTCGTCCTGAGCTGCGGCGGCGGGGGCAGCAGCGCAACCGCAACGCCGGCGCCTTCACCTTCCGCGACGCCGGACGCTGTCGCCACGTACAGGAACACGGTGACGACGGACGGTGCAAAGCTGCAGCAGAACATGGACCAGCTGAATCAGGATCTACAGTCCGCCAACGAAAACCAGGCGGACCCAAAGTGGCCCGACGTTCTCAGTGCCGACATCCAGCTCGTCGCGAACACTGCGACCGAACTCAACACGCTGGAGCCACCCAGCGATGCGTACAAGGACTTCGCTGCCAACCTCACCGCCGCCACGTCGAAGATCCTGGACGGGACCCGGCTCCTGACCACCAGCATCACAAACCGGGACCAGAGCGCAGGGGCGCAGGCATATGTCGCGCTGACGGCGGGCAGAGCCATGCTCGACGCGGCGCTTAGCTCGCTTCCCGCAGAATGAGCCAGCCGTGCTGGAGAACGGGAGCGGCGCAGACGATATTGAGAGTGCAGCGCCAGAAGCTCGTCGCTTTAGGGCCGTTTGGCCACGTTATCTCGCCTCGCTCACTCCTAGACTGGTGACTGGAGGCTGGAGCGACGGGTCGGAGGTTACCCGCTCCTGGAGCCGCACTCACCCTTACACGCGTTAGCTGAGGTGAAGATGGACTTCGAGCCCATTCACAAAGCGACTCCAGGCAACAGGGCAATTCAGCCCAACATGGCGTCGTATGGCGACGCGGTAGCGTCTTTCTCCTGGGACGTAGCGCGTCGCGAGCTAACCGGCCTCCCCAACGGGAGAGGCCTCAACATCGCCTACGAGGCGATAGACCGCCACGCCGAGGGGCCTCTGCGCGACAAGGTGGCGCTGCGCTGGATCGACCGTGGCGGCGACGTGCATGATTTCAGCTACGCAGACATGCGAGCCCAGACGAACCGGTTTGCCAACGTGCTGCGCGGCCTCGGCGTGGGCAAGGGCGACCGCGTCTTCATACTCGCCGGCCGTATTCCGGAGCTCTACGTGGCCATGCTGGGGACATTGAAGAACCGCAGCGTCTTCTGTCCCCTGTTCTCCGCTTTCGGCCCGGAGCCCATCCACTCGCGCATGTCGATCGGCGGCGCCAAGGTGCTTGTGACGACGGAGTCGCTGTACGCGCGCAAGGTGGCCGGGCAACGGGACACGCTGCCCGCGTTGGAGCACGTCATTCTCGTAGGCGACGAGCACAAGTCGACTGCGGTGCCCGACACCGTCGACTATCTCGGCACGATGGCGGACGCAAGTGACGCGTTCGAGATCGAGCCCACGGACCCGGAGGACATGGCGCTGCTGCACTTCACCAGCGGCACGACTGGCACACCGAAAGGGGCCATGCACGTCCACGAGGCAGTGGTCGCCCACCACTACACGGGCCAGATTGCCCTCGACCTGCGCGCCGACGACGTCTTCTGGTGCACCGCCGACCCCGGCTGGGTCACCGGCACGTCGTACGGCATCATCGCGCCGTTCACGAACGGTGTGACCAACGTCATCGACGAAGGCGACTTCGACGTCGAACGCTGGTACGACATCCTCGAGCGCGAAAAAATCTCAGTGTGGTACACGGCCCCTACGGCCATCCGCATGCTGATGAAGGCCGGCGCCGAGGCGGCGCAGCAGCACTCGTATCCGGCGCTGCGCTTCTTGGCCAGCGTCGGCGAGCCGCTGAATCCGGAGGCCGTCGTCTGGGGTCAGGAGGCCCTCGGCCTGCCCTTCCACGACAACTGGTGGCAGACGGAGACCGGAGGCATCATGATCGCCAACTACCCCTCGATGGACATCCGTCCCGGCTCCATGGGCAGGCCACTGCCGGGCATCGAGGCTGCGATCGTACGGCGAACCGAGTCGGGCGACGTCGAAGAAATCACAAATGCCGGCGAAGAAGGCGAACTGGCGCTGAAGCCGGGCTGGCCCTCGATGTTCCGTGGCTACTGGAACGAGCCGGAGCGCTACCAGAAGTGCTTCGCCGGCGGCTTCTACCTCACCGGTGACCTGGCGCGCCGCGACAAGGACGGCTACTTCTGGTTCGTCGGCCGGGCGGACGACGTGATCAAGAGCTCCGGCCATCTCATCGGCCCGTTCGAGGTTGAGAGCGCGCTGATGGAGCACGCGGCCGTCGCCGAAGCCGGGGTGATCGGCAAGCCGGACCCCACGGCGATGGAGATCGTGAAGGCATTCGTGGCGCTCAAGGACGGTTACGAGCCGAGCGATCAGCTTCGGCGCGAGCTCTACGGCTTCGCGAGGAGCCGTCTGGGCGCGGCGGTTGCACCGAAGGAGATCGATTTCCTGCCCAGTCTGCCCAAAACCCGAAGCGGCAAGATCATGCGCCGCCTGCTCAAGGCTCGCGAGCTTGGTCTGCCGGAAGGCGACACATCCACCCTGGAGGCGAGCACATGACCATCCAACCGGCGCGAGGACGCAAAACGAGCAGCAAGGCCCACGATCTGGACCTGCTGCGCACAATGCTGCTGATCCGGCGCTTTGAGGAGCACAGCTCCGATCTTTACCAGGCGGGCAAGATCCGCGGCTTCCTGCACCTCTACATCGGCGAGGAGGCGGTCGCGGTCGGCACCATGCAGGCGCTGACGCCGGACGACGCCATCGTCTCCACCTACCGGGACCACGGTCACGCGCTGGCTCGCGGCATGACGGCCAACGTCCTGATGGCCGAGCTGTACGGCAAGGCAACCGGCTGCAGCAAGGGCCACGGCGGCTCGATGCACTTCTTCGACCCCGAGAAGCGCTTCTACGGCGGCTACGCCATCGTCGGCGGTGGTCTGCCGATCGCGGTTGGCCTGGCGCTGGCGGACAAGATGCTGGGCCGGCAGCGGGTGACGGCCTGCTTCTTCGGCGACGGCGCCGTCGTTGAGGGCGAGTTCCACGAGGCGATGAACCTCGCCAAGCTCTGGGACCTTCCGGTGCTGTTCATCTGCGAGAACAACCGCTACGCGATGGGCACGGCCCTGTCCGTCTCGCATTCTGAGACCGACATCGCCTACAAGGCGCAGGGCTATGACGTGCCCAGCCAGGCCGTCGACGGCATGGACGTCCTCGCGGTCGAAGCGGCGACCAGGGAGGCAGCGGAACGGGTGCGAAGCGGCGGCGGCCCCGAGCTGCTGGAGATGCGCACCTACCGTTTCCGCGGCCACTCGCTGTCGGACCCTGAGCTGTACCGGCCCAAAGAAGAGGTCGAGGTCTGGAAGGAGCGTGACCCGATTCCCGCCTTCGTCGAGCACCTGCGCAGCGCCAACCAGCTGACCGACGCAGAGTACGACGAGCTCGAGAAGAGCGTCGAGCAAGAGGTCGAGGAGGCGATTGCGTTCGCCGAGGAGAGCCCCTGGGAGGCGCTGGAAGACCTGACGAAGGATGTCATGACCCCATGACGACGATGACCTATCGCGAATCCATCCGTTCCGCCCTTCGCGACGGCATGTCGCGAGACCCGCGCGTGTTTCTCATGGGCGAGGACGTCGGCCGTTACGGCGGCGCCTTCGCCGTAAGCCACGGGCTGCTGGAGCAGTTCGGCCCCGAGCGAATCCGCGACACGCCTCTGATGGAGTCGACCTTCCTGGGCGCCGGCATCGGCGCGGCGCTCAACGGTATGCGGCCCATCGTCGAGATCATGACGATCAACTTCAGCTTGCTGAGCATGGATCAGGTGCTCAACAACGCGGCGACGCTGCGCTACATGTCGGGCGGCCAGCTCAGCGTGCCCCTCGTCGTGCGCATGTCGACGGGTGGTGGCCGGCAGATGGCGGCGCAGCACTCCCACAGCCTGGAGAACTGGTACGCCTCGATTCCTGGCATCTCGGTGCTGGCGCCCGCGACCGTCGCCGACGGCCGCGGCATGCTGCTGGCTGCGCTGCAGGAGCCCGACCCCGTCTTCATCATGGAGCACGCCACGCTCTACCCCCTCGAAGGCGAGGTGGACGAGAACAGCGACGCCTGCGACATCCGCAAGGCGGCCATCATGCGCGAGGGGCAGCACGTCAGCCTCATCACCTACGGCGCCTGCGTCTGGAAGGCGCTGGCAGCCGCCGACCAGCTCGCCGAAAAGGGCATCGAGGCCGAGGTGATCGACCTGCGGGTCCTGCGTCCACTCGACAGCGAGACGTTCCTGAACTCGGTTGCGAAGACGCGCGGCGCAGTCGTCATCGAGGAAGCCTGGCGCGCCGGCGGTCTCGCAGCGGAGGTCTCGGCGCAGATTATGGAGAACGTGTTCGATGCGCTGCAATGGCCGGTGCAGCGTGTTTGCGGGGTCGAGGTGCCGGCGCCGTACGCGAAGCACATGGAGGATGCCTCGTTGCCGCAGGTCGCCGACATCGTCGAAGTCGTGGAGGAGAACTTGCTCTGATGGCCGACTTCCGTATGCCGATCCTCGGTGCCGATATGAAGGCCGGCGAGCTCGTCGCTTGGCGCAAGCAGCCCGGCGACCGGGTCGAGAAGGGTGAAATCATCGCCGAGGTCGAGACCGACAAGGCCCTCGTCGAAATCGAGTCGATGTACACCGGCGTGGTCGAGAAGCTGCTCGTCGAGCGGGGCGAGAAGGTACCCGTCGGCACGGTACTGGCCGTGATCGAGGCCGAGGAAGGCGAGGAAGAGGCGCCTGCTCCGACGGCAGCGCCTGCGGCTGCCCCTCCTCCGACGCCACGACCCGGTCGCGTGGCGCGAGCCGTCCGAGCGCCATCCGCGGCCGGTCGCCTTCGCGTTTCGCCGGTAGCACAGAAGCTGGCCGACGACCGCGGCATCGACCTCGCCGGCGTCACGGGCTCCGGTCCGGGCGGTCGCATCATGCTCCACGACGTGGAAGCGGCAATCGCGGCCGCGGCGCCGAAGGAGGCTGCGCCTGCCCCCGCGCCGGCAGCAGGCGCGCCATCCGACCGCAGTCTGCGCATGCGGCAGAGCATCGCTGCCGCCATGACCCGGTCGCACCAGGAGATACCGCACTTCTACATCGAGAGCGTGATCGATATGAGCCGCGCCATCGACTGGCTCAGCCAGGAGAACGCCGAGCCGGCCGGTCGCGCGGCGGCTGCTCTACGGCGTGCTGCTGGTGAAGGCCGCGGCCCTGGCACTGAAGAAAGTGCCGGAGTTGAACGCGAGTCTGGGCGGAAGACCACGTCGAGTTGAGGCCGCAGATACACGTCGGCGTGGCGGTTGCGCTGCCGGGCGGCGGGCTCGTCGCGCCGGCCATCCACGATACAGACTCGCTGAGCCTCGACGAGCTCATGACGCAGTTCCGCGACCTGGTTAGCCGCTCCCGCGCGGGCCGCTTGCGCAGCTCGGAGATGACCGACCCCACCATCACTGTGACGAGCCTGGGCGAGCTGGGCGCGGAAAGTGTCTTCGGCCTGATCTATCCGCCGCAGGTGGGTCTGGTCGGCTTCGGCAGGCTGACGGAGCGGCCCTGGGCGGTGAACGGCATGATCGGCGTGCGCAAGGTCATCCACGCCTCGTTAGCGGGTGATCATCGGGCATTGGACGGGTATCGCGGCAGCGTCTACCTGTCCGAGATAGAGCGACTTCTGCAGGAGCCGGAGAACCTATGAACGAGAACGAGTTGCACGAAAAAGTCCTTGGTGTCCTGGCGGAGCTGGCCCCGGAGGTCGACGTTCAGGGCCTCAAGCAAGCGGTCCGGCTACGCGATCAGGTAGACCTGGACTCGATGGACTTCCTCAACTTCCTGATTGGCATCGACGAGCAGCTGGGCGTCGACATCCCGGAGACCGACTACGCCAAGCTGGAGACGCTCGATTCCATCTACAGCTATCTGCAGGACAAGCTCGCAAAGGCCCGGCCCTGAGACCGAAGATGGAGCGACCTCTTAGCTACGAAGTCGATGCCAGGACTATTGACGAATCCGTGTCAGTGGTCACCTGCAAGGCTACGACGATCAGTTTCGACAGTTCGTCGGGCGTCAGCACTGAACTGCCCGGACCGGCAGAGCTGCTTGCTGCGGCCTTTGCAGCTTGCGTGCTCAAGAACGTGGCGCGATACACGGAGATCCTGAGGTTCTCTCAGCAAGGCGCTTCGATCCACGTCACGGCCGAGCGCCAGCAGTCGCCACCGAAGATCACACGAATCACGTATCTGCTTCGGATCAAGACCAACGAGGCTCCGCACCGTGTCGATTTGCTGCACACAAACATCGCCAAATTTGGCACCATCTACAACACACTTGCCGAAACCTGTGAGGTCAGTGGCAGGATCGAGATCGACCCGACATAGGAGACAAGCTCGCGAAGGTCCGCTCCGGACAGCCCCTAGCCAGTGTTCTTGAGACCGGCGGCGATGCCATTGATGCTGAGCAAGAGCGAGCGACGCAGCAGCGGGTCCTGCTCCGATCCGAGACGCGCCCGCTTGAGAAGTAGCACCTGCAGATAGTTCAGGGGATCGATGTACGGCGCTCGCACTCGCAGCGTGCGCTGCAGGACGGGAAAGTTGTCCAGCAGCTCGGATTGTCCCGTCAGGCGCCTCACCTGCCCCAGGGTGCGCTCGTACTCTTCCCGAATCTCCTGGAAGATGACGTGCAGCGATTCGGGCACGAGTTCCTGTACGTAATGCGCGGCGATATCCATATCGACTTTGCTCATCGCCATCTCGACGTTGGACAGCAGCGTCTGCAGGAAACGCCAGTTCGCGAACATCTCGTCCACTTCGTCCTGCAAGCCCGCGGCGCAGGCCTGCTCCAGCCCGGTGCCGAGTCCGTACCAGCCCGGGACGATCTGTCGCGACTGCGTCCAGCCGAAGACCCAGGGGATGGCGCGAAGTTCCTTGATACTCGCGCCGTTGCGGCGCCGGGCCGGCCGCGAGCCGATGTTCATCTCAGTCAGCTCTTCGACAGGCGTACTGGCGAGGAAGTATTCGACGAAGCCCTCTCGCTCAACGAGCGAACGATACTTCGCGTAGGCAGCAGCCGAGACGCCATCCATGACGGTCGACCACCGGCCAAAAGTTGCAGCGTCGTGCAGCGGCTCGGAGTGCAGAAGCGACGCTTCGGTTACAGACGTGAGGAAGAGATCGATTTGAGCAGTCGCGACCGAACGGTTGCCGTAGTGGTCCGAGATGACCTCGCCTTGCTCCGTAAGTTTGATGCGACCATCAATGGTGGCCGCGGGCTGCGCTAAAATTGCGTCGCGTGTAGGCCCGCCGCCCCGGCCGACGGAGCCTCCGCGGCCGTGAAAGAACATGACGGCCAACCCGTGGCGCGCCGCACACTCTCGCAGCTCTCGCTGCGCTCGATAAAGCTCCCAGTTGGCGGTCGTGATGCCGCCGTCCTTGTTCGAGTCGGAGTAGCCAACCATGACCTCGGCGACGTCGCCCTGCAGCTGCAGGAGACGCCTGACCTGCGGTATCGACCAGTACGCGTCCATGATCTCGGTCGCGTTGCGCAGGTCTTCGATCGTCTCGAAGAGCGGCACGACCTTAAGACGCGCGATGTCCTCCGCCGGGTAGACCAGGCCCACTTCTTTCGCGAGCACCTGCACCGCCAGGAGGTCGGCCATGTGGCTGGTCATCGACACGATCCAGGTATCGACCGCCTCGGGGCCGAAGCGGTCCTGCGCCTCGCGCACCAGCGTCATGACATCGAGCACTTCCTGGGTAGCCGCCGAGGGCCGCGCGGCAGCTCCAACCAGAGGCCTCCGGCCCGAGAGCTCCCCAATCATCGTGCGGGCCAGCTCATCACGTGACGGGACGGCCGGCAACGCAGCAAGTTTCAGTAATTCCGCGAGGGCAGCGTTGGTTATGGACGATTCCTGGCGGATGTCCATCTGGGCCAGGCTGAGGCCAAACGTCGCGACGTTGGTCATAAGGCGCTGGAGGCTTCCTTGTGCGACCCGGCTACCCCGATTCGCGTAGAGCGAGCGTTGCATCATGGCAAGGTCGGCCATCAGCGCCGTCGCACTGGGATATACCGGTCCGGGCGGAGTCTCCCAGGAACGCGCCACGGCGAGGGCGTTTCGCAGACGCTGGGAGATGAAGGCGCACTTCATGCGGTAGGGCTCTTCGGCGTTGAGACGCAGGTACTCAGCCCACACTCGCGGCATCAGCTCTTGTTCGCTTGCCAGCGATGTCGCGAGCTCGTCCGAGACGCCGACGATTTTCGTGCTCTGACTGAGCTCGCTTGCGACTTCGCGCACCTGCTCGTCCAGCAGAACCAGGGCCCGCTCGTTCTGGAGGCTGAGAACCTGTTTCGTGACCGCAGACGTGACGTGGGGGTTGCCGTCGCGGTCTCCGCCAACCCACGTACCGAATCGGATAGGGCTCGTCTGCCGCTGTGTCCTCGGAACGCCTGCCGCCGCCAACGCATCACAGAACGACTCCACGGCGGATGCGAGCGTGCCGTGGAACAGCTGCTCGAAGTAGTAGAGGACGTTGCGCGCCTCGTCCACGGGCTCGGGCCGGTCCAGACGGAGCTCGTCCGTCTGGACGATGCCCTCGATCAGCTCCGCAATCCTCGCCTCCACCGTCCGCCGCCGGCTCTCGGTCCGCTCGCCCCACTGCCGCTCGGTGAGCGCATCGTCCAGCGCCTGCAGCTTCGAGAGGATGGACCGTCTCGCTGCTTCGGTGGGATGGGCGGTGAACACCGGCCGGATGCTCAGCTTCTCGTAGAAGGCAGCCAGCTCCTGGGGGGTGACGCCGCTTCGCAGCGCTCCGCGTAAGACCGCATCCGCGTCCAGCTCGAAAGAAGTGAACTCGCGGCTGATGCGGTGATGCTGCTCCGCCGTGTTCGCGATGTGGAAATAGATGGTGAAGGACCGTACCAGGCGCTCGATCTGGCTCAGGGGCTCCCGCTGAAGCCGATCGAGCAGCATCTGCCGGCTTTGCGGGTCGGGTCTCTCCCGCAAGGCGCGAGTCCAGTTCCGCACCTCTTCCACGAGGTCGAAGAAGGGCATGCCCCACTGGTCCTTGATGACGTCGCCGAGAATTCGGCCCGTCTCCCGGATGTCCGACCGGACGGCCACATCGTTATCGCGGCCCACTGACTGCGTCATGTCTTCAGCATAGGCCCATCGAAGCAAGACTGCAGGTTACGAATGTGTGGCAGCAGAGGGGGCGTCGCGATGCTAACATGCGATCGCCACACGAAAGGAGCGCTCTATGTCAGGGCTAATCGTCGTCCTGGTAATCATCGCCGTCATCGTCGTCGTCGGCTTCATCCTCATGGGGATGTACAACGGCCTCGTGCGGTCGCGCCTGCGCGTCCACGAAGCCTGGTCCGGCATCGACATTCAGCTCAAGCGACGGTCCAGCCTGATCCCCAACCTGGTCGAGACCGTAAAGGGATACGCGGCGCACGAGCGCGAGACGCTGGAAAACGTCACGCGCGCACGCTCGATGCTGGACAACTCACAAACGGCACCGCAAGCAGCGCAGGCCAACAACATGCTGACCCAGGCGTTGCGATCGCTGTTCGCCGTTTCCGAGGCCTATCCGGACCTCAAGGCGAACCAGAACTTCCTGCAGTTGCAGTCTGAGCTGACCGACACGGAAGAGAAGATCGCCTATGCGCGGCAGTTCTACAACCGCAATGTGCTGTCGTACAACACCAGCGTGCACACGATGCCGACGATGTTCATCGCCAACATGTTTGGCTTCCGCGAAGAGGAGTTCTTCGAGGCGGAGGAGGAAGCGCGTCAGGACGTCCAGGTCAGCTTCGCCAACCCTCCGGCAGCGCCGGCGCCGCCCGCGGCCCCACCTGCCGAGCCGCCTGCTAGCCCGAACAGCTAGCCCGCGGTGTCGCGAGCGGTCTTCTTGCCGGGCGCCGGCGGACGGCGCAGCTTCTGGGCGCCGGTCGCGGAGCAGCTGAGAGCAGACATCGATGTCTTGCTGCTGGGCTGGCCCGGCTTCGGCGATGAGCCCCCGAATCCGGCGATCGAGCGACTGTCCGACCTGACCGCCTTCGTCATCGAGCGCATCCACGCGCCGATAGACGTGGTCGCGCAGTCGATGGGCTGCGTAGTGGCGATGCAACTGGCCCTGCAACGGCCTGACCTCGTGCAGCGCCTCGTCCTCTGCGGCGCCTCCGGGGGCATCGATCTGCAGCCGTTTGGCGCTGCGGACTGGCGCGAGGACTATGAGGACGAGGGCCTCCCGGAGTCGATGCCGCGCTGGTTCGTTGACGATCGCAGCGATCTCGGCGCTGCGATCCCGTCGATTACAGCGCCAACGCTGCTGCTCTGGGGTGAACGCGACGAGATCAGCCCGCCGGCGGCGGCCGCCCATTTTGAGCACCTGCTACCCAACGCGCGACTCGAAATCATCCCGGGGGGCGAACACTCCTTCCCGATCGAGCAACCCGGTGAGGCCGCCGTGGCGATCGACGCCTTTCTACGGCAGTCGGCGGCAGCGCCGGCGAGGGGAGCCTGATGCGCGAATCCGACCAGCCCGTCCTGATCTACGACCGCATTGCTTCCAACCGGCGCCGGACGTTCCTGCTCATGATCGTGTTCTTCCTCATCGTGGCCGGCGCCGCGACCGCCATCGGCATCATCGCCGGCCTGCCCGTCGGCCTGGCGCCGATCGTCATCATCTTCGTGGTCGGGTTCGTCGTCTTCAGCTACTTCGGCTCGGACAGCGTGGCCCTGTCTGTCGCAGGCGCCCACGACGTGACGAAGACCGAGGAGCCGGAGCTCTATCGCGTGGTCGAGAACCTCTGCATCGGCGCCGGCCTGCCGATGCCGCAGGTCTTCGTCATCGAGGACGGCTCGATGAACGCGTTCGCCACGGGCCGCGATCCGAAGCATGCATCCGTCGCCATCACGCGCGGGCTGATGAGCAAGCTCGATCACCGGGAACTGGAGGGAGTCATCGCCCACGAGCTGTCACATATCGGCAACCGCGACACGCTGTTGATGACGACGATCGTGGTACTGATCGGCGTGCTGGCGTTGCTTTCGGACCTGGCGTTTCGCATGACGTGGTTCGGCGCCGGCGCCCGCGGACGCTACCGAGACAAGAACAACCAGGGGGCGGCGATTATTTTCGTCATCGCACTCATCGGCGCGATCCTGGCGCCGATCGCGGGCCGGATCATCGCCATGGCGGTCTCACGCCAGCGCGAATACCTGGCCGACGCCTCGGGCGCCCTCCTGACGCGCTACCCCGAGGGGCTGGCCAGCGCACTCGAGAAGATCGAAAAGGACACGGATCCGCTGGACGCGGCGACGAAGGCGACGGAGCACCTGTACTTCGTCAACCCGCTGCACGACCACGACAGCTTCCTCAACAACCTCTTCTCGACCCATCCGCCAATCGAGGAGCGCATCCGCCTTCTGCGTGCGATGTAGGACGAATTAACGCGATGGCAAAGACCAAGACACCCGGCAAGAGCTCCAGGGCGACCTACACACCCGACGAGATCATCGAGATCCTGGACGACTACTACGGCGAACCACAGTGGCGGCCCCACCACGACGCCATGAGCGAACTGGTCCTGACGTTGCTGTCGCAGAACACCTCCGACACGAACTCGGGGCGGGCCTTCTCGCGGCTGCTGCAACGCTTTCCCACCTGGCAGGCGGTGGCCGACGCGCCGCTGGAGGAGATCGAGGACGCTATCCGACCCGGCGGCCTGGCGCCGACCAAAGCGCCGCGCCTCAAGGCGATGCTGCTGGAGATTCGCGACCGCACCGGCAGCTTCGATCTGTCGCTGCTGGAGACGATGCCACTGCCCGAGGCGCGCGAGTGGCTGCGCACGCTGCCGGCCGTCGGGCCCAAGACGGCGGCCTGCGTCTTGCTCTTCGGCCTGGGACGGCCGGGCCTGCCCGTCGACACGCACGTGCACCGCGTCTCCATCCGCCTCGGTCTAGTCGACGTCAAGCTGACGCCGGAGAAGGCGCAGGCGCAGCTCGAAGCCGAGGTTCCCGAGGAAGACCATTACCGCTTTCACATCCTCCTTATCCGCCACGGCCGCCATCTCTGCACGGCGCGCGCACCCAACTGCCCTGAGTGCCCGCTGCAGCCGCGTTGCCCCTCTGCAGCGGCATTTCTGGCCAAGTTCTAGCCAGCCCTCTTTTCGCTGCCGGCTTTCACCACAGGGAAGCGGAGTCGCCTATGTCAGGCGTCTACGAAGCTGTCCGAGACGGCTCCGTGAAGGGCAGTTCGCGTTGACTTCAATAAACGCTAAAGCCTATGATCAAACAAGATTTATAACAAACCGTTAAGGTTTTTCCGCTTTGAACAGACCTACAAACGGCTACGGAAAGGAAGGTCGCAATGCCCGCCACGGCCATTGCTGCGATCGCCATTGTCGGCGTCTTGGCGCTGGTGGCTGGGGCTCTCGTCGGTCAAGCCGTACTCAGTCGGAGGGGCAAGGGTAGGCTCGAAGCGGCGTCTCAAGACGCCGAACGCATACTCACGGAAGCGCAAACTCGAGAGAAGGAACTTCTCCTTGAAGCCAAGGAGGAGTCGATCCGCATTCGTACCCAAGCCGAGACCGAAGCCAAAGAGCTCCGTCAGGAAGTGCTACGCCTGGAACAACGTGTCTCCCAGAAAGAGGAGAACCTCGACCACAAACAAGAGCTCATCGATCGGCGCGATCACGCCCTGAGCGAACGTGAGCAGAAGCTCGAAGAAACGCGCCAGCTCGTCGAAGAGCTCACCGGCCAGCGCATGGCCGAGCTGGAGCGCGTTTCCCACCTGACCCAGGGCGAAGCACGCACCCTTCTCATGACCGAGGTCGAAGCGGAGATCCGCGAAAACGCCAACCGCCTCGTGCGCCAGATCGAAGAGGAGGTGAAGGAGACCGCCGGCCCACGCGCCCGCGAGATCATCACTGCGACGATCCAACGCATCGCCACGGAGGCAGTGTCCGAGTCCACCGTCTCCGTCGTGCCGATCCCCAGCGACGACATGAAGGGCCGCATCATCGGCCGCGAGGGGCGCAACATCCGCGCCATCGAAGCAGCCACCGGAGTCGACCTGATCATCGATGACACGCCAGACGTGGTCATGCTGTCGTCCTTCGACGGCGTGCGCCGCGAGGTGGCCCGTCTGGCGCTGAGCCGGCTGATCTCGGACGGGCGCATCCACCCCACCCGCATCGAAGAGGTGGTCGAGAAGTCGCGACAGGAAGTCGAGAACGAGATCAAGTCCGCGGGTGAGGAGGCCATGCTCAAGGCAAACGCCCCGGGTCTGCACCCGGAGATCCTCTACACTTTGGGGCGGCTCAAGTACCGCACCAGCTACGGCCAGAACCAGCTCATGCACGCCGTAGAGTCGTCGCAGATCGGCACCATGCTGGCCCGCGAGATCGGTTGCGATGTCAACGTCATGCGCCGCGGCGCGCTGCTGCACGACATCGGCAAGGCCATCGACCGCGAGATGGAGGGCACGCACGCCATCCTCGGCGCCGAGTTGGCCCGCCGCTACTCGATTCCGGAGCCCATCGCCCACTGCATCGAGGCGCATCACGAAGAGGTGCAGCCGCACAGCCTCGAGGCACTGCTGGTGCAGGTCGCAGACGCAATCAGCGGCGGACGGCCCGGCGCCCGCATGGAAGCGCTGGAGTCGTACATCAAGCGCCTGGAAGCGCTGGAGAAGATCGCCACGAGCTTCGGCGGCGTCGACAAGGCCTTCGCCATCCAGGCCGGCCGCGAGGTACGCGTCCTCGTCAAGCCGGAAGACATCGACGACCTCGGCGCCATGCGCCTGGCTCGCGACGTCTCCAAGCAGATCGAGGAGTCGATGGAGTACCCGGGCCAGATCAAGGTCACCGTCGTGCGCGAGACGCGGGCGAGCGACTTCGCCCGATAGGAGCTTCGTGCGGGTCCTCTTCATCGGAGACATCGTCGGTCAGCCCGGCCGTGCTGCCGTGACCACGCTGGTGCCGAAGCTGCGTGAGGAGCTGCAGCTCGACGTCGTCATCGCCAACGGCGAGAACGCGGCGGCGGGGCGTGGCCTCACGGCCAAGATCGCGCGCGAGCTGTTCAATGGCGGCGTCGACATCATCTCGTCCGGCAACCACATCTGGGACCAGAAAGAGATCGTCGAGGAGATGGAGAGGGACTCGCCGATCGTGCGGCCGGCGAACTACCCGCCCGGCACGCCGGGACACGGCATGCTCACGCACAGGGGCCTGACCGTGCTCAACCTGCAGGGCCGTACGTTCATGGCCAACATCGACTGCCCTTTCCGCACCGCCGACGCTCTACTCGACGGTTCGATCACCGGGCCGATCCTCGTGGACATGCACGCCGAGGCGACGAGCGAGAAGGTGGCGATGGGCTGGTACCTGAACGGCCGCGTTTCCGCGGTGCTCGGCACGCACACCCACGTGCCGACGGCCGACACGCGCATCCTGCCGCGCGGCACCGCCTACGTGAGCGACGCCGGCATGAGCGGCGCGCGCGACAGCGTCCTCGGCTTCGAGGTGGCGGCATCACATCGGCTGTTCCTGTCGGGTATGCCGACGCGCTTACCGGTGGCCGAGAAGGCGACGACTCTTATCATGAATAGCGTCCTCGTCGAGATAGACGACGCCACGAACCGGGCCACGTCGATCGAGCGAGTTGATCGGGAGCACACAATTGTCAGCTAAGGCCGATTTCCACAACCACAGCACCGCCTCGGACGGGGTGCTCACGCCAACTCAGCTCATCGAGCTCGCCTACAAGAACGGCGTGCGCGTCTTTGCCCTCACGGACCACGACTCGACCGAGGGCATCGCCGAGGCAACCGAGGCGGCGAAGCAACACCCGGACTTCTTCCTGATACCCGGCGTAGAGCTGAGCACGGACATCGAGGGCACGGAGGTGCACGTGCTGGGCTACTTCACTTACGAGATGCTGAAAAACAAGGACCTGCAGGCCGAGCTGAGCCGCTTTCGCGCCGGCCGCTTCGAGCGCGGCCGTCTCATGACCGAGAAGCTGGCCGCCATCGGCGTACCCGTGAGCTGGGAACGCGTGCTCGAAATCGCCGGCGACGCCTCGGTGGGGCGACCGCACGTCGCGCAGGCGCTGGTCGAGGCCGGCCACGTCGCGACCGTCAAAGAGGCCTTCGACCGCTACATCGGCCGCGACGGCCCTGCCTACGTCGAGCGCGAGAAGCTCTCGCCGGAGGATGCGATCCGCATGCTGTGCCGCTACGAGGCGCCACCCGTGCTCGCCCACCCGACCTACGTCAAGGGCGTCGAAGAGGTGCTGCCGGAGCTCAAGGCCGCCGGGCTGGTCGGTATGGAGGTCTACTACAAGGACTACGACGAGGAGACGCAGCAACGGCTGGCAGCGCTGGCCAAGCAGTTCGACTTGCTACCATTGGGCGGCAGTGACTACCACGGCCTGCACGGCCCGGACGAGCGAGAACCGGGCGACATCCCCCTGCCCAGCAGCGTAGCCCAGGACTTCATCGAGAAGGAGCTACCCTGGGTTCCCACGGGAGGTTTGCACTAGTTACGGCCCCAGACGACATCACTTATTGCGCCCGCCATCCTCAAGTAGAAACGACCCTTGCCTGCGGCCGCTGCGGTACCCCGATCTGTCCACGCTGTCTCGTCCAGACGCCGGTAGGCGCCCGGTGCCGCGAATGTGCCGGCATCCGGCGCATACCCACCGGCAACGTCACCCCCGTGTTCATTGCGCGCGGCGCGCTGGCCGCACTCGGCAGCGGCCTGGCGCTGGGCGCTGCCTGGGGCTACATCTCGGAAGGAACGGCCTTCGTCGGCTTCTTCATCTTCTTCGTTGCGCTCGGTATCGGCTGGGCGGTCAGCGAGGCGGTCAGCGCCGCAACGAACCACAAACGCGGCCCCATCCTGCAAGGCTGCGCCGTCGCCGGTGTCATCCTCACGTACTTCGTGCACAACGCCGTGCTCGGCATCGCGCTGCTGCCGCAGGGCGACCTGTGGGGCTACCTGGCGACGGGTGCCGCCGCCTTCTTTGCCGCTTCGCGCCTCAAGCTCTATTAGCCGCAAGCTACGAGCTATCAGCGGCCAGCTATCCGCAATCTGGCAATCGACTGTCATTCTTAACGGAATGAAGAATCTCTTCCGGCTGCCGATTTCATGGCGAAGAGAGCCGTCGCGTTCCGACGCAAGCCTTCGACGGGGATACGCCGAAAGCCATGTGCTGAAGGCTTTGCGCTCGCGTCAGCGGATGATAAGCGCCAGGACGATGATCAGGCCGAGCAGCGAGAACGACGTGATGCCGATCTGCCGCAACTCGCGGACCAGATAGGAGCGCTCAAAGGTCGGTAGCTGGCCGGCGGCGCGAAAGAGCGTACCGCCCTCACTCGCCTGTGCCAATGACTGCAGGCGGCGACGAGGGCGCGTGTCCACGGGACCGCTTCCTCCCACGCCTGGCATCGCCACTGCCGGCTCGTCCGCAAAGACGGGCTCAGGCAGGTTCTGAACCGTACCCTCGCGTCGGGGCTTGCGGCGGCGTATTTGTGACGGGATGTGGGACTGTCGTGGACGCTTGGGCATTACGGGGATTATAGGAAACTAGACGACCCTGAAACAACGGCGGCGGCATGCCGCCCTCGATTTACCGCCGGCGGCTGCCGATGCTACGATCGATTGCACGTGACAACCAACACAAATCCAATCCCGCCCCGTCGGTTCTTTGCCAGCCTGATCAAGCGCCGCGAAGAGAGGATCGACCTCTCCCTCGCCGTCCTGCTCATCGCCAAGGAAGAGTACCCGTCCTTGCAGATAGAGGACTACGTCGAGCGCCTCGACCAAATGGCCGGGGAGTTCCGTGTCGAGGTCGACCTCGACACGGAGCCGGAGGCGGTGCTGCGCGGCCTGGCCGGCTTCATGAGCGGCCAGCACGGCTTCACGGGCAACCGCGAGGATTACTACGACCCGCGCAACAGCTACTTCAACCAGGTCATCGACCGGCGGCTGGGTATCCCGATCACGCTGACCGTCGCCTATATCGAGGTGGCGCGCCGGGCCGGGCTGCGCCTGCAGCCGGTCGCCTTCCCGAGCCACGTACTCGCCAAGCTGCCCCTGGAGGAAGGCGACCTCTTCATCGACCCGTTCAACGACGGCCGGCTGCTGAGCGAAGGCGACTGCCGCGCCTTCTTCACGGAGCTGCACGGCGACGCCGCCGAGTTCAGCGAGTCGATGCTGGCCGGCGCCACCAAGCGGCAGATCGTTACGCGCCTGCTGCGCAACCTCAAGGCCATCTACCTCCGCGATCAGGACCTCGAACGCGCCCTGCGCACCATCGAGCTCATGATCACGGTGGCGCCGTGGGACCTGGACCAAATCCGCGACCGCGGCCTGGTGCACTACCGCCTCGGCCAGATCGATGAGGCAGTCGAGGACCTTACGACGTTTGCGTCGCACGCGCCCCCGGGCCCGGCGCTGGACTCCGTGAAGGACGCCCTGCGGCGCATTCATCCGTAATTGCTAAATCGCTTTTTCCTAAGCCCAAAACTGCTAAACTACGATCACGAACGTATTTCCGGAACAGAGGCGCAAGATGCTCGAGACCAGTCGGGACACGATTCACAGGCGGACGGTAGGACGTCAGCAAGCAACGGCGGTCTACGCCTGTGAAGAGCTCGAGCTAGAGACGACGGCAGCGCCCGGCTTCCACGACATCACCGACGAGGTAATCGCCGTCGTCGAAGAATCCGGCGTGACTCACGGCCAGGTCTCGATCTTCTCTTCGCACACCACCGCCGCAATCCGCATCAACGAGGCGGAGCCCCTGCTGCTGCGGGACATGGCCCGCACGCTGCGCCAGCTGGCGCCCTCGAACAATTACTACGAGCACAACGACTTCGGCCGGCGCACCGTGAACATGAACGAGGACGAATGCGCCAACGGCCATGCCCACTGCCAGCACCTCTTCCTCGCGACCAGCGAGACGATCCCGGTGATCGAGGGCAAGGCGGCGCTGGGCACCTACCAGCGCATCTTCCTCATCGAGCTGGACCACCCGCGTCTGCGCCGCGTCACCGTCTCCGTCTTCGGCTGCTAGGGGATTGCATCCCCACGCATTACCGCGCACGCGAAGGCTGGCATTGAGGAGCGCGTGCAGGACCGCCCGAAGAGTCGCCGGCTAACCGACGAACCGTGAGGGCAGCTCGCTAGGTCCCAGCACCCAGCTGGCGCATCAGGCCTGCGACGTCGTTCTTTACCCAGCTCTCAGTCACGCGCCCATCGACGACGCTAACCATCGTCAGGCCCTTCATCTCGATCCGGTTGCCCGTGGGCTGCAAACCGAAGATGGCGCCGCGGTGCGTGCCCCGCATGGTGGTGCGGGAGCAGACCTTGTCGCCCTCCGCCACCTGTTCCTCGATCGTGATCTCGAGGTCGGGGAAGGCGGCGCGAAACATCGTCACCACCTGACGAATTGCTTCCGGGCCTTCGGGCGTGCCGGGCGGCGCATCATGGTAGACGTAGTCAGGCGACAGAAGCTCGTCCAGCTTGTCGAGGTGCCCTTTGTTGAACGCCTCGTCGATGAAGTGGCGGTACGCGGCCTTGTTTTCCACTATGCCCATGAGAACCTCCTCCGAGCCTCCATGCTACACAAGGAACCTGCGTCGGGAGCCTCGGGGGTCCACCACTGCTGACAGCGCCGTGTCAGCTATTCCTAGAAGCGAAAGCGTGTGGCGCTACCGGTGAAGTCGGGGCCCAGTGCAAACGCCGTTTCCGGCGATAGCACCCCGGCTGCTACGGCTGGATCGCGGCGCGACGCGACGCCTACACTCACAGCTACCGTGAACCTCGAATCGCTCGATAGCACGCACAACCGCGCGTTGAAGCAGATCATCGTCGATCGCATTCGCGCCGAAGGGCCTATGCCCTTCTCCGAGTTCATGCGCCTGGCGCTCTACCACCCCGAACACGGCTACTACCTGACCTGCGATCCGACACTCGACTACCAGTCGAGCCCGAACGTGCACCCCGTCTTCGGCGCCTGCCTGGGACGGCAGGTGGCGCAGCTCTGGCGCCTACTAGACCAGCCGCAGGGCTTCACCGTGTTCGAGGCCGGCGCGGGCAGCGGCCGTCTCGCCGCCGATCTGCTCGCCTACTTGAGGACGGCGGAGTCGGAGCTGTACGCATCCATACGTTATGTCATGCAGGACGTCTCCCTACCGGAGAGCGGCGATACGCGACAGCGGCTGCTCTCAGCCGGCGTGCCCGTGGACAAGATAGAGCTCGCGGATGCACTACCCAACACGACTTCCGTCGAGGGCTGCATCCTGAGCAACGAACTGCTCGACGCGCTACCCTTCGAGCGTGTTCAGCGTCGCGATGGCCACCTCTACGAGCTGCGCGTCGGATTGGACGACGACGGACGCCTCGTCGACGTCGAAACGGAGCCGTCGCCGGAGATCGTCGCGTACTTCGACACTGCCGGAGTCGGACCCGCCGAAGGCTGCGATGCCGAGGTCATTCTCGAGGCGCCGCGCTGGATG
This sequence comes from uncultured Chloroflexia bacterium, assembly GCA_963711035.1. Lineage (GTDB taxonomy): Bacteria > Chloroflexota > Dehalococcoidia > DSTF01 > WHTK01 > WHTK01. The sequence goes on from CAVQCN010000005.1 coordinate 202,542, forward strand.
AGGCAGGCGGCCGGAGCACTACGCCGCGGCTACGTGCTCACGCTGGACTACGGCTACGAGGCGCCCGAGCTTTACGCCGCCTGGCGCAAGAGCGGCACCCTGCTCACCTTCTACCGCCACACATCCGGCGACGACCCGTACCTGCGCATCGGCCGGCAGGACATCACCGCCAGCGTCGACTTCACGGCCGTGCGTCGCGCCGGCGAGGCCGTTGGGCTGACAACGGCGGGTTTGAGGACGCAAGCCGAGTACCTGGCCGCGCTGGGCATCGGCGAGCCGCTGGCGCAACGGCCAGCGCCGGACGCCCTGGAGGCGTACTACGCCCTGCGTCGTGCCGTCATCGAGCTGACCGATACGTCGAGCCTGGGACGCATCAAGGCGCTGCTGCAGGCCAAGGACGCACCGGTGACCGGACTGGCCGGCTTTTCCGCCGATTGACGCCCTCTTGACGCCATATCTAGACTTGAATTGTGGAATCCTACAGCGAAATCATCCTCGATCACGCTAAGAACCCGCGTAACGTCGGCACCGTCGAAAATGCCAACGCGCGCGGCGCTCAGATGAACCCCGTCTGCGGCGACACCCTCATGCTCACGCTGCGCATCGAAGACGATCACATCGTCGAGGCGCGCTTCCGAACGGAGGGCTGTACGGCGTCCGTAGCGACCAGCAGCGTCCTCACGGAGCTGATTCAGGGCATGTCGCTGGACGAGGCGATGGCACTCACCCACGAGGACATCTCGGCGGAGGTCGGCGGCCTGCCGGCCAGCAAGCTGCATAGCGCCGCCCTTGTGATCGACGCCCTACGGCGCGCCATCAACGGCTATCGCGCCTCGCAGACCCAGTCTTCGGTAAGCTAACTCTCCACCTCGACGCGGATCGGCCAGGACTGCAGCGCGCGCAGTCGGCGCGCTTCTTGAACTGATGCCCTTCCATGCGCACGAGCACGTGATCGAGTAGTTGCACGGCATCGGCGACAAAGTCGCCTTTGTTGAGCATGACGCACTCGGCGCGCTCTGACATGGCGGCGTCCGTCACTTCGGAGCGCGTGGGCACGCCCGTCTTGACGAAGTTCTCGAAGACCTGAGTCGCCCAGATGACGGGCACGTGCGCCGCCTCGCAGAGCCAGAGCATCTCCTCCTGAATCTCTGCCAGACGCTCAAAGCCGATTTCGACCGCCAGGTCGCCGCGCGCGATCGAAAGGCCAACAGGACGTAAACAGCGGTAAACGGGATGTAAACGTCTGGCCGGGTGATGGAAGCCGGACAGCATCTGACCGGACGTCCTCGCGAAGGCCATTGACGCACAGGCGTGCTACTGACTACGATCCTGCCGTCCCCTGTGGTGGCGCAGGCAAGGCGGAGGACCATGGTTCGATTGATGCTGGGTTTTCTGATCGGCCTGACGCTGGGCTACGGCGTCGCCAACCTCATACTGAAGCCAGAAGGCGTCGCCGAGAGTAACTCCTAACGACCCGCGAGCTAACCCGCGACCTGGTCCAGGAAGATTTCGACCAGGTCCGGGTCAAGTTGGGCTCCGGCGGCGCTGCGCAGCCGCTTCGCCGCCTCGTCCTCATCGATACGGGGACGGTGCGGCCGGTCCGACGTCATCGCCACGTACGCGTCGACGATAGCCAGGATGCGCGCTTCCACCGGGATGTCGTCCAGCGTGCGGCCCTCCGGATAGCCGCGCCCGTCGGCACGCTCGTGGTGCGCCACCACCCAGCCCGCAACCTCCTCAAGGCCGGAGATCGCCGCGACGACGTCATGCGAGTAGACGGGATGCATACGCAGCAGATCCAGCTCCTCTACTGTGAGGATGCCGGGCTTAGCCATGATCCGCTCAGAGACAGCCAGCTGGCCAACGTCGTGCAGCAGCGCTGCGAGACGCAGCTGGCGTAGACGCGCGTCCTGCAGGCCAATGCTCTTGCCCAGGGCCTCCGCAAGCTTGGCGACGCGGGCGGACACGCCATCCGTAAAGCTGAAGCGCGAATCGATGATCTGGGCAAAGGACTCGACGAAGGGGACGAGACGCATTGCCTTGGGCTCACGCGCCTTGAGGGTCAGGCTCATGATCTGCGCCGGGGTGTCATCGCTGTACAAACCGAGCCAGAAGGTATCGCCGGCCGCGAGCGCCCGCATGGCGGACACGATTTCGGGATCGCCTTCTTTGCCGATCAGACGGGTCAACCAGAATGGCATGTTACGGCGGGCAACGAGGGGAGAGTCCTGGCCGATGAGGGCTTCGACCTGATCGGCCAACGCCACGATGCGGCCCACCAACGGGATCTCCTGGCCGCGCAGACCGTGTGGATAGCCGGAGCCGTCCCAGTTCTCGTGGTGGCTGGCAACGCCCTTGATCGCCTCCTGATTCAGCATCAGCTCCTGAGCAGCTCGGGCGCCGTGGATCGTGTGGTCGACGAGGCGCTCGATCACGAGGTCAGGCGTGTCGCTGCTACCCATGGCAGCTTCTTCCGGCATCAGCAGCGGTAAGGAGGCGAAGAGCAGACGCTCGTCGCCGTGCGTGACGCTGGCTACGGCCGCGCCGGTGGGTACGACGCCGATGTCGTGCAGAAGAGCAGCGTGGCAACAAGCGAGCCGCATCTGTGTTTCGAGATCGAGCAGCTCGGCGACGGACGCGGCGATGTAGGCGACGCGTTGGGCATGACCGGGGGCACGCCCCTCGGCGAGGTCGAGTGCCGTGCTCAGGGGCAGAAGGAGCTCGGTGACAGTGTGCTGCGGCAGACGCCGGGCTGCCGTGCCGCTTTCTCGACTCCGTTCTGCTTCGATGACGCGCTGTCCGCTAACCTCACTCACTCCGAGTGTCCCCCTTCGAGCATGCAAGGCCCATGTGCCTGTGTTAGTTATCGGCAAGGGGGAGGGCGCCATCCATACGCGGCGCAAAGAAAAGGCAGGGCTTTTCAGCCCTGCCTTTCGTGAGCCCTGCGAGTTGGCAGGTCAGGCGATAAACAATGGCGCCAGGACCAGCGTGATCGTACTGAGCATCTTGACCAACACGTGCAGCGCCGGGCCTGCCGTATCCTTGAACGGATCGCCAACCGTGTCACCAACGACAGCGGCCGCGTGCGTCGGCGTGGCCTTGACCACGACGTTGCCCTCCTCGTCCACCATCGAGCCGGACTCGATGTACTTCTTGGCGTTGTCCCAGGCGCCACCAGAGTTGTTGAGGAAGGTCGCGAGGATGATGCCGCCGATCGTACCGACGATCAGCAGACCGGCGACAGCCTGCCAGCCGGAGTCCTGATTATTGCCGAAGTGCAGCGGTCCCACCGCAAAGCGGAACACGAGACCCACGAGCACCGGCAGGCCTACGGCCAGGACGCCGGGAGCGATCATCGCCTTGAGAGAGGCCTTGGCAGTGATGTCGACGGCGCGGGCGTAGTCCGGCCTCGATGTGCCGGCCATGATGCCCGGGTCCTCGCGGAACTGGCGCCGCACCTCTTCGATGATCTCACCGCCGACCTTACCGACGGAGCGAATGGCCAGCGAACTGAACAGGAAGACGAGCATGACGCCGAGCAGGGCGCCGACGAAGACGTCGACGTTGGCAACGTCAACCGCGATCGGGATGTTCAAGGGCTGCTCGAGCCGCTCCTTGACCTTGTCGAGGTAGGCGCTGAACAGCAGGAAGGCGGCCAGGCCGGCAGAGGCGACGGCGTATCCCTTGGTCAGGGCCTTCGTCGTATTGCCAACCGTGTCCAGAGAGTCCGTGATGTGGCGGGCGCTCTCGGGCGCGCCGGAGAACTCGGTGATACCACCGGCGTTGTCGGTGATCGGGCCGAAAGTGTCCATCGCCAGGATGTAGGCAGCCGACATCAGCATGCCCATCGTCGCGACGGCGGTGCCGTAGATGCCGGTGGTGAAGCTACCCACATCGGCGATGTTGGCATGGGAGCCGAGCAGGAAGGAGGAGATCAAGGCCGCGCCGATAGCGATGGCAGTCGTTGCCGTCGTCTCGAAGCCAACAGCCGTGCCGATGATGATGTTCGTGGCCGGGCCGGTGCGGGAAGCCTCGGCGATCTCCCTCACGGGACGCCAAGCGCCGGCCGTGTAGTACTGCGTGATGTACACAAAGGCGATGCCTGTCGCGATGCCGATCAGTCCGCAGAAGAAGAACCAGTACCAGGCGCTGCCCAGCAGCACCTTCGTGGCGATGGCGAGGAAGATGACGGAGGTTATCGACACGACGTAGAAGCCGTAGTTGAGCGGCGTCATTGGGTCCTGGCCCTCACCCTCCTTCGTGAAGAAGGGAACCGAGGTCAGGCCCAGCATGGCCGCGAACACGCCGAAGGAGCGCAGCACCAGCGGGAACATGATCCATTCGATCTTGCCGGTCACGGTGTAGATGGCGACGCCGAGGATCATGGCGCCGATGTTCTCGGCCGACATCGACTCGAACAGGTCAGCACCACGGCCGGCACAGTCACCAACGTTGTCACCGACGAGGTCCGCGACGACGGCGGCGTTGCGCGGGTCGTCTTCCGGAATACCGGCCTCGACCTTGCCGACGAGGTCGGCGCCGACGTCGGCAGCCTTGGTGTAGATACCGCCGCCGAGCTGTGCGAACAGCGCGACGAAGCTGGCGCCGAAGCCGAAGCCAACAATCAGGAACGGAGCGATGGTGCGCGGGTAGCCGAGCACGTCGCTGTAGAGGAAGAAGATGGAAGACACGCCTATCAGGCTGAGCGCAACCACCAGGAAGCCGGAGACGGCGCCACCGCGCAATGAAACCGTAATCGCGTCCTTGAGGCTGCGCTGCGCCGCCGAGGCGGTCCTGACATTGGATCGCACGGCGATGAACATGCCGATAAAGCCCGACAGCGCAGAGCAGAAGGCGCCGACCAGGAATGCGACGCCGGTCAGCAAGCCCTCGGTCCAGTGGCCGACGGCCGTGCCGCCGTACGCGACGCTGCCGCCGCTGAAGATGATGTCCTTGACGCCGTCCGAGATGGAGCCGACAACGACAGCCAACAAAATCGCCGTCAAGACGGCGAAGATTGCGATGGTGCGGTATTGGCGGCTGAGGAAGGCCATCGCTCCTTCAAAGATCATGCCGCCGATCTCTTGCATGGCAGTTGTGCCCGCGTCTTGCTGGAATACGAATCTGGCCAGCCAAAACGCGTAGACAACGGCCGCGATCCCAGCGAGAGGGATCAGCCACGTCAGTTCCAACACGCCCTCCGAGAACCTGCCAACCACCGGGCCATCCGGCCCAATCGGTGAACCTCAAATCACAGTGCGAGGCGTTCTTAATATAGTCTTAATCTGCTTGAGCGCAACTGCAGTTTGACCAATTTCGCGGGCATCACCTGCCTACTCAAGTTCGAATCAGACTTGAAAGGGCCCGTATAGAGCTCAAATCGAGCTCGAACGGACCTCTAGGCGTTTGTTGATTCATACCCTAGCAGTAAGTAGATTGCCTGAGGCCTCCGGCTTTGAGGAGGCTTTTTTCTTGCCAAATCGGAGGCCTGGATGTCCCTGCTGATCATCGCGCTCGTCGCCAGCATTGCCGCTCTCGGCTTTGCATTTTTCGTATCGCAGACAATCATGCGCGAGGACACAGGCAGCGACATCATGCGCGAGATTGCGGTCGCGATCCAAGAGGGTGCCGGCGCGTTTCTGCGACGGGAATACACCTTTCTCGGCGCCTTCGTCGTCGTCATCTTCATCGTCCTGGCCCTGTTCATCGACTACGACATCCTTAATCGCTTCGGGCCGCAGCACGGCAACCTGACGAACTTCCCGCGAACCGCCGTCTCGTACGCCATCGGCGCCATCGCATCGGCTACGTCCGGCTTCGTCGGCATGAAGATCGCGGTGCAAGCCAACGTGCGCACCGCGGCCAAGGCCCGCGACGGCCTGAACCCGGCGCTGCGCATCGCGTTCTCCTCCGGCGTCGTCATGGGTATGACTGTGGTCGGCATCAGCCTGCTCTGTCTCACGGTCATCTACCTCGTGGTCCAGGACGTGCAACCGCTGACCGGCTTCGCCTTCGGCGCCTCGTCCATCGCCCTGTTCGCACGCGTCGGCGGCGGCATCTACACCAAGGCAGCCGACGTCGGCGCGGACCTCGTGGGCAAAGTCGAAGCCGGCATCCCTGAGGACGACCCGCGCAACCCGGCCACGATCGCCGACAACGTGGGCGACAACGTCGGTGACGTTGCCGGCATGGGCGCCGACCTGTTCGAGTCCTACACCGGCGCCATCGTCGGCACGATGTCCCTGGCGGCGATTGCCGTGGCGGGGCTGAGCGAGAACGCGCCCTTCAAGGTGTCCGACATCGCCAAGTACGACTCCAACGCTTTCGTGCTGCCGCTGCTGATCATGGGCATCGGCATCGTGGCGGCGCTGATCGGCACCTTCCTCGTACGTACCGGCGAGCACGCCGACATGGGCAAGCTGCTCTGGGCGCTGCGCACCGGCGTCTTCTCGGCCAGCGGCTTGCTGCTCGTGGGCAGCGCCGCCGCGATCCTGATTATGGGCGTCGACTTCAGCCTGTTCTGGTGCGTGCTGATCGGCCTCATCGCCGGACAGGTCATCGGCACGGCCACGGAGTACTACACCGCCTATGAGTACAAGCCGGTACAGAAGCTGGCGGAGCAAGCCGAGACCGGCGCCGCCACCGTGATCATCGGCGGCCTCGGCCTAGGCATGCTCTCGACGGCGATCCCGATCCTCGTCCTCGCCCTGGCGATCTGGGGCACGTACCAGCTCTCGGGCCTCTACGGCATCGCCCTGGCGGCCGTCGGCATGCTCTCGCCCCTCGGCGTGACCCTCGCGTCGGACGCGTACGGTCCCGTGGCAGACAACGCCGGCGGCATCGCCGAGCAGGCGCACCTGCCGCCCGAGGTGCGCGAGCGCACCGACGCCCTCGACAGCCTCGGCAACACCACGGCCGCGACGGGCAAGGGTTTCGCCATCGGCTCGGCAGTATTCACGGCGCTTGCCCTGACCGTGACCTACTCGCAGGTCGTAGGGCTGTCGACGCTCGATCTGCTCAACGTCGACGTGCTGGTCGGTCTGCTGATCGGCGGCCTGATGCCCTTCATCTTCGGCGCGCTGACCATGGCTGCCGTCGGACGTGCCGCCATGGCGATGGTCAGCGAAGTGCGGCGCCAGTTCCGCGAGATCCCCGGCATCATGGACGGCACCACCCGGCCCGAATACGCCAACGCCGTCGCCATTGCCACGGACGGCGCCCTCCGCGAGATGATCGTCCCCGGCCTGCTGGCAGTCGTAGTGCCGATCCTGGTGGGCGCCATCATCGGCCCGGAGGCGCTGGGCGGCCTGCTCATCGGCTCGATCGCCACCGGCGCCGTGCTCGCGCTGATGATGGCCAACGCCGGCGGCGCCTGGGACAACGCCAAGAAGTACATCGAGGCGGGCTCGCTGGGCGGCAAGGGCTCCGAGGCGCACAAAGCCGCCGTCGTCGGCGACACAGTAGGCGACCCCTTCAAGGACACGTCCGGGCCGGCGCTGAACATCCTGCTGAAGCTGATGTCAATCGTCGCGGTCGTCTTCGGGCCGCTGTTCATCCACTAAGGTAGCCGCCCCTCGAAGTGCCGCAGGCGCTCCTCGAGCTGATAGGAGCGAACCGCAAGGGCGAGGTCGCCGCGGGTGCGTTCGAGGATGCCGCGCACGGCGTCCGTGGTGCGACGCAGGCCGCCGGTCATGGCGTCCGGATAGTCGAAGGTGACGAGGATGCCGTAGACCTCGTCCATGACCTCGAGCACCTCCTGGCAACGCTCGATTTCGCCGGCGTTGAGGCGGTCGAGCAGGTGGCGTCGCAGCTCACCAACCGCCTCGCCGAGCCCGTTGAGGTAGGCAGGCAGCTCGACACCGATCTGGTCGAAGACGGGCAGCCCTTCACCGCCGCCGATCAGCGCCAGGGTGCAGCGTGCCTCCGCGTACTCCTTCGCCGCATCGTGGACGAAGCCGGCGTGCAGGATCTCGCCGTGGTCGCGCAGCACCGCCTGAGCCTCGGCGACCAGCTCGCCGGCGCGGCCGATGAGCTCGCGCGCCCGGTCGAATTCACCGCGGTGTACAGCGCGGATGCCGTTGGCAGAAAACCGAATCGCCTCTCGCGAGCGGGACAGGCCCGCTTCCCGCGCGGTGTTCTTGGCCGCCAGGGCCTCGCCGGCTCGCTCGGCCAGCGCCTCGATCTGGGGAATCACCTCTCGCACCGGACGACCACCTTTCTTGGGCGCAGGAACAGGGAACCAGGAGCACGGAACATGGAAGCCGAGCTTTCGGCTCCTGCCGAGACGGCGCTAAGTATAGACGCGACGTGACCGGAGACGTTCGTCTGAGTAGAATCGTGCCGTGCGAATTCACGATATCCCGCCGATCGTGAGGGCGTTGGGCTCAATCGTGCTCATTGCCGCCGGCGCCGCGCTGCTGTATTGGGCCTGGATCGGCTTCGGCGGGTCCGACAACGCCGGCGGCAACGCGACCGCCGATTGCCCCAGCGGCTGGAACCGCTTCGACGACACGGCGCGCCACTTCCGCGTCTGCCTGCCTCCCACGCTCGTCTACTACGACGGAAGCGCCACGCACGCCCTGGCCAACGTGGATAAGCAGGACACTGACTTCCAGAAGACATTCATGGTAGTCAACCTGGGCTGGATAAACACGTGGCCGGCACAGTTCCCGTCCGATCCGCTAATCGCACCCCTCAGCCTGCGCTTCCAGACCGCGACCGCCTCGACCAGCTTCGACAATTGCAACCCTCGCAGCGCCACCGCGGACGACAACGGGGTGCGCGCCTGCTCCGACCGCCTGACGCTGGATCTGAACCACCAGCCGGTCCCGGCAGTCGACGGCTTCATCCACATCTACAAAGCGTTGGTGCCGATAAACGGCGCCTCGGCGGATAGCAGCAGGGACCTCTACGTCCTGGTCGATAGCCCAAACGCGGTCTGGAGCGCGCAGCAGCCGGTGGTAGACCAGATCATTGGCAGCATCGAGACGTACTGACCCGGCCCCTGATAGCTGAACGCCAGCCGCCTACTCGTCCTCGATGGCGTTTTCGATCTGCTCGACGCGCATGACGCGACCCTTGGCATCGAGCTCGATGACCACCGCGTCGATGCGCTGGTTGTCCGGCGCCTCGGGGTGCTCCTGAGCGTACGCCGCGGCGGCGGCACGGACGTGTGCGGCCTTACGCCCTGTGATCGACTCCTCAGGTTTGCCCATGGCGCCGCCACGGCGGCTGCGCACCTCGACAAAGATCAGCGTGTCGCGGTTGCTGGCGATGATGTCGATCTCGCCTTCGCGCGTGGCCCAGTTGCGTTCGAGAATCGTGTAGCCCTTGGACTCGAGATGGGAAGCAGCTACACGCTCGCCGAAGTCACCGAAGCGCCGTACCCGGCGCCGGTCACGGGGCACTATGGGCCCGCTTTTGCGCCTGTTCTCCCAGCCGCTGGACGGCTAGCCAGCTGCGCCGGTGCTGCACCGAGGGTCCGTACTGAGAGATGCGCGCCATATGGTCTGCCGTAGCGTACCCCTTGTGCGACGCGAAGCCGTACTCGGGATAGTACTCATCAAGCTTACACATGACGGCGTCGCGCGCGACTTTGGCGACGATCGACGCGGCCGCGATCGAGGAGCACAACGCGTCACCATCGACGACGGCGCGCTGCGGCAACGGATAGCCCGGCAGGACGGAAGGGCCATCAATTAGGACGTAGCGTGGACGGCGCGGCAGACCGTTGAGAGCACGCATCATCGCGACGCGATTCGCCGTGCTAATACCCCACGCGTCAATCTCGGCCACAGACGCCCAACCAACGGAACTGGCCAATGCTTCCTCCCGGATCGCCCGAGCTAACCTCTCGCGGTCGGCCGCCAGCACCACTTTGCTATCCCGTACTTCGCTCAGCCACGCCGGGCGCTGGTCTGGAGCCAGGATGACGGCGGCGGCATAGACAGGCCCGGCCAGCGGACCGCGTCCGACTTCGTCCACACCGGCGACGAAGGGACAATCGGAGGCCCAGAGAGCCTCTTCGAGAGAGGTGGACGGCAGGGGTCGGGGTCCAGCCGCCATAGCGTGAGCATAGTACCACGGGAGGAGCGGGGAACAGGGACTCTTCCCAGGTTCCTTGTGTCCGATATACGGGCCGCTATCATGCGTTCAAACAGAAAGGAGGCCTCGATGCCCGTAATTCACGTCGAGATGTGGCCCGGCCGCACCTACAGCCAGAAGCAGGAGCTGGCCAAGGCGATCACGGAGGCGGTCGTCAAGATCGCCAACACCACGCCGGAGGCAACTATCGTGATTTTTGATGAGGTCGCGAAGGAGAATTGGGCTCAGGCAGGCGTTCTTTCATCCGAGACTTAAGGAGAACCCTACTTCCAGCGTCGGCCGGAGCCGAATGCTATAATCGAACGGTCAATCTGCTTTGATTGCGAACCCGAACTAAAAGAGGGACAGATGTCCCGGTAGAGGGGTCATATGGGCTCACGCTGGATGCGTAATAGCTTCGTCTACTTGCTGATCCTGGTGGCGGTCATCGCCATCGTGGTGATGTTCCTCCGTCCATCGGGCAGCAGCAGCTCCAAGCAGGACCTGAGCACCGTCATTGCTGACGCCAAGGCGCAGAACATCTCCAAGATCGAGGTCTCCGGGAACTCGCTCAAGATCACCCGAACCGACCAGAGCACTTACACGTCGCGCAAGGAAGACAACACCAGCCTCTACACGCTGTTCAGCGACGCCGGTGTGTCTTCAGACCAAATCTCGAACATCGCAATCGACATCAAGTCGCCCAGCGCCTTCGGCGACTGGCTCGGCTTGCTACTGCAGTCGTTACCGATCCTGATCTTCATCGGCCTGATCATCTTCATGATGAGGCAGGCGCAGGGCTCCAACTCCCAGGCGATGAGCTTTGGCAAGAGTAGAGCCCGTATGTTCACCGCCAACAAACCCTCCGTCACCTTCATCGACGTCGCCGGCGTGGATGAAGCGAAAGAGGAGTTACAAGAGGTCGTCGAATTCCTCAAGTATCCGGAGAAGTTCGTCGCCCTCGGCGCCCGCATACCGCGCGGCGTCCTGCTGGTGGGTCCGCCGGGAACCGGCAAGACCCTGCTGGCGCGCGCCGTGGCCGGCGAGGCAGGCGTGCCCTTCTTCTCGATTTCCGGCTCAGAGTTCGTCGAGATGTTCGTCGGCGTCGGCGCGTCCCGCGTGCGTGACCTGTTCGATCAGGCCAAGCGCAACTCCCCTTGCATCATCTTCGTAGACGAGATCGACGCGGTCGGCCGCCAGCGCGGCGCCGGCCTTGGCGGCAGCCACGACGAGCGCGAGCAGACCCTGAACCAGATCCTGGTGGAGATGGACGGCTTCGACACGAACACTAACGTGATCGTCGTCGCCGCCACGAACCGACCCGACATCCTCGACCCGGCCCTGCTGCGGCCCGGCCGCTTCGACCGCCAGGTCGTGATCGACGCGCCGGACGTCAAGGGCCGTGTCGCCATCCTCAACGTGCACGCCAAGGGCAAGCCGCTGGACAAGGACGTCCAGATCGAGACGCTTGCCAAGCGCACGCCCGGCTTCTCCGGCGCAGACCTCGCCAACCTGGTAAACGAAGCGGCGATCCTCGCCGCCCGCGTCAACAAGAAGCGGATCAGCATGCCGGAGTTCGAAGAGGCCATCGACCGCGTCATGCTCGGGCCGGAACGCAAGAGCCGCATCCGCAGCGTCAAGGAAAACGAAATGGTGGCGTTCCACGAGTCCGGCCACGCTCTCGTTGCCTACAAGCTGGAGGACTTCGACCCGCTGTTCAAGATCACGATAGTCTCGCGCGGCATGGCCGGTGGCTACACGCTTGCCCTGCCGGAAGAGGATCGTCACCTGAACACGCGCTCCTACCTGGAGAAGCGCCTGGCGATGATGCTCGGCGGCCACGTGGCCGAGGAGCAGGTCTTTGGCGAAATGTCGACCGGCGCCAGCGACGACCTGAGCAAGGCGACGCAGACCGCTCGCGCCATGGTGACACGCTTCGGCATGAGTGAGCGCCTGGGCCCGCGCACTTTCGGCCGCAAGGACGAGATGATCTTCCTGGGCCGCGAGATCTCAGAACAGCGCGACTACTCCGAGAAGGTCGCGGAGGAGATCGACGACGAGGTGCGCCGCATCATCGACCGGGCGCACGAGCTGGCGCGTAAGATCATCACCGACCATCGCGCAAAACTGGACCAGCTGGCTCACAAGCTCCTCGAGATCGAGACGCTGGAGGGCGATACTCTCATGGCCCTCATGGCGGCGCCCACCGACCAGGAGCCGCCCACCGAGCCCATCGCGCCGACACCGCCGCCCAGCCCACCCGAGCCTGAACCGGAGGCGCAGCCGGGCGACGACACGGCGCCTCACGGCCGGCCGCGACCCGGTCTCGCCTGGGGCTCCGGCTAGAGCTGCTGCAAATCGAACAGCAAGAGAGCCGAGGTTAAACACCTCGGCTCTCTCGTTTACCTACGTGTCCTTGCGGGCCAAACTTGTTCACGCAGCCCCGATCGTGCTACTAGTTACTGGTTACTCGCTACAGGCACTCACATCGAGGCAAACATGAACAAGCGCAAGCGCGTCGCCTGGGAAAAGCACCGGGTCAAGCGCAAGAAACTCGAAGCCAAGCAGAAGGCGGCCAAGGTGGCTCCGTCCACGTCAGCCGCTCGCTCCAGCTAGCCCCATCCTCTCGAGGCAGCATGCCGGCCTGGCGGGACGAACCCGGCGCGGTCGAGTTCCCGCTGGCAGGCGGTATGGTCAACCATGTCGTGCGGGTCGGAGACACGGTGCGCCGTCCCATGGGTCGGTGGTCGCCGGCCGTTCACGATCTCTTGCGATACCTCGAGTCCGCGGGCTTTCGAGGGGCGCCCCGGCTCCTCGGCATCGATGGGTCCGGTCGCGAAGTGCTGACCTACATCGAGGGCGCGGCGGCGCATCGTCCATGGCCGGCCGAGCTGCTCATGACCGACGGCCTCGCCGACCTGACACGCCTCCTGCGCGACTACCACGATGCCGTCGCGAACTACCGGCCGAGCGGCGCCCTCTGGCGTATCGGCCCCGCACCTCTGCGGGACGGCGACATCATCATCCACGGCGACGCTGCTCCCTGGAACTCGATCTGGCGAGACCGCCGGGCAGTCGCCTTCATTGACTGGGACTTCGCCGAGCCGGGCCCGGCCATCCTCGACCTCGCCTATCTCGCCTGGTACGGCATCCCGCTCTCGACACCGGTCATCCAGCGAGAAGCTGGCTTCGTAGAGCCGCCCAACCTGCGAGGCCGTCTGCGAACGCTCTGTGATGCGTACGGTGATGTGACGCCGCGCCAGGTGCTCGACGCGGTTGCAACCTACCAGGCGCTGGACCTGCAGCGCATCCGCACCTGGGGCGTCGAGGGGAAAGAACCATGGGCGATCTTCAAACGAGTAGGCGAAGACCGGCAGATCGAGGCGGACGCGGCGTGGCTGCGTGAGCACTACGACGAACTGGAGCGCTAGATCACCAGCGCGTAGCCACGGCCGCGGCGCGACTGCACGGCGTCCGTCAGGCCCGCGGCAGCCAGCTTGACGCGCAGGTTGCTCACGTGCACGCGCAGCGAGCTGCTCGCCTCGGTCACGGCGCCGCCCCAGACAGCGGACGCCGCTTCCTCGAACGAAACCTCCTCGGGACGACGCTCGTAAAGCAGCCGAAAGAACCGGAACTCGATATCGCTGAGACGCACCTCGCGATCGTTAACCAGGACACGACGCGAAACAGGGTCGAGATGTAACGACAAGGGCGCAGACGCAGCCGGACGAAGCCGGTCAAGCGCCGCCAGCAGCTCCGTGCCGCCGACAGGCAGCTCGAGAACCGTGCTCGTGCCCTCGGCTGCGATGCCGAGGCCTACGACGGGATGACGCGGCGGCTGGTTCGCGACCGCCAGCGCCGAGCGGCCCAGCTCGCTGTCGTCGATGCAGAGGGCGTCCCACCGCAGGCGCTGCGAGAGGTCCAGCAAGGCCAGCGGCCGGTCCAGGGCAAGGGCGGCATGGCCGGCGGCGCGCAATTGCTGGCGGCACACTTGGCGTAGCTGAGGGTCGGCGATGGCGAGGAGGACGAGGCTCACGGCACCAGGCGCTTCTGCACGAAGTAGCGCCGGTGTCCGGGTGGGAAGTCGGCTAACTCGCCGAACAGCGAGTAGCCAAGTCGTTCGTAGAAGGGCCGCGCCTGGAAGCTCATCGTGTCGAGGTAGGAGGAGTGGCAGCCGCGACGCACGGCCTCGGCCTCGGCCGCCTGCAGCAGCGCCGTGCCGTGGCCCTGGCCGCGCAGGCTCTCGTGCACCCAGAGGATGCCGACGTGCAGCCAGCTCCAGAACGTCCCGCCCAACAGACCGCCCATGATCGTGCCATCGGGGGCACGCAGGAACAGCGTCAACCGCTCCTCGCGCTCCTCTGCCACGAACGCGCGGTTGTAGGAGATCAGGCCGTTCCAGACGCTCTGGATGTCCGCCTCGGACGGCGACGCTTCCAGCGCCATCGTGATCGGCGGCTGCGGCGATTCCATTCCTCAGTGTCTTCCTTTCGAGCGCCACAACCGGTATGCGCCTCTCTATCTGCGCCTGGTGGTCGTTGAAGAAGCCGAACTGAGCAGCGATCTGGGCGAAGAGGCGGTCTCGCTCTTCGCCCTCTGCCGGCGTGGCGGTTGCCTCGTAGGCCTCGCCGTCCACCTCCACGGTGACGTCGGGATTGGCGACGAGGTTCAAGTACCAGTCCGGGTGCTTCGGCGCCCCCGCGTTGGAGGCGATGACCAGCAGTCGATTATCGAGGCGGACGTACATCATCGGGGTCGTATACGCGTTGCCGGTACGGCGCCCGGTCGTGGTCAGGAGTAGCAGTGCCCGCGCTTCCAGCCTGCGGCCGCTGGCACGAAACTGCTCGATGAGCTGGCGATTGTGTTCCCTGATGTCGTCCGGCATCGCGGCCATAATTCACGCTCCTTTGGACTGGATTATGGACTGGATCAAGATTAGCACTCTTGTTCGTGCCTTGGCCCATCCGTTAAAATAGTGGCATACGTCCCTCTTCAACTAGACCGGTGCCAAATTGCCCTTAGACGCCATCATTGTCCGCGGCGCTCGCGAGCATAATCTCAAGAACATCGACGTCACGATCCCGCGCGACAAGCTGGTCGTCGTGACCGGACTGTCCGGCTCGGGCAAGAGTTCGCTTGCCTTCGACACGATCTACGCCGAAGGGCAGCGCCGTTATGTAGAGTCGCTCTCCGCCTACGCCCGCCAGTTCCTGGGCCAGATGGAGAAGCCGGACGTCGATTACATCGAAGGCCTCTCACCGGCGATCTCGATCGACCAGAAGGGCGCCAGCCGCAACCCGCGTTCCACCGTCGGTACCGTCACCGAGATCTACGACTACATGCGCCTGCTCTTTGCGCGCGCCGGCCGGCCGCACTGCCCCAACTGCGGACGGCCCATCGAGCAGCAAACGGTGCAGCAGATCGTCGACTCGATCCTCGACCTGCCGGCCGGCAAGCGGCTGCTGATCCTGGCGCCGGTGATTCAGGACCGCAAAGGCGAGCACCAGGGCGTCCTGGAAGACGCGCGCCGGGCCGGCTTCGTGCGCGTCCGCATCGACGGCACCGTGCACGACCTCGAGGACCGCATCGAGCTGGACCGCTACAAGAATCACACCATCGAGGTCGTGGTCGACCGCCTGATCACGGAGGAGCCGGAAGGCGAGGGCTCAGCTGCTTCGGCCAGCCGTCTGGCGGACTCGGTGGAGACGGCGTTGAAGCTAGGGAGCGGCGTGATCCGCGTCAGCATCGACAACGAAGACGAGCGCCTTTACTCGGAGCACCTGGCCTGCGCCCACTGCGGCCTCTCCTTCGGCGAGCTGGCGCCGCGCAACTTTAGCTTCAACAGCCCGCACGGCGCCTGCCCCGACTGCACCGGCCTGGGCATGAAGATGGAGATCGACCCCGACCTCGTCATCCCCAACAAGAACCTGAGCATTGCCGAGGGCGCCATCGTGCCGTGGTCGCGCGCCTCGGCGACGAGCTCCTGGTACATGCGCATCCTGCAGGCAGCAGCGCGAAAGCACGGCTTCGACCTGAAGACACCGGTCAAGGAGCTGACCAAGGCGCAGATCAATACGATCCTCTACGGCGACCCGAAGCCTGTGACCGTGACGTACAGCGGCTCCGGCGGTCACACGAACCGCTGGGAGACGCGCTTCGAGGGCGTCATTGCCAATATGGCGCGCCGCTACCGCGAGACCGAGTCCGACTACGTCCGCAACGAGTTCGAGCGTTACATGGCGCAGGTGCCGTGCCCGACCTGCCACGGCTCCCGCCTGAAGCCCGAGTCGCTGGCCGTGCGCGTCGGCGGCAAGAACATCAGCGAGACGACAGCGTTGAGCATCATCGACGCGCAGCAGTGGTTCGACCACCTGGGCGGCGCCGACACGCCGTTCACCGAGCGCGAGAAGATGATCGGCTACCAGATCTTGAAGGAGATCCGGGCGCGCCTCGACTTCCTGGTCGAAGTAGGTCTCGACTACCTGACACTGGACCGCGGCACCGCAACCCTCTCGGGCGGCGAGGCGCAGCGCATCCGTCTCGCGACGCAGATCGGCTCCGGACTTATGGGCGTGCTCTACGTCTGCGACGAGCCCACGATCGGCCTGCATCCATCGGACGACGCGCGCCTCATCCGCACCCTGGTCCGCCTGCGCGACCTGGGCAACACCGTGCTCATCGTCGAGCACGACGAATCGATGATGCGCGCCGCCGACTACCTGATCGACATGGGCCCGGGTGCCGGCGCGCACGGCGGCGAAGTCGTGTCGCTGGGCTCACCGGACGAGGTCATGGCAGACGCGAACTCACTGACGGGCGCCTATCTCAGCGGCGTCAAGCATATCCCGATCCCCGAGTCGCGACGGCCCGGTACGGGTGAGTACATCCGCATCGAGGGCGCCCGCGAGCACAACCTGAAGAGCATCGACGTCGACTTCCCGCTGGGCAAGTTCATCTGCGTCACGGGCGTATCGGGCTCCGGCAAGAGCTCGCTTATCACGGAGATCCTGCACAAGAAGGCAGCCCAGGTCCTGTACAACGCCCGCGAGCGGCCCGGCGCCTGCGACGCGATCCTCGGCCTGGAGCACCTGGACAAGGCGATCAACGTCGACCAGTCGCCCATCGGGCGCACGCCGCGCTCCAACCCGGCGACGTACACAGGGCTGTTCACGCCGATCCGCGAGCTGTTCGCGTCGGTGCCGGAGGCGCGTCTGCGCGGTTACCAGCCGGGCCGCTTCTCGTTCAACGTCAAGGGCGGTCGCTGCGAGGCGTGCCAGGGAGAGGGCTACATCGAGATCGAGATGCAGTTCCTGCCCGACGTGACGGTGCCCTGCGAGGTGTGCAAGGGACAGCGCTACAACCGCGAGGCGCTGGAGATCCTGTTCCGCGGCAAGACGATCGCCGAAGTGCTGGAGATGACGGTGGACGAGGCGCTGGAGTTCTTCAGCGCCTTCCCCAAGGTGCGCAACCGCTTGCAGACGCTGCGCGACGTCGGCCTCGGCTACATCACGCTGGGCCAGCCGGCGACGACGGTCTCCGGCGGGGAGGCGCAGCGCGTAAAGCTCTCGACGGAGCTCTCGCGCCGTTCCACCGGCCGCACCCTCTACATCCTCGACGAGCCCACCACGGGCCTCTCATTCGAAGACGTGCGCAACCTGCTGGCGGTGCTGCAGCGGCTGGTGGATGGCGGCAACACGGTGGTCGTCATTGAGCACCACATCGACGTGATGCTCAACGCCGACCACATCATCGACCTGGGACCGCAAGGCGGCCACCGTGGCGGCGAGATCATCACGCAGGGAACGCCGGAAGAGGTGGCGCAGCACCCCACCAGCCTCACAGCCGTCCACCTGCGCGATGCGCTTGAGCGCCGCCGCAGCCTCGCGGTCGCAGCGCCGGCGAAGCCGAAGCGACGCAGCCGAGCCAGCGCCACAAGCGGCGCGAAGTAGAGGACGTTGCCAGACAACCCGTGAGGTACATCGTCGTATTCGAAAAGGCAGACGCAAATTACGCAGCCTACGTGCCAGACCTACCAGGCTGCGTCGCCACTGGCGCAAGTCGCGATGAGGTCGAACGCCACATCCGTGAAGCGATCGGGGTCCACCTGGAAGCGCTGCGAGAAGACGGCAGCCCTGTGCCGGAACCGACTGCCTGGGCCGAGCCCGTCGAAGTCTAACCGGACGTTACGCCCGCCTCGACCCGCGCTTTAATGTTCGCGAGGCCCTGCGTCATCATCTTCTTGCCAATCAAAGGGAAGAGCATCGGCTGAACCACCGCGAACCAGCCGGGCCGGCTGATCGCATCACAACGGTGCGTCAGCAAGGTCCCGTTCCCGGCAGGCTCCAGCGTCATCGTCCAGAGCCAGTGGCCGCTCGAGCTCGTGTCGGCCTCGTACGCAAAACGGCTCGGCGGCGTCATCTCGGTCACCCTGCCCTTACCGGTCTCCGTACCGAACGCCTTCACCGAACTCGTGAACGTCGTGCCGACGGCGACCGGCTCCGAGTCGACGTGCATCTCCATCTTGTTGTTGGACCACTCGGGATGACGCTTGATGTCCGTGACGTAGCCGTACACGGTATCGACGGGGGCGTCGATCTGGATGCTGTACTGCCTCGTGAACATGTCGACCTCCTCGATCCGCACCTCGGGGCCGTAGAGACGCGAACGTACGGCATCGCTTGCCGGTTGGCAAGCCTTCCTCGCTACGCGATCGAGGGCCGTTGCGCCTCGTATACTGCGGCGGAGCATGAACGACCCTGACCCGCCACAAACCGTGCCCCAGGTGCTCAACCGCATCGCCGCGCACCACCCGCGGCGCCTTGCCTACGTCGAAGGCGGTGGTGCTAACGCACGCCGCGTGTCGTGGGCTGAAATCGCCGCGCTGTCCGGCGACGCTGCCGCGGGGCTGGTCGGCCTCGGCCTGCAACGCGGCGACCGCGTAGCAATCTGCGCCGAGAACGGCATCGATTGGATCGCCGGCTGCTACGCGCTGCTACGGACCGGCGCCGCGGCCGTCCTCGTTTACTACGATCAGCGCGCCGACGAGATCCGGCGACAGGTCGAATGGGCGCGATGCCGCTTCCTCATCGCATCCAGCAGCGTCATGGAGAAGCTCGGCGCACCGCCGAAGGGAATCGAGCGCACGATCCTGCTCTCGACCGCCGAGGAGACACCGCTCACGGCGGGCCAGACGCGCTTCGAGGCGCTGACAGCGTCACCGGGAGAGGCTAACGAAGGTGACCTGGACGAACGCGCTCCACAGCCCGACGAGCTGGCGGTCATCGTCTATACCTCCGGCACGACCGGAGGCGCCAAGGGCGTCATGCTGACGCACCGCAACCTGGTGGCCGACGCCATGTCGGCGCAGGAGGCGTTCGGCTTCCGCGAGGGCGATTCCACGCTGCTCGTCCTGCCCTTGCACCACGCGATGCCGTTCCTCGCCGTCGTCGTACTCATACCGCTGTTCGGCGGCCTCACGATTATCGAAAATGACCTGCGACGCATCCGCGACCGCCTGCAGGAGTACCGCCCCACCGTCTTCTTCGGCGTGCCGGCGCTGTACGAGGTGATCTTCCGGAACATCCTGGCCCGCGCCGACGCCGAGGGCCGTCTCAAGACGCTCCAACGGCTCCGAGGCCTGGTGCGTGCCTTCAAGCGCCTGACGGGCATCAACATCGGGCCGGTGGTCTTTCGCTCGATTCACAGGGCGCTGGGCGGACGGCTGCGCTTCCTGGTCAGCGGCGGCGCAGCCCTCAACCCGGAGACGGCACGCGACTTCTTCAGCCTCGGCCTGCCGTTGGTACAGGGGTGGGGCATGAGCGAGGCCTCACCCGCCGTCGCCGTGCAGCGCTTCTCGGCGCGACGCTTCCGTTTCACTCGCTACTACGAGTCGCACGCCGGCAGCGTCGGCCCGCCGCTGCCGGGCATCGAGGTGCAGCTCATCGACGTGCTGGAGAAAGACATTCGCGTCGCTGAATCGGGTGAAGGCGAGGTAATCGTGCGCGGGCCCAACGTCTTCGCCGGCTACTGGAACGCGCCTGACCTGACGAATGAGGTGCTCGTCGACGGCTGGCTGCACACCGGCGACCTGGGCCGCATCGCCGAGGACGGCAGCATCTTCCTCACCGGCCGCAGCAAATATGTCATCGTGCTCGATTCCGGCGAGAAGGTGCATCCCGACGAGCTGGAGGCGGCGATGCAGCAGAGCGACCTCATCGCCGACGCCTGCATCCTGGGACGGCACGTCCGCGACCGCACAGCGGTGACGGCTCTCATCTACCCGGACCCGGATGCCGCCCATCGACGCTGCACCGATGCGGAGCTGACGGACGCGACGTTACGTCAACTCATCACCGACGACATCGCGAAGGTGAACGGCCGCATCGCCGCGTACAAGCGCATCGTCAACGTCGAGCTCACAGATGAGCCGCTACCGAAGACGCTGCTGCACAAGGTGGCGCGCGGCCAGATCGCGGACGCGTACAACTTCTCGTTCGAGCACTGGCTGACGTCGCGGCCGGACGAGCCCGTCTAGCAGGCCAGAAAGAAAAGCCTGTGGGATAGATCCCAAGGCTGACCCGACAGGCTGCGGCTTTCAAGCCGCAGGACAATTTCTTCATGTCTAGCCTTCGATCTCACCCTGCTCCTGCAGCCAGCGCTGAAACTCGGCATCGGGGTCGTCGACACCCACCTCGTTGGCGGCGCGACGGCGTGAGTGGATGCCCGATGCGACGAGACGCGCCTCGTCGTCCACCAACCGGCTGCGGTCCACGGGCAGTAAGGAGCCCCAGACGACCCGGGAACCGTAGGGCGCGAAGCGCGCGCCAGTGTATTGCTCCAGCAGGCGCAGGATCATCTCGTTGCGGCGCCGGAAGGCGACCTCGCGCAGCAGGCGTTTTCGCTGCACTTTCTTGATAAGCGGGTCCATCTCGACGTTGAGCGCGACGCCGGACAGGCCGCCGCCCTCGCCGAACGAGGTGCGCGGCGACTCGCCCAGGTCGTGCAGCGTCCGGTAGATCAGGTTCACGTAGTCGACGTGCAGGTTGACACCGCCGCCGTGAAGCAGGTCGAGCAGGTAGGCGCGCGCTCGCTCCGGAAGCTCCCAGACAGCGCCGGGCTGCACGGCGATGTCCGCCGACTCGGTGACGTTTTCGAGCACAGCGATCGGGTTGCCCGACAGCTCGAGAATCGTGGACAGCTGCGACAGAGCCCGGTTCAGTTCTCGTACCGATTCACGCACCGGCTCGATGTCGCTGACGCCCCAGAACTGCTTCGGCTCGCGCAGGTTGGGATAGACGACGAAGGGGATGAAGCCGTACGGGTTCGCCTTCGCCTCGACGAGATCCCCATCCAGCCACAGCTCGAAGTCCTCCGCGGTCCACACCTCGACGACAACGTGGCCGCCGCCTTGCGCGCGGCTTCGCGGCCGACGCACGGCGCTACCGCCGTAGAGCAATCGCGCCTCTTCATCGCTGAGCTGGTAGCGGCTGGCCACGCGCCACACGCGCGAGACGTCGTCGCCCAGCCACCAGGCGTAGATGCCCTGCACGTCCGGCGCCGAAACGCGCACGCGGCGCTCGTGCGGGTCCCACGTCACCTTGAACACGCCGTCGCCCAACACCGAGGTGTCGATCTCACTGTCGAAATCGAGCTGCGCCAGGTCATTGGCCTCGTAGGCGGCGCGCAAAGCGACTTCGGCGCGGCGAGCGCGCTCCTTCTCCTCCGGTGTCTGGTCCCGCGCATCGACCACGAAGTCCACGCCCGCCATGAGGTAGGACGCCGACTTGTCGATCATCGCCTTGGCGTAATTGAAGACGAGACGGCGCTCGCGGCGCCGGGCGCCGCCGGGCCACTGCCGGCCGCGGTAGAAGTCCAGGTTGTCGCGATAGGCGCGTAGACGCGGGCCGTCGAGGCGCGCCAACCGTTCGACCAGGATACGGTTGGCGTTAGAAGTCTGTGCCGTCATGCTGTTCCTCTTTCGTCGCGCGGTGCCGCGCCAGGATACGAAACACGGTGCGCCGCGAGATACCCACCCGCGCCGCGATGTCGTCGACCGTCAGGCCAGCCGCGGCGTGCAGGCTCAGCACCTCCCGATCGCGGCCTGCCGTACGTAGCTGATGCAGGCCGCCGGCTTCGTCGTAGCGACAGCGCTCCAGTGGGCAGGTCAGGCATCGCGAATGCAGCTCGCAGCCCGTGTCGGCGTAACTGGTGTGCTCCGGTAGCGCGTCCTTGCGCGCCA
The DNA here is from genome assembly GCA_963711035.1 of uncultured Chloroflexia bacterium. Taxonomy (GTDB): domain Bacteria; phylum Chloroflexota; class Dehalococcoidia; order DSTF01; family WHTK01; genus WHTK01. Next base: position 224,863 of record CAVQCN010000005.1, read on the forward strand.
GCCGTTGCCCGGCCTGCGCCTCCTCGATGAAAACGAGGCGGGCTGCAGGGTCCGCCTCGTCCCGCGTCCTTCTCAAGGCAACCATGGTTCACCTCCTGGCTCCGTCCTCAGTCGAAGCCGTCCCGTACTCGCCCCCGGGCACGGCGCGGCGAGGCGGATGCCGCGGCCGCAACCAGGAGCGCAAGGCTGATCACGTAGTCGTCGTGGCCGTCGCGCGGCTCGACGAAGAAGTTCAGGGTCTGGTTGGCGCGATAGACGGCACGGCACGCCGCCAGCTGCGTCAGGCACTGCCTCAGCTCCGCCGAGTCCGCATCGGCGTAGAGGCGAAGGTGACCACCGTTGACGGCCGTGAGCAGGCCGAAGCCAATCTGGGATTTCGTCTGCGCGCTCAGCTTCTGCGGCGTCACCGTCCGGCCCGGCAGTGCCTTCTCGAGAAAAGCGGCTACCGGTTCGCCGATGCCGGTCGCGTCGACGGCAACCTGCCGCACCCGCCACGTCTCGCGCAGCAGCGAAACGAGCGACCCGTACAGGACGTCGTGTGGGGCGCCCTGCCAGGCGTAGTGCCGCACTACTTCTATCGCCGGCGTTACGACCGGCGCACTGCCCTCCGGCGGCACGACGCGCCCAATGGTCAGCACCGTAAGGTCATGCGCCGCCTCATCTCCCGCCGCTGCGGCGCCGGCGATATCGAGCCCGGCGACATACGTCTCGCCCGGCAGCGGCGCCTCCAGCGGCGGATGCGAACCTCGCAGTAACGAGAGCTGCTGCGGACTGAGCAACCGCCCCTCGCCAGGCAGCGGGTGTAGGCAGTATTGGGTCAGGAACATGGGGTGCTGCCCACCCAGACGTTCACGCTCCTGCAAGACGAAGCGTTCGTACGCCGAGTTGTACGCCGCAACGACCTGCCAGTCGTACTCGAAATGGCGCCGCACGCCGTCGCGCCGCTCTGCTTCGAGGTGGGCCTGCCGGGCGCGCTCAAGCAGGTTGGCGTCATCCCAAGCGGTGCCGTAGAACACGGTCGTAGCGCCGCTACTGGCCGCCATCGGCCGCAACTCCTTGTCGAACTTGTCGACGCTGACGTCCTGGGCCTCGTCGATCTCCAGCAGCAGGTCCGCCGTGTGACCGACGACGTTGCTGTTCGGATCAGCCGAGATGAAGAGCTGCCGCGCTCGCCCGAAGCGCACCGTGCTCTGCTGCTCCTTCTCCGCCCATTCCGAGAGGCCGGTGTCTTGCATCAGGCGCCAGAGGCGGTCCCGGCTGATCAACGCCTGGGGATGCAGCGTCGGAGCCGCCTTGATCGCCGTGACGCTGCGATCGAAGTTACGCAGCAGGAGGGCAAGCTCGATACGAGCCGAAAGTTCGTTCTTCCCGCCCTGGCGCGCCACTTCGACGGAGAACGAGAGCCCACGCTTCTCCAGGACACTGGCGACAATCGCCTGAGCCGCCTCGCGCTGGTAGGGGCGCAGCGGATTGAGTAGGACACTCATGAGGCCAGCTTCAGGATCAGTTGCGCCAGGATCGTGCTGGCGATGAAGAACAGCAGCCCGTTCAGGCGACCCTTGATCTCGTCCATCTCCTCCTCCAGACCACGCAACCGTTCGTCGACGCGGGCGCGGAAGGCTGCCTCGGCCGATGAACGGCGCGGCCGGCGTTGCGGCTCCGTTACCGCTTCGTCGACGACGGGATTGGTGCTAACGGTCATCGTTGAATCCCTCCGGCCAGACATCTTTGATGCTCTCCAGGGCGCCGCGCAGCTTCTCGACGAGCTCCTGCTCGTCCGCCTTCGAGAGGCTGTAGCGCGACGAGACCACGCGGGCCAGCGTCTCGATGCCGCGGAACATCAGCGGCAGGTCGTCTGGCCGCTCCTCGATTGCCTGTCTCAAACGCAAGCGCAGCAGCGCCACTTCTTGCTCGATGCCCTGAACTGCCATCGCTTCCGGCAGCGCCAGCTTCTCGGCCTCGGTCAGGGCCTCGTCGTAGAAGCGGCGCGCCCGCGAAGGACGGCGGCCCCGCTTACGGTCAGTCGTCACCACACCCTGCTCCTTGCTGCGGCGGTGCCAGCAGATCGATGAGCGCCACCAGCGCTTCCGGCGGCAACTGGGCGGCGGCTTGGCTGACGCCCAGCAGCAGCCACAGCGAAACCACGGACCAGTCACGCCGCTCGATGGCGGCTGTCAGCGTCGCCGTCATGACGACGCTCCTCGCGCAGCAGCTGGCGGCCGCGCAGAGCCAGCAGGCTCACGGATAACGACGCCAGCAGTAGCACCCAGCGCACGGCCAGCAGCGCCGCGGTCTCTATAGCCGACTGCGGCGGCGTCCAGGCCGGACCAATCGACAGGAACAGCGCTGCCTCCAGCGCCATCGCCCCGTTGACCAGCGCCAGGGCCGCCGCGCCGACACGGCGCGAAGGCGCCTTCGTCCGCCACGCATAGCGGCCGAAGTATTGGCAGTTGGCGCCGGCCGCCAGGCCGTCCACTGCCGCGAGCGTCACGATCAGCGTCTCTAACCACTGCACTGCTTCCTCAACTCTTTCTCCAACTCGATGCCGCAATTGTAGAACGTTTGTTCTATTCGAGAAGAGCGAGTGTCACAACCCCAAAATTTCGGGCAATTTGACACCAGGGGTACGGGCGCTACTATCCGGAGTGTGGAAGGCCCCGAAATTCTGTACCGCTATCGCAGCCTGGTCGAAGACGAAGTTGCCGCCAGCCTGCGCGACGGCCACTCCCCGATGGACGAGATGCTGCGGTACCAGCTGGGTTGGAGCGATGACGGCATCCCCAACCTGGGGAAGTGCCTGCGACCGACCCTCTGCCTCCTGACCTGCGAGTCACTCGGCGGCTCCGTGGAGCAGGCCCTGCCCGTCGCGGTCGGCATCGAGCTCGTGCACAACTTCTCCCTGATCCACGACGACATCGAGGACCGCGACGACACCCGCCATCACCGGCCCACCGTCTGGGCGCAGTTCGGTCGTGACCCGGCGATCATCGCCGGCTTCGGCCTCTGGACCACGGCGTATCGCATCCTCGGCATGTCGGCGCAGCACGGCCTGGCGCCGGAGCGCGTGCTGGAGGCGCGCCGCGTCCTCAACGAAACCTGCAGCGAGATCATCGAGGGCCAGCACCAGGACCTCTCGTTCGAGTCGCGCAACGACGTCACGCTGCCGGAGTACATCGAGATGATCGGGCGCAAGAGCGCCGCCCTGTTCGGCACCTCGCTGAAGCTGGGCGCGCTCGTCGCCGGCGCCTCCGCCGACGAGGCGGATCGCTTCGACATGTATGGCCGCCAGCTCGGACTTGCCTTCCAGATTCGCGACGACATCCTCGGCATCTGGGGCGAAGGCAGCGCCACTGGCAAGCCGGTCGGCGCCGACATCGCCCGCCGCAAGAAGTCGCTGCCTGTCGTGCACGCCTTCGAGCAAGCCGTCGGCAAGGACCGCGACCTGCTGCGCAACGTCTACGCCAAGGACGAGGTCGACGACGCCGACATCAACGACATCCTCGAGATCCTGCAACGCTGGAACTGTCGCTACTTCGCGCAGGGTCTGGCCGAAGACTACCGTTCGCGGGCCATGGACGCCCTCTCCAAGACGTCGATCGAAACGCTGGCCCGCTATCAATTCGACGAGCTCACCGCCTTCATCCTCGAACGGGACTACTGACCCGGCTGCGCCTCCCGGCGTCCGCTGCCGACAATATCAATAGCAATGCTGCACTTTCCGGGTCACAGTCCAAGCTCAACGGCAGGCGGATCCGCCGGGCTGCTCAATTCGTATCAACGCGCCCTGTTCTGGCGGCGCTTGCTGCTGACCGCCTTTTTCACCCTCTTCGTTGCCATTCTCTTCTGGATCATCCCGTGGCTACCGTGGGGACTGTCCAAGTCCGACTACAACGACCGCGTTACGTCGCTCATGGTCCTCATGTTGATGGCCAGCGCGGCGGCGTTCGGCGCCATCTACCTGCGCGATATCTCGAACCGCGTGGAGCAGACCCTGCTCACCTGGTCGACGGTCAACGACGGCCTCAGTGACCTGCGACGCCGCGAGTACTTCTTCGACCGCATCGTCCTGGAGTGCTCGCAGTCAGCCGCTTCGGGAGAGTTGTTCGCGGTCATCGCCATGCGCCTCTCGGTGCCTTCGAGAAGCGATGCCGAGAAAATCACGCGCGCCATTCATGCCCTGGAACCCGCCGTCCGCGAGTATGATTGCCTGTCGTCGTTGGGGCCGCATGAGATCGGCGTCCTGGCGCACGGCGTACAGGAAGAGACTATCAACGCGCTAACGGCGAGGCTCTCGGAGATGGTTCGGAGCAGCTTCCCGGAAGACGAGGTCGCAGATCTCGATATCCAGACGGGAAGCGCCGTCTACGGCCGCGACGCCGAGGAAGCCGGAGCCCTGGTCGGCATCGCTCGCAGCCGTCTCATGCGACAGCGCGCCGCGACCGCGACCCTCGAAGAACAGCCCTCCGCTAAAGGTGAAACAACCGCCGCGTGACTTGCAGGTCTTGCTGCACCGAGCCGTCGCAGCAGACTTCTGTTAGCGCCGACTGCGCACTAAATCGAACCAGACCTTTTGCCAGCTGCCGTCGACGAGCGAGCTGACTCTCTCGAGGGTCGCGCCACTCTCACGGACCTGAGCCGCGTTCGTCTCTCTGGCGATACGAATTTCGGCCCAGCGTATCTGGCGGTCCTCGTCGCAGCCGATCTGATCCAGTAGGCGAGCCACGTCAGGCGACACCAGGTGCATCAGCTGATTGCAACGCGCCAGCGTTGGTCCTTTCACGCCCCGGTAGAGGAGGCAGAGACGGACTACATCCCGCTTCTGCTCCTTCGCAAGACCAAAGGCGCGCCCGATAGTGCTCTCTGGCCGGCTGCCGCTCGGCGTGCCGCCGAGGCGCTTGACCTCGTCGCTGATAAGACGCAGGTGGCGCCGTTCTTCGATCAGGTGGGACTGCAGGCCGGTGCGCACGTCAGGGTCGCGGGTGTCCGAAAGCCAGGTCTCAAGCAGCGAGATGCAGTGGGTCGTCGTCTGACAGAGCCGGTCGAGAATGACCAGCGCCGCCTGGTGTTCATGAAAACGTCCTGCCGTCGCTACTGCCACCATCGCTCAAGCCCCACAGTAGAGAATCGGCAATCCTGCCCGGATCCGTTGGGGTAAAGACGAGCGATCGAGGCTCAGGACGCCTGGCGGCGGCCAGCGAGGCGCAGCTGCTGCACCGGCGTGAGCTGGCGCGGCGGCTCCATTGCCTGGCGCCGCTCTTCCTTCGCCTGGTCGAGCGAAATCTCTGCGGCCGTGAGCAGCTCTTCGCGGCTGCCACCATCCTCCGGGTAGGAAACGATGGCCATCGATGCGGAAACACCACGGCGGCTCTCGTCGTCGAAAACGCTTATTGCCGCCAGCTTGTCGACGATCAGGTTGGTCATCTGCACGGCAATTGCCCGGTTCGATTCTGGTAGCAGCAGGACGAACTCGTCGCCGCCGTAGCGTGAAACCAGCTCGGGCAGAGAAATGGAGCTCGCCAGGGCCATCGCAACGGCACGCAGGACGCGGTCGCCCAGCGAGTGGCCGTATTCGGCGTTGAATTGCCCGAAGTCGTCAATATCCAGGAAGACCAGCGACAGCCCTCGGTTGAAACGCCGCGCCCGGATCACCTCCGCCTCGAGCGCCTCGAGGAAGAAGCCCCGGCTGTGCGCCCAGGTCACGGGGTCGATACCGCCAAAGCGAGTCGTCTCTTCGCTGGAAAGGAGCGCCTTGAGCGCCAGTGTGCAATGGCCCGCGGCCACCTCCAGCACCTCGATATCCGGCTCGTTGCCGGAGAACATGTAGACGCAAAGGCCGAACGATTCGCCTTCCATGACGAGAGGCACGACGGCGACGTCGCTGATCTCCAGCCGCTCTCGGATCATGTCGCACTTCTCGTTGCCGAGCACGTCGCCGAGGACGTCGCGCAGGTCACGGGTAAGAGCGACTTCGCCGCTATCCATCACCTCGCGGCGCCAACTGCGCAGCGCGTACGGGTAGTCCAGGTCGGAGAGGTTCTCTTCGGCCGCAATACAGGCCTGCTCCAGCCCGTGATCCTCGATGGACGCCAAGCGGGAAGCAGTCAGCACTTCGCGGCGCTTGTCCATGAGCAGTGGGTAGGTAACTACGGCGCCGGTAGCGCGCGGCGAACGCTCCAGGAACAACGCCAGCATTTCTTCAAGGGTGCCCGCGCTGTGCAGGAACAAGCTGAGAACGCCCAGCTCTCGCAGGCGCTCCACCTGCTCGCGCAAGGCATCGTTGCTCAGAGCCGCATCGTGACGGCGCTCCGATCGGGTGGAGCGCCTCAGTCCGTCGAGGTCGAGGTTCTCAGGCCGCTTGGGTCGAGAGAATAGCTTCATTGCAAATCTACGCCGCTTTCCCCGCGCCGACGACCACAGACAGGCGCGTACCATCATTAACGACTTGGCAGGGCCGGCCGAAGACGGCTTCAGCCGCCGACTCCAGCTCGCCCTCACTGGGCGCCTGCGAGAACGCATTCAGTCCTACCGTAACGCTGTGCGGGGTGTAGTTGAGCAGCGACGCTTGCGCCGATTTGCTGATCTTGTCGAGCGTCGCATACACCTGCACCAGCTCGACACGGCCCTCCGGGTCTTCGATCACGATGAGCGAAGGACCACCCAGCGCGTTCAGTCCGGCGAAGCGATTCGAGTCGACCTCTTTGGCGGAGGGAATATGCATCGGTTGCCGGGCCGGCTCTTCACCCAAGGGTTCCTCGTCCCGCTCGTTCAGGCCCAGTTCAGCCCGCGAAGCCTCGACGGCGCGACGCACGGCCTCTCGAGGATCCTCGTCTTCGGGCTCGGCCTCCGGCAAGGCTGCCTCGGAAGCATCCGCAGCGCCAGACATGAGCTCGGCCCGCGTTCGCTCCACCATACGGCGCACGGCTTCTCTTGGGTCTTTTTCATCGCGCGCCGGGGCATCTTTAGGGGCCTCGCTCACGTCCTCAGGATTGTCTTGACCGAGAGTGCGGCCAGCCATGTCGGCGCGCGCCTTCTCGACGGCGAGGCGCACCGCTTCCCGCGTTGCCTCATCGTCCCAAGTAGCGCCGCTTCCGGTCTCGGTGTCATCGCTCGAAGGCGCTTCTTCCGCCGGGGCTTCGGGAGCATCGGCAGCAAGTTCAGCCCGCACGTCTTCGGCCATGCGCCGCACGGCCGCCCGGTGCTCCTCGTCCTCGTCAGATCGAGGCTTTGCGTCACGATTCGGAATCGGCGTGGACCAGAGACCGTGCTCTATGTTAGGGCCGGACCAGCCGTCACCGAAGTGCGCCGCCTGGTGGCTCTCCTGCTCTGCCCGTGCTTCTTCGACAGCACGGCGCACCGCCTCGCGGGGATCCTCGTCTTGCGATTCGGAGACAGGCGCCGGCGCTTCGTGACGATGGTCGGTCGCGGCGGGTCTATCGGGAGGCGGCGCTGCGCCCTCCAGGGTCTCGACTTCGAGCTCGGCGCGCTGCACCAGCACGTGAACCTTCAGGCGCATCTCATCGATGCTGGACGTCATCTGCTCGATGCGCTGTTCGAGCTCCTTCGCCAGGCTCAGCAGGCTCGTCGCATTCGTCTTGTCCAGGTTCGTTGTCTGATTCATCAATCGCAGAAAATCCTGTCGCAGCCTTCTAACTCTATTCTCGACCACGACTCAGCAATCCTGAGAGGAGGAAGGGCGGAGAAGACGCGGTGTTGACTTGGGGACAGCGACAGGCGCGCCTCGGGCGACTCGAATTGTTGTGTCTACCTCCTTTATCGCTCCACGGGCTCGATTCCCGACGGGTATATACCGTCATTTGCAGCGTTGTTGCGGCCTCTCACAAAGGTACACAGAAGCAAGCAACTGACTTCCGGCATAGACGGTTTGCGAGACGCCCGTTATGCTTTTCCCGACTCAGGATGACTACATCAACCCGACAGATCTTCGATGTTGGCGAAGCACCGCCGCTGGGCATCGTCCCAGAGAGAATGCACGCCCAGGTGCTGCGCCAGAACCGCTACGGACAGCCCGCTTCAGCCTATGCATCCGAGGTCGTTCCGGTGCCACGCCTCGGCCCGTTTGACGTCCTCGTCTACGTCATGGCGGCGGGCGTCAACTACAACGGCGTCTGGGCCAGTCTCGGTCTGCCCATCGACCTCGTGCGGGCCCACCGGCAGGCCGGGGATGGCGGCGACGAGGTCGGCTTTCACATCGGCGGCAGCGATGCTTCGGGTATCGTCTACGCAGTCGGCAGCAGCGTCGAGAACGTCAAGATCGGCGACGAGGTCGTCCTGCACTGCGGCATGTGGGACGACAAGGACGAAATCGCCCGCTCCGGCAACCAGACGCTGAGCAACAGCTTCCGCATCTGGGGCTACGAGACCAACTGGGGCTCCTTCGCCCAATTCACCCGCGTGCGCGCCCACCAGTGCCTGCCCAAGCCGCCGCACCTCACCTGGGAGCAAGCCGCCTGCTACATGCTCGTCGCCGCGACGGCGCAGCGCATGCTCGGGTCCTGGACGCCCAACACGGTGCAGCCGGGCGATCCGGTGCTGATCTGGGGCGGCTCCGGCGGTATGGGCTCCATGGGCATCCAGATCACGCGCGCCATGGGCGGCATCCCCGTCGCCGTCGTTTCCAGCCAGGAGCGCGGCGAGTACTGCATGAACCTCGGCGCTGCCGGCTATATCGACCGCACCCGCTTCCACCACTGGGGCCGCCTGCCGGACTGGACGAACGAAGCAGCGATGAGTACCGCAATCCAGGGCTTTCGTGCCTTCGGCAAGGCGATCTGGGACGTCCTCGGCGAGCGCCGCAACCCACGCATCGTCTTCGAGCACTCCGGCCAGGACACGATCCCGACATCCCTCTTCGTCTGTGACGCCGGCGGCATGGTCGTAATCTGCGCTGGCACCACCGGCTACAACGCCGATATCGACCTGCGCTACCTCTGGATGCGCCAGAAGCGCTTGCAAGGCTCGCATTTCGCCAACTACAGCGAGGCCGCAGCCGCCAACCAGCTGGTCATGGACGGCAAGCTCGACCCCTGCCTTACCCGTGTTTTCGGCTTCGACGAGGTCGGCCTGGCCCACCAGCTTCTCTATGAGAACCATCACTCCAACGGCAACATGGCGATTTCGATCGGGGCATCCCGGGCCGAGAGGCCGGCCGACCTTCGGCCCGGCAAGTAACAGAAGGCCGTCAATGACAGCATCCGTGGTCGCGCTCTCCGTTCAGGCCGGATCGGGTGGCTTCACCGTCGCACACCGCGTGGCGGAGCAGCTCAGTTTCCGCTACTACGACTGGGAAATCACTTCCGAAGCAGCCGCCCGCGCCGGCGTTACACCGAACGACGTCCTCGCCTCCGAACGCGTCCCCGGCTTCTTCGAACGCGTCATGCGCCGCCTCGGAGCCGTCTCCGCCGTCAGCATCGAGGGCGGCGCCAGCTTCGCCGAGCCGTCCCCGGCCATGTGGAACACCGCAGTACAGAGCCTCGACTCAGATGAGTACCGGCCCTTCATCGAGCATGTCGTCACGGAGTTGGCCGACCAGGGCGATGCACTGATCGTAGGTCACGCCGGCCAATACCTGCTACGCGATCGCCCCAACGTGCTCAAGGTGCTGCTCACGGGCTCGACCGAGATGCGCGCCGACCGGCTCGCTGCCGAACAGGATATCTCCGTCAGCCAGGCGATCATCAACGTCAAGCAGTCGGACAAGGACCGCTCTGACTTGCTGCGCAAGCTCTACCACTTCAGCTGGCTGGACGCTTCCCTGTACGACCTCTCGCTCAGCACCGATCACCTGCCGCTGGAGACGGTTACGGACATCATCGCCGCGGCCGTCCGGAGCTACCCCTGATCCCACCCTCATGCATGAGTTCCAGCTCCCGAAGCCCGGCAGTCTTATGAGAGTCCGGCAATGATCGGCAATAGCGGCTTCCTCAGCGCAGCGTCGATTGCAGCGCGCGTCAACCAGGGCGAGCTATCACCCGTCGACGCCGTCGATGCCTGCCTGGTCAGTATTGGCGCCTACGACAAGCAGGTCAAAGCCTGGACCCACTACGACGCCGCTGCTGCCCGCTCCGCGGCGCAGCGCCTGATTGCCGTCGCGCCCGGCTCTCGCGGATCGCTGGCCGGCGTCGCCGTAGGCGTCAAGGACATCATCGACGTCGCCGGCATGCCCACCGGCCTCGATGCCGATTTCGCCCGCTTCACACCGGCCGCCGACGCCACCACCGTCGCCCGGCTGCGCGCCGCCGGCGCCATCATCCTCGGCAAGACGGCAACGACGCAGTTCGCTCACAGCGACCCCACGACGACACGCAACCCCTGGGACCTGGCCCATACGCCTGGCGGCTCATCCAGCGGCTCCGCAGCGGCGGTCGCTGCCGGCATGGCGACCGCCGCCATCGGCACGCAGACGATCGGCTCGGTGCTGCGGCCCGCCGCGTACTGCGGCATCGTCGGCCTCAAGCCGACGCACGGCCGCACCAGCCTCTCCGGCGTCTTTCCCGTCGCGCCCAGCCTGGACCACGTCGGCGTCTTCGGCCGCTCCGTCGCCGACGCCGCCCTGCTGCTCAGCGTCCTCGCCGTCCACGATCCGCTCGATCCGCAAAGCGTCGACCGGCGCGCCGACGACTACGTTGCGGCCGCATCGGCCGACGGGCCGGCGCCGACCATCGCCGTACCGCGCAACTTCTTCCGCGGCGTTGCCGAACCCGAAGTCTCGGCCCACATCGAGGCCATGGGCGAGCGCTTCGCGGCTGCCGGCGCGCTCGTGACGGCTTTCGAGATGCCGGAGACGGCGGGCCAGATCGCCGCCACCGCGCGCGTCGTTCACCAGACCGAGGCCGCGGTGAGCCACCAGACCCTGTTCGACACCAACATCAGCGGCTACCGCAGGAATGTGCGCGAGCTGATCGAGGCCGGCCGTCAGACGCTCGCAGTCGACTACCTGCGCGCACGCACGGCCCAGCAACAGCTGCGGCAGTCGCTCAGCTCGCTGCTCATCAACACCGACGTCATGCTGCTGCCCACCGCTCCCAGCACGGCGCCGCGCAACCTCAACACAACGGGACCAAGTCTGTTCTGCGCCCCGGCCAGCCTCTCCGGCCTGCCGTCCATTTCGCTGCCGTCCGGCCTGGACGCCGCCGGTATGCCTCTGGCGGTGCAACTCGTGGCCAAGCCATGGCAGGAGGCCGCTCTGCTGCGCGCCGCCGCCTGGGTCGAGGAGGTGTTGGACTTCCACTGGCTGCCACCGCTGGTGCAGCGAGGCGCTTGATGCAGTTCGAAGCCATCGTCTTCGATTTCGACCTGACGCTGGTCGACTCGACCGCCGGCTTCGACGATTGCCACGACTACGTCATGACCGAGATGGGCCTGCCCCATACGCCGGACAAGGTACGCGCGGCAACGTCCCTGGTCGGCACGCCAATCCCCGACGTCGTTCGTGCCGTCTTTCCCGAGCACGCCGCCATCGCCGAGGAGTACGCCGAACGCTGGCAGGCGCGGGCCGACGAGGTCATGACCGGCAAGACGGTCGTCCTGCCCGGCGCCGCCGCGACGGTGCTGCGCCTGCAGAGCGCCGGCCTGCGCCTCGCCATCGTCAGCCAAAAACGCCGCTACCGCATAGAGGAGCTGCTGACGCGCGAGCATCTCCTCTCTGCGTTCGAGACGCTCATTGGTGCCGAAGACGTCGGGGCGTTCAAGCCGGACCCGCGCGGCATCGAGCTGGCCATCCAGCGCCTCGGCGCCTCGGTCGAGACTGCCATGTACGTCGGCGACACCGCCATCGATGCCGAGGCGGCGCGGCGAGCAGGAGTGCCCTTCATCGCAGTGCTCACCGGCTTCGCCGGCCGAGAGGACCTCGCCGCGTACCAACCGCTGGCAGTGTTGCCCAGCGTTGCCGAGCTGCCCGCCTTTCTCAGCCTCTAGCCAACATGTGACCGTCCCGCATGGGCTCGATACGTGAGACAATCACGTTAAAGCAGGTATGTCGACGTGTGGGAGGTAGCAGATGCGCAGCGTGAGCGTCCGGTCGAGGGCCGATCACCCGTACGCCATGGAAATCGACACCGGCAAGCACATCTTCATCGCTGACGAGGATGTCGACGCCGGCGGAGAAGACCTAGGCCCCGTCCCTTACGAGTTGCTGCTCTCCGGCATCGGCGCCTGCACCGCGATCACGCTGGTGATGTACGCGCGACGCAAGGAGTGGCCCGTCGAGGACGTCAATGTCGAGATCAGCCACGAGAAGGTGCACCCGGTCGATTGCATCGGCTGCACTGAGGAGGAGCGAGCCAACGCCGGCCCCAACGACCGCGTCGACTTCTTCCAGATGAAGGTTTCGGTGAAAGGCGACCTCGACACGGAGCAACTGGATCGCCTGCTGGAAATCGCCAACCGGTGCCCGGTGCACCGCACCATCGAGGCCATGCCGAAGTTCGTCTCAAGCATCGCCCAGCTTGTCTGAGGCGTCCGCTATTTCTTCCGCTTTGGAGTGCCAAACGCTCTGCGGAAAGGGCGCTTGTGATACGATCCTATAGAGTGAACCTCTCGGCGGAATCGTCTGGTATAGAAGGATCCAGGGTGACAAATCGAGTCCGCTTTTTCCGTCCGGGCGTAGTCAACTACTACAGCGCCTGGGACTGGCAAAACGAAACGGCGGACACCGTGCGCGAGGGAGCGGACGAAGCGCTCGCCCTGCTGCAACACCCCCCCGTTTTCACCTTCGGCCGTCACATACGCCCCGAACATCTCCTGATCTCTGCCGATGAGCTGACCGCACGCGGCGCCAGTCTGGTCGAGAGCGACCGCGGCGGAGACATCACCTTCCACGGCCCCGGCCAGATCGTTGGCTACCCGATCCTCGACCTCAAACGGCGTGGTCTCGGCCCCAACGAGTACGTGCGATGCCTGGAAGAAGTCCTGATCCGCACCTGCGCAAGCTTCGGCGTCGAAGCGAGCCGCGCGGCGGGCCGTCCCGGAGTCTGGGTCTCTCCGGACCATGTTCCCTGTTCCCTTCTTCCTGCTCCCGCCAAGATCGCCGCCCTCGGCGTGCGAGTGCGGGGCGGCGTGACGACGCACGGTTTCGCCCTCAACGTCGAGACCGATCTCTCCTGGTTCGGCGCCATTGTGCCGTGTGGGATTATGGATGCAGGCGTGACATCACTGGCGCAGCTGCTGGGCGAAAGTCCCGGCATCGAAGCCGTCGAGGCCACCCTCGCGGCGGCGTTCGAGGCCGTCTTCGAGGCGGAGCTCGTCGAAGAGACGCCTATCTCCGCTCCCCCTGGAAAAGAGGCTGTCCTGGCTCATGGTCACTAAACCGCTTACCCCCAAGCCCGAATGGCTGAAGGTTCGCTTCCCGGCCGGCGAGCGCTACTCCGAGATCAAGGGCATCATGCGCCAGCACCAGCTCCACACGGTCTGTGAAGAGGCGCAGTGCCCCAACATCGGCGAGTGCTTCAACGACGGCGAAGCCACCTTCATCATCCTCGGCGATTACTGCACGCGTGCCTGCGGCTTCTGCGCCGTCAACTCCGGCAAGCCCACCGGACTCGACCTGCTGGAACCGCTGCGGCTCGCCCGCACCGTCGATCTGATGGGCCTCGATTACGCCGTCATCACCTCCGTAAACCGCGACGACCTACCGGACGGTGGCTCCGGCGTCTTCGCCGCCTGCATTCGCGCCATCAAGCACCGCCGGCCCGACTGCGAGGTCGAAGTGCTGATCCCAGACTTCGAGGGCAAATGGGACCAGTTGCGCACCGTCGTGGAAGCGGGGCCAATCGTCCTCAACCACAACACGGAGACGGTGCCGCGCCTCTACCCGCGCGCCCGCCCCAAGGCCGTCTACGAGCGCTCCCTGAACCTGATCAGCAAGGTCAAGGAGATCGACCCTGACATGACCACCAAGTCCGGCCTCATGGTCGGCCTTGGTGAGACGCGCGACGAGCTGGAGCAGACGTTGGCCGACCTCGTCGAGCATCGCTGCGAGCTGCTCACCGTCGGTCAGTACCTGCAGCCCGACAAGAAGCACCTCCCCGTCGAACGCTACTACCACCCGGACGAGTTCGCCGAGCTCAAGGAGCTGGGCGAGAGCCTGGGCTTCGTCCACGTCGAAGCCGGTCCCTTCGTCCGGAGCTCCTACCACGCCGGCAAGCAGATGCGCGCCGCCGAGATGGGACCTCGAAAGGAATCTGCCTCTCCCAATGCCTGAGTACGACGTCGCGATCATCGGCTCCGGACCAGGTGGCTACGTCGCCGCTATCCGGGCCGCCCAACTCGGCCTCAGCGCCGCGATCATCGAAAAGGACAGCGTCGGCGGCCTCTGCCTCAACTGGGGATGCATCCCCAGCAAGGCGCTGCTCTACGGCGCCGAGCTGATCAACCTCTTCCAGCGCGGCCCCGAGTTCGGCATCGGCTACACCGACCTCACCGCCGACCTCGGCGTGGCCGTCAACCGCAGCCGAGAGGTCGTGCAGCGCTTCGTCAGCGGCGTCGAAACCCTGTTTCAGCAGAACAAGGTCACGCTGATCCGTGGCACCGCCAAGGTCACAGGCAAGAACGAGATCACCGTTGCGCCAACCAACGAGAAGGTGCAGGCGAAGAACATTATCGTGGCGACCGGCGGCTTCACGCGCTCGTTGCCGAACGTCGCGATCGACGGCGACCACGTCATCACGAGCCGTGAAGCACTGGAGCTACGCGAGCGCCCCGCATCGATCGTCATCGTTGGCGGCGGCGCCATAGGCGTCGAGTTCGGCTACCTCTACCGCTCCTACGGCGCCGAGGTAACCATCGTGGAGGTGCTGCCGCGTCTCCTGCCCAACGAAGACGAGGACGTCAGCCGCCAACTGGAGCGCTCCTTCCGCGCCCAAGGTATCGAGATCAAGACAGGCACCCGCGTCGACAGCATCACCACAGCCAAGGACGCCGCGACCGTGAAGATCAGCAGTGGCGACAAGACGGAGGAACTCAAGGCAGAGAAGGTGCTGATCGGCATCGGCTTCGGCGCCAACACCCAAGACCTCGGCCTCGACACGCTCGGCATCGAGCTCGACCGGGGCTTCATCAAGGTGGACGACTACTGCCAGACGAACGTACCCGGTGTCTGGGCCATCGGCGATGTTACGGGCCGGCTGCTGCTGGCGCACGTCGCCTCGCACCAGGGGGTCACGGCTGTCGAGAAGATCGCGGGCCGCAACCCACCGCCACTGGAGTACGAGAACATCCCGCGCGCCGTGTACTGCCAACCGCAGGTCGCTAGTCTTGGCCTGACGGAAGAGCAAGCGACCGAGCGCGGCTATGGCGTGCGCGCCGGCCGTTTCCCCTTCCGGGCCAATGGCAAAGCAATGGCGACGGGCGACAATGAAGGCTTCGTCAAGGTCGTCGCTGACAAGGACTCAGGGCAGGTGCTCGGCTTCCACATCATCGGCCATAACGCGACCGAGATGCTGGGCGAAGCCACCATCAGCGCCCTGCTCGAGGCGACGAACGTCGAGCTGGGATATGCCGTCCACGCACACCCCACGCTCTCAGAGGCGGTGAAGGAGGCTGCTCTGGCCGTAACCGGCGAAGCGATTCACTTCTTCTCGCCTGTCAGGAGTTAGGTGCATATGAAAAGCGGCTGTTCCCCATGGGAGCGGCCGATATAATGACTGTTATGCGAGCCAGTTTTAGAAGTATTCACAGCAGATAAGGTTCGAGCGAGGTAGGACGAATGGCCTCATTCCAAATCTATGGCGCCGGACGCGCCGGCGATGGCACGAACACCAACATCGCCATTTTGGCTCAGGCGCTCAAGGACGCCGGCGCCTGGACCTTCCGTTGGCTGGACGAGGTCTACTCGAACATCAACACCCGTGACAGCGGTTTTGCGGTTCGCGTTGCAGATCGTCCCATCTTCGGTCCGGACGACGAATTCGACATCCTGCAGGCCTTCGACGAAGGCGCCTTTATCGATATCGCCAACGAGGGGCGCATCCCACCGATCGCCCGCCTCAAGCAGGGCGGCGCCGTCATTTATGACTCGTCGCCCCGCATGGAGTACCCAAACACAGGCCACGAGATCAAGCTCGAAAAGGTACAGGACATCCTCGATGAGAAGCGCGTGCGCCTCTTTGGACTGCCCATGGCCCGCATGGCCAAAGAGGACTGCGACAACTACATCGTCCGCGGCACCATCGCCGTGGGCGTGCTCGCCCAGATGATCGGCATCCCCGAAGAGGTGATCCTGACCCGGTTCGCCAAGAGCTTCGGCGCCGGCAGCCCCATCTACGAGCTCAACGCGAAAGCCCTTCGGCTGGGCCAGGATTACGCCCGCACGGAAGGCTGGGAGCTCCCCGACGTGAAGGCTGACTTCACGCCTATCCCCGACGACACGCGTCAGCTCGTCCTTGGCAACGAAGCTGTGGCGGCGGGCGCCATCGTCGCCGGTTGCCGCGTCTATGCCGGCTACCCCATCACCCCCGCCTCCGAGGTCCTGGAGTACATGGCTGAGAAGATCAGCCGCTTTGGTGGCGCGCTCATCCAGGCGGACAGCGAGATGGCAGCAGCGCACCACGTGATCGGCGCTGCTGTAGCCGGCTCTCGCAGCATGACGGCTACCTCCGGTCCCGGCTTCTCCCTCATGCAAGAAGCAATCTCCGCCGGCGGCATTACAGAGACGCCGATGGTCATCGTCATCTGCACCCGCGGCGGGCCAGGCACGGGCCTCCCGACCCGTCAGGGCCAGGAAGAGCTGAACGAAGCGATCTTTGGCGCACACGGCGACATCGCGCGCATCGTCCTCGCATCCAGCGATCCCGAGAACAGCTTCTACATCATGGAGCACGTGTTCAACCTGGCCGAGCGTTATCAATGCCCCGTATTCCTCCTCATGGACCGTCTGCTCGCTCAGTCGACGTACACCGTCCCTGCGCTCGACCCCTCCGGGTTCGTAATCGATCGCGGCAAGCTGATCACGAGCGCCGAGCAGGTGAATGAGATGTTCGGTGATGGCCAGGAGTACAAGCGCTACGAGCTGACGCCGGACGGCATCTCATGGCGCGCCATCGCAGGCGTGCCGGGGCTGAGCAATTACTACTCCAATACCAACGAGCACACGGAAGACGGATACATCACCGAGGAAGAGATCATCCGGCAGCAGCAGATGGACAAACGCTTCACCCAACGGATGGAGCTGATTCGCAACGAACCGCAGCTGCCGCAACCGCAAGTGCACGGCGCAGCCGACGCCAAGATCGGCTTCATCGGCTACGGCAGCGTGTACGGCCCGCTGCTGGAGGCGCTCGACCGGATGGACGCTTCCGGAGAGAAGGCGAAGTTCCTCGAGCTGCGTACTCTCTGGCCGCTTCACGGCGAGCAAGTTCGCAGCTTCGTCGATAGCTGCGACGTAGTGTATGTGACAGAATACTCAGCGGGCGCCCAGCTACGCGGCCTGATTCAGCGCGAAGCGACGGGCCCTATGGCGAAGCTCCAGTCCATCCTCCGCTACGATGGCCGGCTCATGACACCGGGCTGGATCATCAACAAGGTCAAGGGGGCCTGACATGACTATCGATATTCCTCTCAAGCGGGCCGACATCTCCGGACCGGAAGGCGGAGCATGGTGGTGCCTGGGCTGTGGCGACTTCGGCGTGAACTCCGCGGTTCAGGACGTGATCCTGAACCTCGTGAACGAGCACGACGTCCCGCTGGAGAGCATCTTCGCGCTCTCCGGCATCGGCTGCTCGAGCAAAGAGCCCGAGATGCTGAAAGTGAACTCTTACCAGGGCCAGCACGGGCGCTCGCTGCCGGTCGCGATCGGTGTAGCGATCGCGAACCCGGGCCTCAACGTGCTTGACTTCGGCGGCGATGGCGACACGTACGCCATCGGCATGGAACACTTCATGCACTCCATCATCCGCAACGTCAACATCACCCTGATCATCATGAACAACCAGGTCTACGGACTTACCAAGGGACAGGCCTCGCCGACGGCCCACACCGGCCTCCGGACGCCTTCTACGCCCAGCGGCAAGCAGGGTCGAAACGTCAACCCGTTGCGACTCGCCATCGCTGCGGGTGCCGCCTTTGTCGGTCGCGGCGTCTCCTGGCAGCGACGCGAGCTGGGCGACCTCATCCACAAGGCGATCAACACCCAGGGCTTCTCCCTCGTCGACGTCTTCTCGCCGTGCGTGACGTACCACCGCGAGCCCGGTGCACGCGGCAGCGGCCCCATCTACGACTGGTACCGCCGTAACTACGTCGTCGACATCCGGGACGCCTGGCAGGAAATGCGAGACCAGGTCTTCACCGACGAAGAGCGCGAGACGTTGCCCGCGGACTACGATCCCACCAACGCCGATGCAGCCCTGAACGGACTGCGCCTCATTTCCGAGGCAAGCAAGATCGGCCGTGAGGTCACTGGTCTGCTACTGGTCGACGAAACGCAGCCCACGATGGCCCAGAACGTCGGCGTGGGAGCCGATACCGCGCCCGCCTTGCTGGACATCTCGTTGGAGCGCAATTTGACGTCATACGAAGGGTTGCTCGCTGAACTTCGCTAACAGCCTGCAACCTCCGGGCCTCTCAAGCCCCGACTCCCCGTTAGCGGGCTCCGTGGAGCTTCTCAGCCCGCCACATCTTGGCTGCCAGCCATGATTCCCGCCGCCTTCGCCGGCGGCTCTGAAGCGTGGGATAATGGCTTAGTCGAGAAATCCCCGAGGTTGAACAAGAGTGGTAATTTCAGAGCGCTCCATCGCCACCATAGCCAAAGATGAGCTGCAGAAGCTCCTCCACACAATGATCCTGATCCGCCGCTTCGAAGAAAAGGCGGCGGAGATGTACGCCCGCGGCCGCATAAAAGGCTTCCTCCACCTCTACATCGGTCAGGAGGCCGTCGGCGTCGGCGTCATCTCCAAGCTGCAACAGCAGGACTACATCTACACTCACTACCGCGAGCACGGCCAGGCCATCGCTCGCGGCCTCGATCCGAAGCGCGTCATGGCTGAGCTCTTCGGCAAGAGCACCGGCGCCAGCAACGGCCTCGGCGGCTCTATGCACATTTTTGACGTGTCGAAGCGGTTCATGGGCGGCTACGCCATCGTCGGTGGCCACATGCCCCTCGCTTGCGGTACCGCTCTCGCGGCCAAGCGCCGTGGTGAGGATGCCGTTGTCCTCTGCATCATCGGCGACGGCTCCGTCAATGAAGGCGCGTTCCATGAGTCACTCAACCTGGCCGCCATCTGGAAGCTGCCTGTCCTCTTCCTGCTGGAGAACAACTTCTATGGCATGGGTACTCAGGTCGACCGCGTCTGCGCCTTCCCCGAGATCTACAAGCACGCCGAGGCCTACGGCATTCGCGCTGAGAAAGCCGATGGCATGAACGTCATCGAGATGCAGCAGCGCACCGAGCAGGCGTTGCAGCTCGTCCGCAGCGGTGAAGGCCCCTTTTTCCTGGAAGCGACGACCTACCGCTTCCGCGGCCACTCAATGGCTGACCCGGAGTTCTATCGCGACAAGGCCGAGGTTGAGCACTGGCGTGAGATGGACCCCATAAACACCTTCAGCAAGGCCCTCCTCGCCGGCGGCCAGTTCACCCAGGAAGAGATCGATGCCACCTGGCAACAGGCCGAGGCGACGGTGGAAGAGGCCGCGCAGTTCGCGGAGGAAAGCCCCTTCCCTGACGTCAGCACCCTGATGGACAACATCTACGCGCCCTCGCCGCTGGACCACCTGGCGCGCGTCTGGAAGGAAGGTGGCCGCTAATGCCCGAGATGGCGATCCGCGACGCCCTGCGTGAAGCGATCCACGAGCAGATGCTGGCCGATGACCGCGTTCTCGTCATGGGCGAGGACGTCGGTACATACGGCGGCTCCTACGGCGTAACGAAGGGTCTCCAGGCCGAATTCGGCAGCGACCGCATCATCGATACGCCGATCAGCGAGCTCGGCTTCGTCGGCGCCGGCATCGGGGCGGCTATGGCCGGCCTGCGGCCCATCGTCGAGATCATGACGATCAACTTCTCGTTGCTGGCGCTGGACCAGATAATCAACAGCGCGTCCAAGCTGCACTACATGTCCGGCGGCCAGATTTCCGTCCCGGTCATCATCCGCATGGCCAGCGGCGGCGGACTCTCACTCGCCGCGCAACACTCGCACAGCTTCGAGGGCTGGTACGCGCGCATTCCCGGTGTCAAAGTGGTCTGCCCGTCCAACGCGTACGACGCCAAAGGGCTGCTCAAAGCAGCCTTCCAGGACGAGAACCCGGTCATGTTTATCGAGAACACTGCGATCTACGGCCTGCGCGGCGAAGTGCCCGAAGAGGATTACGTCGTGCCTTTTGGCCTGGCCAAGGTCGTGCGCGAGGGCGCGGACGTCACGCTCATCGGCTACTCCGGCAGCGTGCAACTGTGCACGAAAGCTGCCGAGCTCCTGGCTCAGGAAGACATCAACGCGGAGGTCATCGACCTGCGCACCCTGCGACCACTCGACATGGAGACGGTGCTGGACTCGGTGCGGAAGACCAACCGAGCCGTGGTGGCGGAGCACGCCTGGCGTTTCGGCGGCTTCGGCGGTGAGATCGCCAGCGAGATCCAGGAAAAGGCGTTCGACTACCTGGACGCGCCTGTCGGCCGCGTCGCCGGCGTCGAGGTACCGATGCCCTACAGCATGCCGCTCGAGCGAGCCGCGATGCCTAACGAGAACCAGATTGTCGATGCCGTCCGGGCATTGTTCTAGAGGACGTCCGTCATGATCACCGAAGTCGTCATGCCCCAGATGGGCGCGGATATGCAGGAAGGCACCGTGCTGCGCTGGATGAAGGCGGAGGGCGCGCCGGTCGAGCGCGGCGAGATCATCGCCGAAATCGAGACCGACAAGGCCAACGTCGAAATCGAGGCGTTCGGCGCGGGCGTCTTCCGCAAGGCCATCGCAAAGGAGGGCGACGTGGTGCCCGTCGGCACCATCATCGCCGTCATCGCCGCACCGGACGACGACATCACCAGATACGAAAGCGGCCCTGCTCCTGTAGCCCCGGCCGCCACGGCAGCCGAGACCGCACCGGCGTCGCCGGCACCGGCAGCGGCTCCCGCACCGGCGCCAGCACCCAGCCCTCCGCCTCCTCCACCACCAGCGCCGGCCGAGGGCGAGCGACTGCGCATCTCGCCTGTCGCGCGACGTATGGCGGAGGAACGTGGCATTGACGTCAACACCCTGACCGGCAGCGGCCCGGACGGCCGCATCCTGCGCCGCGACGTCGAGGCGGCTCAAGAGGCCGGACCCGCGGCCGCGCCAGCCGGTGCGCCGATGCGGGCGGCTCGCCCCGCCGGCGAAGACGTGGTCGAGGACATTCCGCTGACCCGCATGCGCCAGACGATTGCCCGGCGCATGGTGCAGTCGAAGCAGGAAGCGCCGCACTACTACCTGGCCGCCGACATCGACATGGCAGAGGCGATGCAGTACCGCCTCCAGGCTATCGCCGCCATGGGCGACGCGCCGCCCGTCAGCGTCAACGACGTCATCATCCAGGCCACGGCTCGTACACTGACCGAGCACCCCAAGTTCAACGCCTGGTGGGCCGACGATCACCTGCAGACGCACAGCCAGATTAACGTGGCCATCGCCGTCGCCCTGGAAGAAGGCCTCGTGGTGCCGGCAATGTTCGACGTGTCCAACAAGGGCCTGGCCCAGATTTCGGCCGAAGCACGCGACCTCGCGGTCCGTGCTCGCAACGGCCGCCTGCGCCCCGAGGAGTACGCCGCCGGCACCTTCTCCATCTCCAACCTGGGCGCCTTTGGCGTCGACATCCTGACGCCGATCATCAACCCGCCGCAGGTCGCCGTCCTCGGCATCGGCGCGGCACGCGACCAGGCCGTCGTCCGCGACGGAGAAATCGTCGTACGAACGATGATGACCGTCGTCCTGTCCGCCGATCACCGCGCCACGGACGGCGCCGAGGGGGCTCGCTTCCTCCAGACGCTGCGCCGCTACCTGGAAGCGCCGGCATTGATGCTGCTGTAGCTCTCGTTTCACAGCCACAAACGGGCAGGCTCCAACGAGCGTTTCGCCCCTTGGGTGAACGGCGCCTGGCTCGGTGTGTTGGGAATGGACTACAAAGTCCGTCTCCGAAATTCATCTTGTCTTCGCAGGATCGATCAGCCCTGAGTGCTTTACAATCTCCAGTGAACGTAAGCTGCGCGAAGGGAGTGAGGTTAACCCTCTTTAAGAAGTTGTTTCCGTCTTATGTAATTCGCCTGCAAAGCCTATCGCTGCTGCTGACGGTCACGTATCGTGGTAGCTGAGGTATAGAGGAGCACACTGCTTGTCCGAAGACGTACGCGTGGTACCGCTCGAGCGTCACATCGACGATCGCGGATACCTGTACGAGATCATCCATCGCACCGACGAATTCCTGCCCGCCTTCGGCCAGACCTACGTCGTTTGCTCGCCGACGCGTGGCACCATTCGCGGCCTGCACCGGCACGATGTCCTCTGGGATTACTTCTGCGTCGTCAAGGGCAGCGGCAAGTTCGTCGTCGCGGATGCGCCGGACGAAGACCTTCGAGCGGCCGAGGCCAGCGGCCAGAGCTACGGCGGCGGCTGCGTGCGGACCTTTGTC
The DNA here is from genome assembly GCA_963711035.1 of uncultured Chloroflexia bacterium. GTDB lineage: Bacteria > Chloroflexota > Dehalococcoidia > DSTF01 > WHTK01 > WHTK01. The sequence continues at coordinate 247,465 of CAVQCN010000005.1, forward strand.
CTCAGCGAACGGAGCCCTTCTTTGCTCGTCATCCCGCCCGGCCACTGGCACGGCTGGATGGCCCTCGAGGACGAGACCATCGTGCTCGCGACGGGCTCCGAGGTGTACGACAGGGAAAGTCCAGACGAGGTGCGGGTCTCACCGGACGTGTTCGGCGACGTCTGGACGGTGAAAGGCCGATAGATTGCGCGTACTGATAACCGGCGGGGCTGGCTACATCGGGTCAGTTCTCGTTCGCCGCCTGCTCGAGCGAGGCCACGAGGTGCGCGTCCTCGACCGTCTCTACTGGGGCTTCACGCCCCTGCAGGACGTTATCGACCGTATCGAGATCGTCCACGCCGACATCCGAGACGCGCGGCCGGAATGGTTCGCGGGCGTAGACGGCGTCGTCCACCTCGCCGGCCTCTCCAACGACCCGACAGCGAACTTCGACCCGGAGGCTAACTGGCAGATGAACGCCACCGGGACCGTCGCGGTCGCGGAAGCAGCGCGCGAAGCCGGTGTGCGGCGTTTCATCTTCGGCTCCAGCTGCTCGCTGTACGACGGCCTGCCCGACGGCTCCGTCTACGACGAAGAGGCGCCGATCGCGCCCCGCGGCCCATACGCAGAGTCGAAGCGCTTCGGCGAGGAGGCCCTGCTCGGCATGGCAGGCGCCGATTTCGCGCCCGTGATCCTGCGCCAGGGCACCGTCTTCGGCGATAGCCCGCGCATGCGTTTCGACCTCGTCGTGAATACCTTCGTCAAGGACGCCATCACGCAGGGCCGCTTGCTGCTGCACGGTGGTGGCTGGATGTGGCGACCCCTGGTCGAAGTCCAGGACGCCGCCGACGCACAGATCGCCTGCCTGGAGGCCAACGAAGAGGATGTCTCCGGCCAGATCTTCAACGTGGTGCAGAACAACTACCAGATCCGCGAGCTCGCGATGCTCGTCGCCGGGTCCGTCGGCCTGATCCTCGGCCACGTCAACCTGACCATCGCGCCCGAGCCGCCGCTGGTGCGTAACTACCGCTGCTCCAACGACAAGCTCTTCGAGACGCTCGGCGTCAGACCATCCCGAGGCGTCCTGGAAGCAGTCGACAGCATGGTTGGCCTGTACGGCAAGCTGGATGCGCCGGCCTTCGCCAACCCGCGCTACTACAACCTCGACTGGATGGTCTTGCTCAACGAAGTCCACGCAGGGCTTCGGCCCTTTGATTATGTCTTGCGGCGGGATGAGCCCGCCCGATGGAGTGAATAACATGGCAAGGATTGCTCTCATTGGCAGTAACGGTCAGCTCGGATCGGACATTGTCCGCGCCTGGCCGACCTCTCCCTTCGGACACGGCGGCGACCAGCTGGTCAGCTTGATCCACTCCGACATCGAGGTCACGGACCCCGATAACGTGCGCTCGGTGCTCAGCGGCGTACAGCCGACTCTGGTGATCAACACCGCGGCATTCCATCGCGTCGACGATTGCGAGAACGAGCCGGACGAAGCGTTCCGCGTCAACGGCCTGGGGACCAAGATACTCGCCGAAGCCTGCCGCGCCCTCGGCGCTACCCTGGTGCACTTCAGCGCCGACTACGTCTTCGATGGCTCCGCGAAGACGCCTTACAAGGAGACGGATCGCGCCTGGCCGGTAAGCGCTTACGGCATCTCGAAGCTGGCCGGCGAACACTTCCTGCGCTACACCCTGCCAGACGAGCACATCATCGTCCGGTCGTCCGGCCTCTACGGCGTCGCCGGCGCCAGCGGCAAGGGCGGCAACTTCGTCGAGACGATGCTGCGCCAAGCACGCGAAGGCCGCGAGATCACCGTGGTCGACGACCAGGTCACGGCGCCGACCTACACGCTCGACCTCGCCGAGACGGTGCTTGAGATCATCGCCGCGGGCGGCCGGGGCACCTACCACGTCACCAACTCGGGCCAGTGCTCCTGGTACGAGTTCGCCCGCGAGATCTTCGCCTTGCTCGGAAGCGAGCCGCAGCTCTCGCCGATCAGCTCGGCGGAATACGGCACGCCAGCCAAACGGCCCGCCTACTCGGTGCTCGCCAACGCGGCGTTGGCCAAGCTAGGCATCGAGCAGCCGCGTCCGTGGCGCGAAGCGCTCTGCGATTACCTGGAGCTGAAAGGCCACCTCAAGGCAGCGTAAACGCGAGAGAGGGAACTGGACGGCGCCTTCTCGGCTCCCACCCTGTTCCAGGTTCCTTGTTCCTGGCTCAGACGCGTCTGATCATGCGGTAGGAGTACTCCTCCATCCGCTCCCGCGTGCCGTCGTCGTTGAAGCGCCACCAGGCGTTCACGAAGCCCGGCCCCACGCGCCGGAAACCGAGGCGGTGGTAGAGGCGCCGCGCGCGGTTGTCCGACCGAACCTCGAGGTAGACGCGCCGCAGTCCGCGCCGCTGCGCTTCCTCCACCACATACGTGACGATGGCGCCGCCGACGCCTCGGCTACGCACCGCCGGCGCCACCTCCAGTGCGAAGAGATGGAGCGAGCCCGGCCGGGCGTGGCGCTGATTGATGCTCACCGTACCAACCATCTCGCCGTCCACCTCGGCCACGAGCAGCTCACGGTAGCCGAGCTCCTGCTCCTGCCAACGGTTCTGCAGCTGCGCCTCGCTCGTCTCCACCAGGGCGCGCGCCAGCGGCTCGATCTCCTCCGGGAGCAGAGCTCGCACCAGCACGCGCTGGCCGGTCAGTGGATCGATGGCGGTCTCCAGCATCGTTCTCTCGCTTCGAAGCGCCCGTGGGCCATCATAGCGCCAGCACGGACGCGATTGACGGGTCCAGAAGAGCCCGCCGATAATCAGTTCAGGAGATAGTGTCATGAAAACACTAAGGGTCGCCCTGGCCCAGATCAACACCACCGTGGGCGACCTGGCAGGCAACGTCGACAAGGTCGTCGAGTACGGCGAACGCGCTCGTGCTCTCGGCGCCGACGTCGTTGCTTACCCCGAGTTGACTCTGCCAGGCTACCCGCCCGAAGACCTCCTCCTGCGCCGCTCCTTCATCGAGGACAACATCAAGGCGGTGCACGAGGTCGCTGATCGCCTGCGCGGTATCACCTCCGTCGTCGGCTTCGTCGACCAGGAGCAGGACGCCTACAACGCCGCGGCGGTCATCCACGAAGGTCAGGTCGTGGGAGTCTTCCACAAGCAGTACCTGCCCAACTACGGCGTCTTCGACGAGAAGCGCTACTTCCGCGAAGGCGACCGCGCCAAGCTGTTCACCATCGCCGGCGCCCGTGTCGGCGTCACGATCTGCGAGGACCTCTGGTACGCCGAGGGCGCCGCGCAGGCCTTGGGGCTGGCGGGTGCCGACGTCGTCATCAACATCAGCGGCTCGCCTTACCACTACGGCAAGCGCCACTTCCGCCAGCGCATGTTCGCCACGCGCGCTTCCGACAACGCGGTCATGGTGTGTCACGTCAACCTGGTCGGCGGCCAGGACGAGCTGCTCTTCGACGGCAATAGCATGGTTTTCGACCAGGACGGCGAGATCATCGCCCGCAGCCCCTCGTTCGACGAGCACCTGCTCGTCGTCGACCTCGACCTCGACGCCCTCTACCACGCCCGTCTGCGCGTGCCGATGCGTCGCTATCACGGCCTCGAATCGTACGCACGGCCGGTCGATGAGGTCTTCGTCTCGGACGCACCGCTGACGCCCGAGAAACCGCCTCTCGCCATCGAGAACGTCCCGGAGCTCGACATCGAAGCCGACATCTACAAGGCGCTGGTCACCGGGACGCGCGATTACGTGCACAAGAACGGCTTCGAGACGGTGCTCGTCGGCGTCTCAGGTGGCATCGACTCCGCCCTCGTCGCCACGATCGCGACCGATGCCCTGGGCTCGGAGCACGTCGTCACGGTCTCCAACCCCTCGCGCTATTCATCCGAAGGCTCCATCGCCGACGCCCGAAAGCTGACGACGAACCTCGGCGTGAAGCTCATGATCATCCCCATCGAGCCCGGGCACGCCGCCTACCTGGAAATGCTCTCCGAGGCGTTCGCCGGGACGACGCCTGGCACGGCGGAGGAAAACGTCCAGTCGCGCATCCGCGGCAACATCTGGATGGCGCTCTCGAACAAGTTCGGCTGGCAGCCGGTGTTGACCTGCGGAAACAAGAGCGAGATGGCCACCGGCTACGCCACGCTCTACGGCGACATGGCCGGCGGCTTCGCCGTCATCAAGGACGTACCCAAGACGATGGTCTATCGCCTGGCGCGATATCGAAACGAGGTGGCGGGCTACGACTTGATCCCGAACGAAATCCTGGACAAGGCGCCATCGGCGGAGCTGAAACCTGATCAGCGCGACACCGACACGCTGCCTCCCTACGAGATCCTCGACCCCATCCTCGAAGCGTACGTCGAAGATGACTGCAGCCTGGAGGAGATCGTTGCCATGGGCTATGACGCTGCCGTCGTCAGCCGCATCATGACTCTGGTCGACCGCAACGAGTACAAGCGACGCCAGGCGCCGCCCGGCATCAAGATCACGAGCCGCGCCTTTGGACGCGACCGCCGCCTGCCGATCACGAACCGGTACCGCAATCGCGTCTAGGGCCACGAGCGTGGCAGCAAACTGCGCGAGAGGCTGCCCCGAATCAGGGCACGTCCTGGCAGACCGCCTACAAGTGTCTACGAGATCCGCAGGCATGAGACCGGCGTGATCCTCCAGCGCAGCGAACAGCGGACCCAGACTCGACGGGGCCGTTCTTCCCTTGACTCAAGCCTGCCTCAGCCATAGGCTGCAATTGAGCCTTGTGTCACGATCGGGGGCAGACACGGCGCCGCGAGGCATCGAGCAAGGTTCGAGAAAAGGCCGCTTAGCATCGATGACGACAGGCTTTCTCCAGCGACACTGGGCGCTGCGTTCTCAATGACTGGCTTTCAGCGCCTCTGCCTGATCACCTGCGTGGTGGTCTTTGTCCTGATCATCATCGGCGGCACCGTCCGGGCGACCGGCTCCGGCCTCGGCTGCCCCGACTGGCCCACCTGCCACGGCAACCTCATCCCTGACGGCAACAAGCACACCATTATCGAGTATTCGCACCGCCTGACGGCGTCGATCGCCGGTTTTCTGGTGCTGGCAATGGCCATCGTGGCGCTGAAGTCGTACCGGCGCGTACCGGCCATCCTTTACCCCGTGCTCGCGGCTTTCGGGCTTATCCTTTTCCAGGCCGCCCTCGGCGGCGCCGTTGTCGTCAATGACCTGCCGCCCGAGATCGTCACGGTGCACCTCGGCACGGCGCTGACCATCCTCTTCATCCTCGTCCTGATCACCGTGACAACCTTCGCCGTACGTCAGCCGCTGACGAGCATCACGGTGAGCCGTAACTACAAGCGACTCGCCGCTGCCGGCATCGTCATCACCTTTCTGCTCATGCTGATCGGCGCCTACATCGCCGGCGCAGGCTACGGTCTGGCCTGCAGCGGTTGGCCGGAGTGTAACGGCCAGCTCATCCCGACCGCCCACGCCGCGTCAGTCCAGATCGAGTTCCTGCACCGCGTCGTGGCGCTGCTTCTGGGCATCGTCCTGCTTGCCTTGCTGGCGCAGGGCTGGCGGGAGCGTGGCGCCGCTCCTTTCGCCTTCGTCATGGCGACGGCGGCATTCGCGCTCTATATCGTGCAGGCGCTGATCGGCGCCTCGAACGTCTGGACCCAGCTCTCCGATGAAGCGTCCATCGGCCATCTGGCCTGCGGTACGCTACTCTGGCTGGTACTGGGCATGCTGAACATCCGCGTGTACGCGCTCTATGACCTCCTGCAACACTCGAGTCCCACGACGGTGCAGGGCAGGCTGGCGAAGGTGTCCCGATGACCGCTCCCGCGCGCACCCTGACCGCCCCCGCTGCACGGCAACTGGCCGGCTGGCGTGAGACGATCTGGGCGTACATCTCTCTCACGAAGCCGCGCATCATCGAGCTGCTGCTGGTCACGACCTTCCCGGCGATGGTCGTGGCGGCGGACGGTATCCCCAACCTCTGGCTCGTGCTCGCGACACTTATCGGCGGCTCGCTGGCCGCGGGCGGCGCCAACACGATCAACTGCTTCGTCGACCGTGACATCGACGCAATCATGAGCCGCACCCAGAAGCGTCCGATTCCGGCCGGCACGGTCCCGCCGGAACGTGCCCTGGCCTTCGGCATCGCCCTGACCATAGTGTCGTTTGTGTTCCTGACCGTGGTCGTGAACCTGCTGACGGCGGGCCTGGCCCTCACCGCCAACCTGTTCTACGTCTTCGTCTACACGATTTGGCTCAAGCGCTCCACGGTGGAGAACATCGTCATCGGCGGTGCTGCTGGCGCCATCCCCCCGCTGTGCGGTTGGGCGGCGGTCAACAACGACATCACGGCGGCGCCTCTTATCATGTTCGCGATCGTCTTCCTGTGGACGCCGCCCCACTTCTGGGCGCTGGCAATCGGCTACTCAAACGACTACGAGAGCGCCGGCGTGCCGATGCTGCCTGTCATGCAGGGCGCTACGGAGGCGCGCCGCCGCAGCCTTGTCTATGCCATCGTGACGGCCGCAACGTCCCTGACGCTGTACCTTACGGGCGACGTCGGCTGGGTCTACCTGGCGTGCGCAACCGTCTTCGGTCTATCGTTCGTGTGGCTGGCGTGGCGTCAGCTGCAGCAGGCGACAACAAGAGCCGCCATGGCCCTGTTCAGGTATTCGATCAGCTACTTGGGTCTGATCTTCGTAGCAATGGTCGTCGACCGGTTGGTTTCTGCGTAAGAGGAGGAGACTGCTTAATGCCCCTGGGACGTAACTTCAAGCTCGGCACGTTGATGTTCGTCGTGGCGTTCGCCGTCTCGGCAGTGGCTCTGTACGGCGGCGCTCAGCTGGTCAAGGTGGAGAAGCCTGCGCCCGTCGCTGCCGCCAGCACCGGCCCGGCGCCCACCGGGCCCGTCACGGTCGACGTTACCGCCAAGAACATCCACTTCAACGTGAGTGAGATCGACGCGGCGGCCGGCCAGCAGGTCACGATCAACTTCGACAACCAGGACGCCGGCGTGCCGCACAACGTGTCGTTCTACACGAACAAGAGCGCGTCGCAGGCCATCTACACGGGCGAGATCATTACCGGCCCGACGACCAACACGGAGCAGTTCACCGCTCCGAGTGCGCCCGGCACCTACTTCTTCCGCTGCGACGTCCACCCGGACCAGATGTACGGTACCTTCATCGTCAAATAGCCATTAGCGTGGCGGCAAACTGCGCGGATCGTGCGTTGCGTTGAGATCGGCACATGCATCAAGCCAACGATAACCCGGCGAGGCAGCCTCCATCAGGCTGCCTGGTTCGTACCATCCTCCCGGCCGCTTCGCAGCGTTCGGGCAAGGGCCGCTTCGGTTTGGGCCATGGGTGGCGCTTCCTCCAGGAAGACAGGGCCATGGCAGCGCTCGCAACGCAAACGCGTGCCTGTCTTCACTTCGACGCCGCGATAGCCGGGCCTGGGCACGAAATTCGCAGCTGTGATCCTGGCTCCGCGCGGTCCGACGATCTGGCCGCTGACGTGGCCGCAGTAGTAGCACTTCACGTCAGCAACAAAGGCCTTGCCGAGATTGATTGACGGCATCGCTATCCTCCGCGATTGAGTATCAGAAAAAGTGTCGGCCGCAATTTCGTCAAGAAGAGGGCAATCGCCTAGCACATTGCGCCTATGCGACCAAAATCAGGGAACCCCCTAGGGGTTTGCCACAATTGATTAGCGCTCTAGTACAGCAAGGCCCACAATGCTACACTCAGAAATGGCTCCGGGGATTTGGGGCTCTCCGCCGTGTTTTCTACCCTGGGCAAGCCAGGGTCTTTTATTGTTTCGAGCGATTGCGATTGGAGGACATCTATGGCAGAAGTAACCCTAGCGCGCGGACTCAAGGACGTATACCTCGATACGACTGAGTCGAGCTACATAGATGGGGAGGCAGGCGTCCTCCTTTATCGCGGCTACAACATTCACGACCTCGCAGCCAAGTCCAGTTTCGAAGAAGTCTCCTACCTGCTCCTGCATGGAGCGCTCCCCAAACAAGCCGAGTTCGACGCGTTCAAGAAGCGCCTCATCGCCAACCGGGCCCTGCCCGCTCAGGTGATCGAGGTCATCCGCCTCGTCAAGAATGCGCATCCCATGGATGTCCTGCGCACGGCCATCTCCGCCGTCGCCGCCTTCGACCCGGATGTGGCCGACAACTCCATGGACGCCAACAAGCGCAAGGCCGAGCGTCTCACCGCCGTGTTCCCGACCGTGGTTGCAGCACACCACCGCATCCGTCACGGTCAGGACCCCGTTGCGCCGCGCGAGGACCTCGGCCACGCCGCCAACTTCCTCTACATGCTGACCGGTCAGGAGCCCGACGCCGACGCTGTCGCCGCCATGGACCTCGACTTCCTGCTGCACGCCGAGCACGGCGCCAACGCTTCCGCCTTCGCGGCTCGCGTCACGACGTCGACCCTCAGCGACCTGCACTCTGCCGTCGTCACGGCCATCGGCACCCTCAAGGGTCCGCTGCATGGCGGCGCCGCCGAGGCTGTGCAGAAGATGACGGACGAGATCGGCAGCCCCGATCGGGCGCAGGCCTACCTCCGCGCTCGCCTGGACCGGGGCGACAAGGTGATGGGCTTCGGTCACCGCGTCTACCGCGCCGAAGACCCGCGCGCTCGCCACATGCGCGACCGCTCCAAGACTCTGGGCGCCAAGCTGGGCCACGAAGAGTGGTACCAGATCCTGCAGCAGGTAGAGCACGACATGGCGCCGTACCAGTCGCGTGGCATCTTCGTCAACGTCGACTTCTTCGCCGGCTCCGTCTATTCCCTGCTCAACCTGCCGGAGGACATCTTCGTACCGCTGTTCGCCATCGGCCGCATCCCCGGCTGGTGCACCGAGATCTTCGAGCAGTACGAAAACAATATGCTGATCCGGCCGCTGCTGGAGTACACCGGGCCGATGAACCTGGAGTACGTGCCGATCGAGCGGCGCTAACCAGCGCTTCGTCGGAAGAACGAACGAGGGGGGAGCCAAAGGCTCCCCCCTCGTTTTTCCCGTCTCGAAGGCGCTTCTACGCCTTAATGTTCTCGATCTTGATGCGAACCGTGCCGCTCGGCGCCGCCACCTCGACGACGTCGCCAACCTTGTGCCCTACGACGGCGCGACCAACCGGCGAATCCGCGGACAGCCGCCCGGTGCCGGGTTTGGCCTCCGCCGGGTTCACGATCTGGTAGTTCATCTCGGAGCCCGTTGCCACGTTGAGGATGACGACCGTCGACCCGATATGCGCAACGTCCGCCGCGACCCTGGCGTCGTCATTCTCGACGATGATAGCGAGACGCAGCATGTTCTCGAGCTCGCGGATGCGCGCCTCCATCTTGCCCTGCGTCTCTCGCGCGGCGTCCAGCGGCGCGTTCTCGCGCACGTCGCCGTCGGCACGCGCGGTGCGTAGCTCTTCAGCGATGCGAGGCCGCTGCGCCTTGAGCTCGTTGAGCTCGGTCTCCAGCGCGATCTTGCCCTCTGTAGTGAGCTTCACCTCGGGCGCATTCTCCGGCAACATGGCGGAGCGCTTGGCGGTAGTAGTGCGACGCACCCGAACGTGGCTTACGAGCCGCTCGTGCGTGATGTTCTGCTTGTGAGCGAAGGCGAGAAACGTCTTCAGCGAATCCGCGCGCGAACCGGCATTGGGCGCGTTGGCGCCAAACGTCTCGACGTACGACTCAATATCGACCGGCCTCAGGTCACCCGCAGAGCGCTCCTCACCGAACCATCGGGCGAAACGGAGAGCTTCCTGGCTATCTTGATGCTTGTCCGGGGGAAGGGAACTTGCGAAGAGGCGAGCCGCCTCACTCATCGAAGGGTTGTCTGCCACCATAAGTCGATTCTAGGAACCAGGCGTCGACAGGTCAAACCGCGAAGCGGGCGCGCTGCTACCATGACGCCATGACAATCGATCTGGAGAGCACCCTCCGCGAGCTCGATCTCGACCTCCCGCCGAGAACCGTCGACCAACTGCGGGACTACCGCGACCGCCTGTTCGAGGCGGCGCAGCGCTTCAACCTGACCGCCGTCCGCGACCGCAACGCCATCGAAGTGCGTCACATCGTCGAGTCGCTGGCACTGGCGCATCTCCTGCAGCAGCGGGAGCTAATCGGCGAAGGCACACGCATCGTCGACATCGGCACCGGCGCCGGGTTGCCCGGCCTGCCCATCAAGATCGCGCTGCCGGGCTGCCACATGGCCCTGCTCGATTCACACGGCAAACGCTGCACCTTCATGCGCGAGGTCATCGAGGCAATGGGCCTGAGAGGCGCTGAGGTGCTCGAGGGCCGGGCCGAGGACCTGGGCCGGGACGAGAGCCTGCGCGGCACCTTCGACCTCGTCATCGCCCGCGCCGTAGCTCCTTTGCCGGTGCTGCTGGAGTATGCAATTCCCTTCGCCACCGTCGGCGGGCACCTCGCCGCCACGAAGGGCTCCGCTGCGTCGGCCGAGATCGCCGATTCGGGCCGCGCCCTCGATGAACTGCAGGCCGAAATCGCCGACGTCGTGCCGTTCGAGCCGCCTCAGGGCTTGCGCCAGTCGCTCGTCATCGTGCGCAAGGTTCGCCCCACGCCAGACCGGTTCCCGCGCCGTCCCGGCATCCCGACCAAGCGCCCGATCGCGTGAAAGACGCGTGCTAGAATTCGACTCGCGCCCAGGTAGCGACCGGCGCGCCTGGACGGAGGAAGTGGCAAATTGGACCTGAATCAGGTGATCGGCTGGGTGCGGCGGCTCATCTCGCTCGATTCCCGGGTGTTCGAGGACGTGCGCAGCAACCCGGCGGCAACGATTCCCGGCGTCTTCATCGTCGCGGTCGCCACCTTGATCGCCGGCATCGGCGGCTGGCTGTGGTGGATGCTGCAGGATTTCGGTAACTCCAGCGACATCCTGGTCCACTCTGCCCTGATCGGCTCCCTCATCTCCGTCGTCCTCTGGCACTTGGCGTGGCTGGGCATGGTCTACATCATGCTCACGCAGGTCTTCCGCCAGCGCGCGTACGTCGAGCAGCTGCTGCGCGTAATGGGCCTGGCGGCAACGCCGTTGGCGCTCATGGGTCTCATGTTCATCCCCGGCATCTCTTTCGCCATTGGCCTCGCCTCGCTGGCACTGACCTTCGGCCTGACGACCATCGCCATCAGCACCGTCACGACCGCCGACCCGGCGCAAATCCTGGTCGCCAACCTGGCCGGCTTCTTCGTCTGGGCGCTCGTGCTGACGCTCCTGGCCGGCTCCGGCTCGCAGCCCCACGCTCCCGGCATCTTCCTCTACCACACGACGACGGACGCCCTGAGCAACTTCTTCAGCTCCGTCAGTGCCCTGAACTAGCGCCAGGGAGCTACGGCGTTTCTCCTGCGAGGCCCTTCACGACCGCCAGCCGCGGCGCCGTCTACCAGGGCGTCCCGCTCGTGGCGAACATTGCGACAGGCCACGCCGTTTGCTACGCTGCCCGAGTACCCACGGGGCTGTAGCTCAATCGGGAGAGCGTTTGACTGGCAGTCAAAAGGTAGGGGGTTCGAATCCCCCCAGCTCCACCAAGCATCCAATTTAGAGCGCCCTTGACCAGGGCGCTCCTCCTTTTTCAGAGCGATGTGCGCCGCAGGTGTCCACCAGCCTCTGATCGACCTCCAGCCGAACCTCAGCCATCAATGAATCCGCTCAAGTGATTCCGAAGAGAGCACTCACCTCGCATAATGGCGGCAACGCAGGAGGGACGAGGGTGAAACGAAGCGAATCGAGAATTCTGACGACGCACACCGGCAGCTTGCCGCGGTCGCCGGCTCAACAAGAGGTGCTGCTGGCCAGGGAAGAACGGCGTGAATTCGACCCTAGCGCCCTGGAAGCAAGCATCCGTGAGGCGGTGACCGAAATCGTCAAGATGCAGATCGACGCCGGCATCGACGTCATCAACGACGGCGAACAGGGACGCTCTCAATACGCCACGTACGTCAAGGAGCGCCTGACCGGTTACGAAGGCGGGCGAGAAGTACGCTCCTGGGATCGCTTGGACGACAAAGACTTCCCGGAATACGCCAGGGTTCGGCCTCAGGGCTCCCAGACGATCCCTCAGCCGGTGTGCACCGGCCCCATCGCCTGGAAGGATTTCGACGCGGTCCGACGGGACATCGACAATCTAAAGGCGGCGGTGAACGGCTATCAGCCTGAGGAGGTCTTCATGACCTCAGCCTCTCCCGGCGTCATCGCAAACTTCTTGCGCAACGAGTATTACCCGGACCATGAGTCCTATATGCATGCGTTGGCCGATGTGATGAAGGACGAGTACAGGGCCATCGTCGACGCAGGCTTCGTCCTGCAGATCGACTGCCCCGATCTGGCAATGACACGTCCTGCGCAGTGGTCGCATCTGACGGACGCGGAGTTTCTCAAGATCGTCGAGCTGCATACCGAGGTCATCAATGAGGCACTTGCCGGGCTGCCCGAGGACCGCATGCGGTTGCACCTTTGCTGGGGCAACACGGAGCACGCCCACACCTACGACGTGCCGATCAAGGACATCCTCCCTATCGTGCTGAAAGCTCGCCCGATGGGACTCTCCTTCGAAGGGGCGAATCCCCGTCACGCTCACGAGTACAAGGTCTGGAACGACATCAAGCTGCCCGAGGGCAAGGTGATCTTCCCGGGCGTCCTGGACACGACGACGAACTTCGTCGAGCATCCCGAGCTCGTGGCCGACCGAATCGTACGCTACGCCGAGATCGTCGGGCGTGAGAACGTGGTTGCCAGCACCGACTGCGGATTCGGTACGTCGGCCTGGGGCCGAAGGGTGGATACCCGTATCGCCTGGGCCAAGCTCGCTTCGATGGTCGAAGGCGCCCGCATCGCCTCCCGGGAGCTGTGGTAGCGACCCCGAGGGCTTGTCGCTAGCACGCCGCCGTCTTCACGATCTTGTAGCTGCTGTAGCCGTCGTCCTCAGCACCCTTGGCGTAGACGCGCCAGAAGTAGTTCGTATTGCACGCGAGACCGCCGACCGTGAGGTTGGTCGTGTGTCTGCCGCACCCGTGTTGCTGCCAACTGCCCGTCGAGTTCAGCAGGTCCGGGAGCGCCGTCGCCGTCTCCACACAGAACGTGTCATTGCCGACACCAGGCGTCCATGAGAAGTCGACCGTCTGCGTGGCCCGCTGGGCCAGCGCCGTCAGATCGGTCGGCGGCTTGAACTGCACCGGACAGGCAGGCATCGTGAAGGTCTGGATGGCGCTGTAGGAGCTGCCCAGAGCAGTCCAGGCGTAGACGCGGTAGACCTGAGGCTGGCCGCAGGGCAACCCGTCGACCATCAGACTCGTGTCGGTCGTGCCGCAGCCGTGGTTGGCCCACGACCCCGTCAGCTTCACGAGATCGTTGACGTTCGACGCGGTGTCTACGCAGTACGAGGCGTCAGCAGCGCCGGGGTACCACGAGAAGATCACCGCCGTCGGTCCCAGGAGCTGAGGGAAGAAGGCGACCGGTGGCGATTGAGGGCAGGGCGCCGTCGCGAAGTTGACGATGTTGCTGTAGCCGCTCCCCGACGCACCGATGGCGTAGACGCGCGCGTAGTGCAACGCGTTGCACTGCAGGTTGACCACGGTCAGCATCGTGACCGTGGTGCCGCAGCCCCAGTTGGTCCACGAGCCGGAGAAAGTTACGAGGTCCGTGCTGTTAAACGCCGTGTCGACGCAATACCAGGCGTTGTCGGAGCCCGCCGTCCAGTTGAACGTCGCGGACGTGCCGGAAACGCTCACCGTGAGCCCGCTGGGCGGCGAGAACGCCGGCGCTGCCGTCGCTTGCGTCGCCGGCTGCATGCCTACGCCCGCACCGATGACCAACAACGCCGCCACCAGCAAGAACCCCAACCGTGCTCGTGCTCCCATGCGTCTTTTCCTCTCTTCGATTCGGCCTCAGAGCAGGCCATCGAGTGGATTGTAGGCGCTCCGGAGCCACCGCGATACTGCGAAATCGATGTCGGTTTCCAATGCGAGCCAGTCACGTGTCGCGATGGCCGGAACGCGGCGCCCGCACCCTCGTGGCGGTGCGCTTCTGCCGCCCTCAACGTTTACCAAGCGTTAGCAAAAGCGCCTTGCTTCGGCCTGCGCAGCCATCGTACTTTGGCGATGGAATGCAGCTCATCCAGGTTCAAGAAGACCGTCTCGCGACGATGCTCAAGGCCCTCGCGCATCCCACGCGCCTCGAGATCGTGCGGCGCCTGAGCGAGGTCGGCGACCAGCAGTGCCTCGACATTGCCAAGGTGCTCGACCTGGCGCAGTCGACCGTCTCCGAGCACCTGCGCGTCCTGCGCGAAGCGGGCCTGATCCAGCAATGCGGCCCCGGTCCGCGCTCCGGCTACTGCCTCAACAAAGGGAGCCTCGTTTGGCTGAAGCAGTCGATAGTCGCCCTGTGAGCCCCGTCGATGCCGCAGCGCGTGCCGCCGCTGATGCGCGTGCCGCTGCAGCACCGTCTCGCGGCGGAGGCGATCGGCGTGGCGCTGCTCGTGTTCTTCGGGCCCGGCGCCGCCGTCATCTCCGACTACAGCGGCGGCGTCATGAACATCGAGGGCATTGCCGCCGCCAACGGCATCATCATCATGGTCCTCATCTACTCCCTCGGCCACGTGTCCGGCGCCCACTTCAACCCGGCCGTGACGCTGGCTTTCGCCATGTTTCGCCACTTCCAGCCCCGAGATGTCGTCCCCTACTGGGGCGCCCAGCTGCTCGGCGCCGTCGTGGGCGCGGCGATGCTGCTGGCGCTGTTCGGCCACGCCCACCACGTCGGCGCGACGCTGCCTTCGGGCACCGAGATGCAGTCGTTCTGGATGGAGGTGGTGCTCAGCGTGCTGCTCATGTTCGTGATCACCGCCGTCGCGACGGACACGCGGGCGGTGGGCCAGGCCGCGGCCATCGCCATCGGCGCCACGGTGGGCATCGACGTCCTGCTCGGCGGGCCGATCTCGGGCGGGTCGATGAACCCGGCGCGCAGCTTCGGCCCGGCGGTCGTCTCGGGCGAGCTGCATTCGCTGTGGCTGTACATCGTCGCGCCGTTCATCGGCTGCGCGCTGGGAGCGGCCGCATACACGCTCGTCAGGGGCGACCACTACGACGGCACAGGAGAGCAAGAATGAACCCGATCCGCGTCCTCTTCCTCTGCACCGGCAACTCGGCGCGCAGCCTCATCGCCGAGTCGCTGCTGCGCGACATCGGCGGGACCGCTTCGAGGTGTTCAGCGCCGGCACCGAGCCCAAGGGCATCAACCCGTACACGGCCTTCGTGCTGGAGCAGGCCGGCCTGCCGACGAGCGGCCTGCACTCCAAGAGCATGGACGTCTACCTGGACGACGACTTCGACTACGTGATCACGGTCTGCGACCGCGCGGCGGAGCAGTGCCCCGTCTTCCCCGGCGACCCGGAGCGCATCCACTGGAGCTTCTCGGACCCGGCGGCGGTGGAGGGCGACGACCTGGCCAAGGTGACGGCGTTCCAGGAGACGCTGCGGGACATGCGCCGCCGCCTGGAGACGTTCGTGCTGGTGGCGGCGCCGAAGCAGTCGCAGGCGGGGTCTCGGTAAGGGCTACGGGGGCGCGTCGTCTCGGCGCTGCTACGCAGCGCCTCGGAGAATGAGGGAGCCGAGGGGACACCCCTCAAACTCCCCGTCAGGAGGCTGCCGCCTCCTGTACCTCCGCCCGGAGGCTCCCCGGCCTGAAGGCCGGGGCTACGTCCGAGACGGCAAATGCACCCCGGCTTAAACGCCGGGGCTACGACGGCGTTTGATTGACTGATCGTTTTTTCGTGAGGGCGCGCTGGGGGCGCCCTTTTCGATTCTGGGCGGGCCGTTTATTGGTTGATTGTTTGGGCGCGCGCGGACGGCCGCGGCGGGGCTCGACGACGGGGGCTTCGAGGAAGTTGGCGAGGGCTCGCGGCAGGGGCGCGCCGTGGTCTCGCAGGCGGGCGAGGACGACGCGACGGACGTCGGCGGCGACGTCGGGGTCTGCTTCGGCGGCAGCGATAGCGGCGGCGAAGATGCGCTCGGTGCGCTGACGGGAGCGCCGGGTGGCGGCGACGCGGAGGGCGATCATGAGCTGCTTGAGCTCCGGGACGGAGGCAAGGAGGATGGCGCCCTTGAGGAAGCGCTGGGAGCGGTTGCCGCTCTTGAGGGCGTTGAGGTTGCCGACGGGCGCGCCGGCGCCGGGACGGCGGCCGCCGCGGCGGCTCTTGCGCCTGGGGGGCTGATAGGTCTCTTCTGCGTCCTCTTCGCCGTCATCCAGGTCCGGGTGGTTACGTTCCCAGAGCTCCATGACGGGGATGAAGGTGCCGGCGGGCTGGTCGTACATGCCCTCATCGGGCCAGGGGGAGCGTCGTCGTCGGGGCATCGGGGGGTCTCCTTTCCCTCAGGATGAGGGAAAGGAGGGGGAGGTCAGAGGGGGAGGTGGCAGCATTGATAGCCTGTGCGATTCACAAAGAGTTGACGTGCGATGCTAATTCGGGAACGATCTTAGGGTGAAGGTCTTTATCAGTTCCACGCGCAGAGATCTGCAGCCTTACAGGGATGCCGTGACAACGGCGCTAACCCAGTCGGAGCAGTTCCCGTCAGGAATGGAGACATTTCATACAGATGAATCTGCACCTCTGGATGAATGCCTGAGACGCGTGCGCGAAGCGGATTTCTATGTTCTGCTTGTAGGCTTCCGCTATGGCGAGAGCATTCCCGATGGCAGCATCTCTTTCACAGAAGCGGAATACGACGCTGCAGTTGCAGAGTCGAAGGTGAGGCACCTACCGCTCCGCTTCTACTTCCTTAGTGACTCCGCGCCATTAACCGCATACACGATAAAGGACTCAGATGTGGACCGCTCGGCGGTCAATGCCTTCAGAGACCGAGTTTCTAGCAATCATGTGGTCGAGTTTGTGTCGTCTCCGGCAGATTTGTCGACGAAAGTACTCTCAGGTCTGCTTGCCGCCAGACGCCCAGGCGAAGTGGATATTCAGGCACTCTCTACATCGCTCTCCTTAGCTGCCCTCCGACTACCTACGTGGCTAGCAATTGCAGAGGACGTACACCTTCGCCCCGAGGCAGTCGTAGAGGCAGCCAATGCATTTGCCGCAGATTCCGGGGAAGGATCCGCCGAACACACCCCCTCTCCAATCAGTGACTTGATAACTGGATGGAGTAGCAGCATCCTCACAGGGAATGCTGGCATTGGGAAGTCCACAATTCTACACGCATTATCTGTCTTACTTGGGCGAAACAACCGTCTAGCTACTGTCATAAATGGCAGCGATCTATATAATCTTAAGAAGCTTCGCCCGGAGCTGAGTTCCGCCGAACTCCTCGCGCACTCAGTTGCAATTCGCTTAGATGTCCCTTCCGCAGCGCAGCCAAACGTAGTAGCAGAATCTGCTCCGCGAACGCGTCACCTATCTCATAGACCAATGTGACGACCTGCCTGAGACATTCCTTGACGGCCTCCTGCAATTCGGCACGGAGCGACGGAGTGGCGTTGCAGAGGAGCTGGTTCACGAAACCGAAAGCTCATCAACACCGTTCTATTCCATCATAATTGCGACGAGAAGTTGGACCAGTTCTCAATCAGCCCACTCCCGAATGCTACGTTTGGGAGCTTGGAACCACCGAGTGGCATCAAATTTCGGTGTTTTTCTGTGTGACCGCTTGGGTCTTGACGGTACTCTTTTTGAAAGCTGGTTTCGCACGCTTAGCGAAGACGAATCCGAGTTGGTGAGACATCCGCTATTTCTGATGATGGCGGTCGCCACCCATAGCTTCGAAAAGTCGCATGTCAGCCGGAGTTCCTTGACCGACCGTGCAATCCGGCAACTACTTTCCGCAGCCCGCGAGAGGGAAGGGATGGCCGGTCTAAGCGCCGAATTGACGGATATTGAGCTTGCAGCTCTGGGTTCTGTTGTGCGTGATGATGTACGGCGTTCTGCCCATGAATGGATAGCAGACTCAGCACGCGCCCTGCCTAACGGTTCATTTGATGATGGAAGAAGAATTATCTCTGCTGGCCTTTCTGCCGGCCTAATAATTGAAGAGAATGGTAACGTTTCCTTCACGCATCAAGTATTCGCAGATCAATTGCTTGCAATGTGGCTAGCTTTTAGTCTGCTTGATGACAGCAACAATGCGTCAACTGATCTTATTGCGATAGCATCCAATCCACGTTGGCATAATATTTTAGCCTCAGCGCTCGTCTGGCTAGCCGAACATTCGCACTCTGACACGGCACTTGATACCCTTCAGTCACTAAGGGATGCCACTTCAGCGGATAATCTCTTGAGACTAACTCAGCTCGACAAATCAGTCCTAGCTAGATGCCTGCACTATGCCGCGTTTCCAAACGCTTTTGAGTCCATCTTACCTCAATCTCTAGAAGAGTTGTTCTCACAGACCTACCCCGGGCTGCATAGCGAGCTCTTACTCGGCGTCGCTTCTGATCTAGGCGGCTGTCCAGGGTTACAAGAGGCGCTTCAGCCGATATCAGCCAGTACAAACGACGTCACGTTGGCGTCGCTCCTAACCTTTTGCCAACATCCACTTCACCTTGTCACTGGAGAACCCATCGAATCGACCGCTCGTTCACTACTCCAAAGCAAAACTCCGCGTCTGCGAACTATAGCTGAAAACTACCTCCGCACTGTCGATTACCACGGTGACTCGTCAAAGACGCAGGACGGTCTCCTAACTGATGCAACCGCAGAAATCCGAGCAATCGAACTTCACGCCCATACGACCAATGATGTCACGTCATTCTCTCGCATCTGCGGGATAGTTCGTGAATCTACTAGCTTTGCCGTTCATATCGTGGGGATAAGTGCCCTGAGCCACTTGATTCTCCACGGCGGATTCTTAGAAGAACTAGCAGACCTGCTAGTGGAGGAGCGGATTAACTCAAACGCTCTAATTGATTCTCTATCCCTCATTAGTGCCAAGGCAGAGCTAGCCCAGGATCTGGCATGACGGGCTCGTGGAGAAGCCAAATGTAGATTCTGAACATCTTTTGGCACGCTGGACATCTGAGCACCTCACTCCTGAACAAATCATCGAAATCATCAAATCAAATCTGCTGTCACACGAGCATCTCAAGCGTGTCCTGATTCATTCTGCCGTCAGACCCCCAGCCGTACCTGGCCCAGTCGTAAGCTTTCTTGTTACCCTTGGTAAACAAGGCCAACAAACACTCTTACGCAGAGACGTCTTAAGGTCTCTCGCTGCTGAGTACGTCCCTGAGCAAGATGACCTCCGTGAGCTCTATACGAGAGCCCTGTCTTCCTCGATAGACACGGTCCGCGTGGCCGCGGCATTTGGGCATGGAGACGTGGATATATGAGAGACGAATTTGCAGACCAGTATGTATTTCAGGGACTGAGATTACAAGGAGCGATTCACGCGCTCCATAATCCCTGCATTTCTGCCATACATACAACCAAGCAGCCTAGAACGCGTGACCAAAATGCTGGCAACAGATAGGGGGCCAATTGTCAGGCAAGCATTGACATGGCAACTGCGCGAAGCACCACAGGGCCGAAAGGACATCGTAGAAAAAATCCTCGAATTTCTACTCAAGGACAAGGACTGGGAAATTCGCTCAGGGATTCTATGCAATATCACTTGGCATTTATTCCGCCTCACAGCCATTGCCAGATATATTGCGGAACAAGACAATTGAAACCATACGTTCTTGCATTGCGCAGAACCCAGATGCGCCCGGAATCGAGATCCATTAACTCGCACTCTTCTAGCGCTCACTTCCAAGGCCGAAGAGTTTTGCAAAATAGTAATTGATGCACTGAACTCTGAGCATGAATGGGCACACGGTCGGGCATGACTGAAGGAACGGTGGCTCAAGCCAAACAACTTAATGACGTACGTCAGGAGCTGTTAGGGCTTCTGAGGGATTCACTTCCATCAATAAGGCTTGAAGAGCTCCCTACATTTTCAACCTGGTTGTTATCACTTATCAGTTCTCTTAATCAGAGCAGCTCTTGGACCTAACAATCTGGCACATCGGGTCAAGCGCGGGGTAGGTGCCGGGGCCCGCGCGGCCGGGTCGGCGGTGCTAAGCAGCGCCTTTGAGTTAAGAAGAGGATACTGAGGGGAGGCCCCTCCCCGACGTAGTCGGGGCGCCCCCCGCTACCCCCTGCTAAGAGGCGCTTCGCGCCTCGGCGAGGGCTGAGGAAGCTGGTCGGACACGGACGAGGTGTGGCCCCGCCGCCCCAGATTGCCGCGCCCCCCGACGAGTCGGGGTGGCTCGCAATGACACGTTGGGGATACTCGGTCCGGCATGAGCCGGACGGGACGCTGGCTCGTCCTTCGAGAGCCTCAGGACGAGCGGACGGACGACAGGTCCTTTGGCCGATTGCCCTCTTGCCCGATTGCCGCGGGGCGTGGGTTTGCCCTCACCCCTGCCCTCTCCCAGGGGGCGAGGGGGTTCGCTGGGCTACGCCCAGGGCGCTGCGCGCCTCTACCCCAGCGCTGAGGCTTCGTACTGCATGTCTGCCCAGTTGGGGCCGGACTTGACGTCTACCTTGAGCGGGACGTCGAGGTCGAGGGAGGCGGGCATGATCTCGAGGACGAGGCGGCGGAGGGCGTCGAGCTCGGCGCGCGGGGTCTCGAAGATGAGCTCGTCGTGGACCTGGAGGAGCATGGTGGCGCGGAAGCCCTGGCGCTGCAGCTCCTTGTCGAGGCGGATCATGGCGATCTTGATGATGTCGGAGGCGGTGCCCTGGATGGGCATGTTGATGGCGACGCGCTCGGCGGCGTTGCGGACGTTGAAGTTGGAGGAGTGGATGTCGGGGATGTAGCGGCGGCGGCCGGCCAGGGTCTCGGCGTAGCCATCGACGCGGGTCTGGGCGACGACCTCGTCGCGCCAGACTTTGACGGCGGCGTACTTCTCGAAGTAGCGGCGGATGAAGTCGCCGGCCTCTTCGCGGCTGATGCCCTCGCGCTGGGCGAGGCCGTAGTCGGTGAGGCCGTAGAGGACGCCGAAGTTGAAGACCTTGGCGCGGTTGCGCATGTCGCGGGTGACCTGGTCGAGGGGGACGCCGAAGACCTGCGAGGCGGTGGCGGCGTGAATGTCCTCGTCGTTCTCGAAGGCGGCGATGAGCAGGGGGTCCTTCGAGACGTGGGCGGCGATGCGCAGCTCGATCTGGGAGTAGTCGGCGGAGAGGAGCAGGGGCTCGGGGCCGATGTCGCGGGCGACGAAGGCGCGGCGGATCTGGCCGCCGAGCTCGCTGCGCACGGGGATGTTCTGCAGGTTGGGGTTGTTGGAGGAGAGGCGCCCGGTGGCGGCGACGGCCTGGTCGAAGGTGGTGTGGATGCGGTTGTCGCGCGGGTCGACGGCGCCGGGCAGGGTGTCGATGTAGGTGGACTTGAGCTTGGTGAGCTCTCGCCACTTGAGGATGATGTCGATGACGGGGTGGACGCCGCGCAGGCCCTCGATGGCCTGGGCGTCGGTGGAGTAGCCCTGCTTGGTGCGGCGCGTCTTGGGGAGCATGAGGTCCTCGAAGAGCACGGTGGAGAGCTGGGGCGGCGAGCCGAGGTTGAACTCGTGGCCGACCTCGCTGTAGGCGGTCTTCTCGAGGTACTCGATCTGCTCCGTGAGGCCCTGGGACATCTCGCGCAGGACGGAGACGTCGAGGGCGATGCCGGCGGCCTCCATGCGCGCCAGGACGGGCACGAGGGGCATCTCGACGTCGGCGAAGAGGTCCCACATGCCGAGCTCGCGCAGCTCCTTCTCCATGGGCTCGCGCAGGCGCAGGGTGTAGTCGACGTTCTCGCAGGCGTAGGGGACGAGGTCGTCGATGGCGGCCATGTCGATGGGCAGCTGCTTGGCGCCGGACTTGCCGAGGAGGTCGGTGAGCTCCTTCATCTCGAAGCCGAGGCGGCGTGAGACGAGCCACTTGAGGCTGAGGGAGCCGGAGCCGGGGCGGGCGGTGTCGCTGAGGGCGCCGTCGCCGAGGATGTAGGCGGCGAGCAGCGTATCGAAGGCGAAGCCGTGCATTTCGCGGCCGCGGCTCTTGAGGTGGGCGACGTCGTACTTGCCGGCGTGCGCGATCTTCTCGATCGAGGCGTCATCGAAGAGCGGCGCCAGCCTGTCGAGGACGAGATCGGGGGCGAGCTGCGCGGGGCCGCCGAGGGTGGGCTGGTGGCCGACGGGCACGTAGGAGGCCTCGCCGGGCGCGGTGGCAATGCCGACGCCGACGAGGAGGCAGTGATACGGGCTCGGGTTGCCGGCGACTTCGAGGTCGTAGGCGAAACGGCCGGCGGCGCGCACGCGCTCGACGAGGGCGTCGAGGTCCGCTTCGGTGTTGACGAGGGTGTAGTTGACGGCGACGGAGCTCGCCCTCACCCCATCCCTCTCCCCCGGGGCGAGGGGGTTCTCAGAGCCGCCCTCGGAGACGAAGCCCTCCTCTACCGGAGGCAGGCGCGGGACGAGGGTGCGGAACTCGAGGTCGCGCAGGAGGTCGAGGACGCGCTGGCGGTCGTAGCGGCCGACGACGGCGTCGTCCATGTCGAGGGCGATGCCGGGGACGCCGGTACGGATGGTGGCCATGTCTTTCGCGGCGCGCACCTGGTCCTCGTGGGCGCGCAGGTTCTCGCGCAGCTTGTCGGGCTTGACGGTCTCGATGTTGGCGAAGATGGACTCGACGTCGTCGAACTGGACGAGGAGCTTGGTGGCGGTGCCGTCGCCGATGCCGGGGACGCCGGGGATGTTGTCGGAGGTGTCGCCGCGCAGGGCCTTGTAGTCGGCCATGGCGGCGGGCGCGAAGCCGTAGCGCTCGCGGGCGGTGGCTTCGGTGTAGATGACGTGGTCGCGCTGGTAGGGGCGCAGCATGTAGATGCTGACGTTGGGCTGGATGAGCTGCACGAGGTCCGAGTCCAGCGTGACGATGTGCGTATCGATGCCCTGCGCGGCGGCCTGCACGGCCAGCGTGCCGAGGACGTCGTCGGCCTCGTAGCCCGGGGCGCTGAAGACGGGGATGTTGAAGGCATCCATCATCTCGAGGCTGCGGATGATGGTCTGGCCGATGTCCCACGCGGCCTGCACCGGCCCAAGGGCGCGCTCGAGGTCCTGCATCGCTTCCGGTGAGACGCCGGCGGACTCGGCGGTCGTAAGGAGGCCCGTCTTGATCTCGTCGCGGTTCTCGGCGGTGGCGACGGCCTCGGCGATGTCGCGGCGCACGGCCTCGTCCAGGGCGGGCACGGCAGCGAGGGAGCCGACGACCTGCGCCTTGAGGTTCTCGAAGCGGGTGGCCTTGTAGGAGGCGTCGCGCAGGTGGCGGAAGGTGGGGCCGGGCAGGTCCATGGCGACGGCGAGGTGCGTCGGCTTGAGGTCGTCGATGACGGCGAGCAGCGTGTTCGTAAAGCCGAAGACGCCGCTCGTGTTCTCACCGGTACGTCGCGCGACGAGCGGGTTGTCCTTGAGCGCGTAGTAGGCCCGGTGGATGATGCCGTGGCCGTCGAGGAGGGCGAGCAGAGGTTTTCGGTCAGGGGAAGTCACGTGCGAATTATAGAGGAAGCGGGGGAACAAGAGGCCGAGAGTAAGAGACAGACAAGCAGCCAGCGGGCGCGGTGAGAGCAGGGACAGATCGATCGAGATAGACGCAGGCGGCAGTCGTAGAAACGGCCCGAATTGGTGTATCGTGTTCGAGCAATTTTGGCCGATAATTACCTGCACATTGAGATAGATCACGTGTCCCACCGCCTTGCAGGTCGTTATCATGATGCGTGACTTCTCTTGATGAGGTTTGGAGTTCCGCTCTTTGATCCGGCGAGATTTGGCACCAGTCCCCGTCTACATGATCCTCGTCGGCGGCTATTCTCTCTTCTCCTCTATGGTGGGGACCGTCCTCATCGTCTTCCAGGCACAAGAAGCGATGCTTTCGCCGCTGCAACTGGTGCTGATAGGCACAGCTCTGGAAGCAACCGTGTTTATCTGCGAGGTGCCAACCGGCGTTGTCGCCGACGTTTATAGCCGGCGTTTATCGGTGCTACTGGGACTGGCGATTCTGGGCTGCGGTTTTATGTTAAGTGGCGCCTTTGCGCGCTTCGACACCCTGCTGCTGGGAAGCATCGTCTGGGGCGTTGGCGACACGTTCATCAGCGGCGCCCAACAGGCCTGGCTGGCGGACGAAATCGGCGTGCAGCGGGCCAATCGCGTCTACCTGCGTGGCACGCAGGTGGAGCTGCTGCTCCGCATCGTGGCGGTGCCGATCGCGGTGGCGATCGGCTCTTACGACCTCAACCTGCCGATCCTGATTGGAGGAGCGATGCTGGTTGTGTTGGGCGCCGGTCTGGCTGTGATCATGCCGGAGAACGGCTTCAAGCGAGGCCTGGACCGCAGCAAGCCAACCATGCAATCGCTGACCGGCACACTACGCTCCGGCGGACGACTGGTGCGCCACAGCCCGCTGCTGCTGACACTATTCGCCATCGCCGCCTTCTACGGCATGTCGAGCGAAGGCTTCGACCGCCTCTGGGAGGCGCACTTCCTGCGTGACCTGGGCTTTCCGACCTTCATCGACGTGCAACCGATCGTCTGGTTCGGCGCGATCCGCATCGGCTCGGCGATCATCAGCCTGCCGATCGCCGAGCTGGCGCACCGCTACCTGGACACGGACAACCTGACGGTGCTCTCTCGCTCCCTATTCCTGATCAACGTCTTCCAGATCCTCGGCGTTGCCGTGCTGGCGGTAGCCGGCGGCTTCTGGGTCGGCGTCGCAGCCTTCTGGTCGACAGTGACCCTGAGCCGAGTCTTTGATCCGCTCTACCTGGCCTGGATCAACCACAACGTCGACTCCAGCGTGCGGGCAACTGTGTTCTCCATGAGCAGCCAATCGGACGCCTTCGGCCAGATTGCGGGCGGGCCGGTGATCGGCGCAGTGGGTTCGCTGGCCAGTATTCGTGCCGCGCTGTCCCTGACGAGCGTGGTCCTGTTCCCAGCCCTGCTCCTGTACGTGCGCGCTATCAGGCTGGACGGAGGGTGGACGCCCGCCGGCACCGTGGAGAAGGCGGAGCACTCCTGAGGCAGCCGCAGTCGAAACGAGAAGAGGGGCCCTTCGGGCCCCTCTTCTCCATCCTGTGCGAGACGTACGAGATGATCCTAGACCGCGGCGAGCATCTGCTTGAGGTCGCTCTCGGCGCGGGCGCCATAGTGGCTGATGACCTCGGCAGCCATCATGCCGCCGAGGCGCCCACAGGCGTGCAGATCGCGGCCGTGTGTGTACGCGTAGAGGAAGCCGGCCGCATAGGCATCGCCGGCGCCGGTGCTGTCCACGACATGCGGGATGCGAATGGCGTCGACGACGTGCACCTCGTCGCCGCGGATGATGACGGAGCCCTTCTCGCTGCGGGTCAGGACGGCGATTTCGCAGTGGCCGCGCACGTGCTGCATGGCCTCGTCGAAGTCGCTGACCTGATAGAGCGAGGTGATTTCGTTCTCGTTGGCGAAGAGGATGTCGACGTGGCTCTGAATCAGGTCGAGGAACTCCTCGCGGTGCCGGTCGACGCAAAAGGAGTCGGAGAGGGTCAGCGAGACCTTGCGGCCAGCAGCTGTGGCGAGACGCGCAGCCTTGAGGAAGGCCTCCATGGCACGCGGCTGATCCCAGAGGTAGCCCTCGAGGTACAGCACCTTGGAGTTGGCGATGAGCTGCTCGTCAACGTCCTCGGGGCCGAGTTCGACGCAGGCGCCGAGGAAGGTCTGCATGGTTCGCTGGGCATCCGGAGTCACGAAGATCAGGCAGCGGGCGGTCGGAGTGCTGTCACGTAGCGGCTCGCCGCTGAATTCGACGCCGACGGCGCGCATGTCGTGTTCGAAGACCTCGCCGAGCTGGTCGGCGGCCACCTTGCCGATGAAGGCGGCGCGACCGCCGAGGCCGGCGATGCCGGCGACGGTGTTGGCGGCGGAGCCGCCCGAGGCCTCTATGCCAGCCGACATGATGTCGTAGAGGCGGTCGGCGGTCTCGGCGTCGATCAAGGACATCGCGCCCTTGGGCAGGCCTTGCTCGTGAAGGAAACCGTCCTCGGCGTTGGCCAACACGTCAACGATCGCGTTGCCGATCGCTACGACGTCGAATTCTGCATCATTCATATGAACGCCAATCTCCCATTGAACTTGTCGTGGTTGTCTGTTTGTAAGCAGAGAAATTGTCCGTGTTGGCTCTCGATTAGCGTCAAGGCAAGGCATAAGGATGCCGCCGATTGTCACGAATACGCCCGGCGCGCGATGACAGAAGCAGCGCCGCATGACAGAATGTCGCGCAGGCGAAATAGATGACCTCATTTCTCAGTGTCTTCCCGTTGGTAATCCGGCGATTCGCAGCGAATGCCAAGCTGCTCGCGGCAGTGGTGGTCGGCGCCGTGCTGGCCTCCGCGCTGCTGTCAACAACGTCGATCTATACGGCCGCGATCCGGGACCTGGGGCTGAAGTACGCACTGCACGAGGCAGGCCCGGACGCGATCAACCTCTCGATACGTAGCTCCGGCTTGACAACAGAGAAGGACAAAGCGCAACAGAGCCACGACGCGATTGAGAATGACGTGCGGGGACGCGCCGGCGGCATTGTCGAGGGTTCGACGTGGGCAGCGCGCACGACGACGTTCTACCCGGCGCCACCCGGACAACAGTTCCCGCCGGAGGACTCGCGGCCGCGGGCCAACTTCCAGTATTTCGAGGGGCTGGCGGACCACGTCAACGTCGTCGATGGACGCCTGCCGCAGGCGGGGCCGGCCGTGCCGCAGGGCGAGGCGCCGGATGTTGAAGTGGCGCTGAGCGCGACGACGGCGGCGGCGAACGGCATCGCGGTGGGCGACCGCTTCGACCTGTTCCCGTTCTGGGACCAGACCGTGCAGCCGGTGCACGTGACGGTCGTCGGCTTGATCGAGCCGAAAGACCAGGAGGAGCCGTACTGGCTCGGCATCCGCGACGCCTTCGACTACCCGAGCACGGGCTGGGCAACGTACCCATTCTTCGTGGACGAGGGGACGCTATTCGACCAGTTGGGCGCCTATCTGCCGGGCATGAGCACCGACTACTGGGACCTGGTCTACGTCAACCCGTCCCACATCACCACCTCGAACGCCCTCCACGTCCGGGACTCGCTCAATGGACTGCAACACGACCTGCCCACCATCGTGCCGCGCACGTCGCTGAGCACGCAGCTGACTGACGTCCTGAGTACGTACGACCAGAAGCTGTTCTTCACGCGCATCCCACTGCTGGTACTGGTGCTGCAAATCGCGGCAATCGTCCTCTACTACCTGTTCATGGTTTCGACGATGCTGGTCGAACGGCAGGCCGGGGAGATCACGCTGCTCAAGAGCCGCGGCGCCACGACAGCGCAGGTGATGCAAATCTACGTGATCGAGGGGCTGTTGGTGCTGATCGCGGCCGTAGCGCTGGGGCCACCCCTCGCCGCGATCGTGATCAGCCTTCTGGGCCACACGCCGCCCTTCCATAACCTGACGGGAGGCAGCAACCTGCACGTCGCGCTTACCCTCGACGCCTACCTCTGGGCGGCGGCGGGAGCGCTGCTCGCCTACGTGACGCTGCTGTGGCCCGCGTACCGCACGACGCGACGCACCGTCGTGCAGCAACGCGCGGCAACGGCGCGACCGCCGAAGCAGCCCGCCTTCACGCGTTATTACCTCGACCTCGTGCTGGTGGGTCTGGGCGCGATCCTGTACTACCAGCTGAACCGGAGCGGCAGCCTGACGACGCAGAAGCTGTTCGGCGACCAGCAGATCGACCCGGTTCGGCTGCTGACGCCGGCATTCTTCATCCTGACAGTCGGCATCGTCTTCCTGCGCATCTTCCCGCTGGTGCTGCGCGCGCTCTCGTGGGTGGTGGCGCGGCTGCAGGGCTCGGCAATCCTGATCGGTATGTGGCAACTGGTGCGCAACCCGGTGCACTACTCGCGGCTGGTGCTGCTGCTCATGCTGGCGACGGCCGTCGGCACGTTCGCGGCGAGCTTCGGCACGACGCTGGAGCGCAGCTACGACGACCGCGCCGCCTACGAGGCAGGCGCGCCGCTGCGCCTGAGCCAGCTGCGCTCCACTGAGGCAACGGGGCCGTCCACTCTCGCCGAGACGATCCAGCAGACGACGGACGCGGAGATGGCGACACCGGTCTACCGCCTCAACGGTACGACGAGCACCCCCAATCCGGGCGTGACGACGAACAGCACGGGCTTCGACCTGCTGGGCGTCGACCCGAACGTGCTGCCGGACATCTCCTACTTCCGCTCCGACTTCGCCAGCAGCTCCGAGAAGAGCCTGCTAAGCAAGATCGCCACGAACGCGCCGGCGCCGCCCATGGCGCTACCGGCCGACGCCCGCTGGCTCGGCTTCTGGTTCGACCCGACCGAGCTGCGCGGCCGCGTTGGCCTCGAGGTCGAACTGCGCGACGCGACGGGACGCTACTTCGCCTACGACATCGGCTCGCGCTTTGGCGACGAGCTGGATGCAGGCTGGTACTTCGCGGTGATCGACCTGCAGGCACCGACGCGGTCCTTCGGGCAGGTGCAGTTCGCGGATACGGCACCGGCAGGGCCGATGACGTTCGAGTCGATCTCGGTGGTGTTCGGCACGCGATTTTCGCTGCCGCAGGGCGCCATGCTGATCGACGACCTGCAGACGAGCAACGACGCCACGCTGCCGGCCGCCCTGACGCCGGACACCTTCTACGCCGACCCGCAGCGAGACCTGCAGCCGTTCGCGCAGAGCCAGGTGCTCGACAGCTTCGACTCCGTGTCGCAGTGGCAGCCGCTCACCGGCCTGAGCTCGAGCCAGGCCAGCGACGACGTGCGGACGCTGACGACGGACGGCTACACGGTGGCGGAGTTGCGCTGGGACGCGAGTCGCTCGCGCGTGCGGACACACGGCCTGCAGACGAAGCACGAGAGCTCGACGCTGCCGGTGCTGGCCAGCAAGACGTTCCTGGACCAGACAGGCGCCAAAGTCGGCGACACGCTGAACGTCTCGGCGACGAACAGCTACCTGGACGTGACGATCGTCGGCAGCTTCAACCTCTTCCCAACGCTGGAGGACCCGCGCAACCGGCCGGCCCTGATCGCGGACGGCGACGCGCTGGCGGCGGCACTCAACGCCAGCCCGGGCGGCACGCCGGTCTACCCCACGGAGGTGTGGATGAAGCCGCGGGCCGACTCGGAGGCGCTCGCGAACCAGGCAGTGACCGATGGACGGCTGCAAGCGAGCGTGATCAGCGAAGCAGACCTGCGGGCGCAACAGAACCAGGACCCGCTCGTCGCGGCGGGCTGGGAGGGCATCCTGTTCATCAGCTTCGCGGCCATCCTGCTGCTCAGCGCGGTCGGGTTCCTGATCTACTCCTACCTCACGGCGCAGAAGCGGACGCTGGAGTTCGCGGTACTGCGCACGATGGGCTTCTCGCGGGGCCAGATCGCCACCGTGGTGGGCTTCGAGCAGTTCTTCATCATCGGGCTGGGCATGCTGGCCGGCACGCTGCTGGGCCTGCGTCTCGGCACGCTGATGATCCGCTACATGGGCGTGACGGAGACCGGCAGCGACGTATTGCCGCCGATGCTGTTGCACGTCAGCTGGTCGACCATCGGCGCGGCGTGGCTGGTGCTGGGCGGCGCGTTCTTTGTTACGATCGCTATTGTCGTGCTGCTCTACTCTCGCCTCGCGCTGCACCGCGTACTACGAATCGGGGAAACGTAGATATGACCAACGATACGCAGCAGCCGGGGCGCTCCCTGGTGGACCGGGATGCGGAGGAGAGCTACATCCTCTGCGAAGACCTCTTCAAGATTTACAAGCAGGACGAGCTCGAAGTGGTCGCACTGCGCGGCCTCGACCTGAAGGTCAAGCGCGGCGAGATGATGGCGATCGTCGGGGCGTCGGGTTCGGGCAAGTCGACGGTCCTCAACATCCTGGCGGGGCTTGACACGCCCAGCGCCGGCCGCGCGCTGGTGGGCGGACGCAGCCTGCTGACGATGACGCCCGCAGACCTGGTGACCTACCGCCGGCGAGAAGTGGGCTTCGTCTGGCAGCAGACCTCTCGCAACGCCCTGCCCTACCTGACGGCAACGCAGAACGCCGAGCTGCCCATGATCCTCGAGGGCGTCGACCCCGGCCGGGCACGCAACCGGGCTCGCGAGCTGCTGACGCTGGTCGGCCTCGGGCACCGGCTGGACGCGCGGCCGGACCGCCTCTCAGGCGGCGAGCAGCAGCGCGTCGCCATCGCGGTGGCGCTGGCCAACGACCCGCCCCTGCTGCTGGCGGACGAACCGACGGGTGAGCTCGACTCGCAGACGGCGGCCGAGGTGTTCGGCATGCTGCGACACCTGAACCAGGAGCTGGGCGTGACCATTGTCGTCGTCACGCACGACCCGGCCATCGCCAACCAGATCGACCGCGTCGTGGCGATCCGGGACGGCCGGATCAGCACCGAGAGCTTCCGCCGCGTCACGTTCCGCGGCCAGGAGACCTACGTCTTCCACGACGAATACGCGGTGCTGGACCGCACGGGGCGACTGCAGATACCGAAGGAGTACCTGGAGCGCCTCGACATCAAGGAGCGCGCCCACCTGCAGGTGACCGAAGACCACGTGGGCGTGTTCGCCGAAGACCGGGAGCTGGACGGAGACCATCGCTGATGACCAACGCACCGCTGGTAAGCGCCGAAAACGTCAGCCGCGAGTTCGTCGTCGGTGGGCAGACGATAACGGCGTTGCAAGACGTCTCCTTCTCCGTCAACCAGGGCGAATTCGTGGCCGTGATCGGCCGCTCCGGCTCGGGCAAGACGACGCTGCTCAACACGCTGGCCGGCCTCGACAAGCCGACGCACGGTCGGGTGCTGATCGACGGCCACGAGGTGTCGGCGATGAGCGACGCGGAGCTGACCGAGCTGCGGCGCCACAAGCTGGGCTTCGTCTTCCAGTCCTTCGGCCTGCTGCCGCTGCTATCGGCCTACGAGAACGTCGAGATCGCGCTGCGGATCGCCGGCGCCGGCATCCGCGAGCGCGGCCAGCGCGCCAACGAACTGCTAGAGCTGGTCGGGCTGACAAGGCGCGCGCACCACCGGCCCTACGAGATGTCGGGCGGCGAGCAGCAGCGCGTCGCCATCGCGCGGGCGCTGGCCAACCGTCCGGCGCTGATCCTGGCGGACGAGCCGACGGGTGAGCTCGACTCGACAACGGCCGCATCGATTTTCCAGCTGCTGCAGGACATCATCGTGCAAGCTAACGTCACGATCATCACGACGACGCACGACCGCCTCGTGATGGAGAAGGCGCAACGCGTGCTGGAGCTGGCGGACGGACGCCTCGTGACCGGCGAAACGACCTTCGAGCACGACCGCGAGCAGGCGGTCAGCGTGCCCTACAGGCCAACGGAGACACCCGCGCCGACACCGCGACGCGCGACGCCGCCGCCACAGGATGAGGACGACCGCGACCGCTGGCAACGGCCGGGGCGCATCTACCAACCACCAGGCCCGCCCATCGATCCGTTGTGAACACCGCGAACCCTGTACTGCACATAGACTTCATTGCCCTGAAACCGGAGACAGAGGCCAGCGCCATCGATACGCTGCTCGGCGAGGCGGCCGGCCTGCGCTCGATCGACAACGTGCTGGCAGGCGGCGCCATCCACGGCAGCCAGGACTCGGGCTACGAAATCGGTGTCTACTTCGTGCTGGCGAGCTTCACGGACCTGGAGCCGTTCGGCACGAACCCGGCGTACGCGCGCTTCCTCCAGGCCAGCGTCGCGCCGGTGCTGCGGTCGTTCACCGGCGCCTCGGTGGCACTGCAGGCGCCGTTCCCGCCTCACGACCGGTTCGCCGCGTGCCTGGCGCTGGCGGCGCCGGAAGAGACGTACGACTGGGAGGTGCGCGACGCGCTGGCCGGCTGGGCGGCCGAGAGCATGGCCGCAGTCGTCGGACTGGCGATAGGAGAGCGGCAGCGCTACCGTGGATGCGTGATACGCTTCGCAAGCACGCCGATCGTGCCCCAGCCCATCGATGACCCTCGGTTCGAGACAGCAGTGATCGCGGGGCAAGCACTGACCTTCGAATGAGCCAGCGCCGGTTCCCCAGCTTCGCCGTCCCCAACAACCGCGCCGGGCTCCTGTTCATTATCCTGCTCCTCCTGGTCGTCGCGGTGACCGGCTTGCCGTTCCTGTTCTTTGGCAAGGACGCGAAGCGCCCGCCCTATGAGCACATCCCAACGACTCTGACGCTGCCGGCCGGCACGACCCTGGACGACCTCGTGAAGATCCAGGTGGACCTGGTGCTGGATGGCTCGACGCTGGACGGGTTCCAGGACGGCAAATCGGTACGCGTGCACTATCTGGGCGTCGATACGCCGGAGGCGGGCGACCGCTGCTTCCGCGAAGCGCTGGACCGCAACATGCAGCTGGCGGGGAAGCAGGGCGATACGGTGCTCCTGCTGCCCGGCGATCCGGCCCAGGACGAGTTCGGCCGGCTCCTGGGCTACGTCTTCACGCCGGACGGCACGTCGATCGACGCGACGCTGGTGGCCGAGGGCTTCGCCAGCGCGTCGACGCAGCCGGGCGCGTACAGCGACCAGATCGCGGCGCTGCAGCAGCAGGCGCAGGACGCGCATCGAGGGTGTCTGTGGAAGCAGTGAGCGGACGGCTACGAGCTCTCAGCTTCGAGCGGCGATGGCCACCGCATTCGTCACGCCGAGCGGAGTGAAGAATCCGGCCCTCGGCTGATCACTTGCCATCTTGCCAGCCGTCGCCACGCTTGCTCCGCATCCATTAGGGCTGCTCCGCCCCCACCCCTCGGGATAAAGGGGGTCTGGGAGGTACACCTCCCAGACCCACCGCGCATGGGGCTTCGCCCCCGCTACCCCTGCCAGGTCATCTCATCGCCGGTACCCCGGAAGCCACCGTGTCTTTGGAGTGAGGTGTGGCAAGGCCCCTGCCGCCTTTGTCATTGCGACGTAGCAATCCTGGCCGGTGCGTTGACGCCAGAACGAAGCGCTGTCCGAGGGAGATTCTTCGCTGCGCTCAGAATGACAACGTCGGCGTCTGCCCCATGCTGTCATCCTGAGCCGCCAGGCGAGGGACCTCTTCCGGCACTCGGCTCGTACGCAATCACCCAACCGGGGGCGCGGAGACGAGACCGTCCGCAGGATGAATCTCGGTTCGCGGCCGGAGGCACGAGACGCCTGTAGACGACGCACCGCCCGCCGTGGGAGATTCTTCGCTGCGCTCAGAATGACAACGTCGGCGTCTGCCCCATGCTGTCATCCTGAGCCGCCAGGCGAAGGATCTCTTCCGGCACTCGGCCCGTACACAATCACCCAACCGGGGGCGCGGAGACGAGACCGTCCGCAGGATGAATCTCGGTTCGCCGTCAGAGGCACGAGACGCCTGTAGGCGACGCACCGCCCGCCGTGGGAGATTCTTCGCTGCGCTCAGAATGACAAGGGGCGGCCTGCGCTCGCGTTGCGCTTACGGGGTGGGCTGCGGGCTGTTGCTGTCGCCGGTGAGGGGCGTTTCGAGCTCGTAGATGACGCCGCGGGAGTTGTCGTAGCGCAGCAGGGGGTGGTCGGGCGTGTCACCGTACCAGGCGATCTGGTTGGCGTTGCTGGTCTTGATCTCGACGCGCCAGGCAGTGAACTCGCCGGCTGGCACGGTCACGGTCTCGCGACGGTCGACGAAGACATCGACCTTCTGGCGGCTGCGCTGATTCGTGATGATGGTCGTGTAGCTGACTTCGTGGCCCATCGTGAAGTCGATGGTGCGCCAGAGGAAGAGCGACGTGTCGTTGTCGTAGGAGTGCGGCGGCACCGAGAGGCCGGTCTGCTTCTTGCCGTCCGTAATCTGGGCGCCGTCGGGCGTGTAGTCCACCTTGATCGTCGTGTCGTCTTTATCGGTGACGATCTCGCGAGTGGCGGAGATGGGCTTCAGCGTCTGGCTGTCGACGACGACGGAGGACTTGTCGGTCGTGTCGCCCTGGAAGTCCTGCGAGAGCGTCGTCTGGTCGCCCTGTACGTCGATGCTGAGGGTGGCGTGGCCAACAACCTCGTCGTTGTTGTGCTTGACGACGTAGGAGAGGCTCTCGTTGCCGCTCCAGGGGATGTTCGTGACGATGTCCGACGTGGGCGGACCGGAATTGGAAGCGCAGGCCGACGCCAGAAGAACGGCGGCAGCGATGGGAAGAAGGGTGAGCAGGTACCGAAGGTTTCTCAAACGAGCGATTTGGCAACCTCGTTAACGGCTTGCAGCGCGTAATCGACGTCGTCGCGCTCGATGCCGTAGTGGGTGACCATGCGGAAGCGCACGGGGCCACCGCTAAACAGGACGCCGCGCTCGCGAAGCTGGGCGCGGAACGCCTCGCCGTCGATGCCGTCGACGGTGAAGAACAGCATGTTGGTCTGCACCAGGGACGGGTCGATGACGATACCGGGAATCTGGGCCATACCGTCCGCCAGGATGCGGGCGTTGACGTGGTCTTCTGGCAGGCGGTCGACCATCTCGTCCAGCGCGACGAGCGCCGCGGCCGCAATGACGCCGACCTGGCGCATGCCGCCGCCCACCTGGCGCCGGATACGACGCGCCTGCTGGATGAACTCGCCGCTGCCGCAAATGATGGAGCCGATGGGAGCGGAGAGGCCCTTCGAGAAGCAAAACATGACCGAGTCTGCATCGCGCACCAGCTTGTCGGCCGTCGTCTCGAGGGCGGCGGCGGCGTTGAAGATGCGGGCGCCATCGACGTGCAGCCTGGCGCCGGCGGCGTGCGCGATCTCCGCGACCTCAGACGTGAAGGCGGCGGGAATGGCGGAGCCGTTACAGGCGTTGTGCGTGTTCTCGATGCAGATGACGGCGGTGCGCGGCTGGTAAGGATCGGGGCGTCGGACCAGGCTGCGCAGCTCATCCAGGTCGAAGCGCCCGTGCGCGTCGTTGCGTACGCTGCGCATCTGGATGCCGCCCAGGGCGGATGACCCGGCGCCTTCGGTGAGGAGGATGTGCGCCTGGCTGCCGACGATGGCCTCGTCGCCGCGCTGGCAGTGCGTCAGCATCGACACGAGGTTCGCCATAGTGCCGCTGGGCACGTAGACCGCAGCTTCCTTGCCCAGGCGGGCGGCCGCAGCAGCTTCGAGGCGCTTGGCGGTCGGATCGTCGCCCAGGACGTCGTCACCGACCTCGGCACGGGCCATCGCCTCACGCATGGCGGGCGTGGGCTTCGTGACGGTGTCGGAGCGTAGATCGACGGAGCGAGTCGCGGTAGTCATGAAAGGGTGGTGCCGTGCAGCGTGCGGTAGGGCTCTTCGCCGCGCACGGCCTTGAGCTCCTCGGAACGCTCCTCCCATTTCAGCTCGGAAAGGACGGCGAGCAGCGTGTTCTCGGAAGCGCCGAGGCTGCGCAGTCGCTCCGTGATCGCGTCCCAGACGCCGGCCTCGATGAAGGTGCGCATGCTGCGGGGCCACTGGAAGGCAACGATGCGGTCCGGCGCCGGGAACTTGGGGCGCAGGCGCTGCAGCTCGCGGAAGCGCTCGTCAGAGTTGCGGACGCGGTCGACGACTCGGATCAGCGGCCCCTCGGAGCCGGTGCGAGTATCGACCAGCAGGCGGCGCTCGAAGAGCTGAAACATGACAACGAAGACCTCGGCCGTGTTGATGACGGACAAAACTTCGGGTAGGTCGACTCCTAGATCGTCTTCCACGCCGTTCATTCTAGGAAAGGCGGTAGCGAGCGGCAAGGACGAGGGCTCGTGAGGCTACGCGGCCTCTGAGGTGGGAGTGCTGCGCTCGGCCCAGACGCTGATCTGCTCGCTCTCTTCCGCTGCCGGTTGCCCGAGGGGGACGGCCGCTGCCACGGTGGTCAGAACGATGAGAATGGGGAGGTTAAAGCGCGGCTGACCGAAGAAGACAACGTGAGCCAGCGTCCAACTGACCATCAAGATCACGATGAAGTGAACCGACGATCGGCTGGGACTTCGCAATATGCCGCGTGCCGCCAGTCCGACTACAAGTACCTGCCCGCACAGCACGACCAGATCGAGAATCCCGATATCAAGGGGCAACGCGGTATGTTGGTGTCCCGAGCGAGCCCAACCGATCGACTCAAAGTCGGGGAGCCAGAGTTTACCCACCTTCATGAACGACAGCTCAACTTCCCGCAACGGATGTGAGAGCGCATAGCCGGCAGCGCGGCTGACACCCACGCCATCGAAGACTTCGAGCTCCTGTTGTTGGAAGGTCGAACGGGTATCGGACCAGAGGTCAGATGGCGGAATGAAGGTGCCCGTCGAGTACGGGGCGTGGCCGATGCGAAGGTTGTAGCCGAAGTTCGTCGAGATGAGAACGGGCTTGCCGAGGACCACGAAGTTCCTGACCGACCACGGCAGAATCACGAGCAGGGCGAGGGCGGAAAGAAAGGCAGCGTGCAGTATCGCCTCGCGCCTAGCGGTGCCCTCGTACAGCCACCAGATCAAGATCGCCGGGACCAAGAGAAGCGCCATCGGCCGGACGAGCGCACTCAGGCCTACGAGAATGCCGGCGAGCCACAGGTTCTTGCCTCGCCCCTGCAGCAGGACGGCGACCGACGAAGCGAAGAGCAACAGGAACAGCGGTTCCGTGAGCACAACGGGGGTCTGGATTACGAAGCTGGGAAAGACGGCCGTGAGCAGAGCGCCTCCGATCGCGGCACGCTGCCCAAAGAGACGGAGGCCGATGAAGTAGACCGGCACCACACTCAGAGCAGCGAGAACCGCGTTGGCCCAGATCGCGGTCTGCACTCCGCCTCCGAAGACGGCGTATACGCCAGCGAGAAAAAGCGGGTACCCCGGCGGGAAGAACGCTGTCGCTTGTCCGCCCGCCGTCCATCCCACGCCCTTCGCATAGTCGATCACGTAGCCGTGGCCACTCACGATGTTCTTTGCGACGAGGTAGTAGAACTCCGTGTCCGAGTCGGGGATGAGCTGCGTGTTTGTCGTGTGAATCCACACGGCCCGCAGTGCGAGGGCGACACTAACGGCAACTGCTAGCGGCAGGAGATGCTTCGACACTTCAATGAAGTGTCGACGTACGGCGGCATCTGCTGAAGGTGACCGGCGCTAAGGCTCGTCGCCGTCTTCGTCGTCCTCGGCGTCTTCTTCGATGCCGAGGAGGCGGAGTCGGGCGCGATCGTAGCGGTGCTTGGCGCGGCTCTCGCGGTTGAGGAGGCCCTTGATGTGCACCGGGTCGATACGCTTGCCCTCGAGGAAGACCTCGTGCAGCGATGCGAGCTGCGTCTGCCAGGCGTCGTAGGCCTCGCGGTAGCTCTGGACCTTGTCTTCTGCTTCAGCCATCGGCCCGAGTATACGGCTTCGGTATCGGTTTGCGGCCACCGTCGGGGGCGGTCGAAAGCGGGGCGAATCTATAATCGGGGCACGACGATAGCGACGGAGGTGACTTCTGAGGGCAGAGAGCAGGAGTCAGAGCCAGGCGGACACGCGACGGGTGCTCGACCGGGCGGCCGAGATCCTGGGGCGCGACGCGGTCGACGAATCGGAGGAGGAGCGGCGCTTCCTGGCGCAGGACGCGCTGGGGCGGCGCGGCGAGAACTCCGAAGCAGCGCTGCCGCTGGCGGTGCTGCGGCCGGAGACGGCAGAGCAGGTCGCCCGGGTGCTGGCCTTGGCCTCGGAGACGCGCACGCCGGTCGTGCCCTACGGCGCCGGCACCGGGCTGATGGGCGGCGCCCGCAGCGAGCGGCCGGGGCTGGTGATGGACACGAGCCGCCTCAACCAGATCGACGTGCGGGCGCAGGACCGCTTCGTCTGGGCGGGAGCGGGCGCCATCCTCAAGGACGTCGACGCAGCGCTGCGCGAGCACGGCCTCTGCCTGGGCCACGACCCGTGGACCTTCCCCGTCGCCAGCGTGGCGGGACCGATCAGCACCAACGGCCTCGGCTACATGGGCGGGCGCTACGGCGGCATGGGCGATCAGATGATGGCGCTGGAGGTGGCGTTGAGCGACGGCACGCTGCTGCGCACTCGCGCCGTGCGGCGCCGCTCCACCGGTCCCGACCTGGCGCGGCTGTTCGTCGGCGCCGAAGGGACGCTGGGGGTGATCACGGCGGCAGCGCTGCAGGCGTTCGCCGTCCCGGAGCAGCGCGACCTGCGCGCCTTCCGCTTCGCCAGCTTCGAGGCGGGCTTCCGCGCCATCGAGGAGATCAACCGGCTGGGCATGCGGCCGTCGCTGCTCGATTACGGCGAAGGGTACGCGGCGCCGTGGCCGGACCTGTCGACGCGCCAGGCCTATCCGCCGACGCTGTACCTGGGCTTCGAGGGCTTCGCCGAGGAGGTCGAGGCGTCGATGCGGCGCGCGCTGCGCGTGATCGCCGCCTCTGAGGGCGAGGAGCGGCCGCAGAGCGAGGCGCAGGCGTTTTGGGACGACCGCCACGTCGTCGCCGAACGGTTCGCGCGCTCCCGGAGGCGCGATCAGCCGCCGAACCGCGACCCGAACCTGGCGTTCGACTACATGCACGTAGCGCTGCCGCCGTCGCAAACGCTGCCCTTCCGAGAGCGTTGCATCGAGACGGCCGCGGAGACTGGTGCCGGAGTGATGGAGTTCGGCCTGTGGCTTGGGCCGGAGCTATTCTCGGCCTCGTTCACGCTACCGGAGGCACAGGGCGGCCGCGAGAAGCTGCGTCTGATGATGGACGGGCTGCTGCGGCTGGCGCAAGACATGGGCGGCTCGATGGAGTACGTGCACGGCGCCGGTTCGAGACTGGCGCCGCTCATGCAGCGTGAGCACGGCAGCGCCTTCGAGCTGCTGCAGCGCGTCAAGACGGTGCTGGACCCGTACGACGTGATCAATCCGGGGAAGTTGGGATTGTAGGGATTGCATCCCACGCAGAGCCGCGCGGAGGGCAGCTGCTCGGAGTTGCCTTGACATGGACCGGCCGTCAAGCGCAATCAACCGATGGACTCGGAAGTCAGCCAGGCGCCAGAGCCAATCCATTAGTTAGTCTCGGGGCATCTCGGGCCAGACTCACCACTCGGAAGGGTGAACCGCAGGGGCAGGCACACCTACGAGCGGTTGATGCTACGCTGGGCTTACCCATAAGACCCGGTCAGACGACGACGCGAGCGTGCAAAGGAGCTGTGCATGAAGACTGTAGACGTACCGAGCCTGGTGGGAGGCGCCACCGACCTCCAGATCCGCTTCCCCGAGACGAACGAGCGGCTCAGCCAGGACGCAGAGTGGTGCGAGGCCTACCTGGAAGGCGAATGGCGGCGCTTCCGCTTCCACGACTACGGCGACATCTACAACGTCCCCGGCCTCTACGAGTGCCTCTTCTATCGCACGCTGAAGTGCAACTCACCGGTGAAGGTGGTCTCGTTGCTCAAAGAGGCGCTGGACGATATCTACGAATCGACGGAGAAGCTGCGAGTCCTCGATCTCGGCGCTGGCAACGGCATGGTGGGCTACGAGCTGCAGACGGTTGGCGTCGACGCGGTGGTCGGGACGGACATCATCATCGAGGGCGAGGAGTCGACGCGGCGCGACCGGCCCTGGGCTTACGACGACTACATCACCGCAGACTTCACCGCCCTGACGCCGGAGCAGACGCAGCGCTTCCGCGACCAGAAGCTCAACTGCCTCACCTGCGTCGCGGCGCTGGGCTTCGGCGACATCCCGCGCGAGGCGTTCATCAACGCCATCGACTTGATCGACACGCCGGGGTGGATCGCCTTCAACATCAAGGAAGACTTCATGTCCGACCGCGACAACACGGGCTTCGCGCGGCTGATCCGGGAGCTGGAGGAGGAGAAGGTGATGCAGATGCGCGCCTACCGCCACTACCGGCACCGCCTCTCCAGCAACGGCGACCCGCTGTACTACGGCGCCATGATCGCGCGGAAGCTGCGCGAGGTGCCGGAGTCGATGAAGGGGCGGTAGAGCGTCGGACGGAGCGTCGGCGGGGACGGAGCTGAAGCTTCGTCCCTACGCTCTTCTCGCGCCGGCTGCCGAGAGCCGGCTTCAGCCGGATGCAGGGCTTCCCCGCTGCCCCAGATTGCCGCGCCTCGCTGCCGCGATGGCTCGCAATGACGTCGTCGTCTGGCGCACAGACACAAAGACACAGGCAGAGCGTCGGAGGGGCGTCTGACGAGGTGCCACCATCTGCGTGGTTGCCACGCTTGCTCCGCGTGGCTTCGCCCCGCTCCGCCCCCACCAATCCATGGGAGGAGTAATCCTGGGAGGACACCTCCCAGACCCACCGCGCATGGGCTTCGCCCCCGCTACCCCTGCTTCCATGAGCCAAGTGCTGCGAGCCGGGCGCGAGTCCTGCGATACGGCGGGGCTAGCGCACTACGAGGACGGAGGCGGCGGCGTGGCGCACGAGCTTCTCGGCGGTGCTGCCGAGGAGGTAGTGGCGCGCCGGCGCGGGCTTGCGTGAGCCGACGACGATGATGTCAGCGTGATGATGGCGGGCCGACTTGTCGAGCTCGGGCGCGGCGGCGCCGTTGAGGATTTCGGTTGCGACGGTAAGACCACGATCTCGCAGGCTTTTCACGGCGGACTCGAGGGCGCGCTGAGCCGCCATCTGGTGCTCGCGGTGCGCCTCGTTCGCTGCCGCCATCGCCTTGCGGCTGCGACCGCCGCGGGGCAGCGGGGTGATCACGTAGCTCATGATGAACTGCACCGTCGACGGGAAGTCGAGGCGGGAGAGGTAGGCCATCGAGCGTCGCGACTCCGGCGAGTCGTCGTAGCCGATGAGGACGCGTCGCACGCGGTCGGTCTCGGGCCGCACGATGAGCACAGGGACGGTCGAGTTCTGCACGACGCCCTGGCTGACGCTGCCGAGCAGTATGAGGCCGAGGTTCGAGTGTCCCTTGGCGCCGAGGACGACGAGATTGGCGGCGGGACGGCGAGAGGCGCGCAGAATCTCGGCGATGGGGTTACCCCATCGTGCGACGGCCTCGACCTCGACGCCGGGATCGAGTTCCAGGACGGCCCGCTGCGCCTCCTCCTCGCTCTCGAGCAGAGCGTGGCGTCGGGCGGCCGGGGTGACCTTGGCGAGGAACGCCGGGTCGGGGCGGGCACCGGACAACATCGAGTGCGGCGCCACCGTGAGCACGGTGAGATGCTGGGTAACCGGCAGCACAAGTTGGCGCAGCAAGGGTGCAGCGCGCTTCGCACTTCCGCTGCCGTCGGTGGCATACACGACGCGGAACGTCTTGCGATCTTCAGGGGCCATTTGTATCTAGACCTCGGCCGGAGCATAACCTAATGTGACTCGAGACTCTACTCGCCTCGGGAGCGAAATGAGTGATGTACGGCCTCGAAACGGCCGCCCTGAGGAGGGACAACTCCATGCCTGGACTGACAGCTCTGGTTCCCCTGGACGGCACAAAGCTTTCCGAATCCGCCTTCGCCCTGCTGCCTGTGGTGCAGAAGCTGGGCGTGACCAACGTGCGGCTGGTGAGCGCCTGGGAGGAAAGCTGGTCCGAGACGGAGAACATCCCCGGTCGAGACGAAAGCGAGCTGCAGGAAGTAGCGGAGCGGGGACGCTCCTACCTGGACGCGTACCTGGCTCAGCAGGCCGACGTCGTCAAGCAGATCGGCTTCGAGGTCGAGACCTCGGTGCTGATGGGCCGGGCGGCGGACGAGATCCTGACGCTGGTGGAGGACAAGGCGCATCCCATCGACATCATCGTCATTGCGACGCACGGGCGCTCCGGCATCGAGCGCTGGCGCCTGGGCAGCGTGGCCGACAAGGTCATCCGCCACGCACCCTGCCCCACGCTGGTCGTCGGTCCCAACGTCCAGGAGGAACTCGCTCCCTTCGCGGTGCGACGTGTCCTGGTGCCGGTCGACGGCTCCGGCATGTCGGAGACGGCGTTGCCACTAGCGAGCTGGATCGCGGACGCCTTCGACGCGGAGCTGGACCTGGCGCGGGTGGTCTCGCTGACGCCGATCGCGATGGACCAGTCGATGGGCGTCTACCCGGTCGACCTGCTCAGCGCGATGGAGGACGCGGCGGGCGCCTACCTGCAGCGCCTCAAGGAGCAGCTCGGCGACGGGCACAAGGTGACGACCTCGCTGCTGGTAGGCAACGCTGCGGAGCAGATGCTGGAGTACATCAAGCAGAACCCGGCCAGCCTGGTGGTGATGGCGTCGCACGGACGCGCCGGCGTGATGCGCGCGGCGCTGGGCAGCGTCGCCGACCGCATGCTGCACGGCCCGGCGCCCGTACTGGTGTTCCGGCCGGACGAAGCGGCTACAGCGCGGCTGTTCGCCGAAGCCAAAGCATCGAGGCCGTCCTAGGGATTGGCATCCCGCGCCACCGCGCGAGGAACCACGTCCCCTAACCGCCGGACGCAGGTGACTGAGTCTGGACTACAAGCGCATTTAACGATTGCGTGAGGAGCGCTTCCGCCTCGTCGAACGACAGGCCGTGCGTGAGTGTGAGCGTTCGCCATGAGGAAGGCGCCAGCAAGACATCCATTAGCGCCGAACCGCGATCGACGCCGACGTCGGACCGCAATGAGCCCAACTCTGCCAGACGCTCTACAGTGGCCCGCATCCCGGCGCGATGTCGTTGAATCCCGGCGTCGTAGGGAGCGGACATCGACGGCTCGACGGTCGCCGCCGTCTCCATCGCGCGGAGGATGTCTCCGGCGCGCTCGTTGAGGCCCCGACTCAGCTCGACCTGAAGCGCGATCAACTCCGCCGGGTCTTGCGTCGAACGCATGCGAGGCACGAGGCGCGCCACGTCAGCGTCGGCGGCTGCCAGCTCGTTGAGCGCCGCCAGCAGCGCCAGCTTGGTTCCGATGCTCTTGTATATGGTCGGGACGGCGACGCCGGCGTCGTGCGCGATCTGGGCGATCGACGTCGCGCCGTAGCCCCGGGACGCGAACAGCTTGCGGGCCGCGCCGAGGATCAACGCGCGGGTCTCCGCCGCCTGCGGTTCGCGTCTTCCGGTCGGACGCACACTCGACTCATTCACACTGCAAGTATATCTGCAGTATAACTCACTTATACTTAGTATAAGTGAGTTATACCATGAGGACATGCTGTGAGTGTGAAAGGAGACACCAATGGATCGGACACACGCGCTCGTGAACGCCGCGCGCATCGTGCTTGCCATCGTCCTGGTCGAGGCGCTCGTCTCGATTCTGGCACGCTGGCCGCACCAGTTCGGCGGGCAAGGAGACCCGCACCACATGATCCAGGACTTCGTGAGCAACGGAACGGCGTTGGCGCCGCCGCTCTTCATCGTCCTGGGGCTGGCCGTCGTCGCCGCGCTGGCCGGTCGCGGG
This sequence comes from uncultured Chloroflexia bacterium, assembly GCA_963711035.1. GTDB lineage: Bacteria > Chloroflexota > Dehalococcoidia > DSTF01 > WHTK01 > WHTK01. The sequence continues at coordinate 290,732 of CAVQCN010000005.1, forward strand.
GACCGCTGGGGCCTGGGCGCCGCCGCCCTCACGGTGGTACTCGGCTTGATCATGATCGTCGGGAGTCTGGGTGAGGCGCTGGCGGCCACTACGCCCGACGTACCGCGCGCGGTTCAGATCGGCGGAGGGCTAATCGATGTCACGGCTTCCGCGCTCCTCTTCCTCCTGGCGATATGGGACGTGTCCCGGCGGCTGCGGCACCCGGCAACCCAGGAAGCCCGCTCGTAGCGGACCAATCCTCGTTGCGTCGCCGCACCCTTATCGGGACGAAAGCGGCGACGGCAGCCGGCAGCAGGCCCTCACGCACCGTCACCCAGGCCAGCCAGAGCAGCGTAGCGAAGGCGACGAGCGTCAGCGAGTAGAAGCCGCTGGCGTGAAAGTCCGGGTTGTGGCGGTCCGGCGCCAGCAGAACGGCCATCGACTGAATGGCGGCGACGTGGATGGCGATGAGCAGGACCCAGACCTGCACGCGGTAGGCGTGGTCGCGGCCGCGCGTACGCAGCACCATGAACAGCGCTGCAACGATGAGGAACGACCAGTCGTACCACACCGAGTGCGTGCTGATCAGCAGCATGGCGATGATCGTCGCAGCGACGCCGAGCAGGTAGTCGCGTCCCGCCCAGACAACGGCCAGCGGCACCAGCGTCAGCGCGATGAGGGCGTAGACCCACTCACGGGGCGGCGGCGGTACGCCGTGCAGCGGGCCGCCGCGTAGCTTGAACAAAAAGCCGTTCCAGCTGAACATGTGCGGTCCGTCGCCGATGTCGCGATTCGCGGCCATGCGCAGGAAATGATAGTAATCGCTCAGCGTGTGGAAGCCGGTAAAGAGGAACGGCACGAAGAAGATGACGGCGCCCGCGGTCGCCATCGTGCCGAGGGAGCGCCACTCGCCGCGGACGATCAGGAACAGCGCGGGCAGCACGGCCCACTGCGGCTTCAGGACGAGCAGGCTGAAGATGAGCCCGGCCAGGATACGCTTCTCGGCGCGCAGGGCCAGGTAGCCGCCGCCCAGGATCAGGCAGATAAACAGCGCCGGATGGCCCATGATGATCGCCTCGTGCACCGGCTTGAAGGAGACGATGCCGAGGCCGAGCAGAGGCAGCTCCGGGATGCCGCGTCCCGCCCGCCATGAGAGGAACAGAAACGCAAGCAGCGCCGAGCCGCTCAGGAAGGAGAACGTCCAGTAGGCGGCGCGAAAATGCAAGCCGGCCAGCGGCGCGTAGAGGTAGGCGAAGCCGGGCGGATTGTAGAAGTTGCCGCGCGCAAGGAGACGCGCCTTCGCGTAGTCCGATGGCGTCGACAGGAAGAGCGGGTCGTTGGGGTGCAGAGTGACCTCACCGGGCTCAGGATAGAGGTCGGAGGCGGCGCCGTGCCAGGTCATGTCGGCGGCGGCGTAGAAGAAGTTGAAGTCGAGGCGCTGGGCGTAGGGCAGGTACGGGATGAGGCGGAGCTGCTGCTGCGTCTCGTCGGCGAAACGCAGGCCGAAGAAGGCGAAGTAGACCAGCGAGGCCGTGAGGCAGAGGCTGCACCAGAGCAGCCACGGCGACTGCCTGACAGCGGCGAGAGACCGGCGGGAACGTTGTTCTTCGGCCGCTTCTGCCATCGCCCCAGTCTAGGCCATTGGCATGGCGGCGAACCACGCGGGAGGGCGGCCTAAGGTCGAAGCCAGATCAGCCAGAACGAGACGTGGTAGGGGACGGAGCTGAAGCTTCGTCCCTACGGTTCGTGATCGGCGGGTTGGGCAGGAGGGGGCGGCTGGCCTATGATCGGGGTCGTCTGTGCAGTGGGAGTGTCGAGAATTGACCTATGAGTGACTTTAGCTTTGACATTGCCGTGATCGGCGGCGGCATCATCGGAACGGCGACCGCAATGCGGCTGGCGACGGAGCACCCCAACCTGAAAGTGGGCATCGTCGAGAAGGAGACGCAGGTCGCGGAGCACCAGAGCGGCCACAACAGCGGCGTGATCCACTCCGGTATCTACTATGCTCCCGGCTCGCTGAAGGCGCAGAACTGCGTGACCGGCGCCGCCGAGATGAAGCAGTTCTGCGACGAGAACGGCATCCAGTACGATCTCTGCGGCAAGGTGATCGTCGCGACCAGCGAGGCAGAACTGCCGCGGCTGGACGAGCTGCATCGCCGCGGCACCGCCAACGGCGTACCCGGCCTGGAGATGATCGACCAGGCGCGGCTGCGCGAGCTGGAGCCGCAAGCGGCGGGCATCCGCGCCCTGTACTCGCCGGCGACGGGCATCATCGACTACACGCAGGTGACGAAGGCGTATGTGCGCCACTTCGAGAACGCGGGAGGGCAGCTGCTGCTCGGCGCACGAGTGAGCGACATCGCGCAGCGCGGCGCCTTCACCTACCTGACGACGAGCAAGGGCGAGGTCGAGGCGCGACACCTGATCAACTGCGCCGGGCTGTATTCGGACGTGGTGGCGCGCATGATGGGATTCGACTTCGACCTGCGCATCATCCCCTTCCGCGGCGAGTACTACTTCCTCACGCCTGAGGCGCGGCGCCTGGTGAAGGGCCTGATCTATCCGGTGCCAGACCCCGAGCTCCCCTTCCTCGGCGTGCACTTCACGCGCACGATCCACGGCAACGTCGAGGCCGGACCGAACGCGGTGCTGGCGATGGCGCGCGAGGGCTACACGAAGACAACCTTCAACCCACGCGAGAGCGCCTGGACGCTGAGCTATCCCGGCTTCTGGACGATGGCGCGCAAGTACTGGAAGACGGGCGCGCACGAGATCTATCGCTCGGCGCGCAAGCCGGTGTTCACGAAGGCACTGCAGCGCCTGGTGCCGTCGCTGCGTGAGTCCGACCTGACGACGGGCGGCGCCGGCGTGCGCGCGCAGGCCGTCGATAGCAAGGGCAAGCTGATCGATGACTTCCGCATCGTAGAGGGACAGAACTCGATCCACGTGCTGAACGCGCCCTCGCCGGGAGCGACGTCATCGCTCTCGATCAGCCGCGGCATCGTGACGATGGCGGAGAAGTCGTTCGAGCTGACGCCGTAGGGCGCGATAAGGCCGGTGGCACGTCGAAAAAATCTGCCCTTGACAAGGGGAAAAGCAGGTCATTATTGACGCTGCCGATGTGCTATCCTGCACTACACGTCAGGGATTAGCCGAAGCCACGCCCGAAAACCGTAGGTAGCACTCGAAGGCGGACTGCGACTAGAAACCACCAGGAGGCTTTCGAGGTGCCATTCACAGACAAGACCCTAACCTGCGCGGACTGCGGACAGGAGTTCATCTTTTCGGCGGACGACCAGGAGTTCTACGCGACGCGGGGCTTCAACGAGCCCAAGCGCTGTCGCAACTGCCGCAGCGCCCGTCGCAACGAGCGCGAGGGAGGCGACTCTGGTGGCTTCAACCGCGCCCCTCGGATGGAGCGCGAGCTATTCGACGTGGTGTGCAGCAACTGCGGCCAGCCCACCAAGGTGCCGTTCCAGCCGCGCGGCGACCGGCCGGTCTACTGCCGCGACTGCTTCGAGCGCATGGGCGGGCGACAAAGCGCTGGCGGCGGCCGAGGCTTCGGCGGCGGTGGCGGCGGCTTCTCGCGCCGCTGATAAAGAACTCGTTAAAACGATGGGGCGCCGCCTTGCGAGGCCCGTCAGAGGGGACAACTCTCATTGACGGGCTTCGTGGGGCGATGCTATATTCGACGCCTATCCCAGTAGCGGAACGACATAATTCACTAGAGGCTGCTTGCAATAGCTCGAGAACTTAGAGTCAACGAGCGGATCAGGACACGGGAGGTCCTCGTCATCGGACCGACCGGCGAGCGCCTCGGCGTGCTGCCCACATTCCAGGCCCTGGACCTTGCGCGGGAACAGGACCTCGATCTGGTGGAGGTCGCGCCGAACGCTTCACCACCCGTGTGCCGTCTGCTCGACTACGGCAAATTCAAATACGAACAGGCAAAGAAGGAGCGCGAATCGCGCAAGCTTCAGCACGCGTCGGTCTTGCGTGAGATTCGCATGCGGCCGAAGATAGACGTGCACGACCTTGAGATGAAGGCGAAGAACGCCGAGAAGTTCCTCAAGAGCGGCGACAAGGTCAAAGTGACGGTGATGTTCCGGGGCCGCGAGATGGTCCATCCCGAGATTGGGCGGGCGTTGCTGGACAGAGTTGCGGAGCAGCTCAAGGACGTCTCGGTGATCGAGCGGCCGCCGAACATGGAGGGACGCTTCCTCTCCACGATTCTGGCCCCCGGCCACGTGAAGGCGGTCGCAACAAAGGAGCCCGAAGAGGGTTCTCAGGAATAAGGGCAATGCCAAAGCTAAAGACACACAAGGGCGCCAAGCGGCGCTTTCACATCACGGGCACCGGAAAGGTGATGCACCGCAAGGGCCAGATCAGCCACTTGCGAATGCGCAAGTCGAAGCGGGCCAAGCGCCAGATTGACCAGAAGGTGATGGCCGCTGACCCGATGCAGAAGCGCGTGCACCGCCTGATGCCCTACGCCTAAGAGGAGCAAGACATGAGCCGTGTGAAGCGTGGCGTCACGGGACGCCGACGACACAAGAAGATCCTGGAGCTGGCGAGCGGCCATAAGGGTCAACGCCACCGCCTGTTCCGGCGCGCCAACGAGTCCGTCTTGCATGCCCTGGACTACTCGACGCGCGACCGCCTCGACCGCAAGGGGCAGTTCCGGCGCCTCTGGATCCAGCGCATCAACGCGGCGGTGAGGCAGCACGGTTTGTCCTACAGCCAGTTCATCCACGGCCTGAATAAGGCCGGTGTGACCGTCGACCGCAAAGTGATGGCGGACCTGGCGGTGCAGGACAGCGTGGCGTTCAGCTCGCTGGCCGATACGGCGAAGGCAGCGCTAGCCTAACAGCATCAAGGCATCGAGATGACGAGAGGCCGGGCTTTGAAGCCCGGCCTCTTTCGTTGTGTGGCCGATGGCTGTTTCGCACCCCGGCCTAAAGGCCGGGGCAGTCTTACGGCGGCTCGACCAGCCAAGCTGTCATGCTGAGCGCCAGCGAAGCATCCCCCTTCGGCACCAGGTCTCATTTTTCTGGGCGACAGCGCTCCTGATCCAGGGTCGGACGTATCGCCGTTGACGTCGCCGCGTCTGCTCCGCATCGCGAGGCGCTGCTCCGCCCCCACCCGTCTGGGAAGAAAGGGAAACTGGGAGGCCACCTCCCAGACCCTCCGCGCATGGGCTTCGCCCCGCTACCCTGCTTGCAATCCTCGATTGCTCCGTCGGCCCTTCGCCCATCGCAAGGTAGGCACAGATGCCGTCATGCTGAGCGCCGGCAAAGCGTCTCCGTCCGGCACCAGTCGCGACAAGTCAGCAGTAAGCGGAGCGTGACTACCCCTCACCCTGGCCCTCTCCCTGAGGGAGAGGGGACGACGCTGCATCGTCTCGGGCAGATGAGAGGGAGAGCATTACAACAGGCGCACTAGGCCGGGGTGCTGCGAGGCGCGCTCATCCGCCGAACCGTTCGCTCATTCCTTCGAGAGCCTCAGGATGAGCAGCAGGCTCAGCTCGGGCAGTATGGCGTCAGGCGCCGCGCAGCTCGGCGCCGAGCTCGTGTTGCAGGCGGCGAATGATGCGCTGACGGGCGTCGGCGACGTCTTTTTCAGTCAGCGTGCGGTCGGGCGCCTGGAAATGCACGGCGAAAGCGAGGGAGCGCTTGCCCTCGGGTAGCGGGGCGCCCTCGAAGACATCGAAGAGCTGCGCTTCGGCGACCAGGTTGCTGGCCGCGATGAGCTCCTGGACGCGGGCGGCGGGCACGTCGGCGCCGACGAGCAGGGCGATGTCCTGCATGACGGACGGGAAGCGCGAGAGCGACCTGAATCGCGACGATGGGTCGATGGCGGGCAGAAGCTGGTCGATATCGACTTCGAAGAGGAAGACGGGCGTGTCGATCTCGAAGGCGGCAGCCGTCTGCGGGTGTACCTGGCCCAGGACGCCGACGGACTGACCCGCGGCTTCGAGACGAGCGGTGCGGCTGCGCAGCAGGCCGTAGTCTTCGCCTGCGCAGAACTCCACGTGGGCGCCGCAGCGCTCGAAGGTTTCCTCCAGCAGGCCCTTGGCGTCGAAGAAGTCGACGGGCTCGATGGTCGGCTCACCCCAGCGGCCGAGGCGGTTGCCGCCAACGGCGCCGACCATCACCTGACGCTCCTCCGGCAGGCCATCCGATTGCGAGAGGAAGACGCGGGCGCACTCGAAGACGGCGACGGTGCCACGCTCGCGGCGCAGGTTGGAAGCGACGGTCTGCAGCAGGCTGTGGCGCAGCGACGTGCGCATGACGACCTGCTCGCTGCTCATGGGGTTTTCCATACGTAGCGGCGGGTGCACCTCGAGCTTGTCGGCCGGGTCGACGAGGGCCAGTATCTCGGTCGTGGTCAACGGATAGGTGATGACTTCTTGCAGGCCGGCGGCAGCCGCCGCGTCCTTGAGGTTCTCGCGCAGGCGGCGCACAGGGTCGTCGATCGGGCGCGGGATGGAGCCGTCGAGGAGCTGCGACTCGAGCCGGTCGTAGCCCATGACGCGGGCCAGGTCCTCGATGACGTCATCGGCCTGGTTGACGTCTGTACGCCAGTAGGGCGAGCGCACGACGTAGCGGTCCGGAGGCACCCAGCGGCAGCCGAAGCCGAGGTCGGCGAGAGAGGTGCGCACCTGGGTGGTCGACAGGTCGACGCCGAGAATGCGCTCGACGCGCTCCCTGGTGACGACCACTCGGGTGTCGGGGCGCTTGGCCGGGTACGTGTCGACCAGGCCCTTGGCGGCGCGACCGCCGGTAAGCTCGACGAGGAGCTTCATGGCGCGGCGGGCGGCGACCGCCGCGAGCTCAGGATGGAGCCCCTTCTCGAAGCGGATCGAAGCCTCCGTGCGCAGGCCGAGGGCGCTGCTGGTGCGGCGCACGCTGACCGGGTCGAAGGCCGCGGCCTCGAGGAGGATGGTGTTCGTGGAGTCGGTGACCTCTGCCTCTGCCCCACCCATGACGCCCGCCACGGCCACGGCCTTGTTGGCATCAGCGATAACCAGCATTTCGGGCGTCAGATTGCGTTCGACATCGTCCAGCGTGCGTAGAGTCTCGCCCTGACGAGCCCGGCGCACGACGATGCGCTGACCGCCGAGCTTGCGGTAGTCGAAGGCGTGCAAGGGCTGGCCCATCTCCAGCATGACGAAGTTTGTTATGTCTACTACGTTGTTGATGGGCCGCATGCCGGCGGCGCGCAGCCGTTCCTGCATCCAGTCCGGCGACGGCCCCACCCGCACACGCTCGACGATGCCGGCGAGGTAGCGCGGGCAGAGGTCGCGGTCCTCGATCGTCACGGAGGTGCGCTGCGACGCCGGGGCGGAGCCGGTTTCGCTGTAGACGCGCTCAGGCTCCGAGACCTTCTGGTGCGTCTGCGCGGCGACCTCCCAGGCGATGCCCAGCACCGACATCAGATCGGGGCGGTTGGGCGTGATCTCGAAGTCGAAGATGGTGTCGCCCAGGTACTGGCGCAGCGGCGTGCCGATGGGCGCGTCCTCCGGCAAGACGAGGATGCCCTCGTGCTGATCGGAGAGGCCCAGCTCTCGCTCGGAGCAGACCATGCCGGCCGACTCGATGCCGCGGATACGGGCCGCCTTGAGAGTCATCATCTCGCCCGTGTGGCCGTCTCGCAGCTCGGTGCCGACCCTGGCAAAGGCGATCTTCTGGCCGACGGCGACGTTGGGCGCGCCGCAGACGACGGTGGGCTTCTCCGAGTCGTGCAGGTCGACGGAGACGAGGCGCAGGCGATCGGCGTTGGGGTGCTGCTTGACGTCCAGCACCTCGCCGACGAAGACGCCGTCCCACGCATCACCCAGCGCCGAGATGTGCTCCACCTTGACGCCGGCCAGCGTGAGACGCTCGGCCAGCTCCTCCACTGGGAGGGTCAACGGCACGTAATCAGACAACCACTTGAGCGATACAAGCATAGCGGCACCTAAAACTGACGCAGGAAGCGCAGGTCGTTGCTGAAGAAGTAGCGAATGTCGTCGATGCCGTGGCGCAGCATGGCGATGCGCTCGACGCCGAAGCCGGCAGCGAAGCCGGTATAGCGATCGGCGTCGTAGCCGACGTTCTCGAGAATCTCGCGATGCACCATGCCGGCGCCGCCGATCTCGAGCCAGCCCTCGTTACCGCAGGAGCGGCAGCCGGCACCGTGACAGAGGCCGCACTGGATCGCCACCTCGGCGCCCGGCTCGACGAAGGGGAAGTAGTCGCAGCGGAAGCGCACGGGCCGGTCGCGGCCGAAGAGCGACTGGGCGAACTGGGTCAGCGTCCCCTTCATGTGGCGCATGGACAGGCCTTCGTCCACGGCCAGCAGCTCGATCTGGTGGAACATCCACTCGTGGGTGGCGTCGGTCGCCTCGTAGCGGTAGACGCGGCCGGGCACGGCGACGCGGATGGGCGGGTCGTTCTTCTCCATGAAGCGCACCTGGTTGGGCGACGTCTGGGTGCGCAGCAGCATGAAGCGCTCGCCATCCTGCTTGTTGTCGAGCCAGACGGTGTCCTGCGTGTCGCGCGCCGGGTGGTACTTGGGGATACGTAGCGCCTCGAAGTTGTAGTAGTCCGTCTCCACCTCCGGGCCTTCCGTGACCTGGAAGCCCATGGCGCCGAGCTCGCCGAGCATGTCGCGCATCGTCTGGGTGATGGGATGCAGGCGGCCGACGAGGCCGCGGCGGCCCGGCAGGCTGACGTCGAAAGAGCCGGCTTCGAGGTCGGCGATGGCGGCCTCGTTGACCTCTCCCTCTCGCGCCTTGTAGGCGGTCTCGAGCTCGTCGCGCAGGGCGTTGGCGGCGGACCCGACGCTGCGGCGCTCCTCCTGGGGCAGCGAGCCGAGGCTACGCAGGACCTGCGTGACGGCGCCCTGCCGGCCCAAGAAGCTGATGCGCCACGATTCCAGGGCCGTGCTGTCGGCGGCGGCGGCAAGCTCGGCGAGCGCGCTGCGCCGCAGGGCGTCAAGGTCCGGCAACTGTCGCTCCTCGTTGTCTACAAAAGGCGGGCCTGGATCCTCGTGGCGGGAGATGAGGGTCAGCCCTGGGGTGTAGTTCGCATTATGGCCAGACGGCCTCCGGGGGTCAACGCGGGGCACTTCATCCTTGGCCCCCTCTCCGAAATCGGAGAGGGGATGGCGCCAGCCAGGGGTGAGGTCGGCCGGTCTCGTTACTGGAACAGGCCGTCGATGGCGCTGAGCGGCACGATCTGCACCTGGCCGCTGGTGGCGTCGCCGAAGACGAAGCCACCGTCCGGCAGGGCGGCGATGCCGACGGGCAGGCCGCCCGGCACGGGCACCCAGGAGCCGAGCCTGGAGCCATCCGGCGCGAACATGACGAGCGAGCCGTCCTCGGGCTTGGTGGCGACGACGCGGCCGTCGGCGAGGACGGCGACGTAGGGCTTGGCGAGGACGTCCTGGCTGGTCCAGCCGACGTCGAACTCTATGGGGTCGGTGAGCGGCGTAATCGGCTGGGCCGAGGCGGGAACACTGGCTATAGGAGCGCTACCGGGATCGGTGGGTATCGATCTGCTGCGGCGCGCCGGTGGCGAAGCTCTGGATGCGGCCGTTCCAGGTGTCGGCGACGTAGAGGCGGCCGTCGGGCCCGAAGGTGATGCCGACCGGCTCGTTGAACTGGCCAATGTCGCTGCCGGGGCCGCCGTAGACGGCGATAGGCTGGCCGTCGGTGGTGATGTTGACGATGCGCTTGTGGCCGGTGTCGGTGAACCAGAGGGTGCCGTCCGGACCGATGGTGATATCGCGCGGGCCGAACAGGTCGAGGGGCGCGTTCGCGTCGGCGGAGGGAGTGCCCCAGGCGGCGACGAACTGCAGGTCGGGCGAGAACTTCTCGATGCGGTGGTTCCACGTGTCGGCGACGTAGACGTAGCCCTGGCTGTCGACCGTTACCGCCCATGGCTGGTTGACGTCGCCGGGAGCCGAACCGCTGGTCGCGAGCGAGTCGACGAAGTTGCCGCTGCTGTCGTAGCGGTTGAGACGATTGTTGCGCGCATCGGCGACCCAGATGTTGCCGCCGGGGTCGACGGCGATGCCCGCGGGCTGCAGGAGGTCGCCGGGGCCGGTGCCGCTACGGCCGAAGAGAATGCGGCCGTCGGGCAGGGTCGAGGGCTTGGCCGGCGGCGTGACCACCTTGCCGGTGTCGAAGGCGCTGAGGCTCTGCGGGAAGAAGGCGACGCCATCGACGGAGCCGGTGTTGCCCTGCGCCGGACGGCGGTGCAGGAAGAAGTCGGCCAGCGACTGCAGCCGCGACGGCGTGGTAGCGATATCGACGACCTTGCTCAGCGTGAGGCCGCGATAGGTCTCGTCGAACCACCAGCGGTGCTTATAGGCCTGCTGGTCGTAGCCGGTGGCGTCGACCTTGCCCGCGTTGGTGGCGTTGACCAGCAGCACGGAACCTTCCTTCTTGTCGTAGGAGGCAACGTCGTTGATATAGGCGACGTCGTGGTAGTTGCGCAGGTACCAGGCCCAGGGCCAGGCATAGCCATCGGTGCCATCCACGACGATGGGCAGGTTGTAGCCGAGGCCGCTGTCCTTGGCCAGGGCATCGATGCGGTGGACGAGATTGGTGATGTCTGGCGAGGTCTGGGTGTAAACCAGCATCTCGACCGGCGTATCGCCGTGCGCGAAGGACGCGGTGATGCTGGCGCGCACCGTCAGCGTGAAGAGGGCGGCGATGACGATGGTGACGACGGCCCGGGCCAGCATCTTGAAGCCGCCGAAGGCCGCCCCGATAGCCCAGCCGACCAGGCAGCCGGCGATGATCGCCCCGGCCAGCAGCACCGGCGTCGAATGGCCGTCTACGAGCAGCATGACGGCGGCCGCGGTCGCTATCGCAGCGCCGGCCGCCATGATCCAGCGGCGATTGTCGAACTCGAGGACGTCGATGAGGTGAGCGAGGATGACGGCGGCGGCGATGCAGAGCGGCAGAGCGATATGCACCTCGAGCCAGGGCATCTTCTCGCCGGCGTAGGAGAGACCGGCGAAGGTGAAGACGAACCAGAAGGGCAGCCAGCGGCGGAAGGAGTCGCCTTTGCGGATGAGCCAGAAGGAGCCGGCGAGGGTGACAAGGAGCGGCAGGAACTCGTATAGCGGTGTCATCAAGGCGTAGTAGTAGCCGGGCTGATTGCCGCGCCGTACGTCCTGCTGGGCCAGCCAGTAGTCCAGCGAGCCCCAGATGCCGCTGAAGAAACCGTTCATGTTCGTGAAGAAGGTCGTGAACAGCAGGACGAAGGGGACGTAGAACAACGCGGCGCAGATTAAGAAGACCTTCGGCCGCCAAAGCAGGCCGATGTAGCCCGACGCGATCAGGGTGATGACGACCATGGCGAGGCGCAGCCCATGCTCGGAAGAGGCGTTGTAGCCGGCGTCGCCGACGAAGGGCAGGATCTGCACCGCGGCGGAGAGCTGCGGCAGACAGAGCACGCCGACGAGCACGAGCAGGTCGCCCACCGGCGGCAGCGCGTCGCGGCCGTAGGGCTTCTTGCCGAGCAGCGGCCAGAAGGCAGCGACGGCCCAGGCGATGGGCAGGAAACCGAGGGTGCGAAGCGCAACTCTGGAGCCGCTCAGGCCCTCTTCGTCGTCGCGGCGGCGGCCCAGCTCGACCGCCAGCATGATGTCGAGGTAGAGAAGCAGGATGGCGACGTTGATGAACGTCACCTCCTTCGTGGCGAAGCTCAGCGCCATAAGGAGGGCGAGGCCGTAGAGCCAGCGCAGCTTGACTTCGTCCAGGTAGCGCCAGATGCAGATGACGATGCCGAACATGAAGACGGCGATGTAGATGTCGTTTCGCAGGAAGCGGCTGAAGTAGAGGATCGAAGGCGAGAAGCAGAGCAGGACGGCGGCGATGATCACCGCCTTCATGCCGATCTGGCGTCGCAGCAGGTACGGCATGCCGACCAGGATGGTGCCGAACATGGCCGGCAGCAGGCGCGCCGTAAAGTCGGTGGCGCCGAAGAGGAAATAGATGGCCGCGACGGCGTGGAACTGGAAGGGCCCGTGCATGAGCGGGTCATGCACGTAGCCGCGGCCCTGGTAGAGATACCAGGCGAACTCGGCGTGCAGGCTCTCGTCGTGGTGCAAGGCGCGGGCGCCGAGGTCCCAGAGGCGCAACACGGCCGCCAGCGTCATGATCGAGGCGACGACGATGACTTCGCGGTGGGCAACAACCCATTCGACAGCGTTGACGCGCAGTCGCGGGATGCTGGCAGTTCGACCGAGGGCAGCTTCAGCCAAGGAGGCGCTCCGTCAAGGCCCGGCGCTGGTCGAGGCGGCTGGCGCCTCGATCGGTAATCGATAGATCACGGTGTCGCCGGTCTGGTAGACCTGCACCAGGCCGTTCTGGAACTTGTCCAGCCCGGCGGAGGGATACTTGGCGCGCTCCTGCTTGCCGACGACGACATAGGTCACGTCATATTTTTGCAGGATCGCCATCGCTTCTGCCAGCGAGTCCGTCGTGTAGAGCTGGTTCACATCGGCGATGCGCTGGCCGATCATCGTGCTGCTGCGGCCCCATTGCACCTCGTGCCCCGACCAACCCAGGACGCTCGGTACGCCGGACCACTCCGACATGCGGCCCGTGTCCGAGTAGTCGTTGCCGACGGCCTCGACGAGCGTCTCGCCCTGAAGGGCGTGCCCGCGCAGCCAGTCCGCGGCCACGACATCGCTGGGGGCCGTGTCGCGATAGTCGACGAGGCCGTCCAGGGTGCGGCCGGAGCCCAAGAGCGGATTGCCGCCGGTGCGCGAGAGGACGGCGCCGAGGGGATAGAGCATGGCGCCGACGAAAATGAGAAACGCCGTCGCCGCCCAGACGCCGCGCACCACGTCGAGGCGGGAGCCAGTCGGCGGCCGCCAGCGCGCGATCAGCCACCAGACGCTGTAGGCGCCGCTGACGGCCAGCAGCAGCCACGCCTGGTAACCCAGCTTGAAGACGGTGTTGAGCCGGCTGTTGAACACGTCGTGGATGTAGAACAGCTCGGCGCCGATCAGCAGCAGCATACCGACCGACATGGCGATGAGGACGGGGACGAGCGCCATGTCTTCGGGCGTTGCGTCCGGACCCTCGTCATCGGCTTCGAGGACGCGGCGAAGGGCGAGGAGACAGACGCCGAGGCCGGCAGCGAAAAAGAGGAACGTGCCCCAGTTCCAGCCCCGCGCCGAGATCGCGTCGGGCAGAGACGAGCCGCCGTAGGCTAGCACCCGCGCCGCCCAGAGCAGCAGCAGCACGACGGGAACACCCAGCGCCAGGGGCACGTCGTAGCGGCGCAGTCTGAAGCCGTTACGGACGAGTAATGCCAGCGGCAAGGGTAGGCTGACGCTGACCAGCGGCGCCCAGAACAGGAAGCTCTGCATCGGCCGGGTGGCGCCGTTGGTTACGGCATCGAGACCGCTGGCCTGGCTGGAGAAGCTGACGTAGAAAGGCGTATAGAGCAGCGCCGCAAGCGCGAACAGCGGCACGAGGAAGCCCAGCGACGCCCTGACGGCCAGCCGCAGGTCGCGCATGACCGCGAGGTTGCGCGCGAAGGCGAGCGCCGCCAGCAAGAAGCCGAAGGTAGGCAGATCCCACGTGTTCATGAAGCCGAGACCGCCGACGAGAAGCGCCGAGACGAGCAGCAACGGCGGCGCCGCACGCCAGGTGGCGAAGTCGAGGAGACGGCGCGAGGCCCAGAAGGAGAGGCTGAGGCCGAAGGCGCTGAGCACGAAGGGAATCGCCATGACGTGCGGATGCAGGTCGCCGAGCAGGAAGCTGAAGAAGGGGAACTCGGTAATCGTGCTCGCGTCGGGCGAGATACGGGTAGCGCGCCACCACCACCAGAAGCTCGACTGCTCGTTGGGGTAGGCGAGGCAGTGACCGGGCAGCGGGATGAGACAGGCGGTGCTGTCTCGCGCCGAGCTCAGGTTCGCGATATCGACCGCGTTGGTGATGCTCGTCGTCAGGGCCCCGTTGGCGGCGCCGAACTCGAGCACGCCTTCGAGGTTGCCAAGGATGGCGACGAAAACGATGGCGACGAGGCCGACGGCAACGCCCGTCGCGAAACTGGCGCGCCGAGCAAGGCGAGCGATTCCGTAGCCCAGGCCGAAGGCGGCCGTCGCGGCGAGGCCGGCGGTGCTTGCCAGCCCCAGGTTGAAAGCGGTGGCGGTGGGAACGGCGGCGACCTTGGCCAGCGCCGCCTGGATGACGTAGCCGAAGTAGTAGTAGCTGACGCCGAAGCCGGAGAGCCACGGGTCGCTGGGCGTGTAGTAGCGGCTGCGGCTGGCCGCGTTGATCATCATGAGGTCCATCGGCTTCTCGGTACCGGTGATCTGCGGCACGAAGGAGCGCAGGTGGGCGGCGGCGAACAGTGCGAAAAAGAAGATGGCCTCGACGGCGACGATGTACCAGAAGCGCTCCTCGGCGGCGCGGCGCAGCTCGGCCCAACGCAACCGCAGGAGCAGGGCCGAAACGATGGCCAGCGGCAAGACGGCCCAGACGATGCTGCCGGGCCGGTTGGGCAGAAGGTGCAGTGAGAGCGCCAGCCAGAACAGGTAGCCGCCCAGCAGCAGGCCGACCGGTTTGCAGAAGGCGTAGCCTCGGCCCGGCAAGCGCTGGAAGACGACGAAAACGATGGGTAAAACGAGGAAACCGATGGCCTCAATGGCCAGCCACCAGGCGAAGGTTTGTGCGACCATCAACTCCCGAGCGGCCCTAGCCCGGCGCTACTGCCTAGTCGGGTTAATTTCGCGGAGTCGCAGCGAGCGCACTTGTAGGGAAGCGAAAAAACCTGTCCTAACCAGGGCCGCAGAGCCGACGGAAAGCATGAGGGGTCCCCGCTCCCAACCCCAGGGTTTACCTCCCTGCTTTGCAGGGAGGTGAGGGTAAGAAACCTGAGGGGAGACCCCTCAGACTCCCCCCGCATGGGCTGCGCCCCCGCTGCCCCTGCCTTTCGTGCCTTCATCCAGTCCAGCACCTTCACTGTCGACAGGGCGCTACTCGAAGAGGGCTTCGACGAAGGCTTCGGCGTCGAAGGGGCTGAGATCGTCCTCGCCTTCGCCGGTGCCGACGAAGCGGACCGGCAGGCCCAACTCATCGGAGATGGCGAAGACGATGCCTCCTTTGGAGGTACCGTCCAGCTTGGTCAGGGCGATTGCGGTGACATCGACGGCCTCGGTGAAGGCCTTGGCTTGCAGGAGTGCGTTCTGGCCCGTCGTGGCGTCGAGGACCAGCAGCACTTCGTGGGGCGCGACCGGGTCTTTGCGCTCGATGACGCGGCGGATCTTGCGCAGCTCTTCCATCAGGTTGAACTTCGTGTGCAGGCGGCCGGCCGTATCGATGATGGCGACGGCGGCGTCGCGGCTCTGCGCGGCGCCGATGGCGTCGAAGGCGACGGCGCTGGGGTCGGAGCCTTCCTGGTGGGCAACGATCTGGGCGCCGACGTGCTCGGCCCAGCTCTTGAGCTGGTCGATAGCAGCGGCGCGGAAGGTATCGCCGGCGGCGAGGACGACGCTCTCGCCCTCGCGCTGATAGAGGCGTGCCAGCTTGCCAATCGTAGTCGTCTTGCCGGTGCCGTTGACGCCTACAACGAGGATAATGCCCGGCCGCGGCGGGTCTGTGACGTTCTCGCCCCAGAGGGCGCCGCGCAACGGCACCGAGGTGAGGATGGCCATGAGCTCTTCCTTGAGGATGAGGCGCACGTCGTGGGCGTCGCGGAGATGCTCCTTCTCGACGCGCTCCTTGACCCGCTCGAGGACCTTCTCCGTGGTCCAGACGCCGACATCGGCGCCGAGGAGGACCTCCTCGAGCTCCAGCCAAAGGTCTTCGTCGATGTTGCCGCGGTCGAGGATGCCGGTGATGCGTCCGAACCAGCTCTTGCGGGTTCGCGTCAGGGCAACTTCGGTCTTCTCTTCGACCTGGACCTGGGGGGCGGCGCGTCGGAACAGCGGCAAGGGCAGACTCCTGGTGCTGCGAACTCGGCTTCGGTCTAGGAAGCGATCCTCACGATCTTAGCAGGGCGTCCGATGACGGCCAACGAATCAGTTATCGAGGCGGACGGAGAGGATGCGGGAGGTGCTGTCGGCGCCCATCGAGACGCCGTAGATGGAGTCGGCGGCTTCGACGGTGCGAGGGTTGTGCGTGATGACGATGAACTGCGTCTTCTTGCCGAGGTCCTTCACCGCATCGACGAAGCGGCCAACGTTGCTCTCGTCCAACGCCGCGTCGACCTCGTCCAAGACGCAGATGGGCGACGGGTGAGCCTCCAGCAGGGCAAGGAGCAGCGCCAGCGCGGTGAGGGCGCGCTCGCCGCCCGAGAGCATGGCGAGAGCGTGGACGCGCTTGCCGGCGGGCTGGCCCGTGATCTCGATACCTGTGTTGGCCATGTCATCCGGGTCGGTGAGCACCAGCTTGCCGACACCGCCGTTGAAGAACGAGGCGAAGTAGCGCTGAAACTCGCGGTCGACAATGGCGAACGTCTCGGTCAGGCGCTCGCGGATGTTGTTCTCCAACTCCTCGATCGCGGTGAGCAGGGTCTCCTCGGAGCCGCGCAGGTCCTCGACCTGGCTGTTGAGGAAGTCGTAGCGCTCCTTGCTCTCGCCGTAGTCGGCCTGAGCCTGCTCGTTAATGGGGCCGAGGCTGCGGATGCGGTTGCGTATTTGCGTGACGCGCTGGCGCAGGGCATCGATGTCGATGTCGGCGGCGCCGCGGATCTCAGGCAGCTGCGGCGCCTGCACGTCGGGGGCAGATTGAGGATTCGGCTCGGGGCGGGACGCGGTCATTGGCAGGACGCTGTGGCCCTCGATCTGAAAGCCCTCCGCGAGGATGGTCTCGCGCAGCGCTGCGATCTCCTCGCTACGCAGGGCGACGGCGTTCTCAGTCTCGAGGTGGGCCCGCTCCGCGGCGAGAAGGCGGGAGCGGGCACCGTTGAGCTGGTCGCGCATGCTGCGCTCGCGGCTCATGAGGTGCTGCAGCTCGCCCTCGGCCGGCT
Organism: uncultured Chloroflexia bacterium; assembly: GCA_963711035.1. GTDB lineage: Bacteria > Chloroflexota > Dehalococcoidia > DSTF01 > WHTK01 > WHTK01. The sequence continues at coordinate 307,699 of CAVQCN010000005.1, forward strand.
CCAGGTCGGTGGTGAGCGCCTGCAGCTCCTGACTGAGGGCGGCAAGCTCCACCGTCTCAGTGTCGTCGCGCTCGCCCATAGTCTTCATCTCCGCGTCGATAGTGCGCAGTGACTCCTCGCGGTCCTTGAGGCGCGCTTCGACACGGGCCAGGCTGGACTGCACGAGCTCGATCTGACGGGTGAGAGAGCGCGCTTCGCCTTCGAGGTCGGCGTGGGCGGCAGCGGCCTCGGAGACGGCGTCAATGGCCTCGCTGCGGTGGGAGGTAAGCAGCGTGAGCGCCTGGCGGTCCTGCTGTAGCTCTGCGGCGGCAGCGGCAGCTTCGGCTTCCGCCTGGGCGCGCTCTTCGGCGTAGCGGGCGAGACGTGCCCGGCCGTCGGCGGAGGCATCGTCGCGGCTGAGCTCGCTCCACAGGCTACGGGCTTCACTGCGCATCATGATGAGGCGTCCGCGGTTCTCGTGCAGCTCGATCTGGGCCTGGTTGTGCTGATTGCGCAGCTGCTGCAGCAGCGGCTCGACCTTGAGCAACGCACGGGTCGAGCCCTCGAAGGCGTCCCGCTCGCGCTCGACGCGGTGGTCGAGGTCGGCTTTGCGAGCGGCAGTCGCGGCAATCTGGTCCGGCAGCTCGTCCAGCTCACGCTGGCGGCTGAACGACTCGCTGGCAGCCTTGGCGACGCCGCCGCTGATGGCGCCGTTAGGGCGCAGCAGGTAGCCGTCCATGGTGACGACGGCGCCGAGGCCGCGCCGGAGGACCTGCATGCCGAAGTTGATGTCTTCAACAACGATGGTGCGGCCGAGCAGCGCGTCAATCAGGGGCCGGTAGGGCGGCTCGCAGCGCACGAGGCGCGAGGCCACGTCGACGAGGCCCTTCTCACGGATCAGGTTGAGGGGCGGGCTGACCTTGACGGCGTCGAGGGGATAGACGAGGGCGCGGCCCTGCTCGCCCTGCTCCAGCAGCTGCAGCGCGTCGACGGCGGCTTTGAGGTTCTCGAAAACCAGCGCCTGCAAGTTCTCGGCCAACGCCGCCTCGATGGCGCGCTCCAGGCCGGGCGGCACGCGGATGATGTCGCGGATGAGGCCGATGAGACCCTCGGCGACCTGGGTGCGCTGGGCGCCGCCTTCGCCAAGAAGGAAGCGCGCGCCGGAGTCGACGCCCTCCTGGGCGTTGTGCAGGCGGCGCAGCAACTCCTCGCGGCCGCGCAGCTGGTTGAGGCGGCTCTCGGTCTGCAGGGCCTCGTCTTCGAGACGGCGCAGGTCGGTGCGGCCCGACTCCACCATGGCGGCGAGGCCGATACGCTCCTGCTCCGTGTCTTCGATTTCGCGTTCAAGGCCGCGCAGGTTCTCCTGCAGCACGCGGAACTCGCGGCCGATCTCCGAGAGCTGGGCGACGAGCGTCTGCTTACGATCGGCGCGGCGGCCGCGCTCGTTCTCGTCGCGCGCTTCTTCGTCGGCGATGCGCCGCAGGCCGCTCTCGGCGTCGGCGATGGCGCGCTCGGCGCGGCGCATGCGGTCCTCGCTCTCGGCGATGCGGCGGCGCAGGCCGGACTGCTCTTGCTCGAGGGAGTTGAGCTCCTGCCGGCGCGTGGCGATCAGGCTCTTCGCTTCTTCGATCTCGGGGGCGACGGCCAGGGCGCGCTCCTGATCGTTGGCGATGGCATGCTGCAGGTCCGCGCGCTCGTCCCGCAGCGACTGCAACTCGGCCTCGATCTCGGCGCGACGGCGCGTCTGACCTTCGCGGCGCTCGCGGTCGAAGCCCAGGCGCTGCTCCAGGTTGTGCACCTGATCGGAGAGGGCGCGGTGGCGCTGACGGCGGCTGGCGAGCTCCTGCTCGCGCTCGACGACGGCGGTCGAGAGGGCGGTCAGACCTTCCTCGCAGGCACGCGCCTCGTCATTGGCAACGGCGAGCTCCTGCTGCTTCTGGTCGAAGGAGGCACGGGCGGCGGTGAGGGCGTCCTGGGTTACGGTCCACTGCTGCGTGTAGAGCTCGCGCAGCGTGTCGGAGAGCTCGCGGGCGAGACGGCCGTGCTCGATGGCACGCGATGCCTGCTTCTCGAGCTGAGCCAGGCGCGGGCCGATCTCCTCGATGAGCAGATTGACGCGTTCGAGGTTCTCGCGCGTGGCGGAGAGGCGGTCGCGCGCCTCGTCCAGGCGCTGGCGCAGCAGGCGCACGTCGGCCGCCTCTTCCAGGAGACGGCGCCGCTCGTCGGGGCGCATGACGAGCACCTCGTCGACGAGGCCCTGGCCCATGAAGGCGTAGCTGTTCTGGCCAACCTGGGCGCGCAGCAGCAGGTCCATAACGTCCCGCAGGCGCACCTTGTTCTTGTTGATCAGGTACTCGCTCTCGCCGCTGCGGAAGACGCGGCGGCTGATGACGACCTCGCTGTAGTCGACGGGCAGCCAGCCCTCCGCGTTGTCCAGCGTCATCGCCACCTCCGCCATGCCGACGGGGGACTTCTGGCTGGAGCCGGAGAAGATGACGTCCTCCAGCCGCCGGGCGCGCACGCTGCGCGACGACTGCTCGCCGAGGACCCAGCGGAGGGCCTCGGCGACGTTGCTCTTGCCAGAGCCGTTGGGGCCGACGACGGCGGTGATGCCGGGGCCGAAATCGAAGACCGTGTGGTTGGCGAAGCTCTTGAAGCCCTGCAGGTCCAGACGCTTGAGGTACATGGCTAGTCGGACTCCGCCGCCTGGTCGACAACCGCGCTATCGAACTCGTCCAGCGCCTTGCCAGCTGCCTGGCGCTCCGCCTCCTGCTTGCTGAGGCCGGTACCGGTCCCCAGGACGGTGCCATGCGCCGACACTTCGACGGTGAACACCTTGCGGTGCTCGGGGCCTTCCTCCTTGACGGTGCGGTAGCTTGGGGCGCGCTGCCAGCGGGCCTGCACAACTTCCTGCAACTTCGACTTGGGGTCGATCGGCGTGGGACGGCCGCGCAGGTCGATCTCGTCGCCGATGGCGTCGAAGATGAACTTGCGCGCCACCGTCAAGCCGCGGTCGATGGTGATGGCGCCGACCACGGCCTCGAAGAGGCTGGCGAGGTTGGCGGCGCGCTCACGGCCGCCGGCGGCCTCTTCGCCGCGGCCGAGCAGCAGGTAGTCGCCGAGGGCGAGCTGCTTCGAGAAGCGCGCCAGACTGTCGCGCTTGACGAGGTAGCCGCGCCATTCGGTGAGCTCGCCCTCGTCGCAGGAAGGGCAGTCGCGGAACAGCCGCTCGGCGACGACGTAGCTGAGCACGGCATCGCCGAAGAACTCTAGGCGCTCGTTGGACTCGAGATTCTCGGACTGGTTCTCGTTGAGGTAAGAACGGTGGACGAACGCCTCGCGCAGGATGGCGTCGTGTTTGAAGGTGATACCGAGCTTGGCGGAGACTTCGGACTCTACAGACACGGGCGAAGGGACCTATCAGAGGATTGAGCCGGTAAAGCAGACGCCGCGCAGAGACTGACGGTCAAACTTCTCGAAGCGAGGGACGAGGGTGGTGCGGTCACCCAGCTTCCTTCCTTCAGCGAGGTAGCCTCACTGAAATCGGACGTCTGCCGAAGCAAAAACACGCGCGGCCAGAGTCCGGGATCAAGGGCGATCATAGGTATGAGCTGCTCGACCTGTCAAGACGAATTGAGTCGAGCGTGTAAGCTACCTAACAGATCATGAGCGAGCACGATAGTGTCATCGAACGGTTGCATGCGGGCCTCTCGGACGAGGCGCGCACGGCGCTGCAGTTGTGCGTCGCGGTCTGCGAGGAGCAGGACGCGGCGCTGTTTCTCGTGGGCGGCGCCGTACGCGACCTGCTGCTGGGCCGCAGCCACGTCGACCTCGACCTGTCGGTGGAGGGAGACACGGCCGCCCTGGCGACGACCGTGGCCCAGCGCGCCGGCGGGCGCGCCGTGCTACACCCGCGCTTCGGCACGGCCACGGTGAGCGGTAACGGCTTCGTGGTCGACCTGGCGCGCACGCGCAGCGAGACGTACGCCCATCCCGGCGCCCTGCCGGACGTCGAGCCGGCGCCGCTGCGGGACGACCTGCGGCGGCGCGACTTCACGATCAACGCGATGGCACTGCGGCTCACGGCGCCGGCCGGCGAGATCGTCGACCCGTCCGGCGGACGGGAGGACGTCGAGCACGGCGTGCTGCGCGTGCTGCACGAGCAGAGCTTCCAGGACGACGCCACACGGATGCTGCGAGGCGTACGCTACGCCGCGCGCCTCGGCTTCCGCTTCGAGGCGGCGACCGAAGCCTGGCTGCGGCGCGACCTGGCCTTCCTGGACGGGATCAGCGGGCCGCGCCTGCGCCGGGAGCTGGCCCTGCTGTTCGACGAGCCGGGCGCGGCAGCTGGCGCGTGGTTGGCGCAGCAGCTCGGTCTGCTGCGGGCCATCCACCCCGCCCTACGCGTCGACGAGAACATCGTCGAGCGCTGGGGTGAGGCGCTGGCGGCGCGCCACCCGGCCCGGACAGACGAGCTGGGCTTCTGCCTGCTCGCCATCAATGCGGACGAGCGTGTGGCGGCGGCGATCAGCGAGCGGCTGCACCTGGCGGGACGCGTCGAAAAGGCGCTGCTCGACTTCGTGCGCCTGCGCCGCCTATCCGATAAGCTGGCCGGAGCAGCCGCAGACCCGGTCGCGGCCGTTGCGCTGCTGGAGCACGCGGCGCCCGGGGCGGTCTGGGCGTTGACCGTCGCCGACATGGGGGCGGCGGGCGCGACCTGCGAGGCATACTTGAGCCGGTGGCGGCAGGTGAAGCCGCTGCTCAACGGCCGCGACCTGCTGGCGATGGGCATCGAGCAGGGCGAAGCGCTGGGCGAAGCGCTGGAGCGGTTGCGACGGGCGCGCCTCCTGGGGCAGGTGCAAACGCGCGGGGACGAGGTCGAGCTGGTACGGCGCGGCCTCGACGGGGAGACACAGTAAACCTGATGGCAAGACGGCAGGGCAACAGGCAACAGACCGGCTGGAACTTCTTCAGCTTCCCTACGCTCTACGGCGTGGCGGCCGGGGCGATGCTGGCAACGTTACTGATCGGCCTGCTCAACGACCTGTTCCTCGTATTCACGCTCTCGCTGTTCTTCCTCTCCTTTGGCACCGCCCACCTGATCACGCACACATGGCGCCAGCGGCGCCTCGAGAACCAGATCGAGCGCGCCGAGGAGGACGAGCGCGAGCGGCGTATCGTCGCGGCACGCAACGCGGCGCAGCGCGAGGCGAACGCGGGGCAGCCGCCACAGCGACGGCGGCGCCGCCGTCGCAGCAGCTAGCCAGCCTTCTTCTGACGACGAGACAGGGCGGCCGGGATTGCTTCGTCGCTCATGCTCCCTCTTGACGTCGTCGGCCTGAACGGAGTGAAGAGTCTGGCTCTGGGCGACCACCTGTGGCCTTCGCCACCGTTGCCACGCTCGCTGCGCATCCTTGCAGGCTGCTTCGCCCCCACCCCTCCTTGGGGGAGTACTGGGAGGACACCTCCCAGACCCACCGCGCATGGGCTGCGCCCCCGCTACCCCTGCTCCGCCCCAAGTGGCGCGAACGGCATGTGCTCCTCGCAATGACGATGGGGTGAACGTAGGGACGCAGCTTCAGCTTCGTCCCGCCAAGGCTCCGGATTGACGACGTGATGACATCTTCTCGAGAAGTGCCTTTTTCGTTGCCGCGCTTGCTGCGCATCCTTGCAGGCTGCTCCGCCCCCACCCCACAGAAGGAAGATAGTCCTGAGGGGAGACCCCTCAGACTCCCCCCGCATGGGCTTCGCCCCCGCTACCCCTGCGCTCGAGCGCTACGTTTGGCCGAAGCGCTGCAGGATGGCGGCGATGTGGCGCGTGCCGAGGCGGAAGTCTTCGACGCGGATGTGCTCGTCCGGGGCGTGGTCGCGGCCGCCGATGTAGTTGACGCCTGCCAGCACGCACGGCATCTGCAGCTCCTGCGAGAAGTGGTACATGGGCCCGGTCGCAGGGAAGCTTGGCACGAGGTAGGCGGGGCGGCCGTAGGCGTCACCGGCAGCCTGCTGACAGAGATCGACGAAGGGGTCTGCGACGTCGGTGCGTGAGGCGCGCTCGGTCGAGAACTGGCGAATCGTTATGTCATCAAAGCCCTGCTTGTCGAGATGGGCACGCAGCTTGCGGACGATGTCCTCCGGGTCCTGGTCGACAACGAGGCGGAAGTCGATCTTGGCGACGGCGGAGGCGGGCAGGATCGTCTTGGCGCCGGGGCCCTGGTAGCCGGAACGCAGGCCGTCGATGGTACAGGTCGGCTCGAGGATGTGGCGACGGTTGTACGGCACGCCCTGCACGTCGAGGACGGCGTGGTCGATGCCGAGGTCGGCGAGCATCTGGCTGCTCTCATCCGGCATGATCCGCAGCGTCGCCAGCTCTTCCTCGCTGGGCGAGCGCACGCCGTCGTAGAAGCCGTCGATCTGGATGCGCTCGTCGGGGCCTTTGAGGCTGGCGATGGCCCAGGCGAGACGCCAGGCCGGGTTGGGGATGATGGTGGCGTAGGAGGAGTGCACGTCGCGGCTGGGGCCCCTTGCCTCCAGCTCGACGTAGAGCAGGCCCTTCACGCCCAGCATCAGAGTCGGGCTGCCGTCGAAGAAGGCGTAGCCGCCCTCCCAGATGCAGGCGTCCGAGCGCAGCAGGTCGCGGTATTGGCGCAGGAAGGGATCGACCTGCGGGCTGCCGATCTCCTCGTCGCCCTCGATGCAGAACTTGACGTTGCAGGGCAGGCCGCCGAAGCGCTGCTTTAGGGCGCGGACGGCCAGCAGGCGGGAGATGATATTGCCCTTGTTGTCGGAGGTGCCACGGCCGTAGACGCGGTCGCCGCGGCGGGCCGGCTCGAAGGGATCGGCAGTCCATTCGTCCAGCGGGTCCGGCGGCTGCACGTCGTAGTGGTTGTAGAGCATCAGGGTGCGCGGACCGGCGCCGGCCTGCTCGCCGTAGACGACAGGGAAGGCGCCGTTGGGCTTGGGGAGGATGCGAGTCTCGAAGCCCTCCGCCTGCAGCAGCGCTTCGGTGTAGCGCGCCGTCTCCTCGATCGACCGGCCGAGAGCGCTGACGCTGGGCAGCTTGCAGTACTCGATGACGTCCTGCAGCGCGGCGTCGACGTGGCCGTCGATGTAGGCGTAGACCTGGTCCATGGGGCGCCTCCTCCGGTGCAGCATAGGACCCGGGCGGGTTGTTGCCTACTGTGCGGCAGCCTGTGCAGTCGAAGATGCAACAGGATCCATGGAGCTTTCCCCATCCTTCGAGAGCCTCAGGATGAGCGGTAACAACGATCCGCGTTCACGTGAGGCGGAAGCCTGCGCATGGATGCCGCAGCTACGAGGACGATACGGAGGATCAAGCTGCAGCATGAATGCCGCAGAGTCCATCACCTTACGTCTGGTCGCGCAGGAGCCAGATGCCGGGCGGCGAGGCCGCGTTGAGGCTGGCGAGGGGCCACGGCGCCATCTCTTTGAGCAGCGGCCGGTAGCCGAGACGCAGCCAGAAGTACACGGCGAGGCCGCGGCCGTCCGGCACGGGCGCGTAAATGCGCTCGGCGGCCAAGCGGGCGCGCAGGTGCTGCTCCAGGGCCAGCGCCGCCTCGCTGCCGAGGCCGCGATAGCGCTGCTCCGGCTCGACGGCGACGAGGGGGATGCTGACGGCGCCTTCGACCGGCGCGTCGAAGCCGACGATGCAGGCGCCAACGGCAGCGCCGTTCGGGTCGGAGACGAGGGCGGCGCTGCCTGACTCGATGGCGGCGGCACAGTCGTCGACCTGCCATTCGGGCGCGAGGGCGTTGGCGAGCCAGGGCATCGCATCGAGGTCATAGTGTTCAAGGCGGGAGAGGCGCAGGCGTTTGGACCGGACGGCCTCGTCCTGCAGCGAAGAGCTGCGTCACACGAGCCACTCTTCGACAGCGCCGGCGATATCGCGGGAGGGCAGCTCGCGCATGGTACAGCGCGGCAGGGAGCGCAGGAAGCTCTCGCCGTAGCGACGCGCCGTGATCCGGCGATCGAGGACGAGCAGCACGCCGCGGTCGGTCTTGGTGCGGATGAGGCGGCCGAAGCCCTGGCGGAAGCGCAGAATAGCCTGCGGCAGGGCGTACTCCTCGAAGGGCATGTCGTAGAGGGAGGAGCGGGCCTGGTAGATGGGGTCGGTGGGCACGGCGAAGGGCAGGCGGACGATGACGAGCAGCGAGAGCGCCTCACCGGCCACGTCGACGCCCTCCCAGAACGATGCGGTGCCAAGCAGCACGGTGCGCGGGTTCTCGCGCAGCGCCGCGAGCATCTGGCGCGGCGAACCGTCGATGCCGTGGCCGAGGACGAGGATGCCCTCCGCTTCGAGGGCGGGCTTGATCTCGTTGTAGATGGCGTTGAGGGCGCCGTAGGCGGTGAAGAGGACCAGAGTGCGTCCGCCGCTGGCGCGACAGGCCTCGATCAGGAGCTCGCCCGTCGCCTGCGCGAACTCGGGCTCGTTGGGCTCGGGCAGGTCGGTGGGCAGGGTGATGAGCGTGGAATGCTCATAGTCGAAGGGGGAGCCGAGCAGCAACTCGTCCGCGTCGTCCAGGCCCACACGCTGGCGCAGGTAGTCGAAGCTGTTGTCGGAGCTGAGCGTGGCGCTGGTAAGGACGACGCTCTCTTTCGTGTCAAAGACCTGCTGGCGCAGGATGTCGGCCACTTCGAGGGGCGCGGTGCAGATGCCAACCTCTCCCGTCTGGCGCGAGCGCTCCAGCCAGCAGATCAGCGTCATGTCATCGTCCAGCAAAGCGCGTTCGAGTCCGCCCTGCAGCACGAGGCCGAGCTGCGAGAGGTCCGCCACCTCGGCAGCGATGGCGTCCTGGTTGAGCAGTCCCTGATCGCCGGACTCGAGCAGGGCGCGCAGGTCGTCGACCAGGGCAAGCAGATCGGTGAGCCCGGCGTTGAGGTTCTCGGCCGCGATCTGGACGTCGGACCAGAGCGGCTGGACGCGGGTCGAGCGCGTGATCAGAAGACGGGAGTCGCCGTCGCCGCCGTTGCCGTGCTCGCGCAGGACACGAGTGAGCAGCTTGAAGGGCTCGGCGGAGCGAGAGCGGGCGCGGGCGGCTGATGCCATGAGAGCGGAGCCGAGGCTGGCAACATAGGCGGCGGACGCCATGATCTGGTTGCTGCCGCGCATGGCCTCGGTGAGCGAGGCGACGATACCGCGGTCGCTGCCGCGACGGCCGATGCGGTCGAGGAAGTCGTTGACGTCGGCCTCGGCGGCGCGGAAGGCGAAGCGGGAGGTGGCCTCGTCCTCGAGGTTGTGCGCCTCGTCGATGACGACGTGGCCGTAGGGCGGCAGCACGTGGCCACCCGTGGCGACGTCGGAGAGCAGCAGGGCGTGGTTCACGACGAGCAGGTGAGCGGCCTCGGCGCGACGGCGGGCGCGCTGCAGGAAGCAGGTGCCGCCGCGCACGAAAGGCGACGATGCCTGGCTGCAGGCCGCGTTCTCGGCAGAGAGCCTGGTCCAGGCGGCGTCGAACTCGCCGTGCAGGTTGAGCTCGGCTCGGTCGCCGGTCTGGGTGGTGCGCAGCCAGACCAGAATACGGGCGTGCAGACGCGCCTCGGTCGGCGTAGCGGGGCCAACGTGGCGGGCAGCGGTCCAGCGCTGCAGGCAGAGGTAGTTGCGGCGCCCCTTGAGCGCGGCGACACGCAGCGGCTCCGTCTCGACTTTCGAGACGAGCGACTGGACGACGGGCAGGTCCTTCTCGATGAGCTGCTCCTGCAGGCCGATGGTGTCGGTGGAGATGACGACGCGTTCGTTGCTGCGCAGCGCCTGCAGCGCCGCCGGCACCAGGTAGGCGAGCGACTTGCCGGTACCGGTGCCGGCCTCAACGAGCAGGTGCTGGTTGGCGTCGAGAGAACGGGCGACGGCGGCAGCCATCATCTCCTGCTCGCGGCGGCGCTCGAACTCCGGGAAGACGTCCGTTAGCTCGCCGGCGCGTCCCAGCAGATCGACGCACTCGCCCTCGAGGACGTGGGCTTCGCGGCCGCCGTTCAGGGGCCGGGCGATCTCCTCGGGGGTCGCGAGCGCGTCGGACGTGAGCCCCGCGACCGGGTTCACGCCCAGGCCGAGCTCGGCGAGCACCTCGCGGATCGTGACGCCGACAGACCACTCGCCCTGCTCCGCCAGACCTTGCAGCTCGTACAGCAGCCAGCCGGGCAGGTCGGCGAGCTTGTGGCGCAAGGCCAGAAAGACGCTGCGGGCGGCGTCGGCGTCAGCGCGCGCACGGTGACGGACAGGGAAGTCGATGCCGAGGTGATCGGCGATGCCGCGCAGGCTGTAGTCGCCGATGCCAGGCAGTAGCAGCTGAGCCAGGTCGTAGGTGTCCATCAAGGGGCCAGGAGCATAGACGCCGGAGCGGGCCAGAAAGTTGACGTCGAACTCGACGCTCTGGCCGACGATGGGGCTGTCGCCGATGAAGTCGGCCACTTCGGAGGCGATGGCAGCGAAGCTGGGCGCGTCGGTCAGCGCATCCGCCTGGATGCCGGTGAGGCGCTCGATCTGCAGCGGCGGCGGGTGCACCGGACGCACCAGCGTATTGAACTCGGCCTGCACGCCGTCGAGGTCGAAAGCGATGGCAGCGACCTCGATGATCTCGTCGTGGTCCGGATCGAGGCCGGTGGTCTCGGTATCAATGGCGACGTAGCGGGCGGACACCCCAGCTCCAGACCAGGAATCGAACAGATGCGCGAATCAGTGCTGCGATTGTACCTGCCAGCGGCGTATGGTGCCAAGAGAAAGAACCCATCTGATCCGCGGCGTGAATGCCGCGGCTAGGCCCATCCAGACCCACGGAGCAGCCTGTGCCGCCACCTAGACGGGGAAGTCCGGGTTCCAGGCAACCTCCCAGAGGTGCCCGTCCGGATCCTGGAAGTAGCCCGAGTAACCACCCCAGGGACGCTCGGCGGCCGGGTTGGGGATGACAGCGCCGGCAGCCTGAGCTTGCGCCAGCACTGCATCAACCGCCTCCCGGCTGGCGACGTTGTGCGCGAGGCAAGAGTCCACGTTGCCGGGCGGCAGCGGACTCAGCCTGGCGTCTCGAGCCATGGATTCGCGAGGCCACAGCGCCAGCGTCAGCCCGCCATCGAGACGAAAGAACGCGACGGCGCCATCTTCGAATTCGGTGCCGATAATGCCCTCGGTCGCCAGACCGAGACCATCGCGGTAGAAGGCAACTGCCCGTTCGAGATCGGACACACCGAGCGTAACCAATGTGATGCGAGGCTCCATGAGGTTCCCTCTCTAGCTGAACTTGGTCCAGGTGGCCATGTGGGGCATGAGCCAGCCGAAGATGACGACGACCAGCAGGGCGAGACCGGCGATGTGACGACGCCAGGGAACGATGATGATGGCGAACGGCGCCGAGACCATCAGCGTGAGTGCGACGACGAGGAGCGTGAACGGCGCGTTGGCGCTGCCGACGGCGGCGCCGTTGCCACGCATCGCTAGCAGGAGCAGGCCGAAGAGGATGCCCCACGCCGTCCAAAGGAAGAACAGCGCGAAGTGCAGCGTCAGAGTCAGGCCCACGGCAGAGGTGCCGGGAGGCAGCAGTCGCATCATGATCGGGTTGCTGGTGCGCAAACGCAGCAGGAGCACCGCCAACAGCGGCGACGTGATTAGTGAGAGGATGATGCCACAGATGAAGCCCGCAAAGACCTCCGCCACAACCTAGAGCTCGCGGACGGACAGGGAGGCCTCGCGCGTGAGGCTGTGGCAGGCGCGGGCGCGAACGCCCCATTCGCGCTCCAGCTCGTGCAGCAGGAGACGGGGCAGGTCCGCGAGCGGCGTCCAGGAGAAGAAGCCGGGGCCGCTGCCAGCCGCGTGCACGCCGACGCCGGCCTCGCGACAGGTCGCCATGGCATGCGCCATCGACGGCGCTACTTCGTCGATGCGGGCATCGAAGGCGTTGACCATGTCGGTCTCGGTTAGGGGCAGGTTATGGCGCAGCGTGGCGGCCGTGACGTCGGTGTGGTGACCGTCACCGAAGTCGGCCGGCACGAGGGCGGCGTACATGCGACGCGTCTTGTCGTCTATCTCGATCTCCGAGGCGAAGAGGCTGAACTGCAGCGGCTCGTGGTCGGGCAGCGGCTCGATCAGTTCGCCGCGGCCGCGCACCAGAGCGGTGCCGCCGTGCAGGAAGAAGGGCACGTCTGAGCCCACGCGGGCGGCGATGCGTTCCAATGTCTCGATATCGAAGTCGAGGCGCCAGAGGCGGTTGAGGCCACGCAGCACAGCCGCCGCATCGCTGCTGCCGCCACCAAGGCCCATGCCGCTGGGGATGCGCTTGTCCAGGATGATGCGCGCGCCGAGATCGGGCCGGCCGGCCTCTTCGAGCAGCTCATGCGCGGCGCGGTAGGCCAGGTTGCGAGGCCCCTCCAGCGGCACGCCCAGCTGCTCCTCTCCGGTGACCTGCAGGTCGATATGCGATGCGTCACCGAGCGACACGACGTCGGCAACGTCGATGGCCTGCATGACTGAGACGAGCTCGTGAAAGCCGTCGGGGCGGCGGCCCAGGATCTCGAGCGTCAGGTTGAGCTTGGCGGGGGCAAGGACTTCCAGCGGCATCTATACCTCGATTACCTCACGTCGACCCTCCGCCAGAGGGCACGCGGATCTCATCGGCGAGTCGGATCCAGTCTGCCACGCTCAGCTCTCCCGGTCTCGCGGCCGGGTCGAGGCCGGCGGCGACGATGCGCGCCTCGACTGCCGCGGCGGGCTGGTCCAGGCCCTGTGCCAGTGAGTTGCGCAGGCGCTTGCGCGGCGCGCTGAAGCCGGCACGCAAGATACGAAAGAACTGCTCTCGGCGGCTCACGTCGATCAAGGGCAACGGACGCAGGTCAACGCGGATGACGCTGGAGGTGACGCGTGGCGGCGGGTAGAAGGCACGCGGCGGCACCGTGAAGAGGCGCCGTGCCTCGGCGTAGACCTGGACGGAGACTCCGAGGATGCCCAGGTCGCCGGGAGCAGCGCAGACGGCCTCGGCGACCTCCCGCTGCAGCATGACGACCAGCCAGAGCGGCGGCGGCTCAGCCTCCAGAAAGTGACGAACGATGGCGGTGCCCGCGTTGTAGGGCAGGTTGCCCACGACGGCGTAGCGGGCCGAGGACGACAGGCCGGCGCGTGCCAGCAACTCGGCGGGTGAGAGCGTGAGCACATCGGCCTCGACGATGGTCACGGCGTCATTGGCGGCGAAACGGTCACGCAACTTCCCGGCCAGCTCGTGGTCGAACTCGACGGCGATGAGGCGCGGCGCACTCTCGGCGAGCTGCTCGGTGAGGACGCCGAGGCCAGGGCCGACTTCGATCAACGCGTCGAGGCCGGCGGGATCGGCGGCGTCGAGGATGCGGCGGACGACGCCGTAGTCGATGAGGAAATGCTGACCGAGGGACTTGTCGGGGCTGACGCGCTGCTCCCGCAGCTCTCGCGGCCGGTAGGGCTGGCTGCCCCGAGAAGGTCTGCGGCGTCTAGGGAGCGAGGATATAGATATCAACCCAGCCAGTATGCCAATCGACCTGGACACCGTCGGGGAAGCCGAGGTCGATCTTGTTGCCGATGATGCCGCCGCCGGTATCGCCTGCCACGGCGAAGCCGTAGCCAGGGATGTAGAGGCGGGTACCCAATGGTATCACCGAGGGATCCACGGCAACAATTCCGTGCGTTACGGGGACGCCGGAGCGCGTGATGCCATAGGAGGGGTTGGTGGCTGCCTTGCCGGAGCTGGCGGCGTCGTACCAGGTGGCGTAGACGTGCATGGACTTCGCCGAGCTGAGCTGGTCGGGCGAGATGCCGCTGCCGCCGACGGCCGTCGGAGCGTAGTAGATGACATTGTCGACGGGCGCCGGGTCGAGGCCCTCCTGCACAAGCGCCTTCTCAGTCTCCACGCCATCCTCGATAGAGATGTGGTACTCGCGCACCATGACGCCGTCGGAACCTTCGACGCGCCGCGTCTGGAAGCCGGTGAGGCTCGGGTCGGGCTTGAAGACGGTCTTGCGCTGCACGGGCTCACGCTCGTAGAAGGTGCGGCCGCTGACGCGGACGAGGCGCGCGGTCATGCCGTTCGTGACCGGCGTGTCCAGGGCGGGCTCGACGCGGTCCTCGCCACCCAGCGTGAGGCCGACTTCGGCCAGCGCTCCTTGCAGCGTCTTCTTGTGCGTGTAGAGGACATGGGTGCCGTCGCCGGTCTCCAGCGTGATGGCGTCCGCGTGCTCGATGTCGACCTGCATGCCGGCGACGACGGGCGTTTCCAGGCTGGGGAAGACGTTGTCGGCCGGACCAAGCTTGACGCCGGCATCGGCGAGCACCTGCGAGAGCTGCTGGCGCGGCGACTGGACGTGAATCGGCAGGCCATCCTCGACGATGGTGAGGGGCACGGCGCGATGGATGCTGATATTGATGTTCTCCTGCGGCACGAGAGCTTCCGCCCGGCCGACGTCGATGCCGTTGTAGGAAATCTGGTCGTAGGGGCTGACGGTGATAGCCATCTCGTTCAGGAGGTCGCCGACGGTGCGGGCGCGGGTGCGCCAGCCGAGCGTCTCGCCATCGACCTCGACACGGACCGGGATGGCACGCTCAACGGTGAGCTTGTCACCGCTCTCGATGAGCACGTCACCGGCCTGGGGCTGCACGCCGGCGAGCTCGAGGAGCTGCGTCTTGTCGGACTGGCGGCTGACGAGGTCGACGGAGTGGCCGTCTGCAGTGACGGCGACGTTGTGGTTGGGGAAGAGGCCATACGCCAGTATCCCGGCGATGACCAGGACGACGATGAGAGCAAATCGTAAACGCGCGCGAGAACTAGCTAGGGTGGCCGGGTCTAGTTTTCGGAGTCGAGGACTTTGGTCGATTTCTGGACGAGCGCGCACGCCTTCCAGCCAATACGCCAAACAGCCTCCTCCTTGAGACTGACGGAACGCCCCCGGCGTCCCGGATTGGAGAAAAGTTACGGTCGTGCACCCGCTGTCGATCCGGATCCAGGCTTGCCGCCACTCGCCGGCTCAGGCCAGGTATTCCTGCGGCACCCGAGGATATCTACTTACCGCTGCTTCCTTCCGGACCTGACGGGGTTCGCAGCTCCTCGCCGCGCAGGGCCCAACCATCAACACCGCGTCGCTTGAGCAGTCCCTGAGGTGCCAAGACCTCGAGCGGGAGTTCGACCCCGCTATAGCGGGTTGCGGGTACAGGGCACCGCTAGCTCCCCGTCTAGCACGACCAAACGGCATGCTAGCACAGTGCCGCTCACGACGGTCAAGCTGAGCGGCAGGCTAACCGAAGCTGTAGAGACGACGGCTGCGGCTGCGCATTTCCTCCGAAACCAGCGCTGCAGGCTTGAGCCGAGTGAGGATGGGCACTACCTGTTCTTCTCAGAGGCAAGCGAACCCTCATCGGAAAGTTTGCCGCCATCCTTGCAGATCCTGGACGTAACGAACGGTCAGGCGATTCAAACCAACCTGAAGGCGTACAACCTCTACGAACTGCATCAGCAACCGGGAGGCAGCGCGGTTGCCGTCGTCGACGCCACTGCCACCGGCACCTGGCGCGGCAAGCGCATCGGCCTCCTGGACCCGGCCAGCGGCGACGTCACGGACCTCACTCCCGAGGACGTTGCGGCCATCCAGCCGGCCTGGTCGCCTGACGGAAGCCAGATCGCGTATGCGGCGTCGCCTGCGGCCCCGGATGCGGCGCCGGGCTCGGACGAGGCAACCAGGGCGTACTCGCAGAGGCACATCTGGCTGATGAGCAGCGATGGCTCCGGGCAACGGCAACTGACGGACGATCCCCGCTACCGCGATGAGCAACCGCAGTGGACGGCAGACGGCACGCACCTGCTGTTCGCACGCATAGACCTGCAGGACGAAGCGCCGCAGGCGAGCCTGTGGCTCCTCGACCCGACCAACGGCGACCTGCAGCAGGTCGTGGCGAAGATCAATTACCCATCAACACAGCAGCCGAATCCTACCCTGCCTTTGGCACAGTGGGACGCTCCGGCCTGGGCCCAGCTGTACGACTACTGGCCCGGCCCCAACGCTTCCGCCCGCTAGCCCAGCACCTCGGGGTTCACGCAGGCTGGGGGACGCTCGCCGCGGAAGAAGGCAACGAGGTTGCGCACCGCCAGGTCGGCCATGAGGGTGCGGGTGCGCAGCGTGGCGCTGCCGACGTGCGGCGCCACGAGCACGTTGTCGAGCGCCAGCAGCGGGTCGTCTGCCGGGATGGGCTCGACGGCGAAGACGTCGAGGGCGGCGCCGCCGATGCGGTGCTCGCGCAGGGCGTCGACCAGCGCCAGCTGGTCGACGACGGGGCCGCGGGAGGCGTTGACGAGCACGGCGTCCGGCTTCATGAGGGCAAGCTGCTCGGCGCCGATCAGTCCGCGCGTCTCCGGGCTGAGGTTGACGTTGAGGCTGACGAAATCGGACTCGCGCAGCAAGTCGGGGAGCTCGCGCCACTCGAGGCCGAGGCTGCGCTCGAGGTCGGGTTTGCGGGTGCGCGAGTTGTAGAGGACGCGCATGTCGAAGCCGAGGGCGCGCCTGGCAACGGCGAGACCGATCTCGCCGAGGCCGACAATGCCCAGCGTCGCGTGGTGCACTTCTTTGCCGACGAGCAGTAGCGGGCTCCAGGCGCCCCAGCGGCCTTCGCGCACCATGGAGTCGCCTTCGGCGGTGCGGCGGGCGAAGGCGAGCAGCAGCGCGAAGGTGAGGTCGGCAACCGTCTCGGTAAGAACGCCGGGCGTGTTGGTGACGAGGACGCCGCGCTGCGTCGCGGCGGCAACGTCGATCGTGTCGTAGCCGACGGCGAGGTTGCTGACGATGCGCACGCCCGGCGCGGCGTCCAACAGGTCGGCGCCGACGCGGTCGGGCAGCATCGTGAGGAGGCCGTCCTTGTCGCGCGCGGCCTCGAGCAGCGCCTCGGGTGGCGGCGGATCGGCGTCGGGCCAGACTTCGACGTCGCAGACCTCGCGCAGGCGGTCGAGGCCGTCGCCGGGCAGAGCGCGGCTTACGAAGACACGGGGCACGACTACTCGGAGGCGGGCGCCGGCAGGTGCATGCTGCGCCGGATCAGGGCGTTGGCGCCCATGAGGATGGCGACGCCGCCCAGGACGTGGAAGGAACGCAGCCAGCGCGGGTCATCGATATTCACCCACAGGCTCTGCAGGACGACGAGCACGGTAAGCACGGCGGTCAAACCGATCGTGATGCGGTCGTACTTGGCGACGAAGGAGAGGATGAGCAGCAGGACCGCGGCCACCTCCAGGACGTGCCCAAGGGTCGTGTGCGCGTCCAGGCCCTCATTGCCGAGCTGGTTGATACCGAGACCGGCAAGGAAGAACTGCAGCACGACCGCAGCGAGGAACGCCATCATGAGAATTTTGTAACCAGCTCGCGCTAACGTCATGCCGCCATTCCTTCTAGATCGAGAGACGCTTGATCAGCTCAGGCTGCGCCGTAACCAGGCATCGACCCTGGGCGCGGCCGCGGCCACCGACTCGTCGTGGTAGAGGATACCCCAATGGCCTGCCTCGGGCAGCGCCAGGGTATCGGCGTGGAGATATGAGGCGACGCCGCGGCTGTGGTCCGGCGAGACGGCGCGGTCCTGCTCGCCGTAGACGACGAGCACCGGGCAGGTGACGGTCTCGGCGGCGACGGCGATGCCGCGCTGGCGCTGGCGGCGCGCGAAGCCGCTTTCGAGGGCGCCAGCGCTGCGTTGTACGACCGAGGCAGCCTCTTCGTCGGTCAGGTCGAAGAGCGCCGGCCGCGACCTCTCGATGTCGTCCGGATAGATGCCGTAGAGCTCAGGACCAAAGGCGGTCGTCGGCGTTTTGCGCACCTCATCGCCGGGCGCACGGCCGGCGACCTCCATGGGCGGGCTGGGGGCGAAGAGGATGAGGCCGGGCATCTCCGGGTGAGCGGCGGCGTACATCAACGCAACGAGGCCGCCCATGCTCCAGCCAACCATGACGGGATGGCTGCCCGTCGCGGCGGCGATCTGGGGTGTGACCGAAGCGACGTCGTTGACGTAGTCGTCCATCGTGACGGTGGTGAAGTCGATGGGGTGGGAGAGGCCGTGGCCGCGCAGATCGACGACGTTGACCTGCCAGCCGAGGGGCTTCAGATGGCGCCGCCAGGCGTCCCAGACCCAGGCGCCATTCGCGCTACCATGTATACAAAGCAACGATGGCAGCGGCACTCTGGTCAACCTCCCCCCAGCGCTTCATGGAACGCGCAAACGAGCCCGTCTGACGAGCGTGACGCAACCGCAAATGTAGCCCGGAGCGAAGCCGTGACGGAAGGCCGCGATCGAAAACGAAATGCGGTTCTCCGGGTCGGGCTATAGACGGTTTTACGACTTGTTGACACGCATTTTATCGCTATGCTACGTTGCCGCTCGCTGGCCATACCGGGCGCGGATAGGCCAACGAGTAAAACTCATGGGCCGCTAGCTCAATTGGCAGAGCAGATGACTCTTAATCATCCGGTTCCAGGTTCGAGTCCTGGGCGGCTCACCAGCATAATATGTAAACTAGGATTTATTCGAAGAATAGGAAACTGAAGAGGGGCGGCTCCGGTCGCCGGGGGAAGTGTCGGAATTGGCAGACGAGCATGACTTAGGATCATGTGCCGCAAGGCGTAGGAGTTCGAGTCTCCTCTTCCCCACCAGCCGGTCAGGATCTTGGTCAGGCATGTCGTCATCAGCACAGGGAGAGCGAGAGGGTTCGGTCAAGCACATCCGCTGCCGGATGAGGGGGAAATAATGCCGCCACTGCTGCAGGTGAAGGATCTCAAGACCTACTTCTATACAGAAGAAGGCGTGGTCAAGGCGGTGGACGGCGTTACCTACGACGTCCAGGAAGGTGAGACGCTCGCCCTCGTTGGCGAAAGCGGATGCGGCAAGAGCATCAGCGCGATGTCGCTGCTGCGCCTGATCCCAACGCCGCCCGGGCGCATCGTCAGCGGCGAGGTGCTGTTTGACGGCGAGGACATCCTCAAGCTGGACGAGAGCGAGATCCGCCGCATCCGCGGCAACCGCATCTCGATGGTGTTCCAGGAGCCGATGACTTCGCTGAACCCGGTTCTCACCATCGGCAAGCAGTTGACCGAATCGATCGAGCTGCACCTGCACCTGGACAAGGAAGCAGCCATCCAGCGTGCCATTCAGCTGCTCGAGATGGTCGGTGTCGCCGAAGCCGACCGGCGCGTCAACGACTACCCGCACCAGTTCTCCGGCGGTATGCGACAACGCGTCATGATCGCCATGGCCATGTCCTGCAACCCGCGCCTTCTGATTGCCGACGAGCCCACGACGGCTCTCGACGTGACGATTCAGGCGCAGGTGCTGGAGGTCATGGCCCGCCTGAGCCGCGAGTTCGGCACGGCGGTGATCATCATTACCCACAACCTGGGGGTCGTTGCCCGCTACGCCGACCGCGTCAACGTCATGTACGCGGGCAAGATCGTCGAAACGTCTACGGCTGAGAAGGTGTACGCGGACCCGCGACACCCATACACCCTCGGTTTGCTCAACTCGGTCCCGCGCCTCGACCAGGTCACCGGCGAAAAGCTGATCCCGATCGAGGGCCTGCCGCCAGACCTTGGCCATTTGCCGCCGGGCTGCTCTTTCTACCCGCGCTGCACATACCGCATCGACAAGTGCAAGGAAGAGTACCCGCCACTGGAAATGGTTGCCGAAAACCACTACGCCGCCTGCTGGGTGGACGTGACGAAAGGAAAACCATCCAACAATGGCAACTGAGACTGTCGGCGCCAGCTCCACACCAACCGCAGCCCACGACGAAAAGCTCGTCGACGTCCGTAACCTGAAGATGTACTTCCCGGTGACGGCCGGGTTCCTGGTACAGCGCAAGGTCGCGGACAACAAGGCCGTCGACAATGTCTCGTTCGACATCAAGCGCAGCGAGACAATGGGTCTCGTGGGTGAGTCCGGCTGCGGCAAGTCGACGACGGGCCGCGCCATCCTGCAGCTCTACAAGCCCACCGAAGGCGAAGTCATCTTCGACGGTACTGACTTGGCGAAGCTGGGTGGCCGCGCCCTGCGTGGCTACCGGCGCCGCATGCAGATGATCTTCCAGGACCCGTACGCGTCGTTGAACCCGCGTATGTCGATTCGGGACATCATCTCGGAGCCGCTGGTCATCCACGGTATAGGCAACGGCGCCGAGCGCCGCGAACGCGTTGCAGAGCTGATGCGCATCGTCGGTCTCAACCCGTTCTACGCCAGCCGCTTCCCGCACGAGTTTTCCGGCGGCCAGCGGCAGCGCATCGGCATCGCCCGGGCGCTGGCGGTCTCGCCGGACTTCATCGTCTGTGACGAGCCGGTCTCGGCGCTGGACGTTTCGATTCAGGCGCAGATCATCAACCTGCTGGAGGAGCTGCAGGAGCAATTCGGTCTGACCTACCTCTTCATCGCCCATGACCTCGCCGTCGTGCGCCACATCAGTGACCGTGTCGGCGTCATGTACCTCGGCAAGCTGATGGAGCTGGCGGACCGCAACGAGATTTACGACAACCCGCTGCACCCTTACACCAAGGCGCTGCTCTCGGCCGTGCCGATCCCGGACCCGGTGCTGGAGCGCAAGCGGGAACGCATCATCCTGACCGGCGACGTGCCCAGCTCGCTGCGACCGCCGCGCGGCTGCGTGTTCCACACACGCTGCCCGATCGCGATCGACGAGTGCCGCCAGGAGATCCCAGAATGGCGCGAGGCCGAGCCGGGCCACTGGGTTGCCTGTCACCGGGTCTAGCGGTATTGCAGGATCGTCGGATAGAATCGGCGAAGTCAATTCGCCCTAGCGGAGTGACTTCGTCCAAGCGTGACTGAACAGAACCAGAGCTTCGAACCCTTTGCCGACGAACCGGCATACATCCATGTCAACGAGAAACTCGTTGATCGGCTGCTGAAGCGACTCCAGAGCGTCAGCGAGGTCAACCTGCTCGATATCGCGGCCGGCACCGGCCTGATGACGACGCTGGCCTGGGAGCGCCTCAAGGCGCGCGGCGCCACACTGCACGCCACGCTGCTCGATCTCGACCTGCCGGCTCTGAACGAGGCTCGCAAAGAGCAGCGGGCCGACTGCACGGACTACGTCTTCGCGTCAGCCGATTACCTGCCGCTGGTGCCGCCGCAGCCCTACAACGCCGCTATCTTTGCCAACAGCATTCACCTGCTGGACCACGAGGCGAAGGTGAAGTCGCTGGACGAGGTGTACCGGGTAATGGAGCCGGGCGGCTACCTGGCCGTCAACTCCACCTTCTACGACGGCGCCTACCCGGAGGAGAGCAAGCCCTTCTACAGCCGCTGGATCCGCCGTTCGATCGTCGAGATCAATCGCCGCCTGCCGAACCGCAACAAGTCGGAGAAGGTGCAGGCGATGGACTGGCTGCAGTTCGCCGACTACCGCCAGATAGTCGAAGACGCGGGATTCAAGATCGTCGAGTCGCGCGAGCGCCGCGTCCTGCTCAGCCAGGCAGCTGTGCGGGCTATCAGCAGCTATAAGGAGTTCGCCAAGGGCGCCCTGCACGCGACGGATGAAGACGCGGAGCAGGCCTCTGAAGCGCTGCAGGTGTGCGTGCAGCAGACCTTCCGCGACCTGAAGATGAAGTACCTGCCGCGCAACTGGCTCGAGATCATCGCCGTCAGGCCGTAAGCAGACTGCAAGCTGGGAGCTGAGAGACACCGCATCCTCGGACGCGGTGTCTTGGCGTTCAGACCGGCTTCTGAAGCGGCTCGCTGCTAACAGCTCGAAGCTGACAGCTCGCATGCTAGGATTGCAGTACATTGGATCAGAGCCGCATCCGCAACTTCTCGATCATCGCCCACATCGATCACGGTAAGTCCACCCTCGCCGACCGCCTGCTGGAACGCACCGGTACCATCGGCTCGCGCGAGGCGACGGCGCAGTTCCTGGACTCGATGGAGCTGGAGCGTGAGAAGGGCGTGACGATCAAGGCGAAGGCGGTGCGAATGAACTATCGCGCCGCCGACGGCCAGCAGTACGAGCTCAACCTGATCGACACGCCGGGACACGTCGACTTCGCCTACGAGGTCTCGCGCGCGCTGGTGGCTTGCGAAGGCGCCCTGCTGGTCGTGGACGCGGCGCAGGGCGTGCAGGCGCAGACGCTGGCCAACCTCTACGCGGCGCTGGAGAACGACCTGACGATCATCCCGGTGCTGAACAAGATCGACCTGCCCAACGCGGAGCCGGAGCGCGTGGCGGAGGAGCTGGAGCGCATCGTCGGCTTCAGCCACAGACGAGATGATCTACGCCTCGGCCAAGGAAGGCACCGGGGCCGAGGATATCCTCGAGGCTATCGTCAACCGCGTACCGCCGCCCCAGGGCAACGCCGACGCCCGCCTGCGTGCGCTGGTCTTCGACTCGAAGTACGACTCATACAAAGGCGTGCTGGCCTACGTCCGCGTCGTGGACGGCGGTATAGGGAAGGAGGACGCCCTGCGCCTCATGTGGAACGACCGCCGCATCGAGCCGGTCGAGATCGGCGTCTTCACCCCGGGGCTGTTACCGATGGACCGCCTCGAGTGCGGCGAGGTGGGCTACGTGGCGACGGGGCTGAAGAGCATCCGCGAGGCGCGCGTCGGCGACACGCTGACGCAAGACGACGAGCCTGCGGCCGAGGTGCTGCCGGGCTACCGCCCCGCCAAGCCGATGGTGTTCGCCGGCCTCTACCCGGCCGAGGCGAACGACTACAACCTGCTGCGGGACGCGCTGGAGAAGCTGCGCCTGAGCGACGCGGCCCTGACCTTCGAGCCGGAATCGAGCATCGCGCTGGGCTTCGGCTTCCGCTGCGGTTTTCTGGGGCTGTTCCACATGGAGATCGTGCAGGAACGCCTGGAGCGCGAGTACGATCTGACGCTGATCTTCACGGCGCCGAGCGTCGAGTACCAGGTGACACGCACGGACGGCAGCGAGCTCGTGCTGGACAACCCGGCAGAGCTGCCGACGCCCAACGAGATCGCCGAGATGCGCGAACCGTGGGTCGACATCTCTATCGTGGTGCCGGAGCGCTATATCGGCGCGGCGATGGAGCTGACGGCGTCGCGGCGCGGCACCTTCAAGCGCATGGAGTACATGGTGACGAGCGCCGAGGCCGGCGTCGGCGAATCACGCGTGCTGCTGGAGTACCACGTGCCGCTGTCCGAGATCCTGACCGACTACTACGACCAACTGAAGTCACGCACGCAGGGCTACGCCAGCCTCGACTACACGTTCTCGGGATACGAGGCGGCGCGGCTCGTAAAGCTGGACGTGCTGGTCAACAACCAGCCGGTCGACGCGCTGACGCTGATCGTCCATCCGGAAGAGGCGCAAGTGAAGGGCCGTGAGCTGGTCGAGAAGCTGCGCAGCCTGATCCCGCGTCAGTTGTTCGACGTGCCGATCCAGGCAGCGATCGGCGGACGGATCATCGCGCGAGAAACAGTGCGCGCCATGCGCAAGAACGTGCTGGCGAAGTGCTACGGCGGCGACGTAACGCGCAAGCGGAAGCTGCTGGAGAAGCAGGCCGAGGGCAAGAAGCGTATGCGGCGGGTCGGGAACGTGGAGATACCCCAGGAGGCCTTTATGGCCGTCCTGAGCCTGGAGCGCTAGAACGCAAAAACCGGCGGTGTGCCCGCCGGCTTTTGCTACCTGCCTGGCGGACTAGCTCTTGCCGATGCGGTACATCTTTGTGCCGCACACCGGGCACGAGCCCTGCGTCGCCGGCTTACCATTCTTCATGGTCACCGACTTGGCGTCCTTCATCTCACGTTGCGTCCGACACTTGAGACAGTAGGCCTGCATCATTGCCTCCCTTTGGTAGAAGCTAACCACTATTGGCTCTATAGCCTACGCACATTACTAGCTCAAAGCATCCAAATCTCTTGCATCATCAGTCGATTCTAGATTCATGTCAAGCTTCCGGGACTTATGGAAAGCTTTTCTTGTGACTGGAGCAGCGTCGCGGTTAGAATTGAGGCAGTTCCGCGCGGAGGGGTCGCATAGTGGCCTAGTGCGCCCGCCTGCTAAGCGGGTACGGGGATTTCTCCGTCGAGAGTTCGAATCTCTCCCCCTCCGCCATCACTTCTGAATCGCCTCGGCTCCGATGCCGGGGCTTTTTCTACCCGGGACGGGTCCGTATGACACTCGGAATGCCGTGAAGAGTCTGGCCCTCGGCTGCCACGCTTGCTACGCATCGCTCTCGCGCTGCTCGCCCCCACCCACCCGCAAGAAGAGAAATACTGGGAGGACACCTCCCAGGCCCACCGCGCATGGGCTTCGCCCCCGCTACCCTGCTCTCGGCCTGGCAAGGCGCACGACGATTGCTTCGGTCGTGGGCACTCCGTGACCATCGAGTCTTGTCACGCCGAACGCAGCGAAGCGTCTGGCCCTCGGCTGCCACGCTTGCTACACATCGCTCTCGCGCTGCTCGCCCCCACCCACCCACATGAAGAGAGGACGTTGAGCAGGACACCTCCCAGGCTCACCGCGCATGGGCTTCGCCCCCGCTACCCTGCTCTCGGCCTGGCAAGGCGCACGACGATTGCTTCGGTCCCAGGCACTCCGTGACCATCGAGTCTTGTCACGCCGAACGCAGCGAAGCGTCCGGCCCTCGGCGGAGCCTGCGCGCGGCTCGCCGCCAGGAGTGGCCTAGGTGCGCAGGCTGGCGGCGACGCGGGCGATGCCGGAACCGAGCTCGCTGGCGAGCAGGCCCGAAGTACCGTACTCCTCCTCGTAGAGCTCTGCGGCGGCGCCGTGAAGAAAGACGCCGAGGCCCGCAGCGGTCTCGGCCGCGACGCCCTGGGCGATGTAGCCGCTGATGCAGCCAGCGAGCACGTCGCCGGTACCAGCCGTCGCCAGCGCCGCCGTCGCGAACGGGCTGACGAGGACCGAAGTGTCAGTAGACGCAACCAGCGTGTGCGCGCCCTTCAACACCAGCGTCTGCTTCCAGTCAACGGCCAGGCGGCGGGCCAGCGGCAGACGTTCGGCCTGCACTTCCGGCACGCTGGAGTTGGCCAGACGGGCCAGCTCGCCGGGATGCGGCGTCAGGATGCACTGGTCTCGAATCAGATCCTGCCAGCCGCTGAAGCGTGCCAGGCAGTTGAGGGCGTCGGCGTCGATGACGATCGGGAGGTTCTGGACGGCTGGCGAGGAGAGCACGCCGCGCACGACGCTCTGTGTGCCGAAGGAGAGGCCGAGGCCGGGGCCGATGAGCATCGCGTCGAACACCGGCAGCGCGCGCACGATGATGTCGCCCGCGGAGGCGTCAAGCGCGCCATCCGAATCCGGCAGGGGCAGGAAGGTGACCTCCGGCAGCTGGGCGGCGACGGCGGCGCGCACGGGCGCGATAGCGGCCAGCGTGACGAGACCCGCACCGGCGCGCAGGGCTCCCAGGCAGGAAAGCGTGGCAGCGCCCATGTAGCTCTCCGAACCGGCGACGACGAGGACGCGGCCGAAAGTACCCTTGTTGGACTGCAGCGGACGTCCCGGCAGCCGTGCGCGGGCCCATTCCGGCGTCAGCAGCTCGGTGTGAGCGATGGCTGCGGCCCCGACGCTGTCGGGGATCCCGATGTCGACGACCTGGTCTTCGCCTGCGTAAGTGGAGCCGGGCCAGGTGTGCACGCCGATCTTGGAGAAGCCAAGCGACAGGGTGTAATCGGCGTGCGGTGTATGCGGATCGACGGCGCCGGTATCGGCATCGAGGCCACTGGGCAGGTCGACGGCGAAGACGTAGCAGCGGCGATGCGTCAGAGCGTCCAGAGCGCGCGCCAGGAGGCCCTCCAGCGGCCGTAGCCTGCCGATGCCCAGCACAGCGTCGACCACGGCGTCTGCGCGCGCCAGCGCCTCCTCGAGCGCCGTGTCGACATTCGAGTCGTCGGCAGGGACGATCTCCATCTCACGCGAGCGCAGCGCCTGCAGGTTGGCGTCGGCCTCATCGCGAGGCGTGAGCAGGAAGACGGTGACCTCGGCGCCGGCGTCGTACAGGTAACGAGCGGCCACGAGGCCGTCGCCGCCGTTGTTGCCGGGCCCGACGAGAATCACAATGCGGCGGCCACGGGCGTTGCCAAGGTGCTCGCCGACGGCGTGGGAGACGCCGCGCCCCGCCGCTTCCATGAGGCCGGCGGGTGTGGCGCCGGCGGCGTAGGCTGCCGCTTCGACCTCCCGCATTTCGCTGCCTGTGACCAGTTTCATGATGCTCCCACTCTTCTAGAGAAGGCCGCGCCGCTTGAGGCGCTCGATCAGGGCTTCTCGTGCGTCTTCCAAGTCGATCGGGGGTCCGAAGCAAGGCGCGACGACGAAGGACAGGGCCATCGTGTCGCTGTGCGTCATGCTCACCTCAGGGCGGCCGAGGCCTAGGAACTCGGCACGGGCCGCCGCCTTACCGTGCAGATAGACAAGGGGTTTGCCGCGACGGTCCGGCAGCAACTCGATCTCGCGCCAGCCGATGCCGCGCACGCCGGTGCCGAGCGCTTTCATCGTCGCCTCCTTGGCCGCGAAGCGCACCGCCAGCTCGGCGACGCGGCCGCGGCAGTACGCGATTTCGAGGTCGGTATACACGCGCTGGAGAAAGCGCTGGGGATGGCGGGCCAGTGTGCGGCGTACTCGCTCGATCTCGATGGCATCGACGCCGGCGGCCAGACTAAACATCGCCCAGATTCTAACAAGCCGCCTTCCAACGGACACGCTGATCCTGTTAAACCAGTCACAATTGCCAGCCAGCGCGTCTACTCCCAGCCATTCGCTGGATTAGCACTCGGTACCGGCGAGTGCTAGAATGAATATTGCCATCGTTCCGGCCGTCGGCTAGACTCTAGCCAGACTCGGGTTCACTTGTGGGGCCGGATCAATTCTTCCGTGGGGAGACTCTGACAGCGGTGCCAACATACGTTTACAAGTGCAAGAGCTGCGACAACAGCTACGAGACTCGAGAAGGCTTCGATGCGCCCTCTCGCCAGCCTTGCCCTCGCTGCGGCGCCGAGGCTAAGCGCGTCCTGTTCCCGCCCCCAATCGTCTTCAAGGGCGGCGGATTCTACATCACCGACAGCCGCAAGGGCACCAGCGCCACCTTTACCTCGGACACCGGCCCGGGCGGCGCCAACTCCGAGAGCAGCAAGAGCGAAAGCAGCTCCAGCTCCGGCGGCGACTCCAAGCCCGCGACGGCGGCAGCCAGCGACGACTAACTCGAGGCCCGGATGAGGCTCGTCATCCAACGCGTGACGCGGGCGGCGGTTCGCGTAGACTCCGAGACCGTGGGCGAAATCGACCACGGTCTTCTTGTGCTGGCCGGCGTCGAGGCCTCGGACGACGAGGCGGAGGCGCGTCGCCTGGCGCAGAAAACGGCCGAACTGCGCATCTTCTCCGACGCCGAGGGGCGATTCAACCTGTCGCTGCTCGACACGGGCGGCGCCGCGCTGGTCGTGAGCCAGTTCACGCTGTTCGGCGACGTGCGGCGCGGCCGGCGTCCCAACTTCAGCGCGGCGGCGCGCCCTGAGCAAGCTGAGCCGCTGGTCGAAGCGTTCGCGGCGGCGCTAAGAGACCTGGGCGTACACGTCGAGACGGGCCGTTTCGGCGCCAAGATGGTGGTCGAGCTGGTGAACGACGGGCCGGTGACGCTCATCATCGACAGCGCGGAGCTGGACCGGCCGCGGCGGGCGAAGAGCCAAGACGAAGCCGAGTAACCCTCACCTCAATCCTCTCCCAGTGGGAGAGGAAGCCAGACGCTTCACCCAAGTCTTGAGAGACGAAGCGGGCTCTCGGGACGAGCTCCTTGGGAGAAGTCTCCATCTGCGACACCCACGATCCTTCCTCGGGCAGCAAGGTCCCCTCTCCCTGAGGGAGAGGGCCAGGGTGAGGGGTTACGCGCACTCATGAGCCTCTCAGGGTCCGAATCGCTCAGACCAGGCTCTGACCCATCGTCGTGAGCTGCTGCAGGTGGTCGGCGGCGATCTCGGGGGACATGACACTGTTGTCGACGACGGCGCCGGGCAGCGGGTTGGCCTCGAAGAGCTTGTAAGCCGCCTCGATGCGAGCGCGGCCGGCGCGGCTGGTGAGGCGCTGCCGGTCGCGCCCGACACAGGTCTCGACGTCGGGCATGAGGCGCACGAAGTGGACGGGCAGGCCGTGTGGCTTGAGCTGCCCCAGGTAGAAGTCGAGATCGGCAGGCTCGGCGACGACGTCGTCGATGATCACACCGATGCGGTCCGCGAGGAAGTTGGCGGCGACGCAGCAGGCGTTGCGCATGGCCAGGTGCTGCTGGTGACGCCACTCCTTCTCGCGGCCGGCGGCGTAGGGGCGCACGTAGCCGGTCGGCGTGATCAGATGGCGGAGCACGTCTACCTCGACGTGGGCGACGCGGTCGTAGCGATCGGCCAGCGCCAGAGCGACGGTCGACTTGCCGGCGCCGGGCGGACCGCTGAGGATGAGCACGTCAGCCACCAACCGTCTCCACGTCGAGGCTGATGTCGAGCGCTTTGGCCGAGTGCGTCAGTGCGCCGGAAGAGATTATGTCGACTCCTGACTCGGCGATGGCGCGCACGTTGGCCAGCGTGACCCCGCCGGAGGCCTCCGTGAGGGCCCGACCGGCGATAGCGTGCACCGCCTGCGCCATCTCGGCGGGCGTCATGTTGTCGAGCAGGATGACGTCGGCGCCGGCCGCGACCGCCTCGGCAACTTCGTCCTGGTTCGTCACCTCGACCTCGATGCGCATCGTGTGCGGAGCGCCGGCCCGAGCGGCGGCGATGACGTCACCCAGCGTGAGCCCGCGCGAGCGCCCGGCGGCGATGTGGTTGTCCTTGATCAGAACGCCGTCACTGAGGTTGTAGCGGTGGTTGTGGCCGCCGCCTACGCGCACCGCGTGGCGCTCCAGGTAACGCAGCCCCGGCGTCGTCTTGCGCGTATCGACGATGCGGACCGGCAGGCCGGCGCAGGCATCGACCATGGCGCGCGTCAGGGTCGCCACGCCGGACAGGCGCTGCAGGAAGTTCAGCGCCACCCGCTCTGCCGAAAGGATGGAAGCCAACGGGCCGCGCACAGCAGCGATAATACGGCCCTGCTCCATTGCGGCGCCTTCTTGCACCTCGGGCAGGAACGAGACTGATTCGTCGATAGCGGCGAAGGCCGCGGCGGCCACCGGCAGGCCGGCGACGACGCCGGCGTCCTTGGCCAGGAAGACGCCCCGGCCTTGCTGGTCGGCGGGCACGGTAGTGCGCGTCGTGACGTCCTGGAAGGCGCCGTCTTCTTCGAGGGCGGCGCGCACGATGCGGGCAACGAGTTGGGGATCGAGATCAGTTGGCATCAGGGAGACAGGATAGCAGTGCGGAGCGGTTGTATCGACGTTGAGGAGTCTGGGAGCGGAGACGCGGCCTCACCCGACGCCACGTCTGCTTCGCATCGCTGTCGCGTTGCTTCGCCCCCACCCCTCCCAAAGAAAGGGAGTCTGAGGGGAGACCCCTCAGACTCCCCCCGCATGGGGCTTCGCCCCCGCTACCCCTGCTCGCCGGTGCCTACGGCACGCAGCGTCGTGCACATCGGGGCGTTCAGTGAACCCTTAGGATTAGCCAGCGGTTGGGAGATGCTTCGTCGCGAGCATCCCTTGCCGCGAGCATCCCTTGCAATGAGACCCGTCCTGCTGCGCCGCGGTATCTCAGGCGTTGCGGCGGAAGACGATGTGGCGGCGCCAGGAATCGAGCCGGTCGGGGTAGTCGACGCGGTAGTGGGCGCCACGGCTCTCGGTGCGCAGGAGGGCGGCTTCGCTTACGAGGCGGCCGGCCGTGAGCAGGTTGGCGAGCTCGTTGGTTGGCCGGTCCAGCGCGGAGGGAGCGGCGCGCG
This sequence comes from uncultured Chloroflexia bacterium, assembly GCA_963711035.1. Taxonomy (GTDB): domain Bacteria; phylum Chloroflexota; class Dehalococcoidia; order DSTF01; family WHTK01; genus WHTK01. The sequence continues at coordinate 337,494 of CAVQCN010000005.1, forward strand.
ACCACAGCGCGAGGGTCTCGGCGGCCTCGGTCAGCCCGGCTCCGTCGCGCACCATGCCGACCTTGTTCCACATCAGCGACTGCAGGTTCGCGAGGTTGAGGCCCGTGTCCTCCGGCGTCGGCACAGACGTGTCATCACGCTCCGGCAGAGGTCCGGCGTCGGCGACGGGAGTCGTGGCGTGACGCTGCGGGTCGCGGGTGCGATGGAAGATGCGCTTGGCGAAGACAACTGTCTCGAGCAGCGAGTTGCTGGCCAGCCGGTTGGCGCCGTGCACGCCGGTACAGGCGGTCTCGCCGCAGGCGTAGAGGTTCTTGATGTTGGTCTCGCCCCAGTCGTTGGTGCGCACGCCGCCCATCATGTAGTGCGCGGCCGGCGAAACCGGGATGGGCTCCCTGGTGATGTCGAGGCCGTGCTCGGCGCAGTAGTGCGTGATCTGCGGGAATCGGGCCGTAACGCGCTCCGGTGGCAGGTGAGTGACGTCGAGGAAGACGTGGTCGCTGTTGGTGCGGCCCATCTCCGAAACGATGCAGCGGGCGACGATGTCGCGCGGCGCCAGCTCGGCGCGTTCGTCGTAGCCGGGCATGAAGCGCTCGCCCGCGGTGTTGATCAGCACGGCGCCCTCGCCGCGCACGGCCTCGGAGATGAGGAAGACGGGCACGTTGGGCAGGCGCAGCGCGGTCGGATGGAACTGAATGAACTCCATGTCCATGATCTCGGCGCCGGCGCGGTAGGCGAGGGCGACGCCGTCGGCCGTGGCGACTGGCGGGTTCGTCGTGACACCGAAGAGTTGGCCGCAGCCGCCCGTGGCCAGGATGAGATGGTCGCAGGAGAAGTCCTCGCGCTGACTGGCTTGCGACTCGAAGGCCGAGATGCCAACCGCCTCGCCGTCTTCGACCTGGATATCGAGAGCCTGACTGTGCTCGAGAATCGTGACATGCGAATGACGGGCCAGCTCGCTGAGGGTGAGCTCGATGTGGGCGCCGGTGGAATCGCCGCCGGCGTGCAGGATGCGCGAGCGGCTGTGTGCCGCCTCTTTGCCCAGCGCCACCTCGCCGTCGACGCTGTCGAACGGCACACCGAAGCGCACGAGGTCGGCGATGCGGTCGGCGGCCTCGGCGGTGAGGATGCGGGCCGCGTGCTCATCGACGAGGCCGGCACCCGCGGTGAGGGTGTCCTGCAGATGGAGGTCGGCGCTGTCGTCGGAGCCGACGGCGGCAGCGATGCCGCCCTGCGCGTGCTTCGTGTTGGACTCGTCGAGGCTGCCCTTGGTGAGGATGAGGACGCTGCCATGATCGCGGGCCTCCAGCGCGGCGAAAAGGCCGGCGATGCCCGAACCGACGATGACGTAGTTGAAGTGGCGCACGTGACTGCCCCGACTTAGTGTCGCTATGACACTAACTCAGGCATCGTATCAGCGACAGCTTCCGAGTGTCAATCGACGGAGCCGGTCGGGCCCGCGCGGTTGAGGACGCAATCGAGGACCGTGCAGCTCTGGCAGGCCTCGTCCCCCGCCTCGTGGCCACAAGCCTCCGGGCGCAGATGTTCCAGCTTGCAGCCCATGCCGATCAGCATCTCGATAATCTCGACGTTGATGCGGTTGGCGTTTTCGCCGACGACCTGGAGATAACGGTCGTCCTGCAAGCCGGCCCGCTGGAGCTGCTCGGACTGCTGGGCGTAATAGGCCGTGGCTCCGGCCTCCATCACCGAGAGGACGGCATCTTCCAGTGGTTTGCCGTACGCGGGCGTCCGCAGCTCATCGAGGGTGCAGCGCTGCTGCGCCATGAGGCTGGACAGGACGTGATTAACCGCCTGGCCAGCCGCCTGGCGCATCTGCTCCTGGGTCAGAGCGAGCGAATCGGGATCGATAGGCTGAGCAGGCTTCTTGTTCCAGAAGGGCATGCCTCTATTGTCGCCGCCGGGCGCGTCCTAGTCGAGGTTGCCGGGGAAGAGCTCGTCCACGTCCATAATGCGGTCGATGACGCCCTGCTCGTAGGAGTACTGCACCAGCCGCTCGATGGACTTGCGGGTCTGCGTCAGGCCGCAGGGCATGATGTCGTCCCACGGCTCGATGTCGCCCTGCTGCGCCAGCCATGCCTGCTTCGACGCCTTGAAGCCTTCGTACGCGGCCTCGAGGACCCAGGGGCTGTGCTCCAGGACGCGGTTGTTGACCACGACGAGGTGGCCGAGGCGGTAGATGCCCTCGCGCTTGAAGGTCTCGATGCCGTCGGCGCGGGCGTCGGGGTAGAGCTGCTTGACGTCCGGATCGTTGGGCACCGGCACCATGAGACCGGCCGCGGTCTCGCCGGAAGCGAGCATCGTCTGCAGGTTGGCGCCGACCTTGTACTCGACGTTGGCAGGCGCGGCGGCGTGGAACGCGAGGGAGTGCTCTTCGTCGTTCGACACCCAGGTGACCTTGCTCAGGTCGACGCCCTGCTGCTGCAGATAGGCGCGCTGCCAGACGTGCGGCGTCACCGTGTAAGCGCGCAGACCGACCTTCTTGCCCTCGAGGTCCCTGGCGGTGCGGACGCCGGCGCGCTGGTTGACGAAGATGCCGTCGCCATCGCTGACGCTGGTGAAGGGGAAGACGGGAATCGCCGTCAACGGCAGGTCGAAGCGGCGGGCGACGAAGTAGGCGACGACGGCAAGCTCCGAGACGTCGAACTCCAGCTCCCGGCAGAGGCGGCGGAAGGGCACGATGACGTTCGGCATGTCGATGAGGTTCATCTCGAAGCCGGGGAAGCCGACCTCACCGTTGCGCAGCGCCGCCAGCGCCGGACTCCTGTCGTTGAAGAAGGTGTCGAGTGTGAGCGTTGGAGCCTGCGTTGTCATGACCGGAACCTCCTCGGATAGGGACGGTGTTAGCGGCGATCGATGCGCTGGGTGAAGGGCACGCCCTCAGGGGGATGCGGCGCCAGGATCAGCATGTGGATCTCGGGCTCGTCTCCCTCGTTCCAGTTGCGATGCGGCATGCCGGCCGGAATCAGGATCAGGCTGTTGGGCCCGGCAACGTACTCCTTGCCGTCCAGCTCCACGTTCATCGTGCCTGTAATGATGAAGAAGAACTTGTCGACGGGATGCGTGTGCAGATCGGGCGCTGAGCCGTGCGGCGGCACGCGAGCAAAGCGGATCTCGGCGTTAGGCGAGCCGCTGTCCTTGTTGGCGAGCACATAGGCGGAGAACTTCTCCGGATCGAACTTGGAAACGTCCATCTGACGAACGTAGCCTTCCACCGGCGGACTATCCCCTTCCATTGGGCAAGACGGCCCCGGCAACCATGCTTGCTGCCGGGCGAGCCGCCCAAACATTAACGACGCGGCGTCGCGTTGGCAAGCTGCCGATACGGAGACTCCCCACCCGTTGCCCATCCGCCGTCACGCGATTACCCTCTCGAATACTGGGCATCGAAAGCAGTCGGGGCGCGGGTGCGCCGAGGGGAGCAGTACAGGCATGGGTGCCGATCAGCGGGCAGTGGAGCTGGGTCTGGAACTCAAGGCGCCGGGTGCGCCGGTCGCGAACTACGTGCCGTCAGTGAAGACGGGCAACCTGATCTTCCTCTCGGGCCAGCTGCCGACGCTGCCGGACGGCACGCGCCTCACGGGCCGCGTGGGGCACGACGTCAGCGTCGAGCAGGGATACGCGGCAGCGAGGCTGGCGACGACAGGCCTGCTGGCGCGCCTCAAGGCCGACCTGGGCAGCCTCGACAAGGTGAAGCGGGTGGTCAAAGTCAACGGCTACGTGCACGCGTCGCCGGACTTCGGCCAGGAGCCGGCCGTGGTCAACGGCGCATCCGACCTGCTGGTCGACGTGTTCGGCGAGGCGGGGCGCCACGCTCGCGCCGCAATCGGCGTAACGAGCCTGCCCTTCGGCGCGCCCGTCGAGGTCGAGATGGTGGTGGAGGTCGAGGAGTAGCCGGAGGCTCTGGGCACCGCGCCAAGAAAATTCGTATTCCCACAGCCGTCGCCACGTCCGCTCCGCATCCTTCACAGGCTGCTCTGCCCCCTCTCCGAGAAAAAAGGCAACCTGAGGGGAGACCCCTCAGACTCCCCCCGCATGGGCTGCGCCCCCGCTACCCCCGCTGTGTTCCTCGAATGAACGAGAGCGGCCCCGCCATGTGGTGGGGCCGCTCTTCTCATACCGAGACCAAAGGGTCAGGGCTGGGTCTTGCGCCAGGCGTCGAACTCGGCGCGGGAGGCTTCCGTCATCGGGAACCAGTCGGCCAGCGGCTCACCGGCGAGGACTTTGCCGCGCGAGTACAGGTCGCGCAGGTCGACCTCGTAGCCGGCGTCGGCGACTTCCTTGGCGAGCGCCTGGGGTACGACGATGCAGCCGAAGTTGTCGCCCACGATGACGTCTCCGGGCATGACGAGCACGTTGGCGCACTGGATCGGGATGTTGAGGTCGGCGGCGATGTGGTCCATGCCGACGGAGCCGGGGTGAGTTCCCCGCGTGTACATGGGCAGGCCGACGTCCTCCATCTCGTGGCCATCGCGGCAGCAGCCGTCGGTGACGAGAGCGACGCCGCCAAGCGACTTGATCGAGGAGGCGAAGATGTCGCCCAGCACGCCGGTGTCGGTCACACCGCGGGAGTCGAAGACGGCGACCTGGTTCTTCTTGATGGTCGTGAAGATAGCCCGGTGGGGCGAAACACGGCCCGACCCGGCCTTCACCGCGTCGCTGCGCGTGGGCAGGAAGCGCAGGGTGTACGCCGTGCCTGCGAAGCTCGTCTTGGAGTTCTGCGGCTTGACGCCTTCCATGTAGGTGTTGGGGATGCCACGGCGCTGCAGCTCGCCCCATATCGTCGTGACGCTGACCTTCTTGATCTTCTCGAGAACGTCGTCCGAAACCGCGACCTTTTCGAGGCCGAGATTGTCGTCGTAGCTGTTGATTACTTCTGGCACTGCTTCTCCTCTATTTCGTGTCCAACTGGAACGGCACGCGCCGTTGTTACCGTTACATCATCGGGCGAGCCGCGAGTGCACGCCCAGAGGCTACGTTACTTGCGGGACGCCTGGTACTCGGCGCGAGATGCTTCCGTCATCGGGAACCAGTCCGCCAGGGGCTGGCCGGCGAGCACTTTGTCGCGGGAGTACAGGTCGCGCATGTCGACCTCGTAGCCGGCGTCGGCGACCTCCGCGGCGAGCGCCTGCGGGATCAGGATGCAGCCAAAGTTGTCGCCGACGATCACATCGCCGGGCATGACCAGGACGTTGGCGCACTGCACCGGGATGTTGAGGTCGGCGGGCACGTGCTCCATGTTGAAGGAGCTGGGGTGCGTTGCGCGCGTGTACATCGGCAGACCGACGTCCTCCATCTCGTGACCGTCGCGACAGGCGCCATCGGTGACCAGTGCGGCGCCGCCAAGCGCCTTGATCGACGAGGCGAAGATGTCGCCCAGCACACCGGTGTTGGTGATACCGCGTGCGTCGATGACGACGACCTGGTTCTTCTTCACCGTGCGGAAGATCATCGAGTGGGGCGAAACGCGACCGGACTGCGCCTTGGCAGCGTCGCCGCGCGTGGGCAGCGTGCGCAGCGTGTAGGCCGTGCCCGCGAAGCTGGTCTTGGAGTTCTGCGGCTTGACGCCCTCCATAAACGTGTTCGGGATACCCCGGCGGTTCAGCTCGCCCCAGATGGTCGTGACGCTGACCTTCTTGAGCTTTTCGAGGACTTCGTCCGGGACTTCGACCTTCTCCAGGCCGAGATTGTCGTCATAGCTGTTGATTACATCTGGCACCTGCGCCTCCTCATGCAGTAACTCGTCGGGGTCAAGAGAATCTATCGCGGCGTCGCCGTCAGCTCAAGCGGCATAACAGCCGATCCGGACGGACTATACACCAGTCGCGACGGCAGATCGCGCGGTGCGGGCAACAAAGCGAAACGTCAGCAGTTGTGATCCCACGAGGATGTCACTCTGGACGCAGTGAAGAGTCTGATCCTTGGCTGATGAGATGCCGTGATTACCACGATGCCGCGCTTGCTGCGCATCCTTTGCAGGCTGGTCCACCCCCACCCCTTCAGAAGAAGATGACCTGAGGGGAGACCCCTCAGACTCCCCCCGCATGGGCTCCGCCCCCGCTACCCCTGGTTTCAAAAGCGACTTCCGAGAAGGTAGCGCAGGAGTGCCCGAAAAGGAGCGTAGCGAGGGCAACTCCGAAGCGGCCACTCGTTCGCGCGCGTTGCTGAAGGAATCTGCACTGTTATGTTAGGCTGAGGCGCGATGTTCGGAATCTGGTCGGCGCTGACGCCGCTGGGCAAGCTGGCGCTGGTCGGAGCGGTACTGCTCGGCCTCGGATTCTTCGCGTTGATCTACAACAACAAGGGCAACAACAACGCAGGCCTCGTGCCCGAGCTGCTGCGGTCGTTGACCGTCACGGCTCCGGCAGGCCAGCAAATCATCGACACGGCACGGACCAGCACACCGCGAGCAACCGTGACGTCGCCGGGTGGCACCCCTGTGCCGGGAGCAGCGATCTCGCCGACGCCGGAGAGCTCGACACCCCCTGCAGAGGAGCCAACGAGCACGGAAGCACCCGCGGCGACGCAGCCGGCCCAAGCAACAGAGCCGCCAACTGAGGTGCCGACGCCGATTCCGCCATCACCCACGCCGGTGCCGCCTACTCCCACGCCGGGCTGCGAGGCTGTCGCGTCGGTATCAGCCAGCGGCGACAACGCGGCCAACGGCACGTTGACATGCAATGGCGCTGGGGTCTCCGGCGCGTCGATGAACGCGTTCTTCACCTTCGAGTCAGGCGGCACGGCCTGTCTGGCGATCACGGACGACAGCGGAGCGGCGAGCTGCTCACCGAAGGGCGCCGAGAGCTTTGGAGCGCTGGTATCGGTCCAGGTGTGCTTCTCGCACGATAGCCAGCAGGTGTGCGCGACGACGCAGCCATAACAGCCGCAGGAACAGAGAACCAGCACTCAGGAACACGGAAGAGTCCATCACGTCACTGCGAGGAGAGGACGAAGCAGTCTCACACCCGGCGGGGACGCTCGATGCGTTGATATCTGGACGAGCGGTTCGTACCCCTCACCCTGGCCCTCTCGCCTGAGGGAGAGGGGATGCGGGTTCCGGCGGTCCCTAGACGACTTCGAGCATGCGGTCGAGGGCGATCTTGGCGTAGCGGGCCGTCTCGTCGTCCACATGGACGCGATTGACGATGTTGCCCTGGGCCAGCTGCTCGACGGTCCAGGCCAGGTAGGCCGGGTGGATGCGATACATGGTCGAGCAGGGGCAGACGACCGGGTCGAGGCAGAAGACGGTCTTGTCGGGGTTCTCGTGCGCCAGGCGGCTGACCAGGTTGATCTCGGTGCCGACGGCGAACTTGCTGCCGGGAGCGCCCTCGGCGATCGTCCTGGCGATGAACTCGGTCGAGCCGTTGCAGTCGGCGGCCTGCACCACGTCGTAGCGGCACTCGGGGTGGACGACGACGGTGACGTCGGGATGCTTCTGGCGCGCCGCGTCGATCTGCTCGACGGTGAAGCGCTGGTGCACGGAGCAGTGGCCCTGCCAGAGCAGGACACGGGCGCGCTCCAGCTCCTCCACGCTCAGGCCACCGAGCGAGCCGTAAGGCTTGTGGTAGTTCCAGAGCGGCATGACGTCCAGCGGTACGCCCATACGGGCGCCCGTGTTGCGGCCGAGGTGCTGGTCCGGGAAGAAGAGCACCTTCTCGCCGCGCTCGAAGGCCCACTTGAGCACCGCAGGCGCGTTGCTCGACGTGCAGACGATGCCGCCGTGCTTGCCGCAGAACGCCTTCAGCGATGCAGCCGAGTTCATGTAGGTGACCGGCACCACCTTGCCGGCGACGCCCGCCTCTTCCAGCTCTTCCCAGCAGGCGTAGACGTCTTCCGGGTCGGCCATGTCGGCCATCGAGCAACCGGCGGCCATGTTGGGCAGCATGACCTTCTGGTGCTCGCCGCTGAGGATGTCGGCGGCTTCGGCCATGAAGTGCACGCCGGCAAAGACGATGTATTCGGACTCGCCGTGCTCCGCGGCCCAGCGCGCCAGCTTGAAGGAGTCGCCGCGGAAGTCGGCGAACTGGATGATGTCCTCGCGCTGATAGTGATGGCCGAGGACTATGAGGCGGCTGCCGAGCTTCTCGCGCGCCTTGGCGACGCGTTCGACGAGCTCATCGGCGCCGAGGTTCCAGTACTCCTCCGGGATGTCCTGCTGCCAGTAGGCGAAGGACGGCTCGGAGGAGAGGGGCAGCGTCTTCATGCCTGTCTCGGTCTCGCAGGCGATGCCGGCCAGGTTGGTCAGGTTGATGACATCGGAGTTGGATACGGTCATGGCGCTTCCCGCCTTCCTCAAGCGGTGGACTTAGTGTCACTTTAACACTAAGTAGTGGTGGGTATGCTAACTCTGGACTTCGGAAACTGTCAACCTTCCCGAAGCAGCACGCTCCCGCCGCAGGCCCGCCCCCGCGCCGGGCTATAATCGATGAGCGATGCTCTTTCGTTACTCCGGCTGGGACGGCTCGCAGCAGATCGACCCGCTGCAGCCCGATGAGCTCCTCGACCTCCTGGCCAACGACCTGCTGGACGACGGCGACCTGCGTCATGCCCTCGACCGCCTGCTGCAGCGCGGCGCGCCGCGGTCAAACGGCGACCTGCAGGGCCTGCGCGACATGATCGACCGCCTGCGGCAGCGGCGGCAGCAGAAGCTGGAGCGCTACAGCCTCGACACGTTCATGGACGACATCGAGGACCGGCTGCAGGACATCATCGACCACGAGCGCGCCGGCATCGAGATGCGCGTCGAAGAAGCGGAGATGGACCCATCGGCGCCGGAGGACATGCGCGAGATGCTGCGCCAGGTGGCAAATCGCAAGCTGGACACGCTGGACGCGCTGCCGACCAGCGCCGCGGGCATGATCGAGCGCCTCATGGACTACGAGTTCATGGACGACGAGGCTCGCGACGACTTCCAGAACCTGGTGCGAGACCTGCGCCAGAAGATGCTGGGCGACTACTTCGACAACCTGAAGCAGACGCTGCAGGGCATGAAGCCCGAAGACTTACAGCCGATGCGCGAGATGATCCGCGCCCTCAACCGGCTGCTGGCCAAACGCATGGACGGAAACGTCACAGACGAGGACTTCCGCGAGTTCATGGACCAGTTCGGCTCGTTCTTCCCGCCCGGCATCGAGACGCTGGATGACCTGATCGAGTACCTGGAGCGCCAGGCGGCGCAGGCGGCCTCGCTGATGAAGAGCCTGCCGGAGGACATGCGCGAGGAGCTGGAGGACACGATCCGTGCCCTGCTGCGCGACGACCGCCTGCAGTGGGACCTGGCGCAGATGGCCGGCATGCTGGAAGGCATTACGGGCCGGCAACTGGGCCAGGCCTACCCCTTCGGGGGTAACGTGCAGCTCGGCATGGACCAGGCGCTGGAGCTGATGCGCGAGCTCAACGACCTCGACCGCATGGAGGGGCAGCTGCGCCAGGCGGTGCGCCACCTCGACTTCGACGGCGTCGACCGCGACCTCATGCAGGAGACGCTGGGCGCCGACTCGGTCGCGGCGCTAGAGGAACTGCGTCGCGCCGCCGAGCTGCTGGAGCAGGCAGGCTACGCCCGTCGCGACGGCGACGACCTGGAGCTGACACCCCGCGCCGTCCGCCGCATCGGCGAGCGGGCGCTACGCGACATCTTCGACGCGCTGCGCCGCGACCGGGCCGGACAGCACGACGCGCGCAATATCGGCATGAGCAGCGAGCAGGAGTCGGAGACGAAGCCGTGGGAGTTCGGCGACTCCTTCCTGGTCGACATCGGCAAGACGGTGAGCAACGCGGTACGCCGCTCCGGCAGCGGCCTGCCGGTCAAGATCGAGGTCGACGACATCGAGGTGCACAAGACGGAATCGCTTGTGACGGCCTCGACCGTCATCGTGCTGGACATGAGCTACTCGATGGTGCGTACCGGCGCCTTCCGTGAGGCGAAGCGGGTGGCGCTGGCGCTGAACACGCTGATCAAGGGCCAGTACCCGCGCGACTACCTGTCGCTGGTCGTGTTCTCGTTCTTCGCGATGGAGCTGCAGCCGGAGCGGCTGCTGCAGTCGGACTGGGTGCGCTTCGGCGGCACGAACATCCAGATTGCGCTGCAGCGGGCGCGGACACTGCTCAGCAAGCAGCGCGCGGCCAATCGCCAGATCATCCTGATCACGGACGCGCGGCCTACGACGTACGCGGAGATCACGCCGGAGGAAGAGGAAAGCTGGGCCTGGGGCTGGCCGCGCTTCCGCCCAGGCGCCGTCGAGGAGACGCTGAAGGAGGTGCGGCGCTGCACGCGCGCCGGCATCCGCATCAATACGTTCATGATGGCGCAGGAGCCCTCACTGGTGGCGTTCGCGCAGCACATGACGCAGATCAACAAGGGGCGCGCGTTCTTCGCCTCGCCGGGACGGTTGGGGCAGTACGTGCTCGTCGACTACTTGAAGGGCAAGTCGCGCACGGTATAGAGGCGGTTCGTCCCCTGGCCTGAAGGCCGGGGCTTCAGTAGACGATGGTGGCCTCTTAACCCCTCACCCCAGCCCTCTCCCTGGGGGAGAGGGGGTTACCCGACCATGATCACGCAAGCCGCGGCTTGAAGCCGCGGTGTCTCGTAAGACACGAACCGTCAGCTCATCCTTCGAGAGCCTCAGGACGAGCGGGTCTTTCGCTCACCGTGAGGTTCTCGAACCATGAGGCAGTACTCCGAGTGGAGATGTACCTCTCGCCCCAAGGATGACGCCGCGTCGCCCTGGCGACCGGACCAGACTGGGTTATCACACCAGACGCTTCGAGAATTGGCATAATGGACGCAGAGACGTTCTCTTGTTACGAACACGAGGCACCACATCACCCGACGAGCGCGGATCCGGCCGCCACGGCGCGGACCGTGACGCGCGGCCGCAGCGTCCTGCCTGGCCGACGTTCCGCCGTGCGATAGGGCTGCTGGCCGAGCACAAGCTCACGCTGACCGCGTACCTGACGACGATTACTGCCGTCTCGCTGGCCGGGCTGGCGCCACCGCTGCTCATCCGCCAGATCATCGACCACGCCATCCCGGAGGGAAACGGCAGCCGCCTCACGATCCTCGTGCTGGCGATGCTGGTCTTCATCATGGGCGGCGCCCTGCTCGGCGTGCTGCAGTCGTTCCTCAGCAACACGATCTCGCAGACGATGATGTTCGACCTGCGCCAGAAGCTCTACGTGCACCTGACCGGCATGTCGATGCGGTGGTTCACGTCGCACCGGACGGGCGACGCGCAATCGCGCATCAGCAACGACGTCGGCCAGATCCAGAGCGTGGTGAACGACACCTTCGGCAACGTGGTCGGCAACGCGATCACGCTGATCAGTACGATGGCGCTGATGCTGGTGCTCGACTGGCGCCTGGCCTTGTTCTCGGTCGCGTTCCTGCCGCTGTTCGTGCTCCCGGCGCGAAAGATCGGCAACATCCAGCGCAGCCTGCAGCGCCGCACGCAGGAGCACATGGCGAACCTCAACGCGCACATGCAGGAGACGCTGTCGGTGGACGGCGCGCTGCTGGTGAAGACGTTCGGCCGGCAGCACGACGAGGCGACGAAGTTCGAGGGCACGGCGCGGCAGATCCGCAACCTCAGCGTGCGCCGCGCCATGGTCGGGCGCTGGTTCTGGATGGCCCTGAGCCTGTTCGGCGCGCTGGGACCGGCCATCGTCTACTGGTACGGCGGTCAGCGCGTCATCGGTGGAGACGCGTCGATTGGTACGGTGGTAGCGCTGGCGGCGCTGCTGCCGCGCCTCTTCGGGCCGATCTCATCGCTACTCAACCTCAACGTCAACGTACTGAGCTCGCTGGCGCTGTTCGAGCGCATCTTCGACTACCTCGACCTCGAGCACGAGATTCGCGAGAAGCCGGACGCGCGCCCGCTGATCAACCCGGAGGGACGCATCGAGTTCCGCAACGTGACCTTCGCGTACACGCCCGGGCAGCCCGTCCTCAAGGACGTCTCCTTCGAGATCGAGCCCGGCGAGTTCGCGGCGCTGGTGGGCGCGACCGGCGCCGGCAAGACGACGATCGTCAGCCTTCTGGCCCGCCTCTACGACGTGAGCGAAGGCGCCGTGCTGATCGACGGCGTCGACGTGCGCGACCTGACGTTTGCCTCGCTGGCCGAGACGATCGGCATGGTGGAGCAGGAGCCGTTTCTGTTCCACTCCTCGATCCGCGACAACCTGCGCTACGCCCGGCCCGATGCGACCGACGACGAGATCGTGGCGGCGGCGCGAGCGGCCGAGATCCACGAGTTCGTCGCGAGCCTACCGGAGGACTACGACACCGTGGTCGGCGAGAAGGGCTATCGCCTCTCCGGTGGCGAGAAGCAGCGGCTGGCGATCGCGAGGGCGCTGCTCAAGAACCCTGCCGTCCTCATCCTGGACGAAGCGACGTCCAGCGTGGACGCGATGACGGAAGCGGCGATTCAGCAGGCGCTGGAGCGGCTGAGCCGCGGCCGCACCGTGGTGGCAATCGCGCACCGGCTTTCGACTATCCTGGCGGCGGACGTCATCCTGGTAATGGACGGCGGTCGCATCGTGGAGGCGGGGTCGCACGACGACCTGGTGACGTCCGGCGGCTACTATGCCCGCCTGTACGAGCGGCAGTTCAGCAGCGCCCGGGGCCTGCCGGCACCTGCCCTGGACTAAGCTCCGAGTAAGTGACGGGCTTTGCATCGCTCTGCGCTGCTCCGCCCTGTCTCTGGAGAAGGAATCTTGAGGGGAGACCCCTCAAACTCCCCCCGCATGGGCTACGCCCCCGCGACCCCTGCTTTTCTCTTCGGGTTGCGCAGGCCGGCAACCGGCCATGGACGATTGCGTAGAAGCGAAACGCCGCGCTTGTGTCTTCAGGGACCGCATCGAACAGCCGCTACTTTCTGTAGCAGCCTGACGTTTCTCAAGACATGACGAAGAACCTCGCCCTGATCGTCCTGCTCGTTGGCCTGTCGCTGGCAGCGGCGGGCTGCGGCCGCCTGCGCGATCGGCTGAAGAACGACTCGACGCCTACGGTGACATCGTCGTCGGAGGCTGAAGCCGTTGGCACCCCAGCGGCCACAGAGACCGCCGTCGCTGCGACCACGGCTCCCGAGCGCGAGACCGCGACTCCTGACCCGGCGCCTACGGCTACGTCCGCAGCCCAGGCCGTCGCGAGCGCGTCCAGCGGCTGCGGCGTCACGCATGCGTCCGGCACGACAGTCGAAACGATGACTTCAGGAAGCGTGGCGCGTTCCTACCGGCTGCACGTGCCGGCCGGCTACGACCCGAGCCGGCCCACGCCGCTCGTGATCAACTACCACGGTTACGGCTCCAACGCGATGGAGCAGGAGAGGTACTCGGGCATGGTGACGGAGTCGGACGCCCAGGGCTTCATCACAGTGGCGCCGAACGGTACGAACAGCCCGCAGCGCTGGTACATCTACGGCAGCTGGGAGCCGGGCTACGTCGACGACTTCGCCTTCACGCGCGACCTGGTCGACCGGCTGAGCGCGCAGCTCTGCATCGACCCGGCACGCATCTACGCCACCGGCATCTCGAACGGCGGCGGCATGTCCTCGCTGGCCGGCTGCGAGCTCGACGACGTGTTCGCCGCCATCGCGCCCGTCGCGGGCGAGCCGTACTCCGACCTGCAGTGCAGGAACGCGGGACCTGTGCCGATCATCGCCTTCCACGGCACAGACGATCAGCTGGTGCCATTCGATGGCGGGCGCGGCGGCCGGCTAAACCTGCCGATCACGCCTGCACGCGACAACCTGCGCGACTGGGCGTCGCACAACGGCTGCAACCTGACGCTGAAGACGACGCACATCGCCGCAGACGTGACGCTGGAGTCCTACGGCGGCTGTACCGACAATGCGGACGCTGAGCTCTACGTCATCGAGGGAGGCGGCCACACGTGGCCGGGCGCGCACGACGTTCTCCTCCTCGGCCAGACGACCCATTCGATCGACGCGACGGCGCTGATCTGGGACTTCTTCGCCGCCCACCCCAAGCCGTAGAGCCCGAACGCTTTCTCAACAATCCCTGTCCAGTCAAACTTGACCAGCGGCTGTATGCTGGTCGCGCACAAATCGAGCACCAGATTCGGAGGTTCAGTTGAACATCACGCTCACCCCCAGGCAGCGCGCGTTCCGCATGTCAGGCCGCGCCCTGGAAGAACCGGTTCGCGAGAACCTGCAGAACATGATCAAGAACGCGAACGCCACGATCGCGGAGGGCTTCAAGGGCGTCACGACGGACGGCAACGTCATCCCCGGCCTCTACCCGATCCGCCAGACCGGTGTCTCGACGGCGCCGCTGGTGGCGGCGGCGAAGGCGTTCCTCGCCTCGCTGAGCCCGGAGGACCAGGCCAAGGCGCGCTTCCCGCTCGAGACGGACGTCTGGCAGCGCTGGAGCAACGTGCACATGTACACGATGCGCCATGGCGCGTTCATGGAGACGATGACGGACGCGCAGAAGGACGCCGTCTTCGACCTGATGCGCGCCAGCACCAGCGAGTACGGGTTCCAGACCTCGCGCGACATCATGCGCCTGAACGAGACGATCCTCGAGATGACGGGCAGCACGACCGAGTACGGCGAGTGGCTGTACTGGGTAAGCGTCATGGGCGAGCCGTCCGAGACGGAGCCGTGGGGCTGGCAGATCGACGGCCACCACCTCAACTTCAACTGCTTCGTGATGGGCGACCAGATCGTCATGACGCCGGTGTTCTGGGGCTCGGAGCCGTGCTGGGCGCCGACCGGCAAGTACGCCGGCACCCGCGTCTTCGAGCGCAACGAGACGGCCGGCGAGGTGCTGATGCGCACCCTCGACGACGGCCAGCGAGGGAAGGCAATCCTCACGACGGAGAAGCTGAAGGACATGCTCGCTTCAGGCGCCTTCGAGGACAACGTTATCCTCCCCTACGAGGGATTGCTCGCCGCCGACATGACGGGCGGCCAGCGTGACATGCTGACCGAGATCGTCGCGAGCTTCGTCGACATGATGCCGGAAGGCCATGCCAGGATCCGGATGGAGGAGATCAAGGATCGCCTCAACGAGACGTATTTCGCCTGGATCGGCCAGTACGGCGAAGGCGACGCCTTCTACTACCGCGTGCAGAGCCCGGTCGTGCTGATCGAGTTCGACCACCAGCGCGGCGTCGCGTTCGAGAACGACCTGCCGAACCGACAGCACATCCACACGATGATCCGCACGCCGAACGGCAACGATTACGGCAAGGACCTGCTGCGGCAGCACTACCAGCAGCACCCCCACTAGGCCACTGCGTGGCGGCGAACTGCGCGAGGCGTCCGCTAGAAGGCGCAGCGCTGCGGTGACCGCCCGCCAACCGTCTAATACGACAGAGGCCCGTCGCGATCTGCGACGGGCCTCTGTCGCTACAGCACCATGGGCTGGCGCGAGGTGAACTCGTAGAGCTCTGCGGGGCGGTGGGCGCCGCGGGCGACGGTGCGGCCAATGGGGCGAATGATGCCCTGCGAGAGCATGCGACGGCGGAAGTTCCGCTTGTCGAAGCGGCGGCCAAAGATCGATTCGTACAGGGCTTGCAGCTCGGTCAGCGTGAACTGGCCCGGCATCAAGCTGTAGGCGACATTGGTGTACTCGAGCTTGTTGCGCAGCCGCGTGACGGCCGCGTCGACGACCTTGGCGTTGTTGAAAGCGAGCTCGGGCAGGGCCGAGACGGGGAACCAGCCAGGCTCCCACACCGGCTCCCCGCGCAGGCGCACGCGGTGAGAGTCGACGAGGGCGAAGTAGGAAGTGGCGACCGATTGCCCGTCCAGGTCGTCGAAGGTGTAGAGCTGCTCGAGGTAGACGTCCTCGACACCCGTCTCTTCCAGCAACTTGCGCGCAGCCGCATCCGCCATCGACTCCGAAGCCAGGAACTGGCCGCCGGGCAGGGCCCAGCGTCCCAGGCAGGGCTCGCCGCTGCGATGGATGAGGAGGACGCGCAGCTCGCCGTCCTCGACCGTAAGGATGACAACGATTACGGCTATTCGCACGCTGGAATAGTAGCAATTCGCGGCGTTATGGCGACTTCTCGTTTCGACGGCTGCTGCGGCGGCCACGGCTCGACGTCACCAGGCGATGACTCTCGGCGATGAGCTCGAAAGCATGATCGAGCGTCAGCGGGTCGGTGACGCTGACCGTGATCCAGCCGTAGCGGCCGACGTAGGCAGCGCGGTCGATGTGAGGCAATTGCGTCAGGGCGTCGGCATCCATGGGCGTGGCCTTCATCGTGAGTGAGAGGCGCTCAGGCGAGCCGCCCAGCATGGCGAAGAGCTTGCCTGCCGCCGTCTTGTAGACGACTTCGCCCCAGGGGTAATCCTCCCACGCGCCGTCGAGGCCGAGGCAGAAGGCCTGCAGATCGGCGGCAAACGGGTTGTCGGGTAGGTCGACGCGGGGGTATTGGCCGGTCACAACGGCTATTCTAGGCCGCGAGTAGCGGCCCTGCCCTGCATTGAAGGGCATCGTCCGGTGGGCGTATGCTCGCGGAAACGAGAGGAGAGGACGAACCATGACGAAAGGCCGTGTTGTCGCCTTTACGGGACCCAAGGAGCCGTTCCAGATTCACGAGTTCGACGTGCCGGACCCGGCGCCGGGCGACGTCGTCCTGAGGATCACGCAGGCAGGCATCTGCGGCTCCGACCTGCACGCCTGGCGCGGTGACGACCAGACGACGAGCTACGGCAAGCCGGCGCCGCCCGGGCGCACCATCGGCCACGAGGGCTCCGGCGTCGTCTACAAGCTGGGCGCCGGCGTAACGACCGACTCGATGGGCAAGCCGCTGAAGGAGGGCGACCGCATCGTGTACGCGGCGATTCGCCCCTGCGGCCGCTGCTACCAGTGCATCAACGGCAACCAGAACTGGTGCCCCAACGGCCGTACCGGCCTGCCCTTCGGCCAGGCGCCGTACTTCACGGGCACCTACGCCGACTACTACTACCTCGGCGGCAACCAGCCCATCTTCAAGGTACCGGACGAGCTGCCCGACTCGGTGCTGGGCTTCGTCAACTGCGCCATGGGCACGACCACCGAGGGCCTGCTACGGGCCGACGTCAAGGAAGGCGACTACGTGGTGATCCAGGGCGCCGGCGGCCTCGGCCTCAACGCCACGGCGATGGCCAAGGACATGGGCGCGCACCGCGTCATCGTCATGGACCGGCTCGAGAACCGGCTCGACATGGCGCGGCAGTTCGGCGCCGACTACACGGTCAACGTCGACACGGAGTGGACGACGGCGGAGATGCGCAAGCAGCGCGTCTGGGAGCTGACGGAGGGTCGCGGCGCCGACGTGGTCATGGAGCTGGTGGGGCGCTCGCAGCTGTTCACGGAAGGCATGGAGTACCTCTGCAACGGCGGCACCTTCGTCGAAATCGGCAACATCATCCGCGGCAACCCGATCCCGTTCGACCCGCAGTCGATCCTGCGCGGCAAGAAGATCATCGGCTCGTACATGTACCGGCCGTCACTGCTGCCGATGATGCTGGAGACGCTGGTCAAGAACCAGGGCAAGGTGCCGTACGACAAGCTCATCTCGCACACCTTCCCGCTGGAGCAGATCAACGAGGCGTTCGCCCAGGCCGAGTGGGCGGACCGCCAGCCTGAAATCACCCGCTCGAACCTGGTGATGGTCTAGGCCATTGCATGGCGGCGTTGCCGCGCGGCACGGGTAAGAGACACGAGCCGTCCGCGTAGACCGCCCGCCAAGGCTTCGTGAAACAGAGGCGCCCCGAGATTTCGGGGCGCCTCTTCATTACGAAGTGCCGCCCGTAGATGCAGGAATACCGCATACTGCCGATCTTCATTAGGAGCGCTGTGTAGCGAGTATTCTCTCGATCGGAGACTCGAATGGGCGATTTTGGTGCTTTGATCTTCGCCTTGGTCGCAGTCTTCGCTCTCTTTCGCGCCGAGAATTTCGCCCGACACATGGCCGGCCGCGCGCCGCTTCCACCACTGACAGTGCCTCTGGCAGCCGGAGAGACAACCCTGCGCAGCGACCGGGTAACCTTGTTCGCGGGTGACTTCAGTTCGCCGCGGTATCTGGCTTTGCTCTCCATCACCAATTCGCGGCTCATTTTCAGTGACCCTGGAGTGACAGTCCTGTACAAAGCGATAAGCACAGTCGAGAGCCTCCGTTGGCGGGGGAGATTCAGTGTTATGGCTCCATTGCCGCTGAAAGCTCCCGTATCGTTTGGCTACCCGCAGATATCCCGCTTCTGTAAATGGCAGCCTGAGTTCTCAGGACCCCCGGCTGCGCAGGTAGGTTCAACGCTCTACCACATCGACCTCTTTGTACCGAATTCGTTGCGTGCCCCGATCGAAGCCGTGCGTGAGCACTTCGATGTCATGGAGACTGCTTGGAAAGCTGCTATCAGCATGGAAATGCCATCGACAAGCGGCGGCTAGATGCGGTTGAAGTAGCGGCGTATGACCTCGTGCAGGCGGTAGGGGCCGGACTGCCAGAAGCGGACGGCGAGCTCGTGGTCGGACTCGACGAGGGCGGTGACGCGGCGGGCGCCGAGGTGGCGCATGTGCTCCTCGCCGGCCTGCACGAGGGCGCGTCCCAGGCCGCGGCGGCGCTGCGTCGTGTCGACGGCGAGGCGGTAGAGGTTGCCACGCCAGCCGTCGAAGGTGGCGATGACCGAGCCGATCAGCGTACCGTCCTGCTCGGCGACGATCAGGGCGCCGGGCCAGCCCTCGATGAGGACACGCAGCGCCTCCGGCGTATCAGTCTGCGTGGCCGTGGCTTCGGCTCGCACCCACAGCTCGAGCACGGCGTCGACGTCGTCCAGCGTAGCGGGACGCAGTTGCCAGCCGCTCATAGTTACGCGCGCAGGCCCTCGCGCACGGCCGCAATCTGGCCGATGTGGTCGTGCGTATGGACGTGGTGGGAGTAGACGGCCCACTCCAGCCAGTTGAACGGGCCGAACATGGCGTGCTCCGCCGTCAGGTCGAGGCCTGCGCTGGGATCGGCCTGCTCGACGATATCGATGACGGCGTTGGTGCCGCTCGTGAAGGTGTCGCGCAGCTCGGCGAAGGGCGGCGCGGGTTGCGACGGCGGCGGCGCCTGACCAGGAACAACCGCAGGGTTCTGGAACGGCCGGCCCGACGAGAGCGTGGCGATGCGCTCGCGGCTGCGCGGGAAGGTGGCGTCGACATGCTGCATGACCTCAAAGATCGACCACTCGCCGGGCGCGGGCTGCACGTGAGACTCGTCCTCGCTGAGGTCGCCGATCAGGGCGAGGACGGCATCACGGTCGTCGCGCAGCAACGTGAGGACGTGGTCGCGTCCAAGCGCTACCTGGGCTGCAACGTAGGCGCGGACGGCGTCACGGCCGTCTGTGAGGCGTACGACCACGATGAACCCTCGCTTCTAGATGACGAGCGGGATGGCGTCGTCCGCCGTGGTGCCCTGCAGCGACCAGGCAGTGGAGCGTTCAATGCGCACGCGTACGACGTCGCCGATGGCAGCGCTGCCGGCGAAGTGGACGAGCTTGTTGGAGCGGGTGCGGCCGTACCAACGGTCGTCGCGGCGGCCCTCCACCAGCACCTCCTGCTCCGCGCCCTCGAGGCGCTTGTTGATCGAGGCGGAGATTTCGCCCTCGATCTCCTCGACGACGTGCAGGCGCTGCTTCTTCACCTCGGGCGGCACGTCGTCGGCCATACGGCGGGCGGCGATCGTGCCGGCGCGCGGCGAGTAGGCGGCGACGTGCACCTTGTCGAAGCGGACGTCCCGCAGCAGCCGGCAGCTCTCCTCGAACTCGGCCTCCGTCTCGCCGCAGAAGCCGACGATCAGGTCGGTGGTGATCGACGCCTCCGGCATGACGGCGCGGATCATGTCCACCTTCTCGCGGTACTCGGCGACGGTGTAGCCGCGGCGCATGCGCGAGAGGAGGCCGTCTGAGCCAGCCTGCACCGGGATGTTGAAGAACTCGCAGACCTTGGGCAGATCTCGTACGGCTTCGATGATTTTTTGAGTCATGTCCTTGGGGTAGGACGTGAGGAAGCGGATGCGCTCCAGGTTGGGCAGATCGTGCAGCTCGGCCATGAGGTCGCCGAGGTCGGGGCGGTCCGCGGCGTCGAAATCGAGGCCGTAGGCTTCGACGGTCTGGCCGAGCAGCGTCACTTCGCGCACGCCCTGGTGCACGAGATGGGCCACTTCCGTCTTTATGTCTAGTAGAGGCCGGCTCTTCTCCCTGCCGCGGCGGTACGGGACGATGCAGTAGGTGCAGAACTTGTCGCAGCCGTGGATGATTGGCACGTAGGCGGTCGGACCGGTGGGTTCGGGAAAGGTCGACGGCCAGAACTCGCCGCCGGTGTCGTCGTCCTCGCTGATGCCGATCGCCTCGAAGATGCCCTCGAAGGCCTGAGGGCGCGCGAAATGGTCGACGAACGGGAAGCGGCGGCGCAAATCGTCGTCCTTGGGGCCGACCATGCAGCCCATGACGACGAGTTGGAAGTCGGCGTCTCCCTTGCGGCGCAGGGCGTTGAGGGCGCCCATCTTGCTGATGGCGCGGTGCTCAGCGCTCTCACGCACGACGCAGGTGTTGACGACGACGAGGTCGGCTTCGGCTGGCTCGTCAGTCGAGAGCCAGCCGTGGCGGTCGAGGCCGGCCGCCAGCTTCTGTGAGTCGGCGACGTTCATCTGACAGCCTTCGGTCCAGATGTGGTAACGCTTGGTCATCGCGGTGAACGCTCCGCCGTGAGAGAGAAGACCTGGGGGGACTCCCCCCAATCCCCCCGGCAGCCGCCTGCACGGGTCCAGATGTGGTAACGCTTGGTCATAACGAGAGCATTCTACCCGGATTCGCCCGCTGAGGGCATGACGAGCGAGCAGGGTGCTGAAAACGGAGACGACGTCCTTCGAGAACCTCAGGATGAGCGTGATTCAGATTCCGCTCGTGGTGTGGCTCTCGTGCCACGACTTGATCGAGATGGGGCTTTCAGCACCCTGCTCGCAGCGGCCGTTAGCCGACGTGCCCGGCGGGCGTGCCGTGGATGGCGCGGATCTCGTCCTCGTCGCCAACGACCGTAAGGCGGTCGCCGAGCGCGATGACGGTGGAGGCAGGCGGGCCGACGCGCATGTTGCCGGCGGCGCTGCGGACGGCAAGCACGACGACGTCGCGGCAGCCGGCCAGCATCTCGGCGAGGCTGTGGCCGGCGAGACCCGAGTCCTCGTCGATGGCGAACTCGGCGAGGATACGGTCGGAGCCCTCATCCTCGCCCGTGAAGAGGTCGATGTAGTCGGTCATGATCGGCTGCACGGCCGCCAGGGCCATGCGGCGGCCACCGATGGCGTAGGGCGAGATGACGCGGTTGGCGCCGGCCTGGCGCAGCTTGCCCTCGAGGCCGGCAGTGCTGACGCGCGCGACGATGAGAATATCGTGGCGCAGGCTGCGCGCCGTGAGCGTGATGTAGGTGTTGCTCACGTCGGAGCCGGAGGCAGCGATAACGGCGCGGCAGCGGTCGATGCCGGCCGCCTGGAGCACCGATTCCTCCGTCGCGTCGCCGGAAATGGTCAGCATGCCAAGAGCGCGGGCCGCGGCCAGCGCGACCTCGTCCGTATCGATGACGACGAAGGGCACCTTGCGTCCCATCAGCTCGTGCGCCACTTCCAGGCCGACCCGGCCGCAGCCGCAGACGATGTAGTGCTCGCTGGTGCGCTCGATCATTACCCTCATACGCCGGATGCCAAAGACTTCGCTCAGATCGCCCTCGATTATGGCAGCAACCAGCGCCGTGAAAATATACAGGGTCAGGCCGACGCCGAACACCATGACGAAGATGCTGATCGCGCGGCCGCCGCTGTCGAGCGGTCGTACCTCGCCGTAGCCGACCGTCGTGACGGTGGTGATCGTCATGAAGACGGCATCGAACAGGGACCAGCCCTCGATGAAGACGTACGCGGCCGTGCCCGTCGCCAGCACGAGGGCGAGCAGGACGATGCCGAGGGCAACCCGGCTGTGCAGCAGGTAGGCGAGCAGGAGACGCGGATGCACGGCGCTATTCTAGCGGCTTCGGCATGGGCAGCCGATCTGCGAGCAGATTGAGAGGGACTCCCGTCTCACTCATACGCGGGTCATATCGACACGCTTCTAGCATGGAGGTTGAACAGATTCGCGATGTCGAAAGGAGGACGCAATGACCTCCACGAGTATTCAGCCGCATATCGGGCAGCACATCCTCGATATCGAAGGCAAACAGGTCGGAGCGATCGCCGGCATCTACGTCGACGAGATGACGGGCACGCCGGAGTGGGTGCGCGTCGCTCACGGCGGGCTGCTTCCCGGGGAGGACGTGATCGTCCCGCTCGACGCGGCGATGGAGCAAGAAGACAACCTGCAGGTGCCGTATTTCAGCGACCTGATCCAATCGGCGCCGAAGGTGGAGGAGACCGACCGCCTGAGCTACGCCTCCGAGATGCAGCTCTACGAGTACTACCACGTACTGCGCATCCTGCCCGGCAACGCCGAAGAGCGACAGCGCCGCAACGCCGAGAACCCGGCCACCTGGCAGCACCGCCTGCGCAAGGCAGCGTAATTCTGGAGGCCCCTATGCATATAGACACAAAAGTCGACGTCAACGTGCCCTTGCGCACGGCCTACGACCAGTGGACCCAGTTCGAGGAATTTCCCAGGTTCATGGAGGGCGTCAGAGAGGTGCAGCAGCTTGGGCGACGAACGCCTCTACTGGGTGGCAGACGTGGGCGGCGTGATCAAGGGATGGTATGCGCTGATCACGCGCCAGGTTCCCGACGAAGTTCTCGCCTGGAAAGGCCTGGATGGTGCCACGAATTCTGGCACCGTAATCTTCCACCGCCTCGATGACCACAGCACGCAGATCGAGCTCCACATGGAGTTCGAGGATGGTGCGCCCGACCAGCGCGGCGCAGTGCAGCGCCGGGTGGAAGCCGATCTCGAACGCTTCAAGGAGTTCATCGAGAAGCGCAACACGGAAACGGGCGCCTTTCGCGGTGAAATCATTCACGGCCACGCGGTCAACGAGCGGGGTGGCCAGCACTAGCAGCGGATCCCATGCAGTCGGGAGGTGAAGCGCCCTCGATTACGAGGGCGCTTCTAGTTGAGTACGCGGCAAGAGGCGGCTAGACTCGCGTGCTAAGGGGACTAGCATCCGAGGCAGAGCCGAAACGGAGCCGCATGGAATCTGACAACCCGGAGGTCAGGCGAGTGCTGGCCGCGAACCAGGCCTTTTACGAGTCCTTCAACAATAAGGACGTCCAGGCGATGCGGCGTACCTGGTCGCGCCGCGAGGATCTGATCTGCATCCACCCCGGCTGGAACGTGCTGCAGGGCCGGCAAGCGGTACTCGATAGCTGGCGCGCCATCCTGCAGAACCCGGAGCAGCCCCGCATCCTGGTGCGCGACGCGGGTGTGACGATGCTGGGCGAAGTGGCCATCGTCATCTCGCGCGAGCTCGTCGCGGGCTCGCCGCTGGCCTCGACCAACCTGTTCGTGAAGGAGGACGGCGACTGGCGTCTGCTGCACCACCAGTCGGGGCCGGTGGCGATGCCGGGCTCGCGCTGAACCTAGTCGGGCGAGTCGCTTTCTGGCTCATCGTTGCGGAAGACAAGGCCGCGCAGGAAACTGGCCGCCTGGCTGCGCAATGAGGGCTTCGGGCCCTCCGGCTTCGGCTCGTGACGCCTGACGAGGGCGATGGGCAGCATCTCGACGAGCTCGGCGCCGAACAGAAGGATGTTGGCGCTGAGGTAGACCCAGAACATGAACGCGATGACGGCGCCCAGCGAGCCGAAGACGACGTCGTAGTTACTGAAGTTCTCGAGGTAGATGCTGAAGGCGAGCTTGCCGAACTCGAAGAGCAGCGCCGCGAGCAGGGCGCTGGGAATGACGTAGCGCAGCGGATAACGCCGCGCCGGCACCAGCCAGTACAGGAAGAGAAACGCCGCAAAGCTGATCACCAGCGGCACCGCCAGCGATGCGAGCAGCCAGAGCGACCCCGCCTCCTGCGCCAGGTGGCCAAGCACAGGGATGTCTCCGCTGGCTCTCTGGGCCACCCGTAAGGCCGTCGTCGCGGCGATGGAGCCGAGGAAGAAGGGGGCGAAAGCCAGCACGAGTCCCAGGTCGATGAACTTCTGGCGCAGCAACGGTCGCGGTGCCTCGACGTTGTAGGCGAGATTGAGGGAACGTCGCAGGGAGCCGAACATGTTGCTGCCGGACCAGGCCATCGTTAGCAGACCGATAACGCCGATAGCACCGCTGCTGCCGGTGCCGATATCGTTAATGGCGTTCGCGACGTCGTTGCGGCCTTGCTCCTGACTGAGCGGGATGTTCTCCATCACAGCGTTGACGAGGTCGTCCTGCACCCTCTGGTCCTGAGCAACCA
Source organism: uncultured Chloroflexia bacterium (assembly GCA_963711035.1). GTDB lineage: Bacteria > Chloroflexota > Dehalococcoidia > DSTF01 > WHTK01 > WHTK01. The sequence continues at coordinate 361,863 of CAVQCN010000005.1, forward strand.
AACCGATGATGCCGACGGAGAAGATCAGCAGCGGAAAAATCGAGAAGAGGACGTAATAGGAGATGCCCGCCGCCAACTGAGAGCAGTTGTCTTGGCCGAACTCCTTGACGGCGCCGAACAGCCAATCAAAGACAAAGGCGCCATAGCCCAGCAGCCTTCCCATGGCTCCAGACTAGCAGGCGCCATCGAAACGGTCGCCGGGGAGCGCGCCTCGCGCTCAGGCGCCGTGAACCAGGTAGGCCTCCCGCTTCGGTGTGCGGGCGAGCAGCGGCGACATCTCACGCGACCATTGCTGAAACTCGGACCGCTCCGTCACGGCCTTGATCTGCGTCTCGAGCGCGGCGAGATCGGCAACGTCCTGCTCCAGGACGATGTCCGGGGCGCCGTCGGACGCGAAGTGGACGCGCAGGATGCGGCAGTTGTCGCCACCCGCAGCAGCGATCATGTCCTTCAGCTGGTGCAGGCGCGTCTCAACTTCGGCGGTCTTACCCGGTAGGACGTGAAACGGTAGACGCGAGACGTACATGGCAGGCTCCCTGATGACCCAAGACTCTCAGTCTTGGCCCGCCAAGCGGGAAGCGGGCCAAGACCGGGCATCAGCGTAGACAACGCGACGTTACACGGAGGTGACTTTGCCGTTGCCGAGCGCTACGAATGCATCGAAGTGTCAGAAGGCGCACGCGCCTCAGCACCGGAGGCGAGCAGGTAGGCGCCGAAGGCAACCATCCACAGTACGACGGGGTAGGCGATCCAACGCTCGACACCGCCGTCACCCAGCTTCTCGTACGGCGACGTCGAACTGCCGAACAGGCCCAGCGCCAAGCTGACGAGACAGACGGCGCCCGCCCCAATGGACACAGGGCGAAGACCGCCCTGCTGCACATGCGCAGACAGGATCGCGGCGATGCCACCGGAGACGAAGGCGAGGAGCGCCATTAGCGGATGCAAGGTCTCGTAGTTTCCAGGGAATACACCAACCCCCAGGATGCCAAGACCCATGAGTCCGACCGAGATGGTCACGCGCCGGGCGCGGAAGGCTCGATGCAGCTCGTACGCGGATGCGATGAGCATGGCGCCGGTGACGATCATCAGGGTGTCGAAGATGCGGGCAGAAGGCTGCAAGATGATGCTGTCCGGCGGCCTCGTCGCGCCCAGGTCGCTGATCTCGTTGTCATGCGTGGTGTAGACGTCGGGATAGAGGGCTTCGGCAGTGATGATGCCGAGGAGAATGGCGCACCCGGCCAGGAGCAGCAGCCAGCCGGCGAGATGCGCCTCACGACGCCCCAGCGCTGATGACGGTTTTGGCTCCGCGTGCGAGGCACCTAGAGCGGCCATGGAAGCCCTCCTTTGCTCACAATTCAGTATGAGCGGCCGCGATACCCCGCGGGCAGTGTCCCGCGTCACCTGATGGCAGGCCAAAGGTTGGCGGTTCGAGGGCCGTTCGGCATTCCGCCATGGACGCCTAGGAATCGATAGCGTTTCCGGTCAGACGCTCGTAGGCCTCGATTGCCTGGTCGATCGGCAGGTTTGGCAGCTGCATCACGTCCCGAACGACATGCACGACCTCGTCGCGCGAGGAGATAGCTTCGCTCTGCCGACCAGTGGTCGTATGTCTGGTGAAGCGGCCGTCCCGAAGCTGCAAGACTTCGTCGCCGCGAAAGCACACCAGCGTCACACTGCTCGTTACCCAGGTCTCCCCCGATACATTGTGTCGCTGATAGCCATTCCACCGATCCTCGGCCGAAGCCGGGCGCAGGTCATACATACAGAACGGGTCCCATCGGTCATCGATCAGGCGGTCCTGAACGAGGATCGGGGATTCGGCATCCGGCCGAAAGCGAAAGGAAAGGCCTGCATGGCTGCATTCGCTCACGCGGTCGAGGGGAATCGGTTCGGGGAAGGGAGCGCCACAACCGAGATCGACCAGATAGCTCCCAGACGCCAGCTTGACGACCACGGCGTGATGAGAAGCCGGGAAGCTTATCTGGCCCAGAATCGGGTACGCCTCATAGCCGAGCAACGGCAGCAGGTCGCTGACCATCGAGGCGACCTCGAAGCAGACGCCACCCCCGGTACCATTCTCCCAACCTGAGAGGACGGATTCTGGGTCCAGCGCAGGCACAGGCCCCTCTCCGACAGCGAATCGGCGCAGCAGAGACGTCAGGTTCTCGAACGGAACCTTCTCCAGGTGAGATGCGCCGAGACGTGCGAGCGCCTCGAAACTCGGCGTCTCTCGTTCGACGCCAAGGAAGCGAAGATAGCGTTCAGCCCAGGCTTGTGATGGCATCACCCGTTCGCGACCGTCAGCTTGGCCGCAGACGAGGCACGGCTATCGGCGTGAGGACGATCCGCCGAGGGCAGGAGTGAACCCACGCTAGCCGACGCCGGCGATGTTCTTGCGCTTGTTGCGCACGTAGTCGACCAGGATGTACTCGCCGAGATGGTCCGGGGTCGTGTAGAAAACGCGGCCCTTGTTCATCTTGGCCATCTGGTTGACGAACTCCTTGAGGTAGTAGTTGCGGTCCAGCATGAAGGTGTTGATGGTGATGTTCTTCATGGTGCACCGCTTCACCTCTTTGAGGGTCTCGCGGATGGTGATCGGGCTGGGCGGGTAGGCGAAGTAGCTGCGGCCGCGCTCCAGGTGGGCCGTCGGCTCGCCGTCCGAGATCATGATGATCTGACGCGTACCGGTCTTGTGCTTGGCGAGGAGGTTCTGCGCCAGCATCAGGGCGTGATGCATGTTCGTGCCGAGCACGGACTCGTCCCAGCGCACGTAAGGCAGCTGCTCAGGCTTCAGCTCCCGCGCGTAGGCGGAGAAGCCGATGATGTAGAGCGAGTCGCGCGCAAACTGAGTGCTGATCAGGTTCTGCAGCGCCATCGCGACCTTCTTCGCCGCCTGGAAGCTGCCGCGCAGGGCCATCGACCAAGAGAGGTCGACCATCATGACGGTGGCAGTCTGGGTGAGCTGCTCGGAGCGCCAGACCTCGAAGTCGTCCTTGCCGAGCTGCACGGGGAGCGTGGCGCCGTCGCGCTTGACGGCGTTCATGATCGTCTTCTCCAGGTGCAGGTGGAAGGGATCGCCGAACTCGTAGGGCTTGGTGTCGTCGCTGCGCTCGACGCCGCGGCCGGGGTCGACGACCTTGTGCTTGCCGGCCTGCTCTTTCTTGAGCTGGGCGTAAATCTCGCCGAGGGCCTTCTGGCCGATCTTGCGGGTGCCACGCGGCGTCAGCTCCCAGGTGTTACCGCGGCGCCGGATGTAGCCGGACTGCTCCAGCACTTCGAGGAACTGGCGCAGTTGGTCCAGCGTCTCGGCCGCTTCGTCGCCGAGGAGCTCGCGCAGCTTCTCCTCGTCGATGTCGTCGATCTCGCCGCCGTACTGAGTGCGCTCCAGCTGGCGCTCGATCTCGTCCATGTCCTGCATGTTTTCCATGAGCTGCATGGCCTGGTTGAGGTCGAGCTCCTCATCGCCGCGGAAGGGGTACTGGTTGCGCAGGTCGCGCTGCGGGTAGAGGTACTCGAGGTTGGCGGCCAGCTCTGCCATCTCGTCGCGCAGCTCCGGGTCGGCGATCTTGTCCATGAGCAGATCCTGCAGCTGCTGCCGCATGTCGCTGGGCAGCGAGTCGAGCAGGTTCTGCATCTGTGACATCTGACGCTGCATCTGCTCGACCAGCTCATCGAGGCTCTGCGGCGGGTTGGGGCCGAAGAGGTCGCCGTACTGCTGCATGAAGGAGTCGAAGTCGGGCTCGCCGCCCTGCATGCGCTCCTGAAGCATCTGGTTGAGGTCGCGCATCATCTGCTTCATGCGCTCCATGTCTTCGGGCGTCATGTTAGCGATCTGCTGCGTGAGGTCCTTGAAGAAGGTCTCGGTCATGGCCTGCTTCAGCATCTCCATGAGCTGCTGGTACTCGGCAGAGGCGTCCGGGTTCATGAACTCGTAGTTCTGCAAGTCCTTCATCTTGCCGCCGAGGTCATCCGGCAGCCCCTCGAGGAAGTTGCGCTTGCGCTCGACGATGTTCTTGAGCATCTCGGCGAACTGCTCTTCATCGCCGCCGGCGCCGGACTGCTCGCTGCCCTGGCTGCCCTGAGACGGCTGGCCGCTCTGACCTCGCTGGCCGCGCATGCCGGACTGCTGGCCGCCGGACTGCGACCGCTCGCCAGGCTGGCGCTGGCCGGGCTGATCGCCCGCCTGCTCGCCGCCCTCGTCACCGGCGCCCTGTTGGCCCATGTCGGACGGCTCGCCCGCCTCCGGCGATTCACCGGAGGGCTGGCCGCCGCTCCGCTCGTCCAGCGTCTGGCGTTCCTTCTGCAGGATCTCGTCCAGGCGCTTCTGGATGTCCTCGAAAGCGGACGAGAGGTTGTACTGGTCGAGGGTCTGGCGGCGCTTCTGACGCAGCTGCTGCAGCAGGTCGCGCAGGCCCTGGGTGCGGTCGCCGTTCTGGTCGCGCATGCCGCGCTGCATGAGGTTGCGCAGGGCGTGCTGCAGGTCGCCGAAGTTCATCAGATCATCGGTCAGGGCGTTGAGGATGTCGTCAGGATCGAGGGGCGGGATTTCCTGGGTACCATCCCACTCCGAGTATCGAAATCGCATAACCATAGAGACGCTCCCTGACCCGGGAAGGCGGGATTAGCCCCGGTACTGGACCGCAGGCCCGACCCGGTCTTTGTTGAGGCGCTTGTTGAGGTGCAGGCCTTCGAGGATGAACTCGACGGCCGATGCCGTGACAGGACCGGACGCGTTGGCCTCCACCTTGTCGATGTGCTCCTGAAGGCCTTCGACCTGCTTCACCAGGCGCTCGTAGTTTGCGGAAGGCATCATGTCGCCGACTTCCACAGAGATACCGGACTTGAACCGGGTGACGATGTCGTCGAAATCGGAGACGCTGTAGTAGCGGTTGAAGACGGCGAGAACGGCGCCCTGGATCAGCTTGTCCAGGATCTGCTCCTCTTTGCCGTCCTCGACGGTCTCGAACTCGACCTTGCCCTGGATCGCCGGGATGACGAAGGGCAGGTCACTGACCCGCGGCACGACCTCGTTCTCACCCAGGCTGATGGCGCGGCGCTGGGCGTTGGCCAAAAGGCTCTCGTAATTGGCGATGGAGGCGCGAACGGAGACGCCGGAGCGCTGGTTGATGTCGGGGCTGCGCCGGGCGAGCCGGCTGATCTCGGCCACGATCTCTTTCATGTACTGGGGGACGACGACCTTGACGTCATCGTCCTCGAAGCGCATGCGCTCCTGCTCCATGATGCCGATTTCGTGCTCCACGGCACGCGGGTAATGGGTGCGGATCTGGACGCCGTAGCGGTCCTTGAGCGGCGTGATGATACGGCCGCGGTTGGTGTAGTCCTCCGGGTTGGCGCTCGACACCAGGAAGACGTCCAGCGGCAGTCGGATGCGATAGCCGCGGATCTGAATATCGCGCTCCTCCATGATGTTGAAGAGGCCGACCTGAATGCGCTCGGCCAAGTCGGGCAGCTCGTTGATGGCGAAGATGCCACGGTTGGTGCGCGGGATCAGGCCATAGTGGATCGTGAGCTCGTCTGAGAGGTAGCGGCCCTCGGCGACACGAATCGGGTCGACTTCGCCGATGAGGTCGGCGATGGTGATGTCCGGCGTGGCCAGCTTCTCACCGTAGCGCCGGTCGCGGCCGATCCACTCGATCGGCGTCTCATCGCCGTTGTCGGCCACCAGGTCGGTGCCGTAGCGGGAGAGCGGCTCGTACGGGTTTTCGTTAACCTCGCTGCCGGAGATGATGGGAATCTCCTCGTCCAGCAGGTTGACGAGCGAGCGGATGATGCGGGACTTGGCCTGTCCGCGCTCGCCCAGGAAGATAATGTCCTGGCCGGAGAGAATGGCGTTCTGAAGCTGAGGGATCACGGTTTCCTCAAAGCCGAAGATGCCGGGGAAAAGGTCCTCACCCTTGCGCATCTTCTCGATGAGATTGCGGCGCATCTCCTGCTTGACGCTCTGCACTTTGTATCCGGAGCTGCGAAGCTCGCCGAGAGTGGACGGTTTGGCTGCCACGATCCCTCAATACCTCCTCGCGACCGCTGTCGAATCCGGGCCGCGATCCGCCTGGTGTTGAGCGATTGCTCGTTCAGGCAAGGCCATTATAACTCTGGCGATAGGCATTGCCAGTTTTGGCAAGGCCCTTTGCGAATCTGGAATGAACTCTTAAGACGCCAGTTTCCGGGGGTCCGTCAATCCGGCGTGCCGGCAGGGAGCGGCGTGGGCGGCGGCGAGAGCGTGGCGCTGAGGGTATTGTTTGAGCGGTTCGCGTCGTTGATTGAAAGCGATGGATCGACCACGGCGAAGACCTGCTCCTCGTGATCGACGACGAAGCTCGTCGTTTCCAGAGAAACGGTTTCGCCGACGCTCAGCGACCCGTTGGGCACGCTGAGCGTTTCCTGACGGGAGGCAGCGTCGTAGACGATGACGGAGATGGGGAAGCCAACGATCGATCCCGGCCCACGGTTTCCGACGGTGACGATGACGCGGCCGTCAGGCTGCACCTTGAGGCGTGTGATTGCCAGGTCGGCGGTACCGTTCGGGGCAGGCGACGGCGTAAGGAGCGCAGCGGGCGTGCTGGAGAGATCGATCGTCGGCGTCGCGTCCAGGCTGCCTTCGCCGAAGTCACCGTTGGAGGACGGCGCCTGCGCGTTATTCGGCACCGGCGTGGGCGCGACGACAGCCAGCGCGGAGACGCCGTCGAGCCCTTCCAGGCTGTCGGCGGGCAACCAGCCGCGGCCGCTCGTGTTGGGGGGGAACTGGATGGCAATCCAATCGGCGTCTTCGTTCCGGCCTTCAACGGTGACGCGATCGCCGCGCGCTACGGTGCCGAGGATGGCGAACGCGGTGCCGGGGCCCAGACGCACGTCCATGGCGGTGAGCGTGACGGGGCGCTCGTCGGCAGGAGTGGGCTGGGCAGTGCCGGTCGGCGTCACTGTGGGTGGGGCCAGGACGGTCGTCTGAGGTTGGGGATCGCGGACGAGCGCGAACGCCCCAAGCGCCAGCGCAACCCCGAGGAAGATTCCGGTGCCAAAACCGATGATGAACGTCGCCGAGAAAAAGTTGAAACGCGGAGAGTCTTCCATCTACGTTGAGTCCTGATCTTAGCATCGTGAGCTGACAAGCGAGAGAAGTAATTTAGGCTGTTACGATCGAGACGAGACTTCGTTTTCTCATCTAGAGAGCAAGGATGCAAGAAGACGATCAGCCGAATTCTGTCCGCAGCGAGCTGCTAGAGCGCCTCCGAGCCATGGAAGGTCCGGGAGGATCCTCCGACTCCCTCGCCGATCTTGCCTATCGCCGCGCCCGTGAAGCGCTGGAACGGGCGCTGGAAGAGGCGCGCACCATCCGTCTGCAAGCCATCGAGGATGCTCGATCCACACGCGAGAGCGAGCTCTCTGCCCTCATGGAGTCGATGCGTTCGCTGCGCCAGTCGGCGGAGTCGCAGATCAACACGCTGCTGCGGTCAGCCGAGATCGAGGCGGCGCGCATCCAGGACCAGGCACGTCAGGAAGCCGAGAGCATGCGTGAGCAGGCGCGCAACGACGCCGCCCAGGTGCGTGCCGAAGCTTCCGCCCTGCGGTCCAGCGCCGAGGAACGCCTGCGAGAGATCGAGAAGCTGGAGACCGACTTCAACACCATCATCGGCCGGCTGGCACAGCGCCTCGGCATCAAGGAAGAGCCCCAGGGCGGCTGGTGGCACCACCTGACCAGCCGGTAACACAGACCACCTGTGGCTGAAAGCCGCAGCTTCTCTCCCTCATCGAGGCGTGCGACACCATTTTCGTCACCTTGTCTTGACTGAGAAGGCTACTGCGGCGTGGAGCCGCCCGGCTCCGTGGCGCTGATCTCGATCAGCGGCTGGCCGATCTCCACCCGGTCCCGTTCCGCCACCGGCACGTCCGTGACGACGCCGCCGACGCGCGCCCGCAGGTCGTTCAGCATCTTCATTGCTTCGATGACAACCACGACAGCGCCCGACTCGACGATGTCGCCGGGCTTGACGCGCACTTCGACGACGACGCCGGTGAGGGGTGAGAGCAGCTGCCACTTGCCGTTGACAAACCGGTCGTTGTCTGTTGCACCGCGACGGCGGCGGTTGCGGGCCGTCTCGACTTCGTAGCGTCGGCCGCCGATGAGGACATTGAAGCTCTGCGTCTCCTCTTCGACCAGGACCTCGATGACGCGGTTGCCCAGCGTGAGGACGTAACGCGGCGTGTCGCCGAGGCGCTGCAAGCCGACGACGCGCCATTCGCCGTCGATGTTGACCCGCAGCCCCTCCGGCGACTCCTCCAGCTCGGCCTCGATCTCGCGGTCGCCGAGTCTCAGGAAGTATTTCGCCAGGGGCCACCTCCCACCTGTCGCCGGGCCTGCTCCGTGCGTGTCACGGAGACCCAGGAGCTGCGGCGCGCCGGCATCTGGGCCGCGGGAGTGCTGCCGCCGTCGCGGCGTCTGGCGTGCGAGAGCAGCGCCGCCACGGCCAGCGCGTTGTCGTGGTGCTGCTCCTGCGCCGCTTCGTGCGCGCCAAGGTCGAAGCGCCGCTCGATGAAGTGCGTCTCCAAGTTGCCGGCCTGGAAGTCGGCGTTAGCGAGCAGGGCGCGATGAAAACCCAACGTGGTCTTGACGCCGAGGATCTGGTACTCGTCCAACGCGCGACGCAGGCGGCGGATGGCCTCGTCCCGATCGCGGCCCCAGGCAATCGCCTTGGAGAGCAACGAGTCGTAGTACTGGCCCACCTCCATGCCGTGGAAGAGCGAGCTGTCAACGCGTATGCCGGGGCCGGAGGGCTCGTTCAGCAGGTCGACCCAGCCGGTGCTGGGCATGAAGCCTTGCTCCGCGTCTTCGGCGGTGATACGGCACTCGATGGCCCAGCCATTGAGCTTGACGTCCTCCTGGGTATAGCCCAGCGGCTCGCCGTCGGCGATGCGCAGCTGCTCGCGGATGAGGTCGAGGCCAGTGACGAGCTCCGTGACGGGATGCTCGACCTGCAGACGCGCGTTCACCTCGATGAAGTAGAAGTTGCCGTCCCGGTCGAGGAGGAACTCGACGGTTCCGGCGTTTTCGTAGCCATCGTGACGGGCGAGCGCGACCGCGGCGCCACCGAGCCGGGCACGCAGTTCCGGATCGACCGCAGGCGAGGGCGACTCTTCGACCAGCTTCTGGCTGCGTCGCTGCACGGAGCACTCGCGCTCACCCAGGTGCACGACGTTGCCGTACTTGTCGCCCAGGATCTGCACTTCGATGTGCCGAACCGGGTCAAGGTACTTCTCAACGTAGAGGCCGGCGTCGCCGAAGTTGGCCTCGGCCTCGCTGGCGGCCGTCCGCAGGGCCGGCTCCAACCCCGCCGCGTCCTCGACGAGGCGGATGCCCTTGCCGCCACCACCACCCGCTGCCTTGATCAGCAGCGGGAAGCCAATGCGGCCTGCGACCTCGCGCGCCTCGTCCAGCGTGACGCGATCGAGCGTGCCGGGGACGGTGGGCACGCCGGCCCCTTCGGCCGTGATGCGCGCCTGCACTTTGTCGCCGAGGCCGGCCAGCGATTCCGGCCGCGGGCCGATGAAGACGATGCCGGCGGCGGCGCAGGCGCGGGCGAACTCGGCGCGCTCCGAGAGGAAGCCGTAGCCGGGATGGATGGCATCGGCGCCGGCGCGCAGGGCGGCGTCGATGATCCGGCTGGCGTTGAGATAGCTCTCGCTGGCAGGACCGGCCCCGATGCAGTAGGCCTCGTCGGCGTAGCGCGTGTGGAGGGCGGTGGCGTCGGGCTCGGAGTAGACGGCGACGCTGGCGATGCCGAGGTCGCGGCAGGTGCGCATGACTCGCACCGCGATTTCGCCGCGATTGGCAACCAGGACCTTCTTGAACAACCGCTGCTCCTCCTGCCCCTCCGGGATTCTGACACAGGGTAGAATGAGCGGCAATCGAGTCCTAGATTGCACCCTCCTCCATGCGAAAGATCCTGCTTTCCTGGTCCAGCGGCAAAGACAGCGCCTGGAGCCTGCACCGGCTGCGCCAGGACCCGTCCGTCGAGGTCGCAGGCCTGCTGACGACGGTGAGCGCCGCGCACAACCGCGTCGCAATGCACGCCGTGCGCCGCGAGCTGCTGCTGCGCCAGGCACGAGCGGCCGAGCTGACGCCGTGGCTGGCCGAGCTACCTTCACCCTGTAGCAATGCCGAGTACGAGGCGATCATGGCGGCGCAGATCGAACGGGCGAGAGCCGAAGGCATCGACGCGATCGCGTTCGGCGACCTCTTCCTGTCCGAGATCCGCGCCTACCGGGAGCAGCAGATGCGAGGCAGCGGCCTCGGGCTCCTGTTCCCCCTGTGGCTGCCAGCGAAGGACGAGTCAGCCGACCACGGCCCGGAAGCAACGCGCTATCGAGAGCGCAGCATGGCGCTGGCGCAGGAGATGCAAGCCGCCGGCGTGCGCGCCTGGATCACGTGCATCGACCCGCGCGCCCTCGACGCGTCGTTCGCGGGCCGCGAGTGGGACGCGAGGTTTCTGCGCGACCTGCCGCCCAGCGTCGATCCATGCGGTGAGAACGGCGAGTTCCACAGCTTCGTCTTCGCCGGGCCGATGCTGAGCGAGCCGGTGCCTGTACAACCGGGCGAAGTCGTCGAGCGGGACGGCTTCGTCTTCGCCGACCTGCTACCCGCCTGACGGCGCCGCGCTTACCTGCGACTCCGACACCAGCCGCTCGATGACGTCCGCGACCCCGACGGCGCCCAGGTCTTCGCCGCCGCGGGTGCGCACCGAGACAGCTTCGGCGGCGATGTCACGGTCGCCCGCGATGAGCATGTACGGCACCTTCTGCAGCTGCGCGTCGCGGATCTTGGCCTGCATACGCTCGCTGCGGATGTCGACCTCGACGCGCAGGCCGGCGTCGCGCATACGCTGCGCCACGCCCTCGCAGTACTCGACGTGACGGTCGGCGATGGGGATGAGCGTCGCCTGGACGGGCGCCAGCCAGACGGGGAAGGCGCCGGCGTGGTGCTCGATGAGGATGGCCAGGAAGCGCTCCAGCGAGCCGAGGATGGCGCGGTGGATCATCACGGGCCGCTGCAGCGAGCCATCCTCGGCGGCGTAGTGCAGGTCAAAACGCTCCGGCAGGTTGAAGTCGAGCTGGAAGGTGCTGATCTGCCACTCGCGACCCAGGACGTCGTCCATGAACAGGTCGATCTTGGGGCCGTAGAAGGCGCCCTCGTTCGGCACTTCCGTGAACGGCACGCCGGAGGCCTGCAGGGCGCCGCGCAGCGCCGCTTCCGCGCGGTCCCAGACCTCGTCGCTGCCCATGCGCTTGTCGGGACGCAGGGAGAGCGTGAAGCGCGGCGCACCGAGCTCGAAGGCGGCGTAGGCCTCGCGCATCATGGCGATGAGGCTGGATATCTCGCCGCTGACCTGGTCGAGCATGCAGTAGATGTGGGCATCGTCCTGTGCGAAGGAGCGCACGCGGGTGAGTCCGTGCAGCGTGCCGGAGCGCTCGTAGCGGTGCAGGCGGCCGAAGTCGGCGTAGCGCAGCGGCAACTCGCGGTAGGAATGCACCTGCGCGGCGTACATGACGCAGTGGCCGGGACAGTTCATCGGCTTGACGCCGAGCTCCGTGTCCTCCGAGTCGATGAAGTACATGTTCTCGCGATAGTTGTCATAGTGGCCGGAGCGCTTCCAGAGCTCGGCGGAGAAGATCTGCGGCGTGATCACCTCGGTGTAGCCGTAGCGCGGGTACATGCTGCGGATGAATCCGATGGCGAGGTTGTAGAGCACGGCACCCTTCGGCAGGAAGAAAGGGCTGCCCGGCGCGATGGGGTCGACGAAGAAGAGCTCCAGCTCGCGGCCGAGGCGGCGGTGGTCGCGACGCTCCGCCTCTTCCAGCCGATTGAGATAGGCGTTGAGCTCTTCTTCGGTCGGGAACATGATGCCGTAGATGCGCTGCAGCATGGGGCGGTGCTCGTCGCCGCGCCAGTAGGCGCCGGCGACGTTCATCAGCTTGAAGGCGCCGACCTCGCCGGTGCTCTCGACGTGGGGGTAGCCGCACAGGTCCGTGAAGTTGCCGTGCTTGCAGATACCGACCTCGTCGGCCGGGATGCCGTCGATGAGCTCGAGCTTGTAGGGCTGGTCGGCGAAGAAGCGGCGCGCGTCGTCCTTCGGCGCCTCGCTGCGCACGAAGGGCTTGTCGGCGGCGATGCTCTCGCGCATCAGCTTGTCGATCTGCTCCAGGTCCTCCGGTGTCAGCGGCCGAGGCAGATCGAAGTCGTAGTAGAAGCCGTTCTCGATCGGCGGGCCGATGGCATATTTCGCCTCGGGAAAGACGGTGAGCACCGCCTCCGCCATGATGTGCGCCGCGGAGTGGCGCTGGCGGTAGAGCAACTCATCCATGCCCTTGATCTGACCTTCGGGTTCGTAGCCTTCGTTGCTCATGAGACACCTCGTTCTCGCGCCCACGTGACGCGAGCGATATGCAAAAGCGCCCACCGTCACAGGGACGGTGGGCGCTCCGTGGTTCCACCCTGGTTCACCTCTCCGGAGAGAGGTCTCCTGGCGCCGTTAACGCCGGCAGGCGGGGCCGTCTACTCTCGAGGGATTTCGAGGCCCGGCTCGGAGGTGGTTTTCGCGTCGACAGCGGCGGGGGGAGTTCCAGACGTGCTCCCGTTCTCTGGTCGCCGGCTCTCAGGCACTACTCGTCCTCGTCGTAGCCTTTCAAACGATATGGTGGGCGGTACAAGACTCGAACTTGTGACCTCCACGATGTCAACGTGGCGCTCTAACCAACTGAGCTAACCGCCCGCGGTTCAACGATGCTACCAGAGGGCCCTAGGAGGGTCAACGAAGGCCCGAGCCGCTGTCATTGCGAGGAGCGGAGCGACGAAGCAATCCTGGAGGGACCGAATTCACCGACGTGGCGACCGACATTGCATCGCTGGCGCTCGCAATGACGAAGGACCCCGTATCGCACCTTCACGGAACCTCACAAGACGACGGGCTGTCGGCCATCCTTCGAGAGCCTCAGGATGAGCCGCCGCTTCGTCCACCATTTCGCACATTCTTTCTGAAAAGCGCTTGACATCGTAGTACGTCTGTTCTACTGTGTGGCAATCGGCAACAGAACATGCGTACTGGAGGTGTGCACTTGGGGCCTGTAGTCATCGCCATCGCCGTGTTTCTCTGCTCCGCCTACCTGCTGTGGCAGGCGTGGGAGGAAGACATGGTGGACGACCGGTAAGCCCGGCGTCCGCCTTGGGCTGAAGGTCGGGGCCGAAGACTAACCCCCGTCGGCCCCGACTCTCGCTTCATAAGGCAGGTACACGAGTGAATGCTAGAATCGAACGCAGAGAGCGTGGACTGGACCGCGCATCTTTGCTGAATGGACCAGATCACCGCGCTCCTATCCCTGAGCTCTTTCGCGAGCATCGGCGACATCTTCGACTGGCTGATCAGCCTGCCGGTAGCGATCTTTCATGGCTACGGCTGGCTGCTCCGGTCGGCTGCCGACGGCGTCCGCTGGCTATTTGACAACTACGGCTACTGGGCCGTCTTCTTCGGCACCCTGTCCGAGAACACGCTGCTGGTCGGACTGCTCGTGCCCGGCTCCTTCGTTATCATCCTGGCGGGGCTGGCGGTGCAGGAAGGCAGCATGTCGCTGCCGTTGTCGCTGGTCATCGGCGTGATCGGCACCGTGATCGGCGACACGATCAGCTACTACCTGGGGCAGTTCGGCTGGTCGCGTATCAAGTTCTTGCGCGACAACACGGAACGCGTGCGGGAGCCGTTGCTGCGGCGCGGCATGTCGTTCGTACTCTTCTACCACTTCGCCGGCTACACACGCGTCGTCGGACCTGCGTCGGCTGGGCTGATGCGCATGCCGTTCCACCGATGGGCCATCGCAGACTACGGCGGCGCCTGTCTCTGGGTGGCGGCGTACATGGCGATCGGCTGGGCGCTGGGACGGGCCGGCTTCACGCTGGACACGTCGGACCACTACTTCCACTACGTCGAGTGGGGCTTCCTGGCTGTTGTCCTGGTGATGTTCTTCTTCTTCTACCGCTCGGCCATGCGCACCTGGGAAGAGTTCATGGCCCAGAATCAGACGCCCGAAGAGCAGGAACCCGAGCCCGTCGAAGCAACCGGAGACTAAGCGCCGGTCGCCAACGCAGGATGTCCTGCGCCGCCTATTGGCAAGGCTTCACGTGGAGCGGTCTTCCAGGAGACTCGTCCTACCAGGGACAGCCCGCGCAGTTCGCCGCCATGCTAATGGCTAGGTGGCGGTGGAAACCGATCGCGGCAGGCCCGTCTCGCCCATGAGGTAGAGGTCGACGCCGCGAGCCGCTTCCCGTCCCTCGGCCAGCGCCCAGACGACGAGCGACTGGCCGCGAGAGGCGTCGCCGGCGGCGAAGATGCCGTCCACGTTCGTCATCTTGTTGGCATCGGTGCGCACGTTGCCGCGCCCGTCCAGCTCGACGCCGAGCTGGTCGAGGAGGCCGCCGCGCTCCGGGTGGAGGAAGCCCATCGCCAGCAGAACGAGGTCTGCGTCAACGACGAACTCGCTGCCGGCGACTTCCTGCATCTGCATGCGGCCGCCGGCGTCGGGCGCCCAGTCCAGGCGCACGGCGTGCAGCTTGTCGACGACGCCGTTCTCACCGGTGAGGCTCTTGGTGAGGATGTTGTAGTCGCGCACGCCGCCCTCGTCGTGCGCGGCCGAGCTGCGCAGGATAAGGGGCCACTGCGGCCACGGGTTGTTGCCGCGGCGCTGCTTCGGCGGCTCCGGTAGCAGCTCGTACTGGCGGACAATCTCGGCGCCCTGACGGTGGGCGGTGCCGAGACAGTCGGCGCCGGTGTCGCCGCCACCGAGGATGATGACGCGCTTGCCCTCGGCCGTGATGCGGTCCTCGGGCGCAACGCTCTCGCCGGCATTGAGCTTGTTCTGCTGCGTCAGGTACTCCATCGCGAAGTGCACGCCCCTGAGGTCGCGACCGGGCACGTCGAGGTCGCGCGGGATGGTCGAGCCGATGGCGATGACGACGGCGTCGAAATTGCCGCGCAGCTCTTCGACCGTGATGTTGCGGCCGACGTAGACACCGGTGCGGAACTCGATGCCCTCGTCCTTCATCTGCTGCACGCGCCGCTGGACGACGTGCTTGTCGAGCTTGAAGTCGGGGATGCCAAGGCGCAGCAGGCCGCCGACGTAGTTGTCGCGCTCGAAGACCGTGACGCTGTGGCCGGCGCGATTGATCTGCTGCGCGGCAGCGAGACCGGACGGCCCAGAGCCGATGACGGCGACGCGCTTGCCGGTGCGTGTGGCGGGCGGCTGTGGCGTGATCCAGCCTTCCTCCCAGCCGCGGTCGGCGATTGTCTTCTCGATGTACTCGATCGTGACCGGGTCCTGATTAATCGAGAGGGTGCAGGAGGCCTCGCAGGGCGCCGGGCAGATGCGGCCGGTGAACTCCGGGAAGTTGTTGGTCGAGTGCAGGGCGGCGAGAGCACGCTGCCACTGCCCTTTGTAGACCAGGTCGTTCCAGTCCGGGATCAGGTTGCCGAGAGGGCAGCCCTTGTGGCAGAAGGGGATGCCGCAGTCCATGCAGCGCGCGCCCTGGCCTCGCGCTTCCTCTTCGGTCCAGGTGAGCAGGTACTCACCGTAGTCGCGCACACGCTCCGGTATAGGCCGGCGAGGCAGCGGCTGACGCGGTCGATCCTTGAATCCGGTTGGTTCGCCCAAAGGAGATCCTCTGTTGGTTTGCTATGAGCGGGCTGGCGCGAGCTCCGTCTGTTCAGCACGACGGGCGCGCTCGGCCAGGACGCGCTTGTAATCACGGGGCATGACTTTGACGAATTTCGGTAGCATCTCGTCCCAGGCGTCGAGGACGCGGCGGGCGTTGACGCTACCCGTGGCGTCGAAATGCTGCTGAATCAGGCTGCGCAGGTCGGCGCGGTCGGCATCCGACGTGACAGGATCGAGATCGACGAGATCCTGGTTGCAGAGCCCGGTGAAGCGGCCGGCCTCGTCCAGGACGAAGGCTTCACCACCGCTCATGCCGGCCGCGAAATTGCGGCCCGTCGGCCCGAGAACGACGACACGGCCGCCGGTCATGTACTCACAGCCGTGGTCACCCACGCCTTCGACGACGGTCTCGGCGCCGCTATTGCGGACGGCGAAGCGCTCACCGGCGACGCCGCGGATGAACGCCTTGCCGGACGTGGCGCCGTAGAGAGCCACGTTGCCGACGAGGATGTTTTCTTCTGGCGTAAAGGTAGCGGCGGACTGCGGCTGGATGACGACCGTGCCGCCGGATAGGCCCTTGCAGAAGTAGTCGTTCGCGTCGCCGGCCACGTTCATCGTGATGCCGCGAGCCAGGAACGCCGCGAAGCTCTGGCCTGCCGACCCCGTGAGCTTGACCTCGATGGTGCCGTCGGGCAGGCCGTCCTCACCGTAGCGCTTGGCGACTTCGTGGCTGAGCATGGTGCCGACGACGCGGTTCGAGTTGTGGATCTCGCTCTCGATGACCACTCGCTGCTGCTTCTCGATCGCGGGCATGGCGCGCTCGATGAGCTTAATGTCGAGGGCCTTGTCGAGGCCGTGGTCCTGCTCCTCGCGGCAGTAGGTGGCGACACCAGCCGGCATGTGCGGGCGGTGCAGCAGGTGCGAGAAGTCGAGGCCCTGCGCCTTCCAGTGTTCGATGGCGGCGCGGCCGTCGAGCATGTCGACGCGGCCCACCATCTCGTTGATCGTGCGGAAGCCGAGCTGGGCCATGATGGCACGCAGCTGCTCCGCGACGAAGAAGAAGTAGTTGATGACGTGCTCAGGCTGGCCGGCGAAGCGCTTGCGCAGCTCCGGGTCTTGCGTGGCGATGCCGACGGAGCAGGTATTGAGGTGGCACTTGCGCAGCATGATGCAGCCCATGACGATGAGCGGCGCCGTTGCGAAGCCGAACTCCTCGGCGCCCAGCAGGCAGGCGATGGCGACGTCGCGGCCGGTCTTGAGCTGGCCGTCCGTCTGCACGACGATGCGGCCGCGCAGGTCGTTGGCGACGAGCACCTGCTGCGTCTCGGCGACGCCGAGCTCCCAGGGCAGGCCCGCGTTCTTGATCGACGAGTCAGGCGAGGCGCCGGTGCCTCCGCTGTCGCCGCTGATCAGCACGACGTCGGCGTGGCCCTTGGAGACGCCGGCGGCGATGGTGCCGACGCCGAACTCGGAGACGAGCTTGACGTGGATACGCGCCTCGCGGTTGGCGTTCTTGAGGTCGTGGATGAGCTGCGCCAGGTCCTCGATCGAGTAGATGTCGTGGTGCGGCGGCGGCGAGATCAGCTCGACGCCGGGCGTCGTGTGACGCACCCAGCCGATGTACTCGTCGACCTTGTGGCCGGGCAGCTGGCCGCCCTCGCCGGGCTTGGAGCCCTGCGCCATCTTGATCTGCAGGTCGGTGGCGTGCGCCAGGTAGTTGGCCGTGACGCCGAAGCGGCCGGACGCGACCTGCTTGATGGCGCTGTTCCGCGAGTCGCCGTTGGGGTCGAGCGCGTAGCGGTGGTAGTCCTCGCCGCCCTCGCCCGTATTGCTGCGGGCGCCGATGCGGTTCATGGCGATGGCCATGGTCTCGTGCGCCTCGCGGCTGATGGAGCCGAGCGACGCGGCGCCGGTGGCGAAGCGCTTGACGATCTCTGCCGCAGACTCGACCTCGTCGATCGAAATCGGGTTGCCTGGCTTGAAGTCGAGGAGGCCGCGGATCGTGCAGAGGCTGCGGTTTTCGTTGTCGATGATGCTGGCGAACTGCTCGAAGCTCTCGAAGTTGTTCGTGCGGCTCGAGTACTGCAGGAGCGCGATCGTGTCCGGGTTGTACATGTGGTACTCGCCGTCGCGGCGCCACTGGTAGACGCCGCCGACCTTGAGGTCGAGGATGCCGGCGATCTCGCGCTCCGGGTAGGCGGTGGCGTGGCGGGCACGCGTCTCCGCCTCAATCTCCTCGATGCCGACGCCGCCGATGCGGGAGGGCGTCCAGGCGAAGTAGCGGTCGACGAAGTCCTCGCGCAGGCCGACGGCCTCGAAGATCTGGGCGCCGCGATAGCTCTGCAGGGTGGAGATGCCCATCTTGGACATGACCTTGAGCACACCCTTGTGCAGCGCCTTGACGTAGTTCTTCTCCGCCGTCTTGTAGTCGACGGGCTTGAGCATGGTCTTCCGCTCGCACATGTCGTGCAGCGTCTCGAAGGCAAGGTACGGGTTGATGGCGCCGGCGCCGAAGCCGATGAGCATGGCGAAATGGTGCACCTCACGCGGCTCGGCGGACTCGACGACGATGCCCGTCTTGGTACGCGTGCCCTCGCGGATGAGGTGATGATGGACCGCGCCCGTAGCCAGGAGGCTGGGGATGGCGGCGTGCTCGCGGTCGGCGCCGCGGTCCGAGAGGATCAGGATTGAGTAGCCGTCGGCAACGGCCTCCGAGGCCTCGGCGCAGAGACGGTCGACGGCCTCGAGCATCGTGCCGGCAGGCGCCGTGACGTCGAACAGGGTCGAGAGCGTCTTGCTGCGCAGCTTGCCGTGGTTGATCTCGCGGATCTGGGCCAGCTCCCGGTCGGTGAGGAACGGCTCCTTGAGCATGAGCTGGTGGCAGTGCTCCGGCGTCTCGTCGAACAGGTTCTGCTCCGAGCCGATGAACGCCTCGAGCGAGGTAACGAGCTCCTCGCGGATGGCATCGAGGGGCGGGTTGCTGACCTGCGCGAACAGCTGACGGAAGTAGTGGAAGAGCAGCGGGTTCTGGTCCGACAGCACGGCGAGGGGCATGTCGTTGCCCATCGAGCCGATCGGCTCGGAGCCGTTGGTCGCCATCGGCTCCAGGATCATGTCGATGTCTTCCTGGCTGTAGCCGAAGGCGCGCTGCTGGTCCAGCAGGTCATCTTTCTTGAAGCCGTTGGATGACGTGGGCTCCGGCAGCTCCTCCAGGAGGACGCGGTTGGCAGCCAGCCATTGGCCGTAGGGCTGGCGGCTGGCGAGAGCACCCTTGATCTCGGCGTCGTCGATGAGACGGCCCTCGTTGAGGTCGAGCAGGAACATTCGGCCGGGCTGGATGCGACGCTTGAACCGCACCTTCTCGGGGGGCACGTCGAGGACGCCGGTCTCGGACGCCATGACGAGCAGGCCGTCCGTGGTGACGAGGTAGCGGCCCGGGCGCAGACCGTTGCGGTCGAGGATGGCGCAGACCTGGGCGCCGTCCGTGCCCATGACGAGGGCGGGGCCGTCCCACGGCTCCATCATCGAGGAGTGGTACTCGTAGAAGGCGCGCTTGGCCTCGTCCATCGGGATGTGGTCCGCCCACGCCTCCGGGATCATCATCATCATGGCGTGCGGCAGCGAGCGGCCCGTGTGGAGCAGCAGCTCGAAGGCGTTATCCAGCGTCGCGGTGTCGGACTGGCCCGGGGTGACGACGGGACGAATCTTGTCGATGTCGTCGCCAAAGAGCGGCGAGGAGAACTGCTTCTCGCGCGCCGTCATCCAGTTGATATTGCCGCGTAGTGTGTTGATCTCCCCGTTGTGGATCAGGTAGCGGTAGGGATGCGCCAGCTTCCAGGTACCGAGCGTGTTGGTGCTGAAGCGCGAGTGCACCAGCGCGAAGGCCGAGACCATCGACTGATGGCTGAGGTCGTGGTAGAAGCCCTCGATCTGGTCGGCGACCAGCAGGCCCTTGTAGACGATGGTGCGCGACGAAAGACTGCAGATGTAAAAGTCGTTCGCGTCGGCCATGTTGGCGGCGGCGACCAGCGCCTCGATGCGCTTGCGGATGATGTAGAGCTTGCGCTCGAAGGCGTCCTCGTCCGAGATGTCGTGGGCGCGCCGCAGGAAGAACTGGCGGATGCGCGGCATGACCTGCGCGGCCAGCACGCCGATGGCGTCCTGGTTGACGGGCACATCGCGCCAGCCGAGGAACGACTGCCCTTCCTCTTCGACGACTTGCTCGATGATGCCCTCGCAGCGGTGGCGCTGGTCGTGCTCCTGAGGCAGGAAGGTCATGCCCACGGCGTACTCGCCGCGATGAGGCAGGTTGATGTCGTGCTGAGCACATTCGCGCTGCAGGAACTCGTGCGGCAGCTGGATCAGGATGCCGGCGCCATCACCGGTGCGTGGGTCGGCGCCGCAGGCGCCGCGGTGGCCCAGGTTGACCAGGACCTCGATCCCCTGCTCGATGATCTTGTGCGTGCGGGTCCCATCGACGTTCGCGACCAGTCCGACACCACAGGCGTCGTGCTCGGCGGACGGATCGTAGAGTCCCTGCTTGGTCAAGCGAGGGAGATTGGGAAATCGATACTGTTGGCTCATTCGAGTCATCAAGTCCGCCGTCCTGAAGATGGGATTGTAGGTCCGGAGCCGGGGATCCGGCAACTAAATGCCAAACCGGCCCAGCCAGTATTGGAGGGGCCGGCAGCGTTTGTGACAGGGATAATAATTCCCTATCGCTATTGGTGCAAGGGGTCGCTAGAGGCTATCACCAGAGGCCCAGTTGCATCTTGATCTCGTCGCTCGCCATGGTGCGCGGGTCCCACGGCGGGTGGAACGTGATCTCGACGTTGACGTCCTTCACGCCGGGCAGATCCATGAGCGTGTCCTGGATCTGGCCGATGAGCAACGGCCCCAGCGGGCACGCGGGCGTCGTCAGGGTGATGACGACGTCGACGATGCCGTCATCGTCGATGCGGGCGTCGTAGACGAGGCCCAGGTCGACGATGCTCATACGAATCTCGGGGTCCTGAACCGGGATCAGGGCCTCCATCAGCTCTTCGGGCGAAACTTTGGTCTCTGCCATGGATTCGGTCTCCTGTGGTTAGCTGGCGGCCTCGGCCTTTTCGAGACCTTCTTCCAGTACGCGCCAGGCCAGGGTCGCGCACTTCACTCGCACTGGGAACTTGGCCACGCCCTGCAGGGCTTCGAGGTCGCCCAGCTCCTCAGGCGCGGCCGACTCTGGGTCGGTCATCATGCGGCGGAAGGACTCAGCGATAACGCGCGCTTCTTCCGGCGTGTGGCCCTTTATCGCGTCCGTCATCATCGAGCCGGACGCCTGGCTGATGGAGCAGCCGCGGCCGTGGAAGGCCACGTCCTTGATCAGGCCGTCCTCTAGCTCGAGGTCGACGGCGATCTCGTCACCGCAGACCGGGTTGTAGCCCTCGGAGGACACGCTGCAGTGCTCCAGCTTGCCCTTGTTCCGGGGGTGGCGGTAGTGGTCGAGGATGAGCTCTCGGTAGAGGTCGTCCAGTTCGGGTTCGGGGTAGTTCATGCTCTTCCTATTGTACCAATTACGACACTGCGGACTTCGTTTATGCCTGGCGCGCCACCGGCGCCTCCGGCACCGAGAAGTAGCGCCCTGCCTCCTTGATCGCGTCGACCAGCACGTCGATCTCCGCGGTCGTGTTGTAGATATAGAAGCTGGCGCGCGCCGTGGCAACGCAGTCGAGGCGGCGCATCAACGGCTGGGCGCAGTGATGGCCGGCGCGCGTGGCGACGCCGTACTGATCGAGCACCTGCGAGAGGTCGTGCGGGTGCACTTCGCCGTAGTTGAACGAGACGACGCCGACGCGGTCCCCGGCGTCGCGGGGGCCGTAGATCGTCATCGCCGGCAGCGCGCTCAGGCGGTCGAGGGCGTAGCCGGTGATCTGCTTCTCGTGCTCGCGCACCGCGTCCATGCCCAGCGCTTCGAGGTAATCGATCGCGGAGCCGAAGGCGATGACGTCGGCGATGTTGGGCGTGCCGGCCTCGTACTTGTACGGCACCTCGTTCCAGGTCGACTCCTCCAGCAAAACGCGCTCGATCATCGAGCCGCCGCCGAGAAAGGGGTCCATGACCTCGAGCAACTCGGGGCGACCCCAGAGCACGCCGACGCCGGTGGGACCGAGCATCTTGTGACCGGAGAAGGCGAGGAAGTCGCAGTCGAGCTCAGCGACATCCACGGGCATGTGCGGCACGCTCTGGGCGCCGTCGACGACCATGATGGCACCCTGCTCGTGGGCCATCGCCGTGATCTCGGCGACCGGGTTGATGCCGAGCACGTTGGAGGCGTGCGCCAGCGCCACGATGCGCGTCTTCGGGCCGATTAGCTCGTGCGCCTGATCGAGGCGCAGGCGTCCTTCGTCGTCGATGTCGATGAAACGCAGGACGGCGCCGCGTTCGCGGGCGATGAGCTGCCAGGGGATGAAGTTGCTGTGATGCTCCGCCAGGCTGACGACGATCTCGTCGCCGGGCTCCAGAAAGCGGCGGCCCCAGGCGTTCGCGACGAGGTTGATGCCCTCCGTCGTGTTGCGCACGAAGACGACGCCCTCAGCCGGGGCGTTGATGAAGCGCGCAACCTTCATGCGCGCGCCCTCGTACGCCTCGGTAGCCTCCTCGGCGAGCGTGTGCAGGCCGCGGTGGATGTTGGCGTTGTGGTTCTCGTAGTAGTCCACCAGCGCCTCGATGACCTGGCGCGGCTTCTGTGTAGTCGCGGCGTTGTCGAGGTAGACGAGCGGTTTGCCGTGCACGGTGCGCTCGAGGATGGGGAAGTCTTTGCGGATGGTTTCTACGTCAAACATGGTGCTGTTCCTTCGGGTTGCGGGCGGTACCCGCGAGAGCGGGGCGGCGTATCGGCGCCCGATCAGCTGAATTGTCACTCTGAGCGGAGCGAAGAGTCTGGCCCTTGTCAATGGACGCTCCGAGTGCGGGCGCCTGCTCAAACCACTCTTCGGCAAGATCAAGCCAACGAGGATTAAGCGATTTGATCAGCTCGATCTTCCGCTTGCGAGTCCAGCCTTTGAGCTGCTTCTCCCTTTCGATCGCGGCCGTGACGCCAGAAGTGCTTTCGACGTAAAGCAGGCGATTCATCGCGTAACGACGCGTGAAGCTCTCGGAGACGCCGTCCCGGTGCTCCTTGACCCGCCGAGCGATGTCGTTCGTCACGCCAATGTACAGGGTGCCGGAGCGGTTGGTCATGACGTAAACGTGGTATTCCTTCACTCGTCAGCCCGATCTTGATTCACCAGATTCTTCGCTACGCTCAGAATGACAGCTCAACGCCGCGCGCTGTCCTCTGCGCTGCTCTACCCCACGTCAACGCTGACGTCCTCCCCGTCCACCTGCACCGGATAGGTGCGCACGGGACGCACGGCGGGCAGGACGACGACGCGGCCGGTCTCGATGTCGAAGCGGGCGCCGTGGCGCGGGCACTCGACCTGGTTCTCCCAGAGGGTGCCCTCGCCGAGGGGACCGCCGTCATGGGTACAGACGTTGTCGATGGCGTAGAAGCGGCCGTCGTAGTTAGCCAGCGCAATGCTGCGGTCGCCGACGTGGAAGACGCGCACCTGCCCGGCTGGCACTTCGTCTTTCGACGTTACGCGTTGGAAGGCCATCAACCGCCCCGTCCGATCTTGGCGGCAAGCTCCCGCGTGATCAGCTCGCGCGCGCTGTGGGCCGGGAAGCGGTCGACGGCCTCCAGGAAGAAGGCTTCGACCAGCAGGCGCTCGGCCTCGGCGGGCGGTATACCGCGCGATTCGAGGTAGAAGAGCTGCTCTTCGTCCACGGGGCCGGCACTGGCGCCATGGCTGCAGCGCAGCACGTCGTACGCCTCGATTTCGAGCACCGGGATCGGTGCAGCGCGGGCGTGGTCGCTGAGCAGGAGGTTACGGCTCGTCTGATTGGCTTCGCTCTGGCTGGCTCCCTTGTGGATGCGCGCCAGGCCGTTCCACACCATCGAGGAGGAATCGTCCAGCGCCGCCTTGAACAGCAGGTCGCTCGAAGTGTGGGCGCCGAGGTGGTCCTGCAGCGTCGTGTAGTCGAAGTGCTGGCTGTTTCCGCCCAGGCTGAGGCCGAGCAGCTCGGTGCGGGCGCCTTCGCCGCTCAGCGTCACTTCGAGCTTCGCCTTGGTCAAGCGGCCGCCCAGGCCAGCGATTGAGGCGTCGAGCTCGGCGGCGCGGTCGAGGGTCGAGCGGATAGTCGGGAAGCTCCAGACGTTGGCGCCCCAGCGCTGTGTCTCGACGTAGCGGACGCGCGCGTTGGGCTTGCAGACGATCTCCACGGCTTCGAGGATGAGCGCCTGCGCTTGGGCGTCAGAGGAAAAGTGGTCCTGTACCAGCGTGACGCTGCTGTTCTCCTCGGCGACGACGAGCACGTGACTCGCCAGGAACTGGCCGGAGAGGCTGACCACGTGGCGCAGCGGCAGATCGATGTCAACGTTGCGCGGCACGTGGACGAAGAGGCCGCCCTGCCAGGCAGCGGCCTGCAGCGCCTGCAGCTTCCAGTCGCTGGCGTGAACCAGGCTGTGCAGATGCGGCTCGACCAGCTCGCGGTGGTCGCGGGCAGCGCTGTGCAGGTCGGTGAAGATGACGCCGGCGGGCAGGGACGGGTTGCGGTGGGCAACGGCGGTCTCGCCGCTGATCTGAGCCAGGTGAGCGCCGAAGCCCTCGCCGCTGAACAGTTCATCCGGCAGCATGACCGGCACCACGGCGGAGCCGGTCAGCGCCGCATCGATGTCGAGGCCGCTGATGTCGGTGCGGCGCCACTCCTCTTCGAGCGGGTTCGGCATCGCCATCGCCTCGAAGACGCGCCAGGCGTCCAGGCGGCGGTTCAGCAGCCACTCCGGCTCACCGTGAGAGGCGGAGATGGCGCGGATGGCGCTCTCGTTCACAGCAGAGTCTGCTGCTCGTGTAGACATTGCTTCCCCTTCTTTGAGCGGTCCATCCGTCCTGAAGATGGGCTGCTCTCCGTTTTACCCCGACTCGGCGGAGCGGTTGCTCGCCGTCTGAGACCAAGACTGCGGGCCGAATACCCGCAGCCGTGGCCTATCGCTAATGACGGGCGGCTGTTAGCCGACGGAGCCTTCCATCTGCAGCTCGATCAAGCGATTGAGCTCGATAGCGTACTCCATGGGCAGTTCCTTGACGATCGGCTCGACGAAGCCATTGACGATCATCTTCGTCGCCTCGGTCTCGTCGATGCCGCGGCTCATCAGGTAGAAGAGCTGCTCGTCACCTACCTTGCTGACGGTGGCCTCATGCCCGATCGACACCTTGTCCTCGTCGATCTCCATCACCGGGTAGGTGTCGGAGCGTGACTCCTCGTCCAGGAGCAGCGCGTCACAGCGCACATTCGACTTCACGTTCTCGGCGCCCGGGTAGACCTTGAGCAGGCCGCGGTAGCTGGTGCGGCCGCCGCCCTTGCTGATCGACTTCGAGATGATGGTCGAGGTCGTGTTGGGCGCGACGTGGACGATCTTGCCGCCGGCGTCCTGGTGCTGATCAGGGCCGGCGAAGGCCAGCGAGAGGATCTCGCCGTGGGCGCCGGGCTCCATCAGGTAGACGCTGGGGTATTTCATGGTGAGCTTCGAGCCGAGGTTGCCGTCGACCCACTCCATCACCGCGTTCTCGTAGGCGGCGGCGCGCTTGGTCACCAGGTTGTAGACGTTGGTCGACCAGTTCTGGATCGTCGTGTAGCGGACGCGGGCGCCCTTCTTGACGATGATCTCGACCACGGCGCTGTGCAGCGAGTCGTTCGAGTAGGTCGGGGCGGTGCAGCCCTCGACGTAGTGCACGTAGCTGCCTTCCTCGGCGATGATCAGCGTGCGCTCGAACTGGCCCATGTTCTCCGTGTTGATGCGGAAGTACGCCTGCAGCGGGATGTCGACGTGGACGCCCGCCGGCACGTAGACGAAGCTACCGCCAGACCACACCGCCGAGTTCAGCGCGGCGAACTTGTTGTCGCCGGGCGGCACGATGGTGCCGAAGTACTGCTTGACGATCTCGGGATGCTCTCGCAGGCCGCTGTCCATGTCGAGGAACAGCACGCCCAGCTTCTCCAGGTCCTCACGGATCTTGTGGTAAACGACCTCGGAGTCGTACTGGGCGCCAACGCCGGCGAGGTACTGGCGCTCCGCTTCCGGGATGCCCAGCTTGTCAAAGGTGCGCTTGATCTCGGCCGGCACCTCTTCCCAGGAGCGCCCCTGGCCCTCCATAGGCTTCACGTAGTAGTAGATGTCCTGGAAATCGAGCGGATAGTTCTGGATGTTGCCGCCCCAGAAGCCCTCCGGCATCGGCTTCGACTCGAAGAGCTCGAGGGCGCGGAGACGGAAGGCGCGCATCCACTCCGGCTCGTCCTTCATGGCCGATATCTGCGCGACGACGTCTTTACTCAGGCCCTTGTGGACCTCGTTGACCGGCTTGAACTCTTCGTCATGCCAGCCGTACTTGTAGCCGGTTACGATGTTGCCAGCGTCGTTGGTCGTCGTCATAGTCCTACTCCCCTTCGGCAGCGTCCGCGTCGTCGACGCTTTCGCCGTCGATTTCCTTCGTAATCCAGTCGTATCCCT
The DNA here is from genome assembly GCA_963711035.1 of uncultured Chloroflexia bacterium. Lineage (GTDB taxonomy): Bacteria > Chloroflexota > Dehalococcoidia > DSTF01 > WHTK01 > WHTK01. The sequence continues at coordinate 388,165 of CAVQCN010000005.1, forward strand.
TGGCTTCCAACTCGGCTGCCAGCTCACTACCGCCGGAGCGGACGATGCGGCCCTTGTAGAGCACATGCACCTGGTCAGGCTTGATGTAGTTGAGCATGCGCTGGTAGTGGGTAATGAGCAAAACGCCCATGTCAGGGTTGAGCAGCGCGTTGATGCCCTCCGAGACCGTGCGCAGCGCGTCGATGTCGAGGCCGGAGTCGGTCTCGTCCATGACGGCGACGGCGGGGTGCAGCAGGCTCATCTGCAGCACCTCGGCGCGCTTCTTCTCGCCGCCGGAGAAGCCTTCGTTGAGGTAGCGCCGCACGAAGGACTCGTCCATCTTGAGCAGTGCCATCGCCTCCTGCAGCTTCTGACGAAACTCGCGCACCGGGATGTCGCGCCCCTGCACCGCCTTGAGGGCAGCGCGCAGGAAGTTCGTCATCGTCACACCGGGCACGGAGGTCGGATACTGCATGGCGAGGAACAGGCCCTTCTGGGCCCGTTCGTTCGGCGGCAACGTCGTGATCTCCTCACCCTTGAGGAAGACATGACCGCCCGTGATCTCGTAGCGCGGGTGGCCCATGAGAGCGTTGGCCAGCGTGCTCTTGCCGGAGCCGTTCGGTCCCATGATGGCGTGCACTTCGCCGGCCGGCACGGATAGTGACAGCCCGTTGACGATTTGCTTGCCATCGACCGCGACCTGCAAGTCTTCGACTTTCAACACTGCCCCGTTGTTGCTCATCTGGTCTCCTTGACTGAGTGGTTGTCTTCTTCGACGAGCGCGACCGGCTCCGGGCGAATGACGTACTCGCACACGCGCGCGCCGTCGACGATGCGCTGGACCTGCTCTACCTGGGCGCCGATAAGCAGCTCAATACTCTGGCGATCGGAGGCGCACGGTGCGTCGCTCATCTCGGCCAGGCGCAGGTAGGGGCACTCGCCATTATGGATGTGGAAGACTTCGCCGTCCTTTGTCCAGCCGTCGACGATGCCTTCGCCTTCGAGAGCGCGACTGGCCTGCGCAACGCGTTCGCCCAGGGTGCGTCCGTGCACCTCGGCGCCGTGTTCGGCAGCGACCTCGGCGGCGATGCCGGAGAAGACGTTGTCCAGCACCTTGCGGCCGGCCTCGCGGTCCTTCTCCTTGTCGAAGTGGCGGAAGATGCGCGAGAGCAGCTGCAGGTAGACGCGGCCCAGCTTCTCGTCGCACTCCTCTGTCGCAAAGAAGATGAGGGTAGGCCGACCGACGCCGTGACGCTCGTAGCGGGCGTCGATCAGGCCGTCGGCGCGCAAGGCGTCGAGGTGACGGCGCACGGCCTGATGGCTCAATTCGAGCGCCGCCGCGATCTGGACGACAGTGGCTTCCTTGTGGCCACGCACGATGCGCAGCACTTGGTCTCGGGTGGTTTCCACGCTTCGATCCTAGCCTCGGAGCGCCTAATAAGTCAACACAATTGTAGAAATATTCAGGTGTGGTCGAGCGCCTCTGCGGAATGAATTCCGCAGCTAGCCGGGCAGAGCGATATCGAAGCTGCGGGATTCATTCCGCAGGCCTACGTCCTCAGGAACTGAGGAGCGCCGGGACTCTCTCCCCGATGACGTCACAGAACGGAGTGTCCGCCGCAGAGATCCTTCGCTGCCGCTGAGAATGACAACGTTGGAGAGACGTCATCACTGAGGTGCTGTTGCTACAGAGCCAGGATTTAGATGATGGCGCAGCCGAGATCGCCCTTCCAGCCGTATTCGACCTTGCCGTCGCGGAGGACGATGGGGACGGAGATGTAGAGGGCGGTGGCTTCGTCGTACCACTCCTGCTTCTTCATCACGTCCCGCTCCTCGAAGGCGATGCCCTCGGCGATGAGATCGGCGCGGGCGCGGTCGCAGGTGCCGCAGTTTGGGGTGGTATAGAGGATGATCTTCTCGGCCATAGCGCCTCGATTCTAGCACCAGTCTCAGGAGAGGATACCGAGGTCGAAATCGGTCGCGAAGGGATCGAGGTAGCGAACGCTTTCGACCAGGCGCCGGTGCTGTTGGTCCTCGGTCAAGATATTGGGAACCTCGTTTTCGACCGCCGTCGCCCAGAGCAGCGAGTCCCAGTAGGAGAGGGAATGCTGTCGTACGCCCTCAATAGCGCGCAGGTGGGTGTGCGGCGTGAGCCCGAAAACAGTCCACGAGCGTGAGAAACGATAACAGGAGGTGCTCGCCTGATCGGGAGTGAGTGGGTTGCGCGGCTTACGCGTCACGTTCACAAAGAACTCGCCTAGCACCTGGACGCTCAACGCACCCAGACCGGAAGCGTGTAGCAGGCTCAGAACGTCGATCGCCCGTCGCATCTTGACGGGATCAGCAGCGTCATAGGCATAGATGAGGACGTTGGTGTCAACCAGGAAGGCGGAGCCGCCGGTTGTCATACGAGTCTTCTCTACGCCACTTTACGGTGCTTCCGCCATGGGTCAGGGAACGTGCGCGTTCTTCGATGAAGGCGAGTTCTTCCTGCCAGGCCTCATCGTCCAACCGACGGGAGTACCTCTGTGTGACACCGCTCCGGGCTAGGTTGTTGCGTGTCTCCGCTTCCATGACTGCTCCGTAGGGGGCCGTTGCGACTTCCCTCACACTGCCGCCGCTTCCTCCAACCACCCGGTATTGGGTCTGCGACTCAATCAGGAGGTCGATGGCGCGGCGGATGATTTCGGCCTCGGACAGGCTCAGATCACGGGCGAGCCGTTTGAGGGCCTCGTCCTGGACCTTCTCAAGGTAGATCTGCTTCCGGACCATCGCCATGGCATATACAGTACTACATACATCGCCGTATGCCAAGGTGCCCGGCTCTCAGACCTTGAGGTTCTCGTCCTCGATAATCTGGAAGTCGCCTTCGTCCAAGCCTTCGTCGCTGGCACGCGCCGTCTCGGGCGCGGCGCCCAGCTCGCCCTTGCGATAGGCGTTATAGAGGTCAAAAAGGTCGCGCTTGTGAGGGCGCTTGCGGCCGATGGGACAGGCCTGCCAATCGCCGTACGCCTCGTCGCAGTAGCCCATGCGGAACTCGCCGCACTTGGGCTGGATATAGCGCGCGAAGTAGGGGAGCTGGCGCATGACCTCGGCGCGCATCAGGGCGACGACCTTGCGGAACTCCCACTGGGCCCGGGTGCAGAGGCGCAAGTCGGCGATGTGCAGCAGCTCGAGGAGGTTCACCGTCACCTTGAAGTTGGTGTTCGTGGCGTTGGGCAGCACGAAGCGCGCGTCCTCGGCCGGCACGCCGGCCTGCACCATGCGGTCGTACAGCGCGGCGAGGCGGTCGAACTCATCCCGCATCTCGGACTCGAGGCCGGCGCGCTTGACCGTTTCCGGCAGCGTGTAGGGGAAATCGCCGCCCTTGAAGGTAACGTAGCGCTGGCTCTGCTGCTCGAAGCTGATGCCCATGTGATGGCGCACGAACTGATGGCTAAAGGCGCGCGTGACGCCGGAAATGCCAAACTCGAACCAGACCTGCTCCATCGGCGAGGCGTGGCCCGTCTCCATGCGCTTCTCGATGAACTCAAGCATCTGCTCCCGCGTGATGCGGTCGTCATCGATGCGCTGCACGATCTGGATCGGCGTGAGCGAGGAGTAGGCGACGCGATAGGCGATGTACAGGGACCGCACCGGGTCCGTGGTGTGGTCCAGCAGCTTCACCTCGATGCCGCGGCCGGGAGGTTTGCGCTCGTTCGATTCCATGAGGACGGGCTCTCTAGCGCCAGTCGTCGCGCCAGGCGCGTTGCATATCGTAGCCTTCGCGGCGACGGCGGCGCTGCCAGCGTTCGGGCTGCGGCAGCGGGATCAGATTGCTCTGCGGGTTGGACTCCCAGAGCCCGCAGCTGGTACCGAGGTCATCGAGAAAGGGACCGACACACTCCTTGCCCTCGCGGATCGGATGCAGGCAGAGGGCGACGAAGGACTCCATGCGTCCGGGCTCCAGCGTACGTCTGAGATAGCGGCAGTGGATCGCCAGTCGAGGCTGAGTGTCGGACGCGTCTCTCACGGGGCCATTCTACGGCAGCATCTGCCGCCCGTCACGGCGAGAGGCGCTGCTCAGACGGCCAAGGATGGCGTCGATAACTACTAGGCGGACGCTGCGTAGGCTGGCAGTCGCAGTTGATCGTTCTGCGACAGGACCGTAGTGTACATAAACGCTCGCCCCGCCCACGAGAGCGTCAATGATAGACAGACTCAAGCGCATCTTCCGACCCCGACGCCGCATTGGCCTCCTGATTATCCCGCCCGTGCTGGTGACGGTCGGCGTCGTGCTGACGCTGGCGGGCATCGGGCCGAACAGCTCTTCCGTCCATAGTCAGTCGGCGATTGCGCTGCCGCCGCAAAACGGCGTCGATGCGACGCCGGTGTCGCCGCTGCCCGCGTTCACCGCATCCGGACTGGCGTCGCGCAACTCCGACGCGCCGGGCTCGCCGATTACGGTACAGGTGACGCGCACATGGCCCTTCGACTGGCCGGCCCAGGGCCCGATCACGAGCTACATGGGGCCGGAGCACCCCTGGGGCATCGACATCGGACTCAGCTACGACTACGACTCCCCCATCCTGGCCACGGCGGCCGGCACGGTGACTTTTGCGGGCGGCAGCCCGGCCGATGATTACGGCTATCACGTGATGATCGACCACGGCGAAGGCATCGTCACCGTGTACGCCCACCTCTCGATCATCTTCGTCAAGGAGGGCCAGCAGGTGGCGCAGGGCAAACTGCTCGGCTTCGGCGGCCAGACTGGCAAGGCCACCGGTAAGCACCTGCACTTCGAGGTACGCGATGGCGAGGACCAGATCGACCCGTTGCACGTGCTGCCGGATCCGGGAACCGAGCCGCCGCCGTTGACGCTGAATTGCGCCGATTCCGCCCTCGTCATCGACCAGGGCTCCGTCGCAACGCTCGATTTCGCCAGCACGCTTACGGGCGGCTTCGAGCTGGAGACGGCGAAGCTGGAGCCGGTCAGCGTGCGGCCCGACGCGCCGCCGATCGACGTGAGCATCAAATCGGGGCGCTACGTCGTAGTCGCGACCCATCCCAGCATGCGAGGCGCCGACCAGGACGACGATTTGCACCTCGAGGTAACGCGCGCTTCAGACCAGGAGGTCGACGTCATGCAGTGCGACGTCCACATCCACGCCGTCGAGCAGGCACCGTCGTTCTACGTACGCGTCTACACGGACGACGGCACCGCGGACGCGCCGCTGGACGACACGCCGACGCCGGTGCCGCCCGGCAACGAGGACTACTACCCGACCATGACGCCCACGTCGCAGCCGTCGGCCACCGCCACGCCGAGGAGGGCGGCGACGCCGACACCGACGCGTACGCGCATCCCGACGGTGACGCCGCGCCCCACGAACACGCCAATCCCGACCTCGACGCGCATACCGACGGCAACGCGTATCCCCACCTCGACGGCGGTACCGACGGCAACAAAGATTCCGTAGGAGGGGCAACACCTTCATCGGGCAACGTTGCTCTGCGCGCTCTCGTGGGTTGACCACCTGCCACTATTGCCCCAGGTGCCATTGCTTGCTACTCATCCTTTACAGGCTTGCTCTGCCCCACCCCTCCAGGAGAGGGGAAATTGGGATGACACCTCCCAAACCTACCGCGCATGGGCTTCGCCCCCACTACTCTTGCTACCGTTTTCCCGCCCTCGGGTTGCCCAGGAGCGGCATGATCTCCTCTCGATGATTACGTCCTTCCAGGTGCCGGCGGGCACATGAAAGCCAGGCGCAGCGGCCGAGATTGCCTGGTCGCTGCGCTCCTCGCAATGACGAGCCGGGAGCTTTAGAGCGGGGCGAAGGCTGTGCCGTGCAGCAGCGTGACGAGGACGGCGGCCAGGGCGAGGAAGGGCGCGTAGGGCACGGCCTGGCGACGGTTGACGAAGCCGGTGAGGAGCAGCGCCAGGATGATGACGCCGCCGGACACGATGCCGATGACGAGCGCCTGGTAGGCGGCGTGAATACCCAGAGCGGCGCCGATCATCACCGCCAACTTGACGTCGCCGAGGCCGAGGCCGCCACGCGTGATGATGGCCATGATCAAAAAGACGCTGCCGCCTGCCAGGGCCGCGAGCAGTGCATTGAGCACCTCGCCGTTGGGCATGACGAGGGCGGCAATGAGAGCGAGCGCGGTGCCCGGGTAGGTAATGGCGTTGGGCACGCGATAGCGCAAAAGGTCGGTCGCAGTGCAGATCAGGAGGCCCATGACCAGCAGCGTCACGCCCACGGCCTGCAGCGGGTCGAAGCGCGAGCCGGCCACGGCGGCCAGCGGCGGCAGGAAGAGGACGACGGCGCGACGCAGGTAGTCCGACCAGGGCCGGTCCTGCCAGGGCAGGCGCTTGGCGGGTGGCTCGTGATCTTCTTCTTCGTTCTCGTCCGGGAGGTCTGCTTCGGGTGAGCCGAAGCGCAGAATCAGGCGATCAGCGATAACCGCCAGAGGCAGGCCGATGACGAAGAAGATGAGCGCTTCCATCTCTCCTATTATCGGCGGTTCGCGCTACATCTCGACCTGTAGCGGCGCCGACTTCCGAGCAAGAGGCGTCGAAGAGGCTAGCGGTACGCCCTGAAGGCGAGGCAGGTGTTCTGGCCGCCGAGGCCGAAAGCGTTGGACAGCACGCCACCGACGCGTGCCTTGCGCGCCGCGTTGGGCACGTAGTCGAGGTCGCAATTGGGGTCAGGGAACTCGTAGTTGATCGTCGGCGCGATGGTCTGGTCGCGCAGGGTGAGGACGCAGACGGCGGCTTCGACGGCGCCGGCTGCGGCGGCGAGGTGACCGGTCATCGACTTCGTGGAGCTGACGGCGATGCCGCCGGCGCGCTCGCCGAACACCTTCTTGATCGCCGCCGTCTCCGCCTTGTCGTTGAGCTGCGTCGAGGTGCCGTGGGCGTTGATGTAGTCAACGTCGTCGATCGTGAGGCCGGAGCTAGCCAGGGCGCGGCGCATGGCGAGGGCCTGGCCATCGGCGTCCGGGGCGGCGTCGTCGGTGGCGTCGAAGGACCAGCCGGCGCCGGCCAGCTCGCAGATGATGTTGGCGCCGCGGCGGCGGGCAAACTCCTCGGTCTCCAGCACCAAAACGCCAGCGCCTTCGCCGAGGACGAAGCCGCTGCGCTGGGCGTCGAAAGGCCGGGAGGCGCGCTCCGGAGCGTGGTTCCACGTCTTCGTAAGGGCACCGAGGCCGCCGAGCGAGGCGATCAGCACGCGGCTGACCATCGCCTCGCTGCCGCCGGCGATCATGCAGTCGGCCAGGCCGAGGCGCATGAAATTGAGGGCCTGGCCAATAGCGTCGCCACCAGAAGCGCAGGCGCTGTTGACAGTGGAGTTGGGGCCACGCACCTCGTAAATGCGGCCGATGCGCACCGAGACGCTGTACTGGCCGACGCGCGGCACGGTCAGAGGATCGACCCGCGATGGCCCGCGCTCATCGATGATGCGGTCCTGGTCCGTGATCGTGTGCATAGTGCCGCTGCTGGCGATGAGCACGCCGATCGAGTCGCGATTGGCGTCGTCGACCTGCAGGTTGGCGTAACGTACCGCCTCCTGCGCCGCGACGACGGCCATCTGCGTGTGCCGGCCGGAGCGACGCGCCGTGCGCCGGTCCATGAGGTCCTCCGGCACGAAGCCCTTCACTTCTCCCGCGACCTGTACTTCGAACTTCGAGGCATCGAAGCAGGTGATCCGTCCGGTGCCCGACTTGCCATCGAGCATGGCGCGCCAAGTGGTGGTTGCGTCCAGGCCGAGGGGCGTAACCAGGCCCAGGCCGGTGACGACAATTCGCGGGAAATCAGGCATGAGCACTTGTCCTCTTCGTCTCAGTGGTCAAAGGGCATCTTACGGCATCGAGGCCTAAGAGAAATCAGCGCCGAACGATCTCCTTGCAGAGCGCGCCATTGATGTACTATGTTTCATGATTTGCAGTGACAAGAACGATTGCCTCCGTCTATAACCCAAGCCGAGACGACCTTGGACTACGGCGTGAACTTCCTGTGAAATTATCCACGAAGTACTTTTCGACCGATAGGGGCAGCCAATTCACCGGCCGGCCTATGCTAAGATTTGGCTATGACTACGGTGCGGGTGCTGCCGTCGGAGATCGAGTTCGAGGCGAAGCCGGGCGAGACGTTGATGGGCGCAGCCCATTCGCACGGCCTCTACTGGCCGACGACCTGCGGCGGACAGGGCATCTGCACCACCTGCCTCTCCGAGATTGGGGAAGGCGCGGACGCGCTGGCCGATATGAGTCGCAGCGAGCGCAAGACGTTGATCTCGGAGCGCGGCGAGGCCATCCTCCGCCGGCCCGTGCGGCTCGCCTGTCAGGCCGGCATCATGGGTGAAGGCCGGATCGTGGTAACAAAGATCGGTGTGCGCTCGGCTTGACGCCTGACTTCACAAGAGGCGCATTCGCTCAGGTATAATAGACAAAGCCTATAGGGGAGGGAGCCACCCAAGTGGACCTCGGTCAACTCGAAGCCTTCGTGCAGGTCGCCAATCAGCGCAGCTTCAGCCGCGCTGCCGAAGCCCTGTTTCTCACACAGCCGTCCGTGACGGCACGCATCCAGGCCCTCGAGCGCGACCTCGGCGAGCGCCTGTTCGAGCGCTCCGGCCGCGGTGTGCGCCTTACAGAGGTCGGCGCTTGCTTCCTGCCCCACGCCGAGCGTGTGCTGCAGGCCCTCAACGCGGGCCGCGACGCAATCGACTCGCTGCGCAACCTGCAGTCCGGCTCGCTGATCCTGGCCTCGGCGACCACGGTCAGCGCCTACATTCTGCCGGGTCTCCTCAAGACATTCCGGGCGCGTTTCCCGCGCGTGGAGGTGTCGGTACGGACGGGCCGCTCCGAGCAGGTGCTGCAGATGCTGCTGGCGGACGAAGCGCAGGTCGGCCTGGTTCGCGCCGTCTACCACCAGGACATCGAGACGAAGGGCATCATCGAGGACGAGCTCGTTCTCGTGGCCAACGCCTCGCACCAGCTAGCCGGCGACGGCGCCGTCAGCGTGGAGCAGCTCGGCGAATACCCCTTCATCTTCTTCGACCGCAACTCCAGCTATTACTCCCTAGCACAGGGGCTGTTCCGTCAGCACGGCATCGTGCCGCGCACGCAGATGGAACTGGACTCGATGGAAGCGACCAAGATGATGGTCGAAGAGGGTCTCGGCCTGGCGCTGGTGCCGCGCATCGCCATCGAGCGCGAGCTGCAGACCGGCATCCTCAAAGAGCTGGAAATCGCCGGCATGCCGAACCCGACGCGACAGATCGCCCTCATCAACCGCCGCAGCCGGCCGCTGGGCCCCGTCGCGCAAGCCTTCGTGGACATCGTCCAGGAGCTGTACACGCCGCGCAACCAGGCGACACCTGTCGCCGCCGGTGCCGCCAGCTAGTAGCCCTCAGCTTCAAACGGCGAGATTCGAGCCGCGAGAGGCGCCATTCGTCATTGCGAGGAGCGCCAGCGACGTGGCAATCCTGGTCGCCGCCCGCACGCGAAGACCGCGCAACGTGGTCAATCTTTCAGTTGCAGACGATGGCATCAGTGAGCGCCCATCGTCGTGCGCAAAGTGCGGCCCGCTACCAAGCCATTGGCCTTGCATCGTGACGGGCACCCTGCCAAGCTGACCGCAGCGTGGCAGCCACCGATCCGACTCAGCTAACCCTCAGCCAGGCCGCGGCTCTGATTCGAGAGCGACAGCTCTCGCCCGTGGAGCTGACCGAGGCCTGTATCAGCCGCGCCGAAGCGCTCGACAGCCGGCTGCACGCATTCCTGACGCCGACCTTCGACATCGCCCGCGCGGACGCACGCAAGGCGGCTGACGAAATCGCGGCAGGCAACTACCGCGGGCCGCTGCACGGCATCCCCTTCGGCCTGAAAGACCTGTTCGAGACGGCGGGCGTGCGCACCACTGCCGGCTCGCCGATCCGCGACACCTACGTCCCGGACGAAGACGCCCAGGTCGTGCGACTGCTCAAGGACGCCGGTATCGTGCTGATGGGCAAGCTCAACATGCACGAGTGGGCCCTGGGCACGACCAACGTGAACGCCTTCTACCCCTCACCCTGCAACCCGTGGGACCCGGACCGCATCACCGGCGGCTCCAGCGGCGGATCCGGCGTGGCCATCGCCGCCAGCTTCTGCCTCGGCACGCTGGGCTCCGATACAGGCGGCTCGATCCGTATCCCGTCGTCGCTGTGCGGCATCAGCGGCATCAAGCCGACCTACGGCCGCGTCAGCCAGCGCGGCGTTGTGCCGCTGAACTGGTCGTTGGACACGATCGGGCCGATGGCGCGCACCGCCGAGGACTGCGCCCTCATCCTGCAGGTCATCGCCGGCTACGACGACGAGGACCCGACTACGGCCGACGTTCCCCTGCCCGACTACAGCGCCTACCTGGACCAGGGCCTCGCCGGGCTGCGCATTGGCGTGCCGCGGCGCTACTTCTACGACCCGGAGATCGTCCTACCCGAGGTGGCTTTCGCCGTCGGCACGGCCGCCGATACGCTGCGCTCGCTGGGCGCCGAGGTAGTCGACGTGGAACTGCCCGACGTGGTGACGCTGGACGACTTCGGCTACTTCCTACCCGACGCGGCCGCCTACCACGAAGAGCGGCTGGCCGAGATGCCCGAGCGCTACGGCCCATCCGTTATGTCACGTCTTGCGCCTGCCCTCAGCGTCAACGGCATGGACGTCTCGCGCGCTCATTACCGCCAGCTGCAGAGTCAGCAGGCCCTGAGGCGCGTCTTCGAGACGGTCGACATGCTGCTCACACCCACAACCGCGGTGCCGGCGCCGCCCTTCCCTGAAGAAGGCGTCGAGATTCCCGCCAGCCTGCTCGGACGCGGCACGCGGCCCTTCAACATCGCTCACGTGCCGGCGATCTCTGTCCCCTGCGGCTTCAGCCCCGAGGGATTGCCGATCGGCATGATGCTCGTGGGCCGCTGGTGGGAGGAAGGCACACTGCTGCGCGCGGCGCACGCCTACCAGCAGGCAACGGACTGGCACCTGCGCCGGCCACCGCTCTAGGACAGTCAGGCGAGGAGAACCGGGCACCGGTTGTCATGCTGAGGCCGGGCGAAGCGTCTCCCGCACATCACTCACGACGAATCTTCGAGACCTCCGCGCGGGCAATTTCGCAGAGCATCCTGAGAACGCCGCTTGTCCTTGGCCGCGCGGGCATCGTGGACGATGCGATGTTGAGTTGCCGGGAGATACTTCGCTCCGCTCAGCATGACAGCGCTGGCCCCGCCCGATTGCCCTCTTGGAGATGAGGAGGCACGTCGTCTAGGCCGCGCGGGCGTCGTGGACGATGCGGCGTTGAGTTGCCGGGAGATACTTCGCTCCGCTCAGCATGACAGCGCTAGCTTCGCCGCAACTAGCCTTTTGTCCGGTTGCCTGCCGTCAGGCGCTGGCGCCTACCTCGGTGCGAATCTGCTTGAGGATGTTGACGTTGGCCTCGTCCGGGCCCTTGTTATCGAGTCCGGGGACCTCGAGGAGGAAGGGGGCGTTCTGGAAGGAGCGGTGCGACATGATGCGCCGGAAGCCCTCGATGCCGATGTGGCCTTCGCCGATGTTCTCGTGGCGGTCGCGGCCGCTGCCAAGCTCGACCTTCGAGTCGTTGGCGTGCACGGCGACGAGTTGCTCGACGCCGACCTCGTCCTCGAATTCGCTCATCGCCAGCTCCAGCCCTTCGGCAGACGCGAGAATCGTAGCCGGCCGCATAGCAGTGCTGCGTATCGAGGCAGACTTTGACGCGCTCGTCGCCCACTTCGCGGATGATGCGGCCGAGGTCGGCGAAGCGGGAGCCGATGTTGCCACCCGCGCCGGCCGAGTTCTCGAGGATCAGCATGACGTCCGCCGGCGAGACGGCGAGCACGTCCTGACAAGCCTTGCAGATCTGGTCGAAGACGGCGTCGAGTCCCTGGCCCTTATGGCTGCCGAGGTGGAAGATCACGCCCTTGATGCCGAGCTGACCGCAGCTGGCAAGGGCGGACTTGAGCGAGCTGGTGGAGCGCTGCAGGTGGGTCGCATCGTTAGTCGCCAGGTTGATCAGGTAGATGCCGTGGACGAACACCGGAATCGGGCACTGCTGCGCGGCGGCGTGGAAGCCCTCCGCAACGGCGTCGTCGATTTTGCTGCTGCGCCACTGTTGCGGCGGCGTCAGGAAGATCTGGGCCGCTTCGGCGCCCATCGACTGGGCGCGCTCGAACGCGGTCGCAGGGCCGCCAGAGGTTGAAACGTGCGCGCCGATCAGCAAACCAGACCCCTCCCGAAAACGTCCTGAGCTGGGACCGAACCGTCCCTAGAGCAAGATACGGGCTCGTGATCGGGATGGCAAACCGGGAGGGCATCGAGGATGTGGGCGATCGGACAGGATGAACTGTCATGCTGAGCAGAGCGAAGTATCTACCGGCTCATCACTCGGTACGAATCTCGATATCTCCGCGCGGACAACTTGGCGGAGCATCGTGAGAACGCGCTTGTCCACGAGACGACGCGGATCTCGGTCGCGCGAGCGTTGTCTCCGACGCAGCGTTGACTTGCCGGGAGATGCTTCGCCGGAGGCTCAGCATGACAACGCTGCGCGTGCTTCGAGCCCTACTCCAGGCTGAAGGGCGGGAACTTGTCGTTCATCAGCAGCCCGAAGGCCTCGACGCGCAGGCTCCAGCGGAGGTAGCCGATGGCGAACTTGTAGAGGCCTTCCGGGTAGCCGCCCGTGAACAGGATGGCGAACCAGCCGATGATGGCCGTGATGCCCCAGGCGATGCCGATAAAGAACAGCACGATGAAGTGAGGGATCAGCAGGAAGATGCGAAAGCCGACAGAAACGCGGTCGCGGACGTCGAGGTATTCGCCCGGGGCAAAGGTTACAGCGTACTCGCCTTCGCCGAAGGGCGGGTACTCGTCGCGCAAGAGGGCCGTGTAGGCAATCGCCTTGCTGCGCCAGCGCAGGTAGAAGCTGGTGAAGTCCCAGAGGCCCTTGGGCTGCTTGCCGGTGAAGACGATGGCGAACCAGGAGATGACCGCGGTCACACCGGCGACCAGTCCCAGGACGCCGCCGGCGCCAAAACCACTGAAACGAGCACCGCTGCCGCCACGAATGTAGCCGAATTCCGGCGTACCCAAGCCGGGCCCGCCGACCAGGATCAGATGCGGGATGGCGAGAATAATGCGGAAGGCACAGGTCAACCGGTTGCGTTCCGTCATCTGGGGCTCGACGTCGTAGGTGACAGGGTACGTCTCTGGCGATGAGTTCATGATCTTCTCCGTCTGCTGGCCCCGACCAACGCGGAGAATACCACGAAAGAATACGCCCCGACTGCTTCGGGGCGTATTCTTTCACGTGTTGTTGATAGTGCTTAAGTGAGGCCTGCCAGCTGGTAGAACTTGCCCTCAGTCTTGATCGACGGGGCGATGATGACCTCGGCCTCCTGGAACTCGCGGATGTTGCGAGCGCCGCACATGCCCATCGCGGTGCGCAGGGCGCCGACCAGGTTCTCGGAGCCATCGTTACGAGAGGTGGGGCCAAAGAGGACGCGCTGCAGGTTGGTGCTCACGCCAACGGTGATGCGGGAGCCGCGCGGCAGCTCCGCGTGCGGCGTCGCCATGCCCCAGTGGTTGCCGAGGCCGGGCGCCTCTTCCGTCGCCGCGAAGATGGAGCCAAGCATGACGCCGTCGGCGCCGGAGGCGATCGCTTTGTTGAGGTCGCCGGACTTCTGGATGCCGCCGTCGGTGATGATCGGGACGTAGCGTCCGGTTTCGCGGTGGTAGTCGTCGCGGGCGGCGGCGCAGTTGATCGTCGCCGATACCTGCGGCACGCCTATGCCGAGGACCTCACGGCTGGTGCAGATGGCGCCGGGGCCGACGCCGACGAGGATGCCGGCGATGCCCGTGTCCATGAGCTCGCGGGTGGCCGAGTAGCCAACCGTGTTACCTACGACAACCGGGACGCCGATCTCGCGGCAGAGCTTCTCGAAGCGCAGGCCCTCGAGGCTGTTCGAGATGTGACGCGCCGTAGTCACGGTCGACTGGACGACGAAGATATCGAGGCCCGCATCAACGGCGAGGGGGGCGAACTTCTTGGCGTTGGCAGGCGTGCATGACACGGCGGCAACGACGCCTTCGGCCTTGATTCGCTCGACGCAGCGGCCGACGAGCTCAGGCTTGATGGGCTGCTCGTAGTAATGCTGCAGCAGCGCGGTCACCTTGCTCTTCGGCGCGGTGAGGATCTCCTGGAAGATCGAGGCGGTGTCTTCGTAGCGGGTGTGGATGCCCTCGAGGTTGAGGACAGCCAGGCCGCCGAGGCGGCCGATTTTGCCGGCGAATTCGGGGCTAGCCACTGCGTCGGTTGCCGCAGCGATGATCGGGATAGGAAAAACAAAGTCGCCCAAAGTGAGCGACACGTCTGTAAGTTCTGGATTGACCGTTACAGTTCCCGGGACGATGGCGACCTCATCAAACCCGTAGGCATGACGCATAGCCTTGGCCGTCGCGGGGACTTCGGCTTCTGGTCTCCGTGTAGTTTCTATCGTCATAGCGCCCACCCCCTGGATATTGAGAAAATATACCGAACTCAGGTTCCCACCGTCAACGTCAGTATACGACGTTTGCTAAAAAGCTAATACAGGAAATCATATGGCAAGTCTCTTCGTGGTGGCGACACCGATCGGGAACCTGGAAGACATCACCTTGCGCGCCCTGCGCATCCTGACAGAGGCGCCGCTGGTGCTGGCCGAGGACACACGCAGCGCCCGCGTCCTGCTCAACAAGCACGGTATCCGAGCGTCCCTGCTCAGCTACAACGAGCACAACCATAAGCGCCGCCTACCCGAGATCCTGCGGCGCCTGGACGCCGGCGAAGACGTGGCGCTGATCAGCGACGCCGGCACGCCTGCCATCTCCGACCCCGGCCTCGAGCTGGCGGCGGCAGTGCGGGCAGCCGGGCACGACGTGGTTCCGATCCCTGGGGCGTCGGCGCCGATCGCGGCGCTCTCGGCGGCGGGACTGCGCAGCGTCAGCTTCAGCTTCGCCGGCTTCCTGCCTCGCACCGTCGGGAAGCTGCGCAGCCTGCTGGAGGCGCAGAAGCCACGGACGGAAGCGCTCGTCGCCTTCGAGTCGCCGGAGCGACTGCGGGCGACGCTGACGGTGCTCTCCGAGGTGATGCCGGAGCGGCGCATCGCCGTTTGCCGCGAGCTGACCAAACTGCACGAGGAGGTCTTCGTGGGCACGCCGGCCGAGGCGCTGGACCACTTCACGGAGCCGCGCGGCGAGATCGTCCTCATCGTCGAGGGCGCGGCGAGCGCAGCGCCGGCAGGCGCTACCTCGGGACCGAGCGCGGCGGAAGACGCTGCCGCGATGCGGCGTCTGGGCCTGACCCGGCCGCAAGCGACGGCGCTCCTCACCTCACGTCACGGCATCAACCGCCGCGCCGCCTACGAGCTGTGGCTGGCGACTGAGCGAGAGGGGTGATCAGGCGTTTCGGGACGCACGCAAAGCATTCAGGTCCTATTCAACGGCTTGCGCCCCCGACCGCGATTGGGCCGCTGAGTTAACGCCGACCCTGCGCTGCCTTTCGCCGACCTCGCACTCCTGACATTCCGTCGGACAGAAGTCCTTTCACCCTCAACCGCGCTCAGTCTCTCAACTGCCTTCCGAAGTCGCTCCGTAGACTGACGTATCTCGGCAATCGCAGCACCCTGCTCGACTTCTACGTCTCCAGCAGCTGCGGCAGCCGCAGCAGCGCGAAGGAAGTCGGAGAGCCGCATGCCATGGGCTTCCGCGTAGACAGAAAAACGCTCGTATTCCTCGGGTGAGAATCGCACCGACGTACTCACGGTCAGGTTCTTCGAGACACGCCCTTTCACCGGGACATAGCCTTCGAGCTCGCGCCCCTCAGCCAACTGCCGTTCGAGTTCTTCGACAATTTGTCGATCGTTGTCCTGCGTCATTCGTTCTCTACTCCTCGCCGTAAAGTCTTCGGCCTCGATTCGATCTCAACCAGTACGCCGTAATCAGCCGCCACAGGCCGGACTCTCTGTCCACCGGAGCGATAGCAATGACGAGGAAGCGGCCGCGTCGATTCGGCCCAAGAGCGGCGAACCGGGCATCTCGCTCACGATAGCTGACAAAGAAGCGCGGCCGGTGAGCGAGCACCTCCGTCACGTCCGCGGTGCTAACGCCTTTGCTGGCGATATAGGCGGCCTTCTCATCACCAATGTCGAGGCTAGTAATCTCAAGAGAGATTTCTTCTCGTTCCACGCGCCGATTGTAGTACAAATTGTACTACAATCGGTCCCTCGTCGGCCCGGAAACAAAAGCCCCTCGAACCTGAGGTTCGAGGGGCGCTTATGTGATGGTAGCGGTACGGGGATTCGAACCCCGGTTTGAGCCTTGAGAGGGCTCCGTCCTGGTCCCCTAGACGATACCGCCCCGGAGCACGCTTGTTGGCTGGGGAGGGAGGATTCGAACCCCCGCATACGGATCCAGAGTCCGCTGTCCTACCACTAGACGACTCCCCAACGGGTGCCCAGAAATCCTACCATGCCGATTTTGCATCGAACAACGCGACCCGTCAGGGGCAGTAGCCGCCGTGCCCCAGGGTCGACCCAACGTACGCGAAGCGGTAGTCGGGCGTCCAGCCGACGTTGCTGGCCGCCTCCGGCAGGACGACATCCCACTGCATCGTCTGCAGGTTGAGTAACGCCCGCGGCCCGAACTCGCCGATGCCGAGGTGCCCGTCTGGTGTGATGCCATCGAGCCAGAAGCTGGCGTCGAGCTCCATGATCTGACCGGTCTGCATGTCGTAGACCTTGGTGTGACCGGCCGGCGAGGTGCAATACGACTCCGTCCAGGCGACGTAGCGGTCGCTGGCGACGAGTGGCCAGTTCAGCGGGTCGTAGCGTACGGTGGCGATGAACTGCGCCTGGCCGGTGGCGACGTCGATGCGGAACAGGTTCGTGGTCGGGTTCAGATCGCCGGCAGCGGTATAGAGGTCCTGCGTCGAAAGGCCCGCCTGCGTGATCGCGTCCTCGCACCAGACGCGCTGGCCGTTGAGCGAGTCGCACTGGGGCGACGTGGCCAGGATCAGCACGCCGGGACCGGCCGGGACGACGCGCAGCGCTCGGAACTGCTGCAGCAGGTCGCCGGTCTTGCCGTCGATGAGGGCCCAGTCCTCCTGGAGACGCGCCTTGCAAATGATCTGGGCCTCCGGATCCAGGTTGCCGCACTCGACGTCCTCGATGGAGCTGGGGTCCCGGCTGAGGCCGACGTACTGGCCGTCCGGAGTCGGATGTAGATGACGCTCGCCGCCGCGGGCCGCGTTGATTGCCAGCCAATCCACCGAGTCGGTGACCGGCGTCCGCTTGCCCGTCTTCAGGTCGAGGATGGTGTCGTCCTCGCCGAGGAATATGCGGTCGTTGTCGATGAAGCGGGCGAAGCCGGTGGCGTCCAGCTCGGTGCGCTTCTGCGTTGCCCAGTCGATGAGGATGACCTGGCCGGGACCGGAGCCGGCGTTGAGCGAGTAGATGAGCTTCGTCCCGTCCGGACTCATCGAGGGGTAGAAGCCGGGCTCGTAGCTGTACTCTTTGGCCTCCGCCGTGTCGAAGACGACCACGGTCTGGCGGTCCCAGGCAGCGTAGGTCGACGCGGGAATCGGCGGCACGTCGGCGATGTGGTCGACCTTGGTGTTGCCGGGCTCGGCAAAGAGGCCCGTGATGCCGGGGGCGTAGATGGGATCCTCCGGCTCAGGCGTCAGGGCGGGCGAAGCGATGGATGTGGTTCCGCCGGCCGGCACGGACGAGGCCGGTTGCGGCGTTTCGGTCGAGGAGCTCGCTCCGCCGCAGCCGGCGAGACCCGCAATCAGGACAATCAGCGCCAACCAGCGAATCGAGCCGCGAAGAATCACCCGGACGCCCCGCTACAGGGCGTTGACGGCAGCCCTCAAGCGGTGAACGCAGCGCTCGCGGCCGACGATTTCCATGGTTTCGAAGAGGGGTGGCGCTACGCTGCGCCCGGTGACGGCAACGCGCATCAGCATGAACAGGTCGCGGGGCTTGGCGCCCTCCTGCTCGGCGAGGGCGCGATAGACGGCCTCCAGCGGCTCGTGGCTGAAGTCTTCAGTCTGCTCGGCGGTGACCAGCGCCTGGGAGAGCAGCTGCACTGCCCGCGTCCGGTCGTTGGCGAACGTCTTGCCCAGCAGCTCGTCGGCGACGATCTCGACGCCATCGGGCAGGAAGAAGAACTCGATCATGTCGCGCGCTTCCGGCAGCAGCTTGACGCGCTCCTGCACCAGCGGCGCGATGCGCCCCAGGTACTCGATGTCGATGGGGCGCTGGATGTGGTCGGGCAGGCCGCCCTCGGCGTGCGGCTGCTCCAGGCGGTCGCGAAGCAGCTCGGTGAACTGCTCGACGGGCATGGAGCGCATGTAGACGCTGTTCATCCAGTTGAGCTTCTCGATATCGAAGACGGCCGGGCTCTTGAGCAGGCGGCCGAGCGAGAAGTGATGGACGAACTCGTTGCGGGAGATGATCTCGGTCTTGTCGTCCAGGGACCAACCGAGCAGGCCGAGGAAGTTGAAGACGGCGTCCGGCAGGTAGCCCGTGTCGCGATACTCGAGGACCGACTGGGCGCCGTGGCGCTTGGAGAGCTTGGCGTGGTCCGGGCCCAGGATGACGGCGGTGTGGACGAAGACGGGCAGATCGAAGCCCAGCGCCTGAAAGAGCTGCTTGTGGCGCGGCGCCGACGAGAGCCACTCCTCGCCGCGGATGACGTGGCTGATTTCCATCGTGTGGTCGTCGACTGCCTGGGCCAGGTGGTAGGTCGGGAAGCCATCCGACTTAAGGATGACGAAGTCATCGAGCAGGGCGTTCTTGAAGGTGACCTCGCCGCGCAGCAGGTCCTGTACGACGGTCTCGCCTTCCCGCGGCATGGCGAAGCGCACGACGGGCGGCGCGTCGCCCGCCTCCTTCATGGCCTCGGCGCGACCTTCCTCGGTGCGGCAGCGGCCATCGTAGCCAGGCGGCAGCTTCATCTCACGCTGACGAGCCCGCAGGGCGTCGAGGCGCTCCTCGGAGCAGAAGCAGTGGTAGGCAGCGCCGCTCTCGAGGAGGCGCGTGGCGGCCTCGTGATACAGCGCCAGGCGCTGCGACTGCATATACGGGCCGTAATCGCCGCCGACGTCGGGCCCTTCATCCCAGTCGAGGCCGAGCCAGCGCAGCGCGTCGATCTGCGACTGCACCGACGTGGAGACGAAGCGGCTACGGTCGGTGTCCTCGATGCGCAGGATGAAAGCGCCGCCGGTGCTACGCGCCAGCAGCCAGTCGAACAGGGCCGTGCGGATGCCACCAACGTGCGGCTCTCCGGTAGGACTGGGGGCGTAGCGAACTCGAACCGGCCTCTCCTGATTCATAGAGGCATCTTACCAGCGGGCCCGAAGTAGCAAAAAGGGCGCGTCAGGCATACACTGCCCTGCGTGACCGGACCCGCCTACGTCACGACGTTTGCCCTCCCAACCTTTTCGTCTCGACTGCGAGCGCTACGAGGCCTGGTGGCGTTGCTGGCTCTGTACCTCATCGCCTTCGCCGCGCTGCAGCTGCCCTACCAGGCCGTCGGTGTCGGCTGCTGTGTTGCAGCGTTCATCCTGCTGGCGCCCCCCTTCCTGCGCCACGACAACTCGCTGCTCTTCCGCGCCGTCCTCTGCGCGCCCCTCTACGTACCTATGCTCTACATCGCCGTGACCACCCTCTCGATTGCAACGATGATCGAGTTCGGCGTCGTTGGTCTCGTGTTGCTCGCCGGACCGCTGGCACTGCTGCGCGACGGGCGCGCCGAGGTAAGCGTCCGCGACATCGCCGTCTCGCGGCCGCTGACACGGAAGAGGATCAGCATCGACGAGATCGCGTCCGTGGAGGAGAACACGTCGCGCACCGGCGCCCTGCTGCGATTCTTCGGCTTTCACGACGCGACGACGTCACTGAAGCTCGAGCCGTGGTCCCACCAGCGCACGCTGGGCCGGCGTCAGGAGCGCATCGTGCTGAAGGTGGACCCGGCGCAACAGACCGCGTTCATCGCCGAGGTCGAGAGCCTGCTGATGCCGGACCCGTTCGAGGACGAGCTCCTGGCCTAGACACCGTCATGCTGAGCGCCGGCGAAGCCAATGGCACGCGGCGCGGTCAATACAGCGCACCGTTTCGAGGCGGAACGCACTGTCAGCGAACGACGCGGTGTTCGAACGACGGCCCGCCGAGTTGCCCGCGCGGGATTATCCACGATTCGTAGAGACGCTGACCGGGAGATGCTTCGCCCTGCTCCGCATGACTGCGTCGCGGCAGGCGTCGGGAGACTCGGGCGCTCGGCCGGCGTCTCAGACCGGCGCGAGGCCCGGGTGCAGGGCATCGAGGGCGCGCTGCAGGTCGGGCGCGAGCGGCGCTTCGAAGGTGAGCTCGCGCCCATCGACGGGATGATGCAGCGTGAGGCGCCAGGCGTGCAGGAACTGGCGGTCGACCAGCTTCGAAGGGCGGCCGTAGACCGCATCTCCAACCACGGGATGTCCCAACGACGCGAAGTGGACGCGGATCTGGTGGGTGCGACCGGTAATCGGCGAGGCCTCGACCAACGTGAGGCCGTCGAGGAACTCGCGGACGCGGTAGGAGGTCTGCGCCTCGCGGCCGCCGCTCTCGCGCACCATCATGCGCATGCGGTTGTGCGGGTCGCGGCCCAGCGGCGCATCGACGAGCGCTTCTGGCGGGTCCACCTTGCCCTCCAGCAGCGCCAGATAGGTCTTCTGCGTCTCGTGCTGCTTGAGCTGGGCGGAGAGGCTGCGCTGCGCCTGCTCCGTCTTGGCGACGGCGATGAGGCCAGACGTGTCCTTGTCGAGGCGGTGGACGATGCCCGGCCGCTGCACGCCGTTGATGCCGGGCAGGTCCGGACAGTGGGCCAGGAGCGCGTTGACCAGCGTGCGGCCGCCGTGGCCGGGGCCGGGATGCACTGCCATGCCGGGCGGCTTGTTCACGATCAGCATCTCGTCGTCCTCGTAGACGATATCGAGGGCGATGGCCTCGGGCTGCGGCTCGGCCGGCTCCGGCGCGGGTACGACGACGTCCAGACGCTCGCCACCGGCGAGTTTGTCACCGGGCTTGCGGCGCACGCGCCCCGCCTCCGCGACGAGGCCGTCGCTAATCAGGCGATGGGCAAGCACACGAGAGACGTCGCAGAGCCGCGCGACGGCGACGTCCAGACGCTCGCCGGGCTGATCGGCGACGACGCGCAGACGGGCTTCATCGCTCATCGGCGTCCTGCTTGCGGTCGAGGCTATCGCCCAACGCAAAGAAGCCGCCGAGGACGACGAGGCCGATGACGATGGACGAATCGGCGACGTTGAAGGCGGGATAGTGGGGGAAGTTGATGAAGTCGGTGACCTCACCGAAGCGCAGGCGGTCGAGCAGGTTGCCGGCGGCGCCGCCCAGCTGCAGGCCGAGCGCAACGCGCAGCAGCCCGTGCTCCAGAGGCGGGAACGCGTAGTAGAAGACGATCGCTGCGATGGCCACGATGGCTGTGAAGGTGAGGAAGAGGCCCTGACCCTGCAGGATGCCGAACGCGGCGCCGGTGTTGGTGATGTGCGTGATCTTGACCAGCCAGCCGTCCGAAGGCCACGACTCGCCCAGCGCCAGGTTGTGACGCACGATGTTCTTGGTCAGCTGATCGAGGGCGAAGACGCCCGCGGCGATGAGAAAAAAGGGCGAGTCCCGCAGGACGCGCCTCACGATCGATTTGGTCGCCGACGGGGCGTTGTCTTCCCCAACATCGACGTCGGAGATAGCCATCGCTTCGATCTTAGCACGGCGCCGGCGCCACTTCGTGACGAAGCAATCGAGCTTCGCTATAGTTGACGGCATGAACCTGTTCGGACGCCGCGAGGCCGATCGAGAAAAATGGGGAGACCGCCTGCCGCCGGGCCAGAAGGCCACGGACGGCTGGCCGGTGCTGCACTACGGCTCCATCCCGCGCATCAGCACGGACGAATGGCGCTTCGAGATCGGCGGCCTGGTGGAGGAGCCGGTGACGTTGACCTGGCAGGACCTCCTGGACATGCCGCAGGTCACGACGACGAACGACATCCACTGCGTCACGAGCTGGAGCAAGTTCGACAACACGTGGACGGGCGTCGCGGTGAGCGAGGTGTTGAAGCGCGTGCAGCTCAAGCCCGAGGTCAATGCCGTGATGATCCACTCCTACGGCGGCTACACGACCAACCTGCGGCTGGACGACCTGGACCGCGAGGCGAACCTCTTCGCTCACCACCACAACGGCGATGCGCTGACCCGCGAGCACGGCTGGCCGCTGCGCCTTGTGGTGCCACACCTCTACTTCTGGAAAAGCGCCAAGTGGGTCAACGGCATCACCTTCCTGGCGCAGGAGAAGCCGGGCTTCTGGGAGATGTACGGCTATCACCTGCGCGGCGATCCGTGGAAAGAGGAGCGCTACTCCTAGCGAGCTGGCAGAGACGAGCTGAGCAGGAACCTGACGACGCCATCCCGGTCTTCTCTTGTCGCCTCGCCGAGGCGATATGCTCCTCTCCCTGAAATTGACCCCGACTGTCATTCCGAACGCCTGCAATGTCATGCCGAACGCGGTGAGGAATCTGGTCCTGGCTGACCAGCCTTCGTTTCAGGCCCTCGCCACCCTTGCTCCGCACCGCCAAGCGTTGCTACGCCGCCCCGCCTCCCGAAAAGAGGTCTGGGAGGACACCTCCCAGACCCTCCGCGCATGGGGCTTCGCCCCCGCTACCCCTGCTTGCCAGACTCGTCCCTGGAGCTGGCCCAAAGTAACAACCCCCGACCATCTACCGAAGCGATCAGGTCCTCGGTGCGCGTATCACGCCGAACGCATGCAATGTCATGCCGAACGCGGTGAGGAATCTGGTCCCTGGCTGACCAGCCTTCGTTTCAGGCCGTTGCCACGCTTGCTCCGCACCGCCAAGCGCTGCTACGCCGCCACCCCTCCGGAAGAGAGGCTGGGAGGACACCTCCCAGGCCCTCCGCGCATGGGGTTTCGCCCCCGCTACCCCTGCCTGGCGCTCCGCTTTCCTGCAAACGCGTGTGCCGGACTCCCCGTTTTCGCCTCCAATCGAACACCCGCGGCGCAATAGACGTCGCGTGAGACGTTAGGGGTCCCGCCTGTGTTCGGCTTCGCGCTCGAAATCGTCATCCTGATCCTTCTGATCCTGTTCAACGGGCTGCTGGCGATGTCGGAGATGGCCGTCGTGTCGGCGCGACGCGCCCGGCTGCACGCTCGCGCTGAAGCAGGCGACGAGGGCGCCAGGACGGCGCTGCAGCTGGCGCAGGAGCCGACGCGCTTCCTGTCGACGGTCCAGGCCGGCATCACGCTGATCGCCATCCTGTCGGGCGCCTTCGGTGGCGCCAGCGTCGCCAATCACATCTCGAAATGGTTGCTGGATCTCGGCCTCAGCACGCAGGTGAGCGACACGCTGAGCGTAATCCTCGTCGTCGCGACGATTACATACGTCTCACTCGTCTTCGGGGAGCTGGTGCCGAAACGGCTGGCGCTGCATTCGCCGGACGTCATCGCCTCGCGCGTCGCCAGGCCGATGCAGCAGTTGGCACGCATCTCGTCGCCGCTCGTGACCGTCCTCAGCTTTTCGACCAACGCGGTGCTGCGCGTGCTCAGCCTGCGCAGTGAACAGCGTCTCAGCGTCACCGAGGAGGAGATCCGCGCCATGATCGGCATCAGCGCCGAGTCGGGGACGGTGGCCGAGGAGGAGGCAGAGCTGCTGGACCGCGTCTTCCACTTCGGCGACCGGCGCGTGCACGAGGTGATGATCCCCCGCACCGAGGCCGTCTGGCTGGCGCGCGACAGCAGAGTAAGCGACTTCTTCGAGGTTTACGCCCAGACGCCGCACTCGCGATTCCCGATTTTCGATGAGAGCCCCGACCAGGTAACCGGCATCCTCGGCATCAAGGACGTGCTCGCCGCCATCGCGCGGGGCGAGATCGACAACGACAGCCCAATCGAGCCGCTGGCGCGGCGGGCGATGTTCGTGCCGGAGACCAAGCTGATCGGCGCCTTGTTTCGAGAGATGCAGGCGCGCGGCGTGCAGATGGCCATCGCCGTCGACGAGTTCGGCGGAACGGCCGGCATCGTGACGCTGGAGCAGCTGCTGGAGGAGATGGTCGGCCAGATGCGCGACGAGCTGAGGCCTGGCGAGGTCGAGATCACCGCGATCGACGAGCGCACCAGCCAGGTCGAAGGCACACTCAGCGTCGAGGAGGCGCGCGACGAGCTGGGCATCGACATCCCGGAGGGGCATTACGACACGATCGCCGGCTGGGTGCTAGACCAGCTGGGGCACATCCCCACCGAGGGCGAGGTGCTGAACGTCGAGGGCTGCCGCATCACGGTCGCAGAGATGAAGGGCCCGAAGATCGAGCAGCTACGGGTGGTGCGCGTATGAGCGAGGCGAGCCCGCGACCGCCCCTGCCGCCCACGCTGCGCTTCGTCCTCGTCTGCCACGGCGAGGTCGAGGACAGAGGCGCCCCTGACGCCGCGCTCACGCCTCGGGGCCGCGAAGAGGCCGCCGCCATCGCAGCCGACCTCAAGCAGACGCAGCCCGGCGTCAGCGCCGTCTACTCGAGCCCGCTGCCCGCCTCGCTGGCGACCGCCGTCACGCTGGCGAAGGCGCTGAGGCTGCCCGAGCCGCAATCACAGGACGGGCTGTCGGGAGCCACATCCGAGGATTTGACCGCAATGCAGGAGCGCTGCTGGAAATCGCTGGAAGAGCTACGCGAACAGCACGGTCCGGAGGGCGTCGTCCTCCTGGTTAGCGGCGAGCTGCCGCTGCGCACGCTGATCTGCCGCGCGCTCTCGATACCGCTGCAGGACATGGAGCGGTTCCGTTTGGAGCCGGCCTCGGTGTCGGCGCTGGAGTTTCGCGGCCAGCGCACCATTCTCGCCGCCCTGAACGACATCTGCCACTTGCGGTAGGGAGTTGCACTCCAGGCACCCCGCGCGGAGTGTTCGCGGCGGATGCAGTGAGGCTGCTTACCGCCCACGGCCCGCAGTGGCCCTTGGCCCCCGGGCGAAGGCTACTGTGCGGGAGTGTCGACCGGCGCCGGGGTCGCGGTTTCCGGCGCGGGAGAAGGCGTCGGCGTCGTCTGGAACTGCACGTTGCCGGCGACGTTGCTGATGATCACGGCCGCCGTACGCACCAGGTGCCCTTCGACGTAGACGCGCAGCAGCCAGCTGTCCTCCGGCAGGGACGCCCGGTCCGTGTTGAGCGTGAAGAAGGCAGAGGCGCGCGAGGAGCCGGGGTCGATGGCGTCGGCCGTGAGGACGACGCTGGACTGCGTGATCATGGTGCCGTCCGGCGCCGGATCCTGGGCGCCGAGCTCGAACCAGCGGCCCTCGACCGTCATGCCGGGCTTGACGTTCTCCAGCAGCACGTAGGCTCCAATCCTGTCCACGCCGGCCGGCAGCACGTTTCGCAGGTTGACGGGGTGGTCCTGCGCGTCGAACTGGTCGCTGAAGCCGAGCGCCACCACCTTCACGGCGGCGACGTCGGGCGGGACGGTCGGGGAGGCGTCCTGCTTGCTCGTGTCCTGCACCAGGGCGCAGCCGGACGCGCCCAGCGCGAGCACGAAGAGCAGCGAGGCGAGGAGACGCGACAAGGCAACGCGGCGGTGGACGATCACGAGACTCAAGACTCACTCATCGGGACAGCCGCAGCGTGTCGCGAACCTGGCTCCAATCCGAAGACAAAGAGACGCGGGAGATGGCGGAGGGGGAGGGATTCGAACCCCCGGTGAGTTGCCCCACAACGGTTTTCAAGACCGCCGCATTAAACCGCTCTGCCACCCCTCCGTCGGTCAGTGTATCAGGCGGACGAGCGGTCAGCTATCAGCGTTCCGCCGCGAGCGGCAAACGACCTGTCATTGCGAGCCATCGCGGCAGCGAGGCGCGGCAATCTCGGGGGTTGGCGGGGGAACGAACCGTCGCGTCCAACAGAGACCACGAGCGACCGCGCAATGGTCATATAGACGTGAAGTACTTCGATGCGAGACCCGGCAGGTTCCGGCCGTTGCCACGCTTGCTGCGCATCGCAGAGCGCTGCTCCGCCCCCGCCCGTAAGAAGAAGGAGTCTTGAGGGGAGACCCCTCAAACTCCCCCCGCATGGGCTTCGCCCCCGCTACCCCCTGGGCGCCGCTACGCGGCTGATACGGGTGCCCGCAGGCTTGTCCCGACGCCCCTTGGCATGCCATCGGTTTTGAAGGCGGAATCCACTGAAAGATTTGCTGGGCATGACAGCGCCTTCGACATCGTCAGCCCACAGCTCGTCGCTCGCAGGGTCGCAGCTCGTAGCTGAAGGCTGACGGCTGACGGCTGACGGCTACTCGAGGGCGTGAGCGGTTGGGATGACCTCTTCGACGAGGCGGCGGGTTTGCTCCATCATGTCGGCGTCGCTGGAGACGATGGGGCGCATGACGAACTTGGAGACGCCACAGGCGCGCATGACGGTGACGAGGCGCAGGACGTCCTCGGCGCCACCGACGGCGATGAAGGCGCGCGGGTCGGCGCCCTCCGGCAGGCGGGAGGCGAGCTGGCGTACGGCGCGCTGCACCTCCGGCTCCTCCCAGTCGCCGAAGCGGTAGGTGATGCCGGCGCCGAAGTGGTCGTCGTCGATGCTGCGGCCCAACTCGGCGGCGCGCTCCTTGATCGCCAGGATCGCCTTGCTGATCTGGGCGGGCGTCGAGGCGGCGCCGGAGAGCCAGCCGGTGCCGTAGCGGGCGGTGCGCTCGATGGCGGCGTCGCTGTTGCCGCCGATCCAGACGGGCAGCGGCGACTGCTTCGGCTTCGGGCTGATGGTGGCGCCCTTGTAGTGGTAGAACTTGCCCTCGAAGTCGACGTCGTCCTCGGTCCAGAGGCGGTTGAGCAGGCGCAGCATCTCGTTGGAGCGAGCGCCGCGTGCTTTGGGCTCGGCGCCGGTGGCGGCGAACTCGGGCGCGACGTCGTTGCCGACGCCGAACATGGGCAGCAGGCGCCCGTCGCTCAGGTAGTCGATGGTGGCGCATTCCTTGGCCAGGATCAGCGGGTCGCGGAAGGGCAGGACGGTGGCGTTCATGCCGAACTTGAGGCGCCGCGTGCGGCCGGCGATGGCGGCGAGCGCGGTCAGCGGCTCGAGCTGCGCCTGGCGGCCGACGAGGCGCTCGCTGAGCCAGATCGAGTCGATGCGGGTGCCCTCGCAGTAGTCGATCCAGTCCCAGAAGGCAGCCGTGTCGGAGAAGGGAAAGGCGCCGAAGCCGAGTCCAAGTCGTACGCTCATGGGGGACATAGTACAGAGTGCAGAGGACAAAGTGCAGAGCACCACATGCGTTGGTTCTGGAATCTGTAGCACGCAGAAGGCGGAAACCGGACTCGTATGCGGCCAGCAATTGCAAAGCATCGAGCGCACCAGCGAGGAAGTGCAGAAGCTGACGGGGAGCGCTGAGGGGAGACCCCTCCGACTCCCCCCGCATGGGCTGCCGCCCCCGCTACCCCTGCTTTGATCGACCCTCCCCCTCACCGTGCTCAAGTACTCGCGGCAGGCGCCTCGATCTGGTCGAGTTTGATTCTGTGCTCAGCACTTTGTACTCTGTACTCGCTACGCACGGGGTGGTCGGGAACAAAGCGCCCGGCCTGAGATCACACCCGTCGAACCTGATCCGGGTAATTCCGGCGGAGGAAGCGCGTGGTAGGGACGATCCCCACTGGCCATTTGCGGCCGACCTACCGACCTGCAGCCTCCCGTTTTAGCCCGAAGGGGAGGCTCGCCATGCTGCCGTTCGCTCAACCTCGTCTCGATAGAGGACCGTTCTTCCGCGGTCGACAACTGCTGCTGCTCGTCGCCGTGATCTGCCTCGTACTGGCGTCGGCCTGCGGCGGCGGCAACAAGAGCACGGGCGACAAGGTCACGGTGCAGCTGGACTGGACGCCGAACACCAACCATATCGGCATCTACATCGCGCTGGCGAAGGGCTGGTACAAGGATGCGGGCCTCGACGTCAGCGTCCTGCCCTACTCCGACCTCAACCCGGACACGGTCGTCGCCAACGGCAACGCGGACGTCGGCATCAGCTTCCCGGCCAACGTCGTCTTCTCGCGCGCGGCCGGTCTCGACGTCGTCAGCATCGCAGCGGTGCTGCAGCACAATGTGACGGAGCTGGCGGTGCTGGATTCGAGCGACATCCAGCGGCCGCGCGACCTCGACGGCAAGACGTACGCCGGCTTCGGCCTGCCCTACGAAGTGCCGAGCATCCGCACCGTGATCCAGGCCGACGGCGGCACGGGCGACTTCAAGACTGCGACGCTCTCGACGGCGGCCTACGACGCGCTGTACAACGGTCGCGCCGACTTCACGGAGATCTTCACGACGTGGGAAGGCATCGAGGCGCAGCTGCGCGGCATCAAGCTGCGCACCTTCAAGTACCAGGACTACGGCCTGCCCGACTACCCCAGCGTGGTGCTGGAGACGACGGAGAAGGAAGTGCAGAACCGGCCCGACGTGCTGCGCAAGTTCCTCTCGGTGACGCGGCGCGGCTACGAGTACGCGGCGCAGCACCCGGACGAGGCGGCGCAGGAGTTCGTCGACTACGTGGGCAAGGACGTGTTCCCGGAGCAGGACCTCGTGAAGCTCTCGGACGAGGCGCTGGCCGGCATCTTCGTCGACAGCACGGGCACGTGGGGCTTGCAGTCGTCGCAGGACTGGGACGCGTACACGAAGTGGCTGCTGGACCAGAACATCGTCACGGACCAGGACGGCAAGGTCGTGACGCAGATCTCGGGCGGGCCGCTGTACACGAACCAGCTGCTGAGCAGCCAGTAGGAGACGAGTCACGGCTTCGGAGACGCCGGTCCTGCGCATCGAAGGCGTCGGCAAGACCTTCGGCGGCCGGCGCGGCGTCGAGGCGCTGCGCGACGTCTCGCTGCGCGTCGACCAGGGAGACTTCGTCTCCATCGTCGGACCGTCTGGCTGCGGCAAGAGCACGCTGTTCAACCTGATCGCGGGGATCGAGCCGCTGAGCGCCGGCCGCATCGAGGTGCAGGGCGAAACGGGACCGGATGAGCGGCGGCGGCTGACCGGCTACATGTTCCAGAAGGACCTGCTCTTCCCCTGGCGCAACGTGGTCGATAACGCGGCCCTCGGCATCGAGATCGCAGGGCACAGCAGCCGGGAGGCGGCGCGGCAGCGGGTACGCGAGCTCTTGCCGCGCTTCGGGCTGCAGGGCTTCGAGGAGCACCCACCGGCGGAGCTTTCGGGCGGCATGCGGCAACGCGTGGCGCTGCTGCGGACCCTGCTGCTCGAACGTCCCCTGCTGCTGCTGGACGAGCCGTTCGCGGCGCTGGACGCGCTGACGCGCCGCGAGCTACAGGAATGGCTGCTGGACGCCTGGTACCTCGGCTCGCAGGCCGCACTGCTCGTGACGCACGACGTGCGCGAGGCCGTCCTGCTCTCCGACCGCGTTTACGTCATGAGCCCGCGCCCCGGCCGCGTCGTTGCGGAGGTGACCGTCGACCACGGCCCCGACCGTGTCGCCGATCCGGTGCGCCTGGCGCGCGCCGAGGAAAACGTGCTGCGCGCCCTGCACCAGGAGTCGCTTTCGCCATGAGCGCCGAGCAGCCATCGGACGCCCGGCCAGCTCTCGAGGCGCGTCTCGCGGCGTGGACGATGGCGGCGCTGCCGCCGCTGGCGCTGCTGGTCGCGTTGTTCGTGACGTGGCAGCTTTATGTCGACCTGTCCGGCGTCAGCCCGGTGACGCTGCCGGCGCCGTCGCGCATCGCGGAGTCGGGCTGGCGGGCGCGAGACGCGCTGGCGCACCACAGCCTGGTAACGATCCGCGAGACCGTCTACGGCCTCGGCTTCAGCGTCGTCTTCGCCGTGATGCTGGCGCTGATCATCGACGCGTTTTCGCCGGCGCGGCGGGCCCTGTACCCGCTCCTCGTGGGCTCGCAGACGGTGCCGGTAATCGTGATCGCGCCGCTGCTGGTGCTGTGGTTCGGCTTCGGCCTGACGCCGAAAATCGTCGTCGTTACGCTGTACACCTTCTTCCCGATCACCGTCGCCTTCGCCTCCGGCCTGGCAGCGACGGACCGCGAGGCGCTGCTGCTGATGCGCACCCTGGACGCGAGCCGCATGCAGACGCTGCGGCTGCTGAAGATCCCGCACGCGCTGCCCTACCTGTTCACGGGGCTGCGCATCGCCGTGACGTACGCGATGGTCGGCGCCGTCTTCGCCGAGTGGGTGGGCTCGCGAGACGGCCTCGGCATCTACGCACAGTCGATGCGCAACTCGTTCCGCACCGACCTCGTCCTGGCCGCGATCTTTGTCATCGCCGTGCTGTCGCTCGGGCTGTTCCTGCTGGTGGGGCTGCTCGAGCGGCTCGTTGTGCGCTGGCGGCAGTAGCGAGGCAAGCGGGCAAGGACGCTCCACATGCGTCGTTGGTCATGCTGAGCTGAGCGAAGCATCTCCCGGAAACGCTGCGCGACGATTCTCGCGAACTGCGCGCGGGCAGAGCAGCGGGCCGTCTGGGACAAACCTGTTTGGCGACGGAGCGCGGACTTACCCGCGACGGAGCACCACCTGGCTCGTGGCGTTCGTGGGCCGGGAGATGCTTCGCTGGCGCTCAGCATGACAGACGCAGGCGAGGCCACTTGCGCTTCTGCGTTAGCGTGGCGATTGCCCTCTTGCATTCCTCGATCCCGTAAGATGAGCCCTGCTTCCGACTCACCTGCCTCGTCGCGGGCCAGAACATCATTTGCCGAGAGAGGAGCCAGCCCATGCCGCGCCTACCCGAAATCCTGGACCCCAACCAGCTGCCCGAGAACCAGCGAGACCTGTTCGAGTACCTGGCGGGTACGCGCGGCAGCGTACGCATCCCGTTCTCCATCGTCATGAACAGCCCGGAGGCGGCGCGGCGCGTCTCCCACCTCGGCACCTTCCTGCGCTTCGAGTCGGCCATCCCGCGCAACATCAGCGAGATCGCCATCTGCACCACGGCGCGCGAGTTCGACTGCCAGCACGAGTGGCTGGCGCACAGCCGCCTGGCGCGCGAGAACGGCGTCAGCGACGGGACGATTGACGTGATCGCCAACCGACGCCCCGTCGACTCGCTGCCGGAGGAGGAGCGCCTGCCGATCCAGATGGCGCGTGAGCTGCTGCACGACCACGCCGTCAAGGACGAGACGTTCGCTACGGCACAGCAGCGTTACGGCAACAGTGGCGCCGTCGACCTCATCGCCACGGTGGGCTACTACGGGCTGATGGCGTGCTTGCTGAACGGCCTCGGCATCATACCGGCGGAAGGCACGGCAGGGCTGCTGCCAAAGTAGGGCAGAGCACAGAGTCGAGGCGAGACGATGCGTCTGATCTGCACTCTGTACCCTAACCCCGGGCGCGCGAACCAGGTCTCTCAGCTACAATCAGGCCACGTACGAGAGCCAGAGGGAGTGAGACATGCGTGTACCTGCCGCGATTGCTGAGATCCTGAAGCGCGAGGGCGTCGAGTTCGTCGTCGGCTACCCGGTGAACCCGATTTTCGATGCCGTCGCCGAGGCCGACATCCGCACTATCGTCGTGCGCCAGGAGCGCATCGGCGTGCACATAGCGGACGCTTACAGCCGCCTCAACTCGGGGCGCAAGATCGGCGTCTTCACGATGCAATCCGGCCCCGGCTCCGAGAACGCGTTCGGCGCTGTCGCGCAGGCATACTCGGAGTCGGTGCCCATGGTGGTGCTGCCGGGCGGCTACCCGCGTCACCTGACGAACGTCTTCCCGAACTTCAATTCGATGATGAACTACCGCAACGTGACGAAGTGGGCGGAGCAGGTAACGCTGGCCAACTACGTGCCGGAAGCGATGCGCCGCGCCTTCACCCAGGCGCGCAACGGACGCCCCGGCCCGACGCTGGTCGAGTTTCCCGGCGACGTCTTCCGCGAGGAGGTGGCCGAGCCCATCGACTACACGCCGACGCTGCGAGTACGCAGCGCACCGGACCCGCAGGATGTGGACGAGGTGGCCCGCGTGCTGGTCGAGGCGCAGCGGCCGGTGATCTACGCAGGGCAGGGCGTGCACTACGCCAAGGCCTGGGCGGAGCTGAAAGAGCTGGTCGAGCTGCTGGAGGCGCCGACCACTACCAGCCTCGAGGGCAAGAGCGCCTTCCCGGAGGACCACCCGCTCTCGCTGGGCTCCGGCGGCCGCGCCATCTCCGGCCAGCTGTGGCAGCACCTGAACGACGCCGACGTGATCTTCGGCATCGGTTGCAGCTTCGGCCGCACGAGTTACGGCATCCAGTTCCCGCAGTTGCCGCCGGGCAAGACGTACATCCACGCCACGCTGGACCCGCTGGACGTCAACAAGGACGTCAACGCCAATTACGCCCTGATCGGCGACGCGCAGCTCACGCTGAAGATGCTGGTCGAGGCGGTGCGCGAGCGACTGGGCGGCAAGCCGCGAGGCAGGCAGGCGGAAACTGCGGGCAAGATCGCCACGCAGCGCGACGAGTGGATGCAGCGCTGGCTGCCGAAGCTCACGTCGAACGACGCGCCGCTATCGCCGTACCGCGTCATCTGGGACCTGCTGCACACGGTCGACGTCGCGAACACCGTCGTGACGCACGACGCGGGCAGCCCCCGCGACCAGACCACGCCCTTCTGGCAGTGCACGACGCCGCTCAGCTACATCGGCTGGGGCAAGACGACGCAGCTCGGCTACGGCCTGGGCCTGGCGATGGGCGCCAAGCTGGCGGAGCCGAACAAGGTCTGCATCAACATCTGGGGCGACGCAGCCATCGGCATGACGGGCATGGACTTCGAGACCGCGGTGCGCGAGCGCATCCCGATCCTCTCGATCCTGCTGAACAACTTCTCGATGGCGATCGAACTGGCGGCGATGAAGGTCTCGACGGAGAAGTACCGCTCGACGGACATCTCCGGCAACTACTCCGAGTTCGCGAAAGCGCTGGGCGGCTACGGCGAGCGCGTGACGACGCCGGACCAGATCGTGCCGGCGATCAAGCGCGGCATCGAGCAGACGAAGAACGGCACGCCGGTGCTGCTGGAGTTCATCACGCAGAAGGAGACGGAAATCTCCGCCTTCGGCAGGGGGTAGCCAGTGCGTGGCGGCGCGCCCGTCAGACTCCGGGGCTGCTTAGGACTGGTCGATTGCCTGGTACACGACCGGCTTGTAGCTGGGCTTGGGGATTGGCTTGCCTAACTCGCGAGCAGCTTCGAGCCAGGCTTCTTTGGCCAACGTCAGCTCGGCCAGCGCTTCTTCCGGCGTCGCACCGAGTGCAGAGCAGGAATCGAGATCGGGGATGTCGGCGACGTAGGCACCGTCTTCCTCACTCCAGAAGATGTTGATGTGATAGTCCTTCATCAGTCCTCTAATGGCAGATTGTACCTCTCGACCAACCTCAGGAACTGGCGGATCTGATAAGGCTTGGCCTCACTTCCCAACCATCTGGAGGTTGATGATTTCGGCAACGTCTGGATGTGAGTAGATGTGATGGCTTCCACGAACTCGCACTAGACGAAAGCCGAAGCCTTCGACGAGATTCTGAAAATCAGAAAACGAAACGTTATGCGGCCGTTCGAGGATACGTCGAAGTAATCTTCTTCGATCCACGGACGACCGCTAATCGCTAGCTCGGGATGGCGTCGAGGGGGATGACGTACTCGTCGTCCGTGTGCGATACGGGCGTGTACACGCCGGTCTCGATCTCCTCGATGATGCGGTTGCCTTCCTCAATCAGCGCCGAGAGGAACTGCGGCTCGTCGACGGTGCGGATGACCTCGCCTTTGCGGAAGATAACGCCGCGGCCCTTGCCGCCGGCGATGCCGAGGTCTGCCTGGCGCGCCTCACCGGGCCCATTGACGACGCAGCCCATGACAGCGACGGTGAGCGTCTGGCCGAGCTTCGTGAAGTGCTCCTCGACCTTCTGCGCCAGCGGGATCAGCTCGATCTCGATGCGGCCGCAGGTGGGGCAGGCGACGAGCGTCGGCCCGCGGCGGCGCAGGTTGAGGCTGGCGAGGATGTCGTAGCAGACCGGGATCTCTTCCTTGGGGTTCGCGGCCAGTGAGACGCGGATCGTGTCGCCGATGCCCTCGGCCAGCAGCATACCGATGCCGATGGCGCTGCGCACGGAACCGGCGCGGGGCGTACCCGCCTCGGTGACGCCGAGATGCAGCGGATACGGCACCAGCTCGGCCAGACGGCGGTTGGCCTCGACCATCGTGGGCACGTCGAAGGCCTTCATAGATATCTTGATGTTGTCGTAGTCCATCTCCTCCAGGATCTTTATCTCCCAGAGGGCGGCGTCGACCATGCGCTGCACCATCGTCGGCGGCATCTCACCCTCGGCCAGGGCCGGGATGGGCGGCAGGCTGCCGCCGTTGACGCCGATGCGGATCGGGATGCCGCGCTCCTTGGCCTCACGGACAACCGTCTTCACTTTCTCGGGGTCGCGAATGTTGCCGGGGTTGAGTCGCAGGGCATGGAAGCCGGCCTGGATCGCGGCCAGAGCCCAGCGGTAGTCGAAGTGGATGTCGGCGACGAGCGGCACCGGCGTCTGGCGCACGATGTCGGGCAGCGCCTCCGCCGCCTCGCGGTCGGGCACGGCGACGCGCACAATCTCGCAGCCGAGCTCGGCGAGCTCGTGGATCTGGCGCACGGTAGTAGCGACGTCCGCCGTGTCGGTGGCGGTCATGGACTGGACGACGATAGGGGCGTCACCACCGATCTTCACGTCGCCGATTTGAATCTGCTTGGACTTACGTCGGGGCTGAGGAATCATCGGAAGAGACTCTTTCCATCTACGATTCTGACTATGTCAAAGTAGCTGAGCACAGCTACCAGCAACAGGATAGCCGCCATACCCACCAAATGGACAAGTGCTTCTTTTTCGGGGGCGATGCGGCGACCGCGCCGGGCGATCTCGACCACGACGAAGGCCATGCGTCCGCCGTCCAGCATCGGCAGCGGCAGGACGTTGAGCACGGCGAGGTTGATGCTGAGCAGGGCAGCCAGGTCGATGAGGCTCTTCCAGCCGGCCTGCTTGACCACCTCACCGGTCGCCTGGGCGATGCCGATGGGGCCGGACACGGGAGCGCTGGTGCCGCCCTTGATCCAGGAATAGATCTCGTTGCGGGCCAGCTTCAGCGAGTCGAAGGTATCGCGCCAGCCGCGCTGCAACGCCGCGAGCGGGCCGAGTGAGCGCGACTCTGTAAACGGATACTGCGGCGCGATGCGGATGCCGGTAGCGCCCTGGGCAAACTGCAGCGGTCCGGGCTGTAGCTGGTCCGGATTCGGCAGTCCGGCTGCAGCGGCGATCGACGCTTCGGTTGCGTGCAGCTGGCGCGAGACCTTGTCGAGCGTGTCGCCCTCCTGCACCGTGTACTGCACGACGTCGCCCGCCTCCGTGGTAATCGAGAGGGGCTGGCCCACAGGCAGCGTGGTATCGATGGCGGCCGCCTGCCGTACGGTCGCGGCGTCGTAGCCGGTCGCGCGCACCACGTCGTTCACGGTCTCACCCGGCGAGACGGTGTAGACGTACGGCGGCGGCGCCCAGCGCGGTGTGACGTGGACGGTGACGTCGGAGACTTCCTTCGTCACCGGATCGGTGCGGCGCAGCGTGATCGGGATGTTGTCTCCCAGGTTGAGTTGGATGTTATAGCTGGCGTCGCTGACGTTTTCGATCGTGCGGCCGTTGATCGTCTCGATGATGTCGCCAGTCTTGATACCGGCCTGCTCGGCGGGCGAGCCGGGAACGACCTGCGTGATAACGGCCTGGCCGACGTTAACCTGGCGGGGGATGATCCAGACGGCCGTAAACAGGGCGACGGCGAGAACGAAATTCATGAAGGCGCCGGCGCCCATGATGACGAGGCGTTTCCAGGCCTTCTGCGCCGCCAGGCT
Source organism: uncultured Chloroflexia bacterium (assembly GCA_963711035.1). Classification (GTDB taxonomy): domain Bacteria; phylum Chloroflexota; class Dehalococcoidia; order DSTF01; family WHTK01; genus WHTK01. Next base: position 424,100 of record CAVQCN010000005.1, read on the forward strand.
ACGCGGCTCGGTCGGATCCTCTTCGCCGAGGAGGCGTACGAAACCGCCGAGCGGCAACGCGTTGACCGTGTACTCGGTCTCGCCGCGCTTGAAGCCCCAGATGCGCGGCGGGTAGCCGATGCCGAACTCCAGCACTTTCACGCCAAACAGCTTGGCGGTGAAGAAGTGGCCTGCTTCGTGAACGACGACGAGAACAATCAGGATGCCGAGAAACGGCAGCAGATTGTGGGTGATTACGTCCAAGCTCTGTCCTTGATCCACGCCCGGGCGAAGCTGCGGCTCCAGGCGTCTGCTTCCATTATGGCCTCCAGCGACGACGCCGGCGTTGCCGTGTACTCATTCAGAATATCGGCTAGAAGGCTGGCGATGTCGAGAAAGCCAATGCGGCGGTGCAGAAAGGCATCGACGCCCTCCTCATCGGCGGCGGCGAGGATGGCCGGGCAGGTGCCACCACGCCGGCCGGCTTCGAGGGCCAGCGAGAGGCAGGGATAGCGCTCGAAGTCCATCTCGCCGAAATTCAGCGAGCCGAGGCGCGCGAAATCGACGGCCGGCAGCTCGAGCGACAGGCGCTCCGGGTAGCTGAGGGCGAACTGGATCGGCTGGCGCATGTCCGGGAAGGACAGGTGCGCCTTGAAGGAGCCGTCCACCATCTCGACCATCGAGTGGATGATGCTCTCGCGGTGCAGCAGCACGTCGATCTGCTCGTACGGGATGCCGAACAGCCAGTGCGCCTCGATCACCTCGAGACCCTTGTTGAACAGGCTGGCGGAGTCGATGGTGATGCGCTGCCCCATCTGCCAGGTGGGATGCGCCAGCGCCTTCTCCGGCGTGACCTCGGACAGCTCGGCGAGCGAAAGGTCGCGCAGGGCGCCGCCTGACGCCGTTATGACAAGTCGTCCGTACACCGCTCACGTCTTCGCCCGCCAGGCACTGCCAGATGGCGCTGTGCTCGCTGTCGACGGGGCGAATTTCGCCGCCGCCCTGCTCGGCCGCGTCCTTGAGCAAGCCGCCGGCCATGACCATCGCTTCCTTGTTGGCCAGCGCCACCGTGCGGCCCTTCTGCAACGCGGCGTAGACCGGCTCCAGGCCGCCCTTGCCGACGACGGCGGACATGACGACGTCGACTTCGGGGTCGCACGCCATCTCGGTGAGACTGACGAAGGTGGGAGTCTCGGCGCCGAGCCGCTCGCGCAGCGCTTCGGGGCGCTCGCAGCAGACCATCGAGGGGTGGAACTCGCGTACCTGATCGGCCAACAGGTCGACGTTGTTGCCGGCAGCGAGGGCGGCCACGCTGAAGCGCTCCGGGTGGGCGCGGACGACGTCGAGCGTCTGGCGGCCGATCGACCCGGTGGAGCCGAGGACGGCGATCCGAGTCATTTGATGATCCACTGCAGGTACCAGTATACCGCCGGAATCGCGAAGAGCAGGCTGTCCAGCCGGTCGGCGATGCCGCCGTGGCCCGGCACCAGAACGCTGCTGTCCTTGACTCCCAGCGAGCGCTTGAGGGCCGACTCCGCCAGGTCGCCGAACATGATGACGATGGGCAGCAGGATGCCCAGGATAATGCGGTGCTGTAGCTCCAGGTCGAGACTGAGGGCGAAATCGAGCGCGAAGACGGCGATGAAACCGGTGACGATGCCGCCTACGGCGCCTTCGACAGTCTTGCCGGGGCTAATAGCGGGCGCCAGCTTGCGACGGCCGAAGGTGCGGCCGAGGGCGTAGGCGCCTGTATCGGAGATCCAGACCGTGAGCACGGCGAAGATGACGAGGTTGCGGCCGTCGTGCAGGTTGCGCAGCAGGACGAAATGGCCGGCCAGCACGCCGAAGTAGAGCGCCATCGTCAGGCCCCAGAGCCACGCCTCGATGTTGGCGGCGGGGTCCGGTGTGAAGGTGTAGACCATCGACAGGACGATGATGATGACGGTGGCGGCGCCGAGCAGATCGTCGACGCCACCGGTGGCCGCGACGGGCAGCGCGGCGGTTAACAGCGCGGTCAGCACGCCCCAGGGCGTCCAGGCGTTACCCCGTGCCGCGCTGATCTCGATCGAGGCGATGAAGACGGCCAACGCCACGACGCCAGCAAACAGCTCATGACCGATCCATATGGTGAGGATGATGAGCGGGATGCCGACGGCGGCGCTGAGGAGTCGCTGGAGGAGCATCCTCCTGGGCCGCTCTCAGGCCGTTCGATGAGCGCCGCTGGCGGCGACGCTCCCGTTGGACATGCTGCCGTCTTCGAGCCCGCCGAAGCGACGGCCGCGGCGGGCGTACTCGGCCAGTGCCCGGTCGACCTCGGCTTCGTCGAAGTCGGGCCAGTAGGCCGGCGTCGAGTAGTACTCGGCGTAGGCAGCCTGCCAGATGAGGAAGTTCGAGAGGCGCATCTCGCCGGCGGTCCGAATCACGAGGTCCGGGTCCGGAATGCCGTGGGTGTTGAGGTAGCAGGAGAAGAGGTCCTCGTCGATGCGGTCGGGGAGCACGCCGTCGGCGACGATGCGCCGCACTGCCTCGACGATCTCGGCGCGACCGCCGTAGTTGAAGGCCACACAGACGGTGAGGCCATCGTTGTCGCGCGTCAGGGCGATCGCCTCCCGGACGCGGCGCTGCAAGTCCGGCGAGAGCGGGTCGAGGCTGCCGAGATGCAGCAGGCGGACGTTGTTTTCGTGCAGCGCGTTGAGCTCGCGGTCGATGACGCGGCCGACGAGGCGCATGAGAGGGTTGACCTCCTGCTTGGGGCGCTTCCAGTTCTCCGTCGAGAAGGCGTACAGCGTGAGGTATTTGACCTGCCGCTCGCCGAACGCGGTGATGATGCGGCGCAAGTTCTCGGTGCCAGCGCGATGGCCCGCCTGCCGCGAGAGGCCGCGTTCCTTTGCCCAGCGACCGTTGCCGTCCATGATGACAGCGACGTGGCAAGGAACGACGGCCGGAACCGGAACTGAGGGGCGGCTGGTTGCGACGGGGCGGGAAATGGCGGGGCGAATGACCATCAGGACACTGGAGGCTTACACCTCCATGAGCTCAGACTCCTTGTCGTGGCCGCGCTGCTCGATGGCGGCGACGTAGCGGTCCGTCAGCTTCTGCAGCTGGTCCTGGGCGCGGCGCAGGTCGTCTTCGGTGACCTCCTTGCCCTGCACCAGCTTGCGCACCTGCTCAATGCCGTCGCGGCGCACATTGCGCACGGCCACACGCCCCTCTTCGATGCGCTTCTGCACGACCTTGATCAGATCCTTGCGGCGCTGCTCGGTGAGAGGCGGGATGGCGAGACGGATCATTGTGCCGTCGGTCGAGGGCGTCAGCCCCAGGTCGGAGGACTGGATCGCCTTCTCGATGGCGGAAACCGCGTTGCGGTCCCACGGCTGGATCGTCAGGAGACGTGCTTCCGGAGCCGCGACGGTGGCCATCTGATTAATGGCCAACATGCTGCCGAAGTAATCGACGCGCACGTGATCGACGAGGCCGACATGGGCATGACCGGTGCGAATGGCGGCCAGCTCGCGGTCGACCGCTTCGACCGACTTCTCCATGTGGCTCTCGCAGGTGGAAATGACGTCCTCGATCATCACGACACCTCGACGAATGACGGCGGGCGCGGTTACTCGGCGCCCAGTTCGAAGCGTGAAAAGCGCCGAACCTGGATGTTCTCTCCGGTCTTACCTATCGTCTCGTTGATAAGCTGGCGAATGTTCTTGCCCGGGTCGCGGATGTAAGGCTGCTCCAGCAGCACCATTTCTTCCTTGTGACCCTCGGAGCCGGACGGCAGATCATCTTCCGAGACGACCAGCGGGTTGGCAGCAGCGACCTGCATGGCGATCTCGTGGGCCAGCGTCTGAAACTCGGGCGTGCGGGCCACGAAGTCCGTCTCGCAGTTGACCTCGACGATGGCGCCAATGCGTCCGGCGTGGATGTAGCTCTCGATCAGGCCCTGGGCGGTGACGCGATCTGCCTTCTTCGCGGCCGTGGCGATGCCCTGCTCAGCAAGGATATCGATCGCCTTCTCAATGTCGCCGCTACTGGATTCGAGGGCGCGTTTGCAGTCCATAACGCCGGCACCGCTACGCTCTCGAAGCTCTTTGATGAGGTCGAGTGATATTTCCGACAACGGGTACTACTCCTCGGTAGTTGCAGCAGGGGCTGATGCTTCTTCTGATGCGCTGCCGGGCGCCGGCTCGTCCGGCGAGGCGCTGTAGGTGCGCTGGCCATCTTCGCCGAAGTCGAACTCCTCGCCGCCGGCACCGTAGTCGCGGCGCTGGTTGCCCTCGATCACGGCATCGGCGATGCGGGTCGTGACCAGACGGACTGCGCGAATCGCGTCGTCATTCGACGGGATCGGGTAGTCGATGAGGTTGGGGTTGCAGTTGGTGTCCGTCATGGCAACGATGGGGATGCCCGTGCGGTTGGCCTCAGCGACAGAGATGTACTCCATGCTCGGGTCCACGATGTACACGGCCGAAGGCAGCTTGGTCATCTCCTTGATGCCGCCGAAGTGGCGGTTGAGGCGCTCGATCTCTTCTTCGATCTTGAGGACGTCTTTCTTGGGCAGGCGGGTAAACTCGCCACGTTCGATGGCGTCTTCCAACCGCACCAGGTGGTCAATACGCCCCTGGATGGTGCTGAAGTTGGTCAGCGTGCCGCCGAGCCAGCGCGTGTTCACGTAGGGCATGCCGCAGCGAGAGGCTTCCGTCTGAATCGTCTCCTGAGCCTGCTTCTTGGTGCCGACGAACAGGATCGTGCCGCCGTTTGCGACGGTCTCGGACACCCACTCGCTCGCCTCTTCCAGACGGCGAACCGTCTGCTGCAGGTCGATGATGTGAATGCCGTTGCGCTGGGTGAAGATGAAGGGCCGCATGCGCGGATCCCAGCGCCTGGTCTGATGGCCGAAGTGTGCCCCGGCCTCTAGGAGCGATTTCATCGTTACGGTTGCCACGCCTCTACGCGCCCTCCTCGATTTTCCGCCCGGAATGCCCGATCCGGGCCCCGAATCATATCTGCTTTGCGGCACTCAAGTATAGCATGATGGCCGGACGATCTCGGCCCGGCCATCATGGAGTCAGCGCTCTCGCGATCAGTTGCTCGGCGGCGTGATGTCGAAGTTGCTGTTGATGTCGGTGATATCCAGGTTCATCTTGAGGTTGAAGGGCGCGTTGTCCGCGTCCGTGCCGATCATCTCCACCCGCATACGTACCGGCACGCCGTCGCTCGTCAACCAGACCTGAAAGTTGAACGTCGTAAGGTCGGTGATGTCGGCGCTGTTGCCGAAGAAGCCACCCAGCGTGCTGCGCAGCGTATTGTAGGTCTCCTTATCAATGCCGCACATGTGCGTTTCGACGCCATTGACCGTCTCCGTGCTGCTGCTGCAGTTGAACTGATTGAGCGTCGTCGTGAAGTCGCTGTCGCTCCAGAAGGCGTTGATGAAGATCACGTCCTGAACGTCAGACGGAGTAGCCGGCTGCGGACCCTGCACGAGACCACCGACGTCCTGCCACTGCTGGTCGCCAATCACGGTCCGTGTGATATCGAGGCCCGAGATATTGAGGTCAGTCTGGGCCTTGTCGGGCGCAACGTAGGCGCCCGTAACCGCCATGGACACGTCGCCGGAGGAGTCACCCGATCCGAGGGTACTAGCCAGTTCGCTGAGAGCACCGCCGTTGCCGGAGATGTTCAGCGCGTACTTGTAACTGGTAAGGCTGGAGAGCGGCGAAGCCGTCGCGCCACCCGAGGAATCGGACGAAGCCGCCGTCGCGGTCACGGCGGGTGCACTGGATGAGCCGTTGTTGCTGCCGGACTGACTGCCGCTGCCCGACGTCGCGGCCGGCGCCGCCGCAGGCGTATCCGTGGACGTCGTCGAGCTCTTCTTGCTGCCGCCGCAACCGACGACCAGCGCAGCGATGAGGATCGCTCCGATCGTGAGGCCGAAGATGCGTTTGACGCCGGATGGCGAGATCAAGGCCGTGTTGGTGTGTGGCACCGGAAAGCTGCTCCCTTCGGGGCTTCGAGATTCCCTGACTGACTATCGACGCGACTCGGTAATCCGCCTGGCGATGCGGCGTTATGACGGGTTCATCAGCGCCATAAATTTCACTGATCCAGCCGTGAGGTCAGCTTAGCCCAGCTAGCGCCCTTACGCCAATCGATCCTACGAACAACTGTGCCAGAGTGGATTGGCGTACAGCGCGAATCTGCCTATCGTCCGCGCGAGGTGTGAGAGATGATCGATGCTCGCGACAAGGTAACGAACCCGGCCGGCCGCTTCAAGATTGACCCCAAGAGGCTGATCGGCATCGCCCTGCACCACAGCGTGAGCGGCGATTACCTGACGCACCAGTCGAGCGAAGCGGATGAGATCGGCCAGCTGCAGGCCATCGACCGCTACCACGTCTCGGAGGGCTTCGGCGGCATTGGCTACCACCTGGCCGCCTTCGCCTCCGGCCGCGTCTACCAGACCGGCGACCTCGACGGCGCCCGCGCTCACGTTGCCAACCGTAACCAGGAGCTCATCGGCATCGTCGCTATCGGCACATTCACGGACCGCCTGCCCGACCGGCCGCAGATCAACGCGCTGTTCGAGGCGATCGCCTTCGTAGACGCCTTCGTCGGCCGCACGCTTACGGTGAAGGGACACCGCGACTGGGCGGTCGAGGGCCAGGGAACCCTGTGTCCGGGCCGCATCGACGAATTCGATTGGACTTCGCCGCCGCAGCCCGGGTCCGGTGTCATGGTGCGGTTCAACGGCATCGCGACGTGGTTCGAGGGCCGCAGCCTGCCGGACGGCGCCCAGGGCGGCGTGCTCGACGCGAGAGCGGCTTTCACGCTGCCGGCCGAGGCCCGCGCGCTACGGCTCGAGGTGGCACTGAAGCAAGGAGCCTTCTCCGCCGGCGACACGACCTACGCTGGACGAGTCGACGACCGCTACGGCGCGCGTCTGGGCATCATCGACGTGGACCTGCTGCCGGACGGCAGCCTGCGCTACGACTGTCCGCCGGGGACGGTCGTAGCGCGCATAGGCTGTCTCGGGTACTGGGCCTAACGACCGGCGATGGGGCTGGTCTCGCAGGCGATGCCGTTGCCGTTCTCGTCGAGGTGGCTCGGGTCACCCGGCACCGCATCGAAGTACGCCTGGGCCTCGGCTTGCGTGGCGAAGTCGCTGCAGTCGTAGGCGTCACCCGGCAGGTACTGCGAGCCGGCGGTAGGCGGCGTCGAAGGCGGCGGCGAGGTTTCTACCGAACTCTCGCTCTGCGGAGAAGTCGAGGTGCCGCCACCGGAGGACGAGCCTGATGGCGAGCCTGATGGCGAGACAGTAGCCGGCTGAGCCAGGCTGCTCAGATCCACGAAGACGGGACCCGTCCAATCAGGAAACGACTGGTCGCTATTCGACGTGACCGAGGCGTAGCAGGAGCCCTGGTACGTGAAGGGGCAGTAGTGAGATGTAGGCGAGGCTGCCCATGGAGAACTGAAACATCCGTTGTACGTGCAGTAGGGGTAGCCAATGCCGTTGTAGCCGGCGGAGCCGCAACCGGCCCACGCTCCAGCCCAGCCAAGGGGCGTCGGTCCGCTCACACTCTGGTAGTAACCGCCCAGCCAGTAGGCATTCCAGACGGAGAGCGCCGGGCTACACGCGTAGCTCGCCGGCAAGAGGGCGCCACAGGCGGTGAAGCCCTGCACCGGCGACGTGATCCAGCCCGACGGTGTCAGCGTGTTGACGCGCCAGTAGTACGGCAGACCTCCGGCGAGCCCCGTCCAATCGAGCGTGCTGGAGTTAGGGTCAAGCGGGCCAATGCCGAGGAAGGCACCGTTGAAGAAGCCGTTCGGCGAGGTCGAGAAATCGACCCATTGCTGCGTACCGGCAGGGATAGGGGCCCAGGTGAACTTGGCGGTGCCCGTACCGCCTGCACAGGTCGCCAAAGGGGAATAGAGGAACGGCCCATCTGCCCTGGCGGAACCAGACGAGGATGCCGAGAAGGCGACCAACGCTACGAATAGCGCTATGACGGGGATAGTCAGCTTCTTCATAGATTCGACACTTCCTTGGTTATGTAAGGACCAGCACTGCACATCCTAAGGCCATCTTCGGCAAATGGCGATACTTCTGAAGCAAAAAGTGGCCTTTCGAATCAGGAAGTCAGTCGCCACACGCCTCAGAAGGCCCGACGCACACTCGTCATCAGAGCTTCGTGCGCTCTTGTACGAGACACTGCGCGAGCGTTCGGACGCAACACCTCGCCTCTTGGCCATACGTCAATCCGCGGCACATGCAGACGCCACAGAGGCCTCCGATGGGACCGCCTTCCGGTCTCCCAGATGTCGAATCTCCTTCACCGTCCGTTAGCGGATGGGTAAGGAGCGCCATGTCTCGAATGAAGCGGTTGAAAAGCTCAGGCGCGAGGCGGGCGCAGCTTGAAGACTTCCGGCACCCAGTTGATCGCCAGTTCCGGCGGCTTGTCCAGGATCTCCTCCAGGGAGACCGCACGGCCGGGCTTGTCGGCCTGAGCGGAGACCGTGGCTTTCACGTCGCGGCCAAAGATGCTGCGCCGGTACCAGGTGAACTGTGACTTGCCCTCGGCGTCGCTCTCGCGCTTGATCTCCTCGGATTTGAAATTGGGCACGAAGCTGCCATCGCCCACCAGGGTAAGCACGACGTCCTCGCCCGCCACGGGTGCGCCGGACTCATCAGTCAGCAGGATCCGGTAGTGACGTCGCGTCGTGTTCGACGAAGCTTCTTCGAAAATCGAGACCGATACAGGTGATGCCGTGTCGCTCATGTTCCCCTCGTTGCAGCGATTCGGAAACGCATCCTCACCGCCAACCGATTGTGAATGTGTACGGCATAGGAATTACGAAATCGGACCGCAACTGTCAAGTTCCGGACAAGAGTGGCCCAGTCCCGTCACACACCGGCTAGACGATCGCCAGCGAGCGGATCGGCGCAAGACCCTCTGCCAGAAGCTGCCAGCTTTCGCCCGAGTCGTCGCTGCGATAGACGTCGCCACCGGCAGCAGCGTAGAGGTTACCGGATTCGTCCTCGGTGAGTGCGCCGACCATGACGTCGAATCGGGGCGGCAAGCCGGCCTCGAGGCGTCGCCAGGTCTCGCCGTGGTCATCGCTGCGGTAGATGGCGGCGTTCGTGCCTGAGGACCAGGTCGGCGGCGGTCCGGCGGCCGCGGCGGTGAAGAGGCGTCCCTCCGCCTGAGATGCGATGAGCGGCACCGTGTAGCGGTTAGCAATACCTTCGCGCACGTGGCGCCAATGACCGCCCGCGTCGGCGCTGACGTGGAAGCCGGCGCCGGTCGTTGCGTAGAGCTCAGCGCTGTTTCGCGCCGGAACGACGGTGTGCACGTCCCAGTAGAGGCCCTCGTTCAGGCTCTGCCACGTGTCGCCGCCGTCCGGGCTGCGGAAGATGCCGCCTTCCTCGACGCCGATGTAGACGCCGCCCTCGACCTCAGGGTCGGCAGCGATGGAGCGAACGTGCGGGATATGCGGCGGCGGCGGGAAGGTCCACGTCTCGTAGCCGGGGATGTGTTTCAGCGACTCGCAGGCAGTCCAGGTGAGGCCGCCGTCGTCGCTACGGTAGAGCAACGCCGGTGAAACGCCGAGGTAGAGCCGGCCGGCCAGGCGCGGATCGGCCGCGAAGGACCAGACTTCGTCCTCGACGGCCCGCGAGTTAACGAGGCTCCAGGTACCCGCGGCGTAGCGCCGCCAGATAGCGCCCGCCTCGGTTGCGGCAAAGACGCGACCATCAGCCGGAGCCAGGAACGCGCTCTCCGCCGGGCCTTCCTCCGGCTGAACGCCGGCGTCATCTATGTGCAAGATGCCGGTTCGAGTGGCTACGAGCAGAGCTGCCATCACACCCTCCCTGCACGAGATTCTGGTGACGGGTCGATCTTATACCCCGCGTCGATGCCTCAGCGTTCGAGAAGAGCCACGTTCTGAGCACACGGACGGCGCGCTGATTTGCGGTTCATCTCGCGTGCTACCAGATTCCATAAGAGCGCCTGGTTTCCAGTACTTCAATACGTGAGTGTTAATACCTGATGTTTAGAGCTATAGACAATTTCTTGGGATCTGGCCAGCTTATCCGATAACAATCCACGTCACCCCGGGGGTTCGGGGACAGCACACGCGGAGGTACTAGGAAGCAATGGGCTACTGGGACAGGATCACGAATAGCAGAGTGCAGCGTCGCAGTCTTCTCAAGTCGGGCGCAGCGCTCTCTATCGGCGGGGCGACGCTGGCGCTGGTCGGTTGCGGCGGCAGCAGCAGCAGTTCCCCAACCAGCACGCCGAGCAGCGGCGCCACACCTAGCGGTGGCGCTACGCAAGCGGCCAGCACGCCGGCCGGCGGCACGCCCAAGAAGGGCGGCACGCTGACGCAGGGCAACGTCGGTGCCGGCGCCGACTCTAGCGCCAACGTCATCACCGCGAACCGAGCCGGCCACCTGCTAGCCGCGCAGAACGTCTACGACCACCTGCTCTCGACGCGCGTGGGCGATAAGGCGCCGTACGTGATGGAAGCAGCCGCGAAGTTCGAGCTGCCTGACCCGCTGACCGTGGTCTATACGCTGAAGCCGGGGATGAAGTACCAGGATATCGCCCCGGTAAACGGCCGTGCGGTCAAGGCTTCGGACATCAAGGCTGTGCAGGAGTACGTTCGCGACACCGCGACGGCCAACCGCAGCTTCCAGACGCAATCGATGGACACGATCGAGGCGCCCGACGACAACACGCTTACCATTCACTTGCAGAAGCCGAACGCATACCTCGTAACTGCAACGCAGCTGGGCGATTCGGCTAACTGGTCCATCATCCCGAACGAGATCCTCGACAAGCTGGACACCGCCCAGTCGATCGGCAGCGGACCCTACGTGGAAGTGACGAACGACGTCGGCGTCCGGGCGGACTACAAGCGTAGCGACACGTTCCGCGAGGCGGACAAGACGTACATCGACAACCGGTCGTTCGTCCTTTTCGGCGATGCGGTTGGTTACCAGTCCGCGTTTATCTCCGGGCAGCTGCAGATATACGACCCGGGCGCCGGCGACCCCACTGTAGATGACGTGGTGTCGCAGCTGGGCGACAAGATCTACAAACAGACCATTCCCACGTTGTCGCCCTTCACCACCAACATCGGCGGAAGCATGGACTACAACCCGCTGAAGCGCGACATCCGCGCTCGTGAAGGCTTCTACCGGGCCCAGAAGCGTCAGCAGTTCATCGACCTGCTGTTCGATGGCAAAGGCACGGTTCCTGCCGGTCTGCTGGTCGATGGCCTAGCGCCCTGGCTGCTCGACCCGAAGGACACGGCCGACTTCTTCAAGGAGGACGTTCAGGCAGCCAAGCAGCTCTTCGACGCCGCGGGCGTCACGGGCCAGGAGTACGAGATCATGTACTTCGCGCCCAACGACATTGGCGCTCAGAGCAGCCAGATCTTGCAGACGCAGCTCAAGGCGGCCGGCATCAACACGACGATTAATGGCGTGCCAACTTCGGAGGGCTTTGACAAGGCGACAAAGGGACAATGGCATCTCTTCACGGGCCAGCATCCGGCTTACGACAGCCCGCAGACGATCATGCGTCAGCAGGCCACCGAGTCCGGTAGCCGCTTCGGCCACACCGGTCTGGAAGACCCGGAGGTCGACGCGCTGGTCGAGAAGTCGGAGGCAGCGACGGACCGGCAGGAGAACATCGACCTGGTCAAGCAACTGCAGATGCTCTGCCTGCAGAAGTACACCGGCTACTACCTGCTCACCAGCCGCATCATTGAGCAGCTGCTCTACACCCAGGTGAAGAACTGGGAGAACGACCCGGCCGGCACGTGGGCGTGGCTGCCGCGCTATGAGGCCTGGCTGGAGGCCTAAGCCTCAACCTCGGACGCATTTTCAAAAGCGACGACTCGAGACCAACGGTTTCGAGTCGTTGCCTTTTTCCCTGCGTGCGCCCTCAACCGTCTAACGCCCTCCCGAACCCCACATCCGCTTCGAGGCCAGCGCGGCGCCTTCCGAGAGCGACTTGAGCTTGGCCCAGACGATGGGCGGGTAGACGTTGGCTGAGCCCGCCGACGTGCCGAAGCCACAGTCGGTGCCGGCGATGACGTTCTCGCGGCCGACGACGCGGGCATAGGTGACGATACGGTCGGCCACGAGCTCAGGGTGCTCGACGAAGTTGGTCACAGAATCGATGACGCCGGGGATCAGGACTTTCCCCTCCGGCAGCTTGACCTCCTGCCAGAGCTTCCATTCGTGGCCATGGCGCGGGTTCGAGGCTTCGACCGAGTAGGCGCCGGCGTTGACCTTGAGCATGACCTGCACGATGTCTTCGAGGCCGATGTCGCGGTTGTGCGGCCCTTCGCCGTTGCCCCAGCAGATGTGAAAGCGCACCTGCTCCTGCGGGATGCCTTGGAGGGCGTGATTCAGCGCTTCGACCCAGAGCTCGGCGCGCTTCTGGAAATCGCCCACGGGACGGTCGATGAACTCGGGGCGGTTGCGGTCGATGCACATCTCCGGCGCGTCGATCTGGATGAGCAGGCCGGCATCCGTGATGGCGCGGTACTCGTCGCGCATGACGTCGGCGATGGCGGCAACGTAGCCCTCGTAGGTCGGGTAATAGCGGTTCTCGATGCGCTGAGCGACGATGCCGACGGAGGCGCAGGGAAGAAACGCCTCCTCGAAATGATGCTGCGCCAGCGCCGCCCCTTCGACCTGGCTCAGGGCATGCTTGAAGTTAGCGATGTCCTGCTGCAAGGCTTCGCGGTCCTTCCAGCTCAGAGGGCCGACGCAGGCCGTGCGCGCGGCAAAGGGAACGCGCGGCGCCGCGGGACGGTTGGCGTTGCGCCACGCCGCGTAGCCGGGGAAGTCGGGATCGGGGCGGACGGCCGGGTTTTGCACATCGATGACCTCGAAGCCCTCGATACGGCTGGTGACGTAGTGGACGAAGCTGGTCTTGCCCAGCTCGCCGTCGCTGGGCACGTCGATGCCCGCGTCCGCCTGCTGTCTGACGATCTCTTGGACGGCGCCAGGTAGACGGGCGCGCAGAGCCTCGGCTGCGCCGGGCTTGCCGTCCTCGCGATCCCAAAGCGTCTGCAGCAGGTCGTCTGGGCGCGGCAGGCTGCCGGTGTGAGTCGTGAGGAACCGTCCGTCGCTACGCTTCATGGTGTTCCGACCTTTCGCGGGGAACTGCGTCACAGAACAAAGAGCCGCGGCTCCCAGACCGGGAACCGCGACTCTTCAGGTCAAGACCGCCTCGAACGCTGCTTAGCGCGAGCCGCGCAGGCGAGGGTCCAGGATGTCGCGCAGCGCGTCGCCGAAGAAGTTGAAGCCCATTACGGCGAGGCTCAGAGCAACGCCGGGAGCGACCACCAGCCAGAGGTGATCGACCATGTACTGGCGGTTCGTGCCTGAGAGGTCGACGCCCCAGGACGGCGTGCCGAGCGACGCTCCGTAACCAAGGAAGGACAGCGACGCTTCGATGATGATCACGACACCGATAATCACCGAGAAACTGACGATCACGTATGCCATCACGTTCGGCATGATGTGGCGGAACATGATGCGCATCTGCCCCGAGCCGATCGATTCGGCTGCCAACACGTACGCCATGTTGCGCTCTGTGAGCACGGCCGAGCGGATGATTCTCGCGGTGCCAAAGATGAACGCCGCACCAATGGCGATTTCGAGCGACCGCAGCTGCCAGGCGATCGTGAAGATGTTCGTGCCGGAGCTGCTGGGCCGGCCGAGGCCGGTGACGATGATCAGGGCGAGGACGAGGCCAGGGAGCGAGGCCAGCATCTCCAGGAAGCGCTGGATCACCATATCGAGCCAGCCGCCGAAGTAACCGCTGACCAGACCGAGCAGCGTACCTATCCCGATACCGAGCGTGGTGGCGACCAGGCCAACCGCCATCGAGATCTGGGCCCCATAGACCGTGCGGGAGAAGACGTCCTGGCCAAGGTTATTGGTGCCGAACAGGAAGGTCGAGTTCGGGGATACGAGCGGCTTGCCAACGAAGAAGCGCGGATTGTACGGGGCGATCTGCGGCGCGAAGACCGCGACGAAGACCAGGAAGATGCAGACGAGAGCTCCAAATACGCCGAGGGGCCGGCTCTTCCAAGGCACCCAGGCCCGCGAGAGGTTATACCGCCACCCGCCTCTCTGCGGTGCAAATTCAATCGGACTGACCGCTTGAGCATCCTGTGTCATGTCACTCTCTCCCAACGCCTACGCGTACTTGATCCGCGGGTCGAGCCACGCGTATGCCAGGTCCGTGATCAGATTGATGGCCATCACCGCAAACGCCGTATACATGGCGACCGCCATGACGATTGGGTAGTCGTTGAAGCCGATCGCGGAGAGCGTCCAGGCGCCGACGCCCGGCAGACCGAGGACGGCTTCCAGGATGATCGAACCACCGAGGAGGTTCCGCAGCTGCAGGCTTAGAAGCGTGAGGATAGGCGGCATCGCGTTGCGGAAGCCGTGCCGGTACGTCACGGCGCGCTCGGACAGTCCCTTGGACCGGGCAGTGCGCATGTAGTCCTGGCGCATGACGTCCAGGAAGGCGGTCCGCGTCAGACGCATCAGGCCAGCGGAAGAGCTCACCGCCAGGAGGACCGTGGCTGGGATGAAGAGCTCGAGATTATCGAGCGGCCTCTTGAAGAAATCGACGGCCCCGAAGGGCGGCGCATAGTGCCAGAAGTGCGCGGGAATGATCAACAGCAAGCGTCAGCAGCAGGAAGCTCGGGATCGAGAGGCCGAATATGGCGAAGATACGCAGGACATAGTCGGATACCGTATCTTGCTGCGTAGCCGAAATGATACCGCCCAGTATTCCCACCGCGGTCGTCGCGATGAAGCTGAATACCAGGATCTCCATTGTGATCTTGAGACGGTGAGCGAACTCCGTCGTGACCTGCAGGTTCGAAGTCAGGGATTTGCCGAAGTCACCATGGATGGCGCCTTCGACCCACTTTATGTAACGGTGTGGCAGGCTGTGATTGAGACCGTGCTGGTCACGCCACTGCTCGACCTGCTCAGGCCGGGCGTCCTGACCAAGGTGAATCGAAGCGATGTCACCCGGCAAGACACCCAGGATGAAGAAGATCATGGCAGACACGAGCGCGAGGTTGATCACAACCCCAATGAGTCTTCTCACGATGTAGCCGGTCATCGATGCTCCTCCCGAGCGTCAGGTTTGTATTGTTATAGCCGATCCGCTGGCTTTCACGACAGCGACCGTCGCGGCATCGGGATTATTCCGATTACCGCGACGGCCGTCAAGTCCGAACAGTGAACCAAATTGACGCAAGCTCGCGCTTGCGGCTACTTCCTCCTAGGTGTTGAGCCAGGCCTTCTCCTGGTAGAGCACCGTTTGCGCCGCGTCGATGTCCCAGTCCATGAGCTCGGCGCGGAGCAGGTAGTCCGTGTTCCGGGTGAGCAGCTGAATGTAGCCGCCCCACTTGCTCAGGCACAGCAGCTGCAGCTGCTTTACCAGCGCGATGTTCTCGTTACGGTCCGTCGCTACTTCAGACTTCTCCACCAGCGCATCAACGTCCGGGTCTTCCAGACCCGTCCAACCGAACTCGTTGTGCGAGTCAGTCGCCTGCTGGCGCATCGGCGTCTGCGGGCTGTCGTAGGCCGGGTGGCCGCCGGTGAACATGAACATCTTGCCGTCGTGCGCCTTGGGCAGGCCCTGGGCGCCGGGTAGCGGCACGATCTTCAGCTTGAAGCCGATCTGCCCCAGCTGCGTCTGCAAGATCTGGGCCGACTGCTCGTTCAGGCCCGTCGTGCTCGCGAACGGGTTGATCTCCCACTCCTGGTCGCCGACGCCGGCCGCCGAGAACAGCTGCTTCGCTTGCTGCAAGTCGTTCGACCAGATCTCCTCGACGGTCATACCGTTCGGCGTCTTGTCCTTCCAGTCGATCTGGTAGTCCGCCTGCGGGATCTGCAGGATGCCGGGCGGTATCTGGCCCTCGCCGTTGTACAGCAGGTCCAGGAACTGCTGTCGCACCAGCGTCTTGTACGCCGCCTGGCGCACGCGGTCGTCCGCCTTCAGCGGGTTGAGGTCCTTCCGGCCCATGATGTTGAACGTGAACGGGTTCAACGCCAGGTAGGTGATGACCTTCATCTTGTCGCCCAGGCTGCTCTTCAGCCGGTCGCGCTGGTTCGGCGTCGTCTGCTCGACGATGTGTAGCTGGCCGCTGCTGAACGCTGCCTCGACGGCAGAAGGGTCGCCGATGGTGACGTATTCGCGCTCGTCCGTGTAGGGCAGGTCGTCCTTGGTGAAGCGAGAGGTGGGGTTTTTCTCCCAGACGTAGTCGGCGCCCGTCGTGAATTCCTTGAGGCGGTACGGGCCGCTACCGACCGGCTTGGTGGACGCGAGGTCCTTCTCCAGGATCTCCGGCGGTACCATCATCTGCGCGCTTTGCTCACCCATCTGCGTGCCGCTGAACAGGTACGCGTTGGGCTGGGTCAGGTGCCAGACCACGGTGTTGTCGTCCGGTGCCTCGATGCTGTCCATGTAGACGACCTGGAAGCTGTTCGTCGCGGCAGGGTTGTTCTTGACGAAGTTCTGCGCGTTGACGATGTCGGACGCCGTGACGGCGCGCCCATTGACCGGCGCCTGGTTGTCGTAGACCATATTCGGCTTCAGGGTGAGCCTTACGGTCGTCGGATCGACCAGCTCCATCTTGTCCGCGGCCTCGAGCTTGAAGGGCGCGTACTCCTGTGCCAGCCGCGTCGCAATGGGGTGGTCATAGACGTGAATGCTGGAGTAGACGTGGCCTTCCAGCCAGACAGCGTAGGGGTCAAAGCTGTCCGGACCGGTTGCAGCCGTGCGGACGATGCGTCCGCCTTTCTTCACCTGAGAGGTCGCCGTGGTCGGCGCCACCGAGGGTGGCGGCGAAGCCAGGCCAGACGTCGGCGAGGCCGACGAACCGCCGCCGCCGTTGTCGCTGCTACTGCAGCCCACCAGCGCCAGCGTTGCTCCACCTACGGAAAGAGCTGCGCCGGCCTTCAGCAGACGCCGTCTGGCCATGCGCTCTCCCGCAATACGGTCCCAGTAGTTTGATGCCATCGATCCCTCCTATTTCATGCCCGCAAGAATGGGTCAGTCTTGATCGGGCACGGGAGGCAAAGCATTGGAGAAAGCGACACAACTTGCCTATAGATTTTTGTGTTTTATCAATAGGCACAGATCATAGACCGGACGCCTGCGAAGACTCGCTCTCCACGGTCCACATGTCGCCGATTCCACGGCATCTGCTGCTGGTTGGCTGGGAGTCGTTCGTTCTGCTCTATATGACCTCCAGGTGATTCGGCGGCTGTCCGGGAGGGGCGGTCATCGCCGGTGGCTTCGACCGCCCCTCCGATGGATGGACCTTCTAAATGTTGAGCCAGACTTTCTCGTGATATTGAACCGTCGTCGCCGGGTCGACGTCCCAGTCCATGACTTCGGCACGCAACAACAGGTCCGTGTTGCGAGTGACCAGCTGCATGTAGCCGCCCCACTTGCTCAGGCACAGCAGCTGCAGCTGCTTCACCAGGGCGATGTTCTGGTCGCGGTCCGTTGCGACCTCAGACTTCTCCACCAGCGCATCGACGTCGGGGTCTTCCAGACCGGTCCAGCCGAATTCGTTGTGCGAGTCAGACGCCTGCTGGCGCATCGGCGTCTGCGGACTGTCGTAGGCCGGGTGGCCGCCCGTGAACATGAACATCTTGCCGTCGTGCGCCTTGGGCAGGCCCTGGGCGCCGGGTAGCGGCACGATCTTCAGCTTGAAGCCGATCTGCCCCATCTGAGTCTGCAGGATCTGGGCCGACTGTTCGTTCAGGCCGGTGGTGCTGGCAAAGGGGTTGATCTCCCACTCCTGATCGCCGACGCCGGCCGCCGAGAACAGCTGCTTCGCTTGCTGCAAGTCGTTCGACCAGATCTCCTCGACGGTCATACCGTTCGGCGTCTTGTCCTTCCAGTCGATCTGGTAGTCCGCCTGGGGGATCTGCAGGATGCCGGGCGGTATCTGACCCTCACCGTTGAATAGCAGGTCCAGGAACTGCTGTCGCACCAGCGTCTTGTACGCCGCCTGGCGCACGCGGTCGTCCGCCTTCAGCGGGTTGAGGTCCTTGCGGCCCATGATGTTGAACGTGAACGGGTTCAACGCCAGGAAGGTGATCACGTTCATCTTGTCGCCGAGACTGGACTTCAGGCGGTCGCGCTGGTTCGCAGTCGTCTGCTCGATGAGGTGCAGCTGGCCGCTGCTGAACGCGGCTTCGGCCGCAGCTGGATCGCCGATGGTGATGTACTCGCGCTCTTCCGTGTACGGCAGACCATCCTTGGCAAAGCGAGAGGTTTCATTCTTCTCCCAGACGTAGTCGGCGCCCGTCGTGAAGTCCTTGAGGCGGTACGGGCCGCTACCGACTGGCTTGGTGGACGCGAGGTCCTTCTCCAGGATCTCCGGCGGGATCATCTGCTGCGTGCTCTGCTCGCCCATCTGGGTGCCACTGAAGAGATAGGCGTTGGGCTGCGTGAGGTGCCAGACGACAGTGGTGTCATCGGGGGCCTCGACGCTGTCCATGTAGACGACCTGGAAGCTGTTGGTTGCCGACGGGTTGTTCTTGGCGAAGTTCTGCTCGTTGACGACGTCGGACGCCGTGACGGCGCGGCCGTTGAGTGGCGCCTGGTTGTCGTAGACCATCCCAGGCTTCAGGGTCATACGCACCGTCAGCGGGTCGACCAGCTCCACCTTCTCCGCGGCCTCGAGCTTGTAGGGCGCGAACTCCGGGGAGAGCCGCGTCGAAATCAGGTGGTCGTAGACATGCAGGCTGGAGTAGACGTGGCCCTCGAGCCAGACGGCGTATGGGTCAAAGCTGTCGGGACCGGTCGCCGCCGTACGGACGAGACGCCCGCCCGTCTTCACCTGAGAAGCGGCCGTGGTCGGCGCCGCCGTTGGTGCCGGCGAAGCCAGGCCTGAGGTAGGCGATGCCGCGGAGCCACCGCCGCCGTTGTCGCTGCTGCTGCAGCCCACGAGGGCGAGCGTCGCACCGCCTACGGAAAGAGCCGCACCGGCCTTCAGCAGGCGCCGTCTGGCCATTCGCTCTCCCGCAATACGGTCCCAGTAGTTAGCTGCCATTGGTTCCCTCCTATTCGTCTCCGCAAGAATGGCTCAGTCTGGATCGAGGGCGGAAGCAAATCATTGGAGGAGTGGAACACAAGTTATTGATAGATTTTTGTGTTTGATCCATATGCTACACATATTGGCACGAGAGCCGATGATCCGTGCGTGATCTCAAGTACGAATGGATGCAGCGCCACTGCAAGCCGGTTGCTATCGGAGGCAAATAAATGAGGAGGCCGCCCCGAATGTCGGGGCGGCCTCCTTTGCGTGGCAGCTGATTCGCGTCAGCGATGCTTCGGTTCGAAGTCGGGCTTCACCTCGTCGCTGGCCTTGAAGACGTGGTAGTCGCTGTCGTCTTCCAGGGACTCAGGCCCTTCGGTGGGCAAACGGCGACCCCAGATGACGGCCGCGCCCGGATTGTCGATCCAGGCGTAGCGCGGCACCTCGTACAGGATCTCGATGCCGTAGCCATCCGGGTCGGAGATGTAGGCGCTGTGGGTCATACCATGCTCGCCACGACTGTGGAACGTGACGCCCTTGCTCTGCATGAACGCGATCACCTTCAGCCAGGTGTCGCGGTCCTTGTACTTGATCGCCACGTGGTTCACGCCGACCGCCTTGGCCGCCATGTTCCACTCCTTCACCGCTTCCTTCTGCTCCGCGTTCGGAATCTCGAACAGCGCCAGGTCGTGGTGCTGCGTGCCGTCCCGGCCCCGGTAGAAGGTCGAGCGGGCCCGGCCGTTCTCGTCCTTGATCGATACGATCTCCTTGAAGCCGACGATACCGCTCCAGAACGCGTGCGAGCGCTCCAGGTTGGTCACGTTCAGCACCAGGTGGTTGAGAGCGTCAGGCTGGATGGCCTCTGTCGGCACCTCTACCTTGCTCTCGTGCTCTGCTGTGGTCATGTAGGCCTCCTCTCTCGTGCGAGGAGTATATCCGAACCGCCGAAGAGCCTGCAGCAGGCTGTTCAGGCGTTCCTCCGCCGACTAGAATCGCAGCCATCGACTTCTGAGGAGGGCAGCAGATGCGTCGCAGTATGGACCGAGTCCTGACCACCCACACGGGGAGCTTGCCACGGCCGCCGGAGCTGGCAGAGATGATCTGGCAGGCCGAGATGGGCAACGCCTCGGACGCCGCCGCCTTCCAGGCCGCGGTCCAGGACGCCGTCAAGGAGACGGTGCGCAGGCAAGTCGAGCTCGGCGTCGACATCGTCAACGACGGCGAGATGGGCAAACCCGGCTACGCTACCTATATTAAAGACCGCGTCACCGGCTTCGGCGGCCACACCGAGGCGCGGATGGTCTGGGCCGAAGCGCGCGAGTTCCCCGAGTTCAACGAGCGCCGTGTCGCCCTGCGCGCCAGCACGACGACCGCCCGACCGTCCTGCGACGGCCCCATCGCCTGGCAGGACTTCAGCGCCGTCGAGCGCGACATCGCCAACCTGAAGGCAGCCGTCGCCGCGACGCCACCGACCGAGACGTTCATGAGCGCCGCTTCGCCGGGAGTCATCGCCATCTTCCTGGCCAACGACTACTACCCCAGCCACGAAGCCTACATCGAGGCGCTAGCCGCGGTGATGAAGGACGAGTACGAGGCGATTCACAACGCCGGCTTCCAGCTGCAGATCGACTGCCCCGACCTGGCGATGAGCCGCCAGAGCCGCTTCCCGGACGTCCCGCTCGAGGAGTTCCGCCGCATCGTCGCCCTGCACGTCGAGGCGGTAAACGAGGCGACGCGCAACATCCCGCCGGACGACATGCGCCTGCATCTCTGCTGGGGCAACTACGAGGGGCCGCATCACCTGGACGTGCCCCTCGGCGACATCATCGACATCGTCCTGACGGCGCGACCCGCCGGCATCTCCTTCGAAGGCGCCAATCCGCGCCACGAGCACGAGTGGAACCTCTGGGAGCGCACGAAGCTCCCGGAGGGCAAGGTCCTCTTCCCCGGAGTGATCGACTCGACGACGAACTTCATCGAGCACCCGGAGCTGGTGGCGCAGCG
This sequence comes from uncultured Chloroflexia bacterium, assembly GCA_963711035.1. GTDB lineage: Bacteria > Chloroflexota > Dehalococcoidia > DSTF01 > WHTK01 > WHTK01. Next base: position 445,190 of record CAVQCN010000005.1, read on the forward strand.
CATCCAGCGTTATGTGAACCTCGTCGGCCAAGAGAACGTGGTCGCCAGCGTGGACTGCGGCTTCGGCACCTTCGTGCGCTCCACGACGGTCGACGCGCGCATCGCCTGGGCGAAGCTGGGCGCACTCGTCGAGGGCGCACGCATCGCCAGCAACGCGCGGCGATGAGGGCAATGAGGGCGATGACGTAGAGCTAATGCCAGTGCCAAGCAAGAGGGGCCAGTGAAGATCGGCACAGGCTGGCGCAGGTGGGTGGCTCAAATGCTCGGCCGGGTCACGGCAGTGAGGGAAATCCCGAATCCCTATCCGCTCGGTGAAGGCGAACGCGTTCTACTCATAGCCGAGGGCTACACATACAGAGGCGCGTTAGGGTCGCCAGGAAGAACGTCGCCCATAGTATTGACCAACCGGCGTTTGCTTTACCGCGCGTACCGGTTTCTTGCGAGACCTGTCCTGTTGGACATCCCCCTATCAGCCATCACTTCCACTGACCGGGGCAGCTTCATTGACTTCGTGTTTGGTGGGAGACGCCTGCGTTTACGCCTCTCAAATGGAAGAATCCATAAGATATGGATCTTGTCGCGAGCCTGCGGATACCCTGATCCCGTCAGGCACTGGGTGAAGGCCGTGAATACTGCCGTTGAGTCGGCGCGGGCTAAGGAAGCGTCTCAGCGCTAGCGTTTGCCGACGCGCGGACGGGCGAAGCCGGCCGCGACGTGAGCTGGCGGATACGCTCCGCCGTCTCCGCGTCGGGCTGCTGGCCCATGGGGACGTGGCGCACCTGCTCCCAGATGGCGTGCACGTCGGCGATGACCTCTTCGTCGGGGCGCTCGATGTCGATGGGCACGCCGATGCCGACCCAGGACGGCAGGCCGGTGACCCAGAACACTTCCGTCGGGTTGTTCTCCGGGTCGCGGAAGTAGCAACCGATAGCGCTGGCGTGCGTTACGAGGCGGTCCATCTTGTAGCCCTTCTCGCGGATGCGGCGATAGAAGTCGCGCAGGTCGTCCAGCGAGTTGACGCGCAACGAGATCTGGTTGATCAGATGCGGGTCGGCGGGCGAGGGACGGCCGGTCATGAGGGCGATCTCGTGATCGACGGCGTCGGGGTCGGCGCTGAAGAACGCCATGACGTCGCTGCACTTGGTGAGCGTCATGCCCATGAAGTTGGCGTAGAAGTCCTTCATGACCTCGAGGTCCTGCACGTAGATGCCGACGTGTCCCAATCCGGTTACGCGAGCTGCCATCAGACGCCTCCTCTGCTCCACTGGCGCCAGTGTAGCGCGCCTGGCAAGCGCTTTAAGCCGGCGTCACCCGAGAAGATCGGTCAGCGCCCGAGCCACTTCCGCAAGGTCCTCGTTAGACGGGGTCGCACGCCTGCCTTCCAGCATGGAGCGCGACGTGATGTCGTGGTAATCGTGCATCGGCACGATGTGGACGTGCGCGTGAGGCACGTCCCATCCCGCTACGACGAGACCAACCTTGACGGGCTTACTGAAAGCCTCGACCGCGGCGGCGAGTCTTCTCACGGTCAACATCAGGTGCACATATTCGGCATCATTGAGACCAAAGAGGTTCGCCTCATGCCGTCGAGGGATCACGAGAAGGTGACCGGGGTTGATCGGGTGACGGTCCACGAAGGCCAAAGCGCCGGCGTCGCGGTAGACCTCCTGCTCGGCAGGCTCGCTCTTCACCATGGCGCAAAAGACGCAGTCGTTCATCGAGGCGCCAATCCTACCAGTCACCACCTACGCATCTGAACCGATGCACGCGTACAGACAAAAGAGGCCACGTCGACAAGGAGACGGTCGCGGTCCCGGGATCAATCCCGATGGCCGCGACCGCCAGTCAACTCTACGCGTAGAGCGCGCCTACCTCGGAACGACTAGGTGTTGAGCCAGGCTTTCTCCTGGTACAACACGGTCGTCGCCGGGTCGATGTCCCAATCCATGACCTCGGAGCGCAGTAGCAGGTCCGTGTTGTGGGTGAGCAGCTGGATGTAGCCGCCCCACTTGCTCAGACAGAGTAGCTGCAACTGCTTCACCAGCGCGATGTTCTCGTCACGGTCGGTTGCGACCTCAGACTTCTCCACCAGCGCGTCGACCTCCGGGTCTTCCAGGCCCGTCCAGCCGAACTCGTTGTGCGAATCAGACGCCTGCTGGCGCATCGGCGTCTGCGGGCTGTCGTAGGCCGGGTGGCCGCCCGTGAACATGAACATTTCGCCCTTGTGCGCCTTGGGTAGACCCTGGGCGCCGGGTAGCGGCACAATCTTCAGCTTGAAGCCGATCTGCCCCAGCTGTGTCTGCAGGATCTGCGCCGACTGCTCGTTGATACCACTCGAGCTGGCGAAGGGGTTGATCTCCCACTCCTGATCGCCCACGCCGGCCGCCGAGAACAGCTGCTTGGCCTGCTGCAGGTCGTTTGCCCAGATTTCAGTCACCGTCATGCCGTTGGGTGTCTTGTCGTTCCAGTCGATCTGGTAGTCGGCCTGCGGCGGCTGCAGGATGCCGGGAGGCACGACGCCCTCGCCCTTGTACAGCAGGTCGAGGAACTGCTGCCGGTTGAGGGTCTTGTATGCCGCCTGGCGCACGCGGTCGTCCGCTTTCAGCGGGTTGAGCGCCTTTTGGCCCATGATGTTGAACGTGAACGGATTCAACGCCAGGTAGGTGACGACGTTCATCTTGTCGCCCAGGCTCTTCTTCAGGCGGTCGCGCATGTCCGGCGTAGCGCCCACGTCGATGACTTGTTGCTGGCCGCTGCTGAACGCAGCTTCCAGGGCGGCCGGGTCGCTGATGGTGACGTACTCGTGCTCGTCGATGTACGGCAGGTCGTCCTTGACGAAGCGGGATGTCGGGTTCCTCTCCCAGACGTAGTCGGCGCCCGTCGTGTAGTCCTTGAGGCGGTACGGCCCGCTGCCGATCGGCTTGGTCGAGGCCAGGTCCATCTCCAGGATCTCGGGCGGGATCATCTGCTGCGTGCTTTGCTCACCCATCTGGGTGCCGCTGAACAGGTACGCGTTCGGCTGCGTCAGGTGCCACACGACCGTGGTGTCATCCGGCGCTTCCGCGCTGTCCATGTAGACGACCTGGAAGCTGTTCGTCGCCGCCGGGTTGTTCTTGGCGAAGTTCTGCTCGTTGACGATGTCGGACGCCGTCACGGCGCGGCCGTTGACCGGCGCCTGGTTGTCGTAGACCAGGCCCGGCTTCAAGGTCAGACGCACCGTCATCGGGTCGACCAGTTCCATCTTCTCGGCCGCCTCAAGCTTGAAGGGCGCGTACTCCTTCGCCAGTCGAGTCGCGATCGGGTGGTCATAAACGTGCAGGCTGCTGTAGATGTGACCCTCGAGCCAGACGGCGTAGGGGTCGAAGCTGTCCGGGCCTGCTGACCAACTCCGGACAAGACGCCCGCCCTTCTTTACCTGAGAGGCCGCCGTGGTCGGCGCCGCAGTGGGCACCGGCGAAGCCAGGCCGGACGTCGGCGAGGCCGCCGAACCGCCACCACCGTTATTGCTGCTGCTGCAGCCCACCAGTGCCAGGGTGGCGGCTCCCACCGACAGCGCAGCGCCCGATTGGAGCACTCGCCGCCGGCCCATGCGGCTCCTCGTAATACGGTCCCAGTAATTCGATGCCATTCGTTCCCTCCTAGTCGTGCCCGTAAGGATGGCTCAGTCTGGATCGGGCATGAGGGGAACGCATTGCAGGGGGAACCACAAGTTAACTGATAGATGTTTATGTTTGATCTATATGATAGAAAAATCAGTCGATCGTTTTCACCAAGCACCGAAGGTAGCCTACCAACGCGTGGTCAACGGATCGCTGAGCCAGGAGACGCGGGCCAGGTATCAGATCCGACCGGGGCCGACAGACGACGTCGCGCATTCGTACGGCGCCAGTGGCTTGTCACCCATGCCCGAAGCCGATATCGATACTGTGCAGCGACGTATCCAAGTACTCGGGAGCGAACCACCAGAAGAGCCGCCGTGGAAGAGAGACCACGTCGCGCGCTCACCGTAGGATCGAGTGCCAGTAAGCCGGACTTCTGGGGAGGAGGCATCTAGAAGAGGCGCGCTCGAACCGATTCCTATAGAGAGATGACCATCACTGATCTCGGCGCCTTCAGGAGCGAGCCTGCCGACGAAGCGGACCTGGTTCGAAGGGCGAAGGCCCGGGATGCTCTGGTCTGGGCGTCCTGGCACGATCAGTACTATCCGCTGATCTACCGCTACGCCTATTCGAGGCTGAGTAGCCGATCGGATGCCGAGGACGTTGCATCGCAGGTCTTCTTGGAAGCGATGAAGTCCATCGGGCGGTATGACTACCGAGGGCGTCCGATTCTCGCGTGGTTTTACGGCATCGCCAGTCACGTGGTGTCGAAGCGCCGGCGACAGCTAGGTCGTAGCGAACAGCTTCCCGATATGGAATTGCTACTCGACACCCAGAAGCTGATAACCATCGAGGACGCGTCTCTCACCAGGGTCATGCTCTACGAGGCACTCAGCCGATTGAAGCCAGAGCACCGAGACGTCCTGGTCCTTCGATTCCTCCTCGATCTCCCGTCCAGCCAGGTCGCAGAGATCCTCGGCAAGAGTGAGGCCGCCACGTATTCGTTGCAAGTGCGGGCGATGAACGCTCTGCGGCGCGACCTTTCTTTCGCACCGAACGATTCGTCGGCGACTGCGGCATAGATAGTCAGAGGGATTCAGCAGAAGTGAAGGAGATGGAGAAGCAGATCGCGGAATGCCTCCGGGTCCTGGAGAGGACCGGAGACATCGAGCGGTGCGTGCAGATTCACCCGAACCTGAGAGGAGATCTCCTCAATCGGGCTGAGCTCATGCGCGGACTTTCTGCGGCTGCGCCTCCTTCACCCACTCCCGAGTCTGAACTCTCGAGTCGCCGTCTGTTGCTCTCCTCGCTCGCGAGTCCATCCGAAAGACAACTCAGGCTCGGGCGGATCATCTACGGCCGGCGCAGCGGCCATCGTTGCCGCGTTCACATTGCTCGTGGCAAGCGTGGTCGGCGTTGGAGCGGCAGCCGGCGGGATCGCTGCTCCCGGGCCGGTAAACGACGTCCTGAGCGCGGTGCTGAGCAACGTAGGTCTAGGTCAGAAGTCCGCTCCGCACGTGGACAACCACGGCTCTGATGTAAACAGCCAGATTGAGAATGTCTTCGACTCAGTCACACCTGGGCCGGCCCTGGGGCAGCAGATCGGTCAGATTGCCTGCACGGCAGGACAAGGTGGCACCACCCTGCCAGCCCAGGATTCGCCGGCTTCAGGAGACAACGAGGCGAACGACTGCGGTACGCCAGAACCAGGTTCAGGCGACGACCTGACTGCGGATCAATCTCCCGAAGCTGCGAACTCGACGTCGTCCGATCACGGATCGACGGTCGAAACGGCCGTCCAGAACGCGATTCAGTCGTCGACGCCGGGACCTGAGCAAGGCCAGGAAGTCAGCCAGGCTGCATGTCAGTCCGCCACGGACGAGAGCACCCTACCTTCCGGTGCTCAGCAAAGCGACGGCCAACAAGGAGACAACCAGGACTGCACGCATCCCAACGCCGACGGTACACCGGGCAACGGAGCTGACGCGTCCAATGGCCAAGCCTCCAACCCACCGGGTAACGGCTCCTCCAACGCTGGCGGCAATGGCAACGGCAGCGGCTCCAACCCGCCCGGTAACGGCTCCTCCAACGGCGGCGGCAATGGCAACGGCAGCGGCTCCAACCCACCGGGCAACGGCTCCTCCAACGGCGGCGGCAATGGCAACGGCAGCGGCTCCAACCCACCGGGCAACGGCTCCTCCAATGGCGGCGGCAATGGCAACGGCAGCGGCTCCAACCCACCAGGCAACGGCTCCTCCAACGGCGGCGGCAATGGCAACGGCGGCGGCTCCAACCCGCCCGGTAACGGCTCCTCCAACGGCGGCGGCAACGGCAACGGGTCTTCGAAAAAGCCGTAGGCGCGTCGTCTGAGATATCCCTCAAGGCGGTCGCAAGCCGAGTCTCCGGCTTACACGTCTCGTGACATTCTCAGCTGCCCCCAACCGCAGGCATGAACTCCCGACGCCTGCCCCATGCACCTGACAAGGCATCCAGACCCTCTCTGAGAAGCTGATCTCCAGACGGTCGGCGATTTGTCCAGAAGGAGCGGAGAATTTTCCGTTTCGCACCGAATGATTCGCCAGCAGTCGCGGCATAAGTAGACAGAGATAGCTCAGGGAAGCGGACGTACTAGCAAGCGGGCTCGTGAAGGTCTCCGGCGCCTGGAGGAGTGAAGCAGGGCCGCGACTTTCGCGTCGAGCAAGAGACTGGTGGGGCTATGAACATCCTCCGACTGCGCGTGCCTCGGGATCGCAGGCGAGAGACGGGGCAGAGCTTGGTCGAGTTGGCCCTCGCCATACCGGTATTGCTCATTCTGACCTTCGGGATCGTCGATTTCGGCATGGCCTTACAGCGTTACATCACGGTTACCAATGCCGCTCGGGAAGGCGCCCGTTTCGGCATCGTGTGCAACACGGACAGCGCCATCCAGCAGAGGGTGAGTGACTACTCGGACGACCTCATCAACCCGGCTGACGTGACGGTCAACTGGAAAGACGCCTCGACGAACTCAGAGGTTGCGCCCTGCAGCTCCACGAATTATCTCGAAGTGACGGCTACGTATGACTACAACTTCATCACGCCGCTAGGCTCCTTTGTCGGGGAGCTGACGGGCGGCCCCTTGAAGCTGAGCAGCACGACACGAATGCGAGTCGAGTAGCCATGGGAGGCTCGATTAGCGAAAAGCCCAAGTCTCATGAAGGACGCGCCAACCGGCGTTGTGACATCGTGGCGGAGAGCGGGCAGGTCCTGGTCGTGCTTGCCCTTCTGGTTCCCGTGCTGCTCGGCCTGGCCGGGTTGGCCCTCGACACGGGCATTCTGACGCAGAACCGAACCGAAGGACAGCGCGCTGCTGATGCCGCCGCCCTGGCCGGCGCGGAGCGCATCGTTTTTCATTTGCCGGGCGAAAGCACTGCTGATATCGAGAACAATGCCAGGCAGGTCGCCTGCCAGTATGCGCAGAAGAACGGCTTCGGTACGGGTTCTTGCCCGAACAGTGAGGTGACCGTCAACCTGCCACCCCTCTCCGGCCCCCACGCGGGAGACCACGACTTCGTCGAAGTCATCATCACGAGAACCTCCCCTACCTACTTCATGAAGGTGTTGGGGATCGACTCGACGACGATTACGACGCGAGCCGTAGGCGTCTCGACTCCCGAGAAGCGCAACTACGCGTTGGTGGTGCTTTCACCACACCAATGCGATGCCTTCACAACGAGCAGCAACATCGTCATCAACGGCGGTGGCATCGTCGTCGATTCGGACGGTGCCGCCGGAGGCTCTTGCGTCGGGGAATCGGCCAGCCAGAACGGCGGCAGCGTCATCACTTCTCAGAGCTGCTATGACAAAGCTGGAGACTTGATCGATTGCACGCTGGACTACAACGAGGAGAGTAGCTGGGCAGTCGCGAACAACGTCACGGACATTCCTTCGCCCACCAAGGCGCCTCCGTTCCCGGACCCGCTCAGTTGCCCGGACGGAAGCCAGGCGACTATCGCCAACGGCGGGCCCGACGACTATTGCCCGCGTCCGGTTCCTTGCACGGACCTCTCCAGTGCAGTCCCTTCTGTTTGCGTGCCGATATCGACGACGGCCTGCGGCAACCACTCGATCCCATGCAACTCGAACCAGCTTTCGACCGCCGCCTCGCCCAAAGTCACGCACCTGACCGGAAGCGGCGACGTGACTCTTGAGCCCGGCACGTACTACGGCGGGCTCGACATCAACAGCACGAGCCAGACCGTGCACTTCAAACCGGGAATCTACGTGTTTGCCGGGACCCAACAGAATGGCAACGGCGGCGGCCTGAGCTACCAGAGCGGTAACCTCTGCGGTGTTGGGGCGGCCGGCACATGCACCGTCGCGACGGGCGTCACGTTTTTCAACACGCAAAACGTGGCCGGTGGCCTCCCTTGCGGCTCAATGAAGCTCACCGGCAGCGGCTACTTCAAGTTCAACGCCCCAACCGTCCCGCATTCGGCAGTCCTCACCGGCTATTACGAAATGCTGATCTGGCAGGACGATTCCTGCACGGCTCAGTTCACCTTTGCCGGTTCCGGCAACGGCGGGGCCTGGACCGAAACCGGCATGATGTACCTCCCCCAGGCCGACATGAAGGTGACCGGCGGCGGCAACTTCGGCGCCGTCCAGATCATCACCCGGACCTTCAGCCAGAGCGGAGGCCAGTCGATCACCATCGATTTCACTCGCTACGTCGACACGGACGACCGGACGTACAAGTTAGTTGAGTAGTAGCGAGAGCATGAGGCCGAAAGACAGTCAGGCTGCGGCAAGCAGTGAATTCACGTTCTCCAGGCGTCTGCCGTTCTCGTCATTTTCCTGTGGTTCGACGTTGATGACGAACTGGAATCGGTACGTAAAAGCGGCAACGGCTGCACTCAGGGGACAGTCAACCCATGATCCAACAGAGCCTCACGAATAAGAGCAGCGCCGTATCGGCAGATACTGATGGCCTCGAAGTGGCGCGCGCAAAAGCGGGCGACGCATCGATTTGGGGGCTGTGGTACCAACGGTTCTACACGCGACTCTTTCGATATGCCTTCGTCCGGCTGCGTCACGTGAAAGAGGCCGAGGATATTACGGCGGAGGTGTTCGTTGAGGCAATGCGCAGCATCAGAAGCTACACCTACACCGGGAAACCTGTGTTGGCCTGGCTCTACCGCATAGAGCACAACATTATGTTCGACCGTCTCAAGGCAGAGGGACTCAGCGCCCGGGCCGCGATGCAACCTCAGGCCATCACAACCGTGGGGCCGGAGGAATTACCGGCAGCGATCGACCTCGAGAAGGCCATCAGGAACCTCGCTCCCGACCAGCGCCGAGTAATCATCCTGCGCTTCTTCGAGGACCTATCCAGCCGCCAGGTTGCCGAAGCAATCGGCCGAAGTCAGAGCGCGGTGTTCTCTCTCCAGACGCGGGCATTGGCCAACCTCCGCAGAAATCTGAAAAACGAGCGCGTCGCTTAAGCGGAGAGTCAGGGTGAGCAAACGTCCTGTCCTGTACGAGATGGGGGAGAAATGGCGCGCTCGGAGGGATTCGAACCCCCGACACCTGGTTCCGAAGACCTATCTCGTTCACCCCAGGCCCTGGTGTTTGGTCACGTTTAGCCCCGTTTCGTACATGGCGGCGGCCCTCAGATCAGCCTTTCGTCCCTTCTAGTCCCAAGCAGTCACAACCACCACATGGTCAAGAGATGGTCAAAGCGGGTCGGGGCAGTGATCAAGAACCGTTCGCTCCGCTGGCCTCGCTCCAGAAGTCAGCCTCTTTGAAGGGCAATCCCGGCAAGCGAGCATTGAACAAGGACGAGCCCAAGCCTGCGCCAAGGCTGCGGCGGGTACCCCGGCACCTCTCCGACGAGGCGAGGAAGGAGTGGCGACGCGCCGGTCGCTTCCTGCTCAAACTGGGCCTCGCCTCCGACCTCGAATTGGCGGCCTTCGCCGCTTACTGCACCGGAGATGACGAGCCGTAGACCTGCCGGAAGGCACAACCATCAACGGCGTGGAGGCAGACACCGGCTGACGCATTAGGTGAGCTCGGACGGAGCACCTTCATGGCGCTCTATCTCGTACGTCGACCTCAAGGAGATGGCCACGCAGTCCGAAAAGAGCTATGTAAATGGAGACACCACTTCGGCCCGTTCCTCGCAGTAAGTGCATTTGAAGGCGACAGGAGAAAGCCATGGACCAGCTAGAGCCGACCACGGTTCACCGCCGCTTCCACGCTCCGCACGCACACTTGAGTTCACCCTTCGGTGAGGACTCATTCGGCCATCTGGCTGAGCGGTTCGCTCGCTTCTTCGGTACTCCAACTTTCATCATCGGCCAGAGCTGCGCGGTACTCGTGTGGATTGCCATCAACGCAGCCGTCGTTGCACTCCGCTGGGACCCATACCCGTTCATTCTCTTGAACCTGGCTTTCAGCACGCAGGCCGCCTACGCTGCGCCGCTGATCCTCTTGGCCCAGACTCGCCAGGCGGACCGCGACAAAGCCTGGTCGGATGCCGATACGCTTCACCGAGAAGAACTTTCCCAACGATCTGTCCTACTTATCAGGCAGAATACCGAGCTCCTTCAGCAGAACACCAACCTCACGCAACGCGTGGTGGAGCTTTCTGAGCAGGTCAAACAGCTCACGGAAGACATTCATTTGAAGGTGGTTGGAGGGAACTGAGCACAGACACGATGACGCGATCGTGGGACTACCACCCCCCTACTTGAAGTAGTCGGAACTGGTCGATGGTAGGCAGTCACAGAACCTGCGAAGCGCTCACGGAGAAAGGCAGACGCTGCCGCGCCCGTGCGAGACGCGATTACTGCATCTTCCACGACCCTGATGATGCCGAGGTCGTGCAAGAGGCAAGGCGAGCCGATGGTCAGCGGCGCAAGCGGGAAGCCACCCTCGCTACCGCCATTACTTTGAAGGCCTCACCAGCCATCGAGGACATTCGCCGCTTGGTCGAAGTCGCGCGTACGACGCCCTCGGCTTCGACAACAACATCAACCGCGTACGAGCTCTCGGTTACCTCGTCAGGTCGCCTTCACCCTTCTGGTGAAGCGTGAAGGTGGAGGAGCGCCTTCAGGAGCCGTGGAAAGAAGGACCGGCCCTGAGAGGAAAGCTGGCGTCGAAGGAACTGATAAGGTCCAGCCAGTCCTCCATGAGCCGTGTCATGAGGAACTTCGCCCTCACCTTTGCTCTTGCCTGTTCTCCCAGTCGGTGACGTAATCCTTCGTCCTCTACCAGCTGGACGATGCGCTGAGCAGTCTCCTCGATGCCGTTAACCAAGAAACCATCGACCCCATCCTCAATCTGGTGTCGTATGCCGCCGACATTCGAGCCGACCACGGCTGCGCCCTTCCACATTGCCTCCGTAACCGTGAGACCAAAGCCTTCTCGGAGCGACTTTTGAACCACAACAGCTGCGCTGCGCTGCAAGGCGTTGACCAACGCCGAGTCCTGCACGAAAAGTACCCTGATCTTGTCGTCGGCGCAGCGCAGCACAGACTCGAGGACGACTTGCCCTTCGGGATCGTCCGTGGCCGCGTTGCCCAGCAGCACCAGCCGGCAATCAACCTCTTGCGACGCCAACCGGAACGCTTCGACCACACCGAGCGGGTCTTTCCACGGATCGAAGCGCGAAACCTGAACCACGAGCGGCAGGTCTGTGGGGATGTCGTAGTGTTCCAGCCGTTCATGGATTTCGGCGTTGCTCAGCTCTTTGTTGGTTGTGGAGAACGGATTGATCGCCGGCATGATGAAGCGCTGAGGTGTTGCGAGCTTCTGTGCATATTCGGGCAGTGAGAGAACCACTGCATCGAAGCGCTCGATGAACCGCAAGAGATACTCGAAGACTTCCGCGTTGGGGCTTGAGAGGTCGATGTGGCAGCGCCAAACCCAGGGCGCCTTCTTCCGGAAGAAGTCGATCAGCGGCAGCGGTTGTGGATCGTGGATCACGATCAGATCGTGATCCAGATGGAGTCGGCCAGCGTTTTCGTACACCACCTCCTCGAAGACCCGCTTTTTCAGGTCGCTGAGATTGATGTCGGCGCCCTGAAGTGCGTTGTGCATCTTCTTGGTGATGCTGAAGAAGTCCGGGCGACCCTGGATGACGCGCCAGCCAGTCTTGATGCCTGCTCGGTTCATCAGCAGCGTGAGAGAAGACAGGATCTCCGCCACGCCGCCGCCGTAATAGGTGGAGCTGACATTCTCCAGGTGCAAGTCGCTGAGCGTGTCTGCCTTCTTAAGAATTCGCTGAACGGCCTCGCTGCCGATGAGCGGCTCGTAGTCCTCCACAGAGGTAAGTTTTATTGGTGGATTCTCCACCGAGAGATCGTCCATCGCGTGTCTCCTTTACCGGGATGACTTCCGAGGTGCGCGGCAACCTTAATGAGGCTTGCTTCTCTTATGATCTACCAAGCTATGCCTAAGGTAGGACGATCCGGGCCGGTCACATTTGAGTTTTCGGTCTATGAATAGGCAGCATCCACGCCACGATGGCCCAGAACTGAGGACAGATCTCCTGACAGGCCATCAGGTCATCCTGTCGAATCGACGCGGTCAGCGGCCACATAGCCCAGAGGCCACGCGGCAATTCTCGCGCAGGGAGGTGGATCCTGCCTGCCCCTTCTGCCCTGGCAACGAAAGTCAGACGCCGCAACCAGTTCTCATTGTTCCGGGAGAAGTCGCGACGCGGCCGTGGGCGATGCGGGTCGTACCGAACCTCTTTCCCATTGTCTCAATCCCACCCCTTACGGCTGAATCAGCGCCTTTGCACCGGTCGATCGCCAGCGGAGTGCATGAGGTCATTATTGAGACGCCTCGTCACGACCTGGAGCTAAGCCAACGCGGAGTGAGCGAGGTTGCCAGCCTGCTCGGTGTCATACGAACCAGGCTCATCGATCTGCTGGCCAGGCCAGATACGCAGTATGTCTCCGTCTACAAGAACCAGGGTTTGCAGGCGGGAACGTCGCTGACTCATCCGCACTCTCAGATCGTTGCTTTGGACTTCATGCCGCAAGAAGTCAGGAGCACAATCCGTCGGGCGCACCGGCACCTCAAGTCCAAGGGACAATGTCTCCTCTGCCGGATGCTCCAAAGCGAGCTGCAAATCGGAACGAGAATCGTGGCCAAGTCCAATGACCTGGTGGTATTTGCGCCTTACGCTTCCATGGTTGCAGGCGAGCTGCTCCTGGTTCCGACACACCACGAAAGCACCTTCACAAACGCCCCAGAGAGCCTGCTCGACGATCTTGCCGAGCAGCTGATATTGGTCCTACGAGCAATGCGTTCCGTCCATGATGACCCACCCTTCAACCTCATACTTCAAACAGCGCCAAAACAGTACCTGCGCGATGAGGCGCTGCATTGGTACTGGCGGCTCGTGCCACGCATGACACGAACCGCTGGTTTCGAGCTCGATACTGGAGTGCAGGTCAATGGTTTGGAGCCGGACCAGGCAGCAGCAATGCTGCGTCAAGCGATTGAGCAGGGACCGTCGTAACGCACTGCCATGCGGTGTGATTCAGATGGGGTTCGAGGAATGCGCCTTACCCATTACGGCTCCTTTGCGGTGCGCACTCATGCCCCCGGCCACTAGACGCCCTACGAGGACGAGGCGTATCCGTGCCGGAACAATCTGTGCTTCACCGCCTTGCTTCTACCGGAGTCGCCGACGAAGGACCACCGGGCACTTTGCCTGGATGATTGGACAGCGAAATTGACGCGACACGATGACTTCTTAGTGTCCCAACGACGGATTGCTAGTCGCTAAGGGAGTCGCCCATCACTCTTCTGTCTTGGGGCCTCCGGTATTCGCATCACGGGCACGCCGACTGGCATTCATCTCATCTTCCATTCGGCTACGGGTGGCGTCCTGTTCTTCTTGGGACTGGCCCGGCGCGACGCTGATCCGTCGAGCAGGTTCTCCCTTCGGCGCTGGGGTTTTCCCAAGCAGCTTCTTCAGGAAATCTAGCATGTCTCCTCCTTAGACGAATGCGATTACTTGATGGACCGCCTTCATCGTGACGAGATTACTGGTCTTGTCGAGCGGCTGGCAATGGGCCTGATCGAAGGAGCGAGAAGAAGAGCTCGGCCGAAACGCGGTGACACCATTGCAGAATCGTGTGGCCGATGCCCTTTTCCCTCGGGCAGAGCTCCTCAACTGCGAGTCAATTCGAACTCCTGCTCGGTAAGAGCATTGTTCATTCCAATGCGTGCCAGCCGAACAAGCCCGGGTCGCTTGACGATCGCCAGGGAAATCACACCTTCAGGGTCAATGGCAAGTGAAACCTCGCCGTCCACCGCAGGGACCCTTACAGGCTCACTGCACGCGGCTGAATGAACGTTGCCACGAGTCACTAACAGAGACTCGGTTGTGTCGTCGTCTGCATCGAACCTTGCCCATCCAACGAGGGCGCCGTCTGCAGAGGCAGCGGCCAGCTCAATCCCCGGCCAAGCGTGTTGGCTCACCACCCTCCGTCGGGCGGGGTCAATAACTGTGAACCCTGCTTCAGTCCAACACATCGGGTGTCTATCCGGACCGAAACACCAGCCTTCCCAGTCAGGCGGAGCCGCCTCCCCGCGCCATAACACCTGAGCCGCTGAAAAATCGTGCAGCTCGACGCCAAGCCCCTCGGCGGTCAGGCCCCAAACGAGAGCGAGCGGATCGTGCACGAGACAGCCACCGATCTCTTCCAGGGCCAAGTGCACTGGATCGCCACGCGGGGCCAGTTTGGGGAGATCGAACACTTCCATCATGTGGCCATCTTCATCTCGAGACAGGAGAACGACTCTTTGCTCGCCGACGGCTGGATAGGCAGGAGTGACTGCTTCATGGACGCGTTCCTCCTCACCAGGAATCCAGACGTGGAGCACGCCATCCTTTCCGGCGACAACAGAACCGGCATCGTTGACCGCAGCCTCAACTCCCGGCCCGAGCTCTTCGAGGGCACCCGATCTATCCCCGGCGGCAACCCATCGGAACAGCTGCCCGCCTGTTCCAGCAACGCCAAATCTTCCGGAAGGGGCGAGCGTGAAGAACGGCGGCGGCCTTCTCACCGGCGTAACCTCCGGGTGATCTCCCGGGTGACCCGGCCGCTAGTCTTCGACCGGATAAGCGCTTGAAGCTCGCTGCTGCGCCGGGCAGCGTTGCGATCGTGCCAATCCAAGGATCGGAGGGTCCTTCTCACCGCTGCCACCGAGGGATCAGGCGATGCCGCGGTGTCGCGAGCGCACGCTGCGGGCGACACCGCCTGGAGAGCAGTTATGAAGTCGGCGATGCGCACGGAGTTTTGGGGGTTGATGCTCTCTGGACGCGTGAAGGCAACAACCGCATTTTGGAAGGTCCGTGATGCTGCCGGCTGGCCGTTCTCGGCGTCCCAGGCCGTTTTCACATACGCGTAATCGGTGCTCGTGTAGAGGTTGTTGAAGATCGCGTACTGACGGGCATTCCATCGGTAACCCTTGTGGCGAACCATCCTCGTCGGCGATATGCGGTTGTACTCGCGGCTGCCGAGCCAGTAGGCGCGGAATTCGGTCTTATAGCCTTCAATGTCCGTGTCCCCGTGGAGATCGACAAAGTGCTGCACCTCGTGGCGAAGCACCGACCAGAAGTAGTCTCTGCCCTGTGCGATCGCCGAATGCATGAAAGCGATCTTTCCGGGGCTCTGGAAGCCGTCCACTGTCGGTGAGTCCTCGAATTCAACATTGGAGTTGTTCCAGGTCGCGTCTCCTGCCCGGTGGCGGGTGTAGGGAGTCACAGCTTCGTACAGCGCGCCAGCAGGATAGGAGAAGTAGGCCACGCCACCGGGATGTCCGGCCGCGGCAGCCCGGCTCGCCGAGTCATGTGTGGGCGTGAGGGCGTAGACCTTCATGCGGTGCGTCGTGACCTGCTGACAGGAGTTGCGTGTCATGATGTCGCGCGAATGAAGCCCCGCCTTGACGAAACCGTCGAGCCTTGCCAGGTCTCTTCTGTGCCCCGCGAGGGCAGACTGGTACCTTCTTTCGTCGCGCTGCTCTGCAGTAAGAGGCGTGGGAGGCCTGCGCCTGCGCGCTCCCCTGGTCGGTGCAGGACGGGCTTGCCTTTGAATGGAGGGCAGTAAGGCAGAATCTGCCAATGAGTCAGAAAGCAAACGGCCAAAGCTGGCATTGCCGAGCGACTGCTGCAACAGACGGATGTTGCGGCCAGCTAGAAGACCAGCCCCTGGAAGGGGCTTCGCCTGGTCCGGTTTCGACGGAGCGGCCAACCCTGGCTCCCCTCGTCGAGTGCGCTCCTGAGAGGCCTGCTCATGTGCGCCGGCAGCTGGCATCGGTACTCCTGACAATGGCGGTCTAGACCGCAACCGTACACTACGCTCTCACGATTGAAAGTGAGTTTGTGCCTGATTGAATTCACGGAGCGATCGCTAGCTTCGGAAAGAAGGGCCAGGCTGTCGCTACTGTGATTCACGCCACGTGGGATGGTGGACTGAAGGTCTTTAGCCCCTGCTAGGTCGAAGACCGCCTGCAAACAAACCGAGCACTAACCGACACGATGACGGCGTGGTGCAGGCTCGACGTAACCAACTACTGATTCTGCGGGCTGTCAGTGTTCGGTTGGACTGGTTGCAGGGCCCTCGTAGTCCAGTTGCAGGTGGTCCTGGCCAAGCTCGCCTTTACCAATGGAGACCTTCACCGTGCCACCCTTGGCCAGTTCACCGAACAGGATCGCGTTAGCGAGAGGACGTTTCAGCTCGTTCTGGATCACCCGGCCCATGGACCTGGCCCCGTAGAGCCTATCGTAGCCCTTCTCTCGCAGCCAGCGCCGCGACTCCCCGTCTAGTTCAAGTTTCACGGCCTTCGCTTGCAGCTGGACCTCCAGCTCTCTAACGAACTTATCCACAATCATGTCCACGGTCGTGGGCGCGAGAGTGGAAAAGGTTATCCAGGCGTCCAGCCGATTGCGAAATTCGGGACTGAAGGTGCGTTCGATCGCTTGTCGGTCCGTCCTCTGTGCACTCGGCGAGCCAAAGCCGACGGCCTCTCGCGTCAACTCCTGAGCCCCGGCATTGGTCGTCATGATCAGGATCGTATTGCGGAAGTCGGCCCGGCGGCCGTTGTTGTCGGTCAGTGTCGCGTGGTCCATGACCTGAAGCAGAATATTGAAGACGTCCGGATGTGCCTTCTCGATTTCGTCCAGCACCAGGACCGAATGCGGCGTTCTGCGCACGGCATCGGTCAGTAGTCCGCCCTGATCGAAACCAACGTAACCCGGCGGGGCGCCGATCAATCGCGAGACGGTGTGCTTTTCCATGTACTCGCTCATGTCGAGTCGAATGAACTCGACGCCGAGGATGCTTGCCAATTGCTTTGCCAGTTCGGTCTTACCGACACCGGTAGGGCCGGAAAAGAGAAACGAGCCAATCGGCTTGTCGGGTGCGCCCAGACCTGACCGCGAAAGCTTGATGGCCGAAACCAGGTTCTCAATGGCTTCATCCTGGCCGAAGATAACCTGCTTCAACTCGTCTTCGAGGATCGCCAACCGGTCACGATCCGAGGTCGAAACCGTCTTCGTGGGAATCCCGGCGATCCTGGCAACGACTGCCTCAATCTCAACTGGAGTAACCTCGCCACCCGGCGCGTCACTGCGAAGCTGGACCATAGCGCCGGCTTCGTCAATCACGTCGATAGCCTTGTCGGGCAGCATGCTCTCGTTAATGTGGGTGCTAGCAAGCTCAGCGGCGGCGGTCAACGCCTCGGATGTGTAGACCACGTGGTGGTGGTCCTCGTAGTGCTTCTTGAGGCCGCGCAGGATTTCGACCGTTTCCTCGACCGAGGGCTCGAGCACATCGATGCGCTGAAGCCGGCGGGCGAGAGCGCGGTCCTTCTCGAACACCCGCTTGAAGTCGTTGAAGGTTGTCGAGCCAATGCACCGCAGTGTTCCGTTGGACAGGGCCGGCTTCAGCAGGTTCGAGGCGTCGAGCGAGCCATCACCTGTGGCGCCGGCGCCGTAGATGGTGTGAATCTCATCGATAAAGAGGATGGAGTTCGGTTTGCCCTGTAACTGCGCGATGACCGCCTTGAGTCTCGCTTCGAACTCGCCGCGGAACTTGGTTCCGGCGACGAGCGACCCCATGTCCAGGGAATAGATGTGGGCATCCTTCAGAGATCGAAGGCACCTTGTCCTCAGCTATGCGCAGAGCCAGCCCTTCGACCAGGGCAGTCTTACCGACGCCTGGATCGCCGACGAAGACGACGTTGTTCTTGCGTCGACGGCTCAAGACATGAATGGCGCGGTCCAGCTCTCGCTCCCTGCCGACCAGCGGATCGAGGCCACCCTCTTTCGCCAGCGCGACAAGGTCGATGGCAAACGACTCGAGCGCACTCTTCTTGCTGGCCGCCTCGTCTTCATCCTCTGATTCGTATCCTCCCCCTACGGTCTCACCTTCCTCGCTGACCTTGGCGATGCCATGAGCGACGTATTCCAGAACGTCTAGTCTGGTAACGCCCTGCTTCTGCAAGAGGTAGACGGCATGCGAAGAAGGCTCCAGGAAGAACGCGGCGAGAAGGTTTCCGGTGTCGATGGAATCTTTGCCCGCTGCCTGTAGATGTCGTGCAGCGCGCTCGATCACCCGATGAAGGGTCGGCGTCTGTTTCGGGGGGCGTTCGGACCGCATGGGTTCGACGCTTTCGGCAAAGAACAAATCGATGTCTGACTGGAGCTGCTTCAGATCGACACCCAGGGCTTTGAGGATCGGCTGGGCGCTCTCCACCTCCGCCATCGCGTAGAGGACGTGTTCAAGCATCATGTACTCATGGCGACGCCCTCGCGCCTCCT